>NZ_JAEKJB010000010.1 GCF_016785095.1 Alloalcanivorax marinus | reverse complement strand
CAACACCTCCCCACCCAATACCCAATACCCAATCCCAGCAGCCTCTCTCACACCCCCCCCCAACACAACCCAATCCCAGAAACCCATCTATTCCAACACCCAATCCCAGAAACCCTTCACCCCACCCAACCCCAACCAGACGACAAACACCCCCCACATCCGCTACAGTCCCCCAAACCATCAACAACCCCAACCCAAGAGCCATCAATGACCCTCACCACCCCGGCCCTGCTGTTCCCCGCCATCTCCCTGCTCCTGTTGGCCTACACCAACCGCTTCCTGGTGCTCTCCCAGATCATCCGCAAACTGGCCGATGAGGAGAAAACCCACCATCAGGAGGTGGCCACCCGCCAGATTGAACTCCTCCACAAGCGCGTGGTACTGACCAAGCACATGCAGGTGGCCGGCGTACTCAGTTTCCTGCTGTGCACTCTGTCCATGTTCGGGTTGTATCTGCATCTGGAGTTGGCCGGGGTGGTGCTGTTCGGAGCCAGCCTGATCTCGCTGTCCCTGTCGCTGATCTTCTCGCTGTGGGAGGTGCTTATCTCCACCAACGCACTGAACGTACAGGTGGCGGCATTGGCCCAGAAGGCGGACGTGGAGAAAGAAGAGAAGGGGAGGTAGAGAGCGTGGCCGGCGGCGGGAACCGCCGGTCCACGGAGAGGTGCACTCAGGACAGCAAGTCGCTGTTCTTTGGCAGCACCAGCTGCAATGCCCGGGGCAGTACCTTTAACTCGAATTCGGTGTCCTCAAGGGGTTCACCATCCAGATTCAGATGCATGGGCTCGGGGGTGCGGATGGTGAGCCGGTCCAGTCGGGCGCGTTCGAACAGCCCTTCCTTGCCGCCGTTGTCACCACTGCGGAACAACCCTCGCACGCTGGCCAGCAGATCCACCTCGGAGGGGAGGATGGCGACGTCCATGAGGCCGTCGTCGATCAACGCTTCGGGGCACAGGCGTTGTCCACCGCCGGCCTGGCGGCTGTTACCGATACCGAGCGCGAGAAACTCGCCTTGCCAGTGGAAGTCCGGTCCCTCGAACTCACCCTCGGCGGGTCGTACCTCGGCGAAACGGGTCAGCCCGGTGAGCAGGTAGGCGGCGCCGCCGAGCAGTTCCTTGAGGTCCTCGGAGGTCTGGGTGGTGACTTCGGTGCCGAAGCCGCCGGTGGCCATGTTGAGAAAATAGCTGTCGTTGACCTGGATGACGTCCACCGCCGTGGGCGGTCGGTCGAGCAAGGCGAGGGCCTCCGCCGGGTCTTCCGGGATGCCGGCGGCGGAGGCCAGATCGTTGGCGGTTCCCAGCGGAATAACCGCCAGGGTGAGATCCTCTTTACCGGAAGCCATCAGCGCCTGGGTAATGTCGCGCACCGAGCCATCGCCGCCCCCGGCGATGATGGTGCGATAGCCCCGCTCCAGTGCTTCTTGGGTGTAACGTTCGGCGTCACCACCCTCCCAGGTGACGCGTACGGCGAGGTCCCAGCCGTCCTTCCTCTTTTGCATCACGGCTTTGCGCACCGCCTGATTGGCGGCCTGCTTGCCGTGCAGAATCAAAAGCGCTTTACGCTCCATGTTCGGTCCTTTTCCTGGGCGCGGTCCGTCCGCCGCCGACCGGCTCAGAGTACGGACAAGCCGGGCCCGGTGCACCCTCGGAATCCGGCGCCTTTACAACAATTAACCGGTACCGCGATTCTGATAGTGCCGCCCTATTGAAAAAATAGAGAGAGGACGCATTTACCTATTGGTGAGAATGTATATCATTTAGATATTCCCTGGTGGCCCACACAATGAGGAGGTGCCCCATGATCAAGACACTCAGTTTCGGCGTTATGCACATCAGTGTGGCTTTCCTGGTGGTCTGGGCGATGACCGGTGACTGGCGCATCGGCGGCGCTACCGCTCTGGTGGAACCGTGCGTGAACACGGTGGCTTACCACTTCCACGAAAAGGTCTGGAAGCGTCTGGTAAGTCGCAAACGGGCCCGGGATGGTGCCGACGGGGACGCTTTCGCCGCTTGATAAACTCCTTGTTTACGCCCCGGTCGGGCTTGGTTAAGCTACCGGCCGGTAAACAAAACCAGGGGATAAGTAACATGCAACGCGGAGCGGATGATCTCGACGCCATACGCCAGGTGGTCAACCAGGTGCTCGAAGCCCATGCGGAGGAAGAGGGTGGCCAGCGCTCCCAGGCACGCGCCGAGATTCTGATTCACTCCATGCATGTGTTCGCCCAGCGAGGGCTGAACCGCACTACCGTGCAGCACCTGCTGGATGCGGCGGAGGTGTCGCGCCGTACCTTCTACAAGTATTTCCGCAACAAGATGGATGTGCTGGAAAGCATCTACCGAATCTTCATCGACAATATGCTGCTGCATTTCCACAAGGAGATGCGGCAGTCCCGTTCCGCCAAGGAAATCATCCGCAACACCACGCAGGTGTACTTTGATTACCACGTCAGCATGGGCCCGGTGATCAAGCTGATGATGGAAGAGGCACGCGCTTCCGGTTCCGCGCTGGCGCCACACCGGGCGCGGGCGCAACGCATCGCGGCGGATGTGCTCACCGCGGAGATTGGCCGCCTTACCGGGCGCGACATGGACCCCCTGGTGATGCGCACCATGCTGTGGATTCTGGAGAATTATTCCCTTTACATCTTCGAGGATGGCGAGTTTTCCGCCGAGCGGCTGGCGCAATGCCAGCGCGCCATGGTCGGTATCTCCGAGGCGGTGCTATTGGGTGGCGACGCCACGGTGGCGCTGCTGGAGCGTTCCGAGGAGGAGGAGTAGGCGTCATGAGGCACGCAGGCCGCGCACCAGCACCCTCATGTAGGCGAGCGCCTGGCGCTCCAGTTCCCCTTCGCCGGTGAGCACCCAGGTATAGGTGGTGCCGACCAGCAGGTTGACCATCATCAGGAGAGTGTCGCGGGTGGGCAATTCCACGAAGTAGCCTTCCCGGCGCAGTTCCTCGAAGAAGGCGTCGGCCACCGGCAGGTTGTCATCCACCAGCCGCAGGTAGCGCAGTTGGATCGGGCCGAGAAATTCGCCGGCTTCCTGAATCAGCAGGCGTGAGAAGTCGCGTTCGCGTTCCAGGAAGCGCGCCACCGCCCGGCACACGTTCTCCAGGCGGGTCAGCGGGGGCGCGGCGGACAGCAACTCGCGCAGCACCAGATCACGCACCGTGGTCAGGTTTTCCTCCACCACGGTGAGCAGCAATGCATCCTTGGATTGGAAGAAGCGGTAGATGGTCGCCTTGCCCACGCCGGCGGCGGAGGCGATGGTTTTCACCTCCGCCCGTCGGAACCCCTCCCGGGCGAACACATCCCGGGCACTGGCCAGAATGCGCGCGCGGCGCGGGTCGCTGGCGTCCATGGCGGCCTCACAGATACTTGATCTTCTCCAACTGCTCTTCCAGGCGAGCCAGTTGGGAACGGTGGTCATCAAGCTTCTCGCGTTCCTTGTTGACCACTGCTTCCGGCGCCTTGTCCACGAAGTCGGGGTTGCGTAGCTTGCCTTCGCCGCGGCCCACTTCCTTGCGCAGCTTTTCGATTTCCTTGCCGAGTCGTTCGATCTCGGCGTTCTTGTCGATCAGCCCGGCCATCGGCACCAGGATCTCCATGTCGCCCACCAGACCGGTGGCGGAGGCCGGCGCGGAATCCTCCGGCGCCAGCCAGGTGATGGACTCCAGCCTGGCCAGCCGGCACAGGAAATTGTGGTTGGCGTCCAGGCGGGCCCGGTCGCTGTCCTTGCCGTTGTGCAGGTAGACCTCCAGGGCCTTGCCCGGGGGAATACGCATCTCGCCACGGATGTTGCGCACCGCGGTGATCACCGCCTTGATCCAGCCGATGTCGTTCTCCGCCTCGGAATCCACCAGGCCGGTATCGGCGGCCGGGTAGGGC
The DNA here is from genome assembly GCF_016785095.1 of Alloalcanivorax marinus. Lineage (GTDB taxonomy): Bacteria > Pseudomonadota > Gammaproteobacteria > Pseudomonadales > Alcanivoracaceae > Alloalcanivorax > Alloalcanivorax marinus_A. The sequence goes on along the minus strand of NZ_JAEKJB010000010.1, from coordinate 414,070 downwards.
TGGCGCATGATGGTGTCGCCGGAGCGACCGGCCAGCGGCGCTACCTTCTGCCAGATTTCCTCGGTGATGAACGGCATGAACGGATGCGCCATGCGCAGGATCGCTTCCAGCACCCGCACCAGGGTACGGCGGGTGCCACGCTTTTCCGCTTCGCTGTAATCGTCGCTGTAGAGCACCGGTTTGGACAATTCCAGATACCAGTCGCAGTACTCGTTCCAGATAAACTCATAGGCGGCCTGGGAGGCCACGTCAAAGCGGAATTGGTCGAGGGCCTCGCCCACTTCCCGTTCGGCGCGCTGCAGGGCGCTGATGATCCAGCGATCCGCCAGGGACAGGGTCACGTCGGCGCCGCCGTCCAGGCCGCAATCCTGGCCCTCGGTGTTCATCAGTACGTAGCGGGCCGCGTTCCAGATCTTGTTGCAGAAGTTGCGATAACCCTCGATGCGGCCCATGTCCCACTTGATGTCACGGCCGGTGGAGGCCAGCGACAGGAAGGTGAAGCGCAGCGCGTCGGTGCCGTAGGCGTTGATGCCATCCGGATATTCCTTGTGAGTGCGCTTGGTAATCTGCTTTTCCTTCTGCGGCTGCATCAGGCCCCGGGTGCGCTTTTCCACCAGGCTATCCAGGTCGATGCCGTCGATCAGGTCCAGGGGGTCGAGCACGTTGCCCTTGGACTTCGACATCTTCTGGCCTTCGGAGTCACGTACCAGCCCGTGTACGTACACCGTTTTGAAGGGCACCTCATCCATGAACTTGAGGGTCATCATGATCATCCGGGCGACCCAGAAGAAGATGATGTCGAAGCCGGTGACCAGCACGTCGGTGGGGTGGAAGGTCCTGAGATCCTCGGTTTGCTCGGGCCAGCCCTGGGTGGCGAAGGTCCACAACGCGGAGCTGAACCAGGTGTCCAGTACGTCCTCGTCCTGGGTCAGCGGCGTGTCGCCCAGGTCGTTGTCGGCGCGCACTTCGGTCTCGTCGCGGCCCACGTAGATATTGCCATCGGCGTCGTACCAGGCGGGAATGCGGTGCCCCCACCAGAGCTGCCGGGAGATGCACCAGTCCTGCAGATCGCGCATCCAGGAGAAATACATGTTTTCGTAGTTCTTGGGCACGAACTGGATGGAACCGTTCTCCACCGCCTCGATGGCGGGCCTGGCCAGGCTTTCCACGGCCACGAACCACTGATCGGTGAGATAGGGCTCGATGATCACGCCGGAGCGGTCGCCGCGCGGCACCTGCAGGGTGTGGTCTTCCACTTTTTCCAGCAAGCCCAGGGCGTCCAGGTCGTCCACCACCCGCTTGCGGGCCTCGAAGCGTTCCAGGCCCCGGTAGGCTTCGGGGACGCTGTCGTTGAGGTGGGCGTCGTCGGTGAGCAGGTTGATCATCGGCAGGTCGTGCCGCTTGCCCACTTCATAGTCATTGAAGTCGTGGGCCGGAGTGATCTTGACGCAGCCGGAGCCGAAGTCCGGGTCCACGTACTCATCGGCGATGATGGGGATTTCCCGGTCCGCCAGGGGCAGGCGGATGTGCTGGCCGACCAGGTCCTTGTAGCGTGGATCTTCCGGATGCACCGCCACGGCGGTGTCGCCAAGCATGGTTTCCGGGCGGGTGGTGGCCACCACCAGATGGCCCGAGCCGTCCGCCAGTGGGTAGCGGAAGTGCCACAGGTGGCCCTGCTCCTCCCGGTTCTCCACTTCCAGGTCGGAAATCGCGGTGTGCAGTGCCGGGTCCCAGTTAACCAGCCGCTTGCCGCGGTAGATCAGGCCTTCCTTGTGCAGGCGCACGAACACCTCGCGCACCGCTCGGGAGAAGCCCTCGTCCATGGTGAAACACTCACGGCTCCAGTCCACGCTGGCGCCCATGCGCCGCAGCTGGCGGGTGATGGTGCCGCCGGATTCGCCCTTCCATTCCCAGACCTTTTCCAGGAATTTCTCGCGGCCCAGCTCGTGGCGGTTGGTGCCTTCGCCGGCCAGACGCCGCTCCACCACCATCTGGGTGGCAATGCCGGCATGGTCGGTGCCCACTTGCCAAAGGGTGTTGCGGCCCTGCATGCGCCGGTAGCGCACCAGGGTATCCATGATGGTGTCCTGGAAGGCGTGGCCCATGTGCAGGCTGCCGGTGACGTTGGGTGGCGGGATCACCATGGCAAAGGATTCGCCCTCGCCGGAGGGGCGGAAATGCCCCGCCTCTTCCCAGGTCTTGTACCAGGCCTGCTCGATACGCTCGGGTTGGTAGGTCTTGTCCATGGTCTGCGCTGTCTTCACCGTCAAAAACGAAGGGCGAATTATAGCGAAGAGGGCGCGCCCCGTCGCCCATTGCGGGCGGCCGGGGGGCGCTTCACAGACGGTGGCTCTGGATATCGAAGCCCCGGTCGCGGTAGAAGCGAAACCGGGCCCGGCCCGCCTCGCGCAAATCCGGGTCGCCGGTGATCATTTCCGCCACCCGCTGGAAGCGGGTGGCGAAGTCCGGCACCGCCGGCGCCAGGTTGATCAGCACGTCATGGTGGTCGCCGGGATCGTCGCCATGGCCCACCACCACCGGGGAGGCGGCATCGGGCCCGGCGGGCTCATGGGGCAGGAAGCCGGTGGCCGGCTGGCGCCAGAACGCCTCGTCCACCGCCCGGGCGTGCTCGGCGTCGCCGCAATGGATGTAAATCCGGTGGGATTGACGCCAGGCCTTGTCGGCGATGCGCCAGGCGAGGGCGGTTTGCACGCCCTCGCCGGCCCGGTCGGTGATGTAGAAGAGGATCTCGGTCAAGGCCTCAGCCCTTCTTCTTGCCGTCCGCCAGATTCATCAGGTAGCGGGTCAGCATGGGCACCGGCCGGCCGGTGCCGCCCTTGTCCTTGCCGCCGCTGACCCAGGCGGTGCCGGCGATGTCCAGGTGGGCCCACTTCACGTCCCGGGCGAAGCGGTGCAGGAAGCAGGCGGCGGTGATCGAGCCGGCCTTGGGGCCGCCAATGTTTTGCATATCGGCAAAGGGGCTGTCCAACTGGCTCTGGTAGTCCTCCCACAGCGGCATGGGCCAGCCCCGGTCGCCGGTGTCCTGGCCGGCGCCCAGCAGCGCCTCGCCGAGATCGTCGTCGTTGGCGTACACCGCCTGGGCATGGGCGCCCAGTGCCACCACGCAGGCGCCGGTGAGGGTGGCGATGTCGATCACGGTGTGCGGCTTGTGCTTCTGTTGCACGTAGGTGAGGGCGTCACACAGCACCAGCCGGCCCTCGGCGTCGGTGTTGAGGATCTCCACGGTCTGGCCGGACAGCGTCTTGACGATGTCGCCGGGCCGCGTGGCCTCGCCGTCGGGCATGTTCTCGGCGGCGGCCACCACGGCCACCAGGTGGATCGGCAGGCCCAGCTCGCAGACCGTCTTGACGCTGCCGAACACGCTGGCGGCGCCGCCCATGTCGTACTTCATCTCATCCATGGTGGCGCCGGGCTTCAGGGAAATGCCACCGGTGTCGAAGGTGATGCCCTTGCCGACCAGGGAAACCGGCTTGCCAGCGGCGCCCTTGTAATCCATCACGATCAGGCAGCCCTTGCGGGCGCTGCCCCGGGCCACGGCGCAGAAAGCGCCCATGCCCATCTTCTCGGCCTGGGCGTAGCTGATCACCTTAACGGACAGCTTCTCGTAGTGCTTGGCCAGGTCCCGGGCACACTGGGCCAGATAATCCGGGTGGCAGTCGTTGGGCGCCATGTTGCCCAGATCCCTGGCCAGGGCGGTGCCCTCGGCCACGGCCTTGCCGGTGGCGGCGGCCTTTTTCAGGCCGTTATTGCGTTCCGCCAGCCAGAACGTCCATTTCTTCAGCTTGGACGCCTTGGGCGGCTTACTGCGATAGTGGTCGAACCGGTAGGCGGCTTCCTCGGCCACGCGGGTGCCTTCGCGTACCTGCCAGTCCAGATCACGCTCCACGGTGACAGTGCCCAGCACCCAGGCGGCATGTTTCACCGGCCCTTTTTGCAGGCCGCGGCTTACCTGGCCGATCAGTTTCTGGAAGGCAAGGCCGTCCAGCGGCTTGGCGCCGGTTCCCACCAGCAGCAGGCGGGCCGCCGCCAGGCCGGCGGGCTGGTGCAGCCACGCCATCTGGCCCTTGTCGCCGGAAAAATCACCGGCCTTGATGAACGCCTTCACCGCCGCGCGGGTCTCATCGGGCAGGCTCTCGGGCAGGGTGGTGTCGCTGCCGAGAGGTAAAATCAGGCAATCCACCCGTAATTTGGGCAAGGCCGAATGGCCGATGGCGTACTCCATGCTGTCTCCTGAGTTACAATGCCGCACTCGATGAGTGCAGGACAGGGCCAACGTTGATACTACACCGCTATATCAATCGTCAGATCTTCATGACCACGGTGATGGTCACCTTCATTTTGGTGATGGTGCTGGTCAGTGGTCGCTTTATCAAGTACTTGGCCGAAGCGGCGGCCGGCCAGATCGCCGCCGACGCCCTGTTTCTGGTGATGGCGTTCCGGTTGCCGGAATTCCTGCAGATGATCCTGCCGCTAAGCCTGTACATCGCCATTCTGCTGGTGCTCGGGCGCATGCACATGGACAACGAGATGGTGGTGTTGCGCGCCGGTGGCCAGGGCGATGGCAGGGTGGCGCGCTCCATCATCGCCCCGGTGCTGGTGGCGATGGGCGTGATTGCCCTGTTCGCCCTTTACGTGACCCCCAATGGCGACGCCGAGGTAAACCGCATCTTCGAGGAGCAGAAGGGGCGCTCCGCTCTGGAACTGCTCACGCCGGGCCGTTTTCACGTCAAGGGTGACGGCGATGCCCAGCGCGCCACCTACGCGGAAAGCCTCAACCGCGAGGAAGGGCACCTGGAAAACGTGTTCGTCGCCGACGCCAGTTTCGCCGACCAGGAGGCGGGGCGCCTGCTTACCGTTTGGGCGCGTAGTGGCCGTCTGGAACAGCAGGATGGCATCAGTTATTTGCTGCTCGAGGATGGCTATCAGTATCAGGGCAAGCCTGGCGAGGCGGATTATCGCGAGGTGGCCTTCGAGCAGGCCCGGGTGCGCATCGGCGAGGAGCGCTCCAGCAGCCGGCCGCCGGAAGTGCGCGGGCGCACCACCGTGGAGCTGCTCGACGAAGGCACCAATCAGGCCTGGGCGGAGCTGCAGTGGCGTCTCTCCCTGGTGCTCACCGTGCCCATCATGTGCCTGGCGGCGATCCCCCTGGCCCGGGTCAATCCGCGCCAGGGCCGCTTCCTGCGCATGATCCCGGCGGTGCTTGGCTACATGCTCTATGTCGGCCTGTTGCTGACCATGCGCAGCTGGATCGCCGCCGTGCCCGGTAGCGAGCGGCCCTGGTTCTATTCCATGCTGTGGATACATGTGATCGCGTTGCTCGCCGTCTTCATGCTGTATTTCGGTGGCCGCCTGTTTTCCCGGAGGGCCCGTTCATGAAGCTGCTCAACGGCTATTTCTGGCGGGCGGTGCTGATTCCGTCCCTGGCCATCGTCGCCATCATCGTCGGGCTGGATTGTTTGTTCGGGTTCATCTACGAGCTGGAATTCCTGCGTGGTAACTATCAGATCCTGCAGGCACTGCAGTTCATCCTCACCACGGTGCCGCGCCGGGTGCATGAATACATGCCGATGGCGATCCTGTTGGGCACCTTGATCGGGCTGGGGCTGATGGCCAATAGCGGCGAGCTGTCGGTGATCCGCGCCGCCGGCGTCTCCACCCTGCGGGTGAGCTGGATGGTGCTGCGCCCGGTGATCTTCCTGATGGTGATTTCCCTGCTGGTCGGCGAATACCTGGCGCCTTATTCCGAGCAGGTGGCGCAGAGCAATCGCTCCCTTCAGGAGGGAGGTGGTGAAGCGCTGCGCTCGGACTACGGCTTCTGGCACCGGGAAGGTGATGAGTTCATCCATATCAACACGGTGCAGCCCAACGGCGTGCTTTACGGTCTCACCCGCTACCGCTTTACCGATAACCACACCCTGGCGCAAAGCCAGTTCGCCGAGCGCGCCATCTATCAGGGCGACCACTGGTCCCTGGAGAACATCCAGGGCACCCGCTTCACCGACAAAGGCACGGAGACCTTCAGCCAGCGCGGCGGCGAGTGGCACACCAGCCTCACGCCGCAACTGCTCAGCGTGGTGGTGCTGGAGCCCGGCCGCCTGGCGATGAGCAAACTGTGGAGCTATGCCAGCTACCTGCGCCAGCAGGGCCTGGAAAGCGCCGATTACCTGCTGGCCTTCTGGCAGAAGCTGCTGATGCCGGCGGCCACCATCGGCATGGTGCTGATCGCCATTTCCTTTGTGTTCGGCCCTCTGCGCGAGGTGACCATGGGGCTGCGCATGGCGGCGGGCATCGTCGCCGGCCTGACCTTCCACTACGGACAGCAGTTCTTTGGTCACCTGTCCCTGGTGTTCCGTACCGACCCCCTGATCGCCGCCGGGCTGCCGCCTTTACTGTGCGTGATCCTGGGAATATGGATGCTGGCGCGGGTGCGTTGACGCTCGCCGCTGGCAATCGGGCCGCGCCTTGGTATACTCGCGGCCCTGGGCGACCCGCGCGGGCGGATCGCCCGCCAAAGCCAGAGTGGTGGAATTGGTAGACACGACGGATTCAAAATCCGTTGGGGTAAAACCCGTGCCGGTTCAAGTCCGGCCTCTGGTACCAGATTCAAGACCGTTCACGGTCCCCGAGAGCCCGCCCCGCGCGGGCTCCATTGTTTCCGACAGTTGCGCCCAGCCCATGCCCGAAGACGCGAAACCCGCCGGTCTGTTCAAACGCCTGATGGCCCTGGTCTACGACGGCTTTCTGGTGCTGGCGTTGTGGTTCGTCAGTGCCGGGCTGTTCGTGATCCTCTATAACCACAGCGGTCTGCCCACCCAGGACATCAACGGCGTGACCCGCGCCGATCCGGTGATTCTCAAGGGGGTGCTGTTTCCGCTGCTGCTGATCGAGACCTGGGCCTTTTATGCCTGGTTCTGGCTGCATGGCGGCCAGACCCTGGGCATGCGCGCCTGGCGCCTGCAGGTACGCGATTATCGCGGCGGCCCCTTGCGTCTCTGGCAGACGGTGGCGCGTTTCGCCGCCGCCGGCCTGTCCTGGCTGCTGCTGGGCGCCGGTTACCTGGTGGCGCTGGTGCATCCCCATCAGACCCTGCACGACCGTCTGTCGCTCACCGCTACCGTGGTGCTGCCCAAGGGCACCAAGGCGTCACGTAAAGGGTAGGGCTCGCCATGCGCGTGGATGACTTCGACTTCGATTTGCCCGACGACCTGATTGCCCGGCATCCCCCCCAGCAGCGCCGCGACGCCCGATTGCTGGCGCTTACCGGTGCCGGCATCGCCCACCGGCGTTTCCCGGATCTGGCCGGCCATCTGCGTCCCGGAGATCTGCTGGTGTTCAACGATACCCGGGTGATTCCGGCCCGGCTGTTCGGGCAAAAGGACAGCGGCGGCCGGGTCGAGGTGCTGATCGAGCGGTTGCTGGACGGCCACGAGGCGCTCGCCCATGTGCGCGCTTCCAAATCGCCCAAGCCCGGTGGCTGGCTGCATTTCGACGAGGGCCTGGCCGCCGAGGTACGGGGCCGGCGGGGCGAGCTGTTCCATCTGTTGTTCACCGGCTGCGAGTCGGTGCTGGAGGCCCTGGAACGGGTCGGTCATGTGCCTTTGCCTCCCTATATTGACCGGCCCGACGAGGCGGCGGACCTGGAGCGTTACCAGACCGTTTACGCCCGCGAGCCGGGAGCGGTGGCCGCGCCCACCGCCGGCCTGCATTTTGATGAGCCGTTCCTGGACCAGCTCCGCGAACAGGGCGTGGACGCCGGCTTCGCCACCCTGCACGTGGGCGCCGGCACCTTTCAGCCGGTGCGCGTGGACCGGGTGGAAGACCACCATATGCACAGCGAGCGTTTCCGCATTCCCGAGGCGCTGGTGGAGCAGGTGGCGGCGGCCCGGGCCCGGGGCGGTCGCGTGGTGGCGGTGGGCACCACCGCCTTGCGTGCGCTGGAGGCCGCTTCGCCGGAGGGCGGCCTGCGCCCCGGCGAGGCGGAAACCGACATCTTCATCTACCCGGGTTACCGCTTCCGCCAGGTGGACGCCCTGGTCACCAATTTCCATCTGCCCCGTTCCACGTTACTGATGCTGATCAGCGCCTTCGCCGGCCGTGACCGGGTGCTGGCGGCTTACCAGGAGGCGGTGCGCGAGCGCTACCGCTTCTTCAGTTACGGTGACGCCATGTTTATTGAAAGAGCGCCAGAGGCTGGATGCTCTATGTCGGGCGCCCAAAAATGAATCGCGGCCTGTCAGTTGATCTTTGCGTCCGGCGTCGAGCGTCTGGCGTTCAGCGAGGTTTTCCATGTCCCGAATGACATTTCAGCACCTGGCCAGCGACGGTCGCGCCCGCCGTGGGCGGCTTTCCTTCCCGCGCGGCACCGTGGAGACGCCGGCGTTCATGCCGGTGGGTACCTACGGCACGGTCAAGGCCATGCTGCCCCGGGATCTGGCGGACATCGGCGCCGAGATCTGCCTGGGCAATACCTTCCACCTGATGCTGCGCCCGGGCACCGAGGTAGTGAGCGCCCACGGCGGCTTGCACGGCTTCATGCAGTGGGACAAACCGATTCTGACCGACTCCGGTGGGTTCCAGGTGTTCAGCCTGGGCGCGTTGCGCAAGATCTCCGAGCAGGGCGTGGTGTTCCAGAGCCCGGTGAACGGTGACCGCATCGAGCTGAGCCCGGAAATCGCCATGCGCGTACAGCGCGATCTCGGCAGTGATATCTGCATGATCTTCGACGAATGCACCCCGTTCCCCGCCACCGAGAAGCAAGCGGCGGACTCCATGCGGCTGTCGCTGCGTTGGGCGGAGCGGTCCAAACGGGCCCATTTCGACGATCTCGGGAACGATGCGGCCTGTTTCGGCATCGTACAGGGCGGGATGTACGATGCCCTGCGCCAGGAATCCCTGGCCGGGCTGGTGGATATTGGCTTCGATGGCTATGCCATCGGCGGGCTCAGCGTCGGCGAACCCCAGGAAGAAATGCTTCGCACCCTGGGTGAATTGACGCCGCACATGCCCGGCGAGCGTCCCCGGTACCTGATGGGGGTGGGGCGCCCGGAGGACATCGTTGAAGCGGTGCGCCGGGGCGTGGACATGTTCGATTGCGTGATGCCTACCCGCAACGCCCGCAATGGCCATCTGTTCACCGCCGAGGGGGTGATCAAGATTCGCAACGCGCGGCATCGGCACGACCTGGGGCCTCTTGAAGAAGACTGCGACTGTTATACCTGCCGGCACTTCTCGCGCAGCTATCTGCACCATCTGGAACGCTGCAACGAAATGCTCGGCTCACAGCTCAACACCATCCACAATCTGCGCTATTACCAGCGCCTGATGGCTGGATTGCGGGGGGCTATCGAAGCGGGTACATTGAGCGCCTTCATAAGTGACTTCTACGCGGCCCTGGGCCGTCCCGTACCCGCGCTTTAACGACGATAACGTGGAGTAACGTAATGAATTGGTTGATTTCTCCCGCGCACGCCCAGACCGGCGGCGGTGCCGCGCCCGGTGGTGGTGGCATCGAACTGATCATGCTGGTGGTAATGGTGGTGGTGTTCTACTTCTTCCTGATCCGTCCGCAGCAAAAACGCGCCAAGGAACACAAGAACCTGGTGCAGGCTCTGAGCAAGGGCGACGAAGTGATCACCAGCGGCGGCATCGTGGGCCGCGTCACCAAGGTCACCGACGACTTCGTGGTGCTGGAGATCAGCAACAACCTGGAAATCAAACTGCAAAAACAGAGTGTCCAGGCCACGCTGCCCAAGGGCACCATCAAATCAATCTGAAGTAACGCCTTATGATCCGCTATCCACGCTGGAAATTCTTCCTGCTCCTGGCCGTGCTCCTGGCGTGCGGTCTCTATGCCCTGCCCAACGCCTTCCCGGACGTGCCAGCCATTCAGATCAGCGCCGATGGCGCCGGCGAGGAAGTGCCCGCCAGCGTGCGACGGCAGGTGATGGAGACCCTGGATCAGGCGGGTCTGTCCCACGGTGATGGCGAGGACGTCAACACCACCTGGATGGTGCGCCTGGACAGCACCGACGCCCAGCTGCGCGCCAAGGATCTGCTCTCCGAGCAGCTCGGCGACGACTATGTGGTGGCCCTGAATCTGGCGCCGACCACGCCGCAGTGGCTGCGCGCGCTGGGGGCGTCCCCCATGAACCTGGGCCTGGATTTGCGCGGCGGCGTGCATTTCCTGCTGCAGGTGGACATGGAAACGGTGATCCGCCAGCGCATGGACGCCTGGTCCGGACAGGCCAAGATGGCGCTGCGCGACGAGGGCATCCGCTACCGGGACGTGGCCGTCGAAGGCCGTACCCTGGTGGCCACCTTCGACGATCAGGTGGCCGCCGACGCCGCCCGTTCGCCGCTGCGCACCGCGCTGCCGGAGTTCACGCTGTCGCAGGCCGGGGAACAGCCGCGCCTGACTCTGACGCTCAATGCCTCCACCCTGGAGGAGTTGCAGGACTACGCGGTGGAACAGAACCGCACCGCACTCAACAACCGGGTCAACGAGCTGGGCGTGGCCGAAGCGGTGGTGCAACGCCAGGGCGCCGACCGCATCGTGGTGCAGTTGCCGGGCGTCCAGGACGCCGCCCAGGCGCGCCGTATCCTGGGCCGCACCGCGACCCTGGAATTCCGCCTGGTGGCGGATCAGTACTCTTCCCAACGGGCGGCCACCGGTATCGCGCCGCCGGGCACCGAGATCTTCCCGTTCAAGGATCAGGGCAACCGGCCGGTGATTCTGGAGAAGTCCAAGATCGCCACCGGTGATCAGGTGACCAACGCGCGCATGGGCTTTGATCAGCAAAGCGGTCAGCCGCAGGTGAACGTGGAGCTGGATTCCACCGGCGCGCGCAGCATGCAGCGGATCACCGCCAAGAACGTGGGCAACCCCATGGCGGTGCTGTTCATCGAAACCAAGACCGAGATGAAGACGGTGGAGGGCGAGGACGGCGAGCGCAGTCAGGTGCCGCAAAGCACCACCGAGCGCTACGTGATCAACGTGGCCACCATCCAGGATACCCTGGGCAGCCGTTTCCGGATCACCGGCCTGGACAGTCCGGCGGAGGCTTCGGAACTGGCCCTGCTGCTGCGCGCCGGTTCCCTGGCGGCACCGGTGACCATCGTCGAGGAACGTACCGTGGGGCCGAGCCTGGGCCGCGAGAACATTGAGGCGGGGCTCAAATCCATGGCGCTGGGCATGGGCCTGGTGCTGGTGTTCATGCTGCTCTGGTACAAGATGTTCGGCGTCTTCGCCAACATCGCTCTGCTCGGGAACCTGGTGATCATCGTCGGCGTGATGTCGCTGATCCCCGGCGCCACCCTGACGTTGCCGGGCATCGCCGGCATCGTCTTGACCGTGGGCATGGCGGTGGACGCCAACGTGCTGATCTATGAGCGCATCCGCGAGGAATTGCGCAACGGCAGGCGGCCCCGTGAAGCCATCGATGAAGGCTATAACCGCGCCTTCACCACCATCCTGGACGCCAACATCACCACCCTGATCGTGGCGGTGATCCTGTTCTCCGCCGGCACCGGCTCGGTACAGGGCTTCGCCGTGACGCTGTTCATCGGCATCCTGTCGTCCATGTTCACCGCCATCGTGGGTACCCGCGCCATGGTGGAAATGACCTACGGTCGCGGCGCCCGGGCGCCGACCAAACTGAGCATCTGAGGTGGCTATGCCTACGCCTACGAAAACGATCAATTTCATGGGCATCCGCAAGGTGCTGGGTGCCTTGTCGATCTGCCTGGTGGTGGCGTCCATCATTCTGCTCGCCACCCGTGGCCTGAACCTGGGCCTGGATTTCACCGGTGGCACCACCGTGGTGGTGGAAGCGGCGGATGATATCGATATCGCGCAGGTGCGCGAGGATCTGGAACAAGCCGGCTTCGATGATGCGGTGGTGCAGCAGTATGGTTCCACCCGTGACATCAGTGTCCGGGTCGGCCCCCAGGACGGCATGGAAGCTGATCAGGTCGGTCAGAATGTCTACCGGATCCTGTCCGCCGGCATTGACGACCTGGAACTCAAGCAGGTGGAATTCGTCGGGCCGCAGGTGGGCGACGAACTGCGTGATCAGTCCGGTCTGGCCATGCTCATGGCCCTGGGCCTGATGCTGGTGTACGTCTGGTTCCGGTTCAGCAACAAGTTCGGCATCGCTACCGTGGCGGCCCTGCTGCACGACGTGATCATCGTACTGGGTCTGTTTTCCCTGGTGCGCTGGCCGTTCGATCTGACGGTGCTGGCGGCGGTGCTGGCGCTGATCGGTTACTCGCTGAACGACTCCATCGTGGTTGCCGACCGGATTCGCGAGAATTTCCGCAACACCCGGGAAACCGACCCGCACGTGATCGTCAACGGTGCCATCAGTGAGACCCTGAGCCGTACCATCAACACTTCCTTTACCACCATGCTGGTGCTGGTGGCGCTGTTCTTCTTCGGCGGTGAAGTGATGCGCGCCTTCTCCGAGGCGCTGCTGGTGGGGATCTTCGTGGGTACCTACTCGTCCATTTACGTGGTGGCGAACCTGCTGTTCACCCTGGGCGTTTCCAAGGATGACTTCCTGGAGCCCGAGAAAGAAGAAATCGACGAAATGCCTTGAGGGCGGCGCCCGCCAAGCCCCGTCGTCGTAGGAGTGGCTTCAGCCGCGATCACCGGTAAATCAGATCGCGGCTGAAGCCGCTCCTGCGTTTTGGGGTGTTGCTACCAGTCCTGCTTTTCCATCCATGGAATGATGCGCTCGAAGGCGGCCTCGATCTGATCCAGCGAGGTGGAGTAGCTGATCCGCAGCGAGTTCGAGCAACTGTCCCCGAAGGTCTCCCCGGCGACCGTGCACACTCCGGTTTCGCGCAGCAGTTTCAACGCCACGTTGCCGCCGTTGACCCCCTCTGGCAGGGAGGGGAACAGGTAGAAGGCGCCGTCGGGCCGGTAGCCGGTCAGGTGGGGCGTCTGTTTGACCAGCTCCACCAGGCGATCGCGGCGACGCTGGTATTCCTCCAGCATCCGGTCGATAAAGCCCCGGTCGCCGCGCAGCGCCGCCACCCCGGCCCACTGGCAGGGCGTGTTCGCCACCGTGGTGGTGAACATGTGATAGCGCCGGAGTTTCTTGATCGCCCCCTGGCTGGCCATCAGCCAGCCAATGCGCATGCCCGCCATGCTGAATGTCTTGGAGAAACTGGAGATCACCATGACGTGGTCCAGGTCCGAGCAGCAGGACAGCACGCTGGGATATTCCTTGCCGTCGTAGATTAGGTGATCGTAGACCTCGTCGCTGATCACATAGACGCCCCGGTAGGCCGCCTCCTGCACGATCGCCTCAATGGTTTCCCGGGGGTAGACGGTGCCGGTGGGGTTGCTCGGCGAGTTGAGCACGATGGCGTAGGTATTGGCGTCGATGGCGTCGATCACTTCCTGGGGATCGAGCTGGTGCTGGTTTTCCGCCCGGGTGGGGATGCTCTTCACCACGCCGCCGTTCATGCGAATGAGCGGCGCGTACAGCATGAACGACGGCTCCGGCACGATGAATTCCCGGCCCGGCGCCGAGGTGGCGGTGAGCGCAAGATAGATGGCCTCGGTGGCGCCGGTGGTGATCATGATGTTTTCCGGCACCAGGGTGCGGTGGTAGCGCTCGCCGTAATATTCGGCCAGCGCTTCCAGCAGCTCCGGCAGGCCGGCGTCCATGGTGTAGCCGGTCTGCCCGGCCTGCAGGGCGTCCACCGTCGCCTGCACCACGTGCTCCGGCGGTTTCAGATCCGGCTGGCCGATCGACAGGTGGATCACGTCGTCCATGGTCGATGCCAGGTTCACCATGCGGCGAATGCCCGGCACCGGAATGGTGAGCAGCGCCGGGTTCCAGATCGGGTCCTCGGTTTCGTAGAAATCCGTGTCCAGGTTGATGTTGCTCATGATCACGCCTCCATGCCGGCGAGCGCCAGATCCGGGCGCTCGGTGAACGGGCGGGCCTGTTCGAACAGGTGGCCGGCCTTGAGCACCAACTCGTCCTGGAAGCGGCGCCCGACGAGTTGCAGCCCCATGGGCAGGCCGTCGCTGGCGCGCCCCACGGGCACCGACAGGGCCGGCTGGCCGGTCATGTTGAACGGGTAGGTGAACGGGGTCCAGGTGGGCCAACGGGTATTGGGCCAGTCCCGCGGCACTTCCCGGTTGGTGTCGAAAGCGGTGATCGGCAGCGTCGGAGTGACCAGCAGATCGTACTTCTGATGAAACACCGCCATCCGTTCCGACAGCGCCATGCGCTCATTGACCGCCGCCAGGTAGTCAAGCATGGACAGCTTCTCCGCCTTTTCCACCACCTGAACCAGAGCCGGGTCCATCAGCTCGCGCTTGCGCGGGCCCAGATCCCGGCAGGCGTTGGCGGCGCCCCCGTAGAACAGGTGGCCGAAGGCGGCCAGCGGGTTGCTGAACCCCGGGTCCACCTCCACCACGGTGGCGCCCAGATCCCGGAATACCGCCAGCGCCTCGGCGGTGGCGCGTTCGATCTCCGGGTCCACGTCCACATAGCCAAGATTGTTGCTGTAAGCGATCCGCAGGCCGCTCAGGTCGCCCTGGAGCGCGCCCAGATAATCCACGTTGCGGCGCGGCGCCGCCTGGGCGTCGCGCGGGTCCGCTTCGGTGAGCACCTGCATCATCAGCGCGCAGTCTTCCACCGTACGGGTCATGGGCCCGGCGTGGGCCAGGGTGCCGAACGGGCTGGCCGGCCAGTGCGGCACTTCGCCGAAGGTGGGCTTGTGGCCGACGATGCCGCAGAACGCGGCGGGGATACGGATCGAGCCGCCAGCGTCGGTGCCCAGGGCCAGCGGCGCCATGCACGCCGACACCGCCGCCGCCGAGCCGCCGCTGGAGCCGCCGGCGGTCTTTTCCGGGTTCCAGGGGTTGTTGGTGGGGCCGCACAGAGGGCTGTCGGTGATGCCCTTCCAGCCGAACTCCGGCGTGGTGGTCTTGCCCAGGGGCACATAGCCGTGCCGCTCCAGGGCCGCCACCGCCGGCGAGCGCTTGTTCAGGGTGCTCTCCGGGTCGATGGTGCGCGAGCCTTTGACGGTGGGCCACATCGGCGTCAGGAAGACATCCTTCACCGCCACCGGGATGCCGTCCAGCAGCCCGCGGGGTTCCCCCCGGCGGTAGCGCTGCTCGGCGGCGCCGGCCTCGGCCAGGGTGGTATCGCGATCAATCAGACACCAGGCGTTGATGGCGTGGTCGTGATGCTGTACGTGGTCGAGCAGGGTGGCCGCGACCTCCACCGGCGACAGGTCGCCGCTTTCGAAGGCCCTTTTCAGGGCGGTGGCGGTGAGCATCCTGATTTCATCGGCCATGGCTTTCCTCCTTCTTCAACGGCGTCCATAACCCCGCGCCGTGTCCACCGGATTGGCCAGCGGCTCGCCGAGTCGCCAGCGGTTGAAGTTGTCCGTGAACTGCTTGCCCAGGGCCTGACGCCAGCCGATGAAATCGCCGGCCATATGGGCGGAGATCATCACGTCGGAACGGTCCCAGAGCGGGTGCCCCTCGGGCAATGGCTCTTGCTCGAACACGTCCAGGGCGGCGCCGCCCAGGGGGCCGTCCAGGGCGCGCAGCAGGGCGTCGGTTTGCACGATGGCGCCACGCCCCACGTTGATGAAGGCGGCGCCAGGCTTCATGAGCCCGAAGTGGTGGTCGTCGAACAATCCCTCGGTTTCCGGTGTCAGCGGCGCGGTGACGATCACGTAGTCCGCGTAACCAAGCAGGTCGGGGAGGTCTTCCTGGGCATACACGTACTCGAAGGCGGCGTCCGGTCGGGCGCGTCGGGCGGTGCCCATCACTTCCATGCCCATGGCGCCCAGCATGTTGGCCACGTAGGTCCCGATGGACCCGGCGCCCACCACCAGAGCGCGCTGGTCGCGGATCAGCGCCGTTTCCCGGTGTAGCCAGCGGTGCTGCCGTTGCAGTGCCAGGTTGGTAAGGGTGCCCTTGGCGAACATCAGAACCGCGCCCAGCACGTATTCGGCGATGCCCCGGTCGAATACTCCGGCGGCGTTGGTCACCGGGAAGCCGCCGTCGCGAATCGGAGGAATCATCAGGGCGTCGACCCCGGCACTGGTGGCATGCACCCACTGGATCGGACACGGGTCCGGCCAGGCCGCCTGCAGAGCGTCCACGCGGAAATCCGTGACCACCAGCACGTCAGTGTCGGCGAGCGCCTCCGCGAGTCCTTCGTCACCTTGCAGCTGGCGCACCCGGGCCTGGTACCTTAGCGCTTCCAGGCCGGGCAATGGCGGCTCGTCCGGAGCCAGAAGAACGGTCACGCGGGCTTCCTTCATGCCGTTTCCTCCAGCGCGTCCTGGAACAGATCCACCGCCCGGTCGATTTCCCTTCGGCTGGCGGTGAGCGGCGGCAACCAGCGCACTACCTGGCCGTGGGTGCCGCAACGCAGCAGCAGCAAACCGCTGCTTTCACAGGCCTTGAGCAGGGCGCCGGCACGCTCGCCATCGGCCTGCCCGGGAGCCTTGACGATCTCCAGGCCCAGCATCAGCCCCAGGCCGCGCACCTCGTCGATACACTGATAACGCCCGCGCAGCGCCTCCAGCCGTTGGCGCAGGTAGTCGCCCTCACCGGCGGCGTGGGCCACCAGATCCTCCTCCTCGATCACGTCCAGGGTGGCCAGGGCGGCGGCGCAGGCCACCGCGTTGGCGCCGTAGGTACCGCCCTGGGAACCGGGCCAGCCCTCGGCCATCAGGGCGCGACCAGCGGCCACGGCGGACAGCGGGTAACCGCTGGCCAGGCCCTTGGCGGTGACCAGCACGTCCGGTTGCACATCGTAGTGCTGATGGCTCCAGAAGCGACCGGTGCGCCCGTAGCCGGCCTGGATCTCATCGGCGATCAGCAGAATGCCGTGCTTGTCGCAGCGCTCGCGCAAGCCCTGCATGAAGCGCCGCGTGGCCGGGTAGTAGCCGTATTCGCCCTGCACCGGCTCGATGATCATGGCGGCGGTGTCCGCCGGCGCCGACTGGGTCAGGAACAGGTGGTCCAGCTCCTGGAGGCAGAAATCCACGGTGTCGTCCTCGCTCCAGCCATAGCGGTAGCTATGAGGGAAGGGGCTGAAGCAGACGCCGGCCATCAGTGGCTGCCAGCCGCTGCGGACCTTGGTGGTGGAGGTGGTCATGGAGGCCGCCGCCAGAGTGCGGCCATGGAAACCGCCGGTGAAGGCGATGATGTTGGGCCGGCCGCTGGCCTGGCGCACCAGCCGCAGGGCGGTCTCGATGGCCTCGCTGCCGGAGTTGGAGAACGCCACCGCGTCCAGGGCACCGGGCAGGTGCTCGTAGAGACGGTCGGTGAGCCGCAGCATGTTGGGGTGGGTGACGGTGGCGTACTGAGCGTGCACCAGGGTGCCCACCTGACGCTGGGCCGCTTCCACCACACGGGGGTGGCAGTGACCGGTGGCGGTGACCCCGATGCCTGACGTGAAGTCCAGCCAGCGCCGGCCCTCGCTGTCGTACAGATAGCTCCCTTCACCGCGTTCCGCGCAGATGCCGCTGGATTGCACCAGCAGTGGAGACAGATGATTCATGGCTTGCTCCTCCCTCGTCGATCTGGGCGGAGGGTGCCGGCCTTGGATCAAGACCGGATCAGCGGCTCCCGCCCAGGGCGCCTTGAATCCGCGCACCGATGGCTTCGGTGCCGCTCGCCGGGTGTTCACCGGCCAGGTCCGACTTCAGCGTCTCATGCAAATGGCGCGCCGCGCCATAAAAAATCGCGTTTTTTTCGCCCAGCCATTGCAGCAGCAGGGCCAGACTGAACAGGGTGGCCCGAGGATCGGCCACGCCCTGGCCGGCGATGTCCGGCGCTGAACCATGAGTGGGCTCGAACAGGGCGGGCTGGCCTGGATCGGAAGGATTGAGGTTGGCGGAGGGGGCCACGCCGAGACCTCCGGCGAGCACCGCCGCCAGGTCGGTGAGAATATCGCCGTGCAGATTGCTCGCCACCACCACGTCGAAGCGCCAGGGCGCCTGCACGAATTTCATGGCGGCGGCGTCGACCAGCTCATGGTGGGTGGCGATGTCCGGATAATCCACGGCCACCTCCCGGAATACCTCGGTGTACAGCTCACCCCAGAATGCTTGTGCGTTGCGCTTGGTGATCAGGCACACCTGGGCGGGCTTGTCCTCGCCGCCGGGCTCATTGAACACCCGCTCGCGACCCTCACGGGTTCGCTCCGCCGCCCGGGCGCGGGCCTGCTCGAAGGCGTGGCGGATCAGACGTTCCGTGGCCGCATGGGTGAACACCTCCAGCTGGTTGGCGATTTCGTCGCGGGTGCCGGCGCGCAGACGGCCGCCCTGGCCGGCGTATTCGCCCTCGCTGTTTTCACGGATCACCAGCATGTCCAGGTCCCGGGCGCGGGGATCGGCCAGATACTGAACGGTACCGGGGTAAAAGCGGGCGGGCCGTTCGCAGGCCCACAGATTGAGTCCCTTGCGCAGGGTCAGAAGCGGTGCCAGGGAAATGCCGTCGGGAAGATGATAACGGTGCGGGTCATCCAGCGGGCCCGGGTCACCCAGGGCGCCGAGCAGCAGCGCGTCGTACTGGCGCAGCCGGTCCAGCGCATCCTCGGGCATCATGGCGCCGTGGCGCCGGTGCCAGTCCGTGGCCGGCCAGGGCAGCACCTCGTGGTCCAGCGGCAGGTCGTGGCCGTGGATCAGTGTTTTCAACACTGCCTCGGCCACGGCCATCACCTCGGGACCGATGCCGTCGCCGGGGAGCAGTGCGATGCGATGTGAATCGGTCATAATGGCTCCCGATCAGAACGTTCCCACGGCCCGGGGCTCAGCCCATGCAGAGGTATTTGATCTCGCAGTATTCCTCGATGCCGTACTTGGAGCCTTCGCGGCCCAGGCCGGATTCCTTGACGCCGCCAAACGGCGCCGCCGCGTTGGAAATCAGCCCCTCGTTGATGCCCACCATGCCGGCTTCCAGGGCTTCGGCCACGCGCCACACCCGGTGGATGTTCTCGCTGTAGAAGTAGGAAGCCAGGCCGAACGGGGTGTCATTGGCCATGCGGATGCCTTCTTGTTCGTCCTGGAAGCGGATCACCGCCGCCAGCGGGCCGAAGGTTTCCTCCACGCAGAACTCCATGTCCTGGCTGGCGTTCACGATCAAGGTGGGCTGCACGAAGTTGCCGCCGCGCTCATGGGCTTCGCCGCCGAGCACCACCTTGCCGCCCTTCTCACGGGCATCCTTGATGTGCTCAAGCACCTTGTCCACGGCGCCCTTGTTAATCAGCGGTGCCTGGGTGACGCCTTCCTCGAAGCCGTCGCCCACTTTCAGTTTTTCGATCGCCGCCTTGAGTTTTTCGACGAAGGCATCGTGCACGCCATCCTGCACCAGGAAGCGGTTCACGCACACGCAGGTCTGGCCGGTGTTACGGAACTTGGAGGCGATGGCGCCTTCCACCGCCTTGTCCAGATCGGCGTCGTCGAACACCAGGAAGGGGGCGTTGCCGCCCAGCTCCAGCGACACTTTCTGGATGTGTTCGGCGCAGTTGGCCATCAACTGGCTGCCCACCTCGGTGGAGCCGGTGAAGCTCACCTTGCGAACCACCGGTGAACTGGTGATGGTCTGGGAAATGGCGGCGGCGGAACCGGTGATCACATTGATCACGCCGGCGGGGATGCCGGCGCGGGTGGCCAGCTCGCCCAGGGCCAGGGCGGAGTAGGGGGTGGCGCTGGCCGGCTTGACCACCATGGTGCAGCCGGCGGCCAGGGCGGCGCCGGCCTTGCGGGTGATCATGGACGCCGGGAAGTTCCACGGCGTAATGGCGGCGGTGACGCCCACCGGCTGCTTGATCACCACGATGTGCTGGCCGGGCTTGGCGCCGGGGATGGTGTCGCCGTACAGGCGGCGGGCTTCCTCGGCGAACCATTTAAGGAACGACGCGGCGTAGGCGATCTCGCCCTTGGATTCCGCCAGCGGTTTGCCTTGCTCCAGGGTCATGATGGCGCCCAGGTCGTCCTGATGTTCCATCATCAGCTCATACCAGCGGTACAGCAGATCGGCGCGCTCGGCGGCGGTCTTGGCGCGCCAGGCGGGCAGGGCGTTGTCGGCGGCGGCGATGGCCTGGCGGGTATCCGCCTCCTTCATGCGCGGAACCTGACCGATGATGTCGCCGGTGGAGGGGTTGTCCACGTCGATGGTGGCGCCGTCCTCGGCGTCGCACCACTGGCCATTGATGTAGCACTGCTGACGGAACAGGTCTTTGTCTTTCAGTTGGAACTGGCTCATCGGGCTCTCCTGCAAATGCATCTACGCGCTAACCATAATGGGTTTAACGCTAGCAGAGCTTGGCGATGAGTCCTATCCCTTGACGCAGGCTTTTACGTGGCGGGTCTCCGCAGGAGCGGCTTTAGCCGCGATAGCGCCATCCAATCACGGGAGCCATCGCGGCTAAAGCCGCTCCTACGGAATACGGCGGGTCGGGACAGGCGCGGCTTAGCCGCGCTTGAGGCTGTCGGTGAGGTGCGGTTTGATCTTCTGCAGCAGGCCCTTGAACACCTTGGGGGTGCCGGCCACCAGGTTGCCCCGGGTCAGGTGGTTGTGGCCGCCGGCCACATCGCCCACCAGGCCACCGGCCTCGGTGATCAGCAGGGTGCCGGCGGCCATGTCCCATTCCTGCAGGCCCAGCTCGAAGAAGCCGTCGGTGCGGCCGGCGGCCAGCCAGGCCAGGTCCAGGGCGGCGGAGCCGGGCCGGCGCAGGCCGGCGGTGTCCTCGGCGATGGCCCGGAACATGCCCAGGTAGGCGTCGATGTAGGCCATCTGGTCGGTGCGGAACGGGAACCCGGTGCCGATCAGGGCGCCATCCAGGCTGGCGCGACCGGATACCCGGATGCGGCGACCGTTCAGCGCCGCGCCCCGGCCTCGGCTGGCGGTGAATTCCTCCTCGCGCAGCGGATCATAGATCACGCCATGCTCCACCCGGCCCTTGATCTTCAGGGCGATGGAAACCGCGTATTGGGGAAAGCCGTGGATGAAGTTGGTGGTGCCGTCGAGCGGATCAATCACCCACAGATGCTCGGCGCCGTCGCCCTTGCCGGGCAGCTCGCCGCCTTCCTCGGCCAGGATGCCGTGGTCCGGGTAGGCCTTGCGGATGACGTCGATGATGCGTGCCTCGGCGGCCTTGTCCACCTGGGTGACGAAGTCGTGGGCCTCCTTGCGATCCACCTTCAGCGGGTCGCCGTTCTCCGCCGCGCGGCGGATCAGGTTGCCCGCCTGGCGGGCGGCTCGCAGGGCAATATTCACTTGCGGCGCGTGCATGCAATCATCCTATCGGTTTGAAAGAGCGGGCTCCCGGGACATGGGGAGCCGGATGGGAGGCGGATTGTAACAGAGCGCGAACCAGGAAGGCAGACCCGCGCCGGCGCACCCGCCGCCCGGCGCGATCCTCGCGTTTGCCGGGCTCAGGGCCTAAAATCCCCTTCCTTCTTCGCAAGCTCCGGGAATCGAACATGCTCGACAAGGTGCGCGTGGTGATGGTGGAGACCACCCACCCCGGCAACATCGGCGCCGCCGCGCGCGCCATGAAAACCATGGGGCTGGCGGACCTGCGCCTGGTGGCGCCCAGGACCTACCCCAGCGCGGAGGCCACCGCCCGCGCCTCCGGGGCCGGCGACATTCTGGCCAATGCCCGGGTCTGCGCGGACCTGGACGAGGCCCTGGAAGGCGCCAGCCTGGTGGTGGGCACCAGTGCCCGCCTGCGCCGGGTACCCTGGCCCTGCCTGACGCCGCGCCAGCTCACCGCCCAGCTCCAACACGAGCCGGAGGACACCCGCATCGCGGTGCTGTTCGGTCGCGAGGACCGCGGGCTCACCAACGAGGAACTGCATCGCTGCAACCTGCATGTCACCGTGCCCACCAACCCGGAGTACGGTGTTCTCAATGTGGCCTCGGCGGTGCAGTTGCTGGCCTATGAACTGCGCCTGGCCCTGGTCGGCGACGAGGCGGAGCCGCGCGGCAACCGGTCCAAACGCGCCACCATGCCACTGCCGGAAATGTTCTGGGACGTGGAGCCGGCCAGCAACCAGACCGTGCAGGGTTTCCTGGAGCACCTGGAGCGGTTGATGGAGGACAGCGGGTTCCTGGACCCGGAGCAGCCCGGGCAGGTGATGACGCGCATGCGGCGTTTGTTCCTGCGTGCCCGCCCGGACAAAATGGAGATCAGTATTCTGCGCGGCACCCTGGTGGCTTTGGAAAAGCGCCTGCGGGGCCAGGATTCGAGGTAGCTATGTTTAAGCAGATCAAAGAGGACATCAATTCCGTGTTCCACCGCGACCCGGCGGCGCGCAACACCCTGGAAGTCCTGCTCAACTACCCGGGGCTGCACGCGGTGCTGTTCCACCGCCTGGCCCACTGGCTGTGGCGGCGTAACTTCAAACAGCTGGCACGGTTGATTTCCACCTTCAGCCGCTGGCTCACCGGCATCGAGATTCACCCCGGCGCGCGCATCGGCCGGCGCTTTTTCATTGACCACGGCATGGGCGTGGTGATCGGCGAAACCGCCGAGATCGGCGACGACGTCACCCTCTACCACGGCGTCACCCTGGGCGGCACCAGCTGGGACAAGGGCAAGCGCCACCCGACCCTGGAAGACGGCGTGGTGGTGGGCGCCGGCGCCAAGGTGCTGGGGCCGTTCACGGTGCACAAGGACGCCAAGATCGGCTCCAACTCCGTGGTGACCAAGGAGGTGCCCGAGGGGGCTACCGTGGTCGGCATTCCCGGCCGCGTGATCGGCCAGCCGGCCACCGAGCAGGAAAAGAACCGCAAGGAGATGGCGGACAAGATCGGCTTTCAGGCCTACGGCGTCAGCAACGACATGCCCGACCCGGTGGCGGAGGCCATCGGCGCGCTGCTGGACCACCTGCACGCGGTGGATGGCAAGTTGGACCGGGTGTGCGACAACCTGCGCCGGCAGGGCATTCAGGGCTGCGATGAAAAGCTGCCGGAACTGAAGGACGAGGATTTCGAGTCGGTGAAGGCCCGCGGCGGCACCGACTGAATTCAGGCCACCCGACCGATGATACAAACCCTCACCCGCCTGTTCCCGCTGTGGGCGATTCTGTTCTCGGGCTTCGCATTCGCTTTTCCCGACCAGTTGGCGACCCTGAGTTGGGCCATCGTGCCGCTACTTATGCTGATCATGTTCGGCATGGGCATGACACTCACCTGGGCGGACTTCGCCGATGTCGGCAAGCGCCCGGTGGTGATCGGTGCCGGGGTGGCGCTGCAGTTCCTGATCATGCCGCTGGTGGGGTTGTTGGTGGGCACCCTGCTGCGCCTGCCGCCGGAATGGGTGCTGGGTCTGGTGCTGGTGGGCGCCTGCCCGGGCGGCACTGCCTCCAACGTGATCTGTTACCTGGCGCGGGCGGACGTGGCCCTGTCCATCGCCATGACCTCGGTGTCCACTCTGCTGGCGGTGCTGGCAACGCCGCTGCTGGTATGGCTCTACCAGGGCCAGGCCATCGACGTGCCGGTGGCCTCCATGCTTGGTTCCCTGGTCAAGATCATCCTGCTGCCGGTGGTGGCGGGCACCTTCCTGAACAGCTTTTTCGGCGCCCGACTGACGCCGGTGCGCAACGTGTTCCCATTGGTGTCGGTGATCGCCATCGTGCTGGTGATCGGTGTGATCGTGGCGCTGAACCGGGAGCGCATCGCCAGCGGTGGGCTGCTGGTGATGCTGGCGGTGGTGCTGCACAACCTGCTCGGCCTGAGTCTGGGTTATGGCGGTGCGCGGCTGCTGCGGCTGGACCCGGCGCGGGCGCGCACCCTGGCCATCGAGGTGGGCATGCAGAATTCCGGCCTCGGGGTGGCGCTGGCGGTGAAGCATTTCTCCGCCAGCGCCGCGCTGCCGGCGGCGCTGTTCAGCGTCTGGCACAACCTGTCCGGTTCCTTGCTGGCCTGGTACTGGCGGCGCCGCGCCCCGGGGGACGGGCCCCGGGGCTGAGCGTTACACCGGCAGCTTGCCAAGCCGCTCCGGCAGGGTCGGATCGAACTGTTCCAGGGAGCCGGGTTCCACGTAGCGGGTCCAATTGTCGAATTCCTCCCGGCCGGCCAGGAAGCCCTCGAAGATGGCGTGGTCGGTCTTGCGCGGGGCCTGGCAATCGCCCACCCGGTGTACCTTCGGGTGGCGTTCCTTGAGCGCCAGGTAGAGCGCCTCCGCCGGCAGATGGCGTACCGCCAGGACCACGGTGTCGATGTCGTCCAGGGTGCGGGTTTCGCCGGTGTAGAGCTGGTACAGGTCCACCTTGCCGTTTTCGAAGCTGCTCACCCAACTGTTCAGGGTGGCCTGGAAACGATCGCCGGGCAGCTTGCCGTACACCACCGGCTGGTCCAGGGTCTGGGCCAGCTTGTGGAACAGGGCGTTCCAGCGGGTCACCAGATGGACATGGTGCCCTTTTTCCAGCAGATACTCGGTGATGCCGGCGGAATAGCGGTTGCCTTCCTCGTCCAGCACCAGCACCCGCCGGCCCACCTCGGCGCCTTCCAGCACGTCCACGGCGGTCAGCACATGGGGCGCGTCGACGCCGGGGATCGCCGGCACCAGCGGGTTGATGTCGGAATAGCCGCTGCGGTCCGGGGTGGAGCCGGTGGCCACGATCACGCCGTCCGGCACCAGGGCGAGCACGCTGTCCGCGTCCGCCTCGCTACCCAGACGCACGTCCACGCCCAGCTTTTCCAACTGGGTACCCAGGTCCTTGGTGATCCATGCGAAACTGTCCCGGCGCGGCAGCTTGACGATGTGATTGACCTGGCCGCCCAATCGTTGATCCTTCTCCAGCAGGGTCACCCGGTGGCCGCGCCGGGCCAGGCCCTCCGCCGCCTTCATGCCGCCCGGACCGCCGCCGATCACCACCCAGTGGCCCGCCGTCGCCGCCGGCGTTTCGGTGTGCGGCGCGAAACGTTCCTCGCGGCCGGTGGCCGGGTTCACCTGGCAGGTCATGGAGGTGCCGTAGAACAGCCGCGCCACGCAGCCCTGGTTGCAGCGCAGGCAATGGTAGATTTCGTTCTCGCGGCCCTGGCGCGTCTTGTTGGCGAAGTCCGGGTCGGCGATCTGGGCCCGGGTCATGGCCACCATGTCGGCGCCGTCCCGGGCCAGGATCGCCTCCGCCTCGGCGGCGGTGGTAATGCCCGAGACCGCGAACACCGGCAGGTTCACCGCCTGTTTGAGGCGCGCCGCCGGGTCGGCCAGCCAGCCGTTGGGCACGTCCGCCGGCGGCATGATGTAGCTGGCGGACTGGTACACACCGGCGGTGGTCATGACGTAGTCGATGCAACCGGTGGACTCCACGGTGCGCGCCACCTGGATCCAGTCGTCCACCTCCAGCCCGCCGGGCACCATTTCGTCCAGGGTCAGGCGCACGCCTACCACGAAGTCGGGGCCGACCCGCTCGCGTACCGCGCGGATTACTTCCAGGGGAAAGCGCAGGCGGTTCTCGAAGCTGCCGCCGTATTCATCCTGGCGCTTGTTGAACAGCGGCGAGATGAACTGATGCAGCAGATAGCTGTGCGCCAGATGCACCTCCACGCCGTCGAAACCCGCCGCCTTGGCGTATTCCGCGGAGCGGGTCCAGCCTTCCACCACCTCGTCCATGTCCTGGCGCTCCATGGCCTTGGCCTGTTCGCCGAACACCGGTGACTTGATGTTGGACGACGACCACAGCACCCGGTAGTCGTCCATGGCGTGGGTTTCGCCCATCACCCCGAAGTGATTGAGCTGGGCGAAGATGCGCGCGCCGTGGTCGTGCACCGCCCGGGTCAGGGCGCGGTCCCGTTCCACCATTTCGTTCCGGTAGCCGTAGGCGTAGCCCCGGCAGAAGGTGTTGGAAGTGGGGTGGATCAGCCGGTTGCCGGTGATCATCAGACCGATGCCGCCACGGGCGCGGGCGGCGTGGTATTCGATGTCGCGGTTGGTGGTGAGACCGTCGCGTGTGTTGAACGCCATGGCATGGGCGGACTGCATCAAGCGGTTGCGAATCTCGATGTTGCCCACGCGCAGCGGGCGGAACAGATGCGGATAACGTTCCTGACTCATGGTGAGTTCCTCCCTATTCGGCACCGAGGGTTTCGCGCCAGTCGTGATCGAAGCTCTCCAGCTCGCCCTGTTCGATAAAGCGGTCCGGGTCGTCGAGCATCTCCCGGCCGGCCAGCATGCCTTCGTAGATCACATCCTGGAGCGGGCGGGGCAGCAGGGCGTCGCCGATGCAGTGCAGGTTTCTCACGCGTCCTTCCAGTGAACGGTAAAGCCTGTTCTCGGCGGCGTGGCCGGCGGCGATCACGAAGCTGTCCGCTTCCAGCGTCTGGCTGTTTCGGTCGGTGAACAGGTTGAACAGGTGCGCCCGCTGGCCGTCCACGGAACGCACCCAGCTGTTGATGGTGTATTCCAGCCCTTTCTCGAACACGTGCCGGTAGTTCACCGGCAGATCCAGGGTCAGCGCCAGATTGGGCGAGAGCGCGTTGAAGCGGCTGACCAGATGCACCTGGTGGCCCCGGTCGAGCAGGAACTCGGCGGTACCCAGGGCGTAGCGGCCACCGTCCTCGTCGAACAGCACCACCCGGCGACCCACTGCCTCCGGGTTCTCCAGCACCTCCACCACGCTCAGCACATTGTCCTGATCCATACCCGGCACCCGGTCCACCGCTGGCCGGGTGGAGGTGAAGCCGGTTTTCAGCGGCCGCGAGCCGGTGGCCACGATCACGCCGTCGGCGCCGAACGCGGCTACCTGGTCCGCGTCCAGGCGGGTATTGAGCTGGATGTCCACGCCAGCCTTGCGCAGCTGGCGCTCCAGATCGCGGGGCAGAAAGCCGAATTTCTCGCGGCGCGGCAGCCGCGCGGCCAGATTGAGCTGGCCGCCCAGGCGCTCGCCGGCTTCGACCAGGGTCACCCGGTGGCCGCGCTGGCGCAGCACCAGGGCCGCTTTCATGCCGGCGGGGCCGCCGCCGATCACCAGCCAGTGGGCGGGGCCCGCCGTCGGCGTCAGCGTGTGGGCGCCGAAACGGCGTTCGCGGCCGGCGGCCGGATTGACCACGCAGGAGATGGCGTTGCCCACCATCAGCCGTGCGATGCAGGCCTGATTGCAACGGATGCAGTGGTTGATCTCGTCTTCGCGGCCGTCGCGCAGTTTGTTGGCGAATTCCGGGTCGGCGATCTGGGTGCGGGTCATCGCCACCATGTCGGCGGCGCCGTGGGCCACCAGGTCATCCGCTTCCTTGGGATCGACGATATGGCCGACGATGAACATGGGAATGTCCGCCTCCTCGCGGATCGCCCGGCGCAGGCGCGCGCCGTCCTTCACCAGCCAGTTCTCCGGATAGTCCCCCGGCGGAATCTGGTCCGCGTGGGCGGCGTAGGTGCCGGCGGTGGCGCTCACATAGTCCACCAGGCCGGTGCGCACCATCAGGCGGGTCATCTCGATGGCCTGGTCGGCGTGCATACCGTCCACGGTGCACTCATCCATGGACACGCGGATGCCGATCATGAAGTCCGGGCCCACCTCGTCGCGCACGCGCTGCAGGGTTTCGATGGGAAAGCGCACGATGTTTTCCAGGCTGCCGCCGTACTCGTCGGTGCGTTTGTTGTAGACGAACGACAGGAACTGCTGGTGCAGATAGCCGTGGGAGTAATGCAGCTCCACGCCGTCAAACCCGGCTTCCTTGGAGTAACGGGCGGTGAGCGCGAAGTGCTCCGACACCTCGTCCATTTCCGCCTTGGTCATTTCCTTGGCCCATTCATTGTAGGCCGGCGACTTCATGGTGGACGGCGCCCACAGCACCCGGTAGTCGTCCAGGGCGCCGCTACGGCCCTGGGGGCCGAAGTGAATCAGCTGCGCCACGATGCGGCCGCCGTGGGCCTGCACCGCCCGGCACATTTCCCGGTCCCGCTCGATGATGGCCTCGCGGTTACCACGTGCCAGGGTGCGCCCGGGCCCGGTGGAATGGGGGTGGGTATGGCGTGCGCCGGTGACGATCAAACCGATGCCGCCCTTGGCGCGCTCCGCCTGGTAATAGATATCGCGGTCGTTGGTCAGGCCGTTGCCGGCATGGAAACCCTTGGCGTGGGCGGTTTGCATCAGACGGTTGCGTACCGTCACGTTGCCGATCTTCAGCGGGCTGAGCAGATGGGAATAGGTGTGGGAGTCGGTCATCGGTGATCCTTCCTTTTCTTACTGTTATTGGCGCTTGCCTCTATCGGCACCGCGACGATCACGCACGGTGCCCTCGGCCGATAAAAGGGCAAGACACATGCCAAACCGGGCTGAGTTCCATAACTGACTGAATCGCGAACGCTTTTGCCGGCGGTCGGCGTTTTCGCCCGCGCGCCTTTCGTTTCATCGCGAGCGGTGGGCTTTCAGATTGAAGGAACCGGTCGGGCGGCGGCCGACTCGTCCTGTGAGACAGAAGCGCGATGTGGCCTTTCAGGCTGAAAGGCCGGGATTTCCAGGTGAAAGACCCGGGCTTCGCAAGTGAACCGGTCCGTATTTCGATGCCAATGTAAAAAAGACTTTAAAAACAAACGACTAATTCAAAAGCGGAGGCAAACAAAAAAGTTGGCACCGTGTTTGCGATGGGGAGTGGCGACCCTTCAACAAACACAACGTGCGAACAACCTATGACAAAACCACTCGAAGGCGTCCGGATTCTCGATCTGACGCACATGCTTTCCGGCCCTTACGCCGGCATGATTCTGGCCGACCTCGGCGCGGATTCCGTCAAGGTCGAGCCTTTGAAAGGCGAGGGCACCCGCAGCCTGCTTGCCAAGGATCCGAACAATTCCTACGGCGGCCAGGGCGCTTACTTTCTGACCCTGAACCGCAACAAGAAAAGCGTTTGCATCGACCTGAAAAGCGAGGCGGGGCTTAAGGTCTTCTACGACCTGGTGAAGGACGCGGACATCGTGCTGGACAACTTTTCCGCCGGTGTGCCCGCCAAGTTGAAGATCGATTTCGAGCATCTTTCCCGAATCAATCCGCGCATCATCACCTGCTCGGTCACCGGCTTCGGCCAGGCCGGGCCCAACTTTCAGCGACCCGCCTTCGATCAGGTGGTGCAGGGCATCGGCGGAGGCATGTCGATCACCGGCCACGACCAGGATCACCCGGCCCGAGCCGGTATTCCCATCGGCGATCTGGGCGGCGGCATGTTCGCGGTGATGGGCGTGCTGTCGGCGCTGCATGCGCGGGAAAAACGGGGCTACGGGCAGCACGTGGATATTTCCATGCTGGATTGCCAGATCTCCATGCTCAACTACATGGCCACCATGTATTTCCTGAGCGGCGACGACCCCAAGCCGATCGGCAATTCCCACTTCGTGCACGTGCCCTACGATGCCTTTCCCACCAGCGACGGCTTCGTGATCATCGCGGTGATCTTCGACAGCTTCTGGGACAACCTGGTGGCGCTGCTGGACATCGAAGCGCTGCGCGATCCCAAGTACAAAACCCAGCCGGGACGCTTCGCCGACAAGGACAGGATCAACGGCATCCTCAAGGAACTGCTGGTCACCAACACCACCGCCCATTGGGTGGATCTGCTGTCCAGCGCGCGCATCCCCTGCGCGCCAGTGAACAAATTTTCCGAAGCGCTCAGTGATCCCCAGGTGTTGTTCCGCAACATGGTGGTGGATATCCCGCAGAGCGACGGCGGCGCGGTCAAGGCGCCGGGTAATCCGATCAAGCTGTCGGTGGATTCCGAGGAAGCCTTCACCACCCCGCCCGGTCTTGGCCAACACACCCGTGAGGTTCTGCGCGCGCTCGGCTACAGCGAGTCGCAGGTCGAGGAGCTCATGACCCAGGGCGTGATCGGCTAGGAGGCGACCATGGATATCCGTATCAACGAAGTGGGGCTGCGCGACGGCCTGCAGAGCCAGGGCAAGACCCTGACCGTGGATGAACGGCTGGCTCTGGCGGAAGCGCTGGCCGGCGCCGGCCTGCGTTTCATGGAAGCCGGCAGTTTCGTGTCGCCCAAGGCGGTGCCGCAGATGGCTGGTACCGAAGTGCTGTTCCCGCGGCTGCCGTCGCCGGAGCGTATTCAGTATGCCGCCCTGGTGCCCAATATGAAGGGCTACGAGCGGGCGGTGGCGGCCGGCGCTCGCACCGTCAACGTGGTGCTCTCGGTCACCGAGACCATGAACCAGAAGAACATCAACATGTCCCTGGCGCGCACCGCCGAGGTCTGCGAGCAGATCGTGGCCCGCGCCGCCGGCGACGGCGTTAACGCCCAGGCCTATC
Source organism: Alloalcanivorax marinus (assembly GCF_016785095.1). Taxonomy (GTDB): domain Bacteria; phylum Pseudomonadota; class Gammaproteobacteria; order Pseudomonadales; family Alcanivoracaceae; genus Alloalcanivorax; species Alloalcanivorax marinus_A. Next base: position 383,800 of record NZ_JAEKJB010000010.1, on the reverse strand, counting down.
TGGCGGTGGCCTTCGAGTGCCCCTTCGAGGGCCCGGTGGAGCCGGAGGTGGTGGCCCGCTACGGCGCGCTCATGCGTGGCGCCGGTGCCGGCAAGGTGATCGTCGCCGATACCATCGGCGCCGCCGACCCGGCCAAGGTGGACGCGGTGCTGGAGCGCTTGCTTGAGCACGTGGACGTGGCGCGGGTGTCGTGCCATTTCCACGACACCCGGGGCATGGCCCTGGCCAATATCCACGCCGCGGTACTGGCCGGTGTGCGCGAATTCGACGCTTCCATCGGTGGCCTGGGCGGCTGCCCGTTTTCCCCCGGCGCCAGTGGCAACGTGGCCACCGAGGACGTGGCGCTGATGCTGCAAAGCATGGGGCTGGACACCGGTATTGATCCGCTCGATCTGGTGCCGGTGGTCCACGAGGCGGAGCGCCTCACCGGCACCGCCCTGGGCGGCAAGTCGTTCCGCTGGTTGAGCCGGCAGTACGGCAACACCCGGGGAGGGCAGGGCGATGATCAGTAAGCTGCTGGGCTGGGTGGCGCGTATCGCGCCCTGGGCCATTGTCGCCGGCCTGGGCTACGCGGCGGCGTTCGTTCAGCCCACCGTGGAGCCGCTGCCGTTGCCGCAGCCGCTGGTGGAACCCCGCGATCACTTCCTTGATGTGGCCGGCGACGGGAACGGCGCCCTCTGGTTCGCCGGGAACGCGGGAACCGTACTGCACCGGGACGCCGACGGCCATTGGGCGCGACGGGCGTTCGAGCAACCGGTCAATCTGCAAGGCATCGCCGAGGGCGACGGCCGGGTGGTGGCGGTGGGCAACCAGGGCTGGTTGTTCACCGACGCCGGTCAGGGCTGGTCCGCCCTGCAACTGCCGGTCTCCGATTACGCCGGCAAGCTGATCGCCGTTAGCCATCTCAATGGCGCCTTCTGGATCACCGGTGAGATGGGCGCCATTTTCCGCGGCGACGGCGCCGGTGACTGGCAGGCGCTGAGCCTGGACACCGACGTGGCGCTCAACGACATCACCCGGGCCGACGACGGCGGCCTCTGGATCGCCGCCGAGTTCGGCAATCTGTTCCATTCATCCGATCAGGGCCGCACCTGGCAACGCCAGGAATTGCAGGGCGAGAGCCTGCAGGCCATCGCTTTCCATGGCCCCACCGGCGTGGCGGTGGGCAACCAGGGCCGCGTCTATCTCAGTGACGACACCGGCGTGTCCTGGCGGGCCGTGGACAGTGGCACCCATGAGCACCTTTACGACGTGGCCCACGACGGCCAGCACTGGCTGGCGGTGGGCGCCGGTGGCGTGCTGCTGACCTCCGAGCAGGGCCGTCACTGGTCGCCGCTGACGGCGCGCGGCTTCAGCAATGGCTACCACACGCGGGCGCTGCCCACCGCCAACGGGCTGGTGGTGACCGGCGAGGATCTGGGGCGTGTGCATCAGGGGCAATGGACCGCCTGGCCGGCAGAGGAGAAAGAATAATGTCAATGAGCCGTTTCGCCATCGGCCTGTCCGAGCTGTGCATCCGGCATCGCCGCCTGGTGGTGGCGTTGATTCTGGGGATCACTTTTCTGATGTCGCTGGTGCTGTTGCGCATCGACGTGCGCACCGTGTTCAGTGACATGGTGCCCAAGGGCCATCCCTACGTGGAGGTCCACGAGCAGTACAAGGAAACCTTCGGCGGCAGTAACAAGGTCACCATCGTGGTGAAAAGCGAGCAGGGCGAGATTTTCACGCCGCCGATGCTCGCCGAGATCCAGCGCGTCACCCGGGAGCTGGCCAAGGTCAGCGGGGTCAACCCGTTCCAGATCGTGTCGCTGGCTTCACGCAAGCTGAAATCCGTGAACGCCTCCTCCATGGGCATCGAAAGCGTGCCCCTGATGTGGCCGGACGTGCCCGCGGACGCCGCCGGCATCCGCACCCTGCGCGAGGCGGTGATCAACAACCCGCTGGTGTACGGCATCTACGTGGACCGCGATCTGCAATCGGCGCTGATCCAGGTGGATTTCTACGATCAGAAGGTGGACTACGGAAAAATCTTTCCGCAGATCAACGCCATCTTCGACGCTTCCCCGATCCCGGACCAGGTCTCCTATCACCTGGTGGGTGAGCCGATTCTGTACGGCTGGGTGGACCATTACCTGGACGAGACCGTGGTGATCGCGCTGCTGTCCCTGGGTGCCATGCTGCTGGCTCTGTTTCTGCTCAATCGCACCTGGCGCGGTGCCTTGCTGCCGCTGGTCAGCGGCACGGTGTCGGCGATCTGGGCGCTGGCCATCGGCGTGATGCTGGGCTTTAACTTCGACCCGCTGGTGATCGTGGTGGCGTTCATCATCACCGCCCGCTGCTTCAGTCATTCGGTGCAGCTGATCACCCGTTTCGATGACCTTTGCGACGGCGATGGTCTGCAGCCCCGGGCGGCGGCGGAAGCCACCATGAAGGAACTGTTCCGGCCCGGCCTGCTGGGGCTGATTTCCGACGCCGGCGCCATCCTCTGCGTGCTGCTCACGCCGATCCCGCTGCTACAGAAAGTTTCCATCATCGGCGCTCTCTGGGTGATGACTATCATGTTCTCGGCGGTGGTGCTGACCCCGGTATTGCTGAGCTGGGTGAAGGCGCCGCTGCGTTACGCCCATCCGTTGAACCTGCGTTTCCTGCTCGACGCGGTGCTGACCGTGGCCTACCGGCTGGCCGCCGGACGCGGCGCCTATCTGGTGCTGCCGGTGACCCTGGTGCTGGTGGGCCTGCTGATGGCCAAGGCCACCGACCTGACCATCGGCGACGCCGCCCCCGGCTCGCCGATCCTGTGGCCGCAAGCGAGCTTCAATCAGGACAGCGCCCTGATCAACCAGCGCTATCCGGGCACCGAGCAGATGTTCGTGGTACTGGAAGGCGACCGCACCGACGCGCTCAAGCGGGTGGACGCCCTGGACTGGATGCAGCGTTTCCAGCGCCGCATGGAGCGGCTGCCCCAGGTGGGCGGCAGTGTGTCCCTGGCCGACATCGTGGTGGACGTGCGCCGCAACCTTTACGAAGGCAACCCGCGCTACCGGGAACTGGGCGCCTCGCAGATCGAGAACGGCGAGCTGATCAGCTTCTACATGCAGGGCGCGGCGCCGGACGACCTTGCCCAGTTCGCCGACCCCCTGTTCCAGAACGGTTCGGTGCTGCTGATGCTGCGCGACCGGCGCGGCGACACCCTGCGCCAGGCGATCTTCCAGATCCGCCGCTTTATCGACGAGAACCCGCTGGACGGCTTCCAGATTCGCATGGCCGGGGGCTCCATGGGCATCACGGCGGCGATCAACGAAGTGCTGCTGTCCGATCAAATCGAGGCCATCGCCCTGGCGCTGCTGGTGGTGATCGTGTCCTGCCTGCTGGTGTACCGCTCTTCAGCCAGTGGTGTGTTCTTCATCGTTCCGGTGCTGATTTCCAACGTGGTCACCTTCGCGTTCATGGCCTGGCAGGGCATCGGCATGAGCATCAGCACCTTGCCGGTGGTGGCCCTGGGCATCGGCCTGGGCGTGGATTACGCCTTCTATATCGTCGATTCGATCAAGGAATACCTGGAGAAGTACCCGGACGCGGACCCCCGGGACGCCATCCGGCAGGCGCTGTTTTCCGCCGGCCGGGGCGTGCTGCTCACTTCGGTGACGCTGGCCGCCGGGGTGCTGCTGTGGGCTGCTTCGTCGCTGCGTTTCCAGGCCGAGATGGGGATGCTGATCGGCCTCTGGCTGCTGGTGTCCGCCTTCACCTCGCTGCTGGTGATGCCGTCGCTGGTGCGCATTCTCAAGCCCGCTTTCATTTTCGATCCGCCGAAGAAAAACGCCGAGTCCGTACCACCGGTGGAACCGGCGGCTTTTTCACCGAGTAAATAAAACGCCATCGAGTAACAACACGGGGTAATTGCCATGTCTGGATTCAACAATAAGAAATCGTATAGACCGGAGCGGCGCCTGCCGGGCCGGTTGGCTCTGGTCGCCGCCCTGGCGGCGACCTCCGCGGTCCATGCCGACGACGAAAACTGGCTCACCAAGGACTGGGAAATCAGCGGCTACGCCCGCCAGTACCTGTCCTGGAACCTGGAGAACCCGACGCTGATCGGGCCCGGGCCCAATGGCCTGGATGGTCGTCAGGAAGGCGATTACCGGGGCGACCTTTCCATGGTGCGCACGGTGGGCAAACTGAACCTGTTCCGCGACTTTGGCGCGGTGCGCTTCAAGACCACCGGCCGCGTGTCCCGGGAGGCCTCCACCGGTTACCTGGACGACGTGCAGGACGTGGCCGACGCCTGGGCGCGCACCGGCGGCGCGCCGGAATCCTCCGTCGATCTGATCGATGACAGCTACAACGACGAGGAGCTGCGCGAGTTCTGGCTGCAGGGGGATCTCACCGACAACCTGAATCTGAAGATCGGCCGCCAGCAGGTGGTGTGGGGCGAGACCGACTTCTTCCAGTTGATGGACGTGATCCACGGCTATGACTTCCGCTGGCGTTCTTTCCTGGAGCCGGAGAACGAGGAACTGCGCAAGCCGCTCAATATGGTCAACCTGACCCAGCGCTTTGACGACGCCGGCGGCAGCCTGCAGCTGATCTACATTCCTGGCCGCCTCAACGACGAGGAAGACCGTGGCAACAGCTACGACGTGGAAGGTGGGCGCTGGGCCAACCAGCCCAACCGGGGCGTACCGTTCGCCACCGCGCCGTTCGGCGCCAACGTACGTTACAACTACCACCACCCGGACGCGGACATGGACGACGATTCCTACGGTCTGCGCTGGAACGGTCTGGCCGGTGACTGGGGCTATTCCCTGGCCTGGTTCCACGGTCCCAATCCGAACCCGGTGGTCAACCCCAACCCGGCCACCAACAACACCGCGCCGGAGCTGTTCCTCGGTGCCTATGAAGGAACCTATGAAGGCGGGGCTACTGAAGCGGGCGAGTTCATCTATCCCTACATCGATGTGTTCGGGATTTCCGCCAATAACTACTTCCCGTCCCTGGACGTGGTGTTCAGCACCGAGCTGGCCTATATCCCCGAGGCACCCTACAACGCCGGCATCGTGAGCAACAGCCAGGGCAGGGGTTGCGGCTTCTTTCCCGGTTTCTGCGGCATCGAGGAGAAGAACCTGTTCCGCTCCATGTTCCGCCTGGATAAGCAGGTGGATCTGACCGGCGTCCTGGGCACCAGCCGGCCGTCTTTCCTCTCCGTGCAGGTATTCAACAACTGGATCGCCGACTTCGATAAGGACGAGCAACTGGTCAACACCGCCGGCTTCAGCGGCGACACCGAAGAGTTCAGCAGCATCATCACCGCCGTGCTGGCGACCAACTACGCCAACGACCAGATCAATCCGACTCTGGCGGTGGGCAGTGATCTGACCTATGGCGGCGGCTTCGTGATTCCGTCGGTGGAGTTCGTCTACGGCGATCACATCCGGGTTCGTCTGGAAGCGGACATTTTCTTCGATCGCGAAGAACAGGACCGCCCGCTGCAAGACTTCAACGACACCAACCTGTTCGGTTATTTCGCGGGCAATGATCAGCTCGTGGCCCGGCTTACCTATCAGTTCTGAGGAGATCATCATGACAATAACCAAGTATCTTTCCGCCGCGTTGCTGTCGGTATCCGCGTTCATCGGGGCGCCGGCCCTGGCCGCCGAGCTGTCCGCCGGCGACACCCTTGATGCCGGCAACCTGGACGGCCACCTGGGGGACACGTTCGAGGGACACAGCGTTGACAGCCTGCTCACCGATGTTCAGAAGCGTCTGATCCGAGAGCAGGGTCTGGTCATTACCCTCAAACACTCCGAACCGGTAAAGCTCGGCCAGGATTACCTGGCCGCCACCAAGAAATATTCCGGCGCCGTTTCCTACGACCCGGACACCCGACTGATGAAGGGCTGGAAGGCGGGCATGCCGTTCCCCAACGTCACCGAGGACACGCCCCACGCCGCCGAGAAACTGGTGTGGAATCACCACGTGGCCCAGCCGACCAAGAACTTCCAGGATTACCCCAAGTTCGCCTACCTGTTCGTGGACGATAAACGGGGCCTGGAGCGTCGCCAGGAATGGGTGTTCAAGCGCTTTTACACTAAGGGCCGTCTGGGCGAGGAGAGCACCGAGATCGGCGACGGCGACACTCTGTTCAAGCAACTCCTGTACGCCACCTACCCCAACGATATCCGCGGCCTGGGCCTGTTCACCGTGCGTTACGACGGCCCGCAGCTGGATGACAGCTGGGCGTATCTGAAATCCGTGCGTCGTACCCGCCGTCTGTCCGGTGGCACCTGGATGGACCCCATCGGCGGTACCGACCAGCTCAACGACGACATCGAGATCTTCAACGCCCATCCCACCTGGTACCCGGAGTACAAGCTGCTCGGCAAGCGCACCGTGCTGGCGGTGGCGCACAGTTCCGTGAAGGCCTGGGACCAGGGTGCCAAGGGTGACGCGGAGTTTCCGGTGATCGACCTGGCCAACGGGCCGCACTGGAATCCCCTCGACAAGTGGGAACCCCGTGAGGTATGGGTAATCGAGGCCATCGCGCCGCCGGAACACCCGTACAGCAAGAAAATCATGTACATGGACACCCAGTTCCCGCGCTTCTACATGGCCGACGTCTACGACAAGAAGGGGGAGTTCTGGAAGTGGTTCAACTACCACCTCAAGACCATCCAGACCGAGGACGGTGACACCGGCATCGTGTCCTCCGCCGGCTTCACCATCGACTACCAACGCCGTCACGCCACCATTTTCATTCTCGGCCCGGATGCACGGCTGAACACGCCCGGGGTCGATCCCGGCGACATCAGCCTGCGTGAACTGGAGCAGGCGGCGGTGCGCTGAGGCCGGTTAACAAAGCCTCTTAAGAATAAGTAACGGAGACGAAGAATGAGTTATCGATTGGGTGTTGATGTGGGTGGCACCTTCACCGACCTGCTGTTGATCAACGATGACACCGGCGCCACCTACACCGCCAAGGTGCCGTCCACGCCGAGCGACTCGTCGATCGGCGTGCTCAACGGCATCGACAAGATCTGCCGTACCTCCGGTGTGGACCCCCGTGACATCGACAAGGTGATGCACGGCACCACCGTGGCCACCAACGCCATCCTCACCCGGCGCGGCGCCCGGGTCGGCCTGGTCACCACCCGGGGCTACAAGCAGGTGCTGCACATCGCCCGGTCCTATGTGCCGGGCGGGATCGGCGGCTGGGTGATCTTCAACAAGCAGCCGGTGCTGGCGGCCCTGGAAGATACCATCGAGGCCGACGAACGCATCGGCGCCGACGGGGCCGTGGTCACGCCGCTGGACGAGGCACGCCTGCGTGAGGATCTGAAGGCGCTCAAGGAAGACGGCATCGAGGCGTTGACCGTGTGTTTGATCAACGCCTACGCCAACGGTGAGCACGAGGAACGCATCGCCGCCATCGCCCGGGAGATGATGCCGGAAATCCCAGTGTCGATTTCCTCCCGGGTGGTGCCGGAAATGCAGGAGTACGAGCGCACCGAGACCACGGTGGTGAACAGCTACGTGCGGCCGGAAGTGTCCCGCTACCTGGACAACCTGGCCCGCGAGCTGGAGAAGCGTCTGGCCGACGACGTGTCCCTGTCGATCCTGCGCTCCGACGGCGGCCTGTCCGCCTGCGACCTGGCCGGTGACACCCCGGTGAACCTGCTGCTGTCCGGCCCCGCCGGCGGCGTGGCCGGGGCCATCTGGTTCTGTTCCCGGGGTGGCTACGACAAGGTGCTGACCTTCGACGTGGGCGGCACCTCCACGGACGTGGCGCTGATCGAGAACAACAGTGCCCGCCTGCGCCGAGAAACCCGGGTCGGTGACGTGGCGGTGCGCGCGCCCTCCGTGGACGTGCGCACGGTGGGCGCCGGCGGCGGCTCCATCGCCTTCGTGCCGGAACTCACCAAGGCTCTGCGGGTGGGGCCGGACAGCGCCGGCGCCGATCCGGGCCCGGCTGCCTACAACAAGGGCGGTGAGCTGCCCACGGTGACCGACGCCAACGTGGTGCTCGGTTACCTGCCCGCCGATCAGAAGCTGGGCGGCGACATGGAGATCCGCCGGGATCTGGCGGAGAAGGCCATGGCCAGGGTGGCGGAGCCCATGGGCTTGTCGCTCAAGGAAGCCGCCGAGGGCGTGGTGCGCATCGCCAACGAGCACATGTTCGGTGCCCTGCGTCTGATCTCCGTGGAGCAGGGCTATGACCCCCGCGACTTCGCCCTGTGCGGGTTCGGCGGCGCCGGCCCGCTGCACGCCAACGCCCTGGGCATGTTGATGAACGCCTGGCCGGTGATCGTGCCGCCGTCGCCGGGGGTGCTGTGCGCCTACGGCGACGCCACCACCCGGGTCAAGGACGAAGCGTCCCGTTCCCTGGTGAAAGGCTTCTCCCAGCTTTCCATCGAGGAGGTGACGCGCATCCTTGAGCAGCTCACTGGCCAGGTCACCGACTCGCTCTCCCATCAGGGCATCGACACCGCCGACCAGACCATCACCTGGCAGGCGGATGTTCGCTACCAGGGCCAGGCTCTGTTGCTGACCCAGGATCTGGACCGCGAGCAGCTCGCGGATCGGGGCCTGGCGCTGATCGGAGAGACCTTCGATGGCGAGCACGAGCAGCTGTTCAATTTCGCCCTGGATGAGGAGCACGAGCTGGTGAACCTGCGTGCCATCGCCCGGGCGCCGCGCCCCAACATCGCCGAGCGCGATTATGGCGGTGACGCCGTGGCGCTGGAGGATGCCGTGTTGGGCGAAAGCCAGATCTATTTCCAGGGTGCCGATCATGACGCGGTGCTCTATGACCGGGCGCGGCTGTGGCCGGGCCACGAACTGGCCGGCCCGGCCATCGTCATGGAAATGGATTCCACCACGGTGATTTTTCCCGGCTACGGGGCACGCGTGGACGGCGTCGGCAACCTGCTGATCGAACCGGCCGATAACAACGAGAAGGAGTGAACCATGGCTGCCACTTTGATACAGACCAACAACCAGCCGTTCCAACGCCAGGACGTGGACACGGTGACCCTGGACATCATCGAGAACGCCATGGCCAACGCCCGTAACGAGATGGACGCGGTACTGTTCCGCACCGCCATGTCGCCGGGTATCCGTGAGCAGGGTGATGCCTTTCCGATGATCGCCAACCAGGATGGCAAGATGGTGGTGGGCCAGTTCGGCTCCTTCATCCATGGTTTCATGCAGTCCTATGAAGGCACCGTGGAAGAGGGCGATGTGTTCCTCACCAACGATCCCTACATGTGCGACGGCGCCGTCAGTCACCTGCCGGACTGGCTGGTGATGGTGCCGATCTTCAAGGACGGCCGCCTGATCAACTGGGCGGCCATGTTCGGGCACATGTCCGACGTGGGCGGCAAGGTGCCCGGCAGTCTGCCCACCGATGCCAGGAGCATCTACGAGGAAGGCATCCGCATTCCGCCTCTGAAGATCTATCGCAACGGCGAGCTGAACGGTGATGTGCTCGATCTGATCCTGCACAACGTGCGCATGCCGCGCTGGAACCGCTCCGACTTCAACGCCATCGTCGCCGCCTGCCGCACCGCCGGCCGCCGCTGCCTGGATCTCGCCGAGCGCTTCGGCGATGACCTCTATGTCAGCGCCCTGCAGATGATGCTTGATCGCAACCACACCGCCATGCGCGAAATCATCCGCAAGGTGGTGCCGGAAACCCGCCAGTCCTTCGAGGACTACATCTGCGACGACGGCGCCGGCATCGGCCCCTACACCATCCGCTGCACCCTGTGGCGGGAAGGCGACAAGGCCATCTTCGACTTCGAGGGCACCGACCCCCAGGCGCCGTCCTCGGTGAACTTCTACCTCAACGAGGAGATGTTCAAGATGTTCTTCGGCGCCTACACCATCAACCTGTTCGATCCGTCCATCCTGTTCAACGACGGCTTCTACGATCTGGTGGAAGTGCGTATTCCCCAGGGCTCGATCCTCAAGCCGGACTTTCCGGCGGCGCTGTCCTGCCGCACCCATTTGCTGGGCCGTATTTTCGATGTGATGGGCGGCCTGCTGGGCCAGGGCACGCCGGAGGCGATGAGCGGCGCCGGCTTCTCCGACTCGCCGCATTTCATGTACTCCGGTTACGACGACAACGACGAATGGTTCCAGCTGTTCCAGATCGGCTTCGGCGGTATCCCCGGCCGGCCCCTGGGCGACGGGCCGGACGGTCACAGCCTGTGGCCGGGCTTCACCAACGTGCCCAACGAGTTCGTGGAAGCCTATTTCCCGCTGCGCATCGAGACCTATGAATCCATCGCCGACTCCGGTGGCGCCGGCCAGCATCGCGGTGGCAACGGCATCCGCGTGGGCTACCGGCTACTCGCCGACGGCGAGGTCTCCATTCACGACGACCGCTGGCTCACCTATCCGTGGGGCGTCAACGGCGGCCTGCCCGGCCAGCGCAGCCGCAAGGAACTGATACGGGCCAACGGCGAGCGCCAGGTGCTGCCCTCCAAGTGCGACAACATCAAGGTGGCCAAGGGCGACCTGGTGATTTTTGACACCTGGGGCGGCGGCGGCTGGGGCGACCCCCTGGAGCGGGACCCGGCGGCGGTGGGCACCGATGTGCTGAAGGGGCTGGTGACCCAGGGCGGGGCGCGCCGTTACGGCGTGGTCTGCGACGCCAGGGGGCGGGTCGATCAGGCCGCCACCGAGCTCCTGCGAAAGGAGATGGCGGAGCAGCGCGGTCCCATCGAGGAGGTGTTCAACCGGGGTGGCACGCTGGAGGAAATCAAGGCGCGCTGTCTGGAGGAAACCGGCCTGCCGGCGCCGCGCACGCCGGTCTGGGAAAACTGAGGGGGGAGCCATGAATCTGCAATCACGGCGCCTCGCCGCCGCCCGTCGCTATGCCCTGGTGCTGGTGGACCTGAGCCTGGGGTTCACCGACCCCGGGCTTAGCCCCCTGGCCAGCGAGGCGGGGGCGGTGATTCAGGCCAATGCCCGCCTGCTGGCGGCGTTTCGGGAACGGTCGCTGCCGGTGTTCTTCACCACCGTGGCCTATGAGGGTGACGATCAGGCCCGGGTATTCCGGGAAAAGCTGCCCGCCCTGGAGGTGCTCCAGGCCGGCGGAGGGCTGGATCGCATCGACCCCCGGGTGGCGCCCCGGGACGATGAGCCGGTGCTGGTGAAACAGTGGGCCAGCGGCTTCTTCGCCACCGACCTGGCGACGCGCTTGCGCGCCGCCGGGGTGGATGGCGTGGTGGTCACCGGCCTCACCACCAGCGGCTGCGTGCGCGCCACCGCCGTGGACGCGCTGCAGCATGATTTTCGAACCGTGGTGCCCCGGGAAGCGGTGGGCGACCGGGACGCGGACGCTCACCGTGCCAACCTGAAGGACTTGGGGATCAAGTATGCGGATGTCCTTTCCGTCGACGAGACCCTGGCTCTGCTGGGCTAGCCTGCTGGGCCTGCTGCTCACCGGGTGCCGGCACGGGCCGGCCCCGGCGGGCGGCGACATACCGGCGGAGCTGGCGGCCCGGCTGGCCGCCGAACCCGCCGCCTGCGAGGACTATCGCAATCATTATGTGCGCGCCTTCCACCGGCACGTGGCGGCCATGAGCCGCCATGACGAGGCCGCCCGGGAACGGGCCCGCGAGGCGCTGCGGCGCCTGCGCCGGGACCTGGCCGGGCAGGGTCTGGACGCGGACGCCTGCAGCCGGCCGCGCTGCATCATCGAACCGCTGCAGGGCGGCAAGCTGGACAGCTGGTGCGGGTTTCGCCTGCCGGACCGGGAGGGGCCCAACCTGTACCGCTGGGTGGCCTGGCCACCGCCGCGTGGAGCGGCGCGCACCGAGGAATCGCCATGACACAACAAACCCTCTACGACAAGCTCTGGGAGCGCCATGTGGTGGATACCCTGCCCGGCGGCGAGTCGTTGCTGTACATCGACCGGCATCTGATTCACGAGGTGTCCTCGCCGCAGGCGTTCGCCGCCCTGCGTGAAAAACACCGGCCGGTATGGCGCCCGGGCGCCAACATGGCGGTGCCGGATCATGCGGTGCCCACCCGCAACCGGGAGTTGGGCGTGCCCGGCATTCGTGATGCCCTGGCCCGCCAGCAGGTGCGGCGCCTGGAAGACAACTGCCGCGATCAGCGTATTCCGCTTATCGACCTCACCGACCAGCGCCAGGGCATTGTGCACGTGGTAGGCCCGGAGCAGGGCCTGACCTTGCCCGGCGTCACCCTGGTGTGCGGCGATTCGCACACCTCCACCCATGGCGCCCTGGCCACCCTGGCCATGGGCATCGGCACCAGCGAGGTGGCCCATGTGCTCGCCACCCAGACGCTGCGCGCGCGCAAGCTGAAGACACTGCGGGTGCGCTTCGATGGCGAACTGGACGAGGGCGTTACCGCCAAGGACCTGGTACTGGCGATGATCGGTCGGCTGGGCACCGCTGGCGCCACCGGCTTCGCCATCGAATACGCCGGTGACGTGGTTCGCCGGCTGTCCATCGAGGCGCGCATGACCCTTTGCAATATGAGCATCGAGGCGGGCGCCCGCGCCGGTCTGGTGGCCTACGACGCGGTCACCGAGGACTATGTGCGTGGCCGGCCCGGTGCCCCGCGCGACGAACAATGGACCCGGGCGGTGGACCACTGGCGGCATCTGGTCAGCGATCCGGAGGCCCGCTTTGACCGCGAGGAGGTGTTCGACGCCACCATCCTGGAACCCCAGGTCACCTGGGGCACCTCGCCGGAAATGGTGGTGCCGGTGTCCGGTCGGGTGCCGGACCCGGCCGCCGCCCTGGACGAACAGGACCGCGCCAACCTGGCCCGGGCACTGGACTACATGGGGCTCGAGCCGGGTCAGGCGCTGGAAGGGCTGCCGATCGACCGGGTGTTCATCGGCTCCTGCACCAACGCCCGTATCGAGGATTTGCGTCAGGTCGCCACCCTGGTACGGGGCCGCCGGCTTTCGCCGCGTCTTAAACAGGCCATCATCGTGCCCGGCTCCGGCCTGGTGCGGCTGCAGGCGGAACGCGAAGGGCTGGCGGACATCTTCGAATGCGCCGGCTTCGAGTGGCGCGCCGCCGGCTGCTCCATGTGCCTGGGCATGAACGACGATCGCCTGGCGCCCGGCGAGCGCTGTGCCGCCACCTCCAACCGCAATTTCGAGGGGCGCCAGGGCAAGGGCGGTCGCACCCACCTGATGAGTCCGCCGATGGCCGCCGCCGCCGCGCTCACCGGCGTGATTACCGATGTCAGGGGGCTCTGAGATGCAAGCCTTCACGCGACACAGTGGCGTGGTGATTCCACTCAACCGCCGCAACGTGGATACCGATGCCATCGTGCCCAAGCAGTATCTGAAGAAAATCGACAAACAGGGTTTCGGCGCCCATCTGTTCGATGACGAACGCTACCTGGACCCGGGCGATGTGGACACGCCGGTCCAGGAGCGTCGTCCCAACCCGGACTTCGTGCTCAACCAGGTGCCCTGGAATCAGGGCAGCATCCTGCTCGCCCAGGCCAACTTCGGCTGCGGCTCAAGCCGCGAGCACGCGGTCTGGGCATTGCAGGATTTTGGCATCCGGGTGGTCATCGCACCGTCCTTTGGTGAGATTTTCCACAATAATTGCTTTAATAACGGAGTGCTGCCGGTTTGTCTCAGCCAGCAGGACGTGGACGAGTTGTTCCAATTGTGCCGAGAGCACCCGGAACAGCCGCTCACCGTCGATCTGGTCGGGTCCCGGCTGCAATGGGGAGAGCGTGAATGGCCCTTCGAGGTAGATTCCGCCCGCCGTGAAGCCCTTATAGCGGGCCTGGACGACATCGGCATCACTCTTGAGAGAGCAGAAAAAATACAACAATACGAAGCACGCCGTCGCCGGGAGGAACCCTGGTTGTTCTAAATAGCGGGACGGTGATGGGCTGGAGGAGACTATGGAATTCGAGAACGCCGAGCTGTCGCGAGCGCGTGTCTGCCTGATCGGCAACTCCAAGCTCAGCAAGATGGTGCATTCGCTGATTCCCGAGTTTCAGGCGCAGGCGGACATCTCGATCATCGACAACATCTTCAACGACGCCCTGCTGTCCGCCCGGCAACTGGTGGAGCAGGGCGACGTGGATATTTTCATCAGTGCCGGCGCCAACGCGTACTACCTGAAGAACACGCTGCCGGTACCGGTGGTGGCGCTCAAGATCCGCCAGAGCGATCTGATCAACGCGGTGCTCAAGGCGCGTGCCATTTCCCACAAGATTCTGATCCTGCTGCATGAGCACCAGGCGGTGGAATGGGAGTTGCTGTCCCATCTGCCCGGCGTGGAAATCGTGCAGAAGAGCTACGTCACCGCCGACGACGCCAATAATATTTTCCACAGCCTGCGTCAGCAGGGCTTCGGCGCCGTGGTCGGCTCCAGCTATATCTGCGATCTTGCCGAACAGGCCGGCATTCCCTATGTGATGATCTATTCCCGGGCATCATGCCGGCTGCTTTTGCGCCGCGCCATCAACCTGGCCGGTGAATACAAGCGCGAGCGCCAGCAGCAGGCATTTTCCGATTTCCTGCTCGCCAACACCGAGGGCGCCACCCTGGTCACCAACCGGGAGGAAAGAGTGGTGGCCTTTAACGAACAGGCCCGGGAGTTGTTGGCCAACCTGTACCGTGGGCGTCGTGTCGATAAATTGCTCGACAAGCGTTTTCTGGACGCTGACGACACCGTGGCCGAGGGGATTCTGCTCAATGATCGTCTATGCCGGGTGGCCAAGCGCGCCTTCGACGTGGGCGAGGAGCGGGTCGGTCATATCTACTCCATCAAGGCGGCGCCGGCGCCCCAGGTGGAAGAGGGCCGCGACCGGGTGGAACTGGTGTTCCAGTCGCGCCGCATGCACGAGGCCACGCGGTTGCTGAGGGTCTACGGTTCCACCCCAGGTTCGGTACTGCTGCGCGGTGAAACCGGCAGCGGCAAGGAGCTGGCCGCCCGGGAGGTGCATGAGGCGAGCGCCAATCGGGATGGCCCCTTCGTGGCGATCAACTGCGCCGCCATTCCCAGCGAGCTGTTCGAGGCGGAGCTGTTCGGCTACGCCGATGGGGCCTTCACTCATGCCCGCAGCGGCGGTAAATCCGGGCTGCTGGAAGGGGCCAACAACGGCACCTTTTTCATGGACGAGATTAATTCCCTGCCGATGCCGCAACAGGCCAAGCTGCTACGCGTGCTGCAGGACCGCGAAGTACGCCCGGTGGGTTCGCGCAAGTCGGTGGCCTTGAACATCAAGTTCGTGGCCGCCTGCAACCATGACCTGCTTGAGGAGGTACGCGCCGGTCGTTTTCGTGAAGACCTTTATTACCGCCTCAATGTGTTCACCGTGCACCTGCCGTCCCTGCGCGAGCGCCCGGAGGACATCGAGCCGCTGACCCGCTATTTCATTCGGCGGTTGTCGGCGCGCTATCAGCTCTCCACCGAGGAGGATGCTCTGTGCCGGGTGTTGCTGCCGGTATTCCGGCCCTACGCCTGGCCCGGCAACGTACGTCAGTTGGAGAACCTGCTGGAGCGGCTGCTGGTGTCGTCGTCGATGTACGACACCCTCGCCGAATTCGGCCAGGCCATTCCCAACCTGGCGCCGGAGTTGTTCGAAGGCGTGGCCGGTGGCGGCGGGGATCAGGGCCACCTGAGGCAGAAGGAGCAGGAGGAAATCCTGCGTGTGCTGGAGCAGTTCAACGGCAACCGCACCCAGGCGGCGGAGTACCTGGGCATCAGCCAGACCACGCTATGGCGGCGCCTCAAGGAACTGGAAAAGAAAAAGCAGAACGGCTGAAGCCGCGCCTACCGTAACCTCCGCCCGCAACGCCGGCGTCGGGCGTGGCGCGCCCCTTAGGGCGACGGAAAAAGCGGCGCCAGGGAAGGCGCCGTGATGGAGAGCAAGGCACTTAATAAGGCGGTTATTTGAGGACGTTATCGCCGCTCATGAACACGAACACACGAGAGAACTTGCCGTCTTCCACGTACCAGAAATTGCAGTTGGTAAGGCGCACCTCGGTGCCGTCGGCGGTTTTCAGATAAACATTGAAGCGTGCCGAAATGCTTTGGTTTTCCTCGTCCGCGGTGCATTCAAAATCACCGTGCCAGATGTGCTCGAAGCTGCTGAACAGGGTCTTGAACATGGCGCGCACGCCTTCCTTGCCCTCATGGACAATGGGGTCCGTGGGGATGGTGAATACCGCGTCGTCATGGAAATTGGCGAGCACGCCGTCCATGTTCTTCTTGTCCACGTTGGCGAAGTAGCTTTGCGTGGCCAGATCGATCAGTTCCTGGCGATTTAGTTTTTTCATTATTGACTCCTGTGTGTCTGCGTGAGAGTGGGGCGCTCAGGCGCCCACCAGAGCATGGAAAAGGTCGTGGCGCGGCACCTCGGGCGCCGGGTAGGCATGCTTGCTGTGGGTCAGGCCCAGTTCCAGCACCATCTGGCAGGTTTTGAAGCTCACCTGGCCGGGGTTGAGCACCGGCACCGGCAGGCGTTCGCGCAGGAAACCATGGGACTGGTGCATGGTGGTGGAGCCGAGAATGATGACGTCGGCGCCGTCTTCCTCGATCAGTTTCCGAGAGGCGTCCAGCAGCTTGCCAAACACCACTTCTTCCTTGCCGGCGAGCAACTCCTCCAGATCCGGGCGGGTGTTGATGGAGCGCATCCCCGCCAGTCTGTCCCAAAGGTGGTAGTCGGTCAGGGTCTTTTCATAAAGTGGGAACCATTCGTCCCACATGGTAACGATGCCGAAGCGTTTCCCCAGGTTACAGGCCAGATAGAAGCTGGATGCCCCGGGCGCGATTACCGGAATGGTCAGGCAGGAACGCAGCGCATTGAGCGCCGAGTCGCTGACCGTGTCGATGCAGATGGCGTCGAAGCCTTGTTCCTCGGCGCGCAGGCCCGCCTCGGTGACGCTGACGTCCATCAGCAGGGTGTCGTGGTAGCTGTCGCCCAGGGCGGCGCCGGCCTTGACCGATTCGAACACCACCTGGTAGTCCGCCGGCAGAAAGCCCTCGGTGAGCTGGGCGGCGCGCGCGTTGACGCCGGCCTGGTCCATGGGAATGGGAATAATGACTTTGATTTTTTTACTCATAACGTCCTCCGTCGCCATGACTCCCTTAACGCAAGATGCGGGCCAACCGGAGGCAAAAATAAAAGTCTTTAAAATCAGTGAATTATAAGATCTCATGTGGGTTCGGTCGGGGTGCAGATTGAAACGTGGCATTCAATCTGAAAGCCGCCGGGTTACACTGCGGCCATGGCACGTTTCCTTATTGTCTTATTGATCCTGGTACTGGCCGCCGGGGTCTTCGTGGCCGGTCTCAAGCAGCAATGGTGGCCGGTACCCCGCCACTGGAATCCCTTCATGGCTCTGCATCTGGACGATCCGATCACGCCGGTGACGCGCTGGAAGCTGCGCCGGCTGGGGAATCGGCCGGAGGCCTGCCGGGTGGTGTTGAACAGCGCGCCGGAGGGCACTCTGGATGTGCTGCCACTGAAGGACTACACGCCGGTGGAAAGTTGCCCTCTGACCAACGTGGCGCGGGTGCGGTCGACGACGGTGGGGTTCAACAACAGCTTCGTGGCCCGTTGCCCGCTGGTGGCCGCCTGGTCCCTGTACGAGCGGCAGCGGTTGCAACCTCTGGCCCGCGAATATTTCGGGCAGCCGGTCGCCGAGGTGTGGCATTACGGGAGCTTCGCCTGCCGCAATATTTACCATCGCGCGGACGACCGCCGCAGCGACCATGCCACCGCCTCGGCCCTGGACGTGGCCGCCTTTTCCCTGGCCGACGGCACCCGGGTGTCGGTGCAAAATCACTGGGATGACGAGGGTGACAAAGGGGCTTTTCTGCACGCCGTCTTCGAGGGCGCCTGTGGTTTGTTCGGCACCGCCCTGGGCCCGGACTACAACGCCGCCCACGGTGATCATTTTCACTTCGGCCTGCGCGGGTTTGGTATCTGCCGGTGATTGTCGCACGGCTGTAACGTCGGTGATGGACACTGCTCCGGAAGTGACCCGGAGTGAGTTCCGACACCATGAACGCTTCTTCCACGCACCGCTCCCAGGGCGAAGCCCGGGTGGCCGGCGCCGGCTGGCCGGGGCCGGCCCTGTTCGACGCCGGCGCGGCGTCTTCCGCGCTGCTCGCCGATTCGCGCCTGGTGGCGAGTGCCGTTGGCCGCCCGGCGCGACCGGTGGTGTGGCTGCTCAGTGACGACAAGGCCGGCCACGTCAATCAGTTGCGTGGCCTGGGGGAGCGGCTGGAAGCACTGAGCGGCGCCCGGCTGGTATGGGTCTCCTGCCGCCGCCACCGGGTGTCCTGGTGGCAGGCCCTGGCGGCGCGCCCGCCGCGCATCGAGGCGCCGGCGCCGGATCTGGTGATTGGCGCCGGGTCCGGTACCCATGCGCTGCTGCTCGCCTGCCGGGGCTTCCGCGACGCGCTCACCGTGGTGTTGATGCGACCGGGCTTTCCGTCCCGCTGGGTGGATTTGAAGGTGATCCCCGAACACGACCGGCCCGCCGCCCGGGGCGATATTCTCGCCACCCAGGGCGCGCTCACCGCGGTGCGACCCAATCCCCGGCTCAGCGCCGCCCGCCGTGGCCTGGTGCTGCTTGGCGGCGAGTCGCCGCATTTTCACTGGCGCGACGACTCGATTCTCGACCAGCTCCTTACCCTGCTGCGGGAGTACCCGGACTGGCGCTGGACGGTGACCAGCTCCCGGCGCACTCCGGCGCCCCTGGTGGCCCGCCTGCGTGAGCTGAGGGCGCCGAATCTGCGCTTCCACCACCACGACGACACGCCGGTGGACTGGCTGCCGCGTCAGCTGCGTGCCCACCGGGTGGCTTGGGTGTCACCGGACAGCGTCTCCATGCTCTACGAATCCCTCACCGCCGGTGTCGCCACCGGCACCCTGGACCTGGCCTGCACCGGCAAGGCGCGGGTGGCCGGCGGCATCCGCGCCCTGTGCCGACGTGGGCAGGTCCTGGCCTGGCGGGATCGCGCGGCGCTGATGGCGGCGTCCGCCCGACCGCCGCACCTGTGGGAAGCCAACCGGGTGGCGCACTGGCTGATCGACCGCTACCAGGAGGCGCGTCTTTGAGGGTGCTGCAGGTTCTGCCGGCGTTGAACAGCGGCGGCGTGGAACGGGGCACCGTGGAGTTTGCCCGGGAACTGGTGGCCCGGGGGCATGAGTCCTGGGTGCTGTCCAGTGGCGGCGCCCAGGTGGCACGGCTGGAGGCGGAGGGCAGCCGCCATGTGACCTTGTCGGTGCATCGCAAGTCGCCGCTGTCGCTGCGGCGGGTGCCGGCGCTGCGACGCCTGATTCGCGAGCTGGCGCCGGATGTGGTGCACGTACGCTCGCGGATGCCCGCCTGGCTGGTATGGCTGGCCTGGCGCCGGCTACCCGCCGCCGGGCGCCCGGCCCTGGTAAGTACCTTCCACAGCCATTACTCGGTGAGCCGCTACAGCGCGGTGATGGCCAGGCCGCGCCGGGTGATCGCCATCTCCGAGACGGTGCGTGACTACATCCTGGCGAATTATCCGGTGGCGCCGGAGCGCATCTCCCTGATTCCCCGAGGGGTGGACGTGGCCTATTTCCGGCCCGGCGCCCCGGACCCGGAGTGGCTGGACCGCTTGTACGCCGATTTCCCGCACCTGCGCGGCAAGCGGCTGATCCTGATGCCCGGTCGGCTGAGCCGCTGGAAGGGCCAGGAAACCTTTCTGCGCGTGATGCAAAGGCTGATCGAGCGGGACCCGGATGCCCACGGCGTGATCCTCGGCGGCGCCGAGGCCAACAAACAGCATTACCGCACCGAACTGGAGAACAGCGCCCTGGCCATGGGGCTGGCGCCCCACGTGACCCTGGTGGGGCGCCGCGACGACATCGTGCAGTTCTATCGGCTGGCGGAGGTGGTCTGCCATCTATCCAGCAAGCCGGAGCCGTTCGGGCGCGTGATCACCGAGGCCCTGGCTACCGGATGCAAGGTGGTGGCCTTCGACCGGGGCGGCGCCCGGGAATCCCTGGCACCTTGTTTCCCCGAGGGGTTGGTGACGCCGGACGACGTGGGCGAGGTGGTGGAGCGCATCGGCATGCTCACCGGCACCTCGGTGCGCATCGAGCTGCCGGAACGGTTCCACCTGGATCACCAGGTGGCGGCCACCCTGGCGGTGTATCAGCAGGCCCTGGCGGACCGGGACGGCGCCGGCGAGGCGCGACCATGAGAGTGCTGCACGTGGCCTACCAGCAATGGCGCCGCTATGGCAAAACCCGGGTCAGTTGGGCCCACAAACTGACCCTGGGGCTGATCCACGACGGCCATTACGTGCAGGTGTTCAGCGACCGGGATGTGGCGGCCATGGAGGCGCCGTTCGGCATCCGCGACCTGGGCCGCAAGCAGGCCAACAAGCGGCTGCTGGAAACCGTGGAGGCGGTGGAGCCGGACCTGGTGATCCTCGGTCACTGCGATCTGATCGGCAACGACACCCTGCGTCGCCTGCGCCAGCGCTGGCCCCACATCGTGCTGGCCCACTGCAACAACGACCCGCTGTTCGTGCCGGACAACGTGGCCCGCCTGCGCCACCGGGGCGAGGTGGTGGATGCGGTGTTCGTGTCCACCGGCTGGCCGGAGCTGCGCCGTTTTGACGACCTGCCGGCGTGCTTCCACCACATGCCCAACCCGGTGGACGCCAGCATCGAGAACCTGGACAACAGCCGGCGCCGGGACCTGCCGGTGGACCTGCTGTTCTGCAGCAACAGCACGGATTTCACCCGACGCCTGGAGCAGGTGAAAGCGCTCAAGGATGCCCTGGACCGGGAGCTGGTGTTCCACACTCATGGCAGTTTCGGCCAGCCGCCGGTGTGGGGCCGGGACTACGAACGGGCCCTGGCCTCGACCCGCATGGGGCTGAATCTCAACCGCCAGGAAGGGGATTACTGGTATTCCTCGGCGCGCATGGCGCAATTGGCCGGCAACGGCATCCTGGTATTCACCCATGCGGCGCCCCGCTTTGACGAGCTGATGCCGGCGCGGTCCCTGGTGTATTTCCGTGATCAGGAGGATCTGATCGAACGTATCCGTGAGTTTCACCGTGACGACGACCGTCGCCGGGACTGGGCCGGTCGGGCCCGGGACTTCTTCCACCGGGAAATGAATTCCCGGCTGTACGCCCGCTTTATCGTCGAGTCGGCCCTGGGCCTGCCGCTGTCCCACGATTACGTGTGGCGGAGCGGGCCATGACCCTGAGCCTCAAGGAACGGGCGCCGTTCGCCCAGGGGGGTAACCGTTTGTGTTTCGTCGACCCGGATCACCGGGACCGCTGCATCAAGGTGCGCAGGCCGGATTTCACCCTGGCGGACCGGCGCCGCAAGAAAGGCTTCCCCGGCAACCTGCGGCCGCTGTCCTGGTTTGACGACAACCGCGAGGAGCACCGTGTGCTGACCGTGCTGTGGCGCCGTCACGGTGCTTTGCTCGGTGCCCACCTGCCGCGCTGCCACGGTTTCGTCGACACCGATCTGGGCGCCGGTCTGGTCACCGAGCTGATCCGCGATGCCGACGGCGCCATTTCCCAGACCTTGAAGAAGGTGCTTTGGGATGACGGCCTGACACCCTCCTGCAGCCGGGCGGTGGGTGTGCTCGGCCGGTTCTGGATCGAGCAGGGCATTCCGTCCCGGGACCTGCTGCCGCACAACATCGTCGCCCAACGGGGCGCGGACGGAGGGCTGCGCCGGTTGGTGGTGATCGATGGCCTGGGCCGCCCGGGGCTGGCCGGCGTCCGGCGCAGCCGGTCCGCCGCCCGGCGCAAGGTGGCCAACCTGCACCAGCGCATCGAGGACCTGCTGACGCAGCGCGGCGCCCGGGCCGGTGCCTTCCCCGGTTACCATGGGCTGCTGTTCCACGACGACGCGCCGGAGCGGCCATGAGCGGCGAGCCCCGTCTGGCCCAGGTGCTGGCCGGCGCGCCCCGGGGCGGGGCGGAGAACTTCTTCGTGCGCCTGGTGACCGGCCTGCATCGGGAAGGCGGCCTGGAGCAGCGCGCCTTTATTCGCCCCCACCCGGACCGGGTGGCGCGGCTGCGCGAGGCCGGGGTGCCGGTGTCCGGCTTCCGCTTCCCCGGTCCGCTGCGACCCCTGGCCCACTACCGCTACCGGCGCGCCCTGGCCGCCTACCGTCCGGACCGGGTGCTGACCTGGATGAACCGGGCCAGCGCCGCCACGCCGCCTGGTCCCTATACCCTGATCAGCCGGCTCGGGCATTACTACGACCTCAAGCACTACCGACACGCGGATTACTGGATCGGCATCACCCGGGGTATCTGTGACCACCTGGTGCGCGGCGGCATGCCGGCGGCGCGGGTGGTGCACTTGCCCAACTTCGCCGATGAAACCCCGGTCACGCCGTTGCCCCGGGACAGCTTCGACACGCCCGCCGGGCCGCTGCTGCTGGCCGCCGGCCGGCTGCACCGCAACAAGGGCTTCGACGTGCTGCTCCAGGCCCTGGCGCGGCTGCCCGATGCCACCCTGTGGCTGGCCGGCAGCGGCCCGGAGGAGGACGCCCTGCGGGCCATGGCGACGCAGCTCGGGGTGACCGGGCGAGTCCGTTTTCTGGGCTGGCGGAATGACGTCACCGCGCTGATGGCCAGCGTCGATGTGTTCGTCTGCCCGTCCCGCCACGAGGGGCTGGGCTCCATCGTGCTGGAGGCCTGGGCCCACGGTTGTCCGATCGTGGCCACCGCGTCCCAGGGGCCGGCGGAGCTGATCCGCGCCGGCGAGACCGGGCTGCTCACCCCGCTGGACCGGGCCGATGCCCTGGCCGACGCCCTGCGCGACTTGCTTGCCGACGGTGCCGCCCGCCGGCGGCTGGCGGACATGGCCCGCGATCACTACCGGGCCCACTACAGCCGCCAGGTGGTATTGGGCGGCTATCGGGATTTCTTCACCAGCCTGCCGGCCAGGGGGCGCTGACCATGTTCAAAGCGAGACGTCGGCAAAAGCGCCTGCGCGCCCGCCGCGACGCCCTGGCCCGGGACACCGCCATCCAGCGTGCCGGCCAGCTTCACTGGAACGCCCTGCACGCCAGCGTCAGCGGTGTGGGCAACGGCCTGGCCGAGGATGTCGTGGTATCGTTGACCACCTTCGACAAGCGCATCGACAACGTCTACCTGACCATCGAGAGCCTGCTCCAGCAGTCCCTCAAACCGGACCGGGTGGTGCTGTGGATCGCCGAGGGCGAGCTGGGCGGCGCCGGCTTGCCACACATTCTCCGCCTGCAGGAACGGCGCGGCCTGGAAGTGCGGTTCTGCGCGGAGGATCTGGGGCCCTATAAAAAGTTCTACTACGCCCTGCAGTGCTTCCCCGACAGCCTGCTGATCACCGTGGACGACGACACCCTCTATCCCCATGACCTGGTGGATCAGTTGTACCGTGCCCACCGGGCCGATCCGGCCACCATTCCCTGCCATCGCGCCCACCGCATCCGGCTGGCCGCCGGTGGCGGGGTGCTGCCCTACAAGCGCTGGGAGAAGCCCACCCTGGACGCCACGCCCTCGCCGCTGGTATTCCCCACCGGCGTCGGCGGAGTGCTCTATGCCCCAGGCCAACTGGATGACCAGGTGCTGGATCGTAACCGTTTCATGGCCCTATGCCCCGGCGCCGACGACATCTGGCTCAAGGCCATGAGCCTCAAGGCTGGCCGTGGTTGCCGCCGGGTGCCCGATCCGAGGGATTTCCGGGGCCGCTTCCTGACCGTGGAAGAAAGCCAGCTGCATTCCCTGAAGCGTGCCAACAAAGCCGTCGACGGCAACGACCTCAAGTTTCGGACGGTATTCGACCACTATGATCTTTGGGGCCGTTTGGTGGAGGGCGCTTGAGCCCGGCGGCGACCCTGGAGCGGATAGGGCCCTGGCTGGTGGCCGCCTACGCCGGCACCGCCCTGGCGCTGCCGGAGGCGGGCGAAGGCTTCAAGGTACTGGTTCTGGTGGCCGGGTTCGGCGGCTTTTTCTGGCTGGCCCGGGGGCGGCGCTTCGGTACGCCGCTGAAGCTGCTGCTGGCGGCGGCGCTGGTGGCGCTGCTGTCCTGGGGATTGGCGCGGCTGCACCATCCGCAGTGGGCGGAGTCTTCCGCCAAGGTGCACCGGCTTACCCATTGGTTTTCGTTTCTGGCGGTGGCCTGGTTGCTGGCGGGCCGGGTTCGGGCGGTGCTGCTGGCCTGGGGCGCCAGTCTGGCGGGGCTGTTGGTGGCACCCTGGTTCACCGGCCAGGGGTGGCGGGACTGGTTCCTGGGCTGGCACGGCGAGCGGGTGGATTTCGGCCTGCACAATGCCCAGCACGCCACCCTGTTGTTCGCCACCGGCTTGCTGGGGCTGACCGCCCTGGCGGGCCGCTGCTTGGCGCCAGGGCCCTGGCGCCTGTTGCGCGCCGTGCTATGGGCACTGGCCATCCTGACCTGCGCCATCGCGGTGGTGATCACCCAGACCCGGGGCGTGTGGCTGGGGCTTGCGGTGGCGGCGCTGGTGATGCTGGCCGCCGCCTGGCTGGTCCTGCGCCGACGGCTGTCGCCGGGGCCGCGCCGGCGCTGGCTTACCGGAGCCATGCTGGCCGGGGTGCTGGGCCTGGTGCTGATGGCGGCCTTCTCGCCCATCGTCGAGCAGCGTCTGGCCGATGAGCACCAGGCCATCACCCGGCTGGCCCGGGGCCAGTTCGACGGGGTCACCGGCAGCGTCGCCGGGCGGCTGGTGAGCTGGCGGGCGGCGCTGCCCTGGATCGCCGAACGGCCCTTGTTGGGGTGGGGCGGCAACGGGCGTTCCCTGGTGCTGACGCACTCACCGGGGCTGCCCGGCTGGATCGGGGAGCAGGGCTTCCGACACCTGCACAACGGCTATCTGGACACCCTGGTCAATTACGGCCTGGCCGGCCTGGCGGTGCTGGCGGGGCTGCTGGTCTGGTTGACCCGTGAAGCATTGAGGGCCCGCCGCGCCGGCGCGCTGCCGGCGGACTTCCTGCTGTTCTATCTGGCGTTTCTGGGCTTCTGGCTGGTGGTGAACCTGTTTGAGTCGTTCCTGTACTTCTCCAGCGGTGACTGGGCCTTCACCCTGGTGGCCGGTGGCGTGGCCACGTTCATGCCCTGGCGGGCGGCCGCGGCAGGGTCAGATACACTCCCAGCAGCAACAGGGGCGCGCCCAGCACATGCTGCATGCCCAGGGCGTCGCCGAGAATCAGAAACGCGAACAGGGCGGTGAAGAACGGCGTGCTCAGCCGCACCACCGTGGCCGAGGTGGCGTTGATGTGCTGGCAGGCGAGGGGATAGAGATACCCCGGCGCCAAAGTGGAAAACGCCGCCAGACCCAGGAACAGGCCCCACTGGCGGGCATCCGGCACCGCCGCGCCGGGGTCGGCGAACGGCGCGCTGACCAGCAGGCCCAGCGCACAGGCGATCCACACCACGTTCCAGCCCTGGCCGCGCAGCCGGTCCCCGGCCCGGGAATACAATGCCATCACCAGGGCCGCGCCCAGGCCACACAGATTCCCGACCAGGTGGCTTTCGCCGCTGGCCGGGGCGCCCAGCAGCAACACCGTGGCGACACCGCCGAAGGCCAGCAGGCCGCCCAGAAGTTCACGTCCCGTCAGGCCTTCCCGGCGCAGCAGCCGCAACAGCATGACGAAGAACGGCGAGGTGGCCACCAGCAGCGACACCGTCACCACATCGCTTATATAGAAGCCCACGGTGGCCAGCACATAGTAGGCGGCCAGCAACACGCCGCCCTCCAGGGCCGAGCGGTTGGGACGCCGGAAACCGCGCAGGGCGGCCAGCATGGTGGTGAGCAGCAAGGTGGCGGTAAGAAACCGGAACACCAGGGTGGTGCCGGTGGGCAGGTCGCGCAGCAGCGCCACCCAGATACCGGTGGCGCCCCACTGCGCGCTGGCCAGCAGGGCCAGGGCGGTGCCTTTACGGGTGTCCAAAACTCACACGTTGAACAGGAAGTTCAGCACGTCGCCATCGTGGACCACGTAGTCCTTGCCCTCGGCGCGCATCTTGCCGGCTTCCTTGGCGCCCTGTTCGCCATTGCCGGCGATGAAGTCCTCGTAGGCGATGGTCTGGGCGCGGATAAAGCCCTTCTCGAAGTCGGTGTGGATGACGCCGGCGGCCTGGGGCGCGGTGGCGCCCACCTTGATGGTCCAGGCGCGCACTTCCTTCTTGCCGGCGGTGAAGTAGGTTTGCAGGCCGAGCAACTGGTAGCCGGCGCGGATCACCCGGTTGAGGCCCGGTTCATCCATGCCCAGGTCGGCCAGGAAGTCCGCTTTTTCCTCGTCGTCCAGCTCCGCGATCTCGGATTCGATCTTGGCGCAGATCGGCACCACCGAGGCGTTTTCCTTCTCCGCCTGCTGGCGCACGGTGTCCAGCAGCGGGTTGTTCTCGAAGCCGTCCTCTTCCACGTTGGCGATGTACATGGTGGGCTTGAGGGTGAGCAGATTGAGGCCGCGGATGGTCTTGCGCTCGTCGGCACTCAGGTCGGCGGCGCGGGCCGGTTCGCCCTCGCTGAGCAGGGGCAGCAGCTTCTCCAGCACCGGGATCATCGCCTGGGCTTCCTTGTTCTGGCCCTTGGCGGCCTTCTGCGCCCGTTGCAGGGCACGCTCCACGGAGTCCAGGTCGGCCAGGGCCAGCTCGGTGTTGATCACCGAAATATCGTCCAGCGGCGAGACCTTGCCGGCCACGTGGATCACGTTCTCGTCGTCAAAGCAGCGCACCACGTGGGCGATGGCGTCGGTGTCACGGATGTTGGCGAGGAACTGGTTACCCAGGCCCTCGCCCTTGGAGGCGCCGGCCACCAGCCCGGCGATGTCGACGAATTCCATGGTCGCCGGCATCACCCGTTCCGGTTTGACGATGGCGGACAGCGCGTCCAGGCGCGGGTCCGGCACCGGCACCACCCCGGTGTTGGGTTCGATGGTGCAGAACGGGAAGTTCTCGGCATCGATGCCGGCCTTGGTCAAGGCGTTGAAAAGGGTGGATTTGCCCACATTGGGCAGGCCCACGATACCGCACTGAATACCCATAACTGCACCTCCGTTTTCGAGGGCGCAATGCTACTCAAGGCGCGGCCAAAATGCGACCGGTAGCGGCACGGGGGCGGTCTCGGCGGGCGCCGGGGCCAATTGCCAGGGAGCCGCTCCGGCGGGGCTCTGATGCCGGGAGCGGAAGCGCCGGGTTTGGCTAGACTGACGAGTCACGAAAGCCGGCAGCACGATGATCATGCGAATTCTGTATCAATTCCCCATCTCCCACTACTGCGAGAAGACCCGCTGGCAACTGGACCACAAGGG
Source organism: Alloalcanivorax marinus (assembly GCF_016785095.1). Classification (GTDB taxonomy): domain Bacteria; phylum Pseudomonadota; class Gammaproteobacteria; order Pseudomonadales; family Alcanivoracaceae; genus Alloalcanivorax; species Alloalcanivorax marinus_A. The sequence continues at coordinate 356,499 of NZ_JAEKJB010000010.1, read as the reverse complement.
CCTCGATTACCGACCACGCAATCTGCTGCCCGGGCCACACCGGCTGCGAACCCAGTGGCTGGCGCGCATTAATACCCTGCCGATCCTGCGTGATGGCGACCGCACCGTGGGGGATTCCACCAAGATCGCTTATTACCTGGAAAAGTACTATCCGGCCCGGCCCCTGGTGCCCGAGGACGCCGACAGCCGTGCCCGGGTGATCGAGCTGGAGCAGCACTTCGACCGGTTCGCGGTGCATGTGCGCCGCTGGCTGTACGGTCAGGTGCTGGACCGCCCGGAGATCATGGACGCCATGCTCGACCCCTATCGTCTGCCCGGTCCCATCAAGCGTGCCCTGGTGCCGCTGACCCGGGAAGGCGTGCGCCGGCTCTATGCCATCAAGCCCAAGGCGGTGGTCTATTCGGAGCAGCGCGTGGAGGAGGGCCTGGCCCTGGTGGAGGAAGCGTTGCGTCGTGGCGCCGGCGATTATCTGGTGGCGGACCGGCTGACCCTGGCGGATATCAGCGCGGCGGCCCTGATGGCGCCGTTGGTGAGCCCGCCGGGCACGCCCTGGGACGTGTTCGATGAGAGCGACCTGCCGGCGTCATTGCAAAAGAAGCTCAACGACATGCGCGAACGGCCAGCGGGGCAGTGGATTCTGGAGCGTTATCGCACCGATCGTTAGCGCGGCGCGAGGTCACGGATGCTTTGTAGGAGCGGCCGGGCGGCGCTCCGCTTCAGCCGCGATTCGGGGGTCTGAAACTAGGCGCGGAAGCCGTTCAGGCTGTTCATGGCGGTGTTGAGGTCGCCGCGCAGCAGGTCCGGGGTGAAGCGCACCGCTTCGTCGATGGCCCGTTCGATCTTGTCCCGGTCCGCCGGGGAAGGCTTGCCGAGCACATAGGGGGTGACCAGATCGGCGCTGCCGGGATGGCCGATGCCGATACGAAGACGGTGGAAATCCCTGCTGTTGCCGTGTCGGGCGATGATGTCGCGCAGGCCGTTGTGGCCGCCGTGACCGCCGCCCTGCTTAAAGCGGGCCACGCCGGGAGGCAGGTCCAGCTCATCGTGGGCCACCAGCATTTGCGTGACGGGGATCTTGAAGAAGTTCGCCAGCGCCGAGGTGGCCTGGCCGCTGCGGTTCATATAGGTGGTGGGTACCAGCAGGCGAACGGTTTCGCCCTCGAACTGAAAGGTGCCGGTAACACCGAAGTATTTTTTTTCCTCGGAAAGGAAGATGCCCTGGGCACGGGCCAGGGCATCGATGTACCACACACCGGTGTTGTGACGGGTAGCGTCGTATTCGGGGCCCGGGTTGCCCAGGCCCACGATCAGTCGAACCGGATCCGTCACGGCGCGGGTTATTCCTCGTCGGCTTTGTCTTCGCCGGCGGCTTCCTCACCGCCTTCCTCGCCGTCTTCTTCCTCGGCGCGGACTTTCGGCTTGTGCACCGCGACCACGGGCTGGTCATGGTCCTCGCCGTGGGTCAGCTCGACGATCTCGACACCGGCCGGCAGCTTGATCTCGGAGAGGTGGATCACCTGATCCAGCTCCACGGCGATCATGTCCACTTCCAGGTATTCCGGCAGGTCCTTGGGCAGACAGATAACTTCCACCTCGGAGATATTGCGGTGGATCTCGCCGCCCTGTTTCTTCACGCCGATGCAGGCTTCTTCGTTGCTGAAGTGCACCGGAACCACCATGGTGATCTTGTGGGTGGCGTCAACGCGCATGAAGTCGGCGTGGATCGGGAAACCGCGGGCCGGATCGCGCTGCAGATCACGCAGTACCGCCTGCTGGGTTTTGCCGTCCAGCTTGAGGGTCAGGATGTGGCTGTAGAAAGCTTCGGTTTCCAGGGCTTTCTTCAGCTCACGGGATTCCAGGGTGATCATCTGCGGCTCGGCGTCGCCACCATAGATGATGCCGGGAATCCGGCCTTGCAGACGACGCAGGCGGCGGCTCGCACCTTTCCCCGTGTCGCTGCGGCTTTCCGCGGTCAGTTCGAATTCGTTGGACATGTCGATGTCTCCATAAGGCTTCCCGCCGCCCCGCGACCAGGCGCGATGGGAAGGGTTGCTAAAAAGGGGGCCGGATTATGCCCTGCGGGCTGCTTGCACGCAACACGCCGCACGCTTGCACGCGGTCATCTTGGGCCTTCGGTGGCGTTGATCCCTGGCCTCCAGGTAGCAAAAAGCCGGCCCTGAGGGCCGGCTCGGCGTGGCGCGTGTCAGCGTGTTGCGTGCAGGCGTGGCTTACACCAGCTCGAGGCGGTCGAACATGGCCGACAGGGATTCCTCGTTGTTCACCCGGCGCACGGTCTCGGCGAGCATCGGCGCCAGGCGCAGTACACGGATCTTGTCGCTGGCCCGGCCTGCCTCGGACAGCGGGATGGTGTCGGTGACCACCAGCTGGTCGATGGCGCTGCCGTTGATGTTGTCGATGGCCGGGCCGGACAGCACCGGGTGGGTGCAGTAGGCATAGACCTTGGCGGCGCCGTGGTCCTTGAGGGCCTGGGCCGCCTTGCACAGGGTGCCGGCGGTATCGACGATATCGTCCACCAGCACGCAGGTACGGCCTTCCACCTCGCCGATGATATGCATCACCTGGGATTCGTTGGCCTTGGGGCGGCGCTTGTCGATGATCGCCAGGTCGGCGTCGTTGAGCTGCTTGGCCAGGGCGCGGGCGCGCACCACGCCGCCCACGTCCGGGCTCACCACCATCAGGTCGTCGTGTTTCTGGCGCTCGATGTCGGCCACGAACAGGGGAGTGCCGTAGACGTTGTCCACCGGAATGTCGAAGAAACCCTGGATCTGGTCGGCGTGCAGGTCCACGGTCACCACCCGGTCGATGCCCACGGCGGTGATCATGTCGGCCACCACCTTGGCGGTGATCGGCACCCGCGCGGAGCGCACCCGACGGTCCTGGCGGGCATAACCGAAGTAGGGCATCACCGCGGTGATGCGACCGGCGGACGAGCGCCGCAGGGCGTCGGCCATCACCAGGATTTCCATCAGGTGATCATTGGTGGGCTTGCAGGTGGACTGGACGATGAACACGTCCTTGCCGCGAACATTTTCCTGGATGTCCACGGCCACTTCGCCATCGCTGAACACGCCGACGTCGGCATCGCCAAGCGGGATGTTGAGTTGCTCGACCATGGCCTGGGCCAGTTCGGGATTGGCGTTGCCGGAAAAAACCACGAGTTTGGACACTGGCGTCCCCTGGCTGTGAGGTGGTGGATTAAAGAAGATGGCTGGGGTACCAGGACTCGAACCTGGGAATGACGGGATCAAAACCCGCTGCCTTACCAACTTGGCTATACCCCAACACTAACCGGTCAGGTGGCGTTGTCGTTGAACGCCGGACCTGGATCTTGTTGGGCTCGAAGCGTCGCCAGTGCCTCGTGGAGAGGTGAGAGTTCAGTGCTTCGAGCCGCGAAAGCTTTCCAGTTTTTTGGCAAACGCCGCTGCAGATCGCGGGCCGCTTGCGCCCCGGCAAGGCGTGCGAAACAGCAGGCGCCGGTGCCGGTCATGCGGGCGTTGCCCGCTTCGCGTTGGAGCCAGTCGAGCACGTTATCCACTGGTGGATAAAGGCGTCGGGCCACTGCTTCACAGTCGTTGTGAAAGCGTTCCAGGGTGGCCGCCCCAAGCGAGGCCGGTAATGTAATGGCGGGGGTGTGCCTTGTCAATTCCCCGTCGCCGAAAATTCGAGCGGTTGGAACGGCGATTCCCGGATCCACCACCAGAAACCATTGTTCCGGCAATTCAACGGCTTGCAGGCGCTCGCCGACGCCCTCCGCCCAGGCGTTGCGGCCACGCACGAACACCGGCACGTCGGCGCCCAGTCGCAGGCCCAGCTCGGCGAGCCGGTCCTCGTCCAGACCCAGACCCCACAGATGGTTGAGCCCCCATAGGGCGGTGGCGGCGTCCGAGGAGCCGCCACCCACGCCACCGCCGGCGGGCAGGCGTTTTTGCAGGTGCAGGCGCGCGCCCCGGGTCGTGCCGGTGGCCTCGCGCAGCAGCCGGGCGGCACGCAGCACCAGATTGCCATCGTCCACCGGCAGCCCGGGGCGGTCGCAGGTCAGGGTCAGCTCCTCGGCGGGCCGCAGATGCAGGGTGTCGCCGTAATCGAGCAGGGCGAACAGGGTCTGCAGCTCATGATAGCCGTCGGCCCGCTGGCCGGTGATGTGCAGAAACAGGTTCAGTTTGGCCGGTGCCGGCAGCGCGAAGCCGCGCGCCGGCGAACCGGAGCCAGGGGAGGGTGCCGTCATGGCAAGGGTTGCCACTCACGGATCAGGAGCGTGAAGCGGTTGGCTTCCTGGCGCGCCTTGATGCGGTGGGGCAGGGCCACCCGGCCCACCGGCTCATAGCGGTCGAACTCCAGCTCCCAGCCCAGCTGGCGCAGGCGCACCAGTTGCCCGGCGTCGTTTTGTTCCGCCTGCGCCGGAGCGCCCGGCCACACCAGGCCACGGCTCCAGTATTCCAGCGCCGACACCGGCAGCCAGAAGCCGGTCAGGTGCCAGGCCAGTTCCCCGGGGGAGCGGGCCTGCCACTGACCCTTGGCGGTTTCCAGGCGCGCCATGCCCGGTTGCCAGCTCAGTTCCGCGCTGCCAAAGCCCAGAGGGCCGGAAAAGTGAATGGCGCCATTGCGCGGCGCCTGCTCCCAATCGAAGGTGGCGGAGCCGCCGTCCTCCGGGGTGCGGTAGCCGAGCTTGCCGTTCATTTCCCAGCGCTGGATTTGCTCCGGGCGGGTGAAGTCACCGGTGGGCACCGGTCGGGTCTGGCAGGCGCTCAGCAACAGAGCTACCAGGGGGAGCCACCAAAACCGTGTCAAAGCGTTACCTCCAGGCGTTCCAGGGTGTCGCGCACAACGGTGGCGTCGGGCTGCGCGGCCAGGGCGGCGGACCACACCGCGCGGGCGCTTTCCTCATCGCCCATCGCCCACAGCACCTCGCCCAGATGGGCGCTGACTTCCGGGTCCGGCATGAGTGCATGGGCGCGGCGCAGGTAATCCAGCGCCTCGTCCAGGCGGCCCTGCCGGTACAGTACCCAGCCCATGGAGTCGAGAATCGCCGGGTCGCGGGGATATTGGTCCAGAGCACGGCGAATCATGGCCTCGGCCTGGTCCAGATGCACGCCCCGATCCGCCCAGGTGTAGCCCAGGGCGTTGAGCGCGCCGGCATCGTCCGGGTGCAGCTCCAGCACCCGTTTAAGATCCGTTTCCATGCGTTGGTTCTGGCCCAGGGAGCCGGCGGTCATGGCGCGGGCATAGAGCAGGTCCGGATTGTCCGGGTCCGCTTCCAGGGCATCGTTGAGCAATGCCAGGGCGCCCTCCGGGTCCCCTAGGGCATTGCGCATTTCCGATTCAGTGATCCACAGCCGGTCGGCGCGGGCCGGATACTGGCGGGTAAGGCTGGTGATCAGCGCATGCCCGCGGTCGCCACGACCGCTGGCATATAGAAGCCGCGCCGCCTGCACCTGGGCTTCCAGGGCGTCGGGGCCTTTCACCTTCAGGTAGTCGTCAATGGCCTGATCGGTGTCGCCGGCGGCTTCCGACGCCTGGGCCAGACGCAGCCGCATCTCGTTGGGGCGGTAGCCGCGTCGCAGCAGATCCTGCAGCAGGGAGCGGGCGGACTCGCCGGCGCCGGCCTCCAGGGCGATCAGTGCCAGCGAGTAGCGCAGATCCAGATCGTCCGGGTTCTGCTCGGCGAGAATGTTGAGTTGTTCGTGGGCCTGATCCTTGTGACCGGCGGCCAGCAGCAGGCGCACATAGGCCAGGCGCGGGCGGCGATTGTCCGGGTGTGCGCGCACCTGGGCGCGGGCGTGGCGCAGGGCCTTTTCATGCTCGCCGCTCTCGAACAGCAGCCGCGCTTCCAGCAGCGCCGCTTCCATATGGTCCGGGTCCTGGTCCAGGGCGTGCTCCACTGCTTTCATGGCGCCCGGCAGGTCGCCCTGCTGGCGAAGGTCCAGGGCCCGCGCGTACCACAGCGGAGCCTGTTCCGGATAGCGCTCGGCCAGTTGCGAAAGGGCTTTCAGCAGCTGCTGGTTGTCGTTGTCGCTGAGGCTGCTGGCTTCCGCCACCAGGGGCAGCAGGGCGTCGCTGCCGTGGCCGGCCAGTAGCCGGTCGATGAAGCCGGCGGCGCCGTCACTATCGCCGAGCTGGATGTCGGCCAGGGCCGCCAGGCGCAGGGCATCGGCATTGTCCGGTTCACGTTCCAGCCACAGGCCGGCCAGCTGGCGGGCCTGTTCCGGTTGATCCAGATAGGTGGCCAGCTTGGTGGCCTGGCTGATCACCTCGGGATCGTGGGTGGTTTGCGCGGCGCGGCCATAATAGTCCAGGGTCACGGCCAGGCTCTGACGTTGCGCGGCGCTTTCCGCCACCAGCAGATCGCCGAGGGTCTCGCCGTCGTACTCGATCGGGGGCAGGTCGCGGGGTTCGGGGGCCGGCGGTGGAGCCGGCTGGGGCGGGGTCTGGGCGCAGCCCGCCAGGGTCAGGAGGGCGGCGACAATAAGCGATGGGCGTGCATTCATCGGCGATTCAGTCCTCGAATTGAGCCGCTATCATTGCACACCCGCCGGCCGCACCCAAGGATTCGCGGCCTCGACCGGCACCGCGCCGGCTCCCGTAGCACATTGTTTTAAAGGGCTGTTTCGCGCAAAATGCGACACCCTTGCGCGTGTCTGGGACATATCCCATCGGGTCGTCGTCATTTCCTATGAAGCTCATCGCTGCCGGCGTTAATCACACCACCGCGGACGTGGAGTTGCGCGAGCAACTGGCGTTCTCCGCCGATCAGGCCGAGCGGGCGCTGGCCCGGCTGCGCGAATTGTCCGGCGTGCGCGAAGCGGCGTTGCTGTCCACCTGCAATCGCACCGAGCTGTATTGCCTGGTGGACGGCGAACCGCCGGACCTGGCCGGCTGGCTGTCCGGCGAGCGCGGCCTGTCCCTCGAACGGCTGCGCCCGGCGGTGTATCTGCACCGGGGCGATCAAGCCCTGGAGCACATGATGCGCGTGGCCGGTGGTCTGGATTCCCTGGTGCTGGGCGAGCCGCAGATTCTCGGTCAGATGCGCGACGCCTACGCCCGTGCCCACGAGGCGGGCCTGATCGATAGCGAGCTGGGCCGGGTGTTCCAGGACGTATTCTCGGCGGCCAAGCGCATTCGCACGGAAACCGGCATCGGCGCCAATCCGGTGTCGGTGGCCTACGCGGCGGTGTCCTTCGCGCGGCATATCTTCGCCGACCTGAAGAAAAGCCGGGCGCTGCTGATTGGCGCCGGCGAAATGATCGAACTGGTGGCCCGGCATCTGGCGGAACAGCAGGTGCGTGAGATCGTGATCGCCAACCGCACCGCCGAGCGCGCCGAGGCTCTGGCCGCCGAGGTGGGGGGCCGGGGCATCACCCTGGAAGAATTGCCGGTGGCCCTGGAGCACGCCGACATCCTGATCGCCTGCACCGCCGCGCCCATTCCGATTCTCGGCAAGGGCACCGTGGAAAGCGCCCTCAAGCGCCGCCGCCACAAGCCGATGTTCATGGTCGATATCGCCGTGCCCCGGGACATTGAACCGGAGGTGGGTGAGATGGATGACGTCTATCTGTATACCGTCGACCACTTGCAGGAAGCGATCCAGGAGAACGTGCGCGCCCGCCAGCAGGCCGCCGAGGAAGCCGGCGAACTGATCGCCGAAGCGGTGCGTCAGCATCACCGCAGCCGTCGCGAGAAGCGCGCCGTGGGCGTGTTGCGCGATTATCGGCGGCAGCGCACCGAGCTGGCCGACCAGGAACTGGAGCGCGCTCTGTCGCAACTGCGCCAGGGCGCCGACCCGGAGGACGTGCTGCGCCGCTTCAAGCACAGCCTGGTGAACAAATGGTTGCACCGGCCCAGCGTTACCCTGCGCCGGCTGGCCGCGGAGGACCGTGCCGAGGCGTTGCTGATGGCCCGGGAAATTCTGCTTGATCAGGACGGCGAGGCGTCCAGCGAGGAATCATGAAGGCGTCACTGGAAAACAAACTGCAAAAGCTGGTCGAGCGGTTCGAGGAAATCAGCGGCCTGCTGGCGGACCCGGACGTGATCGCCGACCAGAACCGCTTCCGCGCCCTGTCCAAGGAATACGCCGAGCTGGAACCGGTGATCAAGGGATACCGGGAGTACCGCGCCACCGCCGAGAACCTGGACACCGCCCGCGCCCTGCTCGACGACAGCGACCCGGACATGCGTGAGATGGGCGCCGAGGAAGTGCGTGAGGGCGAGCAACGCCTGCAGGAGCTGGACGAAGAACTGCAGCGCCTGATGCTGCCCAAGGACCCCCGTGACAGCGCCGGCGTTTACCTGGAGATCCGCGCCGGCACCGGCGGCGACGAAGCCGCTCTGTTCGCCGGCGATCTGTTCCGCATGTATTCCCGCTACGCTGACCACATGGGCTGGAAGGTGGAAGTGGTGAGCGCCAGCGAAGGTGAGCACGGTGGTTATAAGGAAGTGATCGCGCGCATCGCCGGTGATGGCGTTTATTCACGCTTGAAATTCGAGTCCGGCGCCCACCGCGTGCAGCGGGTGCCGGCCACCGAATCCCAGGGCCGCATTCATACCTCCGCTTGCACCGTGGCGATCCTTGCCGAGGCGGAAGAGGCCGGCGACATAGAGATCCGCAACGAGGATCTGCGCATCGACACCTACCGTTCCTCCGGCGCCGGCGGCCAGCACGTCAACACCACCGACTCGGCGGTGCGCATTACCCACCTGCCCACCGGCGTGGTGGTGGAATGCCAGGACGAACGCAGCCAGCACAAGAACAAGGCCAAGGCCATGTCGCTGCTGAAGGCGAAGCTGCTCGACGCGCGGGAAACCGCCGCCCACGCCGAACAGGCGGCGGAACGTAAATCCCTGGTCGGTTCCGGCGATCGCTCCGAGCGCATCCGCACCTACAACTTCCCCCAGGGCCGGCTCACCGACCACCGCATCAACCTGACTCTGTACCGGCTCAACGAAATCGTCGCCGGCGACCTGGACGAGGTGGTGGGCGCGCTGCTCGCCGAGCACCAGGCGGAGCAACTGGCGGCCCTGGCCGAGGGCCAGGGCTGACGCCGTGCGCATCGACGAGGCGTTGCGCTCGGCCCGGGACGCCCTGAGCGCGTCGCCGAGCCCGCGCCTGGACGCGGAACTGCTACTCGGCCGGGTACTGGGCCGCGACCGGAGCTACTTCTATACCTGGCCGGAAAAACAACTGGATGGCGACCAGCAACGGCTGTTCGAGCTGCTGGTGAAACGCCGCGCCGCCGGCGAGCCGGTGGCGCACCTGACCGGTGAACGGGAATTCTTCGGCCGCTGTTTCGCGGTGTCCGCCGCCACCCTGATCCCCCGCCCGGACACCGAAACCCTGGTGGAAGCGGCGCTGGAGATCATGGCGGATGGCCCGGCCCGGGTGGTGGACCTGGGCACCGGCACTGGCGCCGTGGGCCTCAGCCTGGCCCTGGAGCGGCCCGCTTGGCGGGTCACCCTCACCGACGCCAGCGCCGCCGCCCTGGCGGTGGCCCGGGACAACGCCGAGGCCCTCGGCGCCACCGTGACCCTGCTGCGTGGTGACTGGCTGGAAGCCCTGGCCGGCCCTTTCGATCTGATCGTCAGCAACCCGCCCTACGTGGACCCGGACGATCACCACCTGGAGCAGGGCGACGTACGTTTCGAGCCACGCTCGGCCCTGGCCGCCCATGATCGTGGCCTGGCGGACCTGCGCGTGATCACCGCCCAGGCACGCGAGCGGCTCGCCGACGGTGGCTGGTTGATGCTGGAACACGGCCACGATCAGGGCTCACCGGTGCGCCGGCTGCTCGCCGACCACGGCTTTCACAATGTCACCACCCGCCAGGACCTGGGCGGCAACGACAGGGTAACCTTGGGCCATGTCTGACCAACAACCGTTTAACGACGAGCAGCTACTGCGCTACAGCCGGCAACTGCTGGTGGCGGACTTCGACCTGGATGGCCAGGAGGCCATCGCCGGCGCCACCGTGCTGCTGGTGGGCTGCGGCGGGCTGGCCAATCCGGCCGGCCTGTATCTGGCCGGCGCCGGCGTGGGCCGGCTGGTTCTGGTGGACGACGATGTGGTGGACACCAGTAACCTGCACCGCCAGATCGCCTTCCGGGGCGATCAGGTGGGGCAGGGCAAGGCCGAAGCCCTGGCCGCCCAGCTCCATGCCCTGAACCCGGATGTGGCGATTGAGCCCCATGCGGCCATGGCCGGCGATGACTGGCTGGACCGGCACCTGCCCGAGGTCGATCTGGTGCTCGACTGCTGCGACAACTTCGCCACCCGCCAGGCCATCAACGCCGCTTGCGTGCGCCACCGCAAACCCCTGGTCAGCGGCGCCGCCATCCGCCTCGATGGCCAGCTCGCCGCCTTCGATCTGCGCGACCCGGACAGCGCCTGTTATGCCTGCGTCTACGGCGATGGCACCGACGGCGACCTGGCCTGCAGCGAGGCGGGTATCCTCGGCCCGGTGGTGGGCACCATCGGCACCCTGCAGGCGCTGCTCGCTTTGCATCTGCTCACCGGCAAGCCGGTGGCGCCGCGCCTGCGGCTGTTCGACGGCCGCACCCTGTCCTGGCGCGAGATGGCATTTCGCAAGGACCCGCATTGCCCGGTGTGCGCTCGCTCCCGGACATAAGCCGCCGTATCGTATTCAATCAGAGGGATGGGAATGACGGGCAAGGAGCAGATTATGGCGGCCCAGCAACCGACGGCCTGGCCATTGTTTTCAACGGTGCTTTTGTCGCTGGCGGGGGCCGTCGGCGGCGCCTTGCTGTTGGCGTTGCCGGGGCTGGCCCTGGGAGGCTGGGCCGGCTCCTGGACCGTGGCGCTGGTGTCGGCCTGTGTGTTCGCCGGTGTGGGCGCTCTGGCCGGGTTCACGCTGGTGCTGGTGGCGCTGATCGGCGAGCGGGTGCGCGCCACGGAGCGGCGTCTTCTGGGACTCATTGGAACCCTGGAGAGCGCCCCCCACGACAGCCGTGCCAGCGAGAGCGCGCCTCCGCGGGCGCCGGTGCGCTCCCGGCCCTCCTCCCCGGCGCCGGCCGAGCCGCTGCAAAGCAGCGCCCCCGTCGAGCCCGAGACGGCGCCGCTGGCCGCCCGGTCGGCCTCTGCGGACGAGGCCGCCGCCGTTTCCCGGTCCACCCCTTCCTCGGCTCCAGCCGCGCCGCCTTCCGGCGTGGCCAGCGTCACTCGGCGCGTGCTGGACTGGTTCCGCAACGGCAATACCATTGCCCGGGCCGGCATCCTGGTGCTGTTCGTGGGCGCGGCGCTGCTGGCTAAGTACGCCGCCGAAAGTGGCTGGTTCCCGTTGGAGGCCCGGTTGGCGGCGGTGGCGCTGCTGGGCATGGTGCTGCTCGGGCTGGGCTGGCGGTTGCGCGGGCGGCATCAGGGCTATGCCTTGATTCTGCAAGGTGGTGGTGTCGCCCTGTTGTATCTGACCCTGTACGTGGGGTTCCGTCTGTTTGGCGTGTTGCCGGCGGGGCTGGCGTTCGCCTTGATGGTGGTGGTGGCCCTGGCGGCGGCGGTGCTGGCGGTGGCGCAAAACGCCCTGGCCCTGGCGGTGATCGGTTTCTCCGGTGGCTTCCTGGCGCCGCTGCTGACCTCCGAGGGCGGCGGCAGCCACATCACTCTGTTCAGCTATTACACGGTGCTCAACCTGGGTGTGTTCGCGGTGGCCTGGTTCCGGGCCTGGCGGTCGCTGAACCTGGTGGGCTTCGTGTTCACCTTCGGCGTCAGCGCGCTCTGGCGTGGCGCCGGCTATGGCCCCGAGCATCTGTTCAGCACCGATGCCTTCCTGATTCTGTTCTTCCTGATGTACGTGGCGGTGTCATTGTTGTTCGCACGGCAGCGCACCGCCGACCGGGTCGATTACCTCTCCGGCAGCCTGGTGTTCGGCCTGCCGGTGGCCGCCTTTACCCTGCACGCCTCCCTGGTCGGCCACATCGAGCACGCGCTGGCCTGGAGCGCCCTGGCGTTGGCGGTCTTTTACCTGGTGCTGGCGGCGGTGTTGTGGCGTTCCCGGGGCGCGGCCTGGCGATTGATGGCGGAGGCCTTCGCCGCCCTCGGCGTGATCTTCGCCACGCTGACCGTGCCTCTGGTGTTGTCCGGCGAAGCCACCGCCGTGAGCTGGGCTCTGGAAGGCGCCGGGCTGGTCTGGCTCGGCGGTCGCCAGGGACGCCGGCTGACGCGGGTATTCGGCCTGTTGTTGCAGGTGTTGGCGGCGCTCTCCTGGGCCTATGACGGCGGTTCGCCGGCGACCTTGCCGGTGTTCAACGGTGCTTTCATGGCGCTGGCCGGACTGGCGGTGGCCGGTTATCTGAGCGGCTTGTTCCTGTTCCGCCTGGGGCCGGCGCGGGCCGCCTATGAGCGGGTCATGCCGCCGTTGTTGCTGGCCTGGTCGATTTCATGGGCGTTGCTTGCCGGGGTCCGTGAGGTGGCCGCGTTCGGCTCCGAGGGCGGTGAAGCCGGCTGGCTGCTGGCGGTGCCGGCGTTGATCACGGCTCTGGTCGCCGTGCTCGGGCGGCGTCTGGCCTGGCCCGCCAGCGCGCGGCTGGCGCCGTTGCTGGGTGCCGCTTTCCTGGTGCTGGTAACGCTGGCGCTGACGGTGCTCGAACACCCGCTGATGCGCGGTGCCTGGCTGGGCTGGCCGCTGCTGTGGCTGGTCTACCATGGCGTGTTGTGGCGCCGGGACCAGGACGCCGGCGCCTGGCTGCCGGGCATGACGCCCTGGCTCCATGGGCTGGGGGTATGGGCGCTGGCCTGGGTGGCGCTGGGGGAAGTGCCCTGGTGGATCGGTCAGGCGCTGGCCGGGGTCTGGCCGATGCTGGCCTGGGGGCTGATTCCCGCCCTGTTGTTGGTGGTTTGCACCCGCGCGCCGGCGCTGTGGCCATGGCGCGATCACCGGCGTGCCTACCTTGGCCCGGCGGCCCTGCCCCTGGCGGTGGTGATGGCGGCCTGGGTGGTCGTGATGAATCTGGGCAGCCGCGGGGACCCGGCGCCGTTGCCGTATTTGCCGCTGCTCAATCCGCTGGATATCTCCGTGGCGCTGGCGCTGCTGGCCGGGCTTGGCTGGTGGCGCGCGGCCTGGCCTGGGCGGTGGAGCGTCGGTGTGACGGTGGCCGTGGGGCTGGCGTTTGTGTGGCTCAGCGCGGCCCTGGTACGGGCGTTGCACTATGGCGTGGGCACACCGCTGGAGGCCGACGGCATGCTGCGCTCGGTGACGGTTCAGATGGCATTGTCGCTGTTCTGGGCGCTGCTCGGGTTGGCGGCCATGATCAGCGCCACGCGGCGGGGCTGGCGTCCGGTGTGGATGGCCGGCATGGCGTTGCTGGGCGTGGTGGTGGTGAAACTGTTTCTGGTGGACCTGGCGGGCACGGAGACGCTGGCGCGGACCGTTTCGTTCCTCGGCGTGGGTCTGGTGCTGCTGGTGGTGGGGTACTTCTCGCCGCTGCCGCCGCGAGCAAAGGAGTCGTCTTGATGCGTGGTCGCTTCGTAGGGCTGGTGATGTTGGCGCTGGGGCTGGCGGAGACCGTGATGGCGGCGCCGGTGCCGGAGGATTTCGCCGAGGGCATCCCGCTGGAGACATCGGCCCCGGCCAGCGCCTACCGGCTGCCGTTGCCGGAGACCGTGTACGCCTTGAGCACGCGGGATGATCTGGGCGACCTGCGCGTGTTCAATCGTGACGGGCAGGTGGTGCAGCATGCCCTGTGCACGCCGCCGGCAACGTCGACGGTCACCGCCCGGCCGCTGCCGGTCCATGGTTTACCGGCGGGGCGCGCCGATCAGGCGGCGGGCGCGGGGCTGTCCATCGAGACCGCGGACGGGCTGCGCATGCGCTGGCGGGAGGCGCCCTCCCAGGCGCCGGAGCCGGCCTCCGGTTCGTTTGAATATATTCTCGATGCCCGCGATCTGGACACCGAGCTCACCGGCGTGCGCCTGGACTGGCACTGGCGCTCGCCGGAAGGCCGCGCCGAATTACCGATCCGGGTGGACGCCAGCGACGACCTGGACCAGTGGCGCACGGTGGTATCGCGCAGCACCCTGCTGCGGGTGCAGGACGATACCCTGGAGGTCGCCACCGTGACCTTGCCGCAACGGCGCTATCGTTTCCTGCGCCTGATTCCCCTGGATGAGCGCGCCCGGGACTGGTTGCGGGGCGCCTCCGCGTTGCCGCGCCCGGACGCCGGCGACGGCCCGGCGCTGGATTGGGTCGCCGCCGCCCGGATGGGCGAGCCGGACGCCGATGGCGCGCTCCGGTTCCACGCCGAACGACCGCTGACGGCGCGGCAATGGCGCCTGCGTCTGCCCGGCCCCAACCGGGTGTTGCGGGTGGAGCTGAGTTCCCGGGCCGATGCCGAAGATTCATGGCGGCGCCGTTTTCAGAGTACCGTGGCCTCCGGCCCCGATAACCCGGTGACCGGTACCCAACCGACCGGTTCCACCACGTCGCCGGCGGACCGGTTCTGGCGCTTGCGGATTCTGTCCGGCGCCGAATCCCTGGGCCCGGAGCCGGTGATTCTGGAATTGGGGTACGCGCCCCTGGATCTGGCGTTCCTGGCCCAGGGCGAAGGGCCTTTCCTGCTCGCCTACGGCAGTGGCACGGCGCCGCCGGCCCAGGTGATCGATTGCGCCCGGTTCGGGGAGGCGGCGGCGGCGCGGGTGCGGCCGGCGCGGGTGCTGGGCGGCGACGCGGCGCTGCGCCCGGCGCCGGAGCCGCTGCCCACGCGACGCATCGTGCTGTGGGGCATTCTGCTGCTGGGCGCCGCGCTGGTGGTGGTCATGGCGCTGGGGCTGCTGCGCAAGATGCGCGACTGAATCCCGGCGCCGCCGGTCAGGCCAGTACCGACAGCGCCGGGCGTAGCACCGCTTCCAGGGTGGCCCGCCGTGGTTGAGCGCGGGCCAGCACCCGTATCCCCATCAGAATACCCAGCAGAAAACGGGCCAGCTCCCGGGCCGGGCGCTGGTCGGAGATGCTGCCGTCCTTTTGCCCGGCGCGCACGCAGCGCCAGAAAAACGCTTCCAGCTCGGCCAGTTGTTCGTTGACCGCCTGTTGCAGCTCCTCATCCTCCGGCGCCAGTTCCAGCGCCGAATTCACCAGCAAGCAGCCCTTATGATCCTGATCGTCCAGGGAGCGCTCGATGATGTCCTGCAGAAACACCCGGATCGCGCGGGCCGGGGGCAGGGTGCCCTCCAGCTCACGGATGCGTTGCAGCGAGCCGTGCCGGGCGTAATGCGCCAGCACCCGCCGGTAGAGGGCCCGTTTATCGCCAAAGGCGTTGTACAGGCTGGCGCCGGTGAGGTTGGTTTCGGCGGCCAGATCGCGCATCGAGGTGGCCTGATAACCGTGCCGCCAGAAGCAGCGGGTGGCCGCGTCCAGTACCTCGGATTCGTCGAATTGTCGGGGCCGGGCCATGGTCGCTCCGTTCTCATGGGGTGGCTGAAGAGTGGCATGGCGATGCCGTTCTGTCTATTCTAGAACGGTCGTTACAAAACACATCGAATGCCGACGGCCCGGGAGGCCCCATGATCGATTTCTATTTCCATCCCACCCCGAACCCCGCCAAGGTCGCCCTGATGCTGGAGGAGACCGGCCTGCCATACCGGCTCAAGCCGGTGGATACTCGCAAGGGCGAGCAGCATGAGCCGGCCTTCCATGCCATCAATCCCAACGACAAGGTGCCGGCCATCGTCGATCATGACGGGCCGGATGGCGCCCCGGCCCGGCTGTTCGATTCCAGCGCCATCATGTTGTACCTGGGTGAGAAGAGCGGCCAGTTCCTGGGCCGCCCCGGGGATCGCCCGGAGCTGCTGTCCTGGTTGTTCTTCATCGCGTCCGGGCTGGGCCCGTTCTCCGGCCAGGCGGTGCACTTTCAGCACGCGGCGCCGGAGCGACTGGAGTACGCGGTGAACCGCTACCGGCGCGAAGTGCAGCGGCATTACCAGGTTCTGGAGGAACGCCTGGAAGGGCGCGAGTACCTGCTCGGTGACCAGTACTCGATTCTTGATATGTCCGCCTGGGGCTGGCTGGAACGGGCACCGAGAGTGCTGCCCGGCGACGACGATCCGCTGGCCGCCTGGCCGCGTCTGCACGCGCTTTACCAGCGCGTGGACGCGCGTCCAGCGGCGGCCCGGGCCAAGGCTCTGGACACCCGCCACGATTTCAAAACGGAGATGGACGAGCAGGCTCTGCGTGCTTTGTTTCCGTCCAACTACCCGGCGACCTGAAGGCAGGACGCGGTCGGGTTAGCGGTCGAGCGTGGCGAGCAGATCGGAGCTGTTCGCGAAGGCACCAAAAATACCGCCTTCGCGTTCCAGTCCCCGGAAAACCGCCTCGTGCAGCTCCGGCCGGGCGGCACCGCACACGTCTTCCAGCACCAGGCAGTCGAAGCCCCGGTCATTGGCTTCGCGCAGGGTGGAGGACACGCACACGTCGGTGGTCACGCCGGTGAGAATCAGATGGCGGATGCCGGCGCGCCGCAGCAGTTGCTCCAGATCGGTGGCGTAGAAGGCGCCGTTGCCGCACTTGTCCACCACCGGTTCGCCGGCCACCGGCCGCAGGGTGTCGACGATTTCCCAGCCGGGTTCACCGCGTACCAGCAGCCGCCCCAGCGGGCCTTCGCTGCCGATGGCGGCGCCGGCCCGTTGCGCGCGCCGCTGCTTGGTGTCGTTCAGGTCGGTGAGATCCGGGCGGTGCCCCTCCCGGGTATGGATCACCAGCAGCCCCGCCTGACGGGCGGCGGCGAGCAGCCGGCGCGCCGGCTCCAGCACCCGGCGGCCATGGGTGATGTCCTCGCCGAGCCGGGCGAAATAGCCGCGCGGGTCGAGGAAATCCCGTTGCAGGTCGATCATCAGCAAGGCGGTGTCCGAGGTGTCCCAGCGGCCCGCCAGGGGCCAGGCATAGGGCCGCGAGGCGGACAGGGGGGCGAAGCCGCTCATTGCGCCTCCAGCCAGGTGGTCGGGAAGCGCAGTTTGACGTTGTCGGGATTGCCGATCACGGTGCCGCGTCCGGTTTCGATGCCGACGAAGCCGGCATCCGGCACGCCGTCGCCGAGCAGGCCGTGGTCGAAGGCGAACCCGGTGATCTTTTTCTGCGTCCCGGCGAACTCTTCGCCACGAACCAGCTCGCGGCCCTGCTGCGCGGACAGAAAATCGATGGTGCTTAGTTGATTGCGGGCGCCGTCCTTGTCGGTGTTCAGGGTGGCGGCGGTGAAGCCCATGAAATCCCCGTGCCGTGGATGGTCGGCTTGCAGCAGGGCGGCGGCTTCAAACCAGGCGCCGGCGATGGCGCGGCCCAGGTCCGGATTGTCGGCGAGGGCGTCGGAGCGGGCGATCATCACGTCCAGCAGTTCGCCGTGGATGTCCGAGGAATCGAACACCAGGCTGGTATCCGGATACTGGGCGAGGATTTCGCTGAGCTGTGGTTTCCAGGTGGCCACCGCTTGGGTGTCGGCGGCTTCGAAGACACTGGCGATGTCCGCGTCGGAGGTGTTCACCACGGTCACGTCCTTTTCCTCAAGCCCGACGCTGTCCAGGGCCCGTACCAGCATGTAGTGGGAGCCGGACAGTTCCACCAGATTGATCGGCAGCCCTTCCAGATCGGCGACGGTCTTGCCCTTGCCCCGGACGACGATGCCGTCACTGCCGTTGGACGTGCTCAGCGGCATGATCACGGTGGTGTCCACGCCGCTGGCGGCGGGGATGGTGAGGGCGTCCAGGGACATGGCGATGACCGCGTCGAACTGGCCCAGGGAGAACTGGGTGATCGCTTCGATGTAGTCGTTCATCTGCACGGCTTCCAGATCGAAGCCATAGCGGTCTCCCCACTTCTTGAGGATGCCGGTTTCGTCGGCGTAGGCCAGGGGCATGGAGCCGGCGTACAGGGTCCAGGCCACGGTGTAACGTTCGCGGGCCTGGGCCGGTTGCAGCACGGTCAGGGCGAGCAGGGCGGCGGCGAGGCACAATCTCGAAGTGCGTGAAAACAACATGACATTTCCTTGCGTCGGTCAATGTGTTTCCAGCTTATGGGTGCGTCGCCGGGCCTAACATGACGGATCGCGCACGTTTACGTGCGCGCCGGCGGCTCACCGGCCAGCAGTCGACCGGTGAAGTCCTTGATGATCGGGCGCTCCAGGCTGTCCGGATGGGTGGCCAGTTGCAGTGTCGTGTCGCGCTGGTAGCGGCGCGGGTCGAGACGTACCAGCTCGCCGTCGGCGACCCAGCGCCGGGCGTAGTGGCCGGGCAGGAATCCCACGTAGGCGCCGGACAGAATCAACGCCGCCACCGCTTCCAGGCTGGCGGTGAAGGTGATGCCTTCCCGGTCCGTCTGGTTCAGCAGCGCCAGCTCCTGCTCGCGCAGGAACCGGCGCGAGACGATGCGCGAGCAGGCAAGGGCAATGTCGGGGCGGTCGACGTCGACCGCCGCCGGGTGGTCCGGCGCGGCGTAAAGGTAGTCGGTTTCCCGGTACAGCGGCTGGTAATGCAGATGCTCGTTGGGACTTTCGAAGATGCCGATGGCCAGGTCGAGCCGTTTGTCCTGGAGTTGCCGTTCCATTTCTTCCGGCGCCAGCACTTCCAGATTCAGCTTCACCCGGTCCCGGTCCGGCGCCTGGAAGCGTCTCAGGGCGGGCAGGAGCGGGCAGGCCGGGTCGGTGATGATATTGTCGATGATGCCCAGTTTCAGGCGGCCAGTGGCGACACTTTGCAGGCTCTCCACGGTTTGCTCGAAGCCGCGCAGGGAGGTGAACAGGCGCTGCGCCTGACGGTGAACGGTGGCGCCTTCCGGTGTCAGCCGGAACCCCTGCCGGCCGCGTTCGCACAGCCGTACGTTGAGCCTTTGTTCGAGTTGCGACAGCGCCCGGCTGATGGTCGAGGAGTCCTTGTTGAGAATCGCCTGGGCGTTGGCGACCCCGTTCGCCTCGACCACGGCGAAGAACACCCGCAACAGATTCAGATCGGAACCGGCCAGGTTCATGATGTGCTCCAGGCCGCCGGGGGCGGTGCGTTCAAGGCCACCACCTGACCATTCAGGTCGGTGATCTGACGCGCCATGTCGGTCAACAATCCCAGGATCATGGACGGGTTGGAGCGGATCAGTGACCGGAACTGATCCGCCGGAACCTTTACCGCCGCGCAACGGCTGCGCGCACGCACGGTGGCGCCGCGCGGCGCGCCGGTGAGCATGGCGATGGCGCCGAGCACTTCGCCGGCGCCCACGCAGCCCACCACCACGTTGTCCACCAGCACCTCCGCCTGCCCTTCGAACAGATTGAAAACGCCGTCCGCCGGCTCGCCCTGGCGAATGATGTCGTCACCGGGGTGGAAGTAGGCGAAGTGTGAGCGGGCGTGGGCATCCTCGGGGATCCGCGCGGCCAGCAGCCGCAGGAACAGGGCCTGGCGGGTGATCAGTAGCTCGCTCCAACGGCGCGCCCGTGCCGGCTCGGCGAGCAGTTCGTCGAGCACCGCCGGGTAGTCGTAGCCGGCCAGCAGCACCGCGCCGTCGCTCTGATGGACCAGAGCGTTTTCCGGGTCCGGCAGGATCACGTCGCCTTCGTCCCACAGCAACAGGCGGCGGTCCCGGTAGCGGGCCAGCAGCGTGCCGCCACGCACCACGTAGAGCCGGTCCGGGCGCCAGCCCTGGTCTCGCGCATCGCGACCGGCGGCCAGGGGCAGGGTGGTGGCGGTGGTGCGCAGGCCCTGCATCAACTCATGGCCTAGCTGTTTGTACTGACGGGCCAGGCCGGTGAGTCCGTCAATGGGTTCACCCAGGGGAATCATGGCGTACTGCCTTCTACTGCGTCGTAGCGTGAACAGACCCTAAGCAGACATTGTGCCACCTTGATGAATCCGCAACAGTACGCATTGAAATGAGAATGATTTCCGTTTAGATTGATGGGCTGCCGGCATCCGCCGGCATTTTCAGACCGGTGTTCGCAACGCCGGTGTTTGCAAAGAGGGGCGCGCATGGATCGGGTGGTAACGTGAAATACGCCGATAGCAAGCTCAATGCCTATCTGGATCACCGGGCCGCCCTGGTGGATTATGTCACCTCCATCACCGGCTGCCGGGCCCGCGCCGAGGACGTGGTTCAGGATGCCTTCCTGCGTTTCGTGCCCGATGGTGGCGGGGTTTCCACGCCAAGCACCTCCGGCATCGCTTATCTGTATCGTATCGTGCGCAATCTGGCCATCGACCTGACGCGCCGTTCGGCCATGGAGAGCCGCCACCAGAACGAGGAAACCGTGGAGTGGCTCAAGCCCCGGGCGGAAAGCAGCCCGGAGCAGACGCTGCTGCAGCATGACCGGATCGAGAGACTGGTCGCGGTGCTCGACGAGCTGCCCGAGCGCGAACGGGTCGCCATCGAAATGCACCGGGTCGGAGGCTATACTTTGTCGGAAATCGCGCGGCGGCTGGACGTATCCACGGCCACCGCGCACCGCCTGGTTCGCAACGCGGTGGTGCACGTCGCCGCGTCCCTGGAGTAGGGTGAGGAGCCCGAGCCCGGTTTCGCGCCGCGAAGCCCAGCCTGTCCGGATCTGAGATGGAAACTTCCGAAAAGCGCACCTCCGCCCGTGAAGACGGGATGCCGCCGCGGCCCGATGCCGCGCTGTTGCGCCGTGCCACGGACTGGATGCTGCGTCTCGAGGCGGACCCCGACAACCGCGCCCTGCGCCGTGAGCTGGATGCCTGGCTGGACGCCGATGACGAGCACCGCGGCGCCTGGCGGCGGGTGCGTGGCGCCTGGGAGCTGATCGGCGAGGCACCGTCGGAACCGGACCTGTGGCCCGCCGACCCGTCGCCGCCCGCCGCCGCCCGCCGCTACCCACCCATGGCGCGCCTGGCCGGCACCGCGCTGGCCGCCTGCCTGCTGCTGGCGGTGCTGCCCGCCGCCTGGCGGTACTGGCAGGCGGATTACCGCACGCCGGTGGGGGACACCCTGGCGCTGACGCTGAGCGACGGCAGCCAGGTGGTGCTGGGCGCGGACAGTGCCCTGGCGACGGATTTCAGTGACGACCGCCGCCGGGTGCGCCTGCTGGAGGGCGAAGCCTTCTTCGAGGTGGCCGCCGACCGGCGCCCCTTCCTGGTCCAGGCCGGGGATATGCAGGCCAGGGATATCGGCACCGCTTTCAATGTGCGCGCCGACGATCAGGGCTACGCGGTGGCGGTCAGCGACGGCGAGGTGGCGGTGCGTTACCGGGAGGGCGAGCACCGCCTGCTGGCCGGCGACCAACTGGCCCTGACCCGTGACGGCGCGGCCCGTCGCTACCGGTTGCCGCCGGACCGGGTCGCCACCTGGCGCCAGGGACGTCTGTTCGTCCAGGACCGGACCCTGGCGGATTTGGCCGCCACCCTGGAGCGTTACGCCCCCGGCTACATCCTGATCGCCGACGGCGACCTGGCCGCCCGCCGCGTCACCGGCAGCTATGACCTCACCGACATCGATGCCGCCTTGGGCGCCATGGTTCAGCCCCATGGTGGCCGGGTTTTGCGCATTACGCCCCTGCTGCGCATCGTTCTGTAATCGCGATTACACCCGCCCCTGAAAAAACGCCCCGCCTCGTTCGTTGTTCCGGTACTCGTCGCGAAATGCGTCGCATTCACGGTACGTCCGGAGACACGGGAGCATGACACCAACCTTTTTCCTGCCAGGGCGCGGACTCCGCTCCGCGCTGGTCTGGCTATTGGCTTTTTTTCTGCTGCTGACGGCGGGCGCCCGCGCCCAGGAGGACGCCGGCCAGGCCCGGTTCGACATCCCGGCCCAGCCCCTGCCCGCCGCCCTGGACAGCTTTTCCCGCCAGTCCGGCTATCAGGTCTCCGCCGACGCGGCCGATCTGAGCGGCCAGCGGTCCCATCCGGTAAGCGGTGATCTGCCGGTGTCCTCGGCCCTTGACCTGTTGCTGGCCGGCACCGGCCTGAGCTGGTATTTCGGCGCCGGCCGCACGGTGGTGGTGCGCGGGCCGGTGGCGCTGGGCGACGCCCAGATGCTGCCGGCGGTGAAGGTGCAGGGCGATGCCCCCCGCCAGGCCGCCGCCGCGGATCGCCCCTACGCCACCGCCGGTTCTTCCGCCTACATTGGCAAGAAGGACATCGAGCGCTTCCGGGGCCTTTCCGTGGGCGATATGTTCAAGGGCACCACCGGCGTGCTGGTGGCGGAGAACCGCAACAGCGGTGGGCTCAACATCAACATTCGCGGCATGCAGGGCCAGGGCCGGGTGCCGGTGCTGGTGGATGGCGCCCGCCAGGAAACCACCGTCTACCGGGGCTATGCCGGCGTCACCAGCCGCAGCTACATAGACCCGGACCTGATTGGCGGCGTGGAAATCGACAAGGGCCCGACCATGGGCGCCAGCGGCACCGGCGCCATCGGTGGTCTGGTGAGCATGCACACCCTGAACGCCGACGACATCGCCAAGCCCGGCAACGACTGGGGGCTGCGCCTGCGCGGCAGCCTGGTGGGCAACAATAGCGGTTCACCGGCGCCCATTGGTACCCAGGCGGGCTACAACGTGGGCGGTCTGGGCACGCCCTCCCATTACCGCACCGACTGTCAGCCGGGCAGCACCCTGTGCGACGGGCTCTATAACCTGGATAACGCCTACCCGCCGGACGGCTCCATGGACCGCCCCGGCTTGCTGGACTTCGACGGCCATGCCGGCAGCCTGGCGGTGACCCGGCGCCTGGCCGGTGCCGACCTGGTGGCCGCCTATGCCCAGCGCCGCCAGGGCAACTACTTCGCCGGTGAGCACGGCCCCACGCCGACCCTGGATTTGTCCGACCGCATCGACCGGGGCTTCTATACCGAGATCCGGCCGGAGGTGGACGGCGCCTCGCGGGTTCGTGGTGGCGAGGAGGTGGTGAATACCCACTTTGAAAGCGAGTCCGTGCTGCTCAAGACGCGACTTTACCCCAGCGATGAACACACCCTGGATCTCAGCTACCTGCGTTACGACAGCGAATATGGAGAGCTGATGCCCTCGGAGCTGCTGTGGCTGGGCCGCATCAAGCAGACCCGGGCCTCCCGGGTCACCGCCAACACCTACACCGCGCGCTACCAGTGGCAGCCGTTCGATAATGACTGGCTGGATCTGGATTCCCGCCTCTGGCATACCGATACCGAAAGCCGCAACAACAGCTACTCCGACGAAATGCTGGAACTGCTCAACGGACGGCCCGGGACCGAGATCTATCAGCGCTGGGGCGGCGACGTGAGCAACACCACCTCGATACCGAGCCTGGGCGACCTGCAGTTCCGCTACGGGCTCGCCTGGCAGCGCGAGGACGTGGAACCCAAGCGGGATGAGGACGGCAACGGCTTCGGCCTGCGCGACGGAGAGCGCGAGGAAACCAGCGGCTTCCTGGCCATGAAGTGGACCTTCGTGCCCACCCTCACCCTGGACGCCGGCATCCGCTATACCCGCTACGACTCCGGCGACCGCCGGCCCACCGAGGTCAATGACCCGGACAGCGACTTCTGCGTGGACGGTGACGGCGACGGGGAATGCGACCCGCTGTACAACGATTTCAGCGGTTCCGGCTCGGCCCCCATGGCCAGCCTGTTGTGGGAGCCGCTGCGCGGGCTGCAGTTCTTCGCCAAGTATTCCGAGGCCTTGCGCATGCCGAGCCTGTTCGAGACCACCACCGGCTTTTCCGTGGCGGCGGTGCCTGGCCAGCGCATCAAGCCGGAGCGCGCCAAGAACAAGGAGGTGGGCATGAACATCCTCAAGGACGACCTGTTCGCCGGCGGCGACGCGCTGCGTTTCAAACTGGCGTACTTCGAGAACCGCACCGAGGACTACATCACCCGTACCATCCCCAACACCTGGGACGACACCAGCATCGGGCAGAATGGCGCCCTGTTCCGCATCCAGAACCTGGAAAGCGTGGAATTCCACGGCTTGGAGATGTCGCTGGAATACGATCTGGGCTGGGTCTACACCGAACTTGGCGGCACCCGCTACAACGACATCGAGCTGTGCCATGAAGGCAGCTACCGCCGCCAGCGCTGCACCGACTACGGGGTGGCGAGCAGCTACATCAACAACATGATTCCACCCAAATGGCAGGCCAACGCCACCCTCGGCTTCCGCCTGTTCGACCGTACTCTGGAAGTGGGCGCGCGCAACACCTGGATGGGCGCCCGCAACCGGGTGCCGGAATACAACGACCAAACCGCCGGTCGCTTCGCGCGCCCGATTCCCTGGCACAAATATTCGATCCTGGATGCGTTCGTGACCTGGACGCCCAACGACACCCTGTCCGTGGATTTCAACGTGGACAATGTCACCGACGAGTATTACCTGGACGCCCTGAGCCTGGGCATGGTGCCGGCGCCGGGCCGCACCGCCCGGCTCGGTGTCACCGTGAGTTACTGAGGAAGAATTCCACTGGCACCACGAACTCCAGCCGTTGCCCGGCCAGTTCCTTGGGCGGGCGCGGCAGCGGTTCGATGCGGTGGATCAGCGCCAGGGTTTCCCTGTCCAGCAGTTCGTAGCCGGAACCACGGGTGATGCTGGCGGCCAGTACCCGGCCTTCCATGTTGGTCTCGAAACGAAGATAGCTGACACCTTCCTGGCGTAATCGCTGCGCCCGTGAAGGATAGCGCTTGGCCTCGGCGAGTCGGCGCAGCAGGGCGTCGCGCCAGCTTGGCACCTGGTTGAGATCGGCCATCGGGCGCTGCATGCCCTGGCGGGGCGCCGCCGCCTGCTCCGATTGCCGGGCGGCATCCGGCGGCGCGCTGGCGGTTGAGGCCATGGCGTCCCGGGATGCTTTTTCAGGGGAGGGCGGTTGTGCCGCTTGTTCGGTCGGTTGCGGCTCCGATTCGGGCTGAGGTTTTTCTTGCTCCGGCTGAGGCTCTTTCCTCTCCGGCTGAGGCTCTTTCCTCTCCGGCTGAGGCTCCTCCCTCTCCGGCTGAGGCTCCGGTTCGGGCAGCGCCACCTCCGGTTCGGCATGGACCGGAGGCTCCGGGGCAGGGGTAGGGGGCGTGACCGGTTCCGGCGGGGCCGGTTCGGGCTCCGGTTCCGGTCGCGGTTCCGGGGGCGCCGCCCGGGATGCCTGGTTGGCCTGGCTTTCAGGGCCCGGTGGCAGTTCCGTGGGAGTGGCCGGGGAGCTGGCCAGCGGCGCCAGTTCCACCACCATGGCCGCCGGCGGGGCGCTGTCCATCGCCGGCGGCGGTGCCCGCCACAGCCACCAGCCCAGCGGCGCCGTGTACACCAGTGTTACCAGCAGCGCGGAACTCAGCCAGCGGCGGGTATCCGCGTCCAGGCCGCGCTGCCCCAGGCCGGCGCCCAGCATCAGGCTGGGCGGCAGGTCCAGAGGGGCCACTGGCTTGAGCGCCGGCCCCGGCCGGCTCAGGTCATTCATCGCCGGCGCTCCCGCCCGGGCCTTCCCGGGCCACCAGGGCCACCTTCAGATAGCCGGCTTCGCGCAGGCGATCCAGGGTGCCCATCAGGGTTTGGTAATCCACCCGGCTGTCCGCGCGCAGGAAAATTCTCGGGTCTTCGCGGCCACCGCTGGCCGCCGCCAGCGCCGCCGCCAGGCCACCGTCGGCCACCGGGGTCTCGCCCAGGGTCAGGGTGTGGTCCTCGGCCAGGGTCAGATAGAGCGGATCGTCCGGTCGCTCCTCCGGGGGGGCGCTGGCCGCCGGCAGGTCCACCTTGATGTCCACCGTGGCCAGCGGCGCCGCCACCATGAAAATGATCAGCAACACCAGCATCACGTCGATGAACGGGGTGACGTTGATCTCGTGGTTTTCCGCCAGTTCGTCGTCCTGGTCGATGCGCATGCCCATGGCTCAGCCCCCGGCCACCGCCGCCAGGCCACGACGCTGGCGGCTCAGATCCCGGGACACCAGTCGTAGCACCGCCGCCGTGGTGTCGCCCACCAAGGCACGGTATGCCTGGATGCGGCGAGCGAAGTGGTTGTAGATCACCACCGCCGGAATCGCCGCCACCAGCCCCAGGGCCGTGGCCAGCAGCGCCTCGGCGATCCCCGGCGCCACCACCGCCAGATTGGTGGTGTTGGCCTGGGAGATGCCGATGAAGCTGTTCATGATCCCCCACACGGTACCGAACAGGCCCACGAACGGCGCCGTGGCGCCGATGGTGGCCAGCACCCCGGTGCCCCGGCTGGCGCGGCGGCCACTGGCCGCCGCCAGCCGCTCCAGGCTGGCCGCCACTCTTTCCTTGAGGCCTTCTCGGTCGTCCAGGGCGCCGCTGGACAGACGCCACTCCTCCCGCGCCGCTGCCACGAAGGCGCCGTCCGCGCGCGGCTCGATCTCCGCCGCCTCCAGGCTCGGCGCCCCGGCCAGCGCCTCCAGCGCGCGCTTCTGGCGGCGGGTCAGCAGCGCCAGCTCCCGGCTCTTGGCCACCAGCACGATCCAGGTAATCAGCGAGGCCATCAGCAGGCCGATCATCACTGCCTTCACCACCCAGTCCGCCTGCCGGAACATGCCCAGCGGCGTCAGATCATGGGGCAGGGTGTCGGCGCCGGTCCTGGCTGGAGGCGCCGTTGCCTGGGCGTTCTCCGCCGGCGCCGGGGCGGCGGTCGGCTCGCCAGCGTCGCCGCCGGCTGCGTCATTGGCGGTCGTCACGGTCGTCGGTTCGTCGCTCGTCGGGGCCGGCTGGGCGCCGGCGGGCGCCCCGATCAGCAAAAACAGAAAAGCGAACAGCGCGACACCGCGCCGCACCAGACTTCGTTGCAACATGCGTTCTTCCCAAGGTGATGCATCCACCCTAATAACGAAGGCCGCGCCGGGATTTTTCAGCGCCGGGCCACGGCCCTGAAAAATACCCGCCTCTCGATCGTTATAGGGCTGTAAATGAGAATCACCCTCAATCGGGTGCGACGCTTTCTTTGGGAGACTCCCCCTATGGCCCTGCTGATCAGACCGATATCCCTGTTTTGCTTATTGTTGGTGCTCGCCGCCTGTGGCGGCGGCGGTGGTGGCGGAGGCGGCGGCGACGCCGTGGACCGCCCCCAGGCCCGCGCCAGCGCCGACACCACCGAGGTGAACGCCGCCGAAGGCACCGTGCACCTGGATGGCGGCGAGAGCACCTCGCCCAACGGCGACATCACCACCTGGCAATGGCGCTTCCTGAGCCGCCCGGAGGGCAGCGAAGCCGCCCTGGACGGTGCCGACACCGCCCAGGCCAGCTTCACCCCGGACCTGCCCGGCACCTACGTGATCCAACTGGTGGTCAACGACGGCACCGCCGACAGCGGTGATGGCTCGTCCAGCCGCGTCACCGTCACCGCCCTCAACCCCAACCCGCTGGCGGTGGTACCCAACGAAATCAACTGGATCCTGGGCACCGTGCAACTGGACGGCTCGCGCAGCCTGCCGCCGGACGGCGGTGACGCCGGCCAGCTGGTTTATGACTGGACCCTGACGCAAAAGCCGGATGGGAGCGCGGCGGAACTGGACGATGGCAGCCAGATCTATCCGCGCTTCACCGCCGATGAAGTCGGCGTCTACCAAGCCCGGTTGGTGGTGCGCTATGGCGATAAGGTGAGTCAGCCGGACACCGTGAACATCAATATCGTGGAGGCCAACGCCATTCCGGTGGCGCGCATCGACGCGCCCAGCGATGTCACCCGAGGCGACACGGTAACCCTGGATGGCAGCGGCAGCGAGGACGCCGATGGCGACAGCCTTCAGTACCGCTGGCGCTTTATCCAGAACCGGCCACGGGGTTCCAGTGCCGAACTCAGCAGCACCGACGGCGCGGAGACCACCTTCGTGGCGGATTCCGCCTATGGCACCGGCCGTTACAACGTGGAGTTGTGCGTGTTCGACGGCACTTCGCGCAACTGCACCGACACCCGTATCGAGGCGGCCCCGGCCACCGGGGGCGACAACACCGCGCCGGTGGCGGAGATCAACCCGGGCAACGGCGATACCTTCGAAGCGGAACGCGGCGCGGAGGTCACCGTGAGCAGCGGTGCCTACGACGTGGACGGCGACGCCCTCACCCATGAGTGGGAATTCACCGATTACCCGAGCGGCTTCGACCCGGAAAGCGCCAATGGCCTGGAACCGAGCAGCTACTGTTCCGCTACCTATTGCCCGGCCACGTTCACCCCCACGGTGGATGGCGACTACACCGTGCAACTGACGGTTTCCGACGGGCAAGCCAGCGACACCACCACGGAAACCTTCACCGCCCGCCTGGGCGCTAACCGGGAACCCTCCGCCCGGGCGGCCATCGCCGGCGGCACGCCCACCACCCTGGTGGGGAACCCGGTGACGCTGGACGGAGAAGACAGTTCCGATCCGGATGACAACCGTCTGAGCTATCAATGGACCATTATCCAGCGCCCCGACGACAGTCAGGCGCAACTGCAACGTCCCAACACCGCCTTACCGACCCTGACCCCGGATCGGGCCGGGGCCTATGTGGTATCCCTGGTGGTCACCGATGAACATGGGGCCACCAGCAACTATGTACCGGGTAACAGCCTGTACGAAGTCACGGTGCTTGCCAAAACCGAAAACAACGCGCCCATCACCCGGATATACAAAGCCACCGCGGGCATTGCCGACTATGAGAATCGCGCCAACCCGGGGCCGCAACATCCACACTACGATGCGGCGCAACCCTTCGTCATCACGAACCAGTGGCTTGAGGGTGACCGAAACGAGTTCCGGGCCGACCGATTCAAACTGGAAGCGGACAGCACCGATCCGGACGGCGATACGCTCAGTCACCTCTGGACCCTGGTCAGCGCGCCGGCGGGCAATCGGATGCAGGTAAACGGGTCCTCCGGTATGGATGGCGTCTTTGGCGATAATACTTGTGTGGAAGCCTGGACGCCGGTGAGCGAGGAGACCTGGCAGGCCTTCAGGGAACGTATTGAGGCGTACACGGAATGGCCCTGTTCAAAGCCCGCCTTGTCGCCCACCGAGCCGGGCGTCTATGTCTTCGAGTATCAGGTCTACGATGGCAGTGAGTTCGCCGGACCGTTCACGGCCACGGTACATGCCGTGGAGCGGGCGAATTACCCGACGTTGCTGATGGAAGTCCCTTCAAAAAATCTAGCGGCGGAGCCGTCCAGTGTTGATGTGCAGACGTTTTTCCCGCTTACCATAGGCAATGGGTTTGTTATTTCGCACGTCTACCCCTGGAAAGGCCCGGAAATCGAAGTGCAACGTTTCCGGCTCACCGCCTTCGGCGGTGACTACACGCTGATGAACGTGGAAACCGGGTCCGAGAACATGAATTACAGTTCCTTGTTACTGGATACGGCCACCGGTGAAACCGTGGGTAATGGCTATCTCATCGCCGAGGGGGAAACCGTGGAGCTTGTCTATAAAGTGGAGATTACGGGGGAGACGCCACCTTCCAGCGTTAGTGAAGCCATTCAGATGCTGCAACGTTTGCGGTCCGCCGATATCCGGGGCAGCTTCAGTGTGCAGGAGAGGCCGGGCTGGACGGTAACAATCGAAGGTTATTAAGCCTTTCTCCTTTTTTCAGCGTCGGGCCATGCTCCTGAAAAATACCCGGCTCTCGATCGTTATAGGGCTGTAAATGAGAATCACCCTCAATCGGGTGCGACGCTTTCTTTGGGAGACTCCCCTTATGGCCCTGCTGATCAGACCGATATCCCTGTTTTGCTTATTGCTGGTGCTTGCCGCCTGTGGCGGCGGTGGTGGTGGTGGAGGCGGCGGTGACGCCGTGGACCGCCCCCAGGCCCGCGCCAGCGCCGACACCACCGAGGTCAACGCCGCCGAAGGCACCGTTCACCTGGACGGCGGCGAGAGCACCTCGCCCAACGGCGACATTACCACCTGGCAATGGCGCTTCCTGAGCCGCCCGGACGGCAGCGAAGCCACCCTGGACGGCGCCGACACCGCCCAGGCCAGCTTCATCCCGGATCTGCCCGGCACCTACGTGATCCAGCTGGTGGTCAACGACGGGACCGCCGACAGCGGCGACGGCTCGTCCAGCCGCGTCACCGTCACCGCCCTCAACCCCAACCCGCTGGCGGTGGTGCCCAACGAGATCAACTGGATCCTGGGCACCGTGCAACTGGACGGCTCGCGCAGCCTGCCGCCGGACGGCGGCGACGCCAGCCAGCTGGTTTATGACTGGACCCTGACGCAAAAACCGGACGGGAGCGCGGCGGAACTGGACGATGGCAGCCAGATCTATCCGCGCTTCACCGCCGATGAAGTCGGCGAGTATCAGGCCGAACTGGTAGTGCGCTACGGTGACAAGGCCAGCCAGCCGGCCACGGTGAACATTCATATCGTCGAGGAAAAGGCGCCGCCGGTAGCAGCCATCGCGCCGCTGGACGAAACCGTTCTGCGTGGCGAGATCGCCACCGTGGATGGCTCACCCAGCGAGGATCCCAATGGTGGTGAACTCCAATACCGTTGGCGCTTTACCAGTCTCCCCGCCGGTGCCAGCGGCGAGTTTCTCAATGGCAGCGAGAAGCAAGCCCAGGCCCGCTTCGTGGTGGATTCGGCGGCGAGGGCTTACTACCGCCTTGAACTATGCGTTTACAACGGCATTTCAAGAACCTGTACCCGCCCGTTTCAGGTGAATGTGGCGGCGCCGGAAGATGAACCGAACACGCCGCCGGTCGCGGTGATCGCCCCCTCCTACAACGCGACCTGGGAGGCGGAGCGGGGGGCATCGGTGAATACCAGCGGTGGCAGTTCCTATGACATTGATGGTGATGCTCTGACCTATAAATGGGAACTGGTTTCCGCGCCGAGTGGATTTGACGCCGGATCAAACAGCAGCCTGGATAGTTGTGTGAGTAGCACCTGCTGGCCGGGTTTCACGCCGACGGTGGACGGGAGTTATCAGGTTCGGCTCACGGTCTCCGACGGTGAAGCCAGCGATTCAGCGACGGAAACCTTTACCGCCAGGTTGGGTGCCAACCGGCCCCCTTCGGCCTCCGCGGCGATCTCGGGTGCATCCACCGTGCTGGTTGGTGTGAGGGTCACGTTTGACGGAGAAGGTAGCACTGACCCGGATGATAACCGGCTTGATTACCAGTGGACACTTCTTGATCGCCCCGACGCCAGCCAGACCGTGCTTCAGGGCAGAAATACCGCTTTCCCCACGCTGGTCCCTGATCAGGCTGGGCCTTACCGGGTGCGATTGGTGGTTACTGATGAACACGGTTGGTCATCGCTGGCGACCGAGGTCGTGTTGATGGCGAAGGCCGCGAATAACATACCTCTGACCCGTATCTCAAAAGCGGCGAGCCATATGGCGGGTGAGGCCCGTACTTTCACGCAACCCGATTACAGCGAGGAGCAGCCGTTTGCGATTGTCGGCCAACGGAGCAACTCCGGTGGCGATGGTCCTTTTTTCAGGAACGATTATTTCGCCCTGGTCGCCGACAGTTACGATCCTGACGGAGACCCCTTGAGCCACCTCTGGTCTCTGGTGGATGGTCCGTCGGTTAATCGCTGGGAATATAACAGTTACGGCGGATTGGGTTGTCTGGAGACCTGGAATCGTTTGGGCGGCGAGAATCTTCAGGACTATCTTGGCCGTGTTGCCGCCCGTACCGAGTGGCCCTGTCCGGAATTACGATTAGGGCCAACCGAGCCCGGCACCTATGTTTTCCAGTATCAGGTCTATGATGGTAGTGAGTTTGCCGGACCCTTCACTGCCACCGTGCATGCCGTTCTTAGAGAAAACTATCCGGGGCTTTTGCTAGAAATACCGACAACATACTACCGGGATGGAAACCCCATTGATGGGGCTCTGCAAGCCACCTTTCCATGGGTTGATGAGCAGGTTTGGCGATCATCGGATTTGCAGCAATGGAATGAGGGCTTGATCAACCGTGAAACTTTCCGTTTAACCGCCTTTGGTGGTGATTACACCCTGGTGGATGTGGCCACCAATTCCGACAATCCGAACTATGTTCCCGAGTTTTATGATCTGACCAGCGGCAGAGCGATAACGGAGGGTTATGTCATCCCACAGGGAGAGTCCATTGATATTGTTTATCGATTAGCAATTTCAGGTGAATCAGAGCCGACTAGTCAGGATGGTAGGGAGGCTGTCGCCGCTCGTTTGCGAGAGGCGAACATACACGGCTCCTTCCGTATACAGGAAAGGGCGGGCTGGATGATCTCTATTGGCGGCTAGCTTTTCATTTTCCGCTCTTAGAACGCCGGGCTTTGAGTCCGGCGTTTTTTTTGGGGCCGCCAAAATGTGAAGGAGACCGCTTTTTTCGATTGATCGAAAAAAACATGAAAAATTTTGTCGCCGCTCTCGTTATTTATATGAGAACGCAAATCATTTGTGTTCTTGCCGGGGCCGCCCCGGCGGCCGGAGCTGGGCTACGGAAGGAACAGGGATGACCCCACCTTCGGCCACTTTCCAAAACATTTCATTGATCAAGGAGTTTGAGTGATGAAAGAGAAAATCATGAAGTCCGTCCTCGGCGCCGCTGTGCTTTCGATTTCCATGACCGGGGGGGTTCAGGCTGCCCCCTTCGAGGGTGATGTCAGCGATGGCACCTATATCGCGGTCGGCAAGTCCGGTGGACCCTGGGGGCCACACCAACCGAATCTCTCTGGTATTGGTCTGGATGCTGGCGGGATGACGCAAAGCCAGATCGTGGATATCCGGTTCCTGGCGAGCATGGACCCGACCGGCCAGGCTTTGGATTATGGTGAAGTCGCCCGGCAGCTCGACATGAGAGGTACCGGGCCGGATCCCGATCACACCGGGCTGGGTTACTTTACCCTTGTCGGGGTGGGTGATATCAGCGATGACGTTTGGTACGGGGAGTGGTCATGGGGTGGCCCTTCAGGATTCAGTGACCGGTCCGTGTTCTACATCGGTGATAAGGAAAGCGTGTCCATGCCTTCGTCCGGGTCCGCCACTTACAGTGTAAACGGCCTGAACCAATTTGCCGCGGCTGGGGATCACCTGAGCGGTGAAATCAACGTGGACTTTGGGGGGGGGCCGGGCAGTGTCCAGGGGCAGCTTACAAACACCAGCCGTGATTTCGGTATCAGTGTAAACGCCGAGATTTCCGGAAGTTCGTTTGACGGTACTTCACGGGCATATGCCCCTAGTAACGACTCCACCTTGGCCAATGGCCTGAGTAAAGGCGAGTTCTATGGTAACCAAGCCGAGTTCCTGGCGGGCATGGCCACCTTTGAAGACCACGCTGAGTACGACACCTCCTTCGGCGGCGAGCGCGGCGCGATCATTCCCTGATCCGTGGTGTTCCTCCGCTTGATTTTGAGCCGGGCACGGCGTTAGCCGCCGCCCGGTTCCTTTCATTTTCCTGCTATTTTCCGCGAGCTTTCCTCCATGCGCTTCTTCGCGTTATTCCGTGTTCCCTACCGATATGCTCATCTTCTTTTCTTGATTTTTTTGGCTTTCGGTATATCCCAGAATGTCGTCATCGCTGACCAGGACACCGAACTGCGTCTGCAGCAGGATATCGAGCGTTCGGCACGGCAGCGGGAGCAGGAACTGTTGCGCGATGAGCGGGCCAAGGACGAAGCGCTGCCGAATCTGATCATCAATGGCGAGGAATACCAGGTGCGCCGCAACCGGAACGATTTGGGCAGGGCCTTGTACGTGGCGCTGCGTAGTCGTAACTGGTCGGCGGCCGTGCGCTTTCTTGATGCTTATCGTGAGCTGGAAAATCCGGACCCTATCCTGTTGCACTATGCGGAAGGCAAGTTGGCCCGATTACGCGGTGATCTGGATCGGGCGGAGCAAGAGTTTCGCTCCTTGTTGGCGTTGAACGACACCTTCCTGCCGGGCCGGTTGGAGCTGGCCCGGGTGTTGTTCGAGAACCAGAAGAATCGTGAAGCCGAAACCCGTTTCCGTGACATTCTTGCCCAGGTCGAAGGGGTTCCGGATCAACGGAAAACCGCTGGGGTAAGAAGCACGCTGGAGAATTTCCTGCAGGCGTTAAAGGAACGCCGTAGCTGGCAGGGGCGCATAGCCGTGGGGCCGGGTTACAGTGACAACGTCAACCAGAGTTCAGAAAGCGAAACCTGCCTGATCTGGTTCGCCGAGGGCTTGTGCTACGTGAGCCGCACGGCTCCGGAAGCGATCAGTACCGAAACCCTGACCTATGAAATGAGCCTGGAGAAGGACGTGTTCCTGCCCGGCCATCATGGCTTGTATTTCCGTGGGCTGGCCTATGGCGATCGCTATCGGGATTACAGCATTTACAACCAGGACACCATCAACGCCAGTGCTGGCTACCGGTTTCGTGACGTCAATGATGTGTACAGCCTGGCGCCGTCGTTCGAGCATGCCCGTTACGGTAATGATGGGCTGTATGACGCCTGGGGGGCGCGTGCGGAATGGATGCACTATTTATCGCCGCGTACCGCGTTCAAGTTCGAGGCCAGCCATAAGCGCATGCGCTATCGGGAGGTCTATTCCCGCTTTGATGGCGACATGAATAATCTGTATGCCACCGCCTGGCACCGGCTCAATGGAGGATGGACCCTGTTCGGCGGTCTCGATGGCGTGGACCGGAACACGGAGGAAGCGCTTAGTTCCTATGAGCAATATGGCCTGCGTCTTGGTGTCTCAAGATCGTTTCCGCTGGTGGAAAGCACCATGTTCGCCTCTCTGCGCGAGAAACACTACGACGCCTACAGTGCTCTTTTGGGCGAGCGTCGTGAGGATCGGGAGCGACGCTATATCGCCATGTTCAGCTTTCCACGTCTGTCCGTGGCCGGCCTGGTGCCGAGCCTGAATCTGGAGCACACCCGGGTGCGCAGCAACGTGGACTGGCTGTACAGCTACGAGGAAAACGCCGCCAGTCTGAAATTCGAGTGGCGTTTCTAGCGGGCACTCCAGCGCTTACATGCGGCCGGTCTGTTCGTAGCGTTCGTGCCAGCTCAGTGCTTCGCTCAGCAGGTGGGGGGTGTGCAGGCCACGGCCGCTGGCGCTGGCGCGCTCGAAGTAGTCGAGCAGGCGCGGGCGGAAGTCCGGGTGGGCGCAGTGCTCGATGATGCGGCGCGCCCGTTCCCGGGGCGGCAGGCCGCGCAGGTCGGCCAGGCCCTGTTCGGTGACCACGATCTGCACGTCGTGTTCGGTGTGGTCCACGTGGGAGACCATCGGCACGATGGCGGAGATGGCGCCGTCCTTGGCGGTGGACGGCGTCATGAACACGGACAGGTAGCCGTTGCGGGCGAAGTCCCCGGAGCCGCCGATGCCGTTCATGATGCGCGTGCCCATCACATGGGTGGAGTTGACGTTGCCGTAGAGGTCCGCCTCGATCATGCCGTTCATGGCGATCACGCCGAGGCGGCGGATCACTTCCGGATGATTACTGATTTCCTGGGGGCGCAGGACGATGCGGTCGCGGTAGAAGTCGATGTGTTCGGCGAGGTCGCGGTTGGCGTCCGGGCTCAGAGAAAAGGCGGTGGCGGAAGCCGAAGCCAGCTTGCCGCTTTTGAGCAGTGAGAGCATGCCGTCCTGGAGCACCTCGGTGTAGGCGGTGAGGTTCTCGAAGGGGCCGTCGGCCAGGCCGGCGAGCACCGCGTTGGCGATGTTGCCGACGCCGGATTGCAGTGGCAGAAGGTTCGCCGGCAGGCGGCCGGCGTCCACTTCGCGGCTGAAGAATTCCAGCAGGTGGCCGGCGATGCGGCGCGATGCCTCATCCGGTTCGCTGAAGCGGGAGTTGCGGTCCGGGGCGTTGGTTTCCACCACGGCGATGATCTTTTCCGGCGGGCAATGCAGGTAGCGTTCGCCGATGCGTTGCTGCGGGCCGGTGAGTGGAATCGGCTGGCGGTGCGGGGGCAGGGCGGTGCCATAGTAGACGTCGTGCATGCCGTCCAGGCCGGCGCTCTGGCCGTGGTTCACTTCCAGGATTACCCGGTCGGCCAGGTCGATCCAGGTCTTGTTGTTGCCGATGGACGAGGAGGGAATCAACGCCCCCTGTTCGGTGATGCCGGCCACCTCGATCACCGCCACGTCCAGTTTGCCGAAGAAACCGGCCCAGGCGTAGGGGGCTACGTGGGACAGATGAATGTCGATGTATTCCATCCGCCCTTCGTTGATCTTTTGCCGGCATACCGGGTCGCTTTGGTAGGGCAGTCGCAGTTCAATGCCGTCCACCTCGGCCAGGGCGCCGTCCAGTTCCGGCGCGGTGGAGGCACCGGTCCAGATGCTGATGCGGTCGGCTTCGCCATGGTTGTGGTGCGCGCGCATCCGCGCCGCCAGAGCCTGCGGTACCGCCTTGGGATAGCCGGCGCCGGTAAAGCCGCTCATGCCCACGTTGGCCCCGGCGGGAATCAACGCCGCCGCCGCGTCGGCGTCCATGATGCGTTGGCGCAGTCGGGGGCAAAGAATACGTTGGGCGCTCATGGCGACGACTCCGGGCGGGAATAAGATACAAAAATCCGGGGGGAGTCTACCACACGGGAAACGGATTCGGGGCCGGCTCAGGGGGAGGGCGGTTCCGTCTGGCGATCACGCCGGCGCTGATATTCCTCCCGGGTCACGCCCAGGCCGGCCAGCCAGCGCACCGAGCACTCCGCGAAGCCCTCGGGCAAGCATTGAAGGATTTCGGGGAGGCTGGCGGACGTGCCCAGTTGCTGGAGGGCCGCCAAAACGTGCCGCTGACGCTGGTAGGGAGACATGAGAGTTGGCCGTTATTGGTAAATACGGCCAAATAGCCGGGTTGACGGTCAATAATCCCGTTGCCGATTGCGGAAATATCAGGCGCCGGTTTCTTGAAATTGGCGGCCATGGCTGCCCCTGGTTCTTGCCGCGGAGCAGCTCGCGCAGGGTAACGGTGCCGGTTTGGCGGGATGCTCTGGCGCCATGGCGTCACAAGGATGCTTCCACCGGGCAGCGATACTTTTCTGACCAGTTGGAAAGATGAAATAAAGGCGCGCCGGTGGAGCGTGTCGAAGCCCGTTGCAGCGAGGCCGTGGCTCGCTCTATATCGACTCGACCCGAAGAGACCCGGGCGCCGCCGTCCGCCCTGCTGGCCGTGGTGACGCATAGAAGCGAGCAGGCCAGGGCATAAGCAATGGCGAATTTCATTGTTGATACGCTCCTCTCCGTTTCGCCGGTTCATCCCGATGGATACAGATGGTCTCTTGGCGCTTCCATATGTTTGCGTAGCCGGGTGAAGTTCCATGTCAGGGGGCCTGATTCAGTAATTCCGTTGACGATTCGTGAAATCAGGCGCCCGTTTCTTGAAGTTGGCGGCCATGGCTTCGCCCTGGTTCTTGCCGCGCAGCAGCTTGAACTGCAGCCGGGATTCCTCGTGGAAGGCCTGGTCCTCGGACTGGTTCCAGGTGCGCTGGAACAAGGCCTTGGTGGCGCTGATCGCGTCCGGGGAGCGTTCCAGCAGGGCGCGGGCCAGGGCCAGGCTTTCGGCGCGTGGGTCGTCGGCGACGCGGGTCACCAGGTTGAGTTGCTTGGCTTCGGTGGCGTCGAAACGGCGGCCGGTCATGGCCAGTTCCTTGGCCACGTCCAGGGGTACCAGCTCGCGCAGCGTGACGGTGCCGGTCATGTCCGGGATCAGACCCCATTTGATTTCCATCACCGACAGTTCGCAGTCCGGCGTGGCGACGCGGAAGTCCGCGGCCAGGGCCAGTTGCAGGCCGCCGCCATAGCAGTAGCCATGCAGCTCGGCGATCACCGGCACCGGCAGTTCCCGCCAGGCCCAGCAGGCTTTCTGGAACAGGTTGGTTTTCCTGACGCCGAATTTGGTGAACGCCAGCAGCATTTTCAGCGGCGTCTTGGTGACGGTGGCGAAATCCAGGCCGGCGCAGAACGCCTTGCCCGCGCCACGCAGGATCACCACCCGCACGTCCCGGTTCTTGCGGATGGCGCGGGCGGTGTTCACCAGCTCCTCCAGGGTTTGCAGGTCCAGGCCGTTGTATTTGTCCGGCCGGTTCAGGGTGACGGTGGCGATGTGGTCCTCGACCGTGAGCGTGACGCGGGCCATGTTCATGGGGCGAGCTTCTGCTGGAGCAGCTGATTCACCTGCTGCGGGTTGGCCTTGCCCTGGGTGGCTTTCATCACCTGGCCGACGAAGTAGCCGATTTTCTTTTTGCGTTTGGCGTCGTCGGCGCTGCGGTAGTCCTCCACCTGGGCGGGGCTGTCGGCGATTACCTGGTCGACGATCTTCTCCAGCTCACCGGTGTCGCTCATCTGCTTGAGGCCCTTGGCCTCGATGATGGCGTCCGGGTCGCCTTCGCCGTTCCAGCAGGCCTCGAACACCTGCTTGGCGATCTTGGAGCTGATGGTGCCGTCCTTGAGACGCAGGATCAGCTGGCCGAGCTGTTCGGCGCTGACCGGGCTGTCGGCGATGTCCTTGTCCTCGCTGTTGAGCCTGGCGGCCAGTTCGCCCATCACCCAGTTGGCGGCCAGCTTGGCGTCGCCGCCGTGTTGCGCCGCCGCTTCGAAGTAGCGCGCCGTGGCGATGGAGCCGGACAGCAGGCCGGCGTCGTAATCGGACAGCTGGTACTGCTCCACGTAGCGGGCCTGGCGGGCGTCCGGCAGTTCCGGCAACTCGGCGCGAAGGGTGTCGATCTCTTCCTCGCTGACCAGCACCGGCAACAGGTCCGGGCAGGGGAAGTAGCGGTAGTCGTTGGCGTCTTCCTTGGTGCGCATGGAACGCGCGGTATTGGTTTCACCGTTATAGAGCCGGGTTTCCTGAACGATTTTGCCGCCGTCCTCGAGCACGTCGATCTGGCGTTCCACTTCCAGCTTGATGGCTTTTTCCATGAAGCGGAAGGAGTTCAGGTTCTTGGTTTCGGTGCGGGTGCCCAGCGGCTCGCCCGGGCGGCGCACGGAGATGTTCACGTCGAAACGCATGTTGCCTTGGGACATGTCGCCGTCGCACACGCCCAGGGAGGTGACGATGGCGTGCAGCTTGCGGGCAAAGGCCACCGCTTCCTCGGCGTTGCCCATGTCCGGTTCGGAGACGATCTCGATGAGTGGCGTGCCGGCCCGGTTCAGGTCGATGCCGGTCTGGCCATGGAAGTCCTCGTGCAGCGATTTGCCGGCGTCTTCTTCCAGGTGCGCGTGGTGGATGCGCACGGTTTTTTCGCGGCCGTCCTCAAGCTGGATGACCACTTCGCCGGCGCCGACGATGGGCTCCGCCAACTGCGTGGTCTGATAGCCCTTGGGCAGATCCGGATAAAAATAATTTTTCCGCTCGAACACCGAGCGGCGGCCGATGTCCGCGTTGATCGCCAGGCCGAAGCGTACCGCGTTGCGGATCGCTTCCTTGTTGACCACCGGCAGGGTGCCGGGCATGCCCAGATCAATCAGGCTGGCGTGGCTGTTGGGAGCGTCGCCGGTGGCGGTGCTGGCGCCGGAAAAGATTTTCGAGCGGGTGGCCAGCTGCACATGCACCTCCAGCCCGATCACCACTTCCCAGCCATTGTGCAAAGAGGAACTCATTGAAACGCTCCCGGGATCCGTTGGTGCCAGTCGGTGGCCATCTGGTAGCGGTGCGCCACGTTCAGGATGCGGCCTTCCTGGAAGTAGTTGCCGATCACCTGGGTGCCGGCGGGCAGCCCGTCGACAAAGCCGCTGGGCATGGACAGCGCCGGCAGGCCGGCCAGGTTCACGGCGATGGTGAACACGTCCGCCATGTACATGTTGACCGGGTCGTCGGCCTTGGCGCCCAGTTTGAAGGCGGTTTCCGGGCTGGTGGGACCCATCAGCACATCCACTTCCTTGAAGGCACGGGCGAAGTCGTCGCGGATCAGCCGGCGCACTTGCTGGGCGCGCTTGTAGTAGGCGTCGTAGTAGCCGGCGGACAGCGCATAGGTGCCCACCAGGATGCGGCGCTTCACTTCCGCGCCGAAGCCTTCGGAGCGAGAGCGCTTGTACAGGTCCTCCAGATCCTTCGGGGCCTCGCAGCGATAGCCGAAGCGCACGCCGTCGAAACGGGACAGGTTGGAGCTGGCTTCCGCCGGGGCGATCACGTAGTAGGCCGGTACCGACAGCTTGATGCTGGGCAGTGACACCTTGACCAGTTTGGCACCCTGTTTTTCCAGTTCGCGCATGGCGTCGCGGGCATTGTCGGCGATCGCGCCGTCCAGGTTGTCCGGGAAGAATTCCTCCGGCACGCCGATGCGCAGGCCGTCCAGGTTTTGCTCCAGGGCGCCCAGGTAATCGTCCACCGGTTCGTTGAGGCAGGTGGAGTCCTTATCGTCATGGCCGGCCATGGCCTGCAACATCAGCGCGCAGTCGGCGGCGCTGAGGCCCAGCGGGCCGGCCTGATCCAGGCTGGAAGCGAAGGCGATCATGCCCCAGCGGGATACGCGACCATAGGTGGGCTTGAGGCCGGTGACGCCATTCAGCGCCGCCGGCTGGCGGATCGAGCCGCCGGTGTCGGTGCCGGTGGCGCCGGGGGCCAGCCGCGCCGCCAGGCAGGCCGCGGCGCCGCCGGAGGAGCCGCCGGGTACCCGTTCGGTGTCCCAGGGGTTGCGCACCGGGCCGTAGAAGCTGGTTTCGTTGGAGGAGCCCATGGCGAACTCGTCCATATTGGTCTTACCCAGCATGATGGCGCCTTCCCGGGCCATGTTGTCCACCACGGTGGCGGTATAGGGCGCGATGAAGTTGTCCAGCATCCGCGAGCCGCAGCTGGTGCGTACGCCCTCGGTGCAGAAAATATCCTTGTGGGCGATGGGCAGGCCGGTGAGCAGGCGCTGGTCGCCGGCGGCGATGGCCTGGTCGGCGGCGTCCGCCTGGGCCAGAGCCTGCTCGCCGGTGACGGTGACGAAGCTGTTCAGCTCGCCGTCGCGGGCCTGGATACGGCCCAGGAAGTGCTCGGTCAGCTCACGGGCGGAAAAATCCTTCGCCTGCAAGCCGGCTCTCAATTCGGTCAGTGTCTTGTCATGCATTGGATTACTCGATCACCCGGGGTACCAGGAAACAGCCTTCCTCGCTGGCGGGGGCGATGGGCAGGACCTTGTCGCGCACGTCCGGTTCGGTGACCCGGTCGTCGCGCAGGGGCTGGCTCACTTCCAGCGGGTGGGCCAGGGGTTCGACATCGCTCACGTCCGCCTGCTGGAGCTGGTCGACCATGCCGAGAATCTCGTTGAGGCGCTCGGAAAGCGCCTCGCTCTCGCCGTCGTCCACCTGCAAACGGGCCAGATGGGCCACGCGCGCGACCACCTGGGAGTCAATGGCCATGGGGTTCTCCACGAATTCGGGGGAAAGGCGGGAAAATACCACATCAAGGGGGGCGTTGTGGATACGAAGTGACGACCGGGCCAGCAGGGATGGCCCGCTCTCCTTGCCGATTCCCCGCGCCGTTGCTAGAGTTGCGCCATCTTGTTGCCGGCGCGTGACGATCCCCGCCGGCAGCCCCGCTACTTCTTATCGAACTCTCAGGAAACAGGCCAGGATGTCCGTGATCAAGCGCATTCGGGGGATGTTCTCCACCGATCTTTCCATCGACCTTGGCACCGCCAACACCCTTATCTATGTGCGTGGCCGCGGCATCGTCCTTGATGAGCCCTCCGTGGTGGCGATTCGTCATCATGGTGCTCAGAAGAGCGTTGCGGCGGTGGGCGCCGACGCCAAGCGGATGCTGGGGCGGACCCCGGGTAACATCACCGCCATCCGGCCCATGAAGGACGGCGTGATCGCCGACTTCGACGTCACCGAGAAGATGCTGCAGTACTTCA
Source organism: Alloalcanivorax marinus (assembly GCF_016785095.1). GTDB lineage: Bacteria > Pseudomonadota > Gammaproteobacteria > Pseudomonadales > Alcanivoracaceae > Alloalcanivorax > Alloalcanivorax marinus_A. Next base: position 314,881 of record NZ_JAEKJB010000010.1, on the reverse strand, counting down.
TCAAAAAAGTGCATGACACCGGCTTCTTCCCGCCCGCGCCGCGAGTACTGGTGTGCGTGCCGTGCAAATCCACCCAGGTGGAACGCCGCGCTATCCAGGACTCCGCCTTTGGCGCTGGTGCCCGGGACGTGTACCTCATAGAGGAACCGGTGGCGGCCGCCATCGGCGCCGGCTTGCCGGTGGAAGAGGCGCGCGGCTCCATGGTGGTGGACATCGGTGGCGGCACCACCGAGATCGCCCTGATCTCCCTGAACGGCGTGGTTTATTCCGAGTCCGTGCGCACCGGCGGCGACCGCTTCGACGAGGCCATCGTGGCCTTCGTGCGCAAGGAATACGGCTCCCTGATCGGCGAGTCCACCGCCGAGCGCATCAAACACGAGATCGGCACCGCCTACCCGGGCGGCGAGATCCTGGAGATCGACGTGCGTGGCCGTAACCTGGCGGAGGGCGTGCCGCGCCAGTTCACCCTCAATTCCGAGGAAATCCTGGAAGCGCTCAAGGACCCGTTGTCGGTGATCGTCAACGCGGTCAAGAACGCCCTGGAAGCCTCGCCGCCGGAGTTGGCCAGCGACATCGCCGAGCGTGGTCTGGTGCTCACCGGTGGCGGTGCGCTGCTGCGCGACATCGACCGGCTGCTCTCCGAGGAAACCGGCCTGCCGGTGATCATCGCCGACGACCCGCTCACCTGCGTGGCCCGTGGCGGCGGCAAGGCCTTGGAACTGATGGATACGCAGGGCCTGGACATGCTGGCCATGGGCTAAGGGCCCATGTCCTCCGCCAACCCTACCTACCGCCTGCTGATCGCCCTGGTGCTGGCGGTTGTGCTGATCGCTCTGGATCAGCGCAGCCGCTGGGTCGAGCCGGTGCGTTACGGCTTTGGCTACCTGACCGCCCCGGTGCACTATCTGGCCCACCTGCCGGTGGACGCCGTGAATGGCTTTCTGCGACTGACCGAAACCCGTACCAAGCTGATGGAATCCCGGGAGCGCCTGGAGCGCCAGGTCCTGATCCTGGAGCAGAAGGTGCAGCGCCTGGCGGTGTTGCAGGCGGAGAACACCCGCCTGCGTGAGTTGCTGAATTCCTCCGCGAACCTGGACGCCTCGGTGCTGGTGGCGGAGATCATCGGCGTCGATCCGGACCCCAACCGCCAGGAACTGGTGATCAACAAGGGCGGGCGCGATGACGTGGCCCAGGGCCAGGCGGTGCTGGATTCCGAAGGGCTGATCGGCCAGGTGGTGGAAACCGGGCCGCTGTCCGCCCGGGTGCTGCTGATCACCGACGCCAGCCACGCCATGAGCGTGCAGGTGAACCGCAACGGCGTGCGCGCGATCCTGGCCGGCACTGGCCAGGGCAACCGCCTGCGGCTGCTGTACGTGCCGGATACCGCCGATATCCGCGAAGGCGATTTGCTGGTCAGCACCGGCCTTGGCCAGCTCTACCCGCGCGGCTACCCGGTGGCCCGGGTGGTCAGTGTGAGTCATCACTCCGGCGCCGCCTTCTCGGAGATCGAAGCCCGGCCTACCGCCCATCTGGACCGTGTCAGCCATGTGCTGCTGGTGCAGGCCATGGAGCCTGTCAGTGGCCCGGACATGGAACGCGAGCCCGGCGATGCCGCCGCCGGGGGAGAGGAGGCCGCCGATGCAGCTCAATAGCGAACGCCCGGCCGGCACTGGCGTCATCCTGGTGACCCTGTTGCTGGCGGCGCTGCTGGAGGTGGTGCCGCTCAGCGACAGCCTTGACTGGGTGCGTCCGGAGTGGCTGTTGCTGGTACTGCTGTACTGGGTGCTGTCTCTGCCGCACCGTATCGGCGTGCTGTGGGGCTTCATGGTGGGGCTCTACCAGGACGTGCTGGTCGGTACCACCCTGGGCCAGTGGGCCCTGGCCTACGCCCTGGGCGCCTATTTCATGCTCGCCGCCTACAAGCGCATGCGGGTGTTTCCGCTGTTGCAGCAAAGCGCGGTGGTGTTCCTGCTGGTGGGCTCGGCCCAGTTGCTGGCCTATCTGGTGCAGGAGTCCGTGGGGCGGACGCTTTACCCGCCCTATACCATTCTCTATTCCGCCGCCGCCAGCGCCGTGATCTGGCGGCCCCTGTGCGCGCTGTTGCGCTGGGTCCAACTGCGCTTTTTGGTGCGCTGATGGCCGCCGGCGACCCGCGCGCCCCGCGTTTGTATCTGGCTTCCGGTTCACCCCGGCGCGCCGAGTTGCTGGCGCAGATCGGCGTGCCGTTCAGCGTGCTGCGCGCGCCGGGCATCGATGAGACTCCCTTTGACGGCGAGGCGCCCCGGGACTACGTGGAACGCATGGCACGGGAAAAAGCCGCCGCGGGCCAGTCCGGCGCCCCGCCCGGCGCGCCGGTGCTGGGTGCCGACACCGCCGTGGTGCTGGACGACCGCATTCTCGGTAAGCCCGCCGACGACCGGCAGGCCCTGGCCATGCTGGAAGCACTCAACGGCAGGGAACACCGGGTCATCTCGGCGGTCTGCCTGAGGGTCGGTGAGGCGCACCGTCTGGCCACCTCGGAAACCGGGGTGTGCTGGCGGCGGGTGCCGACCGAGCGGTTGCGCGCTTACCTGGCCACCGGCGAAGGCCGGGACAAGGCCGGCGCCTATGGCATTCAGGGCCTGGGCGCGGCACTGGTGGCTTCCGTGACGGGCAGTTACAGTGGAGTGGTGGGTCTGCCCCTGGCGGAGACCGTTTCGCTCCTGGAATGGGCCGGAGTTCCCTATTGGCAGTGACGAATCACGGCGTGCGCTGGCGTAACAGGCTGCGCCGCCAGCTCTGGTGGCTGGTGGCCGCGCCGGTATTGCTGATCGCCGCCTACGCGGTGGTGGCGCGGCAACTGATGATGCTGGTGCCGGATTACCGCCAGGACCTCGAAGCTCTGATCGAGCAACGGCTCGGTTTTCCCATTGTCATCGACCAGCTCAGCGGCGATATGGACGGGCTCACGCCCCGTTTCCAGGTGCGCGGCCTGACCCTGCCGGACGCCGATGGCGAACCCTCTTTGCGCCTGGATCAGGTTTCGGTAAGCGTCAATGTGCTGGCCACCCTCTGGCATCGCCAGCCCTACCTGCGCGAACTGCGCATTCAGGGCGTCGATGTGCATCTGGTCCGCGACCCGGACGGTGGCATCCGGCTGCGTGGTTTCGAGGCGCTGCACCGTGACGGTGACGATAACCTGGCGGACAGCCTGCGCACCCTTTACCGGCAGGATCGTATTCTGGTCGAGGACGCCCGTTTCTCCCTGGACTGGCCCGGCCTGCCGCCTCTGGCGGCCTCCTCCCTGACCCTGGCGATGGTCAACGAGGGCGGCGAGCACGCGCTGTCGGCGCGGGTCGAAGCCAGAGACCGGCCGTTCTCCGTGGACGCCCGGCTGCTGGTGGACGGCGACCCGCTTTCCCTGGCGGAGCTGAATGCCCGTGGCTATCTCGACGTGCACGGTGAGCGTTTGCAGGAATGGCTGCCCGAGGCACGGGACTGGCCGCTGGATCTGGCGGCGCTGAACGGGCAGGTGCGCGCCTGGGGCCGGATCGAGAACGGCGCGCCCCGAGCCGGACAGGTGCGGTTGACGGCACCGGAAGCCACCCTCACCGACGGCGATGGCCAATGGCCACTCAGCGACCTGCGACTGGACGCCCAGTGGCGGCGGGACGGGGACGGCGACGGCGAGAACCAGTTGTCGGTGACCTCCCTGACCGGCGAGACCCCCGCCGGCGCGGTATCGCCGGGCCCGGTAGCGCTGCGCTGGCGGCGCCAGGACGATCAGTACCATTGGCGTTTCAAGGGCGACGACTTGGCCATTCACGCGCTTACCCGGCAACTGGCCGAATGGCCGTTCGCGTTGCCGGAAGGCCTGGATACGGTGCGTGACCGGTTGCGCGAACACGAACCCCGGGGGGTGCTGGAGGCGGTCTATCTGGACGGCGTGGATGGCCGGGTGGCGCACCTGCAGGCCCGTTTCGCCGGGCTGGCCAGTGACGCCCTCGACCGGGTGCCCGGCATCAGCGGCCTGACCGGCTGGTTGGCGGGGACCCCGGACGGCGGCGTGGCCCGGCTCGATGGCGAGCCCTTGCAACTGACCGTGCCGCGTCTCTATGGCCACCCGCTGAGCGCGGCCTTTAACGGCCCGCTGCGCTGGCGCAGCGAGGCGGACCACTGGTGGGTGGAAAGCGGCGTGTTACGCGCCGCCAACGCCGACGCCCGCGGGCTGGCCATGCTGCGCGTGGACGGTGGCGCCGCCTATCCGGTGCCGGAACTGCGCCTGCTGGCGGATGTCTTCGATGGCAACGGTGCCCGTGCCGCCCACTACATCCCCATGGAAAAGCTCAAGGACCCGCTCGGTGACTGGCTGGCCCAGGCTTTCCAGGGCGGCCACCTGGATCATGGCCGGTTCCTGTATCAGGGACCGGTGAAGATCGACCCGGACCGTCAGCAGGACCGCACCTTCCAAATGCGCTTCCAGGCCCGTGACGTGGTGTTGTCCTTCCTGCCGGACTGGCCGGCGGCCACCGGGGTTGACGCCGATGTGCTGATCGATGGCCGGCGCGTCACCGGCACCGTCAGCCAGGGGCAATTGTTCAATACCAAACTGCGCGGCGTGAGCGTGGATCTGCCCGAGGTGACGGACCCCGGCCAGCGCCACATTCTGGTCCAGGGCCGGCTGGACGGCCCGGCCACGGATCTGGACCGCCTGTTCCATGACACACCGCTGGCCCAGCGGCTGCCCGCCGGCCTGCTGGACTGGCGCTTCCGGGACGGCACCGTGGGCGGGCACCTGCTCCTGGATATGCCGCTGGGTGGTAAGTCCCGCCAGCCGATGGTGATCGTGGACGGTCGCGGCGACCAGGTGACACTGCGCAACGAACCTCTCAACCTGAGCCTGACCGACGTGAGCGCACCGGTGTATTTCCACCTTAAGCGCGGCATCAACATGCGTACCCTGGAAGGCCGCGCCCTCGGCGCCCGCTTCCAAGGGAGCTGGTTGACCCGGGGGCCGGACAGCCAGATGCAGCTCACCGGCAAGGTGGCGGTGGAGCGCCTGCGTGACTGGTTGGATGCGGACTGGATGGCGCCAGCCTCGGGCACCTTGCCCCTGGAACTGGACCTGGCCATGCCCTGGGGCGGCAATGCCTTCCGTCTGGAGGGACGTTCCACCCTGGAAGGCGTGAAGGTGGACGCCCCGGCCCCTCTTGGCAAGGCGGCCAGCCAGGCACGCACCAGTCGCCTGGTATGGCGTCAGCGCAGCGGCGCCAATCAGGTCTCCGTTTTCTACGGCCAGATCGGCGAGGCCCGATTCCGCCTGGGCGACAGCCTGGCCGGGGCGGTGCGGCTGGGCGGCGGCGAGCTGCCCGAAATGCCGGCCCACGGGTTGACCATCGAAGGCCGGGTGGCCCGTGCCGACGCCGCCAGCTGGCTGGATTTCGTCTCTGGCCTGACGCCCGCCGGCGCCGGCCAGAACGGCAGCGGCGGTGAGGGCGGCGCCGACGCGCGGAGTCTGATCAACCGGGTGTCGCTGTCCATCGACCGGCTCGACCTGTTCGGTACCGAACTGTCCTCCGCCCGTTTTAGCGCCGCCCCACGCGGCCGCGATTGGGAGCTGGGTCTGGCCAGTCCGTCGGTGGCCGGCACCGTGCGCCTGCCGGAAGGGTACCAGGCCCGGGGCGATACGCCCCTGTCACTGACGGTGAACCGGCTGCGGCTGCCGGACAGCCCCCTCGGGGGCGGCGGCGACCAGGGTGATGGTGATGGCAAGCCACCGTTGTCACCGACTAGGGTACCGATCATGGATGTGGAACTGCATGATCTGCGCCTCGGGGGCCAGGCCCTGGGAGCCTGGTCCGGACGGCTGCGCCCGGTGGACGGCGGCGTGCGGGTGGACGCCCTGCGCGGCCAGTGGAACCACATCAACGTGGATGGCCGGCTCACCTGGACCGAGGACGGCGAGGGCAGCCAGCACAGCCGCTATCAGGGCACTCTGGGGTCCGATGACCTCAAGGCCGCTTTCTCCGCCCTGGACTTGCCGCCGCTGGTGGAAACCGAGGACGCCCGGGCGACCCTGGATCTGGCCTGGAACGACTGGCCTCTGAAGCCCGATTACCTGGCCTTGAACGGCACCGCCACCCTGGATATCGGCGAATGCCGGCTGCCGGACCCGGAGGGGCGGACTTCCCTGCTGCGGCTGCTCGGGGTGGTCAACCTGGCGAATATTCAGCGCCGCCTGCGCCTGGATTTCTCCGATGTGTACCAGCAGGGACTGGCCTGTGATGGTATCGACGGCGAATTCCGCTTCGATGGACCGGTGCTCACCGCTCGTGAACTGGCCATCGAGTCTCCTTCGGCGGCCTTCGAGGTGAACGGCGAGGCGCAACTGGCCAAACACACCCTGGACCTGGAGGTGGGCATGACCCTGCCGTTGTCCAGTAACCTGTACGCTGGTTGCCTGGCCGGACCGGCGGTGTGCGCCGGTATCTTTGTGGTGGAGCGGCTCTGGGGTGATAAGCTGGATAAAACGACCACCATGAAATACCAGGTCTCCGGGCCCTGGGGCGAGCCCAAGGTCAAGGAGACGGAGGGCTTCCTTGAGTAACCCGATCACCGTGGCCGCCGTGCAAATGACCAGCGGCACCGACATCGACGCCAACCTGACGGCGGCCGCCGATGGCCTGGAGCGTGCCGCCGAGGGCGGCGCCACCCTGGCGGTGCTGCCGGAGAATTTCGCCGGTTATGGCGTCGACTACCGGCAACTGGCGGAACGCCACGAGGCGCTATGCCAATGGCTCGGCGAGCGTTCCCGAGCCCTCGGCCTGTGGGTTCTGGGGGGCAGCCTGCCGGCTCTGACCCGACCGGACGGCAGCGCCGTGCCGGCGCCCCGGGTACGCACCCGGGCGGTGCTCACCGGCCCGGACGGCGCGGTGGCGGCGCGCTACGACAAGCTGCACCTGTTCGACGCCGACGTGGCCGATGCCCAGGGCCGCTATCGGGAATCCGACGTGTTTGAAGCCGGTGACCAGGTGGTGGTGGCGGAGGCCGGTGGCCTGCGCCTGGGCCTGGCGATCTGCTACGACCTGCGCTTTCCCCTCCATGCCCGCGCCCTGGCGGACGCCGGTGCCGATCTGATCGTTTACCCCAGTGCGTTCACCGCCACCACCGGCGCGGCCCACTGGCGGGTGCTGCTGCGGGCCGCCGCGATCCAGAACGGCTGCTACGTGCTGGGCGCCAACCAGTGCGGCGCGCACAGCACGCAGCGCACCAGTTACGGTCATTCCCTGCTGGTGGACCCTTGGGGCCGGGTGGTGGCCGAGGGCGGTGACGGCCCTGGCGTGGTGCTCGGCCCGGTGGACCCGGCGGTGCTCAAGACAGTACGCTCCGGCCTTCCGGTTCATACCCATCAACGATTCCAAGTGAGCGGTCCCGATGACTTTTGACGGAGTGCCTGTCTCTGACAGTGAACGCCTTTCCCTGGCGTCCGACATCCTGCTGGCCCCGGCCGATCTGGGCCCCGACCAGCTGCAGACCCTGCTCGGCGGCAAGCTGGCGGGCAGCGCCGATTACGCGGACATTTACTTTCAGCACAGCCGCCACGAGGCCTGGGTGCTGGAAGACGGCTTGGTACGTGACGCCAGCTTCAACCTGGAACGGGGCGCCGGGGTGCGCATCGTCAGTGGTGACAAGACCGGCTTCGCCTACAGCGACGATATCTCCCTGGATGCGCTCACCCAGGCCGGTGGCGCCGCCGCCGCCATTGGCCGCCAGGGCGGCGACAAGCCGGTGCGCATCGACGTGGCCAAACCGGTACCGGCACGCTACGCGGCCCTGGACCCGCTGCCCGGCTGGAGCAGTGAGATGAAGGTGGCGCTGCTGCGCGAGATGGATCGCCTGGCGCGCTCCCTGGACCCGGCGGTGAAGGAAGTCACCGTGAGTCTCAGCGGCGAGCAGGACGTGGTGCTGGTGGCCGCCACCGACGGCACCCTGGCCGCCGATGTGCGCCCGCTGATCCGCTTCAGCATTTCCGTGATCGCCGAACGCGACGGTCGCCGCGAGCGCGGCAGCGCCGGCGGCGGTGGTCGGGTGGCCTACGACTGGCTGCGCGAGGACGGCAAGCTGGAGGCCTGGACCCGGGACGCGGTGCGTCAGGCGCTGCTCAATCTGGAAGCGGAACCGGCTCCGGCCGGCACCATGCCGGTGGTGCTTGGTCCGGGCTGGCCCGGCGTGTTGCTGCACGAAGCCGTGGGCCACGGCCTGGAAGGCGACTTCAACCGCAAGGGTACCTCCATGTTCAGCAAGAAAATGGGCGAACCGGTGGCCTCCAGCCTGTGCACCGTGGTCGACGACGGCACCCTGCCGGATCGGCGCGGGTCCCTGAACGTGGATGACGAGGGCACGCCCAGTGGTTACAACGTGCTGATCGAGCAGGGCCGCCTGGCCGGCTACATGCAGGACAAGACCAACGCCCGGCTGATGGGCGTGAAGCCCACCGGCAACGGTCGCCGCGAGTCCTACGCGCACCTGCCCATGCCGCGCATGACCAACACCTACATGCTGCCCGGCGAGTCCGAACCGGATGAGATCCTGGCCAGCCTGGACCGGGGCATCTACGCGGTGAACTTCGGCGGCGGCCAGGTCGACATCACCTCCGGGCGCTTCGTGTTCTCCACCAGCGAGGCCTACCTGGTGGAGAAGGGCAGGATCGTCTGCCCGGTGAAGGGCGCCACCCTGATTGGCAGCGGCGCGGAGGTGATGAACAACATTTCCATGGTCGGCAATGATCTGGCCCTGGACAGTGGCATCGGCGTGTGCGGCAAGGACGGTCAGTCGGTGCCGGTGGGCGTTGGCCAGCCGACCCTGCGCGTGGACGCCCTGACGGTGGGCGGGACCGCCTGATGAGCGTGCAGGTGGCGGAGGTGCTGTCACGCATGGGTCTGTTTCAGGGCCTGGACGCGGACGACCTGGCGGCCGCCGAGAAGCTGGTGTTCGTTAACCGGGTGGCGGCGGGCGACACCGTATGCCGGGAAGGGGACCGCAGCGATTTCGTTTGCTTCGTGGTGCGTGGCCGGCTGGAAATTCTCAAGAACCAGGCGGACCAGGGCGGTACCGTGCTGATCGCCCACATCAACCCCGGTGATTCCCTGGGCGAGATGGCGCTGGTGGATCGCCAGCCGCGTTCCGCCACGGTGCGAGCCTCCGAGGACACCACCCTGGTGGTACTGACCCGCAAGGGCTTCGAACAACTACGCCGCCGGCGGCCCCATGCCGCCGCGCAAATGATGGAAAACATCGCCCTGCTGCTGTGCGAGAACCTGCGCCAGACCTCTTCCCGCCTGGCCCGGTTCATGCTGCCGCTGGGCTGAGCATCGATGGTCTGGATCGGGGACGTCATGAAACGCTTTTTGCTTGCCTGTGCCCTGTTGGGTGCCGTCAGCCTGCTCGGCGGCTGCGGGCCGGAACAGCTGCCCGGTGATTACCGGCTGCCGGACGGCTCGGTCTACGAGGGTGGGCTGCGTGATGACCGTTTCAACGGTGAAGGCAAACTGACCTGGCCGGATGGCCGCGTTTATCAGGGCCAGTTCGTGGACGGCGTGATCCAGGGGCAGGGCCGTTATCAATACGCCGACGGCTGCGTCCATGAAGGCGCCTTCGAGAACGGCCTGGCCAACGGGGAAGGCCGCTATGCCTGCGATGATGGCACCGTTTACGAAGGTACCTTCGCCGCCGGCGATCCGCTGCGTGGCAAGGCGACGTTTCCGGAAGCGGGCTGGTACGAGGGGGAGTTCCAAGATTGGCAACCCCAGGGCCAAGGTACCTGGACCAGTGAGGGCGGCGATGTCTACAGCGGTACCTTCAAAAACGGCGAGATCGTCAAGGGCCGCTACCACAATGACAGCGGCCTGACCTACGAAGGGGGCTTCCAGGGCTGGCTGTTCCACGGGCAAGGCACCCTGACCCGTCCGGACGGCGAGGTGCGCAAGGGTCGCTTCCAGTACGGCAGTGTCCGAGGTCCCGGGCAGCGCATCACCCTGGATCAGGATGGCGAGCAGGTCAGCGAACGGGGCTTTTTCATCCACGGTGATTTTTTTCAGGATGAAAATGGCTATCAGGACCGGCGCCGGCGCCGCGCTGAACGGGTCGAGCAGCGGCTTTATTCCGAGGAGCGGCGCCTGCAGCGTGCCTTCACCGCCCTGGTGCCCCAGAAAGCCGGCCAGCGCGACGTCTATGTGCTGGTGGTGGGCGGGGACGGTCGCCAGGGCGTGTTCGCCCGGGAGGCGCGCTGGGTGGCGGAGCGCCTCGGTGGCCACTGGTCGCCACGGGGGCACCACCTGGTGCTGGCCAATGGCGAGCACGGTGATGCGCCACTCGCCACCCTCACCAGTCTGCATGAAAGCCTGCGCACCCTGGGCTCCATCCTTGATCCGGAGGAGGATCTGCTGTTCGTGCATCTGGTCAGCCACGGCGGTAGCGACGGCAACCTGGTGCTGGCGCAGCCCGGTCTCGCCCTCAATGATCTGACCCCGGCCCGGTTTGACGAATGGCTCGATGAAGCGGGCATCGGTTACCTGTGGCTGGTGGTGTCCGCTTGCTACTCCGGCCAATGGGTGGACCCGCTGGCGGAACGGCGCCGAGTGATCTTCACGGCGGCGGCGGCTGATCGTACCTCCTTTGGCTGCAGCGATGACTCCGATCGCACCTGGTTCAGCGAGGCTCTCTACGGTGACGCCCTGGACAACCCGGGGCCGGACGACCCCAAGGCCCTGTTCAAGGCCGCCCGCGCCCGGGTCGACACCATGGAAACGGAGCAAGGCATCGACGAGGAGCAGCGCTCGCTGCCCCGGGCCTGGTTCGGCCAGGCGTTCCTGGGCTGGTGGTAGTCGCTCACCAAAGGTCAAGCATTTTGCGTTATCCTTAAGGATTGCGTTTCCCGCTTTCATTGGCGTTCGAGGCTGTGCATGTCCCCTTCTCCCCAGGCTCCCGGTGCGTTGCGCCGGGCCGGGCCCCTTCTGGGTTTTCTGGCCGCGTTGATTCTGTTGGCCGCCAATTTGCGTACTGGCATCGTGGTGATCGGCCCGCTGGCCGACGGCATTGGTGATGATCTGGCTCTGGACGGGGTGGCGCTGGGGTTGCTGACCAGCCTGCCGCTGCTGTGTTTCGCCGGATTGTCACTGTTCGCGCCGCGTCTGGGCGAGCGGCTGGGGTTGGAGCGGGCCTTGCTGCTGGCCCTGTGGGTGCTGCTGGCGGGGCTGGCTCTGCGGGTGCCCGGCGTGTACGGGTTGATGCTGGCGGGCACGGTGATGATGGGCGCCGCCATCGCGGTGATGAACGTGCTCACTCCGGGCCTGGTACGCCAGCGCTTCCCGCACCGGGTGGCGGCGGTGACCGCTCTCTATTCGGTGGTGATGTCCTGCGGTGCGTCGGCGGCTGCGGCCTTCGCGGTACCGGTGCGCGACCAGTTTGGCGGCGACTGGCGTTATCCGCTGGCGGCCAGTGCGCTGGTGGCGCTGCTGGGTGCTCTGGCCTGGCTGCCCATGTTGCGCTACCGGCCGGCGCGCCACGCCGTGGTCGCGGCGCGCCCGACCCTGTGGCGGCAGCGCGATGCCTGGGTGCTGAGCCTGTTCTTCGGTTGTCAGAGCCTGCTGTTCTACACGCTCACCGCCTGGCTGGCCAAGTTCTTCGCCGATACCGGTACCGGCGAGGCGGAGGCCGGGCGCCTGCTGACCCTGTTCACCCTGAGTGGGATGCCGGCCAACTTTTTCGCGCCGCTGTTGTTTGCCCTGTTTCGCCGCCGCCGCCGGCTGGCCATGGGGCTGATGCAGGTGCCGCCGCTGGTGGGGATGGCCGGGCTGTTGATGGCGCCGTTGAGCGCGCCGCTGCTTTGGGTGGTGCTGCTCGGCGTGGGGCAGGGCTGCATGATCGCCCTGGGACTGACCCTGATCGCGGTGCGCGGGGCGGACGCCCGGGTATCCGCCGGGCTGTCCGGCATGTGCCAGTCGCTGGGGTATTTGCTGTCCGCCACCGGGCCGGTGACCCTGGGCGCCGTCTACGATCTGTCCGGCGCCTGGTTGATTCCCATGGTGTTCTTGATGGTGATCGCCGTGGTGCAGGCGGTCTCCGGGGTGTACGCCGCCGAGGGCGCGCCGGTCCAGGCTGACGAGTCAGTATAGCGGCGCGTTCTTCTCAAGGTCGTTCAGCAGCCCCTGGAAGCGCTTGCGCTCGCGCTTGAGGCGGGCACGCTGGTCGGCGTCGGCCTCGGCCAGCTCGCCGTCCGGGCGGGCCTTGATCAGGTTGCGGGCCTGGTTGCGCAGAGTCTGCCGGTCCGCCTCCGGGTAAAATTCCAGAATACGTTGCAGCACCGCTTCCGCGTCCCGGGGGCCGGGGCAGGCGAGCACCTGTTCGGTCCATTGCACGAGGCGCTGCTGGCGTAGCGGATCGGTAAGAGTATCCAGGGCGGAAAGCAGGCTGTCCGGGTCGTCGTCGCTGATCAGGCGGCCCACATAGAGCGCATGACGGCGGCGCGCGTCCGGATGGGTGATGCGGCGTGCTTCGTCCAGGGCGGCGCGCAGGGTGTCGTTGAGCGGCAGGCGGGCCTGCTGGCCGGCCTTGAGGTCCATGATTTTCAGGCCGGCTTCCTGCAGGTCCTGCATTTCCAGCTTGCGGCGTGTCTTGCTCGGCAGGGGATCGTTATACTCGGTCATATCGTCAACGCGGAAGAGAAAACCCTATTTTATGTCCGAAAACGCCAGCGCGACAGCCAATCTCGGCCCGCATAACCTGGGCGCCGCCCGGGACATCGTGGCCCAGGTCCTCGAAGAAGCCAAACGTCAGGGCGCCAGCGCCGCCGAGGCACGGCTGAGTTTGTCCCAGGGTCTGTCCGTGGACGTCCGTCTGGGTGAAGTGGAAACGGTGGAATTCCATCGCGATCGCGGCCTGGGCGTGACCGTGTACTTTGGTCAGCGCAAGGGCCAGGCGAGTACCTCCGACGACAGTCCGGAGAGCCTGCGCGACGCGGTGGCCGCCGCCTGCGCCATTGCCCGCCATACCGAGGAGGATCGCTTCGCCGGCCTGGCCGCGCCGGAGCAACTGGCCACCGACAACCCGGACCTGGATCTTTACCACCCCTGGGCGCTGACTACCGAACAGGCCATCGAGGAGGCGCTGCGCTGCGAGAGTGTGGCCCGGGACGATCCTCGTATCGTCAATTCCGAGGGCGCCTCGGTGAGCACCGGCACCAGTGTGCAGGTGCTGGGTAACAGCGCCGGTTTCCTGCAAGGGCAGGTGGGCACCTTCCACTCGCGGGGTTGCGCGGTGGTGGCCGGGGACGATAACGGCATGCAGCGCGATCACTGGTTCGACGGGGGCCGCCGCGCCGACCGGCTGGCCAGCCCGGAGCAGGTGGGCGAGGCCGCCCGTCGCCGGACCCTGGCGCGCCTGGGCGCGGAGGTGCCCGCCACCGGCCAACTGCCGGTGCTGCTGTCCCCGGAGATCGCCGCCTCCCTGCTCGGACATTTCGTGTCGGCGATCAGCGGTGGTTTGTTGTACCGGCGCGCGTCCTTTCTCGGCGGGCGCCTTGGCGAGCGCCTGTTTCCCGCCGGCATCGACATCGCCGAGCGTCCCCGGCTGGCCGGCGGCAATGGTTCGGCGGCGTTCGACGCCGATGGTCTGCCGACCCGCAATCAGGCGTTCGTGGAAGACGGTGTGTTGCGCCGCTATGCGCTCGGATTGTATGCCGCGCGGCGGCTGGATATGTCGCCTACCGGCAATGGCGGCGGGGTGCGCAATCTGACCATCAGCGATACCGGCGAGGATCAGGCGGCGCTGATGCGGCGCATGGGCACCGGCGTGCTGATCACGGAAGTGATGGGGCAGGGCGTCAATCTGGTCACCGGGGACTATTCCCGAGGCGCGGCGGGTTTCTGGATTGAGAACGGTGTCATACAGAAGCCACTGCAAGAGTTTACCATTGCCGGAAATCTGGGGGAGATGTTCGCCGGCATCCTGGGCAGTGGCACGGATGTGGACCGGCGCGGGAATATTGCCTCCGGATCCTTGTTGCTGGCGCCCATGAAGGTCGCCGGCGTTTGACTGTTTTATTCCGACTTTCGTGAAATTAAGGGAAGCTATCCATGAGCGACGACCTGAACCCCTATCAACAGCCTGAAGCCGACGTGGTGAAGGAAACACCGGCGGCCGGCGCCCTGACCCTGAGTGGCCCCAACAAGGTCTCCGTGGGCCAAGCCGTGGGCTGGATCGGCGACGGCATGAAAATGCTGAGTGGCCATTGGGGCGTGGTGATCGGGGCGCTGGTGGTGACCTTCGTGATCACCATGGTTCTGCAGTTCATTCCGTTCATCGGTCCGCTGGCTCAGCCGTTCCTGATGGTGTTGTTGTACGCCGGTCTGGTGAAGATGTTCCATCGTATCGATACCAGCAATCAGTCCGAGTTCGCGGATCTGTTCGCCGGCTTTTCCGAGCGCACCGGCCCGCTGATCCTGCTGGCTCTGGCGCAACTGGGCGTGTACGTGGTGTTCGGCCTGTTGATCGCCGGCCTGGCGCTGATGTTCGCCGGCGCCGGTGCCTTCTCCGCGTCCCAGGGCATGGACCCGGCGATGATGAACGGTGGCCTGAGCGCCGCCCTGCTGGTGCTGGTGCCGGTGTTCCTGGTGCTGACCGTGCTGGTGGCGTTTCTGTTCTACTTCACCGTGCCCCTGGTGATGCTCACCGACCTGGGCCCGGGCAAGGCCATGGCCCTGAGCTTCAAGGCCTGTCTGCGCAACCTGCTGCCGATCATCGTGTATGGCATCGTGGTGGTGGTGATCGTGGCCGTCGCGGCCCTGCCGTTCCTGCTCGGCTGGCTGTTCGTGATGCCGATCATGGCCGGTGCCTACTACCTGTCCTTCAAGCAAGTGCTTACCGAACAAGCCTGAACCGGGAGTGTTGATGGACCCGAGCAACCCCTACCAGGGTCCGGTCAGTGATCCGCTGCCGCCGGAATCGACCAAGGAAGAGGTGGTCGGTCCGGCCCGGCGTCGGCCGCTGGGCCATGGCTGGCTGTGGTGGAAGCGTGCCTGGCGGCTGACCGCCGCGAACCGTGTGCTGTGGACCCTGGCGTTGCTGGTGTTCATGGCGATACTCACGGGCGTCAGCCTGGTGGGTTTGTTCGTGCCGGTGCTCGGCAATTTCGCCCCCACCCTGCTGGGCCCGGTGTTGAGCGCCGGGCTGATGCAGCTGGCCTGGCGGCGCTGGCACGACGAGGAGTTTGATTTCGGCGACTTGTTCGTGGGCTTTTCCCGGCGTACCGGGCCGTTGTTCCTGGCCGGCCTGGTGCAGGTAGGGCTGCAGATTCTGTTTACCCTGCTTACGGTGGTGGCGACGCTGGCCCTGTATGGCGGTGAAATCGCGGCGCTGTTTTCCGCCAGCCTGGGCGGTGATCCGCTGGGCGCCGAGGCGATGGCCGGCATGGGAGCGCTGAGCGTTTTCAAGATGCTGTTGCTGGGCCTGGTGATCGCCGCCCTGTCGGTTCCCTACATGGCGCTGATCTGGTTCCAGGCGCCGCTGGTGTTGTTCGGTGAACGTAACGGCCTGGTGGCGATCAAGGAGAGTCTGGTGGCGGTGGCGCGTAACTGGCTGCCGATGCTCTGGTACGGCCTGATCCCGCTATTGGTGTTGGGCGTGCTGGTGGCGCTGGTGGCCGGTTTACTGGCTCTGGCGGGCATGTTGTTCGGGCCCGACAGCCTGGCGATGATGCTGCTGGGCCTGCTGTTGGTGATGGCCACCTTGGTGGTGAGTCTGTTCCTGATGGCGGTGACGACGGTATCGGTGTACGCCTCGTTCCGCGATATTTTTGGTGTCGCCGACGATGAACCGGATACCACGCCGGATCTGGTCTGACCGGCTTCAGCTCAGCAGTTGCGCGTAGAGCAGCGTCGCCAGCCCCAGAAAGGCCATGAAACCGACGATGTCGGTGACCGTGGTGAGCACCACCGACCCGGCCAGCGCCGGGTCGATCCCCATTTTCTTCATGACGATCGGAATCAACGCGCCGGCGCCGGCCGCTACCACCAGATTGAGCACCATGGCCGAGGCGATGATACCGCCCAGGCTCGGGTTGTCGAACCAGAGCGCCGCGGTGGTGCCGATCACCGCCGCCCATAGCAAGCCGTTGAGTGCCCCCACCGACAGTTCCTTGAACAGCAGATAGCGGGTGTTGCCCGCCTGTACCTGGCCCAGGGCCATGGCGCGAATCACCAGGGTCAGGGTCTGGCTGCCGGCGATGCCGCCCATGCTGGCGACGATCGGCATCAGTACCGCCAGGGCGACCACTTTTTCCAGGGTGTTCTCGAACAGGCTGATCACCGCCGAGGCGGCCAGGGCGGTGAGCAGGTTGATGCCCAGCCAGAGCGCGCGGCGGCGGGCGGTCTGCCACACCGAGCCGAAGGTGTCCTCGTCCTCGTCCAGGCCGGCCATGCCCATCAGTGAGTGGGCGGCTTCCTCGCGGATCACGTCCACCACGTCGTCAATGGTGATCCGGCCCACCAGCACGCCGTTTTCGTCCACCACCGGGGCCGTCACCAGGTCAAACCGTTCGAACAGCTTGGCCACGTCGTGTTCGGAACGGTGGGCGGGGATTGCCTCCACATCGGTGCGCATGGCTTCGCGCACCGTGGTGCCCGGGTCGGAGATCAACACCTTGGTAAGCGGTAGTACCCCCACGAACTGATTCTTGCGGTTAACCACCAGCAGGTTGTCGGTGGTCTCGGGTATTTCACCACGGCGGCGCAGGTAGCGTTGCACCACCTCGAAGGTGATCTCCGGGCGCACCGTGATCACGTCGGTGTTCATCAAGCCGCCGGCGGTGTCCTCCGGGTAGCTCATCACCTGTTCCAGGCGCTCCCGGTTCTGGGCGTCCAGGCCGGCGAGCACCTGGCTGGTAACCTGCTCGGGCAACTCCTGGAGGAGGTCGGCCAGGTCGTCGGTGTCCAGGTCCTCGACCAGGGTGACCAGTTCTTCCGGCGGCAGGTCGCGCAGCAGCTCCACGCGGACTTCTTCGCCCAGATACTGCAGTACCTCGGATTCCTGCTCCTGGTTGAGCAGTTGCCAGAGGATTTCCCGTTCCCGGGGTGGGGAGGATTCGATCAGGTGGGCGGCTTCGGCACCGGGCAGGTTGTTGAGTAACTGACGCACCTGGGAAAAAGTGCCGCTGGCCAGGGCCCGGTTAACCGTCTTGAGATTGCGTTGATGCTGCGTGTTTTCCGACATGACCCCTCCTCGCCAACGGACAGTTTAACCCAGGCGTGATGACGGAAGGATCAAAGGATGCAAAAGGGAGGGGTCACTCGCCTTCGTCGAACTTGCGCTGGAACAGATCGGTGAGCTCGTCCATGGCCGGCGCTTCGTCCTCGCCGTCCACGCGCACGCGCAGCTCGGTGCCCTTGGCGGCGCCCAGGGTCAGCAGGCCCATGATGCTTTTGGCGTCGATGCGGCGCTCGCCATGGACCACCTCGATGGCGCAGCTGTAGCGCGAGGCCACGCTGACCACCTTGGCGGCGGCGCGGGCGTGCAGGCCGAGCTTGTTGGTGATGGTCAGGTCCCGCTCGATCATCCGTCCAGCTCCCGGTGACGCACGTGCAGGGGGACGCCTTCCTCGCGCAGACGAAGGGCGAGCTGCTCGGTGATGTAGACGGAGCGGTGCCGGCCGCCGGTGCAGCCCACCGCCACGGTGACGTAGCTGCGATCATTGGCGCCATAGGCGGGCAGCCAGCGGTCCAGAAAGTGAAAGATATCGTCGAGCATGGCGCCGCTTTCCGGGTGGCCGCGCAGAAACTCGGCCACCTTTTCGTCACGCCCGGTGAGCGGACGCAGGTCTCCCTGCCAGTGCGGGTTGGGCAGGGCGCGTACGTCGAATACCAGGTCCGCATCGTGGGGCAGGCCGTTCTTGTAACCGAACGACTGGATCAGCAGGGACAGCCGCACGTCCCGGCGCGCTACCCGCTGGCGGATCATATTGCGCAGGGTGTGCACATCCAGGTTGCTGGTGTCGATGACCAGGTCGGCGAGCATGCGGATGTCGGCGAGCAGGCGCGCTTCCAGGGCGATGGCGTCGGCCAGGGTGCGTTCGTCGCCGCTCAACGGGTGACGGCGCCGGGTGGCGCTGAAGCGCTTGAGCAGGGTGGCCGGCTCCGCCTCCAGGAAGATGATCTCGGTGTCCAGCTGTTGCTGGCGCAGTTCCTCGATGATGTGGTTGAAGGCCAGCAACTGGCGTGGCAGGTTGCGCGCGTCCACGCCCACGGCGACCCGTTCCAGGGCGTGTTCCTCATTCTGGAGTTGGGCGGCGAGGGTAGGCAACAGGCCAAGGGGCAGGTTGTCCACGCAGTAATAGCCATGGTCTTCCAGCGCTTGCAGGGCGGTGGTCTTGCCCGAGCCGGAGCGACCGCTGAGGATGGTCAGTTTCATAAGGCGCGACGGTTCCGGTGTGATCAGGAGGCCAGGCGTATTTCCGCTTCCGACTCCACCGCCGTCTGGTAAAGATGGTGGCTGCCCCTGGCATGGCGCAGATCGTCACGATAGTCGTCGTCGTTGAACAGGTTGGCCAGGTGGCTGAGCGTCTTGAGATGCTGTTCCGGGTTCTGTTCGGGCACCAGGAGCACGAACACAAGATCCACCGGGCGGCCATCCACGGCATCGAAGTCCACCGGCTCCGCCAATTTCAACAGCAGCCCCACGGCGGCGTCGCAGTGGCCGAGCCGGCAATGGGGGATGGCGATGCCCTCGCCGATGCCGGTGGAACCCAGTTTTTCCCGGGCCACCAGGGCGTCGAAGACTTCTTGCTCGTTAAGACCACCACAGCTGGCCGCGGCCAGCTGGGCGATCTGATCGAGCAACCGTTTTTTGCTGGTAACCGCTACCTCGTCGTAGGTGCGGTCTTCGGTGAGCAGTTCACGTACTCGCATAGTCAGGGTCTGTCGGGTCGGACCTAGTGGCCGTGCTTACGGCCCACGGTCTTTTCCTTGTGTTTGAGGATTTGCCGGTCCAGCTTGCTGGTCAGGGCGTCAATGGCCGCGTACATGTCGTCCGCGTGGGCGGTGGCGAACAGGTCGGCACCGGAAATGTGGATGGTGGATTCCGCCTTGTGGGACTTGGGCTCCGGCGACAGGATCACCTGGATGCTGGTGATCTGGTCGGAGTGGCGTTCCAGTTTGGAGAATTTCTCGTCCACATAGTCACGCAGGGCGTCGGTGATATCCAGGTGGTGGCCACTGAGGTTGATTTGCATAGCTGGCTCCTTCTCTCTATTGAAAGAGATGTCCTTTTTTACCGTTCAAACCAGTCGCTTACGCGCGCTGGAGGACGGGATTCGCATCGCCTCTCGGTACTTGGCGACGGTGCGGCGCGCCACCTTGATACCCTGGTCGTTGAGCAGGTTCGCCAGCTTGTTGTCGCTGAGCGGCTTGCGAGGGTTCTCGGCGGCGACCAGCTTCTTAATGATGGCACGAATGGCCGTGGAGGAACACTCACCGCCGCCGTCCGTGTCCACATGGCTGGAAAAGAAGTACTTAAGTTCGAACACGCCCCGGGGAGTCAGCATGAATTTTTGGTTGGTGACCCGGCTGATGGTGGATTCGTGCATTTCCACCGCCTCGGCGATGTCGGCCAGGACCAGCGGTTTCATGGCCTCCTCGCCGTAGTTGAAGAAGTCCTGCTGGACCTCGACGATGCGGCTGGCCACCTTGAGCAGGGTGTCGTTGCGGCTTTGCAGGCTTTTCAGGAACCACTTGGCTTCCTGCATGCAGTTACGCAGGTACTGGCCGTCTTCACCGCCTACCTGGCGGGCCATGTGGGCGTACTGGGCATGCAGGTTGACCTTGGGCAGCACTTCCTCGTTGAGTTCCACCCGCCAGCCGCCGCGATGGGCGCGCACCACCACGTCGGGCACGGCGTAATCCACCTCTTCGCCACCGATCTGTTGCCCGGGCGCGGGGTCCAGGGTACGCAGCACCGCCAGGGCCGCGACCAGGTCCGCCTCGCCCACGCCGAGGGTGCGGCGCAGGCCGGCGTAGTCGTGTTTCTCAAGCAGTTCCTGATGGTCGAGGATGGCCCGGGCGGTGCCCAGGTGTTCGGTGTCCCCCGGCAATTGTGCCAATTGCACGCCCAGACACTCGGCCAGGTCGCGGCTGGCCACGCCCACCGGATCGAATTGCTGCAGCCGGTGCAGCACGGCCACCACCTCGTCCTCTTCCACCGGGTCGTCCGGGTCGTTGATCTGGGTTTCCGCGGTGGTCAGCAGGTCGGCCAGGGATACCGTTACGTAACCGCGTTCGTCCAGGGCTTCGAGAATGATCTGCGCGATCACCCGGTCGCGGTCGCTCATCGGGGTCAGGTTGAGCTGCCATTCCAGGTGCTCAAGCAGGGTTACCGGGTTGGCGTGGCGCTGCTGCCAGGCATCGGCGTCGTCACCTTCACCGCTGGAACCGGCGCTGCTCTGGCCCACGTAGAGGTCGTCCCAGTCACTGTCGGTTTCCACCTGGCCCTCGACCAGGTCATCGAGGGCGTCGTCGCGCTCCAGGTCGAGATCGCCGTCGGCGTCGCCGTCCGAATCATCGGCGGAGAAGTCCTCGGCGCCGTCCTCCAGCTCCAGCAGCGGGTTGTTTTCCACCGCCTGCTGGATCTCCATGCGCAGGTCCAGCGTCGACAGTTGCAGCAGGCGGATCGCCTGTTGCAGCTGGGGCGTCATGGTGAGCTGCTGGCCGATTTGCAGTTGTAGGGTGGGTTTCATGCTGCCTGTGAGGTCATTGTTCTCGCGAAGACCGGCAGCATAGCAGCATCAAATCAGATTAAGCAATAATCATGCCAGGTATTGCGTTTTGGGGGAGGAGGGTGTAGGGCGGGGAGCCGGCTCTCAGAGCCGGAAGTCCGCCCCAAGGTAGACATCCCGAACCTGCTGGTTACCCAGGATGGAGGACGAATCGCCCTCGGCGATGATGTGCCCGGTACTGACAATATAGGCCGTGTCGCAGATGTCCAGAGTTTCCCGCACATTGTGGTCGGTGATCAGCACGCCGATGCCGCGATCCTTGAGGTGGCGGATGATGCCCTTGATATCGTTCACGGAGATCGGGTCGACCCCGGCGAAGGGTTCGTCGAGCAGGATGAAATCCGGGTCCGTGGCCAGGCCGCGGGCGATTTCCGCGCGCCGCCGCTCGCCGCCGGACAGGCTCATGCCCATGGAGTCGCGAATGTGGTCGATATGGAACTCCTGGAGCAGGTTCTCCAGGCGCTCCTTGCGCTCTTCGTTGGACAGGTTCTTGCGGGTTTCCAGGATCGCCATGATGTTCTGCTCCACGGTCAGGCGGCGGAAGATGCTCGCCTCCTGGGGCAGGTAGCCGATGCCGCGCTGGGCGCGACCGTGCATGGGCAGGTGGGTGATGTCGTTGCCGTTGATCTCGATGCGACCGGCGTCGGCGGCCACCAGCCCCACGATCATGTAGAAGCAGGTGGTCTTGCCGGCGCCGTTGGGGCCCAGCAAGCCGACGATCTGGCCGGCTTCCACTTCCAGGGACACGTCCTCGATGACGCGGGTGTGCTTGTAGCTCTTGGCCAGGTTATGGGCGCTCAGATGTGCCATTCAGGGAGTCTCCGCCTGGTCCTGCTGGTTGTCGCTGCCGCCGGCTTCGCCATCGGTGGCCGGCTGCTCATCGTCGGTGTCGCCGGCTTTTCCGGTGTTCTTGGCCGGGATCACCAGGCGCACCCGCTTGTCGCCCTCGCTGCTGGCGTCCACCCGCCGGGAATCCAGATTGTATTCCACGCGGGCACCTTCGAAGGTGTTGCCCTGGTGGTCCACATGGGCGTCGCCGGTGAGCACCAGGCGGCGGGTGGTCAGGTCGTAGACCAGGTTGCTGGCGCGGGCCTGCAGTTCCTTGCCTTCCTTCATGCGCACCGGATTGCCGGTGGCCTCGACGCGCACCAGTTCATTGTTTTCGGTGAACAGGCGGATCACGTCGGCGTACAGGTGGCGGTTGCCCTGGATCATTTCCGCGTTGCCCCGGTACACGCCGGTGCCGGCGCTCTGCTCGAAGGTGGCGCTGTCGGCGCTTACTTCCACCGGCTGGCCGCCGGGGGGCTGGGCGGCGCCGGCCAGGCCGGTGAGCAGCAGGCCGAGCATCAGGCCCAGGCGGCGCGGATCAATTACCCGTGAATTCACTTACCACTCCTTGTTCGAGGGTCATTTCGCCGCTGGTCAAGTCGGCGTCCATGCGGCCCGCCCGGGTGCTGCCGTCCCGGTGGCGCAGGGTCAGATCACCGGGCGCGCGCACCCGGTTTTCCTTGTTCAGATAGCGCAACTCCCCGGTGGTCAGGTCGACACCGTTGGTTTCGCTGTGGGCCTTGACCTGGTCCAGGAAGACGATGATGTCGCCATTGTCGCGCACTTCACCACGCTGGGAGTGGATGGTCCAGGCGCCGTTTTCATTTTCCATGCGCAGGTCCGGGGCGATGAGCTGGGTCAGGGCCTGGCGCTGGTACTGTTCCAGATGGTCGGCCTTGAGGTCGTACTGCACCTGCCCGGTTTCCGGGTCATAGGCCTTGGCGGTGATGTTGTCGGCGATGATCAGCGGCGCGTTGAGGAAGGCCTCGCGGTCTTCCTCCAGGGGGTTGTCCCACTCGTGCAGGGTCATCAGCACGATCAGGCCGAGCAGGATCACCCCGGTGGCACTGAGCAGACCCTGACGCTTCATGGCGCCTCCCGCAGGGCGATCAGGGCGTCGCAGATCTCACGCACCGCGCCCTCGCCGCCGCGGGCGGTGGTGACATGGTCGGCGGCGTCCTTGGCGCAGGCGTGGGCGTTGGCCGGGGCGAAGGTGATCCGCGCCCATCGCAGGGCGCCCACATCCGGCTCGTCGTCGCCGGCGTAGCCGGTTTCCCCGGCGTCGATGCCCAGGGAGGCGGCCAGATCGGCGAGCGCCTCGGCCTTGTCCTCACGGCCCTGAATCACATGGGCGATGCCCAGGTCCCGGGCGCGGCGCGCCACCATGGGGGTATCGCGACCGGTGATGATGGCCAGGGTGACGCCGCTGGCGGCCAGTTTCTTCAGGCCGTGGCCGTCCAGGGTGTTGAACACCTTGAGCGCTTCGCCTTCGGGGCCAAAATAAAGACGACCGTCGGTCATCACGCCATCCACGTCGAAGGCCATCAGGCGCAGGGCGCGGGCGTCGTCGGCGGAAATCGGGAAAGCCATTACATTACCCCGGCGCGCAGCAGGTCCTGGGTGTTGAGCGCGCCCAGCGGACGGCGCTCGGCATCACAGACGATCAGGCCGTTGATCTTGCGGGTTTCCATGATCTGCAGCGCCTCGGCGGCGAGCTGGCCCGGCGCCATGGTTACCGGGTGGGTGGACATTACCTCGGCGATGCCCGCCTGGCGGATGTCCAGGCCCTTTTCCAGGGTGCGGCGCAGGTCGCCGTCGGTGAACAGCCCCACCAGCAGGCCGGCGTCGTCGACCACGGTGGTCATGCCGAGCCCCTTGCGGGTCATTTCCAGCAGCGCCTCGGACAAGCCCGCGTCGCGGTGTACCCGGGGCAGGCGTTCCTCGGTATGCATGATGTCGTCGACCTTGAGCAGAAGCCGCCGGCCCAGGCTGCCGCCCGGGTGGCTGAGGGCGAAGTCCTCGGCGGTGAAGCCGCGCGCCTCCAGCAGGGCGATGGCCAGGGCGTCGCCCATGGCCAGGGTGGCGGTGGTGGATGAGGTGGGCGCCAGGTTGTGCGGGCAGGCTTCCTCTTCCACGGCCACGTCCAGGTGAACGTCGGAGAGCCGCGCCAGGGATGATTCCGGTCGGCCGGTCATGCTGATCAGGCCGCTGCCCTTGCGTTTGATCACCGGGATAATGGTGAGAATCTCGCCGGTCTCGCCGGAATTGGACAGCGCCAGCACCACGTCGTCGCTGGTGATCATGCCCAGATCGCCGTGGGAGGCTTCGCCGGGGTGCACGAAGAAGGCGGGGGTGCCGGTGCTGGCCAGGGTGGCGGCCACCTTGCTGCCAATATGGCCGCTTTTGCCCATGCCGGTGACGATCACCCGGCCCCGGCATTGGAGAATGCGGTCGCAGGCCCGTTCGAAATCGTCGCTGACGCGCTCACTCAGCGCCGCCACGGCGCGGGCTTCCTCGTCCAGTACACGGCGGGCGGTGGCGATATGCTTGTTGCTCATGGTGTCTCGTGTCTCCTCGCTGGCGGCGATTATACACTGGCGGGCGGGCCAATGACTGCCCTCGACCGGGATCAGACCTCTCCCGGGGTGGCTGCGTTCCACGCTGGTCCTTTCTATCGCGGCCGAAACCGCTCCCGCGAAGTTGAATGCCCGCCCATGCCGCGATCACCGCGAACGGAACCCGGCCACGGCTACCGCACTCCAACGGTAAACGCCTGGACACTCCGGCGCGAAAACCGTACAACCGGAGCCCACGACAACGACAGGGAGTGACGTATGACCTTGAAACAACGCTTCGCGGCCGTTCTGGCGCTGTGTCTGCTGGGCCTGGCCGGCCTGGCGCAGGCGGCCCAGGACCCCCGCGAGCTGGTGCAGGACACGGTGGAGCGCATGACCACCTTGATCGACGAAAATCGCCAGCGCTTGAATCAGGAGCCGGAGTACGCCCGTGAACTGGTGCGTGAAGAACTGGTGCCACTGGTGGATTTCAAGCGCATCACCCGGATGGTGATGGGCGATTATTTCAACGACGCCAGCCGCGAACAGAAATACCGCTTCCTGGACGTGTTCAAGAACAGCCTGATCAACACCTATGCCTCCGGGGTGACCATGTACCAGGGGCAGAAGATCGAGGTGTTGCCGCTGCGCGAGGAAGACCGCAAGGGTAATTATGCTCGGGTGCGCGTGCAGGGCACCACCAAGGACGGCAAGGTGATCCCGGTCTACTTCACGCTGTTCCAGAGTGGTGATGACTGGAAAGTGATCAATGTGTTCGTCAACGGGCTGGATCTGCGCGCCGTCTATCAGGCGCAGTTCGCCCAGTCCATGCAGCAGTACGGCGACATGGACCAGGCCATCGACAACTGGTCGGCGGAAAACGCCGACGTGGAAGAAAAAGTGAACGTGGAAGGCGCTCCCCAAGGCGGCCAGTAACGCCCCGTTCCCGGGGCCGGCCACCGTCGGCCCCGCATGACAAGCCCGCCGGCCCTCGCGTATCATTCGCCGTTCAGTATTGTAAGGAGCGACCATGAACCCGGAAGACGTGAAGGCGCTGGTGGAAGCCGGCTTCGATGGCGCCGACGTGGCCGTGGAAGGGGAGGGCGACCGCTTCCTGATCCGCGTGATATCCGATGCCTTCGAAGGCCTGCTGCCGGTCAAGCGGCAGCAGTTGATCTACGCCTGCATCGACGATCACCTCAAGGACAACAGCATTCACGCCGTGTCCCTCAAAACCTTCACCCGCGCCGAGTGGGACAAGGCCCAGAAGATGGGCATCGCCTGACCGCCAGGCCCTGAGAGAGCGTTCCATGGACAAACTGATCATCACCGGTGGCAAACGCCTGGACGGCGAAATCCGCATTTCCGGTTCCAAGAACTCGTCGTTGCCGATTCTGGCCGCCACCTTGCTGGCGGGCGAGCCGGTGACGGTGGGCAACCTGCCGCACTTGCAGGACGTGACCACCCTGATCGAGTTGCTCGGCCGCATGGGCGTGCACGTGGTGATCGACGACCGCCTCAACGTGGAGGTGGACCCGACCTGCATCGAGGACCTCACCGCGCCCTATGAGCTGGTGAAGACCATGCGCGCTTCGATTCTGGTGCTGGGGCCGTTGCTGGCCCACTTCGGTCGTGCCTCGGTGTCGCTGCCCGGTGGCTGTGCCATCGGCTCGCGACCGGTGGATATCCACCTGCGCGGCCTGGAGGCCATGGGCGCCGACATCGAGGTGACCAACGGCTATGTGCACGCCAGCGTGGACGGTCGCCTCAAGGGCGCTCGCATTGTCATGGACACGGTCACAGTAACCGGCACCGAGAACCTGCTGATGGCCGCCGCCCTGGCCGATGGCACCACCATCCTGGAGAACGCCGCCCGGGAACCGGAAGTGGTGGATCTGGCCAACTTCATCAATGCCATGGGCGGCAAGGTGCGTGATGCCGGTAAGGACACCATCATCGTGGAAGGCGTGCCCAAGCTGGGCGGCTGCCACCACGACGTGATCTCCGACCGCATCGAGACCGGTACCTATCTGATCGCCGCGGCCATCACCGGCGGGCGCATCAAATGCAAGGACACCGATCCGAGCCTGCTGGACGCGGTGCTTCAGAAACTGGAGGAAGCCGGCGCCCGCATCGAGACCGGCGACAACTGGATCAGCCTGGACATGGAAGGCCGCCGGCCCAAGGCGGTGAGCTTGCGCACCGCGCCGTATCCGGCCATGCCCACTGACATGCAGGCCCAGTTCATGGCGCTCAATATCATCGCCGAGGGCACCGGCACCATCGTCGAGACGGTGTTCGAGAACCGCTTCATGCACGTGCAGGAAATGAACCGCATGGGCGCCGACATCGAGGTGCAGGGCAACACCGCCATCTGCCGTGGCGTGGAAAGCCTTACCGGCGCGCCGGTGATGGCCACTGACCTGCGCGCCTCGGCGTCCCTGGTGATCGCTGGCCTGGCGGCCGAGGGCGACACCACCGTGGACCGCATCTACCACATTGACCGTGGTTACGAGTGCATCGAGGAAAAACTGCAATCCCTGGGCGCGACCATCCGTCGCGTGCCGGGCCGATAAGAGCGCGAACCCCTGAACATGGCTACCACACCCCTGACCATCGCCCTCTCCAAGGGGCGCATCCTCAAGGACACGCTGCCTCTGCTCAAGGAGGCGGGCATCGAGCTGCTGGAGGACCCGTCCGCCTCCCGCAAGCTGATCTTCGACACCACCCGGGACGATGTACGCATCATCGTGATCCGCGCCACCGACGTGCCGCCCTATGTGCAGCACGGTGGCGCCGACCTGGGCGTGGCCGGCAAGGACGTGCTCATGGAGCACGGCGCCGAGGGCCTGTTCGAGCCCCTGGATCTGGAAATCGCCCGCTGCAAGCTGATGGTGGCCGCGCTCAAGGATGCGCCGCCGGTAAGTGGCCGGGTGCGGGTGGCCACCAAGTTCGTCAACGTGGCGCGCTCCTACTTCGCCCGCCAGGGCAAGCAGGCCGAGATCATCAAGCTGTACGGGGCCATGGAACTGGCGCCCCTGGTGGGCCTGGCGGACCGCATCGTGGACATCGTCGACACCGGCAACACCCTGCGCGCCAATGGCCTGGAGCCCACCGAGACCATCGCCGACGATATTTCGTCCCGGGTGGTGGTCAACCGGGCCAGCATGAAGACTCGTCACGCGGACATTCAGGGTATTCTGGATAAACTGGAACAAGCGGTAGCGAAACGACGGACCCCGGCATGAAAACGACCCGCCTCGACACCCGTGACAGTGATTTCAGCGAACGCCTGAGCGCGCTCACCGCCTGGAGCGAAGAGCGTGACGAAGAGGTGGGCGAGCGAGTGCGCGCCATCCTCCGCGACGTGGCCAAACGTGGCGACGCCGCCGTGGTGGAATACACCAACCGCTTTGATCGCCGCCAGGCAGGTTCCATGGCCGATCTGACCGTGGAGCGCGACGAACTGGAGGCGGCACTGGCGCGTCTGCCCGCCGAGCAACGCCAGGCCCTGGAAGCCGCCGCCGAGCGGGTGCGCGACTACCACGAGCGTCAGAAGCAGGAGTCCTGGAGCTACCGGGATGCCGATGGCACCCTGCTGGGCCAGCAGGTCACCGCCCTGGACCGGGCCGGCATCTACGTGCCCGGCGGCAAGGCCGCCTACCCCAGCTCGGTGCTGATGAACGCGCTGCCCGCCCACGTGGCCGGGGTTGGCGAAATCGTCATGGTCAGCCCGGCGCCGGATGGCGAACTGGACGACATGGTGCTGGCCGCCGCCGCCGTGGCCGGCGTCGAGCGCTTCTTCACCGTGGGCGGCGCCCAGGCGGTGGCGGCCCTCGCCTTTGGCACCGAATCGATTCCGGCGGTGGACAAGATTGTCGGTCCGGGCAACATCTATGTGGCCGAGGCCAAGCGTCAGGTGTTCGGCAAGGTGGGCATCGACATGATTGCCGGGCCTTCCGAGATACTGGTGGTGTGCGACGGCCACACCGATCCGGAGTGGATCGCCATGGACCTGTTTTCCCAGGCGGAGCATGACGAGGAAGCCCAGGCGATTCTGGTCAGCCCGGATGCCGAT
The DNA here is from genome assembly GCF_016785095.1 of Alloalcanivorax marinus. Classification (GTDB taxonomy): domain Bacteria; phylum Pseudomonadota; class Gammaproteobacteria; order Pseudomonadales; family Alcanivoracaceae; genus Alloalcanivorax; species Alloalcanivorax marinus_A. The sequence goes on along the minus strand of NZ_JAEKJB010000010.1, from coordinate 286,623 downwards.
TTCCTGGAGCGGGTGGCCGAGGCCATGGAGCGCCTGGCCCCGACTCTGGAGCGCGAGGCCATCATTCGCACCTCCATGGCCAACCGGGGGGCGCTGATCCAGGCCCGGGACCTGGACGACGCCTTCGAGGTGGTTAACCGGATCAGCCCGGAGCACCTGGAGTTGTCCATGGACGACGCCGGTCGCTGGGCGAAAAAAGTGCGCCACGCCGGCGCCATCTTTCTGGGCCGGCACACGCCGGAGGCGCTGGGCGATTACTGCGCCGGGCCCAACCATGTGCTGCCCACCAGCGCCACGGCGCGTTTCTCCTCGCCGCTGGGTGTCTATGATTTCCAGAAGCGCAGCTCACTGATCGGCTGCTCCCCGGAAGGCGCCAGCGCCCTGGCCGGGGTGGCGTCGGTGCTGGCCCGGGGCGAACGCCTTACCGCCCATGCCCGCAGCGCGGAACTGAGGATTAAACAACGCTGACACGCAGCACGCACCACGCTTGCACGCGTGTTGGCGTGGTGCGTGCAAGCGTGCAAGCGAGAGAACCTATGAGCAAATTCTGGAGCCCGTTCGTCCGCGACCTGGAACCCTATGTGCCCGGCGAACAGCCGAAGATGGCCCGGCTGGTCAAGCTCAACACCAATGAACATCCGCTGGCGCCGTCCCCGAAGGTGATCGAGGCGATTCGCGCCGCCGCCGATGAGCGGCTGCGTCTGTACCCGGACCCGGACGCCACCGAACTGAAGGACGCCATCGCCACCTATTACGGCGTGGACACCGACCAGGTGTTCGTCGGCAACGGCTCCGACGAAGTGCTGGCGCACATCTTCTTTGGCCTGTTCAAACAGGACCGGCCGCTGCTGTTCCCGGACATCACCTACAGCTTCTACAAGGTCTACTGCGGACTCTACGACATCGACTACCGGCCGGTGTCCCTGGATGACGACCTGGCCATTGATCCGGCGGACTATTCGGCGCCTAACGGCGGCATCATTTTCCCCAACCCCAACGCCCCCACCGGCCGGCTGCTGCCGCTGGATGCCATTGAGTCCATTCTGAACGCCAATCCGGATTCCGTGGTGGTGGTGGACGAGGCTTACGTGGACTTCGGCGGCGACACCGCCATCGCCCTGGTGAACCGCTACCCCAATCTTCTGGTCACCCAGACGCTCTCCAAATCCCGTGCCCTTGCCGGCGCGCGCATCGGCTTCGCGGTGGGGGACGTCGCCCTGATCGAAGGCCTGGAGCGCATCAAGAACAGTTTCAACTCTTATCCGCTGGACCGGCTGGCCATTGCCGCCGGGAAGGCCGCCTTCGAGGATGAAGACTGGTTCCAGCGCGGCCGGGAACTGGTGATCGAGGAACGGGAAACCCTGCGTCGCGCCCTGGATGGCCTCGGTTTCGAAGTGCTGCCCTCGGCGGCCAACTTCCTGTTCTGCCGCCATCCCGGACATGCCGGCGCCAAGCTGGCCGGGGCTCTGCGAGAGCAGGGCATCATCGTGCGCCATTTCGGCAAGCCGGAGCGCATTCAGGACTACCTGCGTATTACCGTCGGCCGCCCGGACCAGAACCGGGCGTTGCTGGAAGCCCTGCAACAGTTCCTCTAGGCGGCGCTGCCCCCTTGCCTCCCGGAGTGCTGCCTGGTCGGTGGTCGCGGTGGCGGGCTTATTCTAATCTCGGCTATCAACAACGTGACTCAGGATGAGAACCATGAGCCTGCCCCGCGCTCTGATCCTGGCCCTGCTCGGGCCCTCCGCCCAGGCCTTGGCCGCCACCTATCCGGTTTCCCCGCCCGTCACCGAGGTGGTTCTGTTTCCGTCCCAGGCGGAGGTGTCCCGTTCGGTGGCCCGGGACCTGCCCGCCGGCGACCATCAATTCGTGATCGGCGATCTGCCAGAGCTGGACCTGGACAACCTGCGCGTCGAGGTGGAGGGGGCGACCCTGGAGGGCGTGCGCGAGCGCCGCGCCAGTGAAGCGGAGGACGTGTCCCGGCGCCGGCAGGCGCTGGACGATGAAATCGCTGCGTTGCAGCGGCGTCTGTCCGAGGCGGACGCCGCCGACGCGCTGGATCGGCAGCAGATCGAGCGGTTGCAGTCGTTGTTCGGGCAGGCGCCCCAGGGCCAGGCGTTGTTCTCCGAGGTGCCGGTGGATCAGTGGTCGCGGGCCTGGAAGCAGCTGGGGGACGCGGTGACGGCACGGCAGACGGCGATCAATGAACGTGCCGCCCGGCGCCCGGACATGGAGCGGGAATTGCGGGCCTTGCAGGATCAGCGTGCTCAACTGGGACAGGCTCAGCAGGCGCGCCGGGAGCTGGTGCTGGATGTGAACGCGCCGGCGGCCACCACCGCCCACGTCACCTTGCACTATTTCACCGGCTCGGCCGGTTGGGGCAATCGCCTGCAGGTGAATCTGCACAGTGACGAACGGCAGGTGGCCCTGGCGGCGGTGGCCGAAATCGAAAACCGCACCGGCGAGGACTGGCGCGACGTGCGCGCCACCTTGGGTCTGCTGCCCGCCGGCTACCGGGCGGTGCCCGAGCCTTCGCCGTGGATCGTCGGTCTGGCCGAGGCCGGGCAGGGCGGCCTGGCCAGCAGGAACTTCAGCGCCGAGCCGGCCATGGAACTGCTGGACGCGGCGCCGCGCAAAGCGGTATCGGCGCCGGCGCCCATGCCGGTGGCGCATGGAGTGGACATGCGGGTGCCGTTGGATACGCCGTTGACCCTGGCCAGCGACGGGTCCAGCGCCCGGGTGACCTACCGGCGGGCGACACTGCCGGTGACGCTGACCCGCGAGAGCTACCTGTGGCAACAACCGGCGGTGCTGCTGGTGGGGGAATGGCGTAATGATGGCGGCGTGCCCTGGCTCGGTGGCGAGGTGTCATTGTCCCGGGACGGGCAGCGGCTGACCCGCTACCGGCGCACCGCGGCGATCCAGATCGGTGAGCGGGTGCGGATGAGTTTCGGCGACGATCCTCGGCTGCGGGTCAAGGTGGTGGAACAACCGGCCAGCCATGGTGAAACCGGCCTGATCAACAAGGAGAAGACGCTGGCGGTGAGCCGCACGGTGACGCTGTCCAGCGGCTATGCGCATCCGGTCGAGGTGCAACTGTATGACCGCCGGCCGGTGGCCAGTGACGAACGTATCGAGGTGGAGGCCACCGGAGCGGCCCCGGACCGTTCCGGGGTGCGTGATATCCAGGGGCTGGTGGCCTGGGACCGCGAGGTGGAAGGCGGCGGCGAGTTGAACATCGAGCACGGCTACCGCTTGCGTTACCCCACCGATATGACCCTGACCGGCATCCCCGGCGGTCGCTGAAACGCGGCCTAGCGGGATGCCGGCGGGCGGGTGCCGATGGTGACGTCCAGATCCAGTGGCTGCTGGTTGCGCATCACGTTCAGGGTCAGGGTGGTGCCGGGTTCGGTGCCGGCGATGCGGTTCATCGCTTCGTAGGCATCGTCCATGGTTTCGCCGTTGATGCCGACCAGCACATCCTCCGCCTGCAGGCCGGCCTTCTGCGCCGGGCTGCCGGACACCACCTCGGTGACCACGCCACCAATCACGTCCTGAAGGCCGAAGGTTTCCGCCAGGGTGGGGTTGATGTCCTGCACGGTGACGCCGAGGAAGCCCCGGATCACCCGGCCGTGCTCGATCAGGTCGCTCATCACCTCGCGGGCGATGGAAGCGGGGGTGGCGAAGCCGATGCCCTGCCAACTGCCGTCCTGGGACAGGATGGCGGTGTTGATGCCGATCAGGTGGCCGCGTGTGTCCACCAGGGCGCCGCCGGAGTTGCCCCGGTTGATGGCGGCGTCGGTCTGGATGAAGTTCTCGAAGGTGGCGATGCCCAGATGGGTGCGGCCGGTGGCGCTGACGATGCCCATGGACACGGTCTGGCCCACGCCCAGGGGGTTGCCGATGGCCAGCACCACGTCACCCACCTTCACCGGCTGCGGGCCGTTCAGGTCGATCACCGGCGGGTTTTCCACGGCGATCTGCAGCAGTGCCAGGTCGGTTTCCGGGTCGGTGCCCACCACCCTGGCCGGGGCATCGCGGCCATCGCGCAGGGCCACCAGAATCTCGTCGGCGTCGCGGATCACATGATAGCTGGTGAGCACATAGCCCTCCGGCGACACGATCACCCCGGAACCCAGGCTGGCCAGTGCCCGCTCCCGCCGCGGCCGCTCCATGAAGCGGTTGAACAGCGGGTCGTCGCTGACGCTGTCGCCACGGGTGACGATCTGGGTGGTGTAGACGTTGACCACCGCCGGCGCCGCCCGCTGCACGGCGCTGGCGTAGCTGTCGGCGGTGGGCGCGGCGCGCGCTATCTCGCCGTCGTCGGGGCGTGATCCGGGCCCCTGTTCATACCACCACAGCACGGCCAGGCCCACGGCCAGGCCGGCCACCACCGGCAATGCCAGAAAGCGGATCAGTTTCACCACTGAGTTTGCCCCCGCGAATCATGTAAACTGCGCGCAATGGTAGCAGATCAACAGGGAAACACGCCCATGCTGAAACGCGATCACCTGCTCGGCCTGCTTGATGACGAGCTGCAGACCCACCGGTTCCGTGATTACTGCCCCAATGGCCTGCAGGTGGAAGGCCGCGAGCAGGTTCGGCGGCTGGTCACCGGCGTGACCGCCTGTCAGGCGCTGATCGACGCCGCCATCGTCGAGGAGGCGGATGCCATTCTCGTGCACCACGGCTACTTCTGGAAAAACGAGGATCAGCGCGTGCGCGGCATGAAGAAGCAGCGCCTGCAAAGCCTGCTGCGCCACGATATCAGCCTGTTTGCCTATCATTTGCCGCTGGATGCGCATCCGCAAATGGGCAACAATGCCCAGCTGGCGCGGCGGCTGGGGCTGCACGTGGAGGGTGGTCTGGAGCCGGGCAACCCGTTGTCGATTGGCAATGTGGGGCGGCTGGACGAGCCCATGAGCGCCGAGGATTTCGCCGCCCATGTGGAGGCGGTGCTCGGCCGCGAGGCCCTGCACATCGGTGACAGCCAGGACGAAATCGAAACCCTGGCCTGGTGCACCGGCGCTGCCCAGGGGTTTATTGAACAGGCCCGGGCGCTGGGGGTGGATGCCTACCTCAGCGGCGAGATTTCCGAGCCCACCACGCATTTCGCCCGCGAGACCGGTATTCACTATTTCGCCTGCGGCCACCACGCCACGGAGCGTTACGGCGTGCAGGCAGTGGGCGAATGGCTCGCCAAAGAGCACGGGCTGGAGCACATCTTCATCGATATCGACAACCCGGTGTAGTCAAGAAGCGGTCGCCGTGACCCGGCGCGCCGACGGTCAGGAATTCCATGAACATCACTGTCATTTTCAACCCTACCGCCGGTGGCGGCAGGGCCAAACGCCTGCGTCATTTCGTGCGGGCGCTGGAACAGGGCGGTGCCCGGGTGCGCCTGTATCACACCCGGGCTCCCGGTGATGCCACCCGTTATCTGCGGGCGCTCGATAACCCGGGGGAATGCGTGGTCGCCGCCGGCGGCGACGGTACCATCAACGATGTCATCAACGGCCTGCGCCCGGGTGTGGCGCTGGCCTTGTTTCCGCTCGGCACCGCCAATGTGCTGGCCCGGGAGCTGGCCATTCCGCGCCAGCCGGAGGCCGCCGCCCGGGTGGTGCTGGAAGGGCGACCGCAGACCGTCACCCCGGCGTTGCTCAACGGCCGACGCTTTCTGGTCATGGCCGGGGTGGGCTACGACGCCTGGGTGGTGGATCAGGTGGACCTGATTTCCAAGCGCCGCATCGGCAAGCTGGCTTATCTGGTCAGCATGGTCCGTCAGTTGTTCCGCTACGGCGAGGTGCGTTTCCGGGTCACCGTGGACGGCCGGCCCCTGGACTGTTTCTCGGCGGTGATCAGCAACGGCCGTTACTACGGCGGGGGCTTCGTGCTCAGCCGGCAGGCCAGCCTGGCCCGGCGCAGTGTTCAGGTGCTGTTGTTCCAGCGTCCGGGCGTGCTGTTCCTGCTGCGTTGTCTGGCGGCGCTGGCGCTCGGGCGTCTGGAGCAGGTGGACGGCGTGGCCTCGCTGAGCGCCGAGCGGGTGACGATCAGCGCTCCGGGCCTGGAACCGGTACAGACCGACGGTGATCCGGCCGGCTGGCTGCCCGCCGAGATCGGCCTGGAGCCCGAGCCGGTAACGGTGATGGTGCCCCGGGGCTGAAACCGCTCCTGCCGCGGCCCCGAGGCATAAGACCCAAACGGAAAGTTCTTAGCATCGGTGGAGGGTGTCATGGCTTGGCCGCTATAATCCGCCGCCATAACAGCCAATCCGACCTTAAGGGAGTGAACATGTCGCAACTGGTGAAACCTCACGGCAGCGATACGCTGAACATTCTGCTGCTGGACGGCGCCGAGCGGGAGCAGGCGCTGGCCGCCGCCCGGGATCTGCCTCGCATTACCCTCAGTTCCCGGGAACGCGGGGACCTGATCATGCTCGGCATCGGCGGCTTCACTCCCCTGGACGGCTTCATGGGCAAGGCCGATTGGCAGAGCGTGTGCGATAACATGGCCCTGGCCAACGGCGTGTTCTGGCCGATCCCGATCACCCTTTCCACCGATGCCGCCACCGCCGACGGTCTCGCCGAGGGCGCGGAAGTGGCGCTGGTGGATGAGGACGGCGACATCATGGGCTCCATGACGGTCACCGAGAAGTACGCCATCGACAAGGCCCACGAGTGCCAGCAGGTGTTCAAGACCACCGATGAGGAGCACCCGGGCGTGAAAATGGTCATGGCCCAGGGTGACGTGAACCTGGCCGGGCCGGTGAAGGTGTTCAGCCAGGGCGATTTCCCGGAGAAGTACGCGGGCATCTACATGACCCCGGCCGAAACCCGGGCCATGTTCGAGGAACGTGGCTGGAAAACCGTGGCCGCCTTCCAGACCCGTAACCCCATGCACCGCTCTCACGAGCACCTGGCCAAGATCGCCATCGAAATCTGTGACGGCGTGCTGGTGCATTCCCTGCTCGGCAACCTGAAGCCCGGCGATATCCCCGCCGAGGTGCGCCAGACCGCGATCAAGACGCTGATCGACAACTATTTCGTGGACAATACCGTGGTGCAATCCGGCTATCCGCTGGACATGCGTTACGCTGGCCCCCGCGAGGCATTGCTGCACGCCCTGTTCCGTCAGAACTACGGCTGCTCCCACCTGATCGTGGGCCGTGACCACGCCGGCGTGGGCGATTACTATGGCCCGTTCGACGCCCACCACATCTTCGACGAAATCCCGGACGACGCGCTGATCACCCAGCCGCTCAAGATCGACTGGACCTTCTGGTGCGACAAGTGCGGCACCATGGCCAGCATGCGCACCTGCCCGCACACCGCCGAGGACCGTGTTCTGGTCAGCGGTACCAAGCTGCGCAAGCTGCTCAGCGAAGGCGGCGACGTGCCGGACAACTTCAGCCGTCCGGAGGTGCTGGCGGTGCTGCGTGAGTACTACGAAGGCCTGCAGGACCACGAAAAGGTGAAGGTGGAACTCAAGGGCCACTCGGCGCGCTGATCCGCGCCGCCGCGTACAAAAAACCCGGGCCAGGCCCGGGTTTTTTTATGGCGCCGACGCGCTCAGCGCGGGCGGTCGCTTTCGTCGTTGTCATCACGCACATCGGCGTAATCGCGGGGCGGCTCAACCACCGTATCCGGCGTGTCCACGCCCATTTCCACCGGGCTGAACGGCCCGTCCGCCTGTTTCTGCAAACCGAAGTCCTCGGACAGGGTGCCCTGCGCCTTGGGGGCGTAGTCGAGCGGTTGGGACAGCGGGGTCTCCGGCTCATGGGCGGCGTCAAGGTTCTTGGCGGCGGCTTTCTTTCGGCCGGATTCGCTACACAGGGTCTGCGCGCCCCGGGACAGATGCTGATGCACGGACCGGTAGGTCTGGGTCAGCTCATTGACCAGATCGGCGGTTTCCAGGAAATGATGGTCCACCTGATCGCGATAGTGGTTGAGGGCGTTGCGGGCCTCGTCACGTTCGCGAATCAGTTGGCTGCCCTGGCGGCGCGCGGGCATCAGCCAGTAGAGCAGGCCGGCGCCCAGAATCAGCCCGGCGAGAAAGGTAAGCAGGTGGGTTGTCAGCGTATCCATGTCATACTCCTCAAGCAGCCACATTGCAGCACAGACCCGTGGCCGCGCCAAGCGAACCGCAGAGTAAATTGTATCGGGAGGAAACATGAGCCGTGACCGCCTGGCCCTGGAGGGCCCGGAAGGCACTCTGGAGGCCGCGCTCGAGGGCGACACCGAGGCGCCGCGTTTTATCGCCATCGTCTGCCATCCGCATCCACTGTTCGGTGGCACCATGGACAACAAGGTGGTCACCACCCTGAGCCGCGCCGCCCGCGACGCCGGCGCCGCCGTCCTGCGCTTTAATTTTCGCGGTGTTGGCAACAGCCAGGGTGCCTTCAGCGACGGCATCGGTGAAACCGAGGACCTGATCGCCGTGCACAACTGGCTGACCCGCGAATTTCCGGACAAGCCGCTGTGGCTGGCCGGGTTCTCGTTCGGCAGCTTCGTGGCCGCCCGTGGCGCCGAGGTGCTGGCCGCCAATGGCCAGGCCCCCCGGTCCTTGATGCTGGTGGCGCCGCCGGTGCATCACTTCGACTTCGAGGGGCTGGAGAACGTGGGCTGCCCGGTCACCGTGGTGCAGGGCGAGGATGACGAGGTGGTGCCCGCGGAACAGGTCTTCCGCTGGGCCGGCGACACCGTCCTGGCGCCGGACCTGATCCGCTTTCCGGACAGCGGGCATTTCTTCCATGGCAAGCTGGTGGATCTCAAGGAAGTGGCGGCGTCGCGGATGCCCTGAACCGGCCCGTCCGCCGGATCGCTTACCCGGGCCCTTGTTGTCAGGCCGCTTACGGAACGCTACATTGACCCGCCGTTCACCACCGTCGGACACCATGACGCCTCTCGAGAAATACCAGGCCGACCTGAAACGCCCCGAGTTCGTGCGCGACCCCGCCCAGGAACAAGCGGTGCGCGCTCTGGACCACCTGCATGGCAGGCTGTGCCAGGCCCGGGCACCGGCGGGCCTGCTGGCGAAACTGCGCAAGCAGAAGCGCAAGCCCGAGAAGGGGTTGTACATGTGGGGCGGGGTGGGGCGCGGCAAGACCTACCTGATGGATGTGTTCTTCGAATGTCTGCCGTTCGAAGACAAGCGCCGCATGCACTTCCATCGCTTCATGCAGAAAGTGCACCGCCAGATGCGCGAGCGCCAGGGTGAGAAAAACCCGCTCACCAGCATCGCCCGGGAATTCGCGGCCCGTTACCGGGTGCTCTGCTTTGACGAGTTCTTCGTCACCGACATCACCGACGCCATGATTCTGGCGACCCTGATGCAGACCCTGTTCGACGAGGGCGTGACCCTGGTGGCCACCTCCAACATCGAGCCGGACGGGCTCTACAAGGACGGTCTGCAGCGGGCCCGGTTCTTGCCCGCCATAGAGTTGATCAAGCTGCACACCAAGGTGATGAACGTGGACGGCGGCAAGGACTACCGGCTGCGTTTGCTGGAACAGGCGGAACTGTTCCACTGCCCGCTGGGCGCGGAGGCGGACCGGTTCATGGAGGAGCGTTTCGCGGCGCTGGCCTCGGAGCATGGTCGTCACCGGGAGCAGGGCAACATCCTGGTGGAAGGGCGCAAGATCGCCACGGTGAAATCCGCCGACGACGTGGTCTGGTTTGATTTTCCTGCGGTCTGCGACGGCCCCCGCAGCCAGAACGACTACATTGAGATCGCCCGTGAGTTCCAGACCGTGTTGATCTCCAATGTGGAACGCATGGGCGCCGGCACCGACGACCGGGCGCGCCGCTTCATCAACCTGGTGGACGAGTTCTACGATCGTGGCGTGAAGCTGGTGATCACCGCAGAAACCCCCATCGAGGATCTCTACGCCGGCGGCCGGCTGGATTTCGAGTTCGAGCGCACCCGCTCGCGCTTGCTGGAGATGCAGTCCCAGGAATACCTGGCCCGCGAACATCTGGCCTGAGCGGTTTGGTCATTGCCCCCGAATTCTCCGGGTTAGACACTCTGTTTCCCGTTATACACAACCCGGAGACTGCCATGATCCCGCGTACGCTGTTCAATTCCGACCACGAGGCGCTTCGCGATACCGTCCGTCGCTTCCTGGAAAACGAAGCCGTGCCCCATCACGAGCAATGGGAGCAGAGCGGCCAGGTGCCCAAGGAACTGTGGCGCAAGGCCGGTGAACAGGGCTTCCTGTGCCCCATGGTCAGCGAGGCGTACGGCGGCCTCGGCGCCGATTTCCTGTACAGCGTGGTGGTCAGCGAGGAAATCTCCCGGGCCGGCCTCACCGGCATCGGCTGGGGCCTGCACACCGAGATCGTGGCCCCCTACATCGAACATTACGGCTCCGAGGCTCTCAAGCAGAAGTACCTGCCGAAGATGGTCACCGGCGAGATGATCGGCGCCATCGCCATGAGCGAACCCGGCGCCGGCTCCGACCTGCAGGGCGTCAAGACCACCGCCGTCAAGGACGGAGACCACTACATCCTCAACGGTTCCAAGACCTTTATCACCAACGGTCAGAACGCCGATCTGGTGATCGTGGTGGCCAAGACCGACCCCTCCAAGGGGGCCAAGGGCACCAGTCTGATCATCGTCGAGGAGGGCATGGAAGGCTTCGAGAAAGGCAAAAATCTGAAGAAAGTGGGCATGAAGGCCCAGGATACCTCGGAGCTGTTCTTCCAGGACGTCAAAGTCCCCGCCGAGAACCTGATCGGGCAGGAAGGCATGGGGTTCATTTATCTTATGCAGGAGCTGCCCCAGGAGCGTCTGGGCATCGCCATCAACGGCCTGGCCATGGCGGAAAGCGCCTTCCAGCACACCCTGGACTACGTTAAGGAACGCAAGGCCTTCGGCCAGCCCATCGCCGGCTTCCAGAACACCCAGTTCAAACTGGCCGAGATGCGTACCAAGCTGGATGTGGCCCGTGCCTACGTGGACCGTTGCCTGGAACTGCACCTTAAGAAAGAGCTGGATATCCCCACCGCCGCCGGCGCCAAGTACTGGGTCACCGATCTGCAGTGCGAAATCATCGACGAGTGCGTGCAGCTGCATGGCGGCTACGGCTACATGTGGGAATACCCGATCGCCCGCATGTTCGCCGATGCCCGCGTGCAACGTATCTATGGCGGCACCAACGAAATCATGAAGACCATCATCGCCCGGGCCCTGCTCGGCGGCTGAGCCTCCCCCCGATGCCCTGAAAAGGCGACCGGCCGGTCGCCTTTTGCAGGCCGAAAAACGTCCAGTTTTACATTCCTCACCTTCTCCGCCCCGGCTTGCGAGTTTATTCTTAGCCGGTCGGTGTATACCCCGGCATTTTGCCGTGCCCGGACCAGCGTGGACGAAGCGGTCCGGCCACTTCCGGCTCGATACGATGGAGAAAAACATGATGAAAATAAGAGGCACATTGCTCGCGACTTCCGTGCTGTCCCTCGCCTCCGGCTCGGCGTTCGCCTCCGGTTTTGGCGTTTCCTACCAGTCCGTGTCCGCCATGGGTACCGCCTACGCCGGTTCCGGCGTACTCAGCGAGGACGCCACCAACCAGTGGTACAACCCGGCCACCCTGGCGGGCCTGCACGATACCCAGTTCTCCTTGGCCACCCACCAGGTCTGGATCGACACCTCCTTCAAGGCCGATGGCGCCAGTGGTCCGGGCGACTTCGAGGACGTCGAACCCTTCGTGGGCAGCGTCTTCATGGCCATGCCGTTCAACGACCGTATCACCTTCGGCCTCGGCATCAACGCGCCCTTCGGTACCAAGATCGAATACGAGGACAATTGGGGTAACGTCAACGCCGGCCCCAGCGCTCCGTTTTTCCCGACCACCGGCGACCCCTATGCCCAGACTTCCGATGTGAAGACCATCAACGTCAATCCGGCCATGGGCATTCAGGTCACCGACAATCTGCGCCTGGGCGTGGGTCTGAACTACCAGCGTATCGAAGCGGACATCGAAAACTCCGCCACCCGTCTGGAAGGCGACGATGACGCCTTCGGCTGGAACGCCGGCCTGACCTTCAGCCCCGACGACAACAACCACTTCGGCGTGGCCTACCGCTCCGAGATCAGCTACGACATCGACGGCGACATCACCTTCAAGGACGCCGCCGTGGCCGCTTCCGCCGCCGGCGCTGGCGTGCCCGCCGCCGCCATCCCCACCGTGGTCGCCGACCTGGCCGGCAAGTACTCCGGCAAAACCAGCCTGGATCTGCCCGCCGTGCTGCAGCTCTCCTACGCCGGTGATCTGACCGACCGCACCCAGCTCCTGCTGGGCGTGGAACACACCTACTGGAGCAGCCTTGACCGTCTGGTGGTGGAACACTCCGGCACCCAGACCTCCCTGGGCGGCATGGCTTCCCTGCCGAACCCCTCCATCGAGGAATTCGACTGGGATGACACCACCCGATACTCCGTCGGCCTGCGCCATACCCTGCCCAGCGATACCGTGCTGCGCTTCGGCCTGGCCAAGGAAGAGTCCACCCAGAGCAGTGACAACCGCTCCGCGATCTCTCCGGACTCCGACCGCGTCTGGGCGACCCTGGGCGCCGGCTTCCGCCCCACCGAAAACCTCAGCATCGATGTGGCCTACGCCCACATCTGGGTGGATGACGCCGACGTCTACAAAACCAGCCGTGGCGCCGTGCTCGACGGCACCTACGAACTGGACGCCAACGTGATCGGCGCGCAGCTGAACTACACTTTCTAAGCGCCGCCCGTCACGAGCCCCAACGAAAAAGGCGAACCTCCGGGTTCGCCTTTTTTGTGCCTGACCGTCCGTGGTGCCGCCCTGGTTGAGACGAAGGGCGGACCCAGGCGCTAACGATGTCGCCGCAGTTCCAATCTTCCGATCTGGTTGCGGTGTACTTCGTCGGGGCCGTCCGCCAGGCGCAGCATACGGGCGTTGGCGTAGGCTTTGGCGAGCCCGAAATCGTTGGTCACACCGCCGCCGCCGTGAGCCTGGATCGCCCAGTCGATAACGCGGGCGGCCATGTTCGGCGCGGCCACCTTGATCATGGCGATTTGCTTGCGCGCCACCTTGTTGCCGACGGTGTCCATCATATGGGCGGCGTTGAGCACCAGCAGCCGGGTCTGGTCGATGAGGATGCGGGATTCGGCGATGCGTTCCAGGGTTACGGTCTGCTCCGCCACCGGCCTGCCGAACGCAACCCGCTCCTGGGTGCGTTTGCACATTTTCTCCAGCGCCCGTTCCGCCAGCCCGATCAGACGCATGCAGTGATGGATACGGCCCGGGCCCAAGCGGCCTTGGGCGATTTCAAAGCCCCGCCCCTCGCCGAGCAGCATGTTGCTGGCGGGGACGCGTACGTTCTCGAAGCGGACCTCCCCGGTCACGTCCGGTGTGCCGGAAAAACCAAAGACCGGCAACGGGCGCACCACGGTAATGCCCGGGGTATCCCGGGGCACCAGAATCATGGATTGCTGTTTGTGGCGGTCGGGGTTATCCGGATCGGTCTTGCCCATGAAGATGAAAATCTTGCAGCGTTCGTCCGGTGATCCGGACGAAAACCATTTGCGGCCGTTGATCACGTAGTCATCGCCGTCGCGGACGATGGCGCTCTCGATGTTGGTGGCGTCGGAGGAGGCCACATCCGGTTCGGTCATGGCGAAGCAGGAGCGGATTTCGCCGTCGAGCAAGGGCGTTAGCCATTGTTCCCTTTGCTGCGGGGTTCCATAGCGCGCCAGCACCTCCATATTGCCGGTGTCCGGCGCCGAGCAGTTGAATACTTCCGGCGCCCACATGACCCGGCCCATGATTTCGCACAGGGGCGCGTACTCGAAATTGGTGAGGCCGGCGCCGTATTCCGACTCCGGCAGGAACAGGTTCCACAGGCCGGCGGCGCGGGCTTTTGGCTTCAGTTCCTCAACCACCCGCGGCCAGTAGTTGCCGGCGGCCAGTTCCTGCTCATAGCGGGCCTCGTTGGGATGGATATGTTCGTCCATGAAGGCATTGAGTCGGGCGATGAGTTTCTGGGTTTTTTCCGGGTAGGTGAAATCCATGGTGGTTCTCAGCAGGGTTCGGTTTCAGGGTGGGGGAGGCGCTCGCGCAGGGTGGTCTTCATCACTTTGCCGTTGGCGTTGCGCGGTAACGGTTCGGCTTGCAGGTGAACAAAATCGAGGACTTTGTAGTCAGCCAGGCGGTCGGCGCAAAAACGGCGCAGCGTGTCGGCATCGAGGTTGCTCTCCCGGCTGCAGACCACCGCCAGAATTTTTTCGCCGAGTACCGGATCGGGCACGCCGATCACCGCGCACTCGGCAACGTCGGGGTGATAGGCGATGGCGTTTTCCACCTCGATGCAGTAGATGTTGTAACCGCCACGAATAATCATGTCTTTCTTGCGGTCGAAGATGCGCACATAGCCGTCGGGGCCGATGTCACCGATGTCTCCGGAGCGCCAGTAGCCGCCGATGAAGTTCTCCGCGGTGCGCTCTGAATCCCGCCAGTAGCCGGGAATCACCACCGGCCCGGAAATCCATAACTCACCGGATACGCCCGCCGGACACTCCTGACCCTGTTCGTCCATGATGCGGATGTCCACGCAATCCAGTACCCGGCCAATACTGTCCAGGTGCTCCAGCTGGTGATCCGGGGACATGGCGGTGACGGCGGTGCTGGTTTCGGTGGCGCCGTAGGCGTTCATCAACCGCAGATGCGGTAGCCGCTCCTGGAACTCGAGGATGGTCGATTCCGGCATCGGGGCGCCGCCAAAAGCGCCCACCCGCCAGTTGCTCAGATCCAGAACGTCGAAGTTGGCGCGCATCAGGCACAATTTGTACATGGCTGGAACCATGATGGTGCTGGTGGCGTTTTCGTTGGCGACCAGCTGGTTGAATTCGGCGGCGTCGAAGCGCGGCATGATCAGAGTGCAGCCGGCCATATGGAGCATGGTGAAGATGATTCCCATCAACCCGGTCACATGGCTGCCGGGCACGGCCAGAACGGACCGCTCCGCGAAGCGCAGGTCCATGGCCTTTTCCCACAGTTTCACGGTGTGGGCGATATTGAGGTGGGTCAGCATGGCGCCTTTGGGGCGGCCGGTGGTGCCGGAGGTGTAGAGCAGAACGGCGGTGTCCTCCTGGTCGGGGAGGGCCATGGGCGGATCGACGGCGGCACCCTCGAACAGTGCTTCGAAGGGCCGTGCGCCGGGGGCATCGCCTCCCGCCGCGAACAGGGCGGCCAGCCCCTGGGTGGCGCCCCCACGGTGCAGCCGTTCCACCAGATCGGCTTCGGCGATGGCCACCTTGGGAGTGCAGTCGGCGAAGATCAAGGCCAGCCCGGCGCCTTGTTCCCGGGCGTTCAGTGGCACCGCGATGGCCCCCAGCCAGAGCGCGCCGAACAGGGCATGCATGAAGGCCGGGCCATTACGTAGCACCAGCGCCACGCGGTCTCCCGGGCGTACGCCCAGACCATGCAGCGTGGCGGCGGCCCGGGCCGCTTGCCGTGCCAGGGCGCGATAGCTGACATGCTGTTCCTGGAAAACAAAGGCGTCACCTTCCGGGTTGTGCTCCAGAGCCGATTGCAGCATCGCCTGCACCGAGTCGGGCCGCTGGCGGAAACAGCGGATGACACGGTTGGCGAAGTGGGTCTCATAATGCGTGTCAAAGCGGTGGGTCGGGTTTTTCATGGTGTTCTCCTCAGGCCACTTCGAGCCAGTCGCGGCGAATGTCGTCCCGCGACTGCATGTCTTCGGTGGACCCGGTGAAGACAATCTGACCGTGACCCATCACCAGCACATGGCTGGCCACCCGCAGCGCCATGGTCATTTTTTGCTCCACCAGCAGCACGCCGACACCCCGTTGATGAATGTCACGAATCACATCCATCACCACCTGCACGATCATTGGCGCCAGGCCTTCGGTGGGTTCGTCGACCAGGAGTACCAATGGATTGCCGAGCAGTGAGCGGCAGATGGTGAGCATTTGCTGTTCACCGCCGGACATATGGCCGGCTTTTTGATTTCGGCGTTCGCGCAGGCGGGGGAAGTACTGGTACATATCCTCCGCTTGCCAGCGGGGGGCGCCCTCGGCGCCGGTCTGGATGCCCATCATCAGGTTTTCCTCCACGGTGAGATTGGGGAAAACCTGGCGTTCCTCGGGGACATAGCCGAGCCCGCGCCGGGCGATAAGGTGGGCCGGACGGCCGGCCAGATCCTCGTCGTTGAGCGCGACCTTGCCCTGGCTTGGTGGCACGAGTCCCATCATCGCTTTCAAGGTGGTGGAGCGCCCGGCGCCGTTGCGGCCCAGCAGTGCCACGATGCGCGGCTCCGGCATGGTGAAACGCACGCCATGCAGAATGTGGCTCTTGCCGTAGTAAGCGTGCAGCTGGTCAACGTCCAAAAGCATCAGTGTTCCTCCTCTTCGCCCAGGTACGCGCTTTGTACCTCCTGGTTGGAGCGAATCTCCTCGGGGCCGCCGGTGGCGAGAATACGGCCGTAAACCAGTACCGAGATGCGATCGCACAGGCCGAACACGACACTCATGTCATGTTCCACCATCATCAGCGTCTTTCCTTCGGTGACCTGGCGAATCAACTCCACCATGTAGGCGGTCTCGTCCCGGGACATGCCGGCGGTGGGCTCGTCCAGCAGAATGACCTCGGCGCCGGTGGCCAGGGTCATGCCGATTTCCAGGGCCCGTTGTTCCGAGTAGGTGAGATCCGATGCCAGGCTGTCGGCGCGATGGTCCAGGCGGACCTGTCTCAGCAAGGCATGGGACTCTTCATTGATGGCCCGCATCGGCCTGATGCGCCGGTACAGGTTGAAGCGGATGCCGTGCCGGGCCATGACGCCGATGCGAATGTTCTCGAAGGCGCTCATGCGGCTGAATACATTGGTGATCTGAAAGGAACGGGTAAGACCGCGACGGCTGATCTGTTCCGGCTTCAGGCCGCTGATGCGCTGCCCCTGAAGATAAATGTGCCCGCCACTGGGGCGGTGTTCGCCGGAAATCAGATTGAACAAAGTTGACTTGCCGGCGCCGTTGGGGCCCACCAGGGCATGCCGCTCTCCGTGTTTTATGGTGAGGTCCACGCCGCGCATGATCTCCAGGCCGCCGAAGTGTTTCCGCAAGTCGTCGATGACCAGGACGTCGGACTGCGTTTCGGTATCCATCAGCGGCCTCCTTCCATCAGTTCCGGCGTGGTGGCGATGTCGCCGTCGTCATCGCTCTCGTCGTTGTCCCACAAGGTTTGGATGCGGGCGAAGGCGCGGCGCAGCATGTATAAACCGGGTACCAATAACAGCAGCGGGAACAGCCAGGTGAGCGGATGGAAGACCCGCCATTCCAGGCCGAACACCGTGTAGGGCGCGTACTCGCCGGTGCGCGCCACCGCCGCCGCGTACTCGCGGGACAGCACGATCTCCAGGCTTTGCACCACGAACACCGTGGCGCAGGCCACCATCAAGCCTGCCAGCGTGGCGAGCGCATAGGGGGCGGCCAGACGCTTCCAGGGCAGGCTGTGCCGTTGCTCGATATGAGCCTGGATCACGCCACCGATGCCCTTGGGCGCGAACAGCATCACCAGCACGAAGATGATGCCTTGATAAAGCATCCAAGAATGGGTGACGCCGGAGACCACGAAAGTGAACAGCGAAAGGACGCAGGCGCCGACGATCGGACCGAAGAAGATGGTGGAGCCGCCGACGAAGGTATGCAGCACCACCAGGGCCGAGACCTGGGTGCTGAACACGCTATAGTTGGCGGTTTCATTGGAGATCGCCATCAGGCTGCCGGCGACGCCGGAGAACATCGCCGAGATGCCGAACACCAGGATCTTGGTGCCGTGGGCGTTGAAGCCCATGAAGCGGATGCGCTGTTCGTTATCCCGCAAGGCCAGGGTGAGCCGTCCAAACGGCGTGCGGGTGTAGGCGTAGAGCAGTCCGATACAGATCACTACCCAGGCCAGCGTCAGGTAATAAACCTCCAGGGTGGAGCCGAAAGTAAGGCCAAGGGATGGCATGCGCATGGATGACAGCCCGGCTTCACCGCCGAACATCTCATCCCAGTGCGGTGCCAGGGAATGCAGCAATTCCGCCAGAGCCAGGGTCACCAGCGCGAAATAGACGCCGGAACGCATGGTGGCGAAGAAGCCGGCCAGTACCCCGCACAGCAGGCTGACGGCGGCGCCGGCTAACGGCAGCAACACGGTGGGGAATGGAAAGTCTCCGTATTCCACCGATTGCATCAGATGGATCACGGTGAAGGCGCCGACGCCGAAGTAGGCGGCATGGCCGAAGGACAGCATGCCCCCCTGGCCCACCAGAAGATTGAAGGCGGCGGCGAACAGGGCGGCGATCAAGGCGTTGATCAGAGCGTACTGCCAGCCGGTGCCGAGCAGGGGCGGCGCGATGATCAGCAGGGCCAGCAGGGCGAGGATGGCAATCAGGGCGTATCGCATCATGGCCTCCTCAATTCTTCGAGCCCATCAGGCCGGCCGGACGCACCAGCAGGACGATGAGCATCAACAGAAAAGGAACGGTGGCGGAAATGGAGGACAGCGGCATGGTCACCAGCCCTCCCAGACTATTGGCCCAGTCCCCCAGGCCGATCAAGCCGAACAGCGATGCCAGGGACCAGTCCAGGCCCACGGCGAAGGAACTGAACACGCCGATCAACAGCGAGGCGATCAGCGAACCGGCCAGGGAGCCGAGACCGCCCACCACCACCACCACGAAGACGATCACGCCCAGTTCCAGTGCCATGTTCGGGTTGGTGGGAAAGAACGCGCCGGCCACCGCGCCGGACAGGCCGGCGAGCCCCGCGCCGGCGCCGAACACGCCGAGGAACACCATGGGAACGTTATGCCCCAGTGCCCGCGCGGTATCCGGCAGGCGCTCGGCGGCCCGCACCACCATGCCCACGCGGGTGCGGGTGAGCAGTACGAACAGCACGATGAACATCAACAGCGCCACCAGGCCGATAAACACCCGGTAGAACGGATAGTCGGTGCCGAACAGATTGAAGATGGCGAAGTTGAGATAATCCGGGCGCTGATAGCTCACCGGGAAGTCGCCGTAGAACAGCTTGATCAACTCCTCGAAGATGAATACCAGGCCAAAGGTCAGCAGCAGTTCGTGGGCGTGGCCATGGGCATGCACCCGGCGCAGCATGTAACGCTCGATCAACATGCCGATAATCGCCACGAGCAGCGGAGCGACGATCAGCCCCACCCAGAAATTGAACAGGCCGGAAAGGGTGTAGGCGAAGTAGGCGCCCAGCATATAGAACGAAGCGTGGGCGAAGTTGAGTACGCCCATCATGCCAAAAATCAGCGTTAACCCGGCGGACACCATGAACAGGAGCATGCCGTAGATAACGCCGTTCAGCGTGGAGACGATCAGGAACTCCATGCGTCTCTCCCGATGTTGTTATCAGTATGGCGGCCGGTCCTTGGCGGGCCCCGACCGCGGCATCGATATGGAATCGTTTATTCGGGGCGCCGCATGCGGCAGCTGTCCTGGGCAGGGTAGATGGCGTCCGCGCCGGCCACGGTTTTCACCGGTTTGAAGCCCAGTTCCGTGCCGTCCACCGGGTACTTGACGTCGCTGGCCACCTGGGACACGACGATGGGGATCACCGCCTGGTGGTCGGCCTTGCGGACATGCATGCCACCCAGGCCGTTGTCGAAGGTGGTGTTCTCCATGGCCAGGGCGATCTCATCGACATTGATGTCGCCGCCTTCGAAATCCACTTTCTTCAGGGCTTCGGCGAACAGGCCGACGCCGTTCAGGGTGGTCGGTTCTATGAATACCGGATAGTGGCCGGTGGCTTTTTTGTAGGCCTCGGTGCCGGCCTCGTCGAGCAGCTCGATGTTGCTGCTGTGCGCCACGTAATGCCCCTTGGCCACATTGCCGGCGTTGGCCACGTTGCCGGGCTGGTCCATGAAAATAGTGCCAAAGGTGACATCCAGGTTGGCGTCGCCCACTGCCTTCATGAGTAGTAGCAGGTCATTGGACCAGTTGCCGGTGATCACCGAGTCCGGGTTTTCCGATTTGATACGGGCCACGAACGGGGAGAAATCCTGAATCCGGTTCACTTCATGGAGGACCTTGTCCACCACCTGATAGCCGAACCGGTCCGCGTTGTCGACGATGGCGGTCTCCATGTCGCGGCCCCAGGAGTAGTTCTGATTGATGGAATAGACACGCTTGCCCAGATGACCCTGTTCGGACATGACCTGCATCAGCGGGACGGTGCGGTAGGGCGCGGTGGTGGTGAAGTGGAAGGCATGGAAATGGCACTTCTTGCCGCGCAGTTCCATGGCTTCGGCGCCCACGTTGATATAGATGATGGGGTGATCCGGGTTGCGGATATTGTGCTTGCGCACGTCCTCGGTGACCTGGCCGCCAATCGCGGAGGACGCGCCCTGAATGATGACGTGGGCGCCGTCGGCCGCCGCTTCGCGGAATTTGGTGGCGGCGCCGGAGGTATCGCCGGCGTTGTCGTATTCCTTGACCTGGATGGCTTCGCCATTGAATCCGCCGGCGGTGTTGGTCTGGTCGATGACGTACTCGGCGGCGGTGGCGATCAGGCGGCCAGTGGAGGTTTGCGGGCCGGACAGGGATTCGATAATGGCGATTTTCAGAGGTTCGGCCTGAACCGCTGGAGAGATGACGCCCAGGGCGGCTACGGCGGTGGCCGTGGTGATCCAACGTGGCATGGTATGCCTCCTCAATGGTTGTTGTGTTTATACGCCGGGCCCGGTGGCACGGCGGGTGGTGAGGTATCGCGTTTGTCTGAAACTAGCCCACCGATTATTGTGGGTCAATATCGTAGGACAATATTGCAGAACAGGTCGCGGATGCGTGCCGGCCGTGGACTCATTAGAATGCGCTGCCAGCCTGTTCCGGCCTTCTCCCGGCCTATACAAAAAAATGACCAAGGATCGTTTCTCCATGCGCAGAGCCGAAGACACCGCCTCGCCGCCGCTGAGCTCACCGGATGCCGTGATCGAGGCGATTTGCAAAGGTATTGGCAGCGGCCGTTATGTGCCGGGGCAGCGTCTGGTGGAGGCGGATCTGACCCGCGAGTTGGGGGTGAGCCGGGGGCCGGTACGGGAAGCTCTGAAGCGGCTGGCGGCCGAGCGGATCATCACGCTGACCCGGCACAAGGGGGCCTACATCCGTTCGTTGGGGCGGGAAGAGGTGCGGGATCTTCTGCAGAACATCGAAGTGTTGCTGGGGCTGGCGGCGCGATTGGCGGCGCAGCGCATCGACCAGGCCGATCACCGGGGGCGCTTCGCGGAGGTTTTCGACGAACTGCTCGATCACCGCCGGCGCGGGTTGAGTTTCGCCTACCTGGAGCAGCGGGACCGCTTTTACGGGGTAATGATCGACATCGGAGGCAACCAGGAATTGCCGCGTATGCTACCGGCGACCATGGTGCAATTGCTGCGCCTGCAGTTTCAGTCCTACGACCAGTTCACCAACCCGCCGCGCCGCTTCCGTGAGTACCAGGTCATGGGCGAGGCGATTCTGGCCGGGGATCCAAAGCGCGCGGAACGCTGTACACGCCTGCATATCCGTAGCTCCCGCCTGGCGATCCAGAATCTGCCGGACGCGGCGTTTTTCAATAGCGGTGGGCGTTAGGCTGCCCTCACTCCCGTTCCGGCGCGCGCACCTTGAGCGGGATGTAGACCGCCTCGACCTTGCCGTCCAGGGCGGCGGGAATCTGCCCGGCCAGGACGCTGCGCGGCAGCGGTGTTTTCAGTATGTAGCCGCCGCCCAGGCCCTGGGCCCGTTCCAGGGGCATGTCCAGCAAGCGAATCAGCCGTACCGGTGAGCGGTCGAAGCCGTCCGGTGAGTAGGTCCATTCGGGGACCAGGCATACGGTGCCCTCGATGCGAATGGCATCGCAGGTGAAACTGACGTCGGGCTCTTCGTCGGAGTGGAGCGTGACGGTAAGCGAATCCATGCCAACCCCCTGTTTGGGTTCCTTTGTGGTCTTTTTGTTATTGGTATGGGCTGGGAAATTATCACCTTATGTGAAACGGATCACCTGGACATAAGGACAGTCCGGCCCGCCCTGGGGCGGGCCGGGGCGGTGGTTCAGGAGGACTTGCGGAAAAGCTTGCGGGCAAGGGCGGCGAGGGCGGCAAGGAGTACGAACCAGAATTTCTTCAGCAGCAGCAGGGCGGCGGCCAGAAATCCGGTCTTGGCCAGGGCCTTGCCAGCGATCAGGCCACCGATGCCGTAGGCGGCCAGATGGTCGGTATCCGGGTTGTAGTCCGCGTAGCGGTGGCCATCCTCGAAACGGGATAAGGCGAGCACCGTTTCCCGGTTGCGATTGATTTCGGGCAGGGCGCTCATATCCGCGATGAAGTTCATTTGCAGGAAACCTTCGCGACCGAGTTTGCGGATATTGTAATTGAGGGTGTCGCTTTCCATGCCTTCGAAGTGGAGCTGTTTGGCCCAATATAACTGATGGCTGGCCGGATCGTAGTGGGGCGCTTCCGCCCAGCCCACCAGTTCCAGGGTCTCGTAGCCGAGCTCCTGGCGTTGCGCATTGGCGTCGCGGATGTCCTCGCGCATGGTTTCCAGCAGTTCGTCGTAATCGATGTGATCGGCGTCCTCGTCGTCCACGTGGCCGTCCGCCACATAGGCGATGTCCACGCCCCAGGCGTCTTCGTCGAACGGGCGGTAATGGCTGGGGAACAGCATGCCCAGGGTGGTGTCATCCGGCGGGTTGCCCCAGAAATCCTCAAGGACGGCGCGGGCGTCCTTCTTGTCCAGGTAGTAGAACTGGTCCGGCACGGTGAGGACCACGCCGGCTTCCTCCAGACGGATTTCGCCCCGGCGCGGGGTCATGGTGTCCCAGGCCTGCTCTACCTGTTGTTGCCAGGCGAGGGCTTCGTCGAACGTTTCCGTGGCTGGCGTGTCGGCGGCCAGGGCGCTGCCGGACAGCAACAGCGCCGCCCCCCAAAGGGTCGTCCATTGGTTCATCGTGATGTCCTTTCGGTGTCGTTTTTTTCGCGGACGGGCCCCGATGCGGGCCCCCGTTTCCCCGGTTGCCAGTGTAGCCGGGGAGGAAAGTATAAGCGCGTGATGCGGCTCTCATCCGTGGCTTTACGGCGGCCATCCGGCTCTGACAAGCTACGCTGATGCCCCGATGGAAGGGGCGGTTCCCCAGTGGTCAGGAAGGGAGGCCAGGGATGATGTTGACGTGTTGCAGTGATTGCCAGTATCGCGGCGCGCGGCCCCGGCGCACGCTGTACGGTCCGGGGGTGTGGTGCAGTCATCCGGACAATCGGGATTCGGTGCCGCGGGGCGTCTTGCATGCCGCCTCGGCCAGCGTGGAGTGCGCTTATGCCCGGCGTCGCGAGGCGCCGGCGCGGCGAGGGAATGCTCCGGTGGTGAAGGTGCGCCGCCGCATCCCCGTCAGTGGCACGGCGTGAGCAGGGTCGCCAGGGTGTCCGCTACCTGGTCGGCGATGTACGCATAGCCCCTTTCGGCAGGGTGGTAGCCGTCCTCGGCCAGGCAGGCCGGGTCGGCGATGACCGGGTATGCGAGGTGATGGACGCCGTCCAGGCGTGCCGCCAGGGTGCGCTGTGCCCGGTCCAGCCGCGCCGCGCGCAGGCCCAGCACCTGGCGTAGGGGCGAGGGCAGGGCGGTGAAGTGTTGCATGGGCGGCACCGACAGCAACGCCACCGGCAAGGTGGGCTGATTCCGGCGCAGAACCTTGATCAGAGCCAGAAGGTCCGCCTGGTAGCGCCCCGGGCGAGTCAGGCCGGTGGTGTCGTTGACCCCCAGGCTGATTACCGCCAGATCGGCGTCCGCCGCGGGTGCCGCCGCCAACCGGTCGGCCAGAGCGCCGGCGCGGATGCCGTTCACGCCGTTCACTCGCCAGGCCACCGGTTGCCCGGAGCGATGGTGCAGGGCCCGGGCCAGTTGAGCCCCCAGGCCCTGCCGGTGCTCGCGCACGCCGACGCCGGCGGCGGTGGACTCGCCCACCACCAGCAGGCGGGCGGCCGCCGGACCGTCCCCGGCCTGGCCATGATCGGGCCCGCCGGCCTCCGGCAGGCGCGGGGTATCACGGCGCGCGCGGCGCGCCTGCGTCAACAGCAGCGGCGCCAGCGCGATCAATGCCAGCCAGAAGCGCGTGCCTTCCACCTCCCTCAACCCACGAACATGCGTCGTGCCAGCGGCAGCCCCTTGCGGCCGGTGACCGCCAGGGTGGTGGCCAGGCCGGCCACCAGAGCGCCCACCACGCCGCAGGTGAGCACGTCCTGGCCGGTCAGGTAGAGGCCAGGGATGCGCGTCTTCGGGCGCAGCCAGTCTTGCTGGAAGCGGTTGGGATCATGGTCCAGGCCGTAGATCTCGCCGCTGGGATAGCGGCAGAACCAGGCGGTGGAGAGCGGCGTGGACAACTCATGGTAGTCCAGGTGCGCGCGCAGATTCGGATGCTTCTCGAACAGCTTCTCCAACAGTCGCTGGGCGAAGGCTTCCTTGACCGCTTCGTAGTCCTCGCCGCGCTGGCCCCAGGTGGTGCCGTCCCAGCGCTGGTACCACTCATAGGGGGCCGCGGCGACGATTTCCACCGTGGCCCGGCCCGGATAGCGGCGGCTGAAATCCGGGTCCTTGGCGCTGGGGAAAGAGATGTAGGTGAGCGGAATGTCGTGGTGGTCCGGGTCCGCCAGGGCCCGGTCGAGCTGGTTTTCGTAGTCGTTGTCCGGGTAGATCCAGTAGTTGGTCTTGGGCAGGCCCAGGTTCTCGGCGGTGTCGTCGAGGCCGATATACAGACAGGCGCTGGCCATGGAGCGCCGCACCTGCCCCAGTTGTTGTCGGTAGTCGTCATGGTGCGGGGCGTGTTCGGGCAGCAACTCGGTGAAGGTGTTGAACACGCCGGCGTCACTGATCACGCAGGGGGCCCGTTCCTCGTGACCGTCGGCCAGGCGCACACCGGTGGCGCGGCCGTTTTCCACCAGGATGTCGGTGACGTCGGCGTAGGTGAACACCTCGCCGCCGGCGGCCTGGATCACCGGCAGGACGGTGCGTGCGATCTGGGCGGCGCCGCCCACCGGGTAATAGCCGCCGTGCAGATAGTGGCGCGCGATCAGTGAATGGATCAGGAAGCTGGACCGGGATGGTGGCAGACCGTTGTCGCCCCATTGGCCGGTGAGCACGGCGATCAGTTCCTGGTTGTCGGTGAGTTCCTCCAGCACCGCGCGGGTGGGGCGGTTGAAGCGACCCAGGGCGCCGAGATCAAGGCCCTTGCGGGCGATGCCGGCCACCGCCCGGGGCAGCATGCGCGCCAGCGTCAGCGGCTGCACCGCGCCGGCGGCTTTTTTGATGAGCGTCAGGTAGGTGTCGATGGTGTCGTGTTCGCCCGGGAAAGCCCGCTGCAGTTCGGCGCGGAATGCCTGGGGGCCGGCCTTCAGGTCGTAGTGCCGGTCGCCCAGGTAAATGCGGTCGTAGCATTCGTCCATGGGCGCCCATTGCAGCTGGCCATCGGTGATGTGGTCGAACAAGCGCCGGCCCAGGGTGTCCGGGCGGCCCATGTCGCCAATGTAGTGCACCCCCACGTCCCATTCGTAGCCGTTGCGTTCATAGCTGTGGGTGAAGCCACCGGCGGTGTAGTGCTGTTCGAACACCGCCACCTTCCAGCCCATCTTGCTGAGGCAGGCGGCGCTGGCCAGGCCGCCGATGCCGGAGCCGATTACCAGGGCGTCGTAGGGACCGTTCAAGCGGTTGGCGCGGTAGCGCCGGCCGATGCGTATACGGCTGGGTTGGGGGCTGGGCATGGTCTCGCTCCTTGAAAGTACACAGTGTGCACATTGCTCCGGTTTGGCGGGACCGTCAAGGCAGGCGTGAGTGGGTAAGAGCAACTTTAGTCGCGATGGAAGCTCGATCGCGACTAAAGTCGCTCCTACATGTCGCTCCTACACGTCGTTCCTACGGTATTGGCGGGTCAGGGCGCCGGGATCGGGAAGCGGGTGTGGATGGCTTCCAGTTCTTTTTCCAGTTCCTTGTCCCAGGGCAGGTTCACGCTGTCCAGGTTTTCGCGAAGCTGATTCAGGTTGGTGGCGCCGATGATGTTGCTGGTCACGAACGGCCGGGTGGTGACGAACTGCAGGGCCAGCTGGGTCGGGCTCATGCCGCGCTCCTCGGCGAGCTGGCAGTAGGCTTCGGTGGCGGCGGCGGCCTGTTCGTTGCTGTAGCGGGCGAAATGCTTGAACAGGGTCAGGCGGGCGTTGGCCGGTTGCTGGCCGTGGCGGTATTTGCCGGTGAGCATGCCGAACGCCAGCGGCGAATAGGCCAGCAGACCCACGTCCTCGCGGTGCGCCACCTCGGCCAGGCCCACCTCGAAGCTGCGGTTGAGCAGGGAGTAGGGGTTCTGGATCGACACCGGGCGTTCCAGGCCGATTTTCTCAGCCTCGTGGATGAACGTCATGGTGCCCCAGGGGGTTTCGTTGGACAGGCCCCAATGGCGGATCTTGCCGGCGTCCACCAGTTTCTTGAGCCCGGCCACGGTTTCCGCGATGGAGACCGCTTCCGCGTCCTCGCGGTGCTTGTAGTTGAGGCGACCGAAGAAATTGGTGGTGCGTTCCGGCCAGTGCAGCTGGTAGAGGTCGATGACATCGGTGCGCAGGCGCTTGAGGCTGCCTTCCACGGCGCCTGCCAGGCTTTCGGCGGTGAGGCGCGGGCCGCCGCGGATATGCTTGACGTAGTCGCCCGGGCCGGCGGCCTTGGTGGCCAGCACCACCTTGTCCCGGTTGCCGGTGCGGGCGAACCACTCGCCGATGATCTCCTCGGTGCGAAACGAGGTTTCCGGGCTGGCCGGCACCGCGTACATTTCGGCGGTGTCGAAGAAGTTGACGCCTTGGTCCAGAGCCAGTTCCATCTGCGCGAAGCCTTCCTCGGCGCTGTTCTGGTTGCCCCAGGTCATGGTGCCCAGGCAGATGCTGCTGACTTTGAGATCGGTGCGGCCCAGCGGACGGTACTCCATGCTCTCCCTCCTGACGGTGTATGGAAAAGACCGACTATACCGTCAGGCGCGGGGCAGCGGCGAGGCATGGCGGGAATCGCGTTCGTGGGGGCGGCCGCGACCGCGATCATCGGGGCATTTTCCTGCTTGTCTTCGGTCGGGCGGTTCAGTACAATTCGCACCCTCTTGCCCGGCGGGCTCTCGCCGGAGGGTTGATTGAACCCGTAACGTATTGAATTCAGGGCACAAATTTTAGGGAAGACTCCCATGAAGACCTACAGCGCGAAACCGGAAAGCGTAAAGCGCGACTGGTATGTGGTGGACGCCTCCGGCAAAACGCTGGGCCGGCTGGCCGCGGAAGTCGCCAGCCGTCTGCGCGGCAAGCATAAGCCGGAATACACCCCGCACGTCGATACCGGCGATTACATCGTGGTGATCAACGCCGAAAAAGTGGCGGTGACCGGCAAGAAAGCTTCCAACAAGATGTACTACCGCCACACCGGTTACCCGGGTGGCCTGAAGGAAGCCAATTTCGAGACCCTGATCAGCGAAAAGCCGCAGATGGTGATCGAGAAAGCCGTGAAGGGCATGATGCCGCGCAACCCGCTGGGTCGCGACATGTTGCGCAAACTCAAAGTCTACGCCGGCGCCGAGCATCCGCATACCGCTCAGCAGCCGCAGCAGCTCGAACTCTAAGGGGTCAGTCGATGGCAACTGCAAACGCCGATTACGGAACCGGTCGCCGCAAGACGGCTACCGCCCGCGTATTTCTTCGCCCGGGCAGCGGCAACATCACCGTTAACGGTCGTCCGCTGGACGTGTTCTTCGGTCGTCAGACCAACCGCATGGTGGTGCGCCAGCCTCTGGAACTGGTGGACGCCACCGAGCGCTTCGACGTCTATGTGACCGTCAGTGGCGGCGGCAACAACGGCCAGGCCGGTGCCATCCGCCACGGTATCACCCGTGCCCTGATGGAATACGACGGCGAGCTGCGCGGCGCCCTGCGCCGGGCCGGCTACGTGACCCGCGACGCCCGTAGCGTGGAACGTAAGAAGATCGGTCTGCACAAAGCACGTAAGCGTCCGCAGTACTCCAAGCGGTAAGACGGCGCCCGGCGCTGTCCGAACCTCGAAAAAGCCCGGCTATGCTGGGCTTTTTTTATGCATAAATCAGGGGTTTAGGGAGCCCTCGCCGGGGAATAACCGGTTGTCAGATGTGGTCTTTTTCATTACCATTTGCGCCGCCTTGCTCCGCCCGGAGCATGAGCACCGACCGCGAGTCTCGGATCACCCCCCGACCGTGGGATCCAAGGGGAGAATAATTCAATGAGCAATGACGGCGTAAATACCAGCCGCCGCACCTTTTTGATCGGCCTGACCTCGACGGTCGGTGTCGCGGGTGCCATCGGCGCGGCGGTTCCTTTTGTCAAATCCTGGCAACCCAGCGCTAAGGCCGAGAATGCCGGTGCCCCCGTGGAGGTGGACGTCAGCAAACTCGAGATGGGGCAGCGCGTGGTGGCCGAATGGCGTGGTCAGCCGGTCTGGGTGGTGCGCCGGACCGACGACATGGTCGCCAATCTGGATAAACTGAACGACCAGCTCAAGGACCCTGAGTCCAAGGATAAGCAGCAGCCGCCGTACGCGGCCAATGAGTGGCGTTCAATCAAAAAAGAATATCTGGTGCTGATCGGTATCTGTACCCACCTGGGGTGTTCTCCTCTGTTCGAAGAAGAGCCCACCGTCGAGCTCAAGTACGGCGGCTTCTTCTGCCCCTGCCACGGTTCCAAGTTCGACCTGGCGGGCCGCGTTTACGAAGGCGTGCCGGCCCCGACCAACCTGGTGGTGCCGCCTCACTCCTACGTCAGTGATGCCGTGATCATCGTCGGTTCCGAAGAAGGGGAGACCAAGGCATGATGCGAGTGGTGAACGGTTTGATCGATTGGGTGGATGCCCGTCTCCCCGTCGTCAACGCGTATAAAAAACACATGTCGGAGTACTACGCTCCGAAGAACTTCAATTTCTGGTACTACTTCGGGGTTCTCTCCATGGTGGTACTGGTCAACCAGCTGCTCACCGGCATCTGGCTGACCATGTTCTATTCCCCGAGTCAGGGGTTTGAATCCGTCGAATACATCATGCGTGACGTGCAGTGGGGCTGGTTGATCCGCTACATGCACGCGGTGGGCGCGTCCGCCTTCTTCGCGGTGGTCTATATCCACATGTTCCGTGGCCTGATGTACGGCTCCTACAAGCCGCCCCGGGAGCTGGTGTGGATCTTCGGCATGCTGATCTACGTGGCCCTGATGGCGGAAGGCTTCCTGGGCTATGTGCTGCCGTGGGGCAACATGTCCTACTGGGGCGCCCAGGTGATCATCTCCCTGGCCGGTGCCATTCCATTCGACATCCTGCCGTTCATCGGCCCCGATGACGCCAAGGATATCGGCGAGGCCCTGACCACCTGGGTACGCGGCGACTACCTGCTGTCCACCGCCACGGTGAACAAGTTCTTTGCCCTGCACGTGGTGGCCATTCCGCTGGTGCTGGTGGCTCTGGTATTCCTGCACATCCTGGCGCTGCACGAAGTGGGTTCCAACAACCCGGACGGCGTCGAAATCAAGCAGAACAAGGACGAGAACGGCATTCCGAAGGACGGCATCCCGTTCCACCCGTACTACACCGTCAAGGACCTGCCCGGCGTGATCATCTTCCTGATGATCTTCGCGGTGGTGATCTTCTTCTTCCCCACCGGCGGTGGCTACCTGATCGAGAAGCCCAACTTCGTGGCGGCGAACCCGCTCAAGACCCCGGATCACATCGCGCCGGTGTGGTACTACGGGCCTTACTACGCCATGCTGCGGGCCACCACCATCGAATGGCTCGGCATGTCCTCCAAGACCTGGGGCCTGATCGCCATGGGCGGTGGCATCGTGGTGCTGTTCCTGCTGCCCTGGCTGGACCGTCATCCGGTGAAGTCGATTCGCTACAAGGGCTGGCTGAGCAAGCTGCTGCTGTTCGTGTTCGCCGCCGACTTCCTGATGCTTGGCTATCTGGGTACCCAGCCGGCCACCGGCACCGCCAAGACGCTGGCGCAGATCGGCACCGTGTACTACTTCCTGTTCTTCTTTATCGGGCTGCCGCTGGCGCACCGATTCGAGAAGTCCAAACCGGTTCCTGAACGTGTAACGGGGGGTCACTGATGAAGAAGCTGGCTGTTGCATTGCTTTTCAGTTGCCTGCCCGCGTTCGCCAGCGCGGCCGGCGGCCATGACGCGGAGCTGGAAAAAGCGCCGGTCAACCTGCAGGACAAGGTGAGCCTGCAAAACGGCGCCAAGCTGTTCGTCAATTACTGTATGGGGTGTCACAGTCTGGAGTACCTGCGCTACGGCCGCATGGGCGAGGACCTGGGTATCTCCGACGAGCTGACGCTGAAGTACCTGAACTTCACGTCCGAGAAAATCGGCGACCCGATGAAGAACGGCATGACCGCGGAGAACGGCAAGGACTGGTTCGGCAACCCGCCGCCGGACCTGACCCTGGCCGCCCGGCATCGTTCTCCGGACTGGATTTACTCCTATCTGACCGGGTTCTACGAGGACGAGTCCCGTCCCTACGGGTACAATAACCATGTATTCCCCAGCGTGGGCATGCCCCACGTGATGGCCGGAATGCAGGAAACCCTGAGTGAGGAAGAGTTTGAGTCCAATATGGGCGATATCACCAACTTCCTCACCTACGCGGCGGAGCCCATCGCTCCCACCCGTGAACGGATCGGCGTGTACGTACTGGTGTTCCTGGCTATCCTGTTCGTACCGGCGTACCTGCTGAAAAAGGAATACTGGAAAGACGTTCACTGAGCGGGTTGACCCGCTCAGAACCCTTTCCGGCGAGCAACAGGGTAACCGCGCGAGCGGCTACCCTGTTTGTGTTATAGCGATATACGTGGAGATGACTCGACCATGGGTGTGGTGACCAAACGTTCCTCGATGACATTCTTTTCTTCCCCGAACGATCATTACTGCCATCGGGTGCGCATCGTTCTGGCGGAAAAAGGCGTGACCGTGGATATCGTCGACGTGGACAACGGGGACAAGCCGGAGGATCTGGCTTCTCTGAACCCCTACAACGAGGTGCCCACCCTGGTGGACCGGGAGCTTACCCTGTACCAGTCCACGGTGATCATGGAGTACCTGGATGAGCGCTTCCCGCATCCGCCGCTGCTGCCGGTATATCCGGTGGCGCGGGCTCAGAGCCGGCTGCTGATTCACCGCGTGGAGCGTGACTGGTGCCACAACGTGGATGCTCTGCTGGCCGGTACCGAGAAGGAGGCGAGCCTCAACAAGCGCCGCAAGGAGCTGCGTGAGGGCCTGATCGCCACCGCGCCGATCTTCAGCGAGCTGCCGTACTTCATGAGCGAGGAATTCACCCTGGTGGACTGCGTGGTGGGCCCGATCCTGTGGCGGCTGCCGGCCATGGGCGTGGATCTGCCGGCCAAGCAGGCCAAGCCGCTGCTTGATTACGCCGAGCGCCTGTTCGACCGTGACGCCTTCCAGGCCAGCCTGTCCGATGCCGAGCGTGAACTGCGCCAGCGTCTGTAAGCCCTATGAGTGAAGAGATGACCCCCAATCGCCCGTATCTGATACGGGCGATGCACGAATGGATCTGCGACAACGGTCTGACCACGCACCTGGCCGTGGACGCTCACTACCCGGGCACCGAGGTGCCGCAGGAGTTCGTCCAGGATGGCCAGATCGTGCTCAACATCGCGCCTCGGGCGGTGACCGCCTTCGAAGCGGGCAATGATGCGATTACCTTCTCCGCCCGTTTCGGCGGCGTGCCGCGCACGGTTTACGTGCCGGTGGAGGCGGTGATGGCGGTGTTCGCCCGCGAGAACGGCCAGGGTATGGCCTTCGAGCCCACCGAACCGCCACCGGAGCCACCGAGCCCCCCGGAGCCGGACAGCGACGACAAGCCCTCCCGCGGCAGTCACCTCAAGGTCGTCAAGTAAAAAGCCGCCGCCCCGGTCGGGGCGGCGTTCCTATATCAGCGTGGGTATCAGCGCAGGGACTTGAGCAGATCCGGCAGGAACAGACTGATCTGCGGGAACAGGGTGACCAGCGCCAGCACGCCCAGCAAGGCCAGCAGGAATGGCCAGATGCTGCGGATGATGCGTTCCACCGGTACCCCGGATATCTGACTGGACACGAACAGGTTCACCCCCAGTGGCGGCGTCAGGAAGGCGATCTGGATATTGGTTACCAGAATGATCCCGAAGTGCACCGGGTTGATGCCGAAGGCGGTGACCAGCGGTACCAGGATCGGTGCCAGAATGATGATCGCCGACATGGTCTCCATGAAGGTGCCCACCAGGATCAGGAAGACGTTGATCCACAGCAGAATCACCAGCGGATCGGTGGATACCCCGGACAAACCCGCGGAAATCTGCTGGGGGATGGTTTCCAGGGTGATCACCTTGGCGAGCAGGGCGGAACAGGCCACCACGACCATCAGGGCGCCGGAAATCCGGTGGGTCTGTTCGAACGCCTCATGCAAGGCCACGCGGTCCAGGCGCCGGTATACGAAGCGTGCCACCACCAGGGCGTAGAACACCGCCACCACGGAGGCCTCCACCGGCGTGAACAGGCCGGAGTAGATGCCGCCCAGGATCAGCACTGGCAGGAACAGGGCGTATTTAGCCTGCCAGACCAATGACGCCACGCTTTCCTGCTCGTCCTCGCTATCGTGAACCGGGGCCACCACGGCACCGGAGCGCTTGGCCATGATGTAGGCGGTGCCCACCAGCACGGTACCCATCAACAGACCTGGCAGCAGGCCGGCGGCGAATACATCGGCGATGGAAACGTTGGCGATGATGGCGTAGATGATCATCGGATTGCTGGGTGGGATCAAAATCCCGAGGGTGCCGCCGGTGGCGGTCACCGAGGCCGCGTAAGGCGCCGGGTAGCCGTAGCGAACCATGGACGGGATCATGATCGAACCGATCGCCGCCACGGTGCCCGGGCCGGAACCGGAGATGGCGGCGAAGAACATGCACGAAAGGATCGTCACGATCCCCAGGCTCCCGGGTACATGGCCAAACATACGCCGGAAAATGCGGATGATGTCGTGCGTCAGGCCGCCTTTTTCCATGATGTTGCCGGCCAGGATGAAGGCGGGAATCGCCAGCAGGGCGAAATTGTCGACGCCGTTGAAGATGCTTTGCGCGGCGAACACCAGGTCCGCGCCCAGCAACCAGGTGGCGGCGAACCCGGTCAGGCCCAGAGCCGCGTAGATCGGCACCCCGAGCAGCAGCAGAACCGGAAGCAGGATGATCAGAGCCAGTTGTACGTCGGTCATGCCAGGCCCTCCGTACCGTGCCCGTCGCCGTTATGAGCGAACAGCCGCCCCAGTGCCGAAAGGATGAAGGCAAGCACCAGCACCACGAACAGGTAATTGGTATTGAAGCCGAGTACCGGCGATACGCTGGGGTATTTGATGCCGTCGATGACGTTGCGCACGCAGTACACCACCATCAGCAGATCGAACAGCAACAGCAGGGCGGTCACCACCCCTTCCACCACCCGCCGGCCGACGCGCCGGCCCAGCCAGTCCGCGAACACGCCGATTCGCAGGTCCGCCTTCATCAGCGAGGAATAGCTGCCACTGATGAACACGAAGGAGATGAAGGCGAACCGCGACATTTCCTCGGTCCACTCCATGCCGGCGTTGAAGCTGCGGCCGACGATTTGAAGCAACAACGCCAGCACCATGCCGGACAACAGCAGGTGACAGAGCGTCAGTTGTGTTTTTCTGAGTATGCGATACATAAAAGTCTCCCGCCGGCGGGTCCGCAGGCCCGCCGGGCAGCGCTTGTTTTATTGTTGAGTCGCTTTGTAGTCTTCGAGGATGCTCATGGCCTTCTCGGTGAGGGCCTCGCCGTCCTTGCCGATCAATGGGTAATAGTTCGGCCAGGCAGCGCGGGCTTCCTTGAGCCACGGGGTCTCATCCTCGATGTCGCTGATCCGCACGCCGGCTTCCTCGGCCTGTTTCCACCAACGGGCCTCATCCAGCGGCTGCCACCAGCGCACGTATTCGGTGGTTTCCCGGCCGGCGCGCAGCACCGCCTCGCGCAGGTCCGGATCCAGATCCTGGAACCAGCGCTCGGAGACCACGATGGGGTGGGTGAGAATGGTGTAGTGCAGGCGGCTGATGCGGCCGATCACTTCGTCGAATTTCATGCCGATGATGTCGCTCACCGGGCTGTCGCCGCCTTCCACCACGCCTTGCTGCAAGGCACTGTAGAGCTCGTTCCAGGCAATCGGCGCCGGCGAGGCATCCCAGGATTTGTAGGTGCCGAGCATGATGGCGTTGGGCGGCACGCGCATTTTCAGCGGCGCCAGATCCGCGGGCTTTTGAATCGGCTCGGGCGCGTTGTAAAAGAAATGCCGCCAGCCGGTATTTTCCCAGCCGATGATGCGCACTCCGGCCTCCTCGATGACGCGGGGTTGCAGGATCGGCGTGATGTGATCGAGCAGGTAATTGGACTCTTCGGTGCTTTGCGTCAGGTAGGGCAACAGCAGAACGTTCAGGCTGGGCGCGACCTGGGCCATGTTGTTGGTGGCCGGGATGGTGACCTGGATCACGCCTTGGCGGGCCTGCTGCAGCATTTCCTTTTCACTGCCCAGTTGCGATCCGGGGAAGATCACCGGGCGGATGCGGTTGTCGGTGTAGATGGCGACCAGCTCGGCGAAGCGCTTCAACGCCACGGTCTGGGAACTCCACTCCATGTTCAGGGAGTGGGCCAGGCGCATGGTAATCTGGTCGTCCTTCTTGGGCACCGACTGCCAGTCGAAGGGGTTGGGCGTGGCCGCGCGCGCTCCGGTGGCGATGATCAGGACGGCCAGCACCGTCAGTTTGGCGATTCTTTTCATGATTATGACCCTGTTGTTATGGCTGTGAAGCGCGATCGTCATCGCCGACGAGCGCGCTTTTTCCTCGCGTTGGGGCGAGCGTCACCAGGCCAGATAGGCGGCTTGCTCGATGGTGTAGAACGCCGATGCGGACGCGCCCACCGAGTAGGCGCCCAGACCGGAGTGCTTCATGCCGCCGAACGGCATGTTCACGTCGGGCACCGTGCCATTGTTCACATGCAGCATCCCGTTGCGGCTTTCGTCCAGAAAGCGCTGGATCAGGGCGTGGGAGTCGGAGAACAGGCTCGATGTTAACCCGTATTCGGTGTCGTTCAGTATCGACAGCGCCTGGTCGGCGCTGTCATAGGCCAGCACGGACAGCACGGGCCCGAAGATCTCTTCGCGGCTGGCGGTGGTGGATGCGCCGGCGTTATCCAACAGCGTGGGCTGATAGAAATAGCCGCCCTCGCAGCCGGCCACGGTGGCGCTCTCGCCGCCGGTGACCAGGGTGGCGCCTTCGTCGACGGCCCGGGCGGTGGCGGCGCGCACGCTGTCGAAGTGGGCCGCGTTGCACAGCGGTCCCAGAGTGGTGGTCGGTGCCAGGCCGTCGCCCAGGGTCAGGGCACGGGCTCGTGCCGCCAGCCCTTCGACCACCGCGCCATGAAGATCGTGATGCACGATCACCCGGCTCAGGCTGGTGCAGCGCTGGCCGCCGGTCTGGAAGGCGGCGCCGAACACCTGGTCCAGGCAGCTATCCAGGTCGGCGCTGTCGTTGATGATCACGCCGTTCTTGCCACCCAGCTCCAACTGGGCGGGCACCAGGCCGGTGGCGGCGGCCTGGCCGACCTTGCGGCCCACCGCCACGGAGCCGGTGAAGCTGACGCCGTCGAAGTGGCCGGCAGCGGTGAGTTCGCTGGCGAAGGCGCCGCCGCAGGGCATGACCTGCACCAGGCCGGCGGGGAAATGGCGTTCGGCGATCTCCGCCAGAATGAACGCCGTCGCCGGCGTGAACTGGGACGGCTTGATTACCAGGGCATTGCCGAAGGCGATCGCCGGGCACAGCTTGCGCAGCGGCGTCATCGCCGGGAAGTTCCAGGGGCAGATCGCCAGCAGGGTGCCACGGGGGCGGCGCAGGATCAGGTTGCGCACCCGGGGCCGGGCGGCGGCGCTGGTCTGCAGTTGCTGGCGAGCGGCCTCGCCGGCCATGAACTTGCCTTCCGCGCAGCCCTTCAGGGTTTCGTTGCGGGCTTCGGCCAGGGGCTTGCCCTGTTCCAGGGTGATCGCTTCGGCGATGCGTTCCACGTTGGCGATCACGTCGTCCAGAAAAGCGGTGAGCCGGTCGCCGCGCGCCACCGGTGGCACCTCCGACCATTGCGCCTGGGCCTGAGCGGCGGCGGCCAGCACCGCCTCCACGCCGGCGCTGTCGCCGACCTCGGCGTAGGCCCCGACGATTTCGTCGGGCCGCGCCGGATTGCGGGTTTCGAAGACGTTGCCGCCACCGTTGTGATTGCGGTAATCGAATTTCATTGTGCGTGCTCCCGAAGAGGAGGGTTATCGAGGATCAGAGCCGCGCCTTTTTCACCGATCATCAGCGAGGGCGCGTTGGTGTTGGCGGAGGTCACCACGGGCATTACCGAGGCGTCGACCACGCGCAGGCCCTGTACGCCGCGCACCCGCAATTGCGGGTCCACCACGGCCCGGTCGTCGCTGCCCATGCGACAGGTGCCAACGCAATGGAAGACGGTGCCGCCTTTGTGGCGTACCGCGTCCCACAGATCGTCGTCGTTCACCACGCCGGCACCGGGTTCCATTTCCAGATCCCAGAGGTCCCGGAACGGCGCTTGAGCGGCGATCTCGCGAAGGATCTTCACGCCTTCCACGATGACCTTGCGGTCGAACGGGTCGGCGAAATAATTGGGGGCGATGTCCGGCGCCGCCGCCGGATCGGTGGAAGCGATGCGCACCGTGCCTCGAGAGCGGGGATGGCATTGCCACACCGAGGCGGTGAAGCCGGGATAGTCGTGCAGAGGCGTGCCGGGTTTGTCCACGGAGAGGGGCATGACATTGAACTGCACGTCCGGGCGGTCGCTCTCGGCATGGCGGGTGCGGGCACTGCCGCCGACCTGGCCGGCGCCCACGGTAAGGGTGCCGGAGGCGCGCAGCAGCCATTCCAGGCCCATGCTCGCCAGTTTGAAGGGGTTGCGAATGTCGCTGTTGAGCGACAGTTTTTTCTTCAGCCGGTAGATGATGCGCACCTGATAGTGATCCTGCAGGTTGGCGCCCACCTCCGGAGACTCATGGACCGGCTCGATGCCATGCTCGCGCAGCAACTCGCCGGGACCCACGCCGGAAAGCTGCAGCAACTGAGGAGTCTGCAGGGCACCGGCGCACAGGATGACTTCCCGGGCCGCCCGGGCCTGATGGTTTGTACCGCCCTGACGCCATTCCACCCCCACCGCGCGCTTGCCCTCGAAGAGCACCCGGTTGGCCGGTGCTTCGGTGACGATGGTCAGGTTGGCGCGGTCCTTCACCGGGGTCAGGAAGGCTTTGGCGGAACTGCAGCGCCAACGGCCCTTGAGGCTGAGTTGATAGGGGCCCACGCCACGGGTGTCACTGCTGTTCATGTCCGGGTTGTAGGGCAGGCCCCAGGCCTCGGCGGCCTGCAGCCAGGCGCGGCAGGCCGGGTTGTCGGTGCGCATGTCGGAGACCTGCATTTCCCCGTCGGCGCCGCGCGAGGCGTCACCCTGGCCGGTGTAGCACTCCAGTTTGCGGAAGTAGGGCAGTACCTCGTCATAGGACCAGCCGGTGGCGCCTTGTTCCGCCCAGCCATCGTAATCCTCGCGTTGGCCGCGAATGAAGATCAGGCCGTTGATGGAACTGGAGCCCCCGATCACCTTGCCTCGGGGCCAGACGATGTTGCGTCCGCCGCTGCCCTCGGAAGGCCGGGTGTCGAAAAGGCGGGCCACCCGGGTGTCGTAGATGGAGCGGTAGTAACCCACTGGGAAATGCAGCCAGAAGTTACGGTCCCAGCCGCCGGCCTCCAGCAGCAGAACCCGGTTACGGCCGTCGGCGGAAAGCCGGTTGGCGACGATGCACCCGGCCGAACCGGCGCCTACCACGATGTAGTCGTATTGGTTGTCGGACACCGTTTACTCCTCGGTGTTATTGTTTGATCTAAAGTCATGAAGTCATAATGTTATGACATCAGTTGATGCGGACGTTTCCACATGCTAGGGTCCCTGTCAAGCGTTTCCCGGCGAACACGTGCCCCCGGCATCGCGCGGTGACGGCATTCAAAAAGCGGTGAGGATCATTACCATAAGGGCGCCGTTGCCCCGT
The DNA here is from genome assembly GCF_016785095.1 of Alloalcanivorax marinus. Lineage (GTDB taxonomy): Bacteria > Pseudomonadota > Gammaproteobacteria > Pseudomonadales > Alcanivoracaceae > Alloalcanivorax > Alloalcanivorax marinus_A. The sequence goes on along the minus strand of NZ_JAEKJB010000010.1, from coordinate 248,424 downwards.
TCAGGCAGTGGCGGGAACGGGCCTCGACGGGCACCCGGTGGCGGGTTGCCGGTACGGGTCCGGCGTTCACGCATCCGCCCCGAGGCGGTTACCGGGAAAGGATTTGATGGCTGATCAAAACGATGAAAAAGGGGTGTTCGACGCCAGTCCGATACCGCTCTATGTGCAACTGGCGGACATCATCCGCTATCGGATCGACCGGGGAGTGTGGCAGGAAGGCAGCATGCTGCCGCCCATCGAGACGCTGATGAAGGAATTCTCGGTGTCCCGCATCACGGTGCGCCAGGCGCTGCAGTTGCTGGCCCGCTCCGGCCTGCTCAAGGTGCAGCGTGGAGTCGGCACCCTGGTTCTCAAGAGCGCCGGCGAGCGGCATCCGGTGAAGGTGGAAACCACCCTGGATGCCTTGGTGGAGGCCTACCGGGGCGATGAGCCAGTGGTCACCAATATTTCCGATTCCAGCACGCCGCCGAGCCTGACCGAGAGCGATGGCGTGCCGGCGGCGGCCTACCACCATTTGCGTCGGGTGCACGCCCGCAAGGGCGTCAAATACTGCGTGATTTCCATCTACCTGGAGCAGGGCGTATTCGAAAAGGCGGAGCAGCGTTTTCGTGATGAGATCATCCTGCCGGTACTGATGTCCCTGGACCTTACCGTGGCCCAGGCCAAGCAGAGCATCACCATCTCCAAGGCGGATCTGGAAGTGTCGCGCTTGCTGGACATGCCGCTGGGCGATCCGATCGCCAATGTGCGGCGGGTGTTGGTGGACCCTGACAACACCATTATCTACGTCGCCGAGGCGGTGTACCGCGGCGATTACATACACTTGGAAATGGATCTGAAAGCATGAACCAACCGGTCGCCATCCGCGATATCGAGGCCTTTGTCTACCGTTGTCCCCTGGAAACGCCGGTGCAAACCTCCTTTGGGACCATGATGGACCGGCCCATGGTGGTGGTCAGGGTGACCGATCAGGATGGCCACCGGGGTTGGGGCGAGATCTGGTGCAACTTTCCGATGGTCGGCGCTGAGCACCGGGCGCGGCTGGTGAGCAGTGTGTTCCAGCCGCTGATGGCCGGCACGGAATACGCTTCGCCGGCGCGGGCCTTCGCCGCCCTGGGCGCCGCCACCCGGGTCCTGGCGCTGCAATCCGCGGAACCCGGGCCGTTCGCCCAGTGCCTGGCGGGTATCGATCTGGCGTTGTGGGATCTGTGCGCCCGCCGTCGGGGCGAGCCCCTGTGGCGCTATCTGGGCGGCGCCTCCGGTCGCATCGCCGTGTACGCCAGTGGTTTGAACCCCACCGAGCCGGAGCGTTTGGCGGCGCGGGTGGCGACCGCCGGCTATACCCGCTTCAAGCTGAAAATCGGTTTCGGGGCCGAGCGCGACCGGGCCAATCTGGCCGCGTTGCGCGATACCCTGGGTGCCGACGCGGACCTGATGGTGGACGTCAACCAGGGGTGGAGCCTGCAACAGGCCCGGGAGCAACTGCCGGGGCTGGAGAATCGGGGCTTGAAGTGGATCGAGGAGCCGCTGCTGTGCACCTCGCCCTGGTCGGAGTGGCGAACCCTGGCGGCGATGACGGAGATTCCGGTGGCGGCCGGTGAGAATCTGATGGGCGAAGAACGGTTTCGCGAGGGCATCGACAGCGGCGCGCTGTCGATCATTCAGCCCGATGCCGCGAAGTGGGGCGGCATCAGCCAGGGCTTGCCGCTGGGCAAGGCGATCAATGATGCCGGCTTGCGTTATTTTCCCCATTACCTGGGCGGTGGCATCGGCCTGCTGGCCTCCGGCCATCTGCTGGCGGCGGTGGGCGGCGAGGGCGCCCTGGAGGTGGACGCCAATCCCAACCCGTTGCGCAGCGCCTTGACCCCGACCCTGAACCGGGTCGACAACGGCGTCGCCGATCTTGGCGACGCGCCGGGCATCGGCCCGGTGGATGGTTTGGCGGAGCTGGAACGTTACCGGGTGTTGTGAGCCGCGATCAGTCGATGTATTCGATGATCTTGACGATCTTCTGTACGCCGCCCACCTGTTTGACCTGCTCCACCACCGCGTTGGCCTCATCGTGGCTGAGCAGCCCGAGCAGATAAACCACGCCATTCACCGTCACCACCTTGGTGCGCATGCCCGGGGCGTCGCTGTTCACCAGCAGCCGGCTTTTTACCTTGGTGGTGAGCCAGGAGTCGTTGGTGCGCGCCAGGGTGGAGGTCTTGCCGGACACCTTCAGCTCATTGTGCACGTGGCGTACATGGCGGACCCGGTCGGCGATGTTGCCGGCCTGGGCGCGCAGCGCGTCGCTGGCCACTTCCCCGGCCAGCAGCACATTGCCATTGAAGCTGACCACCACGATATGGCTCTCGTCCAGTTCGGCGCTGGCGCGTGCCAGGTTGATCTTGATCTTGCGCTCGATGTTGCCGTCCTCGACGAAGGCGCCGAAGGTACGCGAGCCGTGGTCGCGGTCCACTGGCTCCTGGGACATGTTCTTGGTCAGGCTCGCGCAGCCGGACAGCATCAGGGTGGCGAGCAGGGCCATTAACCCGAGAGCACGCATCAGGGTCCTCCGAACAACTGTTGGTCGATAAAATCGCACAGGGCGTGAATCACCAGCAGGTGCACCTCCTGAATGCGGGCGGTGGAGCTGGCGGGTACCCGGATTTCGATATCGCCGGGGCCGTAAAGGTTCACCATCTCGCCCCCCTCCTTGCCGGTCATGGCCACGACCTTCATTTCTCGGTCATGGGCGGCCTGGATCGCCTGGATCACGTTGGCGGAATTGCCGCTGGTGGAGATCGCCAACAGTACGTCACCGGTGTTACCCAGGGCGCGCACCTGCTTGGAGAAGATTTCGTTGTAGCTGTAATCGTTGGCGATCGAGGTGAGCGTGGAGGAATCCGTGGTCAGCGCCACGGCGGGCAGGGCCGGGCGTTCCATCTCGAAGCGGTTGAGCAGCTCGGAGGAAAAATGCTGGGCATCGCCGGCGGAACCGCCGTTGCCGCAGGTGAGAATCTTGCCGCCATTGAGCAGACACTCAACCATCACCTGGCCGGCGGCGGCGATCACCTCGGGCAGTACCTCGCCGGCCTTGGCCTTGGTCTCCAGACTTTCGGCGAACAACTGTCTGATGCGGTCCACACTCATTATCGATCTCCATAAAATGCGTTCTGTACCCAATGATAGCGGACCATGCCGCCATCATCCGGTTCCAGGCCCAACACATCGAAGCGGCAGGGCCGGCGCGCCTGGTGGGGATGGTGGCCCAGGTAATGACGGGCCGCCAGGATCAGACGGCGCTGCTTGCGGCTATCCACCGAGGCCAGGGCGCCACCATGGCTGCCCCCGGCCCGCCAGCGTACCTCCACGAACACCAGCGTCTCGCCGTGCTCCATGATCAGATCCACTTCCCCCAGGCGGCACTGGTAGTTGGCCGCCACCGGCGTCAGTCCCTGGCCGCGCAGCCAGCGCAGCGCCCATTGCTCGGCCCGGTGGCCGCGTTGTTTACGCCAATGCATGAGGCATCCCTTCCTCGTTGTCGTGGTGATGGCGGCACCGGTCCCGGGTGCCGCCGGCGATGCTAGTCCTGCCCGACCGGGCGGCCGCTGATGCTCGGCAGCGGTTCCGGCTCGCCATGGCGGAACACCGCCCAGTTGGAGTCGCGTACCAGGCGCGCGCCTTCCAGGTGCAGGTTGCCGGTGACCCCGGGCAGCTCGCCGCCGCTCAGGCTGCGCAGCATGGACAGCCGTGCCTGCAGGCGGTAGGCGTCCACGCCCATGGCGAACAAACGGTTATAGCGGCCGTGGCCGTCCGGCCAGGTTTCGTCCGCCAGCCGGTGCAGGCGGGTATCCTGGTAGAGAATCCAGGGCATGTCCACGAAGCGCACGCCGTTCAGGTCCTGGTCGCGGCGCGGCGACGGCGTCCCGTCATAAATGTAGGACGTGGTGTAGACCGGTAGCCGGCGCCCGTAGTGGAAATTCAGCAGCGGCTTGATCTGGCGGCCCTGGTTGGGGCTGGCCACCAGGAACAGGAAGCTCATGTCCTCGCCAAGGCGTGGCTGGTACTCGGTCTTGCGGCCATAGCGATCGGTGCGCGGTCCGCCTTGCAGGTCTCGGGCCGCCGCCATCAGGTTCTTCACCGTTTCGCCCATGTTGTCATCGCCGAAGGCGCTTTCCAGGCTGACTTCGCCACCACGTTCCCGCCAGGCGTCCATGAAGGCGCCACTGATACGGCGACCCCAATCGCTTTCCGGAAACAGCACGCCCACCCGCCGGTGGCCCTCGCGCCACGCCTGGCGCGCCACCTGGCGGGCCTCGTCCTCCGGCGCCAGACCGAACTGGAACAGCGGCGCGTTACGGCTGCCCTGGTCCAGATAGTTCAATGCCAGCACGGTGACCGGCGGCGCGCCCCGGGCGGCCAGCTCGGCGACCTGCTCCTTGGCCAGCGGGCCCACCACGAGCTGGGCGCCATCGGCCACGGCGCGCTGGAACACGGCGCTCACATCGGCGTTGCTGACATCGTAGAAGCGCAGGTCGGGGGTCGGGTTGCCAGCCTGCTCGGCGCTGTAATAGCCGGTCATCATGCCATCACGGATGGCGTCCGCCGCCGGCGCCAGATTGCCGCTTTCCGGCAGCAGCACGGCCACCCGTTGCGGGCGCTGGCGGGCGGCTTTCTGCATCGCGCCCACCATCCCCGGGAGCTGGTGGGCGGCCGGGTGGTTGGGCCATTGGTTACGCCAGGCATCCAGGCGCTGCACCTGGTTGTCGATATCCGCCTGCGGGTCGCGGTACAGCAATGCCAGCTCCAGCCAACCGCGCAAATCCCCGGACGCTTCCTCGGAACGCTTTTCCAGGGTATCCATGGGCAGGCTCATGAGCGCTTCCCAGGTGAGCTTGCGACTGTAGCGCTGGTCGTCCTGATCGAGCAGTGCATCCACCGCCACCCGCTCGCTCACGCTGTCCATCAGCCGGCCGTCCAGGGCCAGGGCGTCGGCGTGCAGCAATTCCAGGCGCGCGCGGCGCTGGGCGTCGAGCCCGTCGATGGTGCCCCGGGCACCGTCCAGCAGTTCGAGGGCCTGGCCCGGTTGCTGCAACGTCAGCCAGCATTGCGCGCGCAGCCACAGCCAGCGATAACGCTGGTCCTGGGACTGGGCGCTGTCGGCCACCCGGTCGAGCAGATCGGCGGCGTCCTCGGCGCGCTGGTTGACCAGATAGTAACGGGCCCATTGCAGCGCTCTCTCGGTGCGCACCGGTTCCGCCAGCGTCGCCAGTTGGGCGTTGGCATCCGCCAGTTCGGCCGGGGCTTCGCGGAGCGGCGCTCCCCGGTGGGGGCCCGAGGTGTCCTTGGGAGTGGGTACTTGGCAGGCGGCGAGCAACGCGATCAGCGCCATCGCGGCCAGGCGGGCCGGTCGGAATTCCATGACTTTGGGGCAACCCCTTTGCTACTGCGGGAAAGAAGCCGCTATTGTAGGGCCTGTTCGCACCGCTTGCACCACGCCGGGGGTGCTGTTTCGGGGCGTCCTTCTCACTCCCGGACAACTCTTTAACACTACTTCGGGATACAACGGGCATGAGCGGTTCCCTCTACGTGGTCAGCACGCCGATCGGCAATCTTGACGACATCACCCGGCGCGCGTTGACCGTGCTCGGCGAGGTGGACTGGGTCGCCGCGGAGGACACCCGGCACAGCCAGAATCTGCTTGACCACGTGGGCGTGGCCACGCGCCTGATCAGTTACCACGATCACAACGAAGCCCAGCGCACCCCGGAGCTGGTGAACCGTCTGCGCGAGGGCGACAGCGGCGCGTTGATCAGCGACGCCGGCACGCCGCTGGTGAGCGATCCGGGTTTCCGTCTGGTACGGGCCTGCCAGGACGCCGGCGTGCCGGTGGTACCGGTGCCCGGCGCCTCGGCGTTGCTGGCGGCCCTGGCGGTGGCCGGCCAGCCCAGCGACCGATTTCTGTTCGAAGGCTTTCTGCCCGCCAAGGGCGCGGCCCGGGAGCGGGCCCTGGAGCGGCTCGCGGGCAGCGACGCCACCACCCTGATCTACGAGGCGCCGCACCGGGTTCTGTCGCTGCTGGAGGCGCTGGCCCCCAAGGTCGGCGCGGACCGCGAGCTGACCCTTTGCCGGGAACTGACCAAACGCTTCGAAACCGTGCGCCGCGCGCCGGTGGTGGAGATCCTGGAGTGGGTACGCGGCGACAAGGATCAGCAGCGCGGCGAGCTGGTGCTGGTATTGTCGCCGGCGGCCCGCGGCGAGGTGCTGGGCGAGCGTGACCGGGCCCTGGCCCGGGCTCTGCTGGATGAACTGCCGTTGTCCCGGGCGGCCCGCGTTCTGGCCGCCCACACCGGCCTCAAGCGCCAAGAGCTCTACGCTTATCTGGAAACGCTGTAGGGCCGCCGAGGTATCCGTCGCGACTGAAGTCGCTCCTACGCCTCCACCGTAGGAGCGACTTCAGTCGCGATCAGGCGTGCAGCATTGCCCTGTTTTGTCTGCTATGATCCACGCCGGACCGGTCAGGCAGCCGCTGGTGGCGTTTCGTCACTGGAGGAAAGTCCGGGCTCCACAGGGCAGGGTGCCAGGTAACGCCTGGGGGCCGCGCTGGCGACGGCGTGGTCACGGACAGTGCCGCAGAAAACAGACCGCCCGTTCGTTCGCGAACGGGTAAGGGTGAAAAGGTGCGGTAAGAGCGCACCGCGCCGCTGGCAACAGCGGTGGCAGGGTAAACCCCACCCGGAGCAAGACCAAATAGGGATCCCATGGCGTGGCCCGCGCTGGATCCGGGTAGGTCGCTAGAGGCCCGCGGCGACGCGGGTCCCAGATGAATGGCTGCCCACGACAGAACCCGGCTTATCGACCGGTCCACCCAAATTCCGCCGCGAGCCGGCTCGCGGCTTTTACCCCGTCTCTTGTCTAAAGGTCACTCTCTTGACCTTGATCAGTCCACCTGACGCCGCCGCTGGCTATGCTCCTGCCGGAGACAGACGGGGGAATCATGGCCAAAGCGGATATTCTGTTCGAAAGCGACGACCACCGGGTGGTGCGTTACGCCGATCTGGTGAAGGGCGAGGGCATTCAGGCCAATCAGTTCGCCATCCGTCATGGTTCCCACGGCGCCCTGATTGATCCGGGCGGCGACCTTACCTTCACGCCGCTCACCATCGAGTTGAGCCGGCATCTCAATCTCCAGGGTCTGGATTACATCCTCGCCTCCCACCAGGACCCGGATATCATCGCCTCGCTGCCGCGCTGGATGCTGCATTCCAACTGCAAGGTGGCGGTTTCCCGGCTGTGGTCCCGGTTCCTGCCTCATCTGGCGTCCACCTTCGTCACCAGTCGGGTGGGGGAGCAGTGGCAGTCGCGCATCCTGGCGTTACCCGACGAAGGCGCCCGGCTGCCCTTCGGGGACACCGAGCTGTGGGCCCTGCCTGCCCATTTCCTGCATTCGGTGGGGAATTTCAGCTTTTTCGATCCGATCAGCCGGATTTTGTTTTCCGGCGATATCGGTGCCTCCCTGGATGGCGAGGAAGCCGCGGTGGAGAAGTTCGACGATCATGTGCCCGCCATGGCCGGCTTTCATCGCCGCTATATGGCGGGCAACCGGGCCTGCCGGTTGTGGGTGCATATGATCCGGGAACTGAAGCCGGCGATGATCGTACCTCAGCACGGTGGTTACTTTGACCGCCCCGATACCGTGGCGAGCTTCCTGGACTGGCTTGAGCAGCTCGAATGTGGTCCGGATTTGATGGAGCCCCGTCAATACCGGCTTCCCCCGCGAGTCAGTACTTACCCGGAATAGAACACGGTAAGCAAAAATAAGCCTTCCTTATAATAAAAAAGTCTAATACTTAAAGTATTTTCTCGGAAACGCCCGTCAGGGCCCTGATTCCGCACATAACAGCCTCCCCCACACCTTACCCAGCCTCTTTGTGACTCAGCTAACAAACTGATTTGCAAAGAGTTTCTTTTACATTCGCCATTGTCGTCGTGCTTGACTTGCCGAATAGGGTGGACCTAGAGTGTCGCAATGTGGTGAAAAGTGGGATGAAGTGGAGAAAAACATTCATCCGGTGGCTCGAAGTGGGGTGAACCCGCACAGACCCGAGAGAGGGGAAGGCCAGTGTTCAACGGGCGTACGGCGCTCAATCTGGATGCCAAGGGTCGGCTGACCGTGCCGACCCGCTACCGTGAGTCGCTGAATAGCGCTTGCGGCGGTCGCCTTGTGCTTACCCAACACCCCTACGACGCCTGTCTGGTGATGTATCCCGCCCCGGAGTGGCGCGATATCGCCCGCCAGGTGGCGAGCCAGAGCGACGCCCATGCCCAGGTCCGCGCTCTTAAGCGGCGGTTTCTGGGTCAGGCCGCGGAAATGGAAATGGACGGCAGCGGCCGGCTGCTGGTGCCACCGGAGTTGCGTGACGTGGTTGGCCTGGAGAAGCGCGCCATGCTGGTGGGCTTGATGCACCGTTTCGAGATCTGGGCCGAGGACACCTGGAACGAACTGGAACAACAGAGCCTGGATCAGGAAGCCATGCCCGAAAGCGTGCAGGCCCTGTCCTTCTAGGGTCATAGGGCGGCGGGTATGAGCAACGACAACAAGCAGTACGAACACCAGCCGGTGATGCTGGAGGAGGTACTGGAAATGTGGTCCACCCGCGCGGATGGCTTTTACGTGGACGGCACCTTCGGGCGCGGCGGTCACAGTCGCGCGCTGCTGGGCCGTCTCGGTGCCGCCGCCCGGCTGGTGGGCGTGGATCGGGACCCGCAGGCGGTGGCCGCCGGCGAGGCCCTGGCCGCCGAGGACCCGCGTTTCCATATTCACCGGGCCCGTTTCGACTGTTTGCCGGAGCTGGTGGCGGCCGAGGGGCGCGCCATCGATGGCCTGTTGCTGGACCTGGGCGTGTCCTCGCCGCAGCTGGACGACGCCAGCCGTGGTTTCAGTTTCCTGCGTGACGGTCCGTTGGACATGCGCATGGACCCGGAGCATGGCGAAAGCGTGGCCGACTGGCTGGCCCGCGCCGAGGAAAAGCAAATTGCCGACGTGCTGTATCAGTACGGCGAGGAACGCAAGTCACGCCGCATTGCCCGGGTGATCCGGGAGCGGCGTGAGCAGACACCGATTCGCGGCACCGCCCAACTGGCGGAGCTGATCGAGTCGGTGGTAGGGCGTGGCGAGCCGGGCAAGCATCCGGCCACGCGCAGCTTTCAGGCGTTACGCATCCACATCAACGGTGAGCTGGATGCGTTACGCAACGTGTTGGATCAGGCTCTCGAGACGCTCGCCATCGGCGGGCGTCTCGCCATTATCAGCTTCCATTCCCTGGAAGACCGGCTGGTGAAGCGTTTCATTCGCGATCACTCCGGCCTGGCCCCCAAGGGCCGGGGCGGCCTGCCGATGATGGACGAGCCGCCCGAGCGGCTGCGACCGCTGGGCAAGGCCCGCCGTGCTGGCGAGGCGGAAGTGCGCGTCAACGCGCGCAGCCGCAGCGCGGTGCTGCGCGTGGCGGAGAAAGTAGCGTGAGCGCGCGCTGGCTGGCGCCGCTGCTGGTTGCCCTGGTGGTGCTGACCGCCCTGGGCGTGGCCTATAGCGTGCACGAGGCGCGCCGGCTCACCGACCGCGCCCAGCAACTGCAGCGAGAACAGGCACAACTGGAAACCCGTTGGGGCCAGCTGCTGCTGGAACACAGTACCTGGGGCAGCTACGCCCGGGTGGAGCGCCTGGCTCGCGAGGAGCTGGGTATGAAGTTACCGCAAAACGACGAGCGAGTGTTGATACGGCCATGAAAGGGGCGCGTCGAACCTCACAACCGGCCAAACGGCAAACCAACCGGACCCTGCGCTGGCGCTTCGTGCTGGGTTTCTGGGCGGTATGCGGTGCCGTTCTGGTGGGACGCGCGGTGCAGTTGCAGGTCGTGGAGCAGGAGTTTCTCGCTCATCAGGGCCAGATTCGCAACCTGCGTGTGGAGCCGGTGGCCGCCCATCGTGGCGTGATCCGTGACCGTGAAGGCCGCCCCCTGGCCGTCAGCACCCCGGTCACTACCCTGTGGGCCAACCCCAGCGAAGCCCTGGAACACCCGGAGCAATGGAGCCGGCTGGGCAATAACCCGATCATCGACCGGGCCCGTTTCGCCAAGCGTATCGAGCGCCATCAAAACAAGGAATTCATCTACCTGGCTCGTGGGCTGGCCCCGGAGCAGGCGGCCACCGTGCTCGACAAGGGCGTGCCCGGCATCCACAAGCTCACCGAGTACCGCCGTTATTATCCGGCCGGTGAGGTCACCAGCCATGTGGTCGGTTTCACCGACATCGACGAGCGCGGCCAGGAAGGCGTGGAGCTGGCGTTCGAGGATCGTTTGTCCGGCCAGCCCGGCCGTAAGAAGGTTGTCCGTGACCTGCTCGGTCGGGTGATTCAGGACATTGAGGTAATCGAGCCGGCGGCGCCGGGCAAGGACGTCACCCTGAGCCTGGACCTGCGCCTGCAATACCAGGCCTATAAGGAACTGCTCGCCGCCACCCGCCGCTTCAAGGCCAAGGGCGGTTCCGCCGTGGTGCTGGACGTGAAGACCGGCGAGATCCTGGCGATGGTCAACCAGCCCGCCTACAACCCCAATAACCGGGGCAACCTGGATACCGCCAGCCTGCGCAACCGGGCGGTCACCGATCTGTTCGAGCCCGGGTCCACCATGAAGCCGTTCACCGTGGCCGCCGCCATGGAACAGAACCTGGTGACCCCGACCACGGTGATCAACACGCATCCGGGCTATCTGCGCGTGGGTTCCAAGACCATTCGTGACCACCGCGATTACGGCGTCATCGATGTCACCACCGTGCTCACCAAGAGCTCCAACGTGGGCACCAGCAAACTGGCCCTGGCCATGGAGCCGCTGGTGCTGCCCGGTTATCTGGAGCGGTTCGGTTTCGGCCAGCCCACCGGCATCTCCTTCCCCGGCGAGAGCAACGGCATGCTGCCGCTGCGCACCCGCTGGCGGGACGTGGAACGGGCCGCGCTGTCCTATGGCTACGGCGTGAGCGTGTCCGCGCTGCAGCTGGCCCAGGCCTACGCCATCATCGCCAACCACGGTCGCAAGGTGCCGCTGTCCCTGCGCAAGGTGGACACGCCGCCGCAAGGCGAGCAGGTGATCGCGCCGGAAACCGCCGATTCCCTGGTGCGCATGCTGGAAACCGTGGTCAGCCTGGAAGGCACCGCCCGGCGCGCGCGCATTCCCGGCTACCAGGTGGCCGGCAAGACCGGCACCGTGCACAAGGTCACCAGCCACGGTTACGCCGACGACCGTTACATCGGCCTGTTCGCCGGCATTGCCCCGGCGTCCAATCCGCGTATCGCCGCCGTTGTGGTGATCGATGATCCGCGCGGCGACGCCTATTACGGTGGCCTGGTGGCGGCGCCGGTGTTTTCCTCCATCGTTGGTGGCGTGCTGCGCACCCTGCATGTGCCGCCGGACAAGACCGACGGTCTGATCGCCGGCGATCTGGACGGGGAGGGGCGCTCATGATCACGCTGCGCGACCTGCTTCCCGATCAGCCGCTGCCGGCGGCCCTGCAGGCACGGAGCGTGCCTGCCTTGCGTCTCGACAGCCGCGCCGTGGAGCGCGGCGATCTGTTCCTGGCGGTGCCCGGCCACCAGGTCGATGGCCGCCGCTTCATCGACGCCGCGATCCGCGCCGGCGCCGCCATCGTGGTGGAGGAGGGTGACACCTTCGCGGTGCATGGCCAGGAGCCGGTGGCGCGTATCGTGGTGCCGGATCTGCGACGCCAGGTAGGCGATCTGGCCGCCCGTTTTTACGGCCAGCCCGGGCGGCAGCTGAAAGTGATCGGTGTCACCGGCACCAATGGCAAGACCAGCATCACCTGGTTCCTGCGCGATGCCCTGGACGCCCTGGGTTATCACTGCGGCCTGATGGGGACCCTGGGCCTGGGCCTCAAGGGCGAGGAGATCACCACCGGCCACACCACGCCGGACCCGATCACCCTGCAGCGCGGCCTGCGCGAGCTGTGCGATGCCGGCGCCGATATCGTGGCCATGGAGGTCTCTTCCCACGCTCTGGATCAGCACCGCCTGGGCGACACTCCGGTATGGGCGGCGGTGTTCAGCAATCTGAGCCGCGACCATCTGGATTACCACGGTGACATGGACAGTTACCTGCTGGCCAAGGTGGCCTTGTTCACCCGCCCGGATCTGCGCGAGGCGGTGATCAATGGCGATGACCCGTCGGCGCCGGTGCTGCTCAGCCGGCTAAACGACGGCGTGCGCTGCATCATTTTTGGCGCCCAGGCCGGCGCCACGGTGCGCTGCGTGGCCAGCCAGCCCCATGAAGCGGGCGTGGACCTGCGGCTCACCGTGGGCGGTGAAGCGATCAACGTGTCGGTGCCGCTGTTCGGCGCGTTCAACCGCAGCAACCTGATGGCCGTGGCCGGGGTGCTGCATGGTCTGGGCGTGGAACCGGAGCGTCTGATCACGGCGCTCAACGCCATTACCCCGGTGCCGGGCCGCATGCAGCCGGTGCGGGAGCCAGGCAAACCCACCGTGATCGTCGATTACGCGCACACTCCGGATGGTCTGGAAAAAGCGTTGGCGGCGGTGCGCGAGCATTTCCCCGGTCGGCTGCACTGCGTGGTCGGCTGCGGCGGCGATCGGGACACCGGCAAACGCCCGTTGATGGCCGCCGTCGCCGAAGCCGGCGCCGACCAGGTGATCCTGACCAGCGACAACCCCCGTGGCGAGAACCCGCAAGCGATTGTCGACGCCATGCTGGAAGGCGCCACCAACGCGGCGGCGCTGATCGTGGAGCTGGACCGCCGGACGGCGGTGAACCAGGCCGTGGCAGCGGCCGGTCCCGGTGACGTGGTGCTGTTGGCTGGCAAGGGCCATGAGGATTATCAGGAAATTCACGGTGAGCGGTTGCCCCTGGACGATCGCCTTCTGGCCCGCGAGGCCCTGGCGGCCTGGACCGGCCAAGGGGGTGCGGCATGATGCGTTTGTCCGAGATTCGTGACTGGACCGGCGGCGAACTGCGCGGCGTGGATCACGCCATCACCTCGGTGAGCACGGACACCCGCTCCCTGGGCGAGGGCAGCCTGTTCGTGGCGCTGCGCGGCGAGCGCTTCGATGGCCACGATTTCCTCGCCAGTGCCCGTGATGCCGGCGCCCGGGCCGCCCTGGTGGAACGGGATCAGGAGGTGTTCGACAGCCAGGTGCGCGTGGCCGATACCCGTCAGGCCCTGGGCCGGCTGGCCGCCGGCTACGCCACCCGTTTCCCGATTCCGCGCGTGGCGGTGACCGGCAACGCCGGCAAGACCACCGTCAAGGAGATGATCGCCACTCTGCTGGGCGAGGGCACCCTGGCCACTCGGGGCAACCTGAACAATGACATCGGCGTGCCGTTGACCCTGCTGGGGCTCAATGAAAGCCACCGCCGCGCGGTGATCGAGCTGGGCGCCAACGCCCCTGGCGAAATCGCCTGGACGGTATCGCTGGTGAAGCCGGACGTGGTGCTGGTCACCAATGTCACCGGCGCGCATCTGGAAGGCTTCGGCAGCATGGATGGCATCGCCCGCGCCAAGGCGGAAATCTTCACCGGCTGCGCGGAAGGCGCCACCGCCATCATCAACAATGACGACAGCTACGCGGACTTCTTCGCCGAGCGGGCTCGGGAACAGGGTTTGACCCTGTGCCGCGTGGGCGGCACCGACGGTGATCTGCGCGCCGAGTTCGTCTGTCTGGATGACGCCGGCGCCGACTTCTTGCTGCAGCCCCTGGGCGTGCGCGTACGCCTGCCGCTGGTGGGTGCCCATCAGGTCGGTAACGCCCTGTTGGCACTGGCGGCGGTGCGGGCCCTGGGCGTGGATCTGGCCGAGGCGGCGCCGCGCCTGAACGAACTGAAGCCGGTGCCCGGGCGCATGAACGTGATCCCCTGCGCCGGCGGCACTGTGGTGGACGATACTTACAACGCCAACCCGGGTTCGGTGCGCGCCGCCATCGCCTGGCTGGCGGGCCGACCGGCGCCGCGCGCGCTGGTGCTGGGCGCCATGGGTGAGTTGGGGCCGGACGCCGAGGTGCTGATCGGTGAATTGGGCGAGGACGCCAAACAGGCCGGTATCGAGACGCTGATTACCCTGCCCGGGGCGGAAGCCGCCGCCGAGGCATTCGGGGACGGCGCCCGGCCGGTGGACAATCATGACCACGCCGCCCGTGAAGCCGGGGGAATCCTGGCCGTCGGCGGCACCGTACTGGTCAAGGGGTCGCGCTTTGCCCGCATGGAGCAGGTGGTGCAACGGCTTACCAACGAGGGGGAGAAGCACTGATGCTGCTTTGGCTGGCGGAGCAACTGGCCGATTTCTATAACGGCTTTCTGGTGTTCCAGTACATCACTCTGCGCGCCATTCTGGCGGTGCTGACGGCGCTGTTTCTGGCGTTCTGGATCGGTCCGGTGATGATTCGCAAACTCCAGGAAAAGCAGGTCGGTCAGGCGATCCGCGACGACGGCCCGAAAAGCCACCTGAGCAAGGCCGGCACGCCGACCATGGGCGGTGGTCTGATCCTGGTGTCCATCGCCATCGCCACCCTGCTGTGGGCGGACCTGGAGAACCGTTTCGTGTGGATCACCCTGGCGGTGCTGGTGGTGTTTGGCGCCGTGGGCTGGGTGGACGACTGGCGCAAGGTAGTGGAGAAGAACCCGCGCGGCCTGCCGGCGCGCTGGAAATATTTCTGGCAATCCGTGGGTGCCCTGGGCGCCGGGCTGGCGCTGTATTTCACCGCCCAGAGCCCGGCGGAAACGCAGTTGATCGTGCCGTTCTTCAAGACCGTGGCCATCAACATGGGCGTGTTCTACGTGGTGCTCACCTATTTCGTGATCACCGGCGCCTCCAACGCGGTCAATCTCACCGACGGCCTGGATGGTCTGGCGATCATGCCCACCGTGCTGGTGGCGGCGGCGCTGGGCATTTTCGCCTATGCCAGCGGTCACGCGGAGTTCGCTACCTATCTGCAGATTCCCTACATCGCCGGCGCCGGTGAGCTGGTGGTGATCGTTGCCGGCCTGTGCGGCGCCGGGCTGGGTTTCCTCTGGTTCAACGCCTATCCGGCCCAGGTGTTCATGGGCGATGTGGGCGCGCTGGCGCTGGGCGCGGTGCTCGGTGTGATGGCGGTGATCGTCCGTCAGGAAATCGTGCTGTTCATCATGGGTGGCGTGTTCGTGATGGAGACCGTGTCGGTGATGTTGCAGGTGGCCTCGTTCAAGCTCACCGGCCGTCGCATCTTCCGCATGGCTCCGATTCACCATCACTTTGAACTGAAGGGCTGGCCGGAGCCGAAGATTATCGTCCGGTTCTGGATCATCACCGTGATGCTGGTACTGGTGGGTCTCGCGACCCTGAAAATCCGCTAGGGGTTTTGAGTAAACGTATGACGAAAGACGCGTTCGATCTGGTCATTGGTCTCGGGGTAACCGGGCGCTCCGTGATCCGTTATCTGACGGATCAGGGCATGCCCGTGCGCGCCCTGGACACCCGGGAAGCTCCCGCCGGGCTGGATGAACTGCGCGCCGAATATCCCAAGCTCAAAATCCACACCGGAGGTTTCAAGAACGGCTGGATGAAGCGGGCCCGGCGGCTGATCGTCAGCCCCGGCGTGGCGGTCTCCACGCCGGCCATCGCCGAGCAGGCCGCCGAGGGCAAGGAAGTGATCGGCGACATCGAACTGTTCGCCCGCGCCGCCAGTCGACCGCTGGTGGCGATCACCGGTTCCAACGCCAAGAGCACCGTGGTTACGCTGCTGGGCGAAGTGGCGCGGGCCTGCGACGCGCGCCCGGGCGTGGGAGGCAATCTGGGTGTGCCGGCCCTGGACCTGCTACGCGAGGAGGCGGGGTTGTTCGTGTTGGAACTGTCCAGCTTCCAGCTTGAGACCACCTACAGCCTCAACGCCCAGGTGGCCAGCATTCTCAATGTGTCCCAGGACCACCTGGACCGCTACGCCGGGTTTGGCGATTACCTGGCCGCCAAGCAGCGTATTTACGACGGCTGCCAGGTGGCGGTGTGGAACCGTGATGACCTGGCCACCCGGCCGCAGAACCCGGCGCCCCGGGAGGTGACCTTTGGCAGTCACCCCGAGGCGCATTACCGTCTGGACACCGAGCAGCAGGCGCTGACCCGCCAGGGCGAGGTACTGGTGCGCCTGAACGAACTGGCGCTTACCGGCCACCACAACGCCATGAACGTGCTGGCGGTGCTGGCGATGAGCGATGCGCTGGGTTTCCCCCGCGACCTGACGCTGGCCACGGTGAAATCGTTCCAGGGCCTGCCGCACCGCTGTCAGCAGGTGGCGGAGGCCGGTGAGGTGCGCTGGATCAACGATTCCAAGGCCACCAATGTGGGTGCCACGCTGGCCGCGCTCACCGGCATTGGCGAGGCGATTCCGGGCAAGGTGATCCTGATCGCCGGCGGTCAGGGCAAGGGGCAGGATTTCTCGCCCCTGGGCGAGCCGGCTCGCCAGTACCTGCGTGCCGCGCTGCTGCTTGGCCAGGACGCGGATAAGGTCGCCGACGGCCTGTCCGGGGTGCCCTGCGAGCGGGTGGCGGACATGGTCGCCGCCGTGGAGCGGGCCCGCAAGCTGGCCCAGCCCGGTGATGCGGTGCTGCTGTCGCCGGCCTGCGCCTCGTTCGATCTGTACAGCGGCTACGTGGCTCGTGGCGATCACTTCGCCGACCTGGCCAGGGAGGTGACCGGTGGCTAACCCCCTGATGTCTCTGCGTCAGCCCGGCCTGGACCGCCCCCTGCTGTGGACGGTGGCGCTGCTGTCACTGGCCGGCCTGGTGATCGTCACCTCGGCGTCGTTGCAGATCGCCGAGACGCGCCTGGGTAACCCTTTCTACTATGGCGTGCGCCATGGTCTTTATCTGCTGGCCAGCGTCGGCGTGGGCCTGTTCGTGTACTGCTGCGTGCCGTTGGCGCTGTTGGAAAAAATGCGCTTCGTCACTCTACCGGTGGCGATGGTGGCCCTGGTGCTGGTGTTCGTGCCCGGCCTGGGTCGGGAAGTGAATGGCTCCACCCGCTGGATCGCCCTGCCGGGGCTCACCATCCAGGCCTCGGAAGTGGTCAAGCTGTGCTTCGTGCTCTACCTGGCCGGCTATATCGCTCAGCACAAGGCCGCTCTGGAGAAAAACTGGAAGGCGTTTCTGATTCCGCTCGGCGTGCTTGGCGTGCTGACCTTCATGTTGCTGTTGCAACCGGACTTCGGTGCCGTGGTGGTGTTGGGCATTACCGCCATGGGCATGTTGTTCCTGGCCGGCGTGCCGACCCTGCGATTCCTGCTGATTGGTCTGGTGGCCGTGTCCTTGGCGGCGGTGGTGGCCCTGGCCGAACCTTACCGGGTGGCGCGGTTGATGAGTTTCACCGACCCCTGGGCCGACCAGTACGGCGCCGGCTACCAGCTCACCCAGAGCCTGATCGCCTTCGGTCGCGGCCATTTCCTGGGCGTGGGGCTGGGCAACAGTGTGCAGAAACTTTTCTACCTGCCCGAAGCGCATACCGACTTCGTATTCGCGGTGCTGGCCGAGGAATGGGGCCTGATCGGCGTGCTGGCCATGCTGGGCGGCTTCGCGGTATTGGGCTGGCGGGTGTTTCTGATCGGCCGTGGCCTGGAGGAGCGGGGTTTCCTGTATCACGCCTATCTGGTGTACGGCTGCGCGCTGGTGTTCTGCGCTCAGGCTTTCATCAACGTGGGCGTGAACATGGGGGTGCTGCCCACCAAGGGGCTGACCCTGCCGTTCGTCAGCTACGGCGGCTCATCCCTGCTGATCTCGGCGGCCATGATCGGGCTGGTGCTGCGCGCCGGCGCCGAGCAAACCCGCCTCAAGGCCAGGGGGAGGGCGAAATCATGACCGGGACGGTTCTGATCATGGCCGGCGGCACCGGCGGCCACGTGTTCCCCGCGCTGGCGGTGGCCCGCGAACTGGCCGATGCCGGTTACCGCATTCTCTGGCTGGGCGCTGAAGGCGGCATGGAGACCCGGCTGGTGCCCAAGCACGGTTTCGAAGTGGCCACCCTGGGGGTGGGACGGCTGCGTGGCGGCGGGCTCAAGCGCAAGGTGCTCGGCCCACTGCAGCTGTTGCGTGCTCTGTGGCAGGCACGGCGCCTGATTCGTCGGGTGAAGCCGGTGCTGGCGGTGGGCTTTGGCGGTTTCGTCAGCGCCCCGGGCGGCCTGGCCGCGCGGCTTGCCGGCGTGCCCCTGGTGATCCACGAACAGAACGCCGTGCCCGGCCTCACCAACCGCATGCTGGCGCGCTTTGCCCAGGAGGCCCTGGAGGGCTTCGAGGGTGCCTTGGTGGGTGGCGTCTGGGTGGGCAACCCGGTGCGCGCGGAAATTGCCGGTCTGCCGTCGCCTGACGAACGCTACGAACAGCGCCGGGGCCCTCTGAGGGTGCTGGTGCTGGGTGGCAGTCAGGGCGCGCTGGCGCTCAACCAGGATCTGCCGGAGTTGCTGATGGCGGCGTTGGGCAGCCATCTGGAAGTGCGCCACCAGTGCGGCGCCGGTCGCGAGGAAGAGGCGGCGCCGGTGTACAAGGCGCTGGGACTGAATGCACGGGTCAGCGAATTCATCGACGACATGGCCGAGGCCTACGCCTGGGCGGATCTGGTGGTATGCCGGGCCGGTGCCCTGACCGTGGCGGAGGTGGCCGCCGCCGGAGTGGCGGCCCTGTTCGTGCCCTTGCCGACCGCGGTGGATGACCACCAGACGCTGAATGCGCGCTGGCTGGTGGATCGCGGCGCGGCCTTGATGATGGCCCAGCGAGACATGAACGCCGGTGCCCTGGCGCGCAGCCTGGCCGGCATGACGGAACGGGACGCCCTGGCGCAGATCGCGCGCCGCGCCCGCCAACTGGCGGTGCCGGACAGCGCCGCGCGGGTGGCGAAACTGTGTGAGGAGGTGGCCCATGGCGATTAAACATACCGTGCCGGAGATGCGCCGCATCCGTGGTATCCACTTCGTGGGTATCGGCGGCGCCGGCATGTGCGGCATCGCCGAGGTGCTGGCCAACCAGGGCTATGCGGTAAGTGGCAGTGATATCAAGGAATCACCGGTGGTGGCTCGCCTGCGCGAACTGGGCGTGCGGGTGGATATTGGTCATCGCGCGGAGAACATCGAGGATGCCGACGTGGTGGTGACCTCCACGGCGGTGAATACCGACAACGTGGAAGTGGCCGCCGCCCACGAGCGCCGGGTGCCGGTGGTGCCGCGGGCGGAAATGCTCGCCGAGCTGATGCGCTTCCGTCATGGCATCGCCGTGGCCGGAACCCATGGCAAGACCACCACCACCTCCATGGTGGCGTCGATTCTGGCGGAAGCCGGGCTGGACCCGACCTTCGTGATTGGCGGTCGCCTCAACAGCGCCGGTGCCAATGCGCGCCTGGGGCAGAGCCGTTACCTGGTGGCCGAGGCGGATGAATCCGATGCCAGTTTCCTGCATCTGCAGCCGATGAGCGCCATCGTCACCAACATCGACGCCGACCACATGCATACCTATGGCGGTGATTTCGCGCAGTTGGAAAACACCTTCATCGAGTTCCTCCACAACCTGCCTTTCTATGGCGTGGCGGTGATGTGCGTGGACGATCCGGTGGTGCGTAAGTTGCTGCCCCGGGTCAATCGCCAGGTGATTCGATACGGTTTTAGCGACGATGCCGACCTGCGCGCCGAGAACCTCACCCAGGACGGCATGAGCACCACCTTCCGGGTAGTGCGTACCGAGGGCGAACCGTTGCAGATCACCCTCAACATGCCCGGTCGCCACAACGTGCTCAATGCCCTGGCGGCAATCGCCGTGGCCGCCGACGAAGGCGCCGACGACGATGCCATCGTGCGCGGGCTGAGTGGCTTCGGTGGTGTCGGCCGGCGCTTCGACGTGCTTGGTGAATACCCCTGCGCCGACGGCGGCAGCGCCACCCTGGTGGACGACTACGGTCATCATCCCCGCGAGGTGGCGGCGACCATCGCCGCGATCCGCGAGGGCTGGCCAGAGCGGCGGTTGGTGATGCTGTTCCAACCGCACCGTTACACCCGTACCCGGGATCTCTACGAGGATTTCGTCGATGTGCTCGGGGATGTGGATCAATTGCTGATGCTGGAGGTCTATGGGGCCGGCGAAGCGCCGATCCCCGGTGCCGACAGCCGCGCGCTGATGCGCAGCCTGCGCCAGCGGGCCCGGGTTGAGCCGGTGTATGTGGACGATCCCGCCAAGCTGCCGGGTTTGCTGGATACCATTCTTCGCGACGGTGATCTGCTGGTGACCCAGGGCGCCGGCAACGTGGGCGCCATCGCCCGGGAACTGGCGGAACAGGTGAAAGGGCAAGTGAAAGGAGAACCGGATCGTGGTTAATCGCCTGGACAGCGCAATGAAGCAGCGTCTGGCCCGTATCGGTCGGGTGGCGGTGTTGGCCGGCGGTGATTCCGCCGAGCGCTCGGTATCGCTGAAGAGCGGCGCCGCGGTGCACCAGGCGTTGCGCCAGTTGGGCCTGATCGCCGAGCTGGTGGACCCGGCGGACACCGGCGTCGCCACCCTCAAGGGGTTCGACGTGGCCTTTGTCGCCCTGCATGGCCGTGGCGGCGAGGATGGCGTGATCCAGGGCGTGCTCGATCATCTGGCCGTGCCGTACACCGGCTCCGGGGTCATGGCCTCGGCGATCGGCATGGACAAGGTGCGCACCAAGCAGCTTTGGAAAGGCGCCGGTCTGCCGACCCCGGATTTTTACGTGGACGGTGTGTCCGAGGCGCCGGCGGCGATGGGTTTCCCGCGCATGGTGAAGCCCTCCCACGAGGGTTCCTCCATCGGCATGGCCAAGGTGGACAACGAGACGGAACTGGCCGCCGCCCTGGCTGAAGCACGCCGCTATGACAGCGAAGTACTGGTGGAAGCCTGGGTTAACGGCCCGGAATACACGGTGGCGGTGGTCGGCGATCAGGCGCTGCCCGCGATCCGGTTGCGCACGCCCCATGCCTTTTATGACTTCGAGGCCAAATACCAGTCCGACACCACCGAGTATCTGTGCCCGGCGGGCCTGGATGACGCTGATGAGCAGGCCTTGCGCGAGCTGTCGTTGCGCGCCTTCCGGGTAGTGGGCTGCCAGGGCTGGGGCCGGGTCGACGTGATGCGCGACGAGCAGGGCCGCTGGCAGCTGCTGGAAGTGAACACCGTGCCCGGCATGACCGATCACAGCCTGGTGCCGATGGCCGCCAAGGCCGCCGGTGACGACTTCGCCACCCTGGTGGCGCGCATCCTTCTGGAGGCGGTGGACCGGTTCGCCGCCGACCGTGACAGGGAGCAACGGACGTGACACGCCAACACGCCGCCAAGCGCCCGGTGACCAAGCGGGGCGCGCGCAACACGGTACCGCAGCGCGGTGCCCGCCGCCGCGTCGCCAAACCGCAGCGTGCGCCGCTGCGCGAGCGGCTGGCGGCGGCGCTGCCCGGGGTGCTGGCGTCACTGGTGGCGGCGGTGCTGGTGGCCGGGGTGATCTGGCTGCCCCGGGTGCTGGATCACTATCCGATCCGCAAAGTGGGCGTGGATGGCGTTACCGATGTGCGCCGGCAGCAGCAGGTGCAAACCGCCCTGGCGGCTCTGGTGCGCGACGCCAACTATTTTTCGGCGCCGCTGGAAGATATCTACCAGCGCGCCGCCAGTCTGAGCTGGGTGTCCGATGTGTCGGTGCGCCGGCAGTGGCCGGACACGGTCAAACTGGTGATCACCGAGCGTGAGCCGGTGGCGGTGTGGAACGACACCGTGCTGGTGTCGCGTAACGGCGAGCCGTTCAAGGCGCTGAAACAGTACGACCTGACCGGTCTGCCGCGACTCAACGGGCCGGACCAGCGACTGGAGGCGGTGATGGGCTTCTACCACAGCATGAGCAAGCTGTTGCGGGAAGTAGGGTTGGGCATCGAGCGGATGGAAGTGAACGCGCGGCTCACCGCCCGGCTGACCCTGGACAACCAGATGCAGGTGGTGGTGGACCGGGAAAATTACGTGGGTAAGTTACGCCGCTTCACGCGGCTCTACCGTGGCGTGCTGAGCAGCGACAGTCGCGGAGTGGCCCGGGTCGACCTGCGCTATGCCGATGGCATCGCGGTGACCTGGCGGGATCAAAAGGCATGAGCAAACAGAGGACGTACCTCTAATGGCGAACGCAGTGGACAACATGATCGTGGGCCTCGACATCGGCACCTCCAAGGTGGTGGCCATCGTCGGCCAGGTCACCGAGGAGGGCACCGTGGAGGTGGTGGGCCTCGGCTCCCAGCCGTCGCGGGGGATGAAGAAGGGTGTGGTGGTGGACATCGAGGCCACCGTGCGCTCGATCCAGCGTGCCGTGGAAGAAGCGGAGCTGATGGCTGGCTGCCAGATCCATTCGGTGTACGCGGGCATCGCCGGCTCCCATGTGCGCAGCCTCAATTCCCACGGCATCGTGGCGATCCGTGATCGGGAAGTGACCCAGGCGGACATCGACCGGGTGATCGACGCGGCCCAGGCGGTGGCGATCCCGGCGGACCAGAAGACCCTGCATGTGCTGCCCCAGGAATACGTGGTGGACAACCAGGAAGGGGTGCGCGAGCCGGTGGGCATGAGCGGCGTGCGGCTGGAAGCCAAGGTGCACCTGGTGACCTGCGCGGTGAACGCCGCCCAGAACATCGAGAAGTGCGTGCGCCGCTGCGGTCTGGAGGTGGAGGACATCATCCTCGAGCAACTGGCCAGCGCGCACTCCACCCTCACCGAGGACGAACGCGAGCTGGGTGTGTGCATCGTCGACATCGGCGGCGGCACCACCGACATCGCCATTTTCACCGAAGGGGCGATCCGCCACACGGCGAACATCCCGATCGCCGGCGACCAGGTCACCAACGACATCGCCATGGCGCTGCGCACCCCCAAGCAGCACGCCGATGAGATCAAGATCAAGTACGCCTGCGCGCTGACCCAACTGGCCGGCGCCGACGAGACCATCAAGGTGCCCAGTGTCGGTGACCGGCCGCCGCGCACCCTCAGCCGCCAGAACCTGGCCGAGGTGGTGGAGCCGCGCTACGACGAGCTGTTCACCCTGATTCAGGCGGAAATCCGCCGCTCCGGGTTCGAGGACATGATCCCCGGCGGCATCGTGCTCACCGGCGGCTCCTCGAAGATCGAGGGCGCGGTGGAACTGGCGGAAGAGATATTCCACATGCCGGTGCGGCTGGGTACGCCCCAGGGCGTGGCGGGCCTCACCGACGTGGTGCGCAACCCGATTTATTCCACCTCCGTGGGCCTGCTGCTGTACGGCCACCGGATGGAGAAGGAAGGACGCAGCCCGCGGGCCCAGGCCGGCGGCGGCGAAGTGAACTGGATGGAACGCTTCAAGAAGTGGTTCCAGGGCAATTTATGATGAAGACGCGGGCACGCAACACGCCAGCACGCAACACGCTGAATCGGAGTGGTTTTCGCGTGTTGCGTGGAGCATGCAAGCGTGCAAGCGGCTTAGAGGTTTCAAACCCGTCCGGGTGGTCCGGTCGGGATTGGAAAAAGCAGTAAACAGGGAAGCATTAACGGGAGATCAACCATGCAATTCAAACTTGAAGATTCCGTACCCCATGGCGCGGTGATCAAAGTAGTGGGTGTCGGTGGTGGTGGCGGTAACGCCGTGGACCACATGGTGCGCTCAAACGTGGAAGGCGTGGATTTCATCTGCGCCAATACCGACGCGCAGGCTTTGCGCAACTCCTCGGCCAAGACCGTGATCCAGCTCGGCAGCCAGGTCACCAAGGGCCTGGGTGCCGGCGCCAACCCGGACATCGGTCGGCAATCCGCTCTGGAAGACCGTGAGCGCATCGCCGAGCTGCTGGACGGCGCCGACATGGTGTTCGTCACCGCCGGCATGGGTGGCGGCACCGGTACCGGCGCGGCGCCGGTGGTGGCCGAGATTGCCAAGGAACTGGGTATCCTCACCGTGGCGGTGGTTACCAAGCCGTTCCCGTTCGAGGGCAAAAAGCGCATGCGCTCCGCCCAGGAAGGCATCGAGGCGCTCAAGGAGCACGTTCACTCCCTGATCACCATTCCCAATGAGAAGCTGCAGTCGGTGCTGGGCGGCTCCACCACCCTGCTGGACGCCTTCAAGGCGGCCAACGAGGTGCTGCAGGGCGCGGTCAAGGGCATTGCCGACCTGATCGTGCGTCCCGGGATGATCAACGTGGACTTCGCCGACGTGCGCACCGTGATGAGCGAGCTGGGCACCGCGATGATGGGCACCGGCGTGGCCAGCGGCGACAATCGTGCCGCCGAGGCGGCCCAGGCGGCGATTTCCAGCCCGTTGCTGGAGGACGTGGACCTGCGCGGCGCCCGTGGCATCCTGATCAACATCACCGCCAACGAGTCCATCGCCCTGGACGAATTCTCCGAGGTGGGTGATATCGTCAGCGAGCTGGCCAGCGAGGACGCCAACGTGATCATCGGCACGGCCATCGATCCGGATATGGGTGACAATATCAGCGTGACCGTGGTCGCCACCGGGCTGGGCGCCGCCCAACAGGAACTGAAGGTGGTGCGTGGGCGTCAAACCCCCGTCGGCGCTGACGGTCGGGTGGATTACAATGACCTGGACCGCCCCGCCGTGGAGCGTAAACGCGCCCAGCAGCAGGCCGCGGGTGGCGGTCGGCAGGCGGTGAACACCGCGGAAGACCTCGATTTTATCGATATTCCGACCTTCCTCCGCCGTCAGGCTGACTGACGGCGGCGGATACGTGGTGCGAAAAGGGGATTTTTGCTATCATCGCCCCCTTATTTCGCGTTGAGGATGGACGTATCCTCGCGGATACCGGCAATTTTGTGACGGATCAATGATCAGACAACGAACCCTCAAGAACGTCATCCGCGCCACCGGCGTGGGTTTGCACACCGGTGAAAAAGTTTATCTCACGGTGCGTCCGGCACCGGCGGACACGGGCATCGTGTTCCGGCGGGTGGACCTGGATCCGGTGGTGGAGATTTCCACCGGCGCCGAGAACGTGGGCGAGACCACCCTGTCCACCACCCTGGTGAAGGATGGCGTCAAGGTGGGGACCGTCGAGCATCTGCTCTCGGCCATGGCTGGTCTGGGGATCGATAACGCCTACGTGGAGTTGTCGGCGCCGGAAGTGCCGATCATGGACGGCAGCGCCGGTCCCTTCGTGTTCCTGTTGCAGTCCGCGGGTATTCGGGAGCAGGAAGCCGCCAAGAAGTTCGTGCGGATCAAGAAGGAAGTCACCGTTCGCGAGGGCGACAAGGTGGCCACCTTCGTACCGTTCGACGGCTTCAAGGTGACGTTCTCCATCGAATTCGACCACCCGGTGTTCGAAGAGCGCAACCAACTGGCCAGCATCGATTTTTCCTCCACGTCCTTCGTGAAGGAAGTGGCGCGGGCCCGGACCTTCGGGTTCATGCGCGACATCGAGTTCCTGCGCAGCCAGAATCTGGCGCTCGGCGGCAGCGTGGATAACGCTATCGTGGTGGACGAGTTCCGTATCCTCAACGAGGACGGGCTTCGCTATGACGACGAATTCGTCAAGCACAAGATGCTGGACGCCATCGGCGACCTGTATCAGCTTGGCCACAGCCTGATTGGCGAATTCGTGGGCCATAAATCGGGCCATGCCCTGAATAACGCCCTGCTGCGTGAGTTGCTCAAGCAGGAGGACGCCTGGGAACTGGTCACGTTCGAGGACGCGGATACCGCGCCGATCTCCTACGTGAAACCGATCATGGCCGCGGAGTAACCGCGCCACTTGTATCGCCGCGATGGATCGCGGTGGATGCCTCCCTGTGCGCCCCGGTCGTCTCCCGCGACCGGGGCGCTCTCGTTTACGGCGGTGCGGTTCACCGCGGGAGCGGCTTCAGCCGCCATCAGCCCGCCCGGCCAGCCGCCGCAGCGCCGCCGCCAGATCCGCGTCCTCTATATAGTCCGCGGCCTGACGCAGATGCGCGGCGCTGCTGGCATCCAGCACCGGCCCCGCGTCGGCCTGGGCCGGCTTCGAGGTCGCGATACCCACCTCCCTCTTACCGGTGACCACGATCTTCAAATCACCGCCCGGTGGCAGGGCCCGTCGCAGGCGGGGCAGGTGAAAGCGCAGCAGCTGGGCGGTGGCGCTGGTTGCCACCAGGGCCAGCCAGCGATGTTCGGCCTCCACCAGGCGTACCCTGTCGCGCAGGGCCGGTGGCAGGCAGTCACGAGGGTCCTCGGCGGGTGCCGGACCATGGGCGCGGGCTGCCCGCGCCAAGCGCGCCAATCCCGGCGTGGCGCGGATCAGGCCCTGGAGTTCATCGGGCAGGGTTTTCTTGCTCATGCCAAATCCTTACGCTACCCTGCGATTGTAAAAATATTTTAAGGAACCCTTGATCAATCCGTAAAAGCCCGCTTACACGCGGAGCCCGGGGCCTTTTGCGACCCGGATTATCGGACGTCCTTATCACCATGAACATCATATTGTTGAACAGCAAGCGGGGCCACTCCCGCACCTTTTCGCTGCCGCGCTTCCTGCCGCTGATCGCGCTGGGCGTGCTGGTGGCGTTGCCGGTGCTGGTGGGCGTGGGGGCCTACTGGATCAGCTACCGTGTGGCGCCGCCGTCCTACACCGACGCCGTCGCGGAACGCTTTCAGGACAATCTGCGGGTTCAGGCCGACGAAGTGGCCGAGCTCAAACGCCTCAGCGAGGAACAGATTCGCGCCCTGACCCTGAAGCTGGCGGACGCCCAGGCCCGGCTTACCCGACTTGATGCCCTGGGGGAGCGGCTGGTGGATGTGGCCGGCATCGACAGCGATGAATTTGATTTCGGCGCCGATCTGGCCGTGGGTGGCCCGGAACCGGCGGAGAGTAGTGCCTTCACGCCGCCGTCCTTCATGGCCGAGCTGGAGTCTCTCACCACCACCCTGGAACGCCGCGAGCAGCAGTTGAACATTCTCGAGAACCTGCTTGCCAACCGTCATCTGCAGAATGAGACCTTCCTGGCTGGTCGCCCCATCGCGCAGGGCTGGATGTCCAGCCGCTTCGGTCGTCGCACGGACCCGTTCAGCGGCAAGCTGGCCTGGCACGAGGGCGTGGATTTCGCCGGCAAGGACGGTTCCGACATCGTCGCCACCGCCGCCGGCGTGGTGACCTACGCCGGCAAACGAACCGGCTATGGTCGTCTGGTGGAGATCAATCACGGCAACGGCATCAGTACCCGCTACGGCCACGCCAAGGAAGTACTGGTGGAGGTGGGGGATATCGTGCGCACCGGCGACGTGGTTGCCAAAATGGGGTCCAGCGGCCGCTCCACCGGCCCACACGTGCATTACGAAGTGCTCAAGAACGGCCGTCAGGTCAATCCGCACCCCTATATCTACCGCGCCCGCCGCTGATGGGGGAGCGGGTTGATCGCGGCTGAAGCCGCTCATACCGCATCCTGAGCACCGTAGGAGCGGCTTCAGCCGCGATTCCCGGCCCTTGAATAGTCGCCCCCCGCACCTTATCTCCCTGGTCTATTGTGTTTAGAATGGCATCCTTTCGCCCCACCCATTGATCGGAAACGGACGTTTCATGCTGGCTACCATCGTCAAGAAAGTCTTCGGGACCAAGAATGACCGCGAGCTCAAGCGGATCAGCCGCCTGGTGGCGTCGGTGAACGCCCACGGCGACGAAATGGCGCAACTGGACGATGCGGCGCTCCAGGCCAAGACCGCCGAGTTCAGAGCCGCCTACGCCGACGGCAAGACGCTGGACGAGTTGCTGCCCCAGGCCTTCGCCGTGGCGCGGGAAGCGGCCACGCGGGTGATGGGCATGCGACACTTCGATGTCCAGTTGATGGGGGGGATCGCGTTGCATGAGGGGCGCATCGCCGAGATGCGCACCGGCGAGGGCAAGACCCTGACCGCCACCCTGCCCACCTACCTGAACGCGCTCACCGGCAAGGGTGTGCACGTGGTGACGGTGAATGACTATCTGGCCGAGCGTGACGCCAACTGGATGCGCCCGTTGTATGAGTTTCTGGGCCTGAGCGTGGGGGTGATCTTCTCCCAACAGCCCCAGGAGCAGAAACGCGAGGCCTATGGCTGCGACGTCACCTACGGCACCAACAACGAATTCGGTTTTGACTACCTGCGCGACAACATGGCCTTCCGGCTGGAAGATCGGGTGCAGCGTCCGCTTTACTTCGCCATTGTCGACGAGGTCGACTCAATCCTGATCGACGAGGCGCGCACGCCTCTGATCATCTCGGGCCCGGCGGCGGATTCCTCCGAGCTGTACAAGCAGATGAACGTGCTGATCCCGAAACTCAAGGCGCAGACCGAAGAGGATGAGGGCCACTATTTCATCGACGAGAAGCAGCGTCAGGTGGAGCTCACCGAGGAAGGCCACCAGTTGATCGAATCGCTGCTGGTGGACAATAAGCTGCTGGAGGAGGGCGAGAGCCTTTACGCCGCCCACAATCTGAATCTGCTGCACCACGTGCACGCCGCGCTCAAGGCCCACGCCCTGTTCCATAAGGATCGTGAGTACGTGGTGCAGAACGGGCAGATCGTGATCGTTGACGAGCACACTGGCCGCACCATGCCGGGCCGGCGCTGGTCCGAGGGTATCCACCAGGCGGTGGAAGCCAAGGAAGGGGTGCGCATCCAGCAGGAGAACCAGACCCTGGCCTCCACCACCTTCCAGAACTATTTCCGTCTTTACGAGAAACTGGCCGGCATGACCGGTACCGCCGACACCGAGGCGGTGGAGTTCCGGCAGATTTACGGCATGGACGTGGTGGTTATTCCCACCAACCGGCCCATGGTCCGCAAGGATGCCAACGATCTGGTCTACCTGACCCTGCAGGAGAAGTTCGACGCCATCGTCGAGGCAATCCGCGACTGCGTGGAGCGGGGTGCCCCGGTACTGGTGGGGACCGCCACCATCGAAGCATCCGAATACCTGGCGCAGCGGCTCACCAAGGACAAGATCAAACACCAGGTGCTGAACGCCAAGCAGCACCAGCGGGAGGCGCAGATCATCGCCCAGGCGGGTCGCCCCGGGACCGTGACCATCGCCACCAACATGGCGGGCCGCGGTACCGACATCATGCTCGGCGGCAACCCCGAGGAAGAGATCAAGCACATGGAGGAGCCTTCCGAGGAGCTGGCGGAAAAGATCCGCTCCGAGTGGGAGGAGAACCACAAGAAGGTGCTGGAGGCCGGCGGCCTGCACATCATTGGCACCGAGCGCCACGAATCCCGCCGCATCGACAACCAGTTGCGAGGCCGTGCCGGTCGTCAGGGCGACCCGGGCTACACCCGTTTCTTCCTGTCCATGGAAGATGATCTGATGCGCATCTTCGCTTCCGACCGGGTGCGCAACATGATGCGCTCCCTCGGGCTCAAGGATGGTGAAGCCATCGAGCACCGCTGGGTAACCCGCGCGATCGAAAACGCCCAGCGCAAGGTGGAAGCCCGCAACTTCGATATCCGTAAGAATCTGCTCGAATACGACAATGTCGCCAACGATCAGCGCAAGGTGGTTTATAGCCAGCGCGAGCAGATTCTGGAAAGCGAGGATCTGTCCTCTTCCGTGGAAAGCATCCGTCGCGACGTGATTCCCGAGGTGGTACACAGCTACATGCCACCGGGTTCCGTGGAAGACCAGTGGGACGTGGAGGGCCTGGAAAAGACCCTGTACGCGGAGTACGGCTGTGACGTGCCGCTGCGTCACTGGCTGGAGGACGATAAGAACCTGCACATCGAAGGCATTACCGAGCGTGTCATTGAGCGCATGGAGCAGCTCTACGAGGGTAAACGCGCCGAGATCGGTGAAGACACGCTGCGCCAGATCGAGAAGCATCTGATGCTGCAGATCCTCGACCGGCACTGGAAAGAACACCTGGCGAGCATGGATCACCTGCGGCAGGGCATCCACCTGCGTGGTTACGCGCAGAAGAACCCCAAACAGGAATACAAGAAGGAAGCCTTCGAGCTGTTCCAGACCATGCTTAACCAGATTCAGCATGAACTGATCCGTGTTCTGCACAGCTTCGAGGTACGCCGCGACGATGAGGTGGAACGTCTGGAGGCCCAGCGCCGCGAGGAAGCCCGCGAGCAGGCCGAGAAGATGAACGCCCGGCAGGAACAACTGGCGGCACCCACCGCCGACGAAAGCACCGGTGGCGCCGCGCCGCCTTCACGGCAGCCGGAGAAGCCGCGCACCGTGGTGCGTGAAGGCCGCAAGGTGGGCCGTAACGAGCCGTGTCCGTGCGGCTCCGGCAAGAAATACAAGCAGTGTTGCGGGAAGCTGGAATCCTGATCATGACGCAGACGCAGTGGTTTCCGGTGGCCGGCGTCAAGCTGGCCGCCGTCGAGGCGGGCATCAAGAAAGCCAATCGCAAGGACCTGGTGGTGGTCGAGGTGGCCGAAGGCGCCCGGGTGGCCGGGGTGTTCACCACCAACCGTTTCCAGGCCGCACCGGTGCGCGTGGCGCGTAGGAACCTGGCCGAGGCCGCGCCCCGCTATCTGATGATCAACACCGGCTACGCCAACGCCGGCACCGGTGACAAGGGTTTCGCTTACTGCGAGGAAACCTGCCTGCTGCTGTCGGAGCTGGCTCACTGCCCGCCGGCGGCGGTGCTGCCATTCTCCACCGGGGTAATTGGCCAGACCTTTCCCATGAAGCCGTTCGAGGAAGGGCTTCCCAAGGCCCTGGGCGCGCTTGACGAGCACGGCTGGGGCCGTGCCGCGGAAGGCATCATGACCACCGATACGGTGCCCAAGGTAGCCAGTCGACGCATCGAGCTGGGTGGCGACACCGTCACCGTTACCGGCATGGCGAAGGGGGCCGGCATGATCAAGCCGAACATGGCCACCATGCTGGGCTTCATCGCCACCGACGCCAAGGTGGCCAAGCCGTTGCTGGACCAGTGGGTCAAGCAGTTGGCGGATGCCTCCTTCAACCGCATTACCGTGGACGGCGATACCTCCACCAATGACGCCTGCATGCTGATCGCCTCCGGCCAGGTGGGTGAGGAAATTGATGACGGTGACGACCGCCCGGCGGTGCTGCTTTACCAGGCGCTGGAAGCGGTGTTCGTGGAATTGGCCCAGGCACTGATCCGCGACGCGGAAGGCGCCACCAAGTTCGTCTCCATCGAAGTATCCGGCGCGTGCAGCGACCAGGATGCCCAGCTCGTGGCGGAAACCATCGGCCACTCGCCGTTGGTGAAGACGGCCCTGTTCGCCTCCGACCCGAACTGGGGACGTATCCTTGCCGCCGTGGGGCGTGCTCCCATTGAGCGTTTGGATGTGGAGAAAGTGGCGGTGTGGCTGGATGACGTGCAGATCGTCGCCGAGGGTGGTGTCGCCGACAGCTATACCGAAGAGCAGGGCGCGCGGGTCATGGCGCAGCCGGACATCACCATCCGCGTGGACCTGGGAGCCGGTGATGGCCGGGGCCAGGTGTGGACCTGCGATTTCAGCTACGACTATGTGAAGATCAACGCCGAATACCGGACCTGACGCGGATGTCGTCCCCCCTCGCCGAAATCGTCGTCGTCGCGGCGATCATCCCGGACGGCGACGACCGTCTCTGCCTCAGTCGCCGCCCGGAGCACAAGCACCAGGGTGGCCTCTGGGAATTCCCCGGCGGCAAGGTGGAGGCCGGCGAAGCCCTGGACCACGCCCTGGCCCGGGAGCTTCATGAGGAGCTGGGCCTGGACGGCGTCCGCTCGACGCCTTTTCTTACCGTCCGTCATCGCTACCCGGATCTGGCGGTGACCCTGCATTTCCGCGAAGTGACCGCTTACAGTGGTGTCGCTCACGGTCGCGAAGGCCAGCCCGTGGAGTGGGTGCCCCGAAGCGAGCTTTCCGCCCGTGCCTTCCCGGAGGCTAACCGACCGGTGGCGGTGGCGCTGCAATTACCAGCGGAGTGGGTAATTCCGCCGCAAGACCTGGACGAAGCCGATGTCATCGAGGGGCTGGCGCGTTTGGACCCGGCGCGCCAGGGCGTTTATCTGCGCGGCTGGAGTGACCGCCCGGCGGTGACCGCGGCCTGCCGCGCCCGGGGATTGCGGTTCTGGATTCGCGACGACGCCGGGGCGGCCCGCCGGGAAGGAGCGTTCGGACTTCATCTCAGCGGCGAGGGGCTGACGCGGGCGGAACGGGATGGGGCGCCGACCTTCGGCGGTCTGCTGTCGGTGGCCTGCCATGACGCCGCGCAAATCGAGCGGGCTATGGCCTTGGGAGCGGATATGGCCACCCTGTCGCCGGTGCGCGCCACGCCCACCCATCCGGAAGCGGCACCCCTGGGCTGGGAAGGCTTGGCCGATCTGATCGCGGGCAACCCGCTGGTGTTCTATGCCCTCGGCGGCGTCGGCCCGGGCGACCTGGCCACTGCCCGCGCCCATGGCGCTTACGGGGTGGCGGGTATTCGCGGCTTCTGGCCCGCTCCCACCGATCTGTAGGAGCGGTCGTTCGACCGCGATTACCGGAAACGCCGCATCGGGGTCGAACGACCCTCCCTACGACAGATCGTCCAGGTCGTCCGTCGGTGCATCCGGGTCACCGGGAATGCCGTGGCGCTCCGACGCCCAATCCCCCAGATCAATCAGTTTGCAACGTTCGCTGCAGAACGGCCGCCAGGGATTGTCATCCCAACGGGTGGGCTTCTTGCATTGTGGGCAGGGGTAAATCCGAGTGGGTTTATCCGGCATGATGTTCCGCGAGTTTCAGATATTTTTGATGCAGGTGCTCAAGCTGATCGTGGAGCAGAGGTAACGGGCCGTGGTTTTCCACCACGTCATGGGCCTGGGCACGGCGCCGCTCCCGCGCCATCTGCGCCCGCATGATCGCCGCCACCTGCTCCTTGGGCACCTGGTCACGGGCGATGGTGCGCGCCACCTGTACCTCCGGCGGCGCATCGATCACCAGGATCCGATGGGTCATGTCCTTTTGCGAACCTTCCAGCAACAGAGGTGACACCAGCACCGTATAAGGCGTGCGGCTACCCCTGATCTGACGGCGCAACTCGTCGCCGATGGCCGGGTGCGTGATTGCCTCCAGATCGCGGCGCGCGGCCTCGTCACTGAACACGATCTCACGCAGCGCACGGCGGTTCAAAGTGCCGTCGTCCTGGAGTACCGGCTGGCCGAAACGGTCGACAATGGCGTCCAGGGCCGGTTGTCCCGGCTCCACCACCACCCGGGAGGCGAGATCCGCGTCCACCACGGTTATGCCGCGCCTTGCGAGATAGTCCGTGGCCGCGGTCTTGCCGCTACCAATACCACCGGTCAGGCCCACTACGAACATAATCGCTCCTTGGAAAGCGGAAGACGATACAGGATGCAGGGTACAGGATACAGGGGCGAATCGTGTGCGCGAGTCGGGCGCTTGATCGCGGCTGAAGCCGCTCCTACGGCACTCTTGTCGCGGTAGGGCTCCGCTTTAGCCGCGATCACCCACGCTGCTAAAGCGCGAACAGCCCCAGATAGGAGCTGACGATCTCCTCGCCCCACAGAAGCGCGATCCAGCCAGCAATGGCCAGATACGGCCCGAACGGGATGCCCTGATCACGTTTGACGCTACCGGAGGCCATCATGGAGAGCGCGAATACCAGCCCCACCAGCGACGAAAGCAGAATCACCAGTGGCAGGAACTGCCAGCCCAGCCAGGCCCCCAGCGCGGCGAGCAGTTTGAAATCGCCGTAGCCCATGCCCTCCTTGCCGGTGAGCAACTTGAACACCCAATACAGGCTCCACAGGGACAGGTACCCGGCCATGGCGCCGATCACCGCGTCCGGCAAGGACACCGGCGATACTCCCAGCAACGAGGCCAGCAGGCCCGCCCAGAGCAGGGGATAGGTGAGATCATCGGGCAGCAGCGTGGTATCAAGATCGATCACCGCCAAAGCCAGCAGCGTGAAGCTGGCCCCCAGGGTGAACAGCAACCAGGGGCCATAGCCAAAGCGCCAGGCACACAGGGCCGCCACCAGGGCGGTGAGCAGCTCGATAATCGGATAGCGCTTGCTGATCGCGGCGCCACACTGGCTGCAACGGCCTTTCAGGAGCAGCCAGCTCAGCACGGGAATGTTTTCATGCCAGCGGATGCCATGGCCGCACTTGGGGCAGCGCGACCGTGGCACCACCAGGTTGAACGCCGGCTCGTCCTCCGCCGGCTGCTCCAGCAGTTCGCGGGCCTCGCGGCGCCAGCCCGCTTCCATCATGCGTGGCACCCGGTGGATCACCACGTTCAGAAAGCTGCCCACCAGCAGCCCGAACAACGCGCAGACGGTGATCAGGGCGACCGGATAAGCCGCCAGCGGCTCCATTACCCCCATGCCTTACACTACCTGGCCGAGCTGGAAGATGGGCAGGTACATGGCGATGATCAAGCCGCCGATCAGCACGCCGAGCACGGCCATGATCAAGGGTTCCAGCATACTGGTCAGACCATCCACCATATTGTCCACTTCATCCTCGTAGTAGGTCGCCACCTTGGCCAGCATGGCGTCCAGGGAACCGGATTCCTCACCGATGGCGGTCATCTGCAGCGCCATGGCGGGAAACACCCCGGTGGCGCGCATGGCGAACTGTAACTGCTGGCCGGTGGCCACGTCTTCCTTCACCTGCAACACCGCCTTGCGATACACCACGTTGCCAGTGGCCCCGGCACAGGCGTCCAGCGCCTCGATCAGGGGAACGCCGGCGGCGAAGGTGGTGGACAGCGTCCGCGCGAAGCGGGCCACCGTGGCTTTGTGGGTAATGGGGCCGATGATCGGCAGCCGCAATAGCAGGCGGTCCACCGCGTCGTGGAAGCCCTTGGAGCGCTTGCGGCCCTCCACGAAGCCGAAAATCAACCCCGCCGTGATAAGAAGAATGGGAAGGAAGTTGGCTTGCAGTCCTTCGGATAGCCCGATCACGAATTGAGTGAAGGCGGGTAATTCGGCGCCGAACCCCTGAAACAGTTCCTGGAAGGTGGGTACCACCTTCACCAGCAAAATGCCGGTGACGATCACCGCCACCACGACGACCGCGATGGGGTATTTCACCGCCTTCTTGATCTTGGCCTTCAGAGCCTCGGTCTTTTCCTTGTAGAGTGCCACCCGGTCGAGCATGGTTTCCAGGGAGCCGGAGGCCTCGCCGGATTCGATCAGGCTGCAGTAGAGATCGTCGAACAGGCGTGGATGCTGGCGCAGGGCGCCGGCGAAATTGTTACCGCCTTCCACATCCGTTTTAAGGCGCATCACCACGTCGCGCATGGATGGATTGTCCAGGCCGTCGGCAACGATCTCAAAGGCCTGCACCAAGGGCACCCCGGCTTTCATCATGGTGGCCATCTGCCGGGTGAAGAGGGCGATATCGGCGGGCTTGATTTTCTTCTTGCCGCCCAGAATGGAAATTTCCCGCTTCTTGACCACCTTTTTGGCCTGGATGCCCTGCTTGCGCAGCTCGGCGCGCACCAGGGCCGGGCCTTTGCCGGAGATTTCCCCCTTTACGCGGGTACCCTTGCGATCGATCCCCTCGTAGGTGAACGTGGCCGTTTTTTCTTGAGCCGCTGTTTTCGCCATAATGCTTGTCCCCGCCGTCGCCGTCAGTGGCCGCTGGTCACGCGGCTCACCTCCTCAAGACTGGTGACGCCCTGCATGACCTTGACCAGGCCGGAACGGTACAAATCGTTGAACCCCTCTTTGCGGCATTGATCGCCGATCTGGATGGAATTCCCTTCCTCCATGATGATCCGGCTGATGCCATCGGTAATACGGACGACCTCGTAAATCCCCACGCGCCCCTTGTAGCCGCCCCGACACTTGTCGCATCCCTCGGCGTGGGGCGCGTACACAGTAAAACCGGTTTGCAGGTCGGCGTCCGTGAAACCCATCTCAAGCAATGACTGCTCCGGCACGTCCACCGTCTCCTTGCAGTGCTCGCATAACCGCCGCGCCAGACGCTGAGCGATGATCAGGATCACCGAGGTAGCGATGTTAAACGACGGCACGCCCATATTGCGTAAACGGGTCAGCGTCTCCGGCGCACTGTTGGTGTGAAGGGTGGAAAGCACCAGGTGACCGGTTTGCGCCGCCTTCACGGCGATTTCCGCGGTCTCCAGGTCACGGATCTCGCCGACCAGCACCACGTCCGGGTCCTGACGCAGAAAAGCCCGCAACGCGGTGGCGAAATCCATACCCTGCTTGGGGTTCACGTTGACCTGGTTGATGCCCTCCAGGTTGATCTCCACCGGGTCCTCCGCCGTGGAAATATTACGCTCCGGCGTATTGAGGATATTCACCCCGGTGTACAGAGACACCGTCTTACCGGAGCCGGTGGGGCCGGTCACCAGAATCATGCCCTGGGGCTTTTCGAGCGCGTCCAGATACATCTGCTTCTGCTCCGGCTCATAGCCCAGGGCGTCGATGCCCATCTTGGCGCTCTCCGGATCCAGAATCCGCAGTACGATTTTCTCCCCGAACAGGGTTGGGCAGGTATTCACCCGGAAATCGATGGCCCGAGTCTTGGAAATCTTCAGTTTGATGCGCCCGTCCTGGGGCACCCGCCGCTCGGAAATATCCAGCCGCGCCATTACCTTCAAGCGCGCCGCCAGCTTGCTGGCGATATTCACCGGCGGCTTCGACACCGTTTGCAGAATGCCGTCCTGACGGAAGCGCACCCGGTAGGCCTTTTCATAGGGTTCGAAATGCAAATCCGAGGCGCCGCCCTTGATCGCGTCCAGCAGCAGCTTATTGACGAAGCGAACGATGGGCGCGTCATCCGAGCCGGAGCTGGCATCGTCGCCGCCGGACGGCGCCGTCTCGGTATCCGCGGTTTCCAGGTTATCCAGATCGTCATCCAGATCCTCGAACGCCTTGCCCTCCTGCTCGGATTCCAGCAGCTCGATCCGCCGGCGCAGCTTATCGTCCTCGACGATCACGGTCTCCACATTGAGACCGGTATTAAAGCGAATCTCTTCCAGAGCCGGCAGGTTGGTGGGGTCCGACACCGCCACGAACAGGCGGCTGCCACGGCGCAACAGTGGCAGGATGGTGTGTTTGGTGATCAGTTTCGGGTCCACCACGTCCTTGACCACGGAATCCCGCGCGATCGCGTCCAGATCCACGAGAGGGTCACCGAACTCTTCAGCGGCGGAGCGGGCCACCACCGCCGCCGATACACGACCCCCAGCCACCAGATGATGAACCAGCGCCACCCGCGCTTCCCGTGCCTCCGACGCAGCGGCCTGGGCCGCCTCCATGGAGAGGTGCCCTTCCTTCACCAAACGGCGGGCAAGGCCGCTCAAGGACGATACCGAATTAGTCATGGGTCATAGTCAGGACGATCATTGTGGTTATGAGAAGAAGGGCCTACCCCCGGAAAGAGATTGGCAGCCTTCCCCGGCCCTGTAAAGAGCGCTGAATCAGGCAGTTGGCGCAAACAGCTGCGACCGCTTCTTAAACTGACAAAGAAGGGCAGCTGGGCTGACGCAAGCTGTCACACGGTGACAAAAAAGGGCATGGGAACCGTATCACAAAAGCTCTGAAACAAGGGCAAACCGGGTGCTGCAAAACTTGGCCCAATAGCTGCATAAAAGGGGTGCAGGCGCTCGCCTCGGGGGTGAGCACACATAAAAAGTTTCCAGTGTGGAGAGACTGTTATGAAACAAGTGCAGAAGGGTTTTACTCTTATCGAACTGATGATCGTGGTCGCGATTATCGGTATTCTGGCGGCCGTGGCGATTCCTGCTTACCAGGATTACACCATCCGTTCGCAAGTTTCCGAGGGCCTGAATCTGGCGGCTGGCGCGAAAACTGCCGTGGCTGAGTACTACAACCAGAAAGGGGCTTTCCCAAGCACCAACGCGTCGGCAGGATTGGCTGATGCTGGTGATATTCAAGGCAGTTACGTCGACGAAGTGGATGCAGCTTATGGCACCGGCGGCGTTATTCAGGTCAAGTTCGGCAATGATGTCAACGCTAATATTGACCAATCAACCCTGCTTATTTCTGCTATCACTACGGCGGGTAGCATTAAGTGGAAATGTAAGACTGGCGGTTCCATCGACGAAAAGTATGTTCCCACTAGCTGTCGCAATTAATTAGAAGTTAGTCACGAAAAGCCCGCCGAAGGCGGGCTTTTTTATGGTTGGCATTATGACTCGTCAAACGGCCATTGCATTAGGCATTATTGCGCTTTTCTACTCAGCTCTTTCTGTCGCATGGGTGATATATCAGCCTGGGCTCACTGGCAGCTTCATTTTCGACGATCTAACAAACCTTGCGCCTTTGGGGGGCAATGCAGGGGTAGTGGATTGGCAGAGCTTTACTAATTACATAAGAAGTGGTTTCTCTGGACCAACAGGGAGGCCTCTATCATTGCTTAGCTTTTTGATAGATGCGAACAACTGGCCTGCTCCGCCTGAACCATTTAAAAGAACAAATATACTCCTCCATTTACTAAATGGTTGCCTCCTTTTTTGGTTGACGCATTTGCTGGTGTCCGTCATGGATGACGGATTGTCGTCAACAAAGAAAAAAATCGTTGCTTTGATCGTTGCCGCGCTATGGCTTTTCCATCCCTATCTCGTGTCAACGACATTGTATGTCGTCCAGCGGATGGCAATATTATCCACATTATTCGTTTTCTTCGGGTTGATAACCTGGCTGAAAGGCAGAATGCTGCTGGGCCAAAAACCAAGGCTGGCATACTGTTTGATGAGCTTGGGACTTTTTGTTTTTTCGGTATTGGCCGTCCTGTCAAAAGAGAACGGCGCGATTCTGCCTGCGTTGGCGCTAGCAATGGAATTTTTCCTGCTTAGGGATCTGAAAAACCTAAAGCGCCCGGCCATGCTTTGGCAGGCCACATTTTTGTTGCTTCCTACTTTAATTATCCTTTCTTACCTTGTGTACATTCCAATGAGGAATGGTCTTTTTTCTGATTATGTATCCAGGGACTTTTCTCCTTGGGAGAGGTTGCTTACGCAATTTAGAGTTCTTTGGATTTATATCTTTCATTGGTTTGTGCCTAAAATGACCACGACTGGCGTTTTCCATGACCAGATTTTGGTAAGCCAATCAATAATTAAGCCCTGGACAACTTTATTGTCGGTGATTGGGTGGTTAGGTACTATTTTTGTAATATGGAAGCTCAGAAGACGACTGCCTCTGCTTGCTATGTCGTTGTTCGTTTGGCTTGGAAGCGTTCTGATTGAGTCCAGCACCGTGGGCCTGGAAATGCTTTTTGAACACAGGATGTATATGGGGGGAGGGTTCCTATTTCTTCCTGCGGTGTATTATGGATCACTGTATGCAAAACCATGGAAGTTCACGATTTGCGGCGGTATAGCCCTGATGGTATTGGCTTCCTTCTGCTGGCGAGGGGCCATGCTTTGGGGGCATTACCCTACCATGATAATGGTTTGGGCTGAGAAAGCCCCTGATTCCGCCAGAGCCCAGATAGAGGTGGCGCGAATGCTGTATGAAACTGGGAATCATCTGCAGGCAGCGGCATGGCTGGACAGGGCGTCCCAGCGAATCCCCCAAGATTTTCCGTTAAGATTTAGTCAAATGCTGACCCGGTGTCGAACGGATCGGGTGAGCAAAGAAGATAGAGATGTTTTAGTTCAATTATCAAATAGCCAAAAATATTCGCATACATGGTTTAATTTAATGCAAAGGTCCATCGACTGGTCTTCAAAAGATAGCTGCATAGGGCTGTCTCCAGTTTTCGTTGGTGAGCTCTCCAAGAATTTTCTCGATCAGGGTCGTTATCCAAGTAATACACAGTCGTATGCACAGCTTACCTATTTGTTTGGAATTTCGCAGTTGTATGCTGGAAAAATAGATGTGTCTGTAGAGTATTTGAATGCCTCGGTATCGAGCCGGGAGGATGCTCAGAAATTAATGTCCTCGGCAGCTTACTTGGCCACGTTCGGGGTTTTGGGTAAGGCTTTGGAATACGCTGAGCGCGCGAAAAAAATCGTCGAATCAGGCAATCTACACGGCAGGGCGTTGGGGGAAGCTCCCCAGCTTTCTGACATCAATGTGTTTATAGAAGCAGTAAAAAAAGATGGAAAAGATAAGATTGAGCATCGTCATTCCGGCCAAAAATGAAGCAGAGGGCCTAGGCATACTTCTGCCAGAGCTTGTGGATTGGGCCGGATATGATGAATTGATAGTGGTCAGTGACGGATCATCAGATGCAACGGCTGAAGTTGCAAGGTCTTACGGGGCTAAAGTTATAGTTCACAATGAAAGCATGGGAAATGGAGCATCCATTAAGAATGGCTTTCGTGAGGCTACAGGCGAATGGGTTTTGTTCATGGACGGAGATGGCCAGCATCGGGTTGAAAGCGTCATTGCCATATTGCAGGAGATGAAGAAAGGAGAGGCGGCTATGGTGGTTGGGGCGCGATCTTCCGATGGGCAGGCCAGTAAATGGCGCCATCTGGCTAATGCGTTCTATAACCGCTTTGCCAGTTTCGTGACGGGGAACAAGATTCGAGATCTTACTTCGGGCCTCAGAATTGTTGTTGCCAGCCGTTTTTCTGAAGTGCTTGATTTGCTCCCTAATGGGTTTTCATATCCCACGACATCAACGATGGCTTTCATGAGGAGCGGTTATGTCGTGAGGTATGTTGGTGTTGATGTTTTAAAAAGAAAGGGAAGAAGTCATATCAGGGTTTTCAAGGACGGAATGCGATTTCTATTGATAATTTTTAAAGTCGCGACCCTGTACTCACCACTAAAAGTGTTTATCCCCATTTCCTCTTTGCTCTTTTTGCTTGGGCTGGTTCGTTATATTTACACCTATGCGACAATGGGTACCTTTACAAACATGTCCGCGCTTCTCATGGTGTCTGCTGTACAGGTTTTCCTCGTAGGGCTGGTTTCCGAGCAAATAACCGCACTGATGTATCAGGCGAAAAGTCGACGTTGAGGTCTGGCATGTCTAGTAAGAGGAGGCGCATTCTGGTGATGGCTTCTACCTTTCCTCGCTGGTTGGGAGATCATCAGCCGAGATTTGTCTTGGACTTATGTAAGACGCTGCGAGGCCGGTTTGATCTGACAGTGCTGGTCCCGCATTGCGAGAAGGCTAAGACGAAAGAGAATCTGGAAGGTATTGATGTTGTTCGATTCCGCTACGCTCCACCTTGCTTTGAAAATCTTGCTTACGATGGAGGCATGATTAACCGACTCAGAGAAGCCCCTTTTCGTATTTTGCTTCTTCCCGTTTTCTTCATGTCCATGTTTTTTCGCGCAACGTTTCTTGTTTTTAAAAATAAAATTGATGTTATTCATGCTCATTGGATTATTCCGCAGGGCGTGGCGGCCGTCGCGATAAAGAAGATATTCAGGCGGAGGGGGGTGATGGTTGTAACTACTTCTCACGGTGCTGACCTGTTTTCTTTAAGAGGCAAAGCGTGGGGAGTACTAAAGAAGTGGGTTCTCGAGAACTCCGATGCCATTACAGTGATGAGCTCGCCAATGGTTGAGGAGGTCGCTCGCATATCGCCTTCCTTAGAAGAGAAGACGCATGTTGCGCCAATGGGAGTGGACTTGATAGACACCTTTTTTCCAAATACTAATTTCCCCGAGGGTTCGGGGGGGCGTAAGCTGGTTTTTGTCGGCCGGTTAGTCGAGAAAAAAGGGGTGGAGTGTTTATTAAGGGCTTTTCCAAAGGTTAGAAGTATCTTTCCCGATGCCTCTCTTGATATCGTTGGCGACGGGCCTTTAAGGAAAAATTTGAATGGTATTGTTTCGGCTTTGGATCTGGATGACGCGGTTTTTTTTAGAGGCGCCGTTAGTCATGCCGGTCTTCGTGATATTTTCGGTGGCGCGGATGTGGCGGTTTTCCCATTCCTGGAAGCAGAAGATGGGGATCAGGAGGGGTTTGGTTTAGTCGTGGTCGAGGCTATGGGGTGCGGCTGCCTGGTCGTTGCCTCTGAGGTTAAGGCTATGAAAGATACTATGAAGGCGGGCAATTCTGAAAGGCTGTGTGCTCCGGGTGATAGTGACGGTCTGGCGCATCGAATTATAGAAACGTTAAGCTTGAACAAGGTGGATGCACGGAAGGCTCGAAAGAAAAATCGAATTTTTGTTCTAAATAAATTTGATTGGTGTGTGGCAGGAAGAAGGTACGAAGCTCTCTTTGAAAAGAGATAAGGTGTCCATGTTGGCAAAAGGTGGTCTTGGTGTTTGGTTTCCCGCCATTAAAACAGGAACCGGCGTGGATACATTCACAAAAATGCTCTGCGATGGTTTGTCTGCCAGAGGTGTCAGGGCGGAAATTCATTGGATTCCCCATGCGGCGGAATTTTTTCCGTGGCGCATAAAGACTCCGGCTATTCCGCCGTGGGTGAACGTGGTACATGTTAATACTTGGCTCCATCACCGCTTTGTCCCGAGTCAAACGCTGCCTGTTGTCGCCACCTCTCATTTGTGCGTCCACGACCCGGCGCTGAAAGAATACAAAAGCATGGCCCAAAGCCTGTACCACAGGCTGTGGATTAAAAGTCTAGAAGCTGCATGGATGTCGCGTGCATCACGTGTCGTTGCGGTGAGTGACTATACGGCACTTAAGACAAAAGAAGCGTTTAATATAGAAAGTGTGCTTACCATTAGAAATGGGGTTCCTGAAAGCTTTGGGCGAAGTGGGTTGAAAAAAATAAGGAACAAGCCGCTTAAGTTGCTGTTTGTGGGCACATGGGCTCGGCGCAAGGGCGTTGATATGCTTTTTCCAATAATGAGAGAGCTGCGGGGCTATGCTGAACTATTTATCGTGTCTGACAGTGTGGATAAAAGTAATATGCCGGGTAATTGTTTTTTTCTCGGGCGCCTCGATCACGATGAGGTGTTATGTAAATATTCGGAGATGGATTTTTTGTTGTTCCCTTCCAGGCTGGAGGGGCTGCCCATTGTAGCGGCTGAAGCTATGATAAACGGCGTTCCGGTCATTGCGTCGAATACGTCATCACTGCCCGAGATTGTTGGGAACTCCGATGGGGTATTGTGCCAAAAGGATAATGTTTCGGATTTTGTTAGCAAACTGAAAAAGCTTTCCCTTGAGGATGGCGACGCATACGTGTTGAGATCTGATAATTCCAGAAAAAAAATAAGGGAAAATTTCACTTTGGATAAGATGGTTTCCAGTTACATCCGTTGTTACGAAGAGTTGTTGTTTCGAGGTTAAGATGAAGCTTCGCTTGATTGTTTGGCAGGCGGTTGTTTTTACTTTTAAAGTATATATGTTTTTGAAGGGCTTTTTCTCTAGAAAAAGAAACCCCGAGCTGACTGACCACGGCGTGCTGTTTGTGCATCCGCCTAAATCGGCGGGTTTGGCTATACGGAAAATTTATTTTTCCGATGAGGTTTTGAGGGGGCATTTGCCGGCCGTTTACTGGCGATCTGCTTTAGGTAAGGAATACAAAAAGGTCAAAGTTTTTTCCATAATCAGAGATCCTGCCAAAAGGTTTAGGTCAGCATTTTTTTTTATGAAAAATGGAGGGTTGACCGATAGGGATCGTAAAGTTTCTCGCCGACTTGGACTTCACCGTATGGAGTTCTCGGATTTCGTCGAGAGGCTGGAATCGGATCTGTTGTTCTCATGTCGGGTTCTACTAATAAAGCATTTTCTCCCCCAGGTGTGGTACGTCACGGATTGCTTTGGGGATGTTATCGTAGGTGATTTGCTGCCGCTTGAGCAGCCTGAAAAAATTGAAACATGGATGTCGCAGAATATCGGTATAAAAAAGGAGCTTGAACGGGTAAATGAAACTTTTTATCCGGATTTGGATAAAACAAATGCGGATATAGAGAGTTTTATTGATAGCTGTTTTTTTCAAAAAATATACGGGAAGGATATTGCTTTGTGGAAAGGGCTTGTTGGCCCATTTAATGCCAGGTCCAGCGGGGAGGGTTGAGTCAGTCCTCGCTTTTCCTTCTTATTGTAATAACAATGATTAAAAGTCCTGTGGTGGCGGTTATCCATTGAGACAACATATAGGATGTAGCCAGTCCCACAGCTTTCAGGTGCAGTGTAAGTGGTATCGAAGCCCCTAAAAAGAAAACTATCCCCGCGGCTTCGCACCAGGTACGGCTTGCTGGTTTGCTGAGTGATAAAAGTGTATTGTTGCTTACTATTCGTAGCGTCATGGCGGGAACGCCAAAGCAAAGTATCCGGAGTATTTCTTCTATTCCTGCGTAACCGGGGCCGAATAAAAGATGCACCCATGGGGCGGCAATCCATAATGGCAGGGAGATGATGATCGAGTATGCGGTTGCACTCAATATAGTAAGAGTTAGCAGTCTGTTTTCATTCTCTCCACGTAAAAGCCGAGGTAGTGCTGAGAGCATCAGCGCGGTTATCGGCATGGTTAAAGCCGCTGTTGTGCGTGCGGCGACGGTATAAACACCGGAAAGGCCGGCTCCTATCAGAGAAGGAGCGATAGCTTTGTCGATTTCTGATGGTGCGGCGGATGTTATGTCCATTATCGAAAAGGAAATGGACTCCCTCAGCTCTCCTGAGGTTGGGCAACGCCAGAGTCGGGGGCGTGGAATTTCTGTGGGCCTAGTGTAAATAATGGTTGAAAGAACGAAAAGGGGGGCAAGGAGGTAAAGTCCGGCATATACCATTAGGGGGTTGGTTGGGGGTGATATAAAAATAAGAGAAATGGCGAGAACCCTGAATCCCAAAGGAGCGGACTGGATGGCTTGCGATGCGGCTACGTTGTTTTTGCCTAGTTGGGTCA
This sequence comes from Alloalcanivorax marinus, assembly GCF_016785095.1. GTDB lineage: Bacteria > Pseudomonadota > Gammaproteobacteria > Pseudomonadales > Alcanivoracaceae > Alloalcanivorax > Alloalcanivorax marinus_A. Next base: position 203,700 of record NZ_JAEKJB010000010.1, on the reverse strand, counting down.
TCGCGAACAGAGTTATCAGTGGTGCGCCAATTAATTCGGCCAGGCCTATCGCAATCACTGGCCATATTTCCAAATTATTATAGTCGGATGTTAGGTAATGTGTGGCTGTAAAAAAAATGATGAAAATAAAAAGACCAGAAAAAATTGTCGTGGGTATTGCGTAGCTGAGAGTTTTTTCTTCTGATTCGTTTTCTTTTGCCGCTGCACGAAGGAGAGGGTACTGTGTGCCCATTGTCGCCAATTTTCCGAGCAGAAGAGCAGATGCCATTATGGCGGCGAGAACACCGAATTGGCTGGCCCCTAGCAAGCGAGCAAGCAGTATTATGTGGATGGCTTGGAAAAGAACCCTAAAGCCAAATATGAAGGTGGTGTGGATGCTTGATCTGGCAATGGGGCCCTTTGCCCAAAAGAGCAATTTTTTAAGCATGAACAACTTTACTCGATGACTCCGTGCGGAACTTGCCGCGTGTGTCGATTATGAGTGCGCTGTTGTTTTTTATAAGATTGTAATCAAAGGCGTCGTGCTCGGTACATAGAATGGACGCGTCAAAAAGAGGAAGGGTCTGGTCATTTAGCGGGGTACTATTTAATTTGTACTGTTTCTTTCTTAGCATTGGAAAAACAGGTACATGCGGGTCGCTGTACTCAATAATCCCGCCTTTCGATTCAATTAGCTGCATAATCTCCACGGCTGGTGACTCACGCATGTCGTCGACGTTTTTTTTATAAGCGATGCCGAGAATCAATATTCGGCTGCCCTTGAGCGCCTTGCCCTGTTGGTTCAGGCCATCCATCAGTTTGCCTACCACGTATTCGGGCATGGCGCGGTTCACTTCCCCGGAGAGTTCGATAAAGCGCGTGTTGACGCCGTACTCCTTGGCTTTCCAGGTGAGGTAGTACGGGTCAATGGGGATGCAGTGGCCTCCAAGTCCGGGCCCTGGGTAGTAGGGTGTGAAACCAAAGGGCTTGGTCGCGGCGGCGTCGATAACCTCGAAGATGTCGATTCCCATCTTGTCGGCGACGATTTTCATTTCGTTCACCAGGCCGATGTTGACCGCGCGATGAATGTTCTCCAGTAATTTGGTCATTTCGGCGACCTTGGTGCTACCTACGGGGACCACTTTGGTAATGCAGCCTTGATAGAGGGCGATGCCGGCTTGCAGGCAAGCTTTGGTGTGGCCGCCTACCACTTTTGGAATGTTCTGGGTTTGGTATTGTGTATTGCCGGGGTCTTCCCGTTCCGGTGAGTAGACAAGGAAGATGTCCTCGCCGACGGAAAAGCCCTGGCTTTCGATACGTGGCAGGAGTTCTTCTTCGGTGGTGCCGGGGTAAGTGGTGCTTTCCAGGGAGACAATCTGGCCCGGTTTCAGGTGAGGGCTGAGTGCATCCACGGTGCTGGTGACGAAGCTGAGGTCCGGCTCTCGGTATCGGTTGAGAGGCGTGGGGACGCAGATAATCAGTGCATCGCATTCAGCGGCTCTTTCAAAATCGCCGGTGGCTTCAAAACCTTGTTCGCGAGCCTGGGCGATTTGTTCTGGTGTGATCCTTTCAATGTAAGAGCCGCCATGGTTGAGGGTGCGCACCTTGCCGGAGTCTATATCGAATCCTCGCACCTTGAAGCCACTTTTGCCGTAGGCAAGGGCGAGCGGTAGCCCGACATAGCCGAGACCAATGATGCCGATGCGTGCCTGGCGGCTTTCCAGCTTGCTAAGCAGGGTGCAATGCATATCCAAGAGTATTCCCCACCCGATGTTCGGAAGCGTTCTCTACTTATTTACTCGTATCTTAATGCTTGGTGGGGAGCCGCGGATAGCCGCCGATGCGGACTCAGTTCAAAACCCGATAACCCCGCCCGCGCATACAATTCTTGAGCACTTGTTCCTTTTCTTGCTGAGCATCGCCGGCCTTGCCGGCGGCGCCGACCACCGCGCCGCCGCCGGCCATGCGACCGGCGGTGCCGGAGTTGCCGAAGATGGCGCCGAGCACGCCGCCGATGAGCGCGCCGCCGACGGCGCCTTCGGCGGCATCGCGGCCAGTGCCGACCTGGTCGGCGATGGCGCGGCAGTCGCTGAGGTCCTGCTGGTACCGGGCTTCATCCACGTTCTGTTTGTCGACGATGACGCGGTCGGTGGAGGCGCAGGCGGCCAGTAGCAGGGCACTGAGGCCCAGGGCGGCGGTGCGGGGGTGGGTCAGGCGCATCATTGGGGGCTCCTTGGCATGGCCGGCCGGACGATTGCTTTCATTCTAGGAGGCCGTCGAGCCCGGGGCCAGTGCGTCAGCCGAGGCGCAGGGAGAGGTCCACGGCCTGCACGTGCTTGGTGAGCGCGCCGGAGGACAGGTAGAGGTCGCGGCTGCCGGGCAGTTCGCGGGCGTCTTCCAGGGTGCGGTTGCCGGAGATCTCCAGGGCGGATTGCGGCGCCAGGTCCATGGCCTGGGCGATCATGTCCGGGCTGAAGTTGTCGAGCATGATCTGGTCCGGGGCCAGGGCCGCGGCTTCGCGGAGTTCGTCCAGGTTCTCTACCTCGATGATGATTTTCTTGCCGGGGCCTTGCTCGCGGGCGGCGCGGATGGCGCCGGTAATGGAGCCGCAGGCGGCAATGTGGTTTTCCTTGATGAGGAAGGCGTCGTGGAGGCCGAGGCGGTGGTTGCGGCAGCCGCCGCAGAGAACCGCGTATTTCTGGGCGGCGCGCAGGCCGGGCAGGGTCTTGCGGGTATCCAGCACGGTGACCCGGGTACCGGCCACGGCGTCGGCGTAGCGGCGCGCGGTGGTGGCGGTGGCCATCAGTGTCTGCAGGAAGTTGAGCGCGGTTCGTTCGCCGGTGAGGATGCGCCGGGTGTTGCCGCGCAGGGTGCAGAAGGTGGCGCCGGCGGAGAGCCGGTCGCCGTCGTGGGCGTGCCATTCCAGGTCCACGCCGCCGAGTTGGCGGAACACTTCCTCGGCCCAGGCGGTGCCGCAGAGCACGGCGTCTTCGCGGGTGAGGATGGTGGCCGTGGCGGTGGCGTCTTCCGGGATCAGCCCGGCGGTGAGGTCGCCGTCGCCCAGGTCTTCCTCGATGGCGAAGGCCACCACTTGATGCAGATGTTCGCGGGCGTAGTCCGGCAGTTGCGGTGCGGCGTTATCCATGGGTATCGAAAAACTCTTTGCTCAGGCGCACCACCACGGGTGCCAACAGTAACAGGGCGATCAGGTTGGGTACGGCCATCAGGATGTTCATGATGTCCGCCAGGGCCCAGACCAGGTCCAGGCCGACGATGGCGCCCACCGGCACCACGATCACCCAGATCAACCGGAACGGCAGCAATGCCTTGTCGCCGAACAGGTACTGGGTGCAGCGTTCGCTGTAGAGGCTCCAGCCCAGCAGGGTGGTGAAGGCGAACACCGCCAGACCGCAGGCCACCACGATATCGCCGAGGGTGCCAAAGGTGCTGGAAAAGGCCAGCGCGGAGAGGGGCGCGCCTTTTTCGCCGCTGGTCCAGGCGCCGCTGGCGATGATCGCCAGGCCGGTGACGGAGCATACCACGATGGTGTCGATAAAGGTGCCCAGCATGGCGATCGTGCCCTGGCGGGCCGGGTGGTCGGTATTGGCGGAGGCGTGCGCGATGGGGGCGCTGCCCAGGCCGGCCTCGTTGGAGAAGATCCCCCGGGCCATGCCGAAGCGGATCGCCTCCTTGACGGCGGCCCCGGCGAAGCCGCCGGCGGCGGCGGTGCCGGTGAAGGCGTCGCTGAACGCCAGGGTCAGGGCGTCGGGCAGCGCGGCGGCGTGGTCGAACAGAACGAACAGGCCGGCCAGCAGATAGGTGATGGCCATGAACGGCACGATGAAGGTGGCGACCCGGGCGATGCGTTTCATGCCGCCAAGCACCACCAGGCCCACCAGCACCGCCAGAGTCAGGCCGGTGATCCAGGTGGGGACGCCGAAGCTGTCGTGGAGACCGTCCGCAACGGAGTTGGCCTGCACGGTATTGCCGATGCCGAAGCCGGCGAACATGCCGAAAAAGGCGAACACGACCGCCAGCCAGGTCCAGTTACGGCCCAGGCCGTTGCGAATGTAGTACATGGGCCCGCCGACATACTGGCCGAGGCTGTCCTTCTCCCGATAATGCACGGCGAGCACCGCCTCGGCGTATTTGGTGGCCATGCCCACCAGGGCGATCATCCACATCCAGACCAGGGCGCCGGGGCCGCCGGAGTGGATGGCGGTGGCCACGCCGACGATGTTGCCGGTGCCGATGGTGGCGGCCAGGGACGTGGCCAGGGCGGCGCCGGCGCCGATGGTGCCCTCGCCGCTGGCCGGGCCGAAAACTTGCCGGAAGCCGAAACCGAGCCGGCGCAGGGGCAGGAAGGTCAGGCGCACGGTCAGATAGAGCCCGGTGCCGGCGATCAGCACCAGGGCGGGCCAGCCCCACAGCACCTCGCTGATGGCTTTCAGGATAACGACGGCTTCGCTCATGAGGGCGGTTCCCCGTGATGTTGGTTGTTATCGGTCTTGCAGGGAGCGTGCCGGACCGCCGGCGCGCCTTCACACAGCGCTCAAGGGTAGGGAAATAGACTGGTCCATGGAAGCGTCCCGCCAGGCGGGGCGCCCCGCTACGTCATTCCGGGTAAATGCCGAAGCTGCAAACTGGTTCAAAATTCCGATACCCGGGTCGTGATAGCGTCGTATTCGGGTGAGGAAGAGTTGAGTTTTCTGAGTTTGCTGGCAGAGTTTGCCGAGAGTCCCCGTGCTGGCCGACTTTCCGCCGGCACCCTTATCCGAACCAGGCAATCCAGAGTCGAGCAGTCGACAGAGTCGAGAGTCCCATGGCCAAAGTGACGCGGTTGACACCGGTGGGCGGCGGAAAACAGCCCGCGCGAGGCCTGCCCCGGCCGCTGGAGCAGGTGCGAGAGCATGTGCGTGGCCGCGCCGCGACGTTATTGTCGGATATGCTTGATGGCGCGGACGACACCCTGTTCGACCTGGCCGAGAAAGAGACCGACAGCGAGCGCGACCGCTATTTCGACGCCATGCGTGAATTGCGTATCCAGCGCGCCGGCATTGAGGCGGGTTTCCGCCAGGCACTGGATAATCTGTTCCAGGGCGTCGTGCGCGAGCCGGAGGCCGCCGAAACCGTGAGCGACCGGGTTGATGTGGAGAACCTGTCGCTGGTCAAGCACGACGAGCTGGAAATCTCCGTGGCCCTGGACAACCTGGCGCGTCGCGCCCGGCAGGGCTGCGACGATGCCCTGGGCGTGCTCCGGCACCGGCTGGAGTATCTGTTCGAGGGGCAGCGCCCGGTCACCGAGAAGACCAATCCCCTGGAGCCACGTAATCTGGCGGCCTGCTTCGCCGCCTGCCTGGAACGCCTGCAGTTGGATATTCGTGCCCGCCTGATCGTGCTTAAACTGTTTGAACGGGTGGTCATGGACGAGGCTGGCGCCCTGGTGTCCGAGGCCAACCAGATGCTGGCCGACGCCGGCGTGCTGCCGGATCTGAAAAGCGTCCCGGTGGGCCGCCCTCGCCAGATGGGCGCCAGGAGTGGGCCCGGTCGCGATCAGGACGCCGACGCCTCGATTCGCCAGAACGAAACCGCATCGGCTGGAGAAGCCGGAGCCGCCGCCGGTAATGACCAGATGTTCGGCCTGCTGCAGGAGCTGCTGACCACGCTGCGAGGCCTGGGCGGCGCCGCGTCGGCGAGCGGAACCCCGGCCGCCGGTGGCGTGCCCGCCGCGCCGACGCCGTCGTCCGGCATGGCGGTGATGTACAACGGCGTGCCCTATATGGACGGCGCGCCACTTGCCGCCGATGCCCGGGTGGAGTCACTCAGCACCCGGGATCTGTTCGGCATGCTCACCCGGCTGCAGCGTCTGGAGCAGGCCCTGGAAGGGCCCGAGCAGAGTGAGCGCAACGTCCGCGAGGAGCTCAGTGAGCTGCTCGACAGCGAACACGGCGAGGCCATCCATGCTCTGGAGCAGGCCGATGACGACGTCATCAACCTGGTCTCCATGCTGTTCGACTTCATCCTTGATGACGATGGCCTGCCTTCGGAGATCAAGGCGTTGATCGGTCGCCTGCAGATTCCGCTGCTCAAGGTGGCCATCGCCGACAAGACCTTCTTCAGTAACGACAGCCATGAAGCGCGCCTGCTGCTCAACATGCTGGCCCGGGCCGGCAGCCAGTGGGACCCGCAACAGGGGCGCGACGACGAATTGTTCCAGCGCATCGAAGGGGCGGTGCACGCGATCATCGATGACTATGACGAGGACGCGGGTCTGTTCCGTGCCCTGCTGGACGATTTTGACCGTTATTTCAGCGCCCAGCGCGACCGCGCCGAGCGCGTCGCTGAACGGGTCCGCGAGGCGGAGGAGGGCGCCGCCCGCGCCGAACAGGCCGGTGAAGCGGTGCAGGCCTATATCGATACCCGCCTGGCGGGCCGCTCGGTACCCGACGTGGTGGTGCGGTTATTGAGCCAGGGCTGGCAACAGGTGCTCTACCTGACCTGGTTGCGCGAGGGAGAGGACAGCGACGCCTGGCGGCGTCAGACCAAGGTGGTGGACGCCTTGATCTGGAGCGTGCTGGCGCCGCGCGACCAGGCGGCTCTGGCGAAGCTGCGTGATCTTGCGCCCAAGCTGCGGCGGGCTCTGGAACACGGTTTGGAGAGCATCGAGTACGACGTGGTCGAGCGCCGCGCCGTGCTGGACGATCTTGCCCGGGTGCACGAAGCGCTGCTCGAAGGGCTGGAAACCGAGCGCGTGACGGTGCCCAGAGTGGCGCGGCAGGAGGCGCCGCGGGCCGAGGCCGAGCGTCCCCTGCTGGCGGAGGACCACGAGCGGGTGGTCGCGGCGCGGCAACTGCGCGCCGGCCAGTGGCTGGAGTTGGGATACGGCGAGGAGGCCCAGCGGGTCAAGCTGGCCGCCAACCTGCGCGACGGCGCCAAGCTGGTATTCATCAATCGCCGAGGCATCAAGGTGCGTGAGTACGAAGCCCGGGAACTGGGTACCGCCCTGGAAGCCGGTGATGCGCGGCTGATCGAGGACGGCGCCTTGTTCGACCGTGCCCTGGAAGCGGTCATCGGCGACCTGCGCCGTCGCCACGACGGCTAACCCGGGCGGTGCCCCCAGGGCCACCCTGGTGCGGTAGGAGCGGCTTTAGCCGCGATCCACGCCCCGCCGCATCCACCTCGCTTGGCAGGACTGACATCCGCCGCGACACTCCCGCTTGCGGTCCGCCGCCAACGGTCGGACACTACCGACCATGCTCACCCTCACCGACCACTGGATCGACCAGGCACGCCGGGTGCCGTCGCCGAATTTCAATGAACGGCCGGACCCGGACGACATCGCCCTGGTGGTGATCCACAACATCAGCCTGCCGCCGGAGCGTTTTGGCGGCGCCCACATCGAAGCGTTCTTCCAGAACCGCCTGGACCCGGACGCCCATCCCTATTTCCAGACCATCCGTGACCTCAAGGTGTCGTCGCATTTCCTGATCCGCCGCGACGGCGAGCTGGTGCAGTTCGTGGCCTGCGACCGCCGCGCCTGGCACGCCGGGGTGTCGAGCTGGCGAGGCCGGGACAACTGCAACGACTTCGCCCTGGGCATCGAGCTGGAAGGTGCCGACCATATTCCCTACGAGGAGGCCCAGTACCGTCGCCTGAACGCGCTGCTGGACACGCTAATCGCCCATTACCCCAGGCTCTCGCGGGACACCATCACCGGCCATGAACACATCGCCCCGGGCCGCAAGACCGACCCGGGCCCGGCGTTTGACTGGTCCCGCCTGCCATCCTGATTTCCCACCGCCGCCTCATCCCCGCCCAGTCGCTCCTACGGCGGTGGGGGAATCCGCTGCCGGTGGTGTGGCCGTGATCGCGACGTGCCCGCCGCTCCCGTATGATGCGGAGTGAACGCTGTTGGGAGGAACCGGGATGAAGTTCTTGGTATTGCTTCTGGCGCTGGCCCTGCGCCGCCGCGATGGTGGCTGGCCGGCCTGGTTGAGCCGCGATGACAGGCACCGGCGTCTGCTGGCCTCGTTGTCGGCGGGGGAGGGCGCCCTGGGCTGGTGGTTGGCGGTGGCGCTGCCGGCGTTGTTGGTGGCTCTGCTGTTCAGCTGGTTCGACGGTGTCCTGGGGGCGCTGGCCACGCTGGTGTTGGGCACCGCCCTAGTGCTCTGGATGGTGGGCGTGGAGAGCGAGTTCCGCCGCCTGGATACCCTGCTGGTCCGTGGCCGCATGAACGATCGTCAGGCGCTGGCCCGGGGCGCCGATGAGGCGTTCGGGCAACCCGCCGGCGAATGCGACCGGGCCTGGTTTCAGGGCTTGGAGCAATGCGTATTGAGACGCGCCGCTTTGCTGTTCGCCGTGGTGTTCTGGGTCACGGTGCTGGGCTTCGGCGCCGCCTTGTTGTTGGTGCTCAACCGGGCCTGGTTGTGGCGGCACCCGGACGGTGGCGATTGGGCGCGCAGCCTGGACGCCGCCCTGTGCTGGATTCCGGCGCGGCTGACCACCCTGGCCCTGGCGCTGGTAGGCCACTTCGGCGCCGTCACCGCCGCCGCCACGGGGCGACTGTGGCGCCTGGATGACGGCGGTGCCTTGTTGGCCGCCGTCGCCGAGGCCGGCCTGGAACGTGAAACCTCCCCCGACGACGATGGCTTCCAGCACGGCGTGGACCGCCTGGAAGCGCTGCAGGGCCTGTTATTGCGGGCCCTGGCGGTGTGGCTGATCCTGGCCGCCCTGTGGACCCTGCTGGCGGCTTGAGGCCGTCGCCGCCCGGAGCCATGCTCTGTTGCAATTTGGCGCCCGGGCCTCCGTGGCTGCCCGGTCACGGGACCTGTTAAGATACCGAGAGACGGCCTATTTACCCCGGCCGTTTTTCTTACCCATGTCGGCGTGGCGATCCCGCGCCGGCTTTGGCAACGCGATAAAGGACGCACGCCCATGCAGAAAAGAAACTTCTTCGACGATGTCGATCCGGCGGAAACGCGGGAGTGGCTCGAGGCCCTGGAATCGGTGCTCGAGCGGGAGGGGCCGGAACGGGCCACCTGGCTGCTGGAAACCCTCACCAACGAAGCCCAGGAACAGGGCGCGATTCGGACCCACCTCAACACCCCCTACCTGAACACCATCGCGCCCAAGGACGAAGCGCCGATTCCCGGTGATATCTACATGGAACGCCGTATCCGTTCCCTGATTCGCTGGAACGCGCTGGCCATGGTGGCCAAGGCCAACCTCAACGACGATGAACTGGGCGGGCACATCGCCAGCTTCGCGTCCTCGGCCACCCTCTACGACATCGGTTTCAGTCATTTTTTCCGCGCTCCGCACGACGACAATCCCGGTGACCTGGTCTATTACCAGGGCCACTCGGCGCCGGGTATTTATGCGCGGGCCTATTTGGAAGGGCGCATCAGCGAGAAGCAGATGGACAACTTCCGCCGCGAGGTGGATGGCGAAGGTTTGTCCTCCTACCCGCACCCCTGGCTGATGCCCGACTTCTGGCAATTCCCCACGGTGTCCATGGGGCTCGGCCCGATGCAGGCCATCTACCAGGCCTACGTCATGAAGTATCTGCAGAACCGGGAGCTGATCCCGGACCGCAAACGCAAAGTCTGGGCGTTCCTGGGCGATGGCGAGATGGACGAGCCGGAATCCCTGGGCGCGCTGTCCATGGCCGGTCGTGAGCAACTCGACAACCTGGTGTTCGTGGTTAACTGTAACCTGCAGCGCCTGGACGGCCCGGTGCGCGGCAACGGCAAGATCATCCAGGAGCTGGAAAGCCTGTTCCGTGGCGCCGGCTGGAACGTGATCAAGGTGGTCTGGGGCCGGCTCTGGGACCCGCTGCTGGAGAAGGATTCCCAAGGTCTGCTGCGCCGCCGCATGGAAGAAGCGGTGGACGGTGAGTACCAGGTCTACAAGAAAGAAGGCGGCGCCTACACCCGCGAGCATTTCTTCGGCAAGTACCCGGAGCTGAAGAAAATGGTCGAGCACATGAGCGATGAAGACGTGTATCGCCTCAACCGTGGCGGCCACGACCCGTTCAAGGTCTACGCGGCCTACCACCAGGCGGTGAACAGCGACAAGCCCACGGTGATTCTGGCGAAAACCGTGAAGGGCTACGCCACCGGCGCCGGCGAGGCGGTCAACAAGGCCCACCAGATGAAGAAGATGGATCTGGACAGCCTCAAGGAATTCCGCGACCGCTTCGACATACCCCTCGATGACGATCAGCTCAAGGAGCTGCCCTATTACCACCCGGGCGTCGATTCCCCGGAATTGCGCTACATGAACGAGCAGCGCGAGAAGCTGGGCGGCTACATGCCGGTGCGCCGGCGCGAGGCCAGCCAGTCGCTGACGGTGCCGGAACTGGATATCTTCCAGAACTTCCTGGAGGGCAGTGGCGACCGTGAGCTGTCCACCACCATGGCGTTCGTGCGCATGCTCAGCGCCCTGATCAAGGACAAGAATCTGGGCAAGCGCGTGGTGCCGATCGTCCCGGACGAAGCCCGTACCTTCGGCATGGAAGGCATGTTCCGGCAATTGGGCATCTATTCTTCCAAGGGCCAGCAGTACGAGCCGGAGGATTCCGGCCAGATGATGTTCTACCGGGAAGACAAGAAGGGCCAGATTCTGGAGGAGGGCATCAACGAAGCCGGCGCCATGAGCGCCTGGATCGCCGCCGCCACCAGCTACAGCGTGCATGACTTCACGCTGATCCCGTTCTTCATCTACTACTCCATGTTCGGACCGCAGCGCACCGGTGACCTGTGGTGGGCGGCCGGCGATAGCCAGGCCCGGGGCTTCCTGCTGGGCGGTACCGCCGGGCGTACCACGCTGAACGGCGAGGGCCTGCAGCATCAGGATGGCCACAGCCATATCCTGACCAGCACCATCCCCAACTGCGTGAGCTACGATCCCACCTATGCCTACGAGCTGGCGGTGATTCTGCAGGACGGCCTGCGCCGCATGTATCAGGACCATGAGAACGTGTACTACTACCTCACCCTGATGAACGAGAACTACCAGCACGGCGCCATGCCCAAGGGCGCCGAGGAAGGTATCCGCAAGGGCATGTACCTGCTGCGCGAAGGCAAGGACAAGAGCGGTAAGAAAGCCAAGCGCGTGCAACTGCTGGGTTCCGGCACCATCCTGCGTGAGGTGGAAGCGGCCGCCGAGCTGCTGCGCGAGGACTTCGGCGTGGCCGCCGACGTGTGGAGCGTGACCAGCTTCAACGAACTGCGCCGCGAAGGGCTGCGCGCCGACCGCGACCGTATGCTCAAGCCGGATATGAAAGTGGCTCCCACCTGGGTGGAGCAGTGCCTGGACAAGCGCCAGGGCCCGGTGATCGCCTCCACCGACTACATCAAGGCCTATGCCGACCAGATCCGCCCCTGGGTGAAAGCGCCCTACACGGTGCTCGGCACCGACGGCTATGGTCGCAGCGACTCCCGCGCCAAGCTGCGCAGCTTTTTCGAAGTGGACCGTTACTTCGTGGTGCTGGCGGCCCTCAGCGCGCTGCGTGACCAAGGCGAACTGGACGCCGCCACCGTCAAGGAGGCGATCAAGAAATATGGCATTGATCCGGAAAAACCCTATCCGGTGACGCACTGAACTCTCAGAAGGAGTGACCTGTGAGCAAGGAAACCATCCGGGTACCCGATGTCGGCAGCAGTGATCCTGTTGACGTCATTGAGGTGTCCGTAAAAAAAGGCGATACCGTCGAGGCCGAAGACACCATCGTGGTGCTGGAGTCCGACAAGGCGTCGCTGGAAGTGCCCTGCCCGAAGGCGGGCACGGTACTGGAATTGAAAGTCAAAGCCGGCGACCAGGTGAAGGAGGGCGACCCGCTCCTGGACCTGGACGTGGCCGGTGACGACGCCGGTGAGGCGGATATCGCCGCTCCTACAGAAGAGTCCGGAGCCGATGAGCAGGCCGGTAGGAGCGACTTTAGTCGCGAAAACGACGAGGCCGAAAGCGGCACCGCCGATGACGCCGCCGCCGACAACGACGACGCCAAAAAAGCCCCGGCCTCCAAGGGCGGCACCCGCACGGTGGCGGCGCCGGACTTGGGCGACATCGATGCCGCCGAGATCATCGAGATCAACGTGGCCGAGGGCGACAGCGTCGAGGCCGAGCAGACCATTCTGGTGATCGAATCCGACAAGGCCTCCCTGGAAGTGCCCTCGCCGGAGGCGGGCACGGTGAAGAAGCTGCTGGTGAAGGTGGGTGACAAGATCGGCACCGGCAGCGACCTGATGGAGCTGGAAACCGCCGGTGGCTCCGGGGAACAAGCCTCCGACAAAGGCGCTTCGCGGAAACCGGCGTCGGAGAAACAGTCCTCGGAAAAATCCGCCGCGAAGGAAGACCGTGACGCGAAAGCGGCCCGCTCCCGCAAATCCGACCTGGACGAGAAGCCCTCGGAAGCCGGCCGCCAGAGCGTCGCGCCGGAAACCCCGGAGCGGGTCGAGGGCAAGCCTTCGGCCTCGGTGCATGCCGGCCCGGCGGTGCGCAAGCTGGCCCGGGAAACCGGCATCGATCTGGCCGACGTCACGCCCAGCGGGCCCAAGGAACGTATTCTCAAGGAAGATGTGCACGCGCTGATCAAGCAGCGGCTGGAGAACCCGCCCGCTGCCGGTGGCGCGGGCATGCCGGACCTGCCGGAGATCGACTTCAGCGAGTTCGGCCCGGTGGAACGCCAGGAGCTCAACAAGCTGCGCAAGGTGGCGGCCAAGAACCTGCACCGAAGCTGGATCACGATTCCCCATGTGACCCAGTTCGACGAAGCCGACATCACCGAGCTGGAAGCTTTCCGCAAGAGCCAGAACAAGGCGCTGGAGAAGGAGGGCGTCAAGCTCACCATGCTGGCGTTCCTGGTCAAGGCATGCGCCAATGCGCTGCGGGAATTTCCGCGCTTCAACAGCTCCCTGGAGCTGGGCGGCGAAGCCCTGATCATGAAGGACTACGTGCACATTGGTATCGCCGTGGACACGCCCAATGGTCTGGTGGTGCCGGTGATTCGCGACGCCGACAAGAAGGGGCTTAAGGACATCGCCCTGGAAATGGGCGAGCTGGCCGGCAAGGCCCGGGACCGCAAGCTGTCACCGGCGGACATGAAGGGCGCCACCTTCAGCATCTCGTCGCTGGGTGGTATCGGCGGTACCGCCTTTACCCCCATCGTCAACTGGCCGGAGGTGGCGATCCTGGGTGTCAGCCGTTCCGACACCAAGCCGGTGTGGGACGGCAAGACGTTCCAGCCGCGCCTGACGCTGCCGTTGTCGCTGTCCTACGATCACCGCGTGATCGATGGCGCCGACGCGGCCCGCTTCACCAGCTATCTGAGTCAGCTGTTGAGTGATATGCGGCGGGCGTTGCTGTAACGTGTACCCGCGGGGCACCCGCCACGAAAAAAGCCCCGGCCTGACGGTCGGGGCTTTCTCGTTTCAGCAAGGTTGTCGATCAGCGCGGGTCGCGGCGCTCCTTCATCTTGTCCTTGCGCGCTTCCCATTTTTCCTTGCGCTCCTCGCGCAGTTCCTCCGCCTTGGCGCGCTGCTCCTTGGTGAGCACGCCGTCGATGCGCTGGCGGGTTTCCTCATGCAGGGCGCGCATTTTTTCGCCCTGCTCCTCGAAGATCGTCTTCATGCGGGCTTGCTGGTCCTCGGTGAGGTCCAACTGGCGGCTCATGTGCTCCACCATCCGTTCCGGTTGCGGGCCGCGGGGCGGCTCGGCGCTGACGGTGCCGGCCAGGGTGGCGCCGGTGAGGAGAACCAGGGCGAGGGTCGTGACTTTTTTCATGGTGAACCTCCTTGGGTGATGCTGTTCAAGGCCGGCCCATGCCGGCGTTGTAATCAGTATCGCCCGGCAATGTGCATCAAGGATGCACGAACCGTGGAAGCTTCGCGGTAGGAGCGACTTCAGTCGCGATAGCCCGCTAGGCGTTTTCCTCCGGCGTCTGCAACCGGTAACCGACCCCGTACACGCTGCCGATCCAATCGTGATCACCGCCCAGGCCCTCGCTCAGCTTGCGGCGTAGCTTGCGGATGTGGCTGTCGATGGTGCGGTCGGACACCACCCGGTGGTCCGGGTAGATCACGTCCATGAGGCGGTCGCGGCTCCAGATCCGACCGGGTTGGCGGGCCAGGGTGGCGAGCAGTTCGAATTCGATGGCGGTCAACGCCACCCGGGCTTCGCCGTGCACCGCCTCGAAGCGGTGCCGGTCCAGGGTCAGCCCGGCTTCCTGGTCGCGGGGTTCACCCCGCGCGCGGCGCAGCACCGCCTTGACCCGGGCCACCACCTCGCGGGGGCTGAACGGCTTGCAAATGTAGTCGTCGGCACCGATCTCCAGGCCCAGCAGACGGTCTACCTCCTCGACCCGGGCAGTGATCATCAACACCGGCACCTCGGAGAAGCGGCGGATCGCCTTGCACACCTCCATGCCATCGCCATCGGGCAGCATCAGGTCCAGCAGCACGGCGTCGAAGTGGCCCTCGCGCACCCGCCGTTCCGCCTCCACGGCGCTGGCGGTGTGCTCGGGCTGAAAATGGCTGTGGCGCAGATAATCGGCCAGCAACTCCGCGAGCCGGGGCTCGTCCTCCACGATCAGAATGTTCGTCATTCCGGTTTCCTTTATTTGAGCCCCTTTGCCTGGGGCGCCCTGCCGCGCAGGGTTCCGCCAGCCCCGTAGGAGCGGCTGTAGCCGCTCCTACGAGCCGCTCGGCAGGCGCACGATGATACGCAGCCCGCCCAGCGGGCTGTGGGCCGCGCTCATCGTGCCACCATGGGCCTCCACGATACGCTGGCCGATGGCCAGCCCCAGGCCGGCGCCACCGGTGTCCCGGTTGCGCGAGCTTTCCACCCGATAGAGGTGGTCGAACAGGCGCGGCAGTGCCTCGTCCGGCACCCCGGGCGCGCTGTCGTCCAGGGTCAGCCGCCACTGGTCGCCTTCGGCCTCCAGCTCCAGCCGCACTCGACCGCCCGGGTCGGTGTACTTGAGGCTGTTTTGCAGCAGATTATCCAACAACTGGCGCAGCCGCACCGGGTCGCCGCTGATGGGCGCCGCGGGCAGCGTCGTCTCCAGACTCACCTGGCGTCGCTCCAGAGCGGGGCGCACCGCGTCCACGGCGTCCTCGCACAGGCTGTCCAGGTCCAGCGGGCGGAAGTGGTAGCGCAGATTGCCGCCGTCGGCGAGGGCCAGATCATGCAGGTCGTTGACCAGGTGGGTGAGCTGGCGCACCTGGGCTTCCAGAGCGGCGATGCCGTCCTGGTTGAGCGGCCGCACGCCATCGACCATGGCCTCCAGTTCACCCTGCAGCACCGACAGCGGCGTGCGCAGCTCATGGGCGATGTCCGAAAACCAACGCTGACGGGCGCGCCGGCCCTGGTCGAGGCGCTCACCCAGGCCGTTCACATGGCGGATCAACTCGCCCAGCTCATCGCGGCGCTGGCTGGTCAGCCGCGCTTCGTACTCCCCTTCTCGCAGACGCCGGGTGTGGCGGGTCAGCGCGGTGACCGGTGCCACCAGGTGACGCGCCAGTAACCAGGACACCAGCAGCGACAGCACCAGGCCGACCACCGCCATGGTGGCCATGAAGCGCAGCAGGCGTTCCTGAAAGCGACGGTCCAGCTTGTCGCGGATCGCCTCCTGGTCCGGGTAGGCGAGCCAGCCCACCAGCTCGCCGCCGGCGTGGATCGGCACTTGCTGGCTCAGCCGTGATGGCGGCGGCGGGCCCAGCAGCGGGCGTTTGTTCGGCGTCAGCAGGGTGAGGTGGCGGGGGGGGGCATCCGGGCGCTTGTCGTCGCCGCGCTCGCGGCGCGTCTCACGGTCGCCGGCCAGCCAGTACAGCCGCCCCAGCAGGCGGGGCTCCTCCAGCAGGAAGCGCCAGCTGCCGCGCTGGCTGTAGAGCACGCCCAGGTGCTCGGCCAGGCGCTCCACCTGAGCTTGCTGGCGCTCATCGATGTATTTGCTGAGGCTGCGCTCGAAGGCGAAGAAAAAGAAACCGCTGGCCGCCAGGATCAGCACCAGGAAAGTGGCCAGGAAGGTCACGAAGAGTTTATTGCGAATGCCCATGACGGCGGCGGCCTTGCCGGGAAGTGAGCCGCCAGTTTACGAGCCCGGCGCCGGCGGACCCAGTGTCTTGCACATTCTTTCAAGATCGTCACCGGCGGGGTTCGTGCACGGACCGTCATCCGGCAACTTTGGACTTTCAACTCCCGCTTCGCCCGGTTCTAATGAGGCCCTTATCTCAAGCCAATCCGGACGGTGATTTATGAGCGATGACGGCAATGGCAAGACCCGCATCAACCGGGTGATCACGCGCAGCGGCGATGATGGGCGCACCGGCCTGGCCGACGGAACCCGGGTGGCCAAGGACCACCCCCGGATTCAGGCCCTGGGCAGTCTGGACGAGCTCAACAGCGCCCTGGGCGTGTTGCGTGCCAAGGGCCTCGACCCGGACCTGGACGGCCTGCTGGAAACCGTGCAGCAACTGATGTTCGATCTGGGCGGTGAACTGGCGGTACCGGGCACCGTGACCCTCACCGAGGAAGACCTGGTGGAGATGGAATCCCAGGCCGATACCCTCAACGCGGAACTGCCACCGCTGCGGGAGTTCGTGCTGCCCGGCGGCCATCCGGCGGCGGCCTGGTGCCACCACTGCCGGACCCTGGCGCGTCACGCCGAGCGCGACTTGGTGACGCTGGCTAACACCGGCGACGATACCGTCAATCCGGAAAGCCGGGCGCTGCTCAACCGCCTCGGTGACCTGCTGTTCGTGATGGCCCGGCTGATCAACCAGCGTACCGGCACCCCGGAACCGCAGTGGGTGCAACGCCGGGACCGCTAAGGCGGAGCACGGGGGGGCCGCCCGGTGCTCCTACTGGGGAGAGGGGTGGCGTTGGCGAACGGCGGCGACGATTTCCCGGTGGGCCGGCAACTCCAGGCCCAGCCGGTCCGCTTCCCGCAGCAGCCAGCCGTTGATTGCCTCGATTTCGGTGATCGCGCCGCGCTGCATATCCGCGCGCATGGAAGAGGTATTGCCGGCGGTGGCCCGCGCCACCGCCATCACCTGGGCCCGGGAGTCGCCGGGCCAGGCCGGGTCCAGGGCGCGTAGCAGGGTGTCCGCCTCGTCCGCCAGCCGCGCCGCCCGGGCCGTCAGGTCCGGGGCCTCCAGCAGCTGCCCGTTGGGCACGTCGTACAGCCCTGTGAGCGGATTGATCACCGCGTTGGCCACCAGCTTGCGCCATTGCCGGGGGCGGATCGGCGACGTCCACTCAAGGCCCGGCCAGGCCGCCGCCAGGCGCGGAAACCAGTCTGGAGCCGGCCCGACCCCGGCGCGCCCCATCCAGGTCTCGTTCTCCGCCACCAGCCGGTGTTCCGGATGCTGGCCCTTCACCGCCGAGGTGGTGACCACCTCGATCAGATCAGCGCCCTCGGGGAGCAGACCATCCAGGCTGCCGAGGCCATTCTGCAAGCGCAGCACGGTGGCGTCCGGGGCCAGTGGCAGCCCGTCCAGCGCGGCGGCGGACCAGGGCGCCTTGCAGGCCACGACCAGGCGCCGGATCGGCGCCGCCGGCATCGCCACCGGCAGGCTCAGCGCGCGCGCGGGCCGGCCGTCCTCGAAGCTCAGGGTCTTGTCCAGGGTGGCGCCGGCATGGCGGCGCAACACCATCACAGGCAGGCCGGCGGCCAGTAAATAGCCGGCGGCCAGGGTGCCCATGTTGCCGGCGCCGGCCAGATACCAGATAGGGGAGTCGGGCGTGGTCATCGGGCCATACTAGGGCCTGTTCCGCCGCTTTGCATTACCTTCTCCGGCGGCGAACTCCGGTTGTGCCGCGTCCCTGAAACCGGGACCATGTGCGTTTTCCGGTCGTAACGGGACGGAGCCCCGATGCCCGATCTGCTTGATACCCTGCGCACCGCCTGGCGGCTTTACAGCCATCCCAGGGTGCTGGTGATGTTGTTCCTGGGTTTTTCCGCCGGGCTGCCCTACCTGCTGGTGTTTTCCACCCTGTCCGCCTGGCTCGCCGACGCCGACGTGGACCGGGCCGCCATCGGCTACTTCAGCTGGGTGGGCATTATGTTTTCCATCAAGGTGTTCTGGGCGCCGGTGGTGGATCGCCTCAAGCTGCCCCTGCTGGGGCGGGCCCTGGGCCAGCGGCGTAGCTGGTTGCTGCTCGCCCAGATCGGCATCGGCCTGTCCCTGGCGGCCATGGCGCTGGTGGAGCCGGTGGGGCACCTGGAGCGCTTCGCGCAACTGGCGCTGCTGGTGGCGTTCTGCTCCGCCACCCAGGACATCTGCATCGATGCCTACCGCATCGATTCCGCCGACGATTCCTTCC
Source organism: Alloalcanivorax marinus (assembly GCF_016785095.1). Classification (GTDB taxonomy): domain Bacteria; phylum Pseudomonadota; class Gammaproteobacteria; order Pseudomonadales; family Alcanivoracaceae; genus Alloalcanivorax; species Alloalcanivorax marinus_A. The sequence continues at coordinate 185,394 of NZ_JAEKJB010000010.1, read as the reverse complement.
AGGGCGCCATGGCGGCCACCTACATCCTCGGCTACCGGGTGGCGATGCTGGTGGCCGGCGCCGGCGCCTTCTACATCGCCAGCTACGACTCCTGGAACGGCGCCTACCACGTGATGGCCTGGCTGATGGCGGTGGGCATCGTCACCACCCTGATTATCCGCGAGCCGGACACGCCGCCCCGGCAGAGCTTCGGCCGGCACCCGGCGCAGTGGCTGGAAACCGCCCTGATCGCCCCGTTCCGGGATTTCTTCGGCCGCTACGGCGCCCTGGCCCTGGGGCTGCTGGCGCTGGTGGCGATCTATCGGATCAGCGACATCACCATGGGGGTGATGGCCAATCCCTTCTATCTGGACATCGGCTACACCAAGAACGAGATCGCCACGGTGGCCAAGTTCTTCGGCTTCTTCATGACCATCCTGGGTTCCGCCGTGGGTGGCCTGGCGGTGCTGCGCTGGGGGCTGGGGCGTTCGATGCTGATGGGCGCGGTGGGCGTGGCGCTCACCAACGTGCTGTTCGCGGTGATGGCCACCTATTCACCGGTGACACCGTTGCCGGTCACCGAGGTGCCAGTGGAGCAGGTGCGTTGGCTGGCCCTGGCCTGGCTGGCGGCGGTGATCAGCGCCGACAATCTGTTCGGCGGCTTCGCCAACGTGGCCCTGATCGCCTTCATGTCCAGCCTCACCAACCGCAACTTCAGTGCCACCCAGTTCGCCCTGTTCAGTTCGCTGATGACCCTGCCGGGCAAGTTCATCGGCGGCTTTTCCGGCGAGGTGGTGAAGGCCGCCGGTTACCCGACCTTCTTCAACTACGCGGCCCTGCTGGGCGTGCCGGCGATATTGCTGACCCTGTGGTGGATGCGGCGGGGGCGGACCAGGGTCGCGGCTGCAGGGAATCGCGACTGAAGTCGCTCCTACGGCGGTGGCAGGATGGGGTAGGAGCGGTCGGGCGGCGATCCGCTTCAGCCGCGAAATGGTGGAGGCGGCGTTCGCCACCGTCAGCTCCGGCGATCCTCACCGGGCGCCCAGAAGCAGCGCTTCGGCACCCGGTTACCGACCACCGCCACCCCTTCCTCGGCGAGCCGGCGCAGTTGGACCTCGCCGCTGGGCGTGCCCGCCAGGGGCAACCCGCCGTCGCCGCGAATCACCCGGTGCCAGGGCAGGACGGTGCCCTTCGGCAGCTGGCTCATCAAGCGCCCCACGAAGCGGGCGTGGCGGGGCCAGCCCGCCTGCCGCGCCACCTGGCCGTAGCTGGCCACCGTGCCGGCCGGGATGGCGGCCACGATCTGGTAGACCGCGTCGCGGAATTCCTGGTTCATCTCCGCCTCTCCCGTAGGAGCGGTGGAACCACCGCTCCTACCTCAATCCGCCGTCGGTCTCGATCACCCGACCGGTGAAGTAGTCGTTCTCGAAGATGAAACGCACTGACAAGGCGATGTGCTCCGGCTCGCCGAGGCGCTTGAGCGGTACGCCGGCCACCAGCCGGTCACGGGCCTCCGGTTTCATGGCGGCGATCATGTCGGTGTTGATGGTGCCCGGCGCCACCACCCCGGTGCGGATGTTGTAGCGGGCCAGTTCCCGGGCCCACACCTCGGCCATGGCCACCACGCCGGCCTTGGCGGCGGCGTAGTTGGTCTGCCCGAAGCTGCCATGGCGGGCAATGGATGAGATATTGACGATCACGCCCTCGTCGACGCCGGCTTCGAGCATGCAGCGGGCCGCCTCGCGGCCACACAGGAACACGCCGGTCAGGTTCACGTCGATCACCGCCTGCCATTGCTGCAGACTCATGGTGGATTGCAGCTCGCCGTCCTTGTATTTGATCAGCAGGCCATCGCGGGTGATGCCGGCGTTGTTGACCAGGCCGTGCACGGCGCCGAAATCCGCCACCACCTCGTCGAACAGGGCGGTTACCTCTTCTTCCCGGGCCACGTTGGCGAGGTAGCTCTTGGCGTCGCCGCCGGCGCCCTCGCAGCGCGCCACGGTGTCGCGCAGGTCGTCCTCATTGAGGTCCACGCAGGCGATACGCGCGCCCTGGCCGGCCAGATTCTCGGCGATGGCGCGGCCCAGGCCGCGACCGGCACCGGTGACCACCACTACTTTGTCGTTGAGATCCATGGGTCGCTCCTTGTCGAGGAAAACCCGGAGTATGCCCATCGAACCGGGCCGGGCCAATGACGCAACGGTCCCTTGAAACCCGCCTTCACGTCCCCATCTCGCTGAACACGGTGCCGGAGCGGCATTTCCCGCCCGCGCCTATTGACTGAAAAGTCGCGGTAACTATGATTAGCACTCAAACCGTGAGAGTGCTAATCCGGTTCTCGGGTGACCCCGCTAACCTTTGATTACGACCTTGGAGAATGGAGACCATGAAAATCCGTCCTTTGCATGATCGCGTGCTGGTGCGCCGCGAGGAGGAAGAAACCAAGACCGCCGGCGGTATCGTGCTGCCGGGTTCCGCCGCCGAGAAGCCGTCCCGTGGCGAAGTGATCGCCGCCGGCAACGGCAAGATCCAGGACAGCGGCGAAGTGCGCCCCCTGGACGTGAAGGTGGGCGACAAGGTGATCTTCGGTCAGTACTCCGGCAACACCGTGAAGGTGGATGGCGAAGAGCTGTTGATCATGAGCGAAGCCGAGATTCTGGCCGTCATCGAAGGCTGATCGACCGCCAAGGCGAGGCCGCCGGACCGTCCGGTCGTGCCAGTGCCGATTGGTGCCGGTAATAACGAATTTGCAGAGGTAAGACACAATGGCGAAAGAAGTATTGTTCCGTGACTCCGCCCGTCAGCGCATGGCCAAGGGCGTGAACACCCTGGCCGACGCGGTCAAGGTAACCCTGGGCCCGAAAGGCCGCAACGTGGTGCTGGAGAAATCCTTCGGCGCGCCCACCATCACCAAGGACGGCGTGTCCGTGGCCAAGGAAATCGAGCTGGAAGACAAGTTCGAGAACATGGGCGCCCAGCTGGTGAAGGAAGTGGCTTCCAAGGCCAACGACGAAGCCGGTGACGGCACCACCACCGCCACCGTGCTGGCCCAGTCCATCGTCAACGAAGGCCTGAAGGCGGTCGCCGCCGGCATGAACCCGATGGACCTCAAGCGCGGCATCGACAAAGCCACCGACGCCGTGGTCGAGCAGCTCAAGTCCCTGTCCACCCCGTGCGACAACACCAAGAGCATTGAGCAGGTGGGCACCATCTCCGCCAACTCCGACAAGTCCGTGGGTGAAATCATCGCTCAGGCCATGGAGAAAGTGGGGCAGGAAGGTGTTATCACCGTCGAGGAAGGCCAGTCCCTGGTCAACGAACTGGAAGTCGTGGAAGGCATGCAGTTCGACCGTGGCTACCTGAGCCCGTACTTCATCAACAACCAGGAAAAGATGCAGGTCGAGCTGGAAGACCCCTACATCCTGCTGGTTGACAAGAAAATCTCCAACATCCGCGAGCTGCTGCCGGTACTGGAGAACGTGGCCAAGGCCGGTCGTCCGCTGATGATCATCGCCGAGGACATCGAAGGCGAAGCGCTGGCCACCCTGGTGGTCAACAACATGCGCGGCATCATCAAGTGCGCCGCCGTGAAAGCACCGGGCTTCGGCGACCGCCGTAAAGCCATGCTGCAGGACATCGCCATCCTTACCGGCGGTACCGTGATTTCCGAGGAAGTGGGCCTGAGCCTGGAAAACGTGTCCCTGGAAGACCTGGGTTCCGCCAAGAAGGTCAACATCGACAAGGAAAACACCACCGTGGTGGGTGGCAAGGGCGAGCAGGGCGACATCGACGCCCGCGTCGAGCAGATCCGCAAGGAAATCGACAACTCCTCTTCCGACTACGACCGCGAGAAGCTGCAAGAGCGCGTGGCCAAGCTGGCCGGCGGCGTGGCCGTGATCAAGATCGGTGCCGCCACCGAAGTGGAAATGAAAGAGAAGAAAGCCCGCGTCGACGACGCCCTGCACGCGACCCGTGCGGCCGTTGAAGAAGGCGTGGTGCCTGGCGGTGGCGTGGCCCTGGTACGTGCCCTGACCAGCATCGGTGACCTGAAAGGCGACAACGAAGAGCAGAACGCCGGCATCGCGCTGGTGATCCGCGCCCTCGAGTCCCCGCTGCGCCAGATCGTCCACAACGCCGGCGGCGAGCCGTCCGTGGTGGTACAGGAAGTGCGTAACGGTTCCGGCAACTACGGCTACAACGCCGCCAGCGGCGAGTACGGTGACATGCTGGAAATGGGTATCCTGGACCCCGCCAAGGTAACCCGCTCCGCGCTGCAGGCAGCGGCGTCCATCGCCGGCCTGATGATCACCACCGAAGCCATGGTGGCCGACAAGCCGGAAGAAAACGCCGGCGCCGGTGCCCCGGACATGGGTGGCATGGGCGGTATGGGTGGCATGGGCGGCATGATGTAAGCCTCCCGGTCATACCGACCCCCTATAAAAAACCCCGCTTCGGCGGGGTTTTTTTATGTTTGCTTGTCCTTGAGCGGGAAGCGAAGGCCGGACCCAGACCCTACATCAACTTCATCAGCGGCAGCGCCAGCAGGGTGATCAGCACCACGCCGACCAGATTGAGCACCAGGCCGGCGCGGATCATCGACTGGATGCGCATGTGGCCGGCGGCGAACACGATGGCGTTAGGTGGCGTGGCCACGGGCATCATGAAGGCGCAGCTGGCGGCCACCGCCGCCGGGATGGTGGTGAGCAGCGGAGAGATGTCCTGGGACACCGCCAGCGCGCCCAGCAAGGGCAGGAAGGCGGCGGCGGTGGCGGTGTTGGAGGTGACCTCGGTAAGGAACAGGATCACCAGTACCACCAGACCCACGATCATCAGGATCGGGAAGCCATGCAGCACCTGCAACTGCTCGGCGATCCATTTCGCCAGCCCGGAATCGGAGATCGCCGCCGCCAGGGACAGGCCGCCGCCGAACAGCAGCAGCACGCCCCAGGGCAGGTCCCGGGCGCTGTCCCAGGTAAGCAGCCGTTCCCCCCGCATACGACCGCTGGGCGCCAGAAACATGATCAGACCGGCGGCGATGGCGATGCCGGTGTCGCTGAGCCAGGTAAGGCCCAGGTGGCTGCTCAGGAAAGGCCGGCCGATCCAGGCCACGGCGGCCAGCACGAAGATCGCCGCCACCCGCTTCTCGGCGCTGTCGATGGGGCCCATCCTGGTCAGCTCTTCGTTGATCAGGGTGGCACTGTCACCGCCGGTGCCGAGCTTGAAGCCGCCCCGGGTCAGCCACCACCAGGCCACCAGCATCATGGAAATGCTGATCGGCACGCCCACGATCATCCACTGAGCGAAGCCCAGATCGATACCCTGGTTGTCATGCAGATAGCCGGCCAGCAGGGAGTTCGGCGGGGTGCCGATAAGGGTGGCCACGCCACCGATGCTGGCGGAGTAGGCGATGGCCAGCAGCAGGGCGGTGGCGTAGCGGTTCACCTCGCGACGGTCGCCGCCGCCGTCGTCCAGCAGGCTGATCACGGACATGCCGATGGGCAGCATCATGATCGCGGTGGCGGTGTTGGAGACCCACATGCTGAGGAAGCCGGTGGCGATCATGAAGCCGCCGATCTGGCGGCGTGGTTGCGGCCCCACCAGCCGCAGCACGTGCAACGCCAGCCGCCGGTGCAGGTGCCAGTGCTGCATCGCCAGGCCGAGCAGGAAGCCGCCAAAGAACAGAAACACCACCGGATTGGCATAGGCGCTGGCGGTGCGGGACATGTCGGTGATCCCCAGGGCCGGCGACAGGGCCAGCGGCAGCAAGGCGGTGGCTGGAATCGGCAACGCCTCGGTGGCCCACCAGGTGGCCATCAGCAAGGCCAGACCCACGCAGGCCCAGGCCGGGTCCGGCATGCCCGCCGGCGGTGGTGCCACCAGGGTGATGATCAGCCACAGGGGACCGAGCCACAGGCCGATCACGGCGGCGCGCCCGGGTTGGGTAATGGGGGAAGAAGACGGAGAGGACATGGCGTCTCGGTGATTGCTGATTGAAGTGCGTGGATGGCGCGGGGGGCACCGGGAAGCGGGTTAGTTTAACCAAGGCGGGGCCTGGGCGCAGTGGGCAATTCCGGCCGGCCGGCGTATGCTGCGCCCATGACCGCCCGCGACCCCAAGCTGTTTGTCCATGCCGCTGCCTTCTCCGCTCTGGTTCTGATCCTGGGCGTGGCGCATCCGTGGGTCAATTCGACGTTGCGCTATGACCGGGTAGCCCTTGAGGCGGGTCAAATCTGGCGGCTGTTCAGCGCCCATCTGGTGCATCTGAATCACTGGCACACGCTGATGAACCTGGCCGGGCTGGGGCTGATCCTGTGGTTCTTCCGGGACCTGCTGGACCGCCGCCGGTTCTGGTTGTGGTTTCTGGTCAGCGCGCCCCTGGTGAGCCTGGCCATGTTCCTGATTGATCGGGACCTGGACTGGTACGTGGGCCTCTCCGGCCTGTTGCAGGGGCTGCTGGTGTACTGCCTGCTGATCGGCTGGCGCGGTAACCCGGTGCTGCATTCCCTGGTGCTGGCGCTGGTGGCGGGGCGTCTGATCTGGGAGCAGACCCCGGGCTACGATCTGGATTATCTGCGTGCCTGGATTCACGGTCGGGTTTATGTGAACGCACACCTGTATGGTGCGCTGAGCGGCGCCTTGCTGGCCGCCGTTCAGGGGCTGACGGCCCGCTTTGCGCGTCCCGCGATACAGCCGCCGGCGTGAATTTGCTAAGCTGCGTCTCATCCGTTTTTTCACCGAGCCGACCATGAACGAAGCGCAACGCCAAAGCTATCTGCGGGCCCTGGGGCTGACACCCTGGGTGGCGCGGGTGCCCCTGCCCGGCGCGGCGCCCAGTGAGACGCTGGACTGGGAGGCGGAAAGCGACGGCCAGCCCACGCCCATGGCCGACGCGGTACCCGCCTCCGTGGTGCCGCGCCCGGTACGGTTGCCCCAGGCCCCGGCGGAGGAAGAGCCTTCAGCGCTCTTAGATCAGCCTTCAGCGCGCTTGGATCAGCCTTCAGCGCGCTTGGACGAGCCTTCAGCGCACTTGCAAGAGCCTTCAGCGCTCGACAAGCCTTCCGCGCCAGTTAAAGAGCCGCCCCGGACCCGGGAGAACACGCGCGCGCCCGAGACCCGCAACGCCTTCGCGGAGGAGGGCGGCCGCGCGGGCATCCTGGTGTTCACCCTGGAGGCGCACCTGGCCGGCGACACCTGGGTGGTGTTCCAGCAGGAAGACCCGAGCGCGCCGGAGTTGGGCCGCCATACCGGTTCCCTGGCCGGCGCCTTGCTGGCGGTGTTCGGAGCGGGCCGGGAGCGGCCCCGTCGTTTCTACTGCCCGCTGGCCGGCCAGCCCACCGCCGCCGGCGAGGCGGTCCAGGCATTGGGGGCTTTTCTCGCCGGCCTGGCCGGTCGTCAGGGTGGTAAGCGGGTGCTGATGTGCCTCGACGAGGCACTTGCCGGCGCCCTGTTCGAGCAACCGCGCTATCAACCGTTCCGGTTCGGCGAACTGCCGGCCCTGGTGGTGAGCAGCCTGGAAGAGATGCTTGCCGAGCCGGTGCGTCACAAGCGCGATAGCTGGCGGGCCATGGTGGCCGAGGGGTTTGGCGGTCGTTGATGATGGGCACGGCGGGCAAGCCCCGGGCGACCGGCCCGGCCGGCGCGCGGTTGCGCGCTCTCACCAGCGCTGATCTGGAGCGGGTGCAGGCCATTGAAGAGGCCAGCCAGGTCACGCCCTGGAGCAGCGGCAACTTCCGCGATTGCCTGCGCAGCGGCTATCGCTGCCAGGTGGCCACCGTGGAGGGAATGCCGGTGGCCTTCATGATTCTTTCCAGCGTGCTCGATGAATGCCATCTGCTTAACATCGCCGTGGCTCCGGCCTGGCAGCGCCGTGGGCTGGCCCGCTGGATGCTGGGTCGGGCCTTGGCGGAGGCGGAGGCCGAGGACATGGCGGTGATGTTTCTGGAGGTGCGCGCCGGCAATGTCGGCGCTCAGTGTCTCTACCGGGCGCTGGGGTTCGAGGAGACCGGCCGCCGCAAGGGCTATTACCGTACCCGGGGCGAGGGCCGGGAGGACGCGGTGCTGATGATGGCCGAGATCGCCGGCAGCCATAAGTAGGGTCGAACCCTCCAGCCGGGTCGCGACGAGACGCTCCGAGGTGGTGTCACGTGCGGCTACGAGTGTGGCAATGCTGGTTGGATATTGCTGTAGGAGCGACTTCAGTCGCGATCATGGGCCGTGCCGCCGGCATCGCGACTGAAGTCGCTCCTACGGGGACGTGGCGGGCGCCGCTACCGCTACGGGCGTGGGATGCGCCAGCCGTCCTCGGTGCGTTGCAGGTCCAGGCGGCGCTCCTGGTTGAACGTGTCGCCCTGCTCGAAATCGCCGAATTCCACCCGCACCGCCGCCAGGGCCATGACCATGGCGAAGCGGTCCATGGCGTCACGCTCCTCGTCATTCTTGACCGTCCGGCTGTACTCGGACAGCCCCTGGCGCGCTTCCATGGTGTAGCGTACATCCAGGGTGATCTGGTCGTCGCCTTCCTGGGGGTAGGCCTGGAGAATCTCCACCTCGGTGACGGTGAACAGCTCAGCCAGATGAGCCTGCTTCAGCTCCTGCTCCAGGGCATCACGGATGACATCGTCGTCTGGGGTATTACTGCAGGCGGCGAGCAGGGCGAACACGGCCAGCAAGGGGGCAATAAAAAGCGCGCGCATGGGGCATCCTTGTTATCGATTATGGGACTCCGGTCGCGCGCTACTGTAGCACGGGTGTTCACTTGTCGTCCGTTATTCGGGAAACACCCTTATTCGGGAACCATGGCCTGCTGCACCTGGCGGGCCCAGGCCACGCTGTGGCGGTAAGCCACTTCGTAGTAGCGGCGGTCGTCGAGCAGGCGCAGAGCGTCGAAGCGGCCCGCCTGGTAAGCCTCCACTTCGGTGAGGATCTCGCCGGGGCCGCCGGCGCGGTTGAGCAGGGCGGTCTTTACCTCCTGGCTGAGCGGTACCTGCTCCATCAGTTCCGGCATGCCGATGTCGAGCAGGGCATCAAGCTGTGAAAGCAGGCCGACGATGAAGTGGTCCACCGGATTGTCACGTTCGCACAACTCCGCGAGCGCTTCGCACATGCGGCCACGCACCAGCATGTCCCGGGTCAGGGCCTCCGGTTTGTCCGGCGCGCCCTCCACCAGGAACAGGTTGGCCCAGCGGCGGATTTCGTTGAGGCCGAGCAGGGCGATGGCGTGGGAAATGGAATTCACTTCCCGGCGCAGCCCGGTGGCCGCGGAGTTCACCGTGCGCAGAATACGCCAGGTCAACTGGGCATCCTTGATGGCGATTTCCTCCAGCCGCGCCGGGGACGCGTCCGGGCTGTGCAGTTCCGATAGAAGCTGCAGTAACAGCAGCTTGTTGCCGGCGATTTTCTTGCCCCTGACCGGTTCCGGTTCACGCAGGAAGTCGCCCTGGAAGTAGTCGAAGCCCAGTTCCACGCATTGGCGGAAGGCGATGCGGTCGTCCAGGTAATCGGCCAGCATTTCCACGCCGTGGCGGCGCAGCCGCTGAGTGGCGCGCCGTACGCCGTCGTGGTCCAGATGGCGGGTGTTGACCTTGGCGATGTGCACCACCTCCAGCAGCACGTCCAGTTCGTCATCATCCGGATCATAGTCCGCCAGCGCCAGGCGGTAGCCGCGCCGGGCCAGACCGCGCAACCGCTCCACCAGGTCGGAGGTAAGCAGCAGGTCGCCGGGGATTTCCAGGATGTACTGCTTTTTGGGTAACGCGGTGAGCTGGGGCGCGAGCAGAACTTCCTCGCTAACGCGCAGAAAGCTGGGCACCGCTTCCACCCGGCCATTCTGAAACAGCGAGGCGTAGGTGCCGAGGATCACCGGCGAGGAGTGCTCCAGGTCGGACAGCGAGGCACCCTGGTCGCCTCCCTCCTGATCCAGCAACAACTGGATGGCGGCCACGTCCTGGCCGCGGTTGAACACCGGCCGGCAGGCCAGCAAGACATCGATTTTTTCGTCCTCGTCGAGCATGTCCTGGGTTTTCACGGATTGGTGTTCCTGTGATGGTGTGGCTTGTCGTGGTGATGGAAGGGGGTCAGGCGTGCTGGTCGACCCGCCCGCCGCCGGTCCGCGCCTGGCCGTCCGGTCCGTACAGGCCGCGCCCGGCCCATTCCCGCAGGCCGTTGAGCAGGCGTTGATTGCTTTCCATGCGCACGCCGATCAGCACGCCGTTGGTGCGGTTGAGGTCGGCGGCACGGTGCGCGGTGGTCAGGATGGCGGCCCACAGGTCGGCGCAGCCGGCCTGGCGGGCGGCGCGACGGTCGCCTTCGTGATCGTCGCGGTAACCGAGGCGGCGCTGAACCTCCCGGCGGCGCTGCTCGAACTCATTCAGCGCCGTCAGGCAAGCCTGTTTGCGTTCCGCCAGGCGGCCCAGTTCCGCGCCATCCACCGGCCCCGCCGCCAGGTGAGCGCGTTCCTGTTCCAGCAGGGTCACCAATTCGTCCAGGCGCTCACGGTGGCGCCGCAGGTGGACCGCCAGGCTCATGTCAGTGATCCTCGCCGAGCAGGTCCCGGACACTTTGAATCAGACCGTCGGCGATGCGGTCGGCGCGGATTTCCAGGCGCCCTTCGGCGATCGCCTGGCGCACTTCTTCCACCCGGGCCCGATCGATGTCCTGGCCGTCACCGGCGGGCGCGCGCAGGTGCGCCACCTCGCCGGCCTCGGTGGCGTCGGGGCGCTGGCCGTCGCTGCCGACCCGCTCGCCGGCCTTGCCCTGATTCACCGTGGTCGACGGATACAGGTGGGAAATGTTGTCGATTTTCAAGGGAAACCCTCCATCACGCTGTCATCCCGGACTATCGGCGTGGCCGGTGGGAACTTTAGTCCCAATCCGTGATGACGGTCCCATTTTCAATAGTCCACCCGCGCTTCGCCGGGCCCGGTGACCCGCGCCGTCACCACTTCCCGGTTGGGCAGGCGCACTCTTACCGGATCGCCCAGGCCGGCTTCGTCCAGGGCGCGGCCCTCCCGGCTGATGCGAAAGCCCTCGCCGCCGGCCACCAGGTTCACGGTCTGGCGCCGCGCCACCAGGGGCGGGCGACGGATCTGATGGGCCCTTGGCACCTGGCCGGCGGCGAGGGTCCGCCGTGCCTCCCGGCCCAGCAGGGCCTCCTTGCTCAGCACCGCCTGGTCGGGCAGGGCCGCCAGGTCGCCGTGGCGGCGCTCCAGGGCGCCGTCGTCAATCACCGTGCCGGCTTCCAGGCGGCGGGCGGTCACCCAGTAATCGCCGATCACCGACACCCTGGCGCGCCGGTACCGCACCATGGCGCCGAGGTCATCGCAATGGATGCCCACCGTCACCCGGCCCGCCAGCGGCTGGTCCCGGCCTGGCATGAACGGGCGCGGAGATGGGCAGGGCGGCAGCTCGGCGGTGGCCGGGGCCACCGTCACCGACACCTGGCCATCAAGGCCGGCGGCGCGTTGCGCCAGAAAGGCGCGCACCCGCGCCGCCAGGAGGTCGTCCGCCGCCATGCTGGCGGTCGGTGCCAGCAGCAGCCCGGTCAGTAGCAGGGCGGACCGCCGCCGGCGTTGAAGGAATCGGGCGATCATCACCGGTGGCGCTCCCATCGTGTATCCATTCCGCCATTCTAGAGCGCCGTCAGCGTGGCGAAGAATCGAAATGGGGCCGAAACCGTGCCCTGTTCGCGCCTTTGTTGTTTCCGGCTCCTGGTTAGTCTGCCATCGACCGTATTTTCTTGGAGTTTCGGCATGATCGACCGGCTCGCCGCCGCCCTGAATTATGACCAGGAGGCGCTTGGACTGCGCCACCAACGGCAACAGGTGCTGGCCAATAACATCGCCAACGCGGATACCCCCAACTTCAAGGCCCGCGATTTCGACTTCGGTCGGGAGCTGTCCCGGGCCATGGATAACGGTGGCGGCGAGGGTGGTCTGGCGCTGCGCACTACCGCGGCCGGTCACATCCCGGCCCGGGGCCGCGCCAGCGCCGTGGGTGATTTGCTGTACCGGGTGCCGGCTCAGCCCAGCCTGGACGGCAACACCGTGGACATGGATGTGGAGCGGGTCCGGTTCGCCGACAACGCGGTGCGCTACCAGGCCGCGCTCAGCCTGCTCAACGGTCGTATCCAGGGTCTTAAATCCGCCATGCAGTCTGAATAGAGGCAGCCCGAATAGAGGTGCGAGGAGATTCCATGTCCATGTTTTCGATTTTCGATATTTCCGGCTCGGCCATGGCGGCCCAGTCGCAGCGCATGAACGTCACCGCCAGCAATCTGGCCAATGCCGACAGCGTGGCCGGCCCGAACGGTGAAGCCTACCGTGCCAAGCAGGTTCTGTTCGAAGCGCGCGGTCAGGACGGCGGCATCGGTGGCGTGGCGGTGCGCGGGGTGGTGGAGGACGACGCGCCCATGCGTCAGGAATACCAGCCCCACCATCCGCTGGCCGACGACCAGGGTTACGTGACCATGCCCAACGTGGAGCCGGTCCACGAGATGGTCAACATGATCTCGGCGTCACGTTCCTACCAAGCCAATGTGGAAGTCCTCAATACTGGCAAGCAACTGATGATGAAGACACTGACCCTGGGAGAAAACTGATGGCCTCGACCATTGATACCAGCGTCCTGAACGGGATCAACGGCGTCGCGCCCAACGGCGGCGCTGATCAGGCCGCCGATCTGCAGGACAGTTTCATGACGCTGCTGGTTGCTCAGCTCAAGAACCAGGACCCGATGAATCCGATGGAAAACGCCGAGATGACCTCTCAGCTGGCGCAGATCAACACGGTCAGCGGAATCCAGGATCTCAATGCCACCCTGGAATCCATCACCGGGCAGATCGATGCTGGCCAGGCGATCCAGGCCGCCGGTCTGATCGGCAAGGGCGTGCTGGTGCCCGGGCAGCGGGTATTGGTGGGAGAGGACGGCACCACCACGCCGTTTGGCGTGGAGCTCGGCCGTGGCGCCGATGAGGTGACCATCACCATTCGCAATGAGAGCGGCGAAGTCGTGCGTCGCTTCGACAGCTTCCCCATGGAAGCCGGCGTGGAATCGTTCACCTGGAACGGCGAAATGGACAACGGCGAAACCGCGCCCAAGGGCGCCTACACGGTATCCGTGGAAGCCACCGCCGATGGTGACAGCGTCGATGCCACGCAACTCAACTATGCCCTGGTGAACGGCGTCAGCCTGGACCAGGAAGGGGCGCCGCGTCTGGATCTGGGCGGCATTTCCGAACCCGTGGCTCTGGCGGACATCCGCCAGATCCTCTGACCCGCACACTCTCGAGGAGCAAACAAATGGGCTTTTCACAGGCACTCAGTGGTCTTAACTCCGCCGCCATCAACCTGGACGTGGTGGGCAACAATATCGCCAACGCCCAGACCGTGGGCTTCAAGGGCGCCAGCACCCAGTTCGCCGACGTTTATACCGGTGCCATGGCCGGCCAGGGCGTGCGCGTGGCGGCGGTGCTGCAAGATTTCTCCAACGGTACGCTGGAAGCCACCGGCCGTAACCTGGATCTGGGTATTAACGGCGCCGGTTTCTTCCGCTTCCAGCAAGGTGAGGAAATCGTCTATTCCCGCAATGGCCAGCTTAAACTGACCAGCGACGGCTACCTGGTCAACGCCCAGGGCGCGCGGCTAACCGGCTTTCCCGCCGGTGTCGGTACCGGTGGCCAGCCGGAGACCCTGCGCGTGCCCGCCGGCGCCATGCCGGCGGTGGCCACCAGCGCGGTGCAGGCCTCGTTCCAGATGGACGCCACCGCCGACACCATTGACCGGGCCACTACACCCTTCGACGCCGCCGACGGTGACAGCTACTCCTACGCCAACACCGGCACCGCCTACGATTCCCTGGGCGTGCAGCACACCATGACCACCTATTTCACCAAGACCGCCGACAACACCTGGGAAGTACGGGTGGCGTTGGACGGTACCGCCGACCCCGCCAACGTGGGCGAACTGGTGTTCGACGGCAACGGGGTGCTCGACGAGGGGGCCAGCACCTTCCCCACCTACGCCTTCACTCCGGGCGGCGGCGCGGACCCGCTCAACTTCACCATCGACTTCGACGGCACCACCCAGTTCGGTAATGGTTTCGCCATGGATACCCTGACCCAGAACGGCGCCGCCGCCGGCTCCCTGGTGGGCATCACCTTCGATGAGGCGGGCAACATCATCGGTAATTACTCCAACGAAAAATCCCAGGTGCTGGGCACCATAGCGCTGGCCAATTTCCGTAATCCGGAAGGCTTGGAGATGGCCGGCGACAACGCCTGGAAGGAAACCGGCACCTCCGGCCAGCCACTGCTGGGGCTGGCCGGCGAAGGGCAGTTTGGCGGGCTCGAGTCGGGCACCGTGGAGAAGTCCAACGTGGACCTGACCTCGGAACTGGTGGACCTGATCGTCGCGCAACGCAACTACCAGGCCAATACCCAGACCATCAAGGTGCAGGACGAGGTGCTGCAAAGCGCCGTCAACCTGCGCTGATAGGGGGCCGCCACGATGGACCGCATCCTCTACACCGCCATGAGCGGGGCCAAGCAGACCATGGATCGCCAGGCGGTGGTCAGCAACAACCTGGCCAACGTTTCCACCGCCGGCTTCCGGGGGCAGCTGCATGCGATGCGCGCGGTGCCGGTGCAAGGTGACGGCGTGCTGGCCACCCGCGCCTCGGTGGTGGCCAGCACGCCGGGCTCGGATTTTTCCGCCGGGCCGATGAACGCCACCGGCCGCGATCTGGATGTGGCCCTGCAGGGCGATGCCTGGCTGGCGGTGCAGAGCGACGACGGCGGCGAGGCCTACACCCGGCGCGGCGATCTTCAGGTGGACGCCGACGGCGTGCTCAACAGCGCCGGCCGTCCGGTGATTGGCGAAGGCGGCCCGATCATGGTGCCGCTGGGCGCGCGGTTGTCCATGGGCGCCGACGGCACTCTCAGTGCCATCGGTCCCGGGCAGGACCCGGATGCATTGGTCCGCGTCGCTCGGTTGAAGATGGTGAGCGGCGCCGACGCCGGCCTGACCCGGGGCGAGGACGGCCTGTTCCGTCCCGACGACGGAGGCCAACTGGCTTTGGATGAAGAGGCGAGGATGATCTCCGGCGCCCTGGAAGGCAGCAACGTGAGCGCCATCGACGGCATGGTGGCGATGATCGACAACGGTCGTCGCTACGAAATGCAGATGAAGGTGATCGAAAGCGCCGACGAAAACGACCAGCGGGCCAACAGTCTGCTGTCGATCAACTGAGCCCCGTTAACCACGAGGAAATACCATGATCAAATCCCTGTGGACCGCGAAAACCGGCCTTGAATCCCAACAGGTGAAGATGGACGTGATCGCCAACAACCTGGCCAACGTCAGCACCAACGGTTTCAAGAAATCCCGCGCCGTGTTCGAGGACCTGCTGTATCAGAACCTGCGGCAACCCGGCGGCGCCAACGACGTGCAGAACTCGCTGCCTTCGGGCATGCAGGTGGGCTCCGGCGTGCGCCCGGTGGCCACCGAACGCCTGCACAGCCAGGGGGGGCTGGAGAACACCGGCAACTCCCGGGATCTGGCCATCAACGGCAAGGGTTTCTTCCAGGTCCGTTTGCCCGATGGCAACGTGGCTTTCACCCGTGACGGCAGTTTCCAGCTTGACCAGAACGGCCAGATGGTCACCTCCAGCGGTTACCCCCTGGAGCCGGCGGTGATGATCCCGGAGAACGCCCTGCAGGTGACCATCGGCAAGGATGGGCTGGTGTCGGTCACCGAGCCCGGTTCCAGCGAAAGCGTGGAGGTGGGCCAGCTCACCGTGTCCACTTTCGTCAATCCGGCGGGCCTGGAGAGCATTGGCGAGAATCTCTATCTGGAGACCACCAGCTCCGGTCTGCGTACCGAAAGCATGCCCGGCATGAACGGCGCCGGCAGCCTTTACCAGAAGTACGTGGAGACCTCCAACGTCAACGTGGTGGAGGAGATGGTGAACATGATCCAGACCCAGCGCGCCTACGAGATCAACAGCAAGGCGGTGCAGACCTCCGACGAAATGCTGTCCCGGCTGGCGCAGCTGTAACCGATCCCGGGAGAGCCTGATGAACCTCGTGCCGCGCCGTCTTTTGCTGGCCTTGATGATCGCCGTCCTGGCGCTGTCCGGCTGTGCCCAGCTACCGCGGCCCTCGGTGGTCGGCGAGCAGGAGAAGGTGGCGATTCCGCAACCGCCACCAGCACGGCCCGATGGCTCCCTGTTTCAGGCGCGGCGCGGTTATCGACCGCTGTTCGAGGACCGCCGCCCGGTCATGGTGGGCGATGTACTCACGGTGCTGCTCGACGAGCAGGTCAGCGCCTCGAAAAGTTCGCAAAGCAACGCCGACCGTAACGGCTCCGCCGCCCTGACCCCCACCGCCGTGCCCAAGGGTCTGGAGGACCTGAGCGATTACGGTTTCGACCTGGCCGGCGAGAACACCTTCCAGGGCGGCGGTGGTTCCCAGGCGCGCAACACCTTCACCGGCACCATCACGGTGACGGTGCTGGAAGTGCTGGGCAACGGCAACCTGCGGGTGCGTGGCGAGAAGCAGATCCTGATCAACCAGGGCACCGAGTTCATTCGTTTTTCCGGCGTGGTGGACCCCCGGGAAATCAGCGTTGGCAACCGGGTTGCCTCGACCCAGGTCGCGGACGCGCGCATTGAGTACGTCGGCGATGGTTACATCAACGAGGCGCAGACCATGGGTTGGCTGCAGCGCTTCTTCCTGAACATTTCCCCCTTCTGACGGCGAGGCCCCGGGAGCATGGCATTTATCGTGGAATTGGTTCGTCGTGCCGGCATCGTGGTGTTGCTGGCGGCTCTGCTGCCGGCGTCGCTGCGTGCCGAGCCACTGCGCGAACTGGCGGATTTCGCCGGCGTGCGCGACAACGTGCTGGTTGGCTATGGCCTGGTGGTGGGGCTCGACGGCAGCGGCGACCAGACCATGCAAACGCCGTTCACCACCCAGAGCCTGCGCAATATGTTCAGCCAGCTCGGCATCACCATCCCCGAAGGCACCAACATGCAGTTGCGTAACGTGGCCGGCGTCATGGTCACCGCCGACCTGCCGCCTTTCGCCGCCCCCGGCCAGCGCCTCGACGTGGTGGTGTCGTCGATCGGCAACGCGCGCAGCCTGCGCGGCGGTACCCTGCTGATGACGCCCCTCAAGGGCGCCGACGGCGCCACCTACGCCCTGGCCCAGGGCAACCTGCTGATCGGCGGCGCCGGCGCCGAGGCCGGCGGTAGCAGCGTGCAGATCAATCAACAGGCCAGTGGTCGCATCGCCAACGGCGCCCTGGTGGAACGGGAAGTGCCGTTGGCGCTGGGTGAGGCCAACGGCGTGCTGGAACTGCAACTCAAGGACGCCGATTTCGGCACCGCCGAACGGGCGGTACGTGCCATCAACACCGAGTTCGGGCGCTCCGTGGCCAGTGCCGCCAACGCCCGCACCCTCCGTTTGCAGGGGCCCACCAGCGCCAACGAGCGGGTCAGTTTCATGGCCCGTGTGGAGCGCGTCTATGTGACCCCCACCGAAGCGCCCGCCAAGGTGGTGATCAACGCCCGCACCGGTTCGGTGGTGCTCAACGGGCGCGTCACCCTGAAGCCGGCGGCGGTAGCCCACGGCAACCTGTCCGTGGTGATCGATACCAATTACGGCGTCAGCCAGCCGGCACCGTTCGGCCAGGGCGATACCACCGTGGTGCCGAACAGCGATATCAGCATACGCCAGCAGCAGGGCGCTCTGCGGGTGGTGGAAGGCGCCGACCTGATGCAGGTGGTCGATGCCCTCAATGCCCTGGGCGCCACCCCCCAGGATCTTATGTCCATTCTTGAGGCGCTTAAGGCCGCCGGGGCCCTGCGCGCGGAACTGGAGATACTGTGATGAGCTCCGATGGCGTACAGGGCGGTTTCGCTCTCGATGTGCAGGGGCTCGATCGCCTTAAACGGGGCGCCGCCCGGGACCCCGGCGGCGCCCTGCGGGAAACCGCCGAACAGTTCGAGTCGCTGTTTCTGCACCGCATGATCAAGGCCATGCGCGATGCCGGACCACGGGCCGACCTGCTCGACAGCAGCCAGACCCGCTTCTATGAATCCCTGTTCGACCAGCAGCTTTCCCAGCACCTGGCCGGGCGCGGCGTGGGGCTGGCGGACCAACTGGTGGCCCAGCTCTCCGACCGTGCCGGCATTCCCAAGGGCACGCCCCGGGCGCTGCCCGGCGTATCGCGGGCGGAGGGCGGCGCGGCCACGGAGCCTGCCACCGACGGGGCAGCGACCGGGCGCGAACTCGCTGGCACCGACCGTGCCGATCGATCCGCGCGCGCCGAAGCACCCCGGCCGCCGCTGCTGGCGGCGGCCAACCCGCCGGCCACCCCGGAAGCCTTCGTCGACCAGTTGGCCGGCCCGGCCCGGGACGCCGAGCGCCGCACCGGCGTGCCGGCGCCGCTGATTCTGGCCCAGGCCGCCCTGGAAACCGGTTGGGGCCGCCACCGCATCACCACCGAGGACGGCGCCGACAGCCACAACCTGTTCGCCATCAAGGCCGGTACCGGCTGGCAAGGCAAGACCACCGACGTCACCACCCACGAATACATCGACGGCCAGAGGGTCAAGCGCGTGGAACGCTTCCGCGTTTACGACTCCTATCAGGAGGCGTTCGCCGACCATGGCCGTCTGCTTACCGGCAACGGCCGCTACGCCGGCGTGCTGCGCGCCGACAGCGCCGACCAGGCCGCCCGCGCCCTGCAGGACGGCGGCTACGCCACCGACCCGGCCTACGCGGACAAACTGGTGGCGGTGATGGATCGCATCGGAGGTATTGCGGCGGAGCGGCTGGCCAGCATGCCGCCCGGTCGCTCCCGCCATGATCGATTGGCACCGTAGGAGCGACTTGAGTCGCGATCATCGCCGTGCCAGCTTCATCGCGACTGAAGCGCAACGCCGCCACTGCTACGGAGCCGCCCGTGACGCTACCTCGAAGCGGCCCGGCTGGAGAGCACGCACTAAAAGCGCGATGAAACTAAAGAAAACCCGCCCGCCGCCGATAACGGGCATAACGGTTAAAGGAAGGCGACCATGAGTCTTTTCTCCATCGGTCTGAGCGGTCTGAACGCCGCCCAGAACGCGCTCAACACCACCAGCAACAACATCAGCAACGTCTATACGCCCGGTTACAACCGGGAACTGACCCTGCTGGGCGAGCGTAATGTCAGCGGCGGTGTTCAGGTCAACGATATTCAGCGGCAGTACGACTATTACGTGGCCGGCCAGCTCAACGCCGCCACCAGCAAAGCCAGCGCCCTGCAGAGTTACCATACCCAGATCAGCCAGATCGATAACCTGCTCGCCGATCGTGAAGCCGGCCTGGCGCCGCTGATGCAGAACTTTTTCTCCTCCCTGGAGGATCTAGCCTCCACGCCATCGGACCCGGCCGCCCGCCAGGGCGTGATGGGCGCCGCCGATACCCTGGCCGCCCAGTTCCGCGCCTTCGACGGCTACCTCCAGGACCTGCGGGATGGCCTGAAAGGAAAACTCCAGGACGAGGTCACCCAGATCAACAACAGTGCCGAGCAGATCGCCGGCCTGAACCGGGAAATCGCCCTGGCCAAGGCCAAGAATGGCGAGGCGCCCAACAGCCTGCTCAACCAGCGGGATCAACTGGTGGCCGAACTTAGCGAGCGGCTCGATGTGTCCCTGACCATTCAGGAAAGTGGCACCTACAACCTGTCCATCGGCAACGGCCAGCCCCTGGTGGCCGGCTCGCGCAGCTTCTCGCTGACCACCCAGGCCTCCGCCGAGGACCCCACCCGTCTGGTGATCGGCTACAACGATTCCGCCGGCAACCAGGTGGAACTGGATCAGGACACCCTTGCCGGTGGCAGCCTGGGCGGCTTGCTCACTTTCCGTGATGAAACCCTGGATAAAACCCAGAACCAGTTGGGGCGCCTGGCGGTGTCCCTGGCCACGGCGCTGAATGATCAGCACCAGGCCGGTACCGATCTCAACGGCGATCCGGGCCAGGCGCTGTTCGACGTGGGCCAGCCCCGAGCCTTCGTGAATGACGGCAACGCCGGCGGCGCGACCATCAGCGCCGCCTACGGCGACGTGGATCAGCTCACCGCCAGCGACTACGACCTGGTGGTGAGCGACGCCGCCGCCGGTGAATTCCAGGTCACCCGTCGAGATAGCGGCGAAACCTTCACCGCCACCCTGGACGCCAGCGGTGAAATGGCGATCGGTGGCACCGTGATCACCATTGGCGGCGCGGCGACCCTGGTGGATGGCGACCGTTTCCAGTTGCAGCCTACCCGGCAAGCCGCCAGCGGCCTGGAAAACCGCATCCACGAGGCCGGCCTGATCGCCGCCGGCCAGGGCGGTGGCAGCGGGGACAATGAAAACGCGCTGGCCATGCAGGATCTCCAGGACGCTCTCCTGGTGGGCGGCAGCGCCACCCTCAACGGCGCCTATGCCTCCATGGTCGGCGACGTGGGTAACCGCACCAACATCGTTCAGGTGAACCTGGAAGCCCAGCAAGGGTTGAGCGAACAACTCAGGGAGGTGCAGCAATCCGAATCCGGGGTCAACCTGGACGAGGAGGCCGCCAACCTGATCCGTTACCAGCAGTTTTATCAGGCCAACGCCAAGGTGATTCAGACCGGCTCGGCCATCATGGACGCCATTCTGGGTCTGCGCTAAGCGCCAGCGCCGGGAGATCGAAGATGCGCATCAGCACCGTAACCATGTATGAACAGAGCCTCACCGCCATGAACCGCCAGCAGGGGGAGTTCACCCGGGTCGGGCAGCAGATCGCCACCGGCCGCCGGGTGGTCAATCCCTCCGACGATCCCCAGGCCGCCTCCCGGGCGGTGCAGGTGTCCCAGTCCCTGGCCGTCACCGAGCAGTACGCCGACGCCCGGGTCAGCGCGCGCAATGCGCTGTCCCAGGAAGAGAGCGTGCTCAATAGCGTGGGCGATGCCATCGCCAGCGCCAAGACCCAGATCATCCGTGCCGCCAGCGACACCCTCAGCGACGCCGATCGGGATTCCGTGGCCAGTGACCTGCGCGGCATCTACGAAACCCTGATCGGCCAGGCCAACGCCACCGACGGCAACGGCCGTCACCTGTTCGGCGGTTACCAGGATGCCAGTGAGCCTTTCGTGCGCGCCGCCGACGGCACCGTCGATTATGTCGGTGATGGCAACGTTCGACAGCAGCGTATCGACGCCTCCCGCGTCATGCCGGTCACCGATAATGGTGAAACCATATTCCAGAGCGTTCACGGCAGCGCCGGCTATGTGGCCGAGGCCGCCGCCGGCAACGGTGGCGACATGACCTTCACCGGCCCGCTGATCATCGACGAAAGCGACCCGGCGTTTGGCAACGCGTTCCAGATCGATTTCCAGGTCGGCGCCGGCGTCACCACCTACACCATCAACGGCGGCGCGCCCCAGCCCTATGAAGAGGGCACCCCGATCACCACCGGAGGGTTGTCCATCACCCTGGATGGTGCCCCGGCGGACGGCGACAGCCTGACCATGGACCGCGCCGCCAACATGAACACCGACCTGTTCAAGACCTTCGAGAAAGCCCTGGCGGTGCTGGAACAGCCCGCCGGCACGGACGCTGAAAAAGCAGCCCGCAAGAACACCCTGAACACGGTGATGCGCGAGCTCGATAACAGCCTGGATAACGTGCTCACCGTGCGTGCCTCGGTGGGCGCCCGGCTTAACGAGCTGGACGTGGTGGACGCGGTGGGCGGCAACCGCAAGCTCAACTACACCGAAAACCTTTCCAACCTGATCGGCGATCTCAGTGATCCGGCCACCTTCGCCGAGGTGATCTCGGAGTACAGCCTGCGTCAGGTGAGCCTGGAAGCGGCCCGCAAGGCGTTCGTCGACATCAAGGGCACCAGCCTGTTCGACCGTCTGTGATGATCGCGACTGAAGCGGTACGCCGCCCGGTCGCTCCTACACTGCGGCCCTGCCCCGTAGGAGCGACTTCAGTCGCGATCAGGCCAGCGCCGCCACCAACTGTTCCAGGAACCCCAGCCCTTGCCCGAACAATCCCTGCAGAAAGCGCCCGAAGTCGGTCATCAGCACCATCAACAGGAACAGCCCCAGGGTCAGGGACGTCGGGAACCCCACCGAGAACACGGTGAGCTGCGGCGCCGAACGGTTGAGAATACCCAGCGACAGGTTGACGATCAGCAACGGCGCCACCAGCGGCAACGCCAATAGCAAACCGGACACGAAGATGGTGCCGCCATAGCGCACCAGCATTTCGAAGGCGCCCGGGTTCAGGCCCAGGGTGTCGATGGGCAGAGTGCGGAAACTGGTGGCCAGGATATCGATCACCACGAGATGGCCGTTCACCGCCAGGAACATAAGCAGGGTGATCATGTAGAACAGCCGTGACAGGATCATGGTGTTGACCCCGTCCGGCGTCACGAAGGTGGCGAATGCCAGGCCCATCTGCAGGCCGATGAACTCCCCCGCCGCCTGCACCGCGGTGAAGGTGACGCGCAGCGCCAGCCCCATGGCGACGCCGATCAGTGTCTGTTCCACCATGATGCCCAGGCCGGTCCAGGACCACACCGGCGCCGCCGGCATGGGCGGCAGCAGGGGCGCCACGACCACGCTGAGCAGCGCCGCCAGGCCCACCTTGACCTGGCGCGGCACGGCACTGTGGCCGAGCAGAGGCGCCGCCATGAAAAACGCGGACAGGCGCATGAACGGCCACAGAAACGCCGTCAGCCAGGCGTGCAGTTGATCGAAGGAAATCCCGATCATTGCACCAGGAACGGGATGTTCTGAAACAGAGTACGGGTGAAATCGGTGATCAGAGCCAGCAGCCAGGGGCCGGTGATTACCAGCACGGCGAACACGCCCAGAATCTTTGGAATGAACGACAGCGTCATCTCATTGATCTGGGTGGCGGCCTGGAACAGGCTCACCAGCAAACCAATGGCCAGCGCGGTGATCAGCAGCGGCGCGCCCAGGTAAAGCGTGGTCATCATCGCCTGATAGGCGATCGACATAACGGTTTCGGGAGTCATACGAAAAAGCTCCGCGCCAGGGAACCGATGATCAGTTGCCAGCCGTCCACCAGGACGAACAGCATCAGCTTGAAAGGCAGGGAAATCGTGGCCGGTGGCACCATCATCATGCCCAGTGCCATCAGTACGCTGGCCACCACCAGGTCAATGATCAGAAACGGGATGAAGATGGTGAAGCCGATCTGAAAGGCGGTTTTCAACTCGCTGGTGACGAACGCCGGCAACAGTACCCGCAGGGGCAGATCCTCCGGTCCCTGCAGCGGACCGGTTTCCGCCAGCCGGGCAAACAGGGCGATGTCCGGTTCCCGGGTCTGGCCAAGCATGAATTCGCGAAACGGTTGCACGCCGCGCTCGGCGAACTCGGCGAACTCGATGTCACCCTGTTCCAGCGGCACCCAGGCATCGTCATACACCTGGTTGAACACCGGCGACATGACGAAGAAGGTAAGGAACAGGGTCAGGCCCAGCAGTACCTGGTTGGGCGGCGCCGCCTGGGTACCCATGGCGGTACGTAGCAGGCTGAGCACGATGATGATGCGGGTGAAACAGGTCATCATCAGCAAAATGGCGGGGATGAAGGCCAGGCTGCTGAGCAGCAGCAGCGTCTGCAGCTTGATCGACCATTGCTGGCCACCGCCGGCGGTGGGTTCGGTGACGATGCCGGGCAGGGTCGCCTGGCTCCAGGCCAGGGCGGGCAGCAACCCCGTGGCCAGGATCAGCCAGGGCAGGGCGCGGCGGGCCGTCATGAGCGGCCCCCGCCGAGATTCTGTTTAAGGGCCTCGGCAAAGCGGGTGGCGAAGCGTTCGCTCCGCGCCATTTCATCGGGCGGCGCGGTCGGTGGCGCGGTGCTTTCATGGAGACGGGTGACCCGGCCACCGCCCACGCCCAGCACCAGCCGGGTGCCGTCCACATCCACCACCACCACCCGCTCCTTGGCGCCCACCGCCTTGCTGGCCACCACCCGCAGCAAGCGCGTGTCCTGGCCCTGGCCGGGCCCCAGCCGGCGTACCAGCCAGCCGAACAGCACGATCATGCCCACCAGCAGCGCCAGTACCAGGGCGGTCTTGCCCAGGGCGGCCAGGCCGATCATCGCCTCGCCGCCGGTGCTGACGGCCTGAAGGGCGGCTTCGCGGGTGGCGTCGGTGCTCATCGGTTCAGCTTCTGCACGCGCTCGGACGGGGTGATGATCTCGGTGATACGGATGCCGTACTTGTCCTCCACCACCACCACTTCGCCTTGGGCCACCAGATAGCCGTTGATCAGGATGTCCATGGGCTCGCCGGCCAGGCCGTCGAGCTCGATCACCGAGCCCTGGGCCAGTTCCAGCAGCTGTTTGATGGTGATACGGGTGCGGCCCAGCTCCACGCTCAGCTTGACTGGAATGTCCATGATCATTTCCAGGTCACGGGCATCTCCGCCACGGTCGGCGCCCACGCCACCGCCATCCAGCGGCTTGAACACCTGGTCGCCGGCGGCCTGGGCGCCGCTGTCGCCGGCACCCTGCTCGGCCAGGGCCTCGGCCCAGGGATCGGCGTCTTCGCCGCCGTCGCCTTGCTGCTCCGCGAGGGCCTTGTCCCAGTCGTCGTCGCTGGCGTTGTGATCGGGTTTGTTGGGGTCACTCATGGTCGGGGTCCTTGCTCTTCACGAAACCGGCGTTGGTGGCCGTGTGGGCATTGGCGTGGTCGATCACCCGCGACACTCGCAGCGCGCGCTGCTGGTCACGGCTGCCGTACTCGCATTCCAGCACCGGTACGCCGTCGACGCGGGCGGTGACGGTGGCCGGCAGTTCAATGGGCAGCACGTCGCCGGGCTGCAGGCGTATCATTTCGGAGATGCGGCTGGACACGGTGACGAACTCCGCCACCAGTTCCACCTCGGACTGGCGAATCTCGCCGGCCATGCGCTGGCTCCAGGCGTGATCGCCACTGTCGTGGCCGTCCACCACCGGGTTGTTGAGTTGCTCGCGCAGCGGCTCGATCATCGAGTAGGGCATGCACACCTGGAAATCGCTGGCCAGGTTGCCTACTTCCAGATGGAAGGTGGTGTTGACGATGATCTCGTTGGGCGAGTTGGTGATGTTGGCGAACTTGGCCTGGATTTCTGACCGCAGGTAGCTGATGTCCAGGGCATACACCGATTTCCAGGCGTCCTGGTAGGCATCGATGGCGAGCCGCAGGATACGCTGGATGATGCGTTGCTCGGTGTTGGTGAACTCGCGCCCTTCGGACTTGGTCACGAAGCGCCCGTCGCCACCGAACAGGTTGTCCACCACCATGAACACCAGGCTGGGCGGAAACACCATCAGGCCGGTGCCGCGCAGCGGCTTCATGGCGATCAGGTTAAGGTTGGTGGGCACCGGCAGATTGCGGGCGAAATCCTTGAAACTCTGGTAGCGCACCGAATCCACGGTGATGTCGGCGCTGCGCCGGATCAGGTTGAACAGGCTGACGCGGAACTGGCGCGCGAAACGCTCGTTGATGATGTCCAGGCTGTGCAGACGCTCGCGGATCACCCGATGCTGGGAGGCCGGGTCGTAGGGCCGCGGACTGGATTCCGCCTGCGGTGCCTCCTGGTCCTCGCCGGGACCGTTGAGCAGCGCGTCGATTTCTTCCTGGGAAAGCAGGTCGTCTTGTGCCATGGGCCCGTCCCCGTTACTGCACGATGAACTCGGTGAACAGCACATCCCGCACCGCCAGGTCCGGCTGCGAGGCGGTGAGCGGTTCCTCGAAGCTGGCCAGGACCTGCCGGGCCAGGGCGTGTTTGCCCTCGACGGTGGCGGCGGTTTCCGAGTCCTGGCTGGAGAGCAGCATCAGCAGGCGACTGCGCAGTTGTGGCAGGTGCTCGAGCAGGTAGCTCTCGGTGGCGGCGTCGGCCACTTCCAGGGAGAGGCCCACGTAGAGCAGCCGCTGGCCGCACAGTTCGCCCTGAATATTGACGGTGAAGGGGTCGAGTCGTACCAGCCGGGTGGGTTCTGGCGTTTTGTTGTCGACGGAGGTCTCCGCTTCCGGTGAGGGAGCGTCGTCATTGCCAAGCAGCAGGTACAGGTTGACCGCCACCAGCGCGGCCACCAGGACCACCATCAGGGCGATCAAGACGCCGGTTTTGCGCGACCGCTTCGGGGAATCTGCCATTGCGGGGAATGTCCTTGCCTGAGCTGTGAGTGTCTTGGGGGGAGTATGCCGGGGTGGTGCCTGGGCGCATGGGGAGAAAAGCGCCTGATAAAGGGCTTATTTTCGGTTCGTGGTGTTTTAACGGGATGGTGGTTGCTCTCCATCAGGACCACGACGAGACGCTTCGAGGTAGCATCCCGCGCGGCTCCGTGGTGCGCTGACGGTTGGATTGTGCTGTAGGAGCGACTTCAGTCGCGATGGGGTCTGGCACCGCCATTTGATGGCGATTGAAGCGGAGCGCCGCCCGGTCGTCCCTACGGCCCCTATCTACCGCGCCTGCCGTCAGGCGTAGAGATCCACGCCGCTGGTGGGCAGCGCGGCGGCGCGCACGGGTTCGGCGCCGGTCACGGTGGTGTCGTCACCGGTGTCGGCGAGGGCGGGGGCCGGGGCGCCATTGGCCTGGCCGTCACCGGTCTGGCCGTTGAATTGCTGCTGGGGCTGGTCGCCGACCATTGCTTCGCCCAGGGCGATGCCCTGTTCGGCCAGCGCCTCGCGCAGTTGCGGGATGGCCTGTTCCACGGCGCCGCGTACCGGCGCGTGGCTGGAAAAGAAGTGGGCCTGGGCGCCGTGATCATCCAGTTTCAGGGACACACTCAAGGGGCCCAGGTCGCGGGGGTTGAGGTGCAGCTCCATGTGCTGGTCGCCGCGTCGGGTCAGGCTTACGACTTGCTGGCCCAGTTCCTGGCCCCAGCCAGAGGCCGCCACCGGAGTGTGCAGGGTGGTCACGGTGGTGGTTGTCGCCGGGGAGGGAGCGGATGACGAGTTGGTGGTGACGTGCTGCATGGTTGGCGCGGTCGGCGTGGCGGGCTCCGCGCTGGCACCAGGGCGGTCGGCGGCGCGTTGCGTTTCCGCCATCACCGGCGCCGCCGGGGCTTGCTGGGTGTCGCTTCTGCTCAATGACGGCGGACGTTCCGCCAGGGTGGGTGGCTGGCCGTTGGCCTCGCCTTCCCGGGGACCTGCCTGGCGGGCCAGGGCGGCCGGGTTGGTGCCGGTGTCACCGTGGGACGCCGCCGGCGTCGCCGGGGGGGCGTCCGCCACGGTGGAGGCCGGGCTGGTGGTTGGCGCCGGGGCACCGGCCAGGATCGTCAGCCCCTCCGCTGCCGGGCTATCCTCGTCGCCCGCTTGCGCGGCGGGGGGCTCGGATTCGTCGCCGGGCGTTGCCTGGCCGGTGGTGGCCACGCCCGGTGCCAGCAGAGTGGCGGCGTCGCCGGCCAGCAGGGTGAGGGGCAGGGCGGATGGAACCGGCACCGTCTGGCCGCTTCGCGGATTCAGAGTAGCGGTTCGCATGGCCAGGCCGGCTGGCATGGCCTGGGCCCGCGCCGTTTCCAGGGTGTCCCGGAAGCCCTCGCCGGAGGTGTTTTCCGCCTGGCGGGGCGTGGTGCCGTTGGCGCTCACATTGAGCAGTGCATTGATGTCCATGGGAACTCCTTGCGACGCGGGGTCAGCGGGAACGGGGCCGGCGGGCCATGGCGTGGGTGGTCATTTCATCGGTGTCGCGGCGTTCGCGGCGGGTTTCCCGGGTCCGCTCCTGGCGGGCCCGGCGGTTGGCCAGGGTGTCATAGGAGGACAGCCGCCGCTGCCGCTGCTGGAGCTGGTCGCGGCTGGCCATCACCCTTTCGCTTTGCTGTTCCAGAGCCCGGCGGGCATGCTCGATGGCGTCGTCCAGGGAGCGGATGAAGCGCCGGTAGTTGTCCAGGCTGGAGGCATCGATGCCGGCGCGCATGGCGTCTTGGAGCTGGCGCTGGTAGTCGGCGCGGTATTGCTCCAGGGCACGTAATTGCTCGGCGCTGTGTTGCTGGCCGCGGCGTTCCTCGGCCAGGGTCCGGCCGGCGTTGTCGCGGGCCTGGCGGCTTTGATCAATGAGCGTATCGAGTGGATTCATGGGTCCCCCATCAGGGCGTCAAGCGCCTGTCGCGAGTGCTCGATGTCGGCGCGTTCGCCGATTGCCTGTTGCAGAAAGCCTTCTATCTCCGGGTACAGACGCATCGCCTGGTCCAGCAGCGGATCGTTGCCGGCGCTGTAGGCGCCCACGCTGATCAGGTCGCGGTTGCGCTGGTAGCGGGAGAACAACTGTTTGAAGCGCTGCGCCAGCCGCCACTGGTGATCGTCGACGATGTGGTTCATGGCGCGGCTGATCGAAGCCTCGATGTCGATGGCCGGGTAGTGGCCGGCCTCGGCCAGATCCCGGGACAGCACCACATGGCCATCAAGGATGGCGCGGGCCGCGTCGGCGATCGGGTCCTGCTGGTCGTCGCCTTCGGTGAGCACGGTATAGAAGGCGGTGATCGATCCGCCGCCGGCCTCGCCGTTGCCGGCCCGTTCCACCAGGCCGGGCAGCTTGGCGAACACCGAGGGCGGATAGCCCTTGGTGGCCGGCGGCTCGCCAATGGCCAGGGCGATTTCCCGCTGCGCCATGGCGTAGCGGGTCAGCGAATCCATGATCAGCAGCACATCGCGGCCGGTGTCGCGGAAATATTCCGCCACCCGGGTGGCATAGGCGGCGCCCTGAAGGCGCTGCAGTGGCGAGGTGTCCGCCGGCGCGGCCACCACCACGGCACGGCGCCGGCCCTCGTCGCCGAGAATGTTGTCGATGAAGTCCTTTACCTCGCGGCCCCGCTCGCCGATCAGCCCCACCACGATCACGTCGGCGCTGGTGTAGCGGGCCATCATGCCCAGCAGCACGGATTTGCCCACGCCGGAGCCGGCGAACAGCCCCATGCGCTGGCCACGACCGATGCTCAGCAGGCTGTTGAGCGCGCGGATGCCGACGTCGATGCACTGATCGATGGGGGCCCGGGACAGCGGGTTCAGGGGCGGTGCGGTGAGGGTGCCGTGGGGGGCTTCGTCCACCGATTCGCCGTCGTCCAGGGGGCGGCCATTGCCATCCACCACCCGTCCCAGAAGGTCGTCGCCCAGCGGGAACCGGCGTGCTCCGGCGCCGTCCTGGCCGAGCGGGAAGACCCGTGCCCCCGGGGTCAGGCCGCTGATTTCCGCCAGTGGCATCAGGAACAGATTGTCGCCGGAGAAGCCCACCACTTCCGCCTCGGCGAAGCCGGCGGGTTCACCGCCACCGGCGGACAGCTCGATACGGCAGGCGCTGCCCAGGGGCACGCGCAGCCCCACCGCTTCCAGCACCAGGCCGGCGGCGCGTACCACCCGACCGCTGGCCTGGTAGGTGGGCACCGTGGCGACCCGACCGGCGACGCTGCTCAGGGTGGCGCGCCAGTGCTGGTGGTGGCGGGCGGCACTCACGATGTCGGTTCCCCGCTGTCCTGGCCCGGGCGGCGGCGCCGGCGCACCCGGCCACTGACCGCCGCCCAGCGGCTTTCCCAGGTGGCGTCCAGCTCGCCGCTGGGGCTGGTGACGCGGCAGCCGCCACGGCCAAGCTGGTCGTCCGGATGCAGTTTCCAGCCCGCCGCCGCCAGTTCCGCGCCCAGTTCCCGTTCCACCAGGGTCAGATCGTCCGGGTGCAGCCACAGCCGGGTTTTACCATTGAGGCTGGGTTCGTCGTGGATCAATTCGCGGACCACCGCGAGCACCTGCTCCGGGCGCTCGCGCAGGGCATCGCCGGCCAGTTGCCGGCCGGTGGTCAACGCCAGCTCCACCAGCTCCTCGGCGACGCCCTCGTCCAGGCTCGCCAGCGCGTCACCGAAGCCCCGGGCCAGCTCCGCCAGCGGGGCCAGGGTCTCGGCACGTTGGCGATCAGTTTCTTCCTCGCCCTGGCGACGGCCCTCTTGCAGGCCTTGGGCATGGCCCTCCCGGTGGCCTTCCTCGAAGCCGGCCCGGTAACCTTCCTGGCGCGCTTGCTCGCGTACTTTGTCGCGCAAGGCGCGCAGCTCCGACTGGTGATCGAAGGTGGCATCGCGGTCGTCGTCCATCACCGCGCCGGCGCGGTGGCGGTCGTCCAGCTCGCCCATGCGCCAGGGGCGCCAGCCAGCGAGATTGGAGAAGCGCGTTTCAGACATAGGCGTCGTCCCCGCCGCTCAGCACGATCTCGCCGTTGTCGGCCAGGCGCCGCACCACCTGCAGGATGGCTTTCTGTTCGTTCTCCACCTGGGATACGCGGATCGGACCGCTCGCCTCCAGGTCCTCGCGCAGCAGGGTGCTGGCGCGGGTGGACATGTTGCGCAGGAATTTTTCCTTGAGGGCGTCGTCGCAGCCTTTCAACGCGATCACCAGGGAGTTGCTGTTGATTTCCTTGAGCAGCAGTTGGATACCGCGATCGTCGATGTCCAGCAGGTTTTCGAACAGGAACATCTCGTCGATGATCTTTTGCGCCAGATCCTCGCTGTGGGCACGCACCGTCTCGATCACCCTCTCCTCGGCGCTGGAATTCATCAGATTGAGGATCTCGGCGGCGGTGCGCGCGCCGCCCATCTTGCTGCGTTTGAGGTTCTGGCCGTCGAGCATGCCGCCCAGCACTTCGGTGAGTTCCTGCAGGGCGGCCGGCTGCACGCCACTGAAGGTGGCGATGCGCAGCACCACGTCGTTACGCAGTTTGTCGTCGAAGTACTCCAGCACGTCGGCGGCCTGGCGGCGTTCCAGGTGCACCAGGATGGTGGCGATGATCTGCGGATGCTCGTCGCGGATCATTTCCGAAACGATGTTCGCTTCCATCAGGTTGAGCGCGTCGATCCCGGAGTTGGCGCCGCTTTGTTCGAGAATGTCCTCAAGCAGGCTGGAGGCGCGTTCGTTGCCGAGCGCCTTGGTCAGTACCGAACGGATGTGATCACTGGAATAAAGATTGAGCGCGGCGAACTGGTCGGATTCATCATAGAAGTCGTCCAGCACCTGGCGCATTTCATCCTGGGACACATGACCCAGGGTGGCCATCTCCTGGCTTACGTCCTGTACTTCCCGGGCGGACAGGTGCTTGAACACTTCCGCGGCGCAGTCCTCGTCCAGGGCCAGCAGCAGGATGGCGGCGCGGCGGGCATTGGTCAGTTCAGTCATGGCGGTTCATCCAGCCGCGTACGATCATCGCCACCATGGCAGGGTCTTCCTGGGCCATCTCCTGCAGATCCTTGAGGTTCTGTTCATGGGCGCTGGAGCGACGCCGGCGGCGGCGTGGTGGCGGTTCCGGCTGCTCCTCGTCGCGTTCGGGCTGCGCATAGGGGGCGGCGGCCACCGGCGCGGGGGCGGCCTGCGGCGCCGGCGTCGGGCGCTGGTCCTGATAGCGGCGCAGAATCGGGCGCAGCAGCAGTGTGTACAGCAGCAGGGCGGCCAGGGCCACGAGCAGCCAGCGCCCCACGGACATCAACAGCCCCTGCCAGAACGGGTCACGCCACCAGTCGCGATCGGCTACCACCTCGGTTTCCCTGGTGAACGGGCTGTTGACCACTTCCAGCCCGTCGCCGCGGGCCTCGGAATATCCCATCGCCTGGCGCACCAATTGGCGGATGCGTTCCAGACGTTCCGGGTCGAGCGGTTCGTTGACCGGCTTGCCCTGGTCGTCGACGCCATTCTGGTAGTCCACCACCACGGCCACGGACAGCCGTTGCAGGCGGGCGCGCTGGTGCTGCACGTGGGTGACGTTGCGATCCACTTCGTAATTGATGACGCTTTCGCGGCGCAGGCTGCCGGTGGTGTTGTCGGCCTCGCCATCGTCGGTGCCGGCGTTGTCGCCGTCTTCATCGCCGGCCGGGTCCTGCACCGGCGATGGCGCGGCGCCGGGCGGCGTATTGCTGAGCGCGCCCGGCACGCCGGCGGCCAGGGCCCGGTCGCCCTGATAATTGCTGTTCATTTGCCGGCTGCGCACCGCCGCCGGATTGTCGTCCTGGTTGGGGCCGTAGCGCTCGCTGGTTTCCTCGCGGCGGGAGAAATCCACATCCGCGACGACCTGGGCGCGCACCCGGTCGCGACCGAGGATCGGCGCCAGGATGCTTTCGATGCGTTCGCGGTAGCCGCGTTCCAACTCACGCACATAGTCGAGCCGGGTGCCGTCCAGGCCGGCGCCGCCATCGTCCGGCCTGGACAGCAGCCGGCCCGCCTGATCAACCACGGTGACGTCCTCGATGGCCAGTTCCGGCACGCTGCTGGAGACCAGGTGAACAATGGCGTTGACCTGGCCTTCGCCCAGGGTGCGGCCCGGCGCCAGGGTCAGCACCACCGAGGCCTTGGCCGGTTCGCGGTCGCGAATGAACACCGAAGGCTTGGCCATGGACAGATGCACCCGGGCGCCGGATACCGGGCCCAGGGATTCAATGGTGCTGGCCAGCTCGCCCTGCAGGCCACGCTGGAAGTTGACCCGCTCGGCGAACTGGCTGATGCCGAACGCCTGCCGGTCCATGATGTCGAAGCCCGCGTTGCCGCCCTCCGGCAGGCCCTGTTCCGCCAGTTGCAGGCGCAGCCGGTGCACCTGGTCGCCGGGCACCATCAGGGCCTGCCCGCCTTCGGCGAAACGATAGGGCACGGCGCGGCTTTCCAGTTCACTGATGATGCGCCCGCCATCCGCTTCGCTCAGATTGCTGTACAGAACCCGGTACTCCGGGGCGCTGGCCCATAGCGTCAGCGCCGCCACCACCGCGATGACCGCGGCACCGGCCACCAGCAGGGGCACCAGGGGGTTGGCGCGCAGGCGCGCCCATAGCTGCTCGATGCCTTGCGCACCGGCGCCATCACCGGTGGCTTGCGAGGCGGGGTTGGCTGCGCCGGTGCTCATGCCATTCCCCGGGTGTAGCGGCTGTGATGCTGAAAGGGCATTGCTGCGTCATCTCTTTATCTGGCTCGACCGCCGGGCGATCCCCGGCCCGGACGGTAATGCGACCCTTGCCATTATCGGCACCGGTGGTCCTGGCAAAGGAAAGAAAAGCCCGGCTTTTTGCCGTCAATTGAGCGCTTGGCGAGCGCCCCGGCGCTGCTAGTCTTTGCCTACCTTAATGATGAACCCCAGGGAGTCCCGGATGAGCGCACCGGCCGTGTCCCCCGCCATGCAGGCGGCCCTCAACCAGATGCAGGAACTGTCCGCCCAGGCCGGCGCCCGGCCCGCCGGCGAGCGACTCGACGCTACCGTGGGCAGCGGCGGGTTCGCCGACGCCCTGCAGTCCAGTCTGGAGCGCATTAATCAGTTGCAGATTGAATCCGGCGACAAGGCCCGTGCCTTCCAGGCCGGCGAGCCGGGGGTGGAGTTGCACGATGTGATGATCACCGGGCAGAAGGCAAGCATCGCCTTCGAGATGGGTAAGCAGGTGCGCAACCGGCTGGTAACCGCCTACAAGGACATCATGAACATGCAGGTGTAAGGGCGGCGGGCCGTCAGCCCACTTCGCTCAGCAACAAACCCTTGATCTCATCCAGACGCTGGGCGGCGTTGAGCGCCTCCTCCGGCGGAATCTGACGAATCAATTCACCGGTATCCCGATCCACCAGCCGGATCAGGGTACGCCCGGAATCCTCGCTGATATCGAACTGCACGCCGTAACGGCGCAGCACCTCATTGACCTGTTGCACCGGGCGCACCAGCTCCTCCTGGGCGACGGCGCGCGCCTCGGTGGCGGTGGTGTGGTCGGCATCCGGCCGCACGGCCAGCTGCTGGAGCACCTTTTCCACCCGTTGCCGGGCGGCGAGATAGGAAAACTGGGACGCCTGCGTGGAGGAGGCGGAACCGTCAATGGGGTAACTCATGGCAGGGCCTTTGCAATATTCAGCATAGTCTTCCGCTGATATCGGCCACGGCGTCGCGGACTTTAATTACCTGCCCGGCGCGAACGGTCGAGGGTGTGGAAATAAAAAAGGGCCCCGAACGGGGCCCTTCATGGCGACCGGATGGAACCGGTTTAGCCGAGCAGGGACAGCACGCCCTGAGGTACTTGGTTGGCCTGGGCCAGTACCGAGGTGCCCGCTTGTTGCAGGATCTGGGCGCGGGTCATGTTGGACACTTCCACCGCGTAATCGGCGTCCTCGATGCGAGAGCGGGCCGCGGTCAGGTTGGTTTCCGTGGTGCTCAGGTTGGTGATCGCGGACTCGAAGCGGTTCTGCATGGCACCCAGCTCGGAGCGCAGGCTGTCGACGCTGCTCAGGGCGCCGTCCAGGGCCTTCAGCGGGTCCACGTTCACGGCTTCGCCTTCGGTAACGGTGCCGTCGTCGGCGATGACGACTTTGTTGTAGGTGCCGTCGCCGTTGTCACGCAGGTACTCACCGGTACCGTTGCCTTTGGCGTCATTGATCTCGGTGATGTCGGCGCTGTCCAGGCTGGTGGCGGTGTCCAGGGTCACGTCGGCCATCACGCTTTCCACCGGACCGTTCTCGGTGTCCACGTCGGCGGCGTCCACGGCGGTGCCGGAGCTATCGAAGGTCAGGGCGGACGCGTCGGTGGTGTCCACTGCGTAGTAGTTGCCGTCCGCGGCCAGGGCCACGTAGCCGGTGCCGTCGGCTTTCTCGTAGATATTGCCTTCCGCGCTTACGTCGGCCAGGGCGGTGCCGCCGGTGCTGTCGGTGAGGTCGGCCAGGCCGGAGGCGCTGAACTTGGCGGTAACGGAATCACCATCGGCGGCGGTGGCGCCGAAGTTGGCGGATTGCACGGATTCCTTGGTGACGTCGAAGCTGTCCAGGTTCAGGGTTTCGGCGTTGATTTCCTTCAGGTTCATGGTGATTTGCTCACCATCGTTGGCGCCTACCTGGATGGAGAATTCCTGGTTTGATGCCAGAACCTTCACGCCGTTGAAGTTAGTCTCCTGGGAAACACGGTCGATTTCGTCCAGGCGCTGGTTGATCTCGTCCTGGATGGAGGACAGGTCGGATTCACTGTTGGTGTCGTTCTGAGCCTGTACGGTCAGTTCACGAATCCGCTGCAGGTTGTCGTTGACCTGGTTGAGGGCGCCTTCCGCGGTCTGGGCCACGGAGATGCCGTCGTTGGCGTTGCGCTGAGCCTGCGCCAGACCGGTGGTCTGGGCGGTCATGCGGTTGGCGATGGCCTGGCCGGCGGCGTCGTCGGCGGCGCTGTTGATGCGCAGGCCGGAGGACAGGCGCTCCATGGAGGTTTGCAGCGCGCTCTGGGATTTGCCCAGGTTCTGCTGGCCGATCAGGGCCGTGATGTTGGTGTTGATGACTGACATAGCGATGTCCTTCTCTGGTTTTTCACCGTTTGGATTGAGAGCAACGGCGCGGGCCGTTACCCCGTTTTTCGGCGGCGACCGGTCAGGCTTTAGGGTTGACCGAAAAAAAACGCATTCAGCCAGCCTGCCCTTCGCCTGACGCGGGCCGGCAAAATTTGCATATAAAGGATGCGGAGTGGGAACCGATACACTGATTTCAGGCGTTATTCGAGGACATTGGCCATGACACCCTCTCCAGAAGAATTCGACCGGGTCGAGCATCCGGGCCGCATTGAGGAATTGCTGAACGCACTGGCTCGCCCCGGCGGGGCCGCGCTGGCATTGGAAGGGCGCGACAGCGATCCGTTACCGGTGGTGCTGGCGGAATTCGAGCCTGGTCGCGTGCTGGTGCTGGATGTCACCGCGCTCGGCGAACGGGTTGGCAAGCTGCGTCGTGGGCTGGGCTTCCGACTGGTGGGCCAGGGTGATGGAGGCATGGTGCGCACGCCGTTACTAAAGGCCATTCGTGTGCAGGAAGAGTCCGGGCGCCACTGGTTGCACTGCGCCTACCCCGGTGAGCTGGAGTGGCAGCAGCGCCGGGATGCCTTCCGGGCCGCTCTGCGCGTGGGCATGGAGGCGTCGGTGCTGGTGCGTCATGAGGAAAGCGGCGTTTCCGGGCTTGGTGATCTGCGTGACCTTTCGCTGACCGGATGCCGGGTGGAACTGGTGGCCGGCGGTCTTAACGACGAGCTTGAGGACGAACGGCAACTGTTGTTGGAGATCACCTTTCCCGATGGCAGCCGCTTCAAGAGCGCCGCCCGGGCCCGTCACCTCAAGGCCGATCCCGGTCGTGGCACGGTCAGCGCGGGGTTTGAGTTCGAGACACCGGATCCGGCCCAGGAACGGCGCCTGTGGTTCATGGTGCGGGAGGTGGAGCGGGAGGCCGCCCGGGTGGCCGGTGGCGACCGAACCGACCTGGCCGCCTCGTCACTATTCCGCCCGGCGGCGCCGGCGCCGCTGAGAGCGCACCCGAATTCCCGTTTCCCGGTACCGCCGATGGTCGACCGCCTGGCCCCCAGCGCCGCCTGGCTGGACACCCAGATGCTGGCGTTGCGCCAGGGGGAGCATGTCGACGCGGTGCAGCTTTCCCGTCAGGCCGAGCGGCTGCTGGAACTGCAGGAAGAAGACCGGGAAGGGCTGCTGTTCGCCACCCGCTGTTTGAACAATGAACCGCTTCTGGTGCGCCACGGCCTGGGCGTGGCGGTGCATTTGCTGGATTTCGCCCGTGCCCGTGATATGCCCCGGGCGCTTTGCAAGGCGCTGACGGCGGCGGCCATGGTGCATGACCTGGGCAAGGCCCTGTTGCCCAGGGAATTGCTGGCGTTGCCGGTGCTGGACGAGCGTCAGCATCGCTGGGTGCAGGGCCATGTGCCCCTGTTGCTGCAGCGTCTCGACACCTGTGGCTGGCTGTCCACGCCGGTGGTGCAGGCCGTGGTGCGTGATATCAATGAACGGCTTGATGGCAGCGGTTACCCTCATCGTCGCGACGGCGACGAACTGAGCGACCTGGCGCGGCTGGCTTCGGTGGTGGACGTGGCCGACATTCTGTCTCGCCAGCGGCCCGGGCGCGAACCCTGGTCGATCACGGATATTCATCGCTGGCTGGAAAAGAACGACAGCCGCTTCGACGCGCAATGGGTGTCGCGTTACCAGGCGCATTTTGGCCGTTGGCCGGTGGGATGTCTGGTGCGCTACCCGGACGGCCTGATCGGTCGCGTGGCGTCACTCGACGAACAGGGGCTTCCCGTGCGGGTCCGGTTGCGCTCCGACGACGGTGGCTGGCTGGATGGCGAGGCGCTGACGCGGCGCGGCGAACCGGAGAGCTCGTTGCCGGCGCCGGCGGATTGAAATGCTTCCTAAAGTCCTGTGTGGATACGCCGATAGCCTGGAAAAGCGACCCTTGCCGGGCGTTATTCCGCCGCTACCGGGGCGGCCGGTCCGGCGACAATACTCCCCGGCGAACACAGGAAGCACAGTCAGATGGCCTCAATTTCCTCGTTGGGTATCGGTTCCGGGCTCGACCTCAACAGCCTGCTGGATCAGTTGGAAGCCTCCGAGCGCCAGCAACTGACACCCATTACCCTCAAGCAGCAAAGTTATCAGGCGAAAATCTCCGCCTATGGCAAGCTGGAGAGCGCGCTTACCAGCTTTCAGGACGCGGTCGCCAAGCTCGCCGACGGTAAGCAGTTCGAGGCGGTAAAAAAAGAGGTCTCCGGTGATGCGCTGAGCGCCACTCTGGGTGATGACGCGCTGACCGGGAATTACGATCTGGACGTCAGCCAGCGCGCCCGGGGCTACAGCATCGCCACCCAGGGCATCGCCGCCGCGGATGAAGCCCTGGGCGCCGGTACGCTGAACATCACGCTTGCCAACGGCGACACCCTGGATCTGGAAATCGGCGAGAAACAAAGCACGCTGGAGGGCATTCGCGATGCCATCAATGACGCCGACGGTGGTATCCAAGCGTCGCTGATGAACGACGGCGGCGATACCCCTTATCGCCTGGTGCTTTCCTCCACGGCCACCGGCACCGAGGCCGCCATCGATTCGGTGACCTTCGGCGGCGGGCTGGGCCCGTCCCTGGCCCTGGACCCGGATTCCGAGGTGCCGGCGCTGAACGCGCGGCTCACCATCAACGGCATCGCCGTGACCAGCCAGAGCAACCAGGTGGAGGATGCCATTCAGGGGGTCACCCTCAACCTCAAGGAAACCGGCACCGCCACCCTGGACGTAACCCGTGACGGCGCCGGTATCAAAAAAGCGGTGAAGAGCTTCGCCGATGCCTACAACACCCTGCAGGAAACCCTCGATAACCTGACCCGTTTCAATCAGGACACCGGAGAGAGTGGCGCTCTGCTGGGCGACGCCACCTTACGTGGTATTGAGTCCCGGCTGCGTTCCGTGGTCAGCGGTGGCGGCGCCGGCGGGGCATTCAATACCCTTGCCGACATCGGCATCACCCTCAAGGTGGATGGAACCCTGGAGGTGGATGAGGAAGCGGTGGACGACGCCGTCGACAACCAGCTTGGCGCGCTGGCTGATTTCTTCACCGGACGCGCCGGCAAGGATGGCCTGGCCGTGCGCCTCGATGACGCGCTTGCCGACATGGTGGATGACGGCGGCACCCTGGACGATGCCACCGAGGGGCTGGAAACCAGCATCGAGACCCTGCAGACCCAGTACCTCCGTACCGAGGACCGCATCAACAGCACGTTGGCTCGTTACCGGACACAATTCCAGAAACTGGACAGCATGATCGCGGAGATGAACTCCACCAGTTCCTACCTCACGCAGCAATTCGACGCCCTCAACGCACAGCTGGGCCAATAAACCGCCACGTCGGAAGGAAGGGGTTATGACAACATCGCATGGAGCGGCCGCCTACGGTCGCGGCGCCGGGGCCTATGCCCGGGTGGGAGTGGAAAGCGGCGTTCTGTCCGCCAGTCCCCATCAACTGATTACCATGTTGTTCGACGGCGCGGCCTCGGCGATCCGTACCGCCCGGCTGCACATGGAGAACCAGCGCCCGGCCCGCAAAGGCGAAGCCATTTCCAAAGCCCTCGACATCGTCAATAACGGCCTGCTGGCGGCGCTGGACCGGGACAAGGGCGGCGAGGTGGCGGAACGGCTGGCGGCCTTGTACGACTACATCGCCAGGCTGCTGCTCAACGCCAACCTTCGCAACGACCCGGCCAGCCTGGAAGAGGCTGGCCGTCTGCTTGAGGACATCGCCTCCGCCTGGCGCCAGATCGAGCCCGCGAAGGCCCAGGGGGGCGAATGACGAAGACCGCGCCGAGCCGGGCTCCCAGTACCGGCGAACAGGTTCTGCAGGCCTATGAAGGGTTGCTGGTGCGCACCGGACGCATGCTCGAACACGCCCGGGGGCAGGATTGGAACGCGCTGATCGAGGAAGAAAGCCTGTACGTGCTGGACGTGGAGCGTCTGGCCCGGGGGGAAGTGTCCGTGCGGCTCAATGAACGTCAGCGCCACCGCAAGGCGGAACTGCTGGAACGGATTCTGGAGAGAGAGCGCGGTGTGCGTCTCTGCCTGGAAACCCGTCGCGAGGAACTGGATCAGTTGATCGGGCTGTCACGTCGCCGACGGGATTTGAACCGCTCCTACGGTGCCCAGGAGGCCGCCGTGGTGGACGGGCGCTTCGATAAAGGGCGCTCGTGAGCGGCATTACGCCGATTCTCGACACCTTGTTGCACCAGGTACTGGGCAAACGGGTGGACGTGCCTCTGGTGCGCCCTCAGCCAGACCCGGTGCGCCCGCTGTTGGGGGCTGAGGCGCTCACCGCGGTGCGTAGTGACTCCCGTCTTGATCCACGGGCGTTGCCGGCCCGGGAAGGCGGCGCGCCCGCCACCGAGGGCGAGGCCGGCCGGCCGCCGCCAGCGAAGGCCGACCCCGTCAGCGGCTCCACTCGTACTCATTTCAGCCCCGCCGCGCGCACCATCGCCGATCTGCTGGCCCGTTATCCGGCGCCGCCGTCGGCGGTCCGTCAGCCCACCCCGCTGATGCCGGCCGGCCAGCAAGGGGCGCCGGAGCTGGCAACCCGGCTACGCGGCAGCCTGGAACAAAGCGGTCTGTTCTACGAGTCCCATCTGCAAGGCTGGTTCCAGGGGAGACGGGACGCCGCCACCCTGGTCCGGGAGCCGCAGATGCGCGTTTTCCTGGAAGCCCGTGGTGTTTCACCGGCCCCGCTTCAGCCGGAGGGCGCCGGGGTCGATCCGGCACCGGGTGGCGCGGTACCCGCTCGCCCGGTGAACGTGGCCGCCCCGACGGTGGGCGGCTCGTCATCGACGACGCCTTCCGGAGTCGGTGACCGCTCCGCCCCGGGGTCCACGTCTCCCGGCGTGGAGGCGGTCGGGCGAGCGCTCCCTGGCGATGAGCCGGCGCGCTCCGCGGCGCCAGCCTTTTCCGAGACCCAGCGGGATGTCCTGCACGGCGTGTTGCGCCACCAGTTGGAAATGCTCGCCGCGCCGGTATTGCGCTGGGAGGGGGATGTCTGGTCCGGCATCTTCATGGCGTTGATGATCCAGCTTCCCGAGAAACCGCCGCAACACCGGGAGCATGCCTCCGGAGAGGAAGCCGGTGGGGACGAAGCCGGCCAGCCCTGGCGCACCGGCCTGACCCTGAGTCTGCCCGCCCTGGGGGAGGTGCGGGTACGCCTGGCGCTGGAGCGGGACCGTCTCGATCTGACTCTCGGCGCCGCCGAGGACACGGCCCGGCGGCTGCGCGCCGGCAGTGCCCGTCTGCGGGAGCGGCTGGTCAATCTGGGGTTGGGCGGCGTCCACCTCAGGGTTGTGGAGGAGGGCGCCGATGAGCGATGAACGAGGCCCCGAGGGGGGCCGTCGCCGCGCCGTGGCGCTGGCCTACCGGGATGGCGATGACGCCCCCCGGGTGCTGGCCCGGGGCTATGGGGAACTGGCCGAGCGCATCATCGCCGAGGCGCGGCAACGCGATATCTTCGTGCATGACGCCCCGGAACTGGTGGCGTTGCTGATGCAACTGGATGTGGATGAGCGTATTCCATCGGCGCTGTACCAGGTAATCGCCGAGCTGCTGGTTTGGGTCAGAGACCTGGACGAGCGGGAGGGGGAGCGTTCCCGCTGATAGGTTAAAAGCATGATTTTCCCGCCCTTCAACTCCTTCACGTGGCACTAACAGGTCTCTATTTTGACAAAATCCTTTAATGTGAATTGCGTCACAAAAAAACAATCGATATGTGATTTTATTCACAATAAAGTATGAGCTTCACGCCAAAACTGTGATACGTTTCAACCATAAAATGCCAACCCAAAGTGACTAGACATTGGTCTGGTCTAATGATTTTTTCGTATCACCCGGTGCCCGTCACCACATGGACGGATGGGGCCGGATGGAAGCCAGAGGCTTTCATTTCAATGGGAACCGGGTTCTACCCGGTTGGGGTTATCGAAGGAGCAAGCGCACCCATGAACATCGACGGCGTTCTCAATGAAATCCAGGATCTGAATCTGTCCTACATGCTGCTGGCGCAGCGTCTTCTTAACGAGGACTACGCCACCGCCCTTTTCCGGCTGAAGATCGACGAATCGCTGGCGCGGGTGCTGGTGTCATTGTCCGCCAAGCAGCTGGCGCGCATGGCGCGCACCAATCAACTGCTGTTCCGCATGCACCTCGATGACGCCGACCAGGTCACCCAGCTTACCCGTGACAAGCGTGAACAGGGGCTGGGCCAGACCCACGCCTCCCTGCTCATGGCAGCCTGCGACTACTGAGGGGGCGTCATGGTGGAGAAGAGTCTGGTCGGCGAAATGCAGCAGGTGCAGCTCGCCATTGAACTGATTGAACTGGGGGCACGGCTTCAGGTACTGGAGTCGGAGATCGGATTGAGCAGGGGGCGGTTGATTCGTTTGTACAAGGAGGTGCGGGGTGCCTCGCCGCCCAAGGGTATGCTGCCGTTTTCCACGGACTGGTTCATTACCTGGTTGCCGAACATCCACTCATCGCTGTTCTATGGTTATTACCGTCAGCTTACCGTCCAGCACGGCTGTGAGCGCATGGAGGGGTTCGTCAAGGCTTACCGGTTGTACCTGGAGCAGGTGGCCCTGGACGAAGCGGAGCCGGTTCTCGGGCTGACCCGCGCCTGGACCCTGATCCGTTTCTTCGAAAGCGGTTTGTTCGAACTGTCCGAATGCACCTGCTGTGGTGGCCGGTTCGTCAACCATGCCCACACGCCCAGCCAGGACTTCGTGTGTGGTATTTGCCAGCCGCCGTCCCGGGCCGGCAAAACGCGAAAGAAGTCGGTCGCCGGTAAGGCCATTGGTGCCTGAGACCGGCGTTGTCCGAGCCGCCCGCCGCGCGCCCGCGCGGCGGGTGACGGGCCGCTAGCGGCCCGGCCACCGATAAATTCCTGTCCGTTTTCCTCAAGTCCCGGGTGTTTCCGCCGATACGCACGGTAATGCGATACACGCTGTAGGAAGGACACCCGTTGTGCTGATAGCTCTAGGTTTTCTGATCGTCGCGATTTCCGTGTTCGGTGGCTTCTCCCTGGCCGGCGGACATCTGGGGCCGCTCTATCAGCCCACCGAGATCCTGATGATCGTCGGCTCGGCCGTGGGGGCCTTCGTGGCCGCCAACAATGGCAAGGCGATCAAATCCACTCTGCGTTCCGCCAGTCGTCTGAAGCGCACCAAGCGCTACGACAAGGACATGTACATGGAACTCATGGCGCTGCAGTACAAACTGCTTACCAAGATGCGTCGCGAGGGGGTGCTGGGGGTGGAAAAGGACATCGAGAATCCCGGCGAAAGCGTGTTGTTCACCGAGCACCCGCGCATTGCCAGCGACCCGCTGATCATGGGCTTCCTGACCGACTATCTGCGCCTGATGATCAGCGGCAGTGTCGACCCGCTCGAGCTGGATGAGCTGATGACCCACGAGATCGAGGCCTACGAACACGAGGCGCACATTCCCGCCGACGCCCTGCTCAAGGTGGGCGATGCCTTGCCCGCCTTTGGCATCGTGGCGGCGGTGCTGGGGGTGGTGAAGGCGCTTGCCTCCGCGGATTCCGGTGCCGACGAAATGGGCATGATGATCGCCCACGCGCTGGTGGGCACCTTCATGGGCATTCTGCTTGCCTACGGCTTCGTCAATCCGGTGGCCAGCCGCATCGACCGCCAGGTGGCGGAAGGCGTGAAAATGCTGCAGTGCGTGCGCGTCACCCTGCTCGCCAACCTGAACGGTTACGCGCCGCAGTTGGCGGTGGAGTTCGGGCGCAAGGCGCTGCACAGCGCCGAACGGCCTTCCTTCGATGAACTCGAGGAGCATGTGCGTTCAGCGCGCTCCGGCGGGGGCGGCCAGGCATGAGCAACAGCCAGCGCGCCATCGTCATCCGGCGCCCGCGGCGTAACCAGCCGGTTCATCATGGCGGCGCGTGGAAAATCGCCCTGGCGGATTTCATGACCGCCTTGATGGCGTTGTTCCTGGTGCTGTGGATTCTTTCCACCGCCTCGCCGGCGGAGTTGCAGGGGCTGGCGG
Organism: Alloalcanivorax marinus; assembly: GCF_016785095.1. Classification (GTDB taxonomy): domain Bacteria; phylum Pseudomonadota; class Gammaproteobacteria; order Pseudomonadales; family Alcanivoracaceae; genus Alloalcanivorax; species Alloalcanivorax marinus_A. Next base: position 142,075 of record NZ_JAEKJB010000010.1, on the reverse strand, counting down.
AATACTTTCGCACGCCTCTGAAGGTGGCGCTCACCGATGGCGACCGCGATTCCTCCAGCACCAGCGCGATTCCCGGCGGCGGACCCGACCCGGTTCATTCCGACGGCGAGCAAGCGCGCATCGATCTGCGCCGGCAAAGTCGCCCGGCTCAGGAAAGGCAGCGCTTCATCGACCTGCGTCGGCGCATGGAAAACGTTATCCAGAGCGATCCCAACCTGCGCGACATGCGCCAGCAGATGCGCTTCGAGATGACCCCGGACGGCCTGCGTGTGCAGCTTATGGACACCCAGGAAAAGCCCATGTTCGAGCTCGGCAGTGACCGGTTGTCCGAGGCCATGCGCCGGGTACTGCGTTCCCTGGCGCCGATTCTCAACGACGTGCCCAACCGGCTCAGCATCAGCGGCCATACCGACAGCCTGCGTTACGCCGGTGGCGGCACCGGCTACAGCAACTGGGAGCTTTCCGCGGACCGGGCCAATGCATCGCGCCGGGCACTGGTGGCGGCCGGCCTGGACCCGGACAAATTGCTGCGCGTCACCGGCATGGGGGATCGCGTGCCGGTGCCGGGCAGCAACCCCGGCGACCCGGTCAACCGCCGCATCACCCTGGAGGTGCTTACCGATCAGGCGGCGCGACGTCTGAGCGCGGCGAGTCGCCCGGACAGCCTGGGCACCCCCACACAACCGGTTGTGGAGTGATCATGGATATCACCGATTTCTACGACACCTTTTTCGAGGAAGCGGACGAACTGCTGGCGGAGATGGAGTCCCATCTTCTCGAGCTGGACGTGGACAACCCGGATCAGGAACGGCTCAACGCCATCTTTCGCGCCGCCCACTCGATCAAGGGTGGTGCCGGTACCTTCGGGTTCGAAGCGCTGCAGCGCACCACCCACATGCTGGAGAACCTGCTCGACTACACCCGGCGCGGGGAACTGGCCCTGCGCCGTGACATCGTCGATACCTTTCTGGAAGCCAAAGACATGTTGAACGACCAACTGGAAGCCTATCGTCAGGGCGGCGAGCCGGACCCGGAGGCCCTGGAGCGGATCTGCGAAACCCTGCGGCGGCTGGCCCTGGAGGAAATCGGCGAGGAGGCGGACGTGGAAACCGCGCCCACCACCACGTCCAAGGCGCCGGAACCGAAAGCCGCGCCGGTGGCGTCCGCCAGCGGAGGACGTTTCGAGGTGGCCTTGTTGGAGGTGGAAGACAAGGACCGGGATCTGCTGATCGAGGAGCTGGGGCAGCTTGGTGACATCGAGACCCGCGACGGTGACGCGGAGCGCTATCGGGTGATCCTGTCGTCGTCCCTGAGCGCGGACGACATCGAGGCGGTGATGTGCTTCATCGCGGAGCCCGAGCAGTTGGAGATTAAGGCGCTTGACGTGGCCCCCGCCGAACCTGCCCACGCTGCGCAACCCGCCGCCGCCGAAGCCGCTTCCGCCACGGCCACGGCGAGCCCGGAGCCCGGCGAGGCCAAGGCCGGCGGCGACAGACCGCCGGCGCCCGCCGAAAAGGCACCGGCCAAGACCGCCAAGGGCGGTGAATCCACTTCCATTCGCGTGCCGGTCACCAAGGTGGATCAGATCATTAATCTGGTGGGCGAGTTGATCATCACCCAGTCCATGCTCAATCAGGTCGCCGAGGACTCCGAGACCCTGGACGATGGCGCCCTGGTCAACGGTCTCAACCTCCTGCAACGCACCGCCCGGGATCTGCAGGAAGCGGTGATGTCGGTGCGCATGGTGCCCATGGACTATGTGTTCAGCCGGTTCCCGCGTTTGGTGCGCGACCTGGCCGGAAAGCTTGGCAAGGATGTGGAGCTGGTCACCGAGGGTAAATCCACCGAACTGGACAAAGGTCTCACCGAACGGATCATCGACCCGCTCACCCACCTGGTGCGCAACAGCCTGGACCATGGCATCGAAACCCCGGAACGCCGCGAGGCCGCCGGTAAGCCGCGCACCGGCAAGCTTACCCTGTCCGCCCAGCACCAGGGCGGCAATATTCTCATCGAGGTGATTGATGACGGCGCCGGCCTGAACCGCGAGAAGCTGCTCGCCAAGGCGCGCAGCAACGGGCTGCCGGTGTCCGATTCGATGAGCGACGATGAAGTCTGGCAACTGATCTTCGCGCCGGGGTTTTCCACCGCCGAGGAGGTCAGCGACGTATCCGGACGTGGCGTCGGCATGGATGTGGTCAAGCGCAATATCCAGGCCATGGGCGGCCATGTGGAAATCCTGTCACAGCCGGGACAGGGCACCACCACCCGTATCGTGCTGCCTCTGACCCTGGCGATCCTGGACGGTATGTCGGTCCGGGTTGGCACGGAGACCTTCATCCTGCCGGTGAGCGCGGTGGTGGAGTCCCTGCAGCCCGCCGCCGGTGACCTCTATGCCATGGCCGGCGACGACACCCTGCTCAAGGTTCGCGAGGACTATTTGCCGGTGGTGGCGGTGCACCAGGCCATGGACGTGGCCGGCGCCATCGACGAGCCGACCCGCGCCATCGCCGTTATCGTGCAAGGGGAGGGGCGCCGTTACGCGCTGCTGGTGGATGAACTGGTGGGCCAGCAGCAGGTGGTGGTCAAGAACCTGGAGACCAATTACCGAAAGGTGCCTGGCGTGTCCGCCGCGACCATTCTCGGCGATGGCCGCGTGGCGTTGATTCTGGACGTGGCCGACCTGCACCGGCTTAGTCAAAGCAAGAAGGAAAACCGTATTTTCGGGAATCGCTCCCAACCTTTGCAAAAAGAGGTAGAACCGTCATGAGCAACGCCACCGCTTTGGAACACACCGTCGCCGCGGAAGCCGGCAGCCAGGAATTCCTGGTGTTTTCCCTGGGCGACGAAGAGTACGCCATCGACATCCTCAAGGTTCAGGAAATCCGTGGCTACGACAATGTCACGCGCATCGCCAATGCGCCGGAATTCATCAAGGGCGTGGCCAATCTGCGTGGCGTGATCGTGCCAATCGTCGATCTGCGCATCAAATTCCGCCTTGCCAAGGCGGACTATGACGACCAGACCGTGGTGATCGTGGTGAACATCGCCGACCGCGTGGTGGGTATCGTGGTCGACCGGGTCTCCGACGTCATGACGCTGACCGCCGAGCAGCGCAAGCCGGCGCCGGAGTTCGGTGTCAATCTGCCGCTGGATTACATCCACGGTCTGGGCAACCTGGACGAGCGCATGCTGGTGCTGGTGGATATCGAGAAATTGCTGACCAGCGAGGAGATGGCGCTGGTGGAAGAGGCCAGCGAGTAAAGCCCCGGCGCATGAACGACAACCACGAGAAAAGGAGCCCTGATGCGTGACAATCAGCCGGTGACACAACGAGAGTATCAGCTTGAATCCGAGGACTTCCTGATCTCTCGCACCAATCTGCGCGGACGCATCACCTACGCCAATCCGGCTTTCGTCACGGTCAGTGGCTTCGATAAGGACGAGCTGGTGGGCGCGCCGCACAATATCGTGCGCCATCCGGACATGCCGGAAGCCGCCTTCGAGAACCTTTGGGAGTGCATCAAGGCCGGCGACATCTGGATCGGCCTGGTCAAGAACCGCCGCAAAAACGGGGATCATTATTGGGTGCGTGCCCATGTGACGCCGATCACCGAGGACGGTGAGATCGTCGGCTTCGTGTCGGTGCGCCTGAAGGCGGACCGCCCCTCCATCGAAGCCGCAGAACGTGATTACACGGCGATTCGCGAGGGCCGGGGCCGGCATCTCTATCTGCACAAGGGGGAGGTGCGCCGTCGCGGCCCGTTGGCCGCCCTGCGGCGTTGGAATCCGCATTCGGTGAGCAGCCGCATGGGCTTCCTGTTCATCGCCGCCGCCGCTTTGGTGCTGGCCACCGCCGGCGTCGGGCTGCGCGGTCTCGGCGACGGCGAAGCGGTAGCGCGCGCCTGGCTGATCGCCCTGGTCTGTGGCGGCCTACCATTGTTGGCGCTGGGCTTTCGCCTGGTAACTCGCTCGGTGCTGGCGCCGGTGCTGACGGCGGGCCGCTTCACGCTGCAGATCGCCGCCGGCAATCTGGCGGCGCGCCCGCCGGAGCGCATGGGCGGTGAGTTGGGCATGCTGGTCATGGGCCTGAAGCTGATGCGTCGAAGTCTTGGCAGCATCGTCGGCCATATGCACCGGGGCATGGCCGTGGTGGCGCCGGCGGCCCACGACATCGCCCAGGGCAACGAGGACCTTTCCTCCCGCTCCGAGCAGCAGGCCAGTTCCCTGCAGCAGACCGCCGCCAGCATGGAGCAGATGACCGCCACCGTCAGCCAGAACGCGGACAGTGCCCGCCAGGCCAGCGAGCTGGCGTCCGACGCCTCCAGGGCGGTGTCCGAGAGCGGTCGGGTAATGGGTCAGGTGGTCGAGACCATGGGGCGTATTACCACCAGCTCCGAGCGCATGGCGGTGATCATCGGCACCATCGACGGTATTGCCTTCCAGACCAATATTCTCGCTCTCAACGCTTCGGTGGAGGCGGCCCGCGCCGGTGAGCACGGCAAGGGATTCGCGGTGGTGGCCGAGGAAGTGCGCAACCTGGCGGGTCGCTCCGCCGAGGCGGCCCGGGAGATCCGTGAGTTGATCGATGGTTCCGGTCGCGAAATTGAAAGCGGCGCCGGCCTGGTACGGCGGGCGGAGAGCGCCGTCGAATCGGTGGTGGCTTCGGTGACCCGGGTCAACGACATCATGGATGATATCCGCGCCGCCTCCGAGGAACAGAACACCGGCATCAACCAGATCAACCAGGCGGTGGCGCGGATGGACGCGGTGACCCGGCAGAACGCCGACCGGGTTCAGGCTTCCGCCACCGCCTCCGCCTCCCTGGAACGGCAGGTGAGGACCCTGACCCATTCCATGGGCGTGTTCCGCCTGCACGGTGGCCCGGAGACGGCGCCGCGCACCGCTACCGGGCGCCGCGTCGCGGTCGCCCATGAGGAGCCCACCCATCTTGAGCGATAACGCTGAACGTCAAAGTACCGAAGCCGTGGTTACCCCGGACCGGGATCTGGTGTTCCGCGACGCCGACTTTGACCGCATCCGGGCGTTGATTTACCGGCGCGCCGGAATCGTACTCGCCGGGCACAAAAGGGACATGGTCTACAGCCGGGTGGGGCGGCGGGTGCGCCAGCAGGGTCTGACCCGCTTCCAGGACTATCTGACCCGGCTGGAGCAGGACCCCGGCGGCGCCGAGTGGGAAGCCTTCACCAATACGCTGACCACCAATCTCACCGCCTTCTTCCGTGAGGCCCACCACTTCCCGTTGCTCGCCGACCACCTGCGTGGTCGTACCGGGCCGGTGCGGGTATGGAGCGCCGGCGCCTCCACCGGCGAGGAACCCTATTCCATCGTCATGGCGTTGCTGGAAACCCTGGGCGACCGCGCCGACATCGAGGTGCTGGCCACCGACATCGATACCGATGCCCTGGACCGGGCCCGCCTGGGGGTGTACCCACTGGCCCAGGTCAACAAGCTCGAGGAAAGCCGCCGCCGGCGCTTTTTCCAACGCGGCAGCGGCCGGCGCGCCGGCTTTGCCCGGGTGCGCCCGGAGGTGGCGGCCCGTGTGCGTTTCGAGCCTCTCAATCTGGTCGCCCCGGGCTGGCGGGTGACGCCGCCGTTCGATGCCATCTTCTGCCGCAATGTGATGATCTACTTCGACCGTGACACTCAGGCTCGCATCCTGGAGCGCTTCGCGCCGCTCCTGAAAACGGATGGCCTGCTGTTCGCCGGCCATTCCGAGAGTTTTTCCTATATCAGCGACCGCTTCCGGTTGCGCGGCCAGACCGTTTACACGCCGGTGCGTTAAGGCTCCCTGGGGCAGGCCCTAAAGAACCTGGCGACGCCGCCGATAACCACAGCATGGAAGACGCTCGCCACGTGCCGGCGTCCGTAGCAGGGGGGACTGATCTTGGGCGGGAAAAAAATAACGGTGCTGTGCGTCGATGATTCGGCGCTGATCCGTGACCTGATGACCGAAATCATCAACGACCAGGATGACATGGAAGTGGTGGCGGTGGCCCCGGACCCGTTGGTGGCCCGGGACCTGATCAAGCGTCACGACCCGGATGTGCTGACCCTGGACGTGGAAATGCCGCGCATGGACGGTCTGGATTTTCTGGAACGGCTGATGCGGCTGCGGCCGATGCCGGTGCTGATGGTGTCCTCGCTGACCCAGGCCGGTTCGGAAGTGACGTTGCGGGCGCTGGAACTGGGCGCGGTGGATTTCGTGCAGAAGCCGGCGCTGGGCATTCGCACCGGCATGCTGGAGTACGCCAATTGCATCGCCGACAAGATACGCGCCGCCGCGCAGTCGCGGCCCCGCCGTTTACAGACGGCGCCCGCCGCGGCGGCACCGCAACTGAAGCCGGTAATGGTATCCAGTGAAAAACTGGTGATTCTGGGGGCGTCCACCGGCGGCCCGGAAGCGATTCGTCAGGTGCTGGAGCCGTTGCCGCCGAACTCGCCGGCGATCCTGATCGCTCAGCATATGCCCGGCGGCTTCACGCGCTCCTTCGCGCAGCGCCTGGACCGGTTGTGCCGGGTGTCGGTGAAGGAGGCCGAGGATGGCGAGCGGGTGCTGCCCGGTCATGTCTACGTGGCGCCGGGGGATCACCACCTGAAGCTGGTTCGCAGCGGCGCCAATTACGTGGTGCGCCTGGACGACGGGCCACCGGTGAACCGGCATCGGCCATCGGTGGACGTGCTGTTTGAATCGGCGGCCCGGCAGGCCGGCGGTAACGCCATCGGCATCCTGCTTACAGGCATGGGCAAGGATGGCGCCGAAGGGTTGCTGACCATGCGCCGCGCCGGCGCCCACACCCTGGCGCAGGACCAGGACAGCTCGCTGGTGTTCGGCATGCCCCGCGAGGCGATTGCCCGGGACGGCGCCACCGAGGTGCTGCCCCTGGATCAGATGGCGCCGCGCCTGATGGCGCTGGTGGCCGCTTCCGGCCGCGCCCAACGGGTGTGAACAACGACGAGAATCCCTGACAGAGGAAACCCTGGTTATGCTTAATCTCCCTCGTAACCTGAAGATCAATACAGCGGTGGCCGGCGCGCTGGTGGTATGCGCCCTGCTGATCGCTCTGTTGTTCGGCCTGCGCCTGCTTAACAACCGCATGGCCGACGATGCCATCGGCACCCTCAACCAGGTCAACGTTGAGCAGCTTAATCAGGTGAGTCGCGCCACCACGCTACTCAACCAGGCGCGCATCGAAATGGATCTGGCCGCCGATTACCTGGACATGGGAATGCGCATGATCGCGGCCGATCAGGTGCAGAACGTGGGCGGCTTGCTGGACCGTGCCGAAGGGCGTTTCAAACGTTTCAGTGAAACCGAGACCACCGAGGCCGGGCGCGAGCTCGCCGTGGAACTGAGCACCGCCTTCGGCAAGGTAATGGAGCTTACCCGTCAGCAACTCGACACCCTCAAGGATGGCTCGCTTAGTGATTATCGCGCGCTGCGCCAGCAGTTGCTGGGGCCGGGCACCAACCTCAACAAGCGCCTCACCGACTTCACCCACTACGCCGATCAGCGCGGCAGCGAGGTGATGGACGGTTACCACCAGGAATCCACGTTGTTTTCGCGCATTGCCCTGGGCGCGGTGATCAGTGCCGCGCTGGTGATGCTGTTCATCTACCTGGGTCTGCGTCGTATCGTCGTTCAGCCCCTGGAGAAAGCGGTCGATACCCTGCAGCGGATCGCCCGGGCCGACCTGTCCGAGCGCATCCCGGTGTATGGCCGTAACGAGGTTGGCAAGCTGTTCGCCGCGATGCGAGACATGCAGGACAGCCTTGGCGGCATCGTTACCGACGTACGCGCCAGCAGCGGCTCGATCCTGGTCGGCAGCTCCGAGATCGCGCGGGGCAACATCGATTTGTCCTCGCGTACCGAACAGCAGGCCGCCTCCCTGGAGGAGACCGCCACCAGCATGGAAGAGCTCACCGCCACGGTGAAGCAAAACGCGGACAACGCGCGCCAGGCCAGTAGTCTGGCCAACGACGCTTCCGGCACCGCGTCCCGGGGCGGTGACGTGATGGATCAGGTTACCGTCAAGATGCAGGGCATCAATGAAAGCTCCCGCAAGGTGGCGGAGATCACCGGGATGATCGACTCGATCGCCTTCCAGACCAACATTCTGGCGCTCAACGCCTCCGTGGAGGCGGCCCGTGCCGGTGAGCAGGGCCGGGGCTTCGCGGTGGTGGCGGGGGAAGTACGCAATCTGGCCGGCAACAGCGCCGACGCCGCCCGCGAGATCAAGCAACTGATCGAACGTTCCGCGGTGGAGGTGCAGGAAGGCTCCGCGCTGGTGGAGCAGGCCGGTGAAACCATGAAGGAAGTGGTGGCCGCGGTGAAGCGTGTCACCGACATCATGGACGAGATCTCCGCCGCCTCCCAGGAACAAAGCGGCGGCATCGAACAGGTCAGCCAGGCGGTCAGCCAGATGGACGAAGCCACCCAGCAGAACGCCTCGCTGGTGGAACAGGCCGGTGCCGCGGCGGCATCCCTGGAAGAGCAGGCCAAGCGTCTGGAGCGGGCGGTGGCGATCTTTCGCCTGGCCGACGCCACCGGCCCGGAAGCGGCGCCGATGATGGTGTCCCTTGCCGATGATGACAACGACCGCCCACCGGTGGTCGCTGAACCCGGCGCGGCGCTGGAACCCGAAGAGCAGGCATGGGCGCCGACGGTGGACGATGAAGAGCAGGCCGGGCCCCGCCGCGATGCCCGCGCCGAGCCCCGCCCGGTGCGTGAGACGTCGCGCCGGGAGGCGGTCACCACCGAGGACGATTGGGAAGAATTCTGAACCTTAACGCGCCGGGCCACCGCCCGGCGCCGCGACGCAGTGAGAGGAAATGATGGACAAGGGCATGAGTATTCTGGTGGTGGACGACTTCCCCACCATGCGGCGCATCGTTCGCAGCCTGCTCAAGGAACTGGGCTTCACCAACGTGGAGGAAGCCGAGGACGGCCAGGAAGCCTTGACCAAGCTGAAAGCCGGTGGGTTCGACTTCGTGGTGTCGGATTGGAACATGCCCAACCTGGATGGTCTGGAAATGCTCAAGCAGATCCGTGCCGATGACGCGATGAAATCCCTGCCGGTGTTGATGGTCACCGCCGAGGCCAAGAAGGACAACATCGTCGCCGCCGCCCAGGCCGGTGCCAATGGCTACATCGTCAAGCCGTTCACCGCCGTGACCCTGGAAGAGAAGCTCAACAAGATTTTCGAGAAGCTGGGCAAATAACGCCCGGTCTTCGCGATAGGAGAAGCGACTATGAGTGGTGACGCGCGGCCGACGAACGAGCAGACGCATAATGACGATCTGGTGCAGCGGATCGGCCAATTGACCCGCATGCTACGCGACAGCATGCGAGAGCTGGGGCTGGACAAGGAAGTGGAGAAAGCCGCCGAGGCGATCCCGGATGCCCGCGCGCGGCTCAATTATGTAGCCTCGATGACCGAGCAGGCCGCCAACAGGGCTCTCAATGCCGTGGATCGCGCTCAGCCGCTCCAGGACGAGATGGAAAGCCGTGCCCAGGCGCTGGATGAAAAGTGGGGCGCCTGGTTCGAGAACCCGATCGAGCTGGATGACGCCCGCGAACTGGTCACCGAAACCCGCCGCTACCTGGGCGCGGTGCCGGCCATGGCCCGGGATACCAACAAGGAGTTGTTGGAGATCATGATGGCCCAGGATTTCCAGGACCTGACCGGCCAGGTGATCAAGAAAATGATGGAGGTGATTCAGGAGGTCGAGCGTCAGCTGCTGCAGGTTCTTCTGGAGAGTGTTCCGGAAGGCGAGGAGCGGGAAGCCATGCGCCAGCGCATGGACAACAGCTCCGCCGAGGTAGCCCGCCAGCGCGAGGAAGCCGGTTTGATGAACGGCCCGCAAATCAAGCCCGAGGGCGAGGATGTGGTCAGCAGCCAGGATCAGGTCGACGATCTGCTCGACGAACTGGGTTTCTAGCGACCGCGCTTCCCAGGAATAGCCGCCGATAGCGGTCGCTTATCGGCGGTTTGCTGTTCGCCGGCCTGGCCGACAATGCTCCGCGAGAGCAATAGCGCGCGGACGTCGCCATCATGGCCGATCAGACCGAAGACCAGGAAAAAACCGAAGAGGCCACGCCCCGAAGGCGCGAGAAAGCCCGCGAAGAGGGGCAGGTGGCCCGTTCCCGGGAGCTCACCACGGTACTGCTGCTGTTCGCCGGGGTGGGCGGCCTGTGGGCACTGGGGCCGGCCCTGTTTGGCCGGGTCGGTCTGGTCATGGAGCAGTCCTTCCTGTTCGACCGCCAGCAGGCGTTCGACGCCACCGTGATGCTGACCCACGCCGGCGACCTGGGGGCACGGGCTTTGTTCGGCCTGTTGCCCCTTTTCCTTTTGCTGGCGGTGACCGCCCTGATCGCCCCCAATCTGCTCGGCGGTTTCCTGATCTCGGCCAAGTCCCTTAAGCCGCAACCCGGCAAGCTCAACCCGGTCAAGGGTTTGAAACGCCTGTTCTCATCACAGGCCCTGGCGGAACTGGCCAAGGCGATCGCCAAATCGGTGCTGGTGGGGGTGGTGGCGGTGAGTTTCATGATTGCCCACCGGGGCGAATTCATGTCGCTCATGGATCAGCCCCTGCGGCAGGCCCTGGCGGACGCCCTGCGCCTGGCCGCCATGGCCTGTGGCCTGATGGTGCTGTCGCTGATCGTGGTGATCCTGATAGACGTGCCCTACCAGCTCTGGAGCCACGCCAAGAAGCTGCGCATGAGCAAGGAAGAGATCAAGCGCGAGCACAAGGAGAGCGAGGGCGATCCCCAGCTCAAGGCCCGCATTCGTGGCCAGCAGCAGGCCATGGCCCGCAACCGCATGATGACCAAGGTGCCGGACGCCGATGTCATCGTCACCAACCCCACCCACTATGCGGTGGCGCTGAAATACGAGGAGCGGAGCATGAACGCGCCCCGTGTCGTGGCCAAGGGCGCCGACGCGGTGGCGGCGCGCATCCGTGAGCTGGGTGTCGAGCACCGGGTGCCGCTACTGGAAGCGCCGCCGCTGGCGCGTTCCCTGTACCGTCACGTGGACCTGGACCGGGAAATTCCCGGTCCGCTCTATACCGCCGTGGCGGAAGTGCTGGTGTGGGCGTTCCGCCTGAAGCGGGCCCGGGAAGAGGGCACCGAGACTCCGGTTACCCCCAGCGGCCTGACCGTACCGCCGGAGCTGGAGGTGGCGCCATGAAAGCGCTGAGCCCTTATCTGGGACCGATGCGCGGCCTGGCCGGCGCCGACGGCAAGCTGCTGGCCGGCCCGCTGTTGATCCTGCTGATCATGGCGATGCTGATCCTGCCGTTGCCACCGTTCGCCCTGGATCTGTTCTTTACCTTCAATATCGCGCTGTCGCTGATGGTGCTGCTGGTCAGCATGTTCACCCTGCGCGCCCTGGATTTCTCCGCCTTCCCGGCGGTGCTGCTGTTCACCACCCTGCTGCGCCTGGCGCTCAACGTGGCCTCCACCCGGGTGGTGTTGATGGAAGGCCACGAAGGCGGCGCCGCCGCCGGCAAGGTGATCGAGGCGTTCGGCCAGTTCCTGGTGGGCGGCAACTTCGCCGTCGGTCTGGTGGTGTTCCTGATCCTGGTGGTGATCAATTTCATGGTGATCACCAAGGGCGCCGGCCGTATCGCCGAGGTAGGCGCGCGCTTCATGCTCGACGCCATGCCCGGCAAGCAGATGGCCATCGACGCCGACCTCAACGCCGGCCTGATCGGCGAGGAGGAGGCCAAGCAGCGGCGCGCCGAGGTGTCCCAGGAGGCGGACTTCTATGGCTCCATGGACGGCGCCAGCAAGTTCGTGCGTGGCGATGCCGTGGCCGGCCTGGTGATCATGGCGGTGAACATCATCGGCGGGCTGATTATCGGCATGGTCCAGCACGACCTGTCGTTCGCCGACGCCGGCCGTACCTATACCCTGCTCACCATCGGCGATGGCCTGGTGGCGCAGATCCCGGCACTGGTGATCTCCACCGCCGCCGGCGTCACCGTGTCCCGGGTCAACACCGAGCAGGACGTGGGCCAGCAGATGATCGAGCAACTGCTGGTCAATCCCAAGGTGTTGATCCTGTCCGCCGGTGTCATGGGCCTGCTGGGCCTGGTGCCGGGCATGCCCAACTTCGTGTTCCTGCTGTTCACCGCCGGGCTGGCCGGCGCCGCCTGGTATCTGAGCCGGCGCAACGACCAGCGCCTGGTGGAAGAACGGATCCAGGCCGAGCCGCCGCCCCAGCCGGAGGCGCCGGAGGCGAGCTGGGACGACGTCCAGTTGATCGACACCCTGGGCCTGGAAGTGGGGCACCGCCTGATCCCCATGGTCGATTACCGCCAGCAGGGGGAATTGCTCGGTCGCATCAAGAGCGTGCGCAAGAAATTCGCCCAGGAGGTGGGGTTCCTGCCGCCGGTGGTGCACATTCGCGACAACCTGGAACTGGGCGCCAACACCTATGTGATCACGCTCAAGGGGGCCGAAGTAGGGCGTGGCGAGGCCTATCCGGGCAAGTGGCTGGCCATCGATCCGGGCCAGGTGTCCGGCGAGGTCAATGGCACCGCCACCCGCGACCCGGCCTTTGGCTTGCCGGCGGTGTGGATCGAGGAAAAACAACGGGAGCAGGCCCAGGTGTATGGCTACACGGTGGTTGACGCCAGCACCGTGGTGGCTACCCATCTTAATCACCTGCTGCACGGCCACTCCGCCGAAATGCTCGGCCGCCAGGAAGTGCAGCAACTGCTCGACAAGCTCGGCGACGCCAACAAGGGGCTGGTGGAGGATGTGGTGCCCAAGGTGGTCTCGCTCACCACCCTGCAGCGCATTTTGCAGAACCTGCTCGACGAGGATGTCTCGATTCGCGATCTGCGCACCATCCTCGACACCCTGGCGGAGCACGCGGCGGAAGGTGCCGGGGCCCATGATCTTACCGCCCTGGTGCGGGTGGCCCTGGGCCGGGCCATCACCCACCGGTATTTCCCTGGCCAGGAGGAGTTGCGCGTGATCGGCCTGGACAACCAGCTCGAACAGGTGCTCAACCAGGCCCTCAATGGCGGTGGCGCCCTGGAGCCCGGCCTGGCGGACACGCTCATGAATCAGGCCGCCGTCGCCCTGGAGCGTCAGGAAGCCGCCGGCGATCCTCCGGTGCTGGTGGTGCCCCACAATCTGCGGCCATTGCTGGCCCACTTCCTGCGCCGTCGTCTGCGTCACCTGGCGGTGATGTCCCAGGCGGAGATCCCCGACGACCGGGGGGTGCGCGTGACCCAACTGATCGGCGGACCGTCCTGAGGGAGCCTGCATGAGCGTACAGAGATTCACCGGCGCCAATAACCGCGAGGCCATGGGCCGGGTGCGGGCCGCCCTCGGCGACGATGCCCTGATCCTGGCCAACCGCAGCACCCCGGAAGGGGTGGAGATCCTGGCGGTGTTGGAGGAAGACGCGGGCCCGGCCCCGCCGCGCCGACCGGCGGCGCCCCGATCGTCCGCCGGCGCGCCCGCCGGCGACGCCGGTCCCGACGAACAACTGCTGCGCGAGGTGCGCGAACTACGCGCCAGGCTGGACGCCGGCGGCGAGCAGGAGGCGCCGGCGCGCCGGGCGTTGCGCCGCCGCCTGGCGGCGCTCGGCTTCAGCGCCGCCCTGAGTGACGATCTGTTGGCCGGCTGGCCGGAGGAAGCCGGCGTCGCCGGCATCGAGCCCTGGCTGCGCCGGCAACTGCAGCGCCGTCTCTTGATCGGAGACCGTCTGGAACGGGCCGGCACCCTGGTTCTGCTGGGCCCGGCCGGGGTTGGCAAAACCAGCATCGCCCTGAAGCTGGCCGCCCGCGCCGGCGCCACCCGCGCGCGGCTGTGGATGGAAACACCGCCGCCGCCCATCCTGGCGCGCCGGGCGGAGCATTTAGGCCTGACCTGCCAGGTTCTGGAACACGGTCAGTCTCCCGCCGTGGATGACGCCACCCTCTGCCTGATCGATACCCGTGGCCTGGGCTTGCGTGATCCAGACCAGGGCGCGCTGCTGCACCGGTTGGGGCCGAATGCGCGCCCGCTCCTGGTGTTGGCGGTCGGCACCGCTCTGGAAACTCTGGAAGAAACCCTGGCGGTGCACCGGGGCCTGGCCCGTGCCGCCGGTCTGCGGCTGGACGATATCGTCGTTACCGGGCGGGACGACGCCGCTCGCCTGGGGCCGTTGCTGGATCTGGTGATACGCCACGGCTTGCGCCTGCATTACGTGAGCGGTGGCCAGCGCATTCCCGAGGACCTGACCCCGGCCCGCGCCGACGCGTTGCTTGACGACCTGCTGGCGACGCCGGACGGCGATGGAGAAGACCGGTTACCGGCGGTGGGCGACCGCCGCTGGGCGGCCCGGCTGCTGGATCAGAGCCGGGCCCTGGACGCCGCCAGCCGTCTGCTGCGAGAAGGCGTGCCGGCGTTCCGCGAATTGCTCGAGGCGGCCCCCGGTGGCGGCCTGGCCACCGCCGGCCCGGACGCCATCGTGCAGGGTGCCGAGGACGCCCGGGTACGCCTTGCCCTGGACCCCGGCGGCCTGCCCCTGGGCCCGGTGAGCGACCATGGCGATGGCGCCCGGTTATTGCCGTCGCTGCCCGACGCGGCCCTGTGGCATCGCCTGGACAACCGCCCCTGGTTGGCCACCGCGCGGGGCAATAGCCGTGTCTGGCATCGTGGTGAACGGCGCGCTTTGGAAGAAAGCCAGGCTCAGGCCATGGCCTGGGACAGCCGCTTGCTGCGCCACCGGGGCCGCGCCGTGCAGGCGCGCCTGCGCCGTCTGGAGGTGGCGGCGCCGGTGGCCGGCGGCGGTGGGGCGCCGCTCAGCGCCCGGCTTGGCGCCTGGTTCGCCAGCCTGCATGACCTGGATACCGGCGCCGAATTGGGCCGCCGCTACTGGCTGGCGCCCGGCGACCAGGACCGTGAACGCACCCTTTCGTTGCTGGTGGCGTCGCTCAGCGCCGAGGGGCTGGTGTCCCTGGAGCGGCGCGCCCGCCTGGCGTTGCAGCGGGAAGGGTTGGCCGCCCCGGGCGGTGCCGCCGGGCTGCTGGCGTCCCTGGCCCTGCGCCTGGACCTGGACGACGGCGACTGGGCCCTGGACGCCCGTGGTCAGTTACTGGCCCTGCTCGGCGGGCCGCGCCGGCGTAAGCCGGAGACCCTGCTCGATGCCCTGCTGGCCCTGCTGCGCGCCCGCCACAGCCTGCGCGATCTGGGCCACGATCTGGGGTTGGAGCCCTCAGCGTGAGGAAAGCCCTCGGCGCCGCTTTGCTGTTGCTGGCCGGGCTGGCACCGGCGGCGCCGGGAAGCTGGACCGCCAGCGCGCCGGCGGTGCGCGTGGCCGGCCCGGACCGGGATTACCTCAGCCGGCCGCTGACACCGCCACCGTTGGCCGCCGGGGCCACTCCGACCCAGGTGAGCTGGCGCTATCGGCTGCCCATCGGGCCGGCGCCGCGGGCCTGGCTGTGCCAGGGGCGGCATTGTCTGGCCCTGGATCAACCCCGGGGGCGCGCCCCGGTGCCCGCCGACTGGCGCGGTGACCGGCCACTGCGGTTCCGGTTCCGGCTCGCCGAAGGCGCCCGGCAGCCGCTGCGGGTGCGCGATCTGCGCCTGACGCTGGCTTACCAGGCGCGCGCCGGTATGGATCGATCCGACAAATAAGCCCGCCCAACGGGCGTTATTCCCCGCTTCCAAAGCCCGCCATATCCCAATAATGAAAGCAGTCACCGGCGCCCCTTGCGGAGAACTTCATGTACACGGCACAGGGTAAAATCGATCACCAGGCGCTGCTGGAACAGCATCTTCCGGCGGTGCGACGCCAGGCGCTGGCCCTGCAGGTCAAGCTGCCCGCCGGTATCGACCTGGACGATCTTATCCAGGCCGGTACCGTCGGTTTGCTGGACGCCCTGCGTCGTTTCGACCCCCACGCCGGTGCCAGCTTTTCCACCTTCGCCAGCCAGCGCATTCGTGGCGCCATGATCGACGAACTGCGCACCCGTGACTGGTTGCCGCGCAGCGTGCGTCGTAATGCCCGCAACCTGGACCAATGCGTGCACCGTCTGGAGCAGCGTCTCGGGCGCCCGCCGGAGGAACGCGAAATCGCTGCCGAGATGGGCATGGAGCTGGCCGACTACCAGCAACTGCTCACCGACACCAATAACGGCTACCTGCTGCCCTATGAGGAAATGGTGGAAGAGCGGGGTGAGCCGGAAGCCGGCAGCGGCGCGCCGCCGTCGCCGTTCGCCGCCCTGGTGGACGGCCGGCAACGCGAGTGCCTGACCGCCGCCATCGAGGCCCTGCCGGAGCGCGAGAAGCTGCTGGTGGCGTTGTACTACCAGGAGGAGCTTAACCTCAAGGAAATCGGCGCCGTGCTCGGTGTTACCGAATCCCGGGTCTGTCAGCTGCACAGCCAGGCGGTCAGTCGCCTGCGCGCCCGGCTCGCCGAATCTGGTTGAGGTGGGGCGTCCGGCATCCCCCCTCCTACAAGATTTCCCGGCCCGGTTGTACAATGCGCGCCGACGCAGACCGAGGATTCTATGAACCCCAGCGACGAGATTCACCAGCGGCGCACTTTCGCCATCATTTCCCACCCGGACGCCGGTAAGACCACCATTACCGAGAAGTTGCTGCTGTACGGCAACCAGATTCGCATGGCCGGCACCGTCAAGGGCAAGAAGAGCGGCGTGCACGCCACCTCCGACTGGATGGAGATGGAGAAGGAACGGGGCATCTCGGTGACCACCTCGGTGATGCAGTTCCCCTACCGGGACGCCACCGTGAACCTGCTCGATACTCCCGGCCACGCCGACTTTTCCGAGGACACCTACCGCACCCTGACGGCGGTGGATTCGGCGCTGATGGTGATCGATGCCGCCAAGGGCGTGGAGGAACGGACCGTCAAGCTGATGGAGGTGTGCCGGCTGCGCGACACGCCGATCCTCACTTTCATCAACAAGCTGGACCGGGACGTGCGCGATCCCATCGAGGTGCTTGATGAAATCGAGGACGTGCTCAAGATCGAGTGCGCGCCGGTAACCTGGCCGATCGGCATGGGCAAGAGCTTCAAGGGTGTCTACAACCTGTTACGCGATACCACCGTGCTGTACAAGACCGGCCAGGGCCACACCGTGCAGGAAGTGCGCGAGGTGAAGGGGCTGGACAACCCGGAGCTGGACCAGGCGGTGGGCGCCGACTATGCCCAGGAACTGCGTGACACCCTGGAGCTGGTGCAGGGCGCCAGCCACGAATTCAACCTTGAGCGGTTCCTGGCCGGCCAGTTGACGCCGGTGTTTTTCGGCACCGCCCTGGGTAACTTCGGCGTCGATCATATGCTCGACGGCCTGGTGGACTGGGCGCCGCCGCCCCAGCCCCGCGACGGCGGCGCCCGCCAGGTGCAACCCGACGAAGGCAAAATGACCGGCTTCGTGTTCAAGATCCAGGCCAACATGGACCCGCGCCACCGGGATCGCATCGCCTTCCTTCGCATTTGCTCCGGCAAGTACCAGAAGGGCATCAAGCTCAAGCAGTGCCGCACCGGCAAGGATGTGCGCATCGCCGATGCCCTGACCTTCCTGGCCGGGGAGCGCGACAACGTGGAGGAAGCCTACGCCGGCGACATCATCGGCCTGCACAACCACGGCACCATCCAGATCGGCGACACCTTCACCGAAGGCGAGGAGCTGCGCTTCACCGGCATCCCGCACTTCGCGCCGGAGTTGTTCCAGCGGGTGGTGCTCAATGATCCGCTCAAGAGCAAGCAACTGCACAAGGGTCTCACCCAGCTGGCGGAGGAAGGCGCTACCCAGGTGTTCTTCCCACTGCGCAACAACGACGTGATTCTGGGCGCCGTGGGCACCCTGCAGTTCGATGTGGTGGCCGCCCGCCTGAAGGCGGAGTATGGCGTGGACTGTCGCTACGAGGCGGTCAACGTGAGTACCGCCCGCTGGACCGAGGCGGACAGCGACCGCGAGCTGGAAGCCTTCGAGCGCAAGGCCTACGAGCACCTGGCCCGGGACGGCGCAGGCCACCTCACCTATCTGGCGCCGACCCGCGTCAACCTGCAGCTTGCCCAGGAACGCCACCCGGAAATCCGCTTCCGGGAAACCCGCGAGATCTGAGGCGCAAGCGCGAGCAACACGCTTGCACGCATACACGCTTGCACGCTACCCCCTCATCCTGAGCGGTGGGGTGTGTTTCCTGCCGTTCAGGAAACACACCGAACCTTCCAGCTCCGGGTTTAGCGTGCAAGCGTGTATGCGCGCAAGCATGTTGCATGCCCGCGTGCTGTGCTAGACTCGCCGCCCTCTTTTGCACCGACCCCGATTTCGATATGTTCATGGCGTCCAATCCGCCCTAGCGTTCCCGCCCCCCGGCCACTCTGAGTGGCTATCGTCGGCCGTCCTTCCGTGACGGCGTATCCCGGCCGCCCGGCCGTCATTTTTGTTGTTTATGGTTTGCCGCGTCGGCGTGGCCGTCGTCGTGTTCCGTGCTGTTAAAAGGATTCCGTTTTGCTGCCGTTGAAAGAAAACTGGTTTTCCAATCTCCGTGGTGATGTGCTCTCCGGTATCGTGGTGGCGCTGGCCCTGATTCCGGAGGCGATCGCCTTCTCGATCATCGCCGAGGTGGACCCCAAGGTGGGGTTGTACGCCTCGTTCTGCATCGCCGTGGTCACCGCCTTCGCCGGTGGCCGGCCGGGAATGATCTCCGCCGCCACCGGCGCCATGGCGTTGCTCATGGTGACCCTGGTGCGCGAGCACGGCCTGCAGTATCTGCTCGCCGCCACCATCCTCACCGGGGTGCTGCAGATCATTTTCGGCCTCTTCAAGCTGGCCACGGTGATGCGCTTCGTGTCGCGCTCGGTGGTCACCGGCTTCGTCAACGCCCTGGCGATTCTGATCTTCATGGCCCAGATACCGGAGCTGATCGGCGTCACCTGGCACGTCTATGCCATGACCGCCGCCGGCCTGGGCATCATCTATCTGTTCCCGCTGCTGACCCGGGCGGTGCCGTCGCCGCTGGTGTGCATTCTGGTGCTCACCGCCGTGGCGGTGTACTTCGGCCTGGAGATGCCCACGGTGGGTGACAAGGGCGAGTTGCCCAGCAGCCTGCCGGTGTTCCTGCTGCCGGATATTCCCCTGTCCCTGGAGACCCTGCGCATCATCTTCCCGGTGTCGCTGACGATGGCGGTGGTGGGGCTGCTGGAGTCGATGATGACCGCCACCATCGTCGACGACATCACCGACACGGACAGCGACAAGCACCGCGAATGCCGGGGCCAGGGCATGGCCAACATCGCCTCCGGCTTCCTGGGCGGCATGGCCGGCTGCGCGATGATCGGTCAGTCGGTGATCAACATGAAATCCGGCGGTCGCACCCGGCTGTCCACGTTGATCGCCGGGGTGGTGCTGCTGGTGCTGGTGGTGTTCCTGGGCGACTGGGTGTCGCGGATTCCCATGGCCGCCCTGGTGGCGGTGATGATCATGGTGTCCATCGGCACTTTCAGTTGGGAGTCGATCCTTAACCTGCGTCGCCACCCGCCGAGCAGCAGCGTGGTGATGCTGGTCACCGTGGCGGTGACCGTGTTCACCCACAACCTGGCCATCGGGGTGGGCATCGGCGTGCTGCTCAGCGCTTTGTTCTACGCCAACAAGGTGGGCCGGGTGTTCTATGTGTCCAGCGAGGCGGACGACGCCGGTTACCAGCGCCATTACCAGGTGGTGGGGCAGGTGTTCTTCACCTCGGCGGACCGTTTCCTGGCGGCGTTCGACTATAAGGAAGGGCTGGAAAAAGTCACCATCGACGTACACCGGGCCCGCTTCTGGGACATCACCGCCATCGGCGCCCTGGACAAGGCGGTGATCAAGTTCCGCCGCGAAGGCACCGAGGTGGAAGTGATCGGCCTGGACGAGGCCAGCGCCACTCTGGTGGATAAGTACGCCGTCCACGACAAGCCCGACGCCGTGGAAAAAATGATGGGCGGCCACTGAGCCACCCCCGGATTCGAGGATCGACCATGAGTCATGTGATTGCCTGCATCGACGGTTCCGCCGCGGCGGACACCATTTGCGACCACGCCGCCTGGGCGGCCCGGCGCCTGGACGCCCCCCTGATGTTGCTGCACGTGTTGGACGAGGAACGCTACCCCAGCGAGCCCAACCTGAGCGGCAGCATTGGTCTGGGCACCCGGGAAGCCCTGCTCAAGGAGCTGGCGGACCTGGATGCACGCCGCAACCGGCTGGCCCTGGAGGAGGGCAAGGCGCTGCTGGAGGCGGCCAAGGAGCGGCTGGCGTCGGCCGGCCAGCCGACGCCGGTGCTGCGCCAGCGCCATGGCAAGCTGCTCGACGCGGTGCGCGAGCTGGACGATGAGACCCGCCTGCTGGTGATCGGCAAACAGGGCACCGATCACCCCGGCCACGACCGGATCGGCGACAATGTGGAGAAACTGATTCGTGGCGTGGACCGCTCCGTGCTGGTGGCGGTGGGAGCGTTCAAGGCGCCCACCGGGCTGATGCTCGCCTACGACAACAGTCCCTCCATGCGCGACGGCGTGCGCCTGATCGCCAGCAGCCCGCTGCTGCGCGAGCTGCCTTGTCACCTGGTGCAGGTGAACGGTTCCGAGCGGGATCGGGAAGGCGCGGCCTGGGCGGCGCGGCGCCTGGAGGACAACGGGCACCCGGTGACCGTCGCGGCCCTGAAGGGGGATGTGGAAACGGAGTTGCACCTTTACCAGGAGGAGCACGATCTCGACCTGGTGGTGATGGGCGCCTACGGGCACTCGCGAATCCGTGAGTTCCTGATTGGCAGCACCACCGACCGGCTGATCCGCCATGCCCGGGTGCCGCACCTGATTCTGAGGTGACATTCATCGCGCGAATACCGGTTATCATCAAGATTGATTGTTTTTATGAGAAACGCGCTCCTAGAATGCGCGGCATCGGTAGTCGGCGTCGGGCGGGGCATGCCCCCGCGTGACCGGCGGCTTCGGTGTTCATTCTTCTACTGACAAGGATTGACCATGTCACAGTACCTCAAAGAGATCGAAGCACTGAGCTCCGTGGTTGGTGCCAACAAAACCTGGCACGACATCAACCCGGAATCCGCTGTCCGCATGCGTCTGCAGAACCGTTTCAACACGCATCTGGATATCGCCAAGTACACCGCGAAGATCATGCGCGAGGACATGGCGGCGTATGACGCGGACAACTCCAAGTACACTCAGTCCCTGGGTTGCTGGCACGGTTTCATCGGTCAGCAGAAGATGATTTCCATCAAGAAATACTTCGGCAACACCAAGGGCCGCTACCTGTACCTGTCCGGTTGGATGGTCGCCGCGCTGCGTTCCGAGTTCGGTCCGCTGCCCGACCAGTCCATGCATGAGAAGACCGCCGTCGCCGACCTGATCCGTGAACTGTACACCTTCCTCAAGCAAGCCGACGCCTGGGAACTGAACCACCTGTTCCGTGGCCTGGACGCCGCCAAGGAAGCGGGCGACGAAGCCAAGCAGAAAGAAATCATCAGCAAGATCGACAACTTCGAAACCCACGTTGTGCCGATCATCGCCGACATCGATGCTGGCTTCGGTAACCCGGAAGCCACCTACCTGCTGGCCAAGAAGCTGATCGAAGCCGGTGCTTGCTGCATCCAGATCGAGAACCAGGTTTCCGACGAGAAGCAGTGCGGTCACCAGGACGGTAAAGTGACCGTTCCCCATGCCGACTTCATCGCCAAGCTGAACGCCGTTCGCTACGCGTTCCTGGAACTGGGCGTTGACGATGGCGTGATCGTTGCCCGTACCGACTCCGAAGGCGCCGGCCTGACCAAGCAGATCGCCGTGACCAACGAGCCGGGCGACCTGGGCGACAAGTACAACAGCTTCCTGGATGGCGAGTTCATCGACTCGCCCGAGCAGATCAACAACGGCGACGTGGTGATCAAATCCGAAGGCAAGCTGCTCAAGCCGACCCGTCTGGCTTCCGGCCTGTTCCAGTTCCGCGAAGGCACCAACATCGACCGCGTGGTTCTGGACTGTGTCACCAGCCTGCAAAACGGCGCCGACCTGCTGTGGATCGAAACCCCGACCCCGAACGTGGCTCACATCAAGCACATGGTCGATCGCATCCGCGAGCAAGAGCCGAGCGCCAAGCTGGTGTACAACAACAGCCCGTCCTTCAACTGGACCCTGAACTTCCGTCAGCAGGTATTCGATGCCTGGAAGGAAGAAGGCAAGGACGTATCCGGTTACGACCGTGCCGACCTGATGAACGCCAAGTACGACGACAGCGATCTGGCCGCCGAAGCCGACCGCTGGACTCAGGAGTTCCAGGCCAAGGCATCCCGTGAAGCCGGTGTGTTCCACCACCTGATCACGCTGCCGACCTACCACACCGCTGCTCTGTCCACCGACCAGCTGGTGGAAGGCTACTTCGGTGAGGAAGGCATGCTGGCCTACGCCGCCGGCGTTCAGCGCAAGGAAATCCGCCGTGGCATCGCCACCGTGAAGCACCAGGACATGGCCGGTTCCAACATCGGTGATGACCACAAAGAGTACTTCTCTGGTGAAGCCGCTCTGAAAGCAGCGGGTAAAGACAACACCATGAACCAGTTCGGCTAATACGGTTCGGTGTTAAAAAAGAAGGGCGGGGTCCTCGGACCCCGCCCTTTTTTTATGTTGCTTGGTTCAGGCTGTGAAAGCCGTGCTAACGCGCCCTGGGAGAGGCTGTAGGAGCGACTTCAGTCGCGACTGAAGTCGCTCCTACGGTCGCTCCTGCGGTTTCTTCAGCCGTTCCTGTATGTCCGCTCCCGTCAGCCTTTCTTGCCCAGCCATTCATCGGCCTGACGTTCCGCGTCCTCGCGGGTGGAGCCGTAACGCTCCTGGATCTTGCCCACCAGCTTGTCCTTGTGACCCTCTATCTGCTTGAGGTCGTCATCGGTGAACTTGGCCCACTGTTTTTTCACATCGCCTTTCAACTGTTTCCACTGGCCTTTCAGCGTGTCGCTGTTCATTACTACCTCCATGCGGTAACGATTTCGGAGCCTTCAGTATGCGCTGATGGAGGCGGTCCGTAAGGGGGTGAGATAAAGATTTAGCAGTTTTTATCGTACTTGCCGGCGGCGGGCGTTGGCCCCATCATGGGCGCCGCGCGGCCCCGGCGGACGGGGGCGCGGCGTGAATTCGGCGTGACCAGCGGAAGGAGAGGCATTCATGGCGGCGGTACTGGCGGGCGGCATCATCGTGATCTGGCTGGCGTTAAGCGGCGGCCGGGCCTTGCTCGGCGCCCTGGGCGTGACCTTGCACCGCCGCGCCGCCCTGACCGCGCCGCTGGCTCTGGCGGCGGTCGAAAGCGCGCTGTTCCTGCTGGCGGTGCCCGCCGGAGAGTTGCTGCCCGAGCCCCAGCGCTGGCCGGCGGCCTGGGCCCTGGTGGTCCTGGCCTGGCTGATCAACGGCGCCGTCAGCGCCCGCCTTTGGCGCCACGACTAGAACGTGGACCAGCCGGTGAACTCCATCACTCTGTACAGCCCGTAGCGCCAGCGGGAGTCGTCCGCGAATGCCTCGTAGGGCAGGCTGAACACCTCGCCGTCCGGATTCGACCAGCGTTTTTGAAACGTCTCCCGGGCCGCGCGAATCGCCGGGTTGGCGGCATCCGCCACCAGCTCCACGCTGGTTTCCAGATTCAGATTGTCCAGGTTGCGGCGTGTGTAGTTGGCCGAACCCAGGATCAGCATGGCCGGCCCCTGGCCACCGTGGCGCAACAGCATCTTGGTGTGGCATTGCTCGCCGTGGGTGGCGCACCAGCGTATCGGCACGCCGGCGCGGTGCAGTTCCCAGGCCACCTGGCGGTTGGGCACGCCATTCTTCTCGCGGCCAAAGGCATCCTTGTTGGGGTCCAGCAGCAGACGCAGCCGTACGCCCCGTTCCCGGGCGGCCGCCAGGGCCTCCACCAGCGGTCGGTGGGACAAGTAGAACACGCCCACCTCCAGCTGCTGGCCGGCGCGGGCGCCGTTCACCGCGTCCAGCAGGGCGTCGCGGATCGCGCCTTCGCTGAGCACCCGCAGGCGGGCGCCGTTTTCCGGGGCGTCTTGTTCCGGCGGCATGGGCCAGTCATCCCCCAGCCGGGCGCCGGAGAAACGTGCCGCCGCCAACTCCGAATGGAGCAGGTCCAGCGCCGCCGGGCCGCTGAAGCGCAGCGCCAGATTGGAGTGGGCACTGCTGGCGTCGTGGGCATTGGCGGAGGTCACCAGGCCGGTCCACCGGTCGCCCTCGTCCACCACCAGGGTCTTGCGGTGGTTGGCCTTGAAGTTGATCAGGGTGAGATAGGTGCGCAGGGTTACCTTGCCGTCGCCGGTGGGGTTGGGCAGCCAACCGCCCTGTGTGGTGTTGCCGAGCCACTGGCAGCACAGCCGCCACAGGCCGGACCAGGTGGGGTTGGAATCACGCAGCCGGTTGAGATCGGTGAACACCACCTCCACACCGGCCTGGCGCAGGCGCTCCAGATGCGGCGCGGCCACGCCACCGTACAGGGTGTTGAAGGGATCGGTGATCAGCACCATGCGCAGGTTCGGGCGCTGGCGTTTGCGGGTTACCAGGGCTTCGGTGAGCTGCTCGCTGAGTGGTCGCAGGCTGTCGGTGGTGGCGCCGGCCATGTTGTTGTAGAGGAACATGTCCACCACCACCAGTTTTTCCGCCTGGCCGATAAGGCGGAAGAATTCATCGAAGATCGCCTGGTCATAATGGCGTGCCGGGTCGTCGTCGGCGTTCGCGTCGACCCAGGTGTCGTCGGCCAGCAGCGCCAGGTTTCGCGCGTCGCGCGCCGGCCAGGCCCGGCCCACGTCCTCCGGGAGCGGCTTGTAGCGGTGATAGAGGGCGGTGAGCAGCCAGGCGGAAAGCAGTAGAAGCAGAAGCACGCGGATCGGGTGGCGTTTTTTCATGGGTTTTTGGGGCCAGCGGGCGAAGGGGGTAAAGCTACCTGTTCGGGGGTGTGGGCCGCAAGCGCCCGCGTCCTGGGTTCTCCATCCGGGCCGCGTCTCGGTGTGGGCCCCTTTCCGGGACCCTGTTTGACAGGATGTCAAACCGGGAGCCCCCAGGGACGGGTTCACGGCGTTCCCGGAAAGGGGCCCACACCGAGACGCTTCGAGGTAGCGTCCCGTGCGGCTCCGTAGGGTGGGGGTTGGTGTAGGAGCGGCCGGGCGGCGTTCCGCTTCAGTGGCGATGCCGCTCCTACCGATCCGGGAGGGCGTAGGTGATGACGTAGTCGCCGCTTGGGGTTTCCATGAAATGGTGGCCGGTGGCGACGATCATCAGGTACTGGCGTCCGTCCGCCTCGTAGATCAGCGGGTTGGCCTGGCCGCCGGCGGGGAGGGCGTCCTGCCAGACGGTCTCGCCGGTTTCGATATCAATGGCGCGGATCAGGTCGTCGGTGGCGGCGGCGATGAAGATCAGGCCGCCGGCGGTGACCACGGCGCCGCCATTATTGGGCGTGCCGATGGTGATCGGCAGACCGCTGCGAATGCCCCAGGGGCCGTTGGCGCGGGCGGTGCCGAACGGGCGGTCCCACAGGGTTTCGCCGGTTTTCACGTCCACCGCGCGGATGCCGCCATAGGGCGGCTGCTTGCACAGCAGGCCGGTCCATTTGACGCGCCAGCCGGCGTTGACGTCGATGGCGTAGGGCGTGCCGGCCTGCGGGTCGCCCTGGCCCTCGGCGCCGCCGTGGTCGCCGCCTTCCTTTTCCTCACGCGGTACCCAGCCGTATTCATCGGCCTTTTCCCGGGGCACCAGCCGGTTGTAGTTGGGGGTGATGTTGTAGTTGGCGATCATCACGCCCCGGTTCGGGTCAAGCGCCACGCTGCCCCAGTCGGAGCCGCCGTTGTAGCCGGTGAATTCGATCCAGGGCCGGTTGGCGTTGGGCGGTGTGTACATGCCCCGGTAGTCGGCCTGGCGGTATTGGATGCGGCAGTACATCTGGTCGAAGGGCGTCATGCCCCACGTGTCATGTTCGGTGAGGTCCGGCTGTTTGAGCGAGTGATAGTTGGAGAACGGCTGGGTGGCGCTGCGTTGTTCCGGCTCGGCGCCGCCCTGGGGCACCGGTCGCTCCTCGATGTCCACCAGCGGTTCACCGGTGCGCCGGTTGAACACGTACACCTCGCCTTGCTTGGT
This sequence comes from Alloalcanivorax marinus, assembly GCF_016785095.1. GTDB lineage: Bacteria > Pseudomonadota > Gammaproteobacteria > Pseudomonadales > Alcanivoracaceae > Alloalcanivorax > Alloalcanivorax marinus_A. Next base: position 115,922 of record NZ_JAEKJB010000010.1, on the reverse strand, counting down.
GGGCAGCAGCAGGGCCGGCACCGGGCCGTCGTCGGTGGGGAAATCCAGCAGGGTGGGCTGGGAGCCCAGGTCGTAATCCCACACGTCCTTGTGCGCCACCTGGAAATGCCACACCGGCTTGCCGGTGGTTACGTCGAGGGCGACCAGGGACGTGCCCCATTCATTTTCCGCGTCGCTGCGCGGCGTGCTCCAGTAATCGGCGGCGGAATTGCCCATCGGCAGATAGACCAGGCCCAGTTGGTTGTCGCCCACCGCGGTGGTCCACATATTGGGAGAGCCGCGAGTATAAATCGCATCGCCGGTCAGCGGTTCGCTGTGGTCCGGGCGGCCCGCGTCCCAGGCCCATTTCAGTTCACCGGTGATGGCGTCGTACGCTTTGATGACGCCGGAGGGCGCGTCGCGGCGCTGGCCGTCGAGCACCTGATGGCCGGTGATCAGGGTGTCGCGGACGACCACCGGCGCCGAGTTGATGGACACGTAACCCGGTGGGGTTTCGCCCATGTTGTTCTTGATGTCGACCTGGCCGCCGTCGCCGAAGTCCTGGCAGGGTTCGCCGGTGGCCGCGTCCACGGCGATCAGGCGGCCGTCCAGGGTGCCGGAAAAAATGCGCTTGGCGCAGGCGCCGCCGTCGTCGACGTTACCGGTGCGCCGGGCGGCGGCTTCGCCGCTGGCCGCCACCAGGTGGTCGCCGTCGTTGTCCGGCGCGTCGCCGCCGGCTTCATTGCCGTCGCGACCGCCCGGCGGCACCTCATAGTAGGTAACACCCCGGCAGGCGGCGGTGTAGGGGATGGCGTCCTTGGACACCTCGGGGTCATGGCGCCAGTTTTCCTCGCCGCTGGCGGCGTCCAAGGAGATCAGGATGTTGCGTGATGTACACAGGAACACATCGTCGCCCACTTTCAAGGGCGTGGTCTCCGCGCCCCAGCGTTCCTCCAGCAGGTCGCCGGTGCGATAGGTCCAGGCCCGTTTCAGCTCGCCCACGTTGTCGCGGTTGATTTGCTCCAGAGTGGAATAGCGCTGGGCGGCGTGGTCGCCGCCATAGGCCGGCCAGTCGCCCGGTTCCGGGCGGTCGGCGGTCTGGTCCTGGCCGACATGGGTGCCCAGGGCGGCGCTGCCTGGCGCCGGCACCGGGTTCGGGTGGCTCACTCCGAACGGCATCAACACCAGGCCGAAACCGGCCACCACTGCCAGCACCAGCAGCCCGGCGACGCCGTAGCTGGCGCCACGGGCCACCCCGTCGCGCACCCGTGGCGCCACCAGGGCGACCAGCACCGCCAGGCCAGCGATCACGTCCATGCGCGGAATCCAGCCCCAGACGTTGGCGCCGGCTTCCCACAGGGTCCAGAGCAGGGAGCCGACGAACACCAGGGCGTACAGAGTGACCCCGAGACGCCGGCCGGCGGCCAGCAAGCCGCCGGAAAACAGCATCCCCAGGCCGGCGATCAGGTAGTACCAACTGCCGCCCAGCGATGCCAGCCAGCCACCACCGCCAATAAAGGCGGCGCCGACCAGGGCCACCAGAACGCCGATGAACATCAGGGGGAGGTCCCGCTTGCGAGCGTGATCGGCCATGATGCGACTCCTTCCTTTGTTTGTTTCCGGGCCATCCTTAGCCGGTCACTGTAACCACGAAAGAGGGTCAACACCTTATACGCTTCCGCCGGGTTCCCGCTTTTTAACCAATTTTTAAATTTGCCGCCGTCGCCGTGTAACACAGCTTTAACCGGTGTAACCAGGACGCAACGGTTGCGCAATAGTGTTCCTATCGCCCGCCGCCGACACTGGAATTCTGCCGGGTGACCGGCCTGAATCCAGGAGTCATAACAATGAAAAAAACGACCATGGCCGCCCTGCTGGCGGCGCTCTTCACGGTGACCGCCTGTGGCGGCGGGGGAGGTTCCTCCAGCGGCGCTGCAAGCGGCGGCGGTAACGACGGTGGCGGCACGCCGACCCCCTCGCAGCCGGACCCGGAACCGGAGGCCGGCGAGGGCCGCGTCCAGGTGCTTTCCAACCGCGCGGATCTGATCAGCGGCGGTGACGCCCTGATTCGCGTGGAAGCCGGGGACCCGGCCAACCTGCAAGGCGCCCGCCTGCTGGTCAACGGTGAACCGGCCACGGTGACCTGGGCGACCGGCACCGACGGCGCCGTCAAGGGCCTGGTCAGCGGCCTCGCCCTGGGCGAGAACCGGTTGCGCATGGTGCTCGCCGACGACACCGTGCTCGACCGCACCGTGATCAATCACCCCAATGGCGGGCCGGTGTTTTCCGGGCCGCAGGTCCAGCCCTGGCGCTGTACCAACGAGGCGGCGGTGGACGCGCAGTGCAATCAGCCGGCGGAGTACCGCTTCAAGTACGTGCCCGCCGATCGTCTGCAGGCACTGATCACCGGCTTCGATCCGATGAACCCGGGCTTGCCCGCCAGCTTCCTGGACTATGACCCGGCACAGCCGCCGGCCGCCGGGGACATCGCCACGGTGACCACCGACGAAGGCGTGGAGGTGCCGTTCATCGTGCGCGTGGAAACCGGTGTGCAGAACCGCGACCGCTACCAGATCATGACGCTTTACCGGCCTGGTGAACCCTGGACCGCCACCGCGCCCCAGGATCAATGGAACGGAAAATTGCTGATCCATCACGGTGGCAACGTGGGCGTCAGCTTCGGCATGGGCTCGCCGCCCAACGGCGATATCGCCGGCACCGCCCCGGACGGCGCCGAGCTGCTGCTGGGCGACAGCATCAGCGTGGCGCTGGGGCGCGGCTTCATGACCCTGTCCACAGCCCAGGCCAATCTGGGCCACAACGTCAATCTGGTGACCGCCGCCGAATCGCTGATGATGGCCAAGGAACGGATCGTCGAGCAGTACGGTGAGCTGCGCTACACCATCGGCACCGGCTGTTCCGGCGGCGCCATCGCCCAGCAGCATATCGCCAACGCCTACCCCGGTATCTACCAGGGGCTGATCGTGCAGTGCTCCTACCCGGATGTGTGGACCACCGCTTCTCAGTTCGCCGACTACAACCTGCTCAGTCGTTACTTCGGCAACCAGATCCCGGAAGGGCCGGAGGATTTCGTCTCGGTGATCAGCCGGCTGCTCGGCTCCGGCGTGATCCCGGTGGCCCAGTGGTCCGCTTTCTACGGCCATCTGCCGCTCAATCCGGTGGTGTCCGATCTGGCGTTTTTCCCGTCCGCCTATCCGGACCAGGACGACTGCCCGGGGCTGGAGGAAGGCGTCACCGTGTATGACAAGGAAGAAGCTCCGGACGGGCTGCGCTGCGGCTTGCTGGATTACATGAAGAACCAGTTCGGCACCCGCCCGCCGGAAGTGTGGAGCGCCAACGAGTCGCTGCTGTCGCGGGGCTTCACCGGTATACCGCTGGATAACACCGGCGTGCAGTATGGGCTGCGCGCGTTGCAGCAGGGGCTGATCAGCGGCGACCAGTTCATCAATCTGAACCGGGATATCGGCGGCCTGGACGTGGACATCGATCCGCAGCCGGCGCGCACCCTGGCCGACCCGCAAACCCTGGAAAATGCCTACCGCACCGGCGCCATCAACACCGCCGAGCACCTGGCCAGCGTGCCGATCATCGATCTGCGCGGGCCGGACCCGGGGCTGGCCCACGACGCCTACCATTCCTGGCAAATGCGCGCCCGGTTGGAAGCCGCCCAGGGCCATGCCGACAATCAGGTGATCTGGTACGGCGCCTTCCCGCTGGCCGGCGACACCGTTTACACCACCGAGGCGCTACTGGTGATGGACCGCTGGCTGGCCGACATCGAAGCGGACGATGGCGAGGCGCCGGTGGCGGACAAGGTGGTGGCGCACAAGCCGATCCAGGCCCGCGACCGCTGCCTGTCGGTGTCATCGCTGTTGGGCGCCGACGGGCCGATCGTGCCGTTCACCGGCAATCTGCTGTACCCGGACCCGATCCTTCCGGGCCTCGACCCGGGCCTGCTGCCGCCGCCGCCCTCGGAGCTGGGCGTGGTGGTGGACGCGGTCACCGGGCAACTGTGCGGCCTGGACGTGGACGGGCTGGTGGACACGGTGGGCGGGTCCCTGGGCCTGGACGGCCTGCTGGGCCCGATTCTCAATCCACTGCTGGAGCTGGCGGACCCGCTGCTGGCGCTCACCGACCCGGTGGTGGACCTGCAACAACTGCTGGTGCAAACCCGCTTCGGCACGCCGCGCACCGTGGCCGGCGACGACGTCACCACGCTCACCAACAAATGCGCCCTGCGACCGGTGGACCCGGCGGATTATCCGGTCAATCCGCTGACAGGGGTGTTCAGTTCCGAGGCGTTCGCGGCCCGCGTCAGTGAAATCTTTCCGGACGGTGTCTGCGACTACTCACAACCGCCGGTGGGCCGGGTACCGACCCTGACCTGGCTGGGCTACGGCGATGCCGACAAGGTGATCACCGGCGGTGAACCGATGAAAGACGAAAGCGCCGGCGACTCCCGTGACGGCTGGGCCGCGCCGGCGTTTCAGGTGGGGATGTGATCATGGCGTATCGCGGTCGTCCGACCGCGATTCAACGGTACTCGTCGAAGCCGCGGTCGTCCTGGAACGTCAGCGGCTGGTCCCAGCCCGGCAGGCGAATGTCCTTGTCGGTGACGGTCAGGTCGTCGCCGTTCAGAACGCCGTCGTTGAAATGGTATTCCGGCACCACCTGGCCGGCCAGGGCACGGCGGTCGTAGTCGGCGGCGGCGTCCCGGGTGGCGGCCACCCGGTCGCGCCAGCCGTCCAGCGCCGCTTTGCCGTGGCGTCGGCGCAGCAGCTCGGTGGCACTGTCCGGCGACAACACCACGGCGGTGGCGTTATTACCGCCGAAGCCCTTGGAGTTGAGCAGTGCCGCCGAGGGGCGTCGTTCCTGATGGGTGATCGACAGCGACAGCCGGTCGGCGTGAAGGTCATCGGCGAAGCGGTCCACGGTGGCGATGCCCGGCAGGATGCCATCGTTGAAGGTACCCAGGCTGGCGGCCAGCTGGTCGCCGCCGGCGCTGCCCAGGGAATGCCCCACATAGGCCTTGATCGCCGCCACCGGCCAATCGCGGATGCCGAACGCCTCCGCCACCTGGTTGATGACGTGGGATTCGGTAATCCGGTTCTGCGGCGTGCCGGTGCCATGGGCGTGCACCAGGGTGCCCTGGCGCAGGCCGTCCTCGCCCAGCAACTGGCGGACCAGGTGAGCGCCACGGCCCAGGGTCAGATAGTTGCCGATGCCCGGGGAGGAAATGGATTTCTTGGCGCCATCGGCGTGCACGAACACGTCCGGCACGGCGCCCAGGATGTCGGCGCCCAGCTCCAGGGCCAGTTCATCGTCCATCAGCACCGCGAACTGGGCGGATTCCGCCATGGTGAAGCCGCAGTTGGCGCCGAACGGCCGACAGGCCCGGCGCAGGTCCGCGGTGGCGGCGCCGTCCAATGCCGCCAGGGCCTCGTCCTCGGCCAGGGCGCCCATGGCCCGGTAGCCTTCCATCACCTCCGGCACCAGCGGCGCCTCGCTGGTGCCGACCACCACCAGCCGCGCGCGACCGGCGCGGATCGCGTGCACCGCGCGCTCCAGGTTATAGAGGAAGGTGGCGCAGGCGCCCAGCAGGCCGCCGGTGCCGCCGGCGCTGCGTAGCACATAGGCGTTGATGAAGTCCGCGGTCATCTCGCCGAGGCCCAACGGGCATTGCTTGGAGGTGGTGCGCTGGCCCAGGGCGGGGGCGCGCATCATGCCACCCAGGCCCTGATCGTCGAGCTGGGCCATGGCGTTGGAGGCGAACACCGCCACCTGGTCCGGCGCCAGCCGACCGCGCAACTGCTCCCAGGGAATGCCGAGCATGCCGAAGGCATCGCTGACGCCATAGATGGCCATCTGCAGAGCCCGGGGATGGTTGCGCGACGCATACAGGGCACTCGGGTCGAAACCGTCCGGCAACTGGCCGGCGGCGCTCACCCGGCGAGCGATGGGGGTGGGCACACGCAAATCAGCGCCGGCGGGCACCGTGACCCGGCTACGCTGGCGGTTGATTGCTTCCACCCGCCAGCCGGCGGGCAGCGGGTCCGGCAGATCCAGGTTGCGCATCTCAAGGGTCACCGGCCCATCGCTATGGCCGTTCACCGCCAGGTTCAGGCGCCGGTCCTCGGGCAGGCCACGGATCAGCGTGCCGTCGAGCAGCGCCTGCCGCCCGGAGGCACCGGTCAGCGCCGCCAGGGCGCCCAGGGTGCTCTCCTGCCGGGCCGAATCCAGGGCATCGAACACCAGGCGACGGAAACCGTGGTGCATGGAAGTACGGCCGGCGGCATTGATGCCACCCATGGCGGTAATGACGGGCAGGGCGGACATAGAACTCCCCAGAATGTGACTGAACGGTCAATTCTAGGCGTCCACGCTGGCTTTGCGTATTGGTCAGAGGGGTTGATGTTGCAACCGGATATTACGGCCGCCGCCACCCGCCGCTCAGATGATTTCCACCGCCACCGCCGTGGCCTCGCCGCCACCGATGCACAGGCTCGCCACGCCGCGCTTGCCGCCGGTGCGCTTGAGCGCGTGGATCAGCGTCAGAATGATGCGCGAACCGGTGGAGCCAATCGGATGACCCAGGGCACAGGCGCCGCCATGGATGTTGAGTTTCTCGTGGGGAATGCCCAGATCCAGCATCGGCATCATCGCCACCATGGCGAACGCCTCGTTGATCTCGAACAGATCCACGTCGTCCACGCTCCAGCCCACTTTCTTGAGCAGTTTCTCGGTGGCGCCGATGGGGGCCACGGTGAACTCGCTGGGATGGCGGCTGTTGGTGGCGTGGCCGAGCATCCGCGCCAGCGGTTGCAGGCCGCGCTGTTCGGCCACGCTTTCCCGGGCCAGCACCAGCGCCGAGGCGCCATCGGAAATCGAGCTGGCGTTGGCGGCGGTAACGGAGCCGTCCTTCTTGAACGCCGGCTTCAGGCCCGGGATCTTATCGATGTTGGCGTTGCCCGGTTGTTCGTCGGTGTCCACCACGATTTCGCCTTTGCGGGTGGTCACCGTCACCGGCACGATCTCGTCGGCGAACCAGCCATTGGCGATGGCCGCCTGGGCCCGCTTCAGGGACTCAATGGCGAAGTCGTCCATCTGCTCGCGAGTGATGCCGCGCTGGTCCGCCACGTCCTGGGCGAAGGCGCCCATCAGGCGACCGGTTTCGGCGTCTTCCAGACCATCCAGGAACATATGGTCGAACACCTGACCGTGGCCCATGCGGTAACCGGCGCGGGCCTTGTCCAGCACGTAGGGGGCATTGCTCATGGATTCCATGCCGCCGCTGACCACGATGTCGTGACTGCCGGCCTTGATCATGTCGTGACAGAACATGGTGGCGCGCATGCCCGAGCCGCACAGTTTATTGACGGTGGTGGCGCCGGTGCCATCGGGCAGGCCGGCCAGGCGCATGGCCTGGCGGGCCGGGCCCTGCTTGAGACCGGCGGGCAGCACGCAGCCCATCACCACGTCCTCGATGTTGGTGGCCTGGAGGCCGGCGCGGGCCACCGCTTCACGGATGCTGGCCGCTCCCAATTGCGGTGCGCTCATCGGCGCCAGGGCACCCTGGAAGCCTCCCATGGCGGTGCGGGCACCGTTTACGATCACGATGGCGTCGTTGGACATGCTGTTACCTCCGGAAAACAAATTGGGCCCGCGTGGAATTCCACGCGAAAAAACGGCGTCATTCTACTTGAGAAGCGAGGGAACGTCCCCATGTGCCCCTTGCATACGTACTCGGACTTTTTTGAAAAGCAATCATTCTCAAATAGGCGTCAAAGAAGGTAAAACGCGGGCCGCGAAGCACTGTGTACTCAGTGGTTCACCCCCCGGACGCTTGTTATGATGCTTCCACATTTCACAGTCCGAATGGTTTTTCGACCAACAGTCAGGGGATATGACTATGGCTTTTGAACTTCCGGCGCTTCCGTACGAGAAAGACGCTCTCGAACCGCACATTTCCGCGGAGACCCTCGAATACCACCACGGCAAGCACCACAACGCCTACGTCACCAAGCTCAACGACATGATCAAGGGCACGGATGACGAAGGGAAATCCCTCGAAGACATCATCAAAAGCGCCAAGGGCGGCCTGTTCAATCAGGCGGCACAGGTGTGGAACCACACCTTCTACTGGAACAGCCTCAGCCCCAACGGCGGCGGCGAGCCGTCCGGCGCCGTGGCCGACGCCATCAACGCCAAGTTCGGTTCCTTCGACAAATTCAAGGAAGAGTTCAACGCCAAGGCCGCCGGCAACTTCGGCTCCGGCTGGACCTGGCTGGTGAAAACCGCCGATGGTGGCGTGGACATCGTCAACACCGACGACGCCGACACCCCGATCGCCCACGACAACGGCTACACCCCGCTGCTGACCGTGGACGTGTGGGAACACGCCTACTACATCGACTACCGCAATGCGCGTCCCAAGTATCTGGAATCCATCTGGAACCTGATCAACTGGGACTTCGCCGCCAAGAACTTCGGGTAAAGGAACTTCCGGACACTCCCCATCACCCGTTCCGCGGCCGCCGTTGGCGGCCGCCCTGCGGGGCGTCGAGAGCGGCCCGCACTCCGCGTTGCGGCCTCTTGACGTAGCGCTGCTACGCCGGCGAGGCCGCGCCTTGATTGCGAACCGCTCTCGACGCCGGAACGGGTGCTGGGAAGCGCCCGAAGGTTCCGGCGCAATCAACGATCCTTATTTTACTCCCCGCCGCCTGACATCTCGTCGACCGGACGGTCGTGACGGCTGGGGTGGAACTTTCCCCCGCTTTCCCCACACCAAGCCCCACCGCCGTGCGCCGACTCCGGCGGACAGGTAAGATGCGTGTTTTCATCCAATCACACAGGAATCCGCCATGACCCGAGAGCGCGACGTCAAACTGGGTGATATCGACGACGTCCCCGTGGACGAACCCCGCCGCCGGCCCGCCGGCGAACAACCGCGCCCGCCAAAAAGCGGCGGAGGTGGCAACGGTGGCGGCAATGGCAATGACAAAGGCGGTCGCCGGCCCGCGCCGCGCCAGCCGGAACCACGCCGGGGCGGCGGTGGAGGCGGCTGGGTCTTCCTGACCCTGGTGCTGGCCGTGGTGCTGGCGGTAGCGTGCACTTACTTCTATCGCGAGATCAGCCGCCTGCAAGGGCAGATGGAAACCCGCATGGGCATGTCCTCCGAGCAACTCGAAAACCTCCAGGCACGGCTTTCCGCCACCGATGAATCCCTGGACCAATCCTCCGGCAAACTGCGCGACACGCTCAGCGAGCATAGCAAGGCCATCGACACCAACGGCGACGAAATCCGCAAACTCTGGGATGTCAGCAACAAACGCAACAAGGAATGGATCCAGGAAAACCAGAAAACCCTGGATAGCGTGGAGAAAGCTCTCAAGAGCAACCAGAACGCCCTGGCTGATCTCAAGAAGACCGTCGGTGGCTACGATCAGAGCATCAAACAGGTGCGCGGCCAGATCGACGAACTGCAGAAGAAAGTCGCCAGCGCCATCGAAGCGGTCAACGACAGCAGCGACCAGTGGCGCACCCAGATCAACCAGGTGGAAACCCAGGTCGATGTGGTGGTCGACACCGTCAAGCAGCTCGAGCAACAAAACCAGACCCAGAAGCAGGCCATCGCCAGCCTGAAAAACAACCAGAGCGCCGCCGCCCAGCTCGACCAGCGCCTCTCCGAAATCGAGGACGCCATCCGCGCCTTCGACCAGTACCGCCTGCAGGTGAACAACCGCCTGGACAGCCTGGAACGATAACGCCGCCCACCGTAAGAACGGCTTCAAAAGCGTTCCGGTGGTATTCCGTCGGCCGGCTGCTACAATGGCCGGCCTGCGCCAGTGGTGGAATTGGTAGACACGTCAGGTTTAGGTCCTGATGCCGCAAGGTGTGGGGGTTCAAGTCCCTCCTGGCGCACCATTCCCTTTCTTCAGCCGATGCCCCGTCCGGATTGGCATCGCCTTACTCTCCAGTGAATCCGGGCTCGCGTTTGGCGAGAAAGGCGTTGATGCCTTCCTGGGCGTCCCGACCCTGTCCAAGCTCACTTTGCAGCGTCGCTTCGGCGTGAAGCTGTGCCTCCAGATCCTGTTCCGTGCTTCGGTCGATCAAGGACTTGATGCCCGCCAAGGCACGGGTGGGTTGTGCCGCCATCTTAAAAGCCAGCGACATGGCGTTGTCCATCAGCTGGTCGTTGTCGTGCACGGCATTGATCAGGCCCCAATCCAGAGCGGTCTCCGCTTTCAAGGCATCGCCACTCATCATCCACTGTAACGCCCTGGCGCGACCGATCAGGCGCGGTACGGTCCAGGTGCCGCCGGCATCGGGGATCAGCCCGAGCTTGATGAATGCCTGGATAAAGGTGGCGGATCGGGCGGCGAGGACGATGTCGCCGGCCAGGGCGAGGTTGCAGCCGGCACCGGCGGCAACACCGTTGACGGCGACGATAACGGGTTTTGGCATGCCGCGTAGCAGGCGAATGATGGGGTGATAGCTCTGATGCAGGGCGGTTCCCAGGTCGGTGGCGTCTTCGCCGGCGCTGTCCGTGCCCTTGAAATGGCCCAGATCGGCACCGGCGCAAAAGCCGCGGCCATTGCCACTGAGTACCAGGGCGCGGCAGGAGGCGTCTTCGGCCACCGAGCCGATCGCCTGGCGCATTTCCTTGAGCATCAATGGTGAAAGCGCGTTGAGGCGCTCCGGTTGATCCAGTAGAACCACGGCAACGGCGCCCTGGCGGGTGAGCCGGAGCGTGTGAAAGTCGTGATCAGCGGCGTTCTTGGTCATGGGGTCTTTCCTTTCGAGTGTGAAAACAGGATCGGGCTTATAGCCACCAGGTCTGGAAGTCGGAGGGCCAGAACCATTCCAGAGTGAAAATGGTGACGCCATAGAAGGCGATGAGTTTGGCCCAGATTCTGGTGAAGTAGGGCATGGACTCCCGGTGGAAGCGCAGCTGCATCCACAGCGAGTAGAAAAAGAGAACAGTGGCGAGCGTGACCTGGATGGCGATGATCAGGTTGATGCGAGGGAGAACATCGACGGGGCTGGCGAACAGGTAGTGGCCGAAGGACAACCAGTTACCGACCACGAAGCCCTGGATCAGCGTGTAGACATGGTCGGGGTAATCCCCGGACACCGTGCTGGAGGCGCGCCAGGCGGCCAGGGCCAGCGGAATCCACAGGGCGGCGACAATGGGGGCGTTCAGCCAGGCGGGTTCCGGGTACTGATCGAAAAACACCACGTTGTCAAAGAAATGCAGGGTACAGCCGGCCAGGGTCAGCCAGATCAGCACCTTGAAAATCGTGAAGTACTTTGAATCGGGTTGCATAGTCGGTCCTTATGACGGTTGTTATAAGTCATGGCCGGACGGTATTCTATGACGATCGTTATATCAATGGCCGGAAGTGATGGAGATGAGAGAAAAGGCGTCACGGCAGCGGCTGGTCGCCGGTGCCGCGGATTTGCTCAGTCGCAGAGGCGTGAAGGCCACCAGTATCCGCGAACTGGCCAAGCATGCCCGGGCCCCTCTGGGTTCCACGTACCACTACTTTCCCGGTGGCAAGGCTCAACTGGTCACCGAGGCGGTGCGTTTTATCGGCGATAAGGTCAGCGAGGTATTGGCGAGCTCCCTTCAGCAAGGGCCTGTCACCGGGCTCCAGGAGTTTCTGGCGTTATGGCGCCGGGAAGTGGTGCGCTCGGATTATCGCGCCGGTTGCCCGGTGCTGTCGGTGGCGGTGGAGGAGCCGGACAATGAGGAGGGGATGGCGGCGCTGGCGGTGGCTAAGGCCGTTTTCGCCGACTGGATCGGTCTTCTGACACGCTCTCTGGTCAATCAGGGGGTCGAGGAACAGAAGGCTGAGCAATTGGCCATCTTGGTGGTTGCCTCGGTGGAGGGGACCATCGCGCTGTGCCGTGCGCGGCGCAGCGTCGAGCCTCTGGAGCAGGTATCGATGCAACTTGAAGCGCTGATCAGGCAGGCCCTGGGGGAATAACCGATGACTCCGGAACAGAAAGCGGAACAATACAATGGTCACGGTAGTAGCGGGTTGCCGGGCCTGGTGGGCGCGCGGATGACCCGTATCGACGACCGGACTGGAAGAGTCGAAGCGGAGCTGCCGGTGGCGGGTAAACTGATGGCTCCCAACGGGTTTCTGCATACCGCCTCGGTGCTTGCTCTGGCCGATACCTGCTGTGGCAACGGTACCATGGCCAGCCTGCCGACTGTTCCCACGATAGGCGTCGGTCGTGTCCAGAATGTATGACCGGCTTTTACTGGTCGCCATTGTCGTTGTTCCACTGGTGCCGATGCTGCTTTATAAATGGTCCTATTCGTTGGATACCTGGTATGTGCCCTGGGGCGAGAATCGCCTGGATTACTTCGACACGGGCTTCGAACAGGCTGCCCGACAATGGCTGCGCAAGGTGGCCGAGCGAGGCGACGCGGTCTATGTGATCACCGATAGTCAGTGTCCCTGCGCCAGACCCGTTTTGAAAAAAATGAACCGTGCGCTGGATGGTGATGTGCCGGTGCGGGTCCATGACCTCTACCGGGATCGGGCCGACCAAGACGGTTTGTCGTCATTGGTCCGCTATCTGCCTGCCGTGCCCACCGCACTGGTGGTGAAATCCGGAAAGCTCCGTTATGTCGGCCCGCTGGTCACCGGTAACCTTTGCTCCCGGGAAGCGCGATTCTCGCCACCTCTCGCCGCGTACCGGAGCGTCACCGACGGCACTGTGTTCAACTGGCTCTCGAAGGGCTGTTATTGCCGTGTTGTTCCGGAACGGCTGGATCAGGCGGCGGAGGCGTCGGAGAGCAGGCCCAGAAGCCGTTCCGTGACTCTGTCGAAATAGCCGGTGTCGCCATAAATACGAGCCATCAGGATGGCCCCCTCATAGTCCGACACCGCTTGCCGGCCAATTTCCCGTGCCGCCTTCCGGGGAAGCTGGCTGCCGAGGATATGGGCCAGGGCCTGGGCCCATTCGTCCATGAAATCCCGCACCTGCTCCATCAGTTCGGGGGCATCGCCCATCGCGTCCACCGAGATGATCCCCATCAGGCAGCCGATGGTAGGGTTCATGAAGAGCTTTTTCCCCTTGCGTCCGAGTTTCGTCAGGCGATCCCGTGGGGCGTCATCCTGGTAGGCAATGCTGAACAGGCCATCGCGAATCTGTTCGTGTGTCCAGGCCAGAACGTCGTGTACCAGGGCTTCCTTGCTTCTGTAATGGTGGTAGAAGGAGGCCTTGGTCAGCCCACAGGCGGTGGCGAGCGCGTCCATGCTGGTACCGTGATAGCCGCTTTGTTTCAGGGTGTTGGCGCAGCGGGACAACAGTTCCGCGCGGGGCAGCTTTTGCGGGCGCATGGAAGGTCTCCGGGGTAAGTGGGAAAGGCATGCTAGAACAGCGTCCTCGTATTCACAACTTGAAGTCTACCAAACGTTCATTTATAAACTAAACGTTCGGTAAGTAACTTGTTCGTTCTAGGAGAGAAAGATGTCGGAACTCAATAGTGGAGCAGGTCGGGTAAGCCGGGAAAAACGAGGCGCGGTATTCCTGATTGGCCTGGATCGCGCTGGCAAGCGCAACGCCTTCGACAGTGCCATGATCACGGATCTCTCCCTGGCGCTCGGGGAGTATGAGCGGGATGACGATTTGCGCTGCGCGGTGATTTTTGGTCATGGCGATGTATTCACCGCCGGCCTGGATCTGATGGAACTGGCGCCGAAACTGATGTCCGGGTTTGGCTATCCCGACAATGGCGTCGATCCTTGGGGCGTGGAGCCGCCGCGCAGGACCAAACCGGTGGTGGTCGCGGTCCAGGGGGAATGTTGGACGGCGGGCATTGAGTTGATGTTGAACGCCGACATCGTGGTGGCCTCGGAGGAGGCCCGCTTCGCTCAGGTGGAGGTGCTGCGTGGTATCGCTCCGGTGGGGGGCGCCACGGCGCGCTTCGTGCAAGCCGCCGGCTGGCACAATGCGATGCTCTACATGCTGACCGGTGAGGCGTTCACCGCCGAGCGGGCCTTATCCATGCGTCTGGTGAACGAGGTGGTGGCGACCGGTGAAGCACTTCAGAGGGCGCTGGTGTACGCCGAGCGTATCGCCAAGGCGGCGCCGCTTGGCGTCAAGGCCACCTTGCAATCCGCCTTCAAGGCCCGGGATGAGGGCGAGGCGGCGGCGTTGTCGCAACTGAACAATACGCTGCTGGGGCTGATGAAAACACAGGACGTGCAGGAAGGTATCGCCGCGATGATGCAAAAGCGCGAACCTCAATTCAGGGGTCACTGAACCACGCCGGGAAGCAGAATAATAAAGGAGACATGCTCATGAGCGATTCGATACTGCTGAAACTGCACCTGTTCGGCGTGGCGTTCTGGTTCGGTGTGGTCGGTGTGGAGTTCATCGTTGAGAGGCAGCGCGCGGCCAGCCGGGAACAAGGCTTTCTGGTGGCCCGCGTTCATGAACGCATTGATCTTTTTCTCGAAATGCCGGCCTTTGTGCTGGTTCTGATCACCGGCGTCATGATGGTCGACATGGACCGTTTGACGGGCTTCTATCTATTGAAGGTGAGCGCCGGGGCGATCGCGGTGCTGGGCAATGTTTTGTGCCTGGCGCCGGTCTTCGCGCGAAAAAGCGCCGCGGACAGGCAGGACCTTGGTGCCGTGATTCGCTATTCCGCCGCCATCGATCGAATCACTCTGGTGGCCCTGCCCGCGGGTTTGCTGGCGTTTTGCCTGGGTGTCGCGTTGATGCTGAACGTGATTCAGTGAACGTCGCGCACCCAGGCCCGCTTTTCCTCAGTAGCTTACTTCCACGGACGCCATGTAGTTACGCGGGTCGCCGTAGTAGTTGTTCACCCCGCTGCCCACTTTCTTGTAGTACTCCTTGTCGAGGATGTTGTTGGCGTTGAGCCGCAGGCGCAGGCCGTTGCCGAAGTCGTAGCTGGCCATCAGGTCGTAGACGGCGTAGCCGGCCTGGCGGTATTTCACGTCGCCGGAGCCGGTGGTGTAGATATCGCTTTGCGCGCGCACGCCGCCGCCCACGGTGAGGCCCTGGGGGCGCTTGTTCAGGTTGTAGCTGGTGAACAGCCGGAACAGGTGGCGCGGGTCGGCGGTGCGGATCGGGTCGCCGATGTTGTCCGGGTCGTCGTCTTCCACGTATTCGGTGCGGTTGTTGGTGTAACCGGCCAGCAGTTGCCAGCCGGGCAGCACTTCGCCGGCGAGTTCCAGTTCCCAGCCTTCGCTTTGCGTTTCACCGTCGGCGACGCGGCAGTGGCCGTTGGTGTAGTAGGGGGTGCAGGGGTCGGGGCTGCTGGCGTCCTCGACGGCGGCACCTTCGTTGTTGATGCGGAAGGCGGCCAGGGTGACGTTGAGGCGGCCGTCGCGGAATTCCCCTTTGAGGCCGGCTTCGTAGTCCTTGCCGACGATGGGGTCGAGCAGGCTGCCGCTGGCGCTGTATTCATCCTGGGGCTGGAAAATGTCGGTGTAGCTGGCGTAGACGCTGTAGGTGTCGTTGAGGTCGTAGACCAGCCCGAAATAGGGGGTCAGTTCCTTGTCCACGTCGTAATCGCTGTCCGGGTCGCTGGGCACTTCGAACTCCCACCAGGTGGCGCGGGCGCCGGCGATCACGGTGAGCGGGTCGGTTACCGAGAAGCGGGCGGTACCGTAGACGCCGTGCTGGCGGGTGTAGGTCACGCGGCCGGAGGTGGTGATGTTGGCGTAGGGTTCCGGAATGTCGTGGTAGGGGTCCCAGTCGCGGATGTCCACGTTGGTGAGCACGTTGGGGGTCCAGACGCCGGACGTGCCCCGGGTGCGCACGCGCTGGTGGTCGGCGCCGATCACCAGTTCATGCTCGCGGCCGAACAGGCGGAACGGGCCGTCGGCGGTGACCGAGTAGAAGCGCTGGTCGCTGGCGTCACCATCATAGATGGAGGTGGAGACGTTCATCAGATAGGGGTTGGTGGCGCTGGCGGGCTCGAAGTAGGTTTGCTTGAAGCCCTCGTCCTCCATGCGGAAGCGTGTCTTGGTGGCGGAGGCTTCCAGGTGCCAGCCGTTCTCGAAGTAATGGTCCAGCTCCAGGAACAGTTGCTCGTTGAAGCGGTTCCACTGGTTCCAGTCGGCGCCCAGATAGGTGTCCCGGGGCAGGTCGAGCTGGCTGCCGTCGAAGTCCGCGGGCAGGCCGCCCCAGGAGCCGGTGGCGTCCAGGTGGGTGTACTGGTAGCCGGAGGCCAGGGTAGTGCGGTCGGTGAGGTCCATTTCCAGCACGCCGTAGAACACCTTGCGGTCTTCCTGGCGGGCGTCCTGGAAGAATTCCCGATCATCGGAGACCGCCACCAGCCGGCCACGCAGCCGGCCGGAGGGGATCAGGGCCCCGGAGATGTCGCCTTCGATGCGCTGGCGTTCCCAGGAGCCGTAGGTGGCCTTGGCGGAGGCCTGGAACGCCTCGGTGGGTTTCTTGCGGACCATGTTCACGGTGGCGGAGGGGTTGCCGGTGCCCTTGAGCAGGCCGGCGGAGCCGCGCAGGATTTCCACCCGGTCCAGGGTGGCCATGTCCGGCTGGATGAAGATGGAGCCGCCCTGGTCGACGCGGCCGCCGTCGATCTGCAGGGATTCGATCCGGTAGCCTCGGGAGTAATAGTTGACCCGTTCGCTGTCGGTGTAGTCCACGGTGACGCCGGGGGTGGCGCTGAGTACGTCGTGCATATCCAGCAGGGCGCGGTCGTCCAGGCTGCGGCGGGTGACCACGGTCACCGGTTGCGGCGTGCGGCGTACCGACTGGGTGCCCTTGAAAGTGCTGATGGCGTTGGCGGTATAGCCGCCGGAGCCTTCGGTCATCGGCGTCAGGGCCACGTCGTGCACGTTCACTGGCGCCAGCACGTTGCCGCCGGCCTTGATCAGCGTGATGCTGTCGTCGGCTTCCACCCGGTAGCTCAGGTCGGTGCCCTGGAGCAGGGTGTCGAGGCCCTCGCGGACGGTGAACTCGCCGTTCAGGCCGGGGCTGCGCTTGCCGGCGGTGAGGCTGCTGTCGCCGCTGAGGTAAACGCCGGCCCGTTCGGTGAAGCGGTTCAGGGCCTCGGACAACGGGCCCGGGGGAATGTCCACGCGCACGCGGGCGGCTTGGGCCTGGGCGTGGGCGGGCGCGGACCACAGTGCCGGCAGGGTGGTGGCGGCGATCCCGGCCAGGCCGGTGACGCTGAGTTGAATCGCCAGGGCCAGCGAGCCGGCCCGGCGAGGGATGAACAAAGTGGGTGTCGAGGGCATGTCGTGCCTTCCTCCGGTTTCAATGTCGGCGTTCTACCTCTCAACACGGATGAGCCGGAAAAAGGGGAAGAAAAAGTTTCGCGGTTACGCCGGAACCAGGGTTACCCACCAGGGCAGCAGTCGCCGGGCACGCACCGGCAGGGCGTTTTCCAGCATCGCCAGGGCCTGTTCCGGGCGTCCGGTGGGGTAGGTGCCCAGCGCGCGCAGCTGGGCCACCGACGGGTCCACGCCCAGGTGACCGTGGCGGTAGCGGGCCAGCTCCGCGACCAGTTCGCCCAGGGGCAGGTCGTTGGCGACGATCAGCCCCTGGGACCAGGCTTGCCGGGCCGGGTCGGCGGGGCCGGCGGAATGAATCGAATCGGTCTGGAAGGTGGTTTGCCGACCGGCATTGATGATCGCCTCCCGACCGTTGCCGGTGCGGATCGCCACGGCGCCCTCATAGACCGCCAGAAAGCTGTGATCCGCATGTCGGCGCACGGTGAAGCGGGTGCCCAGGGCACGCAGACGGCCGTGCCGGGTGTCCACCACGAACGGGCGCTGGCGCGGGTCCGGGGCGGTCTGGATAAGGACCTCGCCATCATGGAGGGTGAGCCGGCGCAGGGCTTCGCCGTAGGCCAGGTCCACGGCGCTGGCGCTGTTCAGCCAGAGGTGCCCGCCGTCGGGCAGGGCCAGGTCGCGGATTTCGCCGGTGGCGGTGCGCTGATCGGCGCTCAATTCGGCCATCAGGCGCCCGCCGGCCTCCGGCAGTGGTGTGCGGCTCCACACCAGCCAGGCGGCGAGACCGGCGGCGCCGCCGGTCAGCAGGCGCCGCCGGGTGAGGCGTTCGCCACGGGTGTGCCGCAGAATACGCCCGGCACCGTCGCGCCCGGCGCCATCGCGGGCCTGTTGGAAGCGGGCGCTGATCTGTTCCACGTAGCGCCAGGCACGGCGGTGCTCCGGGTGGTCCTCGATCCACTCGCGCCAGCGGTCGTGCTGCTCCGGGCCGGTGTCTTCGTCGCCGAGGGTGGCGAACCATTCCGCGGCCTGTTCAAGGATGTGCGGCTCGGGAAGCGGGGGCGCGTGCTCGGGTCTGTTATCCACGGGCGTCCTGGAAGCGGGCGTTGATCTTCATGCATTCGAGCATGGCCTTGGCCATGTAGCTTTTCACGGTGCGTTCGGACACCTCCAGGCGGTGGGCGATGTCCTTGTAGGTAAGTCCGTCGATCTGGGAAAGCAGGAAGGCGCGGGCCACCTTGGGCGGCAGGCGGCGTAGCATTTCGTCGATTTCACAGAAGGTTTCGACGATCACCGCCTGGTCTTCCGGCGAGATGTCCACTTCCTCGGGGCGTGCGGCGAGTACCTCCAGCCAGGCCTGCTCCACCGCCCGGCGTCGCCACAGGTCGATGCACAGGCGCTCGGCCACGGTGCGCAGATAGCCACGGGCACCGTGGGTATTGTTCAGGCCACGGGGCCGCGCCAGCAGGCGCACGAAAGTGTCGTGGGCGAGATCGGCGGCCAGCGCCGGGCAGCCCACGCGCTGGCTGAGCCATTGGCGCAGCCAGCGGTGATGCTCGGTGTAGAGGGTCTCCACCGTTTGGTGGGGTTTTGCCACCCCGGACATGATTTCCGCCCCCAGGCATGAATTCGCGTGAAGGGCGGATTATGAATGAGAATGGTTTTTATTACAATTATGGGCGTTTGAGCTTCGCCTTGAGTCGCTTGTCCATGCGCCGGAAAAATGGCTGGGTGTACTTCACCGCCGGGCCGGGCACCGCGGCCAGCACTAGGCTGCCCACCGTGCCCAGGGGGCTGCCGACCCGCGCCGGCTGGTCGCGCAGGGCCTTGAGAATCCAGCCGGCGGCGTCTTCCACCTTCATCATGCGCATATGCTTGTAGATCGACGTGCGATCGGACATGGGCGTGCGCACCATGGGGAAGTACACCACGGTGGCATGGATGCCCTTGTGGCCCAACTCCGCGTTCAGCGAGCGGGAGTAGGATTCCAGCGCCGCCTTGCTGGCCAGATAGGCGGAGAACAGGGGGATCGGCACCTGGGCGGACAGGGTGGAGGCATTCACCACATGGCCGTGGCCCTGTTCCAGAAAACGCGGGATCAACCCCATGGTCATGCGCAGGGCGCCGAAGTAGTTGAGCTGCATGGTGCGTTCGTAGTCGTGGATGCGGTCCAGGGCCTCGACGATGGGGCGGCGGATGGAGTGGGCGGCGTTGTTGACCAGGGCGTCCACCCGGGGGTGCTCGGCGAGCAGGGCGTCCAGGGCGGTGTCGACGCTGTCCGGGTGGGTCAGGTCCGTGGGATAGATCCAGGCCCGTCCGCCTTCGGCGTGGATATCAGCCTGTACCCTGGCCAGTTCCTCCTCACGGCGGGCCAGCAGGCACAACCGCGCGCCCCGGCGCGCCAGTTGTCTCGCGGCTTCCTCGCCGATCCCGCTGGACGCGCCGGTGAGCACGATGGTCTTGCCTTTGAAGCTCATGGAGGGTCTCCGCTGTGGGCATCCAAACACGCATGGTGACCGGCGCGGCGGGGAAAGAAAATGACCCGGTTCGCGATAGCTTTTGCTTTGCTGTTGTTATGTTATAACATATTTATCCCCAAACGATTTCCCGGGAGACCTCCCATGACCGACCACCGCTTGCCGGTGACCGTGCTGTCCGGCTTTCTTGGCGCCGGCAAGACCACGGTGCTTAACCACATTCTCAATAATCGTGATGGCCGCCGGGTGGCGGTGATCGTCAACGACATGAGCGAAATCAACATCGACGCCAGCCTGGTGAACCAGCAGGTGAGCCTGAATCGCGCCGAGGAAAAACTGGTGGAGATGAGCAACGGCTGCATCTGCTGCACCCTGCGCGAGGATTTGCTGCTGGAGGTGCGGCGGCTGGCCGCCGAAGGCCGGTTCGATTACCTGGTGATCGAGTCCACCGGTATTTCCGAGCCGTTGCCGGTGGCCGAAACCTTCACCTTCGAGGATGAAAACGGCGAAAGCCTGTCGGCGGTGGCGCGGCTGGATACCCTGGTGACCGTGGTGGACGGCGCCAACTTCGCCAACGATTACCGGCGCGCGGCGGAGTTGCGTGACACCGGCGAGAGCCTGGGCGAGGACGACGAGCGCAACGTGGCCGATCTGCTGGTGGATCAGATCGAGTTCTGCGACGTGCTGCTGGTGAGCAAGACCGATCTGATTGACGAAGCCGCGCGGCGGTCGGTCATCGGCACGTTGCGAGCGCTCAACCCGGAAGCGGAGATCATTCCCATCCGCCAGGGCGCGGTGCCCCTGGACAAGGTGCTCGACACCGGGCGCTTCGATTTCGAGCGCGCCAGCCTGGCGCCGGGCTGGCTCAAGGAAATGCGCGGTGAGCATACGCCGGAAACCGAGGAATACGGTATTTCCAGCTTCACCTACACGGCGCGCCGGCCGTTTCACCCGAAACGTTTTTATGACTTCCTGCACCGCCAGTGGGACAACGGTAAGCTGCTGCGCTCGAAAGGGTATTTCTGGCTCGCCACGCGACCGAGACTGGCCGGCACCTGGAGCCAGGCCGGCGGTGTCGCCCACCATGGGGTGGCCGGCTTCTTCTGGAAGGCGGTGCCCGAGGCGCGCTGGCCGGAGGACGCCGAGACCCGGGCCTTCATCCTTGAGAAGTGGGAGGAGCCGTTCGGCGACATGCGCCAGGAACTGGTGTTCATCGGCCAGGACATGGACCCGGCTCTTGCACGCGCGGCTCTGGACGCCTGTCTGTTGGACGAGAAGGAGATGCTGGCCGGGGTGGAGTACTGGCGCACCCTGGAGGACCCGTTCCCTGACTGGGGGTTGGCCGAGGCGGTATGAACGGCCTGTTCAAGCGCTCCGGATGACCGGATAATGTAACACTCCGCCCGGTGTCGGGCGGAGTGCACCGGGTCGGGAGAGAACATGCCGTACACGCAGGAAGAACAACTGGATATTGCCCAACGGCGCTGCCAGGAGCAGGGCCTGCGGCTGACGCCCCAGCGCCGTCAGGTGATGTCGCTGCTGCTTGGCCACCAGGGCCCGGTGAGCGCCTATGACCTGCTCGACGAGCTGCAGCGCGAGCACCAGCCGGGCGCCAAGCCGCCCACCATTTACCGGGCTCTGGATTTCCTGGTGTCCGCCGGCCTGGCGCACCGCCTGGCCTCCACCAATCGCTACCTGGCCTGCGATCACCTGGCCTGCGATCATGGCCACGACGCTGGCACGCTGTTTCTGGTGTGCGATGAATGCGGCACCGTGCGCGAGGCGCCCATGGACGCGGCGCTGCGCCGGCAGCTTAACCGCAGCCTGGGGCAGGAAGGTTTTCGCGCCGGCCCGCAACCGGTGGAGATACACGGCCGCTGCCGGGACTGCGCCTGATCCAGCCTCTAAAACAACCCGTTTTCGCGCGCCGCGTGGCGCACCAGCTCCCCGGTGATGCCCACCGGTCGCCCGAATGAACGGTCATAATGGGCCTGGTTCAGGGCGTGGCATTCCTTGCTGATCTGGTCATACAGCTCCCGGGGCGCCAGGCCTTGGGCCTCGGCCAGTGGTCGCAGCCCGAATACGGCGTAATCAAGCCGCTGGCGGCCGGCCGCCTTGAGCAGTTCCGGAACCCAGCCCTCCGGCGAGAGCTGGGTCTGGTAGCGCAGATTCTGATAGTCCAGCTGGGCGGCCAGGGCGGTCGCGTCCACCACCTCGAAGTAGTTGCGTACCACCAGGGTGAGCAGTTCGTCGAGACGCTGCCAGACCAGCCGTTTCTGTTCCTCGGAGTAGGCGTTCCAGTCCACCACTTCATGGCTGAAGCGGCGGCAGCCGCGACAGACCGTGTCGCCGAAGACGGTGGAACAGACGCCAATGCAGGGGGTGCCGATACGGGTTTTACTCATGGGCCGGATTGTAACGGGGAAGCGGGGAGGGGGTCGACGGTATCGTGCATCGGGCCGGCCACGGTAAAATGGAATCGTTGCCATCCAACGGATCGATCATGACCCAGTCTTCCGCCCGATTGTGGCGCGACCCGCGCCTGCCGTTCGTTGAGAGCCGGCGCGCCACGGACAGCCACGCCTGTTACCGCCCGCACAGCCACTCCACCTGGTCCATCGGTGTGGTCGATCGCGGTCGCAGTGATTTCAGCTGCCCTGGCGCCGGCCGCGTTCTGGAGCCGGGCACCTTGATCAGCATTCCAGCCTGGCTGCCGCACGCCTGTAACCCCTTGCCGGGGCGCACTTGGGGCTACCAGATGCTGTATGTGGACGTGGCCTGGATGCGGCGTTGGGCGGGCACGTTGCCCACCGGGGTCGAGGTGCGCCGGGACCGGTCCGCCTATGAGCGTTTCCAGCACCTCAATGATTGCCTGTTTTCACGTCGTGGCGCCGATGCCAAGGCCGCGGCGCTGGCGGCGTTTCTGAGCCGGAACGATTGGCGTGGCGAGCCCCTGGTGGGCCCGCCGCCGGCGGCGCCGGAGCTGGAACCGGTACGCCGCTGGTTGGCGGCGCCCCTCGCCGAGACGCCTTCGCTGCCGGCGCTGGCGGCGCGGCTGGGGTTGAGCCGTTATCAACTGAATCGCCGTTTCCAGGGCGCCACCGGCATGACCCCCCACGCCTACCGGCTGGACCGGCGCATCGACCGGGCAAGGCGCCTGCTTCGCGAGGGCGCGGCGCTTACCGAGGTGGCCCATGATCTCGGCTTCGCCGACCAGAGCCATTTTCAGCGTGCTTTCAAGGAGCGCGTGGCGATGACGCCGGGCGCCTATCAGCGGCCGCGCTGAGCGCACTTTTCTTCAATCCCGCCGTGCCGCTTTTCTCTAAGGTGCCCTCTCCGTGCACGGAGAGGCCCATGCTGGATTCGTTCATTCCCGTCGCCGGTGCCCATTTTCTTGCCCTGTTGAGCCCCGGCCCCGATTTCATTCTGATCGCGCGCAGCGCCCTGGTGTCCGGGTGGCGGGCGTCGGTGGCGGTTTGCCTGGGCGTGGCTTTGGGCAACGGCATCTTCATCGCCTTGGCGGTAAGCGGCTTCGCGCTGCTGGATTCCGGCGGGCTGCTGTTCCGGGTGGTGCAGTGGGCGGGGGCCGGCTATTTGCTCTACCTGGGCATGCGTTTCTGGCAGGCGGCCTCGGCGGCACGTGGTGGCATGATCGGGGTGGGCGGCGCCATCACAGACCCCCGGGCGGGGCTCCTGGCCGGGCTGGCCTCGGCGCTGCTCAACCCCAAGAACGGGCTGTTCTACATGAGCCTGTTTTCGGTGCTGGCCGCCCGGGGCACGCCCACCGCCGTGCAGGCGCTTTACGGGCTGTGGATGTTTCTGGTGGTGTTGTGTTGGGATCTGCTGGTGGCGCGGCTGCTGATCGTCCGGGGCCGGGCGCCGGCGGGGGCACTGCGCCACGGGCCCTGGGTGGAGCGCGTCGCCGCCGTGTTGATGGTGGCTCTGGCGGTGGGGGTGCTGCTGGCGTGAATCGCGACTGAAGTCGTTCCGACGACGCGCGCCACCGAAGCCTTCCGCTGTAGGAGCGACCGGGCGGCGTTCCGCTTCAGTCGCGATCAAGCGCGATCAGAAACGCTCCGGATCGATATCCCGTTCGGTGAGGCGCCGCTTGTTCTGCAACAGGGTCTTCCAGTCCTGCACGTATTCCGGCAGCGGCGGGGACACCAGATTCAGGCCGGTCATTTCCTGGAACGCCTGCGGGCTGATGGTCTTGCCGCCGTACATGTGCGCCAGCCGGTGCAGGGCGTGGGTATGCAGCTTGCGCTGTGATTCGAAGCGTTGGTCGTAGTAGCTGTATTTGTCGTCCCAGCCGAGCATGCGGGTGTGCACCTGGAAGCGCTGGTAGGGGCGCAGTTCGCGGATGTAGGCGATTTCGGTGTTGGCCACCACGGTGCTGGTGCGTGCCTCGACGGCGCGGTTCAGCAGGCCGGTGACCACGGCGTGTTCCAGCCGGCAGCGGTCCATGATCTTGACGTATTTGCCGGTATTGAGTTGCAGGTTCAGGTCGATGTCGAGCAGCCCGACGCGGAATTCCATCCGCACCGTGTCGAACAGGTCGTGGGTCGGCGTTCTCTTGCGGCGCCGTGCCGCGCTGATCAGTTCCAGCATGGATGCTCGTTCCTTCCCCGGTGGCGCCGCCGGTCCGGCGCGGTACAGACTTCAGGATACAGGATACAGCGCGGGCGGCCACACCGCGCGGCGGCGCTCGCTTTCGCCGCGGCCAACCGCCGGGCTATCGCGGCTGAAGCCGCTCCTACAGCGTTCGAGAATTACCGGACGGTTCCCCGATGGGGCTCAGGCCGCGCGGGCCAGATGAATGCTGAACAGCTCCTCGTCGTCCACCCAGCTCGACAACGGCGCGAAACCGGCCTCCACCAGCTCCCGGGAAAACCCCTCCACGGTGAACTTGTAGGAGCTTTCGGTGTGGATGCGGGTGCCCGTCGGCAGCGCGATCCGTCGCCCGGCCACGCTGACGGTCTGGTCGCGGAGACATTCCAGGTGCATTTCAATGCGTTGCGCGGTCTCGTTATAGAAAGCCAGGTGCTCGAAGGCGTCCGGCTCGAAGCCGCAGTCCAGCCGCCGGTTGAGGTGGTGCAGGGCGTTGCGGTTAAAGGCGGCGGTGTGGCCCTCGGCGTCGTTGTAGGCGGCGTTGAGGCGGCCCGGGTCCTTTTGCAGGTCGGCGCCGATCAGCAGGAAACCGTCGTCACCGGCCAGGCGCCGCAGGCCGGCCAGGAAGTCCGCCCGCGCGACCGGTTCGAAGTTGCCGATGGTGGAACCCGGGAAAAACACCAGCCGTGGCCGGCCCTGGTCGTCGGCGGGGAAGCTGAGCGCCTGGGAATAGTCCGCGCACACGGCGGTAAAGTGCACCGAGGGGTGGCGCGGCGCCA
Organism: Alloalcanivorax marinus; assembly: GCF_016785095.1. Lineage (GTDB taxonomy): Bacteria > Pseudomonadota > Gammaproteobacteria > Pseudomonadales > Alcanivoracaceae > Alloalcanivorax > Alloalcanivorax marinus_A. Next base: position 90,809 of record NZ_JAEKJB010000010.1, on the reverse strand, counting down.
GTGCGCGGGTGGCGCCGAGCAGGCATTCCCGGGAGATCTCCAGGGGCATATAGCCGCTCGGCCGCCAGCGGTCCAGCAGCAGGCGCGCCTTGTCGCAGCCGCCGGCGCCGGGCTCGGCGATCACCAGCTCGCCGGGCAGTTGCGCGGCCATGGCATCGGCGTGCTCGGTCAGCAGGGCCGCCTCGGTGCGCGTCGGGTAGTACTCCGGGGTGCGGGTGATGGCGTCGAACAGGGCGGAGCCGCGCTGATCGTAGAAGTACTTCGGGTCCAGGCTTGGCGAGGGGGCGGACAACGAGGCCGCCACCTCCCGGGCGGCGTCGGTCACCGGTGGCCGCAGGTCCAGGAAGGTCAGATTAGGCAATAGCTGTTGGGGATGGGCCACGGGGCGCCTCCATGCTTTGGGCCAGACGAACGCCGCTGAACTGCCAGCGCAGGTGGGGCTGGAAGAAATTGCGGTAACTGGCGCGCAGATGGTCGCGGCTGCTGGCGCAGGAGCCGCCGCGCAGTACCATCTGGTTGCTCATGAACTTGCCGTTGTATTCCCCCACGGCGCCTTCTTCCGGGGCGAAACCCGGGTAGGGCAGGTAGGCGCTGGCGGTCCATTCCCAGACGTCGCCGAACATCTGCAGCAGGGTGCCCGGCGCGTCGGCGCGGGCCACGGAGGGGTGAAACCGGCGGTTGTCCACGAAGCCGCCGGAAGCTACCGGCAGGCCGTTGGCGGCATGTTCCCATTCCGCTTCGGTGGGCAACCGCTTGCCGCACCAGCGGGCGAAAGCGTCCGCCTCGTAATGGTTGAGGTGGGCGACCGGCTCGTTGAGCCGGATCGGGCGCCGCCCGGCCAGGGTGTAGTATTGCGGGGCGCCATCGTCCAGAAACCAGTACAAAGGCGCCTCGGCGCCGGCCTGGCGCACCCAGTCCCAGCCGTCGGAGAGCCACAGCTCCGGGCGGCGGTAGCCGCCGTCCTCGATGAACGCCAGGTACTCCGCGCAGGTGCTGGGCCGGTTGGCCAGGGCGAAGGGTTCCAGCCACTGGCGGTGGCGTGGGGTCTCGTTGTCGAAGTGAAAGCCGTCGCCGGGCCGGGCGCCGATTTCCACCAGGCCGCCCGGGTGGTTGATCCAGGCGAACTCCGCTGCCCGGGCGTCCGTATCCTCCCGATCCTGGTAGACCGGCCACAGCGGGTTGTAGGAAAAGCTGTGTTTGATGTCGGTGAGCAGCAGTTCCTGATGTTGCTGTTCGTGCTCGATGCCCAGGGCCACCAGCGCCAGTAGAGCCGGGTTGTCATCACGGGCCAGAAGGTCCTGCATGGCGTCGTCCACCCGGGCCCGCCAGCGGTACACGGTGGCGGTGTCCGGGCGCGATAGCAGGTGCCGGCGCGGGCGCGGGTATTGGGCGCCGATGCCGTTGTAGTAACTGTTGAAGAGGTATTCGAAACGCTCGTCGAAGGGGTGGTAATCCGGGCAGTGGGGTTTGAGGATGAAGGTCTCGAAGAACCAGGTGGTATGCGCCAGATGCCAGCGTGGCGGGCTTACCTCCGGGCAAGCCTGCAGGCCCATGTCCTCGACGCTCAAGGGTTGGCACAGGGTTTCACTGAAACGCCGGGTGTTGGCCAGCCGGTCGGCGAGGCCGGGGTGGTTTGGCGGGCTGTCAGGCTGGCTCATGGGCAATCCCCTTGCTGGTGCCGGATGGTATCCAGAATGCGCACACCGTTGAGCGGAAGCAACAATGTCGGCACACCGGCGCTTCGTTATAGTGTGCTTTTAACAACCTTTGATCGCGGCTGAAGCGAAACGCCGCCGGGCCATAAAACAAGGAGTCAGTATGAACATTGAAGGTAAAGTCGCCGTGATCACCGGGGCCGCCTCCGGCCTGGGCCGGGCCACCGCCGAGGCGCTGATCGCCAAGGGCGGTAAGGTGATGATCCTGGACCGGGACGAGGAAAAGGGCGCCCAGGCCGCCGCCGAGTTGGGCGAGGCCGCCGGTTTCGTGGCCACCGACGTCACCGACGAAGCCTCGGTGAAGGCCGCCATCGACGCCACTCGGGACAGGTTCGGTGCCATCCACCTGTGCGTGAATTGCGCCGGCGTGGGGTCCGCCATGAAGACCGTGGGCCGGGACAACCAGCCCCATGATCTGGGCGTGTTCAACATGGTGGTGCAAATCAACCTGATCGGCACCTTCAACGTGGCGCGGCTGGCGGCGGCGGTGATGGCCGAGAACGAACCCGGCGAGGACAATGAGCGCGGCGTGATCGTCAACACCGCCTCGGTGGCCGCCTTCGACGGTCAGGTGGGTCAGGTGGCCTACGCCGCCACCAAGGGCGGCGTGGTGGGCATGACCCTGCCCATGGCCCGGGACCTGGCCAAGCTGGGCATCCGGGTGAACACCATCGCCCCGGGCATTTTCAACACCCCGCTGATGAACGCCGCCCCGGACAAGGTGAAAATGCCGCTGATCGAGATGACCCAGTTCCCGAAACGGCTCGGTGAACCGCCGGAGTACGCCGCCCTGGTGTGCCATATGGCGGAGAACACCTTCCTCAACGGCGAGACCATCCGCCTGGACGGCGGCATCCGCATGCAGCCCCGCTAAGCGGCCGGTGCATCGCGGTGGAACCACCGCGATTCCGCTTCTCGATCATTCCAAAACGTAGCAGGGCTGGTAATGGCTGCCCGGCAGCTTCATGCGGCTCTGCGCCACGAACGATTGCAGCAGGATGTCCAGCTGGGCCATCAGGCCCGGCTCCGCGGTGAGCCGGTAGGGGCCGTGTTCCTCGATGGCCTGGATGCCGGCTTCCTTGACGTTGCCGGCGACGATGCCGGAGAAGGCGCGGCGCAGGTTGGCGGCCAGATCGAACACCGGCAGGTCTTTGCGCAGGGCCAGCGCCGTCATGGCGGCGTGGGTGGGCTGAAACGGCTTCTGGAATTCCAGTGGTACCGTCAGGCGCCAGTTGTAGTAGAAGGCGTCGTCCTGCTTGCGGCGGAAGGCGGTCAGGTCGTCGACGCCCTCGCGCACCGCCAGCGCCACCGCCTCCGGGTCGTCGACGATGATCCGGTAGCGTTTGGCGGCGTCGTCGCCCAGGGCGTAGCGGATGAAGGTGTCGATCTGGCGGAAGTACTCGGCGCTTTCCGCCGGGCCGGTGAAGACCACCGGCAGCGGGATGTCCCGGTTGCTCGGGTGCAGCAGCACGCCCAGCAAATAAAGAATCTCCTCGGTGGTGCCGACGCCGCCGGGGAACACGATGATGCTGTGAGCCATGCGCAGGAACGCCTCCAGCCGTTTCTCGATGTCCGGCATGATCACCAGTTCGTTGACGATCGGGTTGGGGGCTTCGGCGGCGATGATGCCCGGCTCGGAGATGCCCAGGTAGCGGCCCTGGCGGTTGCGCTGCTTGGCGTGCGCCACATGGGCGCCTTTCATCGGGCCCTTCATGGCGCCCGGGCCGCAGCCGGTGCAGATGTCCAGGCCGCGCAGGCCGAGCTGGTAGCCCACGCTCTTGGAGTAATCGTATTCCTCGCGGGAGATGGAGTGGCCGCCCCAGCACACCACCAGGTTGGGCAGCACGCCGGCATGCAGCACACCGGCGTTGCGCAGGATGTGGAACACCGCGTTGGAGATGCCGTCGGTGTCCTCCAGATCGAAGCGGCCACCATGCTCGATTTCGTTGGCCACGTAGACGATATCGCGCAGTACCGCCGAAAGGTGCTCGCGAATACCACGAATCATGCGGCCGTCCACGAAAGCACCGGCCGGCGCGTTGTCCAGCTTGAGCATCAGGCCCCTGTCCTCCTGAATCACCTGAATCTCGAAGTTTCGATAGGTTTCCAGCACCTGGCGGCTGTCGTCGGTGGGGGTGCCGGCGTTCAGCACCGCCAGGGCGCAGCGGCGCAGCAGGTCATGGAGCCCCTTGGTGGAGGTATCGCGCAGGCGCTCCACCTCTTGCTGGCTGAGAACTTCCAGGCTGCCTTCCGGGGCGACGATGGTGGATACGGTCGAAGTCATGGAATCCAGTGTGTGTTGAAAGTGAAAGGCGGGCAGTATAACCCCAGGGCCGTGACTCCCGTCTCGTTTGATGGAAATCAGTTTTTACAGGATTTCATGCCCGGAGACTGCCGGAGTCGCTGCCAAAACCCGCCAACTGGGTCACTATGGACCCATTGGCGTGGAGGCCCTGTCATGGGGGCGTCATTCCCGCCCCCTAGGCTGTGACGATCGCTGGAGTCTGGCATGTTGCTGAAGTATCTGAATCAACTCGATGACGCGGTGCATGAACTGCTGGCGCGCCCGGACCCGGATGCCCTGACACGATGCAACGAGTGCGTGCGGGTACTGGACCAATACCTGGAAACGCAGATGGAGCCGGTGGCCCGGCGTGGCCGCGAGATCATGGCCCAGTCCCTGGCCCGCCTGCCGACGCCGGTGGGCGAGGGCGCGACCCCGGTGGCGCGGGTGGCCGGCTGAAAGCGCCTCGCCATCGCGGCTGGCCTCAGGGCCCGCGGTGCTGGCGCAGGGCCTTCTCCCGTTCCTCGGGGAACAGATCGGGCTGTCGCGGGCTCTTCAGGTCCCTGAGCCGCACGCCCACGCCCAGCAGTCGCGCCGGCGCCGGATGGCGTTCCCACAGCTGGGTCAGCATCCGCTCGAAGGGTTCCCGCTCGACCCGGTCGCCACCCTGGTCGGTGCTGACGATGCGGAAGTCGTTGTAGCGCACCTTCACCGTCAAACCCTGGATAATGTAATTGGCGTCCAGCCGGTCGATGCGCTGGCGCAACCGCTCCAGAAGATCGTCCAGTTCCCGCAGCCATTCCGCCAGGGTACGTTTGTCCTCATGGTAGGTTTTCTCCACGCTGGCTGACTTGCGCCGCCGGCTGGTCTGCACCGGCCGGTCGTCCTCGCCCCGGGCCAGGTGGTAGAGGCGCTCGCCGAAGCTGCCGAAGTGGTGGGCCAGGTCCAGCCGGCTGATGCCCTGCAGGTCTCCGCAGGTATGAATGCCCAGCGCCGCCAGCTTTTCACCGGTGACCCGGCCTACCCCGGAAATGCGTTTCACCGGCAGGGCCGCGACGAAGGCCTCGACCTGCTCCGGTGGAATCACGAACAGGCCATCCGGCTTGTTCCAGTCGCTGGCCACCTTGGCCAGGAACTTGTTCGGGGCCACGCCGGCGGACACGGTGATATGGAGGGTGTCGCGCACTTTGGCGCGGATCGCCTCGGCGATGCGGGTGGCGCTGTTGGCGTGCAGCGGGCTCTCCGACACATCCAGAAACGCTTCGTCCAGGGAGAGGGGCTCGATAATGTTGGTAAAGGTGCGAAAAATATCGTGAATCTGCCCGGAGACCCGGCGGTATTTATCGAAATCCGGGCGCAGAATCACCAGTTCGGGACACAGCCTCAGGGCCTGGGACGAGGACATCGCCGAGCGCACGCCGAATTCCCGGGCCGGATAGTTGCAGGTGGCGATCACCCCGCGCCGGTTGGGATCGCCGCCCACCGCCACCGGTCGCCCGCGCAGGCGCGGGTCGTCGCGCACCTCGACGGCGGCGTAGAAACAATCACAATCCACGTGGATGATCTTGCGGCTCACGGAAGTCCGGTATGGTCGCGGGTAATGTAAGGAGTCAATTGCGCATGACGGGTTTTCATCGGGAAGCTCGATCCCGGTTCCAGGCAACCATGGTAGCACCACGATCATGATGACGGGATCCAACGCCCCCAAGGTATTGATCGTCGGCGCCGGGCCCACCGGCCTGACCCTGGGCATCAACCTGCTGCGCGCCGGCGTGCCCTGCCGGATCATCGACCGGCAGGAGGAACGCTCCGAGCACTCCCGGGCCCTGGGGCTGCATGCCCGCAGCCTGGAGATTTTCGATGCCATGGGCGTGCTGGACGCGGTGCTCGCCGAGGGGCGGCCCTTGTCCATGATCCGCGTGCATGGCGAAAAAGGGCCGCTCATGGACCTGGATTTCGGCGCGCTGGCCTCGCCGTTTCCCTATCTGCTGTGCTGCCCGCAACCACGCCTTGAAGTGATTCTGGAGCGGCGCTACCGGCGCCTGGGCGGCGACCTGTGGCGTGGCGCCGAGCTGCTGCAGGCGCAACAGGATGGCTCCGGCGTCACCGCCGTGGTGCGCCATGACGGCGACGAAGTGGCCATTGGCACGCAACTGATGGTGGGCGCCGACGGCGCCCACTCCAAGGTCCGGGAGCTGCTCGGCCTGCCGTTCGAAGGCCATGACTATCGGGAGCATTTCCTGCTTGCCGATGTGGACTGGGCACCCAACCTGGCCGACGACGCTTTCCACGGCTTCCTGCTCGCCGACGGCAACCTGGCGGCGATACCCATGCCCGATGGCTGGCGCCTGGTGATCAGCGAAAACGGCGAGCCGGACGAGGAGGCCGGCGAACCCACCCTGGAGGATTTTCACGAACGCCTGCGCGCCGCCCTGGGGCCGGAGACGCCGCTGCCGGAGCAGGCCCGCTGGCTGAGCCGCTTCACCATCCAGCGGCGGTTGGTGAGCCACTACCGGCGCAACCGTATCCTGCTCGCCGGCGATGCCTGCCATGTGCAGAGCCCGCTGGGCGCCCAGGGCATGAACACCGGCATCGCCGACGCTTTCAATCTGGCCTGGAAACTGGTGCTGTTCTGCCGGGGTAGGGGCGGCGGCGCGCTACTGGACAGCTACCAGCGCGAGCGCCGGCCGGTGGCCGAGGACATGCTGCGCGGCGTGGATGCTCTGTCGCGGGCTTCCCTGGTGCGCGCCCGGGCGCTGCGCGGCGCCCGTGATTCCCTGCTGCGTCTGGCCGGTGGCCGGCCACAGCTGGCTCGCCGGCTGGTGCGCCGGGCCAGCCAGCTGGACGTGCATTACCGCCATTCACCGCTGGTGGAGGCGGGCCCGGACGCCGAGGTGGGCCGCCGCCGCCAGGGCCCGCTGCCCGGTGACCGGGTGCCGGACGCCGCCCTGGTGTCGCTGCGCGACGGTGGGCCAAGGCGGGTGCAGGGGCTGCTGCGCCAGCCGCTGCACCATCTCCTGCTGCAGTTGGATGAAGCGCCGGATCACCGCACCCGGGTGATTCTGCACGCGCTGTTGTCACGGCTGCCCGACGAGTATCTCAACGAACTGCGGGTGACGCTGATCGGTCGTGGTGATCTGGAGCTGGACCCGCCCCAGGGTGCCATGGCCAAGGCGGTGCATCGCTGGCGGGACGAGCACGGCGAATTCCAGGCCGCGTTCGGACCCGGCAGCCGGCTGTGGCTGATGCGCCCGGATGGCCATCTGGCCTACCGGGCGCCGCTCACCGACGCGGATTATCTGCTTGCCTATCTGGAGCGCATGCTGCGCGGGGTCTGAGCCGCGCGGGTAGGAAGATGGGTGGTTATCGCGACTGAAGTCGCTCCTACAGCGGGCCGCATCGGCGGTAGGAGCGACTTCAGTCGCGAAGCCTCAGCCGCGCTTGCGCAGCGCTCCGGCCAGCGCCAGCGCCAGGGCCGCCAAACCCAGGGTGCCGCCACCACCACCGCCGCCGCCACCACCGCTATCGGTGTCGGTGGTGGCGGAATAGGACAACGCCACCGCGTCCTGATTGTTGTCGGTGGGGAAGTCGCCGCCGTTGGCGTCCACGCTCAGCCCCAGGGTGCCGTTCTCGGCGGTGCCGGTGGCCAGGGTCAGGGTGAAGTCGGTGCTTTCGCCGGGGGCCAGATTCCCGGGGCTGCACACCGTGTCGCAGGGCACCGAGCTGTCGCGCACGGTGGTGCCGGCCGGCAGGGACAGGCTCACCGCCACCTGGCTGGCGGCGGCGCCGTTCACGGTGGTCAGGTTGCTCACCGTCACCCGTACCCGCGCCACGCCCTGGCCGTCGCCGTCGCGGCTGGCCTCGGTGACCTGGCCGCTGACCGACAGGTCCGCCTGGTCGGAGAAAATCAGCGTCAGTTCGTGGCGATTGTTCTTGCTGCGGTATTCTTCCTGGTCGGCGCCGGCGTCCAGCGTCAGGGTGGCCCGGGCCGGCGTGGCCAGGCCGTCGTAGCGGGCGGTCAGCTCCACCTGCTCGGCGCGGTTGATAAGTGTGGTGCCCAGGGTGTTGGAGGAGGTGTAGCAGGTGTTGTTCAGCAGCGTGCAGCTTTGCCCGTCCAGGCGCACGTCCAGATCACCGCCACCGCTGACCGCGATGTTGGCGCCGGTGACGCTGTTGCTCTGGCCGCGGTTGGCCAGGGTCAGGGTGCGCGAGAGGGTGCCCGCCGCCGCCGTGTACAGCCGCTCGCCGGTATTCTCCAGAGCCAGGTCCACGAGCGGGTCGCCGGCATCGGCGGTGGCTGCTTCCACGAAGCCGATCTGGCTGCTCAGTTTGGTGTACACCGACGGCAATTCGTCGGCGCAGTTGACCTGACCATAGCTGGTCAGGCCGACCACATAGGGATCGCTGTCCTGGCCGATGAACAGCGGGCCGCCGCTGTCGCCGATGCAGGTATCCTGCTGCTGGCCGTCCGGCGGGTTCAGTTCATCGGCGCACACCATGGTGGCGGTATTGAAGTTGCCGCTGCCCCACTGGGCCAGGCAGCTGTCGGTGCGCACATAGTCCAGTTGCACTTCCTGAAGCCGGGACGCCGGGGTGTCGCCGCCGGGCTGGGTAACGCCCCAGCCGAGGGCGGTCAGCGCCTCGTCCCGTTCGGCGGCGGCTCGATTCTGCAGATCCTGGAACTGGGCATCCCCGATCAGGCTGGGGCGCTCGCTCATGGTCGGGCCGTTAATGCGCACCAGGGCGATGTCGTTGTCGAACTCGCGACCCTGGGTGCGCCGGAAACCGCTCGGAATATACAGCGCGGTACCGGTGTAGGCGGTGCCACCGTCCAGGAACACGCTGCCGAGCCGTACCTGCACATCGCCGGCGGTCACGCTTTGGTCGTTTTCGTTCACCACGCAGTGGCCGGCGGTGACGACCCAGTTCCGGGCCAGATGGGTGCCGCCGCACAGCCCCACTTGGCTGCTGGCGGAGAAAAATATGTCGACCTGGGCCATCCAGGGCCACTGCCCCTGTTGGGCGTCGTCGCCGCCGATGATGCGGGGGGCGGCGGTCTGGGCCCAGAGCGGCGTGCACAGCAAGGAGAGAAGGACGGGCGTCCAACGAATCATGGGTTTCCCCCGGTCATTGTTGTCCACCCGAGCATACGCCAACGGCGCGATGAAAAAGTGAGGAAACCGTTACCGTTTGGTTAAGGCCTTCACCATCAGGCCAGGGGCGTGGCGTGAGCCAGCCAGTGCCCGTCGTCCGGCCGGGTGCGCGGCATCGCGGTCTGCAGGTGGTGCAGCACCTGCTCCAGGGCGGCGTTGGCACTGTGCAGGGTGAGCAGGGCGGCGCGCAGCCCGGGCCGCGAACCGCGCAGGTCGGCGAGCAACTGCTCGGCGGCGCCGGTGGCGGTACACGGCAGCAGCAGGGCCAGGTGCTCCTCATCGTAGCGGGCGACGATATCGCTGCGCCGCAGCCGTTGGGCCACCGCGTCCGCCAGGGCGTTGAGGTCGTCGTCGTGCACCAGCACCAGAGTCAGCGGCGAGGACAGCCGATCGTGCAGGGGAATCAACCAGCCGGCGGTGCTGGACAGGGCGGCGCGGCTGATGAAGCCGGTCTGCGGATCACGCCAGGCATTCTCCACCGACTGCCGGGCCAGTACCTGATTGCGCCAGATCATCAGGCCGAAATACAGCATGCACACGGTGAGCGCCGCCAGCAGAAACAGGCTGGCGGAGGCCGCCGGGTTGAGCAGCGCGCCGCTGTCATCCCCATAGCCCAGACGGATCGGCATGACGATGGCCAGCACCACCTCGGCGGCGGCCAGCATGATCAGGAAACGTCGCAGCCCGTACAGCAGCCCGTTGCTGAGCACCGCCAGAAACAACAGCGCCATGGTCGGCGGTGGCTGACCGGCGTCGATCAGAATCACCACGCCCAGGATCACCACATCCAGCCCGGAGGCGAGCAGGGTGGCATGGGGGACGCGTGCCAGCAGGAACAGCAGCTGCAGCCCCAGATAACTGCCGGCCAGCACCCAGGGCGTCACCGCCGGCAGGGCGAAAAAGAAGCCGTCGGAATGATTGAAGTAGATCACCGCGAGAACGGCGAACAGTGCTCTGGCGACATATTGAAGGATGATCACGCCCTGTTCCGTGGACATGCGGCTTGGGGTTTCCATGAAGCTGTTTCCTCGATCCGATCCGCGCTATGTTGCGTCAGCCCCGCCATGGAATAAAGATATCCGGTGGACCCTTGTTGTAAAAAAGCGCTTCATCGAAGCGCTTCATAGAGAGTGACTATGGATCAGGACCCACACGCGCCATTGCGCGATGACGTTCGCCTGCTGGGCGAGGAACTGGGCGCGGTGCTGCGCGAGCAAGCCGGCGAGCGGTTGTTCGACACCGTGGAAACGATTCGCCAGGCGGCGGTGGAAAGCCGCTCCCAGGGTGAGGTGGAACTGACGCGCCTGCGCGAACTGCTCGGGCCCCTGGACGACGCCACCCTGCTGGAAGTGGCGCGCGCCTTCAGTCAGTTCCTCAACCTGGCCAACATCGCCGAGCAGCATCACCGCGAGCGCCTGCACCGGCGCCACGAACGTTACCCCGGCGACCCGGACACCGACCAGGGCCTGCGTCAGGTGCTGGCGGAGCTGAAAAAACAGGGTGTTTCCCCGGAGCGCATCCAGGAAACCCTGGCGCCGCTGTCCGTGGAACTGGTGCTCACCGCCCACCCCACCGAGGTGACCCGGCGCACCCTGATCCGCAAATACGATCAGATGGCGGACCTGCTCGCCGAACGGGACCGGCCGGACCTCACCACCGAGGAAGAGCATGGCCTGCGCCAGCGCCTGCGCGAACTGATCCTGTCCGCCTGGAGCACCGACGAAATCCGCCGCGAGCGGCCCACCCCGGTGGACGAAGCCAAGTGGGGTTTCGCGGTGATCGAGCAGTCCCTGTGGCGGGCGGTACCGCGCGCCATGCGTGACGTGGAAGCGGAGCTGGCGGTGGCCGGTCTGGACGCGCCGCCATCCGCCTGGGTGCCGATGCGCTTCGCCTCCTGGATGGGCGGTGACCGGGACGGCAATCCCAATGTCACCGCCTCGGTGACCCGGGAAGTGCTGCTGCTGGCCCGCTGGATGGCCGCCGACCTGTATCTGCGCGACGTGGAAAACCTGCTCGCGGATTTGTCCATGCACCGCGCCAGCGAGGAGTTGCTGGCCCGCACCGGCCCCAGCCATGAACCCTACCGGGTGGTGCTGCGCGATGTGCGCGACCGCCTCAAGATCACCCGCCGGCGTATGGAGGCCCTGGTGGAGGGGAGCCCGGTACCCGACGGCGAGGGCTTCATCGAGGGCCGGCAGTTGCTTGACGAGCTGCTGCTCATCGATCGTTCCCTGCGTGCCGTGGGTCTGGCGGCCATCGCCGACGGTGAGCTCAAGGATACCCTGCGCCGCCTCAACTGCTTCGGTATCACGCTGCTGTGTCTGGACATCCGCCAGGAATCCACCCGCCACACCGCCGCTCTGGATGCCATCACCCGCTATCTGGGCCTGGGCGGCTACGGCGACTGGGACGAGGATCAGAAGCAGGCCTTCCTGCTCAGCGAACTGGAAAGCCGTCGCCCGTTGATCGACGAGGCGTTCTACCGCTCCGATCTGTGCGACGGCGACGTGCGCGAGGTGCTGGACACCTGCAAGGTGATCGCCGAGCAGGGCCCGGAAGGCCTGGGCGCCTATGTGATTTCCATGGCCCGGGGGCCGTCCGATGTGCTGGCGGTAATGCTGCTGCAGAAGATTGCCGGAGTGCGCCACCCGATGCGCGTGGTGCCCTTGTTCGAAACCCTGGACGACCTGGACAATGCCGGCGACACCGTGACCGCCCTGCTCGGCATCCCGCTCTATAAACAGCGGGTGGTGGACGGTCAGGAAGTGATGATCGGCTACTCCGATTCCGCCAAGGACGCCGGTTTCCTGGGCGCCGCCTGGGCCCAGTTCCGCGCCCAGGAAAAACTCACCGGCCTGTTCCGTGACCATGGCGTGCCGCTGACCCTGTTCCACGGTCGGGGCGGCTCCATCTCCCGGGGGGGCTCACCGACCCGTATGGCGCTGCTGTCGCAGCCGCCAGGCTCGGTGGCCGGGCGCATCCGTGTTACCGAGCAGGGTGAGGTGATCCGCTTCAAGTACGGTCGTCCCTCGGTGGCCGCCTACAACCTGGAGCAGTACCTGGCCGCCACCCTGGAGGCCACGCTGCTGCCGCCCGGTGAGCCCGAGGATGCCTGGCGCGAACGTATGCAAGCGCTTACCGATGTGTCCGTGGACGGCTACCGCCAGGTGGTGCGGGACGACCCGGCTCTGGTCGGCTACCTGCGCACCGTTACCCCGGAAACCGAACTCAGCCGGCTCGCTCTGGGCAGCCGTCCGGCGCGCCGCAAACCCGGCGGTGGCGTGGAAACCCTGCGCGCCATCCCCTGGGTGTTCGCCTGGACCCAGATCCGCCTGATGCTGCCCGCCTGGCTGGGTACCGGCGCCGCCCTGGAAGCGGCCCTGGACAGCCCGGAGGAAACCGCCACGGTGCGGGCCATGGCCGAGCAATGGCCGTTCTTCCAGGGCGTCATCGACATGCTGGAGATGGTGCTCGCCAAAGCCGATCCGCGGGTGGCCGCCTGGTACGAGGAGCGCCTCACCGACGACCCGGACCTCAAGCGTCTGGGCGATACCCTGCGCCAGCGCCTGGCCGCCAGCGTGGACGCCCTGCACCGGCTCACCGGCCGCGACGACCTGTTGGTCAACAACCCGGTGATGCGCTGGTCGATCCGCGTGCGTGACCCCTACACCGACCCACTGCATCTGTTGCAAGCGGAGCTGATGGCCCGTCTGCGTGACCGCGACGGAGACGACACCCTGGAAAGCGCCCTCATGGTGACCATCGCCGGCATCGCCGCCGGCATGCGCAACACCGGCTGAGTATCGCGGCTGAAGCCGCCCCTGCCGCGTGTATCGGGCGGCGGCGGGAGCGGCTTGAGGCGCGATCGATCAAGGCCCGCCGGCCACGAATCAAGGATTCCGTCGCGCCGCGAACCAGACCAGCAGCGCCTGCGGCACGGCCAGCACCCAGTCCACCACCAGTAGGACGGAGAAGTGCTGGCCGGTGGCGCGCAGGGTCTGCTCGATCTCCAGCGTCTGCATGCCCTCCAGCCAGGGCCTGCCGAGACCGCCAGCGCCGACCACGGCGTTGGCCATGATCAACCCGCTGATTACCATCAAGGCGGTGCGGCCGGCACGCACCGCGCTTAACGGCAGGCTACGCGGCCCGCCGGCACGGGTGGCGCCGCTGGCGGTGAGCCACAGGCCGGCGGTGAACCCCGCCTGCGGCATCAGCCAGGCGGTGGCTTTCTCGCCGATGCCCAGCAGCGCCAGACCGAACACCGGCAGAGCCACCAGCCAGCCGATCAGCAGCGTCCGCCAGGGCACCATCGCCAGAGCGGCGGCCACCGCCGGTCGCCGGGCCGGCCCGCGTCCCAGCAACCAGCCCGGCAACAGGCCCACCAGGGCGCCCAGCAGCACGCCGGGCACCGCCATCAACAAATAACCGAATTGGGCGGCCACCGCCGCGTCCCATTGGAACAGGCCGCCGAACAGCGCCGGCAGGGCGGACGAAAAGGAATACATTCGGGTCCTCCATAAAAGGCGGAAAGAAAACGGGGCATCGTGCCGGATTCGGTCGGCCGGGCCAATCGGCGGCGGCGCGCTGGCAGAACCATGGGGTTGCGGTAGGCTGGTGAAAAAAACACCACTCAAGGAGCGACCATGAACGCCAAGGACCCTCACCTGACCCACGTCACCCTGCCGGATGGCCACCGCATGCGTGCCCGCTGGTTTGTGCCCCAACAGCCTAACGGGCTGAATGCTGCGGTGATCGTGATCCACGATATCTTCGGTTTCAGCGACGACCAGGCGCGCATTGCCCGGCGTCTGGCGGATAACGGCTACCCGGTGCTGGCGCCGGATCTCTACGATCGCGCCGGGGCCCGCTCACTGTGCGTGGTTCGCACCCTTCGTGACCACGAACTCGGTCACGGCGCGGCCTTCGAGCAGCTTGAGGCCTGCCGCCTCTGGCTGCTGGAGCAGGACCAACAGCCGGTGACCAAGGTTGCGATGATGGGGTTCTGCATGGGCGGACGCTTCGCGCTGCTTTACGCCGCCCGGGGTGGCCTCCGGGTGGTGGCGCCGTTCTACGGTGGCGTGCCGCGCAAGGCCACGGCATTGACCGGCATCTGCCCAGTGGTGGGCGGTTGGGGGAAACAGGATCTGGTTTATGGCGGGCACGGTGAACGCCTGGCCCGGCACCTCTCCGAGCTGGGTGTGCCCCACGATGTCAAAACCTATCCCGACGCGGGCCACTCCTTCATGAATGATCACCAGACCTTTGTTTTCAAGCGCCTGTCCGGCTACAGCCCCCTTCGCGCCTACCATGAGCCGAACGCCGCCGAGGATAGCTGGCGACGGGTACTGCGGTTCTTTCAGCAAACCCTGGAAGAAAAATAAACACATGTACACATTGTGGCGAGTCAATGGCCTCGGTATCAGATTTGGTGATTAAAAGAAGGTTTATTAGATATTAGTTACGTCCCCTTTTTGCGTGAGCAACATGTTAATCAGAAAAAGGGGACGGACATATTTTAAAAGTGCTGTAACTAATTTATTTCGCAGGGTTTTGCGGCTAGACTATCGTCCAATAATAAAGCGTTATTAGAGGGATAGCATGCCGAGGAAGAGGCGCGTTGTTCTTCCGGGTTACCCCCACCATATACTTCACCGGGGCCATAATCGCCAGGCTGTATTCAAGGAAGAAGAGGACTACCTTAAATATCTGGCGGACGTAAAAGAACTAAAACATAGTTTCGGGGTTGATGTTTACGCATGGTGTTTGTTGCCCGAAGAAGTTCACTTGCTGATTAATCCCGGGCCCGACGAAGGGGCTCTTGGGAGTTTCATGAAATCACTGGCGGCCCGCATGACCCGGCATCGCAACCGGCGTGAGGAGCGGCGCGGCACCCTGTGGGAAAGCCGTTATCGTTCCAGCCCGGTTCAACCGAGCTGGCTGTTGGCCTGTGATCGGTATCTGGAGCAACTGCCGGTGCGTCTAGGCAGGGCCCGGAGCGTGGAGTGGTATCCCTGGAGCAGCTACTCGGAGCGCATGCAGCGGGGTGCCAAGCCGATTCTGGATCTGGACCCGGATTACCTGGCTCTGGCGGACGATGAGCTGCATCGCCGTATTATCTATGAACGTTACGCGCAACAGACTCCCAAGGCTTCGGAAACGGCTTTGATTCACGATGCCGTGGAGCGCAATCAGCTCACCGGCGACCCCGGCTTCACCGATGAGGTGGAAGCCCTGACCGGCCATCGTGTCAGTAACCGGGGCCGCGGGCGGCCACGCCGCCGCCGCGACTAACATCGACACACCCTACCGGGTGAAATACAACCCATTCAGGTTTGAACATAAAGGGAAAGCCGGTTGTCCGGCCCGTTCCGGATATGGATTTTAATCGGTTTTAAAGCGTTACTCAGAGCTGGTTTAACGCCAGCGCCGCCACCAGGGCGTTCTTTTTTTCAGGCCGACATGGGCGCCGTCGCAATGGGGCGGGCGGCTGGTGGCGCCACACCCGCAAAACAGCACGATCTCTTCCTTGGTGGCACTGTAAGGCACCCGGTCGCTTGCCGGGCAGCGCTCATCGGTGCAGAAGGGCGCCGCGTCGCTGTGCCCGCAGGCGCACCAGTAGCGGGTTTCGCCGGGCTGCATTCTGACCGGTTGCGGGTAGCGCGGCTCCGCCGCGGCTTCATCTCTCATTTTTATTCCTTCCCAAAAGGGCGTCCTGATCGTGGGCCCGCCCGTAAGCCCGGAGGCGCGAGGTGCTTCCAAAGGCTCCCAGGCTGTCGCGGGATGGTCATGTTTTTGTCACCGCGCGGCAACCGGCGGCTCCCAGACTGGCCGGAAAATAATGTTGGGAGCCCGTTATGCTTGCGCAAGCCGCTGGAAGGATCAAAGCCCTGCGTCCGCCGTTCCGACCCAGAAACCGGCCCAGGGACGCGGAGGAGGGCAGTCGCTTCAGTGCCTACTTTACCCGGTCGCGGCGGGAGATCCTCAAGGTGCAACGGTTGCGTTACCGGATTTTTTCCCAGGAGTACGGCGCCAGTTTCAGCGCCCCCTTCGGCCTGGACCGGGACCGTTTCGACCGCCATTGCCTGCACCTGGTGGTGCGTGACAACCGCACCGGCGAGCTGGTCGGTTACACCCGCGTGCTACCCGGTGACCGGGTGGCGCGCACCGGCGGTTTCTATTCCGCCAGTGAGTTCCACATGCCGTTGGTGGACACGCTCTCTGGCGGCGTGGCGGAAATCGGTCGCACCTGCATTCACCCGGACCATCGCGGCGGGGCCGTGATCACGGTACTGTGGGCCCGGTTGGCCCGCTACATGCTCGAGAACGAGGTGCGCTATCTGATCGGCTGCGCCAGCATTGCCCTCGGCGAGGACTACAACGTGGCGGCCATTGACCAGCGTATTCGCGAGGACCATCTGGCGCCCGCCGGGTTGCGGGTCACACCCCGCTGCCGGCTGGCGCCGATGCCCGGCGACGCGGTGGCCGCCAAGGTTAGGATGCCGCCGCTACTGAAGGCATATTTGCGCATGGGCGCCCGGGTGTGTGGCGAGCCATGCTGGGACCCGGCATTCAATTGCCTGGATTACTTCATCCTGATGGAGGTGGACCGCCTGCCGGCCCGCTATGTGCAGCACTTTCTGCAGACCGGCCAGGCCGGGGTGGCGGAGCGCGCGGTCGCGATGGTATGAACGAACGGGACTGGTCCCTGGAGGGCGCGGCGCAAGGCCGCCCGCTGATACTGGCCCGCCGTCTGTGGCGGGCCGTACGCATTGTCGGCCATCTGATCGCCGGGGTGGTGGAGGCGGCCTGGCGGCGCGCCGCCCGCGACCCTCATCGACCGGAGATCCTGCTTGCCAAGCAGCGCTGGTGCCTGCGCTTGCTGGCGATCATGGGCGTCGAACTGCGCGTCCATGGGGCGCTGCGTGGTGGCCCGCTGTTCCTGGTGGCCAACCACGTCTCCTGGCTGGATATCCCGGTGATCGCGGCGGCCCGGCCCTGCCACTTTCTGTCCAAGGCGGAGGTGGCGCGGTGGCCGGTGATCGGCTGGCTGGCGCGTTCCGTGGGCACCCTGTTCATTCGTCGCGGCGCCGGTGAATCCCGGCTCAAGGCCGGGGAAATCCGCGAGCACCTTGGCCTTGGGCGCGCCATCCTGGTGTTCCCGGAAGGCACCACCACGGACGGCGCAAGCGTGCGTCGTTTCTTCCCCCAGCTGTTCGCCGCCGCCGAGGGCATGCCGGTGCAGACGGTGGCGCTGCGTTACCGGGACGCCGTCGGGCGGGCGGACCCGGCCCTGGCCTTCATCGACGATGATGAACTGCACCACCATCTGTGGCGCCTGCTGGGCCGCGAACGCATCGTCGTGGACCTCACCTTCGGCCCGCCGGTGCCCGCCGCCGAACCCCGCGAACGGGCCCGCCTGGCCCGCGAACAGATCATCGCCGGCCTCGGTTGAAACCCGCGCCACGCCCGAATCGCGACGAACCGTTTTTTTGCTACCATGAGCCCCGTTTCGTCCACCATGAGGAAGGCCCGTGACCCGAGCCAGTGACTTGAAGAAAGCCGATGTGATCGAGCACAACGGCGGCCTGTTCGTGATCCGCCAGATCGATGTCCAATCCCCCTCCGCCCGGGGCGCCGCCACCCTCTACCGGGTACGCGCGCAACAGGTAGGCGGTGGCTCCAAATTCGAAGAGCGCTTCAAAGGCGACGACGATGTCCCCACGGTGTCGCTGGTGCGCCGACCGGTGCATTTCTCCTACCTCGACGGCGACGACTATGTGTTCATGGACGATGAGGATTTCTCCCAGTACCCGATCAAGGGTGACGACATCGCCGACGAACTGGCCTTCATCACCGAGGATGGCGACGGCCTGCTGGCCCTGCGCGTGGGTGAAACGGTCATCGGCCTGGAGCTGCCCGCCTCGGTGGTGCTCACCATCACCGAAACGGCGCCGGCCATGAAGGCGGCCTCGGCCAGCGCCCGCACCAAGCCCGCCACCCTGGAAACCGGCCTGGTGGTGCAGGTGCCGGAGTACCTGCAGGAAGGCGAGAA
Organism: Alloalcanivorax marinus; assembly: GCF_016785095.1. Lineage (GTDB taxonomy): Bacteria > Pseudomonadota > Gammaproteobacteria > Pseudomonadales > Alcanivoracaceae > Alloalcanivorax > Alloalcanivorax marinus_A. The sequence continues at coordinate 72,605 of NZ_JAEKJB010000010.1, read as the reverse complement.
GGTGCGCATCAATACCGCGGAACGGAAATTCATGTCCCGGGCGTAAAGATGGAGACAGGATTCAGGATAAAGGATACAGCGGGTATCGTGCCGTGCCGCGCCAAAAGCCGTGCCCGCGCTCGCGGGGCCGGCAGCGCGGGGGGCGCTGCTCTCCGTCATGCCGGCAGGCGCCTCACGCTGTACCCTGTAGCCTGCATCTTGTATCTGCTTTTATCCGGTTGCCAGCTTGGCTACTACGGCCAGGCGGTGAAGGGGCATTTCAGCCTGATGCATCAGCGCGAGCCGGTGGAGCGGGTGGTGGCCGATCCGGACACGCCGGCTCCGGTGCGCCAACAACTGATCCTGGCCGAGGACGTATTGCGCTTCGCCGACCGCGACATGGCACTGCCCGCCGATGGGGTGTACCGCGGCTATGTTCACCTGGATCGCGATGCGGTGGTGTGGAACGTGATGGCGGCGCCGCGTTTTTCCTTCGAGCCGAAGACCTGGTGCTTTCCGTTCGTCGGGTGCCTCAGCTATCGCGGTTATTTTCAGGAACAGGCGGCCCGCGAGGAAGCCGACAAACTGGCCGGCGAGGGGTGGGATACCTATGTGGGCGGCGCCATCGCCTATTCCACCCTGGGCTGGTTCGACGATCCTCTGACCACGCCCATGATCAATCGCTCCGGTCCGGCGCTGGTGGAACTGCTGCTCCACGAACTGGTACACCGGCGCCTGTACATCGCCGACCATACCCGCTTCAACGAATCCCTGGCCACCATGGTGGCCAGGGAGGGCACTCTGCGTTATCTGGCCCACCATGACCTGACCGTGGATCTGGACCGCTGGCGGCGCCGGGACCGTGCCAGGGATGCGTTCCTGGATCTGGTGGGTGATACCCGCGATAAACTGGCCGCCCTGTACGCCGGGGAGCTGCCCCCGGACACCATGGCGGCACGCAAGGCGGCCCTGATCGAGGAATTGCGCCGCGCCTTCCGTGCCCGTGCCGAGGCGGTGCCGGGCCTGGACGCCTACGGCGGGTTCTTCGAGGGCACGCTGAACAATGCCCGCCTTAACGGAGTCCATGATTATTACGGCCTGGTGGGGGACTTCCAGAAAATACTGCTAAGCTGCGGCGGGCAGTGGCCTTGCTTCTGGGAGCGGGTGGACGCGCTGGCCGAGGAGCTTGAGTGAGCGTCGCGACCGAAGGCATTCCCTCCGCGCGCCGTACCCAACCCGTAGGAGCGGCTGGAGCCGCGATTCACAACGAGGAAACCCATGCGGGAACTGGTCCGTATCAATAACGCCTCCCTGGCTAAACGTCTGGCCGACCTGTTGGCGCGGCGCGGCATCGACACGCGCACCGAGGAACGGGACGGGCACTACACCCTGTTTCTCCTCGACGCCGCCCGCCAGGACGAGGCCCGGGAACTGGCCCGTGAGTTTCTTAATAACCCGCTGGCCGGCAAGTGGCAGGATGACGCCTGGCAGGCCAGCGAACCGGTCACCGGGCTGCCCCGGGAGCGGGTGTTCTCCGGTGGCTGGTTCGCCAGCCTGGGGCCGGTGACCCGCACCGGGCTGATTGCCTGCGTGCTGATCTTTCTTTCTCCCTATGTGATCGGGCCGGGGCTCTACGAAGCGCTGATGTTCCCGGACACGGTGCAGGGGCTGGCGGCCCAGCCCTGGCGGCTGCTGACGCCCATGCTGCTGCACTTCTCGGTGTTGCACATCATCTTCAACCTGCTGTGGTGGTGCGACCTGGGGCGCCTGATCGAGCGTTTCCAGTCCAGCCTTCAACTGCTGGCCATCACCCTGGTGGTGGCGGCGATTTCCAACTTCGCGCAGTACCTCGATACGGGCCCGCGTTTTGGTGGTCTGTCCGGTGTGGTGTATGGCCTGCTGGGCTATCTGTGGCTGTATGGCAAGGTCAATCCGGCGGCCGGGTATCAATTGCGCAAGGAGATTGTGGTATTGATGCTGGTCTGGCTGGTGATCTGCTACGTGGGCCTGTCCGGCGTGGTCGCCAACACCGCCCACCTGACCGGTTTGCTCAGTGGCGGCGCGCTCGGCGTGCTGGTCGGTTTGTACCGTCGCATGCGCTATTATCGCCGCTGACGTGGGGTCGCGGCTGAAGCCGCGACAGGGCGCGCAACGAATGGAGAGAGGTTTGAAGCAACGGACAATTGCCATCGCGGCGCTGGCTGGCCTGACCCTTGCTCTGCAGGGCTGTGGCCTGGCCCGGGTCGGCGACAGTCTGGGTCAGGGTGTGCGCCAGAACGGCGATCTGGCCACGGTGGAAGCGGGTCTGCCCAGTTATCTGCTGATGATCGACGGCCTGATCGTCAACTGGCCGGAGCGTGAATCCCTGCTCGCCACCGGCGCCGACCTCTACGGTGCCTACGCCGGTCTGTTCGTGGACGATCCGCGACGGGCCGCCCGCCTCAATGCCAAGGCCCTGGACTATGGTCTGCGCGCCGCTTGCGCCCACGATCACGCCTACTGCCGGGCCCGGGAGATGGACGTGCCGGCGCTGGAGACCCTGGTAGCCGGGGCCGACAAGGGAGACGTGCCGGCGCTGTTCACCCTGGGCGCCGCCTGGGCCGGCTACATCCAGACCCACTCCGACGATTGGAACGCGGTGGCCGAGCTGTCCCGGGTGCGCCTGCTCATGGAGCGGGTGGTGGTCCTGGACGAAGGCTATCAGCACGGCCAGGCACACATGTACCTGGGGGTGCTCAACAGCCTGCTGCCAGCCACCCTGGGCGGTCAGCCGGAGCAGGCCCGCGAGCACTTCCTGCGTGCCATTGCGTTGTCCGACGGCGACAACCTGCTGGCCCGGGTGTTCTACGCCGAGCACTACGCGCGCCTGGTATTCGACCGCGAACTGCACGACCGGCAACTGCGCCAGGTGCTGGACGCCGACGTGGACGTGGCCGACCTCACCTTGCAGAATGCCTACGCCAAGCGCGAGGCGCGTCGGCTGCTGGACAGCGCCGACGAGTATTTCTAGGAGACAATGATGTTGAGAACCGCCGTGGCCCTGCTGGCTCTGATGCCGATGCTGGCCTTCGCCACTACCCTGAAAATTTCCACGCTGTATCCGGACGGCACCGCCGTGGTCAAGGCGCTCAAGCAGGCCGGTGACACCATTGAGCAGGAAACCGATGGCCGGGTATCGCTGAAAATCTACCCCGGTGGCGTGATGGGCGATGACCAGGCGGTGCAGCGCAAGATCCGCGTTGGCCAGTTGCACGGACAGATGGCCCAGGGCGGTGCTTTCGCCCGTTACTACCGGGACAGCCAGATCCTCAATGTGCCGCTGACGTTCAACAATTACGCCGAGGTGGATGCCGCCCGCGAGAAGCTGGACCCGCTGATCAAGCAGGGGCTGGAGGACAACGGCTGGGTCAGCTTCGGGCTGGTGGACGGTGGTTTCGCCTACATCATGTCCGACAAGCCGGTGCGTGGCCTGGACGACCTGCGTGCCCAGAAACTGTGGCTGCCGTCCGGCGACAGCGCCTCGGCCAACGCCGCCGCCACGCTGGATTTGTCGCCCATCGTGCTGAATATCGGCAGCGTGCTCACCTCCTTGCAAACCGGTGCCATCGATGCCTACGCGGCGCCGCCGGTGGCGGCTCTGACCCTGCAGTGGTACTCCCGGGTCAACTACATCACCGACCTGCCGCTGCTTTACACCTATGGCTTGCTGGCGATTCAGAAGCGCCACTTCGAGCGGCTCTCCGAGGCCGATCAGAAGGTCGTGCGCCGGGTGTTGGAAGGTGCCTTCGAAGGCATCGACAAGGATAGCCGCGAGCAGAACAAGGCCGCCTTCAAGGCGGTGCGCAACCAGGGGCTGGAGCTGGTGTCGCCCGATGACGAGCAACGCGCGGAGTGGAAGCGCTACGCCGACAAGGCCACGCAAAAGCTGGTGCGGGACGGCCAGCTCAGCCAGGACATGCTTGACCGGCTGCACGCCATTCTCGAGGCCTACCGGAACAGCGGCTCCTGATGCGACGCCTGCTGGGCTGGATTCACCGTTTCGAGGACGGCCTGATTGTCTTCGTGGTGCTGATGATGGTGGCCCTGGCGGTGGCGCAGATCGTGCTGCGCAATCTGGTCGGCACCAGCCTGGTGTGGGCCGATCCACTGCTGCGCAACGCGGTTTTGTGGATTGGCCTGCTGGGCGCCATGATCGCGTCGCGCAAGGATGAACACATCCGCATCGACCTGGCCGCCAACTTCCTGCCCGAGCGTCTGCTGCCCTGGATCACCGGCCTGGTGGATCTGTTCACCGCCGGCATCTGCCTGCTCACCGCCTGGTATGGCCTGGGCTTCGTGATCGAGGAACGCCAGTTCGGCGGCGCCGCCTTCGCCGGCATCCCCAGCTGGTTGCTGCAGGCGGTGATTCCCCTCGGCTTCTCGGTGATGGCGCTGCGTTATCTGATTCTGTTCGGCCTGGGCCTGGTGGGCCGCCGGCCGCGCATGCGGGAGCCGGTGGCATGATCCTGGCCGGTGCCCTGATCCTGATTTTGCTGGCGCTGCTCGGCGCGCCCCTGTTCGCGGTGCTGCTGGGCGCCGCCGCTCTCGGTTTTTATGCGCTGGGCTCGCCGCTGGCGGTGCTGCACATCGATATCTATCAGCTGGCGGATTCGGTGGTACTGATGGCGCTGCCGCTGTTCACCTTCGCTGGCTTTCTGCTCAGCGAATCCCGCACCGCCGATCGATTGATGCGTCTCAGCCAGGCGGCGTTTGGCTGGATGCCCGGCGGCATGGCGTTCGTGGCGCTGATCGCCTGCGCCTTCTTCACCGCTCTTACCGGTGGCTCCGGGGTGACCATCGTGGCGCTGGGCGCCTTGCTGCTGCCGGCGCTGGTGAAGGCCGGCTACCCGCAACGCTTCAGCCTGGGGCTGGTGACTTCCTCCGGCAGCCTGGGGCTGTTGCTGGTGCCCTCGGTGCCGCTGCTGATCTACGGCATCATCGCCCAGCAGCTCTCCCAGCAACTGGCCATGCCGCCGGTGGAGATCGTCGATCTTTATCTGGCCGGCGTGGGTCCGGCGTTGCTGATGGTGGTGCTGCTGTACCTGTATTGCCTGTGGGCGACCCGGGCCGGCGACGCCGGGGGCGCCACCGCGGTGCCGCGCCAGGCGTTCAGTGGCCGGGAACTGCGTGCCGCCCTATGGGACGCGCGCTGGGAACTGCCGTTGCCACTGGTGGTGCTGGGCGGCGTGTTTTCCGGCGTATTGGTGGTCAGCGAGGCGGCGGCGGTGACCGCGCTTTACGTGCTGATCGCGGAAGTGTGGCTGTACCGGGAGATTCCCCTGCGGCGGCTGCCGGGCATTACCCGCGAAGCCATGGTGATGGTGGGTGGCATCCTGCTGATTCTGGCGGTGGCCCAGGCGTTCGCCGATTACCTGGTGTACGCCGAGGTGCCCGAGCAACTGTTCCAGTTCATCCAGACCCATGTGCATGGCAAGATCGCCTTCCTGATTCTGCTGAACATTCTGTTGCTGGTGCTCGGCGCCATGCTGGATATTTTCGCCGCCCTGGTGATCATGGTGCCGCTGATCCTGCCGGTGGCGCTGCGCTATGGCATCGATCCGATGCACCTGGGCATTATCTTCGTGGCCAACATGCAGATCGGCTACATCACGCCACCGGTGGGCATGAACCTCTTCATCGCCAGTTACCGGTTCCGCAAGTCGATCACCGAGCTGTTCGCCGCCACCATTCCGTTCATGCTGGTGCTGATCGTGGCACTGCTGGCGATCACCTATATTCCCGCTCTGAGTCTCTGGCTGGTGCGTTAGGCCCACCGCGGCGTTGCGTTTCAGCCGTGATCTCCCTACTGGACACGGCGTTTCTCCTGTGCACATACTCCAGGGTATGTGGTTTCGATCAATAATATAACAACTCGGGAGAGAGCCATGTTCGCAGAGAAAACACCGTGGAAAGCCACGGTCACCGCTATTTTCCTTTCGTTTTTGTTTATCGCTCCAGGTCACGCCGCGCCCGCCGACAAGGAACCGGTCACCATCGCCATTATCGATCCGCTGACCGGGCCGATGGCCGGCGTGGGGCTGCCGCTGGTGGCGCATATGAAGTTCGAGGCGGAACGTCTTAACGCCGAAGGCGGCATGGATGGCCATCCGTTCCGCATTGTCGGTTTGGATAACAAGGTCAGCCCCCAGGAAAGCCTGGTGCAGTTGCAAAAGGCGGCGGACGACGGCATCCGTTATATCGTGCAGGGCAACGGCTCATCGGTGGGGTCGGCGCTGATCTCGGCGATCGATAAACACAACCGCCGCAATCCCGGCGAGGAGATGCTGTATCTGAATCATGGCGCGGTGGACCCGGTGCTCACCAACGAACGCTGTTCGTTCTGGCATTTCCGCTTCGATGCCGGCTCCGACATGAAGATGAATGCCCTGACCAACTGGATCAAGGATCAGAAGGACATCAAGAAGGTGTATCTGATCAACCAGGACTACAGTTTTGGTCATTCGGTGTCGTCCATGGCCCGCGAAATGCTCAAGGAAAAGCGCCCCGACATTGAAATCGTCGGCAACGATTTCCATCCGCTGGCCAAGGTCAAGGATTTCACTCCCTACGCCTCCAAGATCAAGGCCTCCGGCGCGGACGCGATCATCAGTGGTAACTGGGGGCAGGACATGGTGTTGCTGGCCAAGACGCTGGCGGACTTCGGCATCGACGCGCCGTTCCTGACCTATTACGCGGGCAGCCCAGGCACCGTGACCCAGGTCGGCGATCGCGGCGTGGACAGGATCTATGAAATCTACGCCTATTACGGCGATACCGAGGACCCGGAAATCGGCCAGCGCCAGAAGGATATGTACCAGCAAACCGATTGGGATTATTTCCTGTTCTACCCGCGTCTGACCACGATGATGGAGATGCTCAAGAAAGCCGCCGATGAGACCGGCAGCGTGGACCCGGTGGACATCGCTTTCGCCATGGAGGGCCTGTCCGTGGACATGGATACGGGTACCTACACCATGCGTAAGGATGACCACCAGATTCAGCAACCGATGGTGCTGTCGGTGATGAAGGGCGACATGCCCTATGGCGCCGAAGGCACCGATTACAATTTCGCCAAGGTGGCGCTGATTCCCGCCGAGGACGTGGCCATGCCCACCACCTGCAAAATGCGCCGCCCCCCGCGGGACTGAACCGGTCGGGCGCCGGCACGCCGGCGCCTGCCGCTAACCGCTCTTGCCGCCGCTTTTGCGCACGTTTTTGACCCTCAGGGCGTTGTTGCCGCCGCCCACCGGCGCTACCTCGAACTGCTTCGGGTAGGCGCGCAGCAGGTCGCTAAGCTTCTTGAAGCCATACAACCGTGTGTCGAACTCCGGTCGGCGCTTGTTGATGTTCTGCCCAAGCGCGCCCAGGTGCACCCAGTCTTCCTCGTCGGCGATATCGTCGATCACCCGGGTGATCAGTTTCAGCGGCGGTTTTTCCTGATTGCCGCCGGTGGCGGCCTGTTCCTTGCCGGCGGGCTTGCCGTCGCTACCGGCGGCTTCGCCGCCGTCGTGGTCGGCGCGCAGGATTTCCGTATAGATGAACTTGTCACAGGCGGCCACCAGGGGCTTCGGCGTTTTGCGCTCGCCGAAGCCATAGACGATCAGCCCGCCTTCCCGCAGCCGCGCCGCCAGGCGGGTGAAGTCGCTGTCGCTGCTGACCAGGCAGAAGCCATCCAGTGCCCGGGTATAAAGCAGATCCATGGCGTCGATGATCAGCGAGCTGTCGGTGGCGTTCTTGCCGGTGGTGTAGGCGAACTGCTGCACCGGCTGAATCGAGTAATCCAGCAGCACCTGCTTCCAGCCGCCCAGGTTGGGCTTGGTCCAGTCGCCGTAGATGCGTTTCACGGTGGCGGTGCCGTACTTGGCGATTTCCTCGAACAGCCCCTCGACAATCGCCGGCGCTGCGTTGTCGGCGTCGATCAACACCGCCAACTGCTGGGGGGCGTCGGTTTGGTTGGCCATGGTCGGTTCCTTGCAATGGAATCCGACCACTGTACCAGTCATGCCCGCGGTCGGGTACGCGGGCCCAGGTCGAAGGGGCCGACGATCATGGCGCCGGAGTGCGCCCGGTGGTGCGCTTCCCGCGCCTTCCAGGCCTTGCCGTAGCGGTAGAACGGAATGGTCGGGTACAGGTGATGCATCAGGTGGTAGTTCTGATACATCAGCACCGGCGTGAGCCACCATTCCTGGCCTATGCGCATCAGGGCGGTGCGGTTCGGGTCCTGGTCCTGGCGGCCGGTGTGCGGGTAGTGGGGCAGCACCATGAATACCAGACACATGAGAAAGAACGCCAGGTAAGTGGGGATCAGCCACAGCGTGAGCATATAGAACGGCGCCCATACCCAGAGCGCGGCGATGATGGCGCCGGCCACCAGCATTTCACGGACCACCTCGGACACCTTCAGGCCCGGCACCCGGTTTGGATCACGCAGGAAAAAGATCACGTAGAAGTAGGGCCACAGGCCCCACAGCGGCATGGTCCAGAGGCTGCGGGCCATCCAGTGGTCCGGGTCGTTCTCCTCGTTGGCGAAGCGGTGATGGCGCATGTGCAGCAGCCGGAATAACCGGCCCCGGCCGAAGGGCACCGCCACGAAGGTGGCCGCCGCCAGCAGGAAGTCGTTCATTTTCGGGCTGCGCGCGGCGCAGCGGTGAATCGCCTCATGGGCCGGGGTGAACAAGGCGTAGCCGGCCACGCCGTTGACCACCATGCCCACCCACAGCGGCCAGAGATGGTTCATGGTCAGCACCCAACTGGCGGCGATGGTGGCCACGCTGCCGATCAGAATCGCCACCGTGGGCCAGGCCAGGGTGGGGGACAGCCGCAGCCGGGCCAGCCGTTGTTTTTCCAGGGTGTCGGTCGCGTCGCTGTACATCACGGGTCTCCGCCTCGTTACGTGCACACAGTGTTTACCAGGAAGGCGACGACGGGCAGACACGGAAATTGCCAACAGGGGGATAAAAAGTGACAGCGCGGGTTCAGGAACGGCGGAAGTCGCTGGGGTGGGTGCCATACCAGCGCCGGAAGGCGCGTCGGAAACTGGCCACATCGGTATAACCCAACTCCCGGGCCACCGCCGCCACGGTGTAGTGGGGCAGGCCCAGCAGTTCGGCGGCCCGTTGCGCCCGGGTGCGGTCGCGCAGGGCCTGGAAACGGGTGCCCTCGGCCTTGAGCCGGCGGATCAGAGTGCGCGGGCTGACGTGCAGCGTCCCGGCCACCGCCACCAGGTCCGGTTCCGGTTCGGCGCGTAGCCGCGCCAGCACCTGGTCGCTGAACGAGCCGTGCCGGCGCAGTGCTTCCTGGCGGGCCTCGCACTGGCGCACCGCCATCCACAGCAAATCCCGGTCGTGGCTGGGCACCGGCTCGTCACCGTAGTGAGCAGGCAAGGTCAACGCCACGCGGGGGGCGTCGAATTGCACCCGGATGCCGGCGAACGCTTCCCGATACAGGACGGCGTGCTCCGGCGGCGGATAGTTGAAATGCACGGCGCCGTCCTTGATGGGGCGGCCACGCAGCACGATATGGCAGGCAAAGGCGGAGGCCAGCGCCGATTCGGTGAGAAAGCGCACCGCGTAGTCCTGGGGCTCGATGAAATCCAGCCGCAGGGTAATGGCCTCCCGGTCTTCTTCCAGATGAGTGCTGAACACCCGGGTGCGGGTGTTGTTAAAGCGCGCGAACAGCAGCATGGCGTCGCGCAGGGTGGCGCTGGCCATGGCCGCCATGCCCATGGGGCCATGCATGGCGGGCAGGGCGCGCAGGCCAGTGCGCAGGGCCAGGTCCGGCCGTGGCGACAGGGCCAGGGCATTGGCGATCAGCCGGCGTGCACCGGGCCAGTCGATGAAACCCTCGCCTTGCTCCAGAGTGGCCGCGTTGATGCCGGTGCCTTCGAGCAGAATGGTCCGCCCGGCGTCATTGGTCTCCAGGGTGTCGGCGATCATGCGGCAGTAGGTAAGCGCCAGATCCGGGCTCACGGCGGGTCACCTTGCGGGGGTTGTCCCAGGTACCCGGCCACCATGCGCGTCAGTTCCCGGGCCAGCTCTTCTTCATCGATCAGATCGCCCTGGCTGACGTGGCGCACCATGGTGAACAGCACGCTGTTGGTGACGATGAACACGCGCACCTCCAGGTTCTCGATTGGATAATCCCGATAGTGGCGCAGAAAATACAGCCGCGACAGTTCCATGAAATGCTGCTGCAGCAGGTCCACCACCCGGTTGGTGGGCAGCCGATGCCAGTTGCGCACCAGCTCCAGATAGAGCCCGTCCCGGGAGCGCAGCACCGAGAAGCCGAAGCGGATCGAGCGGTGCACCATCTCGCCCAGGTCGGTGACCGCCATCAGCGGCAGCCGCCGCAGGCCGGCGGCGATGTCCTCGGCGAGGCGGTCCAGCAGTGCCGCGATCAGGGCGTCCTTGTCGCCGAAGTACTGGTACAGCGAACCGACGCTGACGCCGGCCTGTTCGGCGATACGCGCCGTGGTGGTGTCGTCCAGGCCGTGGCGCTGGATGCACTGACCGGTGGCTTCCACCAGGGCTTTCACCATTTCCCGGGAACGTTTTTGCCGTGGCTGTTTACGCATGGGGCCTCGAAACGCGAATTGAACGCGAATAGATATTCGCATTAAGGTGCGATCATGAGCAAGTGCCCGCCAAAGCCACCAGGCCAAAGCCACCAGGAGAGCCCCATGAACGCACCGGCCCCCTCGACCACCTGTTCCGTGCCAGTATCCGCCCCGACCCGGGCGCGACCGTTCGAAAAGACCGCCACGCCGACTCCGGCCTGGCTGCGCCGTCTTCTGGGCCGGGAACTGGCGCCCAGCCGCGAGGAATACCAGACCGCGCTGGACGATCTGTGGGTGGGCGACCCGGCCATGGATGCCCTGATCGAATGGATGTACGAGTATGGCCCGGCCCGGGCGCGCCCCCTGTTCGAAACGGCGGTGCGCGAGGGCGTGGAGGCGGTGCCGGATTGTCCGGCCCCGTTGAAGGCGTTCATGGACCGGGTGGCGGCACCGTCCTGGCTGGACCCGGCCCTGGTGGACGAAGGTGCCCGTTTCATTCAATCCACCGGCATGGCCGCGCCTTACGTGCTGCGTGATCTGGCGCTGATGGGCGGCTATTTGCTGTCCGGCTTCAACCAGTCCCTGGTGCTCACCGGCGCGCTCAGCCAGGGCACCGCCCGGCGGGTGGCGGAGACTGGAAAATGGTGGATCGATTGCACCGAGGAGGGCGGCCTGTTGGCCGGTGGGGAAGGGTATCGGGGCACGCTGCATGTGCGCATGGTGCATGGGCTGGTGCGGCGTAACCTGGATCGTCGCGACGAGTGGGAGCATGCCCGTTGGGGCCTGCCGCTCAACCAGGTGGATATGGCCGCCACCTATCTGGGCTTCTGCGTGGTGATGCTGGGCGGGCTGCGCAAGATGGGGATTCCGGTGACGGCGCGGGAATCCCGGGCGGTCATGCACCTGTGGAAATACGCCGGCTGGCTGATGGGCGTGGACGAACGCTGGCTGGTGGAGCGGGAGCGGGATGGCATCGTGTTGTTGCACCATGCCATGATGACCCAGAGCCGCCCGGACTGGACCAGCCAGGAACTGGGCCGGGCTCTGTCCCGGGAGCCGTTGTCGCAATCGTTCCCGCGCTGGGCCGGGGCGCGCCGGCGCTGGGCCTACTGGAGGCACTTGAGCGTCACCCGCTATTTCCTGAACCGGGAGAAAATGCGTCAGCTCGGCCTGCCGGACAACGTTGGCCCCTGGTTTCCGCTCGCCACCCTGGTGCCGCGTTTCGTCGGCCATATGCTACTGCGTTACCTGCCGGGGGCGCGTCGCTGGCAGCAACGTCATGGTCGGCGTGTACAGAACGCCGCCCTGCGCCATCTGTTCGCCGAGGGCGATCCCGGGCTGGTGCGGGCGGATCTATAAAAAAATCCGATCAATCCGTTCTTCTCACCCTCGTCCCTTCACACCAGCTTTATCTGTACAGTTCTAATCTCTTTCGGAAATGGACGAGGCTTAGAGCGATGAAACGGATTCTGGTGCTGTATTACTCCATGTACGGACACATCGAGTCACTGGCGGACGCCGTGGCCGAGGGCGCCCGTGGCGTGGACGGCGTGGAAGTGACCATCAAGCGGGTGCCGGAAACCATGCCCGAGGACGCGTTCAAGGCGGCCGGCGGCAAGACCGACCAAAACGCTCCGGAAGCCAGTCCGCAGGAACTCAAGGATTACGACGCCGTGATCGTCGGTACGCCCACCCGTTTTGGCAACATGAGCGGTCAGATGCGCACCTTTTGGGATCAGACCGGCGGTCTGTGGGCCCAGGGGGCTCTGGCCGGCAAGGTGGCCAGCGTATTTACTTCCACCGGCACCGGTGGCGGCAAGGAAACCACCATTATTTCCACCTGGCTGACCCTGGCCCACCACGGCTTCATCCTGGTGCCGCTGGGTTACGCGGACCCGGGCCAGGAGCAGAACGATATTAGCGAAACCCACGGTGCCTCGCCCTACGGGGCGGGTACCCTGGCCGGGCCGGACGGCAGCCGTCAGCCCAGTGCCAAGGAATTGTCCCTGGCCCGTTACCAGGGTGAGCAGGTCGCGAAGCTGACCGTGAAACTCTGAGATTTCCTCTCGTGTAAGAACTCATAGCGCTGATTCTTACCCCTTATACCGCCCTCCCCCGGGCGGTTTTTTTTGTTCATCGCGTTTTCGCTCCTACCGCGTGATCCAACCGCCCCCCGCAACATGCGGAGTCGCGCGGGAGGCCGGCGAAGTTTCAGGCCAGGCGCTTGCGCATGCGCCAGCGGGGCAGAGAGACGCCGCGCCGTTGCACGCTTTCCTCGCCGTCCACCTCGAACCCGAGGAAGGTGAAGAAATCCCGCGCCACCAGGCTCGCCTCGGTCACCAATTCGTCGAGCCCCCGTATCCGGGCTTCGTCCTCCAGATGATGATAGAGCAGGGTGGCGATGCCCAGGCGGGCTGCTTCCGGATGCACGTAGACGAAGGTGACGCGCCGTTCCACCAATTGCGCGAAGGCGGCGGGCCGGCCATCCCATTCCGCCACCATGGTCAGACCGTCCGCGAGCGCTTCCTGGAAACCGGGGGTGTCGGCGCCGGCGGCCCAGGCGGCCCGTTGGTTGGCGTCGTAGTGGTCGGCGGCGGTGGTGTGCACGGCGGCCTGAAACACCGCCACCAGAGCGGGACCGTCGGCGGGCTCGAAGGGGCGGATCAGGAAGGGCAGTCCGGGCAGGGCCGCCGGCGCGTCGGGTGAATCGTCGGCATCGTCGACATCGGGGGCATCGGGGGCATCGGCGGGCGCCGGCGCGCTGGCCGGCTCGGCGGCCCGGCTCGCCGGGGTTGGCTCGGTCGGCGCGGTGGCGCCGGTAAGCCACCGCCACAGGGCGCGGATCATGAGGCGCCGTCCCGCCGCTGTTGTTTCAGGGCCTCCACCTGGCGTTCCAGGGCTTTCAGGTAAGCCTCCTGTTTTTCCAGCAGGGCGTCGGTGGTGGCCTGCTGTTCGCGCAGGGCCTCGGCGCGGTCGCGCAGTTCCGCCTGCTCGCGGCGGGCGGCGTCGCCGGCTTCCTCCGCCGCCGCCCGGGTGGCTCCCTCGTCCCGGGATTCAGCGCCCAGGGCGGGCGCGGCCAGGGCGATCAGCAGCAATGGCCAGAGCAAACGCATGGAAGACTTCCCCCAGGGCTAAAACGTCGAGTCTAGCAGAGGTTCGGTGCCCGGACAGTGCCGCCCGTCGTCGGCGTTAGATCAGGCCGGTGCTCAGGGCGGCGCCGGCCACGGCCAGCAGCATGGCCCACAGCAGGGCACCCAGGGCCAGCGGGCGCCAGCCCGCCTGGCGCAGCAGGCTCAGGTGGGTGCTCAGTCCCAGCCCGGCCATGGCCAGGGTGAGCAGGAGATTGTCCAGGCTGGCCAGGGCCGGGCGCAGGGCGTCCGGCAGCCCGATCAAGCCGTTGACCACCATGGCCAGCGCGAACAGCAGGGCGAACGGCGGCACCGGAACCCGGCGGGCGGTGGCGCCGGCAGCGCCGCCGCGTAGCATCAGCGCCAGGCCCATCAGTACCGGCGCCAGCATCATCACCCGGGCCATCTTCACCAGCAGGGCAGTGTCCAGCAGCGCCGGCGACATGGCCTGGGCCGCCACCAGCACCTGGGCCACCTCCTGCACGGTGGCACCGGTGAACAGGGCATAGTCGGCGGGGTCGCCGAACAACCCGGGCCAGTGATGGAACATCACCGGCAGCAACAGCATGTTGAGGGTGCCGAACACCACCACCGCCGCCACCGCCATGGCGCCGTCCCGGTCACGGCCACGCAGTATCGGCTCGGCGGCCAGCACCGCGGCGGCCCCACAGATGCCGTTGCCGACACCGATCAGCAGGGCGGCGTTGCGTGGCATGCGGAACAGCAGTGGCCCCAGCCAGGCGGCCAGCAGCAGGCTGGCCAGGATCTGCAGCGCGTCCAGCAGCAACACTCCGGGGCCGAGCCGGGCCACCGCGTCCAGCGGAATGCGCAGCCCGTAAAGCACGATGGCGGTTTTCAGCACCGGGCCCTTGAACAGGGCCAGGGCCGGAATGGCCCGTTCACGCCACGGTGCCGGCAGGGGCTGCGCCACCAGCAGGCCGATCAGCAGCGCCAGGGCCAGTGCTCCCAGCCCCCAGGCGTGGGCCAGGGGCGTGGCCGCCAGGCCCATCCCGGCCATCCCGCAGGCCAGGATCAACGCAACGAACGGCCAGTCGGGGCGACGGGGAAGGGCCTGGGTCAGCATGGTCGGGCTCCGTGATGGATTCGAAGCCACTATGGCAATGTGATCGGCTTAAATATATTTAATAAATATAAAGATATAACTAAAATAAACTTATGAATGACACCACCTTGCGCCAGTGGCGCCTGTTTCTCGCCGTGGCCGATAGCGGCAGCGTCGCCGCCGCCGCCCGCCAGGTTGCCCTGACCCAGCCGGCGGTAAGCCAGGCACTGGCCCAGCTTGAGGATCGGTTGGGCGAGCGCCTGTTCGACCGGGTCGGGCGGGGGCTGCACCTGAACGCGGCGGGGCGGCGCCTGCGACCGGAAGCCCGTGCCCTGCTGGAGCAGGCGGCTCGCTGTGAGCGTCTGTTCGAAACGCCGGAGTTGGAAGTGGAGCTATCGGCCACCCATACACTGGGCAATTACTATCTGCCTCCCTTGCTGGCCGATTTCCGGGCCCGCCACCCGGCGGCCCGGGTGCGGCTGGACGTGGTCAACACACGCACCGCCGTGGCCCGCCTGCTGGCCCTGGAAACCGAACTGGCGCTGGTGGAGGGGCCGGTGTCCCATCGCCTGCTGGCGGTACGGCGCTGGCGGGATGACACCCTGGTGCGGGTGGCGGCTCCGTCGCTGGCGGCGGTCCTGGGGCCGGATCCGGCATCCTGGCCCTGGGTCATGCGCGAACCGGGCTCGGGAACCCGGGCGGTGATCGAGGCGCGCCTGGGCGAGGCGTTTCCGCCCGCCGAGCGCCTGCTGCAACTGGGGGCCGGGGAGGCGGTGCGCCAGGCGTTGCTGGCCGGCGCCGGGGTGGGCTACGTGAGCCTGATCGCCGCCGCCCGGGCTCTCGAAGACGGTCGTCTGGCGCGGGTGCCAGGGGCCGGCGCGGAGCTGCGCCGGCCGCTGTATCTTCTGCGTCACCGGCGGCGCTCGCCGGGGGAGGGGGAACGGGCGCTGGAGACGCTGCTACTGGAGGGGGCGGCTCAGGGGTCGAGTCCGTAACGGCGCAGGACATGGCGGTTGCGGTTCGCCCAATGCTGGTAGCGTTGGCGCAATTCCTGGTCGTCGGGCACCGGCGCGCCGACCCATTGGCAGCGCTGAATCACCGCGCGTTTGAAGGCGCCGAAGCCGCCGTAGCGGCGAATCGAAAACCATCGCTTGCGGCCCCGGTTGGCGGTTACCGAGAAGTTGCCGCCGAGGGGCTTGTCGCGGAAGGTCACGGTGACGCCCACCAGGCCGAAGGGATTGCGGGTATTTTCCGCCGGGTCGTCCTGGTCGTCGCTGGCGTACAGCATCAACGGGCGACGGTCGCCCATGGCGGCGCGTACCGCCGGGTCCTGGATGGCTTGGTCGCGCCATTGGCGGGCCTGCTCCAGGGCCGCCGCCTTGCTGCCGTAGCGGCGGTCGCGGAAGGAGCGGCGCCGTTGCCGGCGGCGGCCGTGGCCGTCCAGCCAGGGGACCGCGCACCACCAGAACTCGCCGGTGTGATTACGATAGATGTACAAAAAGGAGTGCACGCGGGGTGCTCTTTTCATGGGCTGATTCATGATTCCGACTTCCGTCCTTGTCCTTTTTTATTGCTTTAACGCAATACTGGAAATCAGGGTCATTAATGCAGAGCACCCCCTGGAAAGAGGGTTTTCGCTCTTTATATAAAGTCAGAGCGAATCCGGCTCCCGTTTTGAAGGGTCCTTAAAAGTCGGGGAAACCACCAAACAAATTCGCCAAGACGGCAAGATTTATGCGGCTTGCGCAAAGGTGGATCGGGCGGGGTGGCTTGTCTCGCGCGGCTCTGGCGCTTAAAGGAAGCGGAGCTGTATGGGCCCCGGATAGCGCTTTCGCGGGTTTTCCGCCAAAGCGCGATGAACCATGAAAAAAGGGGCGCCGGAGCGCCCCTTGTCGTTGCGGGTGGGGTGAGAAGAGGGATCAGCCCTCCATCATCTGCCGCAGCACATAGTGAAGGATGCCACCGTTCTTGAAGTAGGTGACCTCGGCACCGGTGTCCAGCCGGCTGATGCAGTTCACCCGCTCTTCCTTGCCGCCTTCCTTGCGGAACACCACCTCGATTTCCTGGCCGGGTTTGAGGTCGTTGCCCAGGTTGGGGATGTCCACTTCCTCGCTACCGTCCAGGTTCAGGGTTTTGCGGGTGGTGCCCTCGGGGAACTGCAGCGGCAGCACGCCCATGCCGATCAGGTTGGAGCGGTGAATGCGCTCGTAGCTCTCGGCGATCACCGCACGCACTCCCAGCAGGCGGGTGCCCTTGGCGGCCCAGTCGCGGCTCGAGCCGGTGCCGTATTCCTTGCCGGCCACCACCACGGTGGGAATGCCGTCTTTCTGGTAGCGCATGGCGGCGCCGTAGATGGGCATTTCCTCGCCGCCGGGCAGGTGCTTGGTGTAGCCGCCCTCGATGTCCGGCGTCATTTCGTTGCGAATGCGGATATTGGCGAAGGTGCCGCGCATCATCACCTCGTGGTTGCCGCGCCGGGAGCCGTAGGAGTTGAAGTCGATGGGCTCCACGTCGTGGCCCTGCAGGTAATGCCCGGCGGGGCTGTCCGCCTTGATGGCGCCGGCCGGGGAGATGTGGTCGGTGGTAATGGAATCGCCCAGCATCGCCAGGATGCGAGCGCTCTTCACCGGTTCCACGTCGTCCACTTCCTCGGTGAGGCCATCGAAGAACGGTGGGTTCTGGATGTAGGTGGATTTCGAATTCCATTCGTAGGTTTTGGATTCCGGAATCGGCAGGCTTTTCCAGGTCTCGTCGCCGTCGAACACACTGGCGTATTCTTTACTGAACATCTCCGTGTTCACCGCCACCATGGCATCCTGGATTTCCTTGCTGGAGGGCCACAGATCCTTCAGATAGACCTCGTTGCCGTCCTTGTCGCGGCCGATCGGGTCCTTGTCCATGTTGATGCGCACGGTGCCGGCCAGGGCGAAGGCCACTACCAGCGGCGGCGAGGCCAGCCAGTTGGTACGCACGCTCTGGTGAATCCGGCCCTCGAAGTTACGGTTGCCGGACAGCACCGAGGCCACGGTGAGGTCGCCCTCGGCGATGGCCTTGTCGATTTCGTCGGGCAGCGGCCCGGAATTGCCGATGCAGGTGGTACAGCCGTAGCCCACCAGGTCATAGCCGATCTGGTCCAGGTACTCCTGCAGACCGGCCTTGGCCAGGTAGTCGGTGACCACCTTGGAGCCCGGTGCCAGGGAGGTTTTTACCCAGGGTTTGCGGGTCAGTCCCTTCTCCACCGCCTTTTTGGCCACCAGGCCGGCGGCCAGCATGACGCTGGGGTTGGAGGTGTTGGTGCAGGAGGTGATGGCGGCGATCACCACGTCGCCATGGTCGAGATGGAAGGTCTGGCCGTCCATGGTCACCTCCACGCCGGAGCTCGGTTCGTGGTTGCCCACGGCGGTCTGGCCGCCTTCGCCCTCAAGCTTGGCGATTTCGCTGTCGTCCTTGTCCAGCTGCTCGGTGATGATGTCGGTAATGGTCTGCTTGATGCCGGTGAGCGGCACCCGGTCCTGGGGCCGTTTGGGGCCGGCCAGGCTGGGAACCACCTCGCCCAGGTCCAGCTCCAGGGTGTCGCTGAAAGCCGGTTCCGGGCTGTCGTTGTAGCGCCACAGCCCCTGCTGTTTACAGTAGGCTTCCACCAGCGCGATGTCCTGCTTGGGCCGACCGGTGAGTTCCAGGTATTCGATGGTGCGTTCGTCGATGGGGAAGAAGGCGCAGGTGGAGCCGAATTCCGGCGACATGTTGCCCATGGTGGCGCGGTCCGCCAGGCTCAGATCCGCCAGGCCCTCGCCGAAGAATTCCACGAACTTGCCGACCACGCCGCGCTGGCGGAGCATTTCGGTGACGGTAAGCACCAGGTCGGTGGCGGTGACGCCCTCGCGCAGCTTGCCGGTCATCTTGAAGCCCACTACTTCGGGGATCAGCATCGCCACAGGCTGGCCGAGCATGGCCGCTTCCGCCTCGATGCCACCCACGCCCCAGCCGAGCACGCCCAGGCCGTTGATCATGGTGGTGTGGGAGTCGGTGCCCACCAGGGTGTCGGGGTAGGCGAAGGTCTTGCCGTCGTCGGTGTCGCTGGACCACACACCGCGGCCCAGGTACTCCAGGTTCACCTGGTGGCAGATGCCGGTGCCCGGTGGCACCACGCGGAAGTTATTGAAGGCTTTCTGACCCCAGCGCAGGAACTGATAGCGCTCCTTGTTACGCTCGTATTCCTTCTCCACGTTCTGCTCGAACGCCTGCGGGTTGCCGAACTTGTCCACCATCACCGAGTGGTCGATGACCAGATCCACCGGCGCCAGCGGATTGATCCGCTCCGGGTCGCCGCCGGCCTTGGCGATGGCGTCGCGCATGGCCGCCAGATCCACCACGCCGGGCACGCCGGTGAAGTCCTGCATCAGCACGCGGGCCGGGCGGTAGTTGATCTCCCGGTCGGAGGCGCGCTTCTCGGGCCATCGCACCAGCGCCTCGATATCCTCGGCGGTGACGGTGTCGCCGTCTTCGTGGCGGAGCAGGTTTTCGAGAAGAACCTTGAGGGTAAAGGGAAGCTTGCTGAGATCACCCCAGCCCTTGTCGGCGACGGCGTTAAGATCGAAGTAATGATAGGTCTTGCCGCCGACGTCCAGGGTCTTGGCGCTGTTCAGGGTGTCCTGGCCAATCCGTGTCACTGCGCACCTCCTTAGTTGGCGAGTCGTTCGCTTGGGGGGTTGTAACTCCATGATAGTACGCCCTTATGGCGGGCACATGAACCAGCCCGGCGGGCCGTCGCGCCTATCGCCGCGATGGTCCCGGTCGATGCCGCGGCCAGGTCCGCCGTGGCCTGGCGGCGCCCGCCGGCGACCTGCCTGGACGGCGCGGTTTTACACCTTTTCGCAAAGTGGCCCGGTGAGCCGCGTTAGGCTGCGCGCAAATAGCGAGGAGGGAACCCATGTTCGACTGGATTTCACAACACCAGAAAGTACTGAGCGTGATGATCAGCTTCGGCACCCTGCTGATCTGGCTGGTCTATGCTCAGTTGCTGTACCAGAGCTACCGCCGCCAGCGGCGGCCGCGCATTGTCATCAACCGGGGCAAGCATCGCAGCGTCAACGCCCTGTGCCTGATCAGCAACATGAGCGCGGAATCGGTGTTCGTGGAGCACATCGTGGCGTGGCTGGAAACCGACCGGGGAGTGTTGCGCGCCGACGTCACCGAGTTGGAACAGGATTACGAGCAGGGCGACGAAGACCGCCAGCAGCGTCACGGCACGGCCCCGGATTCATTACGCGACAGCACCCGGCAGGGGCCGTTGGCGCCCGGCGAATTCCTGCATATCGGCGCTTTCGGGGATGTCATCGAGCGGGTCTGCCGGGCCCGGGGCGTGTCCCTGGAAGCGGGTGACGGCGACGAGCGCATCGTGCGGGCCCGGGCCCTGACCGTCCAGGTGGTGGCGATCTACGGTTCCGACGATCTTCCGATCGGCGTGGAGCGGCGCTTCCTGATCCACGAAACCAAGCGGGGCCATCTGCTGGTGCCGGACACCTGGGACAGCAAACGCCTGGCCAGCCGGCGCCAGCGGCGGCGCCTGCGTGACCTCATGGAAGAGCTGCGCAAGGAACAGTTGGCCGGGGATTGAGGAATCCGTTGTAATGGGGCTTTTGTGGAACAAGGGGGAAACACGATGCGGTTCGAGGCCGTGCATCCGGGCACCGTGGCGGTATGGCGAGTGCAGTCGCTGGTCGCGATCGCGGTGGCGTTGCTGGCGCTGGCGGCGTTGTTCGCGCCGCTGCTGGCCGGCGGCGCCCTGGCCATGGCGGCGTTGATCGCCTGGCTGGTGGCGCTGTTGGTGCTGGCGGCGCTGGGCTGGTGGTTGCCGGAGGCCTGGTACCGGCGCCTGCGGTATTGTCTGGATGAACGGGGCCTGAGCGTGGAGCGGGGGCTGCTGTGGCGCCACCGCATTACCGTGCCCCGGGTGCGGGTGCAGCATTCCGATGTCAGCCAGGGACCGCTGCAGCGTGTCTTCGGCGTGGCCACCCTGCGTTTGTACACCGCCGGTAGCCGTTTCACCGTGACCACCTTGCCGGGCCTGGAGCACGACACCGCCCTGGCGCTGCGTGAAAGGCTGCTCCGCGAGGGCGATGGCGATGCGGTATGAGAACGGCCACCCGGTGCCGGAACAGCGCCTGCATCCGCTGAGCTGGGTGTTCCACCTGGTCGGTGGGCTGGGTGCCTTGATCCCCCTGGGCATCGCCGCCGCCCTGGGCGCCGAGTGGGGGGGCGCCTTGTGGATGCTGGTGCCGCTGCTGTTGCTCGGCCCTCTGGCCGGGCTCTGGCACCAGTGGGTGTATCGCTACGATTACGGCCCGGACGGGCTGCTGATCCGCGAGGGGCTGGTGTTCCGCAACCTGCGCCAGATCGACTACCGGCGCATTGAGAACATCGATACCGAGCGCACCATATTACACCGCTTGCTGGGCGTGGCCGACGTCAAGGTGGAGACTTCCAGCGGCGGTGGCGCGGAGGCCACCATCCGGGTGTTGTCGGTGGCCGGCGCCCGGGCATTGAGCGAGGCGGTGTTCGCCCGCCGCCGGGCCCTGGGTGACGAGGAGCGCCAGGAGCACGAAGATGATCCGTCCGCTGACGCGGTTGCCTCGCCGCTGCTGCGGCTGCCGGTCAGTGAACTGATCCTCATGGGGCTGATCGACAACCGCAACCTGTTCTGGCTGGGGGCGGTGATTGGTTCGCTGTTCCAGGTGGCCGGGGTGGAGACCCTGGAGCGGCTGTTTGGCCCCGCGCTGCGCGATGCCGGGGTGGCCTACGTGAATCAGCTCGGCCTGGCGCTGAAGATTTTTCTGGTGCTGGCTACCCTGGTCGGCGTGCTGGTGGTCGCCAAGCTGCTGTCGGTGATCACCGCCCTGGTGCAGTACCACGATTACACCCTGGATCGGGACGGCGATGACCTGCGGGCCCGCCATGGCCTGTTCACCCGTCGCACGGTGACCCTGCGGGTGCCCCGCATCCAGGTGGTGCACCAGCTGGCCACGCCGCTGCACCGCCTGTTCCGGCGCGTGATGCTGCAGGTGGATCTGGCCGGCGGCGCCGCGGAGCCGGGCCAGAGCGGCGGCGCCCGGCCGCTGGCGCCGATCTGCCGCCCGGATCAGGTGAGTGGCCTGATCGACCGGGCGCTGCCGGGCCTGGATCGCGCCGCCCCGGACTGGCGGCCTTTGTCCTCGCGTACCCGCCGGCGCCTCACCCGCCTGTGGCTGTGGTGCTGGGCGCTGTTGAGCCTGCCGCCGGCGCTGTGGTGGTGGGGCTGGCCGGGGCTGGCGGTGCTGCCCGCCGGCCTGCCGGTGGCCCTGTTGCACGGCCATCTTTATGCTCGCTATACCCGCTGGGCGCTGACCCCGGACCTGCTGCTGTTCCACCGGGGCTGGCTGTGGCGCCGGCTGGCGGTGGTGCCGCGCAATCGTATTCAGACCGTGCGCCTGGCCCGCAATCCGTTCGACCGGCGCTACCGCATGACCGAGTTGGAAATCGACACCGCCGGTGGCGGCCTGGCCAAGCGCCGGGTGCGGCTGGCCTACCTGGACCGTGATGTCGCCGCCCGGCTCGCCGGGTCGCTATTGGAGTAAGCCATGCTGGAATGGATCACTTCGCCGGAGGCGTGGATCGCCCTGGCCACCCTGACCGCGCTCGAGATCGTGCTGGGCATCGACAACATCATCTTTCTGTCGATTCTGGTGGACCGGCTGCCGGAGAAGCAGCGCCCCAAGGCGCGCCTTATCGGCCTGTCCATGGCCATGGTGATGCGGCTGCTGTTGCTGGCCTCCCTGGCCTGGCTCACCAAACTCACCGCCGATCTGTTCACCGTGCTCGGCCAGGGCATCTCCGGGCGCGATCTGGTGCTGATCCTGGGCGGGCTGTTCCTGCTCGCCAAATCGGTGCTGGAGATCCACCATTCCATCGAGGACGCCGGCGAGGCCCCGCAGCTCGCCAAGGCGAAGGCCGGCGCCTCGTTCATGGTGATCCTGATTCAGATCGCGGTGCTGGACATGGTGTTCTCGCTGGACTCGGTGATCACCGCCGTGGGCATGGCCAATCACCTGGAAGTGATGGTGATCGCGGTGATCATCGCGGTGGGCTTCATGATGGTGTTCGCCAACGCCATCGGCCGCTTCATCACCGAGCACCCGACCCTGAAGATGCTGGCGCTGTCGTTCCTGGTGCTGGTGGGCACGGCGCTGATCGCCGACGGCCTGGAATTCCACATTCCCAAGGGCTACATCTACTTCGCCATGGCGTTTAGCTTCGGCGTCGAGATGCTCAACCTGCGCTTGCGCGCCAAGCGCAAGGCGACCGCCGTGGAGCCCTAGCGGGCCACCAGGAGCCGCTAGGGCTCCACGCGTTGCAGCTGGTCGAGCAGGCCCATTAGGGTTTTGTAGTTGTCGGCGCCGAGCTGGCGTTTGATGCGGCGGTATTGCTTGTGCATGTCGCCGCTCATGGCGTCGAACAGCCGATGGCCTTGCTCGGTGAGCGACACGCACAGGCGGCGTTGATCGTTGGCCGGCTTCCAGCGTTTCACGTAGCCGGTTTTCTCCAGGCGCACCAGCACGCCGGTGAGGCTGGGCCGCAGGATGCAGGCGATCTCCGCCAGTTCCCGGCTTTCCAGCTGGTGCTCGGGCACTTCCTTGAGAATGCGGATCACGCGCCATTGCTGTTCGGTGAGGCCGTGCTCGTTGAGCAGCGGGCGGAAAAAGCCCATGGCGGCCTCGCGGGCCTGAAGCAGGGCCACGGTCAAAGAAGGCGTGGGTTTGGCCATGCGTACGGAATGCTCCTTGGGTACGGCGCGGCGGCTCACGGGTCCGCCACGCACAGATACTTCAATTCCAGATAATCATCGATGCCGTGGCGCGAGCCTTCGCGGCCCAACCCGGATTCCTTGATGCCGCCGAAGGGGGCCAGTTCGGTCGAGATGATACCTTCGTTGACGCCGACCATGCCATATTCCAGCGCCTCCGCCACCCGCCAGGCACGCCCCGGATCGCCGCTGTAAAGATAGGCCGCCAGGCCCGAAGGGGTGTCGTTGGCCAGGGCCACGGCTTCCGCTTCGTCGTGGAAACGGAACACCGGCGCCAGGGGGCCGAAGGTTTCCTCCCGGGCCACGTGCATGGCCGGCGTCACTTCGCTGAGCACCGTGGGTTGGAAAAAGCCGCCGCCCAGTTCGTGGGGGCCGCCGCCGCACAGCAGCCGGGCGCCGCCCTGAATGGCGTCGTCCACATGGGCGCGCACCTTGGTGAGCGCGCCGGCGTGGATCAGCGGGCCCTGTTGCGCGTGGGCGTCGCTGGCCGGGCCCACCTTGAGCGCGGCCACCGCCCGCGCCAGCTTTTCGCAGAAAGCATCGTGGATGCCGTCCTGCACCAGAAAGCGGTTGGTGCACACGCAGGTCTGGCCGCTGTTGCGGAATTTCGACGCCAGGGCGCCGTCCACGGCGGCGTCCAGGTTGGCGTCGTCGAACACGATGAAGGGCGCGTTGCCGCCCAGTTCCAGGCTCAGTTTTTTCACCGTGTCGGCGCATTGCGCCATGAGCAGTTTGCCCACCGCCGTGGAGCCGGTGAACGACAGCTTGCGCACCCGCCGGTCTCCGGTGAGGCGGGCGCCGATGGCGGCGGCGTCACGCCCCGGCACCACATTGAACACCCCGGCGGGCAGGCCGGCGCGCCGCGCCAGCTCGGCCAGGGCCAGCGCCGACAGCGGCGTTTCTGGGTCCGGCTTGAGCACCAGGGTGCAGCCCGCCGCCAGGGCCGGGCCGGCCTTGCGGGTGACCATGGCACAGGGGAAATTCCAGGGGGTGATGGCCGCCACCACGCCCACCGGCTGTTTCAGGGTGACCAGTCGCCGCCCGGGTCGGTCGCCGGCCAGCAACTCGCCGTTGACGCGCTTGGCTTCCTCGGCGAACCATTCGATGAAGCTGGCGGCGTAGTCGATCTCGCCCCGGCTTTCCGCCAGCGGCTTGCCCTGTTCGCGGCTCAGCAGCCGGGCCAGGTCTTCCTTGTGCTCGACCATCAGATCGAACCAGCGGCGCAGCAGCCGCGAACGTTCCTTGGCGGGCCGTTGGCGCCAGGCGGGCAGAGCGCGGGCGGCGGCGTCGATGGCGCGGTCGGTGTCCGTGGCGCCGGCGTCCGCCACCTCGATGATCAGGCTCTGGTCCGCCGGGTCGCGCACCGGGAAACGGGCGCCGCCGTCGGCGTCGAGCCATTGGCCGTCGATACAGGCCTGGTCGCGCAACAGGCCGGTGTCGGCCAGGGCCAGGGGAGAGTCGGTCATGGCGATTCCTTGATGACGTCGGGCGCCGGTCAGTAAACGGAGGGGCCGGCGGGGGCCGGGGCGGCGTCGCCCTTGAATTCGGCGGCCAGGCCCTTGAGGGCGCCCATCAGCAGGCTGGTGTCCACGCCCACCGCCACGAACAGGCAGCCCAGTTCCAGGTAGCGCCTTGCCAGGTCCCGGTTGGCGTTGAGAATGCCGGCGGCCTTGCCGGCCCGGCGTATACGGGCGATGGCGTCCTCGATGGCGGCCTGCACATCCGGGTGCGCCGGGTTGCCCCGGTGCCCCAGGGAGGCGCTCAGGTCCGCCGGCCCGATGAAGACCCCGTCCACGCCGTCCACGGCGGCGATCTCGTCCAGGTTGTTCAGGGCCTCGGAGCTCTCGATCTGCACCAGCAGGCACATCTGATCATCGGCCTGGTCCAGGTAGCCGGGCACGCTGTTCCAGCGCGATGCCCGGGCCAGGGCGCTGCCCACGCCGCGCACGCCGCCCGGCGGGTAGCGCATGGCACGCACCAGCCCGCGGGCCTGGTCGGCGCTGTCCACCATGGGCACCAGCAGGGTCTGGGCGCCGATGTCCAGGTACTGCTTGATCAAGGCGGTGTCGCCCACCGGCGGGCGCAGTACCGGCTGGGCCGGGTAGGGCGCCACCGCCTGGAGTTGCGCCAGCAGGGTGCGCAGGTCGTTGGGCGCGTGCTCGCCGTCCATCAGCAGCCAGTCGAAGCCGGCGTTGGCGGCCAGCTCCGCGCAATAGGCGTCGCACAGCCCCAGCCACAGGCCGATTTGCGGGCGACCCTGGGCGAGCGCCTGTTTGAAGGTGTTTACGGGCATTTCCATCTGTCTGTCCTTAGACGAACCGGCAGGCGATGGCGCCCAGGTCGTCGTAATCCACGTGGAAGGTGTCGCCGGGGCGCACCGCCACAGGCCGGGTGAAGGAACCGCCCAGGATCAGCTGGCCCGCTTCCAGGCCCACATCGTAGGGTGCCAGGCGGTTGGCCAGCCAGGCCACGCCCTTGGCCGGGTGGTTGAGCACGGCGGCGGCAACGCCGGATTCCTCGATCACGCCGTTGCGGTAGAGGATCGCGGAAACCCGGCGCAGGTCCAGGTCCATGGGCCGGATCGGGCGGCCGCCCATCACCACGCCGGCGTTGGCGGCGTTGTCGGATATGGTGTCGAACACCTTGCGGGTGACGCCGCTTTCCTCGTCCACCTGCTGGATGCGCGCATCAATGATTTCCAGCGCCGGAATCACGTACTCGGTGGCGTCGAACACATCGAAGATGGTGCAGTTCGGTCCCTTGAGCGGCTTGCCGAGGATGAACGCCAGTTCCACCTCCAGGCGTGGCACGATAAAGCGATCGATGGGAATGTCGGTGCCCTCGTCGAACAGCATGTCATCGAGCAGGGCGCCGTAATCCGGCTCGCTGATGTTCGACGATACCTGCATGGCCCGTGACGTGAGGCCGATCTTGTGGCCGATCAGCTTACGGCCATCGGCGATTTTCTTTTCCACCCAGGCGCGCTGGATGGCGTAGGCGTCCTCGATGGTGATGTCCGGATGGTCCAGGGAGAACTGGCGGACCTGCGTGCGTTGCCGCTCGGCGTCGTCGAGCCGTTGCGCGGCCTGGCGGATGAAAGCATCGTCGAGCATCAGCGCTCCCCCTTGAGAAAGGCGTGGATGTTGTTGTGTTTGAAGTTGAGATCCGGGTCCAGCTCGGTCATCTCGAAGGACACCGCCAGCAGGCGTTTTTCCTGCAGCGGCGCGAAGTGGGCCTTGATCGCCTCGAACAGGGTTTCGGCGACCGCTTTGCGGGTTTCCAGGTCGCGGCCACTGCCCACCTTCAGGCTCATATGGACGAAGGCGTAGTCGTGCTCGCCGTCGGCGATGCGGTAGGTATCGTGGCGGATGGCGCGGCTGCGGATGCCGCCCAGCGGGAATACGCCGGACTCACCGAGCACCCGGTGCACGGTTTCGAACAGGGCGGGGAAGTCCGTTTCGTCTTCCAGGTTGGCGCTGTATTCGGCGATGAAATGGGGCATGAGAGTTCTCCTTGAATGATGATCGCGGCGGTATCGTGGCTAAAGCGGAACGCCGCCCGGCCGCTCCTACAGCGATATACAGAGCCTCGTAGGAGCGGCTTTAGCCGCGATGGGTTCACCAGGGCAGCGGAAAGACGGCGTTGATCTGCCCGGTGCCGGAGCTGGCGTACAGATCGGTGAGCACTTCCACCGGCCGGTCGTAGTCCTCGCCGCCAAGCAGCCCCAGCAGCATGGCGGTGTCGTGCATGCCGCCCTCGCCGTAACAGTGTTCGGCGTAGTCCGGCAGCATGGCGCAGAATTCCTTGAAGCGGCCCTGCTTCCACAGCTCCACCACGCGCAGATCCATCTGCCGGTCGAACTCGCGGCTCCATTTGTGCAGGTTCTGGTCGGCCAGCCGGTCGTCGGAGAAGCGGTGCGACAGGGAGCCGGACGCCAGCACCGCCACCTTGCGGTCGCTGGCCTCGATGGCGCGGCGCACGGCGGCGCCGAAGGTGAAGCTGTCCTCCAGCCGGTGCCAGGCGCACCAGGACGCCACCGACACCACCTTCAAATGCTGTTCCCGGGGCACGTCCATGTGCATGTAGCGCATCGGCACCAGGGTGCCGTACTCCAGGTGCAGGCTGGGAATATTGTGGGCCCGGGTGCGCACGTCGGCGGCGTTGGCCTGCTCGGCGATGAGTTCGCCCAGGTCCGGGGCGCCGTCGTACTGGTAGTGCATGTCCTTGATGAAGTGCGGCAGCTCGTTGCTGGTGTAGATGCCCTCGAACCGTTCACCGCAATTGATGTGGTAGCCGCTGTTGACCAGCCAGTGCACGTCGAACACCAGGGCGGTGTCGGCGCCCAGCTCGCGGGCGCGGCGGCCGATTTCCTTGTGGCCGTCGATGGCCGCCTGCCGGCACCCCTGATGGGGCCCCGGCAGTTCGGACAGATACATGGACGGCACGTGGCAGATCTTGGCGGCGAGAACGACCTCTCCCATTGTTTTTCTCCTTATCGCCGTGCCGGGGTCAGACGCCCCAGCGCGGAATGTGATGGTGGCCCATGGCGACGCAGACGTTCTTCACCTCGGTGAACACCTCGAAGCTGTATTCACCGCCCTCGCGGCCGGTGCCGGATTGTTTGATGCCACCGAACGGCTGGCGCAGGTCGCGCACGTTCTGGCTGTTGATGAACACCATGCCCGCCTCGATGCCGCGCGCCACCCGGTGGGCCTTGGCCAGGTTCTCGGTCCAGACGTAGGAGGCCAGGCCGTACTGCACGTCGTTGGCCAGTTCCAGGGCGTGGGCCTCGTCGGTGAACCTGCCCAGGCACACCACCGGGCCGAAGATTTCCTCCTGGCAAATGCGCATTTTGTTGTCCACGTCGGCGAACACCGTGGGCTGGATGAACTGGCCGTTGGCGACCCGGTCGGGCAAACCCTCGGGACGCTCCAGGCCACCGGCCACCAGTTTGGCGCCTTCCTCGATGCCGATGCGGATGTAGCCGGTGACTTTTTCGTAGTGCTGCCCGGTGATCATGGAGCCCACCTGCGTGTCCGGGTTTTCCGGATCGCCCACCTTCAGTTTTTTGGCCCGTTCGGCGAACTTCTTCACGAACTCGTCGTAGACGCTTTCCTGAATGAAGATGCGGCTACCGGCGGTGCAGCGCTCGCCGTTCAGCGAGAAGATGGTGAACAGGGCGGCGTCCAGGGCGCGATCCAGATCCGCGTCCTCGAACACCAGCACCGGCGACTTGCCGCCCAGTTCCATGGAGTATTTCTTCATGCCGCCGTTCTGAACGATCTTGCGGCCGGTGGCGGTGCCGCCGGTGAAGGACACGGCGCGCACGTCCGGGTGGCGCACCAGGGCGTCGCCGGCGGTGGACCCGTAACCCTGAATCACGTTGAACACGCCGTCCGGGATGCCCGCCTCCTTGGTCAACTTGCCCAGCTCGGCGGCGGTCATCGGCGACAGCTCGGACATCTTGAGCACGGCGGTGTTGCCCAGTGCCAGGCAGGGGGCGGTCTTCCAGGTGGCGGTCATGAACGGCACGTTCCACGGCGACACCAATGCGCACACTCCCACCGGCTGGTGCAGGGTGTAGTTGAGCATCTGGTCATCCACCGGGTAGGTGTGGCCGTTCATGCGCGTGCAGACTTCGGCGAAAAAGTTGAAGTTGTGCGAGGCGCGGGGGATCAGCACGTTCCTGGTCTGGTGGATCGGCAGGCCGGTATCCAGGGTCTCCAGTTCCGCCAGGCGCGGCACGTTTTCGTCGATCAGCTCGCCGAGGCGGCGCATCAGCCGGGCCCGTTCCTTGGCCGGGGTGTTGGCCCAGCCGGGAAAGGCGGCCTTGGCGGCGGCCACCGCTTCGTTGACTTCCTTCTCGGTGCCGCTGGCCACCGGGCCGATCACTTCGCCGGTGGCCGGGTTGATGTTGTCGAACGTTTCCGGGCTTTCCACTTCCCGGCCGTTAATCCAATGCTTGATCACGATGACTGCTCCTTCGCGTTCTTGAAGAATTCACTTTCGCTGAGCATGGTGTTGCGCAGCCGACCAATGCCCTCGATCTCCACGTCCACCACGTCGCCGGGTTGCACGTCCGCCATGCCCTTGGGCGTGCCGGTGGCGATCATGTCGCCGGGCTGCAGGGTCATGAAGCCGGACAGGTATTCGATCAGGAAGGGCACGTCGAAAATCATGTCGGCGGTGCTGCCTTCCTGTTTCAGTTCGCCGTTGATGTAGGTGCGCAGGGTCAGGTTGTTGGGCTCCGGAACCTGGCTCCTGTCGATGATCCAGGGGCCCACCGGGGTGGTGCTGTCACGGTTTTTCACGCGCAGGTTGGGCCGGTAGTAATTTTCCAGGTAGTCGCGGATGGCGTAGTCGTTGCACAGGGTGTAGCCGGCCACGTACTCCAGGGCGTCGGCGCGGCTGACGTTACGCGCGGTCTTGCCGATCACCGCCACCAGCTCGCACTCGTAGTGCATGTAATCCACGTTGTCCGGGCGCCAGCTGTAACCGTCGTGGCCGGTGTAGGCGTTGGGCGCCTTGACGAACACCAGGGGTTCCTTGGGTGCCGATTTGAAGCTCAGTTCGGCGGCGTGGTCGGCGTAGTTGAGGCCCAGGGCGAACATGGTGCCGGTGGCCGGCGGCAGCCAGGTCACCTGGCCGGCGTCGAGCGGCGTGCCGTCGGCCAGCAGGATATCGCCGTCGTCGTTGACGGTGACGTCGAGCACTTCGCCGTTATGCCGGATGCGAGCGTGTTTCATGAGCGGTCTCCTTCCCGGGGGGCGCCTTCTTCCGTCACGAACGACACCAGAGTGCCGACCCGGTCGATTTCCACCGCCACTTCGTCGCCGGGCTGGACGTCCACACGGCCCGCCGGCACGCCGGCGATCAGCACGTCGCCTTCGTGCAGGGTCATGAATTCGCTGAGCTCGGCGATCAGGCGCGCCACCGGGCGCACGAAATTGGCGGTATTGCCTTCCTGTTTGAGTTCGCCGTTAACGGACAGCCGCACGGCCAGGCCAGCCGGGTCGCCCACTTCGTCGGCGCTGGTTACCCAGGGGCCCAGCGGGCAGAAGCCGTCCCGGCATTTGGCCTTCACCGCTGGCCGGTAGTAGCTGTCCTCCGGCAGGCTGAACTCGTTGACCACGGTGTAGCCGGCCACGTAATCCAGGGCATCCGTTTCGCGGACGCGGCTGGCGCTTTTACCGATCACCACGCCCAGGGATGGGCCCGGTTGCAGACGCTCTCCGGCGGGCCGCGACACTGCCCGTTGATGTCCGTTACGGGTGTTCGGAGTCTTGATGAACAGCACCGGTCTTGTCGGCGGCTTTTCGTAGGGGGGATGGTTGAAGCTGTCCAGGTGGGACTCCAGCAAGGCCCGGTCATTGAGAGCGATGCCGAACATGGTGCCGGACACCGGCGGCAGCCAGCGCAGGCGGTCGGTGCCGACCAGGTCGCCGTTGGCGCGACGCAGGCCATCGTCGTCGACCGTGACGGCGACCGGGTCGCCGTTGATTTCCACGAGAGCGTGGCGCATGGGAACTCCTGTTTGTTCTTTGCTGGATTTTGTACATTAAGATGTTAATGAATTCAAGCGGCCGGCGCGATCGGTTATGCTGGGTTCCGGAGAGCCCTATGAAGAACAATGAACCGATTCCCAACATCAACATCGGCCAGGTGTACGACCAGCGCTACGCCGATGCCGAGGTGCACTACGACGCCCTGGGACCGATGGCGGATTTCTTTGGCCGCAACATGCCGGCCCATCGCCACGATCGTTTTTTCCAGGTGCACTTCGTCAAAAGCGGTTTGGTGCGCGTCTACCTGGACGAACGCCAGCATCACCAGCACGGGCCCCTGTTCTTTCTTACGCCGCCCACGGTGACCCATGCTTTCGTGACCCAGGCGGACGCCGACGGCCACGTGCTCACCGTGCGCCAGCAGCTGGTTTGGAGCCTGCTGGAGGAAAGTGGTGATCTCGCCGATCCCACCGAAGTGCGGCCGCTGTGCGTGGCCCGCGCGCAATTGGAACCGCACCGGCACGCCGAACTGGAGCGCCTGGAGCGGTTGTTCGACGCGCTCGGCGACGAAGCCGCCAGCGACGGCCCCGGGCGTGAAGTGGCGGTGCGCAGCCTGGCGCGGCTGATCTTCATCCGTCTGTTCCGGTTGTCCTCCAGTGCGTTGCCGTCGCAGCCGGCCCGCCATGAGGACCTGGCGGTGTTTCAGCGTTTCCAGATGCTGATCGAGGACCACCACGCGCATCATTGGACGCTCTCCCAGTATGCCGAGGCCCTGGATATCACCGAGAACCGGCTTAACGAGATCTGCCGGCGCACCGCCGGCAAGCCCAGCAAGCGGCTGGTGTTCGACCGGCGGGTCCAGGAGGCGCGGCGGCTGCTGATCTTCACCACCGCTTCCATCAACGAGATCGGCTACCGCCTGGGTTTCAACGATCCGGCCTACTTTTCCCGCTTCTTCACCCGTGAGACGGGCATGACGCCGGGGCGCTATCGCCGCCACAACCGGCGCGGCTGATCGTCTCAGCCCGGGCGTCGGGTATTGGCCTCGAAGAACGCCGCCAGTTCATCCACCGCCTCGAACGGCAGCACCTGGGACACATAGTGGTCCGGGCGCACCACGATCACGGCGCCGCCACGGTCGACGCCGCGCGCCTCGAAGATGTCGCGCTCCGGGTCGATGGCGTAAACCTTTTCGTAGTCGGTGAGCTGGAAGGGGCCCACCCGGGGTTGGAACAGCGGCGGAATGGACGGGCCGAACTCCACTTCGCCGTGGGGTTGCTGATAGATCACCTTGATGTCGAACAGGCTGTCCAGATCGGCGCCGTCCGGGGTAAAGCGCGCCACCGGCGAGGCGGCGGCGTTGAGCACCCATTCCGCCCAGTCGTTCAGCCGTTCGGCGCCGGCGTCGGCGAAGGCATAGATCCGCCAGCGGCCGTCAGCGGTGGCGTGGTGGCCCAGGTGCACATCGTTGCCGTCGCAGACCCGCATCACCGGCGCCGATTTAAAGCGCTTGCCCACCGGGAAACCGGTGGCCAGTGACTGGTGGCGGGTGTCGCCGGTGATCATGGAGGGGCGGTACTCGGTCATGAAGCCGGCGGGAAATTCCGCGGTTTTCACATAGAAGTCCGCCAGTTCCTTGGGGTCCTCGAAGTCCTCGGTGGGCCTGGCCATCAGGCTCGACCACTCGCGGTCGAAGTCGATCAGGTTCTGGGCCACCTCCTGGCGTTCCTCGGAATAGGTGGCCAGCA
The DNA here is from genome assembly GCF_016785095.1 of Alloalcanivorax marinus. Lineage (GTDB taxonomy): Bacteria > Pseudomonadota > Gammaproteobacteria > Pseudomonadales > Alcanivoracaceae > Alloalcanivorax > Alloalcanivorax marinus_A. The sequence goes on along the minus strand of NZ_JAEKJB010000010.1, from coordinate 39,749 downwards.
GTTCCGCCGGCGCCTGGCCGGACAGCACCTGACCCAATTTCCAGGCGATGTTCCAGCCGTCCTGCATGGAGACGTTCATGCCCTGGCCGGCCTTGGCACTGTGGGTATGGCAGGCGTCGCCGGCGATAAAGACGCGCGGCGCATGCCGGCCCTCGTCACCCGGGTCCACGTCGTCGAACTTGTCGGTGACCCGGTGGCCCACCTCGTAGACCGTGTACCAGGCACAGTCCTTCACCTCCAGCGTGTAGGGATGGAGGATGCGGTTGGCCTTGGCCACGGTGGTCTCCAGGGTGGTCTGGCGCACCTGACGGTTGTCGTCGGCGGACACCTCGCCCAGGTCCACGTACATGCGGAACAAATGGCCGCCTTCGCGGGGAATGTGCAGGATACTGCCGCCGCTGGCGGACTGGATCGCGCATTTGGTGCGGATGTCCGGGAAGTCGGTGGTGGCGAGTACGTCCATCACGCCCCAGGCGTGGTTGGCCACCTTGCCCACGTGCTGGCGGCCAATGGCCTCGCGCACCTTGCTGTGGGCGCCGTCGCAGCCGACCACGTATTTGGCGCGCACGGTGCGTTCCTCGCCTTCCCGTTCGCCGCTCACATGCCGCAGGGTCACGGTGACCGGGTATTCGGCGGCCCGGTCGATGTCCAGGCCGACAAACTCCAGACCGTAGTCCGGCGTGATGCGCGCCGGGGCGTTGCGGGCGAATTCGGCGAAGTAATCCAGAACCCGGGCCTGATTAACGATCAGATGAGGGAATTCGCTGATCTCGCCGGTGCCGTCATCCAGCGCCACCGAGGCGCGGGTGATGTTGTCCGGGTTGGCCGGGTCCGGGGACCAGAACGCCATTTCCGTGATCCGGTAGGCCTCGTCGGTGATGCGCCCGGCGAAGCCGAATGCCTGGAAAGTCTCCACGCTGCGTGCCTGGATGCCGTCGGCCTGGCCCAGTTTCAGGCGGCCCGGGCGGCGCTCGACAATGCGGGTGGTGACGTTCGGGTATTTAGCCAGTTGCGCGGCGGCGATCATGCCCGCCGGGCCGCTGCCGACGATCAGCACGTCGACGTGCTCGGGCAGGTCCGCGGGACGGTCGATGCCGGTGCCGGCGGCGTCCTCGACGCGGGGGTCGCTGGAAACGTAACCGTGATGATGGAACTGCACTGGGATTTCTCCTTTGTTTTTCTGATCGGCCTTGCCAGCTTCATCGCGACTGAAGTCGCTCCTACGCAATCTCCAAGCCACGGAGGCGACCGTGATGAACCGTTGTTTGCGTTGCTTTTTTCATCATCGGCGAGAGAAGAGGGGAGTCCCAGGTGTTTTCCGAGGGAAAAATTGCACTTTTCAACGGCGGGGTGCGCGAATGTATACCTACCCGGGAAGGAAACGATTTTATTCATGCCGGCGCATTGACCGGCCGCTCGGAGGCTGTTTAGTATTCATTAACAAATTAATGGATTGCGGCGTGCCCGGCATGGGCGTCGCCATCAAGAACAACAAGCAAAGACAGACGAGGTCATCATGAAAGCAAGCATAAGAAACCTCCCCCTCTGGATTGCCGGCACCGCCCTGAGCCTGACCCTGGGGCTGACCGGTGCCCACGCCGACGACACCGTTACTCTGCGTATCGAGCATTTCCTGCCGGCCAACTCCAACGCCCAGCAGAACGTGATCGAACCCTGGTGCGAGGACATGAAGGCGGCGTCGGACGGTCGCATCCAATGCGAGATCTATCCCTCCATGCAGCTCGGCGGTACGCCGGGACAATTGGCGGACATGGCGCGCAACGGCGTGGTGGACGTGGTGTGGACAGCGCTGGGTTACTCCGCCGGCCGTTTCCCGCGCAGCGAGGCGCTGGAATTGCCGTTCGTTTTGCCGGCCGGTGGCGAGACCGCCAGCCGCATCATCTGGGACTATTCCACGACCTACGCCAAGGATGATTTCAAGGACTACAAGGTGCTGGCGGTGTACAGCGATGGCGGCGGCACCCTGCACACCGCGAAGAAGCCGGTGAGCAACCTGGATGATGTGAAGGGCCTGCGGATTCGCGCTTCCACCCGGCTGGCATCCCGCTTTCTCACCTCCGTGGGCGCCACGCCGGTGAGCATGCCGCCGTCGCAAATCGCCGACACCTTGTCCAAGGGGGTGATCGACGGCGCCCTGGCGGTATGGGAAGTGGTACCGCCCACCAAGCTGGACGAAACCACCTTCCATCACATGCAAACGGCACCGGATCAGGCCACCACCACGGTGACCACCCTGGCCATGCTGATGAACCAGCAGCGCTACCAGGGCTTGCCGGACGACCTGAAAAAGATCGTCGACGAGTACAGTGGCGAGGCGCTTACCGTGCGCTTCGGCAAGGCCTGGGATCAGGCCATCGATCAGGTGAAAAACCGCATCGCCGCCGACGACAAGCACACCATCGTTACCCTGGACGACGCCGCCTATCGGGCCATGGTTCAGGCCTCGCAAAGCGTGGTCGATGACTGGGTGGGCAACGACGACGGCGGCCTGGACCGCCAGGCCCTGTTCGACGGCCTTCAGAAAACGGTCAAGCAACACACCCCGGAACTGGCGCGCTGAAGCGCGCCTCCCTGTGAGCGGAGTGAACAATGGCGGGCGTTATTCTGCGTCGGTTGTCGCTGGGGTTCGCCCTGGCCGGTGGCGCCATCGTCCTGGTGCTGATTGTCATGTCGCTGGTGTCACTGGTGGGGCGCAAGCTGTTTTCCGCGCCGATCCCCGGTGACATTGAAATGCTGCAAATGGCCATCGCCGTGGCGGTGACGGCTTTTCTGCCCCTGTGCGAGATGACCGACAACCATATTCGCGTGGATCTGATAGCGGGCTTTCTGCCGGCGCCGGTGAACCGGGGGCTGCTGGCCATCGGCCATCTGCTGTTGGCGGCGGTGGCGGCGTTGATGGGCTGGCGCACCTTTCTGCTGATGCAGAACAGCCAGGATTACGGTTCCACCTCCACCATGCTTGGCGTGCCGCTGTGGTGGCCTCAGGGGCTGATGGTGCCGAGCCTGGCGCTGCTTGCGCTTTGCGGGCTGTACCGGGCGGCGCGGGAGATCAGACCATGAGCGGCATGCAAACCGGCCTGCTGGTGCTGGCGGTGCTGATGGGCTTGCTGGCTCTGCGCGTGCACGTGGGCATCGGCATGTTCCTGGCGGGCATTCTCTGTTACGTGCTGGTCAACCATGGCAACCTCAACGCCCTGTTGTTCACCATCAACAATCTGGTCTACGCGCGGGTGTCCGATTACGACCTGGCGGTGATTCCGTTGTTCGTGCTGATGGGGCAGTTCGCCATCCACGGCGGCTTGTCCCGGGCCCTGTTCCGCGCCGCCTCGGCGTTCATCGGCCACTGGCGGGGCGGGCTGGCGATGTCCGCCGCCGGCGCCTGCGCCGGCTTTGGCGCCATCTGCGGCTCGTCCCTGGCCACCGCCGCCACCATGAGCCAGGTGGCGCTGCCGGAGCTGGAGAAACACCACTACCCAAGCAGGCTGGCGGCCGGCACCATCGCCGCCGGCGGTACCCTCGGTATTCTGATCCCGCCTTCGGTGCCACTGATCGTCTACGCGGTGCTCACCCAGGAATCCATCGGCAAGCTGTTCGTGGCGGCCATCATCCCCGGCCTGGTGGCCATGCTCGGTTATTTGATCGTGATCCGCCTGGTGGCCATGCGCACCATGCGCGACGCGCCGCGTATCCCCAAGGCGGCCTGGGGCACGCGTCTGCGCGCCCTGGCGGAAGTGTCGCCGGTGCTGCTGGTGTTCCTGGTGGTGATCTTCGGCATCTATGGCGGCTGGGCCAACCTCACCGAGGCGGCTTCCATCGGCGCCGGCGCCTGCGGTCTGTTCGCCGTGGTACGTGGCGGCATGCGTGGAGAGGGCCTGGTGAAAAGCCTGATCGGTACCGCCGAGGCATCCGCCATGATCTATCTGGTGGTGATCGGCGCCGACCTGCTGAACAGCGGCCTGGCGCTCAGCCGCATGCCGGTGGAACTGGCGAACTGGGTGCAGGCCAGCGGCATGGCGCCGTTCGCGGTGCTGTGTTCGATCCTGGTGATCTACCTGCTGCTGGGCTGCGTGATGGATTCCCTGTCCATGATTCTGCTTACCGTGCCGATTTTCTATCCGATCGTGGTGGGGCTGCCGTTCTTCGACCTTACCCAGACACAGATTTCCATCTGGTTCGGCATCATCGCCTTGATGGTGGTGGAGATCGGACTGATTACCCCGCCCATGGGCATGAATCTGTTCATCGTGCAGAAGTTCAGCGAACGCACCTCCCTGGGGGCGGTCAGCCGTGGCATCGTGCCTTTCCTGGGCGCGGACCTGGTGCGCATCGTGTTGCTGGTGGCGGTGCCGGCGCTGTCGTTGTTGTTGTTGCCGGCGGCCTGAGCCGCCGGCTCGCCGTTCAGGTCGGTTCCCCCACTCAGGCCGGTTCCAGAACATCGGCGGTGACCGGCTTGGCGCGGGTTTCCTGGTGGCCGATGCGCACGCTGCCGTCATCCGGGGAGACCTGGTAGAACACCGTGGTCATGCTGTCCTCGTTCAGTTCCACCCAGACGAAACCGTAGTCGCTGTCGTTCTGGTAGCGCACCGGGTTGCGGTTGGCGTCCTTGAAGTCGTCGGTCTTGGCGCCGGCGCCGGACACGATCAGTTCGGTGCGGCCCATGGCTTGCGCCGGTTGCAGCCATTGCAGGGAATGGTCGTGGCCGGTGAGCAACAGGTCGGCCCGGTCGGCGAAGCATTCCTCCAGAAAAGCCTTGTAGCGCAGGCCATCGGCGTCCGGGTTATTGAACATCCAGCGCAGGTGGGCGTCCAGGTCGCCGGCGTTGCCGTGCTTGCCATTGGAGCGGTAGGGCACATGGGTCATGGCGATCTTCCAGTGGGCCTGGCTTTTGCCGACGGCGCGCTTCATCCAGGTTTGTTGCGGGTAGCCGTAGTTGCTCCAGTTGAAGTTCTCGTCGTGGTCCAGATAGAAGCTGGTGAGCGGGTTGGAGTCCACCACGAACAGTTCCAGAAAGGGCGTTTCCCGTGAGGTGTCGAAGGCCTGGCTGTAGAAGCGGGCCGGCATGTGCCACTTGTTGGAATAGCGGTCGCGGCTGTAGTGGTACATGACCTGGTAATCACCGCGCTGATTGTCCGAGCCGCCGCCGAACACGGTGCTGGCGCAATCGTGATTGCCCAGGCAGAGGAAGAATGGCAGATCCAGGTTCTGGTAGGGATACTCGAATTTTTCCAGAAACTGGGGGTCGTCCACGGCGGTGACGCCGGCCTCGTAGATGTTGTCGCCGGTGAGCAGCACCAGGTCGCAGCCGCGCTCGGCCACCACCGCTTCCATGGCGGCGGCCACCTGATACTGGCCCTGGCCGCCACTGCCGGTGTCGCCGACGGCGATAAAACGCAGCGTGCGGGGTGCCTCCGGAGTATCCGGCGTGTTGCCGGTTTCCTCGCCGCCCCCCGGCGTGGCGCCTTGGTCGTCGCCGCCACCTCCGCCGCCGCCGCCGCAGGCGCTGAGTACCGGTACGCTGGCGCCGCCGATCAACAGGTTACGAATAAAGTCACGTCGTTTCAGGCTCATGGCTTGATCCCTTGGGTTGAAGGCGCCAGCGGCGGCGCGTCGGGTTTCGGAGCGCTGGGTTGGGAAGCCCGCTCCACATGGTTCTGGCCATCGCGGGTCAGGTAGGAGCGGGCGAAGAACTCGCTGTCGTCCGGTTCGCTGACCGTGTTGAGGTGGAACCAGTCGGCTTTGCAATGTTCACCGGTGAGGTCGAGGACCAGATAGCCACGGCGGAACAGGTCCACCCATTTCAGATGCGGATTGAGCGGCACCAGGGCGGCGCGGGCCAGGTCGGAGAGCCCCTTGGTGGGCGCCGCTGGCGAGGTCACCGCCGGGGTCACGAACTCCACCGCCAGGGAGCCCTCGCCGGTGAAGCGGTTGTAGACCAGGGCGTTGCCCGGGTCGGTGCTTACGTCCATGGCCCAGGAACTGTGGATGTCGCCGGTGAGCACCACGGTGTTGTCCAGGGCCATGGCCTCGATGCGGCCGAGCAGGGCGCGGCGGCTGGTTTCGTAACCGTCCCATTGGTCGTAGTTGAGCTGGGCGCCGCCGCCCAGGTCCCAGTTGGGCATGTCCGGCAGGGTGCCCAGGGTAAGCGGCGAGAGCATCACCTGCTGGCCGATCACATGCCAGCGGGCGCCGCGTCCCCGGGAATATTCCAGTTGTTCGAACAGCCATTCGCGCTGGTCCTGGCCGAGCAACTGGCGGTTCCGGTCGCGGGCCGCCGAAGGGCTGCTGACTTGCTGGTCGCGACCGATCAGACGGGTATCGAGCATCACCAGGGTGAGCAGGTCGCCATAGTCGAAGCGCCGGTAGATGCGCATGTCCCGGTCCGGGAAGCCCATGCGAATGGGCATCCATTCGTAGTAGGCGCGCACCGCCGCGCGCTTGCGGTCGGCGAAGTCGCCTTCGCCTTCGTTGTGGTTCTCGGCGCCGTTCATCCAGGCGTCGTTGGCGATCTCGTGGTCGTCCCAGACACAGATGAAGGGGTGCTGCCGGTGGCACTCTTGCAGGTCCGGGTCGCGGCGATAGCACGCATAGCGACGGCGGTAGTCCTCCAGCGTGATGATCTCGTTGGGCGGGTCCACCGGGCGCAGCGCCGCCAGGTCCGGGTCGTTGTATTCCCCCTGGGCGTATTCATAGATGTAGTCGCCCAGGTGCAGCACGGCGTCCAGATCGGCGCGCCGCGCCACCCGGCCGTAGGCGTTGAACCAGCCATAGGGCAGGTTGGAACAGGACATCACCGCCAGGCGCAGGTGATCGACCCGGGCGCCGGGGGCCGGGGCGGTGCGGGTGCGTCCCACCGGGCTGGTGAAGCCAAGGCTGCGGAAGCGGTAGAAATAGGTGGTCTCCGGGTCCGGCAGCAGCGGGTCCAGCTTGACGGTGAAATCGTTCTGGGAGCGCGCGTAGCCGACGCCCTGGTACACCGGCGTGGTAAAGGCCGGGTCCCGGGCCACCTCCACGATGACCGGGATTTCGTCCAGATTGGCGGCGCTGATCCGGGTCCAGAGGATCACCTGATTGGCCAGCGGATCGCCGCTGGCGACGCCATGCTGGAACGGGTCCGGGCCGTCATAGGCGGGCATCTCCGGAGCGTTCGGTGTGCCGTTGCCGGGCTGGCCGGTATCGCCGTTGTCCGAGGAGTTGGAGCCGCCGCCCCCGCAGGCGGACAACACGCCCAGGGACAGCCCGGCGGTGGCGGAACGGGTGAGGAATTCGCGTCGTTTCATGACCTGCCTCGATATGGAAAATCTGGCGGCACGCTACGGCGCGGTCATGATTCGAATATGACAGTTTTTCTCAACAATCCGGCCCGGCTATGGATGGCGTTGCTGTGCAACGGGGGAAACGCCCATGGCACGGGCGTTTCAGGCCTCTTGAGGGGTAAATGTTTTGATTGGTTTTGTTTTGTAACCCGTCACCGGTTTCCGTCCCGGCGCCACTCCGGCGGCTTCCATAAATGTTTGAGCCGCTGGCCCGGCGAGCCGCGTTGGGCCATGTCGCGAAACATATCCCGGTATTCATGGCACCAGTTGACGATCAGGCTGTGGCTGTACACCGGGCGGGTGATGCCGTACTCCACCGGTTCATCGTCCCGTTCTTCGGTGAAGGTGCCGAACAGGCGGTCAAAGACGATGAAGACGCCGCCGTAGTTACGGTCGATGTAGTCCGGGTTGCGGGCATGGTGCACGCGGTGGTGGCTGGGAGTATTGAAGAGCCACTCGATCCACGGATGCAGGCGGCCCACCAGGGTGGTGTGAATAAAGAACTGGTAGACCAGGGACAGGGCATAACAGACGCCGATCCACACCGGATTGAAGCCGATGAGGGCCAACGGCACATAGACCAGCCAGCCGCCGTTGAAGATGTTGGTGGCGTTCTGGCGCATGGCGGTGGAGAAGTTCATGCGTTCGGAGGAATGGTGGGTGACATGGGCGGCCCACAGCCAGCGCACCCGGTGGGAACCACGATGGAACCAGTAGAAACAGAAGTCGGTGAGTACCCAGAGCAGGGCGCCGGTGGCCCAGTTGAGCGGGATATCCAGCAGCCGGTAATGGTAGGCGAGGGCGAACACCGGAAAGGAAATCACGCCGGCGAACAGCAACTCGGTGGTCTGGTAGCCGGCGCCGAGCAGAAAATTACGCAGCGATTCCCGCGGTTCCACCCGCGCCGGGTCGTGGCGGATCTTCAGGTATTCCCACAGGAATACGCCAATAAAGACTGGCGTCGCGACGACGAAGATCATCTGTCGTTCGTCCAGCGCCAGCCAGGGCGACAGAGTCAGCCACAGGCTCTCCAGGCCACTGTCGCGCCAGACATCGTGGAACATTTCCATCAGGGGCATCGATTCTGTCTCCAGGTCGCTGAGCCTCCATTGTGCGGGCGACGCTAAGGGGTGTATTGACGAATGACGCCGTGTTTTTGACAATTCATGCCATCATTACCATTCACCATCATTCATGGGGAAGCGCCATGGCCACGTCCATGCGGGTTACCGGGGCCTGGGTGCAACTGCTCACCGACTGGCTGGACAAGGAAAATCTGCCGGCGCCGGAATTGCGCTCGATACTGGATAGCCGGGGCCCGGCGGACATCGTGGCGTTACCGCTGTGGCGCGAGTTGCTGGCGCGGGCGGTGGCGCTGCGCCCGGAGCTGCCGGCGCCAGGCCTGGCGATCGGTGCCCTGGTGCAGCCGCGTCATGTGGGCGTGCTGGGTTATCTGACCCTGACCTGCCAGACCCTGGGCGAGGTGATGCTGGCCTACCAGCGTTACGAGAGCCTGTTCTATGGTCGGGATCTGGTGGAGGTGGAGGCCGGCGCGGACCGCATGACGATGCGCTGGCCGGCGGCGGTAGCGGTGGGCGAACTGGCGGACAGCGTGTCGGTGGCGGCGATGATCACTTTCATACGCCGCCTGCTGGAGCGGCGTCTGGTGCCGCTGCGGGTGAGTTTCGTGTTCGCGGCGCCGGACGCCGGCGTGCGGCGGGCATACCGGGAATTCCTTGGCTGCCCGGTGGCGTTCGGCGCGGGCCATACCAGCGTGAGTTTTCCGCTGTCGTTCCTCGGCCTGAGCCTGCCACGCAGCGATGCCGCCTCCCGGGCGTTGCTTGATCATCAGGCCCGGGCGTTGCTGCGGGCCCTGCCGGATTCCGATGATTTCGACCGGGCCCTGCAGCGCACCCTGGTGGGGTTGTTGCCGGAGGGGCGGGTAAGCCTCAGGCGGGTGGCCGAGCGCCTGCATGTGTCGCCGCGCACCTTGCAGCGGCGCCTGGCGGGGCGGGCCCTGAGCTGGCAAATGCTGCTCGACCGTACCCGGGAACAGCTCGCCGACCAGTACCTGGCGGACCGGTCCCTGACCCTGGGGGAGATCGCCCTGCTGTTGGGTTACTCGGAGCACAGTGCTTTCAGCCGGGCCTACCGCCAGTGGACCGGGCGCACGCCGGAGCGGGCCCGGCGCTCCGCTTCAGGGTGGTGATTGGCGGCGGTTATCGCGACTGAAGTCGCTCCTACAAGGTCGGTATGCTCCTACAAGGTCGGTATGTAGGAGCGACTTCAGTCGCGATGCGCTCTAGCCGCCGAGCAGTTTCTCCTCGGCGGCTTCCACGGCTTCCAGGGGACCATAGAGGATCAGGATGTCGCCGTCGCGCAGCTCGGTGTCGCCGGCGGGGTAGTCCAGGCTGCGGTCATCGCGGCGCAGGGACTGCACCTCCACCTTGCCCTCCTTGAGGTCGAGCTGATCGAGGCGCTTGCCGATGCAGGCCGCCTGGCCGCTCACCGTGACCGCGTGCAGCAGCCGGTAGGGATTGCCGGCGCTGTCGGCGGTGGGCAGGGACTCACCGTGGTAGTAGCCGCGCAGCAGCTTGTAACGCTCACGGCGGCTCTGACGCAGCATGGCCAGCACCTTGCCAAACGGTGTGTCGAGCATCATCAGGGCATGGGCCACCAGCATCAGCGAGGCTTCCAGCACCTCCGGCACGACCTCGGCGGCGCCGGCGCCGAGCAGATCGTCCAGATGGGTGTCGTCCCGGGTGCGCACCAGCACGCGCAGATCCGGACAAAGCTGGTGGGCGGTATGCAGAATGCGTTCCGCCTGGCGTGGATCGTCGAAGGTCACCACCAGCAGGCTGGCCCGGTGGATGCCGGCCCGTTCCAGAATCTCCTTGCGGGTGGCGTCGCCGAACAGGATTCGCTCGCCGGCCTGGCTGGCTTCCTGGATGCGCACCAGGTCGGTGTCGATGGCCACCGCCTGGTGATGGAAGCGGTGCAGGTAGCGCATCAGGTTCTGGCCCACGCGGCCATAGCCGCACAGCAGCACATGGCCGTGGGTGTCTTCGTCCACGGACGGGGTGTCCGGTTCCTTCTCCCACTGGCGCAGCAAACGGCGGGTCAGGGTGCCGCTGTGTTCCAGCAGGGCGGGGGTGGCGGCCATGGTGAGCACGGTGATGGACACCAGCACGCCGGCCTGCTCATTGGTGATCAGGTCGTGGGTCACCGCCAGAGCCACCAGCACGAAGCCGAACTCGCCGCCCTGGGCGAGCAGGATGCCGGTGCGCAGGGCGGTCTCCTTGCGCTCGCCGAGCACCCGCAGCAGCCCGGCGATCAGCACCAGCTTGCACACCATCAGCAAGGCCGCGCCGATCAGAATCCAGTGCCAGTACTGGGCGAACAGGGCCGGCGAGATGAGCATGCCCACGCCCATGAAGAACAGCCCCAGCAGCAGGTCCCGGAACGGGCGGATGTCCGCCTCGATCTGATGGCGGAAGTGGCTCTCGCCGAGCATCATGCCGGCCAGGAAGGCGCCCAGGGCCATGGACAGCCCCAGGGCGTGGGTCACCCAGGCGGCCAGCAGCGCCAGCAGCAGGGCGGTCATCACGAACACTTCGTCGGAACGGGCGCGGCCGGTTTCCTCCAGGGCCCGGGGCAGCACCCATTTGCCGATCACATAGATGCCGGCGAACAACAGCACCGCCTTGCCCAGGGTGGCGCTGGCGGTGATCAGCGGGTCGCCGGCGCTGGGATCGGCGAGCACCGGCAGCAGCACCAGCATGATCACCGCCGCCAGGTCCTGGAACAGCAGTACACCGGTGGTGGCGCGCCCGTAGCCGGTGTTCACCGCGCCCCGGGTGATCAGATCGCGGATCACGATGGCGGTGGAGGAGAGCGCGAAGGCGCCGCCGCCGATCAGGGCCACCGCCGGCGACAAGCCCACCAGCCATAACACCGCCGCCACCGGCACGGCGGTGAGCACCAGTTGCAGCGGCCCGGCGCCGAACACTACCCGGCGCAGAGCCAGCAGCCGTGGGATGGAAAATTCCAGACCCAGGGAGAACAGCAGGAAGACGATGCCGAACTCCGCCAGGTGACGCATGCCGGAGGTGTCGCCTACCCAGCCGAAGCCGCCGGGGCCGGCGAGCACGCCGGCGCCCAGGTAGGCGAGGATGGGGGGCAAATGCAGGCGGCGGAACACCACCACGGCGAACACCGCCGTGGCGAGCAGGATCACCACCAGGGTCAGGGTATCGGTCATGGTTGAACGTCGTCGGGCATGAAGATCAGATCCGTGGTGCCGAAGTCCCGACCGAGCTGGCTGAGCGCGGCGGTGAGCTGGCCCCGGTGGTGGGTCTGATGGTTGAACAGGTGCGTCAGGCACAGGCGCAGGGGAAGGGTGCGCGGCGAACCGGTGGAGGTCAGATAGTGGAGGTCGTCGTCCAGACCCGGTTCTTCCAGGGTGGCTACGTAGTCGGCCAGATCCCGGTCGGTGCGGTTGCGCTCCTGGCACAGGGTGTGGAAGTCGCCGTACAGCTCCTGGGCCAGGCTTTCCACCGCGAACGGACTGCCGGTGAAGCGGCCCAGCCACAGGCGGTCGGTGAGCAGCAGGTGGTTCAGGGTACCGTGGATGGAATGGAAGAACAGCCCGCGTTCCGCCTTGCGCTCACCGTCGTCGAGGGTGGCGCAGGCGTTCAGGACCTGGCCGTTCTGCCAATGGTTGTAGCGCGCCAGGCGCGCATAGTGATCCCGCCACATGGAAAGGTCCCCGTTATCTCAATGGGCCTACTGTAATGTAATGCGGCGGCGCGCGGAAACGCCGCGAGGCAGCGTCACGCGCGGGCGGGCCGGCGGGCTCAGACCTTGCTGCTGAGCTCGCGGATTTCCTGGTTGAGGATACGGTCGTTCATGCTGTAGTCCACCGCCACGTCGACCACGTGCACGCCGCCGGTGGCGTAGCACTCCTCCACCTTGGGCACCAGGTCGCCGGTGCTTTCCACGCGGTGCCCCTGGGCGCCGTAGGCCTTGGCGTAGGCGACGAAGTCCGGGTTGTGGAAGTCCAGGCCGAAGTCGTGGAAATCCATCTGCTTCTGCTTCCACTTGATCATGCCGTAGCCGTCGTCGCGCAGGATCAGGATCACCAGATCCAGATTCAGGCGCACGGCGGTTTCCAACTCCTGGGAGTTCATCATGAAACCGCCGTCGCCGCATACCGCCATCACCCGGCGTTCCGGGTGCACCATCTTGGCGGCCATGGCCGAAGGCAGGCCGGCGCCCATGCTGGCCAGGGCGTTGTCCAGCAGCACGGTGTTGGGGTGGGTGGCCGGATAGTTGCGCGCGAACCAGATTTTGTACATGCCGTTGTCGAGGGCGATGATGCCGTCGCTGGGCATGACCCGGCGAATCTCGCGCACCAGCCGCTGGGGCAGGATTGGGAAGCGATCGTCGCGGGCGCCCTCGGCGATGTGTTTCTGCAGGGCGTCACGGACCCGGTGGAAATCGGCGAAGCTCCAGTGCTCCTGGGGGGCCAGGCGTTCCTTGAGCTGCCACAGGCTGTTGGCGATGTCGCCCACCACCTCGATCTGCGGGAAGTAGACCGGGTCCACCTGGGCGGAGTTGAAGTTGATGTGCACCACTTCGGCGCCGCCGGGTTGCATGAAGAAGGGCGGTTTCTCCACCACGTCGTGGCCGACGTTGATGATCAGGTCGGCGGCGTCGATGGCGCGGTGCACGAAGTCACCGTCGGAGAGCGCGGTGTTGCCCAGGAAGTGGGCGCCGGTCTCGTCCACCACGCCCTTGCCCATCTGGGTGGTGATGGCGGGGATGCCGAGTTTTTCGATGAACTGGCGCAGCATCTTGCTGGTGAGCTTGCGGTTGGCGCCGGCGCCCACCACGATGAGCGGCTTGCGGGCGCCCTTGATGGCCTCCACGGCGCGGCAGATGGCCTTGTCCTCGGCGATCGGACGGCGCGTCAGGCTCGGCTCCAGCACCGGCATGGTGGAATGCTCCCGGGCGATGTCCTCGGGCAGCTCCAGGTGGGTGGCGCCGGGGCGCTCCTCCTGGGCCAGCCGGAATGCTTCGCGCACCCGGGCGGGGATGGTGTCGCCGCTGACCACGGTCTTGGTGAACTTGGTCAGCGGGCGCATCATGTCGACCACGTCGATGATCTGAAACTGCCCCTGCTTGCTGGACTTGATCGGTTTCTGTCCGGTGATCATCACCATCGGCATGGCGCCCAGTTGGGCGTAGGCGGCGGCGGTCACGAAGTTGGTGGCGCCGGGGCCCAGGGTGGACAGGCAGGCGCAGGCCTTGCCGGTGAGCCGGCCGTAGGTGGCGGCCATGAAGCCGGCGGCCTGTTCGTGACGGGTGATCACCAGCTGGATGGAACGGGAGCCGCGCAGGGCTTCCAGCAAATCCAGGTTTTCCTCGCCGGGGATGGCGAAGACGTATTCCACGCCTTCCGCTTCCAGGGCCCTGACGAACAAATCCGAAGCTTTCATTCAGGCTCTCCTTACCGGCACGCGGTTCGCGCGCCCTTCATTCTTCGATTGGCGGGGATCGTCATGCTGGGGGGTACTATAACGCGTCGATGGCGCGGGCGGGTATGGTGAATACTGATGCGTGGTATTGGTCGGGGCGATCCTCAGTGCCAGGTGCCCTCGATGTTCTCGCACTGTTCCAGGAATTCCTCGGCGCTCATTTCCACGGTGTCTTCATCGCCGTCGATGTGGGCGGTGACCTGCTCCTTGAGCTGGCTCACCACGGTGGTCATCATCGCCAGGGTTTCCTCGACCTGCTCGATGGCGGAGATAAGGTCCCGGGCTTCCTCCTGGAAATCGTCGTGGTCTTGATCGCTCATGCGGCCTCCGTGAATGGTCCTTACTATGGTGCCAAAGGACGGGGGCGGGGACAAACCCCGCCCCATGGAGCCGGCACTCAATCCCAGGACAGGGCGCCGCCCACCTGGTACTCGGTGACGCGGGTTTCGAAGAAGTTCTTCTCTTTCCGCAGGTCCATGATCTCGCTCATCCAGGGGAACGGGTTGGTGACGCCCTTGAACTGCTCGGGCAGGCCCAACTGGGTGAGACGACGGTTGGCGATGAACTGCAGGTACTCTTCCATCATCGAGGCGTTCATGCCCAGTACGCCGCGCGGCATGGTGTCGCGGGCGTATTGGATTTCCAGCTCGGTGCCTTCCAGGATCATCTGGGTGACCTTGTCGCGCATTTCCTGGTCCCACAGGTGCGGGTTTTCCAGTTTGATCTGGTTGATCACGTCGACGCCGAAGTTCACGTGCATGGACTCGTCGCGCAGGATGTACTGGAACTGCTCGGCCACGCCGGTCATCTTGTTGCGGCGGCCCATGGACAGGATCTGGGTGAAGCCGCAATAGAAGAACACCCCTTCCAGCACGCAGTAGAACGCGATCAGGTTCTTGAGCAGCGCCTTGTCGGTTTCCACGGTGCCGGTGGTGAACGACGGGTCGGAGATCTCACGGGTGTACTCGATGCCCCATTGCGCCTTCTTGGCCACCGAGGGGATTTCCCGGTACATGTTGAAGATCTCGCCTTCGTCCATGCCCAGGGACTCAATGCAGTACTGGTAGGCGTGGGTGTGGATCGCCTCCTCGAACGCCTGGCGCAGGATGTACTGGCGACACTCCGGGTTGGTGATCAGCCGGTAGGTGGCGAGCACCAGGTTGTTGGCGACCAGGGAATCGGCGGTGGAGAAGAAGCCCAGGTTGCGCTTGACGATGCGGCGCTCGTCCTCGGTGAGGCCACCTTCCTTCTTCCACAGCGCCAGGTCGGCGTTCATGTTGATTTCCTGGGGCATCCAGTGGTTGGCGCAGCCGTCCAGGTATTTTTGCCAGGCCCAGTCGTACTTGAAGGGCACCAGCTGGTTGAGGTCGGCGCGGCAATTGATCATGCGCTTGTCGTCGACCTGCACGCGGCCGGCGGCGCCTTCCAGCTCCGCCACGCCCTCGGCGTCGTCCATCTTGGCCACGGCCTGTTGGGCGCGCAGCACGGCGTCGGTCACCGCTGTGTCGGTTCGTCCGCGCAGCTCTTCGTGTCCAGGGTGCGCTTGCGCTCCTCGGTCATCTCCTGCATGCGCACCACTTCCCGCTGCCGGTGCTTGAGGTGCAGATGCCGCTTCCTCAGATACCGGCGCAGATTGCGCCGGCGTTGACCCGGCGCCACCGGGCTGCTTGGCGTTCGGCGTCTCTTGCGCATGAAAATCATCCCAGCTCAGCATGTCTCTCTCCATTCTTTCAGGGTGGCGCCTTGGCGTCACGGATGGTGCATTCTTTAAAGAAGCCGCTTGCACGCAACACGCTTCACGCTGGCACGCGAAAAGGCGTGATGCGTGCCGGCGTGTAAGCGTGCTTGCGTCTTTTATTGGCAGGCCTCGCAGTCCGGGTCGTCGATGGAACAGGCCTGCGGCACGTCCGCGGCCTGGCTGAAATCACCGCCGGAAGCCTCGGCGCCGTTGGCGGCGGCCGCGCCACCCTCGGCACCGGAAGAAACGCGATTGAGCTTGCCGTCATTGATGGTGGACTTCTCGGCCTGGGTGGCGCCGATGGCGCGCAGGTAATAGGTGGTCTTCAGACCCAGCAGCCAGGCCATCTTGTAGGTGACGTCCAGCTTCTTGCCGTTGGCCTCGGCGATGTACAGGTTCAGGGACTGCGCCTGGTCGATCCATTTCTGGCGGCGGCTGGCGGCTTCCACCATCCAGCGCGGCTCGATCTCGAAGGCGGTGCGGAAGCGCTCTTTCAGGTCCGCGGGCACCCGCTCGATGGGCAGTACTGAGCCGTCGTAGTACTTGAGGTCGTTGACCATCACGTTGTCCCACAGACCGCGTTCCTTGAGCGCGTTCACCAGGTACGGGTTGACCACGGTGAATTCGCCGGACAGGTTCGATTTCACGTACAGGTTCTGGTAGGTGGGCTCGATGGACTGCGATACGCCGGTGATGTTGGCGATGGTGGCGGTGGGCGCGATCGCCATCACGTTGGAGTTGCGCATGCCTTTCCGGGCGGTCTCGCGCAGGCTGTCCCAATCCAGGGTCTGGCTACGATCCACCTGGCAGTAGTCCTCGCCACGCTGCTTGACCAGGATGTCGATGGAATCGATCGGCAGCACGCCCTGGCTCCACAGGGAACCCTCGAAGGTCTGGTAGGCGCCACGTTCCTCGGCCAGTTTGGCGGACGCCTGGATGGCGTAGTAGCTGACCGCTTCCATGGACTGGTCGGCGAAGTCCACCGCTTCCCGGGAGGCGTAGCTGTAGCCCTGCTTATAAAGCGCGTCCTGGAAGCCCATGATGCCCAGGCCCACGGGGCGGTGCTTCATGTTGGAACGTTCCGCCTGGGGCACGCTGTAGTAGTTGATGTCGATGACGTTGTCGAGCATGCGCACCGCGGTTTTCACCGTGCTGGCCAGCTTGTCGCGGTCCAGCTTGCCGTCAACGATGTGCTGGGCCAGATTCACGGAGCCCAGGTTGCACACCGCGATTTCGTCCTCGCTGGTGTTCAGGGTGATCTCGGTGCACAGGTTGGAAGAGTGCACCACGCCCACGTGCTGCTGCGGGCTGCGCAGGTTGCACGGGTCCTTGAAGGTGAACCAGGGGTGGCCGGTTTCGAACAGCATGGAGAGCATCTTGCGCCACAGATTGATGGCGGGCAGACGCTTGTAGAGCTTCATGCGGCCGTCGCGGGTCATCGCCTCGTACTCTTCGTAGCGCTTCTCGAACGCTTCGCCGTAGAGGTCGTGCAGGTCCGGCACGTCGTTGGGGCTGAACAGGGTCCAGTCCTGCTCGTTGATCACCCGCTTCATGAACAGGTCCGGAATCCAGTTGGCGGAGTTCATGTCGTGGGTACGGCGGCGGTCGTCACCGGTGTTCTTGCGCAGCTCGATGAATTCCTCGATGTCCATGTGCCAGGTTTCCAGGTAGGCACAGACCGCGCCCTTGCGCTTGCCGCCCTGGTTGACCGCCACGGCGGTGTCGTTGACCACCTTCAGGAACGGCACCACGCCCTGGGATTTGCCGTTGGTGCCTTTAATGTAGGCACCCAGCGCGCGCACCGGAGTCCAGTCGTTGCCCAGGCCGCCGGCGAATTTACTGAGCATGGCGTTGTCGTGGATGGCGCTGTAAATGCCGGACAGGTCATCGGGCACCGTGGTCAGGTAGCAGCTGGACAGCTGCGGACGCAGGGTGCCGGCGTTGAACAGGGTCGGCGTGGAGCTCATGTAGTCGAAGCTGGAGAGCAGATTGTAGAACTCGATGGCCCGTTCCTCGCGCTGCTCCTCGCGCACCGCCAGGCCCATGGCCACGCGCATGAAGAAGCACTGCGGCAGCTCGATGCGGGTCTCGTTGTGGTGGATGAAGTAGCGGTCGTAGAGGGTCTGCAGGCCCAGGTAGGAGAACTGCAGGTCGCGCTTGCCGTCGATGGCGGCGCCCAGCTTGTTGAGGTCGAATTCGGCCAGTTCCGGGCTCAGCAGTTCGAACTCGATGCCTTTCTCCACGTAGGCGGCCAGCGCCTTGGCGTAGAGGTCTTCCATCTCTTCCTGGTTGGCGCGCTCGGCCACGCCCAGGTATTGCAGGGCCTCGGCGCGGATCTTGTCCATCAGCAGCCGGGCGGTGACCTGGGAATAGTTGGGCTCCATCTCGATCATGGTGCGGGCGGTCATCACCATGGAGGTGTTGACGTCCTTGATGGAGACGCCGTCGTACAGGTTCTTGACGGTTTCGGCGATGATCTTGTCCGGATAGACCTCTTCCAGGCCGCTGCAGGCCTCGCGGATCAGGTGCTCCAGGCGCGCCATGTCGAGCGGCGCGCGGCTGCCGTCCTCCATGGTGACGGACATGTCCACCTTATGCTTGGGCTCCGGCAGCTCGCGCTCCCGTTCGGCGCGTTTGCGGGACTGCTCCTCACGGTAGAGTACGTAGTCGCGGGCCACTTTGTGCTCGCCGTTGCGCATCAGCGCCAGTTCCACCTGGTCCTGGATTTCCTCGATGTGGATGGTGCCACCGGAGGGCATGCGGCGCTTGAAGGTGGCGGAGACCTGCTCGGTAAGGCGCTCCACGGTTTCGTGGATGCGCGAGCTGGCGGCGGCGGTACCGCCTTCCACGGCCAGGAACGCCTTGGTGATGGCGACGGTGATCTTATCGTCGTCGTAGGAGACCACCTTGCCATTGCGCTTGATCACGCGCAGTTGGCCGGGCGCGGTGGTGGTGACGTCCTGCTGCGCGTCGTCGCCGGCGGGAACGCCGGAGGCGGCCTGATCACGATTCATATCCGTTTGCATGATGCCCTCTCCGTTCGATATCGGTGCGTTGTGTGCTGTCTGTGTTGAGTACTGTTCGCGTTGTGTGCCGTTCGCTTCGGGTTCGCGCCGCCGGTCACCGGACGGGATGGCGGGGGCCGGGGATGCGCTCCGGCGGCGCGAACACCATATATAGTGTTCAGTATGCTGCTGCGTGGGTCGGGCCTGGCGCCTTTTCTGGTCCCTCGGGGGCCGTAAATGGCTGATCCGGCTGGGTTTTCCGGGGAAGGTAAAGCGAGGGGCCGTCCGTCCGGAAAGTGGCCTGAAAACCCAATATCTTGGGGTCGCTGCCCGATAAGGCTACAATTTATAGGTGAGGCCGCGTTTTTGCAATGCCTCCCGCTGGGGAAATCCTGTGGATAATCTGTGAGGGGAATGTGGGTCTTTGTGAGCAAAAACCCGGGGTGCTTGGGCCCGGCGCCGAAACCCTATATATTGTGCCGCCGCCCGGCACCACGCGCGGTTGCCCGCGCGCACCGGTATGCGTATAAAAGAATGCGAACGGCTCAACAACCAAAAAGGACAAGGACGGGATGACCACCGTGCAGGATAACCCGCCGACGATCATGATCGTCGAAGATGACGAGCGTCTCGCCGATCTCACCTGTGAATATCTGCAATCCAACGGTCTTGATGTCACCGTGGTGAGTGACGGCGAGGAAGCCATCCGCCGCATCCGTTCCGAGCAGCCGGACCTGGTGGTGCTGGATCTGATGCTGCCCGGCGCCGACGGCCTCACCGTGTGCCGGGAGGTGCGCGGCGGCTACAAGAATCCCATCCTCATGCTCACCGCCCGCACCGACGACATGGATCAGGTGCTGGGGCTGGAGATGGGCGCCGACGACTACGTCGCCAAGCCGGTCAAGCCACGGGTGTTGCTGGCGCGTATCCGGGCCCTGTTGCGCCGGGTGGAAACCGACAGCGAGCGCGACAGCTCGCCGTCACGGCTGGAGTTCGGTGTTCTGGTGATCGACAACTCCGCCCGCGAGGTGACCCTGCGCGGCGAGTCCGTGGACCTCACTAGCGCCGAGTACGATCTGCTCTGGCTGCTGGCGTCCAACGCCGGCACCGTGCTGTCCCGGGAGACCATCTTCGAAAAGTTGCGCGGCATCCAGTACGACGGCCAGGACCGTTCCATCGATGTGCGTATTTCCCGCATCC
The DNA here is from genome assembly GCF_016785095.1 of Alloalcanivorax marinus. Lineage (GTDB taxonomy): Bacteria > Pseudomonadota > Gammaproteobacteria > Pseudomonadales > Alcanivoracaceae > Alloalcanivorax > Alloalcanivorax marinus_A. The sequence continues at coordinate 19,933 of NZ_JAEKJB010000010.1, read as the reverse complement.
GCCCCAAGGTGGGCGACGATCCGGAGAACCCCAAGCGTATCAAGACGGTGCGTTCCAAGGGCTATCTGTTCGTCAAGGAAATGAGCTCCGGCTAATTGAACAGTATCTTCGTCCGCATCTACGGCGGCATCCTGGTCGCGCTGCTGATCATCGGCGCGCTCACCTGGGCCGGCGTGGATCTGGTCAACGACTACCGTTCCCTGCTGTACCGCGAGCGCATGGCCAAGGGCACTTTCCACCTGATGGCGGACAGCTACCGGGGCCTGGACCAGCCCGGTCGCGAGGCCCGTTCCCTGGAACTGACCCGGTTATTCGGCGCGCCGGTGGAGGTGCGCACCGGTAGCAGCCTCGAATTGTCCTACCGGGAAGCCCTGCATCTGGACGAGCAGCGCGTGGTGCTGCGCGGCGAGCCGGATGGCAACGCCGTCACCGTGCTGTATCCGCTGCCCGACGCCGACCTCTATCTGCGCGCGCGCCTGAGCCGCCTGTCCGAGCAGCAGGCCCGCGCCACCGCCCGCCTGGTGCTCGACCACCTGCGCGACCAGCCCCGGGCCCGCTGGGACGAGGTGCTGGTCGAGCTCAACCGGCAGTTCGGTTATCCGCTCGTGATACAGCGGCAATCCTCCCTGGAGCTGGATGGCGAGCAACGCCGCCGGCTGGGGCGCGACGAGGTGGTGTTGTCGTTGTCCGACAGCACCCGCCGTGACGCCGGCGTGCGTGTGCTGATGCCGGTGGACGACGGCGCCACCGATCCGCGCGTGCTGGTGATGGGCCCGCTGCATCTGTTCGATCAGTTTCCCTGGCAGTTGCTGAGCATCGCCGGTGTGCTGGCGCTGTTACTGGTGGCGGTGTCCACCTACCTTCAGGTGCGTCCCCTGCAAACCCGCCTGCGCCGCCTGGACCGGGCGGTGAAACGCCTGGGCAGCGGTGATCTCGGTGCCTACGCGGATATTCCCGGTAACGACCCCATCGGTCAGGTGGCCGCCACCTTCAATGGCATGACCGCCCACATCCGGCGTCTGATCGAAGCCCAGAGGGAGCTGACACGGGCGGTATCCCATGAACTGCGCACGCCGGTGGCGAGGCTGCGTTTCGGTTTGGAAATGCTGGCGGACTGCGAATCCGCCGAAGAGCGCCGCGGCAAGCTCAATGCCCTGGACAAGGACATCGACCAGCTCGACCGCCTGATCGATGAGATCCTCACCTACGCGCGCCTGGAGGAGGGCACTCCCAACATCGAATTCCAGCCGGTGATGGTGCGTGATATCTGCGAGCAACTGGCCGCCGAACTGGAGGACATTCGCGGTGACATCGCCGTGGAGGTGGCCGGCGCCACCGATCTGACCCTGGACGGCGACCCCCGCTACCTGCACCGTATTCTGCAGAACCTGGTCACCAATGCCCTGCGCTATGCCAGCAGCCGCGTGCGCATGACCCTGAGCGAGGAGGGCGATCAGGTGGTGCTGGATGTGGACGATGACGGCAAGGGTATCCCCGAGCACCAGCGCGAGCGGGTCTTCAAGCCGTTCGCCCGGCTTGATAAAAGCCGCCACCGGGCCAGTGGCGGCTACGGCCTGGGGCTGTCCATCGTCAAACGCATCGTCGATTGGCACGGTGGCGCGATCCAGGTTTCCGAAAGCGAATGGGGTGGCGCCCGCTTTCGTGTCATTCTGCCCCGGCACCAGCAAAAACAGCACGTACTCGGCCGCCGCCGCGGCCTATAACAAAACGGCAGGAGCGGCCTTCGCCGCGATTGGCAAGCCGGACCATGAAAGGAAGTGTGAACATGCCATCGTATCTTCTCGCCATCGACCAGGGCACCACCAGTTCCCGCGCCATCGTGTTCGACCGTGACGGCGAAGCCGTGGGCCAGGCGCAGAAGGAATTCCGCCAGCATTTCCCCCGCGACGGCTGGGTCGAGCACGATGCCACGGAGATCTGGAACGATGTCCTGGCGCTGTGTCGCCAGGCGTTGCGAAACGCGGCGGTGGAAGCCGCCGACCTGGCCGGCATCGGCATCACCAACCAGCGCGAGACCACGGTGCTGTGGGACCGGCGCACCGGCGAGCCCCTGGCCCGCGCCATTGTCTGGCAGGATCGGCGCACCGCCGACCAATGCCAGAAGCTCAAGGAGGCCGGCCACGAGGACCGGGTACGCGAGCGCACCGGCCTGCTGCTGGACCCTTATTTTTCCGCCACCAAGCTGGGCTGGTTGCTCGACAACGTGGACGGTGCCCGGCGGCGCGCCGAAGCCGGCGAACTGGCGTTCGGCACCATCGACTGCTGGTTGTTGTGGAAGCTCACCGGGGGGCGGGTGCACGCCACCGACGCCACCAACGCCTCGCGCACCCTGCTGTTCAATATCCACGAGCAGCGTTGGGACCCGGACCTGCTGGCGCTGTTCCAGATCCCCGCTTCGCTGCTACCGGAGGTGGGCGACAGCGCCGGTGAATTCGGTCGTACCGACACCGGCCTGCTGGGCGCGCCGGTGCCGGTGGCGGGCATCGCCGGCGACCAGCAGGCGGCGCTGGTCGGCCAGGCCTGCTTCGAACCGGGCATGGTGAAGAGCACCTATGGCACCGGCTGCTTCATGGTCATGAACACCGGGCAAGCGGTGCATTCGGACAACCGCCTGCTGACCACCGTCGGCTATCGGCTCAATGGTCGTACCACCTATGCGCTGGAAGGTTCCATCTTCGTGGCCGGCGCCGCTATTCAGTGGCTGCGCGACGGTCTCAACCTGATTTCCCACGCCAGCGAGACCGAGGCCCTGGCGCGCCGGGTGGGGTCCGCCGGCGGCGTATACCTGGTGCCGGCCTTTACCGGCCTGGGCGCGCCTTGGTGGGACCCCCACGCCCGCGGCGCCCTGCTCGGGCTGACCCGGGACACCGGCATCGCCGAGGTGGTTACCGCCGGCCTGGAAGCGGTTTGCTACCAGTCCCGGGATCTTCTCGAGGCCATGGCGGCGGACTGTGGCCGCCGGCCCACCGCCCTGCGCGTGGACGGCGGCATGGTGGTCAACAACTGGCTTGGGCAGACCCTGGCCGATGTGCTCGGCGTGCGTGTGGACCGCCCCCGGGTCACCGAAACCACCGCCCTGGGCGCCGCTTACCTGGCCGGTCTGGGAGTGGGCTGGTTCGATGATCTGTCGGCGGTGGCCGAGCACTGGCAGCGCGAGCGCGCGTTCGAGCCGGCTCTTGAAGAGGTCGAGCGCGAGCGTCGTTACCGGGGCTGGTGCGAAGCGGTGCAGCGTGTGTGTTCGGATAGTCGGCGGTGAATTCCCGACCAAAAATGTGATTTGATGCACATTTTTAATTATCATCGGTGGCAATCGCCGGTGTCTTGTCGATCCATCATCCTTCTCCCCGGGAGACGCTCGTCGTCGCCGGCGGGGACGCATGCGTTGAACGCCGGTTCGTTGCATCATGGCCTTGGGGGAAGGAGCGTATGCGCGGATGGCGCTGCACGGCGCCTGACCGGCGCCAGGAATTCTACCTGCGCCGGCTGGCGTTCGCCTTGCTGGCGGGCGGCGCGGCGCACACCCTGGTGTGCTGGCTGACGCTGCAATGGGGCCTTTTCCGGGGCGGCGAACCCGCCTTCTGGCGTCTGTTCGCGGTCATCTGGGGCGGCCATCTGGCGCTGCTCGCCTTTGCCCAGGCCGGTGCCAACCGCCGTTTGAACGACCCCTCCCTGACCGAACCCCTGATGATCTGGTCCACCCTGGCGCTGCTTCTTTCGGTGGGATTCGTGGAGCAGGCCCAACTGGCGGTGATGACCTTCTTTTTCGCGGTGTTGCATCAGGGCGTGTTCCGGGTGCGGCGCCGCGCCGTGGCGCGGGCCGCCGCCATCGCCGTGGCCGGCTATGGCCTGGTGCTGCTGACCTTGCGCCTGCAGGGCGATCTGACCCGGCCCGCCGCCGCCTGGAGTCAGTGGCTGCTGTTCGCTTTCACCACCCTGGCCATGGTGTTGCTGGCCAGCGAGATATCCACCATCCGCCTGCGTCTGCGCCAGCGTAACGGCCAGCTTACCGACCTGCTGGAGCGGATTCAGGATCTGGCGGTGAAGGATGAACTCACCGGCCTGTATTCGCGCCGCCATGCCATGGAGCTGCTGGCCAAAAGCTGTGGCCAGGCGCGCCGGGGGGCCTTCCTGCTGGCGGTGGCGTTCGTCGACCTGGATCACTTCAAACGCATCAACGACCGCCACGGCCACCTGTTCGGAGATCGGGTATTGATGCGATTCGCCGATCTCACCCGCCGCTACCTGGGTGAAAAGGATATCGCCGCGCGCCTGGGCGGGGAAGAGTTTCTGCTGGTGTTGCCGGTGCTCGATCTGGACCAGGCCAGGACCACGGTGGAAGGCCTGATGACGGCGTTGCGTGCCCAGCGCTTCATGGCGGCGCCGGCTCTGGAAGTCACCGCGTCCGTGGGGCTTACGGTGGCGGCGGCGACGGAGAGCCCGGATCAGGTGCTGGCCCGGGCCGACCGGCTGCTTTACCAGGCCAAGACCGGCGGTCGCGACCGGATCGTGATGGCGGGGCCGCCATGAAGGCGGGGGATTGGCGCCGGGTTGGCCGGCTTACCGTCAATGAGCAGCGTCTGCTCAGCCGCCATGGGCGCGCCCTGGTGGCGGTGGCCGGCCTGCACGCATTGCTGACGGTGCTGTTGTGTTGGCTGGGCGCGCTGAGTCTGGACCCCCGGGTGCTGCTGGGAATGCTGGCGGTGCTGGTCGCCGTGGCGGCACCGTATCTTGCCCTGGTGGAAAGCGGGGCGACCGCGCAGTGGTCGGAGCCGAGTCTGTCCTTTCCCATGGCGCTGCTGCTGTTGGCCGCCTTCCTGGTTACCGCCTTCGGGTTGGACGAGGCACGCATTAGTGCCCTGATGCTTTTTTTCCCGTTGCTGTTGCTGGTTTCTTTCCGGCTTGGCGCTGGCGCGCTGCTGGTGCTGGCGTTGCTTGCCGGCCTCGGGTACGCCGCCATGCTGGCGCTGGCCTGGTGGTATCACGGCGTGCGCATGAGCCCGGTGCTGGAGGCGCTGCAATGGCTGGTGTTCACCCTGGTGAGCCTGAGTTTCGCGGTCACCGGCAGTGGCGTGAACGGATTGAGACGACGGTTGGCGGTGAAGAACCTGGCGCTGGCCGACGCGCTGGAACAGGTCCGTGATCTGGCCATCCGCGATGATCTTACCGGCCTGTTCAACCGGCGCCATATCATGGAGGTGCTGGAGCGCCAGAAAGGGCTGGCGGACAGCGGCATCTACCCCTTTTCGGTGTGCTACGTGGACCTGGATCACTTCAAGGCGATCAATGATGCCTTCGGCCATGGCTGGGGCGACCGGGTACTGCGGGATTTCGCCGAACACGCGCTGGCGGATCTGCGTGAAGGGGACTATCTGGCCCGGCTGGGAGGCGAGGAGTTCATTCTGGTGCTGCCGCAGAGCGACCTGGACGGCGCCGAACTGGTCGCCGAGCGCCTGCGGCGGCGCTGGGGCGAGCGGAGTTTCCGGGCGCTCAACGGGCCGCCCAAGGTGAGTCTGTCCGCGGGCGTGGCCTGCTACCGGGAAGGGGAAAGCATCGATCAGTTGCTGGCCCGGGCCGACCGCGCGCTCTATCTGGCCAAGAGCGGCGGCCGCGATCGGGTTTGCCGCGAAGAGCGGTCGTAGGCCTTCCTAATTCTGACCGGCGACCAGAAACTCCAGCAGCGCCTTCTGGGCGTGCAGCCGGTTCTCCGCCTGGTCCCAGACCACGGAACGGGGATCATCCAGCATGTCGTGGCTGATTTCCTCGCCACGGTGGGCGGGCAGGCAGTGCATGAACAACGCCTCGGGATCGGCGTGGTCCATGAGCGCCGGGCTCACCTGATAGTCGGCGAAGCGCCGCGCCCGTTCCGCCTGTTCCTGTTCCTGGCCCATGGAGGCCCACACGTCAGTGGAAACCAGGTGGGCGCCGGCCACGGCCTTGGCCGGGTCCGGTTCCAGGGTCACCCGGTGGGCGAATTCCGCCACCAGTTCCGGCGGTGGCTCGAAGCCTTCCGGGCAGGACACCACCAGCTCGAAACCGAACTGCTCGGCGGCATTGATGTAGCTCGCGCACATGTTGTTGCCGTCGCCGATCCAGGCCACCTTGCGGCCCTCGATGGCGCCGCGATGCTCCACGTAGGTCTGCATGTCGGCGAGCAACTGGCAGGGGTGAAACTGGTCGGTGAGGGCATTGATCACCGGCACCCGGGAATAGCCGGCGAAGGTTTCCACGGTGGCGTGATCGAAGGTACGGATCATCACCACGTCGACCATGCGCGAGAGCACCCGGGCGGAGTCCTCCACCGGTTCACCGCGACCGAGCTGGGTGTCACGGGGCGACAGGAACACGCTGGCGCCGCCGAACTGGGTCATCGCCACTTCGAAGGACACCCGGGTACGGGTGGAGGATTTCTCGAAAATCATGCCCAGCGTCTTGCCGCGCAGCGGCTCGTGGAACTGGCCGGTGTGCAGCATGGTTTTCAGTTCCACGGCACGCTGGATCAGGTAACCCAGTTCCTTGGGCGTCAGGTCCATCAGGGTAAGGAAGTGACGGGTACTCATGAGCCCTCCTGGTCGCGGGCGAAATCGTGGATCACCCGGGTCAGGGTGTCGGCGAGGAAGCGTAGTTCCTGGTCGTCGATGATCAGTGGCGGCAGCAGACGCACCACGGAACCGGCGGTGACATTGATCAGCAGCCCGGCTTCCCGGGCCCGGCCCACCAGCTCCACGCACGGACGGTCGAGCTGGATGCCGATGATCAGGCCACGGCCACGTACCTCGGTGACCATGGGCAGGTCGGCGAGGCCCTCGCGCAGGGCGGCGCGCAGCCGCTCACCCTTGGCCGCCACGTCCGGAATCACCGCTTCCAGGGCATCCACCACCGCCAGGGCGGTGGCGCAGCCCAGCGGATTGCCGCCGAAGGTACTGCCGTGGCTGCCCGGACCGAACAGCTCGGTGGCGGCGCCGGCCACCAGGCAGGCGCCGATCGGGAAGCCGTTGCCGAGCCCCTTGGCGGTGGTCAGCACGTCCGGCGTGACTCCCTGGGCCTGGCAGGCGAAGTAGGTGCCGGTACGGCCGTTGCCGGTCTGGATTTCATCGAGCATGAGCAGCAGGCCATGCCGGTCGCAGCGTTCGCGCAGGGCCGGCAGGAAACCGTCTTCGGGCAGGCGCACGCCGCCTTCACCCTGGATCGGCTCGGCCAGCACCGCCACCACGTCGGGTTCCGCCAGGGCCCGGTCCAGCGCCTCGAGATCACCATAGGGCAGGGCGCGGAAGCCCTCCACCAGCGGTTCGAAGCCTTCCTTCACCTTGGCGTTGCCGGTGGCGGACAGGGTCGCCAGGGTCCGGCCGTGGAAGCTGTTTTCCATCACCAGCACCACCGGCTTGTCCACGCCACGGCGGTGACCGTGCAGGCGCGCCAGTTTGATCGCCGCCTCGTTGGCCTCGGCGCCGGAGTTGGAGAAGAACACCTTCTCCATGCCGCTCAGGCGGCAAAGACGCTCGGCCAGGGCTTCCTGAACCGGGATGCGGTACAGGTTGGAGGTGTGCACCAGGCGTCCGGCCTGGTCGGCCAGGGCGCGGGTCACCGCCGGGTGGGCGTGACCCAGGTTGCACACCGCGATGCCGGATACCGCGTCGAGATAACGCTCGCCGGCCTGGTCATAAAGCCATACTCCCTCGCCGCGCTCGAAGGCGACCGGCTGACGGGCGTAGGTGGGGATCAGAAACTGCTCGCTCATTTGTTTCTCACCAAACGAAAAACGGCAGCCTTGGCTGCCGGGTGGATTGTGGATAATACTGGCGCGCGGGATATGACGCAATTGGCCGGATCGCGACGGAGGCTCCCCATGGACCCGATTCAACTGAGCATTTTCGCTAACCGCCTGGCCGGCATTTGCGACGAAATGGGCGCGCTGCTGCGCGCCAGCGCCCTGTCTCCGAACATCAAGGACCGTCTGGATTTCTCCTGCGCTATTTTCGACGCCGACGGAGGTCTCTGCGCCCAGGCCGCGCACATCCCCGTGCACCTGGGTTCCATGGCCTACGCCATGGCCGATCTGGTGGACGGCCGCGACTGGCGGCCCGGCGATCTGCTGGTGGTCAATGACCCTTACCTGGGGGGAACCCATCTGCCGGATGTCACCGTGGTGGCGCCGGTGTTCGTGGACGATGCCCCGCGCGCCTTTACCGTGACCCGTGCCCACCACGCCAACATTGGCGCCCACAGCCCCGGCTCCATGCCGGTGTCGAGGACTCTGGAAGAGGAAGGGCTGGTGATCGCGCCCCAATGGCTCAAGCGCGCCGGCCAGTGGCAACTGCCCCTGTGCCAGCAACTGGCCGGGCTGGCACCGGACCCGGCCACCACCACGCCGCCCCTGTCGGTGCCCCGGTTCGCCGATTTCGCCGCCCAGGCCAGTGCCTGCCAGGCCGGCGCCCGACGGCTGGCGGAGCTGATCGCCGAGCGAGGTCCGGTGGCCCTGGAGCGGGCGCTGGCGGCGCTCAACGATTACGGTGAGCGGCGCATGCGCCAGCGTCTCGCCGATCTCGCCGACGGCAGCTACCGCTTTCGCGACTGGATGGACGACGACGGCCAGGGCCAGGAGGACATCGTCATCGCGGTCACCCTGACCGTGGACGGCGACCGCGCCCATCTGGATTTCACCGGTACCGCCGACCAGGTGGCCGGCAACATCAACTGCCCGCTGTCGGTGGCGGCGGCGGCGGCCTGGTACTGCTTCCGCTGCCTGCTGCCCGATGACGCGCCGTCCTGCGCCGGGCTGTTCCGGCCGCTCACCCTGACGGCGCCGGAAGGCAGCCTGGTCAATGCCCGCCGCCCCGGTGCCGTGGCCGCCGGCAACGTGGAAACCAGCTCGCGTATCGTCGACGTGGTACTGGGCGCCCTGGCGGAGGCGCTGCCGGAGGCGATTCCGGCGGCCAGCCAGGGCACCATGAACAATCTGGCCATGGGAGCGGGCGGTGAGTGTCCCTGGGATTACTACGAGACCATGGCCGGCGGCATGGGGGCCCATGCCGCCGGTGACGGCCTGTCGGCGGTGCACAGCCACATGACCAACACCCTGAACACACCGATTGAAAGCCTGGAGGCGCATTACCCCTTGCGGGTGCTGCGTTACGCGCTGCGGCGCGGCAGTGGCGGCGCTGGCCTGCATCGCGGCGGCGACGGCATCGAGCGGGTGCTGGAGTTCCTGGCGCCAGCGCGCTTCACCTTGCTCACCGAGCGCCGCCGCCACCGGCCCTGGGGGCTGGCGGGGGGCGAGCCCGGCGCCGCCGGCGAGAATCGTCTTAACGGTGAGAGCCTGCCGCCCAAGTACAGCGCGGAGGCGGGTCCCGGTGACCGCTTGTCGCTGGCGTCACCGGGGGGCGGCGGGTACCGGGTGGCGCGCTGAGCGGCGCGGCTCTTGAAAGGCCGGCGTGGTGCCCCCACCCTGATGCAACGCGGCCACGGGTGCTATACTCGCGGTCCTCACACAGATTGCTCAGAGGTTTCCTATGGAGGATGTGATTCAGGTCATCAAGGACCAGATCGCGAAGAACCCGGTGCTGCTGTACATGAAAGGCACCCCCCAGTTTCCCCAGTGCGGTTTCTCCGCCCAGGTGGTGGAAGCCATGTCCAACGTGGGCAAACCGTTTGCCTACGTGAACATTCTGGAAGCCCCGGAGATCCGGCAGAACCTGAAGGAATTCGCCAATTGGCCGACTTTCCCGCAGCTGTGGATCAACGGCGAGCTGGTGGGTGGCTGCGACATCGTGATGGAGATGTTCCGGTCCGGTCAGCTCAAGGAACTGGTGGACGGCGCGGCGGTGGAAGGCGACGCCTGAACCGTCTTCCCGCCCCCGCCCACGAAAAAGGCGCCGATCCGGCGCCTTTTTTTGTCCTTAATCCAGGGCGTTGGCCAGGGTGGGGGGCATGTCGGCGGCCGGCGGCGGCGGCCAGCCGCCCAGATCCCGGAACCGGTTGACCATCGAGCAGAACAGCTCGGCGGTGCGGGTGGCGTCGTACAGCGCCGAATGGGCGTCGCGCTGGCTGAAGGGAATGCTCGCCGCCTCGCAGGCCTTGGCCAGCACCGTCTGACCGTACACCAGGCCGGCCAGGGTGGCGGTATCGAAACTGGAGAACGGGTGAAACGGATTGCGCTTCACGTCGGTGCGTTCCGCCGCCGCGTTCAGGAAGCCCTGATCGAAGAAGCTGTTGTGGCCCACCAGCACCGCCCGGTTGCAGCCATGCTGCTTGACCGCCTTGCGTACCGGCGCGAACACGCCCTTCAGGGCGGTGTCCTCGTCCACGGCGCCGCGCAGCGGGTTGTTCGGATCAATGCCGGTGAAATCCAGGGCCGCCTGTTCGATGTTGGCGCCCGGAAACGGGTCCACGTGGAAGTGCACCCGGGTGGACGGTCGCAGGTAACCGCGGGCGTCCATGTCCAGCAACACCGCGGCGATTTCCAGCAGCGCGTCGTTGCGGGCATCGAAGCCGCCGGTTTCCACATCCACCACCACGGGCAGGAATCCCCGGAACCGCAAGGCCAGGGAAGGGTGCTTGTCGCTCATGCCATCTCCCATCAAAGCGGCGCTCATGCTACCCCATAACCGCCCCCCGGGACAGGTGACGGCGGCGGACCCCGGCGGGTACAATACGCGGCTTTCGTAACATCAGTCCGTGGAGTGTGGCATGTCGGATATCAAGAAGGTGGTGCTGGCCTATTCCGGAGGCCTGGATACCTCCGTGATCGTCAAGTGGTTGCAGGAAACCTATGACTGCGAGGTGGTTACCTTCACCGCCGACATCGGTCAGGGCGAGGAAGTGGAGCCCGCCCGCGCCAAGGCCGAGGCCATGGGCGTGAAGGAAATCTACATCGAGGACCTGCGCGAGGAGTTCGTGCGCGACTATGTGTACCCGATGTTCCGCGCCAACACCCTCTACGAAGGCGAGTATCTGCTGGGCACCTCCATCGCCCGCCCGCTGATCGCCAAGCGGCTGGTGGAAATCGCCGAGGAAACCGGCGCCGACGCCATTTCCCACGGCGCCACCGGCAAGGGCAACGACCAGGTGCGCTTCGAGCTGGGCGCCTATGCCCTGGCCCCGGGCATCCAGGTGATCGCCCCGTGGCGCGAATGGGACCTGAATTCCCGCGAGAAGCTGATGCAGTTCTGCGAGGACCACCAGATCCCCGTGGATTTCACCGGCAAGAAGAAAAAGTCCCCGTACTCCATGGACGCCAACCTGCTGCACATCTCCTATGAGGGCGGCAACCTGGAAGATCCCTGGTGGGAGCCGGAAGAGGACATGTGGCGCTGGAGCGTGAGCCCGGAAGCGGCTCCGGACGCGCCCACCTACATCACCCTGACCTATGAAAAGGGCGATATCGTCGCCATCGACGGGGAGCGTCTGAGCCCCGCCGACGTGCTGAGCAAGCTCAACAAGCTGGCCGGCGACAACGGTATCGGTCGTCTCGACATCGTCGAGAACCGTTATGTGGGCATGAAATCCCGGGGCTGCTATGAAACCCCCGGCGGCACCATCATGCTGCCCGCGCATCGCGCCATCGAGTCGCTGACCCTGGACCGGGAATCCGCCCACCTGAAGGATTCGGTGATGCCCAAGTACGCCGAGCTGATCTACAACGGCTACTGGTGGAGCCCGGAGCGCCTGGCGTTGCAGAAACTGATCGACGCCACCCAGGACAACGTCAACGGTGAAGTGCGCATGAAGTTGTACAAGGGCGCCGCCACGGTGGTGGGTCGCCGCTCCGACAATGACAGTCTGTTCGACGCCTCCATCGCCACCTTCGAGGACGATGCCGGCGCCTACGATCAGAAGGACGCGGAAGGCTTCATCAAGCTCAATGCTCTGCGTTTGCGCATCGCCGCCAAGAACGGCCGCAAGCTGTCCTGACGCGGCGGTGGTCGGGTCGCGGTGGTCCCACCGCGATCCATCGCTTCCGTCGGCCCGCCGCGCGTTGCGGCTAGCGCCGGCCTGGCTCCCTGTGTAGGCTGCCGGTAAGCCAAAGCAGGGAACAGGAACCCCCGGATGAATAAAACCACCGTGGGCTGGCGCGAATGGGCCAGCCTCCCGGACCTGGGTATCAAGGCCATCAAAGTGAAAGTGGACACCGGCGCGCGGACCTCCGCGCTGCACGCTTTCGAGGTCGGCAGCTTTGAACGGGACGGTCGCGAATGGATTCGCTTTCGCATCCACCCGTTTCAGGACTCCGATGAAGTCCGTGAATGCGAGGCACCGCTGCTCGACCGGCGAGTGGTGTCCGATTCCGGTGGCCACCGCGAGGAGCGACCGGTGATCCGCACGCTGCTGGCAATGGGCGGGCGGCGCTGGCCGGCGGAGATCACCCTCACCGATCGGGAAACCATGAAATTCCGCATGCTGTTGGGGCGCACCGCCATGGAGCAACTGGTGGTGCATCCCCAGGCATCCTTTTTACTCGGCGGCAACGAGCGTCAACCATGAAGATTGCGATTCTGTCCCGGAACAAACACCTCTATTCCACCCGCCGCATGGTGCAGGCGGGGCAGGATCTTGGCCACGACATGCACGTGATCGACACCCTGCGCTGTTACATGAGCATGGTGTCGCACAAGCCCGAGATTCACTTCAAGGGCGAGGTACTGGAAGGCTTCGACGCGGTGATTCCCCGTATCGGCGCCTCCATCACCCAGTACGGTACCGCCGTGCTGCGGCAGTTCGAGATGATGGGGGTGTTTCCGGTCAATGAATCGGTGGCCATTTCCCGTTCCCGGGACAAGCTGCGTTCGCTGCAGTTGCTGTCGCGCAAGGGGGTGGGCCTGCCGGTGACCGGTTTCGCCCACTCCCCGGACGACATTCCCGACCTGATCAACATGGTCGGTGGCGCGCCCCTGGTGATCAAGATGCTGGAAGGCACCCAGGGCATCGGCGTGGTGCTGGCGGAAACCCGCAAGGCGGCGGAATCGGTGATCGAGGCGTTCATGGGCCTGAACGTGTCGGTGATGGTGCAGGAATACATCAAGGAAGCCGGTGGCGCCGACATTCGCTGCTTCGTGGTCGGCGGCAAGGTGATCGCCGCCATGAAACGCCAGGCGCTGCCCGGTGAGTTCCGTTCCAACCTGCACCGGGGCGGCAGCGCCAGCCTGATCCGCATCACCCCGGAAGAGCGCGCCACCGCCGTGCGCGCGGCGCGCATCATGGGCCTTAACGTGGCCGGCGTGGACATCCTGCGCTCCAACCACGGCCCGCTGGTGATGGAGGTGAATTCCTCGCCGGGGCTGGAAGGCATCGAGGCGGCCACCAACAAGGACGTGGCCGGCATGATGATCAAGTTCATCGAGACCAACGCGCGGCCCAATCGCACCCAGACCAAGGGAGCCAAGGGTTGAGCCGTGACGACAAGGTGGCCCCGTTCGAGATCAACGGCGTCACCGTGCAGCCGGGCACCCGCGCCAAGGTGGAGCTGCCGCTGGCGCAGCTTTACACCCAGACGCCCCTGAACGTACCGATCCATGTGATTCATGGCCGCCGCCCGGGGCCGGTGCTGCTGGTCAGTGCCGCCATCCACGGCGACGAGCTCAACGGCGTGGAGATTATCCGTCGTCTGCTGCGCCACTCGGCCCTGCGCCGCCTGTCCGGCACGGTGCTGGCGGTGCCGGTGGTGAACGTGTTCGGATTCATCCACAAGACCCGCTATCTGCCCGACCGCCGCGATCTGAACCGCTGCTTCCCGGGCTCGGAGACCGGCAGCCTGGGTGCGCGCATGGCCTGGCAGTTCAAGACCCAGGTGCTGGACCGGGCCACCCACGCCGTGGATCTGCACACCGGCGCCATCCACCGCGCCAATTTGCCGCAGATTCGCGCCGATTTATCCAACGACGACACCGCCGCCATGGCCGCCGCCTTTGGCGTGCCGGTGGTGATCAATTCGGTGCTCGGCGAGGGCACCCTGCGCGAGGTGGCGGAGGCCCAGGGTATCCCCGTGGTTACCTATGAGGCCGGCGAGGCGCTGCGCTTCGACGAGAGCTGCATCCGCGCCGGCGTCAAGGGCGTGCTCAATGTCATGCATTATCTGCGCATGACCGGCACTCGCCGTACCCGGGCCCCCCTGGAGCCGAACATCGCGCGCGCTTCCAGCTGGGTGCGCGCGGAGCGTGATGGCGTGTTCCTGCCATTGGTGGCGCTGGGTGCCTGGTTGCGCAAGGGCCAGTTGATCGGGCGTATCTCCAGCCCGTTCGGCGGTGAGGACGTCAACATCGAATCGCCCTGCGCCGGCATTCTGGTGGGGCGCAACAACCTGCCGCTGGTCAACGAAGGCGAGGCGCTCTACCACATCGCCCGCTTCGAGGAAGTGCGTGAAGTGGCGCAGAACCTGGAAGTATTCACTTCGGACATCGAGCGCGGCCCGGGCCTGGCCGGTGAGCCGCCGATCGTATAGGTAACGATGAACCTGCCCACCCCGCGAAAACTGTATCGTGGCCTGCGTAAGATGTTGCGCTTCCTGGCGCGCCCGGCGCGGCGCGGCGGGCGCCGTGGCGGGCGGGTGATCCAGACCTATCGGGGCTATGGCTCGCGGCGCTCGGTGTTCCTGATCGGGCGGGTGTTCCGCCAGCCGGGCATCGGTCTGAACCTCAAGGAAGGCCCCCTGGACGACATCGTCAACATCGTTCGCCGCACGGTGCGCTGGGGGGTGCGCGATGCCCGCCTCACGGTGACCGTGGGCGCCGCCAGCGTGGATGTGATCACCGACCGGGACGGTTATTTCCATGTCACCCTGGACGTGGACGAGGATTGGCCGGACCAGGCCTTCTGGCAGCAGGCGCGGTTGCGCCTGCACCCGGGGCGGCGCGAGGGTGAGCGCGAGCCCGTGGAGGCCAGCGCCGACATCTACATCCCGCCCCGGGGTCTGGACCACGCCGTGATCAGCGATATCGACGACACCGTGATCTACACCGGCGTGGCCAGCAAGCTGACCATGATGTATCAGCTGTTCGTGCTCAAGGCCCGCCACCGCACCGCCTTCCCCGGCGTATCCGCCTTTTATCGCGCGCTCTTTCACGGCGACACCGGCGAGCGCCGCCGGCCCATGCTGTACGTGTCACGGGGGCCCTGGAGCATCTACGACGTGCTCGAGGAGTTCTTCCACCTTAACCGCATTCCCCATGGCCCGATTCTGTTCCTGCGCGAATGGGGCGTGACCCTGCAGCGGCCGCTGCCGATCCGCGCCAAGGACCACAAGGCGATGCTGATCCGCCGTATGCTGGCGCTTTACGACCAGGTTCCGTTCGTGCTGATCGGCGACAGTGGCCAGCGCGATCCGGAAGTTTACGCCGAGCTGGTGGAGCAATACCCGGATCGCATCCGCGCCATCTACATCCGCCATGTGCACCGGGGCAGCGCCCGGGACGAGGCCATCCAGGCGCTGGCCGAGCGCGCCGCCGCCGGCGGTTGCGAGATGATTCTCGCCAAGGACAGCCTGGAGATGGCGCAGCACGCGTTCCAGAAAGGCTTGATCGCCCGCGACGGATTGGAGGAAGTGCGCCAGGATTGCCGCCGGCGCCCGGCGGAGTGACACAGGATCGCGACTGAAGTCGCTCCTGCCGTCTTGTTCGTAGGAGCGACTCCGGTCGCGATCGCCGAAGGCACCGCGCCAACCGGGCCCGGGTAACGAGGTTCCGCCTTAACCCCCTGGTTCCTCCACCTCCCCACCGGTCTCCCGCCAGGCCTTGAACCCGCCCTCGATATCGCACACCGGCCCGAATCCCATGTCCTGGAGCTGGGCGGCGGCCAGGGCCGAGCGCTGGCCCAGAGCGCAGAACAGCACGAAGCGCTGGCCGCTGGCGAAATCGGGTTTGTGGTAGGGCGAATCCGGGTCGACCCAGAATTCCAGCATGCCCCGGGGCGCGTGCAGGGCGCCGGGCAGGGTGCCCTCGCGCCTGAGCTCGCGCACGTCGCGGATATCCACGAAGCGCACGCCCGGGTCGTCCAGCAGATCCCGGGCCTGCTCGGCGCTGATCCGTTCGATGCGCGCCTCGGCGGCGGCCACCAGGGTGGCCACCCCTTGTTTCAAAGCCATGTCGCTCTCCCGTGTCAGGCCGGGCGGCCGGGCTTGTCCACCAGGCCGTCATTGATCAGCGTGGCGGCGATTTCATCCAGGATCGCCGGGTCGTCGATGGTGGACGGCAGCGGGAAGTCCTGGCCGTTGACCATCTTGCGCAGGGCCGCCCGCAGGGTCTTGCCGGAGCGGGTCTTGGGCAGGCGTTTGACCACCAGCGCCCGGCGGAAGCGGGCCACCGCGCCGACCTGTTCGCGGATCAGCGCCACCAGCTCCCGTTCCAGTTGGTCCGGGGCGATGTCGGCACCGTCCTTGAGCACCACCAGCCCCACCGGCACCTCGCCGCACAGTTCGTCGTGCATACCCACCACGGCGGATTCCGCCACCGCCGGGTGGGTGGCGATGTGCTCCTCCATGACGCCGGTGGAAAGCCGGTGGCCGGACACGTTAATCACGTCGTCGGTGCGGCCCATGATGTGCACGAAACCGTCCGCGTCCAGGTAGCCGCCGTCGCCGGTATGGTAGTAGCCCGGATAGGTGTTCAGGTAGGCGGCCAGGTAGCGGTCGTGGTCGTTCCACAGGGTCTGGGCGCAGCCCGGTGGCAATGGCAGACGCAGGGCGATGGCGCCTTCGGTGTCCGCCGGCAGCGGCTCGCCGGTTTCCGGGTCCAGCACCATCACCTCGTAGCCGGGCACCGCCCGGTTGGTGGAGCCGGCGCGCACCTCCGCCTCGCCGTGGCGGGTCAGCGGCGCGGTCACCGGCCAGCCGGTTTCGGTCTGCCACCAGTGGTCGTAGACCGGGCGGCCGGTGAGTTCGCTGAGCCATTGGTAGGTGGGGCCATCCAGCTTCTCGCCGGCCACGAACAGGTGCTTGAGGCTGGATACGTCGTGGCGTCGGAACAGCTCGCCATCCGGGTCCTCCTTGCGGATCGCCCGGAATGCGGTGGGCGCCGCGAACAGGCCATTGACGCCGTGCTCGGCCACCACCCGCCAGTAGGCGCCCGCGTCCGGGGTGCGCACCGGCTTGCCCTCGTAGAGTACCGTGGTGCAGCCGCCGATCAGCGGCGCGTAGACGATGAACGAGTGACCCACCACCCAGCCCACGTCGGAGCAGCCCCACCACACCTCCCCGGGTTGCATGCCGTAGATCTCGCGCAGGGCGTAGAGCTGGGCCACGGCATGGCCGCCATTGTCGCGGACGATGCCCTTGGGCTTACCGGTGGTGCCGGAGGTGTACATGATGTAGAGCGGGTCGCTGGCGGCCAGGGGCACCGGGTCCGCCGGTTCGCTGCCGTCCACCACCGCGTGCCAGTCCTCGAACCCCAGGGCTTGCAGATCCGCCGGGCCCTGTTCGCGCTGTAGCACCAGCACGTGTTCCACCGTATGGGTGGCCTTGTCCAGGGCGCCGCGTACCAGGGCGGTGTAGTCGATCACCCGGTCGATTTCGATGCCGCAGGAGGCGGTAAGGATCACCTTGGGGCGGGCGTCGTCGATGCGGATCGCCAGCTCATGGGCGGCGAAGCCGCCGAATACCACCGAGTGCACCGCGCCGATGCGGGCGCAGGCGAGCATGGCGATGGCCGCCTCCGGCACCATCGGCAGATAGATCACCACGCCGTCGCCCCGGCCCACGCCCAGGCGGCGCAGGGCACCGGCCAGCTCCGCTACCCGGTCGCGCAGCTCCAGGAACGTGAAGCGGCGGCCAGTGCCGGTGACCGGGGAATCGTAAATCAGCGCGGTCTGCTCGCCGCGCCCTTGTTCGATCTGGTGGTCCAGGGCCAGATAGCTGGTGTTCAGCTCGCCGTCGCCGAACCAGCGGTGGGTGCCGTCGTCGAGGGTCTCCAGAATCCGTTCCGGGGGCCGGTACCAGGCCAGTTCACGGGCCTGTTCGGCCCAGAAGGCATCCGGCTCCTGGCGGGCCTTGTCGAAGGCATTCCGATAGCGCATTTCCCGCTCCTTGCATGATTGTTGTTCTGCGTGCCGGCGCCCTGTGTACACGGGGGCGCCACCCTCTCATGCAAGCAGGGAGGGGAACGTCATGCCAGTAGACCATGGTCGCGAATCGGGCCGCCGGGGCGGCGGCCCTTGCGGCAGGAGCGGCCGGGCGGCGTTCCCAAGGGAAGTGTCCCGGGAAGCCGCCGTGAACCGAAAAAAGGGGGGAAGGGGGTCAGGAGGCGGTGTTGGCGGCCGGGCGGCGACGGCGACGACGGCGGGTGCCGTTGCCATTGTTGTTGCCGTTGTCGCCCGCGTTGCCGCCATTGCCACCATTGCCACCATTGCCACCATTGCCACCATTGGTATTGCCGCCGCCCTGGGCGCGGCCACCGCCGTTGCCCCGGCCGCGACCGTTGCCGCCCCCACCGCCAGCGCTGTTGCGGCCATTGCCGCCGCCACCGCCGCCGCCCCGGGCGCGGTTGCCGCCGCCGTTATTGCGGCTCCGGCCGGCGCCACCGGAGGAGCGACCGCCGCCGGCGCCTTTCTCCGGCAGCTTCTCTTCCGGTTCGAAGCCTTCCTGGGGACGCCGTTCCAGGGGCCGGCTGATCACTTTTTCGATATCGAACAACTGCTTGCTCTCATCGGCGCTGACCAGGGACACCGCCTGGCCGGAGGCGCCGGCGCGGCCGGTGCGGCCGATGCGGTGCACGTAGTCCTCGGGCACGTTGGGCAGATCGAAGTTGACCACCTGGGGCAACTGGTCGATGTCCAGGCCTCGGGCGGCGATGTCGGTGGCCACCAGGGCGCGCACATCACCGCTCTTGAAGTCCGCCAGGGCCCGGGTACGGGCGCTCTGGCTCTTGTTGCCGTGGATCGCCGCCGCCTCGATGCCCTGGGCGTTGAGCTGCTTGGCGAGCTTGTTGGCACCGTGCTTGGTGCGGGTGAACACCAGCACCTGGAACCAGCCGCCGTCGGTGATCAGCTTGACCAGCAGCGGCGCCTTGCGGTTCTTGTCCACCGGCACGATCCACTGCAGTACCCGCTCGGCGGTGCTGTTGCGCGGGCTGACGTCCACCTCCACCGGATCGCGCACCAGGGTCTTGGCCAGGGCGCGGATGTCGTTGGAGAAGGTGGCCGAGAACATCAGCGTCTGGCGCTGGGCCGGCAGCAGCCGCAGCACCTTGCGGATGTCATGGATAAAGCCCATGTCGAGCATGCGGTCGGCTTCGTCCAGGACCAGGATTTCCAGATCATCGAAGCGCACCGCGCCCTGCTGGTGCAGGTCCAGCAGCCGGCCCGGGGTGGCCACCAGCACGTCCACGCCGCCTTTCAGGGCCTGGATTTGCGGGTTGATGCCGACGCCGCCGAACACCACCGTGGAGCGGCTGTTCAGGTGGCGACCGTAGGTGGCGACGCTGTCGCCAACCTGGGCGGCCAGCTCCCGGGTCGGGGTGAGCACCAGGGCGCGGGCCTGACGGGGCGCGCGCCGTCCACCGTCCAGCAGCTGCAGCAGCGGCAGGGTGAAGCCGGCGGTCTTGCCGGTGCCGGTCTGGGCGGCGGCCATCACGTCGCGGCCCTCCAGCACGGCGGGGATCGCCTGGGCCTGGATCGGGGAAGGCTGGTCATAACCCTGTTCGGCCACGGCACGCAGCAGGGGTTCGGATAAACCGAGGGAAGCAAAATCCATAGGGTGGGAAATTCCGAAAACACGAGGGGGAGGAAAGGCGATGCAGCCTAACGGATTGTGGCGCGGACTTCGAGGGGTTTTTGGTGTCGGGGTGAGAGGAAAAAGGGGGGATCGCGACTGAAGTCGCTCCTTGTGTCTCTCCGCAGGGAGATGATTAGCTACCATCCCCTGTCAGCCCGGTGGCAACCCGAGTCGCTCCTGAGGTCCTTGAACCTGTGCCGTAGATCGGACCACCGGGCTGTT
>NZ_JAEKJB010000002.1 GCF_016785095.1 Alloalcanivorax marinus | reverse complement strand
GTCGAGGCCCTGACCGGAAAACCCGTGGTCACCGCCGCCATCGCCACCACCTACCAAATGCTCAAGGCCCTGGACCTGGAACCCGTCGTTCCCGGCGCCGGGGCCCTGCTGTCCGGCGCCTATTAAGGAGGTCCCATGAGCGAATACCTGTACGGTGCCAATGTGCACGCCAACGGCATCCGCCAGCACTACCTGCGCTACGGCGGCAAGGGGCCGGCGGTGGTGATCATACCCGGCATCACCAGCCCGGCGGTGACCTGGGGCTTCGTGGCCGAGCGCTTTGGTCGCCACTTCGACACCTATGTGCTCGACGTGCGCGGTCGCGGGCTCAGCGAAGCCTCCGACACCCTGGACTACGGCCTGGATGCTCAGGCCGACGACGTGGCCGCCTTCGCCAAGGCGCTGGGTTTGCGGCAGTACATGGTGGTGGGGCACTCCATGGGCGGGCGCATCGCCGTGCGCCTGGCCCGCCGCCACCCGGACGCCGGTTTTGACCGGCTGGCGCTGATCGACCCGCCGGTATCGGGTCCGGGACGGCGCCCCTACCCCTCTGCCCTGCCCTGGTACGTGGATTCCATCCGCGCCGCTCTGGAAGGCATGGACGCCGACGCCATGCGCGAGTTCTGCCCCACCTGGACCGAGGAACAGCTGCGCTTGCGGGCGGAATGGCTGCACACCTGCGACGAGCGCGCGGTGGTGAAGAGCTACGACGACATGCATCAGGAAGACATTCACCAGGACATGCCGCACATCCAGGTACCAGTGCTGTTGATGGCGGCGGGTCGTGGCGACGTGATCAGCGACGCGGACGTGGAGGAAATCGAGACGCTGATTCCGGAGCTGCGCGTGACCCGCGTCACCAGCGCCGGTCACATGATTCCCTGGGACGACGAAGCCGCGTTCTACCGCGCCTTCGGCGACTTCCTCGGCACCCCGCTTTGAACCTCGTTTAAAGGAGCTTCGATATGGCGGTCAGCGATACCCAGATGATCGACGCCTGGAAACAGGTGCTTAGCCTCTCCAACCTGAAAGCCGGCGACATCGTCACGCTGTTGACCAGCGACACCAGCCATCCACAGACCCTGCGCACCGCGCTGGTGGCGCTGGGTCAGCTCGGCGCCCGCGCCAACCGTCTGGAACTGCCCCCGGTGAACGGCGAGAAGTCGCTGAGCCGCGATCCGCTCGCCTACCTGGGCACCACCCCGCTGAGCGGCAACCGGGCGGCCATCGCCGCGCTCAAGGAAAGCGATCTGGTGCTGGATCTGATGACGCTGCTGTTCTCTCCGGAGCAGCTCGACATCCTCAAATCCGGCACTCGTATTCTGTTGGCGGTGGAGCCACCGGAAATCCTCGCCCGCCTGGTGCCCACCGAGGCGGATCGGACCCGCGTCAACCAGGCCGCCGCCCGCCTGGAACAGGCCCGCGAGATGCACGTGACCTCCGCCGCCGGCACCGACCTGCACTGCCCGCTGGGCGACTATCCGGTGATCCAGGAATATGGTTTCGTCGACCAGCCAGGCCGCTGGGATCACTGGCCAAGCGGCTTCGTGGTGACCTGGGCCAACGAGGGCCAGGCCAACGGTACCGTGGTGCTCGACAAGGGCGACATCCTGCTGCCGCAGAAATGCTATGTACGGGAACCGGTGCGCATGACCGTGCGCGACGGCTATGTCACCGCCATCGAAGGCGGCCTGGACGCGGACCTGCTGCGCGACTACATGGACGCCTTCGAGGACCCGGAATCCTACGCCCTGTCCCACGTGGGCTGGGGCCTGCAGAAGCGGGCACGCTGGTCGACCCTGGCCCTGTACGACCGGGAAGCCACCATCGGCATGGACGCGCGCGCCTTCGAGGGCAACTTCCTGTGGTCCACCGGCCCCAACAACGAGGCCGGCGGTGACCGCACCGCCGCCTGCCACATCGACATCCCGATGCGCGGCTGCACCGTCGCCCTGGACGGCCAGGCGGTGGTCCGCGACGGTCGGGTGCTGGATCAGGAGCCGGCATCATGAGCACCTCGTCATCCGTCTATCAACGTCAGGGCTTCGGTGGGGAACTGGGGCTGAAGGGCCCACCGGCCCTGCTGTTGATCGATTTCGTCAACGGTTTCGCCGACCCGGAGCAATTCGGCGGTGGCAACATCCCCGCCGCCATCGCCGCCACCGTGCCGGTGCTCGCCGAAGCACGTCGGCGCCGCTGGCCGGTGGTGCATACCCGCATCGTGTTCGCCGACGACGGCGCCGACGGTAATGTGTTCACCCTCAAGGTGCCGGGTCTGCTCGGGCTCAAGGAAGCGGACCCGGCCAGCGCCATCGTGGCGGAGCTGGCGCCGGTGGCCGGCGAACGGGTGGTGCGCAAGACCGTGCCCTCCGCCTTCTTCGGCACCGGTCTGGCGGCCTGGCTCACCCAGCGCGGCGTGGGCAGTCTGGTGGTGGCGGGCTGTACCACCAGCGGCTGCGTGCGCGCCAGCGTGGTGGACGCCATGAGCCACGGATTCCGGCCCCTGGTGCTGGAGGATTGCGTCGGCGACCGGGCGTTGGCGCCCCATGAGGCCAACCTGTTCGACATGGCGCAAAAGAACGCCGACGTACTGACCTGGGCCCGGCTCCGCGAACGCCTCGACGGCTGAACCGGTCACCGGGCACCGCCCTCTTTGCATCCCTCTGATGGGATGCAAAGAGGGCGGGCAGGCCCTAGAATACGCGGCATTGTTTTATTTATTCACTTCATTAATTTCGGCGGTGCCAACAGCCATGCCCAGTTCCAAAGTCCAGGGTCGACGCGGGATCGCGCCCACCAAGAAGGCCAAGCCGGCGACCCGTAACAAACCGGGCCGCCCCGGGGGCTCCAACGGCCAGGTTCGCGACCGCATTCTGGATGCCTCCGAGCTGCTGTTCGCGGAACGGGGTTACGCCGGCACCACCCTGCGCGAGGTGGCGGACGCCGCCGAGGTCACCCAGGCGCTGATCAATTACTACTTCGGTTCCAAGTACGGCTTGTTCCAGGAAGTCTTTCTGCGCCGGGGTAAGCGGATTTCCGACCAGCGTCTGGAGCGCCTCCACGATCTCGAGCAACGCGATGCCCTGAGCGTCACCGACATCGTGCGCGCCTTTCTGATTCCCACCCTGGAACTGCGCGGCAGCGTCGCCGGCCGCGCCTTCATCCGTCTGCAGGCACGGCTGCATACCGAGCCACCGGAAATTTCCTACGAACTGCGTAACGAGGCCTACAACCAGTCCACCCAGGCGTTCGTGGAGGCGTTCCGCAAGGCCCTGCCCTCGCTCAGCGAACGCGATGCCTACTGGCGCGTGACGCTGATGATCGGCGCCTATATGTACGCGTTCTCGGACACACACCGCCTTGAACAACTGGCGCCGGGGGTTTGCCACCCGGAAGACTCCGAGGAAGTGCTGCGGCAGATGACCGCCTTCGTCACCGCCGGCATGGAAGCCGAGCCGGCGGGCTGAGCGGGCGAGAGCCCTCAGTCGCCCCGGTAACGGGCCACGATCACCATGCCTTCCGTGTAGCTGTAGCCATAGCCGTAGCCAAAGCTGCCACCGCCGGACACCTTCTCCGTCTCGCTGAGGATACGTTTGCTGCTGGATACGCCCTGGGCGTTGTACTGGTACCGGTAAGCGCCGGAAGTGACCGGCGACAGGCCGACCACCTCGTAGCCCTCCTCATTCAGTACGCGGATCGCGTCGTCAATGTCCCGCGCCAGACGGGCACCGTCGATCCGGCTGTCCGACCAGCCTACTTGCTGGCGCTGCGTCTCCTTGCGGGTCACCTCCTTCTCGCCACCAAGCAGCCCGCGTTTCCTTTCCCCCGTACCCACCTTCACCGTGACATCCTTGAACAACGGCGCGAAATGGGCCTTTACGAACACCGAGCGATTCAAGACCGTCCCTCCCGGTCCTCCTCGTGCAGGGATTCGTTCAGCTGATCGACCACCAGCGCCCATTCCGCGTCGCTGTTAAGCAGTTCGCGCAGCAACTGGCGCTGGGCATCATTCCAGAACGGCGCGTCGACGATGTTCACTTCCGCTGGCAGAAAGTGCCCGGCGATAAAGCGCTCGATCCCTTCCGGACTGGCGTCCAGCCCCAGTTGCAGGAACAGATTGGTCATCCGCGCGTGTACCGTATCCATCGTCAACCTCCGCTTGTTTGAATAACGCTAATATCCCAAATCCCCGCGCCACCGTCATCGCACCACGGCACAAAATACGCGCCCTTCATTATAGGAGCCCTTCGCGTTCTCGTTGCCACGAAACAAAAAAGCCCGGCGCGAGGGCCGGGCTTTTCAGGGGTCGAGGGGAAAGCCGAGGAATCAGGCTTCGCCCTTGAGCTCCAGGCGACGGCGGTGCAGAACCGGCTCGGTGTAACCGCTGGGCTGCTCGCGGCCCTTGAACACCAGATCACAGGAGGCCTGGAAGGCCTTGCCATCGAAGCCCGGCGCCATGTTGATGTAGCTCGGGTCGCCGGCGTTCTGCTGGTCCACCACCTCGGCCATGCGCTTCATGGCCTCCATCACCTGCTCTTCGCTGACGATACCGTGGTGCAGCCAGTTGGCGATGTGCTGGCTGGAGATCCGGCAGGTGGCGCGGTCTTCCATCAGCCCCACGTTGTTGATGTCCGGCACCTTGGAACAGCCCACGCCCTGGTCCACCCACCGCACCACGTAGCCGAGGATGCCCTGGGCGTTGTTGTCCAACTCCTGCTGGATTTCCTCGGCGCTCAGCTCACGATCCAGCAGCGGAATGGTGAGAATATCGTCCAGGGAGGCGCGCTCGCGACCGGCCAGCTCGTCCTGCACCTTCGCCACGTCCACTTCGTGGTAGTGGATGGCGTGCAGGGTGGCGGCGGTGGGCGACGGTACCCAGGCGCAGTTGGCGCCGGCTTTCGGATGGGCCGCCTTGGTGGCCATCATCTCGGCCATTTCATCCGGTTTCGGAAACATGCCCTTGCCGATCTGAGCCACGCCCTTGAGGCCGCATTCCAGACCGATGTCCACGTTCCAGGCCTCGTAGGCGTTGATCCACGGCAGACCCTTCATGTCGCCCTTGCGAGCCATCGGGCCGGCTTCCATGGAGGTGTGGATTTCGTCGCCGGTGCGGTCCAGGAAGCCGGTGTTAATGAAGATCACCCGGTCCTTGGCGGCGCGGATGCATTCCTTCAGGTTCACCGTGGTACGGCGTTCCTCGTCCATGATGCCGATCTTCAGGGTGTTACGCTCCAGACCCAGGGCGTCTTCCACCCGGGCGAACAGATCCACCGCGAAGGCCACTTCCTCGGGGCCGTGCATCTTCGGCTTAACGATGTACACCGAGCCGGTGCGGCTGTTGCGCGCGCCGTCGGTTTTCTTCAGGTCGTGCATGGCGCCCAGCACGGTGAACATGGCGTCCATGATGCCTTCCGGTACCTCTTCGCCCTTGAAGAGAATGGCCGGGTTGGTCATCAGGTGACCCACGTTGCGCACCAGCATCAGGGAGCGGCCCGGCAGCACCAGGGTGCCGCCATCAACGGCGGTGTATTCGCGATCCGGGTTGAGGGCACGGGTCAGGGTGCGGCCGCCTTTGTCGAAGGATTCCTTCAGGTCACCCTTCATCAGGCCCAGCCAGTTACGGTACACCTCGACCTTTTCTTCCGCGTCCACCGCGGCCACCGAGTCCTCGCAGTCCTGGATGGTGGTGACGGCGGATTCCAGCAGCACGTCCTTGACGTGGGCCGGGTCCTCGGCGCCGATCGGGTGCTGATCGTCCACCTGGATTTCCGCGTGCAGGTTGTTGTGCTTGAGCAGCACGCCGTCCGGTTTGGCGGCATCGCCCCGGTAGCCTTGCAACTGGCTTTCGTCCTTCAGGCCGGATTCACCGTCCTTGAGGCGCACCACCAGTTTGCCGCCTTCGATGGCGTAGCCGGTGCTGTCCTTGTGGGAGCCGCTGGCCAGCGGGAAATACTGGTCGAGAAAATCCCGGGCGTAGGCGATGACCTTGGCGCCCCGCTTGGGATTGTAGGCGCCGCCTTTTTCGGCACCGCCTTCATCGGAGATCATGTCGGTGCCGTACAGGGCATCGTAGAGGCTGCCCCAGCGAGCGTTGGCCGCGTTCAGCGCGAAGCGGGCGTTGCGCACCGGCACCACCAGCTGCGGACCCGCGATGTGGGCGAATTCCTCGTCCACGTTCTTGGTGCTTACCTTGAAGTCGTCGCCTTCGGGGAGCAGGTAGTCCAGCTCCTGGAGAAACGCCTTGTATTCCGCCGGATCGATCTTCCGACCCTTGCGATCCAGGTGCCAGGCATCGATTTTCTTCTGGATGTCCTCGCGCTTGGCGAGCAGCGCCTTGTTGCGCGGCGCCAGGTCGGCGAGGATCTTTTCCAGCTCGGCCCAGACGTGCTCCGGATCCACGCCGGTGCCCGGGGCGATCTCGTTGGCCACCAGATCATGGAGTTCTTTGGCGACGTCCAGGCCGCCTTTTTGGATGCGATCGGTCATGTGCTCCTACCTTTCAGGTCGAGAGTCGATACGAGGCCAGGGCAACGCGTGCTGGCCGGAAAGCGGCGGCATTTTACCGGAAACCGCGCCGTGAATCATGCCATCGACGGCGCCAGGCGTGACGCCCCGGTCACCGTCAGCCGAACAGATTGACCACGTCCAGCTTGTGGGCCGCGGCGCCGCCCCGTTGCTGGCCTTCTTCCAGGCGTTCGAAATCGAACAGCCGGGTGTCCGCCAGTTGCGAGGGCGCCACGTTCTGGATCGCCGAGAAGATACTTTCCACCCGGCCCGGGTGCTGCTTATCCCATTGGTTGAGCATCTCCTTGACCGCCTGGCGCTGCAGGTTCTCCTGGGAGCCGCACAGGTTGCAGGGGATGATCGGGAACTGTCTGAAAGCGGCGAATTCGATGATGTCCTTCTCGCGGCAGTAGGCCAGCGGACGGATCACGATGTGCTTGTTGTCATCGCTGCGCAGCTTGGGCGGCATCGCCTTCATCTTGCCGCCGAAGAACATGTTCAGAAACAGGGTCTCGACGATGTCGTCACGGTGGTGGCCCAGGGCGATCTTGTTGGCGCCGATCTCCTCGGCGAAGCCGTACAGGCTGCCCCGGCGCAACCGCGAGCACAGACCACAGGTGGTTTTGCCCTCGGGCACCTTCTCCTTGACGATGGAATAGGTGTCCTTTTCCAGGATGTGGTAGGCCACCCCTTCCCGGTCCAGGTAGTCGGGCAGCACATGCTCCGGGAAACCGGGCTGCTTCTGATCCAGATTCACCGCCACCAACTCGAAATGCACCGGCGCGGAATGCTGAAGATTGCGCAGGATCTCCAGCATGGTGTAGGAATCCTTGCCGCCGGACAGGCAGACCATGACCTTGTCGCCTTCCTCGATCATGTTGAAGTCGGCGATGGCGCGTCCGGTCTCGCGCCGCAGCTTTTTTTGCAGCTTGTTGAGGCGGGTACGTTGTTTTGCGTCCAGGGTGTCGGCGATCATCAGGTTACCTTGATCTTGCGGATGACGCGACGGTACAGCGGCGGCGCCCAGCGTTTCAAATACACGCCCGCTCCCTCGCGGCCGGCGATGATAACCTGATCGCGACCGCGCTGCACGGCCTCCACCAGCCGCCGCGCGCACAGGGCCGGGTCCATGCCGTTGGCCTGGGCGTCGTCCAGGGTACCCTGCTCGCTGCCGTCGCCCACCAGAGCGTTGTAGGACAGGCGGGTGCGGATGAACCCGGGCAGCACCAGGGTGACCCGCACGCCATTGTCGTACTCCTCGGCCCGCAGCGCCTCGAAGAAGCCATGCAGGGCATGTTTGCTGGCGCTGTAGGCGGAACGCTTGGGCGTGGGGATCTCGCCCACCAGGGAAGTGACCACCACGAACCGGCCACCCCCCTGGCGCAGAAAAGCCGGCAGCACCGCCTTGGTCAGCGCCACGGTGCCGAAATAGTTCACTTCCATCATGCGC
Organism: Alloalcanivorax marinus; assembly: GCF_016785095.1. Classification (GTDB taxonomy): domain Bacteria; phylum Pseudomonadota; class Gammaproteobacteria; order Pseudomonadales; family Alcanivoracaceae; genus Alloalcanivorax; species Alloalcanivorax marinus_A. The sequence goes on along the minus strand of NZ_JAEKJB010000002.1, from coordinate 580,085 downwards.
CGGTCCACTTCCAGACTGGTGTCACGGGCCAGGGCGCGCTGCGAGATGCCGCCATTGTGCACCACCTGATCAATGCGCCCGAAATGGGCCAGCACCTTTTCGGTGGCCGGCACCATGGCCGACTCGTCGGCCAGGTCCAGGGGCACGATCAGATGTTCCTCCGCGTTGACCAGGCCGGCGCGCACCCGCTCCAGCTCCGCCTCCCGGCGGGCGGACAGCACCAGGCGGGCGCCATAGCGGGCATACTCCGCCGCCGCCGCCTCGCCGATACCCGAGGACGCCCCGGTGATCCAGACCACCTGATCCGCTAACGACGATGACGGCATGACGGTTTCTCCCTGTTGTTGGGTTACATGTGTCGGATTACACGGAATTGATGCCCAAGACTAGGCGCTGGCGGCGGGAAATGCGATAGCCCCGCCGACGGCTGGGCGCCGCCGTGGCGAACGGGTATCCTGGCGGCCCATCCACCGGCAACCACGAAGGCCCCATGACCGCCATCACCAACCCCAGCCTGAAGGACACCGTGACCCGCTTTTTCGCCGACCAGGGCGAGGAGGCTCCCTCCTGGGTGGAAACCCACGGCCTGCTGTGTGGCTTCACCGTGGGCCCCTATGACGGCCCGGCGGATTTCGGCGCCGCCCTGGACATGACCCTGCCGGACGCCGTCGCCGCCGCCCTGGAGGAGCTGCGCGCGCGGCTGCTCACCGACACCCTGGCCGGCGAACGGATCACCCTGCCCTGCCTGCTCGACCCCTACAAGGAGGACGACGGCAACGACCTGGCCTCCTGGTGCGCCGGCTTTCTCAGCGCGGTGTTCGAGCACGAGGAACGCTGGTTCGGCGAAGACGACGACCAGGAAACCATGGCCAACTGGCTGCTGCCGATGATGCTGATCTCCGGCCTGGACGAGGACCCGGAGCTGGACGCGATCTGGGAAGATGGCCAGCTGGTACGGCAGATGGCCACCGGGATTCCCGACGTCCTGGAGGAAATCCTGCTGCATTTCCAGGGGCCGGAAGGCTGAGCTGAGAGCCGGCGCTTAACGCGCGGGATCGCGACTAAAGTCGCTCCTACAGCGGGAAAAAAGCGATCACCCCGATCGCCCATTGGAGCCACCCACCGGTTACTCGTCGCTTAGGGAAAGGTGGCTGATGTCCGGCGCGACCGGCGGCTGGTCGCGCTTGAGGGTCTCGATGTCGGCGCCGGGTTCGGCCATGGACAGGTGGCTCACATCCGGCGCCGGAGCCGGTTCCGGGCGGCCTCCAGGGTCCAGATCGGTGCCCACCGGCGCCACCTTGAAGGCACCGGTGAAACCCGCGCCGCCGGTGCGAATGGTGCCCACGGTTTCCAGATCCCCGCCGTCCTGATCGGCACTGTCTTGATCGGCACTGTCCTGGCCGGCGCTGCCCACTGGGGCCCGCTCGACGTTCAAGCCGGCGCGCGCCTCGAACGTGGCGGGCCGCGCCGCCGGTTCCGGGGTCGCCTCCGGCGCCGAGGTCCCGGCGGGGGCCGCCCGGCCCGCGTCTTCCGGCGCCGCCGCCGGCGGGTTCACCGGCGTCAGCTCGCAGCGGGCACCGGCCTGCCGCAGCGCCACCTGGAACTTGCGCGCGGTGGCCTCATCCGCGTCCTTCTTCACCACCCGGGCACCGCCGGCCAGCAGTTGCCGGGCCTTGGCCTCGGGCATCTTGAACAGCCGCGCCAGGTTCGCCGTTACCTGCTCGGGGTCGGCACCGCCAAGCAGGTCGCCGGTAAGCACCACATGGAAACGGTCGTCGTCGGTCATGGTTTCTTGCCTCTATACCCAGTGCTCGGCGGCATGCTCCGCCAGGGCGGCGATGGTGCGCGACGGATTGAGCCCCAGGGCCCGGGGCACCGTGGCGCCGTCCACCACATACAGTCCCGGATAATTGAACACTTCCCCGGCGTGGTTCACCACCCCCTGCTTCACGGTATCGGCCATATTGCAGCCTCCCAACGGGTGCGGCGTGACCAGATTCTTGAACCAGCGCCAGGTGGCTGGCGTCATGGCGTCGCCGCCGGTGACCTCGGTGAGCTTGAGATGCCGATCCGCCAGGCCCTGCACCGCCTTCTCGGCGTGCCGGTAATCCCAATCCAGCCGCAGCCGGTCCTTTTTCCAGGGTGCGTACCAGCGGCGCCCGAGACGAAAGCGACCGCCCGGGTCGTCGATGGCCTGGCCGAACCACAGCATCATATTGCTGAACGGATCGCTGTCGCGGCCGTATTCCAGCAGCGCCGCGCCCAGACGGGTACGCGCCAGGCGCGGGTGCCGACCGGCCTGGTCCAGCCAGTTGCCGAGCAGATCCGGGATACCGCCGTCCTCGACGAAATAGCGGGCGCCCCGGTCGGCGCCGTCCAGATAATCGATGGCGGAAGTAATGGTGGGCCCGCGGGTGGGCTGGATTTCCCGGTGATCATAGAAAGCCGGGGTCATGAAATCGCCATTGCTGGTCCAGCCCTGACCCAGCGCGCGGCTCAGCTTTGGCAAGGTTTTGTACTGGTCGCGGCAGCGCAGCAGCAGCTCGGTGGAGCCCACGCTGCCGGCGGCCAGCACCACCCGGCGGGCGCGGACCCGCCGCCAGGCGCGGGCTTCCAGATCCCGTACGCCGACTTCGTATTCGCCGCCCTCCAGGGGACGGACCCAGCGGGCATGGTGCAACGGTCGTATTTCCGCGCCCTGTTGCTCGGCCCGGGCCAGGTAGTTCAGGTCCAGGGTGTTCTTGGCTTGCACCGGGCAACCCAGATCACAGTTGCCGCAGTGCACGCAGGTGCCCTGACGCTGACCCTGTTCGTTGGTCCACGACTTGCTGTGGTGGTAGCCGTGGGCGTCATCCAGGCTAGCGTGCCAGTCCGGATCGAAAGTAATCGCCTGGGGCACCACCCGGAAACGGTGTCCCTGGCCGAGGCGGTCGGCGGATTCGTGCATCAGGCGGGTGCGCGGTGTCCACTGCCGGTCCGGCAGCGTTTGCACGTTGAGCATGCGCCCCACGGTGCGGTAGTGGTCACGCAAGGCGGTCGGCGTGATGGCTTCCGGCCAGCCCCGGTCGAACACATGGGCAGGCGGTTCGATACTGACGTTGGCGTAGATCAGCGAACCACCGCCGACGCCGGCGCCCAGGGCGATGCTCATGTCGCCGAAATAGCGGAAATCGAGCCAACCGTTCTGTTTTTCCGGTTCGTCCTCGTCCCAGAACCAATGGTCCTGGCTGACGCTCGGGTAATCCTCCGGCAACCAGCGGCGACCCCGTTCCAGCACCAGCACCCGCTCGCCCCGTTCCGCCAGGCGGCAGGCCATCACGGCGCCCCCGAAGCCGCTGCCGATAATCAGCGTATTCACCCTTTCCATGGCGTTCTCCCCCAAGAGCGGCATCCCCGCCCTGTTATTCTCGCGCGTGCCCGGCACGCGGTTTCGAGCCTAACAGATTCCGCTCCCGCTTGAACTAAACCAGGGCGGCGGCCTTGATCTGGGCATACACCGGCATCCCCGGGCGCAGCCCCAGGCGGTCACGGGACAGGGTGGAGAGACGGGCAAGCAGCCATTGGTCCGCGCAGCGCAGCCGCACCAGGCACTGGCCATGGCCCAGGTCGCGCAGGCTGTCCACCGTGGCCGGCAGAATGTTGAGCACACTGGAGTCGCGTACCGCCGTCAGCGCCAGGCTCACATCCCGGGCCGCCACCTTGAGGCGCGGCGCATCGCCGCGGGCGCCGGTCGCCGGCAGGCGCAGCACGGCGTCGCCCAGGGTCAGTTCCAGCAGGTGGTGACGTTGGTCATAACCGTGATGGCGGGTACGCAGCACCACCGCCGCTTCGCCGCCGGCGGCCAGGGGGCCGTGCAGGCCCGCCAATCGCTCCGCCAGGGGGCCCTGCTCGCGCAGCCCGCCCCGATCCAGCCACCACAGGTGGTCGCCCAGGGTCATCACTTCGTCGAGCTGATGGGTCACATACAGCACCGGCAGCCGCTCGCCGACCCGCGCGATCACCGCCATCAGGGCCTGGCGGCGCTCCGCGTCCAGGGCGGACAGCGGCTCATCCAGCATCAGCAGGTCCGGCTCGGTGAGCAGCGCCCGGGCCAGGGCCACGCGCTGCGCCTCGCCGCCGGACAGGCCCGCCACGCCGCGTTCCATCAGCGGCTGCAGCTCGGTGAGCGCCACCACCTCCCGCCAGCGACCGTCGCTGGCGCCGGAGCGCCGCGCCGCGAACCGCAGGTTGCCGGCCACGTCCAGATGCGGAAACAGGGTGGGCCGTTGCAGCATCAGGCCTACGGGGCGCCGGTGGGCGGGAAGATTGTGGTGCTCGTCCTGCCACACCCGCTCACCGAAGCGGATCAGGCCCCGGCACGGTTGCAGGCCGGCGATCGCCTTCAGGAGGCTGCTTTTCCCGGCCCCGGAGGCGCCGAACAGAATGGTCACGCCGCGTTCCGGCAAGGTGGCGTTCACGGCGAGCCGGAAGCCGCCTCGCTCCAAGGCCAGATCGACCTGCAGGCTCATGGCAGCGCTCCCGGTCGGCGCTGCCAGCGGAACAGCGCCCACAGCATGGCCACCGACAGCACCACCAGCACCAGGGCCAGATGGTGGGCACGAGCGTAATCGCCCACTTCCACGTGTTCATAGAGCGCCACCGAGGCGACCCGGGTTTCCCCGGCCAGGCTGCCCCCGATCATCAGCACCACGCCGAACTCGCCCAGGGTGTGGGCAAAGCCCAGCACCGCCGCCGACAGATAACCAGGCCGGGCCAGCGGGATCACCACGTTGCGGAACCGGTCCCAGGGCGCGGCGCCCAGGGTGGCGGCCATGTCCAGGGTATCGTGGTCGATGGCGGCGAAGGCGTTCTTGAGTGGCTGCAGCACGAACGGCAGGGAATAAATCACCGACCCGATCACCAGCCCGGTGAAGGTGAAGGCCAGACTATGGTCGCCCCAGAGTCCGGCCAGCAGGCCGCCGGGCCCGCCCGGGCCAAGCCATAAAAGAAGGTAGAACCCCAGAACCGTGGGCGGCAACACCAGGGGCAGCGCCAGTACCGATTCCAGCAGCGCCTGGCCGGGGCGCTGGCGGCGCGCCAGCCACCAGGCCAGGGGCGTACAGACCACCAGCAGCACCGCGGTGCTGATCAGCGCCAGGCGGACGCTGACCCACAGCGCCTGCCAGTCCGCCGGCGAGACGTTCAACGGGGTGCCAGTCCGTAGCCGGCCTGCTCGATGCGCTCACCGGCGGCCTCCGTGGCGAGGAACTCATAGAAGTCGCGGGCCGCCGGGCGGTCCTTGAGCAACAGACTTTGCTGCTCGATGGGCGGATACAGGGCCGGATCTGGCAGCCACAGGCTACCACCGGCGCCACGTACCTGACTGAACGCCACGAAACCGGCGCGGGCGGCGCCGCTGCTGGCGTAGTGCCAGGCCTGCCCGACATTCTCGCCTTGCACGATGTCCACGGAATCCGGCAGGCCCAGGTGATCGATGACCGCCTGACCGGCGGCGCCGTAGGGCGCCAGGCGCGGGTTGGCCAGGGCCAGCGGGCTGACATCGCCGCTTTTCAGCAGCTCCGGGCCCAGGTCAAGACCGCTCTGTTTGCTCCACAGAGCCAGCCGGCCCATGGCGTAGACGCGGCGCGAACCCGCCACGCCCAGGCCTTCGTCATCAAGCTCCCGGGGCCGGCGCGCATCCGCCGCCAGAAAAATATCGAACGGCGCGCCACGACGGATCTGCGCCGCCAGCTTGCCGGTGGAAGCCACCGTGGTCTCGATGTCCGCGTCCGGGTGGTCGCGTCGATACAGCGCCACCAGGGTTTCCAGAGGCTTGGCGAAATTGGCGGCCACCGCCACCCGCACCGGATCGGCGGCTACCGCGCTCAAAGACAACAGCAGGCCGATCAGGGCCACTAATACACGCATGGATCAAGACTCCTCGGAGGGTTCGCGGGGGTCGTGGCCCAGGTGCGCCTCACCGCGCCGCCGGGCCAACTCGATTTGTTTCTGACGTTCGGCGAAGCGCGCTTTCTGCTCCGCCGTGGATTCGTGGTAGCAGTGCGGGCAGGACACGCCCTGCTGGAATCGCGGCGACGCCTTGTCGGCTTCGGAGATCGGCCGCCGACAGGCGTGACACTGATCGTAGCCGCCCGGCTCCAGGTGGTGGTTCACGGTCACCCGCTCGTCGAACACGAAGCACTCGCCACGCCACAGGGAACGCTCCTCGGGCATGGTTTCCAGGTACTTCAGGATGCCGCCCTTGAGGTGGTAGACCTCCTCGAACCCCTGCTCCTTGAGGTAGGCGGTGGACTTTTCACAACGAATGCCGCCGGTGCAGAACATGGCCACCCTCTTGTGGCGGGCCGGGTCCAGGTTGTCGCGCACATAGTCGGGGAAGTCCCGGAATGCCTTGGTATGGGGATTCACCGCGCCCTCGAAGGTGCCCACCTCGTACTCATAGTCGTTGCGGGTATCGATCACCAGGGTCTCCGGGTCGGCGATCACCCGGTTCCACTCCTCCGCTTCCAGATAAGTGCCCCGGCTGCGGTTGGGGTCCAGATCCTCCACGCCCATGGTGACGATTTCCTTCTTCAGCTTGACCTTGGTGCGCAGGAAGGGATGCTCGTCACTGAAGGACTCCTTGTACTCCAGCTCTTCCAGGCGCGGGTCCGCGCGCAGCCAGCCCAACACCGCGTCGATATCGGCGCGGCGCCCGGAGATGGTGCCGTTGATGCCCTCCCGGGCCAGCAGCAGCGTGCCCTTGACGTCTCGCTCAAGCATCAGCGCCAGCAGCGGCTCGCGCAGGTTCTCGTGGTCGTCCAGCCGGGTGAAGCGGTACAGCGCCGCCACCACGATATCGCCGGCGCTCATCGGCCGAACTCCGGATCATGCTGGCTCCCGCCCCGGCAGTCCGGGGAATCGGCCACGTCACCGCCCTGGGCACGCCATTCCTCCGGCGTGAACAGATGCAGTGCCAGGGCATGCACCGGGCCGTTCAACTCCTCGCCGAGCAGGCCGTACACCGCCTGATGACGACGTACCGGCATCTGCCCCTGGAATGTTCCGGAAACCACCACCAGCTTGAAATGGGTTTCCGAATCCGGCGGCACGTTATGCTTGTGACTCTCGTTCTCGATGCGCAAATAATCGACGGGCAAGGCGTCGCGCACCTTGCGTTCAATGGCCTGGGCCACGGTCATGGAAGAACTCCTGATCAACGAGGGCTATATTCTACGCTTTATAACGCTATTGTGCAGTCCCGGGGCGCGGACGCGGAATGATGTCCGCCCACAGGGCTTCGTCGTCGGCCTGAAACAGCGGCGCCGTGGCGTCGCCGGGGCCGTATTGAACCACCCGGCGCCCTTCACCCCAGGCCGGGCCGGAGGGCGCCTCGCCCCGGGCGAAGGCTCCCCAGTCAGCGCGTACCCGCTCGGACAGCGCCCGGGCCTCGTCGGTGCCACCGGTGAAGAACTGCCCGGGCACGGTGTCGGTCACGCCGAACACGAAGGGCACGTCCACCACGTGGCAGGCCCCCATGGGCACGCCGAACTGCTGGCTGGGCCAGGTGAACTGATAGCCATAAGTGTCCGCCCGGTGGGCGGCCTGGGCATCCAGCAGACGCAGGGTGGGCATACGGAACAGCCGGTCGGTTTCCATGGCGGAGAACCAGTCCATGTTGCTGCGGGCCGGGTCCGGAGTGACGGCGCGGCGGTAATGGGCCAGCACCCGCTCGCCATTACCCGGCAGCGCGCGCTCGAAACGGCGCAGGATCTCCTCGTCGTCGTAACCGCGCAGCTCCTCCACCGTGGGGAAGCCGGCCAGCGGGCCCGCGTACTGGAAAAAGTGGTATTCGTCCCGGCACACCCCGGCCATCAGTGCGATATCGGCGGCTTCACCGGCGGCGATGGCGTCCACCGGCAGGCGCGGCAGCAGGTCGCCGTCCACCATGGGCATGAAGTTCATGGCGAACTGCGGCGTGGTGTCGCGCTGACCGCGCCGCACCAGGGTACGCAGGGCCTGATTCTGAGCCTTGATCCAGGCCTTGGCATCGGCGGCGCGCAGCTTGTCGGCGGCGTCACCGTCACCGGGCAGCGCCCCCACGAAGGCGCGGGTTACCTTCGCCGCCTCCTCGGGATCAAGAGCGAAATCGGCGGCGCCGGACTGCACGATGGCGGCCTGGAATAAAGGCCGCGCCCGGGGCGTGGCCATCAGGGTGGCGACGCTGAAACCGCCGGCGGATTCACCGAAGATGGTCACCCGATCCGGGCGGCCACCGAACGCTTCGATGTGGCGGTTGACCCATTCCAGGGCCGCCACCTGATCGCGCAGCCCCAGGTTGGTGTCCGCTTCCAGCTCCGGCGCCACGGCGCTGAAATCCGCGAAACCGTGGGCACCCAGCCGGTAGGCGGCGTTCACCACGATGACCCGCTGGCTGGCCGCCAGAGCGGCACCGTTATAAAGAATCTGGGAAGCGGAACCGGCCACGTAACCGCCGCCGTGATACCAGAGCATCACCGGGAAAGGCCCCTCCCCCTCCGGTACCCAGATATTCAGGTACAGGCAATCCTCGCCGGAGTCCTCCACGCCCATCATCGGGTTGCGCACCTGCAAGGATGGCAGCGGGTAACGGTCGGCGCGCGCCACGGCATCGCTGTCCGGAAGCCGGCGCGGCGCCTTGAAGCGGGCCTCGCCCAGCGGCGGTTGCGCGAACGGCACGCCACGGAATTCCTGAACACCGTCGCCGGCCACTGCCTGATAGGCCCCCTGGGGCAATACGACTTGCATGATGCGCGTTCTCCCTGGTCCCGGTGGGCCGGGACAGCTTGTTTAATTGTTGGACAATATCCAGCGATGGGCACCGGCCCCTGGTTACCATTCCGTCATTCTTACCATTGGAAAAGGAGGCCCTCTCCATGAATGACAGCACGTCCACCAACGACACGGTCACCGAGCTCAACGCCACGGCGGACAAGCTTACCAAAGCCGCGCGCGGCGCGTTCACCCGAATCACCGAAACCGGCCAGGACTGGTTCCAGGAACTGGTGAAAGCCGGTGAGTCACTGCGTCAGCGCAACGCCAAAAAAACCGGCACCGCCAAAGGCACCGACAACGACTGGCGGGTACGGCTGGCCCACGGCCTGGGTTTGCCCACCCGGGAAGAGATGGAGAGCCTGGACAAAAAGCTCAACCGCATCAGCCGCAAGGTGAACAAACTGGCCCGCGAGCAGAAGGCCTGATCGCGGCCCACGCCGTCACCGGTCGGGCCAGGAACGCCCGGCCGGTGGTTTTCGTCATTGACTTGATCCACCCGCCTGACGTTCCCTGAAACTCCCCGCTGCGCCGATACCGATAACAAGAACGCCTATGTCCAACGTCGCCTCCGCCCGCTTCGGCTCCCTGACCGTGGCTTCGTTCTGGATCGAGTACCTGCTCGATGCCGCGCTGCACGCCGGTGTCGACCTCAGTGAGGCACTGGTCCGCCTGGGCGTCACCGAGGAGGACCTGGAATCCCCCGCCGCCCGCATTCCCCTGAGCGTGGAAAACCGGCTGCTTGAACACGCCGTCAGCCGCAGCGGCGACCCACTGTTCGGCCTGCACATGGGCGAAGGCATCCGCCCGCGCTTCATGGGCGAACTGGGCTACGCCAGCATGTCCAGCGCCACCCTGCGCGACGCCATCGAACTGATGATTCCGTTCACCCGGGTCACCTCGGAATTCGCTGAACTGCGCTTCGAATGGCGGAGCCGGAACCTGTGGCTGATCTGGGAAACCCCGTTCGAGGATCTGCCCACCAGCGCGCACCGGGTGGACGCTTTCTTCACCGGGGCGGTGGTGTTCGGGCGCTGGATTCTGGGCGCCGAACGCGATCCTCTGGCTCTGCACCTGCGTCACGACGCGCCCGCGGACGATAGCGAATACCGGCGCGTGTTCCACTGCCCGGTGCATTTCCAGCAACCGCTGAACGCCCTGGTACTGGACGAGGCGGTGCTTGATCTGCCACTGCGCGACGCCGACCCGGAGGTGCACCGCCTGGCCCGTTCCCGGGTACAACGCGCCGTGACCCGGCACCGGGCCCGGGACAACCTGCTTGAACAGGTGCGCCTGGAAATCCAGCACCGGCTGGTGGAGGGTGTGCCGCAACTGGAACCGATCGCCGAACGTCTGGGCGTGAAGCCCTGGACCCTGCGTCGGCGGCTGCGCGCCGAGCATACCGATTTTTCCACCCTGCTGGAGGACGAACGGCGCCGCCTGGCCTGCGACTGGCTGCTGCACAGCGACCGCTCGGTGAACCAGATCGCCCTGGATCTGGGCTATTCGGAACAAAGCGCCTTCAACCGCGCCTTCAAGCGCTGGTTCGGCGTTACGCCCCTGGGCTACCGAGAAGGTGACGGCGCCCCTTGAGGCTGCGCCAGGCCCGCTTGGTGCCCCCCAGGGTCAGCCCGGCGGCGTAGCCGGCCAGCAGGGTCGGCGCCAGCCAGCGGCTCAGGGCGGCATAACCGAACGCCGGCACGCCATAAAAAATACGCGTGACGCGCTCCACCTGGCGCAGCTCCTCGCCCCAGTCCGCCATGAGCAGCGGGTAATCCCCCGGTCGACCAGCCAGCAGGGCCCCGGCGGCAAGTTGACCGCTGACCAGGGCGCCGTAGATGCCCTCCCCCAACAACGGCTCGGTACTGCCCGCGGCATCGCCGACGAACAGCACCCGACCACACCGGGGTGAACGCCGCGCCAGCCAGGTCCCCAATGGATACCCCGCCACCTCCTCCAACGCGCCGCTGCCCAATGCCCGGCGGGCGTAATCGGCCAAATGATCGCGGCCCAGCCGCGCCCGATCCCGGCGCCACACGTACAAGCCCACGTTGATGTGATCGCCCTTGGGAAACAGCCAGCCATAGCCGCCCGGCACCTCCTGAAAATCCAGGGTCATGGGGGGATAATGACGGGCCTTCGCCCGGGGCAGGTGCCCTTCCAGCGCCATGGCCGGCGATGCCGCCGGCTGGCCTTGCAACAAACGACGCACCGGACTGTGGGCGCCGTCCGCGGCGACCAGCCAGGTAGCCCGCAGCACCTCCCCCTCGCTAGTGGTCAGGGTGACGCCGGCGGCACCCTGACGCACCGCGCGCACCCCGGCGACGGCGCGCCACTCGGCGCCCCGCGCCAGCGCCCGCTCGCGGCACAGAGCGTCCAGCTCCCGCCGGTGGGTCATCACACAAAACGGAACCGCCGCGCCCGCCAACACCCGCGGCCCACCAGCCCGGCTCATGGCCACCCGATCAACCCGCTCGCGGATCACCGCGTCCACCGGAAAGCGATAGCGCCGCAAGGCCTTGATGGTAAGGCCGCCGGCACAGGGCTTGGGCCGCTCCGGACCACCGTGCAGCAACAACACCCGGGCGCCACCGGCGGCCAGATCCCAGGCCGCCGCGCATCCCGCCTGGCCGGCCCCCGCCACGATCACGTCCCAGTGCACCATGGTCTCTCCTCTCATCCATGCAGCGGCTCGAGACTGAGTCCCCGCGGATTCTCGGGCCATCACAGGCTTGGAATATCCGCCGTGGAAATATACGAGCCATGTAATTCATAGACACCCCTTCAATATACTCGGGAGTCATGAACAGAGAAATTCAGCGGCGATTGCAGAAAAAGTTCAGAAGCGGTTCATGGAGGCAGAAGACCAATGGAAAAATTCATGGATTTAATCCACGACACGCCTTTCTGGGGTGAGGTGTACGGGATGCGCGATCCAAGCCACAAGCTCGACCTGAGGCCAGAAAAAGTGAAACGATGTCCATGAATCACACATCCATCATTCCTTGAATGAGTGCAAAAAATTAACGAGATCACTATGCATATTGCTGAATTCATGCATTAATGGTTTATTAAATCTAACCTGTGCATGCAGAAAATCATCAAAAACCAATATGTAACTGCAATGCCCTACCTTTCTGTTATCGATCCCATAGCTTTCATCAGATGAGCATCGCACCGTGACGAGCCCCCCGTCAGGTTTAATCAAATCAGGGTATTTCCCTATATAAATCCATAGAGGCTTCTTATCACTCTGATAAGCATAACCAAGAAAACCAGGATAACGCTTATCCACCCCTCTCAACTTATCCATATCAGCAGGAAGTACCGTACGTATATCCTTTGTGCCCCTCTTTATAAAAAACAGAATTCTCAATCGACTGTCCGGATTTTCCTTGATAAATTCATAACGCTCTTCCATTTTATCATAATGAGGCCATGCGACATTTGTCGCCGCGAAGAGCCTTGGCTCTGGAAGTCTATAACTCCTAGCATAACCATACCTTCTATCGACTTTAAGAAAACCGTACTTATATCTCCACTTCTCCATGCTCCCAGAAGGAAATTCTTTTGTTGGTTTATAAAATTGAACAGTTGCTATTGGTGGCGGCACTTCTCTTGCATAGACGCTATCTTTATATAACTCCTCCCCAACAAGAAACAAAGCTCCCCCAAAAAACAGAAAGAAAAGAGCAACAACTGGCCTTCCAACGATTTTCTTTATTAACTCTAAAAACATTTCCAGCCACCCCATTCAAGCGAGCGAGCAACAAGGCTTGACCCAAGTGACTGTCCTCCAATCAATAATCAATTGATAACTTTCGAGTTGCTCGCAGGTCAATGACTTAGCCATGACAACCACTCATTAACTTTACTCTCTCTTACGGAAAAGCCGTAAATAAGGCGAGATACTTTCCGCTGTACCTCTTTCCATTTCTCTAAAAATTGGCCTCCATGGTAAAGCACCGCCACATGAGCTTTTATTTTTGTAAACAGATCAAAATAATAAAAAACCATCATCTTTCCTCCTTGAAAGATTCCAAAAACTTGACAAGATCGCTGTGTTTTTTGCTGAACTCATACATTAAAGGCTTATTAAACCTGACTTGTGCACGAAGCAAATCGTCGTAAATAAACGAATAACTACACCAACCCTTTTTTGTATTTCCTATCCCAACAACATCATCGCCAGTGCATGAGATTATTACAGGTTCGCCGTTTGGCTTCATAAGTTCAGGATACCTACCAATATAAGTCCACCTTGGATATGCCCCGCTCCCTCGGGCATAGCCGTAGAAATCAGGGTAACGTTGATCCACACCACCTAGGACACTGATATCATGACTGATTTGGGTATGAGCATTTCCTGTATCAGTTCTAACTTGAAAAATAATTCTCATTTCACTATAAGGATCATTTCTTATATTATTGAAATAGTTTTTTTTATCATAAAATTCCCGCCATGAAGCCCCCATGACAACCATCAAACTGGTCTCTTCAGATGCAGCTATTAACCTAGATCTTGCATTTCTGGTATCAAAAGAGAAAAATCCATTTTTGTAGGACCATCTCTCAACACTGCCGTTCGGAAAATCTTTCGTCGGCTCAACATACTCGACCGTCGCCAGCTTCGGACCAGGCTCAAGTCCATCATGGATGATATCTTTGTATATGCCCTCCGCCACAAGAAATAAAACTGCTAAAGCAAAAAATATAAGAAAAATCCACAACGGTTTTCGCGCCACGCGCCCAACTAACTTCGTGTTGTTCTTGGAAAAACTCATATCCCCCACCATACAAGCTGTAAACTCGAGAGGTAGACGCCCAATATCAACGCCCCGGAAAATATTACCTAAAAACCCCCAATTCGGCTTGGTCAGCGGACTCTTGCCGGGTCACGGTCGGGCAATATCGCAAGCCCGCGCATTTGCGGCCCAGTTGATTCGGATTACTCGTAAGATGATATAAAAGGCAATAACGGACCGGCGTGAAATAGCTTCTATTTTCGGCAAAAACCTCTGCCCTCCCCTGATCCCCGGCGGGCGCACAACCAATCAAAGACATCCTTTAGCCAGCCTATAATAATTATGGCTTAGCATTATTAGAGATGGATCACAGAAGCGAAATGCGACCTTTTCGGGCAGGAGCCCGCTATGAAACAAAGCAGTCCGCTGATTTTTTGGAGACGACGGACTATGCGGGCAGCGCCTGGCAGGCGGCGGGCCCGCCACGCACAAGACGGAGGTTAGGGGGAGATCAGGGAACAGGTCAGCGCGGCAAGTATGAATGAGCTCGCGGTTCCTCTATAATACGCGCCGTCCCGGGCCCGCTGGCCCGTGCCGGGTTTCGCCATTGCTCGAAGGCTCCCCAACTTTCAGTCACTTACGTCCTCCCGAATTCTGGTTAGGAGATTGTTCATGAAAGCACCTGTACGCGTTGCTGTCACCGGCGCCGCTGGTCAAATCAGCTACTCCCTGCTGTTCCGGATCGCCTCCGGCGACATGCTCGGCAAGGACCAGCCGGTCATCCTGCAGCTGCTCGAAATCACCCCTGCCCTGGAAGCGCTGAAAGGCGTCGCCATGGAACTGGAAGATTGCGCCTTCCCGCTGGTTGCTGGCATCGTGCAGACCGACGACGCCAAGGTGGCCTTCAAGGATGCCGATTACGCGTTGCTGGTCGGCGCCCGTCCGCGTGGTCCGGGCATGGAGCGCAAGGACCTTCTGGAAGCCAACGCGGCGATCTTCTCCGCTCAGGGCCAGGCCATCAACGAGGTGGCCAGCCGTGGTATCAAGGTTCTGGTGGTCGGCAACCCGGCCAACACCAACGCCCTGATCGCCCAGCGCAACGCGCCGGACATCGATCCGCGCCAGTTCACCGCCATGACCCGTCTCGACCATAACCGCGCCATGGCGCAGCTGGGTGAGAAGCTGGGCAAGACCGTGAACGACATCAAGAAGATGACCATCTGGGGTAACCACTCCTCCACCCAGTACCCGGATCTGCACCACTGCGAAGTGGATGGCAAGAACGCCGCCGAGCAAGTGGACCGGAAGTGGTACGCGGAAGAGTACATCCCCACCGTGCAACAGCGCGGCGCGGCCATCATCAAGGCCCGTGGTGCTTCCTCCGCCGCCTCCGCCGCGAACGCCGCCGTCGACCACATGCGCTCCTGGGCGCTGGGCACCGACGAGGGCGACTGGGTGTCCATGGGCATCTACAGCGACGGTTCCTACGGCATTCAGGAAGGTCTGATCTACTCCTTCCCGTGTGTGTGCAAGAACGGCGACTGGGAAATCGTTCAGGGCCTGGAGGTCAACGACTTCTCCCGCGAGCGCATGACCGCCACCGAGACCGAGCTGGCCGAGGAACGCGACGCGGTGAAACACCTGCTGCCGTAACCTCGCCCGCCGTCTCCTGGCGGCGATCGGCGCATGAAAAAGGCTCCCCTCGGGGAGCCTTTTTTGGTTCGATGCTCAGATGCTCAGTAGCCGTCCATCTGGTACATGCCCGGGCTGTTCATGCCCTGGCTCATGGAGCCGATCATGGCGCCCATGCCCACGAAGCCGCCCACGAACAGAACCAGTAGCACCACCAGGGCGGCGATCACGCCGTTTCCATTGGGCGCCGGTTTCGGGCCGTATTTGTTGGCCACCTTGGAGCCGGGCACGAACAGCAGCATGATGGCGATCACGAAGTTGGCGATGGGCACGAACATCAGCAGAATCATCCAGCCGCTCATGTTCATGTCGTTAAGCCGGCGAATACCGTAAATGATGCTCATCACCATGGTGAAAATACTCACCGGCGCCATCACCAGCAGCATCAGGATAATAAAGATGCCACTGGGGCCACTGCCCGGTGAGGCGCTGCCGAAACCCACCCCCATGACCAGCCCCATGGCGAGGTAGGTGATCATGGTGAGCGCCATCACGTAAACGAAATAACGCGCCCGACCGAGACGGCCGGAGGTCTGGAACAACCTGGGCTGATAGTTTTCCTCGGAGCCGGCCCCCAGGCTGGCTTCCGGCGCTTGGTAAGGTTGATTCATCGGGTGATCCCCTGTTTGGTCGTTAAACATCGTGCCACCACCATCACGGTGACGTTGTCCTCGCCGGCGTCACCTGGCGCAGCACATCCCCGCGGCTTAGCAGTCCCACCAGCCGCGGCCCCTGGACCACCGGCAAGGTTCGCCGGTGATAACGCAAGAACAGTTCCGCCGCCTCCTGCACGGTGGCCGCCACCGGCACGCCATGCACTTCGCGGCTCATATAATCCACTACCCGCCCGCTGCCGGTGCCGTGGTAATCGGCGTCCAGGGCGGCCTTGAGCGCGTCCGCTTCGGAAAACATACCGATCAGCTCTCCGCGCTCATCCACTACCGGCGCGCCGGAAAGATTGCGCGTCAGCAGGGCCCGGGCGGCATCGCTTACCGTCGAGGAAGGAGACAGTGTGAAGGGGTCCGGTTTCATGCAATCCCTGACCGGATTGGCTCTCAACATGGCTTCGTCCCTTGAAGCGTCAAAGAAGGGACAGAAGCCTACCCATAATCGCGGCTTTTCACCACCCCGACCCGCACGCCCCAGTAACTGTCCCGGGGCGCGGTCCAGGCGGCCTGATGAAGACGCGCCAGCGCGTCGGCGTCCCGGGCCAGGGCATTGAGCTGACGGCGGTTGAGGCCGTCCGGGCCCTCCTTCATGCAGCGCTCCAGCCACTGCCGCCAGGCCTCGGCATCCACCGGGCGCCGGCGCCGGGCCAGCGCCCGGTGCACCCGGTTGAGGACCGGGTCCAGCACCGCCGCCTCGAAGGCGGTGAGGCGCACCGGGTTGAGCGGTCGCGGCGCGGCGATGGTATCCACCTGGGGGGAAAGCCGCTGTTCTTCCGGGGTGAGCAGCAGACGCCGGCGGCGCAGGCGTTCACCGATCGCCACCCGGCTGAGCAGTACCGAGGTGGGCGCGGCCAGAATCAGCGGCAGCGCCACCGGCAGGGACCAGAAGAAGAACATCGGGTCCAGCCGCAAAGCCAGGCCCGACCAGCCGATCGCCAGCAGGGTGCCCGGCGCCTGGCTGAGAAACGCCTGTCGCCAGCCGGTCTCATCGGTGCGGTTCTGGCCACCCCAGTGCAGGCGCACGTTGAACAGGGCTTCCAGCACGTAACGGCTGTGGGCAAGCATGCGAATCGGCGCCAGCAACATGGACACCAGCAATTCCAGGCATACCGACAAGAACAACCGCCAGGCGCCGCCGTGCTGGCGCCGCCGACCGGTGAGCAGCACATCCAGCACCGCCAGGAACTTGGGCACGAACAACAGAAACAGGGTGCTCAGCACCAATCCCACGGCCCAGTGCGGGTGCCACTCCGGCCACACCGGGAACATGCTGCCGCGCTGGTCGGGGAAGTAATCGATGGGCCACAACGTCAGCCGGGTGGCCTCGATGCTGGTCAGAATCAGAAAGACCAGCCAGATCGGCGACGACAGATAGGACAGAATGCCATTAAGGAACGCCATGCGATGGGCGAAACGCAGCCTGGGGGCGAAGAAGAACAACCAGGCGTGCTGCAGGTTGCCCTTGGCCCAACGCCGGTCGCGGGTCAGTTCGTCCACCAGGGTGGGCGGTGATTCCTCGTAGCTTTCGTCCAGCTCCGGCTCCATCCATACCTCATAGCCGGCCCGGCCCATGTAGGCGGCTTCCACGAAGTCGTGGCTCATGATCGGGCCATTGAACAGGCCGAACCCGCTGAGCCGGCGCAGACCGCAGTGACGCATGAACAGATCGGTGCGGATGATCGCGTTGTGGCCCCAGTAGGCGGCCTCGCCAAGTTGAATGCCGGCCAGACCGGCGGTGAACAAGGGACCGTACACCCGGTTGGCGAACTGCTGGAAGCGGGCGAAGGCGGAATGGGCGTTGATCAGCGACGGGCTGGTTTGCAGGATACCCACGCGCGGGGCCAGCTCCATGTGCCGCACCATGCGCGTAAGCGTATTGCCGCCCATCACGCTGTCCGCGTCGAGCACCACCATGTAGACGTAGTCGCGCCCCCAGCGGCGCAGAAAATCCGCCACGTTGCCACTTTTGAAGTTCAGATTGACCGGCCGGTGGCGGTAGAACAGCCGGCCATGCAGATCCTGTTCCTCGCACAGCCGATACCAGGCGCTGCGTTCGGCAAGCCACTGCTCGGCGTCACGGCTGTCGGAGAGAATGTAGAAATCGAAGTGGTCCAGCTCGCCGGTGGCGCGCAGGTCCTCGATGGTGGCGCGCAAACCGGCCAGGGTGCGGTCCACCGGCTCGTTGTACACCGGCATCACTACCGCGGTGCGCGCCAGAGGCGTGGCCGCCAGGGTGGCGGCGTCATGGTGGCGTACCAGGGAATAGCGGTCGCCGCCGCGCCGGCGCAGCCAGAACCCCAGCAAGGCGGTCCAGAAACCCACCGAGATCCAGGCGAACAACACCGCGAACAGGAACAGGATGCCCTTTTCCAGCAGGTTGCCACCGTGATAAGGCAGCACCGACTGCATGCCGTACAGGCCACCCACGGTCTGTGCCAGCACCAGCAGTATCAGTATTGTGCGGCGGGTGGCCGCCACCACCTTCCAGCGCGGCACGGTGGGTGCTTCGGGGTTCGCGTTCATGGCCAGGCTCATCGCCCCACGCCGTAACCGCCCACGCCATAGCCGATGGCACCACGGTGAATCGGCGGCGTGCCCAGCGGCTCCGGCGGCTCGGGCACCGCGAAACGCTCCGGCAGCGCCGACATCACCCGCTCCACCAGGCCATCCTCGCCCTGCTCCAGCATTTCGTCCACCAATCGCAGGGCGCGTCGGGTCAGCGCCGGGTCGGCATCCAGGCCGGCCAGACGCAGGTAGGCCAGCGCCCGGCCCAGGGCATCCTCGATCAGATTATCGCTCATCAGGATTCCGCTCCCAGAATGTCATTGTTGGCGGGAATCTCGTAGGACCAGGTTTCGCTTACCGCTTCATCACCGTTCTTGAGGAAGGCACGCAGGGCCAGTGGCCGTTCCGGCGCTGGCTTGGCCAGGATCGAGATACGCCAGCGATTCACCGGTGACAGGTACTCCACGAAGTGCTCGATCACCTCGCCGTTGCCCTCGGCGGTCACCGCGCTGGTCACCGGGGCGTCACCGGACAGATCGCCGAGCGGCCCACCGGCGAAATCCACCACCACCCGGTAGGCGCCTTCCACGTTACCGCCGCCGGCGCGGTTACCGTCGCCGACGAAGGTCTTCACGGCGCTGGCCCGCTGGCTGCCGCTGATCGACGGATCACCGAACTTGAGGCGGTAGTCGTAGGCCAGGGCCTGGCCCTTGCGGGCCGGTTCGGACGGGGTCCAGAAGGCGACGATGTTGTCGTTGTTTTCGTTGCTGGACGGCAACTGCACCAGGGACATGCGGCCCTTGCCCCATTCTCCCTTGGGAGCCACCCAGGCGCTTGGTCGCTGGTGATAATGGGCGGCGAAATCCTGGAAATCATCGAAACGGGTCTGGCGCTGCATGAGCCCGAAACCACCGGTTTTCTCGGCGCTGAAGTAATCGATCTTCAGATTCTTGGGGTTGAGCAGTGGCCGCCACAGCCATTCGCCGCTGCCGCCGTCGTGCATCAGAAGGCCGTCGGAATCGTGTACCCGGGGGCGCCACTCGCCCACTGGCCGGGCGGTGTTGCCACCGTAAAAGAACATGGAGGTGAGCGGCGCGATGCCCAGTTTCTCGATGTCCTCGCGCAGGAACAGCCGGGACTTCACGTCCATGATCGCGGCGTCACCGACACGCACGTCGAACTGGTAGGCACCGGTGAGGGCGCGGCCGTCCAGCAGGGCGTAGAAGGTCATGGTGTCGGCCTTGGCGGTCGGCCGCACCAGCCAGAATTCGGTGAACGAGGGAAACTGCTCACCGGATGGCAAGCCGGTGTTCACGGCGATGCCCCGGGCGGACAGCCCGAAGTGGCCGTCCTTGCCGACGGCGCGGAAATAACTGGCGCCGGCGAACACCAGGAAAGGATCGCGGCTGTTCTCGCCGTGCAACGGATAGGTAAGCTGAAAGCCCGCGTAGCCAAGGTCCGCCGGCACTCGCCGTGCCAGTTCCTCGCTGGTGTAGTTGAAATCGGTTTTGTCGTAGGGCACGTCGTGCACGCCCTCCGCGTCCACCTGGTGGAGCTTGACGGCGTGCTTGAAATACAGCCCCGGCGAGACCAGTCGCACCTGAAAACGCGAGCCGCTTTCATGCCACAGGGTGCGCTCCGGCTTGAAGCGGATGCCCTGGTATTGCTCGTGGTTGAGTTCCTGCAGGAAGGATGGAATCGGCGTCGGCGCCCGGTAGGGCTCCCCGGCTTGCTCCCTGGCGCGGTCGATGACGTCCTGGAAACCAAAGCCCTGGGCCGCCAACGGCCAGCAGACCAGCACCATGATCAGCACCGGCCAGCAACGAAAACGCTCCATGTACTACCACCCCTTCAACGGAACAACGCAAGAATCGACGAAGATGTTGCGCTACATCCTATACGGCGGACCACCGACTGGCTCGCGTCGGCACGGAACGAACTATAAATTTTCGCAAAACGTGGGTGGTGCCGCTCAAAGCAGCGAACGGGGCGCCACGATCACGCCATTGTTGTCGGCGTAGACGTATTCGCCGGGGCGGAAGCTGACCCCGCCGAAGGTAACATCGATATTAAGCTGGCCCTCGTCGCGGCGCACCGATTTGATCGGCACGCAACCCAGGGTCATGACGCCAATGTCCAGCTTGGCCAGTTCATCCACGTCCCGACAGGCACCGTTGATGATCACCCCTTCCCAGCCGTTCTTGACCGCGTTTTCGGCGATCATGTCGCCGATCAGTGCGTTGCGCAGGCTGCCGCCGCCGTCCACCACCAGCACCTTGCCCTTGCCGTCGGTGCCCAGATGCTCCTTGACCCGGGAATTGTCCTCGAAGCATTTCACGGTGACGATCTCACCGCCAAAGGCACTCCGCCCGCCGTAGCTGAACCAGTTCAGGCCGGTGACCACGGATACGATGTCGGCGTTGTCGTCGCACAGATCACAGGTGACGAAAGTCATTGTCTCTCCATTGTTTGCATTGTCCGGGGGTGAACTCCTTCGCGCTCAGGAGGCCGAGCGCAAACATTTGTCGCGGAACTTGCCGGCGTAGACGATGAAATCCCGGAACCGCACCCGGTAGGTGCCGGTGTCCGGGCCCATCAACGCCATGCCGATCAGCGCCTCGGCGACCCGTTCGCCGCTCACCGGCAGCCAGTGGGCGTCGGTCCAGCGGGTGATCGGGTCGATGATCTTGGAAAAACGAATGCCGAACGCCTCCACCGGGCGCGGCACTTCCCGCTCACCGAGTAGCAGCGACGGCTGGAACAGGGCCAGCAACGGCAGTTTGAGGTCCTTGAGCTCGCGCTCCAGTTGTCCCTTGGTACGCGCGTAGAAAAATGGCGAGTGGGCGTTGGCGTTGACCGCCGACACCAGCAGGAAGCGCTGCACGCCGGCGTCCCGGGCCAGCCGGCCGACGGTGATCACCAGCTCCAGATCCACGCGCCGGAAAGCATCCTTGGAACCGGCCTGCTTGAGCGTGGTACCGATGGCGCAGAACACGTCGTCCACGGCGAAGAAGTCCGCCTGCGCTTCGATGTCCGCCGGGTCGATGACCCTTTCCACCAGTTTGGGGTGCTCGACCCCGGTGGCGCGCCGGGTGAGTACCCGGATTTCGTCATACTCGTCGCAATCCAGCAGCAGTCGCAGGCAGTGTCCGCCCACCAATCCAGTGGCGCCCAGCAGCAAGGCCCTTCGGCTCATGGCGTCATCCTCTTGTTATTCGCTGTCCTGTTCCCCTCCGGCGTCGTCCTCGTCCTTCGAAAGCCAACGCCGCAGAACGGTTTCCAGTTCCTGAAGATGCACGGGTTTGGCGAGAAAGTCATCCATGCCGGCGGCCAGGCAACGCGCCTGCACCCCTTCGGCGGTATTGGCGGTGATGGCGATCACCGGCGTGCGCGGGCTTTCCTCGGCCTGCTCCCGCTCGCGCAATACCCGGGTGGCTTCGAAGCCGTCCAGGTCCGGCATCATGCAGTCCATCAGGATCAGATCGAAGGTCTCCTGCTCCAGCAGCGCGAGAGCGGTTTCCGCGTTATTAACGGTCTTCACCTGGTAACCGAGCTTGCCCAACATGCCCCGGGTAACCAGTTGGTTAACCTCGTTGTCCTCCACCAGCAGCAGGCGGAACAGCTTGCGACGCTGACGCTCCTCCGGGGTCTCCGTGGGCAGATCCTGTACCGGCGCCGGACGGCGGATGCCGAGCACCCGGCCCAGGGCGATGCGCAGCCCGGAGCGATGCACCGGCCGCACCAGGGTCACCAGGCCATGCTTGTCCACCAGACGCTGGATGGTCGGCTGGCCACGCTCCTCGATGGTGCACATCAGCATCAGCTTCACCGGTCGCAAGCTGGGGTCTTCCAGCACGTTGCGGCACAGATTCAGCGCCAGCTCACGGCGGTCGTGGGTATCCACCAGCAACAGGTCGAACTCCGCCTGCTCGCGGTGACCGGCGCGCAGCGCCTGCAAGGCATGATCGTAATCCCGCGCCCCCTGGCACTGGCTGCCCAGTGCCTCGAACTCTTCCTGCAGGGCGGCCAGGGAGCCGCCGCCGGCGCCCACCACCAGCCCCTGAACTTGGGCCATGGCGGCGGCCAGTTTGGTGGATTCGCTCATGTCCGCCTGCATGCCCAGCCGCACCGTGAACCAGAAGGTGGAGCCCTCCCCTTCCACGCTTTCGGCGCCAATATGGCCGCCCATGGCCTCGATCAGCCCCTTGCACACCAGCAGGCCGAAGCCCGCGTGACGAACCGCGAAGGCGTCCTGGGCGCCATCCAGGAACTGGTCCTCGAACAGGTGCTTGAGGGTGTCGGTGTCCATGCCGGCCCCCTGGTCACTGACCCGCACCCGCAACACGCCATCGTTTTCCCCCTCGGCGGTGAAATCCACGTCCACCCGGATTTCGCCCCGTTCGCTGAATTTCACCGCGTTGCTGAGCAGGTTGGTGAGCACCTGCATGAGCCGGTCGCGGTCGCCACGTACCCGCTTGGGCAACAAGCGATCCACCACGGCGGCCAGCTCCAGGCCCTTGCTCTGAGCCATCGGCCCGAACGCCTCGAGAATCTGTTCCAGCGCCAAACGCAGATCAAAGTAATCCGGGCTCAGGGTGATGCGGCCGGTGAGAATGCGTGAATAATCCAGCACGTCGTCGATCAGGGTGATCATCAGCTTGCCGCTCTGCCCGGCCACCTGCAGGTATTCCTGCTGTTCATCATCCAGGCGGGTGTCTTCCAGTAGCGACATCATGCCCATCACCGAATTCATCGGCGTGCGCAGTTCATGGGCCAGCCGGTACACCAGACTGAGCTGAATGTCGGTGCTGGCCGGCAGCTCCCGGCGCCGCTCCACGCCCCCACCACGGCGTTCCCGGGTCACGGCGTGCCAGAACAGCTCGTACTGGCCGCGATAAAGCCGGAACAGGTAGAAGGTATAGGCCGCCACCAGCATCGCCAGCAGCCACTCACGCAGGCCGCCACCCAACACCAGAGCGATGATCACCGGCAGGAACATCAGCACGATATAGACCTGCCGCACCCGCAGCCCCGCCATCCAGGAACTGCCCAGGGCGGTGGTCACGCCGACGTTGTAGAGAATCACCACGAAGAAATTGAAGCCGGTGCCCACGCGCCACACCAGCCAGGCCGGCAGCAGCCCCCACACCAGAGCGTGCAGAATCAGGCCGAGCGCGAACAGCCTCCGCCAGCGCGCCGGCCCGGCGCCATACAGGGCATCGAAGCGCGCCACCAGCCACAGGCGGAAAGCGGTCACCACCACCACCGCGCCACCGGCGATCAGCGCCTCCAGCTGGAACGCCTCGTAAACGCGGCCCCAGGCAATCACCAGCGCGTAAACCACAAGGGCCGCCAACACCCCCATCAGGGAATTCTTGGCGGCCCCGAAATCCACTCTTTTGAGGACCTTGCGATCTTTTCTGTAAATCACCGTCCCACACCCTCGGAACCAGCGGGCGCTAAAGGTAACACCCCCCAACCGCCCAGGCTACCGCATCGCGGCTGGCGACCGAGCCAGACCGACCGCCGTGCCACCCCCAATCGCGGCTAAAGCCGCTCCTACCCCCCAAGGGGAAGGTTACCCCGGGAGTGCCGTTGCGGGTGCCGGCGGGCCGGACCGTTGGAGGCAGGGATGCCGGAAACGAGCTACATGGACGTACTTGCCGCGTGTCCGGCCCGCCGGCACCCGCAACGGCACGGTCCCATCCATAACCGCCACTTTACGTTAACGTAAACTTCCCCTAATCTCCGACCCCATGGAAACTCAAAAGACCTACACCATCGGCGAGCTGGCCCGTGCCTTCGACGTCACTACGCGCACCATCCGCTTCTACGAGGATCAGGGCCTGCTGAGCCCGGAGCGTCGCGGCCAGACCCGAATCTATTCGACGGCGGACCGCACCACGCTGAAGCTGATCCTGCGCGGCAAGCGGCTGGGCTTCTCCCTGGCCGAATCCCGGGACCTGATTCGCATGTACCGGCCCACCGAGGACAACCGCGATCAGCTGATGGCCCTGATCGGCAAGATCAACGAAAAACGCGCCCAGCTCGAACAACAACTCACCGACATCCGGATCCTGCAAGGGGAACTGGAGGACGCCGAGGCCCGTGCCCGGCAAGCAATGGAAAACCTGGAGAACGATCATGTTTAACGGCGGCCTGGACTTTCAACTGGACGATACCCTGGAGGCCCTGCGCGACAGCGCCCGCGCCTTCGCCCGCAACGAAATCGCGCCCCTCGCCGAGCAGGTGGACCGGGACAACCAGTTCCCCAATGACCTGTGGAAAAAACTCGGCGACCTGGGCGTGCTCGGTATCACCGTGGGCGAGGAATACGGCGGCGCCGGCCTGGGCTACCTGGCCCACACCCTGGTAATGGAGGAAATCTCCCGGGCCTCCGCCTCCGTGGGGCTTTCCTACGGCGCCCATTCCAACCTGTGCGTGAATCAGATCTGGCTGAACGGCAACGACGCCCAGCGCGCCCGTTACCTGCCCGGCCTGGTCAGCGGCGAGCACATCGGCGCCCTGGCCATGAGCGAGCCCGGCGCCGGCTCCGACGTGGTGAGCATGCGCCTGCGCGCCGACAAGAAAGGCGACCGCTATGTGCTCAACGGCAACAAGATGTGGATCACCAACGGTCCGGACGCCCACACCTACGTGATCTATGCCAAGACCGACGCGGACGCCGGCCCACGCGGCATCACCGCTTTCCTGGTGGAACGGGATTTCCCCGGCTTCTCTCGGGCCCAGAAGCTGGACAAGCTGGGCATGCGCGGCTCCAACACCTGTGAGCTGGTGTTCGAGGACTGCGAGGTACCGGAGGAAAACGTGCTGGGCCGGGTCGGCGAAGGGGTCAAGGTGCTGATGAGCGGCCTGGACTATGAGCGCACCGTGCTCGCCGGCGGCTGCACCGGCATCATGCAGGCCTGTCTGGACGTGGTGCTGCCCTATGTGCACGAGCGCAAGCAGTTCGGCAAGGCCATCGGTGAGTTCCAGTTGATGCAGGGCAAGATCGCCGACATGTACGTGACCATCAACGCCAGCCGCAGCTACCTCTACCAGGTGGCGCGTAACTGCGACACCGGCCGCACCACCCGCATGGACGCCGCCGGCGCCATCCTCTATTGCGCCGAGAACGCCACGCAAATGGCCCTGGACGCGATCCAGTGCCTGGGCGGCAACGGCTACATCAACGACTACCCCACCGGCCGCCTGCTGCGCGATGCCAAGCTTTATGAAATCGGCGCCGGGACCAGCGAAATCCGCCGTATGTTGATCGGTCGGGAGTTGTTCAATGAAACCCGCTAACACGCACCACGCTTCACGCTGGCACGCCGCCCGTAGCGTGGTGCGTGCCAGCGTGAAGCGTGTAAGCGAGGCGTAGCCATGCCAAAAATCATCAGCCAACTCAACAAAAGCACCCCGGAATACGCCGAGTACCGGGACCATAACCTGGCCCTGCGCGAGCAACTCCGGGAAAAACTGGACCGGGTCGCCGCCGGCGGTGGCGAAGCCGCCGAACGGCGCCTACGCGAACGGGGCAAGCTGCCGGTCCGCGAGCGTATCCAGCACCTGCTGGACCCGGGCTCGCCGTTCCTGGAGCTGTCGGCGCTGGCCGCCGACGGCGTCTACCCCGGCGAGGACGTGCCCGCCGCCGGCTGCGTGGGCGGCATCGGCCGGGTGGCCGGCGTGGAATGCATGATCGTCGCCAACGACCCCACCGTGAAAGGCGGCAGCTACTATCCGCTCACGGTAAAGAAACACCTGCGCTGCCAGGCGGTGGCCGCGGAAAACAATCTGCCCTGTATCTACCTGGTGGATTCCGGCGGCGCCAACCTGCCCCGCCAGGATGAGGTATTCCCGGACCGGGAACACTTCGGTCGCATCTTCTTCAATATGGCCAATCTGTCCGCCCGGGGGATTCCCCAGATCAGCGTGGTGCTCGGCTCCTGCACCGCCGGCGGCGCCTACGTACCGGCCATGGCCGATGAGGTGATCATGGTGCGCGAGCATTCCACCGTGTTCCTGGCCGGCCCGCCGCTGGTCAAGGCGGCCACCGGCGAGGAGGTCACCGCCGAGGAACTGGGTGGCGCCGCGCTGCATGGGGAGCAGTCCGGCGTGGCCGACCACCTGGCCGACGACGAGCCCCACGCCCTGGACCTGGCGCGCCGCTGTATCGACCGGCTCAACCGACGCAAGCCCGAGCAGCTCGACGTGCGCCCGGCCCGACCGCCGGCCTACGACGCCGACGAGCTGTACGGCCTGATTCCGCCCACCACCCGTTCGCCGATGCCGGCCCGGGAACTGATCGCGCGCATCGTCGACGACTCCGACCTGGACGAGTTCAAGGCCAACTACGGCACCACGCTGGTCACCGGCTTCGCCCGCATCCACGGTTTCCCGGTGGGCATTCTGGCCAACGACGGCGTGCTCTATTCCGAATCGTCCCTCAAGGGCGCTCACTTCGTGGAGCTGTGCAACCAGCGCGGCATTCCGCTGCTGTTCCTGCAGAACATCACCGGCTTCATGGTGGGCAAGAAGTACGAGGCCGAGGGCATCGCCAAGCACGGCGCCAAACTGGTCAACGCGGTGGCCTGCGCCGCCGTGCCTAAATTCACGGTGATCACGGGCGGCAGCTTCGGCGCCGGCAACTACGGCATGTGCGGTCGCGCCTACGACCCGCGCTTCCTGTTCATGTGGCCCAACGCGCGCATCTCGGTGATGGGCGGCGAGCAGGCCGCCAGCGTGCTCACCCAGGTGAAGGCCGCCGCCCTGAAGAAGAAAGGCGAGCACTGGGACGAGGACGAGGCGCGCCGTTTCCAGGCGGACATGACCGAGCAATACGAAACCATGGCGCAACCGTGGTACGCCAGCGCGCGGCTGTGGGACGACGGCGTTATCGACCCGGCGGACACCCGCGACGTGCTTGGCCTGGCGATCTCCGCCAGCCTTAACGCCCCCATCGGCGAAACCCGCTACGGCGTGTTTCGGATGTGAGTAACGCCAGACGCTGGACGCTGGACGCTGGACGCCGGACGCTTAAACCGAGCCTTGAAAGGATGACGTGTTCCCTGCCAGTTCAGAACAACCCGTCAGAAAACACGTCACACCTGGGCGCCCAGGGTTAAGCGTCCAGCGTCAGGCGTCAGGCGTCAGGCGTCAGGCGTCCGGCGTCTGACCTCCAGCGACCAACAACAGGAGCAACCCATGAGCATAACAAGCACCAATACGGGCCTGGTTACGCACATCACCCTCAACCGGCCGGACAAACGTAATGCTTTTGACGACACCATCATCGAAGCGCTGATCGAAGCGTTCCAGCGGGCCGGCGACGAGGAAAGCACCCGGGTGATCCTGCTGGACGCCGCCGGCAAGCACTTTTCCGCCGGCGCCGACCTCAACTGGATGCGCGCCATGGGCGAGTTGGACGCGGACCAGAACCGCGCCGACGCACGCCGGCTGGCGGCGCTGATGAGCGCCATCGACGGCGCCGCCAAGCCGGTCATCGCCCGGGTCCAGGGGGCCGCCTTCGGCGGCGCCCTGGGGCTGATCTGCGCCGCCGACATCGCGGTGGCCGCCGACGACGCCCGCTTCTGCCTCAGTGAGGTGAAGCTCGGCATTCTGCCGGCCGTCATCGCCCCTTACGTGGTGCGCGCCATGGGGCCACGGCAGGCGCGCCGCTATTTCATGACCGCCGAGGTGATCGACGCCCCCCGCGCCGGGCAATTGGGGCTGGTCCATGAAGTGGTGCCGGCGGTGGATCTCGACACCACCGTGGAACGGCTGATCGCCGCCCTGCTGAACGGCGCGCCTGGCGCCCAGCAACGCGCCCGGGAACTGGTGCACCGTGCCGACGGCAGCGCCGTGGACCCGGCCGTGGTGGACTACACCGCCGACCTGATCGCCGAGCTGCGCACCGGGGCCGAAGGTCAGGAGGGCCTGAGCGCCTTCCTGGAAAAACGCGCCCCGAACTGGATCGACGAATAGCCGCCCACACAGAAAGGAACAACAATGGCCCGCATCGACACCCTTCTGATCGCCAACCGGGGCGAAATAGCCCGGCGCATCATCCGCACCGGCCGTGAGCTCGGGCTCACCACGGTGGCGGTGTATTCCGACATCGACGCCGACGCGCCCCATGTCCGCGAGGCGGACCGCGCCATGCATCTGGGCCCGGCCAGTGCCCGCGACAGCTACCTGAACATCGAAGCGGTGCTGGCCGCCGCCCGGGACAGTGGCGCCGACGCCATTCACCCCGGTTACGGCTTTCTGTCGGAGAACGCCGCCTTCGCCGAGGCCTGCGCCGAGGCCGGGCTGATTTTCGTCGGCCCGGCGCCGGATTCGATCCGCCTGATGGGCGACAAGGCCGCCGCCCGCCAGCGCATGGCGGAGCACGGCGTGCCGGTGCTGCCCGGCTTCGACCGGGAAGGCGCTGACGACGCCACCCTGCTCCGCGAGGCCGACCGGGTCGGCTTCCCGCTGCTGATCAAGGCGGTGGCCGGGGGCGGCGGCAAGGGCATGCGCGCGGTGCAGCGTGCCGAGGAGTTCGAGGAAGCCCTGGCCGCCGCCCGCCGCGAGGCCCGCAATGCCTTCGACGACGACCGCGTGCTGCTGGAGCGCTATCTGCCCACCGCCCGCCACGTGGAGGTGCAGGTGTTCGCCGACGAACACGGTAACGCCGTGCATCTGTTCGAGCGTGACTGCTCGGTGCAACGGCGCCACCAGAAGGTGATCGAGGAAGCGCCGGCGCCGGGGCTCAGCGAACAACAGCGCCAGGAGCTGGGCCAGGCGGCGGTACGCGCCGCCCGCGCCATCGATTACCGGGGCGCCGGCACCGTGGAGTTCCTGTTTTCCCCCGAAGGCGAATTCTTCTTCATGGAGATGAACACCCGCCTGCAGGTGGAGCACCCGGTCACCGAGCTGGTCACCGGCGAGGACCTGGTGGCCTGGCAGCTGGCGGTGGCAGAGGGCCGGCCGCTGCCCAAGGCCCAGCAGGACCTGTGTCTGAACGGCGCCGCCATGGAGGTGCGCCTGTACGCGGAGAACCCCTACCAACAGTTCCTGCCGTCCTCCGGGCGCATCGACCAACTGCGCTGGCCGGACGGCGTGCGCGTCGACGCCGGCGTGGAGCAAGGGGATATTGTTTCCGATTATTACGATCCCATGATCGCCAAGCTGATCGCCCACGGTGACGACCGGGACCAGGCCCGCCGGCGTCTGGCCCGGGCCCTGGACCAGCTGGCGCTCACCGGGGTGCATCACAACACCGCCTTCCTGCGTCGGGTGTTGCTGGACGAGGCGTTCGCCGCCGGCGAGTTGGACACCCGCCTGCTGGAGCACCGCCCCTACCTGCTGGAGCCCGCCGGGCAAGCGCCGGAGCCCCTGGCGGTGGCCGCCGCCACGCTGGTCGCCGGCCAGGGCCAAGCCGGCGGTGACCCCTGGTCCGGGCTGCCCGCCTGGCGTCCGCTTGGCCGCCGGCGTACCCTAGTGCCGCTGCGCGTGGACGAACACGACTTCACCGTGGTCCTCGATAATGAACAGGCGACCGTCGCGGATCGGCGCGCGCCCTACCGGCTGCGCCGGCACGGCGACCTGTTCGAACTGGACTGGGGTGAAGACAGGCTTTCCGGCCAGGCCCTCTTTTTTGATGGCCGGCGCCTGACGTTGTTCGTCCACGGACAGGACTATCGCATCGAAACGCATCCGGCTCGGGAGAGCGAGCACGCCGGCGGCGCGGACGATTTCCGCGCGCCCATGAGCGGCACCATCGTGGCCTGCCATGCGGCGCCGGATACGCCCGTGGCCGCCGGCGATGCCGTGATTACACTGGAAGCCATGAAAATGGAACATACCCTGCGCGCCAGTGCCCCAGGCACCGTGCGGGCCTTCCTCGTGCAAGCCGGAGACAGCGTTTCTGAAGGCACCTTGTTGGTGGACTTTGAAACGGAGGAAGAATGACAACAGCCCCATCCCCGCTTTGGCAGCCCGACGCGCGGCGGCTGGAACACAGCCAGCTCACCGCGTTCCGTAAACAGGCGGAAGCCCTCACCGGACAAGCCCTGGACGATTACCGCGCCCTGCATCAATGGTCGGTGCGCGAGCCCGAGGCGTTCTGGAACCTGGTCTGGGATTTCTGCGCGCTGCAAGGGCACAAGGGCGAACGGGTCCTGGAACCCAGTCCCGTATTCCGTCACAACCGCTGGTTCCCGGACGCCCGTCTGAACATGGCGGAGAATCTGCTGGCGCGCCACGACACCCACCCCGCGCTGATCAGCGTGGATGAGTCCGGACACCGCGACGAGATCAGCTACAACGACCTGCGCGTGGCCGCCGGTCAGGTGGCCGCGCAACTGAGTGCCGCCGGCGTACAACCCGGCGACCGGGTGGCGGGCTTCATGCCGAACCGCATCGAAACCGTGATCGCCGCCCTGGGCTGCGCCTGGATCGGTGCGATCTGGTCGTCCTGTTCGCCGGACTTCGGCGTGCAAGGCGTGATCGACCGCTTCGGCCAGATCGAACCCAAGGTGCTGTTCGCCTGCGACGGTTATCAGTACAACGGGAAATGGATCGAACTGGATCAGCGCATCCAGGACCTGCACGACAAGCTGCAACCGGAGCTGTTGGTGGCGATCCCCGGCCGGGGCCACACCAGCCGGGTGCACAAGGCGCTCAACTGGGGCGACTGGCTGGCCGCCGCCGAAGCGCCGCCGCCGTTCGCCGAGCTGCCGTTCAACCACCCGCTCTACATTCTCTATTCCTCCGGCACCACCGGCGCCCCTAAGTGCATCGTGCACGGCACTGGCGGCGCCCTGATCCAGCACGCCAAGGAGCACCGCCTGCACGGCGACCTGGGCGCCGACGACGTGCTGTTCTACTTCACCACCTGCGGCTGGATGATGTGGAACTGGCTGGTGAGCGGTTTGCAGACCGGCGCCACCCTGGTGCTCTACGACGGCAACCCGGCCTACCCGGACGCCGCCCGCCTGTTCGATCTGATCGACGCCGAGAAGATCACCCACTTCGGCACCAGCGCCAAGTTCGTGCAAGCGGTGGAAAAAGCCGGCATCGTGCCCCGGGAGAGCCACGATCTGTCCACCCTGCGTACCCTGATGTCCACCGGCTCGCCGCTGCTCCACGAGAGCTACGACTTCCTCTATGAGCAGGTCAAACCGGACCTGCTGGTAAGCTCCATCTCCGGCGGCACCGACATCCTGTCCTGCTTCGCCCTGGGCAACCCGGTGGTGCCGGTCTACCGGGGCGAGCTGCAATGCCTGGGCCTTGGGCTGGACGTGGCGGTGTTCAACGACGACGGCGAAGCGGTGGTCGGCGAAAAAGGCGAGCTGGTATGCCGGGCGCCCTTCCCCGCCTGCCCGGTGGCGTTCTGGAACGACCCGGATGAGCAGCGTTTCCACGATGCTTACTTCGACACCTTCGAGAACATCTGGGCCCATGGTGACTACGCCGAGATCGTCGCCCACGAAGGCCACGACGGACTGATCATCCATGGTCGCTCCGACGCCGTGCTCAACCCCGGCGGCGTGCGCATCGGCACCGCCGAAATCTACCGTCAGGTGGAAACCCTGGAAGAAATTCGTGAAGCCATCGTCATCGGCCAGCAGTTCCAGGGCGACGTGCGGGTGGTGCTGTTCGTGGTGCCCGCCGAGGGTGTCGAGCTCAGCGACGAGCTGCAAAAGAAAATCCGGACCACCATCCGCGCCGGCGCCAGCCCCCGCCATGTGCCGGCGGTGATTCTCACCGTGCCGGAGATTCCGCGCACGGTGAGCGGCAAGATCGTCGAGCTGGCGGTGCGCGACGTGGTGCACGGCCGGGAGGTGCGTAACCGCAACGCCCTGGCCAACCCGGATGCCCTACAACACTTCGCCGACCGCCCGGAACTGGCGGACTGACGTTGAGCTCGATCGCGGCTACAGCCGCTCCTATAGGGATATTTTTCGCCGTAGGAGCGGCTTTAGCCGCGATTACCACCCCATGACCCGAACGCCCGCCCAACAGGGCCGGGCGGCCTCGACTTCCCGGCGCCTCACGCCGAGCCTGATCAGTGATGAATCAATCCGTCGAGTCAGGCAAGGAGGCCCATGCTAACTCGCGTACGTTCCCGGAATCTGATCGCCGCCGCGCTGGCGCTGCTGCTGGTACCGGCCGCCGGCACCGCCCGGGTGGTGGCGCTGGAAGGCGGCGGACTGGAGGGCCTGGCCGGCCAGGAACGGGCGGCGGTGGACGTGGCCGTTTACCGCGACGGCGCCTTCCAGAGCGTACCCCACCAATGGCTGGCCTGGAGCAACGGCCAGGCTCCCTACTTCGAGCAGGACCCGGACAGCGAACGCGACCTGCCGGTGACGCGCATCGCCACCGCCGACCGTCTGCTGGTGAAGGTGCCGGAGGACACCGACGGAGCACCCTCCACCGACCCGCCGGGACTTCTCGGCACTCTGATCATCGATGCCGGCGACGACACCCGAACCCTCTACCTGCTGGCCCGGCCACCCTCCCCCCACCCGGCGCCGGCCCGGTTGCGCCGGGACCCGCTGCGTCTACGCACCGACGACTTCGAGCTGCGCTTGCGCGACGACAACCTGTTCCTCTGGGGGGACTTTTTCCATGACGGCTACACCGACGCCGAAGGCCGGCGCCGCAATCTGCTGGACAGTCTTAAACTGCGTCTGAGCGCCGGAGTGTTCAGCGCCGGTGCCCGGCTTACCCTCACCAACGAAAATCTGGACCCGGAGATCCGCCAGGTGATCGACGGCCCCCTGGCGACCCTGGTATACGCCCGCACCCGGGTACGGGTGGCCGGCCTGCCGGTGCTCAAGGTATACAATTTCCTGGTGATCCAGGACCAGGCGGTGGCGGTGCACGCCCGCTTCCGGTTGCCCGGTTTCGCCGCCGCCGTGCTGCGCGAACCCGGCGCCCGGGTCACCGTGGACGGCCACGATCTGAACGGCGCGCGGCTGCGTACCAGTTGGACCGGAGACCGGGAGGCGCGGGTGGATGGCCGGCTGGACGCCGATGAGCGGGCCATGGTGGATAGCCCGGTGCCGGCCCGCAACTGGCTGTGGTTCGACACCGGTAACGGCTTCGCCATGCTGGCGCGGCTGAATTTCGCCTCCGGCTTCGGCACCGGAGCGCGCTTTCTTTACCAGGATGATCCGGAGCTGGAAGACAAACCGGAGCGCTTTCCCGGCCAGACTCCCAATGTGGGCTTCGCTCTTGATCGCATCCCGTTCGGCGAATCGTTCTATTTCATGGCCGAACTGACGTTCTCCGAAGGCGGCCCGGGGGCGCTGGCCAAGGCCCGCCGGGCGCGACCGGCGATGCAATGGCGACCGGCGCCCTAGCTGTTGTCGCTCTCCGTCGCCACCAGGTGCTCGAGACGTTCCTCGAGCTTGTTCAGCGCCGCCAGCAACGCTTCGTGCTCCCCCTCCGACAGAGTCGCCGCCAACTCCGCCTCCCAACGGCGGGTGGCCGGTATCAGTTCCGCGAGCAGTTCCCGGGCCGGATCAGTGAGCCGTAACAGCTGCTGACGCTGATCCTCCGTGGACGGGCGGCGCTGAATCAGATCCCGACTCTCCAGGGCGCGCACCGAACGGGACACCCGCACCTTGTCCATCTGCGTCAACCCGGTCAACTGCTTGGCGGTAAGCACCGGTCGCTCATTAAGCCACACCAGAATGCGCCATTCCGGGATGGAAATACCGAACCGCTCGCGGTAGATCACCGCCAGGGCCTGGCTGATCCGCCCGCCCAGATTGTTGAGCCGGTACGGCAAAAAGCGGGTCAGATCCAGCTCCGTAGCCGGATGAGAGGCGTCCGGATTCCGGTCTTCGCGGGACATTGAGTGGTTTTCTCCTTGCAGCGGACGCGACGGCGCGCGCCCACTAGTGTAACCAATGGAGGCGTGGCGATGGCACTTTTGTCTCCATTGATACGCCCTCCGGGGTGCCGGATTGGCAAAAATTAACAAGTCTCTGGCACGCAATAGCATGCGCGCGGGCCGGCGCTGGCACACACTCGATGAATAACCACACCTACAACCGGAGCAGCTATGCGACTACTACGACCCCTGTGCAAGGGCCTGTTGCTGGCCGCGGCCTGCGTGGCCGCCGCCGGAGCCCAGGCGCAACTGCCGGTGGAGAAGCTGGGGCAGAACACCACCCTGCCGTTCCCGCCGGACCCGCACCGCAGCTACATCGTTGATTTCGAGTTCAACAACATGGTCGCCACCCGGGTGGTGGTGGTCGATCCGGACCAGCGCAAGGTACTGGGCATGCTCAGCACCGGCGGCGCGGCACCGGCGGTGTTGTCCCACGACCAGAAAACCGTGTACACCGCGGACATCTTCTTCGAGCGCTATGTGCGCGGCAAGCGCACCGACGTGATCACCGCCTGGGACACCTCCTCCCTGTCGCCGCGCTGGGAAGTGAAAATCCCCAGCAAACGCGCCTCCATCCTCACCGAGCGCTACGGCCTGAGCACCAGTGCCGATGACCGTTTCGTGTACATCTACAATTTCACGCCCTCCACCTCGATCACCGTGGTGGACACCGAGAAGCAGGAAGTAGTCAACGAACTGGCGATCCCCGGCTGCATCCTCAACTACCCGGCCGGCGAGCGCCGCTTCGCCTCCCTGTGCGGCGATGGCAAGCTTCAGGTCATCACCCTGGACGACGATGGCCAGGAGGTGAACCGCACCGCCACCCGCTTCTTCAACCCGGATGAAGAGAAGCTGATCGAACGGGCGGTGGGCAACGGCGACACCTACTATTTCGTCACCACCGAAGGTCATGTACGCGGCGTCGATCTGTCCGGCAAGAAACCCAAGGTGCTGCGTGACTGGTGGCTGACCACCAAGCAGGAACGCAAGGAAGGCTGGGCCCCGGGCGGCTGGCAACTGATGGCGGTGGCCCCGGCGCTGAACCGGCTCTACGTGCTGATGCACCCGGAGCACGCACCGCACAAATGGGAAGATCCGAGCCAGACCATCTGGGTCTACGATCTCAAGACCGGCAAGAAGGTGGACACCATGGAAACACCCAGCCTGGTGTGGAGCCTGAACGCCACCTCCGATGACAAGCCCCTGCTGCTGGGCACCAACATCGAGGGCGGTCTGGACATCTTCGACCTCACCAAGGGCGAGTACGTGGACACCATGGACGGCGTCAGCAAGACCCCGACCCTGGTCATCAACCATTAACCAGGAGGGCCCATGACCGTGGATCCCATTCTCACCGCCACCGGTGCCGTCTCCCTGGCGGTGATCCTGGCCAGCGCCGCCAGCCACAAGGTACGCGCGCCGGCCTGGTTCCGCCGCCAGGTGGCCGACTACCGGCTGCTCCCGGAGGCCCTGCACGGGCCGGCGGCGCGCGCCCTGCCGCTGCTGGAAGGTGCCCTGGCGCTGGCGTTGCTGTGGCCGGCCACGCGTGGCGCGGCGGCCCTGGCGGCGCTCGCCCTGGTGGGGCTGTACGCCGCCGCCATCGGCGTCAACCTGGCGCGCGGCCGCCACGACCTGGATTGCGGCTGCGCCGGCCCCGGCGCGCCGCAGCCGCTGCACCCCCGGCTGCTCTCGCGCAACCTGCTGCTGGCCGGGCTGGCACTGCTCGCCGCCGCCCCCGCCGCGCCCCGCGCGCTGGGTGTGTTCGACGGCTTCGTGGTGCTGGCCGCCACGGCGGTAACCGTTTTGCTGTACGCGGCGATCGAGGTGTGGCTGGCCAACCAGCCCCGTCTGCTCGGTCTGTCCGGACGATGAACAAACAGAACTAAGGTGACATCCATGCAAGCCTTGATTGTTTCCAATGTACTTCTCTGGTGCCTGTTGGTGGCCATGGCCCTGGTGGTGGTCGGTCTGATCCGCCAGATCGGCGTGCTGCACGGGCGCATCGCGCCGGCCGGCGCCCTGATGGTGGACAAGGGGGTGGCGGTGAATCAGCCGGCGCCGAAACTGACCGCCGAGGACCGCCTGGGACGCCCGGTGAACGTGGGCTACCCCGGCGAGCGGGCACAGATGCTGTTCTTCCTGTCCCCCACCTGCCCGATCTGTAAATCCCTGCTGCCGGCGGTGCGCGCCATCGACCGCTCCCGGGACGACCTGGAGGTGGTCTACGTCAGCGACGGCGACATGGCCGAGCAGGAAAAGATCATCGCCGAGTTCAAGCTCGACCGCTCCCGCTACGTGGTGAACCCGGAAGTGGGCATGACCTACCAGATCGGCAAGCTGCCCTACGCGGTGCTGATCGACGCCGAGGGCACCCTCAAGGCCAAGGGGCTGGTGAACTCCCGCGAGCACCTGGACAGCCTGTTCGAGACCGAACTGCTGGGCGCCGCCACCCTGCAGGACTACCTGCGTGGCCAGGCGCCTCACATCCACCATCCCGGTGACAACCTGCCCACCGAAAAAGGGAGCGCCTGAACCATGAAATTCCTCGACCGTTTCTTCGAGCGTTCCACCCGCCATGTGGCCAGCACCACCTCGCGGCGCCGTTTCCTGGGCCGGCTCGGCTCCTTCCTGGTGGCCGGCGCCGCCATGCCGGTCCTGCTGCCGGTGGACCGCACCGCCAAGGCCCTGGCGGCGGAATCGCCCCAGGCCGGCGACCCCGGTGACCCCACCAGCTGCGATTACTGGCGCTATTGCTCCATCGACGGCTTCCTGTGCAGTTGCTGCGGCGGCACCGTGAACAGCTGCCCGCCGGGCACCCAGGGCTCGGAAGTGACCTGGGTGGGCACCTGCCGCAACCCGGCGGACGGCATCGACTACATCATTTCCTACAACGACTGCTGCGGTAAGCACAGCTGCGCCCAGTGCGCCTGCACCCGTAACGACAGCGAGGAGCCGATGTACCGGCCGTTCAACAACAACGACATCAACTGGTGCCTGGGCGCCGACGCCAACGTCTATAACTGCACCGTGGCGGTGATCCGCGGCGTGGCCAAGGCCGGTTGAGGCGTATGCGACACGGCCTGCTGCTTACTGTTCTGCTGGCGGCCACCGTCACCGGCCCGGGCGCCCACGCCCGGGCCATGCCGGACCCGTCGCAGACGCCAGCGCCGGGCAACGAGGTGCCGCAGATTCCTCTGTCCCGGGCCGGCTACGGACCAGCCGTGAACTACCAGTTGCAATGCGCCGGCTGTCACCTGTCCGAAGGCCAGGGGGCACCGCGCAATGATGTACCCCGCATGACCGGATTCGTCGGCAACTTCCTGCGCGTGGAAGGTGGCCGCGAGTTCCTGGTACGGGTACCCGGCGTCTCCCAGTCCGCGCTCGGCGACGATCAACTCGCCGAGTTGCTCAACTGGATTCTTGACCGCGACGGCATGGCCGGCACCAGCACGCCGGAGGACGCGGCGCCCTACACCGCCGCCGAGGTAACACGCATTCGCGCCACCCGGTTGAACAATCTGCCGGACACCCGCGCCCACTTGATCCGGCGCATGCACGACCAGGGCATCGCCATCCACGACGGCATGCCCCACGAGGACCTGCTCGACAACAACGACAACGGAGACAGCCAATGAGCTGATCCCGCGGCCCGCGCCGCCGGCGCGGGCTTCACCCGAATGGAGACTCAACCATGATCACTGCTTATCCGAAAGCCGTGAAACGGGCCCTGCTTGCCTGTTCACTGACCGCCCTGGGGGTCCAGGCCCAGGCCCTGGAGCTGGTGGCCAACGACACCACGCAACTGGATCTCACCGTGGAAGGCGTGGCCGGCGCCTTCCACAGCGAGGAAAACTACGCCACCGCCGGCAGCAAGAGCGAAGGCTCCTCCAGCTGGCAGGAAGGCTACCTCAAATACGGCTTCGCCCTGGAACAGGAATTGGGCGCCGGCCGCCTGTTCGGTGCCCTCAACGCCCTCAGTGGCGGCACCTGGGGCGACGGCGACGCCGCCGGTTTCAGCAACGGCGATGAGCGGGAAACCGACGTGGAAGACGCCTATCTGGGCTGGCGCTCCGGGGATCTGTTCCCGGCACTGGGAGAAGACGGCGTGGCCCTTTCCGCCGGGCGCCAGGCCATCACACTGGGCGATGGCTTCCTGATCGCCGGTGACGCGCTCAACTTCGGTGAGGGCATCGCCGGCGGCCTGCTCGACCGGGGTGGCGCCTACTACCTGGCCGCCCGCCAGGCCTTCGACAAGACCGCCGTGCTCAGCCTGGGCGGCGACAGCGGCTGGCGCGGCGACGCCATGTGGATCGAGTCGGACAACCCGGCCCAGGTGGAAGCGTCCATGAAGGTGGGCAACCTGGAGCACGTCGGCGAGAACGGCACCGTGGGCCTCAGCTACATCAAGGTGGACGATGTGGAAGAAGACCTGGCCTTCCTGTACCCGCAACGCGACGGCATGGAAACCTGGAGCCTGCGCTACCAGGGCAGCGCCGGCGTCGAAAACCTGTTCCTGTCCGGAGAATACGCCTGGCAGGACCAGGACCAGGGCGATGAAGACGCCTGGTACGTGGAAGCCGGCTGGACGTTCGCCGACGCGCCCTGGCAGCCCAGCGTGAACTACCGCTACAGCCGCTTCTCCGAGGGTTTCGACCCGATGTTCTACGGCAACGGGCGCACCCTCGGCACCTGGTTCCAGGGCGAGGTGGCGGCCAACTACGCGGGGCCGTTCAATACCAACGCCAAGGTCCACAACGTGGCCGTGCACGCCGCGCCCCGGGAAAACCTGGCGGTGGGCCTGCTGGCCTATGACTTCACCACCCTGGACAAGGGCGCCGGCGGCAACCTGGATGCCCGCGAGTTCGATCTGTTCGTGGAATGGGGCGTAACGCCGAACCTGGCGATCATCCCGCTGGTCGGGCTGTACCAGCCGGACGCCTCCGCCGCCGAAGGTGGCACCCAGCTTGGCAACGACGACGGCAACCTCTACACCCAGCTGATTCTGGCCTTTGGTTTCTGATTTAACGCTCGACGCACCTTGAAGCGTGTCTATCTCCCCGGCCCCGGCCGGGGATTTTTTTATCCGCCGTTCATCAGCGGGCGGGCTTCCTTGAAGCCCAGGAACAGCATCACCAGACCGCCGGCGATCAGATACCAGTAGAAGGTCACGAAGCGCCAGATCACGATCACCGTGGCGGCGGTCACCGTGCCCAGCCAGGGATTGAGCAGCGCCGCGCCGGCCACCTCGGCGCCGCCGGCGCCACCGGGCAGCAGGGTCAGATGGCCGGCGCCCATGGCCACCATCTGCACGAAGAACCCGTAGGTCCAGTCCAGGTGCTCGCCCAGGGCCAGCACCGCCAGGTAAATCACCGAGTAGCGCAGCAACCAGTGCAGCAGACACAGCGCGAACATCAGCAGCAACCGACGGCGCGGCACCGCCAGGGTCTCCTCCAGCCCCCGGCGAAAGCGCAACACCGCCCGCGCCATGCGATACCGACGCCGTCGGCGCAGGCCCAACCAGGCCAGCAGGTCCCCGGACGCGATCAACACGCGACGCTGATGCCGGGCCAGCAACGTCACCAACGCCAGGCCCCCCACCAGCAGTCCCAACGGCACCGCCAGTTGCCACCAGCCGCCCCAGTCCAGATAACGGGCCAAACCATACAGCGCCACGGTGGGCAACAGGGTCGCGAACACCAGCATGTCGGTGAGCTGGTCCACGGCCAGCACCGCGGTGGCCCGGGCCGGGGCCACGCCATACCGTGACAACAGCGCCGCCAGGGTAAAAGGAGCACCGCTACCGCCGGGAGTGGCGTTCAGGCTGAATTCAGTGACCACCACCGTGGCCAGGGCCGACCCGTGGCCCATACCCGGTGCCCGGCCATTAAGCATCAGCCGCAGGCGCCAGGCGTTCAGGTTCCAACACAGGCCAATCAGCGCCAGCATGCCCAGCAGCCAGGACGGGGGCAGCCGTACCAGCTCATGGAACGCCGCCGGGCCGCCCATTACCAGCGGCACCGTGGCGCCCACTACCAGGGCCGCCAGCAGCAGCCACCGCCAGTGACGTCTCATCGCGCCGCCCCGGCCTGTTCCAGCAGCCAGCGACGTTTGGTGACGCAACGACGTTGCCGTCGCAGCAGGCGCACGGTATCGAGCCAGAACCGGCGGCTTTCTTCGTGGCGCAGGTCCACGGGATGCAACGCCAGGCGGATCACCGGGGCATGCCGGTAGCGCCACAGTCGTAGCCGGTTAAGCGCCACGAACAGGCGCCGCCGCCAGGCGGAGCGGGATGACATCACCAGCGTGGGCAGTGGCAACCGGCGCTCGTCGGGCAGGCGGTAAAGAGCGCTGGCGTCGGTGCGGTAGGCGAAACCCGCCTCGCGGATCGCCCGGCGGCTGGCTTCATTGGTGACCCAGCCGGGCGGTACGAAGCCGTCCGTGCGCCAGCCCTGGCCGTAGAACAAGGACAACCCGTCGCGGATACGACGCGCCGCCTCGCCGCCGCTGAGCGCCGAGAATTCGCCTTCGTGGGTCAGCACCCGGCGCCGCAGCAGCGCGCCGGGCCCGCGCGGCGGCGGCCCATCGTCCTCGTGGTAGAAACCATGCAGCACCAGCTCATCGCCGGCCCGCTGGCGCTCACGGAGGTCCTGGCAAAAGCCGGGATGGCGCTCGGCCGTGTCCCGGTGGTGAAAATCCGGTACCGCCAGCAAGGTGCACGCCAGCCGACCGCCCTCCTCCGACCGCTCCAACTCGGCCAGGAAGGCCCGGTACAGCGGCCAGCTGTGCGGCGCCACATCATGCAGCGACAGAAAGAAAGCGGGGCCGAGATCAGGAATGGGATTCATGGCTCGGCACCATCGACGGTTGCTCGTGTTCACCCAGCACGCGCCGGTAGTGGGCGAGCAGATTGTCGACCACCACGTTCCAGCTGTGCCGGCCTTCCACATGGGCCCGTGCCGCCTGACCCAGAGCCGCCGGATCGTCGTTCTCGAACAGGTCGCGGATCGCCTCGGCGAAGGCACCACCGTCGTTAGGGGCGGCGCGTCGACCGCATTGTTCCGGCACCACCTCCGGCAGCGCGCCGGCGTCGGCGCACACCACCGGCAAGCCGCAGGCCATGCCTTCCAGGGCCACCAGGCCAAAGGTCTCCTGGTCACCGGCGTGCACCAGCGCGTCCGCCGCCGCCATCCAAC
Source organism: Alloalcanivorax marinus (assembly GCF_016785095.1). Classification (GTDB taxonomy): domain Bacteria; phylum Pseudomonadota; class Gammaproteobacteria; order Pseudomonadales; family Alcanivoracaceae; genus Alloalcanivorax; species Alloalcanivorax marinus_A. The sequence goes on along the minus strand of NZ_JAEKJB010000002.1, from coordinate 538,600 downwards.
CGGCCACTTCCGGAGCCGGACAGAATTCATGGATCACCGACACATTGGAGGGCGCGTCCGGCTGCAGCCCGGTACCGATCAACAGCAAGTGATACTCCGGCAGGTGACGCATCGCCTCCAGCAGCACCGGGATGTTCTTTTCCTGGGTGCCACGACCGGCGAACACCAGCAATGGACGATCGTCGTCGATGCCAAGCCGGCGCCGGGCGTCCGGCTTGGCGCGGTCGGGCCGGAAGGCCTCCAGATCAACGCCCAGCGGCTGCACCTGGACGTCCTCCACCCCACACTGTTCAAGGCGCCGGGCCATCAAATGGCTGGGGCTGAGCACCAGATCGAACCCCCGGTACAGACGGCGAATGTAGGAACGGCTACCCGAGTCGAGCCAGGCGCCGACCCGGTGATGCACCAGCGACATGAGATCCGAGTGATAAAAACCGACCGCCGGGACGTCCAGCAGGCGCGCGGCGCGTTGAGCGGCCCAGGCCGGCGTATAGGGATCACCGGCCTCGATCAGGTCCGGCTGCAGCCCCGCCATGACGCTGGCCCACAACCCCAGCCGCAGAGGGAACCGGTAACCGGGCGCCAGTGGCAACGGCATGGCCGGCAGCTCGATGAAGTCCTCGTCGAAACGCACCCCGGCGCCGGGCATCACCACCTTGTGGCCCATGCCGCCGCGTCGCAATAATGCCTGTCGTTTGGCGTCCACGTAGGTACGCACACCCCCGCTTGCCTGGGTGTAAAACAGGGTGGTGTCGAGAATCTTCAAGCCGCTCTCCTTTTCCCTGGTCCAGCTCGCTGGCTCAACTTGCTGATTTTCGTCAAAAAACACTGACTGGAACTAAAATAGCATTGGCATGGGAAAAGCGGTCCGGGGCGCTGGTAAAGGCTTGTAAAAGCCCGCCGTGACGCCATAAAAAGGACATTCAGAACGAAGACTCCCAAGGAGTTCGCGGCGATTATGGAGTTCAAGGACTACTACGACATTCTCGGCATCAAACCGGATGCCGACGACAAGGCCATCAAGGGCGCGTACCGGAAGTTGGCGCGCAAATACCACCCGGACGTGAGCAGTGACGACGACGCCGAGAGCAAATTCAAGGCGGTGTCGGAGGCCTATCACGTGCTCAAGGACCCGGAAAAACGCGCCGAATACGACCAGTTGCGGCGCTATCGGCAAAGCGGCGGCGGCCAGGCCGGCCCCGACGGCTGGCAGGGTTTCCGCCAGGGTGGCGGCGAGGCGCATTTCGATGACGCCGGCGCGTTCTCGGACTTTTTCCAATCGATTTTCGGTGGTGGCGGCGGTTTCAGCCAGCGCGGCGGGCCCCGTGCCGGGCGGGATCTGGAGGTGGAGCTGCCCCTGTTTCTGGAAGACACCGTGGCGGATACTCGCAAGCAAATCCGGGTCGGTGATCGCACTCTGAACGTGACCGTGCCCGCCGGTACCGGCGACAACGAACGCATCCGGCTCAAGGGTCAGGGTGCCCCGGGCCTGGACGGCGGCCCCGCCGGCGACCTCTATCTGCGCGTGCGGCTGGTGCCCCACCCTTTGTTCGACGTGGACGGCCACGACCTGCTCGTGACGGTGCCGGTGGCGCCCTGGGAGGCGGTGCTCGGCGCCAAGGTATCGGTGCCCACCCTGAGCGGACGCATCAGCCTGACGGTGCCGGCCAACAGCCAGAATGGTCGCCGCCTGCGCATCAAGGGCAAGGGCCTCGTCGGCCAGCGCCATACCGGTGACCTGTACGCGGTGCTCAAGGTGGTGCTGCCCGAGCACCAGGACGAAGAAAGCCTCGCACTCTGGCGGCAACTGGCTGACCGGGCGGGCTTCGATCCACGCGCGGACTGGGAGAAACGAGCATGAGCCGACTGACCCTCACCGAACTGTCCCGACGCGTGGCCCTGCCGGTGGCCACGGTCACCGAGATCGTCGAACTGGGCATCATCGAGCCGGACAGCCACGACCCTCACTGGCTGTTCGACGAAACCGTCACCGTGCTGGTGACCCGGGCGGCGCGGCTGCACCGGGATCTGGCCATGGACTGGAGCGGTGTCGCCCTGGCGTTGGAACTGAGCGAGGAAAACCGGCGCCTGCGTCGGGAGAACGCGGCCCTGCGACGACGCCTGGAACGATTCCTGGACCCGCGCTAACGATCCCCGCCCGGGCGCTGACGATAAAACAGCGCCAGTTGCTCGTAGACGTCCGGCAGCACCCGGCGCAGGTAGGCCGGCGCCTCGAAAAAGCTCTCGGAGGCGACGGCGAAAAACTCCGCCGGGTCCTCCAGGGCATAGGGGTCGAGAAACGGGTGACCGCCCTTCTCGGCGCTTTGCAACGCCTGCCAGGCATGGCTGAATACCTCATGCCAATGCTCGCCGTCCATGCCTGGATGCAACGGCGGCGCGCCATTGGCACCCTCGGCCAGCATGTCCAGCTTGTGGGAAAGCTCGTGGATGACCACGTTGTAGCCGTCCTCGGCACTGGCGCGACGGATGTCGCCCCAGGATAGAATCACCGGCCCTTGCAGCCAGGCCTCGCCGGCCAGCACCCGGCCTTCTTCGTGGACCACGCCGTACTGGTCCATTTCCCCTTCCGGGGTCACGAAGGTGTCCTCGTAGACGATCACCGTGTACCAGCCGTCGTACCAGTCCAGGCCCAGCTCCAGCACCGGCACCACCGCCATGGTGGCGATCAGCAGGCGCATACCGTCGTCCAGCTCGAACCCGCCACCGCTGGCCAGTTCCTTGCGGACCAGAAAGCGCAGCGTCATCTCGAACAACCGATCGCGCTGCGCGCCTTCATAGCGGGCGGCCACCGGCCAGCGGGCCACCGCCTCCTCCCATTGGTCCCGATCCACCGGCAACCGCGCCAGTTTTCGGTCCTCAAACCATCTTCGGGCCTGCTTCAGCATGCCTCTCCCCATATGCACAACCATGAAAAAGGGGCTAAAGCTTGCCGCTTTTTCTTGCCGCGCGTAAAGCGCTTTAGGGAAGAATGTCTCAGAATACGGTCAAGGCAGCGTGAGCGACACCTACACGAAGTAGCTTTTCAGCGGTGGGAAACCGTTGAATTCCACGGCGCTGTAGCTGGTCGTGTAGGCGCCCGTGGAGAACCAGTACAACCGGTCACCGATGGCCAGATTCAGCGGCAGGCCATACTTGTAGTTCTCGTACATGATATCGGCGCTGTCGCAGGTGGGGCCGGCGATCACCACCTCTTCCATTTCCCCTTTCTTCTCTGTATGGATCGGGTATTTGATGGCTTCGTCCAGGGTCTCGATCAGGCCAGAGAACTTGCCCACGTCGGTGAATACCCAGCGCTGCAGGGCGGTACGGGATTTACGGGAAATGAGCACCACCTCACTGACCAGCACCCCGGCGTTGGCGATCAGCGAACGGCCCGGCTCCAGGATGATCTCCGGCAGGTCCTCGCCGAAATCCTCCTTGAGGAAACGGATGATTTCCGAGGCGTAGGTTTCCAGATCGTTGGTCTTGGCGATGTAGTTGGCGGGGAAGCCGCCGCCCAGGTTGATCATCCTGAGCTCGATGCCGACTTCCTCGCGGAGCCGCTCGAACATGATCTTGACCTTGCCGATGGCGGCATCCCAGGCGCCGATATCCCGTTGCTGCGATCCCACATGGAAGGACACCCCGTAGGGTTCCAGGCCCAGATCCCGGGCCAGGATCATGAGATCCAGAGCCATGTCGGTCTGACAGCCGAACTTGCGCGACAACGGCCAGTCGGCGGTGTGCGTGCCCTCGGTAAGGATGCGCACATACACCCGTGAACCCGGCGCCGCCTTGGCGATGTTGCGCAGATCCGCCTCCGAGTCGGTGGCGAACATGCGTACGCCCTTTTCGTGGAAGGCGCGAATATCCCGGGCCTTCTTGATGGTGTTGCCGAAGATGCAGCGCTCCGCCGCCACGCCCAGGCCCATCACCTTATCCAGCTCATGGATGGAGGCGATGTCGAAGTTGGCGCCCCGGTCGCGCAGCAGGGTGATCAGCTCCGGGGCCGGGTTGGCCTTCACCGCGTAGTGGACGCGGGCAAACGGAAACTGCTCGATGAGCTGGTCGTAATGGCGGCCGACCGTCTCGGTGTCGATCACCACGAAGGGCGTTTCCTGGGTGTCCGCCAGGTCCTTGATGCGGCGGAACACCGCCGGTTCGTAATAATCCTCGACGCGAATGGCCTCGATGGTCATGGGAGCGTTTTTCCTCTTGTGCGCGCTGACCCGGCCCGTAAATGGGCACGATCCGTTGCGATGGCAACGGGCGCCAAAGGTAGCAAGCTCCGCCCCCCTTGGGGAGATACTTCCAAGGCTTTTTTTTATAGACTGGCCGGCCCTGATTACCAACCCCGGAGACCACCATGGCCATGGCCCTTCCCCTCGCCCTTCACCTGCTCGCCGCCGTGATCTGGGTAGGCGGTATGTTCTACGCTTACATGGCGATGCGCCCGGCGGTGGGCGCGGTGATCGACCCCGCCTGGCGACCCCGCCTGTGGGCGGAAACCCTGGGCCGGTTCTTCGTCTGGGTGTGGGCGGCGGTGGCGCTGTTGCTGGCCACCGGCTTCGGCATGATTTTCGGCGTCTACGGCGGCATGGCCAAAGTCGGCTGGCATATCCACGCCATGCTCGGGCTGGGCATCGTGATGATGCTGATCTTCGCCCATGTATACTTCGCGCCGTTCCGGCGCCTGAAGCAGGCGGTGGCGGCCAGCGACACCGCCGAAGGCGCACGCCGGGTGGGACAAATTCGCCAGTTGGTGGGGCTCAACCTGCTGCTGGGCCTGATCGTGGTGGTGATCGGCTCCGCCGGCCGTTATCTGTAAACGACGCCAACCCCTTCATGGCTGGCGCGACGGCGACCGGCTATGATGCCCGCTTTGCTTGAAACGCACTCATGAATCGGGGGAACCACGATGAACCAGCCCTATACACCACCGGAAGGCGCGGCGGGCACGCCGGCGGACGTTACCTACGTGCCTCGTTTTTTCGCTATCGAGGGCCGTCTTGGACGGTTGCGCTATTTCGTCTACGGCGGTGCGGTGGTGGCGGCCCTGTATGCCGTGCTGACCGTCGCTTCCGTGCTGGTGTCCGGGTTCATGGCGGAATCGGCGGCCAGCATGGTGCTGATGCCCCTGATGCTGCTGGTGACCGTGCTGTGCGCGGTGTCGGGCCTGATATTCGGCAAGCGCCGGCTCAACGATCTGGGCTTCTCGGGCTGGTGGATTCTGCTGGCGCTGGTGCCCCTGGTGAACCTGGTGCTCACCGTCGTCCTGCTGTTCGTACCGGGCAACACGTCAGAAAACCGATTCGGACCGCGCCCGGTCGCCAATGGCGCGGGCCTGGTGGTGGGAGCGGTTACCTTGCTGGTGCTGGTGGTGGCCTGGGTGGGGCTGCTGCTCGCCGTGGCACTGCCGGCCTACCAGAACTACGCGGAGCGCGCCCGCGCCCGCGCCCAGCAGTTCGAACTTCAGCGCCAGCAGGAATTGCTGGAAGAACAATACCGGCAGTATTCGGAATAAGCGGCGCGCCCCGCCGTCGGGGCGCCCGGCCCACGCCTACTTGTGGGTCTTGAGCAGGGCTTCGACCTTGTCGATGTACTTTTGCATGGCATCGTCGGCGCTCATGCCCTTGAGCCTGGCCCAGGCGTCGTACTTGGCGCGCCCGACCATGTCCAGCATGCCCGGACGTTTGCCGCTGACGTCGCCCTGGCTGCCCTGCTTGTAGTGGGCGTACAGGAACAGAAGGTCATCGTTGCCGGGTTTCTTGTTGAGGGTCTGAACGTCCTCGCGGGCCTGTTCAAAACGCGCTGTATCCGCCATTATTCTCACCTGTTTGTTGGCTACCGATTTTTCCTTAGGGTCGCCGCCGGTGGGGGCCGGTCGACGGCACCAGTCTACTGCCAACGAGCACCCTGACGTAAAGCAATAACGCGAAGCGCTCCGCGCCGCCGGGCCAATGCCGGGCACGGAGACCGACAACAAAGAGGGGGTTCCACCGATGTCCGGTTCCACGTCCAAGCCCGCCGTGGACGCGCGCCAGGAGCGCGATCTGAAGCGGGCGGTCGCCACCCTGTGGGTGCGCTTTCCCGGTTCCCTGGAAGACGCCTACATCATTCACGCCCTGCGCCGCGCCCGTAAGCTGATCGGTCGTTCACTGTACGTGCTGATCGTGTTGTTCCTGGCGGTGACGCTACCGGTACTGGTCTTCGTCGACGACAGCCACCTGGCCACCTGGCGCCTGTATGGCTTCTGGCCCATTGCCGGTGCCCTGGCGCTGCTGTTCCTGGCGGTGAAGGTGGAGGCTCTGAAGCGCTTCATGAGCACCCTGATCGGCCTGGCGCTGATGACCTCCCTGGCCGGCACCCTGCTCGGCGCGATCAAACTGGCCGACACCTTCCTGGGCCAGGTGGCCGCCTTCGAGACCGTTTACGTGCTGATCATCGGTTTTTCCATTCTGCGACTGCCGCCCACGCGCACCCTGTTCTGGTGTCTCGGCTCGCTGGTGGTGGCGCTGACCCTGGCTCTGATCCTGGGCTGGTCCGTGGACCCGGCGGCGTTGCTGTTGTTCTACGGCTTCCCGCTGGTGGTGTGCGCGCTCAATGGCTACATGCTCGACGCCAGCGCCCGCCACAGCTACGCCAACACCCTGCTGCTCAATCGGGAATCCGACCGCCTGCGGCAATGGCGCGACAACGCGGACCGGGAAGCGCGCCGCCAGGCCCTGCTCAACGAGTTCATGGCGCACATCGCCGGTAACCCCCGGGTGGCGGTGCTGCTCGACCAGGCCCTGGCGTTCATGATCGAGCACGGGCCGGCGGTGGCCGGCGCCGCCTACCGGGTGGACGACGATGGCCTGCACCAGGAGGCCGCTCGGGGCCTCAACGCCGAGGCCCGGCAAACGGGCCGGGTGGAGCGCGACGGCCTGCTGGCCGGAGCCCTGGACACGGAAGGCACGATCACCGTGCGCCACGACGTGCCGGCGGGTTATCTGGACCTGGAAACCGGCCAGAGCGTGATACGTCCGGGCCACCTGCTGTTCCTGACCATCCGCCAGGGCGACGAGGCTCTGGGCGTGTTGGAACTGGCATCGCTGGAGCCCTTCGACGACGATACCCGCACCCTGCTGGATGCGCTGGCGGCGCCGCTCGCCTATGCACTGGTGGCGGCCATGGGTCGCGAGGATTACATCCGCCGGCATCGCGAAGCCGGGTGAGCGGCCCGCGGATCAGGCGAATACCACCACCGCCTGGCGGCTGAAGGCCACCGGACGCCCTTCACCATCCCAGATCCTTGAGCGGGTATGGCCGTAGCCGTCGGCGAAGGCGTCGGTGATCACGTCGTACTGCCAGTCGCGGGTGGGCGGCAGGGTCGCCGGATCGACCAGGAAATCCATGGTCCAGGTCAGCGAACTCATCGGTGCCGGCTTGCTGAGCATGGTGATCACCGCCGCCGGCCAGGTATCCACCAGGCAAGCCAGGCTGGCGGCGTCCTGGGGCTGGTTGTCATCCTTGAAGCGCATGTAACCCTCGAAGTCCGGTCGCGGCGAACCGGTGTATGGCAGGTTGTCACCGGCGTAGAGCAGATCGAAGTAACGCAGGAAATCCGGGGTCACGCCCTCGATGAAGGGCATTGGCATGCATTCTTCCGGTGCTTTGATGGCCGGCGCCCCGGCGCCGGGCACCGCCAGCGAGGAGGGACGTGGGCGCCCCAGGCTGCCGAGCATGGTCGCCACCACGGCGCCGTCCTGGCGCGCGGTGACCAGAACCTGGGTCACCGATTTGCCGGCGCGCAGGGTTTCCGCGTCCAGGTCCAGCGGCCCCGGCGCCATCGGCGCCACGAAGGACAGCGAGAAACTGCGCAGCGGCGCCACGTCGTCGCCCTGCTCCGCTTTGAGATGGGCGTCCATGTGAGCGATCAGGATGGCGCCCACGATGCCGCCGAAGGTGGCCCGGCCCTGGCCCCAGCCCTCGGGCACGGTCATGGAGGTGGCGGCGGCCGCCTCAACAATGGAACTGTATTTCATAAATCGCTCCCAACAAAGCGGCTATTGATAGCAGAGCGGCTCCCGCTTGGAAAGGGGTCAGCGATCGCTCAACGCCCGCTTGGTTTTACCGGTGGCTTGCGCGGTGGTCGGGTCCTCCGGCCAGGGGTGTTTGGGATAGCGGCCACGCAGGTCCTTGCGCACCGCCGGGTAGCCTTCCCGCCAGAAACGCGCCAGATCGCCGGTGATCGCCGCCGGTCGCCCGGCGGGCGTGAGCAGCTCGGCGGTCAGCGCGAGCCGCCCGCCGGCCAGCGCCGGCAGACACTCCATGCCGAAACACTCCTGCAGCTTCACCGCCAGTCGCGGGCCACCCTCGGCCCGGTAATTGATTGTCACATCGCGCCCGGAGGCCACCGGGCAACGGGCCGGCAGGTCCCGCTCCAGCTCGGCGGCCTGGCCCGGCGCCAGCAGCAGGTTGAGCGCCTGGCGCAGCGGCACCTGGTTAAGATCACGCAGGGTACGCCGGCCGGCCAGGAACGGCAGCAACCAGGTCTCCAGCCCGGCCAGCAGGGCGTCGTCGTCCATGGCCGGCCAGGCATCCGGCGCCAACCGGTGCATCCAGGCCAGCCGGGCGCGCCATTGCCGGTCCGCCTCGTCCCAGGGAAGCAGCTCCAGGCCCCGGGCTCGAACTCCGTCCAGCAGCCCCCGTTCCAGCAGCGCCGGCGGCGGGTTCGCCAGGGGACGCCGCTCCAGCACGATGGCGCCCACCGCCCGCACCCGCTCCGCCACCACGCGGTCGCGGTCGGCATCCCAATGCACCCGTTCTTCGTCGCGGCCCCGCTCACCCAGCACCATGGCCAGAACGTCGTCGCTCAACGGCCAGGCCAGACGCACCCGCGCATCCTGGGCACGACCGTCGGTATCCAGCACCAGCAGCCAATCACGCCCGATGAACGGGCTGTCCGCATCAAGGCGCGCGCCACTGCCATCGGCGAGCAGATAGCGACGGGCATCGCCATCGCGAACCCGTGCCAGCCGCTCCGGGAAGGCGGCGGCCAGCAAGACGTCCAGCGGTGAGCCATTATCCCGATCCTGGCGCTCACCGGCGAGGCGCCGCCACTCCCGGGCCAGCAGCGGCCAATCGTCGGGACGTTGCGAAAAACGCCGCAGGCGCCGGGACAGATCCGGCTCCCGGTCCAGGCCGGGGGTTCGCTCGTTGAGCAGCAGCGCCAGGGCGGCGGCGGCCCGGCGGCGGCCACGATCACGGCCTAGCAGCACCAGAGCGGCCAGGTCCGGCGGCAGCGGCACGCCGTGCAGGCGTCGGCCCAACTCGGTAAGGCCACCCGCCGCGTCCAGGGCGCCGGCTTCGCGCAGGCGGCCCGTGGCGGCACGCCAGGGGCCGGCCGGCGGCGGGTCGAGCCAGAACAGCTCCGCCGGGTCCCGGCAGCCCCAACGGGCCAGATCGAGTACCAGGGCGTCCAGGGCGGTGTGATGAATCTCCGGCTCGATGTGCCGGGCCAGCACCTCTTCGCGAGCCCACAGCCGCAGGCAGCGACCAGGGCCGAGGCGACCGGCCCGCCCGGCGCGTTGATCGGCGTTGGCCTGGCTGATGCGGCGCGTCACCAGACGCGTGCGATGACGGCGGGGGTCATAATCCGGGCGCCGTTCCAGGCCACTGTCCACCACGGTGGTGACGCCGCCCAGGGTAACGCTGGTCTCCGCCACGTTGGTGGCCAGTACCACCCGGGCTTCGTCACCGGCATCCAGGACCGCCGCTTGGGCGTCGCCGTCCAGCCGCCCGTGCAACACCTGTACCGGCGGGCCGTCACGGAGCCGTTCACGCACCCGCTCGATCTCGCGCACGCCGGGCAGAAACACCAGGGTGGTGCCCCGCCCGGCCAGCGCCGCCACCTGCCGGGCGCAGTGTTCCAGGGGATCACCGTCGCGAGGCGGCGGCGCATGGTCGATGGTGACCGGGAACACGCGACCCTCGCTGCGTACCACCGGCAACCCCAACCCTGCCGCCAGCGGCCCCACCGCCAGGGTGGCGGACATCACCAGCAGACGCAGGTCCTCGCGCAGCGCGCCACGCACTTCCTGGACCAGGGCCAGGCCCAGATCCGCTTGTAGGGAACGCTCATGGAATTCATCGAACAGCACCGCGGCGTAGCCGTCCAGGGAAGGATCATCCAGCAACAACCGCGTCAGCACGCCCTCGGTGACTACTTCCACAAGGGGGGTCGCCCCGACCCGGGAATCCAGCCGGGTGCGGTAGCCCACGGTCGCACCCACCGGTTCGCCAAGCTGGCGGGCCATGAAGGTGGCCACCGCCCGCGCCGCCACCCGGCGCGGCTCCAGCACCAGAATCCGGCGCTCGCCTCGCCAGGGCGCGCCCAGCAGAGCCAGCGGCACCCGGGTGGACTTGCCAGCCCCCGGCGGCGCCTCCAGCACCGCCCCACCCTGCCCCGCCAGGCAGTCCAGCAATTCCGGCAGCACCGCCTCCACGGGCAGGGAGGCGGGGTTCATGTTCGACATCGCGCCTGCACCCTTGGCCAGGAAAACCGGCATGGTATCGGAAAGCGCGCGCGGGGTGGATCACTGGCTGGTGGGAAACTCCGCCTCCGGCACCGGGCGGCTGAACCAATAACCCTGCCCTTCCTGGCACCCCAGGCGCAGCAGCATCTCCATCTGGCCCTGTTCCTCGATGCCCTCGGCGATCACCTCCAGCCCCAGATTGCGGCCCAGCACGATGATCGAATTAACGATCGCCAGGTCATGCGGGCTGGTCCCCAGATTGGCGACGAACTGACGGTCGATCTTGAGCCGCGTCAGCGGGTATTTCTTGAGCAGGCTCAGGGAGGCATAACCGGTGCCGTAATCATCAAAGGCGATTCCCACGCCCAGATCATGCAGCCGCCGCAGTGTCCCCAGAATATCCGGGCTGCTCTCGAGGATGGTGGTCTCGGTGATTTCCAGTTCCAGCGCCTGGGGCGGCAGCCCATAGCGGTTCAGCAGGGCCTCCACCTTATTGGCGAGCTCCGGATCATGGAGCTGGCAAGGGAACAGATTGACGCCGACCCGGAAGGTCTCGTGCCGAACCCGCTGCGCCGCCGCGAAGGCGCAACTGGCTTCCAGTATCCAGTCGCCCACCCGCAACGCCTGGTCACTGACCTCGAGCACGCTGATGAACTCCGCCGGGGACACCAGACCCCGCTCGCGGTGCCGCCAGCGCAGCAGGGCCTCGGCGCCCACCACCTTGCCGGAGTCGAGGGTATTCTGCGGCTGGAAGTGCAACTCGAAATCGTGCTGTTGAAAGGCGGTGCGCAGGTCCTGCTCCAGGCGATGCTTCTTGTCCGCCTGCTCGCTAAGCGCCGACGTGAACACCACGCTCTGGTTGGCCCCCCGGCATTTTGCCTCCTGCAGGGCCAGCAGCGCCCGTTTCAGAAGACCGGCGCTGTCCAGCTCGCCCTTGGCCTCCGCCGGCGCCGAGGCAATGCCCATGCATGCGGTAAGCCGGCATTCGAAACCGTGGATTCGGTAAGGGCGCGCCATGTCGCGGACGATGGCCTCACCCAACCGGTGGATGGTCTCAGGGTCCGGGTCGCCGGACAACAGCACGCCGAATTCGTCGCCGGCCAGTCGGGCCACCATGGCCTGCTCCGGCGCCAGGGCGGACACCCGCCGCGCCGCTTCACGCAGTACCTCGTCGCCGGTGGCGATGCCCAGGGAGGAGTTCACCACCTTGAAGTTATCGAGCCCGACCTTCAGCACCGTCAACGCCCGACCGCGCTCCAGATAGTCCTGGGCAATTTCCAGGAACCGGCTCCGGTTGGGCAAGCCGGTGAGGCGGTCGCTGTCGCGCAGATAACGGACCCGGTTCTGCAGGTCCTGGCGGTGGGCCACGTCACGAATCACGAACCCTCTCTGTTGCTGATCGTCCTCCATCCAGATCGCGGACGACACCTCCACCGGGCGGTGGCTGCCGTCGTCACGCAAAATGAAGCTGCGTTCGTTCTCCACCGGGCGCCGGTCCAGACCAGCGTGCTGGCCGACATCGAACAGCAGGTGCTGAAACTGAGCGCCCAACAGCGCACCCAGTTTGCGACCCCGCGCCTTGTTGCCATGGATACCGGTAAGACCTTCAGCGCCTTTGTTCCAGAACGTGACTTCATCGAAATGGTTGGTGCAGATGATCGCGTCGGGAATCGAGGATGCCAGCTTCAGAGCGGCGCGACGCACCATCAGCAGGCGGCGCCGGTTGAGATGGTCCATCACCATCTCGGCGAACTCCTCCAGCATGGTCTCCTGCGCCGCGCTCAGGGGCGCGCGTGGCACGTAGTCCACCAGGCTGATGGCGCCGAGGCAATGGCCATCCGGGCTGCGGATGGGCGCGCCGGCATAGAAGCGAATGCCCGGCGGGCCCTGCACCAGAGGGCTGTCCCGATAGGCCGGGTCCGCGTGGGTATCCGGGATCACCAGCAATTGATTGCTTTCCACGGTATAGGTGCAAAACGACACCTCCCGGGAAGCCTCGCAAGCGTCGAAGCCGACCCGCGCCTTGAAATAATGCGATTCACCGCCCATGAAGCCAATCAGCGCGGTCGGCATGGAAAACACCTCCGCCATCAGCTTGACGATCCGGTCGAATTCCTTTTCGGGCGGTGTGCCAAAAACTTTATAATCGGTAAGCGCGCCCAGGCGCGATGCTTCATTCAATGAATGGACCATCATCTTTCTTTTCCCGACCTAAGGTCGCCGTTCATCGGCGAATGCCCGTCAAAAGAGGCTTGCGCCTCCCTTCCGGCGGAAAATAGCGTTGATGTTTTTCGTGGTCCAGCAATTTTATTGTTCTATTTGTTAAAATACTCTCTGAAATACTAAGGGCTCAAAATAACGAGCCCCTTTTTTTCAATAATGAGAATCAAACGAATTTCTCTTCAAAAAATGGCGCGCTAATTTGAATCAGCGAGTACTGGCGGCACCACCAACGAGCGTTTTCCGGCCTGCTGGTAACAATCGTCCAGCGCCAGCACATAATATTCCAGGCCGCGTCGCGCGGCGGTGAAGGCGCGCCGTCGGGCGGGTTCGTCCACCGCCAGCCGCTTGACCAGTTCCATGGCTTCGTGGGGATGAGCGTCGTCGTAACTGGCATGGGCCCGCAGCCAGGCCATGGTGTGGCGGTTGATGTCGGCGCGCCCCTGCTCGGCGTAGTGCTTGACGCCGGCCACCACGCGCTGGCTCCACTCACCGGTGGCCCATTCAATGGCCAGATTGGTGGCGGCGATGCTCTCTTCCAGGGTGCCCTGGTGACCGATGCTCCACAGAAACTGATTGACGGCGTCCATCGCCGGTGGTGGCGTGGTGGTCTCCAGGCGCCGGCGGTCCAGGCCGAAGCCGGCGGCCCAGTCCTGATACCAGTAGGCGTGGCGCTGCTCGATCTTGATGTTGCCGATCAGCCAGTTCTTGGTGTCCTCGTGGCCGGGCAGGCGCCCGGCCCGGGTCTTGGCCAGGGCCAGCCCCATGTACTTGGGGAAATTCTCCACCAGCGGATAGAAATGCAGCAGAGCATCCTGGAAGCGTTCCAGGGACAGATTGCCCTGCCCCATCTGGACGAACAGCGGATGCTCCACCACCCGGTCCTTGAGGGGCACCAGGGCGTCCCAGAAACGGCGCGCCCAGGGCGAGTGCTCGGTAAGTGACAGGGCTTCCTTGTAACGTGCGACCCCCATAGCGATTCCTCCCTTGATTTTCATTATCCGTCGTTGATGCCCGCATTGTGTTGCCGTGGTTCATGCTAGGCGCGGTCCGCGCCGGCATTCAAACCGCTCAGCAGCGCCCGGCGCCGGCGGCCCAGTTGGTGCAGTTCGGCCCGGGGCGGGTCGCCGTCGCGGCGGTAGGCCAGGTACTCGAAATAGCGCCGCCAGTGCCCGGCACGGGCAGCACTGCCCGGCCAGCGACGCCCCACCGCCGCTTCCAGGGCGGCGGCGGAATGGCAGGCACTCACATCCAGACCACGCCTGGCGAGCCCCCGGCGCAGGCGCCCGAACTCCCGCTCCAGGGGCCGCGCCGGGTCGTCCCGGCGGCGCGCCAGTATCACTACCGCCAACGCCGCGCATACCAGCAACACCGCGCCCACCAGGGCAAGCGCCACGCGGGTAGGCGTGAACGCCCCCAGCAGCCGTTCGATCAGGGCACGCTGATCCTCCTGACGATAGCCCAGCACCCACTTCTGCCAGTTGAAGTCCACATAGTCCATCCATTGCCGCAGGCGGAACAGCACCGGCAGACGCCCCAGGGCACCGGTCACCGCGTCACCGCCGCTGTCGGCGCGTTGCTCCACCAGACCACGCAGGCCCAGTTCGATGCGTTCCGGGGCCACCGCGGCGGTGGGGTCCACCCGTTGCCAGCGGCCATTGAGCCATACCTCGCTCCAGGCGTGGGCGTCGTACTGACGAATCTGCAGGTAATCACCGTTGCGTTCACCGCCTTGATAGCCGGCCACCACCCGGGCCGGAATGCCGGCGGCGCGCATCAGGAAGGTAAAGCCGGAGGCGTAGTGTTCGCAAAAGCCGCGCCGGGTGTTGAACAGGAAACCGTCCACGGTGTCGCCGGCGAGCCTGGGCGGCTCCAGGGTGTAATGGAAAGGTTGTTCGCGAAAATAACGCAACGCGACGCGCACCAGATCGTCGTCGTCCGGGTAGCGCTGGCGCCAGGAGGCCGCCAGATCCCGGGCGCGCTGATTACCGCGCGCCGGCAGATCCAGCATCAGGCGACGTTCGGGCCCGTTCAGGGTAACGCCCTCGGCGGCCGCCGGTACGCTGCGCACCCGATAGCTGTAACTGCCGGACACCGGATTGTCGGCCACCAGGCGCAGGTCCCGGGCCAGGCCCTGGCCGTCCAGATTGGTGAACGGCACCGCCAGAGCGTACAGCCAGCGCTGCTGACTGGGCTCCATGATCACCCGGTATTCCCAGGCCGGCCCCCGGGCGGCGGCACGCAGATCCCGGTACCAGGGTGGCTGCGGGCCACGCCCGTTGTAGAGGGTGTCCGTGTCGCCCCATCCCGGCGGGCGCGCCTGCCGCCAGGTGCCGCCGTCGAAATAGCTGTAGGTGAGACCCCGCCAGTAGCGTTGCTCCGGGGGCGGCGGCGAGCCGTCGAACTGCACCCGGAACGCCAGCTCGCTGGATTCGGTGAGCCGGCTCACCTGCCCCGGTGACATGCTGTCGCTCATGCCGGTGCGGGCCTGGCCGCTGTCGAGCTGCATGTTCCAGAGCGGCGCCACCCGGGGTACCAGAACGAACAATACCAACGCCAGAGGCAGCGCCTGCAGCAGCATGGCGGCGGCCACCGTCAGATGCTGCCGCCGCCGGGCGTGGGTATCGCTGTAGTTGATGCCCGCCAGGCTGGCGGTGAGCAGGGTCAGGCAGCCCAGCACGTAGAGCGCCGCCAGGGGGCCGCGGTGAAACAGCAGGATGGTGGCGCACACGAAATAACCCAGCACGATCAATACATAGGCGTCGCGCTTGCCGACCAGTTCCAGGTATTTGAGGGCGAACAGGCTGGTGATCAGCGCGCTGCCCGCCTCCGGCCCGTGCAGGCGGCCATAGCTGTAAAAGGTAGCGCCCACGGTGGCCAGCAGCAGCCCCAGGCGCACCAGCCGGCCTGGCTGCGCCAGACGCTGGTGATCGAGCAGCGCGCGCCAGCCCAACACCACCAGCAGCAGCAGCGCCTGCCACCAGGGCCCGTCCTGAAACTGCGGCAGGGAGGCGGCGATGATCGCAAGGGTGAGCCACAGGCGGGCGTGGCTGGGTACCTGATAGATGCGCGCCATCAGCCCTCCTTGCCGTGACGGGCAAGCAGGTCCAGGGCGCGCAGGCGTTGCTCGTCGCCCTGGCCGGGGGCCAGCTCGGCACCGGGCAACACCAGCGCGAAGGGCCGGTTTTCGCGGCTCAGACGCAACACCCAGTAGCACAGAATCGACAGCCGCTGTTCCAGAGGGCGCTCCTCGGTACGGTCATAGCGCAACCACAGGCGGCCACTGGCGGGTTCCTCGAACAGCTTGACGTTGAGTCCACGCCCCCGGGCATAGCCCTTCCAATCCACCTGGGACAGGCTGTCGCCGGGCACATAGCCGCGCAGCCCGCGGAATTCCTCGCTGCCGCTTTGCCCGGCCCGGGCCACGCGCCGTTCCCGGTCACCGCCCTCCGCCGGGCAATCGGCGCTTTCCAGCGGGCGTGGCCAGGCCAGGCATTCCTGGTCCAGGGCGACCAGGGACCAGGCCCGTAACAGACCCAGAGGGTAGCGGCTCTCCACACGCAGTCGGGGTGGCAGCACCGGGCCCCGGCGACGCAGCGGCAGGTTCAGCCACAGGCTGGTTTCCTCCCCGGGCTCAACACTGGTTTCCTGAGCGGCCTGGTCCAGCCAGCGCAGCCACAGCGCCCGGTGTGGCCGGCGGCGGGCGATCAGCACCACCTCCAGGCTGCCCTGGCCACCGACGAAGCCGGAGCGGCCACCACCGGCGCGCAGCATCAGGCCGGAGAGATTGCGGAAAGTGTGCAGGATGGCGACCAGAAACAGGCTCACCATCAGGAAGCACAGCGCCAGAATCAGGTTGTTTTCGTAGTTGATGCCACCGAAGAACAGCAGCACCGCCACGGTCAGGTATAGCAGGCCGTAGCCGGTGGGCAGGATAAAGATGCGCCGCTGATCCAGGCGTACCTGGCGGGCGCGGGGCAGGCGGCGGTCGAGCCAGCGTTGCCAGGCGTTCTTGACCATGGCGCTCTCCGTCGGGCCGCGGCCGGGGGCCGGGTCAGCCGCGCACCACGGGCACGGTTTGCAACAGCGACTGGGTCATGGCGGCCACGCTGCCCCCCTCACGGGGCTGCAGACGGTGTTCCGCCACCGAGGGCCACACCGCCTGCACGTCCTCGGGGAGCACGTAGTCGCGGTCGTGGATCAGGGCCCAGGCACGAGCGGCGCGCAGCAGGCCCAGGCCGGCCCGGGGCGATAGCCCGGCCACCAGCCGGTCGTCGGCGCGGGTGGCCTCGAGCAAACGCTGCACGTAATCGAGCAGGTCGCGGGTGGCGCGCACCTTGCCGACGTGGGCCACCAGCTTGATCAGGCCGCTGGGTTCGATCACCGGTTTGAGGCCGCGCACCGTGTCGCGCGGATCGCCGCCGGCGAGCAGTTCCATCTCCACCTCCGGGGCCGGATAGCCCAGGGAGATGCGCATCAGAAAACGGTCGAGCTGGGATTCCGGCAGCACGAAGGTGCCGGCCTGGGTGACCGGGTTCTGGGTAGCGACCACGAAGAACGGCTCGGGCAATGGCCGGGTCAGGCCATCCAGGGTGACCTGCCGCTCCTCCATGGCCTCCAGCAGGGCGCCCTGGGTCTTGGGGGTGGCGCGGTTGATTTCATCGGCCAGCAGCAACTGACTGAACACGGGCCCTTCACGCAAATTGAAAGCGCCGCTGTCCGGGTCGAATACCGAAACACCAAGGATGTCGGCGGGCAGCATGTCGCTGGTGAACTGAACCCGGCGGTAATCAAGCCGGAACACCCTCGCCAGAGCATGGGCCAGGGTGGTTTTGCCCATGCCCGGCAGATCCTCGATCAGCAGGTGGCCACCGGCAAGCATGCAGGCCAGGGCCAGCTTGAGCTGCTCCGGCTTCCCCAGTACCACGCGGCCCACCTGGGCCAGCGCCTTGTCCAGTGCCTGCATAAACCCCCTGCTTTAGAAGCCGAGCGCCTTGATCGCCAGCGTCAGGTCCTGTTTCAGATCGTCGATGTCTTCCAAGCCTACCGCGATACGGATCAGGTTTTCAGTAATCCCGGCGCGTTCTTTTTCTTCCGGGTTCACACGACCGTGGGTCGTGGAGCCGGGATGGGTGATGGTGGATTTCACGTCGCCCAGGTTGGCGGTGATCGACAGCAGCCTGGTGCCGTCGATAAAACGCCAGGCGGCCTGACGGTCGGCATTGCCGTCGCTGTCCACCACCTCAATGGCCAGCACCGCGCCAAAGCCGCTCTGCTGGCGGGCGGCCAGGGCGTGCTGCGGGTGACTTTCCAGCCCGGCGTAATGAACCTTGGCAATGCCCGGCTGCCGTTCCAGCCAGCGCGCCAGCTCCAGGGTGTTGGCGCAATGCGCCTTCATGCGCAGCCCCAGGGTCTCCAGACCCTTGAGGAACACCCAGGCGTTGAAGGGGCTCATGCTGGGGCCGGCGGAACGCACGAAACCGTGCACTTCCTTGATCAGATCCGCCGGGCCCACCACGGCGCCGCCGATGCAGCGACCCTGGCCATCCAGGTATTTGGTGGCGCTGTGGATCACCAGATCGGCGCCCAGGGCGATGGGCTTCTGCAGCGCCGGCGTGCAGAAGCAGTTATCGACGATCAGCAGCGCGCCGTTGTCGTGGGCCAGCTTCGCCAGCGCCTCGATATCGCCCACCTCGGACAGCGGGTTGGAGGGGGTTTCCAGGAACAGCACCCGGGTTTGCGGGCGGATCGCCGCCTTCCACTGATCCAGATCATCGAGATCCACCAGGGTGGTGTCGATACCGAATTTCTTCAGGTAACGATCGTAGATCACGTTGGTGGTGCCGAACACGCTGCGTGAGCTGACGATGTGATCCCCCGGCGTCAGCAGCGCGAAAAAGGTGCTGCTGATGGCGGCCATGCCGGAAGCCAGCGCCTGGCACTGCTCGCCGCCTTCCAGGGCCGCCAGGCGTTGCTCGAAGGCGCGCACGGTGGGGTTGGTGAAACGCGAGTAAACATTGCCAGGCTGCTCGCCGGAAAAGCGGGCGGCGGCCTCGGCGGCGCTGTTGTAGACGAAACTGGAGGTGAGGAAGATCGGATCCGAGTGCGACATCTCGTCGGTGCGCAGTTGCGCCCACCGAATGGCCAGGGTGTCGGTGTTGTAGTCGCTCGGATCCGGTTTGTCGCTCATTGCCTTCTCGTTCAGTTCGAATTGTGGAGATCGATCACTTCGTTGTCGGCCAGGGCGCGACTCTTTTCCTTGTTTTTCTTGGCGTCGTCGCTGCGCCGTGCTTCCAGCTCATCCAGGTAATTCTGATCGATGTTACCGGCCAGGTATTCGCCGTTAAACACCGAACAATCGAAGTCGGTGATGTTCGGGTTGCCCTCCTGGCAGGCGCTGACCAGATCGTCCAGGTCCTGGTAGATCAGTCGATCGGCGCCGATCAGATCGCAGACTTCCTGGTCGCTGCGACCGTGGGCAATCAGTTCCCGGGCGGCGGGCATATCGATGCCGTAGACGTTGGGGAACTTCACCGCCGGCGCGGCGGAAGCGAAATACACCTTGCGCGCGCCCGCTTCCCGGGCCATCTGGATGATTTCGTGGCAGGTGGTGCCGCGCACGATGGAGTCGTCCACCAGCAGCACGTTCTTGCCCGAGAATTCCAGCTCGATGGCGTTCAGCTTCTGGCGCACGGATTTCCGCCGCTGCTGCTGGCCGGGCATGATGAAGGTGCGGCCGATATAGCGGTTCTTGATGAACCCTTCCCGGTATTTCAGATTCAGCCGGTTGGCCATCTGCAGCGCCGAGGTGCGGCTGGTGTCGGGAATCGGAATCACCACGTCGATGTCGTGGTCGGCCCATTCGCGCTCGACCTTCTCGGCCAGTTTCTCGCCCATGCGCAGGCGCGCCTTGTACACCGAGATGTCATCGATAATGGAATCCGGACGAGCCAGATAGACCTGCTCGAAGATGCAGGGGTTAAGACGCGGCTGATCGTAGCACTGGCGGGTGTGGGCCTCGCCGTCGGCGGTGATGTAGATCGCCTCGCCGGGCGCCAGGTCCCGTACCAGGTGAAAGCCCAGGGAGGACAGTGCCACGGATTCCGACGCCACCATGTATTCCGGGCCGTGCTCGGTGTCCTTCTTGCCGAAGCACACCGGACGGATGCCACGCGGGTCGCGGAACGCCAGAATGCCGTAGCCGGTGATCATGGCGACCACGGCATAGGCGCCCTCGGCGCGACGGTGCACCGCCGCCACGGCGTCGAAGATATCGTCCGGCTCGGGGCGCAGCTTGCCCTTGCCCCGCTCGTGCAGTTCATGGGCGAACACGTTGAGCAGCACTTCCGAGTCCGAGGTGGTGTTGATGTGGCGCAGGTCGGAGCGGTAGAGATGCTCGGCCAGAACCTCGGAGTTGGTCAGGTTGCCGTTGTGCGCCAGGGTAATGCCGTAGGGCGAGTTGACGTAGAACGGTTGCGCCTCCGCGGAACTGGAACTGCCGGCGGTGGGGTAACGCACATGGCCGATGCCCATGTTGCCCACCAGGCGACGCATATGGCGGTTACGGAAAACATCCCGCACCATGCCGTTGTCCTTGCGCAGGAACAGCCGGTCCCCGTCGCAGGTAACGATGCCGGCGGCGTCCTGTCCCCGGTGCTGCAGAACCGTCAAGGCGTCGTAGATCGCCTGGTTCACGTAGGAGTGGCCGACAATGCCAACAATGCCGCACATTTTGCGTGTCCTCTAGCTTGCTTCGCTAACTTGAGAGTTTAGCTTCCGCTGACGTTCATGAGATAAGCGATCAGATCCCCGGCGACGCGCCGCGTCCAGTCCTCCAGCATGGCGAAATGCGGGACCAGCAGCGACTGTTGCCACCAGACATCCTGGGCGAAGAGATGATGACCCAGGGCCACCAGCACCACCACTACCAGGGCGCCGCGCAGGGCGCCGAATACCATGCCCAGCAGACGATCGGTGCCACTGAGACCGGTCACGCGAATCAGCTCGCCGAGCAGATGATTGATCAGCGCGCCGACGATCAGGGTAACGGCGAACAGGCCGCCGAACGCCACCGCCAGGCGCACGCTGGGTGTTTCGATGGAATCGGCCAGCAGCACCGTCAGGGCCGGGCTGAACAGGCGCGCGACGATGAAGGCGGCGATCCAGGTCAGCAGGGAAAACGCTTCGCGCGTGAAGCCGCGCCGAACGCTGATCAACGCCGATACGGCGATGATGAACAGAATGATGCCGTCTGCCAGATTCATGAACACGCGCGTGGTTGGAACAGGCGGCAAAGTCTACCAGAGCGGCCCTTGCCGGCACAGGGCTTTGTCGGCCCGGATTCAAGGCACGAAGGTCCGCACCAGGCCATCCAGAGCGAAGTCCTTGTCGTCGGCGAGGCGCTGACGCAGGGACTCCGCGTCGGCGCGCTTGATCTCCGGGCCCACGAACACCCGTTCCCAGTGGTTGCCGTCCTGGCTGACGGTGCGGTGATAGGCGTTGTAGCCGGCGGCGCGCAGGCGCGTGACCAGGGCCTCGGCGTTGGCGGCGTCGCTGAAACTGGCCACCTGTACGGTGAAGCCGGGTCGCGGCCCGTCCTGTCCGTCCTGTCCGTCCGGTTTGGCCGGGGCCGGGGCGGGCTCATCCCTTGCCCCGCCGCCCTGCTCCGCCGATGGTTCGCGGCTCGGCGCGGCGGGCGCTTGCGTGGTGGCGGGCGCGTCCTCGGCTGGCTCGTCCTTCGCTTGCTCCTCGCCGGCCTCGGCCACCGCCTGCTGTTCCTCGCTGATCTGCTGGTCGGTGGCGACCTGCTCCTCGCCGCCGATCACCGGGTCGACTCGCGGTTCATCCACCGCCGGCGGCTCCGGAATCGACATATCCAGGGCCATCCGGACCTGCTCAGGGGAACGCAATACCAGCGGCGCGAGAATGGCGGCCAGCAGCAGCAGCAGCAACAGCCCGATCAGGCGTTGGCGGGTTCGTTGTCGCACCTAGTCATCCTCGTCCATGGCGTTGAGCGCTTCGGCCACCGTGTAGAAGGATCCCACGATCAACACCTGGTCGCCAGCCCCGCAGTCCGCCACGGCGCACGCGAGGGCCTCGGCCACGCTGTCGAACACGCGCCGGGGGGCGCTCTCGGGCAGGGCCGCCGCGAGCCGCGCCGGGTCCGCCGCCCGCGGCAGGCCCGGGCGCGCCAGGTACCAGTCGGCGGGGCGCTCGGCGAGCAGGCCCAGCGCCGCCTCCACCGGTTTGTCCGCCATCATGCCAGCCACGATCCGGCGACGACCGGCGCACAGCGGCAGCCGCTCACGCAGCCGGCTCAGGGCCTCGAGGTTGTGGCCCACGTCCAGCACGCACTGGGCGCCGCGCCAGCGGCGTACCTGGCAACGCCCCACCAGGCCGGTATCCGCCACCCGGTGCGGCAGATCCGGCGCCGGCGCCAGACCGGCGGCGGCCAATGCCTGGCAGGCGGTGGCCAGATTGTCCGAGCCGAGCCGCGCGGGCAACGGCAAGGGGTAGCGGCGCAACCGCTCACCGACCCGGATCATCAGGTGGGCATCGTCAACGTGGTATTCCCGACCGGCGCGCAGTGGCACCACGCCCAGCCGCTCCAGCTCCGCGTCAAGATTGGCGGGAGCGTCCCGTTCACCGTACACCAGCGGGTGGCCGGGACGCCCGATGCCAAGCTTTTCCACCGCCACCTTCTCGCGGGTGTCGCCGAGCCATTCCACATGGTCCAGGCCCACCGACGTGACCACCGCCACGTCCGCGTCGAGCAAATTGACCGCGTCCAAACGACCGCCCAGGCCCACTTCCAACACCGCCAGATCGGCGCCGCTGTCACGGAACAGCCAGAGACCGGCCAGGGTGGTGAATTCGAAATAGGTCAGCGGGGTATCGCCCCGGGCCGCTTCCACCGCCTCGAAGGCGCGGCACAGGTCGTCATCGCCGGCCTGGCCATCAGGCAGCACGATGCGTTCATTGAAGCGTTGCAGGTGCGGCGAGGTGTATACGCAGCAGCCCAGGCCGGCGGCGCCGGCCAGGGCGCGAATCAGCGCCACCACCGAGCCCTTGCCATTGGTGCCGGCCACCGTGATCACCGGCATTGGCAGCCGCTCCACGCCGAGCGCCCCGGCGACGCCGCGCAGCCGCTCCAGACCCAGCTCAATCTCGCTGGGGTGGAGGCGCTCGATGCGGGCGAGCCAGGTATCCAGGCTGTCGCTCATGGCCGCGCGCTCATGCGTCGGCGGTATCGGCCAGCGGGGCCCCGGTGAGATTGGCGAGCAGACGGTGCAGAGTGTCGCGCATATGCTGGCGCTCCACGATCATGTCGATGGCGCCGTGTTCGAGCAGGAATTCACTGCGCTGGAAGCCTTCCGGCAGCTTCTGGCGCACGGTCTGCTCGATCACCCTGGGGCCGGCGAAACCGATCAGCGCGTTGGGCTCCGCCACGTTGACGTCGCCAAGCATGGCCAGGGAGGCGGACACGCCGCCATAGACCGGATCGGTAAGCACCGAAATGAACGGCAGCCCGGCCTCGCGCATGCGCTCCAGGGCGGCGGAGGTCTTGGCCATCTGCATCAGGGAGAACAGCGCCTCCTGCATGCGCGCGCCGCCGCTGGCGGCGAAGCACACCAGTGGCAGGCCCTGCTCCAGGCATACGTCCACGGCGCGGACGAAGCGCTCGCCGACCACGGAGCCCATGGAACCGCCCATGAAACGGAATTCAAAGGCCACCGCCACCAGCGGCATGCCATGCAGCCCGCCCTTCATGGCCACCAGGGCGTCTTTTTCCTGGGTGTCCTTCTGGGCGGCGGCAAGGCGGTCCTTGTATTTCTTGGAGTCCTTGAACTTGAGGCGATCCACCGGCGCCAGATCGGCGCCGATCTCGCTGGTCTGCCCTTCATCCAGGAACAAGCGCAGACGCTTGCGCGCGCCCACCCGCAGATGGTGGCCGCATTTCGGGCACACGTCCTGGTTGCGTTCCAATTCCGGCCGGTACAACGCACTGTCGCAGCGCGGGCACTTTCGCCACAGCCCCTCGGGCACGTTGCTGCGTCGGTTCTCCTGGGAACGACGCACCGTGGGGAGAATCTTTTCCAGCCAGTTATTGCTCATCGTCCGGGCCTTCCTCGAATACTCAGGGCTTGTCCATGGCGGCGCGCATGCCGGCCAGAATCTCCGACACGGCGGCGGTCATGGCCATGGGATCGTCGGCGTGCGCGGCGACCTGACTGACCAGGGCGCTGCCCACCACCACGCCATCGGCCACGCGACTCACCGCCCGCGCCGATTGCGCGTCCTTGATACCAAAGCCCACCCCGATGGGCAATTGAGCAAGATTGCGAATTGTTTCAACCCGGGCCGCCACTTCGTCCACGTTCAGTGACGCGGAGCCGGTAACGCCCTTCAGGGACACATAATAGAGGTAGCCGCTGGCCGCCTCGGCAATGCGGCTGATACGCGCCTCCGTGGTGGTCGGCGCCACCAGGAAGATCAGGTCCACGCCGCGTTCCTTGAACAGCGGCGCGATCTCGTCGCATTCCTCCGGCGGCAGGTCCACCAGCAGCACGCCGTCCACGCCCACTTCGGCGCAGGTTTCCGCGAAGCGCTCGTAGCCCATGCACTCCACCGGGTTCAGGTAGCCCATCAGCACCACCGGGGTGGTGTCGTCGCCGCGCCGGAACTCGCGCACCATGGCGAGCACGTCGGGCAAACCGGTGCCGGCGGCCAGGGCCCGCTCACAGGCTTTCTGGATCACCGGGCCGTCGGCCATGGGATCGGAAAACGGCACGCCCAGTTCAATGACGTCGGCGCCCGCCTCCACCAGGGTGCGCATCAGCGGCACGGTGACTTCCAGCCCCGGGTCGCCGGCGGTGATAAAGGGGATCAGGGCCTTGCGCTGCTGTTCCTTGAGGCGCGCGAAGGTGGTTTCAATACGGCTCATGTTGCGTGGTCTCCCCAATCCTCAGAAGTGAATGCCGTCGATCTCGGCCACGGTCAGGATGTCCTTGTCGCCGCGCCCGGACAGGTTGACGATGATATCCTTGTCCTTGCCCATGGTGGGCGCCAGCTTGCGGGCGTAGGCCAGGGCATGGGCGGATTCCAGCGCCGGCATGATGCCTTCCACGCGGGTCACCTCGCGGAAGGCGGCCAGCGCCTCGGTGTCATCGGCGGCCACGTAGTTGACCCGGCCGATGTCCTTCAACCAGGCGTGTTCCGGGCCCACCCCGGGGTAATCCAGCCCGGCGGACACCGAGTGGGTTTCGATGATCTGGCCGTTGTCGTCTTCCATCAGGTAGGTGCGGTTGCCATGCAGCACTCCGGGCCGGCCGGCGGACAGCGGCGCCGCGTGGCGGCCGGTCTCGACGCCGTCACCGGCCGCTTCAACGCCGTACATGGCGACGCCGTCGTCTTCCAGGAACGGGTGGAACAGGCCGATGGCGTTGGAGCCGCCCCCCACGCAGGCGACCAGGGCGTCGGGCAGTTTGCCGGCCTGGGCCAGGCTCTGCTCGCGGGCCTCGCGGCCGATCACCGACTGGAAGTCACGCACCAGCATCGGGTACGGGTGCGGGCCGGCCACGGTGCCGATGATGTAGAAGGTGTCGTCCACGTTGGTGACCCAGTCACGCATGGCCTCGTTCATGGCGTCCTTGAGGGTGCGCGAACCGGAGGTCACCGGAATCACGTCGGCGCCCAGCAGCTTCATGCGGTAGACATTGAGCTTCTGGCGGCGGATATCCTCCTCGCCCATGAACACATGGCACTCCAGCCCCAGACGCGCCGCCACCGTGGCGGAAGCCACGCCGTGCTGGCCGGCGCCGGTTTCGGCGATCACCCGCTGCTTGCCCATGTGCTTGGCGAGCAGGGCCTGGCCGATGGTGTTGTTCACCTTGTGGGCGCCGGTGTGGTTGAGATCCTCGCGCTTGAGCCAGATACGGGCGCCACCCAGTTGCTCGGTCCATCGTTCGGCCAGGTACAGCGGTGAGGGACGGCCCACGTAGTGCGCCAGGTCGCGATCGAAATCGGCCTGGAATTCGGGGTCGTCCTTGAGCCGGCGGTACATGGTCTCCAGCTCATCGAGGGCGGCCATCAGGGTCTCGGAGACGAAGCGTCCACCGAACCGTCCGAAATGGCCCCGCTGATCGGGGAAAGCCTTATAGTCAGGACGTTGAGTCACCTGTTACTCCTTCGTCATGGAACTGAGCGGCGCGAATGAAGGCGGTCACCGCGCCGGAATCCTTGATGCCGCCGAGGCGGCGACCGTCGTCGCCCCGGCACTCCACCCCGCCGCTCACATCCACGGCCCAGGGGCGGGTGGCACGCACCGCGGCGGCGACATTATCCGGGTCCAGCCCACCGGCGAGAATCAACGGCAGAGCCAGCTCGCCGGGCAGCCGCGACCAGTCGAAGCGTTCGCCGGTGCCACCGGGCACCCCGGGTACATAGCTGTCCACCAGCAAGCCCCGGGCGCCGGCGGCGGCATAACGTTCCGCCTCGGCGGCCGGGTCGGCGCCGTCGCGCATGCGTAGCGCCTTGATCCAGGGTCGCCGGAAAGCGGCACCGTAAGCCGGGGATTCATCGCCGTGGAACTGCAGCAGATCCAGGGGCACTTCATTGAGCACGGAAGCCACGGTTTCCGGCGCCGCGTCCACGAACAGCCCCACGGTGGTCACCAGGGGCGGCAGAGCGGCGACGATATCGGCGGCTTGCCGGGGTGTCACGTAACGGGGGCTGGCCGGGTGGAACACCAGGCCAATGGCGTCGGCCCCGGCGCGGGCGGCGTGCAGGCCGTCCTCGGCGCGGGTGATGCCACAGATTTTAACCCGGGGTGCGTTCATGCGAAATCCATCATAGCAGACCGAAGCGAGTACGGCGTCAATTATGGCCGCCATCCAGGTCCGCGAGCCACAGCGGGCCGCGCGGCTGCTTGGGCAGCGGGAAAGCGTCCGGGTAGCCGATCTCCACCAGATAGAGCCCATAAGGCGGCGCCGTGACGCCGCCCCGGGTACGGTCGCGGGCCTCCAGCACCTGGCGGGCCCAGTCCGGGTCCCGGTAGCCGGCGCCGATGGTCATCAGCACGCCGGCCATGTTGCGCACCATGTGCATCAGGAACGCATTGGCCTCCACTTCGAGCACGATCAACGGCCCGCGGCGGTGAATCTGAAAGCGGGTCAGGGTCTTCACCGGCGACTTCGCCTGACAATGCACGCTGCGATAGGAGGTGAAATCGTGGGTGCCAACCAGATGCTGGCTGGCCAACGCCATGGCGTCCACGTCCAGCGGGCGATGGTTCCAGGTCACCTGGCGGCGGAACAGCGCCGGCGGCCGGGGGTGATTGTAAATCACGTAGCGGTAGCAGCGCCGGTGGGCGCTGAAACGGGCGTGGAAGTCCTCATCCACCGGCACCGCCCAGCGGATCGCCACGTCGTCGGGAATGAAACGGTTACCGCCCATCACCCAGGCCTTCATGTCCCGATCCGCGTCGGAATCGAAATGACAGACCTGACCGGTGGCATGTACCCCGGCGTCGGTGCGCCCGGCGCAGACCAGCGTCACCGGATGGTCCGCCACCCGCGACAGCCCTTTTTCCACCTCTTCCTGGACCGTGCGCACGCCGGGCTGCTGGGTCTGCCAGCCATGGAAGGCGCTGCCGTCATATTCCACCGCCAGGGCGATTCGGGTCATCGTTGGTCCACACACAGCAAAAAGGAAAGGGGCGATGCCTTCATGGCATCGCCCCTGGTGTAGTTTAGCGTACTTTGTCGGGAATCGCGGCTGAAGCGGATCAGCTTACCCGGGCAAGCAGTTCCTTGGCTTCGCCCTGCTGTTCCTCACTGCCTTCGGAAAGCACCTCGTTGAGAATGTCCCGGGCACCTTCCGCGTCGCCCATGTCGATGTAGGCGCGAGCCAGATCCAGCTTGGTGGCGTTCTCGTCGGTCTCGCCCAGGAAGTCGAAATCGTCGTCATCACCGAGCATGTCGTCTCCCTTGTCCGGGCCCGCCGCGCCAGCGACCGCCGGAGCGGGCTCGGCCTCATCGTCACCGAATTCCAGCTCCAGGTCGTCCAGCTCCCGAGACGCCGACGCCAGGGCATCCGGCTCATCGGCTTCGGCGGCCTCGCTCAGCGGCGCGTCACCGACCCGATCTTCCGGAGCGTCATCGTCACTGAGATCCAAATCGTCCAGGGACAAATCCAGATCGTCCACGTCGGCACGCGGCTCCTCCACGCTGTCGGCGATCTCGGCATCGGCGGCCGGAGAGTCCTGCGCCGGGCCGTCGTTCAGCTCCACGTCCAGATCGTCCAGCTCCAGATCATCCAGTTCCAGATCGCCCAGGTCGGAGGCGGTGGCGTCGCTGCCTTCACGGGCTCGCTGATCGGCCTGATCAAGAGCCGCCAGCTCATCCTCGGTGAAGGTCGTGCCTTCTTCGCCATCGTCATCCAGGGAGAACTCAAAGGCCCCGTCGTCGTCGCCTTCGGCGGCCATGGGTTCACCGGCGGCGTCCGGCTCATCCAACACCAGCTCGTCAAATTCCAGGGTCTGCTCGTCGCCGTCGGCGCTGTCCGTATCCCCGGCCTCCAGACCGGCGGTCGCGGGCTGGTCATCGTCGTCCAGCTTGAAATCAAAGTCGTCCAGTTCCAGGCCGCCCTGATCATCGCCCTCGCTCTGATCGGAGGAGACCATCGCGCCATCGTCGAAACCGCCGTCGGACAGATCCGAGGCCAGATCCAGCTCCAGGTCGTCCAGGGACAGCTCTTCCTCCTCCTGGGGACCGTCCTCTTCCGGATCGTCGGCGATGGCCGCGTACTCGTCGGCGTCACCGGGCTCGCCGCCCAGGCGCTTGATGGCGGCGTCGACCGCGACGCTGGTGCCGGCGAACATGGCCGCCTGCTGATGGAAGCCGTTGTCGTCGTTCATCTCGCGCAGCAGTTCCAGCAGGCGGATCTTGAGATCGCCGCGCTCCGGCGCCTGATTGATCTCATTGCGCAGGTAGTCCACCGCCTGGGGGTACTGACCGTAGGCCACATAGACGTCGGCGCGCTCCATGGGGTCCATGTGCTCGTCGTCCAGGTCTTCCTGGGGCACGCCGGCGTCCCGCGAATCTTCTTCGTCGCCCTCGGTGCCCATCACCGGCGTGGCGTCGAAACCACCGTCATCGTCACCGAAACCGGCCTCGTCATCGCCACCGTTGTCGCCGCCCTGACGGCGGCGCACGGCCAGCAGAATCAACAACAACAGCACCGCCAGGGCGGCGCCGATGTAGATCAGGTTGCCCATGATCAGATCGACGATACCCCCGCCGGCGTCGCTGGCGGGGGTGGCCGGTTTCGGCTTGGGCGGCGGGTTCGCCGCCTTGTTATCCCGGGTGTCGCCCGACTGGCCACCCGGCGGCGCGGCCTGATCGGTGGCCGGCGCCTTGCCGCCGGCGACGTCACCACTTTCACCTCCGCTGGCATCGCGCGGCGCGGTACCCTGGTCCGGGTCGGCGCCTTCGGCGGTCTCGCCGTTCGGGCCGACCGCGCCGTCACCGATACCGCCGTCCGGCTCCACCGGCATCGGCGTGGCGGGCTCTTCCAGCAATTGCGGATCGACCTCGGTGCCCTGCTGTTCGCTCAGGCGGCGCAGTTCTTCCTGAAGCGCGGCGATTTTTTCGTTGCGCAGCTCCAGCAGCCGCTGGCTCACTTCCACCTGACCATCCAGGTCGCCGATGCGGCTGCGCAGTTCGTCATTTTCCCGTTGCAGGCGGTCCAGGTTCTCATCGCGGATCGCCAGTTCGTTCTGCAGGGCGGCGGTGTTGGCCTGGCCGCCGCCAGCACTGCCGGTACCGTCCCCGTCGCCCACGCCTTCGGCGCTGTCCGGAGTGACCAGAGTGACCCGGCCGTCGCCATCGGCGCCGGCGCCATCACGGTCCGCCTGCTGGCGACCGGTGGCGTCCACCGGTGCCCGGGACGGGGCGGGCGCGCGCTGATCACGCAGGCGCTGCCATTCGCGGTTCTGCGCCGCCACCCGGGACAGCGCCTCGCGGCTGGAGAGGTCGCGCACCTGGCTTTCCGACGGCAGACGCAGCACCGCGCCTTCACGGACCAGGTTCACGTTGTTGTTGATGAAGGCGTCCGGATTGCGCTCCTGAATCGCCAGCATCATCTGCTGCACGGACACGCCGGCGTTGGGGCGGGTGCGCTCGGCGATGCGCCACATGGTATCGGAGGCACCGACCCG
Organism: Alloalcanivorax marinus; assembly: GCF_016785095.1. GTDB lineage: Bacteria > Pseudomonadota > Gammaproteobacteria > Pseudomonadales > Alcanivoracaceae > Alloalcanivorax > Alloalcanivorax marinus_A. Next base: position 508,642 of record NZ_JAEKJB010000002.1, on the reverse strand, counting down.
ATAGGTCCGCTGTTCGGCGGTATCGGTGGAAGCGGTATCGGCGACCGGAGCTTCGGTGCCGACCGGCGCGGGCGCGGGCGCCCGGACCGGCGCCGGGCGCGGACGCTCCGGCTGGGACGGAGCCGGACGGCTGACCGGACGCGGCGGCGCTTCGCTGCGCGCCGGGGTCACGGCGCTGTCGGCGTCGGCGTAGCTGGGCGGATCAAGCAGGACGGTGTATTCACGCATCAACCGGCCGGTGGGCCAGAGGAATTGCACCAGGAAGTCCAGGTAAGGCTCCCGGACCGGCTGATCGGAGGTGATGCGCAGTTGCCCGGTGTCGCCGGAAGCATCCAGCGTCACCTCGAAATCGAGACTATTGAGGAAGTAGGCGCGCTCAACGCCGGCGTTGTCGAACTGCTCCTGGGACCCCAGCTCGACCAGTATCTGGTCCTTGGACAAATCCCCCAGATCCTGCAGCTGCACGGTCATGTCGAGCGGCTGGTTCAGATAGGAGTTCAGCTCATACTCCCCCACCCCCAGTGCAGCCGCCAGCCCGGGCGACATGGCCGCCAGGGCGATAAAGCCTATCCCAAGTCTTCGGAGCATTGATCGAACCCTTTACTTATTATCCCGTCCCCGCTCGTGCAGGCCGCAAAATAATCGCGACGCCGTTCCCTTGTACCCATAACGGCAAGGTGGGATTGTGCAGTAAATTACCGATGACACCTAGAAACTGCGTCACATATTCCCGCTAAGTATTCATCACAGATAGTCTTTTAGCAACGCTTCCACCAGCAGCACCGCGTTGTAGGCGGCGCCGGTCTTGATGTTGTCCGCCACCGTCCAGAAGCTTAGCGCGCCTTGCCCGTCGATGTCCTCGCGAACACGGGCCAGACGCACGCCGAGGTCGGCGCGGATCTGCGCCACCGGAGAGGCGCTGTCGGCCTCGCCGCCCTCGTCCATCTGCAGACCCGGCGCCTGATCCCAGCAGGCTTCCGCCTGGGCCAGGGCCAGCGGCAGGGTGCCCTGCACCACCACGGTCTGGGCGATGCCATGGAACACCGGCACCTGAACGCAGCTCACATCCACCGCCAGTTGCGGCTGGGCCAGCACCCGGCGGGTCTCCAGCATCAGCTTGAGTTCCTCGCTGGTGTAACCGTTGTCCTGCATGCTGCCGGCTACCGGCAGCAGGTTGAAGGCGTGTTGTGGATCACCGCCCTCCTCCGCGTCCAGGCCATTAAGCAACCGGGCGCTTTGCCGGGCCAGCCGTTCCACGCCGTTGCGACCGGCGGCGGAGGCACCCTGCAACTGGGTCACCGACACCCGCAACAGGTCACCCAGCTCCAACAGTGGCTTGAGCGCCAGCAACAATTGCACGGTGGCCGCGTCCGGAGCGGCCACGATATTGCGTTCCCGGGCGGCGCCGAGCTGTTCCTCGTTGACGCCGGCCGCCACCAGCGGCACATCCGGCTCGTAGCGGAACGCCGGCGACAGATCCAGCGCCAGGGCGCCGGCCTCGGCGGCGCGCGGCACCAGCTCCTGGGACACCCGCGCGCCGGCGGCGAACACCGCCAATTGCACGCGGGAAAAATCGAAGTCCTCGGCCTTGCCTACCTTGAAGTTGCGCTTGCCGACTTGAAGGGTCTTGCCGAGGCTGTTGTCGGAGGCCAGAACGAACAACTCGCCGACCGGAAGATTCCGGTCGGCGAGCAGTTCGAGAAAGGCCTCGCCCACCAGGCCGGTGGCTCCCACCACGGCCAGATCGACGGTGCTTGTCATCAGTGCTCCAGAAGAATACGCAGCATGCGGCGCAGCGGTTCGGCGGCGCCCCACAGCAACTGGTCGCCCACGGTAAAGGCGTTCAGATATTCACCACCCATGTTGAGCTTGCGCAGCCGGCCCACGGGTACCGTCAGCGTACCGGTTACGGCGGTGGGCGTCAGGTCGCGCAGGGTGGCTTCTTTCTCGTTGGGGACCACCTTGACCCAGTCGTTGGCCTGGCCGACCAGGTCATGAACCTCGTCCAGCGGCACGTCGCGGGTCAGTTTCACGGTCAGCGCCTGGGCGTGGCAGCGCATGGCGCCAATACGCACGCAGGTGCCGTCCAGCGGAATCGGCTGGTCGCCACGACCCAGGATTTTGTTGGTTTCGGCCTGGGCTTTCCACTCTTCCTTACTCTGGCCGTTGTCCATTTCCTTGTCGATCCAGGGCAGCAGGGAGCCGGCCAGCGGAAAACCGAAGTGCTCATGGGGCAGCCCGTCGCCGCGCATGGTGGCCGCCACCTGGCGGTCGATGTCGAGAATGGCGCTGGACGGATTGGCCAGTTGCTCGGCCACGTCACCATGGATGGCGCCCATCTGCGCGATCAGCTCGCGCATGTTCTGGGCACCGGCGCCGGAGGCCGCCTGGTAGGTCTGGGCGCTGGCCCATTCCACCAGGCCGGCGTTGAACAGGCCGCCCAGGGCCATCAGCATCAGGCTCACGGTGCAGTTGCCGCCCACGTAATCCTTGACGCCCTTATCCAGGGCCTGATCGATGACGCCCCGGTTGACCGGGTCCAGCACGATCACGCTGTTGTCCGCCATGCGCAGGGCGGAGGCGGCGTCGATCCAGTAGCCGTCCCAGCCGGCTTCACGCAGCTTGGGGTACACCTCATTGGTGTAGTCGCCGCCCTGGCAGGTGACGATCACATCCAGTTGCTTGAGCTCATCGATGCTCTTGGCGTCGCCGAGCACCGCAATGTCCTTGCCCACGTCCGGGCCCTGCTGACCCACCTGGGAAGTGGAGAAAAATACCGGCTCGATGTCCTTGAAGTCGTTCTCCGCGCGCATGCGGTCCATGAGCACCGAGCCCACCATGCCACGCCAACCTACAAAACCGACTTTCTTCATTGAGTCTGTTCTCCCGAAGAGCATGCCGCCCTTCTCTGTCTTCTATGGATGAACGGGGTGGCGATGCCGCGGTCAGCCGTTGGCCAGTGCCTCGGCGACAGCGGTGCCCATCTCCCCGGTGCTCACCTTGCGGGTGCCCTCGGTGTGAATATCCGCGGTTCGCAGTCCCTGATCCAGTACCTTTTCCACCGCCGCCTCGATGGCGTCGGCCACATCGCCGCGCTGCAGGCTGTAACGCATCAGCATGGCCAGCGACATGATCGTCGCCAGCGGGTTGGCGATGCCCTGCCCGGCGATGTCCGGCGCCGAGCCGTGGCAGGGTTCGTACAGGCCCTTGCGGTTTTCGTCCAGGGACGCGGAGGGCAGCATGCCGATGGAGCCGGTGAGCATGGCGGCTTCATCGGAAAGGATGTCACCGAACAGGTTGCCGGTCACGATGACATCGAAATTCTTGGGCGCGCGCACCAGTTGCATGGCGGCGTTGTCCACGTACATGTGCGACAGCTCGATCTCCGGGTAGGCCTTGGCCTCCTCGGTGACCACTTCCTTCCACAGCTCGGTGACCTCCAGCACATTGGCCTTGTCCACGGAGCACACGCGCTTGCCGCGCTGCATGGCCAGATCGAAGGCGACCCGGGCGATGCGCTTCATCTCCGATTCGGAGTACACGTAGGTGTTGAAGCCGACCCGCTCGCCGTTCTCTTCCTTGATGCCACGGGGCTGGCCGAAGTAGATGCCGCCGGTCAGCTCACGCACGATCAGGATGTCGAGCCCGGACACCACCTCCGGCTTGAGGCTGGAGGCGCCGGCCAGTTGCGGAAACAGGATCGCCGGGCGCAGATTGGCGAACAGGCCCAGGGAGGAACGCAACCGCAACAGGCCGCGCTCCGGACGCTTGTCGCGCTCGATATTGTCCCACTTGGGCCCGCCAATGCTGCCGAACAGAATAGCGTCGGCGGCGCGCGCCTTGGCCAGCGTGCCCTCCGGCAACGGGTCGCCTTCGGCGTCATAGGCCGCGCCGCCCACCAGGCCCTGTTCCAGGTCGACATCCAGACCAAAGCGCGTCTTAGCGGCTTCCAGCACCCGCAGGGCTTCATCCACGATTTCCGGACCGATCCCGTCACCGGGCAACACCAGAATACTGCTCATTGTGCTCTCTTTTCCTCGTTCACTATTCGAATACCCAGGGCTCGGCCTGGGCGCGGCGTGCCTCGTAGGCGCGGATGACATCCGCCTGCTGCAGGGACAGGCCAATCTCGTCCAGACCATTGAGCAGGCAATGCTTGCGGAAGCCGTCGATCTCGAACGCCAGGGCCTGTCCTTCCGGGGTCAGCACCTGCTGATTTTCCAGGTCGATGGTAAGCCGGAAGTCGTCACTGGCGGCCTCGGCCTTGAAAAGCTCGTCAACGGTAGCGTCCGGCAGCACGATCGGCAACAGGCCGTTCTTGAAGCAGTTGTTGTAGAAAATATCGGCGTAACTGGGCGCGATGATCGCCTTGAAGCCGAAATCCATCAGCGCCCACGGGGCGTGCTCACGGCTTGAGCCACAGCCGAAGTTGCGCCGGGTGAGCAGTACGCTGGCGCCTTGGTACTCGGGCTTGTTGAGCACGAAGTCCGGATTTTTCGGGCGCGCATCGTTGTCCTGGCCCGGCTGGCCCTCGTCCAGATAGCGCCACTCGTCGAACAGGTTGGGGCCGAAGCCGGTGCGTTTGATGGACTTCAGAAACTGCTTGGGAATGATCTGATCAGTGTCCACGTTGGCGCGGTCCAGCGGCGCCACCAGGCCGGTATGTTTAACGAATTTTTCCATGACGACCGCTCCTTACGCGTCCAAATCACGAATGTCGACGAAGTGGCCGGCCACCGCGGCGGCGGCGGCCATGGCCGGGCTCACCAGATGGGTGCGACCGCCATTGCCCTGGCGTCCCTCGAAGTTACGGTTCGAGGTGGAGGCGCAGTGTTCGCCGGGCTGCAGACGGTCCGGGTTCATGGCCAGACACATGGAACAGCCGGGCTGGCGCCATTCAAAACCGGCTTCCAGGAAGATCTTGTCCAGGCCCTCCTGTTCGGCCTGCTGCTTGACCACCCCGGAACCGGGCACCACCAGCACCTGCTTCACGGAGTCCGCCTTCTTGCGGCCCTTGACCACCTCGGCGGCGGCGCGCAGGTCCTCGATGCGGGAGTTGGTGCACGAGCCGATGAACACCCGGTCCACCTTGATATCGCTGACCTTGATGCCCGGCTCCAGGCCCATGTATTCATAAGCCCGTTGCATGCCGGAGCGCTTCACCTCGTCCTGCTCGGCGGCGGGATCGGGCAACGGCGCGTCCACCGCCACCACCATTTCCGGGCTCGTGCCCCAGGACACCTGGGGTTTGATATCGGCGGCGTCGATCCGCACCACGGTGTCGAACTCGGCGTCGTCATCGGACACCAGGGTGCGCCAGTAGGCTTCCGCCTTGTCCCAGTCGGCGCCCTTGGGAGCCGCCGGACGGGCGCGCACGTAATCAATGGTGGTGTCGTCCACCGCCACCATGCCGGCGCGGGCGCCGGCTTCGATGGACATATTGCAGACCGTCATACGGCCTTCCAGGCTCAGCGAGCGGATCGCGCTGCCGGCGAACTCGATGGCATGGCCGGTACCGCCGGCGGTGCCGATCACGCCAATGATGTGCAGCACCACGTCCTTGGCGGTAACGCCCGGCCCCAGGTCGCCATCCACCCGCACCTGCATGTTCTTCATCTTGCTGGCCACCAGGGTCTGGGTGGCCAGCACGTGCTCCACCTCGCTGGTGCCGATGCCGTGGGCCAGACAGGCCAGCGCGCCGTTGGTGGAGGTGTGGGAGTCGCCGCACACTACCGTCATGCCGGGCAGCACCGCGCCCTGCTCCGGGGCCATCACGTGCACGATACCCTGGCGCACGTCGCCGATGCCGTACTCGGTGATGCCGAACTCACGGGTGTTGTCCTGCAGGGTGGTCACCTGGATGCGCGAGGTCTCGTCCTCGATATCCGCGGCGCTGTTGAACGGAGTGGTGGGCACATTGTGGTCGATGGTGGCCACCGACGCGCCGGCCCGCCACGGCTGGCGGCCCGCCAGACGCAGGCCCTCGAACGCCTGCGGCGAGGTCACCTCGTGGATGATCTGCCGGTCGATGTAAATCAACGCCGAGCCGTCCTCGCGTTCGGCGACCAGGTGGGCGTCCCACAATTTGTCGTAAAGCGTTTTGCCAGCCATAGGTCTTCGTCCTGGTCCTGGTTCAATAGGGGAATCTTCAGGGTAGGCACACCATACGCAGGGGCATTCGATAATTCCAATTCATATTTTTTATGTTTAGGATTCCAGATGGTTATCAATAAGCGGGCTGGAATTCCATGGACACACACTCCCTCACCGTCTTCATGGCGGTGGCCGACACCGGCTCCTTTTCCGCCGCCGCGGAGCGACTGTTCCTGACCCAGCCGGCGGTCAGCAAGCGCATCGCCCAGCTCGAACAACAACTGGGCACGCGGCTGTTCGACCGGGTCGGCCGGCGTATCCGCCTCACCGAGGCCGGTGAAGCCCTGCGCCCCCGCGCCCGCCGGGTACTGCTGGATCTGGAGGACATGAGCCGGGCCATCAGCGACCTGACCGGCGGCGTCTCGGGTACCCTGCGCATCGGCACCAGCCACCACATCGGCCTGCACCGCCTGCCGCCGGTGCTGCGCCGCTACTCGCGGGCCTACCCGGAGGTAAAGCTGGATATCCATTTCATCGATTCCGAGGAAGCCTGGGAAGCGGTGCGCCACGGCGATCTGGAACTGGGCGTGGTGACCCTGCCGCCACAACCGGACGGACGCCTGCACACCCAGGTGGTGTGGAACGACCCGCTGGTGTTCATGGCCGCCCCCGAGCACCCCCTGGCCCGGCTCGAACGGGTGCCGCTGGACACGCTTACCGGCTACAGCGCCATCCTGCCCTCCCCGGTCACCTTTACCCGCCGCATCGTGGAAAGCCTGTTCCTGGAGCGCCGCCTGGATCTGAACATCTCCATGTCCACCAACTATCTGGAGACCATCCATATGATGGTGTCCATCGGCCTGGGCTGGAGCGTGCTGCCGGAAACCATGCTCGACGACACCGTGGTACGCCTGAACGTAGCCGACTCCCTGCCGATACGACGCCTCGGCGTGGTATCCCATCCGGGCCGCACCCGCTCCAACGCGGCGCGGGCGTTCATGACCATCCTGGAGTCAGCGCCCCAGGGGACGCAGATGGCGGGTCTGTGACAGCAGGATATGCGTGATCTGCCGTGTGGCGGCGTCCAGCTCCTGATCCTGGCGACGGATCACGCCCACCGGGTCGCTGGTGTTCTCGATCGGGTCGGCGAGCAGGCTCAGCAAACCGGCCTCGATGTAATCTTCCACCACCCCGTAGGAGATCATCCATACCGCCTCCGAGGTACGCAGAAAGGATCGTCCGAATGTATTGGAGACGGTTTCGATCACCGTCCTCGGCATCGGAATCCCCAGGTTGGTCAGTGCCTGTTCCACCAGAGGCCGGATACGGGTACCCACCGGTGGCAGCAGAAAAGGATAGCGGCTTACGTCACGGAGCCGCACGCCTCCCGCCTGACAAAGGGGGTGGCCGGCGCGGGCCACCAGCACCAGGGGCTCCGCGTACAGATGCTTGAACTCCAACTGCTGCATGTCGTCCGGTGAGCCGATGCGCGCCACCACCAAATCCACCTTGCCCTGATGCAACAACTCCAGCAGGTGCTGGTTATGGCCGGTGAGCAATGAAAAGTTGACCGAACGGCGGGTTTCCTCAAGAAAGCGGGTGGTGGCCTGGGGCAAGAAGCGCGCCGCCACCGTCGGCAATACACCCAGGCGAACTTCGATACGAGGTGCCGCCGGGTCTGCCTGCAGACCGTCGTAGCCCTGCTCCAGGGCCGCCATGCCCGCCGCCGCGTAGTGGAAAAACAATTCCCCCTGGTGGGTGAGCTTCACTCCTGAGCGATCACGCACGATCAGGCGATGCCCGGCGATCTGCTCCAGTTCATTCAGTGTCTTGGTCACCGCTGCCTGGGTGATATTGAGGGACTCGGCGGCTTCGCGCAGATAGTGGGAGCGGGCGGCGGCCAGGAAGCACTGAAAGTGACGCAGTTTCAAGCGGCGGTCCACGGCGTTCTCCGTTGTTATTGGTGGGACGGCTCAAGGCGCCATTCTAGTTAACCTTACGTTAATTGTAAGTCCGCTTTTTTCAATTTAATTAATAAAAACCCTTTCCTATAGTCGGGTTCACCGGCATCGCCCGGCCTTTCATTACCTCCCAAGGCAACCCGCCGAACCACGGCGGGTGGGTTCGTTCGTGCCGAGAAAAGCGAATAACAACACCCAGAAGAGAAAAGGAAAAGCCAATGAAAGCGCACCCTCTTGTTCCGCTTATGCTTGCCTCGTGCTGTCTCGCGACGCCACAGGCCCGGGCTTTCGACGTCGTCGAGGCCGGACAGCCGGTGGTCACCGGTGATCCCAGCCGGGTAGGCCCTCCCTGGAACCATCGCAGCACCTTCAACATCCCGGGCACCGACACCGACGTGGCATTCGGCGGCTATGCGAAGCTGGATATGTTCTATGACTTCGACTACGACCTGGGCACCTCGACCACCCCTTTCAACGTCCTCGATGACGGCAACCGGACCGATGGCCGCACCAGCTTCACCGCGGCGGAGTCCCGGCTTAACTTCCGTACCCACACGCGTACCGGCATGGGCGTGTTGACCTCCTACTTCGAAGGGCACTTCATGCCCGATGAAAAATTCAATCTGCGCCACGCCTATGGCGAGATGAACGGGCTGCTGGCCGGCCAGACCTGGACCAATTTCATGAGCTTCGTGGCCACGCCTCGAACCCTGGCGCTGGGCAGCCCCAAGGGCTATGCGTTTGATCGCAAGGCGCAGCTGCGCTACACCCGCAAACTAGGCTCCAGCACCCTGGCGGTGGCGCTGGAAGACCCGGACACCGTGATCGCCCGGGCCGGCGCGCAGCCCGACCCGAACAGCGCCGCCAGCGGCGAAAACGGGCTTCCCGACCTTACCGTGCGCTACGAGTACCGGCGCATGTTCACCCTGTCGCTGCTGGCCCGCGAACTGTCAACCAATGGTGAGCAAGGCAGCGTGGATGACTCCGCCACCGGCTACGGGGCACTGGCGCAAATCAGCCTGCCGTTGTTCAACGGCCTGACCTTCAAGGGCAATGTCATTGGCGGCACCGGGATCGGCAACTACATGGGTAACCCAGGCAATACCGGACATCGCCGCGCACCGGACGTTTATGTGCGCAACGGGCATCTGGAAACCGTGGATCTGAGCGCGTTCGGCGCATCGCTCAACCAGACCTTCAACCGCTCCTGGTTCGCGTCCGTGGGCTACTCACGACTGCGCCAGGATCTTCCCGAGAATCTGTATGGCGAGCACTTCGAGACGCTGGACTATGGCTTCGCCAATGTTATCTGGGATGTCACCGACCGCATGATGGTGGGCATGGAGCTGCAACGCGTGGACCTGGAACAGGTCAACGGCGAATCGGAAACCGCCAACCGCCTGCAAACCAGCCTGCTCTATCAATTCTGAAGCTCAACGGGCGCCCGGCCGGGCGCCCATGCGATTCCCCCGATACAGTACCCGCCCATCACTTCCCTGCCACACCGCGATAAACAAAAAAAAGCCCCACGGAGGTAGCTCCGGGGGCGCCAAGGGTCGAGCGAGAAAGTCGCCGCGCTCAGGAGCGCTGGCCGGCGCTTGGGCTCCATACCCGCCGGCGCCAGGCTCGGCGCCCCGCGCAGGCCAGCATGATGAGAACCGCGCCGGTGTATACCAGCGGCGCCTGGACACCGCTCAGCAAGGCCAGAAACACGGCCACGCCGGTGGCCGCCAGTAACACCCGTAGCGCGACGCTCAGCCGCCCCTTGAAATAGCCGGACAGCGCGCCGTTAAGGATCAGAATCAGCAGCGTGGTCACCAGCACCACCTCCACCAGCCCCGGGATCTCCAGGTGCGACTTGCTCAGCAGCATCTCGGGACGAAACACGAAGATGAAAGGCACCAGATAGGCCAGCCAGGCGTAGCGCATGGCGGTTACCGATACCGCCAGTGGCTTTTCCTCGGCGATGCTCGAGGCGGCATAGGCGGCAATGGCGATTGGCGGCGTGATCATCGACATCATGCCGTAATACAGCACGAACATATGCGCCGACAATTTAGGCACCCCGGCGGAAACCAGAGCGGGCACCACCAGAGAGGCCAGCAACACATAAACGGCGACGGTTGGCATTCCCATACCAAGAATAATGCTGATCACCGCCGTGAGCGCCAGCAGCAGCAGCACGTTACCACCGGACAGATCGACCATGATGGAGGTTAGCGCGAACACCACCCCGGTGGCATTGAGGATGCCGATCACGAAGCCGGCGGCGGCGACGATGGCGAGAATCTCCATGGATGCCGTGCCGGTTTTCTTGAAGGAGTCGATCAGATCCGCCAGGCCGATGCGGTCGCCGCCGTAGCCACGAACCAGGCCCAGCACCGCCACCAGCCCAGCCGCCGCCAACGCCGACAGCTCCGGAGACTGATTGAAATTGAACAGCAACACGATCAGCAATACGAACGGCAGGACAAAATGGCCGCCTTCCAGCATCACCCGGGAAAAGGGTTTTCGATCCTCCCGAGGCACCGGCGCCACATCCTGGCAAATCGCGTCGGCGTCGGATTGCATGAAAACGGCGAAGAAGAAAAACAGGGCGGGCAATACCGCCGCCAGCACGATGGTCTCGTAAGGCGTTTGGGAAAGCTCGGCCATGAGGAAGGCCGCCGCGCCCATCACCGGCGGCATGAACTGCCCACCTGTCGAGGCCACCGACTCCGTGGCGGCGGCAACCCGACCGCTGAAACCGGATCGTTTCATCAATGGGATGGAAATCACCCCGGTGGAAACCACATTGGAGACGGCGCTGCCGGAGATGGTGCCAAACAGCGCCGACGCGACGATGGCGATCTTGCCGCTGCCGCCACGGAAACGGCCCACCGCCGCGACCGCCAGATCGGAGAAGAAGTCACCGCCGCCGGCCTTGTTCAGCAGCACCCCGAAGAAGATAAAGGGAATCACCACGGTGACACCGATGGTGATCGGCAAGCCAACCATGGCGGTAGTATCCAGCACCAGATGCGGCGCCAGGTCGGCCACGCTCCAGGGCCGCGCGGTGAACGGCGCGGGCATGGCGTTGCCCCACAATCCGTAGGCGATGAACAGCAGGACGATGATCACCAGCGCCCAGCCAACCATGCGGCGCAGCCCTTCCACCACCGCCGGCACCACGATGGCACCGATAATGAAGGTCTCCACCGGGAAGTAGAACATCTGCGCGGAAAGCACCTTGTAGCGGTAGGCCGCGTACCAGCAGGCGCTCAGTGCGATGAGCGCGGCCGCCGTGCTGACAAGGGACGGCGCCCCCGGCCAGGCGCGCCCACGAGGATCACGGCTCAGATAAATCAGCGCCAGGCACAGGCCGAGAATGATAAGGGAAAATTCCTGCACCAGATAAACCCGCCCCCAAAGCAAGCGGGGTAATTCGGCGGTCCAGCCCAGACTCAGGCCGGTGATAAGAATCGCGATCGAGGCCCGAGTGAAGGGCGCCCAGCGGACGCCCCCTGGCGGGCCGATCCGATTATGCTCGGCGTCGGTCAATGTCGTCATGATTCGCTACCCGATGGCCTAGCGGGACCAGAGCCCGTTTTCCTTGTAGTAGCGAATGGCGCCCGGGTGATAGGGAATGCCAAGATTCTTCGCCATTTTTTTCGGGTCCAGCCGACCCAGGTTGGCGTAATTTTCCGCCAGCGCCTGACGGTTCTCCACGATCCCGTCGACCAGTCGTCGCACTGCTTCGTCCGAGACATGTTTACCGGCATAAAGAATGTAGTCGTAGGCCATCATCGGCATCGGCTGATCCAGCCCGGTGAGATTGTCACCGGGCCGCACCACGCGCACATAGGTCTGCGGCATGAGCTCCTGCATGCGCACCTGGGCCTGAGCGTCAATATTGAACGGAATAAAGCGGATACCGCCCACGGATGCGTCGACTTCATTGAGCTTGCCGGAACCAAGAGCAAAAAAGCCGATGTCGGTGCGGCCGGCGGTGAAGTCGTCCGCGTTGGACAACAAATTGGTGGTCGGCACCGCGTCCATGTCATCCATGCTCAGATCCGCGTTGGCCAGCGCCGCGTCGATCAGCTCACCGATGATACGCTGGCCGCTGTAACCGGACGAAATGCGTGCGCCTTTAATATCGTTGATCGATTGAAACGGCGCGTCATCACGAACGAACAAACCGACGTCGAACGGATACAACACCGCCACCACTCGCAGGTTCTCGTGGGAATGTCCGGCGAAGTCGCCCTTGCCGTGGAAGGCATTGCTGACCTCGAGGATATTGGCCAGGCCGAAGTCGGTGCGACCGCTGTTCACCAGCGGCATGACCCGACCGGTGCCGCCATAGGGCTGAACCAGATACTGATCGCCGGTGGCCTTGGAGATGACATTGGCGATGGCGGCGCCAATGCTGTAAGTGGAAGATCCGCCGCCGGCGGTTCCAATCCCGAAGGATTGCGCCTGGACGGCGCCGGACATCGCCATCATCGCGGACAGAGTAATAAGCAGCTTGCGGGTCGTTGTCATTATCATTTCTTTTTTCTCCTTAACCGTCACGGTTACCGGACTGTATTGGGGAGCGCGGGTGGGAATGCGAAAAAAACCATCATCCTAGCGCCGCGTGTTCCCCGCTGCGTAAAGTCAATCGTTTCAGAGCATGTCCACCCGTACCGGGTCGTATGAGAACAGCCAGGCTGACCGTTCCGAGCTGATATCGCGCTTGGCGAATTCTTCGCGCAATTCAGCAGTGGAATTGAGATGGAACAGGCGCCGGTTGGAAGACGACTCGTTGACGATGCGGGTGGTGCGCTCGATGCGGTTGCGCTGATAGAGCCGCAAAGCCTCGTCGGTGCGGGGCTCGGCCTCCAGGGCACGAGCCAGCACCGCGGCGTCCTCCACCGCCATGGCGGCGCCCTGTGCCATGTATGGCAAGGTGGGGTGCGCCGCGTCGCCAAGCAGAGTGGCGTGCCCGCTCGTCCAGTTTTCCACCGGCGGGCGGTTATTCATCGCCCAGCGATAACAGTGATCGCGATCGGCGGCGTCGATCAGCGCGCCAATGGACGGATGCCAGCCTTGGAAGTCCTCCTTGAGTTCATGCCATGGCCGACTCGCCACCCAGGACTCTTCATCCCACTCGTCATGCTCCACGCAACCGACCAGGTTGATCAGACGATCACCTCGCATCGGGTAGGTCACCGCGTGCTTGCCGGGCCCGACCCAGATGTCCACGGTGCGTTGCCGATGTTCCTCGGCCACGTTCTCGCTTTCGACCACCACTCGCCAGGACGCGTCTCCGGTGTAGGTCACTGGCGCGGCGCCGACGATCTGCCGTCGCACCGCCGACTTGATGCCATCGGCGCCCAACAGGGCCCGACCGGTGACACAACCACCATCGGCGAACCGCAGTGTCACGCCGCCCTGCTGCAACTCCTCGAAACCGGTCACCTCGACGCCCAGGTGAATCGCATCCGGTTTGAGGGCGGTGACCCGCTCGACCAGCAGCCGGTGCAGGTCAGCGCGATGCACGGACACATAGGGCACCCCATGACGACGCACATAAGCACCGCCCAGAGGGATGGTCTGCAATACTTCACCACTGTCAAACAGGCGAAACCGATAGGCCTCGGGGCAGGAGCCCGCTTCCACCAGGTCATCAAGAATGCCAATGTGCTGGTAAACACGGCTTGCATTGGCGCTCACCTGGATGCCGGCGCCTACCTCGCCAAGCTCATCCGCCTGTTCGTAGACGTCCACGTCGATCCCCCGCTGCAGCAGGCAGGCGGCGGCGGTCAGTCCGCCAATGCCGCCACCGGCAATCAGGACATTTTTTTCTGTCATCTGCTCACTCCGCTTATGGTGGCGTCTCAACGGACCTGTACGCGCATGGCACCGATGCCCTCGATCCAGGCATCCATGCGGTCTCCGCGTTTGATGGGGGCAACCCCTTCCGGCGTGCCGGTGAGAATCACGTCGCCGGGTTCCAGGGTGTAGGAATGCGAAGCGAACGAGATGATCCTGGCCACCGACCAGATCAGGTCCTGGGTATTGGCGTGTTGGCGGGGCTCATCGTTGACCTTGATGTCCAGTTCCACGGACTCCGGCGAACCAAACTCATCGGCGGTGACCAGCCAGGGACCGAGCACGGTGAAGGTATCCAGGGATTTGCGGTAACTGCGGTCCTCGGTGCCACGGATGGTGATATCCAGGCCGATGAAGTAACCGGCGATGCACTCCAACGCTTCCTGCTCGGACACCTTGCGGGCTTTTTTGCCAATGACCAGCGCCAGTTCCACCTCATGGTCGGTGCGGCGACCATCATCGTGGTGAATCTCCACGCCTTCCCCGGCGCCGACCAGGGAGCTGTTGGCCTTCAGGAAAAGAGCATAGCGGTCGATCAGCGAAATCTCGGTGCCGAAGTTGATGCCCGCGTCCTCGCGGGACTCTTCCACGTGCTTCATGTAGTTCACCGGCGCGGCGATGATCTTGCCCGGATTCGCCACCGGGCTGAGCAGGCGGACCTGGTCAAGCGGCGTGAGTGGCGCCCGCGAGGCCGCCTCCTCCAGGCGCTCGCGCAACGCCGGCAAGGCGGCGATGAAGGCATCACCCCGTTGCAACGGCCAGCGCTGCGGCGGCAGCGCCTCGGTGACCACATCGGTCACATCGGCCACTTTCTCGCCGATCACCACACCGACGCGATTGTCGTCGAATCTACAAATACGCATTGAATTACCTCTGGGCTCTATTGGCGCTGCTCACGAAAGAAGCCGAGCTTTTCGTGGATGGCGCGATCGGAAAAAAAGAACAGGAAACAGTCTTCGCTGGCGGACAGGTGGCGCCATTGCCAGCCGGGGATCGCCACCACGTCCTTGGGCTCGAACGCCAACGGCCGGCCCTCGATGGTGACCTCCCCCCTGCCCTCCACCACGTGCATGACCAGGCTGTCGGTGGAACGCATCGGCAGGGTCCGTTCACCTTTGCGCAGGTGGGTCATCCAGGTCGCCAGAGTGGGCATGGCCCAGCCCCCGTCCAGCGGGTTGGCATAACGCAGGGTGGTGCCCCAATGCTCATCCGGCGATGCCCCCAGCGCGGCTTTCAACAGCGCATCGCGGGTCCGCTCGTAGGGGTAGTTGAAGATCGGCGTGGTCGGCCCGTAGGGGCTTCGCGCCTGGATTGGCACAAGATTGTTGCCGTAACGGGCCAGGGAATCCCCCTCCGGTCGGCTGAGCGCTTGCCGGCTTTCCTCATGAGGATCGGAGAACACCGATTCGAAGTAACTGAGTACCGGAATATCCAGTCCGTCCATCCAGATCACCGGCTGGTCGCCGTCATTGCCATGGTCATGCCAGGCCCAGGCCGGGGTGATCACGAAGTCCCCTTCGCGCATGGTGGTGCGCTCTCCGCCCACGGAGGTGTAGCCCTGCTCGCCTTCGATCAGAAAGCGCAATGCCGACGGGGTGTGTCGATGGGCGGGGGCGGTTTCGCCGGGCAGGATCAACTGCAGGCCGGCGTAGAGACTGGGAGTGGCGCGAGACTGGCCCGGGCAAGCCGGGTTCTCCAGCACCAGTACACGGCGCTCCGCCTCCTCGGCGGTGAGCAGATCACCGGCCTCCAGCAACAGCGGCCGGAGCTGGGCGTAACGCCAGTGGTGGGCGTGGTACCGGGAGGTCGGTTCACGGGGCACGATGGTCCCGAGGACTTCCCACAGCGGCGCGGTATCGAACGCCGCGAGCCGGTCATAAAAATCCCGGCGATGCGGGGAGAGCGAGCTGCCTGCCATAGCCATACCTCATTGCGACGTTGTTGTTATGTTGTCGCTGGTGACTATAGGAAAGGCATTTTCTTAATTAAATTGAAAGATTCTCCATTCTAATTAACTTTTGGTTAACCATTCTCCGACGCCTCGGGCAGGCGCCTGATCAAGGCGGCGGCGGCCAGGGTAAGCACGCCGGCGATCAGGAAGCAGTACACGCCCAGATGCGGCCAGGCCAGGCCGCTGAGCCCGGACCCCAGGCCCCAGCCGGCGCCGTACCCCAGGCTGGAATACAGCGCCTGGCCCTGGCCCGCGAAGGCCCGGCCGGAGGCGCGCTGTACCCAGGCGATGCCGCCGGCGTGGAAGCTGGCGTAACTGGCGGAGTGCAGCAGCTGGGCGGCGCCCAGCCAGGGCAGGCTGTCGCCGCACAGGGCCACCACCAGCCAGCGCACCGTGGCCAGCAGCAGGCAGGTGAGCAGAATGCGGTTGAGGGCGAAGCGGGTCATCAGGCGGTGCATGACCAGGAAGGCCACCACCTCGGAGACCACCGCCACCGCCCAGAGCGTGCCCACGGTGAGCTTGCGGAAGCCCATGTCTTCCAGGTGGATGCTGTAGAAGGTGTAGTACGGGCCGTGGGAGGCCTGCATCAGGAAGGCCACCAGCATGAAGATCTGGATGTCGCGGCGTTTAAGCAGCTTGATCAGGCCGCCGTCGGCGTTGCGACGCGCCTCACCCCGCTCCCCCGGTAGCGTCAAGGTGGCCAGCCACAGTAGCCAGAGCAGCGCGGACATGACCCACGGCAGCAGACTCATGGGCAGGTGATCCAGAGCCATGCCCACCAGGAACACACAGGCGATGAAGCCCAGCGAGCCCCACACCCGTACCTGGCTGTAGCGGTGGGCCTGGTCGCCCAGGGTATGCAGGGTGACCACCTCGAACTGGGCCAGCACCGCGTTCCAGAAGAAGCTGAACACCGCCAGCAGGATCGCCATGGACCAGATCTGGTCGGCCCAGAACACCGGCAGGAAGGCGAGCGCCGCCGCCAGGTTGCCGAGGCGGATAATGCGCAAACGGGCGCCGCTGCGGTCGGCGAGCCAGCCCCACAGGTTGGGGGCCACCACCTTGGTAAGGTGCGGCACCGCCATCAGCAGGCCGATGGTGGTGGCGGAGAATCCCAGGTCCTTGAGGTACAGCGACCAGTAGGGCACCAGGGTGCCCAACAGGCCGAAGTAGAGGAAATAAAAGGCGGAGAGGCGCCAGTAATACGGCATGCCGATCCCTCAGGCCTGGCCGGGGATCGGCGCCAGCGGCGGCGTCACGTCTCCGTTCTGCGCGCGGTGGCGCAGGTAGTGGTCCATCAGCACCAGGGCCAGCATGGCCTCGGCGATGGGGGTGGCGCGCACGCCCACGCAGGGGTCGTGGCGGCCCTTGGTGACCACCTCGGTGGGCTCGCCGTCCAGGGTGATGGAGCGCCCCGGGATGGTGATGCTGGAGGTGGGCTTGAGCGCCAGGCTGGCGCGGATCACCTGCCCGGAACTGATGCCGCCGAGCACGCCGCCGGCGTGGTTGCTGAGAAAACCCTGCGGGGTGATTTCATCACGGTGCTGTTCGCCGCGCTGGTTGACCACTTCGAAACCGTCACCGATTTCCACGCCCTTGACCGCGTTGATCGACATCAGCGCCTTGGCGAGATCCGCGTCCAGGCGATCGAACACCGGCTCGCCCCAGCCCGGCGGCACGTTGTCCGCGTACACGCTGACCCGGGCGCCAATGGATGACCCTTCCTTGCGCAGGTCGTTGATCAGTTGCTCCAGGGCGGGAATCTTGTCCGCGTCCGGGAAGAAGAAGGGGTTGGTGTTGACCACGTCCCAGTCGAATTTCTCGGCGCGGATCGGGCCGATCTGCTCCACCCCGCCGTACAGCCGCACGCCCAGGTGCTCGCCCAGGAACTTGCGGGCGATGGCGCCGGCGGCCACGCGCATGGCGGTTTCCCGGGCCGAGGAGCGACCGCCGCCGCGATAGTCGCGAAAGCCGTATTTCTGGGTGTAGGTGTAGTCCGCGTGGCCGGGCCGGAAGGTGGCGGCGATGTTGCCGTAATCCTTGGATTTCTGATCGGTGTTTTCGATCAGCAGGCCGATGGAGGTGCCGGTGGTCCTGCCTTCGAACACGCCGGACAGGATGCGCACCTGGTCCGGCTCCTTGCGCTGGGTGGTGTAGCGGCTGGTGCCGGGCTTGCGTCGGTCCAGCTCATGCTGCAGGTCCGCCTCGCTAAGCGCCAGCCCCGGCGGGCAGCCCTCCACGATGGCGCCGAGAGCGGCGCCGTGGCTTTCACCGAAGGTGGTGACGCGAAAGCGCTCACCAAAACTGTTCCCGGCCATATTCTTCCTCGTTAGGGCGGCTCAGCCCGTGAAGTGATCGCGGTATTCTACCAGTTGACGGCGCTCGAGCATGAATACCCCGTGCCCGCCGCGCTCGAATTCAAACCAAAGGAACGGCACCTCCGGCCAGGCCGCCATCACGTGGCGGTCGCTGTTGCCCACCTCGACGATCAGCACGCCGTCCTCGGCGAGATGGTCCGGCGCGTCGATCAACAACCGGCGGGTGAAATCCAGACCATCGTCGCCGGAGGCCAGAGCCAGTTCCGGCTCGTGGCGATACTCCTCGGGCATCGCCGCCAGATCCTCGGCATCCACATAGGGCGGATTGGAGATGATCAGATCGTAGCGCTCGTCCAGGCCATCCAGCCCGTCCGCCTGGATCGCCCGCACCCGGTCGGTCAGGCCGTGGGCCTCGATATTGGCCCGGCACACCGCCAGGGCGTCCTCGGACAGGTCGCTGGCGTCCACGGTGGCGGTCTCCAGGGCGTGGGCGCAGGCAATGGCGATGCAGCCGCTGCCGGTGCACAGATCCAGCACCCGCTCGACCCGGTCCGGGTCCAGCCACGGCTGGAAGCGGGCCTCGATCAACTCCGCCAGCGGCGAACGGGGAATCAGCACCCGCTCGTCGACCTGGAACGGCAGGCCGCAGAACCAGGCCTCGCCGGTGAGGTACGGCGCCGGCACCCGCTCGTTGACGCGCCGCTTCATAAGCCCCACGAATGCCTCGATCTCATCGGGCAGCAGGCGCGCGTCCAGCAGGCGAGAATCGCTGTCCGAGGGCAACGCCAGAACGTGCAGCAGCAGCGCCAGACATTCATCGCCGTGATCGTCGGTGCCATGGCCGAGAAAAACACCGGCCCGGCGCAGCACGGATTCCCCCCAGCGCAGGCAATCGCGCGGGGTTTGAAGTGTGGCCTGGGCCTGTTGCTGTTCGCGGGGTTCGATCACGACTACGCCTCCGAAATAAGCGCGCAAGAGTATCATATTCCCGGCCTTTCTGTTCCGCCTTCCGGACCCCTTGAATCCATTGAAATACCATTGATTAAATAACAATGACTTTGTTGCCATACGTGTTACATTGCCGGTCCATACCTGGAGGAACGCTATGCGCACCTGGTTATTCAAGACCGAGCCGAAGGATTTCAGCCTGCAGGATTTGCGGGCCGCGCCGGACCAGACCACCGGCTGGGACGGGGTCCGCAACTACCAGGCACGCAACCGCCTGCGCGATGAAATCCAGGACGGCGACCGGGTGCTGATCTACCACTCACGGGGCAAGAATCCGTCCATCGTCGGCGAGGCCCGGGTGACCTCCGCGCCCTACCCGGACCCGACCCAGTTCAACCCGGACCATGCCGGCTTCGATCCGCGCAGCAGCGAGGACATGCCTCGCTGGTACCAGGTGGATGTGCGCTACGTGACCACCTATAAGCAGCCACTGCCGCTCTCGGAGATGCGCCAGCGCGCGGAATTCGCCGATATGGAACTGGTGATTCGCCCGCGTCTGTCCATTCAGCACATCACCGACCGCCAGTACCAGCAGATTCTCGCCCTGTGCGAGCCGGAACTGGCAATGGCCGGCGCCTGGTCCCCCGCTCTCTCCTGAGTCCCCGCCCTGTCCTGGCCCTGCCCTGTCCTGAAGCACTGACGCCGCCAGCCGCCGGCGGCGCCCCATCTTCGCGCAAGCCGCCATGCCACCCCCGGCGCCGGGCGGCCTGAACCGGCCTTGCACACCTTGGCATAGCCGTTGCAGCGCTCCCCTCGACAATACGATCGAGGGGGTCTCATGGAACGACGCGCCATCTTCTTCGCCCTTCTGGTTGTGCCCGTGCCGGGCCTGGCCGACACCCTGGAATATTCCGGCGCCGACGTGGTCTGGGTGGCCATCGCCGCGGCGCTGGTATTCCTCATGCAGGCCGGCTTCGCGCTGCTGGAAAGCGGCCTGAGCCGCGCCAAGAACGCCATCAACGTGGTCATGAAGAACTATATGGACCTGTGCGTGGGCACCCTGGCGTTCTGGGCCCTGGGCTTTGGCCTGATGTTCGGCGCCAATCCCAGCGGCTGGGTGGGCCAGAGCCTGTTCGCGCCCAGTCAGGGCGACAGCGACCTGTGGACCCTGCTGCTGTTCCAGCTCATGTTCGCGGCCACCGCCGCCACCATCGCCTCCGGCGCCATGGCCGAACGCACCCGCTACCTGGGTTACCTGACCGGAGCGGTGGTGATCACCGGCGTGATCTATCCGTTGTTCGGCAACTGGGCCTGGAACGGCAACGGCTGGCTGGCCCGCCTGGGCTTCGTGGACTTCGCCGGTTCCACCGTGGTCCACAGCGTCGGCGGCTGGTGTGCCCTGGCCGGCATCCTGGTGGTGGGGCCGCGCCTGGGCCGCTTCGACAACCAGGGCCAGGCCCGGGAAATCCGCGGCCACAACCTGTCCTTCGTGGCCCTGGGGGGCTTTCTGCTGTGGTTCGGCTGGTTCGGCTTCAACGGCGGCTCCACGGTGGGCGCCAGCGTGGACATCGCGCTGATCAACCTGAACACCCAGCTGGCCGCCGCCGCCGGCGCGCTGGGGGCGGCCCTGTACCGCTTACTGACCCGGCGGCCGGTGTTACTCACCGAGACCGTCAACGGCAGCCTGGCCGGCCTGGTGGGCATCACCGCCGGGTGCGCCACCATGGTACCGGGCTTCGCCGTGCTCACCGGGCTGATCGCCGGGCTGCTGGTGGGCCCGGGCAGTCGTATGCTGCTGTCGCTGAAACTCGACGACGTGGTCTCGGCGGTGCCGGTGCACGCCTTCGCCGGCGCCTGGGGCACCCTGGCGGCGGGCCTGTTCTACAGCGGCGACCTGTTCGACCCCCAGCGCATCACGGTGCAACTGTTGGGCATCGTGGTGGCCTTCGCCTGGGCCTTCTTCGTGGCGCTGATTCTGTACATGGTGGTATCGCTCACCGCCGGCCTGCGGGCGCCGCCCTTACATGAACAACGGGGCCTGGACGTCAGCGAGCACGCGGAACTGGGCTACCCGGAATTCGCCCAGCCCCATCTCTATGACGCGGAGGTGGCCGACGGCCTGGAGACCCGGCCATGAGCCCGGAGGAGCGCCGCCGCCGGGCCCTGGCCACCGGTTTGGCGCCCTACCTGGACGCCCGGGACGTGGTCGAGGCGGTGGCCCTGTGGCAGCGCGAATACGCCGACCGGCCACGCTTTTCCCTACAGGGCTATGTGAGCGACCTGTGCAAGCGCTTCGACCTGGCCGGGCGACGCCACGACCTGCATCTCAACCTGGTGCAGGCCATGTCGTTGCCGGAACGCCGCCTGGCCGCCGATCCGCTGGCCCACCCGGAGCGGGCCAACGCCGCCGGACATCCCTGCACGGCGGCGTTCCAGGCATTGATGAGCGCGCTCTGGGCGCAACTCAACGAAGCCGAGGCCAGCCAGCTACGGCTCGACCAGCTCACCGACCTGCGCCGTGCCGGGTTGCCCGACGATCACCGCCAGGGGGTGGAATACTGGTTCAATCACCCCCGCGCCGATCTGATCCCCCTGGACCGGGGCACCCTGGCGGCGCTGGTCAACCGTGGCTACGTGCTGCTGTGCGAGCGTTTCGGCCCGGTGCGCGCGGACCGTCTGCTCAAGGCCGCCGCCGACCAGGTACGCCGGGACCGGCCGGAGCTGGGCGGCGCTCTCGGTACCCTGCTCTAGCCGGGCGGGTTGCCAAGGGTTCCACCGGGTCTTTAAGCTTGCCGGTTCCTACCGGCGTGAAGGGCCGCTGAATGAAATTACATCACCAGATTTTTCTGGCCATGGTGCTGGGCGGTCTGGCCGGCGCGGTCACCTCCGAAGGCACCCGGCTGCTGGGCCTGCCGTTGCTGCCCGCCTACGACCTGGTCGGCGAGTTGTTCATCAACGCCTTGAAGATGGTGGTGGTGCCTCTGATCACCACGGCGATCATAAGCGGCATGATCAATGTCGGCGACGACGACAACCTGGGTCGTCTGGGCGCCAAGACCGTGGTGTTCTATCTCGCCACCAGCCTGATCGCCATCCTGGTCGGGCTGGTGGTGGTCAACCTGATCGTGCCCGGCGTCATCGACGGGCAACCGGCCAAGGATCTGCTCGGCCTGGCCAAGGAAACCGACCAGGCGCTGCAAAGCATCGAGGGCCGTGGCGCGGCGGACTTCACGGAGATCCTGCGCCAGCTGCTGCCACCGAATCTGTTCCAGGCCGCCGCCGAGACCCAGATGCTGGGGCTGATCGTGTTCTCCCTGTTCTTCGGTTACTTCCTGCGCACCCTGGGCGGCGCCCCCGGCGAGCACCTGCGCCAGACCGTGGAAGGCATCTACCAGGTGGTGCTGCGCATCACCATGGTGATCATCCGCTTCGCGCCGCTGGGCGTGTTCGGGCTGATCGCCGCCACCGTGACCCGCACCGGGCTGGACGCGGTGGAGCCGCTGGCCCTGTTCTTCATCACCGTACTGCTGGCCCTGGGGCTGCACATGTTCGTGGTGATGCCGCTGTTGATCCGTTTTCTCGCCAAGCGTTCACCGTGGCGCCACCTGCAGGCCATGACTCCGGCGCTGCTCACCGCCTTCTCTTCCGCCAGTTCGGCGGCCACCCTGCCGCTGAGCATGGAATGCGTGGAGAAACGCTCCGGAGTGTCCAACCGCACCGCCAGCTTCGTACTGCCGCTGGGCGCCACCGTCAACATGGACGGCACCGCTCTGTATGAATGCGTGGCGGCGATTTTCATCGCCCAGGCCTACGGTCTGGATCTGAGCCTGACCACCCAGTTCGTGATCGTGCTGACCGCCCTGCTCACCTCCATCGGGGTGGCCAGCATCCCCGCCGCCAGTCTGGTGGCGATCACCGTGATCCTGGGCGTGATTGGCCTGCCGGCGGAGGCGATCGGTCTGATTCTGGTCACCGACCGGCTGCTGGACATGTGCCGCACCGCGGTGAACGTGTGGGGCGACAGCGTCGGCGCGGTGCTGCTGGCGCGCAGCGAGGGCGAGGGAGACGTGCTGCGCTCGCCGATGCGCGAGCTGGACGCGGACCCACTCTGAAAATGAAGGGCCATCCCGTGATGCTGATCACCGGCGCCGCCCACGGCCTGGGCCGGGCTCTGGCCGAGCGCGCCGTGGGCGATTACCGGGTCGCCCTGCTGGACCGGGAGGAAGCCGCCGGCCAGGCGCTGACCGAGCAACTGCGTCAGGCCGGCGGCGAGGTGCTGTTCCTGGCCGCGGACGTAAGCCGGGAGCGCGACCTGCGCCAGGCGGTGGAACGCATCCAGCGGCGCTGGGAGCGCCTGGACGTGGTGATCAATAACGCCGGGCTGGCCGCCGCCGGGCCCTTCGAGGCCCTGGACGAGAGCGGCTGGGATCAACTCTGGCGGGTCAATGTCATGGGCGCGGTGCATGGCTGCCAGGCCGCGCTGACCCTGATGAAGCGCCAGGGCCACGGCCATCTGGTCAACGTGGCGGCCCTGGCCGGCATCACCGCGCCACCGGGCATGGCCGGCTACGTGGCCTGCAACGCCGCCCTGATCCGTCTCAGCGAGGCCCTGGCGGCGGAGCTGTCGCCGCTGAATATTCACGTCTCGGTGGTATGCCCGGACCTGTTCCCCAGCGAATTGGGCCGCCGCATGCCGGCCGCCGATGCCCTCAGCCGGGCGCGGCT
Organism: Alloalcanivorax marinus; assembly: GCF_016785095.1. Classification (GTDB taxonomy): domain Bacteria; phylum Pseudomonadota; class Gammaproteobacteria; order Pseudomonadales; family Alcanivoracaceae; genus Alloalcanivorax; species Alloalcanivorax marinus_A. Next base: position 484,787 of record NZ_JAEKJB010000002.1, on the reverse strand, counting down.
GCAGCGGGCCCTGGAGCGGGCGCCGGAATCCGCCGGCGCGGTCGCCGAACGCATTCTCCAGGCGCTGCCCGGGCGACCGCTGCATATTTTTCCACAGCCGGAAGCGAAACGGGCCTGGCGCCGCAAGCGCTGGCGCCCGCGCTGGTTCGTGAAAAAGATGATGGAACAGGCCCGGCGGCTGCGCCGCCATTCCTAAGGAGCCTCTGAACAACGCCTTACGTGCTCAGCGTGGCCTGAAGTGCGCAAGGCGTTATTCAGAGGCTCCTTAACCGGCGTCGTGGTGCTCCTCGATGTAACGGATGGTGTGGCGGTAGTCCCCCTCCAGGGCCTGCTCGAAGCGTTCCGCGATCAAACTCTCCAGCTTGCGGCCCACCAGCGGCACCGAGGATTTCACCGCCACCCGGGTGCTCTGCAACGCCTGGTCACCATCCTGGCGCAGGGTCATGGTGCCGCCCACCTTCACCGGCACATGGCCGAGCACGAAGCGGTACTCCGCCTGGTAGCCACCGCTGGCCGGGTGCCAACGGAATTCGGTGGTCAGTTCCGCCTGCTCGGGCAGAAACTTGCGGGCGAAGCCCGGCACCTTGTCCAGGCGGATCGCCATGGGCTGCACGATGCGGATCAGGAAGCCGTCGCCTTGGGGTTCGAAGGCCTCGAAACGGTAATCCTCCACCTTTCCCCAGGCATAGCGCTGTTCGAAAAACGCCTTGCTGGTGAGAATCGCGTACAGCTCTTCCACGTTCACCGGATAGCGGCGTTCGACTTTCTCTTCCATATTCTCTCCCGAATGCAAAACCCGGGCGGTACGGTCATGGGCCAGCCCGGGCCGGCAACGCTACACTGCCGTCACAGCCAATGCCACTTCCCCCCTTCAAGGAGGCTCCATGGCCACATCCCGCCCCTACGCGGTGGTCCTGTTCGGCGCCACCGGCTTCACCGGTGGACTCACCGCCCACTATTTATCCCGCCATCTGCCCTCCGGCACCCCCTGGGCCCTGGCCGGTCGCGACCGCGCCCGTCTGGAACAGGTGGCCGCCGGCCTGGAGGGCACCGCCGACGCCCCTGCCCTGCTGCAAGCGGACAGCGGCGACCCGTTGAGCCTGGCGGAACTGGCCGCCCAAACCCGCGCCGTGGCGACCACCGTCGGCCCCTATGTACGTTATGGCGAGCCGCTGGTGCGTGCCTGCGTGGAGCATGGCACCCACTACTGCGATCTTACCGGCGAACCGGAATTCGTGAATACCCTGATCCCGCGCTATCACGAGGCGGCGCAAAAAGCCGGCTGCGCCATCGTCAATTGCTGCGGATTTGATTCCATTCCCTACGACGCCGGGGCCCTGTTCACCGTGCGGGAGCTGGAAAAGGCCCACGGCGGGCGCCTGAACGCTCCGGTGACGCTGGAAGGAGCGGTGTCGTTCTCGGGCTCCTTCTCCGGCGGCACCTGGCACTCCGCCCTGGAGGCCTTCGCCCGGCCCCGGGCCAACCGCGACCGGCTGCGCGATGCCCAAAGCCGGCTGCAACGGTGGTACCCGCGCCCGGTGGGAGCCCTGTCAATGCGGCCGCGCAAGGACGACGAGCTGGGTGGCTGGCTGGCGCCCATGCCGACCATCGACCCGCTGGTGGTGATGCGTTCGGCGCGGGCCATCGAGGACTACGGGCCGTCGTTCCGTTACGGCCACTATCTGGTTACATCCAGCCTGCCCAAGCTGGTCGGCGGGGCCGCCGGCGTGGGCGGCCTGGTGCTCGCCGCGCAGATCGGCCCGCTACGCCGCCGCCTGCTGAAAAGCCGCCCCGCCGGAGTCGGACCGGACCCGGCCACCCGGGCCCGGTCCTGGTTCCAGGTACGGTTGCGGGGCCGTTGCGGCGACACCGAGGTGCGTTGCCGGGTGGCCGGCGGCGACCCCGGTTATGACGAGACCGCCAAGATGCTCTCGGAAACGGTGATGGGGCTGGGGCTGGACACCACGCCGCCGGATCACACCGGCGTGGTAACGCCGGTGATGGCTTTGGGCGATCGCCTGATCGAGCGCCTGCAAGCGGCGGGCATGGTGTTTGAGCGGGAATGACGCTGGACGTCAGCCCAGAAACTTCCGCACCTCGGCGGCCACCGGCGCCGGGTCGTCCATGTGCAAATGATGGCGCCCGGGCAGGCGGCCCACGGTGACATCCTCCAGCCAGTCGATGCGATGATCGAAACGGCCATCGCCGCCAAGCCCCTGCTCGCCCATCAGCAGCAGCGTGGGCGCCACGATGGCGCGCACGAAGCCTTCCACCTGCTCCTCGGTGAGGCGCAGCGACGAGGTCAGACGCAGGCGTGCATCGGTGCGCCAGGTCCAGCCCTTGGCCACCCGTTCCAGGCCGCGCTCGCAGAGCAGCCGGGCGGAGCTTTCGGCGAGCCCGCCCAGGGCGGGCAGGCGCGCGGCGACCGCCTGTTCCGGGTCCTGGTAGACCGGCTTGCGTTTCTCCCCCAGGGTGAGCATCTGGTTGATCGCCTTGCGCAGGGTCTCCGGCGCGTCCTTGGCGGCGGTGGCCGGCGGCCCCAGCCCCTCGATCAGCACCAGCCTCTCGACCCGCTCCGGGAAGGTGCCCGCGAACAGGCAGGCGACCCCGGCCCCCATGGAATGTCCCATCAGGATGAAGCGCTCCCAGCCCAGCTCGTCGGCCACCGCCAGTACGTCGCGCACGTGGTCCACGTAGTGGGTGGCCTGGTTGGGCGGGCGATGATCGGAGTGGCCGTGGCCGGCGAAGTCCAGCGCCACCAGGGGCCGGCCCAGGTAGCCCGCCAGGGGCTGAAACGAGGCCGCGTTGTCGAGCCAGCCGTGCAGGGCCAGCACCGGCAGCGCGTCGCCATCGTCGCCGTCCCACTGCAGGCCGGCCAGGGTTTGCCCGAAGGCGGTGAAGCGTCGTTCGCGGGGAGTTTCAGCGCTCATCGGCGGTCTCCCGATGCCGGGCACCGAGCAGATCGTCGAGAATGCCCAGTACCTGGGCGGCGGTCTGCTCCGGGCGTTCCAGCGGGTACATGTGGCTGCCCGGGGCGAACAGCCGCTTCATGCGGTGACGGCGGGCATGGCGGGCGCCACCCTGATGGAACAGTTTGGGGGATTGCTCGCCGGTGACCAGGGCGCCGGGCACCTTGAGACGCGGCAGCGAGGTGACGCCGGTGGGCGTCTCGCGGAACACCGCCACCTCCACCTCCGGGCGGAAGCGCAGGCGCCAGCCGTCACCGTGACGTTCCAGGCCGTGCTCCAGGTAATGCTTCAGCGAGCGCGGATCGAACGCCTTGAACAGGCCCCGGGAGTTGAAGTAGCTCTCCACGTCGTCCCAGGTGGCCCAGTAGTCCAGCCGGCCCTTGCTCTTTTTCGCCGGCGAGAAACGGTCACCCAAGCCGGTGACCTTGGCCAGCCGGTAGACCAGCCCCTGGGGGCCGTTGGCCACCGGCGGATCGAGCATCACCAGGGCCCGGAACCAGTCCGGATGACGGTGCGCCACCCAGAACATCAGCACCGAACCCATGGAATGGCCGAGGCCGATGATGGGCTTGGGCAACGGCTCCAGGAAGGCTTCCAGTTCCAGGCTCAGGCTCTCCCAGTTGCCGTCCACCGGATAGCGGGGGTCCTGACCCAGGCATTCCACCACGCGCACGTCATAGTGTTCGCGCAGCGGGTCCAGAAAGGTGTCGTAGCTGTGGCCGGGGATACCATTGGCGTGGGCGAAAGCCAGCACCGGCTTGGCGTCGGCCAAAGGGGCCGCGTCGTTCATTGCCTCTCTCCTCGAAACCGGGCGACGCGAAAACGGCGGCGTCGCCACGAAAACGCCGATGATACCTTTCCCGTCGGTCAAACTCATTTACCGATTCGCTCAGCGGCCGGTCCGGTGGTGTACAATGCGCCGCAAACGGAGGTGATATGACGCTGGTTTCATTCAACATCAATGGCATTCGCGCCCGTCTCCATCAATTGGAGACACTGCTCGACAAGTACCGCCCCACCCTGGTGGGCCTGCAGGAAACCAAGGTCCAGGACAGCGAGTTCCCGGAACAGGCGGTGCGCGACATGGGGTACCACCCCTACTATTTCGGCCAGAAAGGCCATTACGGCGTCGCCCTGCTCACCCGCGAGCCGCTGGAGGCGGTGCGCTACGGCTTTCCCGGTGACGACGAGGACGCCCAGCGGCGCATGATCATCGGCCGCCTCAAGGACGCCGGCGGCGCGCCGCTGACGGTGCTCAACGGCTACTTTCCCCAGGGCGAGAACCGCGAGCATCCGGTCAAGTTCCCGGCCAAGCGCAAGTTCTACGAGGACCTGCAGCGCTACCTGGAGACCGAGCACGACCCCACCGAACAACTCGCCGTCATGGGGGATTTCAATATTTCCTCCACCGACCGCGACATCGGCATCGGCGAACAGAACCGCAAGCGCTGGCTGCGCGAGGGAAAGACCAGCTTCCTTCCCGAGGAACGCGACTGGTGGCAACGGCTCACCGACTGGGGGCTGGTGGACACCTTTCGCCACCGCTATCCGGACACCGACGACGTGTTCTCCTGGTTCGATTACCGCTCCCGGGGGTTCGAGCGCGACCCGCGCCGCGGCCTGCGCATCGACACCGTGCTGGCCACGCCGGCGTTGCTGGAACGGCTCAGCGATACCGGCGTCGACTACGACATCCGCGCCATGGAAAAACCGTCGGACCACTGTCCGGTGTGGAGCCGGTTCGATAACCTGCCCTCATGAGCGTTCATGTCCACCTGAAAAAGCTGCGCCCCGGCCTGGATTCCCTGGGTTTCCTGATCGACGTCCTGATGATCCTGCTGGTGGTCGTCAATCTGTCGTTGATTCTGTTCGACTGGGTGTTTCGGGTGGACAGCGTGCAGGAACTGCTGCGCGCCTGGGTGCCCGGCTTTTTCAGCGTCTACAAGGAGCAGGTGCACGCCAACTTCTTCGAGATTGATCTGGCGTTCGTCACCGTCTACCTCACCGAGTTCGTGATCCGCTGGGCGGTGGCCATCGGCCGGCACACCTATCACCGCTGGTTCTTTTACCCGTTCGTGCACTGGTACGACCTGCTTGGCTGCATCCCGGTGGGCAGTTTCCGCTGGCTACGGGTACTGCGCGTGGTGAGCCTGATGTTCCGCCTGCAGAAACTGGGCGTGGTGGACTTCCGCGACACCTACATCGGCCGCTCGGTGATCAAGTACTACGGCATTCTGGTGGAGGAAATCTCCGACCGGGTGGTGATCAACGTCCTGGAAGGGGCGCAGCGGGAAATCCGCACCGGCGGCCCGATGATGCACCGCATCGAGCGCGATGTGCTGGCGCCACGCCGCGAGCAACTGGTGGATTACCTGGCCGGGCGCATCGCCGACGCCACCCGGCGCAGCCATGACCAGTACCGCGACCGGCTCTCCGACTACCTGGTCTATCTCACCGACGAGGCGGTGCACCGCACCGCCGCCGGGCGCCGCCTGGCGGCGATTCCAGTGGCCGGCCCGCGCGCCATCGACCTGCTCGGCGATACCGTGCGCGACGCTGGTACCGCCCTGGTGGATCAGTTGGTGGAGGATATCGGTTCACCGGCCAACCGGCCGCGCCTGGACGCGCTCATTGATGACCTGCTCAGCGCCAGCCACGGCGGCACCGAACAGCTCAACGAAATGGTCAAGCAGACGCTGCTGGAAATCCTCGATCACGTGAAGGATCAGGTAGCGGTGCAGCACTGGAAGGAAGAAGAACGGGACTGAGCCGCTTAACCGGGCGAGCGCGTCCACAGCAGCCGCGCGCCACCGGGCGCCGCTACCTCCACGTCCAGGGCGGCCACGCTGCCGACCCGGAACGCCGGTCGGGCGCCAGGGTCGCCGATCCAGGCAGCGGTAAGCAGCGACACCAGCGGCATGTGGCTGACCAGCACGGTGTTGTCCTGCTCCGGTTGATGGATCAGCCAGTCCAGGAATTGCTCGGGGCGGGCCTCCGGCACCAGATAGCCACAGGCTTGCTGATCCATGCCGCCGAACGCCCGGGCGATGCACAGGGCGGTCTGCTGGGCTCGCCGGTAAGGGCTGGCGATCAGCCGTTCCATGCGTACGCCTTCCGCGCGCAGATCCTGCCACAGGGACATCACTTCCAGACGACCACGCTCGGTGAGCGGGCGTTCCGCGTCGGTGGGTGCCTGGGCCACGGCTTCGCCGTGGCGGCACAGATAGACTCTCAAGCCGTGCCTCCGTGAAAGCTGAATTCCACGTCATGCTTGTGCTCGCCACTCATCAGGCGGGCAATCATGGTGTTCAGCGGCTTGTCTTCGTGGATGATCTCGTAAAGAGCGGTGGCCAGGGGCATGTAGACGTTCAGTTCCCGGGCGCGGGTGGCCACCAGACGGATGGTGTTAAGGCCTTCGGCGGTCTGCCCCAGTTCCTGCAGGGCCTCGTTGAGATCACGACCGCTGCCCAGGGCATGCCCCATGCGGTAGTTGCGCGACAGTGACGAAGAGCAGGTAGCGATCAGATCGCCGACCCCGGACAGCCCCAGGAAGGTCAGCGGATTGGCGCCCAGTTCCACGGCGAAGCGGCTCATTTCCGCCAGTGCCCGGGTGAGCATGAAGCTGCGGCTGTTTTCGCCAATGCCGATGGCGGCGGCCATGCCCGAGGCCACCGCATAGATGTTCTTGAGGGCGCCCCCCAGTTCCACGCCATAGATATCCGGGTTGTCGTAAACCCGGAAGTAATCGCAGCTGAGCGCTTTCTGCACGGTCTGGCAAAGCGCTTCATCGGGGCTGGCGATGACGGTGCCGGTGAACTTCCGTTCCACGATCTCGCGAGCCAGGTTGGGGCCGCTGAGCACGCCGATGCGGGTGTGGTCCCACTCACGCTTGAGCACCTGGCTCATGAGCAGAAAGCCATCCTCGTGGATGCCCTTGGTGCAACTCACCACCAGGGTCCCTTCCGCGACCATCGGCCGCGCCTGACGCAACACCTCAACGAAGGCGCTGGAGGGCACCGCCATGAACACCAGATCCGCCCCTTCCAGCACCGCTTCGAGCTGCTCGGTGGCCTGCACGCCCTCGGGCAACGACTGACCGGGCAAATAGCGCGGGTTCTCACGGTCCTCGTTGATGGCGGCGGCGGTTTCCGGATCACGCACCCAGAGCCGGGTGTGGTGGCCGTTCTCGGCCAGGATACTGGCCATGGCGGTGCCGAAACTGCCGCCGCCGAGGATCGCGGCGGTGTGTTTGTTCTGCTCCATGGGCGGGCCCCCAATCGGTGCCCGCGCCGCCGGCGGTGGCGGACGCGGCGCGCGGAAAATTTTGGGCATCATAGGACCTGTTGGCGCAAAATGCGATGGCCGCGCCGGAGCGCGGCCGGCGCCTCAGGTGCGTTCGGCGTGCTCCTGAAGCAGGCGGTTGAGTCGACGGGCGGTGGCCGCCGGGTCCTTGGGCAGTTGCCCCTCGGCAAGCAGCGCCTGATCGAGCAGGGATTCCGCCATTTCCGCGAAGTCCTCCGGGTCCTGGATGTTCTGCAGGCGCTCCAGCAACGGGTGCGACAGATTGACCTCCAGGGCCGGCTTGCTCTCCGGCACCGGCTGGCCGGCGGCTTCCAGCATCATGCGCATTTGCGGGCCCAGTTCGTCCTCGCCGAGCACCAGACAGGCCGGCGATTCCACCAGCCGCCCGGTGGGACGCACCTCGGCCACGCGTTCGCCCAGGGTCTCGGTAAGACGACCGATCAGCGGGTTATCCTGCTGCTCGGCCTTGGCCTCTTCCGCGCGGTCGTCCATGTCCAACTGCCCCCGGGCGGCGTTGACCAGCTTCTTGCCCTGGTACTCGTCCAGATAGTTGACCATCCACTCGTCGACCCGACCGGTGAGCAACAGCACCTCGATGCCTTTCTTGCGGAAAACTTCCAGGTGCGGGCTGTGGCGGGCGGCCTCCAGGTTGTCGGCGAGCAGGTAGTAGATCTTGTCCTGCCCCTCGGCGGCCCGCTCCAGGTACTGATCCAGGGACACGGCGCCGGGGGCGGTGTTCTCGGTGGACGGGAAACGCAGCAGCGCGGCGATCGCCTCGCGGTTGTCCGGGTCCTCGCCAATACCTTCCTTGAGCACCTCGCCGAACTGGCTCCAGAAGGTAGCGTACTTGTCGTCGTCGCCGGCCAGTTTCTTGAGCATCTGCAACACCCGCTTGGTGAGCGCGGCGCGAATCTTGCGCACCGGGCCATGGTCCTGCAGCAGCTCGCGGCTCACGTTGAGCGGCAGGTTGGGCGCGTCGATCACGCCCTTGATGAAACGCAGATACAGCGGCAGGAACTGCTCCGCATCGTCCATGATGAACACACGCTGCACGTACAGCTTGAGGCCCCGGCTGGCTTCCCGGTGGTAGAGATCGAACGGCGCCCGGGCGGGCACGTACAACAGGCTGGTGTATTCCAGGTTGCCTTCCACCTGGTTGTGGCTCCAGGTCAGGGCGTCCTGGAAATCATGGCTCAGGTGGCGGTAGAAATTCTGGTATTCCTCGTCGCTGATGTCCTGACGGGAACGCTGCCACAGGGCGGTGGCGGAGTTCAGGGTTTCCCATTCCCCCTCCTCGCCGTCACCGGCCTCGGCGTTCTTGGGCATGCGGATCGGGAAGGCCACGTGATCGGAGTACTGGCGCACGATGGCGCGCACCCTGTGCTCGTCGGCGAATTCCCTGGCGTCGTCACGCAGGTGCAGCACCACGGCGGTACCACGCTGCTCGCGCTCCAGGGTTTCCACGGTGAACTCGCCCTTGCCGTCACTCTCCCAGTGCACGCCCTGGTCAGCGGCCTCGCCGGCGCGCCGGCTGAACACCTCGACCCGGTCGGCGACGATGAAAGCGGAATAGAAACCGACGCCGAACTGACCGATCAGCTGAGCGTCCTTCTGGCGGTCGCCGGTGAGGCTGGCGAGGAATTTTTCGGTGCCGGAGCGGGCGATGGTGCCCAGGTTCTCCACCACTTCCTCGCGGTTCATGCCGATGCCGTTGTCGGCGATGGTCAAGGTGCCGGCGTCCGGGTCCACGGACAGGCGAATCCAGGGATCGCCCTGCCCTTCCATCAGGCTGTCATCGTCCAGGGCCTGGAAACGCAGCTTGTCGCAGGCGTCGGAGGCGTTGGAAATCAATTCGCGCAGAAAGATTTCCCGGTTGCTGTAGAGGGAATGCACCATCAGGTGCAGCAGGCGGGATACCTCCGCCTGAAAACCACGGGTTTCGCGGTCATGACTCATCGTTGTTGTCTCCAGCGGAATTCATGGTTCGGCTGGGGCAAAGATAGGCCCGCGCACGCGGATTTCAAGAGGGGCCGCCGGTCGGACGGTCCGGTTCAGCCGGCCAGATCGGCCAGCGCGTCCGGCAGGTAGGGGTAGCGGAACGCGAAGCCCTGGTCTTCCAGACGGCGCGGATAAACCCGCTGACCACCGAGCAACAGACCGGCCAGCTCGCCAAGGGTGAGCCTGAGCAAGGGCGCCGGCGCCACCCAGGGCGCCGGGCGATGGGCGGCGGCGGCCAGGGCGCGGTGGAAATCCCGCTGGGTCACCGGATGCGGGGCGGTGGCGTTGAACACCCCTTCCACGCCCGGGGTTTCCAGCGCCCGCTCCAGGATGGTGACCATGTCCTCGATGTGAATCCAGCTCAGCCACTGGCTGCCCTTGCCCAGGCGCGCCCCCAGCCCGAGCCGGTATACCGGCCAAAGCCGGGCCAGCATGCCACCGTCGCGGCCCAGCACGATACCGGTACGGATCACGCACAGCCGCATGCCCAGGGCAACGGCGTCGCGGGCGCGCTGCTCCCAGGCGTCGCACAGGCGGTAGCCGAAGTCCTTGCGGCGCGCCGAACTGTGCTCGGTGAGCTCGGCGTCGCCGGCATCGCCGTAGAAGCCCACCGCCGAGCCGTTCACCAGCACCTCCGGCGTATGCCGCAGCCGCCGGGCCAGGGCGATCACCGCCGCCGTGGTTTCCACCCGGGAGGCCATCAGGCGATCCTTGCGGGGCGCCGTCCAACGGCCCGCGAACAGGTTTTCCCCGGCCAGGTTGACGATGCCGTCGATGACTTCCTCATCGTCGATTTCGTCCAGCGAGGCCACCAGCCGGGTATCCGCCGGCAGCAACGGCCGGGCCTTCTCCGGCCGCCGGCTGAGCACGATCAGACGGTGGCCGCCGGCGGCCAGACGAGCACACAAAGCGCGGCCGATGAAACCGCTGCCACCGGTGATCAGCACCTTCATTGCACCTCCTCGATCGTATCGATCTCGGTGAGCGGGAAAAAATACTCCATGCTGCCGCTCCCCATGGGCACCGCCAGGGTCACGCGACGGTCGTCGGCGGCCCGCAGCAAGCCGGTGCGGCGATCACCATCGGCCAGGGTCACCGTCACCCGGCGGCCCACCAGGCCGGCGTAATCGCCATCCGGTGTCGCCGGGTCGTTGACCGGCGTGGCCGGCCCGCTCGCCGCCCGTGGGGACGCCGGCGACGGGGCGTCCTCCCCGGCCCGGGGCCAGGACAGCCGGGTCCCGTCGGCCAGGCGAACCGCCCGCAGGCGTTCCTCACGAAGAGTAATTTCCGCCTCACCGGCCCCCAGGGTCAAGCGCAGCCAGAGACGGTCCTCCCCGACCCGGGACAGCAGACCGCGAGTGGCCTCGCCGTCCGAGGCGATCACCGTGACACTCTGCCCGGTGTAACCGGCCAGTGCCGTGAAGGCCGGCAACCGCCGCTCCGGTTCCCGCGCCGGTGAGGGCGCCTCGGTGACCGAACCCGACGCCGGACGGTCCTCTCCAGCCTCGCTGAGAACCCGGGATTCCATGCTGCCCGGCACCACCGCCCAGCCCACGCCCCCCTCCTCCAGGGTCATGCGACGCCGTTCCACGGTACCATCACGGAGCACCACCCGGGCCTGCACCTGGCCTTCGCTGGCGGCACGGCGCAGGTTCACGTTCTCCACCACGATGCGCTGCACGGCGCCGTCCGGGTACTGGGTAAGAAGCTGCTGACGGGCCACGTAGGCCAGGGTGTCCGGATGATCGAAGGTCAGATCCACCTTGCCGTCACGGTAACGCAGATGATCAGCGTGGGCGGTGAAGTCACCCACCAGATAACTGCGGTCCCGATCCGGCAGCACCAGTTGCAGGGCACCACTGAACTGCCCCTCGCCGAGCGGCGCCAGAGCCAGCTCCAGGCGATAGCCATCGTGGAAAATGCGGGTTTCCGGGTAACTGCCACCATCCGGCGTCCAGGACAGATGCACCGGCGGCGCCCCGCTGTCCGCCGGGTCGATGAGCAGGGTGCGGCGTTCCTCGATGCGGTCCGCGTCCCAGTCAAGCAACACGCTCACCGACAGATCAGGCAGGAAACCCTCACCCTGCTGAACACTGAGCACGCCATTGATCAGGGTGACCCGGGGGCCGTCCAGACGTTCGCCGTGCAGACGGCCGGCGAGCGGCCGGCCCTCTCCCCGCACCATCAACAGCGACGCCTCCGGTGAGCGCGCGAAAGAGGGGGCGGCGGAGCCCTTGGCACCGCTCAGCACCGGCCCCGGCACCGAAGGCACCAGCACCTGATGCTGCACATAGAACAGCCCCAACCCGGTGGCCAGGCAAACCACGCCCAGCACCCGCAGCAACGCCAGCACCCCGTAGGCATCCCAATGCTCCTGAACCTGCCGCCAGCCGGCCAGCGGCATCATGAACAGCAACGCACTGTGGCCACGGAACACCGCCTGCCTGACCAACCCCACCGTGGCCATGATCAACATGCTGCCCCCGGCCACCACAAGCCATTCCGCCATGTTGTTGTCGTCTCCCCACCGCGCGGCGGCCAACCACGCCGCCATCAAGCACTCAGCTTACAAAGGGGGCCCGGCGCAATCCACCGTTTGAGCGGCGCGATGGGCACCGGCTGGCCGGGGTTTGACGGTGGTCACACCCGCACCGGACAGGCGGCCCGGATGGCCGTGACCACAAGCGCTTTTCCGGTCATCGGATTTCATCAAAAAATGCTTGTCTGGACGAAAATCAGACGTTATATAGGCGCTGAGGTGATCAGGAAAACGACCGGCGACGAAGGCACTCAGCACCGCGCCGCCCGGTTCGGCTCCTTGGCACCCGGTTGTTTAAGGCCGTTCCCCATTTCCTGAAGGAGGCGACCATGAGTAACCGACGCGCTGAGACAGACTATGAGTCGGATGAACTACTGATGAATGATGACTATGAAGTGGATGACGATCTGGAAGAGGATGTCCAGGAGGAAAAGGCGGCCCGCGCCCGCGGCTTCAATATGGACATGCGCCATCGTATCGAGGATCGGCTGGAGGAACGTCGTCTCAAGCGCGAGCTGAACGACTACGAGTTCTTTGGATTGGAGGACGACGACGTCCTGCATTGACAGGGTCGGCAAGACAGCGGCGGCGCTAACGCGGCGCCGCCGCCGAACTTATCGCCCGGGCCGCGGCGTCCCCGGACGATACGCATTTCGCCCCCCAACGCCGTGGTCGTTTTTTATTGTTTGATCAGACTTTGCCTGCCTGTCATGACGTGGCGTTTTGCCGCGCCACGGGGGCGTTTTGCCACATCCGCCCCGCCGCCCGCTTTTTCTATACTCGCCCCGGTTCGATAACAACAGTGACCAACCAGGGGACCTTCCATGCGTATCGTTCTTCCCGCCCTGCTGGGCCTGGGCGTGGTGCTCACCGGCTGCGGCGGCTCCAGCTCTTCTTCTTCCGACAATGGCTCCGGAGGCGGCCAGCCCGGCGCCACCCAGGTGTCCATTCCGTTCCGCGCCATGGTCGGCAACGAGCCCTTCGAGTGCGGACGGACCTATGCCGGCATCGGCCTGAACGGCGGCAATAACGCGGTCGGCAATGACGCCCGCCTGTTCATTCACAATGTCCGTTTCGTCACCAACGACGATCGGGAAATTCCGGTTACCCTGGACGACCAGGTCGCCGATCATCAGAAGGCGGGGGCAGGAGAAGAAGGCATTGCGCTGATCGACCTGCGCGATAAAAGCCTGGGCTGCACCGGCGAGGACGCCAATCCGGATTACTACGACACGGTGACCGGCCGGGCCGACATCGCCGACGAAAACATCCGCGCTCTGCGTTTCTCCGTGGGCGTGCCAGAAAAGTACAACCATATCGACGCCCAGGGCGGCCAGCCGCAAATCGACGCGGACTCCGGTGAACCGATTCCCGGTAGCGAAGCCACCGGCCCACTGATCGCCAGCGGCATGGGCGCCGGCGGCATGCACTGGAGCTGGGCCATGGGCTACGTGCACGCACGCCTGGAAATGCAGGTGCCGGCGAGCAGCAACGTCTTTTATATCCACCTGGGCAGTACCGCCTGCGAAGGCGAAGCGGTGAACGGCGAGCGCACCTGCGCCAACGGCAACCGTCCGGATGTGGAAGTGGACGGCTTCGATCTCCGGCAGCATGTGGTGCGGATGGACCTGGCGAGCCTGTTGTCCGGTAACGACATCACCGTGAACCAGGGCGGCCCGTTCGGCTGCATGTCCTCGGACGTGGACCTGGATTGCCTGCCGATCTTCGAACGGCTGGGTCTGCCCTTCCCCGGCGGCGATCCGGACGGCGATTTCGCGCCGGTGTTCAGTGCCGTGGACGCGGATTGATTATCCGTGATCCCAACCCGGCTTTTCCTTCCAGCCCTGTGTCTGCTGCTGGCCGCCTGTGGCGGCGGCAGCAGCACCCGCGTGGACGATCAAAACGCCTCGGCGTCGGATTTCAACTGGAACATGCCCGGTTGGGTGCCGCTGCCCATGGAACCCGCCAACAACCGGATCACTGAAGAAAAGTTTCAGCTTGGCCGGCACCTGTTCTACGACACCGATCTGTCCGGCAACGGCACCATCAGCTGCGAGTCCTGCCACCAACAGGACAAGGCCTTCACCGACGGTCGCGTGCGCCCGGTGGGTGCCACCGGCGAAGTGCATCCCCGTAATGCCCAATCCATCGCCAATGCGGCCTGGCTACGTACCCTGACCTGGGGTAACCCGGCCTTGACCGAGATCGAGCAGCAAATCGTGGTGCCGTTGTTCGGCATTGATCCGGTGGAACACGGCATCAACGAAGCGAACCAGGACATGGTGCTGGCGCGCCTGCAGGAAAAGCCGGAATACCAGAGCCTGTTCGCCGCTGCCTACCCGGAGCAGGACGATCCACTGTTCGGCGAACTGGCGTGGCAGAACATCGTGCGCTCACTGTCCAGCTTCGTGCGCGGCATAACCTCGTTCCGCAGCGACTTCGACCGTTACAACGCTGGCGAGGTCGGGGCGCTGAGCGCGTCCGCCAAACGTGGCATGAACCTGTTCAATAGCGAACGCCTGGAGTGCTTCCATTGCCACGAGGGCTACACCCTCACCGCCTCGGTCCGTGACCGCCGTATCACGCCCACGGTGCCGGCGCCGTTCAACAACACCGGGCTGTACAACATCGACGGCATCAGTGGCTACCCGGCCCCCAATACCGGCAAGTACGAACTCAGTGGCAACCCGGCGGACATGGGCCGGTTCCGGCCACAATCGCTGCGCAACGTGGCGCTCACGGCCCCCTATAACCATGACGGTTCCACCGCCACGCTCCGCGATGTGATCCGCAACTACGCCGCCGGCGGCCGCAATATCACCACCCCGCCCCATGTGGGCGACGGCCGCATGAACGTGAACAAGGACCCGTTCATCGTCTCGTTCACCATCAGTGAAGCGGAGATCGACGACGTGGTGGCTTTCCTTGAATCGCTCACCGATCACGAACTCATCGACGACCCGCGTTATTCCAATCCGTGGCTCGAGGTTACTGTTCAGGATACCGCTCCATGAAACGTGTTTTTTTGTTTTCCACGGTGGCGCTGGCGGGCGCCGCCCAGGCCCACTACATCCCAACAACGCAGACCCCCACCACCGTGGACGCGGATCTGGTGGCCACCTGGCGCTCCGCCAGCCTGGTGGAGGAATACGACTACTGGCAGGTGCCCGGCACGCTGATGGGTGGCCATGCCTGGCCGGCCCGGGAAGGCGTGCAGGTGGATGAAATGAACCTGTCCCTGAATCATCGCATCGATGAAAACCTGTTTGGCGGGGTCGGCCTGGCCAGCCATCCGGAAGGCGACGACAGCCATGGAGGCGTCGAGCTGGAGCACGCCTATGTGGGCTGGATTCAGAGTGACGGCCCCTGGGTGGCCGAGGTGGGCCGGCTTTCCGCCGCGTTCTCCCCCTCATTGATGGCCCACGCCGCCCAGCGTCTGGCCAGCGAGGCACCACTCGCCAACGATGTGTTTTTCGGCCGGCACTTCCACGACGACGGCGCACGCCTGTGGTGGCATGAAACCGCCGGCGTCTCCGCCGGCGCGGAAATCTGGCGCGGCAAGGCGTTTCCCGCCACCGACAGCGGCGACGGCGGCGCCTGGGATGTGTTCGCCCGTTACCAATGGCAAGGCGAGCGGTGGTCCTTCCAGGCCGGCGGCTGGTTCTACAGCGCCGCCGCCGAAGCACGGGCGGACCACCGCTACGGCGGCGGCCATCAGCATGTGCCGGTGGCGCCGCCGGGGCAAACCGCCACCGCCTTCTCCGATATTCGCTACACCGGGGATACGGACATCCAGGGCCTGCATATGGAACTCGCCTATCGTGTTAGCCGCGACTGGCGTCTGGCTCTGGAAGGCGAATGGATGCGGGCGAAACTGGACGGAGTGGTGCACGATGCCATTGGTCGACAGGCGGACCTGGACGGCACCCAGGACGGCGGCTGGATTCAACCGTCCGTGCACTGGCGGCAACACACCTTCGCGGTACGCGCCGAACAGCTGACCACCGACAACGATATGGTGGGTCCGGCGGCGCCACAGCTGGGCGACGAATCCGGCCTGGCCAACCCGGAGGAACACGACCCGCGCCGCTTTACGGCGATCTGGCGCTGGCAGTGGCGGGACAACGTGGCGCTGCGCGCCGAGGCGGTCCGCGACGAAAGTCTGCCGGAAACGGAAAACCGCTGGACCCTGGGCGTGATCTGGCAGCAGCGTCTCTGGCCGGTCGGACCTGTCGGCCATAATCACTGATCGCTCCGGATACGCCCAGGCGTACAAAAAAAGCCCGCCGGATGGCGGGCTTTTTTATGGTGAGGAAGGTGCTGACTTACCAGCCGGTGGCCTTCTTCACGCCCTCGCCGATTTCGGCGGGGTTGCGAACGGTGACCACACCGGCCGCTTCCAGGGCGGCGAACTTCTCGTCCGCGGTGCCCTTGCCACCGGCGATGATCGCGCCGGCGTGGCCCATGCGTTTGCCCGGAGGCGCGGTGACACCGGCGATGTAGCTGACCACCGGCTTGGTCACGTGCTCCTTGATGTAGGCAGCGGCTTCGTCCTCGGCGGTACCGCCGATTTCACCGACCATCACGATCGCTTCGGTCTGCGGATCGTTCTGGAACATTTCCAGGGCGTCGATGAAGGTGGTGCCCGGGATCGGGTCGCCGCCGATGCCGATGCAGGTGGACTGACCGTAACCCAGTTTGGTGGTCTGGTTGACCGCCTCGTAGGTCAGGGTGCCGGAACGGGACACGATGCCCACCTTGCCCGGCTTGTGAATGTGACCGGGCATGATGCCGATCTTGCACTCACCGGGGGTGATCACACCGGGGCAGTTCGGGCCGATCAGGCGCACATTGCCCTTGCGGACGATGTATTCCTTCACGTACAGCATGTCCAGGGCGGGGATGCCCTCGGTGATGCAGACGATCAGCTCGATGCCCGCATCGGCGGCCTCGATGATGGAGTCCTTGCAGAACGCCGCCGGTACGTAGATCACGGAGGCGGTGGCGCCGGTTTCCTTGACCGCGTCGGCCACGGTGTTGAACACCGGCAGGCCCAGATGGGTCTGGCCGCCCTTGCCCGGGGTCACGCCGCCGACCATTTGCGTACCGTACTCAATGGCCTGCTCGGAGTGGAAGGTGCCCTGGCTGCCGGTGAAACCCTGGCAGATCACCTTGGTGTTCTTGTCGATCAATACGCTCATTTGGCACCTCCCGCGGCTTTCACCACCTGCTCGGCGGCGTCGTCAAAACTCTTGGCGGCGATGATGTTCATGCCGCTGTCGGCCAGCTTCTGGGCGCCCAGTTCGGCATTGTTGCCTTCCAGACGCACCACCACCGGCACTTCGACGCCCACTTCTTCCACGGCGCCGATGATGCCTTCGGCGATCAGGTCACAACGGACGATGCCGCCGAAGATGTTGACCAGAACCGCTTGCACCTGGTCGTCGGAGAGGATGATCTTGAACGCTTCGGTGACGCGCTCCTTGGTGGCGCCACCGCCCACGTCCAGGAAGTTGGCGGGCTGGCCGCCCTTCAGCTTGACCAGGTCCATGGTGCCCATGGCCAGGCCGGCGCCGTTGACCATGCAGCCGATGTTGCCTTCCAGGGCCACGTAGTTCAGTTCCCACTCGGCGGCGCGACGCTCACGCTCGTCTTCCTGGGAGGGATCTTCCAGGGCCTTGATGTCCGGGTGGCGGAACAGCGCGCTGCCATCCACGTTGATCTTGGCGTCCAGGCAGTGCAGATCGCCCTGCTCGGTGATCACCAGCGGGTTAACCTCGATCAGCGCCAGGTCCTTGTCGTCGAACAGTTTGGCCAGACCGGTGAAGATCTTGGCGAACTGACCGACCTGCTTGCCTTCCAGACCCAGCTGGAACGCGATCTGACGGGCCTGGTAGGGCTGCGCGCCGACCAGCGGGTCCACTTCCGCCTTGAGAATTTTTTCCGGGGTTTCCTCGGCGACCTTCTCGATTTCCACGCCGCCTTCGGTGGACGCCATGAACACCACCCGGCGGGTGGCGCGATCGAGTACCGCGCTCAGGTACAGTTCCCGGGCGATGTCGGTGCAGGTTTCCACCAGAATCTTGGACACCGGCTGACCATGCTCGTCGGTCTGGAAGGTAACCAGGCGCTGGCCCAGCCACTTCTTGGCGAATTCCGCCGCTTCCTCGGGGCTGTCGACCAGTTTCACACCGCCGGCCTTGCCGCGGCCACCGGCGTGTACCTGGGCCTTGACGACCCATTTATCGCCACCGATTTCCTTCGCCTTGGCGGCCACCTCTTCAGGGGTGTCGCAGGCGAATCCCGTGGAAACCGGCAGGCCGTAATCAGCAAACAGCTGTTTAGACTGATACTCGTGGAGATTCATGCCTTAACTTCCATCAAAATGTCTGTGAATAGCGCTCCCGCGCAGAGTCGGGGCCGTTCGGGCCCCGCTCCGCGTGGGGCCCGTTTCTTTCGCGGGCCCTACTTCTTACGACGGCGTTGCGCCACGTGAATGGCTTTGTAGTCCGTGGCCAGAGCGGCTTCGTGGACGGTCTCGGACAGGCTCGGGTGGCCGAACACCATCAGCTGCAGGTCTTCGATGCTGGCGCCAAATTCCATGGCGACAACACCTTGCTGAATCAGCTCGGAGGCCTGCGGGCCAAGCACATGCATGCCCAGCACCCGGTCGGTCTTCTCGTCGACCACGAATTTCACCAGCCCGGCGGCTTCGCCGGCGGCCAGTGCACGGCCATTAGCGGCGAAGGGAACGGCGCCAACCTTGTACGGTTCGCCGGATTCCTTCACCTCTTCCTCGGTTTTACCCACCCAGGCCACTTCCGGATGGGTATAAATGACGCCGGGCACGGCATCGTAATTCACCTGGGTATGTTCCCCGGCGATCACCTCCGCCACCATCACGCCCTCTTCGATGGCTTTATGAGCCAGGGCGGGACCGCGCACCAGATCGCCAATGGCATAAACGCCGGGCACATCGGTACGGCACTGGTTGTCCACGTAAATGAAATTACGCTCATCCAGGGTGACACCGGCGTCCTGACTAAGCAGGCCCTCGGTGTAGGGACGGCGGCCCACCGCCACGATCAAACGATCGAAGGTTTCCTCGTGCTCTCCGTCTTTGTCCGTATAGGTGACACGCACGGAATTTTTGTTTTTCTTGGTAGCAGTGACCCGGGCACCGAGTTTGATGTCGAGTCCCTGCTTGGTGAAAAGCTTCTGGGATTCCTTGGCGATCTGCTTGTCCACCGCGGGCAGGAAGGTATCCACCGCTTCCAGCACGGTGACCTGGCTGCCCAGGCGCGACCACACACTACCCAGCTCCAGACCGATCACGCCGGCGCCGATCACACCCAGTTTCTTGGGCACGGAATCGAACTCCAGGGCACCGGTGGAATCGACGATGATCTTCTGATCCACCTCGGCGGGCGGGATCTCCACCGGCACCGAGCCGGCGGCCAGGATCACGTTGTCCGCTTCCAGGGTCTGCTCGTCACCGCCCTCGTTGGGGGTGAAAACCACCTGTTTGTTGGCTTTGAGCTGGCCGGTGCCCTGCAACCAGGTCACCTTGTTGGCCTGGAACAGGGACGCCACGCCGCCGGTGAGCTGCAGGACCACTTTGTCCTTGCGCTCCTGCATGGCCTTCACGTCCAGATCCAGCTTGCCCACCTTGATGCCGTGGTCGGCGAAGGCTTCCTCGGCCTCGTGGTATTTCCAGGAGGAATCCAGCAGTGCCTTGGAGGGAATGCAGCCCACGTTGAGGCAGGTGCCACCGAGGGCCGGTTTGCCCTGTTTGTTGATGCGTTTCTCGATGCAGGCGGTTTTGTAACCCAACTGCGCGGCGCGGATCGCGGCCACGTAGCCGCCCGGTCCACCGCCGATGACGATGACGTCGTATTTGTCACTCATAATAAATCCCTTGGTTCACTATCACGCTTCACGCTGGCACGCCGCCCATTGCGTGTCAGCGTGCAGGCGTGGGGCGTGCCGGCGTTCACTATATGTCCAGCAGCAGCCGGGCCGGATCCTCGATGAAGTTCTTAACGGTGACCAGGAACTGCACCGCTTGCTTGCCGTCGATCAGGCGATGGTCGTAGGACAGCGCCAGATACATCATCGGCAGGATTTCCACCTTGCCATCCACGGCCATGGGCCGCTCCTGGATCTTGTGCATGCCCAGGATGGCGGTCTGCGGCGGGTTGAGAATCGGCATCGACATCAGCGAGCCGAACACGCCGCCGTTGGAAATGGTGAAGGTGCCGCCGGTCATCTCGTCGATGGACAGTTTGCCCTTCTGCGCTTTCTGGCCGTAGTCGATGATCTGGGATTCCACTTCCGCCAGGCCTTTCTGGTCGGCGTCGCGAATCACCGGCACCACAAGACCACGCTCGGTGGACACCGCCACGCCGACGTCGTAGTAGCCATGGTAAACCACGTCGTCACCGTCGATGGAAGCGTTCACTTCCGGGTAGCGCTTGAGCGCTTCCACGCAGGCGCGGGTAAAGAAGCCCATGAAGCCCAGGCGCACGCCGTGGGCCTTCTCGAAGGCTTCCTTGTAGTTCTTGCGCATCTCCATGATCGGCTTCATGTTGACCTCGTTGAAAGTGGTCAGCATGGCCGCGTTCTGCTGCGCGGACACCAGCCGTTCGGCGATGCGCTTGCGCAAGCGGGTCATGGGCACGCGGCGCTCTTCGCGCTCGCCGGGCTCCGCTTCGGGGATCGGAGCCGCCTTCGATTCGGCGGAGGAGGAAGCCGGCTTCTCCTGGCGGTTGGCCAGGGCCTTCTCCACGTCTTCCTTGGTGATGCGACCGTCGCGGCCAGTGCCTTTCACGTCACCGGCGGACAGGCCATGCTCACTCATCATCTTGCGCGCGGCGGGGCCGGCCTGGGCATCGTCGTCACCGCCCTTGTCGTCGGCCTGGGGCGCGCTCTCGGCGGCGGCTTCCTGCTTGCCATCGTCCTTGGCCTCGGCCTTGCCCTCGTCGCTGCTTTGTTCCTGTTTGGCGCCGCCGCTGGCGCCGCTACCGGCTTCCAACTGACCCAGGATTTCCTGGCTCTCAACGGTCTCGCCTTCGTCCTTGAGGATCTTGCCCATCACGCCGTCGCTGGGGGCCACTACCTCGAGCACCACCTTGTCGGTCTCGATGTCCACCAGCAGTTCGTCACGCTTGACCGCCTCGCCTTCTTTCTTGTGCCAGGTGGCCACGGTGCCGTCCGCCACGGATTCCGGAAACTGTGGGGCCTTGATATCTGTCGCCATGCTGATTCCTTTAAACCCTTTTCGGTTCGCTTTCGCTCATTTGATCTGGAATGCGTCTTCGACCAGACGCTGCTGCTGTTCCACGTGCAGGGACATGGAGCCCACCGCCGGCGCCGCCGCCATGTCGCGGCCCGCATAGTGCACCGTGTCCTTGCCGACCGCCTTCGCCACCCGCAGGAAATGGTGCTGGGTGCTGAACCAGGCGCCCTGATTCATGGGCTCTTCCTGACACCACACCAGGGTTTCCAGGTTCGGGTAGCGCTTCAGGGTCTCGGTGAGACGCTGCTCCGGGAACGGATAGAGCTGTTCGATGCGCACGATGGCGGTGTCGTTCAGATCATCGCTTTCCCGTTTTTCCAGCAGGTCGTAGTACACCTTGCCGGAGCACATCACCACGCGCTTGACGCTCTTGACGTCCAGGTCGGCGTGCTCGTCGATCACGGTCTGGAAGCGGCCTTCCGCCAGATCCTCCAGGGAGGAAGTGGCGCGCTTGTGGCGCAGCAGGCTCTTCGGCGTCATCACCACCAACGGCTTGCGCAGCGGGCGCACCGCCTGACGACGCAGCAGATGGAAAATCTGCGCCGGGGTGGTGGGCACGCACACCTGCATGTTGTGCTCGGCGCACAATTGCAGGAAACGCTCCAGGCGCGCGGAGGAGTGCT
The DNA here is from genome assembly GCF_016785095.1 of Alloalcanivorax marinus. Taxonomy (GTDB): domain Bacteria; phylum Pseudomonadota; class Gammaproteobacteria; order Pseudomonadales; family Alcanivoracaceae; genus Alloalcanivorax; species Alloalcanivorax marinus_A. The sequence goes on along the minus strand of NZ_JAEKJB010000002.1, from coordinate 463,058 downwards.
CCGGCCCCTGCCCTTCATAGCCATGTGGCAGCAGCAGGCCGAGACCGCAGAGACGGCCCCACTTGGCCTCGCCGGAAGAGATGAACTGGTCGATCACCACCTGGGCACCGTTGGCGAAGTCACCGAACTGGGCTTCCCACAGAATCAGTGCCCCGGGCGTGGTGGTGGCGTAGCCGTATTCGAAGCCCAGCACCGCTTCCTCGGAGAGCAGCGAGTCGTAGATGTCGTAACGCGGCTGGCCCTCGTGGAGGTGCTGCAGCGGCACGTAGTCCTCGCCGTTCTTCTGGTTGTGCAGAACCGCATGACGGTGAGAGAAGGTGCCACGGCCACAGTCCTGACCGGTCAGGCGCACCATCACGCCCTGGTCCAGCAGGGTGGCGTAGGCCAGGGTCTCGCCGTAGCCCCAGTTGATCGACATGGCGCCGGCGGTCATCTTGCGGCGGTCCTCGACGATCTTCTTCACCTGACGCTGCAACACCAGCCCTTCGGGCACGGTCTCCAGCCGGTTGGCCAGATCCTGCAGCTTGGCGAGCGGGTAGCCGGTATCCCAGTCATCCTCCACGTCGTGGCCGATGTAGGGGGACCAGTCCACGAACAGCGCCTTGTTGGGCTCGCGCACCAGGGACTTGACCACGTGGTTGCCCTCGTCCAGGGCGTCCCGGTAGTCGTCCACCATCTTCTGGGCGTCCTGCTCGGACAACACCTGCTCGTTGATCAGACGCTCCGCGTACAGGCTGCGGCTGGACGGGTGCGACTTGATCTGCTTGTACATCAACGGCTGGGTGGAGGACGGTTCGTCGGCCTCGTTGTGCCCGGCGCGGCGGTAGCAGATCAGGTCGATGACCACATCCTTCTTGAACTGCATGCGGTAGTCCACCGCCAGCTGCGTGACGAAGTAGACCGCTTCCGGGTCGTCCGCGTTGACGTGGAAAATCGGCGCCTGAACCATCTTCGCCACGTCGGTGCAGTACTCCGTGGAGCGTGCGTCGTCGCGACGGCTGGTGGTGAAGCCCACCTGGTTGTTGACGATCACGTGCAGGGTGCCGCCGGTGTGGTAGCCCCGGGTCTGGGACATCTGGAAGGTTTCCATCACCACGCCCTGGCCGGCGAAGGCGGCGTCACCGTGGATCAGAATCGGCACCACCTGGTCGCCACCGCTGTCGTCGCGGCGGTCCTGGCGGGCGCGCACCGAACCTTCCACCACCGGAGAAACGATCTCCAGGTGCGAGGGGTTGAAGGCCATCGCCAGATGAACCTCACCGCCGGAGGTCTGCACGTTGGAAGAGAAGCCCTGGTGATATTTCACGTCACCGGAGCCGTTCTCGTTGAAACTCTTGCCCTCGAACTCGCCGAACAGGTCCCGGGGGCTCTTGCCGAGGGTGTTCACCAGCACGTTGAGGCGGCCACGGTGGGCCATGCCGATGACCATTTCCTTGGCGCCGTAGCTGCCCACCCGCTGGATCATCTCGTCCATCAGCGGGATCAGGGACTCACCGCCCTCCAGGCCGAAGCGCTTGGTACCGGGGTAGCGGCTGCCCAGGTACTTTTCCAGGCCCTCGGCGGCGGTCAGACGCTCGAGAATGTGCTGTTTGATGTCGGCACCGTACTGCGGATGGCTGCGCACGCCCTCCAGCCGTTGCTGGAGCCACCGCTTCTCGGCGGTGTTGACGATGTGCATGTACTCCGCGCCTACCGTGGAACAATAGGTGCCCTGCAGGCAGTCCATGATCTCACGGAGCGTGGCTTCCGGTTTGCCCAGGAACAGATTGCCGGTCTGGAACACGGTGTCCAGGTCGGATTTGCTCAGGCCGTGGTGGGCCAGTTCGAGATCCTGTACCGCCTCGCGCTCCATGATGCCCAGGGGATCGAGCTTGGCCACCTGGTGGCCCCGGTTGCGGTAGGCGGCGATCAGATGCAGCACCCGCACCTGGCGGCGTTCATGTTCGGAGCTGACCGCGCTGGCGCCCATCTTCTGGACCCGGGAACGGTTCTTGGCTTCGAGGAGGAAGTGCTCGCGTACCGCCGAATGGGGCACATCGGATTCCACCGCGCCGTTGACGCTGGGGAGTTTCTCGAAATAGGCGCGCCAGTCTTCCGGCACGGAGTTGGGATCGGTCAGGTAGGATTCGTACAGTTCATCAACATAGGCCGCGTTGGCGCCCCCGATATGGGAAGACTGCCATTGGCGGTACATGGAACTGTCTTGCATCGTCGCTCGTTCCTTAGCCGGGCGAACGTCACGCCTGTGGGCATGCATGCTTCTGTCCACAGGGCCGCGACCCTGTTACCCGTGCTTATCGCTGTTTACGGAAACGGCGCCTTTTAAGCACCGTCCCCACCCTGCTGTCGCGATTCCGGGGTTGCCGGAATCGCCCGGTATTGTAATACGTTTATGGGGCCATTGTTAGGCACTACAAGACCATGGTAGGGCCTAATTTGCCTCGATATGGCGGGTTCACCCCGGCACATCGCCACGAACCATCCATAAACCGGCTCAAGCTTAGCGAAAGCCGCGTCTCCCGGCCCCACCCCGTCGCATTCGGAAACAAAAAAGGCGGCCCGCGGGCCGCCTCTTTGCGTCTTACACGCCCCGTTCCAGGAGCATGGACCGGATGTGCCCGATCGCCCGGGTGGGGTTAAGCCCCTTCGGGCAGACGCTCACGCAGTTCATGATGCCGTGGCAGCGGAACAGACTGAACGGGTCGTCCAGCCGGGACAGCCGCTCCTCGGTGGCCTCGTCACGGCTATCCGCCAGGAAGCGGTAGCTCTGCAACAGGGCCGCCGGGCCCAGGAACTTGTCCGGATTCCACCAGAAGCTGGGGCAGCTGGTGGAGCAGCACGCGCACAGAATGCACTCGTAAAGACCGTCCAGCTTGGCCCGATCCTCCGGCGTCTGCAGGCGCTCGATGGCCGGCGCCGGCGACTCATTCTGCAGGTACGGCTGCACTTTCTCGTACTGCTGGTAGAACACGCCCATGTCCACGACCAGGTCGCGGATCACCGGCAGGCCCGGCAACGGCCGCAGCACCAGCGGCTTCTTGCCTTCCTTGACACCCGGCGCCACCGCCGACAGCGGGGTAATGCAGGCCAGGCCGTTCTTGCCGTTGATGTTCATGCCGTCGGAACCGCACACGCCCTCGCGGCAGGAGCGCCGGTAGGCCAGGCTTTCGTCCTGTTCCTTCACCAGAGCGAGAATATCGAGCACCATCAGGTCCTTGCCCTGAGTGTCGACCTCGTACTCCTTCATGCTCGGTTCGCGGTCGGTATCCGGATTGTAGCGGTAAATACTGACTTTCATGGCTACACGTCTCCGTTAGTAGGTCCGGACCTTGGGCTGGAAGGTGTCCACGGTCTTCGGCTTGAAGTTCACTTCACGCTTGCCCAGTTGCTTGGAGCGCGGGTCGAAGATGGAATGGCACAGCCAGTTCTCGTCGTCCCGGTCCGGGTAGTCATAGCGGGAGTGGGCGCCGCGGCTCTCGGTGCGGTTGTAGGCCGCGATCGCGGTGGCTTCCGCCACTTCCAGCAGGTTGTCCAGCTCCAGGGCTTCCACGCGGGCGGTGTTGAAGGACTGGCTCTTGTCCTCCAGGTGGGCGTTGGCGATGCGCTCGCGCAGCTTGGCCAGCTTCTCCACGCCCTCTTCCATCAGGTCGCCTTTGCGGAATACACCGAAGTGATTCTGCATGGTGCTCTGCAGTTCCTTGCGCAGAGCCGGCACGGATTCGCCGCCCTTGGACTCATTCCAGCGGTTGACCCGGGCCAGGGCCGCGTCGATGTCATCGTTGCCGGGCTCGTACTGGGTCATGCCCTGGCGCAGCGCGTCCTCGATATAGAGGCCGGCGGCGCGACCGAACACCACCAGGTCAAGCAGCGAGTTGCCGCCCAGACGGTTGGCCCCGTGCACCGACACGCAGGCCACCTCGCCCACCGCGAACAGACCGTTCACCGGCTGGGCGTCGCCTTCGTGGCCGCCGCTCATCTTCAGCGCCTGGCCGTGAACGTTGGTGGGAATGCCGCCCATCATATAGTGGCAGGTGGGCACTACCGGGATCGGCTCCTTGACCGGGTCGGTCTGGGCGAAGGTGATGGCCAGCTCACAGATGCCCGGCAGGCGGCTGTGCAGCACCTCCTCGCCGAGATGGTCGAGCTTCAAGTACACGTAGCTGCCATCCGGACCGTCGCCGCGGCCGTCCAGGATCTCCATCATCATGGAGCGGGCCACCACGTCGCGGGACGCCAGGTCCTTCGCGTTGGGCGCGTAGCGCTCCATGAAGCGCTCGCCGTCCTTGTTGATCAGGTAGCCGCCCTCGCCCCGGCAGCCCTCGGTCACCAGGACGCCCGCGCCGGCGATGCCGGTGGGGTGGAACTGCCACATCTCAATGTCCTGGACCGGCAAACCGGCGCGCAGGGCCATGCCCACGCCGTCGCCGGTGTTGATCAGGGCGTTGGTGGTGGAGGCGTAGATACGACCGGAACCGCCGGTGGCGAACACCGTGGCCTTGGCCTTGAAGAACACCGTCTCGCCGGTTTCGATGCTGATCGCGATCACGCCGCAGACATTCTCGTCGGCGTCCTTGACCAGCTCGGCGGCGTACCATTCATTATAGAACTGGGTGCCGTTCTTCAGGTTCTGCTGGTACAGCGTGTGCAGCAGCGCGTGACCGGTACGGTCGGCGGCGGCACAGGTGCGGGCGGCCTGACCGCCTTCACCGAAGTTCTTGGACTGGCCACCGAAGGGGCGCTGGTAAATGCGGCCTTCCTCGGTACGGGAGAACGGCAGCCCCATGTGGTCCAGCTCGAACACCGCTTCCGGGCCCACCTGGCACATGTACTCGATGGCGTCCTGGTCACCGATGTAATCGGAGCCCTTGACGGTGTCATACATGTGCCAGCGCCAATCATCATTGGGATCGGCGGAGGCGATCGCGCAGGTGATGCCGCCCTGGGCGGACACGGTGTGCGAACGGGTCGGGAATACTTTGGAAATCAGCGCGGTTTTGAAACCGGACTGCGCCATTTGCAGGGAAGCACGCATGCCCGCGCCCCCGCCGCCAACGACGATCGCGTCAAAGGTGATGGTACGAATGGACATGGATTATGCGCCTCCCCAGATCATCAGCAGACCCCAAAGGATGTAAACCAGCAGCAGCAGAGCAATCACCATTTGCGCGATCAGACGCACGCTGGTGGCCGCCTTGCCGAAGGTCATGCCGGTCAGGTAGTCGGTGGTGACACCCCACAGGCCGATCCAGGTATGGGCGGCCACGGAGAACACCATCAGGGTATTGGCGATCCGCATCGGCGCGGAACCCATGAAAGCACTCCAGGCGCGGTAGTCCAGATCGCCGCTGCAGACCAGAAAGCCCACCATGCCGATCACGTACACGGCGATCACCACGGCGGACACACGTTGAATCAGCCAGTCATAAAGGCCGTTACGGCCCAGGCTTGTTACGCTCGTTACCATACCCAGGCTCCTGCCAATACAATCAGTACCGCGGTGACGATGAACGTGGCGGTGGCGCCACGACGACCGCCTTCCAGGGTCTCGCCCACGCCCGCATCCATGATCAGATGGCGGATGCCGGCCACCAGGTGGTAGGAGATAAAGGCGAGAATCGCCCACAGCACCAGTTTGGCCAGGGGCGAGGTCATCAGCTGTTTCAGGTCCGCAAAGCTCTCCGGAGACGCCAGGGAACGATCCATCATCCACAGCAACACGGGCAGGGCCACGAAAATGGCCACGCCGGTGATACGGTGGGTGATGGACGCAATGGCGGTGACCGGGAACTTGATCGTCGTCAGATCGAGGTTAACGGGTCTCTTATCGTTCACGGTAGCCTACACTTTTGCCGGGCTCCGGCGGCACGCCGGAGCGGTTGTCGGGAACTTGGCATCACCGGCGGCGTCGAAACACCTGGGTGGAGAGGCCGATGCTGCCCGGGCCGGGGTTGGAGCCCACTGAAGCCTGAACCGTGCCACGCCGGGCCGGCGGGTCCGGAGCGTCGGGTGGAGGCTTCGTCGCGGGCGGCAGTATATCGCCGCGCCTGCGGCAAAACAAACGCCAAACTGCGACTTTTATATTAGCCGCCACCGGGGTGGCCGCCCCGTGAAGGGCCGGGACCCATTTTAGCGCGGCCCGCTTAATCGCTTGTTTTGCAAAGCTCTTTGCCCGCCGACACCGGTACCGGGTACGCCAATGCCCCGCGAAGGTGCGCGCTAATACACTGTTTACCCTGAAAAAGTGCCAGCCGCGCCCGGGCCGGCTTCTCGTTGACAAAGACCCATCAAAACTTTAACGTCCCCCGCGCTCTGGAGGACCTTCCCACCGGGAAACGCGACCAAGACCCTGCATTGGCCGGCATCCCGGAGGCGTACCTCTATTCACCGAGGAGAAATTCCCATGACCGAGAAGAAAGCCATTCTCAAGGTAGAGGGCCGCGACGATCTGGAATTGCCGATCCTGACGCCCACCCTGGGCCGCGAAGAGATCGACGTTTCCTCCCTGACCGCCAACGGCCTGTTTACCTTCGACCCGGGCTTTACGTCCACCGCCTCCTGCGAATCCAAGATCACCTACATCGACGGTGAAGTCGGCAAGCTGCTGCACCGGGGCTACTCCATCGAGGAACTGGCCGCCAAGTCCGATTACCTTGAGGTGTGCTACCTCCTGCTCAACGGCGAACTGCCCAATGCCGAGCAGAAAGAGGCATTCGTCGGCACCGTGAAGAACCACACCATGGTGCACGAGCAGATTCGCAATTTCTTCAACGGCTTCCGCCGTGACGCCCATCCCATGGCGATCATGTGCGGCGTGGTCGGCGCGCTGTCCGCCTTCTACCACGACTCGCTGGACATCACCAATCCCGAACACCGTGAGGTAACCGCCTTCCGGCTGATCGCGAAGATGCCCACCATCGCGGCCATGTGCTACAAATACGGCCTCGGCCAACCGCTGATGTACCCCCGTAACGACCTCGGCTACGCGGAAAACTTCCTGCACATGATGTTCGGCAATCCGTGCGAGGAAACCCAGGTCAGCCCCACCCTGGCGCGGGCCATGGACAAGATCTTCATCCTGCACGCCGACCACGAGCAGAACGCCTCCACCTCCACGGTGCGTCTGGCGGGCTCCTCCGGCGCCAACCCGTTCGCCTGCATCGCCGCCGGCATTTCCGCCCTGTGGGGCCCCGCCCACGGCGGTGCCAACGAAGCGGTGCTGAACATGCTCGACGAGATCGGCGACGTCAGCCAGATCGAGAAGTACGTCGCCAAGGCGAAGGATAAGAACGATCCGTTCAAGCTGATGGGCTTCGGCCACCGGGTTTACAAGAACTACGACCCGCGCGCCACCGTGATGCGCGAATCCTGTCATGAGGTGCTCAACGAGCTGGGCGTCAACGATCCCAAGCTCGAGCTTGCCATGAAGCTCGAGGAAATCGCCCTGAGCGACCCGTACTTCAAAGAGAAGAAGCTGTTCCCGAACGTGGACTTCTACTCCGGGATCATTCTCAAGGCGATCGGCATCCCGACCTCCATGTTCACTGTGATCTTCGCCCTGTCCCGCACCGTGGGCTGGGTGGCGCACTGGAACGAGATGATTTCCAATCCCTACAAGATCGGCCGTCCCCGCCAGCTCTACACCGGCGAGACCGAGCGCACCCTGGTGCCGCTCAACGAGCGCAAATAAGCGCCCGTCGTCCGATCAGAAAGGCCGCCTCCGGGCGGCCTTTTTTTATGCCCGGCGAATACCTACACTTCTGGCTTGTTTTTTTGGATCAGGCCCATAGGAAATCACAATGAAAAAAATCATCGCGCTGCTGATCGTCGCCGCCCTGGCCGCTTACCTGCTGTTCTGGCCCGTGCCGATCGAACCGGTGGCCTGGGACGCTCCGGAGGCCCCGGCGCTGGAAGGCGACTACGCGGTCAACGAACGGCTGGCGGCGGCGCGGCGACTGGCCCGTGGCCAGGGCACCGGCCCCGAGGACGTGGCCATCGACGCCGACGGCAACCTTTATGTGGGTTACCAGGACGGTCGCCTGGTGCGCTTCGATCCGCGTGGCGAGCATCCGGACCTGATCACCAACACCGAGGGCCGTCCCCTGGGCCTGGACTTCGCCCCGGATGGCAGCCTGGTGGTGGCCGACGGTTATCGCGGCCTGCTGCGGGTGACGCCGGGTTCCGGTCGCATCGAGGTGCTTACCGACGGCGCCGACGGCGTGCCCTTCCGCTTCACCGACGACGTGGACGTGGCCTCCGACGGCACCATTTATTTCACCGATGCCTCCAGCAAGTTCGGCCCCGCCATGCATGCCCGCGACGACATCATCGAGCATGGCGGCCATGGCCGCTTTCTCAAATTCGACCCGGCGTCCGGCGCCACCACGGTGCTGATCGACGACCTGCAGTTCGCCAACGGCGTGGCCCTGTCCGGCGACGAGGATTTCGTGGTCGTCACCCAGACCGGCAGCTACAACGTGATCCGCTACTGGCTGCGCGGTGAGCACGCCGGCGAGCACGATGTCTTCTTCGACAACCTGCCCGGCATCCCGGACGGTGTTTCCAGCAATGGCGACGGTACCTTCTGGGTAGCCCTGTTCGCACCCCGCAACGGCGCCCTGGATGCCATGGCCGACAAGCCGCTGCTGCGCAAAGTGGTGTTCCGCCTGCCCGCCTTCATGCAGCCGCAGCCGGCCCGCCACGCCTTCGTGCTGGGCCTGGACGAGAACGGCCAGGTAACCCACAACCTGCAACACCGCGCCGAGGACGCCTTCGCGCCCATCACCAGCGTGGAGCAGCACGGCCAGCGGCTTTATCTGGGCAGCCTCACCCGTGACAGCTTCGCCGTGCTGCCTCTCACCGAGACTCAGGAGTAACGTTATGACCACCGCCGCCTTTATCGGCCTGGGCAACATGGGCTACCCCATGGCCGGGCACCTGGCCCGGGCCGGGCTCGACGTCACCGTCTACAACCGCAGCGAGGACAAGGCGCTGCGCTGGGCACGGGAATACGGAGGCCAGCAGGCCCGCACCCCGGCCCTGGCCGCCCACGGCGCCGATCTGGTGTTCGTGTGCGTGGGTAACGACAATGACCTGCGTCAGGTTACCCTGGAGGACAACGGCTGCGTGCACGGCCTTGCCAAAGGGGCCGTGCTGGTGGATCACACCACCGCCAGCGCCGCCATGGCCCGGACCCTGGACGCCGCCTGCCGGGAAAAAGGCGCGCGCTTCATGGACGCGCCGGTCTCCGGCGGCCAGCAAGGAGCGGAGAACGGCCAGTTATCGATCATGTGCGGCGCCGACGACGCCACCTTCGAGCGGCTGGCGCCGATCCTCGACCATTACGGCAAAAGCGTGGTGCACATGGGACCGGCGGGCCAGGGCCAGCTCACCAAAATGGCCAACCAGATCTGCGTGGCCAGCGTGATCGAGGGGGTGGCGGAGGCAATATCGTTTGCCCGCGACGCCGGCCTGGACGTGGAAAAAGCCATGCAGGTGATCGGCGCCGGCGCCGGCGGTTCCTGGCAACTGATCAACCGCCATCGGACCATGCTGGCCGATGAGTACGACCATGGCTTCGCGGTGGACTGGATGCGCAAGGACCTGGATATCTGCCTGGCGGAAGCCACCCGCCAGGGCAGCAGCCTGCCCGCCACCGCCCTGATCAACGAGTTCTACAAGGAGGTTCAGGCCATGGGCGGCGGCCGCTGGGACACCTCCAGCCTGCTGCGCCGCCTGCGCCGGGACCGCGACTAACCCTCCGGCAGGGCGCCCTGCTCCGGCACCAGCGCCCGGGCATTGTCCCGGGCCAACGCCTGGGCGGTGTCCTCCGGCAGGGCATCCAACAACGGCCGGTAGGCGTCCAGAATCTTCTTCATACTGTCGAAATGCCCCACCAGATCCGTGCCCAGCGTGAAACGGTCGGGGTGATCCTTGATCAATGACAACCAAACCCGGCTCGGCCGGTCGTCATCCAGCAGATAGTGCTCGCGCACACTCCAGGACAGATCCACGTACAGATTGTCGTAGCGGTCCAGCAGCGCCCGGATGATCGCCGGCAGCGTATCCAGAGGCGCCTGGCGTTTCTCCACGCCGCCACTGGTGCCGGCGTGGGCGAGCACGAAACGGGTGTCCGGATGGGCCTTGAGCGCCGCTTCCAATTCTTCCAGATAGATCGGCGTTTCCTCCCGCAGGGAGGTCAAATTGCTGTGCAGCAACACCGGAAGGTCATGACGGCCGGCCACCTTGTAAATCTTCATCAGAGCCGGGTGGTTGGCGCGCGGTGTTTCCCCATTGGTGAGGGCGGTCAGATCGTCGTGACGGGTGATCACCTCGCCGATGCCCCGCCACAGCCCCGGGTAACGCTCGATCAGCCGCTCCACCTGACGGGCGGCGTTCAGGTCGGTGGGGTTGAAGCCACTGATGAACGGCACCAGCCGCCGGCGGCGCTCCTCCGGCAGTTCGAGGATCGCCCGGGCGACGATGTCGTCGGTGGCGCTGTAATAGTACAGAGGTGCCTCGTCGCCCAGATAATAACGGGGCCGGCGCGGCGCGTTCTGCTCCCACTTCTTGACCACCGGCAGGCCAAACAGCCAGGCCTGATCCACACCCGCCTCGTCCATGGCCTGGAACATGGCGTCCGCGCCGTCGCTTTCCTGCATGAAGTCCACGTAATGCAGATGGGCATCCACCCAGGTGTAATCCCTGGCCCAAAGCGGACCGCTGGCCGGCAATACCAGCCCCAACAACGCCAGCCACAACAATGCTCGCACTTCCCTTCTCCCTTGTTCTGGTCTCGGTAACGCCTCGTATCGCTAACAAGGACCCGGCCCGGCGCGGCGGGTTTCGCCATTCCACGGTGTTGAACAGTTTTTCACAGTCTTCATGTCCATTTGTGGACTTTTAAATGTCTTTCATCCTATTATGGACAAAACATCCAGGAGCTACCGCCATGCAACCGGCCATCGCCCCCATCGAACAGCCCCTCGACGACCGCGCCCGCCACGCCGCGCTACGCGCCGTGCTGCGCCTTCTCGACCACTGGCAGTGCAGCGAGAAGGAAAAGATGGCGCTGCTCGGCGTCGGCCGCTCCACCCTGCACAAATACCAGAGCCGCCCGGACAGCGCCCGCATCGGCAACGATCTGCTGGAACGCCTGAGCTATCTGCTCAATATCCACCAGGCGTTGCGCACCCTGTTCGGCAACCGGGAGAACGTCTACGGCTTCGTGCGGCTGCCCAACCACAACCCGTTCTTCAACGGCGCCAGCCCCATGGACGTGATGAGCAACGGTCGGGTGGCCAGCCTTTACGAGGTGCACCGTCAACTGGACAGTCTGCGCGGAGGCCAGTGGTGAGCGAGTGGTCGGCCCTGCCCCTGCGCGACTGCCGGCACCAGGACGCCTACCGGCTGGTCAACGGCAAGTACCCGCCCATCCATATCTTTGACGACGTCGCCGACCAGGACGATTTCGAGGCGCTCTACGCGGTCCAGGCGCTAACCAATCCCCGCCTGCAAATGCAGGTGGGCGAGCTTCATCTGGTGCCGGAAGCCCGCCGTCCCTGGGGCATTCCCGGCTGTAACTATGCCCTCGGCCCGTTCGTCCATCTGAGCCCCCGGGGCTCCCGTTTCTCCGACGGCGAGTACGGCGTGTTCTACTGCGCCGAGCGCATGGCCACCGCCATCGCCGAAACCCGCTACCACCAGGAACGCTATTTCCGCAACGTACCCGGCCTCAAGTACGACCGCATCGTGATGCGCGGGCTGCGGGTACGGTTCAGCGCCCGCCTGCGGGACATCCACACCCCGTACCGGGACGACCGTGGTTGGCACGACCCGGACGACTATGGCGTCGCGCGCCAGCTGGGCCGCGCCCTGCGCGCCGCCGATGAGCATGGCCTGGCCTATGGCTCGGTACGCCACCAGCGCGCCCTCTGTTTCGCCCTGCTCTCCCCCCATTTGATCGAGGCGGTCACCCCCGCGACCCACTATGAATACGTCTGGGACGGCGAGCGGATCGCCCATGTACTGACCATCCGGCGCCTTGCCGGCGGCGCCACGGACGCCTAGGCTAAAAGCACTGTTTCAGCGACCCGGGGTCGCCGTCACCATGTCCGATACCCTGCCCGATGCTCTGCTGCTGGACCTGTCCGGCGTGCTTTACCAGGGCCCGCGCGCCCTGCCCGGCGCCCTTGAGGCCCTGCAACGGCTGCGCCGCGCCGGCCTGCCGGTGCGTTTCGTCACCAACACCTCTCGCCGGAGCCACGCCCAACTGCTTGATGACCTGCGCCAGCGGGGCTTCCTGATCGATCCGGACCAGTTGTTCACCGCGCCCCGGGCCGCCCACGACTGGCTCAAGGCACGCGGTTTCCGCCCCTGGTGCCTGATCCACCCGGATCTGCGCGACGATTTCAGTGACCTGTCCGGCGAAGACCCGGACGCGGTGCTGATCGGCGACGCCGCGGACGACTTTACCTACGCCAACCTGGACCGGGCGTTCCGCTTGCTGCACGACGGCGCCGAACTGGTGGCCATGGGCGTGAACCGGCACTTCCAACTGGACGACGGCCTGCACCTGGACGCCGGTCCGTTCGTGCGGGCCCTGGAGTACGCCGCGGACCGCACCGCCACGGTCACCGGCAAACCCGCCGGGGCCTTCTTCGACCAAGCCGTGGACAGCCTGGGCCTGCCCGCGGACCGGGTGATGATGATCGGCGACGACGCCGCCAGCGACGTTCAGGGGGCCCTGGACGCCGGGCTGCAAGGCTGTCTGGTGAAGACCGGAAAATACCGGCCCGGCGATGAAGACGGGATAACGGGGGATTTCTGGCTGGAAGCGGACATCGGGGGCGCCGTGGCGCGGGTGCTGGGCGATTGACGCGCCATGGAGAAACCGGAGCGGCCGTCCCTGGCGAGACGCCGTGCCCTCCAGAACGCCCTGCCCGGCCATCCCTGGCCGGGCGTTCGCCGCGCTGCGAAGCGGTGCTTCGGTCGCGGCTCACCCCCCAGAGGTGAAACGCCAAATAAAAAGGCCCCGGCTCTGTCGAGCCGGGGCCTTTTTATTTGGCGTCCCCTAGGGGAGTCGAACCCCTGTTACCGCCGTGAAAGGGCGGTGTCCTAGGCCACTAGACGAAGGGGACGTTTTTGGTGGAGCCAGGCGGGATCGAACCGCCGACCTCAACACTGCCAGTGTTGCGCTCTCCCAGCTGAGCTATGGCCCCAAACTTGTCCCACCGGGTCATGCCCTGTGTGGAGCCGCGTATTTTACGCAGCGACCCTTACCTGTCAAGCACTCTCCAGCGGTTTTTGACGCCGATGTGTCCGTCTGTTCATCCCTTAACCGGTTTGCTGAAAAAGTGAACCAAATTCCTTTTCCAGCTTCTTGGTCTGCTTCTTGGACACCCCGCCCAGCACCTCGATGGCGTGACGCAGACGGGCGCGGCTGATGTCCGAGCCGAGCAGTTCCATACTGTCCACCACCGAGAAACTGGCGCTGGTGCCGGCGACCGCCACGAACACCGGGAACAGGAAATCCTTGATCTTCACCTCCACCGCGTCGGCCAGAGCCTTGGCGTCGGCGAACAGCCGGTCCCGGGTCCAGTCGCGCTGTGCTTCGCAGGCCCACAGGAAGAACTGAAGCCAGCGCTTCTGGGTGTCGATGTCGTATTTGGGATGCTCGAAGTCCGACTCGTCGATACTGACCTGCCCGGCGAAACAGAAGCCGGCTTTGTCCACCACCTCACCGAAGGTTTCCACCCGCTGCTTGATATGGGGCAGCACCTTCATCGCGTAGTCGCGATTGAAGGCCCAACCCACCAACTGTTGCAGAAACTCCTCGTCGGACAGATCGCGCAGCCACTGGCCGTTGAGCCAGCTCAGCTTCTCCACGTCGAACACCGGCCCGCCCAGGGACACCCTTTGAATGTCGAACGCCGCCTGCATCTCATCCAGGGTGAAGCGCTCGCGCTCATCAGGCATCGACCAGCCCATGCGGCCCAGGTAGTTCACCACCGCCTCGGGCATATAACCCATGCGCCGGTAGAAGTTGATGCTGGTGGGGTTCTTGCGCTTGCTGAGCTTGGACTTGTCCGGGTTACGCAGCAGCGGCATGTGGCACAACACCGGCATCTCCCAGCCGAAGTACTGGTACAGCAGCTTGTGCTTGGGCGCCGAGTTAAGCCATTCCTCACCACGGATCACATGGGTAATGCCCATCAGATGATCGTCCACCACGTTGGCCAGGTGGTAGGTGGGCATGCCATCGGATTTCAGCAGGATTTGCGCGTCCACCAGGGCCCAGTCCAGCTCCACGGTGCCGCGCAACTGATCCTCCACCTGGCAACGGCCATCCCGGGGCACGCGCATGCGGATCACGTAGGGCGCGCCCTGCTCCTCCCGACGCGCCTGTTCGTCGGCGGCCAGCTCCAGGTCCTCGGGCTTGAGGGCACGGTTCTCGCCGGCTTCCTTGAGGGCGGCGCGCAGTTCGTCCAGCTCCTCGGCGGTGCGGAAGCACTTGAAGGCGTGGCCGTCGGCCAGCAACCGCTCGGCGTGCTCCCGGTAGATGGCGGCGCGCTCGCTTTGCCGGTAAGGGCCGTGGGGGCCGCCCACGTCCGGGCCCTCGTCCCAGTTCAGGCCCAGCCAGCGCAGCGAATCCAGGATCGCCTGCTCCGAAGCGTCCGTGGACCGGCTCTGATCGGTGTCCTCGATGCGCAGAATGAACTGACCGCCGTGCTGGCGGGCATAGCAGAGGTTGAACAAGGCGATATAGGCGGTGCCCACATGGGGGTCACCGGTGGGCGAAGGCGCCACCCGGGTACGAACGGTCATGCTGACTCCGTGGCCGGAATATAAGAAAGGCGCGTATTGTAGAAGATACGCGCCTTCTTATCAGCACAAGCCGCCGGCGCTATCAGCACAAGCCGCTGGTGCCGTCAGCACAAGCCCGGCGGGCGGACACGCCGCCGGGCGATGCCGACCCGTCAGCGGCGGCCAACCACCAGGCTGACGATCCAGATCACCAGGAACACCACGAACAGAATTTTGGCGATGCCCGCCGCCGTACCCGCGATACCACCGAAACCCAGTACCCCGGCAATGATCGCGACAACCAGAAAAATCAGACTCCATCCCAACATGGTTATTCTCCCTGCTTCGTGTTTGGTGATTCCATGAAAGACAAAGCGCGGCATCGCGGCAAGGCGGTTTTACACGAATATACTCTTGTTGAGGTATTTTACGTTGGCGGTTTTCCGGGATCGCCGCCGCCGTGCGATAATGCCGCCATGTCCAACTCCCCTGCTCTCACACCCGCCCCGGCGACCCTGTCCCGGCGTCTGTCCATCGCCCCGATGATGGCGTACACGACCCGTGATTTTCGTTATCTGGCCCGCCTGATCACCCGCCGCACTCTGCTCTACACGGAGATGGTGGTGGCGCCGGCGGTGATCCACGGCGACCGGGAAAAACTGCTCGGCTTCGACGCCGCCGAACACCCCCTGGCGGTGCAGTTAGGCGGCAGCGACCCCGGCCAGCTCGCCGAGGCGGCGCGGGTGTGCGCGGATTTCGGCTACGACGAAATCAACCTGAACGTGGGCTGCCCGTCGGACCGCGTGCAGCAGGGCAAGATCGGCGCCGTGCTGATGGCCGAGCCGGAGCAGGTGGCCCGCTGCGTGGAAGCCATGGCCGCCGTCACCGACGTGCCGGTGACGGTGAAGACGCGCATCGGCATCGACGATCAGGACGACTACGCTTTTCTGCATCGTTTCGTGGCCCACATGGACGCCGCCGGCTGCCGTAGCCTCACCATCCATGCCCGCAAGGCGATTCTCGACGGGCTTTCGCCGAAGGAGAACCGGGACATCCCGCCGCTGATCCACGAGCGCGCCTACGCCATCAAGCGGGACTTCCCGCACCTGGAGATCATTCTCAACGGCGGGCTCAAGGACATCGACGGCATGCTCGGCCACCTGGATCAGGTGGATGGTTTGATGGTGGGCCGGGAAGCCTATATGAACCCCTGGTTCCTGGCCGACGTGGACATGCGCGTGTTTGGCGACAACGGCCCGGCGCCGGACCGCATGGCGGTGGCGGAGGCGTTCCTGCCCTATCTGGAGCGGCGTTACGCCGCCGGGGTGCACCCCAAGCATGTGCTGCGCCACGCGCTCAACCTGTTCCAGGCGATACCCGGCGCCCGCGCCTACCGGCGCCATCTCAGCGAGAACGCCCACAAGCCGGACGCCACTCCCCGGGTTTACGAGGAAGCCCTGGCTCTTTTGGGCGAGCGCGCCCTTGGCTATGCTGCATCCTGAACATCCCTGAATTGACGCGGGCAAACCAAATCGGAAGGTGCTGTATGACAAGCAAACGCGAACAACTGGAACAATGGACCACGGTAGTGGCGGATACCGGCGATCTGGACCGCATCGCCGAACTGCGGCCCCACGACGCCACCACCAACCCTTCGCTGCTGCTGGCCGCCGCCCGCGATGAACGTTACCGCCACCTGCTCGACGAAGCCCGGGAACTGGCGCGGGAAATGGGCCACGGCGATGATCTGGCCTGGTGCTGCGACGCCTTCGCCTGCGTCGCCGGCCAGGCGGTGCTGGAGCACATCCCTGGCCTGATCTCCACGGAGGTGGACGCGCGCCTGTCGTTCGACAGTGTCGCCACGGTGGAGAAAGCGCGCCGGCTGATGGCGCTGTATCGGGAGCTGGGCGTGAGCGGCGACCGGGTGCTGATCAAGGCCGCCGCCACCTGGGAAGGCATTCAGGCCGCCCGGGTACTGGAGGAGGAAGGCATCCATTGCAACCTGACTCTGGTGTTCTCCGTGGAGCAGGCCCTGGCCGCGGCCGAGGCCGGCGCCACGCTGATTTCACCGTTCGTGGGGCGCATCCGGGACTGGCACGTGAAGCAGGGTCTGGAGATCAACCACATCGACCAGGACCCGGGCGTGCAATCGGTACGCCGCATCTTCCAGCTTCTCAAGGCACGTGGTCTGGAGACCATCGTGATGGGCGCCAGCTTCCGCAACGCGGCTGAAATCGAGGCGCTGGCCGGTTGCGACCGGCTTACCATCAGCCCGGCGCTGCTCGACGAACTGGGCCAGGACCCGGGTGAGCTGGAGCGGCGCCTGGACGCCTCCGAGGTGGAGCCGGACGGCGACTGGCAGCCAGTGAACGAAGCCGCGTTCCGTTGGTCATTGAATGAGAACCCCATGGCCTGCGATCTGCTCAGTGACGGCATCCGCCGCTTCGCCGCCGACCAGCGGGCCCTGGAGCAACTGCTCACCGAGGAGGAGATCGCCGCGTGAAATGGCTGGCCCGCCTGTTCCCGTCCACGGAGACGGCCACCGAAACCACCACCCTGGACCTGCACCGTGCCGCCGCCGCCCTGCTCATGGAGGTGGCGCGCGCCGACGGCGAGGTGGATGAGAGCGAGGAACAACTGTTGCTGGAGGCGGTACGCCGCCACTGGCGGCTGGACGAGGATGAAATGCGGGACATCCTCTCGGAGCTGCGAACCCGCCTGGACGAAGCCACCGATCTGTTCGAGTTCACCCGGCCTCTGCGCGAGCGCTGGGACCCGGAAACCCGGGTGCGGCTGGTTTACGACATGTGGGCCATCGCCGCCGCCGACGGCAAGGCGGACCAGCACGAGGAGCACTTGATCCGCCGCGTCTCCGAGTTGTTGTACGTCTCCCACGGAGACTTCATTCGCGGCAAGCTCGCCGCCCTGAGCGAGCAATAAGGCTCACCCGGCTTTCCCGGAAGGGGGACCACGACGAGACGCTTCGAGGTAACGTCCCGCGCGGCTGTAGGAGCGACTTCAGTCGCGATGAAGACGGCACCACCCATGATCGCGGCTGAAACGAAATACCGCCCAGCCGCTCCTACCGATGCAGGACGCCCGAAGATCGGGCGGCAATCACCAGCCGTCGTTGCTTTCCAGCTCCGGGTCCTCGTCCGGCAGCGCCGGGGTCGCCGCGTCCTCGCCTTCGACCTGCACCAGGCGGCGCTGCAAATAGGCGTTGCGAATAAAGGTATAGCGGTCGCCGACGATGTTGCGCTCCAGATCCAGCAGGTCGGCGCGCAGATCGACGCCGTACAGGGCGGCCACGCCGTAGCGGGTCAGGTCATCCTCGATATAGGTGGGCGGCCACAGGTAAGCGCTTGGGTACAGCGTGCCGGTATCACGCACCGTGGAAGGCCCCAGGATCGGCAGCACCAGGTAGGGCCCGGAGGGCACGCCCCAGCGCCCCAGGGTCACGTCCAGGTTGGTGTCCGAGTTGTTCAGGTCCATTCTGCTGGCCACATCGAACAGGCCGGCGATGCCCAGGGTGGTGTTGACGGTGAACCGGCCCAGGTTGTTGCCGGCTTCGCCCCAGCGCCACTGCAGCACGTAATTGACGCTGTCTCCGATGTCACCCAGGTTGCTGAAGAAGCGGGTCACGGTGTCGTCCAGCCATTGCGGAGTGATCCAGCGGTAGCCCTTGGCGGCGGGCTTGATGGCATAGCGATCGACGAAGTCGTTGAAGCCGAAGATCTTGCGGTTGAAGCCTTCCCAGGGGTCGCGTTCCTCGAACTGCCCGGCATTGCCCCGGGAAAACGGCGTGGAATCCTCGCCCCAGTCGTCGTCCTCGGCGGCCACCGCCGCCTGGCCGGTCATGGCGTCGTCCGCCACTGGCCGCTCGCGGTTTTCGCCCGGCGCCGGGTCCATCTCGGCCGGGGAATGGGCGCAGCCAGCCAGGGAGGCCCACAAAAGGGCGAATATCCATACACGCACGGCGGTGTCCTTCTTAAACGTCAGGGTCGGCGCATTATAGCGGCCCCGGCGGCACGGAGAGCAACCGCCCCACCGCCACTCATGCGGGTTCCGTGAGCCATGTCCCCAGAATCAGGCCGCGCTGGCGCAGGCCCGCCAACAGCTCGGCGCCAAAATCACGCACCGCTCGCGGATCAGGGTGCGCCATTTCCTCCGCCAGCAACGCCAGCACCCCGGCGCCGCTCAACGACGGATGGGCCTCGATCAGGGCCAGCAGGCGGGCGGTCACCGCGTTGATCTCCATGAACGCCACCCGCTCCTCCTGGTCGCGGTAGACCAGCAACCACACCGGCTGCTCCGGCGGCGTCCCGGGCCGGTAATCCGGGCCGATGCGATGCACCGGCCAGCGGTACTGCAGCACCGCGTGCAGCGGTGACAGGCAGGGCACGCCACGCAGCAGGTCGCCCTCCGGGCGCAGGTTGCCGGTGGGCCGGGTATCCTGGCGAGTATCGATCACCACTTCCATCCACTCGTAGTGGGCCAGCTCCACCAGGAACGGCGGATCACTGGCGAGGGCGCTGTATTCCTCGTCGAGGAAACGCACGAACTCCCCCGGGATATCGAGAAAGTAGGGTGAAGCGCTGCGGTGACCGTCGAAAAAGGCACGCACCAGCCGGCGCCAGTCGTGATCGGCGTACAGGGCGCGCAGCACCGGGAAGCCCTTCTCCAGAAAGCCGTTGATGTTGTTGAAAAACAGAGTGCGGTAGATCGCCAGGCGGCGCTCCTCGATGCCCTCCGGCGCCGGGTGGCGCTCGGGATCACGCAGATGGGCGGCGAAGCGTCTCTGGATGCGCTGGAATTCCGGTTCCATCAGGCGCTCCGGATCGCCGTGGCGGCGCCGCCGTGACGCCCCTGGATATCTCCGATGCGGCGCAGCTCGTCGCACAGGGTATCGAAGGGCGGGAAATTGAAATCCCGCTCCAGCAGGGTTGGCAGCACGCCGAAGTGTTCATAGGCCACCTCCAGCAGGCGCCACACCGGATCGATCACCGGCGCGCCATGGGTGTCCACCTTGAGGTCCTCGGCTTCATCGAAATGGCCGGCCACGTGCACGTAGAAAATCCGCTCACCGGGCAGGCCGCGAATGAAATCGGCGGCGTCGTAGCCATGGTTGACGCCATTCACGTAGGCGTTGTTCACGTCCAGCAGCAAGCCGCAGTCAGCCTCCTCGAGCACCGCGCGCACGAACTCCAGCTCGCCGAGAGCGGCGCTTTCGCGCACCGGCGGCGCGGCGTAGTAACTGACGTGCTCGACGGCGATGCGCTGGCCAAGAAAATCCTGCGTCCGGCGGATGCGGTCCGCCACGTAGCGCACCGCTTCCTCGGTGAACGGGATCGGCATCAGATCATAGAGATGACCGTGGTCGCCGCAGTAACTGAGATGCTCGGTGTAGGCGCGGATGCGGTGCTCGGCGAGAAACGCCTTGATATGGCCGAGCAGTTCGAAGTCCAGTGGCTCGGGGCCGCCCAGGGACAGGCTCAAGCCATGGGTGACGAACGGAAAGCGTTCGGTAAGGGCACGGAAATCACGGCCCAACCGCCCGCCCATGGGAATCCAGTTCTCCGGCGCCACTTCCAGAAAATCCAGCGGCGGAGCCGGGGTATTGGACAGCGGGCCCATCAGGGCCCGCCGCAACCCCAGACCGGTGCCGGTCACGGGGAAAGCCGTCATCATTCGGCTCCGGGATCAGCCCTGGCCGCCGCAGCTGCCTTCGGAGGACTTGTCGCCGCCGCAGCTGCCCTCGGTGGATTTATCGTCACCGCATTTGCCCTCGGCGTCCTTGCCGTGGTTATCGGCGAGCTGATAGCCACTGGCCAGGTCGGTGGCGCCGAACGGGTTCTCGGCGGCCTGCACGGCCGGCACGGACATGGCCGAGGCGACCACGGCGGCGCCCAGGGTGACGGCGAAAGGATTCAGTTTGCTTTGCTTAGCCATGATGGATCTCCTGAAAACGGTAGTGCTTCCGGATGTATGAACATTATTGTGTCGCGTGGCGCCATTTTTCAGCGCCACGCCACCCATGGATGCACGGACCGGGTAAAGGTTACGTGGAGATCCACGAAAACGGCGCTTTATTTCACCCGGTCGACCACCACGCTGCCGATCGAATAGCCGGCGCCGAAGGAGCAGATCACGCCCTTGGTACCCGCCGGCAGGTCGGCGTTGTGCTTGTGGAAAGCGATGATGGAACCGGCGGAGCTGGTGTTGGCGTAGTCGTCCAGAATCACCGGCGCTTCCTCGCGACTGGCCTCGCGACCCAACACCCGGCGGGCGATGAACTCATTCATGTTCAGGTTGGCCTGGTGCAGCCACATGCGCTTGACCTGTTCCACCGGCACCTCCAGATCACCAAGGTGGGAGGTGATCTGCTCGGCCACCATCGGGCAAACCTCCTTGAACACCCGGCGGCCTTCCTGGCGGAACAGCTTGTCGCGGGCGCCAACGCCATCCGGCGCGGCGCGGTTGAGGAAACCGAAGTTGTTGCGGATGTTGTTGGAGAATTTGGTCTGTAGCCGTGTGCCCAGCACTTCCCATTGATTGGCGCTGGTGGCGTCCTCGGCGCGCTCCAGAATCACCGCGGTACTCACGTCGCCGAAGATGAAGTGGCAGTCGCGGTCTTCCCAGGCCAGGTGGCCGGAGCAGATTTCCGGGTTGACCATCAGCACGCGGCGGGCGGAGCCGTTGCGAATCGCGTCGACCCCGGTCTGAATGCCGAAGGTGGCGCTGGAGCAGGCCACGTTCATGTCATAGCCCCAGCCGTGATTCATGCCCAGGGCGGCCTGCACTTCCACCGCCATGGCCGGGTAGGCGCGCTGCATGTTGGAGCAGGCCACCAGCACCGCGTCCAGGTCGTCGGCGGTGAGGCCGGCATTGTCGAGGGCCTGACGCGCGGCCTTGACGGCGATTTCCGCCTGCACGGAAATCTCGTCGTCGCCACGCTCGGGGATGGTGGGACACAGGCGATCCGGGTCGAGGATGCCTTCCTTATCGAGCACGAAGCGTTGCTTGATCCCCGAGGCCTTTTCGATGAAAGCGCTGTTGGAGTGCGTCAGGGCGTCCATCTCCCCGGCTTCGATGGCCGCCGCGTGGCGGCGGTTGTAGCGGTCCACGTACTCATTGAACGACGCCACCAGCTCGTCGTTGGTGATCGATTGCTCCGGCGTCCAGAGTCCGGTACCGCTGATTACTACGGAATGGGTCACAAGCCTGTCCTCGCGCAAAGGGCGCTCCGAAAAGTAGAGCGCCGCGACAGTAAATAGGTCAATTATCCGGATATGACAGGTCCGGCGCAAAGGCCATAAACCGGATCGCGACTGAAGTCGCGCCTACAGCGTTGGTCGCTCCTGGCGCGTTGAATGTGCCTTAGGAGCGGCTTCAGCCGCGAATCCAGCCTCACTCAACAGGCTTCCCACTGCTTGTTGAGCCGCTTGGCGGACACCGTCACCCTGGTACCCAGGGGCTGGGCGAACAGACTCACCCGGTATTCCTCGATCATCCAGCGGAACAGCCGCAACGGGGGCGGTTGCCGCCAGGCCGGCGTATCACCGGCGCGGCGCCGGTAGCGTTCCTGAAAATCCTCCAGTTCCGCCACCAGGGCCCGGTCGCGGCCGGCCTGGCCGCTGAGTTTTTCCAGGCGCTGTTCCAGCGCCGCCAGGTAGCGGGGGTATTCGCTCAGCCAGTCCGCCTCCACCGCCAGCGGAAAATCATCGCCGAACAGGTCGGCGAGCTGGGTTTTCAGGTCCCGGTGGGCATGGGCCCAGGCGAGCGGAAAGTTCTTCTCCAGACGGCCCATCACGCCCCGGTAAGCCGCGAACAGCCGACCGTATTCGCCCAGGGCGTTCTCGGCGGCGGCCACGAAGTCCCCGCGCCCGGTATCGAAACGAGCGCGCCAGTCCGCCTCGGCACGCACCGGCTCGGAATGGAAACGGAAATGGTCGGCGGCGATGCGCAGCAGTACCCGCTCCAGGCCCCGCCGGCCCAGTTCCGACTTGTCCGCCTTGAGCTTCTGGAAGCCCGGCTGCTGGCCGGCGAAGCGTTTCAGGGCACGCACCTGATCGCCCAGGGCCAGCAGCGCCAGGCGGGCGCACCCATAGCCGTGGTGCCAGGCGGCGTCATCGGCATCGGACCAGCGGCGCCGGGCCACGGTCTCGCCGCCATCCTCCAGCCCCGGGAAGTAACGCAACCGCACCCCGCCCTGCGCCACCTCCTCGCTGTCCGGCAGCTCGGCGAAACACCAGTCCCGGCCTTCCGGGTCCGGCTCGCGCTGGCCGGCGGTCTCGGCGGCGGCCTGCACCTGGTCGGCGAAGGCGCGCCGCAGCGCCGCCAGATCACGGCCCTCACGCAGAGTGGCGCCGTCGCCGTCCACCAGCCGCAGGTTCATGCGCAGGTAGTCGGGAATCCGTTCCACCGGCCATTCTTCCTGCTCCACCCGCACGCCGGTCATGCGCTGCAGTTCCCGGGTCATGGCCGGCAGCAGCGGCCGATCCGGCGCCAGGGATTCCATCAACGCCTCCACGTAATCCGGCACCGGCACGAAATGCCGGCGGCGCGCCTTGGGCAGGCCGCGGATCAGCGCCTCCAGCTTCTCGCGCAGCAAGCCGGGCACCAGCCAGTCCAGGCGCTCCTCCGGCACCTGATCCAGGGCCGCCACCGGCACCACCAGGGTCACGCCGTCGGTGTCGCCGGTGGGTTCGAAGCTGTATTCCAGCGGCAGCGTCAGGCCATCCAGGTCGAGCTGGTCGGGGAAGGCGTCCTGGCGCAGGTCCGGGCTGCGCGAGAGCAGGAAGTCATCGTCCATCAGCAGAGCCCGGCGTTGCGCTTCGCTGGCTTCCTTGCGATACCAGGTTTCCAGGTGGGTAAGCGTGTACAACCCGTCCGGCAAACGCTGGTCATAGAACGCCACCCGCGCTTCCTCGTCCACCAGGATGTCGCGGCGGCGCAGCTTGTGCTCCATGTCCTCAAGCCGTTCCAGGCGCTCCCGGTTGGCCTTCACGAATGGCGGTTCGCGGGTCAGCTGGCCGTCCACCAGACCTTCGCGAATCATCAGTTCCCGGGCCAGGGGCGGGTCCAGGGGACCGTAGTTAACACGCCGGCCGGACGCCAGGATCAGGCCGAACAGATTGACCTGTTCCTTGGCCATCACACAGCCGCGTTTCTTCGACCAGTGCGGCTCGAAATACTGGCGCTTGATCAGGTGCGCCGCTTCCTGTTCCACCCATTGCGGCTCGATGCGCGCCACGCAGCGGGCGAACAAGCGGCTGGTTTCAACCTGTTCGGCGGCCATCAGCCAGCGGGCGCCGTTCTTCTTGCCCGCCCGTTTGCTCAGGGTGGAACCCGGCCAGATCAGCGGTTTGCGGTTGCGGGTGGAGAGCCATTCGCCCTCCTCGCCGCGCTGCATCACATTGCCCAGCAGGCCGGTGAGCAGGGCCCGGTGAATAGCCTCGTATTCCGCCGGCTCGGCGTTCAGGGTCCAGCCCTGTTCCCGGGCCAGCAGCAACAACTGGCGATGGGTATCGCGCCACTCCCGCATGCGCGACGGCGCCAGGAAGGTTTTCTTCAGGGTCTTTTCAAACTGATTGCGTGACTGCGCCTCGCGCTGCTCCTCCGTCCATTGCCAGAGGTTAAGGAACCACAGGAAATCGCTGTCCTTATCCTCGAACGGCTGGTGGGCCTGGTCCGCCTGCTGCTGCTTGTCCCGGGGCCGCTCGCGGGGGTCCTGCACCGCCAGGGCGGCGACGATCACCAGCACCTCACGCAGGGCCTTCTTGTCGGCGCCACCCACCACCATGCGCGCCAGGGTCGGGTCCAGGGGGAAGCGCGCCAGTTGCCGCCCCAGGGGCGTGGGCTTGCGTTTGCCGTCCAGGGCGCCCAACTCCTCCAGCAGCCGGTAACCGTCACGAATCAGCCGGCCATCCGGCGGTTCCATGAACGGGAAGTCCTCCACCGCGCCCAGGCGCAGGTCCGACATTTGCAGGATCACCGCCGCCAGATTGGTGCGCTGGATTTCCGGATCGGTGAATTCCGGTCGCTGCAGGAAATCGTCCTCATCGTAGAGGCGGAAGCAGATGCCCGGCATCAGCCGGCCACTGCGCCCGGCGCGCTGATTGGCGCTGGCCTGGGCCACCGGTTCCACCGGCAACCGCTGCACCTTGGAATGCACGCTGTAGCGGCTGATGCGGGCGGTGCCGGCGTCGATCACATAACGAATGCCGGGCACCGTGAGGGAGGTTTCCGCCACATTGGTACTGAGCACCACCCGCCGCCCCCGGTGGCCGGAGAACACCCGCTGCTGTTCAGCGCCGCTCAAGCGCGCGTACAGCGGCAGCAGCTCCGTGTCGCGGAACTCACAGCGCTTGAGGTGGTGGTGCACGTCGCGGATGTCGCGCTCACCGCTCAGAAACACCAGCACGTCCCGGGCTGTTGGCGGGCCGTCGCGGCGCTCCTCGCGCTGAATCTCACGCAGCACATCCTCCACCTGGGGGCCCAGGTCGCGATCGCCCTCCGGCGGGCGGTAGCGGATCTCCACCGGATAGGTGCGCCCGGATACCTCGAACACCGGCGCGCCGTGGAAGTGCTCGGCGAAGCGCTCATGATCGATGGTCGCCGAGGTAATGATTACCTTCAGGTCCGGACGGCGCGGCAACAGTTGTTTCAGGTAACCGAGCAGGAAGTCGATATTGAGGCTGCGTTCATGGGCCTCGTCGATGATCAGAGTGTCGTACTGATGGAGGAAGCGGTCGTTCTGAATCTCGCTGAGCAGCATGCCATCGGTCATCAGCTTGATCAGGCTGTCCTCGCCGACCTGCTCACTGAAGCGCACCTTGTAGCCGACCTTCTCGCCAACCCGGGTGTGCAACTCCTCGGCAAGCCGCGCCGCCACCGAACGGGCCGCCAGCCGACGCGGCTGGGTGTGACCGATGTAGCCATCCACGCCACGTCCCAGCTCCAGGCAGATCTTGGGCAGCTGGGTGGTCTTGCCGGAGCCGGTTTCGCCGGCCACCACCACCACCTGGTGATCGCGGATCGCCGCCGCCAGCTCCTCGCGATGGCGTACCACCGGCAGGTCCGGCCATTCCAGCGGCGCCGCCAGTAACCCACGACGGCGTTCCCGGGCGGCCACGGAGCGCTCGATGGCGGCGGCCACCTGGTCGCGACCGCCGGCGCTGAAACGCCGGGCCAGACCGTCCAGGCGTTTTTTCAGGCGCGGCCGGTCCCCGGCCCGGGCCTGCCGCAGACGTTGATAAAGATCCTGTAATGAAGTTTCGGTCATGTACTTTAGCGGCGATTGAACAACCAGGCCCGGCCCTTATCGTTGAGCTCGTCGCCGTCCATGCTCAGCCAGGCGGTGGTCGGCTCCGACGGTGCCAGCGCCACGGTGAACCGCATCAGCTCGTCGCGGCGGAAGGCGTGCACCTCCACCCGTTCACCTTCGCTGTAACCGGCCAGGACGGTGTCCAGCGAGCCCGCGTCCACCTTGATGCCGTCCACGGCGATGATCACATCGCCGGCGGACAGGCCGGCGGCCATTGCCGCGCCCTGCTCGTAAGCCACCTGCACCCGGGCGCCGCCCGGGTCCGCCGCCACGCGCACCCCCAGGTGCACCGGCGAGCGGTCGGATTTTTCGCCCGGTTTGCCACCCGGTTTGCCACCATTGTCGCCGTGCCCTTCGGCGGCCCGCCAGTTCAAGGTAACGCCGCGCTCGGCAAGCAGTTCCTCCAGCGGCAGGTCCTCGGTGCGGTACAGGGCCAGGTCGAAGAAATCGCCCAGATCGGTACCGGCCACTTCCTCCGCCAGCGGCCGGATACCCTGCTCCGGCACGCCCTGCCCGGTCTGGCCGTGGCGTTGCCACAGCAGCCGCATGAGATCATCCAGGCTTTTCTCGTCGTTGGTGGCGCGACGCAGGGTCAGATCCAGAGCCAGAGCGATCAGCGCCCCCTTGGCGTAATAGCTGACGATGGCGTTGGGCGCGTTCTCGTCCTGCTGATAAAAACGCGTCCAGGCGTCGAAGCTGGATTCGGTGACGGTCTGCTTAAAGCGGCCCTGGCCGCGATACACCCGGGTAATGGTCTGGCCGAGCAGCTCCAGATAGCTCCGTGGGCTGATCAGCCCGGTGCGCGCCAGGGACAGATCGTCGTAATAGCTGGTAATGCCCTCGAAGGCCCACAGCAATTCAGTGTACACCTCGCCGCGCAGGTCGAAGGGAGTGAACGCCTCCGGCTTGATGCGTTTGACGTTCCAGGTGTGGAGATATTCGTGGCTGCACAGGCCCAGGTAGCTGCGATAGCCGTCGCGGACCTGGTCCGGGGCGTCGGTGCGCAGGGGCAGATCGGTGCGCGGGCTCATCAGACTGGTGGAGTTGCGGTGCTCCAGGCCGCCGTAGCCGTTGGTGACCAGGGTCATGAACACATAGCGCTTCATCGGCGCCGGCTCGCCGAACAGCTTGATATGATGCTCGCAGATCGGTCGCAGGTCCCGACACAGCCGCGCCATGTCCGCCCGGTGGCGACCGCTGAGCACCACCTGGTGGGGAACGCCACAAGCCTCGAATTCGGCGTGGTCGAAATCACCCATCTCCACCGGATGATCAAGCAGCGCGTCGTAGTCGTCGGCGCGGAAGCGACCGAAGCCCAGCTCCGGCCCGCTTACCCGCTCCAGGCCGGTGGCCAGTTTCCAGGTGCCGTAGGCGGCGCCGTCCGGGGCCTCGATGTCCACTTCGCAGGGCTGGTCCTCGAACCCCATGGCGGCGAGGAACACGCAGGGACCGTTGAAATAGCCGTGGGTGGTATCCAGATGGGCACCGCGTACCGACAAATCCCAGGCGTAGACCTGGTAATCCACGGTCACCGGCCCGTCCACCGGCGGCAGCTGCCAGGTTTGCTTGTCGATCTTGGCCACGTCCAGCACCTGGTCGCCGGCGCGGGCTTCCAGGCTGACGATATGGCGGGCGAAATCGCGGATCATGTAGCTGCCCGGAATCCAGGCCGGCAGCGTCAGCCCCTGGCCTTCCGGGGTGGGCGCGGCCACGGTCAGGGTGATCTGGAACAGATGGGCTTCCGGTCTGAGCGGACGAATCCGGTAATGAATCACACCGACTCCTTAACTGGCGACGAGGGGCCCGTCATGATACATGTTCAGCACTGTTTCTGGGGAACCCCTCTACCATGACTTCGGACTGCTTCGTTATTGGCGCCGTCGACGGCCACACCATCGGCGTGCATGAATGGCGTGCCAGCGAATCGCTGGGCACCTTGATCTGGCTGCATGGCATGGCCGAGCACGGCGCCCGCTATCAGGCCCTGGGCGAAATTCTCGCCGAGCACGGCTGGAACCTGTATTGCCCGGACCATCGCGGCCATGGCATCAGCATGGACGGCGCCGACCCGCCCGGCCATTTCGCCGACGACGACGGCTGGCAAAAGGTGATGAGCGATATCGAGCGCGTCATCGATACCGTGGCCGAGCGCCACCCCGGCCCGTTGGTGCTGGGCGGCCACAGCATGGGTTCGTTTCTGGCCCTGGCCGGGGCCGAGCGATTCGGCGACCGGCTGGACGGCCTGGTACTGTGCGGCAGCGACTACCACGCCAGCGCCTACTATCGCACCCTGCTGCCGGTGCTGCGCTGGCAGCAACGGCGCCAGGGCGCGCGCGGCCAGAGCAACCTGATCGACACCCTCACCTTCCGTGCCTGGGCGCGCAGCGTGCCCGACGCGCGCACCGACTTCGACTGGTTGAGCGCCGACCCGGCCCAGGTGGCCGCCTACATCGAGGACCCGAAGTGCGGTTTTCAGTGCACCAACGCCACCTGGGTGGCGCTGGTGTCGGCGCTGGCGCGCATTCAGTCCGGCAAGGGCCTGGCGGCGCTGCCGGCGAACTTGCCAGTGCTGTTGCTGGGCGGTCGCGAGGACCCCATGAGCGGCGGCGGCAAGGGCATGGATCGTCTGGAAAAGGCACTGCGCCGCCGCGGGCTGCCGCTGCAGCGTCTGGATTGCCCCAAGGGCCGCCATGAAATCCTCAATGATTACTGCGCCCCGGAGGTCCGCCAGACACTGTTGGAGTGGCTGAACCGGCGTTTGTGACGCCAGCGCCGGATCGCGGCCGAAGCCGCTCCTACCGCATTCTAAAGCCCCGTAGGAGCGGCTGGGCGGCACTCCGCTTCAGCCGCGATTGCGCCGAACTTTAATCCGGCTCGGCGGAGATGTTGTTCTCCTCGGTGAAATCCACGTAACCCAGGTAGCGGTTACGGATCTCGCGCACGTACTTCACCGGCTCGGAACCACGCACGTATCCGAAGCGTGCCTGGCGCGCGTATTGCGGCCGCGACAACAGCAACATGGCGGTTTCCACGTTGCCAAACCACTGATCCGGGTCCTTGCCCAACCGCTGGGCCAGTACCCGGGCATCTTCCACGTGACCGGCGCCGGCGTTGTAGGCGGCGAGCCCGAAATAGAGCTTCTGCGCCAGCTCCAGGCGCTGCGGGAAACGGTCCTCGAGCCATTCCAGGTAGGCCAGCCCGGCGGCGATGCCCTGCTCCGGATCATGCAGATCGGTGAAACCGAACTGGCGGCCGGTGCGCGGCATCACCTGCATCAACCCCCGGGCGCCAGCGAACGAGCGCGCATCCGGGTCGAACTGACTTTCCTGGTACATCTGCGAGATCACCAGCCGCCAGTCGAAGCCGTATTCAAGCGCGTATTCCTTGGCCAGGTCGTCGTAGGAAGAGATTTCCTTGCCCGCCTCCACCCGGTATTGCTCGTGAATGCGGATGGTCTTGGTTTCCTTGAAATAGCGGTTGAAGGTGACGTTGTAGAACAGCCCCTTGTAGTTGCGGGTAATGTAGGCATCAAGCTGCTTCTTGAGGCCTGGCTGATTCTCGCGCAGGCCCCAGGCGATATCACGGCTGCCTTCCAGGGTCCACAGCGGCTGGATGTCGTCACGGTAGGTGCTTTCCAGCGCCGCCAGATGGCTGTCCACCAGGGTCAGGTCGGCGTCACCATCGGCCACCTGCTGGATCAGCATCTCCGAGGTGGCGTCCGGCACCAGACGGGTTTCCACGGCGATGCCCTGCTCACGCAATGCCTCCAGGCTATCCACGAAGGCGCTGTCCGGCGCCACCGCCACGGTGCGCCCGGCCAGCGCCTGAACCGATTCAAACGGCTCCTCGTCGGCGCGGCCGATAATCTGCTCGTGCACCTCGAGGTAGCGCTTACTGAACCGCCAGCCGGCCCGCCGGCGTTCCTCGGTGTCGGTCATGGAAGCGGCGATGACGTCGCCGGCCCCGTCCTGCAGGGCCTGGAACATAGCCGAGGCGCTGTCGCGCACCACCATGCGCACGCGCAGTCCGTGCTGCTTGGCGAAGTGGCGCGTGAGGTCGTAATCAAACCCCATCAACTCCCCCCGCCAGAGGAAATAGCTGGCCGGATTGTTGGAGGTGATCACCCGCAGCACGCCTTCCTTCTTGATCGCCGCCCAGTCCCGTTGGGCCCGGGCCCGCACCGAGGCGCTCACATGATGGCTGACGATGAATTCGTTGATCGCCGCGCGCAGCGCGGTGTTGTCCGGTCGCACCGCCCAGGCGATACGGCGGCGCTCGGTGACCACCGGGCCCTTGCGCAGGCCGTCGTAGTCCATCAGCAGGCTGTCGAGCATGTTGCCGTCGACAATGGCGGCGTCATAGCTGCCCGCCGCCACCGCATCCAGCAGACCGGAATCAGAGGTGCCCGGGGGCAGCGTTTCCACGGTCAGGTTGTCGTGGCGCTCCGCCAGTTCAGCGGCGGTTTCCGCGTAGGCGGTGTCTTCCGGCACCGCCACGGTGATCTCGCCCAGCTCCGCCAGGCTGCCCCCCTCGCGGTCCTTGGCCACCACCAGATACTCGTCGATCACCGCCACCGGCGTACAGAACGCCACCCGCTCGCGGCGATCGTCGGTGACCGAATAATTGCTGACGATCATGTCCGCGCGACCGTCATTGATCATGTCGTCCAGGCCGCCGGTACCATCGGCGTACACCCAGCGCGGCTCCAGGCCCAGGGACAGGGCCGCCGCCTCCGCCTGCTCGCGGAACTCCTGCAGCGGCACGCCCTCGCGCACCAGGGCCTGCTCCTCATCGAAGCGTGGCGCCACCAGGCGCAACTCGCCCCGTTCGCGCAGGGCGTCCAGGTCACCGGTCTCGATGTAGTCCTTGGATTGCGGCCCACAGGCCCCCAGCAGCAACGTCAGGCCAGCCAGCAGAGCCGCCAGCACTCGGTGTCGTGTCATAACGTCGATCCCTCCTGCCTCTCAATCTAACCGAAAAGACTGACCGACGGCGAACCCCCATGAAAAACGGTGGCCGACAGCGCGGCTCGGAAGCAAAAAAAAGGGGCGCCGAAGCGCCCCTTGAGGGATTGCCTGATCGTTGTTGTATCAGGGTGCGATGTTCCCCGTGCAGACACGGTGAATACGCAGGGTGTCGTTGGCGTTCAGGAAGCCGGCGTAGTCGAGTTGCACTTCGTCGAAGGTCAGGTCGTTGGTATCGACCTCGGTGACCAGGAAGCGTTGATCGCTGTTGATACCCAGGCCCAGCAGCTCCAGATCCAGGCCCTGGCCGCCTACCACGGCGCTGTCCACTTCCTCGCCGTCGTTGAAGAAGCGCACGGTCAGGAAATCACCCAGCAGACTCAGGTTGAGCAGCGCCGAGGCCGGATCGGAGATCACGAAGCCAATGCGGTTGATACCGGTGAAGTCGTTGGACTGATCCACCGCGGAGGCGCGGATTTCGGCGCCGCCGTAAAGCAGAGCCAGGGAAACGTTGATCTCGGCGTAGCTGGCATCGATACCGTCGAGCATGTTCTCCGGGTTCTCCACGGTGGCGATGGACACCGCCAGGGAGTTACCACTGGCTTCGTAGTCCGGGCTCAGCAGCGGCTGGTAGGTGGTGCCGGCGTTGCAGGTGAAGCCGTCGGTGTCGCACACGTCGCCGACGCCGTCACCGTCCGCGTCCGCCTGGTCGGCGTTGGCGGTGTTCGGGCAGTTATCCAGGTCGTCCGGCACGCCGTCGCCATCGGTGTCGGTGTCGTCATCCACCGGGCAGCCGTCGTTTTCCGGCGGGCCCGCTTCGGTCGGGCACTGATCGTCCTGGTCGTTGGTGCCATCGCCGTCGTCGTCGTTGTCGCAGATGTCGCCCACGTTGTCACCGTCCAGGTCGGCCTGATCCGGGTTGGGGATGAACAGGCAGTTATCGTCCTCGTCCGGTACGCCGTCGCCGTCGGTGTCGGATTCGCAGGCATCGCCCACGCCATCCTGGTCGGTGTCGAGCTGGTCGGCATTGGCCACGTAGGGGCAGTTATCGTTGACGTTCTGCACGCCGTCGCCGTCGCGGTCGTTGTCGCAGACATCGCCCACGCCGTCGTTATCGATGTCGGACTGGTCCGGGTTGGCCACCATCGGACAGTTGTCCTTGTTGTCCTCGATGCCGTCACCGTCCTGGTCGGTGTTGTTGTCGCAGGCATCGCCGATGCCGTCACCGTCGGTATCGGTCTGGTCCGGGTTGGACACGCGCGGACAGTTGTCATCGTCGTTGTCGACGCCATCGTCATCGATGTCTTCGTCGCAGGCGTCGCCGATGCCGTCGTTGTCCTGGTCCGCCTGGTCGTTATTGGCGAACGCCGGGCAATTGTCCTCGTCGTCCGGAATGCCGTCGTTGTCCTGGTCGTCCGGCGTGTTCGGGTTGGGCTCGTTGGGGGTGGGATCGCCACCGCCGCCGTCGCTGCTACTCGCTTCGCAGCCGTAGATCCCGGCGCCGAGAACGGCGAGCAGGACCAGCATCATTACGTTCTTCATACTCATCATCGTCGTTCTCCTCACTTCTCGGTAACCCGGAACTCAACGCGCCGGTTCATGGCCCGACCGGACTCGGTTTCGTTGCTGGCAATGGGGTCCAGCTCGCCGTAGCCGCGCGCGGTCACGCGATCGGCGGCGACGCCACGGTCCAGCAGGTACTGGCGCACGGACTCGGCGCGTTGACGGGAAAGTTCTTCGTTGTAGTCGGCGTTGCCGACGCTGTCGGTATGGCCAGCCACTTCCACGCGGAAATCGGTCTGTGATTTCAGGGATTCCGCGATGCGGTCCAGGGTCGATTCCGAGGAACGGGCGAGACGGGCGGAATCGAACTCGAAGTTGATGTTGCTCAGGGTCACCGTCTGATTGGCGATCAGGCAGCCCTTGGCGTCCACCTGACCACCTTCCAGGGTGTTCGGGCACTGGTCGCGATCGTCCGGCACGCCGTCGCCGTCGGAATCGATCATCGGCTTGGGCGGGGCCTGCACTTCGCGGGTCTCGACCACCACTTTCTCCTTGGTGATCACCTTGGTGTAACCGAGCGGAATCTCCACGCCCAGTGACAGGCGCACGTCGCCGAACCCGCCGTTGCCGCGCGCGGCGCCGGAGCCGTCGAAGTCGTCGTAGACGTAGCGGGCCTCGCCGCGCAGCTTCAGGCCATTGTTGAAGATCGGGCCGGTTACCGCGCCGAGACCGGCGTTGGCGGTGAAGCTGTTCTCCTCGTCCTCATCGGGCAGCACTTCCTGATCGATGATGCCTGCGGCCACCACGAAGTACGGGGTGAAACCGGTGCGGTCGCCAAAGGCGTAGGCAAGGCCGGTGGTAAGGTGGTATTGATAGAAGTCCTGGGTGTTGGGCAGGTTCGGGTCCATCTCATAGAAACCGCCTTCGGTTTCCCACCACCAGCGATCGGACAACTGGCGACCGTAGAACACGCTGTAGCCAGCGCCGCTGTCATCGAAGCCGCGCTCGTCGTCCAGATCCAGGTAGGAACCGAAACCACCAACGTACTGGCGGGTGTTGAGGGTTTCCTCGTACTTCTCGTCCGCCAGAGCCGGCTGGATCACCAGCCCGACGGCCATTACAAGCGAAGAAACTTTCAGGCTTGCGTTCATCTGTACCCCCCTCGGGTATCAACGGATTACAGTGCAATCATTGGAATAGCCGGGGGGCCGGAAAAAAACAGGCTTCCGGTGACGTCGGGTAGGAATAGTGTTGAGAACTTCTCCACGCTTTTGCACAACTTGTACAAGCGGTATCGTTTTGTATCCCCTCTGTATTCGGCCCTGGCGCCAGCCCGTGATTTAAGGTTTCATGTGAGAAAAATAGTACGACCGTACAAAAATAAAAGGACCCCGGACTTCATGCCCTCCCGACGACGATTCCGGCGCCATGGGTTGTGGGCGGCGCTGGTGCTGCTGGTGATCATCGGCGGCGCCCTGTTGCATACCGCTTGGCCGTTTCTGACCTATCCCCGAGCCGCCCTCGACTTCCAGGTCCCCCGACCGCGCCCGCCGGAACCCCTGACCCAACCCATGGCCGGCGTGGCGGAGGTGGACATTACCCCGGCCATTGGCCTGCCCAAGTTCGGCTACTCCGCCTGGGCCGCCGATGGCGACGGTTTCCGTACCCGACTCAAGGCGCGCGCCTTTTATCTGCACGGGCCGGGCGGCACGCCCCTGGCTCTGGTGCAACTGGACCTGGGCGCCGGTTCCCTGCCACTGCATTACGCGGTGGCCGAGCGCATCGCCGCCACCACCGACGTGCCCGCCCATGGCCTGAGCCTGCTGGTCACGCACACGCACTCCGGCCCCGGCCAGTACCTGGGCAGCGACTTCTATAATGTGTTTGGCGGCAACCGGCCCGGTTTTGACCCGGCGCTGTTCGACTTTCTCGCCACGCGCATCAGCACGGCGGTCACCGAGGCCTACCGGGCGCGGCGCCCGGCACGGCTGGCGGTGGGTGAACGGGACGTCTGGGGTCTGACCCGCAACCGCTCTCCCCAGGCCTGGGCGCGCAACCACGGCATCGCCGAGGACCGCATTGACGGCAACCTGGCCAAGCGCGCGGTGAACCCGCGCATGACCATGCTGCGCCTCGACCTGCAGGCCGACGA
Source organism: Alloalcanivorax marinus (assembly GCF_016785095.1). GTDB lineage: Bacteria > Pseudomonadota > Gammaproteobacteria > Pseudomonadales > Alcanivoracaceae > Alloalcanivorax > Alloalcanivorax marinus_A. The sequence goes on along the minus strand of NZ_JAEKJB010000002.1, from coordinate 428,311 downwards.
CGGCCGTTACTACCCGGCCGGCGCCCTGACGCTGTTCTCCATCCACGGCACCGCCATCCCCGCCTTCACCGGCCCCTACCACGCCGACGTCTGGCACTGGCTGGCGCGCGGCCCCGGTGAAACCATCGGGCGATCGTTGCCCTGGCCATTCGTGCATGGCGCTGCACAGGCCACCCACGCCGACAACAATCCGGCCTGGCACCCGGATCACCGGGGTGACCGGGAAGCACGGCGCATTGGTACCGCCCTGGGCACCCAGGCGGCGGACCTGTTCCAATCCCTGGAGGGTACGCTGGCGCCACGGCTGGTGACCGCCACCGCCAGCCGCCAACTGGACCTGCTGGATCTGCCCGCCAGCGAGCGCCACGGCCTGTGCGAACGGGCCGTGGTGGGCGCCGCTACCGCCGGCGCCGCCAACGGCGATGAGGTGTTCCCGGTGTCCTACCTGCCCTATCTCCAGGAGGGCTGGCCAAGGCGCTGGTTCACCGATGGCTGCCAGGGCGTCAAACAATGGATGCTGTCCAAGGCGCAGCTGCTGCTGTCGCCGCAGGCCTTCCCCCACCGGGCGTTGTTTCAGGTGATTCGGGTGAACGACCTGGTGATGGTGCCGCTGCCCTGGGAAGTCACCCTGGAAAGCGGCAACCGCATTCGCGGCGCGGTCCTCGACACCCTGCCCGCCGGCCACGACTGGAGGGTGGAAATCTCCAGCCTGGCCAACGGTTTCCTGGGTTACGCGGTGACCCCGGAAGAATATGACGTCCAGTATTACGAGGGTGGGCACACCCTGTATGGCCCCCATACCGTCGATTTCCTGGCCGAGCAAAGCGCCGCCCTGGCCGGCGACCTGTGGCGGCTCGGCGAGGTGGACGACGTGCCCGCCGCCGCCCACTTCAGCCTGCTTCGACACCGCTACTGGCCCGAGGCGGACGGCGACGGCACCTGGGCCCGGCGCTGGCGCCAGAGCGCCCGTTTCCATGCCGGCGAAGGCGAGAAGGAAGCCTACTGGTCCTGGCGGTTCCAGGGGGAGCCGCCCGGCGCGCTGGAGCCGAGCGCCCCGCTGCTCAGTGTGCGCGACAGCGGCGACCGAACCCTGGTCGCCGATGATCAGGGCGGTGATCTGGCACTGCGGCTGATCAAGCAGGACGATCAGGGCGCGCTCTATGAAGTGCGTTGGTACCGGCCACCGCCGGCGCCACCGGGCAGCCTGGAACTGGAAATACAGGCCAGCGAGCGGGCGCCGTCGCTCACCTCACCGGTATTTCCCTGACACGGGTCGGTTTTTCCACCGGCGGGCCCTGCTACACTACGCCTTCGAATACAGGAGGTAGTGCCATGAGGGCCCTGTTGCTCACGCTCGTGCTGACCGGCTGTGCCAGCACCACCCAAATCACCACGCGCACCGTCACCGATACGCCGCCGGCCACCGGCGAGGCGATCCTGCTGGCCGCCCAGAGCCCGGAGGGCGAGGTTCGCGAAACCTGGGAACTGACCTGCCGGCCGGTGTTCGCCCGCGCCGGTCTCACCGTCCACCTGGCCCATCAGGAAACCCCTCTGTGGCGCGACCGTGACGCCCTGACCCGCTGGGCCGGCCAGCACGGCGTGGACCGCGTTCTGCTGGTGGACCTGACCCGGCTGATGATGTCCGCCCCCAACCTGCCCGCCGGCCGGGACCTCAACCCGCTCGGCCAGGACACCGAGGTGCAGCCCACCTGGCGCCTGGGCCTGGACGGCGAACGCATCGACCGGGAGCGCCCCGCCGACACCGAGCAGCGTTTCCCCGCCTATCTCACCGACGGCGCCGGCAAGTCCCTGTGGTACGGTGAAGCGCGCACCCACGAAGCCAACGACCAGGCCGCCATCGCCCAGAGCCAGTGCCGCGCCCTGCGCGACGCCCTGCGCCAGCACGGCGTGCTCTGATCCGGCCCCTGGGGCGCTCGTCGCCGGGGACCATTGACTCCGGCGCCGGCCGCCCCCATCTGCCCGGGAGTAGCTTCACCATCGTCGGATCAGCAACTCGGATCAGCAACAAGGAGATTGTCATGAGCGCCGTCATTCCTGGCACGTCACTGGCCGTGCATCCGGACCGGTTCCCCGACCCCGTCGAGGACCTGCCCGCGGATCGGGACCCCGGCCGCGCCATCCTGGCCGGTGGCTGCTTCTGGTGCGTGGAGGCGGTGTATACCGCCCTGAACGGGGTGGAAAGCGTGGTCTCCGGCTACATTGGCGGCAGCGCCGACAGCGCCCATTACGAAGCGGTCTGCGGTGGCAACACCGGCCACGCCGAAGCCGTCGAGGTGCGCTACGATCCGCGCAAGGTGCGCTTCGGAGAATTGCTCAAGCTGTTCTTCGCCATCGCCCACGATCCCACCCAGAAGGATCGCCAGGGCAACGACCGGGGCCCCCAGTACCGCTCCGCGATCTTCCCCCTCAACGCCGACCAGGAACGGGTGGCGCGGGCCTACATCGAACAGCTCGGCAACGCCGGCGCCTTCACCGCGCCCATCGTCACCACCGTGGAAAGCGGTCACGAATTCTTCCCGGCGGAGGACTACCATCAGGACTTCGCGCGGCGTAACCCCCGCCAGCCCTACATCCAGCATGTGGCGCAACCCAAGCTGGAGAAGTTGCACGCCGCCTTCCCGGACCTGCTGAAAGACTAAGAGGCCATGCCATGACCACGTCCGCCAGCGGCCACGATCTGACGCCGCTCACCGACGCTGAAAAACAACAACGCGCCGCCCACCTCACCGCCGAGGAGCGCCGCATCCTGCTCAACCAGGGCACCGAGCCGCCGTTCTGCGGCGGCCTGCTGGACAACAAACAGGCCGGCACCTACGCCTGCAAGCTGTGCCAGCTACCGCTGTTCCGCTCCGACGACAAGTTCGAATCCGGCACCGGCTGGCCCAGCTTCTTCCGCCCCGCCGACCCGCAACACGTGCGCGAGCTCCAGGACACCAGCCACGGTATGGTACGCACCGAGATCCGTTGCGCCCGCTGCGATGGCCACCTGGGCCATGTGTTCCCGGACGGCCCGCCGCCCACCGGCCAGCGCTACTGCCTGAACTCCGCCTCCCTGGTCTTTGAACCGGACTGAACCGTCGGCATTCAGCCCTGCTCGTCCTCGCCCAGCAAATGACGGGTGGCCGCCACCGCCACCCGGCGCGGATGCTCCCAGCAGGGATTGTGGCCGCAGGCACTCAACAACAGCGTATCGCAGTGCTTCACCCTCGCCTGTAGATAAAGCGTGTTCTGCCCGGCCGGGACCGGCTTATCCTCGCGACCGTGGATCATCAGCACCCGGGCACTGATCGCGCGCAAACGTTCGTCGGGCACCCTCACCGCGTCCAGCAGTGCCTGCCGGTCGGTGGCCATCATGGTATGAAAATAGCGGCTCAGGCCGCCCTTCGACAGCGTCGCCAGCCGTTCCCTCGCCAGCGCCTCGGTGGCCAGAGCCGGATCGTGATTGCCGCTGGCCATGGCGGCCCTCATCGCATCGACGCTGTCCGGCAGGGTCCAGAAGCGATCCAGATCGGCGTTGAGCCGATGCCGCCCCCCTCCGCTGCCGGTGGTCACCAGCGCCGCCACCGAGGGTTCGTCCGCCGCCACGGCGAGCGCCAGGGCGCCGCCGATGGACTGGCCCCATAACCGCGTCTCCGGGTGCCCCAGCCGCCGCACCAGGGCCCGTGCCTGACGCAACCACAGCGCTGGATCGAAAAAAGGGGGCGCCGCCTTGCCCTGCGAGCCACCGAACCCGATCCAGTCCATGCCGACCAGGGAGAAACGTTCCGCCAACAAAGGGATAACGGCGCCGAAGTTGGCCGGGATCGAGGTGCCGGGCCCGATACCGTGCAACAGAATCAGAGTCGGCCCCCGGCCCCGGTGATAAAGCCGGACCCGGTGCCCCTCGAAACACCAGTCCTCATGCTTCATCGGCGACCTCGCGAAGATGGCGATGCAATGCGGACAAAGCCAGACCAGTGTCCGCCAGATCCTCGGCCCGGGGCGAGCGGCCGGCGTTCAGCCAGCGCCTGGCGAACCCGATATCGCGCCCCGCGTTGAACGCTACCGCACCGGTCAGCGCGCCCTCGTGGAAGTAAAACAGGCCGCGGCGGCCCGTGCCGTAATCGCGGCATATACCCCGCCCGCGCGGCAGCCCCAGCACCTGCACGTTAAGGTCATGCTGATCCGACCAGAACCAGGGTTGATCGCGGTATCCGGCGCTGCCCCCCAGCGCGGCGGCGGCGGCGGCTTCCGCCTGCAGTCGCGCGTGGGTCCAGGACTCCAAACGCAACCGGCGGCCCGCGAACGAAGACGGAAAACGGGCCACGTCCCCCACCGCGAAGATGCATGGATCGCTGGTTCGCGCCTGCCCGTCCACCACGATGCCATCGTCCACCTCCAGCCCCGCCTCCACCGCCAGCCGATCGTTGGGCACCAGGCCGATGCCCACCAGCATAAGGTCCGCCCGCAAGCGGGTACCGTCCACTTCGCAGCACACGCCGTTGGCACTGGCACGGGGCGAGGCCACGGCGCCGAACCGGAACCTCACGCCCCGCTCCTGATGGTGTTGAAGCAGATAATCGGCGGCGTCCTCCGGCAGCGACCGTTCGCACAGGCGCGCACCCGCTTCCAGCACCGTCACCTCGAGCCCCTGATGCCGGGCCGCCGCCGCCACTTCCAGCCCGATCCAGCCGCCACCGGCCACCAGCAGGCGCCGGGCGTTCGCCAGACCACGCCGCAACTCGCGCGCGTCCCCCAGTGTGCGCAGATAATGCACCCGGTCACCGGCCACGCCGGGCAGGCGGCGTGCCTCACCGCCGGTGGCCAGGAACAGGGTTCCGTACGCCACCGTGGTCTGGTCGTCACAGTGCAGCAGGCGCCGGTTCCGGTCGATGGCCCGCACCCGCTGGCCCAGCCGGGCATCCAGATTCAGCGCCCGCCATTCCGCCGGTTCGGCCAGCGCCGGCGCCGGGTCGTCGCTCTCCGCCGCCGGACCCGCCAGAGCCGCCTTGGACAGCGCCGGCCGTTCATAGGGTCGCTCCGGCTCCGCGCCGATCATGATCACCGTGCCCTGGTAGCCACCGGCCCGCAGCGCCCGCGCCACCGACAAGCCGGCTTGGCCGGCGCCGACGATCACCATCGGCCCGCGATCCGCGCTCACAGGCACACCTGGATGTCATCGCCCTCGATACGGGCGGGAAACGACGCCACCGGCTCCTTCACCGGCGGCGACATCGGGCAACCGTTGCGAATGTCGAACAGCCCCTGGTGCAGGGGACACTCGATGCACCCGTCCTCCACGAACCCTTCCGACAACCGGGCGTTGCCGTGGGAACACAGGTCATGCAACGCGAATACCTGCTCGCCGAGGCGAAACACCGCCAGCGGCATGTCGCCAATCCGGGCCGCCGCCACCTCGCCGTCTTCCAGTTCGCCGGCTTTCATCACCGAATGCCATTGCTTGGACATGTGAACCTCCTTACAACGGGGTCGCCAGCAGTTCCGGTACCCCGTAGGTATCCAGAACCAGGCGCCGGTCCAGGAAACGCAGCCGCTGCTCCTCCACCCGAATACGATCATAGGAGACCCCGGCGGCGAACAGCCGGGTGACACCGCTCTGATCGGTCTGCATGACGGTGAAATTGACGCGGCTTTCGAGAACATCGCCGTCGCGTCCGGTGATCACCGCCGGCGACACCAGGTGACGATCGAAGTGGATGTTGTAGATATTGGCGGTGCGCAAGGCCACCACCCGATCCAGCAACATGGGCCGGCCACGGCAGTCGATCAGCGCCGCCGGCAAACCCCGGTCATGGTTTTCGCGGGGAATCACGCAGTAGCGGGCGTCCGCTGTGAAGAACTCCGGCCAGGCCTCCAGATCATCCACGTCGATGGCGTGGCCGTAGTTCTGATACAGATCCTGAACGCGCTGATAGAGATCGCCGTCGATAGGACTAGTCATGGGCTTTCTCCGGTACCGGGGCGCCCTCTTCGCGGGGCGCGAACTCCATGGTTTGCGCGTACTGCTTCCAGAACCCCCGGGTGCAGACCTCGGTCACCACATGATCGGCGTCGACAATCGGGCCCAGGCCGCCCATTTGAATGAAGGAGGTGGCATCGGTTTCACCCTGGATCGCCTGCTGCACCAGACGGATCGCCTCGCCGTCCTCCATGGAGATGTAGCCGGCCGGACCGACCAGATTGAGCTGGCGCAAACGGTCATCGGTGAGTGTGTCGTCGTCGTCCTCGAAGCCGAAGAAGGTCCATACCAGTTCCATGCCGTCCGGCCCCAGCGGGCGGACCTGGCGGGTCGCCAGCGTATTGAGAATCTGCTGCACCACCAGATTGGGAAACACGGAAATGATCAGGTTGCCGATGCCGTCGTCGAAATCCGGCGTCCATTGCAGCAGGGTACCGTCGTTGAGCTGGAAATCGGTTTGGTACTTGTCCTTCACATCCTTGTAGTGCTCGGACACGCTATCGTGATCATCGGTGCCCATCACCGAATAGACGATGGAGTGGCCACCACCATCACTGACCAGGGTGTACCCTTCCTGGGTGGAGCGATAGGTACCGAAGGTCGCCGCGAACATATGCAACAGGCCGGCGTGGTATGGGTCCTTGATGTTCTCGAAATAGAGCTTCCAGTTGGCGGAGATACGTTGCCGGTGGTAGCCCAGCACCTTGAGCGGCTTGACCAGAATACGATCCAGGTGCTCCTTGATGTGCGGCCCGAGATAGGCCATCAAGGTCCCGGGCTCGTTTTGCAGCGAACCGAAGATCAGGCCCTTGTAGCTTTCCACGTGCAGCTTGCGCAGACCGTGTTGAGCCGGTTTGAAATCCTTCGGATAGCCGCCCTTGCCGGACACGCCACGCCGGTACGGCACGCCCACCAGGTCACCGGCGCTGCTGTAGCACCACTGGTGATAGATGCAGGCATGGGTATCGGCCTTGCCGAACTCCTCGCGCACCACGGTGGCGCCGCGATGGGCGCAACGGTTGACGAACGCGGAGAAGGAGCCGTCTTCCTCACGGCTTACCACCACCGGCGTGTTACCCAGCATCACGCTTTTGAAGCTGCCGGCTTCCGGCAATTCCGCCTCCAGGGCCAGGTAACCCCAGGTTGGCCCGCGGAAGACCTTTTCCATTTCGCGCTCATAAATGGCGCTGTCCTTGAACACCCGATACGGGGTGTGCGCGTAGTCCGCGTCCGGCCAGCGAAAGCGGTCGAGATCGTGCTCACGGAAAATATAGTCGCTGTCTTGCATGTTTCGCTCCTCAGGCCGCGTCCATGAAACCAATGATGGTCGTGACGAATTCCTCCGGGCGCTCCACATAGGGAGCGTGGCCCACGCCGCGCATCACATGCAGCGGCTGATCAAGCAGTTGCGAGGCACGCTCGCCCACCTCCAACGGCACCACCCGGTCCAGGTCGGTCCACAGCAAATGAAGCGGCGGCGGGTCTTGCAGTTTGAGCAGCGGCTCGGCCACCAGGTCCTGGTTGAGGCGGGTGGCCACGTAGTCGGCCAGCCGGCACAGCGCCGCCAGGGTGTCATCGGCACCGTTGACGAGGGTCTCCTCGCGGACCAGTTGCTCGGTGACGAATGCCTGATCATGAAACACACCCTGCAGCTTGGCGCGGATGCCTTCCGGGCTGACCGTGCGCACGCTGGCGCGGATCGCCTCGCCCACGGCATCGCTGATCGGCGCGATGCCGAGCGCGCCGACCAGATGCAGCGAGCGTACCCGTCGCGGCGCGCGCAGCGTCATCAGCGCGGCCACGTGCCCGCCCAGGGAAGTACCGACCAGGTCGAAGCGCTCCACGCCCAGCTCGGCGAGCGCCGCCAGGCAGTAATCGGCCAGGCCCGGCGAGGTGTAATCGAAGTCGGCGGGCTTGTCGGCCAGCCCATGGCCCGGCAGGTCCAGCGCGATGGCGCGGTAACCGCGCCCGGCGAACCGTTGCAGCGTTTCACGCCAGCGATCGGCGCGGGTGGAAAGACCATGGATGAACACCACCACGCGCTCGCCGTCGCCGGCATCCAGCACGCGGGTGCCCACCCCCTGAACCTTGAGGGGATACTGAATCATTGCGGACTCCTGTACTTCAGGAAGGAATAAGAAAGGGCTCGACGCCGGTCGCGGCCACCGCTTCGCGGGTGTACTGCCGGCTCCACATGCCCATGGAAAATTCGAACGCGCGGCGCTCACGAGGCACCGCCGGGGTCAGGTCCACCTTACGGCCGCCCTTGAATACCGCGCGCAGACGGTCGGCGTCCTGGAGCACCGTGATATCGGCCAGCGGATCGCCTTCGATGATGAGCAGGTCCGCCCACTTGCCCGGTGCCAAGCCGCCCAGCCGATCGGCGTCACGCAGCACCCTGGCGCTGTCCACGGTGGCGCAGCGCAAGGCTTCCGCCGGGGTGAAACCCAGATAGCGCACATGGGCCTCAAGCTCCTTGGCATTCCACTCGCCGTAGGGCGTGACGGCGAAGCCGGTCTCCGAGCCGGAGATGAACTTCACGCCGGCGGCGCGCGCTTTCTTCAGGTTGGTCGAGGCATCCATCAGCTCCTGCTTCTGGATGTCCGGCCACCAGGCGGCGGACGGGTCCGTGGGGCTGTTGAACTCGATGTTGTTGACCAGCAACGTCAGGGAAGGACAAAGGTAACAACCGTTATCCAAGGCCGCCTGAATGCCGTCATCGTCGATGCAGGAGGCATGGTGAATGATGTCGACACCGGCGCGGGCGGCGTACAGCGCCCCTTCCCGGCCACGGGCATGCACCACCGCCTTGAGGCCGAGGCGGTGGATCTCCTCCACCATGGCGAGGGTCTCGTCCTGGGTGTAGGCGGCGATCAGGCCGTCGCCCTCGCGGCGGGAGATGCCGTCCATGGTGAGCTTGATCGCATCCACGCCGTTCTTGGCCTGGTCGCGAATCACCTGCACCGCCTCCGCCACCGTGTAGGCACGCTCTCCGGTGGAGCTGGAGGGAAAGCCGATCCAGCTGGGGTACCAGTCGTACAGCCCCTGTTGGGACGTCAGGGAGCGCCCGGCACAGGTAATGCGCGGTCCCTCGAACATGCCGGTGGCCACCGCCTCGCGCACCGAGGGCGAGATATAGCCGGAACAGGCCGGGTCGAAGATCGAGGTGACACCGGCGCGCAACACCGCCTGGGCGGCGTGCAGCGCGCGCAGGGTGCGGAACTCCATGGGGGCATGCAGATCGATGTCTTCCTGGGCCTGCGCATTGCCGTAGGAAATGTGCGTGTGGCAATCCACCAGCCCCGGCATCACGAAATGCCCGCCATGGTCCAGGACCCGATCCCCCTGCCCCGCCGCTGGCGCCTCGCCGGTGGGCCCCATCCATTCAATACTGTCACCGCTGATCACCAGGGTCTGGTTCTCAAGCGCCTGGTTGCCGTGGCCGGAGAAAAGCCGCCCGCAGCGAATCAATGTTTTGCTCATGTTGCCAACCTCTCCGTTTAAAGGAAAAACGCCTGACGGGCTTCCTCGGAATCCCGGACGTCCTCCATATCGCCTTGCCAGACCACCCGGCCGGTGGAGAGCACCAGCGCTCTCGACGCCAGGCTTCCGGCGATTTCAAAGTTCTGTTCGACCAGAAGAATCGCCACGCCACGGGCCCGCACCGCCTGAATGGCCCGCACCACGTCCTGAACCACGCCCACCGCCAGGCCGGCGGAGGGTTCATCCAGGATCATCATGGTGGGGGCGCTCATCAGGGCGCGGGCGATGGTGAGCATCTGCTGCTCGCCGCCGGACAACGACGAAGCAATCTGGTCGCGCCGTTCTTCCAGGCGCGGGAACAGTTCAAAAATTTCCCGATAGTCCGGCGCTGCCCGCCCATTGCGGGCATGGCCACCGATCTCCAGGGTTTCCATTACCGTGAAGTTGCCGAACAGCTCCCGCCATTGCGGCACCAGGGCCATGCCGGCACGGGCGATGCGCGAGGCACGCCAGCGGCTGATTTCCCGGCCCTGGAAACGCACTTCGCCATCACGCTGATCATGCAGGCCGGCGATCGCTTCCACCGCCGTGGTCTTGCCCGCGCCATTGGCGCCCAGCAACGCCACCGCCTCGCCTTCTCCCACCGTCAGGGATAATCCGTGCACGGCGGTGAGGGCGCCGTACTTCACCGTCAGATCATTGACTTCAAGCATCGCCTGCCTTCCCGAAATACACTTCCTGAACCGCCGGATCGTCGATCACCGAGGCGGGCTCGCCCTCGCACACCACCCGGCCGGCGGCCATCACCGTGATGTGATCGCTCATGCCGGCCAGGAAGCCGATGTTGTGTTCCACCAGAAGCATGGTGATGCCCTGCTCCCGATTGATGCGGCGCAACAGCAGCCCCAGTTGCCCGGTCTCTTCCTCGCTGACGCCGGACACCGGCTCATCGAGCAGCAGCAGGCGCGGCCGCGACACGATGGCGCGGGCGATTTCCAAACGGCGCTGATCGCCCAGGGAAAGCTGACGGGCCTTGGCGCGGGCCAGGTGAGCCAGCCCGACACTGTCGAGCGCGGCCATGATGCGTGCCCGCTCGCGCCGGGCGTCGCCGCCCGGGAAAGGATCAAGCAAACTGCCGAGCAGCACCGGCGCGATACCGTTACCACCCAGGCCGATGGCGACGTTGTCGTAAACGCTGATTTCGCCGAACACCGCCACATGCTGAAAGGTGCGCGTGAGTCCGTGACTCATGCGCGTCACCGGGCTGCCCGAAGGCAGGGTCTCGCCGTGCAGGCGAATGGCGCCGCGGTCCCCCTCCACGAAGCCCGAGACGATATTGAACAGGGTGGTCTTGCCGGCGCCATTGGGGCCCATCAAGCCGCGAATCTCTCCTTCGCGGACCTGGAAGCTGACGTCATCCACCGCCTTGAGCGCGCCGTACTGCTTGCCCACGCCGTCGATGGACAAGGCGATACCGGCGGTGTCGGGCAGCGCCTTGCCAGCCGCCGGCCGCGCCACCGGGGACGCCGCCGACGGCACCGATTCGCGCGTCACTTGACCGCCATGCCGATGGCGAAGCCTGAACAGTTGGCCGGCGATTCCACCGGGGAAGAACAGCACGGTGACCAGAACCAGGGAAGCGAAGAACAGCTCCAGATAATCGGCCAGCCCGCGAAGCACCTCTGGCAGCGCCCGCATGACCGCGCCCCCGGCCAGACCGCCCCAGGCACTGCCCATGCCACCGACAATCGGATAGGCAAGAGTGGAAATGGAGGTATTGATGCCGAAGGTGTCCGGGTCGATAACCCGGAACACCGGCGCCTGAAGAGCACCGGATAAGCCGATGATCAAGGAGCTGCACACAAAAGCGGCCACCAGATGATGAGGCACGGAAATGCCAAACGCCTGGGCCGCCACTTCGTTGCCGGACACAGCGCGCAGGTTGCGGCCGAAACGGCCGAGCAACAGCGCCATGGGCAACACCAGCACCAACGCCACCACCACGGCGGTGAACACCAGATAGGCCAGATCACCGGACAGCGAAATGCCAGCGATGGAGGGCGCCGGCACCGTCAACCCGCCGGCGCCACCGGTGAGTCCGGTGGACTCACGGATCAGAATGATCACCACGGACTGGAACACCAGGGTAATCATCGCCAGGTTGTGGCCGCGAAACCGAACCGCCGGCACACCAAGAACGAAACCGCCCAGGCCGGCCAGCAAGGCGCCGCCGAGCATCGCCGGAAGCAACGGCACACCGGCGGCGGTGATCAGCAGCACCGAACCGTAGGCACCCAGGGCCAGCACCGCGCCAGTGGCCAGGGAGATGCAGCGGGCGTAGCCCACCAGCAGGGTCAGGCCGGTGCCGGTAAGCATGGCGCTGATCACCAGCGACGCCACGTATTGGGGGTAGCTTCCCAATCGCGCCGTCACCAGCAGAACCGCCAGCACCACCATGGACGGCGCCAACCAGGCCCACCGGGAAAATCCCCTGGCATCGACGCGGCGCTCGCGCGTCAAGGGCAGCGCCAGGCTGCCACGCTGGGTGGATTTACGTTTAAAGCTAAACATGTCGGGTTTTCACCTCCGGGAACAAGCCCTCGGGCCGGTAAAGCATGACCACGAACAGCAGCATGAAACTGATCGCGTTCTTCAACGCGCTGTCGCCATAGGCGGCCGCCAGGGTCTCGACGACACCCAGCAACAAGCCGCCGGCCACCGCCCCCTTGAGGCTGTCGAAGCCACCGACCACCGCCGCCACGAAGGCGGCCGCGATCACCGCGATGGGAAGATCCGGCGAAATGCCCTTGGCCGGCGCCGCGAACACCCCGGCCACGCCGGCCAGGGCTCCGCCCAGGAACCAGGCCAGCGCATAGGTGCGATCCACGGAGTAACCGCATAGCTGGGCGCCGCGATGGTTGGCGGCCATGGCGCGCATGCCCCGGGCCACGCGGGCACGGCGGAACGCCAGGGTGGTGCCGATGCCGATCAACAGCGAGCCGGCCACCGTCCACAGCACCTCCCGGGTCAGGATCACCGGGCCGATCAGAAAAGGCGCGCCCTGGAACGGCGACGGCACGGTCAGCAGCTCCGCGTTGTAGATCAACCGCACCCCCTCGGAGAGCGCGATGCCCAGGAATACGGTGGCGATGACCACCGAGAAGGCGTCCGCGCGGCGCAGCGGCCGCAGCAGCACCAGCTCGATCAACGCCGCCAACGCGCCTACCGCCGGCGGCACCAGCAGGTACGCCAGCCAGGCCGACCAACTGAGCTGCACCTGCACGATGTAGGCGCCTAACGCCCCGATCAGCACGAAGGCGCCGTGGGCGAAATTCACCGTCTTGGTGGCTTTATGGATCAGTACGATGCCGAGGGCGGCCAGGGCATAGATGGCGCCGAAGTTGAGGCCGCCCAGCAACACCAATGCGAGCTCCGTCATGGCTGTCTCCGTTTGACGCGCGAATCAGGGCAGCACGGTCCAGACGCCATCCTGGATGACCGCCGTGCCCAGATGGTCGTTGCCCTGGTGATCGGTGGCCGAGAAGCTCTCCGGAAACACCACGTCGTAACCGCCGAAGTCCGAAGGCAACGCCCCCTCCACCCGCTCCCAGCTTGCGATCAGGTTTTCCCAGGTGAGATCGTCGTCGGCCTTGTCGATGGCATGGGCGAGCACATACACCGAGCCATAGCCGGTGAGGTCATAGATGTTCGGTCGCCCCTGGGGCGGTTCGCCGTACGCGGCGCGCCACAGCGCCAGATAGCGCTCCATGGGCTCGGCGTCCTGGCCCGGATAGAAAGGTGCGTTGTAGTAACCGAGAATGCCGTCCGCGTTGCCGATGATCGGCACGATGGCGTTGTTCACCGCGGAGCCGTCCACGACCCAGTGAACACCGCCCAGCCCCACCTGGCCGGCCTGTTTGATGGCGAACCCGGCCTCCGCGAAGCTGCCCAGCACCAGCACCGCGTCCACGTCCGCGCGCAGGAACGACACCAACTGCGCGGTGAAATCCTTGGCGTTCTGATCGAAGGTCTCCACGGTGACGTCAAAGCCGCGTTCCTCCAGCATCGGGCGAATCACCGACAGATTGGCCTGGGGAAAGGCATAGGAACCGGCCAGCAAGCCGATGCGCTCCGGATCGCCGTCACGGGTCAAACGCTCAATCAACGCCGCCGCGCTGGTTCGCGGGTCCGTGATAGCACCGTGGAAGACGTTGTCGGCGAACGGCTCGCGAATCACCGGCGTGGCACCGAAAATGTTGTAGGTGGGCACACCCACCGAGCGCACATAATCCGCCGCCGCCGCCGCGCCGGTGGAACCGGACGCCAGCACCAGCACGAACACCTTGTCCTGCTCCACCAGCTTCTTCGCCGCCGCCACGCTTTCCGCCGGCGTCAGCGCCGCCTCGAAGCGCAGTTCCAGCTTGCGGCCATTGATGCCACCCTGTTCATTCAGGGCATCCACCGCCAGTTGCATGCCGTCACGGCCCGGCGCCCCGATAAAGGCGGTGCCACCGGTCAGCGGCCCCAGGGCACCAATCAGAATGGTGTCCTCGGTGACACCCTGTTGCGCCGAAGCGCTCCCCGCCCCCAGCAGGGAAAGCAGAAGTACTACCTGGATCAAGCGATATAGCTTCACGACATGGCTCCTTGATTCTCAAAACCGAATGCAATTCGTTAAAAGCAATCATTGTGCCAGTGGCCGCCCGTCCGGCTTCGCCCACTCTCCCTCTGTCAACAAAATAATTACAAAGCCTTGATTTACATCAATTTGTTTTTCCTGGTCGGATCACGCCAGCGCTCAAGACAGAACGCCCCATGCAACAAGACCCTGCCTCCAATGGGGGCATGAGTGCACATTCAGCATGCAAAAGTAGCGCTGCACCGCCCCATTACCGAACACCATTTGGTATTGAGACGACGACATGCCATACTCCCGACGAGCGCCGACCGGCGCCCGATACCAGACCGACCCGATACAGGAGCCCCCCATGACCAACGCTCTGCATACCTTCAACCCCACTGGCATGGCCACCCCGAGCGGCCCCTACAGTCAGGGCGCCCTGAGCCGGGAACCAGGCCAGTGGCTGCACATCGCGGGACAAGTGGGCGTGGACGCCGATGGCAGGCATCCGGATGATTTCCAGCAACAGGTGGCGCTTACCTGGGCCAACGTGACCCGGGTACTGGAAGCGGCGGGCATGAGCGCCGCCAACCTGGTGAAGACCACCACCTACGTGGTCCCGGACCAGGACCTGGCCGCCATGAATGAAGTGCGGATGGGCTACCTGGGCGATGCCCGCCCCGCCTCCACCCTGCTGGTGGTCCATGCCCTGGCCCACCCGGGCTGGCGCATTGAGGTGGAAGCACTGGCGTTCAAGCCGGCCTGACCCGCTGTCCGGCGACCTATATAATGGCCGCCGTTTCGCCCTCCCCTAAACCACCACGCCAGGGACGACACCAACACCATGGCCCAGGTCAAAAAAAGCCAGGTACGGGACGCGATCCTGAGATCCGCCTTCGACCTTTTCTCCACCCGAGGCTACGCCAACACCTCGCTGCCGCAGATCGCCAAGGCGGCCGGTACCTCGCCGCCCAATGTGTACGTCTATTTCGAATCCAAATTCGAAATCCTGTACACCGTGTTCGAGCCCTGGCTGCGCCGCCAGTTTCTCGAGTTGGAGCAGGAACTGCTCAATATCGAGGAACCAAGAGAACGACTCCGGCACCTGTTCCGGGTGGTGTTCAAGGAAATCCCCGAACGGCAGAACGGCTTCGCCAACAACATCATGCAGGCGCTCTCCACCGCCACGCCGGAGGACCATTACCAGCCCACGCTGATCAACTGGATGACCGCCCGGCTGCGCGACATGATTCTCTCCACCCTGCCCCCGGAACGTCGCGCCGCGGTGGACACCGACGGCCTCTACCACTTCTTCGTCATGGCGCTGGACGGCTACATCAGTTACTGGCGGCTGTCCCAGGACAAGGGCTTCGACGAAGCCACTTCCGAGCAGCTCTGCCGCTTCCTGCTTGGCGAGCCCTGAACGCCCGGCGGGCTTGTGTCCACATGGCTTCCTGCTAAACTAGCGCCCGCCAGCCCAGCAGGGCCGGTCGTGCCGGAATAGCTCAGTCGGTAGAGCAACTGATTCGTAATCAGTAGGTCGGAGGTTCGATTCCTCTTTCCGGCACCATCTTCCCTTCCGCCTCCCCTTCCGCCTCCACCCGCTAAAAACCCTCCGCCCGCTGCGGCGGCGTCGTCCGCGCGTACGCTCATTATCCAGGCTGAAAGTCAGCCATCCCGATAGTGCCTTTCCACGCTTTCGCGGCGGGTTTTGGCGTCGATGGCATATTCCGCCGTGGGCCGGGCGAGCAGCCGCTCGATACCGATGGGCTCGCCGGTTTCCCGGCAGTAGCCGTATTCACCGGTGGCCAGACGGCGCAGGGCGGCATCGATCTTGTCGAGCAGCTGGCTGTCCCGATCGAGGGCGCGCAGCACCAGACGCTGCTCCTCTTCCTGGGCGGCCTGATCGGCTTCGTCGGGTTCGCGCACGGTGGCGCGCAGGCTGGCTTGCAACTCATCCATGGTGCGCCGGGTGTCCTGCCGGAGGGTGAGCAACAGGCGATGGAAGAATTCCCGCTGGCGTTCGTTCATGTAGGAGCGTTTCGCCATGCGCCGGAGCTGCGATTCGGTGAGGGGTCTCATAGGCGTCTCAAGGCGTTTCCAGAAAGGTCACCGGTTGCCCGCCGGGCGCCGCCGGGGCCAGGGCTTCGTCACGGACCACGATGTTGCCGCGCACCACGGTATGAATCGGCCAGCCGGTGACCGTTTCACCATGGTAGGGCGTCCAACCCGCGACGCTGGCGATCCAGCTATTGTCGAGGGTGCGGCGGGCGGCGGTGTCGACGATGGAGAAATCGGCGTCGTAGCCCACCGCGATGCGCCCTTTGCCCTGGATGCCGAACACCCGGGCCGGGCCGGCGCTGGTCAGATCAACCAGGCGCCGCAGGGTGAGGCGCCCCTGGTTCACATGGTCGAGCATGATCGGCAGCAGTGTCTGCACGCCGGTCATGCCGCTGGGAGAATCGGGATAGGGACGGGCCTTTTCTTCCAGGGTGTGCGGCGCATGGTCACTGCCGATCACATCCACCACGCCGTCACGGATTGCCCGCCAAAGCGCGTCCCGGTGACGACGCTCGCGCACCGGCGGATTCATCTGCGCCAGGCTGCCCAGCCGCCGGTAGCAGTCCGGCGCGCTCAGGGTCAGGTGATGGGGCGTCACTTCCACGGTGACCCGTTCCTTATGGCGGGCCAGCCAGGCGATTTCCTCGGCGGTGGAGACATGCAGGATGTGCAGGCGCCGGCCAGTGTCTTCGGCCAGGGCGACGATCCGGCGGGTGGCGATCAGGGCACTGTCCACGTCCCGCCAATGGGGGTGCCGGGTGACGTCACCGCTCCCCTCCACCAGAGGCCGGCGCGCGCGTAGCCGTGCTTCATCCTCGGCGTGCACCGCCATGCGACGGTGACCGCCGGCCAGGATACGGCGCAGGGCGGTGTCATCGTCCACCAGCAGGTCGCCAAAGGAGCTGCCCATGAACACCTTCACGCCGGCGCAGCCGGGCAGTTGCTCCAGCCCGGCGAGCTCATCGGCGTTAACCGCCGCGCCGCCCAGGTAGAACGCATAATCACACCATGCGCGGCCTTCCGCCCGCTCCAGCTTGGCCCGCAGATCGTCACGCCACAGGGTCAGCGGATCGGTGTTGGGCATTTCGAAGACGGCGGTGACACCGCCGAGCACCGCGCCCCGGGTGCCCGCTTCCAGGGTCTCCTTGTGGGTCAGGCCCGGTTCCCGGAAGTGCACCTGGGTGTCCATGACCCCGGGGAGCACCTGCAGCCCGTTGGCGTCCAGGCGCGTATCGGCGTGCCACCCACCGAGGTCGCCGAGGGCCACGATGCGTCCGCCGGCGCAGGCAATGTCCAGCCGTTCCTCGCCGTTGGGGGTGTGCACGGTGCCCGCGGTGATCAACAGATCGGCCCGCTGGCGCCCGGCCAGAGCCCAGGGATCATTCGGTTTGCTCCGTTGCATGGTCATGGAATCTCAGAACTCGTTTTGAATGCGTTTATAGCCTTCCACCAGGCTGTTGTTGGTGCGCGCCACGTCCTCGGAAAAGGCGGAGTCCTGCACCGACACCCGTGCCAGAGCCTCCAGATCGGTGGCCGCGCCGATGCGCTCGGTGGAGGGCACGTAAAAGCCCGCCGGCAGTTCAACGCCATCGACCACTGCGTTGTGACGCACCACCGCCCGTTCGCCGATGACGCAGTTGAACAGCACACTGTTAAAGCCGATGAAGACGCCGTCTCCGACCCGGCAAGGACCGTGGACGATGGCCCGGTGGGCGATGGAAGTGCGCTCGCCGATGGTGACGGCGGCACCGGATTTGGAGTGAATCACCACTCCGTCCTGGATGTTCGAATGGGCGCCGATCACGATCGGCTCCATGCCGCCGGTGTCGTTCAGTTCGTCGGCGCGGATCACCGCGTAGGGACCGATGAAAACGTTCTCCTGAACGATCACCGACCCGCACAGAATGGCGGTGGGATCAACGAAGGCGCCGGGATGCACCCGTGGGCGGTCACCGTTGGGGTTGGGGCGAATCATGACAATAATCCTTGCGATGAAGGGGCCAGCCAGGGCACGGCCCTCGGGTTGTCAAAGGGTCGTGATAGATATGTTATATTATAACATATACAAGGAGGAGGTAACGATGCGCGATTCAACCCGCCACGCGGCTGGCGCGACGTCCGGCTCAGGCTGACAGAGCCCTACCCGGGTTCATGGCACGGTATCGGCACACGGATGTCGAAAGGAGAGGCGGTGGTGGCCATGTTGCGGGAAAATCCCGCCATGGCGACGGATTACCTGCGTACGGCACTGGATGAACTGGATGAACCCGGCGGCGAGCCGGCGTTCCTGCTGGCGCTGCGTCATGTGGTGGAGGCACGCGGCGGCATGGCCACGGTGGCGGAGCGGGCACGGCTGTCCCGGGAAAGCCTCTATCGCGCGCTTTCTCCAAAGGGTAATCCGACATTGCGGACCATGGCGGCGGTGATGCGCGCCACCGGCGTGCGTTTCCAGGATCTTACCCGGGCCGGGGGCTGAGCGACGACGGCCGGTGCAGGCGGTACTCGCCGTCCTGGTCGGCCAGGATCAATACCTCGGCCTGGTCCCGCCAGGCCATGGCGTCCTCCATGGCTTCGCCCAGGCTCTGGTAGCGATGGGTTCCCTTCACGCATCACCATGACGTTCTCCTGTCAGGGGGGCGGCACCCTCCAGGCACCCCCATGCGCCAACACGTCCATAGACGTTCGTCCCAATCCCGTTCACCGGGGCAGTCTGGCCCGATCCCGCGAGCACCTTCCTGACCCAGATCAAATAGCAACCCGGTGGCTTCGACCCGGCTCGCATCAGACTCAGTGGTAAATTCCCGAACCCCGGGACAGATTTCCATTTTCCCGGGCAAGGCATCGCGGCGCGCCGGCGCCGACACTAGGGCTCTCGGATAAGAAAACAAGAGAGCCTGAATGAATCATCCAGCTTCCGAGGGGCCGGCCGGCGCGGGCCCGCTTGGCCGCTCCCTGACGCGGGTCGAGGACGCCGCCCTGCTGCGCGGCCTGGGCCGTTACGCGGACGACCTGGCGACGCCGCCGGGCACCCTGCACGCCGCCATCGTGCGCTCCCCCCATGCCCATGCCCGGGTGCTGTCCGTGGACGCCTCCGAGGCGCTCGCCATCAAGGGCGTGCGCGCGGTGCTTACCGGCGAGGACGTGAAACGCTGGGCCCACCCCTTCCCGGTAGGCGTGCGCGGCGCGCCCATGGAGCACTGGTGTCTGGCGGTGGACAAAGTCCGCTACGTGGGCGAGCCGGTGTGTGTGGTGATCGCCGAGGACCGCTACCGGGCGGAGGACGCCCTGGACGCGGTGCGGGTGGAGTACGAGCCGCTCAAACCGGTGATCGATCCGGAAAAAGCCGCCACCGAGGACGCCCCGGTGCTGCACGAGGCGGTGGGCGGCAATGTGGTCAACGAGCGCCACTTCCGCTATGGCGATCCGGAGAAAGCCTTCGAGGAAGCCGATCACCGGGTGTCCATCAAGGTACGTTTCCCGCGCAACTCCTGCACCCCCATTGAGTGCTACGTGGTGCTGGGTCATTACCAGCCGGCCACCGGCGTGTACGACATTCTTTCCAACTTCCAGGGCCCCTACGCGCTGCATTCGGTGATGGCGCGGGCCCTGAACGTGACCAGCAACCGGCTGCGCCTGCGCACACCGCCGGATTCCGGTGGCAGCTTCGGCATCAAGCAGGGCGTGCTCACCTATGTGGTACTGATGGGCCTGGCATCACGCAAGGCCGGCGCCCCGGTGAAATGGGTGGAGGACCGACTGGAGCATCTGCAGGCCTCCTCCAGCGCCACCAACCGGGTGGCGGACATGGAGGCGGCGGTGACCGCCGACGGCCGCGTCACCGCCCTGCGCTACGACCAGATCGACGACTGCGGCGGCTATTTGCGCGCGCCGGAGCCGGCCACCTTCTACCGCATGCACGGCAATCTCACCGGCGCCTACGGCATCCGCAACCTGACGGTACGCAACCGGGTGGTACTCACCAACAAGATGCCCAGCGGCCTGAACCGGGGTTTTGGCGGCGGCCAGATGTACTTCGCCCTGGAGCGCCTGATGCATCAGGTGGCGCGGCGGCTGAATCTGGACCCGCTGGAGGTGATGCGCCGCAACCTGGTGCCCACGGACGCCTTCCCTTACCGCACCGCCTCCGGCGCCCTGCTGGATTCCGGCGACTACGCCAATACCGTGGAGCTGGCCCTGCGCGACGGCGGCTACGACGAGCTGATCCGGCGCCGTGACCAGGCCCGGGCCGAAGGCAAACTGTACGGCGTGGGCCTGTGCGCGGCGGTCGAACCGTCGATCTCCAACATGGGCTACATCACCACCGCGCTGACCCCGGAACAACGGGCCAAGGCCGGCCCCAAGAACGGCGCGGTGAGCACCGCCACCATCAGCATCGACCCGCTCGGCGGCATCACCGTGCATGTCTCCTCCACGCCCCAGGGCCAGGGTCACCAGACCGTGGCCGCCCAGGTGGTGGCCGAGGTGCTGGGCGTGGACCCGGCCGGCATTCTGGTCAACGTGGAGCTGGATACCGGCAAGGACCCCTGGTCGATCGCCTCGGGCAACTACTCCAGCCGCTTCGCCGGGGCCGTGGCCGGCGCCGTGCACAAAGCGGCGCTCAAGGTCCGCGCGCGGTTGGCCAACATCGCCGCGACCATGTGGGAGGCCGACGCCGAGCGGGTGCGCTTCGAGGGCGGCAAGGTGTTCATCGAGGACGGCCCCAGCCTGGGCTTCCACCGGGTCGCCGGCACCGCCCACTGGTCCCCCGCCCTGCTGCCGGAGAACGAAACCGGCGGCCTGCGCGAGACCGCCTTCTGGACGCCGCCGCAGTTGGAGGCGCCGGACGACGACGACCACATCAACAGCTCCCTGTGCCATGGCTTCATCTTTGACTACTGCGGCATCGAGATCGACCGGGTCACCGGCGAGATTCATATCGACCGCTACGTGACCTGCCATGACGCCGGCCGCCTGCTCAACCCGATGCTGGTGGACGGCCAGATCCGCGGCGGCTTCACCCAGGCCCTGGGCGTGGCGCTGATGGAGGAGTTCGCCTACGGCGAGGACGGCAGCTTCCTGTCCGGCACCCTGGCCGACTACCTGCTGCCCACCGCCCCGGAAGCGGTGGAGCCGGTGATCCTGCATACCGAAACGCCCTCCCCCTTCACGCCCCTGGGCGCCAAGGGCGTCGGCGAAGGCAACAACATGAGCACGCCGGTGTGCATCGCCAACGCGGTGGCCGACGCCCTGGGCCGCGACGACATCCGGTTGCCACTGACCCCATCCCGGGTGCGCGGCCTGATCGGCATCGATGAGCCGCCGGCGCCGGAGGGCCTGGAGCCGTTGGCGGCGCCCAAGGCCGGCGGGCCGGCGCTGCAGGCGCGGGATTCCGTGGAAGTACCGGCGTCGCCGCAAACCGTCTACGACACCGTGCTCGACCCGGAAACCCTGCGCGCCATTATCCCCGGCTGCCACGCCCTGGAGCTGGAAGGCGAAAACCGGTACCGCGCCGACGTCACCGTGGGGGTGGGCATGATCAAGGCGCGCTTCGCCGCCCGGGTGCAACTCAGCGACCTGGACCCACCCCGTTCCCTGCGCCTGTCCGGCTCCGGCGACAGCGCCATGGGCTCCGCCTCCGGCAGCGCCCACGTGACCCTGGTGGAGCTGGATAACGGCCACACCCGGCTGGACTACGTCTACGAGGTGGACGTCGGCGGCAAGATCGCGGCGGTGGGCGGGCGCATGCTGCAAAGCGCCTCGAAAATCATCATCGGCCAGGTATTCAACCGGCTCGCCCAGCGTCTCACCGGCAAGCCCGCCGGCGGGCTCTGGCAACGCCTGCGCGCCTTGCTGGCGCGGCTGTTCGGAAAAGGAGGCGCGTCATGAAGGCGGCATCGTTCGACTATGTGCGCGCCGAGAGCAAGCGCGAAGTACTGCAACTGCTGCATGAACACGGCGAGGACGCCCGCGTGCTGGCCGGCGGCCAGTCGCTGATGGCCACCCTCAACATGCGCCTCACCCAACCCAAGCTGGTGATCGACATCAACCGGGTGGAGGAACTCAACCGCATCCGCAACGAACGCGGCCACCTGGCGGTGGGCGCGGCGGTGCGCCAGGTGCAGCTCACCGACCGCGCCGAGCTGGCCCGGGAAGTGCCGCTGCTGGCCAAGGCGCTGCCTTGGATCGGCCACTTCCAGACCCGCAACCGGGGCACCGTGTGCGGCTCCGTGGCCCATGCCGACCCGAGCGCGGAGATTCCGCTGTGCCTGGTGACCCTGGGCGGCACCGTGGTGCTGGAATCACTCAAGGGCAAGCGCCGGGAAGTGAAGGCGGTGGACTTCTTCCAGGGACTGCTGACCACCGATCGCCAGCCCAGGGAACTGATCAGCGAGGTGCGTTTTCCCCTCGCCGAGGACGGCGCCGACTACCACTTCCAGGAAATCGCCATGCGCCACGGCGACTTCGCCCTGGTGGCACTGGCGCTGTGCCTGCGCGCCGACGGCGCCCACCTGGGCGTGGGCGGCGTCGCCGACCGGCCGGTGGCGCAAACGCTGCCCCTGGGCGACGAACTGCCCGACGCCCTCAACACCCTGGCCTGGTCGCTGGGCGCCCAGGACGACGTTCATGCCTCCGCGGCCTACCGGCGCCAACTGGTGCGCGAGCTGGGTCGCCGACTGATCGAGGAGCCTTCCCATGCGCGCACCCGCTGAGCAGCGTCATGCCATTGAACTGGAACTCAACGGGGAAACCCGCCACGGCAGCGCCGAGCCACGCACCCAGCTGTGCGACTTCCTGCGCCACGACCTGGGCGCCACCGGCGTGCACGTGGGCTGCGAGCACGGCGTGTGCGGCGCCTGCACGGTGCTGGTGGACGGTGTCGCCTCGCGCTCGTGCCTGATGCTCGCGGTGCAGGCCGATGGCCGCCGCGTGGACACCGTGGAATCCCTCGCCCGCGACGACGTGATGAACGATCTGCAGCAGGCTTTCAGCCGCCATCACGCCCTGCAATGCGGCTTCTGCACCAGCGGCATCCTGATGTCCTGCGTGGAGTACCTGGAACGCGTGCCCGAGCCGGACGAAGCCGGCGTGCGCGACATGCTGTCCGGCCATTTGTGCCGCTGCACCGGTTACACCGGCATCGTGCGCGCGGTACTGGAAGTGGCCGGACAGCGCCGCACGGGCGAATCACAACAACAAGCCTTGGAGAACCGCAACGATGTTTGATCTTGGACGCAGCTTCCTGGCGGCGGTGGAACGCCGCCCCCAGGCGACGGCGATCAGCGACGGCCCGCAACGCCTGAGCTACGAAGCCTGGTTCGACACCATCCAACGGGCCGCCCTGGGACTGCAGGATCTGGGCCTGAACAAGGGCGACCGCCTGGTCGCCGCGATGCAGAACCGCTGGCAGATGGCCACCCTGCACTGGGCCTGCCAGTTCGCCGGTATCGTGATGACGCCGCTGAACTGGCGTTGCACCGCCGACGATCTGCAATGGAGCCTGCACGACGCGGACGCCCGCGCCCTGGTCCATGACGAGGCGGTGCGTGACGCCGTGGCGGCCATGGGCAAGCCGGCGATCCCCTGTATCAGCGTCGGCGACAAGCCCTTCGACGGCGCCCTGGACTTCGACGACCTGTGCGCGCGAGCCCCGGCGGACACCATTCTGCGCGCCGGCCCGGACGACGGCTCCCTGATGCTGTACACCTCCGGCACCACCAGCCGGCCCAAGGGCGTGCCGCGCCGCCACCGCGCCGAGCGTGCCGCCGCCCTCGCCCATGTGGCCCAGAACCTGTACGGCCACGGTGAATGCACCCTGGGGGTGATGCCGCTGTATCACACCATGGGCGTGCGCTCGCTGCTGGCCATGACACTGCTGGACGGCCACTTCGTGTGCATCCCGCGCTTCGACGTGGAAGCCACCCTGGACGCCATCGAACGGGAACGCATCAGCAACCTCTACCTGGTGCCGACCCTCTATCACATGCTCATCGAGCACCCGGCGTTCAGCCCCGAACGGGTGGCCAGCGTGCGCAAGATCGGTTTCGCCGGCGCGCCGATGAGCGACGGTCTGATGCAACGGGTGGAAAAAGCCTTCCAGCCGGAACTGTTCGTCAACCACTACGGCAGCTCCGAGATCTACACCTTCACCATTGATCAGGCGGCCAGCCGCAAGCCGGGCTCCTCCGGTCGCGGCGCGCTCAACCAGCGCATCCGCGTGGTGCGCCTGAACGCCGACACTCCGGCGGACCAGGTGGCCGCCGGCGAGGAAGGCCAGATCATCGCCGACCTGGCCAGCGACGAAGCCTTCGAAGGCTACTGGCGGCGCCCGGACGCGGACGCCAAATCGATCCGTGACGGCTGGTACTTCACCGGCGACACCGGCTTCTTCGACGAGGAGGGGGACCTGTTCGTCACCGGCCGCGTGGACGACCTGATCATCACCGGCGGCGAGAACGTGAGCCCGGCGGAGATCGAGAACGCCCTGTCCCTGCACCCGGCGGTGGAGGAAGTGGCGGTGGTGGGTCTGCCCGACGAGCAGTGGGGCAAGCTGGTGGCCGCCTTCATCAAGACCCGCCACCCGGTCAGCGAGGAAGACCTGGACGCCCATTGCGTGGCCTCCGGCCTGGCACGCTTCAAGCGCCCGCGCCGTTACGAATTCATCGACCAGATTCCCAAGTCCCCGGTGGGCAAGATCCTGCGCCGCGTTCTGGTGGCGGATTACAGCGACCCGCAACCCGCCGAACAGCCCTGATTGATCCAGAACCCGATTGATCCAAAAAAGGAAAACACACAATGAACGTGTCCGACATTGAACAATTTCTCAGCACCGACTTCGACGGTTTCAAGGTGGAGTTGCGCACCGACCAGGAGCGCGGCGACATTATCCTCGGCCGCCCGCCCTATAACGTGATCGCCATGAGCCAGCGCGAATACCTGCGTCAGGTGTTCGAAGCCCTGGATGCCCACCCGGGCGTGCGCGTCATCGTACTGCGCGCCGAGGGCCAGCACTTCTCCAGCGGCGGCGACATCCGCGGCTTCCTGGAAGCCTCCCCGGAGCACGTTTCCAAACTGGCCTGGAACGTGGCCGCCGCCGAGCGCTGCAGCAAGCCGGTGATCGCCGCCAACCGGGGTTACACCTTCGGCGTCGGCTTCGAGCTGTCGCTGGCCTGCGATTTCCGCATCGCCTCGGACACCGCCCGCTACGCCCTGCCGGAACAGAACCTGGGTCAGATCCCCGGTTCCGGCGGCTCCGCGCGGCTGCAGAAGATGATCGGCATCACCCGCACCAAGCACATGGTGATGCGCGCCAAGCGGGTATCCGGTGAGCAGGCCCTGGCCTGGGGCTTCGTCACCGAATGCGTGCCCGACGCCGAGCTGGAAAAAGCCACCGATGCGCTGGTGGAGGAACTGCGCCGCTTCTCGCCGCTGGCCCAGCGCACCGCCAAGAAGCTGATCAACGACAACGAGGATTCGCCGCTCAAGGTGGCCATCGAGATGGAAGGCCATTGCTACAGCCGCCTGCGCAGCTCAGCGGACTTCAAGGAAGGCGTGGAGGCATTCCACGCCAAACGTCCGGCGGTATTCAAAGGCGAATAACCGCGTCGCGACACCGACCGCCGGGGCCCTGCCCCGGCCTGCCCGACCTATAACAAAAACGGAGGCAGCACCATGCCCAAGGAAATGTCCGAGGCGGCCCCGCTGCGCGCCGCCCTCAATACCCGCACCATCAGTACCGGTGTGGTGGCCGCCCTGTTCGGTTGTACCGGCCCGGCGGTGATCGTCATGAACGCCGCCGAGGCCGGCAGCCTCAGCAATGCCCAGACCGTGGCCTGGTTGTTCGCCATCTATGTCCTGGGCGGTCTGATCAGCGTGATCTTCTCGTTGCGCTACCGGCTGCCGATCAGCGGCGCCTACACCATTCCCGGCGCCGCCATTCTGGCCGCCTCCTTGCAGATGATTCCCTTCAACGAGGCGGTGGGTGCCTTTATCGCCAGCGGCGTGATGGTGCTGCTTCTGGGCGCCAGCGGCCTGATCGGCCGTCTCGCCCACTGGCTGCCGGTGCCCATCGTCATGGCGATGATCGCCGGCGCCCTGTTCCGGTTCGCCACCGGCGCCGTGGACTCGGTGGTGGCGGCACCCTGGGTGGCCGGTATCGCCGCCCTGGCGTTCTTCCTCACCGGCCGGCTGCTGCGCTCGGTGCCGCCGGTGCTGGTGGCTGGCGTGGTCGGCCTGGTGATGGCCCTGTGGCTGGGCCAGTTGAAACCCGCCGAGGTGAGCCTGGAGTTCGTGATGCCCGGCTTCACCGCGCCGGCGTTTTCCTGGCAAGCGTTCTTCGCCATCGCGGTACCGCTCACCGCCCTGGTGATTGGCGCCGAGAACGCCCAGGCCATTGGCGTGCTGATGGCCGAAGGCTATGAACCGCCGGTCAACCGCATGACCATCGCCAGCGGCGTGGGCGGCATTCTCGCCGGCCTGCTGGGCGGCCACAACGCCAACATCGCCGGGCCGATGACCGCCATCTGCTCCTCCGAGCAGGCCGGCGAGGACCCGCGCCTGCGCTACGGCGCCTCCCTGGTCAACGGCATCCTGTTCATGCTGTTCGGCCTGTTCGCCGGCCTGGCGGTGCCGTTTATCCTGGCCCTGCCCAAGGCGTTGATCATGGTGATCGCCGGGCTCGCCATGATCGGCGTGCTGCTCGGTGCCTTCCAGCAAGCCTTCCGCAAGAACGGCCCCTGCCAGGTGGGCGCTTTCGTGGCGCTGACCGTGGCGATGAGCAAGTTCTCCCTGCTCGGCATCAGCTCGCCGTTCTGGGCGCTGCTGCTGGGCGTGGCGGTATCCGCTCTGCTCGGTGAGATCGGCGCCGCCCGGCGCGCGGAGGCCCAGGCATGAAGAAGTACGCCAACCCGGCCAGCGTGGTGGCGCTGCTGTGGGCCCTGTTCCAGATCTGGATGGTCTACGGTTCGCCGCTGGAGTTGATCGTGGCGGTGCCGATCCACGTGATGTTCGGCGTCATGCTCACCTTCATCACCCATCCGCTGATCGCGCCGCCGGAAACCGGGCCGCGACGGTTTGGCGTGAGCCGCGCCAGTGATTACCTGCTGGTGGCGGTGGCCGCCGCCATCGCCGTGCATTACTACCTGAACGGCGAAACCCTGATCACCCGCATCGCCATGGTGGATCTGCCCACCACCACCGATCTGCTGGTGGGCGTGGTCACCATCGCCCTGGTGGTGGAGGCGGTGCGCCGCTCCCTGGGCATGGGCCTGACCACCGTGATCCTGGTGTTCCTGGTCTATCAATTCTGCGGCCCGCTGCTGCGCGAGGTGCCGCTGTTGCGCATCATCGGCCACGACGGCCAGCTCAGCCGGACGTTCTTCGAGACCTTCATCGATCTGCAGACCATGCAGAACGAGGGTGTGTTCGGGATTCCCAGCATCGTCTCCTACGGCCAGGTGTTCTATTTCCTGCTGTTCGGCGCTTTCCTGCAGCTGTTCGGCGGCGGCCAGCTGTTCATGGATCTGTCCATGCTGCTGGTGGGCCGCCTGCGCGGCGGCATGGCCAAGGTGTCCATCGTCTCCTCCACCCTGTTCGGCGCGGTCAGCGGCAGCGCCACCGCCAACGCGGCGGTGATGGGCATGTTCACCATTCCCGCCATGAAGCGCTCCGGGATGAGCGCCGAGCAGGCCGCCGCGGTGGAGGCCACCTCCTCCACCGGTGGGCAACTGATGCCGCCGGTGATGGGCGCCGCCGCCTTCCTGATCGCCCAGTTCATGGGCATTCCCTATGCCGAGGTGGCGCTGGCGGCGATCATTCCGGCGCTGCTGTTCTATCTGGCGCTGTACTTCGTGGTCGATCTGCTGGCCCGCCGCAACAATCTCAGCGGCCTGACCAAGGCGGAGCTGGAAACGGACTGGGGCAGCGTGCTCAAGCGGCTCTATCTGCTGATTCCGGTGTGCGTGCTGGTCTACCAGATCATGGCCGGCCGCGCGCTCAGTTCCGCCACCCTGGAAGCGGTCTGGCTGACCGTGTTCCTGGGACTGTTCACCCGCTGCTGGGACGGCTTGCGCGAGCACGGCCCCGCCGGTCTGGTCGGCGCCGTCCGCTCGGTGGTCAGCGACTCTGTACAGGCGCTGGACTCCGGCGCGCGCAGCGCCATCGCCGTGGCCATTCCTTGCGCCGGCGCCGGCATCGTGGTGGGCATCGCCTCCAGTACCAATCTGGGCCTGACCTTCGGCACCTTCGTAACCACCCTGTCCGGCGGCATGATGATCCCGGCCCTGCTGCTGGTGATGATCATGGTAATCGTCATGGGCATGGGCATGCCCACCACCGCCGCGTACATCATGGGCGCCATTCTCGCCATTCCGGCGCTGGATAAACTGGGCGTGCCGCAGCTGTCCTCACACTTTTTCGTGCTGTACTTCGCCGCCCTGTCCATGGTGACGCCGCCGGTGGCGCTGGCCGCCTTCGTGGCCGGCGGCATCGCCAAGGCGGACGTCTGGAAAACCGGCTGGGCCGCGTTCCGCTACAGCCTGGCCGGCTTCCTGGTGGCGTTCGCGTTCGCCTTCAGCCCGGCGCTGCTGCTGCAAGGCGAATGGACCAAGATCGCCACCGCCACGATCACCGCCGCCATCGGCTGCTACGCCCTGGCCGGTTGCGTGGCGGGCTTCCTGCGCACCCGCAATGCCAGGCTTGAATCGGTGCTGCTGCTGGCCGCCGCGGTGCTGCTGATCACGCCCAAACTGACCGCTTCGCTGGTCGGCCTGGTGCTGCTCGCGGTGGTGCTGGGCGGGCAACTGTGGCGCCGGCGCGCAGCCGACACGGCATCCGTATCCACCGCGCGGCAAGAATAACGTTCGACTCAACTTTTATTATCAGGAGAACAAAAAATGCGACATCTCAGCTTCCGCTCTCTCGCTCCCGCCCTGTTCGCGGCCCTGCTCGCCCTCAGTGGCGCGACGCAGGCCGCCGATCCGGTCAAGGTGAAATTCGCCGCCGGCCCCACCGGCACCACCTGGTACGCCTACGCCGGCGCCCTGCGCACGGAAATGCTCAACGGCCTGCCGCAGGGCTCCACGGTGGACATCCTCGGCACGCCGATGGCGATCGCCAACACCAAGCTGCTCACCGCCAAACGCACCGACGTGGCGCTGATCTTCCCGCCGGTGGCCTCCTGGGCGGAGCGCGGCTTCGGCCCGTTCGACAAGAAAATCGACAATATCCGTGGCCTGGTGGGCGGTCTGGATCAGTACTACCAGCGCGTCACCGTGCAGAAGAACAGCGACATAACAAGCCTCGCCGACATCAAGAAAAACAAGCTGGCGGTGCGCATCGGCACCGGCCCCCAGGGCAGCCTCAATGAGTACATCGCGCGGCTGATTCTGGCCGCCAACGACCTCAGCTACCAGGACATCGAATCCTTCGGCGGCAGCGTCAGCCGCTCCAGCCTGAGCATTCTTCAGGACCAGTTCGGCGACGGTAAACTGGACATGATCATCGGCATCACCACCGCCGGCCACCCCAACACCTCACAGCTGTCGATCACCCCCGGACAGCGCTTCCTGAGCCTTAGCGACGACGCCATCGCCTACCTGGAAAAATACGGCTTCAGCCCGGCCACCATGCCGGCGGACCTGTTCGAGGGTCAGAGCGAGCCGGTCAAGGGCGTGGGTTTCAGCACCTCCATCTACGCCAACGCGGACATGCCGGAAGAAGAGGCCTACCAGATCACCAAGGCGATCATGGAAGGCCGCGAGAGTGTACAGCGCTCGTTCGGTTCCATGTCCGGCTGGACCGTGGACGGTTCCGCCGCCGATGAAAACCTGGCGGTACCGTTGCACCCGGGCGCCCAAAAGTACTACCAGGAAGCGGCGCAAGCACAATGACCACCGCCAGCGCGCAAGGCCGCACCGGCGGCCAGGTGATCGTCGACCTGTTGCGCCGCAACGGCGTGGACCGGGTGTTCACGGTGCCGGGGGAAAGTTTTCTGCCGGTCCTCGACGCCCTCCATGATGCCCCGGACATCGAACTGGTGGTGTGCCGTCAGGAAGGCGGCGCCACCATGATGGCCGAGGCCCATGCCAAGCTCACCGGCCGGCCCGGAGTGTGCTTCGTGACCCGCGGGCCGGGCAGCGCCAACGCCCTGGCCGGCCTGCACGTGGCGTCCCAGGACTCGACGCCGCTGCTGGTGTTCGTCGGCCAGGTGCCGAGCGGCTTCCAGGAGCGCGAGGCCTGGCAGGAAGTGGACGTGCAGGCGCTGTTCGGTTCGGTGGCGAAGTGGGCCGTCGACCTGCAGCACAGTGAGCGGCTGCCGGAGTATCTGGGCCGCGCCTTCGCCACCGCCCGTTCCGGCCGACAGGGGCCGGTGGTGATCGGCCTGGCCGAGGACCTGCTCTATGAATCGGTGGCTGTGGTGGACGCCGCCGCCGTCACCCCGACCCAGAGCTATCCGGCGGTGCGCGACGTGCGCGCCCTGGAGCGCCGGTTGGCGGCGGCGCGTCGCCCGCTGGCGGTGTTCGGCGGCTCCGGCTGGGACAGCGAAAGCCACGACAAACTGCGCCGCTTCGCGGAGGCCCACGGCGTGCCGGTGGTCACCGGCTTCCGGCGCCAGGACCGCTTCGACAACAGCGACTCCCTATACGCAGGTGACGCCGGGCTGGGCATGAACCCGGCCCTGGCGGCGCTGATCGAGGACGCGGATCTGATCCTGGCGGTGGGCACCCGGCTCGGCGACATCACCACCCGCCACTATCAACTGCTGGAGGTGCCCCGCCCCCACCAGCAACTGATCCATGTGCACCCGCAGCCGGAAGAGCTGGGACGTGTTTATCACACCGATCTGGCGATCTGCGCCGGCGTGCGCGGCTTCGCCGAAACCGTCGCCCTGCGCGCCGACCGGCCGCTGGACGACAAACGCCGCGCCTGGCTGGAACGGGCCGGTCAGGTGTACCGGGACTGGGCAACGCCCACCGAATCCCCCGGCCCCATGCAACTGGCCCGGGTAGTGCAATGGCTCGGCCAACGGCTGCCGCCGGAGGCGGTGGTCAGCAACGGCGCCGGCAACTACACCCTCTGGGTGCATCGCTTCTATCCGTTCCGCGCCCTGGGCAGCGCCCTGGCGCCCACCTCCGGCTCCATGGGCTACGGCCTGCCGGCGGCGATCGCCGCCAAGCTCGCCGACCGGCAACGGCCGGCGGTGTGTTTCGCCGGCGACGGCTGTTTTCTGATGACCTGTCAGGAACTGGCCACCGCCGTGCAATACGGCGCCAACGTCATCGTCATCGTGGTCAACAACGGCTCCTATGGGTCCATCCGCATGCACCAGGAAAGGCAGTATCCGGGCCGGCGCTACGGCACCGATCTGGTCAACCCGGATCTGGTCACCCTGGCACGCTCCTTCGGTGCCGAGGCGGAGCGCGTGGAAGACAGCGAGGATTTTCCGGCGGTGTTTGAACGGGCCCTGGAGGCGGACCGGCCGTTTCTGATCGAGCTGCCCATCGATCCGTCGATTCTTAAACCCTGAGCCGGTGGTGATCGCGGCTAAAGCCGCTCCTACGGTGCATGCACCCACCGTAGGAGCGGCTTCAGCCGCGATCCGCCACTTGCGCCGGGATCACTCCCCCGCCGGTGCGCCCCGCTCCGGTCGGGGCTTCTTCTGCGCATCCAGCTTTTCCTGAATCTCCGGTTTGCGGGCGTCATCGGACATGCCGTTGAAGAGCGTGCCGATCACGCCCTTGTTCAGGTCGCTGGTGCCGAACAACGCATCGCAGAGTGGAAACGTCAGGTTGAAGTTCTGGGTGTGCATGAAGTCCGGATTGTGGTGCAGCACATGCATGCGCCGCACCGTGTTCACCAGTGGCAGGCGATCCAGAATCGGATGTTCCAGGTGGGAAGCGGTGTGCAGGCCTTCGTACATAAGAAAGTACGCGGCCATGGTCAGCACCGCGATGTACCCCGCGTTGGCGGACCACAGCACGCCGAGCAACAGCGCCGGTGGCACGGCGGCGCCGACGAACAGCACCGGCGCGAACGGGGGAAACAGCAGCGCCCGCCAGTCCCGCTGGCCGTGATAATCCAGGGTCCGGTGGGAAAAGAACTGGTGGTGGGTGGCCACGTGGCGTTTGTAGGCGGATTTCAACAGGCTGCGCGGGCTGTGCAGCAGGTAGCGGTGCCCGGCCCATTCCGCCCAGTTGCCGAACAGCAGCATGGGCACCACCACCAACAGCCATTCCGGCCAGGTGGTATCGTGCAGGCGCGTGGCGCAAAACAGAATCACCCCGAAGGTAAAGACCAGGGTGAACGCCAGGTGCATTTCGCCCCGGTACCAGGCGGGCGTGGCCGCCCGGTACTGCTCACGGAAAGCGTGGGACTTCTCGACAATGACCTCTTCTCTACTCGGTTTCATGGTCCGCTCCAATCGTGGTTTGTTGGAATACTTATTGATGGCGGAGGCGTGGGGGTGCCGGGTGGCCCCGGCGGGGATCAGTGCATCACCGAGCCCCCGTCCACCACCACGGTCTCGCCGGTCATGAAGGCGCTGTCGTCGGAGGCGAGAAACAGCAGCGGCCCGATCAGATCCTCGGGCATCTGGTCGCGCTTGAGGGCTCGGCTGGCCAGTACCGGCGCGGTGAGCGTGTCGCGCATGGCTTCGTTGGCGATCACGCCCTCGCTGAGCACCAGCCCGGGGGCCAGCGTATTGACGGCGATGCCGAACTCACCCAGCTCCCGGGCCAGGCCGCGGGTCAGGGTCAGAATGGCGCCTTTGGAGGTGACGTAATGCAGCAGCCCCGGGGTGCCCTTGAACGGCGTGCCGGAAGAAATATTGATGATGCGACCGTAATTCCGCGCCTTCATGATCGGCGCCACCGCGCGGGCACAGACAAAGGGACCGCGCACGTTCACCGCCATCACCTTGTCCCATTCGTCCAGGTCGATCTCGTCGAAGGGCCGCATTTGCAGGGAAGCATAGATGGCGGCGTTGTTGACCAGCACGTCGATGCGACCGAACCGTTCCTTGACGGTTTCCGCCATGGCCCGGGCCTGGGCCTGGTCGGTGACGTCGGTCTTGATGTACAGGGCCCGTTGCCCGCCGGCCTCGATCTCGGCGGCCACGGCACTGCCGTCGAGCACGTCGGCGATGGCCACGTCGGCGCCCTCCGCCGCCAGTGCCCGGGCGTAGGTGGCGCCGATACCCTGAGCGCCACCGGTGACGATGACGACCTTGTCTTTCATACGATTCATAACAGTTCTCCTTATAGGAAGGCGGTCACCAGATCGGGCATCCAGGTGATCAGCAGCAGCACCAGCACCGTCACCAGCAGGAACGGCAACAGCGCCTTGATGATGTCACCCGGTTTGCAACCGGTGACCCGGGAAGCCACGTAGAGGGCCGCGCCCACCGGCGGCGTCAGCAGCCCCAGGGTCAGGTTGATGCACATCAGCACGCCCAGGTGATAGGGATTGATGCCGTACACGGACTGCGCCACCGGCAGCACGATGGGCACCAGCAGGATCAGGGCGGCGATGCCGTCCAGCACCATGCCGACCATCAGCAACAGGCCCATCAATAAAAGCAAATAAACGAACGGGTCGGAGGTCATGCTTTGCATCAGCTCGCCCAGCCGTTGGGGCAGCTGTTCGTAGATGATCACCCAGCCGAACACCGCCGCCGCCGCCACCAGAGCCAGCACCACGCCGCTGTTGATGGCCACTCGCAACAGCATGTCGCCCATGCGGTCGGTCTTCATCTCGCCGTGGGCGAAGCGGCCCACCAGTACCGCCATGGCGGCGCCCACGGCGGCCGCCTCGGTGGGGGTGGCCAGGCCGCCGACAATGCTGCCGATCATCACCACCGGCACGCTCAGCGACGGAATGCTCGCCACCACGTTGCGCAGCGCCTGGCGCAAGGTCAGCCGCTCGTTCTTCGGGTACTCATGAATAAAGCCGAGCACGGCGATGACCAGAATGAAGCCCACCGCCATCAGCAGACCGGGGACGATGCCGGCGATAAACAGATCGCCGATCGAGATCTGCGCCAGCACGCCGAAGATCACGAACAGCATGGACGGCGGAATCACCGGCGCCAGCAAGGCGCCGGCGGCGGTGGTGGCGGTGGCGAAACTGCGGTCGTACCCCTTGCGGTGCATTTCCGGCACCATCACCTGGGACATCACCGCCACCTGGGCGTTGGCGGAGCCGACGATGGACGCCAACATCATGTTCGCCAGGATATTGATATAGGCGAGCCCGCCGCGGATGGAACCGAGAAAGACCGAGGCGAAGGCCACCAATCGGCGGGTCAGCCCGCCTTCGTTCATCAGTTCGCCGACCAGCATGAACAGCGGAATGGCCAGCAGGCCGTACTGACTGAGCCCGCCGAAAAACTGCTGCGGGTAGGACAGAAACAGCACCGCGTTGTCACTGCTGACGATGTAGGCCATGGCACTGACCGCCAGCACCAGCGCGATGGGCACGCCGATAAAAAGCAGAACGAGAAAAATAACGGCTACCATGGAGTTACTCCGCCACCGGGTGTGCTTCGGGAGGATCGACGAACTCCGAGCGCGGGGTCCGGCAGGTGCACAGCAGGTTGGCCAGGGCGTGCACGCTGCTGGTCACCGACACCACCGGCAGGATCAGCCAGAACCAGAACTTGGGCACGCCCAGGGTTTCGGTGGGCTCCTGATAGATGTAGTTGAAACTGTCCGCCGCGAAGGTCTCGATATTGAAATCGCTGTGGATCAACAGCAGCGGGTTGAACCAGCGGTAGCACAGCACGATCAGCGCCACGCAGAACCCCAGCACCACCACGTCGGAGGTCAGCTGCAGCACCTTGCGGGCGGTGGGCGGCACCGCGCCGGTGAGCAGCGTCACCGCCACCGCATCGCGGCTCTTCAGCGTGATGCTCAGACCCAGCATGGCCAGCCACACCATCATCAGCACGGCCAGCTCATCGAGCCAGAAAATCGGTGCCTTGAAGAAGCGGCCGAACACGTTCACCAGAATCATGATTGGCAGGGCGACCACAAGAAGACGGACCGCGCCACGTTCCACACGGGCGAACCCGTTGCTTAACGCCTGAATCATAACGGGGGTTTCCTGACGGTGATTCTTTCGGAAACCGGGCCGCCGGGGCGACGGCCCGGGCGGGCTCAGAGTTGCCCGGCTTCCTTGCGAAGCTCGGACAGGACCGGGGCCTTCTTGGTCCAGATCTCTTCCCACTGATCCAGTTTGTCGCCGAAGTAGTCGGGACCGGCTTCCACCACCTTGACGCCTTCGCTTTCGATGTCGGCGCGGGTTTTCTCGCCGAACGCCATGTAGTAAGCGGCCAGCCCGCCCAGGTGCTTGCGGGTCAGTTCGCGGAGAACATCACGGTCTTCCTCGCTCATGCCGGCCCAGGTGCGGCCGGATACCAAGCCCACCACCGGGAACATCATATGACCGCTGAGCAGCAGCGTTTTGGCGCGTTCGTAGAGACGCAGTTTCCAGACCAGTTCCAGGTCCGCGTCGACGCCGTCCACCTGGCCGTTGGCCAGGGCATCGTACACATCGGTGAGTGGCATGGGCGTGGAGACCGCGCCCAGCAAGCGGTAGAAATCCTGCACCGGCGGAAACGGCGTGATGCGAATCTTGCGACCATCCAGGGCGGCCACGTTATCGGAGGGGAAGGCGTTGAGCATCATGCGCATGCCGGCCACGCCATAGCCCAGGCCCACGGTGCCGGTTTTGACCGGCAGCTTTTCCAGCAGCCCCTGGGCGGCGGGTCCTTTGAGTAGCTGATCCGCCTGCTTTTCGTTTTCCACCAGATAGGGCGCGAACAGAGCGCCGAATTCCGGTACCCGGTTGACCACCTGGGCCACGGTCATGAACGACATATCCAGCGCGCCGGTCTGCATCTGTTGCAGCATTTGCGCTTCGCTGCCGAGCTGGCCGGCGGGGAACAAGGTGACGCTGTAACGGCCGTCGGTGCGCTGCTCCAGTTCCTTGCCCATCTCCCGGGCGGCCTGACTCCAGGCGTGGTCGCCGGGCACGATCAATCCGAGTTTCAATTCCTTGGCGCCGACTACCGTGCTAAATGCCAGGACGGCCACACAGATCAAGGCTCGAAAGCAAAGGGTTGTTGTATTCATCGCACTACCTTTTTTTCTGCAAGTATTTGTTTTTAGTTATTTCCTGATCTGAAAGGACGCTATCACAGCGCCCTGAAAGCCGCCCATTAACTTATAATGATCCGTCCAATCACCGAACATTATGGATCGGCCCCGGGGTTTCATCCCACATTACGGGACACAGGATGGCACCGTGGACGTATCTCGCGCGCTGATGAAGCGCATCAGAAATGCTTAATAGGAAGGCATCGGTCCGGCTTATAGCATGGCGTTCAAACAAAAACCGACAAAGGGACGCCGACATGCCCTCCATGCCTTCCAACACCGTCGACACCACCACGCCGCCCGTGGGCGCCAGCCTGCGCGGCTGGCTGGACCATCTGCAGCAGAGCCGGCGGCTCAGCGTGATCGAGCCGGGCACGGACCTGCGCTTTCAAGTGGCGGCCATCGCCAACCGGCTCGACGGTCGCAGTGCTTCCCTGTTTCCCCGCCCCGGCGGCCACGACATCCCGGTGATCTCCGGGCTGCTGTCGCACCGCGACTGGATGGCGGAGGCCATGGGCGTGGCGCCCTCCGAAGTGCTGGCGCGCTTCCAGGAGGCCAGCCTCAACCCGATTCCCTGGCGGGAGGTGAGCACGCCGGTCTGCCAGCAGGTGGTGCACCGGGACGTGGATCTGAACCGCCTGTTACCGATCCCCACCCACAACGAGCACGACAGCGGCGCCTACATCACCGCCGGTTTGTTGATCAGCCGCAACCCGCGCACCGGCGTGCAGAACGTGTCCATCCACCGGCTGCAGGTGAGCAGCGCCAACCGGCTCGGCGCTCTGCTGCTGCCGCGCCACACTCTGGCCTATTTCCAGGAGACGGAGAGCGCCGGTGAGGATCTGGAAGTGGCGGTGGTGGTGGGCAACGACCCCCTCACCCTGATGGCGTCCCAGGCGATCGTGCCACTGGACCATGACGAACTGGAAATCGCCGGGGCGCTGCATGGCGAACCGCTTAAGGTGGCGCAATGCGTCACCAACCGCATCCGCGTGCCCGCCGACGCCGAGATCGTTATCGAGGGACGACTGCTGGCCAACGCCCGGGAGGAGGAAGGCCCGTTCGGTGAATTCCCGCAGTACTATGGCGAGCGCGCCGAGCGTCACGTGATCGAGGTTGACGCCATCACCCACCGTGAAGCGCCCATGTTCCATACCATTGTCGGCGGCGGCCTGGAGCATCTGCTGCTGGGTGGCATTCCCCGCGAGGCGACCATGCTGGCGCATTTGCAGCGCAGCTTCCCGTCGGTGCGCGACGTGCATCTGGCCCGTGGCGGCGTATGCCGTTATCACCTCTATGTACAGATCGACAAGCGTTCCGAGGGCGAAGGCAAGAACGTGATTCTCGGCGCCCTCGGCGGTCACTACGACATCAAGCATGTGGTGGTGGTGGACACCGACGTGAACATTCACGACCCCAACGAAGTGGAATGGGCGGTGGCCACCCGCTTCCAGGCCGACCGCGACCTGGTGCTGGTGCACGACAGCCAGGGCTCCAAGCTGGACCCCTCCACCCGCGACGGCGTCGGCTCGAAGATGGGCTTCGACGCCACCGTGCCCCTGGACGCACCGCCCATGCGCTTCAAGCGCATCCGCGTACCCGGCGAGGAAGACGTGGATCTGGACGCGGTGAGCCGGGCCGCCGGCGACGACTGGCAACAACAACTGATTCCCTCCCGTTAACCTCGGTGCCGGTCGCCGCCTACGGGTGGCGGCCGTTTTTTTGCACCGTCAGAGGAGAACAACAACATGCAGGCACGACACTACATCAACGGCGAATGGCGCGACGGCGACGGCTGGGTGGACAGCCTGGACCCGGCCAGCGGCGAGCGCCTGGGCGCGTTCGCCGAAGGCGGTGAAGCCCAGGCCCGGGCGGCGGTGGAGGCCGCCGCGAACGCCTTCGAACAGCCAGGCTGGGCCCAGAATCCTCGCCTGCGCCAACAGGTACTGCTGGCCTGGGCCGCCGCTCTGGAGCCGCGCCGGGAGGCACTGGCCGAGCTGCTTACCCGCGAGAATGGCAAGCCCCTGGCCCAGTCCCAGGGCGAGATCGGCGGCGCCATCTCGGAGATTCTCTATTACGCCGGCCTGGCCCGGCATAATCCCGGCGCGGCCATGGAAGTGGCGCCCGGGGAATTCTCCACCCTGTTCCGCGAACCCGCCGGAGTGGCCGGCCTGATCATTCCCTGGAACGCCCCCGGCGTACTGCTGATTCGCGCCCTGGCACCGGCCCTGGCCGCCGGCTGCACCACGGTGATCAAGCCGGCGGCGCAAACGGCCCTGTTCAACGCCGCCATCCTGGAACCGCTGCTGGCCCAGAACGCCCTGCCCGCCGGCGTGGTCAATCTGTTCACCGAGAGCGGCCACGCCGGCGCCGCCCATCTGGTGGCCAGCCCCCGGGTGGACGTGCTCAGCTTCACCGGCTCCACCGCCACCGGCACCCGCATCATGCAGGACGCGGCGCCGACCATGAAGAAACTGTCCCTGGAACTGGGCGGCAAATCCTGCTGCCTGGTGTTCGAGGACGCGGACGTGGAGGCCATCGCCCCTCAACTGGCGGCGGCGGCCACCATCATCTCCGGGCAGCAATGCACCGCCGCCCGCCGGGTGCTGGTGCACGCCAGCCGCCTGGAAGCGATGAAAAAGGCGCTTGGCGCGGCCCTGGCCGCCCTCCCCCTGGGCCACGGCCTGGACCCGAACAGCCGCATCGGCCCGCTGATCGACCACCGGGCCCGGGACCTGGTGGCCGGCCGGATGGATCAGGCCCAGCAAAGCTGCGACCAGGTGATCCTGGCCGGCGGCCGACCGGATGATCCCACATTGCGGGACGGTGCCTTTCTGACCCCCAGCCTGATTCACCATCGCGACAGCGGCGCGTTTTTCTGCCAGGAGGAAATATTCGGGCCATTACTGGTGTTGGAGAGCTTCGAGGATGAGGCGGAAGCGGTGGCGCGCGCCAATCACACCGAGTTCGGACTCTCCGCCAGTGTCTGGACGCGGGACGGTGCCCGCGCCCTTCGCGTGGCCCGGGCACTCCGTGATGGTACAATATGGATCAACGACCATAACAAGCTGTTCGCCGAGGCGGAGACCGGTGGCTATCGCAAGAGCGGCCTCGGCCGGCTGCACGGCTTCGACGCACTGATGGATTTCACCGAGCTCAAGCACGTCTATCAAAACGTCGGAACGGTCTGAATCCAAGCGCCGAGGCCGCCATGGAGCTACGCCAGCTAAAGTACTTCACCTGTCTGTATGAGGAAGGGTCGGTGACCCGGGCCGCCCAGCGGCTCAACATTGTTCAACCGGCCCTGTCGATGCAGATTTCCAAGCTGGAGGAGGAACTCGGCCAGCCACTGTTCGAACGCACCTCCAAGGGCATGATCCCCACCGAGACCGGTGAGCAGGCCTACCGGCTGTTCATGCCGCTGCTCGGCCAGCTCCTGGAGGCGCGGCAGACCCTGATCCACCGCAACGGCGAGATCAGCGGACGCATCCACGCTGGCCTGATCGCCTCGGCGGCCAACCAGGCCCTGGCCAGCACCCTGGCCTACTTCGTCGAACACCACCCGGACGTGGAGCTCCAGGTCAGCTACGGCTACAGCCAGAACCTGATCGACCGGGTGCTCTCCGGGGATCTGGACTTCGCCGTCATCAACCAGAGTTTCCAGCAGGAACGCCTCACCCGCATCGACCTGGTGGACGAGGAACTGCTGGTCGCCACCGGCGCCGCCAACCGGCTGCGGGTGCCGACCCCGGTACCGTTGGCGGCGCTGCGCGAACTGAAGCTGGTGCTGCCCTCGCGGCTGCATGGCCTGCGCATCGTCATCGACCAGTCCCTGGCGGCGCTGGGGCTGGAGGTAAGCCCGGATCTGGAACTGGACGACCTCACCGTGATCGAGAGCTTTCTGCGTCGAGGCGACTACGTCAGCATCCTGCCCGCCACGGTGCTGCGCCAGGGCCTGGAGGAAGGCGCTCTGCGCGCCTACCCGCTGGAGCGCCCCGGCCTCAACCGCAGCATGGTGTGCGTGCACGACAGCCGCCGCCCGCTGTCGCCGGCGGCCCGCCTGTTCGTGGACATCATCGGCAAGACCCTGGCCACCGGGCTCGATGCCATTCATTTCTACAAGGAAGGCGCCACCGACCATGAACTCGACTGAAGCCCGCCCGCAACGTCTGATCATCGGCATCTCCGGAGCGTCCGGGGCGATCTACGGCGTGCGCCTGCTGGAGCTGCTGCGCGACACGCCGATCGAGACCCATCTGGTGGTCAGCAAGTCGGCGTTGATCACCGTCTCTCACGAAACCGGTCTGTCCTGGTCGGACCTCAAGCCGATGGCCTCGGTGTGCTATTCCAACCAGGACATCGGCGCCGCCATCGCCAGCGGTTCCTACAAAACCCTGGGCATGATCGTGGCGCCCTGCTCCATGCGCTCGATGTCGGAGATCGCCAGTGGCGTCACCTCCACCCTTTTGACCCGGGCCGCCGACGTGATTCTCAAGGAGCGGCGCCGGCTGGCGCTGATGGTGCGCGAGACGCCGCTGCACCGGAATCACCTGCGCACCATGACCGAACTCGCCGAGCTGGGCGCGGTGATCGCGCCGCCGGTGCCGGCCTTCTACGCCCTGCCGAAAACCCTGGACGACATGGTCGATCACAGTCTCGGCCGGGTGCTGGATCTGTTCGACATCGAACTGGGCATCGTGCGCCGCTGGCGCGACACCGACAACGGCCCGGGAAACACCGGGGTCACCCATGCAGCCCCTTGATCTGCAGGTGATCGAGCAGGCCCTGGCCTGGGCCGGCGACGGCCATCCGGTGTGGCTGTGCACGGTGCTGTCCACCTATGGATCGGCGCCGCGCTCGCCGGGGGCGATGCTGGTGGCCCGCGCCGACGGCGCCCATGTGGGCTCGCTGTCCGGGGGCTGCGTGGAAGAGGAATTTCTCGAAGGCCTGGCACGGAACGATTTCCCGGCGCCGGCCCAGGTGGTGCGTTACGGTCAAAGCGAGGATGAACGTCAACGGCTGCAACTGCCCTGCGGCGGCAGCCTGCTGGTGCTGGTGGAGCGGCGTCCGGCCACGCCGGACTGGATCGAGCACCTCACCACCCTGCGCTACACCCTGCTCGGCCAGCACCGGCGGGTGCGCCACATCGATCTGACCCGGGGCACCCTGGATCTGTCACCGGATCAGGGCGGCGAGGCGGCGCGACTGCTCGGCGAGCGGGTGGAAATTCGCATTGGCCCGGTGCTGCGCCTGCTGCTCGCCGGGGTATCGCCGGTGGCACGAGTGTGCGCCGGCTTCGCCGTGGAACTGGGCTGCGAGGTAATCGCCTGCGACCCGCGCGAGGACAAACAGGGCCTGCTTACCGACGACATCACGGTGCGCCCGGTGATGCCCTCCGAATTCATCGCCGCCGGCGGCTGCCACGAAACCACCGCGGTGGTGGCGCTTACCCACGATCCACGCATCGACGATCTGGCCCTGATGGAGGCGGTACGCACTCCGGCGTTCTACATCGGCGCCATGGGCTCGCAACGTACCTCGGAACGGCGCGCCGAGCGGCTGCGCCGGATCGGAGGCCTGACCCGGGAGCAGATCGAACGCATCCACATGCCCATCGGCTTGAACCTGGGCAGCAAGACGCCGGCGGAAATCGCTCTGGCGGTAATGGCCGATATCCTGCGCGTCTATCGCGGCAAGCGCCGCGACGCCCTTTGAGGAGAAGTGAGATGTCCATTGCACAGCGCGTTTTTCACGGGTCCTTCGGGCGCGTCGCCCTGCTCGACATGGACCATACCCTGGTGACCCACTCCCACCATGAATGCCACGTACTGGTAAAGGCGGCGGGGGCGGACACCTTCTTCAACGTCAATGGACGGCGGGTACCGCTCACCGACCGTCACGCGGTGCTGGTGAACGCCTGGCAGCCACATTTTTACGACCACCAGCCCGGCGCCGGCCCCACCCAGATCCTGGCGCTCTACATCGAGCCCGCCTGGCTGGCGGAGATCCAGCATTCCCTGGCGCTGAGCGCCCACCCGGGCTTTTTCACCCAGTGCGGCATCGAATTGAACAGCAAGAACCGAAGGCTGGCGGACTATCTGATCGCCGAGGCCTACTCGCCGGAGCTGGTGCCCCGCGAACGCATCGAATCGCTGCTGTTCGATTTTCTGATCGAACTGATCGAGGACCACTCCGAGTGGCGTCAACTGCGCCGGCTGGGCGCCGCGTCGCGGCTCGGCTTCCAGGACACCCGTATCCGCCGCGCCTGCGATTACCTGCGCAATCACGTGGACGACCCGGACTGCCTGGCCAACGCCGCCCGCGCCGCCAACCTGTCGCGGGCTCACTTCTTCACCCTGTTCCGGCGCGATACCGGCATGTCTCCGATGCTGATGCTCAACGACACCCGCATGCGGCGTGCCTTCACCTGGCTGGAAACGGAACGCACCGGCACCCTGGGCCAGCTTGCCGAGGACCTGGGTTTCTCCGAACAGGGCCATTTCACCCGCTTTTTTCAACAACACATCGGCGCCGCGCCCAGCCAGTACCGACGCGTGATCGACAGCTACGGCGCCCTTGAGCGCGCGCTGTAAGCCTTTTTGCGATTCTGCTGTACGTCATTTCCTACGTAACGATCAGCGAAGGATGACAGACAAGCGGCCGGACCGATGGCACCTTGCACCCATGAGCGTCCGGTGAGGAAACCGGCGCGCGGGGCGCAAGGAGAGCAAACATGATGAATGGACGGTATTGGGCGGTCACGGTGGAGGCCCCCGACGGACGGTGCAATGTGTACGCGGTGTCCTACCCGCGCAAACCCACCGAGGACCTGGCGGCCGGCCTGGTCCGGCCGCAACTGGGCATGCCCCTGAGCCTGCCGGACGAATACCGCTGGCAGGAAGACGCCAGCCTGCGCGCTCTGGAAGCGGCCGGTTACCGGCTGCTGGAAATCGCGCCCCCCGAGGGCCGCGAGTAAAAACTCCATAAAATCAGCGCTCTGGGGCCGTTTCCTCACGGCTTGTTCATTGACCCGGGCGCCACGATGGTCAACCGTTATTCATGCATTGAACCGGAGACCATCATGACGCCGTCCGCCACCGTCGATCGGGACGACACCTCGCTGAGCAACGGCCGCTTCCATCTGGATGATCCGGTGGCGGATGCCCGCCGTCTGTACGAGGCGGCGCACGGCGGCGACAGCCGCTCCCTGGCCCGCCTGGCCCTGCACCGGGTCACCCCGGAGGCGGCGCCCCTGGAGATGAGGGACGCCCTGCAGACGGTGTCCCGGGAAATGGGCTTCCCCGACTGGAACGCCTTCGAACAGCATGTCGGTGAACTGGACGCCGCCGCCCGCCGCGCCGGTGATGAACTGGATGGCGAGCGGACCACGGTGCACATCCGCTGCGGGGACGATCTGCGCGACGCCCTGCCCCTCTGCGGCCTGCATGGCCGCTGCCTCACCTTCGCCGATCCGTTTTGCATCGGGCCGGTGCGGCGCCTGCCCCGGGATCGTTTCATCGAAGCCCGCGCCCACTTTCTCGCCGAGGCACTGACCCTGGACGCGGAACGGACCCTGTCCCGCCAGCAGCGCGAATACCAGGATCTGGACGACGCCGACGGCAACCAGCGGGTGGTGCTGTGGTTCGAGCACGACAGCTACGACCAGCTGATCCTGGCCTACATCCTGGATCACTTCGGCCGGCGCTGGCCGAGGGTGCGGGTGGAACTGGTGGCCACCGACGCGATACCCGGCGTGGCGCGCTTCGTGGGCCTGGGCCAACTGGCGCCG
This sequence comes from Alloalcanivorax marinus, assembly GCF_016785095.1. Classification (GTDB taxonomy): domain Bacteria; phylum Pseudomonadota; class Gammaproteobacteria; order Pseudomonadales; family Alcanivoracaceae; genus Alloalcanivorax; species Alloalcanivorax marinus_A. Next base: position 384,224 of record NZ_JAEKJB010000002.1, on the reverse strand, counting down.
GAGGTGCTGGGCTGGCTATGGCAACAACGGCGCGCCGTGGACGAGCCGCTGCTGGTGCTGGGCCGGCGAGCCTGGCGGGCGATCAGCGCCGATACCCCGGACGCCCTGGACCGGCTCAGCCAGCGCAACACCACCGCGCTGCCCATGCTGGGGCGGGCCCTGCGCCGCCATCTGCTGGAATTGCCGGACGAGGAAACCGGTCTGGGCCTGAGTGAACAGCTCACCGTGCAACTGGTGGCCGAACGGGGCCCCAAGCCCGCCGGGGAGATCTTTCGCGACCTGATGCTGGAACGGGAGCCGCTGCCGTACCTCGGCGACACCCTGTTCCACTGGATGCTGCGGCCACTGTTGTCCGGGCCGACGCCGGTGCTGGAGGAACACGGCGACGCGGATCAGCCCTGGGCGGAACGGGAGTTGTCCATCACCCACCACGGCCATGCCGTGCTCAGCGGCCACAATAACTGGTTGGATAGCCATCCGCCCCGGCGCTGGGTGGGTGGCGTGCCGATCGACGGCGACCGGCAAAGCTGGTGTTTGAACAAGGCCAACGGCAGGCCGCAGCGGCGCCCGGCCAATTCGCTCTGAACCCGGGCGGCACGGTGGTTCGAGAATCCAATGCCGGTGATACCGCCCCCCGCGATATCACCGGCCCCGGCGGCGACGCCTTCCATCAGCGCCACCACCCCTGGCGAGGTATTCCCCCTTGAGACACGTCCTCGCTCCCAACCGACATCGACGGCGCAATCACACGCCAACATCGTGACGCCAGTATCCCGATGATGGCGAAGCGATGTCAGTCTCATTTCTCTCAAACCTCTCAGCCGTCGCGCGGGGTCCCGGTGAACACCACGCCACGGCCGAAAATGGAGCGGATCGGCAAATCGATATTGCCCTCTCGGGCCTTGCGACGCAGGCGGCTGAGAATCACATCGATACGATGTGTATCCGGGTGCGGCGCATGGGAGAACATCAGATCGTGCAGCGCTTCCTTGCTGAATACCTGATGGCTGCCGCGCAGCAGAATCCTCAACAACTCGGTTTCCTGCTGGGACAGCGCGAGCTGACGGTCGTCGGGGCCGGCCAGGCGGCCGGCGGCGGCATCCAGGCGCCAACCGCCGGCGCCATCGCCATGCCGCACCCGCGCCGGGTCGCCGCCGGCCTCGCCGCGCAAACGCTGGGCCAGGGTGGTCAATGCCCGGTTCAATTCGGAAAAATTCAATGGTTTGACCAGGAACAGATCGGCGCCCAGGTTAAGCGCGCGCAGCTTTTCCTGCTGTCCGCCCTTGGCGGTGATGATCACCAGCCCGTATCCGCCCAGTTCATGCAGATATTCAATCACGCCGAAACCGTCCTCGCCGGGCAGGCCCAGGTCGATCAGCACGATGTCCACCGGGTTGCGGTGCAGATGCTTCCAGAACGCCTCGGCGCTGTCGGCGCCCCAGGCGGCGTAGCCGTTGTGGCGTAGAAAAAACAGCAATTCCTCGCGCAGGTCGTCGTTGTCCTCGACGATGGCGAGTCTGGGAAAGGCCGCGTCCATCAGTGCGATGCCTCCTCCTCCGGTGGCAATGGCAGGGTGAACAAAAAACAGCAACCGTGATCGCCGTTGTCGGCGAGCACCAGGTCGCCACCATGGGCGCGGGCGATGCGGCGGCTGACATACAGCCCCAGGCCGACACCACGCCGGTGATTGTGCTCCGCCGGCGCGGCGCGGCGGTAACGCTCGAAGATCACCGGTACCCGGTCCTCGGCGATGCCCGACCCCTGATCGCGGATCGCCACGCTCCAGTGGTCGGCATGCCGGCTCACATCGACTCGCGGCCCGCCGTTGCCATATTTCACCGCGTTATCGATCACATTGGACAGGGCGATGCGCATCATCGCCGGGTCCAGCCAGGCGGTTCCGGTCCAGCGCTCCCCCGCCGGCGGCGGCTGCCCGTCCAGGGTCAAGCGCCACCGGTGGCCCGCCGCGCCCACCAGGGAGGCCGCTTCGGTGACCAGCTCCAGCAAACACAGGCGGCGCCGGTCGAGCCACAGATCATCGGCGTCCAGCCGCGCGTCCGCCAGGCAGTTGTCGGTCAGTTGCACCAACCGGTCGGTGGCGCGGTCGATCTTGTCGTAGCGGCTGAGCTGGCGCGGATCGGAGACCCCCAGATAACGCAGATTCTGAAGGCTCGCCGCGATGATCGCCAGCGGCGTGCGAAACTCATGGGCCACCAGCCCCATGAACTGGCGCTGATTGAAACGCGCCTCGCGCTCCAGTTCCAGGGCGCGGGCCAGCTGCAAGCGTTCCCGCTCACGGTAACGCTTGATGCGCACCTGATATACCGCCAGCCCGGTGACCACCAGCATGTTCACGATCAGGGCGTACTGCCAGACCACATAGATCTCCTGACGAAAGGCGATCCAGCCCACGGTGGTGAACAGACCGAACAAACTGGCGAGGATGCAGATCAGCGGGTTCAGGCCCAACAGCACCGAAGACAACCGGAAACGGTCCCGCCACCACACGTACAGGCAGGCGGTCACGAACACCGCGCAGGTGCTCAGATAAACCAGCATCTGAAAACGGATCGCGGCACCATAGAAGTCCAGCGGCACACTCAGTAACAACACCACGGTCACCGCACAGGCGAGCATCAGCATGCGATGGGCCCACGGCAGCCGTCGGCGTAACTGCAACGCCTCCGAGGCCATCCACAGCAACAACCCATAGGCCGACAGGGTGAGCACGCCGGTGAGGTAATGCTGCAGGCGCCACCCGATATCCGGGATCAGCCAGGCCACGTAGCCCTGGATACAGGCCACCAGCACGTAGGCGGCGGACATCCCGGTCACCGACCACAGCAAGCGGGTGCGCAACACCACCGCCAATACCAGCGCCAATAACGCCGACAGGGTGGCGAGCCCGAAGTAGAAGCTCCAGAAAGTGGTGGCGCGGGCCGCCGCGGGCAGGAATTCCCGGGGTTGCCAGACATTCATCTGCAGCATCACGGCGCTGCTGCTGGCGACACGGAACAGCATTTCGTAGCCATGCTCGTCCGGCGGCAGAACGAACAGCGGGAAACGGTGGTCGATGTCGCCGATGGGGCCGTCGAAGGTGTCGCCGGCGCGGCGCTGGCGCCACGGGCCATCGCTCCCCAGGGGGCGGAGGAACAGGCGGATATCGTCGACGAAGTTGGGTTTGAGCTCCAGCCAGCGTTCGCCGTCGGCGGCCTGTTCCGGCGGCAGGACAACCCGTACCCAGAACACCGTGCGCGTGTAGCCGCGCGAGAAAATCCCCTGCCGTGGGGCGCCCTCGCGCAGCGCTGGCAGCATATCGTCCGGCCCGGCCTCGCCGCCGGGGTCGGCCACCCAGGTATAGGGAAGATCCGGCCCCAGGCGGGCCGGTGACGCCGCCGCCGGCGCGCCGATCGAGCACGCCAGCCACACCATCAGACAAAGCCCGGGCCACCAAAGTGGCGGCCCGGGCCGGCGTGGAACATTCAAGGACGGTTCCCCCCTGGGGACCCGTCGCCTTGCTTACAGGTCCCGACAGAGCCGCGCGGCGATATCGAACGAGCGCAGCCGTTTCTCATGGTCGAAAATCCCGGCGGTGATGATCAGCTCATCCACGTTGGTGTGGTCGCGGAATTCGCGCAGCCGCCGGCCCACCGTTTCCGGGGCACCGATCATGGCGTATTTCATCGCCTGACGCACGCCGTGGGCTTCCATCGGCGACCATACCTCGTCCATGTTTTCCACCGGCGGCGGCAACGGTCCTGGCCGCCCCCGGCGCAGATTGACGAACTGCTGCTGCATGGAGGTGGCCAGGAAGGCGCCCTCCTCGTCACTGTCGGCGGCGAACACACTGATACCGGCGGCGGCGTAGGGTTTGTCGAGCTGTTCGGAGGGCTGGAAGTGGGTGCGGTAGACATGCAGCGCTTCTTCCAGGGCTTCCGGGGCGAAGTGCGAGGCGAACGCGAACGGCAGGCCCATTTGCGCCGCCAGGCGGGCGCTGAACAGGCTCGAGCCAAGCAGCCACAACGGCACCTTGCTGCCCATGCCGGGCACCGCCCGTACCCGCTGTTCCGGGGTCGGATCGTCCAGGTAGGCCTGCAGCTCCGCCACGTCGTTGGGGAATTCCATGGCGTTGCTGTTCAGATCCCGGCGCAGGGCGCGGGCGGTTTCCATGTCGGTGCCGGGCGCCCGGCCCAGGCCCAGGTCGATGCGACCCGGAAACAGCGCCGCCAGGGTGCCGAACTGTTCGGCGATCACCAGGGGCGCGTGGTTGGGCAACATGATGCCGCCCGAGCCCACGCGGATGCGCTGGGTGCCGGCGGCGATATGGCCGATCACCACGCTGGTGGCGGCGCTGGCCACGCCGGGCATGTTGTGGTGTTCCGCCACCCAGTAGCGGGTGTAGCCCCACTGCTCCGCGTGGCGGGCCAGATCCAGCGAGTTGCGCAACGCCTGGCCGGCGTCGCCGCCACGCAGGATCGGGGCGAGATCAAGAATGGAATAGGCAGTCATCGGGCCTCCCGAGCCGGAATGAATGCCTTCCCAGGTGGGGGTGACGAGCCGGTTTTAAAGGTTAGCCACCGTTAAGACGGCGCAGAATCTGGTCCTTGAGGTGCAAGCGCTCGGCCTTCATGGCCTCCAGGTCACGGTCGGCGATGGGGTTTTCGCGCAGCTCCAGGCCACGGATGGTCTTGTCCAGGCGGTCGTGCTCCTCCACCTTGTCACGGAACGCCTGTTCCTCCTTCATCAGCGCGTCGATGCGCTCGTGGTGTTCGGGAAATTCGTGGTGAATGCTGTGCGACTCTCCGAGCATGGCGGCTACTCCTTCCGCGTCTGGGCGGCGCCGGGCGGCGCCGCGCGATCAGTGTCACGATTGTCCAAATTACTATCGCCGGGGCCGGCTTGTCACCCGTCTCCGTCTCAGCGGAAACCCCGGGATTCCTTGATCATCTCATAGGCCTTGCTGATCTCGGCGGTCTTCTCCGTGGCCACGCGGATCATCTCCTCCGGCACGCCCCGGGCGGCCAGTTTGTCCGGGTGGTTCTCGCTCATCAGCTTGCGGTAGGCCTTCTTGATCTCCTGGTCGGAGGCGGATTCGGCCACGCCCAGCACCTGGTAGGCCTGGCTCAACGAAGGCCGCGACACATCCGCCGCGCCACCGCCGGCGCCGGCTCCGGCGCCGCCGAAACGGGCCTGGGCCAGGATCATATTGAGAATCTGGCGGAACTGCGCCTCCGGCACGCCCAGCCCGGCGGCCACCCGATACAGGATGCGCTCTTCCTCGGCATGCAGGTCGCCGTCCGCGAGGGCGGTCTGCAGCAGGATTTCCAGGAACACCACCACCAGATGGCGGCGGTGACGCACCTGCTGGCGAAACTCCGCCACCGTGCCATCCAGCGGGAAATCATCCGCCTTGCCGCGCCGGAATGCCTCCTGGGCCCGGCGCCGCTGCTCGGCGTTCAGCCGCATGCGCGTCATCACCGCCTCGGCCTGGCCGATCTCCTGCTCACTGACCCGGCCATCCGCCTTGGCCAGGTGGCCCATGATCGAGAACACCGCCGAGAACAACGCGTCCTGCAGCGCCTGCTTCTCGCCCGGCGCGTAGGGTCGGAACGGGTTGAAGCCGCGTACCCGCTCCACGGCGCGATCCAGAAAATGGCCGATCAGCAAACCGACGATCAGGCCGATGGGACCGCCTACCAGCATGCCCAGCAGGCCGACGATGATCTTGCCGCCCCAGCTTCTCATTAACGCCTCTCTCCTTTGTCGTTGACAGAAAGGGACTCCGAATCCTGGCGAAGGTTCGCCAGCCAGTCGAGTCCCTCCTCGGTGGCGCCGCTCGGGCGATATTCGGCACTGGCCCAGCCGCCATAGCCGAGGGCATCCAGATGCGCCAGCAGCGCCGCCAGAGGCAGCGTGCCGGTGCCCGGCTGGTGACGCCCCGGGCAATCGGCGAACTGCACATGCTCAATCCACGGCATGCAGGCGGCCAGGGACGCGAACAGGTCCTCGCCCATCACCCGGGCATGGTAGAGATCGTACTGCAGGCGCAGTGAAGGCCGGTCCACCGCGCGGATCACCGCCAGCGCGCTGGCCGGGGTGTCGATCAGGTAACCGGGCATGTCCAGACGGCTGTTGATGGGTTCCAGGGTCAGCACCCGGCCCCGTTCGGCGCAGCGCTCGGCGGCGAAGGCCAGGTTGGCGATGAGGGTGTCCCGGGCGCGGGCACGATCCATGTCATCGCCGGGAATGCCCGCCATGGCATGCAGGCGCGGGCAGTCCAGCGCCTCGGCGTAATCCAGGGCCCGCTCCAGACCATCGCGGAACGCCGCCTCCCGGCCCGGCAGCCCGGCCAGGCCACGCTCGCCGGCGCCCCAGTCACCGGCGGGCAGGTTGAACAGCACCGGCTCCAGGCCGTTGTCGTCCAGGGCGGCCTTCACCGCGGCCATGGGCCAGTCATAGGGGAACAGGAATTCCACCCCCTGGAAGCCCGCCGCGCCGGCGGCGGCGAAGCGCTCCAGAAAGGGACGTTCGGTGAACAGCAGGGACAGGTTGGCGGCGATGCGCGGCATGGGGCTCGATCCGAGTCGGGGAGCCCCAGCCTAACGCGCCCGGCCTTAATGACAAGCGCTATCGCGGCGCCGGAGCCGGATCGCGGCTAAAGCAGCTCCTACGCGATAGCAGGCGCGGGAGCAGCCGGGCGGCATTCCGCTTCAGCCGCGATGCCCCGGCGGGCCGCTAGGCGGTGGCGCTGCGTCCGGAGCGCCACCAGGCCAGCACCGCCAGCACCACGGCCACCGCCTGGGCCAGAGCACCCTGCAGGGTCGGGAAGAAACCGATCCAGGACAGCGTCGGCCAGCCCGGCAGATAGTTGGAGTTGAGCATGCCTGCTTCCTGCAGGGCGGCGATGCCTTTGCCGAGCAGAATCACCGACAGTACCAGCAGCACCAGGCTGGTGGCCTTGAAGAACAGCCCCAGGGGCAGCTTCATGCCAAGCCGGAAGATCAGCACGCACACCACCGCGAGACCCAGCAGCGCGGCGCCCATGCCGTACAGCAGGAACGGCTGGGTGGCCTCGGTGACCTGGGTCCAGAGCGCCTGATAGAACAGGATGGTCTCGAACATCTCCCGGTACACGGAGATGAACGCCACGAAAGTGAGGGTCCAGACGGTGCCACTGCCGAGGGCGGTGTCCACCTTGCCCTTCAGATAGCCCAGCCACTTCTGGCTGCTGGAATTGCTGTGCATCCAGAAGCCCACGTAGAACAGGATCACCGCGGCCACCAGACCGGCGACGCCTTCGGTGAGCTCCCGGGAAGCGCCGGTGAAGTTGATCACCGTGGAGGCGGCGAACCAGGTGGCGATGCCGGCAATGATGGCCGCCACCCAACCGAAGTGGATATGACGGGTAGCGGAGGTGGCGCGGGCCTTGCGGGTGAAGGTCAGCAGCGCGGCCACGATCAGCAGCGCTTCCAGCCCCTCGCGGAACAGGATGAAGAAGCTGGCGGAGAAGGTGGCGGCGGCATTCAGGCCGTCGCCGCCCAGAGCATCGGCGGCCTGCCCGAGCCCTTCCAGGGCATCAGCGATGCGGGCGCTAACCTCGTCGGCGGAGTCACCTTCCTGGATCGCTTCCCGCACCGCCATGAACTTCCGTTCGGTGTCGCGCATCAAGCCACTGTCGAGGGCGGCGATCTGCGATTCCAGCATCTCGAAACCGTCCAGGTAAGCGGACAGCGCCGCCGAGCGGGCGGCGGCCCGATCACCGGCGGCATAGGCGTCATCGGCCTCGCGCAGCTTGGCGGCGCTGATCTCCACGAACCGGTTCTGGCTGAACAGGACATTCGGCTCGCTGCGCAGGTAGCCCATTGCCGCCAGAGCGTCATCGCCGTAGGCATCGCGGGCATCCGCTGGCGCCTTGGCGATCACCGTATCCAGGCTCATGTCGGTTTTCAGTTCCGGATTGTCCGCCAGGGCCTGCTTGCCGGCCTCGGCTTCCTCGGCGGACACCGCCTTGCCGCCCACGTAGAACGCCAGCGCCCAGCGTTCGGCGTCGCTGAGCTGATCCTGGTAGGCGGCCATGCCGGTGCCGTCCACGCCGCCGGTGATGGTGGTGTACAGGCCCAGCACCGAGCGCCCCATGTAGCGGGCACGCTCATGGAAATCCGTGGGGGCCGGCTCCAGGGCCGCGCCGGCGGGGCCGTCGCCGAGACCCTCGGGGCCGTGGCAGGCGGCGCAATGAGTCTGGTAAAGCGACTCGGCGGCGGCCATGTCCGGCGCCGTCTTGGGCACCACCGGCAGGCCGTAGACGTCCACCAGGGAGCCGCGGATCTTCTGCGCCAGGCTCTGGATACGCGCTTCCGGGGCTTTCTCGTCCACCGCCGCTTCCAGGTCCCGGGCCTGGCCCAGCAGCACGTCCTTGCCCTCGGCCTCGGGCAGGCCTTCGATGCCCTCGCTGAGCAACGCGGTGAATTCGTCCATCTCCGCGTATTCCGCGTCGCTGACGATTTCCCCGTCCTGCACGGCGTTGATGTAATCGGCGCCCACGTATTCCACCAACTGCACCAGGGCGGTTTGATCCGCGGCCCGGGCCGTGACCGTCAGGGTGGAAAGGGACAACGCGAACAGGGACAACAACAAAAAGACGCCCCGGGGGCGCCGATTGAGATGGGTCATGAAACCGGTTTCCACTGCTTTAAAGTGAATAATTCTTATTTATGTTCCTACCCTGGGCACTTCCTGTCAAAAAGTTTTGTTTGTAACGAGACCCGTGCCCGGCCCGCTCAACCCACGGTGAAGGCAAGAATCTTGCTGATGTGCGCCTGGGGCCGGCCGGATTCCGCCTGCCATTGATTGAACGCGGCCTGGGCGGCGCGCTGGTCGCGCTGGCTGGCCGGCGGTTTGTCGATGATGTTGTGGCTTTTCAGCGCCGCCACCACGTCGCCAGTGGGGTACCAGGTGTCGCGGCCCACCATGCGCAGGAAAGCGGCGCCGGAGTTACCCCCCAACTGCTTGCCGCGTTTCTTGAGCAACTGCCACATGCCCACGGTGTCGTCGCCGGGCCAGTCCGCCAGCCAGGCACCCACGGAGCCGTATTCCTGGCGCAGGTCCAGGATCAACTGGGCGTTGTGGCGGATCGCCTTCATCTTTCCCCAGTGGCGGATCAGGCGGGTGTCCTGCATACGCTGTTCGAGCATGGTGTCGGGCATCAGCACCAGCTTGTCCGGATCGAAGCCGAAGAACGCCTCCTCGAAGGCCGGCCACTTGGCGTCCACCAGGGAGTGCTTGAGACCGGCGCGGAAAATACGCCGGGTCAGCGCGGAAAAATAGAAGGCATCGTCGGGCTGGCGCAACTGAGCCGGCGTTTTCACCGCCGGCAGCTGCGCCTCGACCTGCTTGACGCCGCCCTTGCGGTTCACCGCCAGCGCCATCAGGTCCCTGAATTCAATCATCGGCTTCCTCTCATGACCGCTTCATATACAGTATTTTCGCGCCATTGTAGAATTCCGGTCTTTACCCGGACCAGGACGAGTTTCATGAGCGGCAATCGAACCACGGTCAGCAAATCCGACAAACTGCACGATGTCTGCTATGACATTCGTGGCCCGGTGCTGCGCGAAGCACACCGGCTCGAGGATGAAGGCCACCGGGTAATCAAGCTCAACATCGGCAACCCGGCCCCGTTCGGTTTCGAGGCGCCGGAGGAACTGCTGCAGGACGTGATTCACAACCTGCCCGACTCCACCGGCTACTGCCACTCCAAGGGTCTGTTCCCGGCCCGCAAGGCGGTGATGCAGTATACCCAGACCAAGGGCATCGCGGACGTGACGGTGGACGACATCATTATCGGCAACGGCGTGTCCGAGCTGATCGTGATGGCCATGCAGGCGCTGCTCAACAACGGCGACGAGGTGCTGCTGCCGGCGCCGGACTACCCGCTGTGGACCGCCGCCGTGCGCCTGTCCGGCGGCAACCCGGTGCACTACCTGTGCGACGAGCAGCAGGACTGGCAGCCGGCCCTGGACGACATCCGCGCCAAGATCACCGACCGCACCAAGGCGCTGGTGATCATCAACCCGAACAATCCCACCGGCGCCAACTACGACCCCGCCCTGCTTCAGGAAATGGTGAAGATCGCCCGGGAACACGACCTGATCATCTTCGCCGACGAAATCTACGACAAGATCCTCTACGACGGCGAGGTGCACACCTCCATCGCCTCCATGGCCGAGGATCTGCTGTGCATCACCTTCAACGGCCTGTCCAAGAATTACCGGGCCGCCGGCTTCCGCGCCGGCTGGATGGTGATCTCCGGCGCCAAGTACCGGGCGGAGAGCTACATCGAGGGTCTGGACATGCTGGCCAGCATGCGCCTGTGCGCCAACGTGCCCAGCCAGCACGCCATCCAGGCCGCCCTGGGCGGCTACCAGAGCATCAGTGACCTGGTGCTGCCCACCGGCCGCCTGGGCCGCCAGCGCGACATGGCCTGGGAGATGCTCGACAGCATCCCCGGGGTGAGCTGCGTGAAACCCAAGTCGGCGCTGTATCTGTTCCCGAGGCTCGACCCCAAGGTGTTCCCGTTCCAGGACGACGAGGCGTTCGTGCTCGACCTGCTGCGCCAGGAAAAAGTGCTGGTGGTTCAGGGCACCGCCTTCAACTGGCCCAACCCGGACCACTTCCGGGTGGTGTTCCTGCCGCGCCTGGACGACCTGCAGGATTCCATCGGCCGCATCGCCGAATACCTGGACCGCATCCGCAAGAAATAAGGTTCATCGCGCTTTGGCGGGAAATCGGTGCGGGCGGTTTCTATCCGGGACGCGGGCACGGCCTGCCGCTTGCAGTTCAGCGGCTACGCCGGTACCCGTAGGCCAGCGCCTTGAGCGCCGGCTCGGCGGCTTCGTCGAAGCCGGGGGCGCCGGGCAGCATGCCTTCCAGGGCGGCACCGGGCAGGTTGTCCGCCACCAGGGCCTCCAGCCACTCCCTGTCCAGCCAGGGCGCGTTCAGGCAGATCAGCAACTCCGCCTCCGGCGCCAGCAGCTTGGGCAGCCGCCGCAGCACCTTGGCGTAGTCCCGCTCCACCTGAAAGCTGCCTCTCTGGGCGCTGGGCGGGTCCGCCACGATCAGGTCATAGCGGCCCAGGCTGTGCAGTTTCTTCCAGCTGCGGAACACATTGTGCGGCAGGTAGTGCGCCTCGGCGTCGCCGAAGCCGTTGGCTTGCTGGTTAGCCTGGCCCAGGGCCAGGGCCGGCCGCGACAGATCGATGTTGACCACCCGCTCGGCGCCGCCGGCCAGGGCCGCCACGGAAAAGGCGCAGGTGAAGCTGAACAGATTCAGCACCCGCTTGCCCCGGGCGCGTTCGTGCAGCCAGGCACGGCCCGGGGCCATGTCGGCGAAGAAACCGAGATTCTGGCCGCGTTCGAAATCCAGCCGATAGCGCAGGCCGGCCTCCTCCGCCCAGGGCGTGGCGGGGAGCGCGCCGTGCGCCACCCGGGTTTGCGCCGGGCGGCAATGGCGGTGCTGGCATACCAGGGTGTCGCAACCGAGGGCCGGCAGCGCCTCGATCAGGCGCGCTTCCAGGGCGGCGCGCAGCGGCTCCGGATAATCGTCGAACAGGGTGGCCACCAGGATCGGGGCGAACCGGTCAAGGGTCAGCCCTTCCCAGCCCGGCACGGTCTTGCCACGGCCGTGAAAAAGACGGTGCCGGGCGTCGTCCGGGGGAACCAGAAACGGCGTCAATAGGTCTACATTCGGTGGGGTCATTGGGCGGATCAGGGACGGTTCAAAGGCGGCGAGTATCGCCGTCGCCGGGCTTGAACACAACCGCCGCGCCCCCATTGAGAAGCTGAATTTGAAGACCTTCGTTCGATTTGTGGGAGAACCTTCGGCATGATGCGCATCGCGCTGTTTTTGCTCACCAACCTGGCGGTCATCGTGGTCGCCAGCATCACTCTCAGTCTGCTGGGCGTGAATTCCTACCTGGCGCAAAGCGGCACCGGCCTGGATCTGGGAAATCTGCTGATCTTCAGCGCCGTGTTCGGCTTCGCCGGCTCGTTCGTGTCGCTGCTGATTTCCAAACCCATGGCGAAATGGTCGGCGCGGGTCCAGACCATCAAGCAGCCGTCCAACAGCACCGAGAAATGGCTGCTGGACACGGTCCGCGAGCTGTCCGACAAGGCCGGCATCAAGATGCCCGAGGTGGGCGTGTTCCCGGCCCAGCAATCCAACGCCTTCGCCACCGGCTGGAACAAGAACGACGCCCTGGTGGCGGTGTCCCAGGGCCTGCTGCAACGCTTCCGCCCGGAAGAAGCACGCGCCGTGCTGGCCCACGAGATCGGTCACGTGGCCAACGGCGACATGGTCACCCTGAGCCTGATCCAGGGGGTAGTGAACACCTTCGTGATCTTCGCCGCCCGGGTGGTGGGCTCGGTGGTGGACAGCTTCCTGCGCCGCGACGGCAATGGCGGCCTGGGCTTTGGCTATTACATCGTGGTGTTCATCGCCGAGATCATCTTCGGCATCGCCGCCAGCACCATCGTCATGTGGTTCTCCAGGCGCCGGGAATACCGCGCCGACGTGGCCGGCGCCCAGCTCGCCGACCGCCGCGACATGATCGGCGCCCTGCAGCGCCTCAAGGCGGAATCCGAGGTGCCCAACCAGATGCCGGATTCCCTGGTGGCGTTCGGCATCAACGGCGGCGTGCGCCATGGTCTGGCCGCCCTGTTCCGTTCCCACCCGCCGTTGGATGACCGCATCCAGGCGCTTAGCGAAAAACGGTACGGCTGAACGCCGCTGCGCGCCCATCGCGGCTGAAGCCGCTCCTACGGCTCCTATTGCTGTAGGAGCGGCCGGGCGGCGTTCCGCTTCAGTCGCGATAACCGCGATGGGCGCTAATCGAGCTGCCGGATGTGATAATCCAGCCTGCCCTTGCGCAGGGCCTTGCCCAACTCCGGGTGGTCCTGTATCCGGCGGCGCAGATGAACGCTGCGCGCCGGCTCCCGGGTGAAGGCGATCACCGCGTTGTGGCAATCCGCGCAGGAGAGCCGGAAACGGCTGCCCCAGGGCGCCATGGTGGCGGCGTCGGCGGCGTGGCTGACGCGGTACTCGGTGTAATCACCGAAGTTCATCACCAGGGTGCCATGGTCACTGACGTGACGTTCCAGCATGGCCAGCCAGTCCCGATCCGCCGGCACCGCCCGGCTCACCGCTTCGTTGTCCGGCGCGAACAGGTCCTCGATGATCAGATCGAAGGGTTCGCCGTCGTAGGCCTTGAGCCAGGCCACCGCGTCGCCGAGCACGGTCCGCTCGCCGGGCTGAACCACCGAGAACACCTCCCGGGCCACCGCCAGATGGTGGGCGTCCAGTTCCACCGCCACCAGCCGCTCCGGCGCCAGCAGCGCGCGCAGCGGCGGCACCAGGGAACCGCCGCCCAGGCCCAGGATCAATACCCGCCGCAGACGCGACGGGTCGCCGAGCAACGCCGGCAGCCACAGCAGGTCCCAGACACTGCCGGTGACCAGCCGCTTGGGGTGGAACTCGGAGTGCTGGACGCCGTTGGCGAACAACCTCATGCAGGCGCCCTGGCGGCGCACCTGATAAAGCACGCCGTTTTCGCGCCGTTCCCAGATCACCGCCATCAGAGGCCCTCGGCGCCCAGGGCCACGCCGGCCCGGTCACCGTCCGGGCGCGACCGCGCCATGCGCACGCGCTCCGCGTCCACGCCCAGCTCGCCGGTGAGCAGGCGGCGCGCCCGCTCCGCCCGGGTCGCCGCCAGGTCGGCGAGGGCGTCGCCGTCCACCGCCTCGGCGGCCTGCTCCAGCAGACGCCGCCAGGCCTGGCGGGCGCGCTCGGTGTCATCGTCGCCGAGCCCGGCCGGGTCCGCGTCAAGCCGGTCCCGGTAGGCTTCCAGGATACGCTCACGGCCCTCCTGCCCGGTCAGCGCCGTGTCCAGGCCGCGCCAGTCACCGCCCATCTCGTCCACCAGCTCCGCCTCGCCAAGGGCCCGGCGGTCCTCGTCGTTGGTCTCGCCGGTGAGCACCAGGATCAGGTTGCCGCGTTGCTCAAGAATCCGGGCCAGGGTCTCCAGTGCCTGGCGCGTTTGCGCCCCGGGCCGGTCCTCGCCGGCGGCATAGGGCACGTATTCCAGATCACCGTCGCCGCCGCCGACCAGACCGGCGAGCATGGAAAACGGCGCCGTGGCCGCCTTCACCAGCACGTTGCGGAGAACCCGGAACACCAAGCCGCCGACACTGAAATCCGGGTCCGACAGATCCCCGGACAGGCTCACCGGCAAGCGGATCATGCCGGAACCGTCGCGCAACACCGACAGCCCCAGCTTCACCGGCACGTCCATGGCCTGATCGCTGGCTACCCGCTCGCCCAGGTAAAAGTCATCGGCGGCCACCTCGGTGGTGCTGTCCAGGCGCTCGCCCTTGAGGCTCACCCGGGACTGCACGTCCAGGCGCCCACGATCAACGCCAAAGCCCAGGTAGCGGGCGGTGAACGGAGTCAGCGTCTGCATGCCGTAGCCCTTCAGGCTGCCATCCAGATCCAGGGTCACAGGGTTGGCGTCCACGGTGCCTTTCAGGGTCAGGGTGGCGGTACCATTGACCTCGCCCCGGGTCTCCAGCCCGGCGCGGCCGCCGGCGCTGTCGAAGCCATCCATGTGCCCCTGCCACTGCTCCACGGTGACCTGGTATTCCGGCGACAGAGTCAGGTCCTGGTGCGCCAGCCGTGAATCCTTCACCGACACCCGGCCCAGCCGTACCCGCCAGGCGGCGCCCTCCTCGGCGCCACCATCATCGCCGGCCAGGCGCTCGCCCAGGCTCCGGCCCTGGCCGTCAAGCACATGCAGGAAGTTCAGGCCGCGCGCGGCCAGGCCATCGATAGCCACTTGCTCGGTGCCGGTGTTCAGGTCCAGCCCGTCGGCGCTCAGGTTGGCCACCGACAGGAACCGCCGGCCGTTCTCGGACAGGGCGCCGTCCGCCACGCTGGCCCGGCCGGTGAGCCGCACCGTGGGCGTGTCGCCGCTCACCGCCAGGTTCAGATCGCCGCCGGCGCGGCCCTTATCCACGGTGATCGGCATCGCCGCCCGCACCCAGGGGGACAGGGTGGCCAGGGGCAGCCCCTCGACCTTGAGCCGCGCTTTCAGATCCAGGGGCGCCAGCCGGCCTTCTCCGGAATGGCTCAGGGTGCCGCTCTCCAGCACCTTGGTATCGCCCTGCCACTGCCAGCGCACCCCTTCCTGGTCGAGGCGGAAATCGCTCACGGTGAGGGCGCCGTCGGTGAGCGTCAGTTCCCGGGGCGTGGCCAGGGTGGTGTCGCGGAACACAGCGGCGGCGCCTTCCACGGCGAAGCGGTCCAGGCGGATGCGCCAGTCCGCCTCGCCCTGGCGTAACTCCTCGGCGGTATCCTCGGCGCGCTCGCGCACCTCCTCCTTGGCGCGCTCCGCCTGCTTGGGGTCCTCGGGCAGAAACAGGGTGGCCAGATCCAGGCCCTGGTCGGTGAGCACCGCCCGGGCGGCGGGCTCGCGCACCGTCACCTCGGGCACGGTGAGGGTGCGCCCGGCGGTGTCCAGGGCGACGCCGGTGACCGCCAGTTCCGGTACCACCAGGCTGTCCTCGTCGCCGTCCCGGGGGCGGATGCGCAGGCCGTCGAGGGTCAGTTCGCCGTTGTCCACGGTCAGGCCCTGGCCGAGTTCGGCGCTGAACCGGTAATCCGCGCCCAGACCGAGCACCCCGGCGGGTACCGCGAAGCGGAAATGGGGGGCCAGCAGTTGGCCAAAGGCGACCAGATCAACCTTGTCCATGCGCAGCCGGCCATCGACGCTGAACGGCGCGAAATGGAAGCGGCCATCCCAGTCCAGAGTGCCGCCGTCCGGGCCTTCCACGCGCAACTGATAGCGGTTGTCGTCCTCGCCGACCCCACGGGTGGTCAGATCGTCGATGGTGAAGGCCATGGGCAGGGCCAGGGTCACCGGCTCTTCTCCGGCGGCGTCGATCAGGTCCACGCCGCCGTTGCTCAAGCTCAGGTGGCTCACGGTGAAGGCCGGCGGGCCGGTTTCCTGATCTTGCTCCGGCGTTTGCTCGTCGTCGGCTTGCGGATCGTCCTGGCTCAGGCGGGCGATGATGTCATCCAGATTAAGGGTGCCGTCCGCCTCGCGACGCAGGCGCACGCGCAGACCATCCAGGTCCAGGTCACCGACCCAGGGACGCCAGTGGAACAGGGAGGCCCACAGCTCGCCGTTAACGTAGAGCCGGTCGAAACGGGCCAGGGTTCCGGTGTCCGGGTCCGCCACCGAGAAACCCTCGGCGGTAAGCGACAAAGTAAAGGGGTTGAGCGCCACCCGCTCCAGGGTCACGTCCCGGCCCAGCAGCCCGGTCAGGCGTTCGCGGGCCTGGTCCCGGACCCAGCCGGGCAACAGGAAAAACACCACCAGGGCGTAGAGCACGTACAGCGCCGCCAGGATCGCCAGGACGCGGGCGCCCCAGCCCCGCGAGCGCCACCACCGAGCCGGTGTCTGCATGGATCACCTTCCTTATTCGAAGAACGCCGTATCCTAACACCCAACTCACCGCCATGCCCCGGCCTGGTCGTCGCCAGACGGCCCGACATGGTCCCCGGCGCCCGCCCCGGGGTGCCTCGCCGGCCATTGCCCGTGTTCCAACGGCGACGACAATGGGCGCTTTCCGATCGGGAGGTTTCCATGAGCGACAATTACCTGCTCAAGCTCTATCAACGCACCGCCCGCCTGCCCAAGGGCAAGGTCCTGTTCTCGCGGTTGTTCGCCCGACAGGCGCCCTACTTTGGCACCGTGCGCCCCCTGGTGGAGGAACTGCGCCCCGACTACTGCCGGGTCACCTTCAAGAAACGCAAGGCGGTGCAGAACCACATCGGCACCGTGCACGTGATCGCCATCTGCAACGCCCTGGAAGCGGCCATGGGCGCCATGGCGGAGGCCTCCATTCCCAAGCACCTGCGCTGGATTCCCAAGGGCATGGACGTGCGCTACACCGCCAAGGCGGACAGCGACATCAGCGCCGTGGCGGAGGTGGAAGCCGGTGCCTGGGAGAACGGCCCGGACGTGCCGGTGGCGGTGACCGCCCGGCGCGCCGATGGCACCCCGGTGGTGGAAGGCACCATCCACCTCTGGGTCACCGAGAAGCCGGCCCGCTCATAAAGGCAGCGGCGCGGTCGGCGGCGGCGGCCAGGTTGGCGTCATGGTCGCCGCCGCTGCGTTTGCGCGGCTTGAGGTCGTGGTCGCCGTCGAATACCCAGTGCAGGGTCACCGCCGCCGCCGGCGCATAGCCCGCCACCTCCTCGCGCTTGCCGAACGGGTCCCGCTCCCCCTGGCAGATCAGCACCGGCCCGGCCAGGTCCGGGAAGTGATCCAGCCGGGTGCGCTCGGGCTTGCCCGGCGGATGGAACGGATAGCCAAACACCACCGCCCCGGCGGGCGCCACCGTGTCCCCGGGCGCCCTCGGCGCCGCCAGCAATTGCGTGGCCATGCGCCCGCCCATGGACTTGCCTCCCACCCAGAGCGAGCCGCTGGTGTCCGCCGCCACCGCCTCCAGCACCGCCCGGAAGCGAGCCAGCAGTTTCGGCGCCCGGTCCGGCGGCGCCTTCACGCCTTCCTCCCGGCGCCGTGCCATGTAGTCGAATTCAAAGCGCGCCACCGCCACGCCCCGCTCCGCCAGCAACGTCGCCATGCGCGCCATGAAAGGGCTGTCCATGGGCGCGCCGGCGCCGTGGGCCAGAACCAGGGTGGCCCGGATCGGGCCCTCGGGTCGATTCCACAGCGGCGTGGAAACATCGGTCATATCGGGGCTCTCCGGGGGTGGTGAATCGGGGCCGCTAACCGTCCCACAAATGCAGTTGCCCGGCCAGCCCCGGTGGCCGGAAAGCACCGGTGTCCAGGGTGAAGGCTTCCCGGGGCGCCAGACCGGCGCGCTGGCAGGCGGTGCGGAAACGCCGCGAAAGCAATTGCGCCCAGGGTCCCTGGCCCCGGTGGCGATGATGCCAGGCGCTGTCGTAGACGGCGCCGCCGTGCAGCTCCCGCACCGTGGCCATCACCTTGCCGGCCCGGTCCGGATAGTGGGTTTCCAGCCACTCCTCCCAGAGCCCGCCCAGTTCGTGGGGCAAACGCAGGATCACATAGCCGGCGCTGCGCGCGCCGGCGGCGGCCACCTGCTCGACGATGTCCTCCATTTCATGGTCGTTGATGAAGGGAATCAGCGGCGCCACCAGCACCGTCACCGGTACCCCGGCACGGGCCAGCTCACGGACCGCCCGCAGCCGCTCCCGGCCGCCGCTGGCGCGGGGCTCCAGCTGACCCTTGAGGCGGTTGTCCAGGGTGGTCACCGACACCGCCACCGAGGCGCGCCCCTCCCGGGCCATGGGGCCGATCAGATCCAGGTCGCGCAGCACCAGGGCGCTCTTGGTGATCAGGCTGAACGGGTGCCGGCATTCGCTGAGCACCTGCAGGATCTCCCGGGTGATGCGGCGCTCCCGCTCCACCGGCTGGTAGGGATCGGTGGCGGTGCCGATGACCAGGGGACGGCACTGGTAGCCGGGCTTGCGCAGGGTATCGCGCAGCACCTCGGCGGCGTTGTCCTTGCAGAAAATCTCGCTCTCGAAGTCCTGCCCCGGGGATAGATCCACATAGGCGTGATTGGGACGCGCGAAACAGTAGATGCAACCGTGCTCGCAGCCCCGGTAGGGGTTGAGGCTGGTGTCGAAATGCAGGTCCGGGCTCTGGTTGCGGGTGAGAATCGAGCGGGCGATCTCCCGATGATAGCGGGTGGGCCGCGCCGCCGCCGGTTCGTCATGCTCGCTGTGAGTCACCGCGAAGCGGCCGGGGCGCCGGTTCAGGGTGCCACGATTGGACGTGCTGGTGGCCATGGGAAAGCTCCGGAATACTGTTCTTATGGACAGTATATCCAGGGCGGACGGGACTGCAACGTGTTACCACCCGGAGCGGTGGGGATCGCGACTGAAGTCGCTCCTACGGGGGCTCCCCTGTAGGAGCGACTTCAGTCGCGATTGGTCGGGGCGGTGCTCAGTGCGGGCGCACCGGCTGCACCAGCACCCAGGGCATCACCACCACGGTCCATAGTTCCTGGCCGGCCTCGAACCAGGCCCGCGCCTGTTCGTCCTGGACGCCGTCCACGCGCCCCTGGGCACGCCACTGCTGGAGCTGCCCGGCCCGGTCCTCGGCGAACGCCACCGCCACCTCGATCAGGTCCAGGTCGCCGGCCACGGCCACGGTCTGGCCCCGGGCAAAAAACGGCTGCAATTCCGCCCAATGGGCGCGGGCGGTTTCCTGGTTGAGCTTGGCTTTGAGGATGTCCGTGTCGCGGGTGTCGGCCATGGCGGGTCCTCCGGGGTTGGCGGGGGCGCCATTATGGGGACCAGGGCCGCAAAAAGAAACGCCCGCCTGGGGAGGGCGGGCGGGGCTGTACCGGGCCGAATGAACTTCCTTGTTCTTTCGCGTCCTTGCAAAACCACTATAAGAGCGGCGACGCCGGTTATCGATCAGACATTTGCTCTGATTCGTGTAGGAAATTAGCTATTCCCACTGTATGTTCGCGCCGACATCGGGGACCAGGTCGCCATCCCGGTCGAACAGCTCCAGCCGCGCGCCCCGCTCGTCCAGGCTGACCCGGGAGAAGGCGTCACGGCTGTACACCGGCCCCGGTACCCGCACCTTGCCCAGGGACGGCTTCCACAGGCCGCGCAGGCGGTGGTTATCGCGGATCATCGGCCGGTACCAGCGGAACGCCATCAACGCCGTGGGCCAGAACAGGCCGGAGCAGATCCAGGCGTGCAGCGGCGCCTTGCCGAAGCCGTCCAGGCGCGCGTACAGGGACGCGTGTACATCGCCGCTGAGCACCAGTAGCCGCCGCGCGCCACTGGCGCGGATGCCGTCCAGCAGCCGCTGGCGCTGGGCGCGGAAGCCCTCCCAACTGTCCTCGCCACGAAACGGCCAGCGCTGTTCGGGAAACAGCGGCACCGAGGAGACCAGGCATTTGACCCGGTCCGGGCTGTCGTTAAGCCAGGCCAGCACCGCCTCCTCCTGCTCCCGGGACATAATGTCGCGCTGCCAGGGCCAGCGGCTCAGGGCGCGCTCGGTGCGCAGATCCATCAGGAAGAAATCGGCACAGCCCCAACGGAAGCGATACCAGAGCCGCTCCGGATCCCGGTCCAGGCGGCTGCCCGCGGCGTTCAGGGGCACCGCCGGGGAATGGGAAGCCTGATAGATCTGGTAGGCCTTCATGGCCGCCGGGTACTTGCTGGTCCACAGATCCGGGTTGGCCCGCGCCGGCCAGTTGTTCTCGATCTCATGGTCGTCGAGGATCATATGGTGGTTGTGATTGGCCATCAGCCGGCGGATATTGGGCTGGCCGAAGCTCTGCCGATAGAGGTCGAAGTATTGCTGTTGGGAGGAGGCGGCGCCCAGCTTCCAGGTGGCGTCGGCGTAGACCTGGTCGCCGGCGTACATGACGAAGTCGGTATGCCGGTCGGCGGTCTGCCGGCCCATGACGTCGAAGATACGGTCGGCGCGATCGTCCTCCACCTCGTGATCGAGGCCGACGAAGCGATAGCAGCAGGAACCGAACAGGAAACTCACCGGCGCCCAGTCGTCCTCCGGCGCGGTGCGAAAGTGCCCGAGGGGCAGGCGGTGCCAGTCGAGCTGGGTGTCGACGGTGTCCGCCTTGTCCACATAGCCGGCCTGGTATTCATAGCGGGTGCCGGGACGAAGATCGCGCAGCACCACCACGCCGCTGCTGTCGAAATTACCGTTGATGCGGAAGTGCCGGGGCCCGCGCCAGTGCGGCTCGCCCACCGCCCGCCAGCGGATGCGGCCATGGGGCGCTTTGCGGCCGGCCGGCAGGGCGGCGGACGGCATCACGCCGAGGATGCGGATATGGGTGCGACCGGCGGTGCCGACGATCGGCCCCACCGCGAATGGTGCGACAGGTGTGGTCAAGGTTCCCTCCCCGGGCCATCGCTGATTGAGCCCCCGCATGCGCGCTGCTAGCATCCATAAAGGCCAACGACGGGATACCCTTTATTTTGATGCAGGACGCGGTTTCTTACCTTCTGCGGTTCGCCGTACTGACACTCCTGATCGGGCTCCTTCCCGCCCCCGCGTGGAGCCAGGAAAGCGCCGTGATCGACGGCCAGACCGACACTCTGCGACCTTACGCGGCCCTCGGTTATTTTTGTTCGCCCCCGGAACAGTCCCCCGCTCTGGAAGCCCTGAAAAGCGACCCGGACGCCTGGCCCTGGCGGCGCGCCACCGGCATGCCCAACCTGGGCTTCACCGCCGACCAGTGCTGGTTCCGCCTGCCGGTGCGCAACGCCTCCGACCAGCCGCTGCGGGAATGGCTGGTGGTGGAGTATGCCATGCTCGGCGAGCTGGACGTGCACGTGCTCGACGGCGACCGGGTGGTGGCCGACTACCGCAGCGGCATGGACCGCCCCTTCAACGTGCGCCCGGCACCGGAAGCGCTGCCGGCGTTTCCCCTGGACCTGCCCCCCGGCGCCGAGCGTACCGTGCTGATGAAGGTATCGTCGCCTCATAGCATTCAACTGCCTCTGCGGCTGATGAGCAAGTCCGCCTACGACCAGTCGCTGCTCAGCCACACCCTGGTCCAGGGCGTGTTCTTCGGCGGCATGCTGGTGATGATCCTCTATAACCTGTCGCTGTTCTTCTCGATCCGCGAACGGGCCTATCTGCTGTACGTGCTCTGGTCCCTGGCCATCACCCTGTTCATGGCGGTGCTGCACGGCTACGCGCAGAAGTACCTGTGGCCCGGTTCGGCGCTGCTCAGCCAGTACGTGCTGCACTACCTGTTGCCGGTGCTGGTGATCCTGCCGTCGCTGTTCACCCTGCATTTCCTTGATCTGCCGGCCCGGGCGCCGCCACTGGCGCGCCTGCTCAAGGGGCTGGTGACCACCGGCGTGGTGCTGCTGCTGGCGGCGCCGTTCGTGAGCCGCCAGTGGCTGATTCCGGTGGCCGTGCTGGCGGTGCTGGCGATGGACTTCAGCATCCTGCTGGCCGGGTTGCTGCGCAGCGCCGCCGGCGACCCGGACGCGCGTATCTTCACCCTGGCCTGGCTGTGCTTCATTGTCGGCGCGGCGGCCATGTCGCTAAACAAGTACGGCGTGCTGCCACGCACCGACCTCACCGAGAACCTGTTGCAAGTCGGCGTGTTCCTGGAGGTGATTCTGCTGTCGCTGGCCCTGGCGCGCCGTATCAACCGGCTCAAGGAGGCCCACGCGCTGTCGGTGCGCGACAAGGCCATCGCCGAGATGGACGCCTTCAAGGCCGGCGCCCGCAACCAGGCCAAGAGCGAGTTCCTGGCCACCATGAGCCACGAAATCCGCACGCCGATGAACGGCATCATCGGCATGACCGACCTGCTGCGGCGCACCGATTTGAGCGGCCAGCAGGCCCAGTACGTGGACACCATCCACCAGTCCACCCAGTCCCTGGTCACGGTGATCAACGACATTCTCGACTACTCACGCATCGAATCCGGCAAGCTGGAGCTGGAATACCAGGACGTGGATCTGGAGCAGTTGCTGGATGACTGCGTGCGGCTGTTCGCGGTGCGCGCCACGCAAAGCGGTGTGTCGCTGTATACCTACATCGATTCCCGGGTACCCCGGCGCATCCGCACCGACCCGATCCGGGTCAAGCAGATCCTCACCAACCTGCTTGGCAACGCCTACAAGTTCACCGAGCGGGGCCAGGTGGCACTGCACCTGGGCGTGCGCCAACCACCGGACGAACAGGGCCATTGCGTGATCATGCTGGAGGTGGTGGACACCGGCATCGGCCTGGACGAGGCCCAGCAACAGAATCTGTTCCAGGTGTTCGGCCAGTCCAGCCGCGGCGGCCGCCACCGCCAGCAGGGCGCCGGCCTGGGCCTGACCATCTGCAAGCGGCTCACCGAACTGCTCGGCGGCGAGATCGGCGTGTCCAGTTCGCTGGGCCGGGGCGCCACCTTCTGGGTAACCCTGCCCACCGTGGCCCGGGAGCCGGCGCGACCGGAGAAGGCCCTCACCGGCCACCGCGTGCTGATGATCAACAACGATCCGTCCCTGGCCCTGAGCCTGTCGCAACTGATGACCCGCTGGGGCCTGACGGTGCAGGAATACGCCGATTGCGAGCAGGCCCTGGCCGGCCTGGACGCCGAGGAAGCGTCGGCGGACCTGCTGCTCGCCTCGGAAGCTAACCTGGCCCGCCGCGAGGATCTCAAGGTGATCCGCGAGCGGCTCGGTAATCCACCGCTGCTGATCCTGCAGGCCACCGGCGCGGAGATCACCGGTGAGCTGCCCGGCGACCTGCTGCTGGTGGAAACGCCGGTGTCGTCCCGGGCCCTCAAGCACAGCCTGTGCACCCAATTGCGCGAGCGCGAGGAAGCGACCAACCCGGTGGTGGCGCCTCCCCCCCGTGGCCACCCGAGCCTGTCGCGGCTCAATGTGATGGTGGTGGAGGACAACGCCGTCAACCAGCTGGTGATCGACAGCATCCTGCGCTCGATCGGCATCCAGGCCACCCTGCTCACCGACGGTGGCCAGGCGGTACGGCGCATGGAATCCAGCCCGGGCAACTGGGACGTGATCTTCATGGACTGCGAAATGCCGGTGCTGGACGGCTACGCCGCCACCCGCGAGATCCGCCTGCTGGAAACCCGGCTGGACGTGGACCCGTGCTGGATCATCGCCCTTTCCGCCCACGCCACCGGTGACTACGTGCAAAAGGCCCGCGACGCCGGCGTGGACGATTACCTGAGCAAGCCGGTATCGCGCAACCAGGTGCTGGAGGCGCTGCAGCGCAACCGCGCCATGAGCGGCGGCTGACCCGCCCCAACACTCGGTAGGAGCGGCTTCAGCCACGATCCGGCCTGGCAGTTTCAACCGCGCGTCGGGGCCAGTATCATAGCGGGCCTGATTTCCCGTCGAAGACTGAAGGCCCCATGAGCGAACAACCCCGCAAGATCCTGGTCACCAGCGCCCTGCCCTACGCCAACGGCCCGATTCACCTGGGCCACCTGCTGGAATACATCCAGACCGACATCTGGGTCCGCTTCCAGAAGCTGCGCGGACAGCAATGCACCTATGTGTGCGCCGACGACGCCCACGGCACCGCCATCATGCTCAAGGCGGAGGAAAAGGGCATCAGCCCGGAGCAGCAGATCGCCGAGGTGAAGGCAAGCCACGAACGGGACTTCGCCGATTTCCAGATCCGTTTCGACAACTACTACAGCACCCACAGCCCGGAAAACCGGGCGTTCTCCGAGATGATCTTCCAGCGCAACAAGGACGCCGGCTACATCATTGAAAAGGAGATCACCCAGCTTTACGACCCGGAAAAGGGCATGTTCCTGTCCGACCGCTTCGTGCGCGGCACCTGCCCGAAATGCGGCGCCGAGGACCAGTACGGCGACAACTGCGAAGTGTGCGGCGCCACCTATTCACCGTCGGAGCTGATCGCCCCCTACTCCGCGGTGAGCGGCGCCACGCCGGTGGAAAAACAGACCACGCAGCTGTTCTTCGACCTGCCCCAGTTCGAGCCCATGCTGCGCGAATGGACCCGCTCCGGCTCGCTCCAGGAAGGGGTCGCCAACAAACTGCAGGAATGGATGGAAGACCTGCAGCCCTGGGACATCTCCCGGGAAGCGCCCTACTTCGGTTTCGAGATTCCCGGCTACCCGGGCAAGTACTTCTATGTCTGGCTGGACGCACCGATCGGCTACATGGCCAGCTTCAAGAACCTGTGCGACCGTGAAGGCTGGGACTTCGACGAATACTGGAAAGCGGATTCCAGCGCCGAGCTGTATCACTTCATCGGCAAGGACATCATCAACTTCCACGGCCTGTTCTGGCCGGCCATGCTGGAAGGCGCCGGGCTGCGCAAACCCACCGCCATCTACAGCCACGGCTTCGTCACCGTCAACGGCGCCAAGATGTCCAAGTCACGCGGCACCTTCATCATGGCGCGCACCTACCTGGACCATCTGGACCCGGAATATCTGCGTTATTACTTCGCCGCCAAGCTCAACAGCCGGGTCGATGACTTCGACCTCAACCTGGAAGACTTCGCCCAGCGGGTGAACACCGACCTGGTCGGCAAGGTGGTCAACATCGCCAGCCGCACCGGCAACTTCGTGAAGAAATTCGGCGGCACCCTCAGTGCCCACCCGGACAACCCGCTGCTGGTGCAGGAAGCGCAGCAAGCCGCCGCCCATATCGCGACCTTCTACGAGCAGCGCGAGTTCGGCAAGGCGATGCGCGAGATCATGGCCCTGGCCGACCACGCCAACGGCTACATCGCCGACAAGGCCCCCTGGAGCCTGGCCAAGGAAGAAGGCAAGGACCGCGAGGTGCTGGAAATCTGCACCACCGCTCTGAACGTATTCCGCCTGCTGGCGCTCTACCTCAAGCCGGTGCTGCCGGGCCTGGCGGAACGGGCCGAGGCGTTCCTCAACATCGAGCCGTTGACCTGGCAGGACGCCGACAAGCTGCTGCTCGAGCACCCGATCAACAAGTTCAAGCCACTCATGGCGCGGGTCGACATGGGCCACATCGAGGCCATGCTGGCGGACTCCCGGGACACCAACCCGGCGGCCCCGGCCGACAACGGCGCCAACCAGGAAGAAGACACCGGGGACGACACCATCACCATCGACGACTTCCTCAAGGTCAAGCTGCGCGCCGCCCGCGTGGTCCAGGCCCAACACGTGGAAGGCGCCGATAAGCTGCTGCAACTGACCCTGGACGTGGGCGAGCTGGGCCAGCGCAATGTGTTCGCGGGCATCAAGGCCAAGTACGCGCCCGAGGAACTGGAAGGCAAGATGGTGGTGCTGGTCGCCAACCTGGCGCCGCGCAAGATGAAGTTCGGTCTCTCCGAAGGCATGGTGCTGGCCGCCGGCCCCGGCGGCGACGACATCTTCCTGCTGTCTCCCGACAGCGGCGCCGAACCGGGCATGGAAGTCCGCTAGCTCCTGCCGCGATATTCAACCTACGGAGCCACGCGGGACGCTACCTCGTAGCGCCTCGTCGTGGTCCCCCTTCCGGGACCCTGTTTGACAGGATGTCAAACCGAGAGCCTACAGGGACGTACTCGCGGCGTTCCCGGAAGGGGGACCACGACGAGACGCGGCCCGGATGGAGAGTCCGGCTCCCCGACTGTCTGAAGCGCGCATAAAAAGCGACCATAAAAAAAGCGGCCCGGGGGCCGCTCCTTTGGTCAGCGTGTCAGCGTCGGGTTTATTTTTGCTGGCCCTGCTGCTGTTGCTGCATTTGCTGCTGCATCTGGCGCATCTGCTCACGCTGCTGGCGGGCGCGCTCTTCCAGGGTGGCACGCTGTTCCTCGGTGAGGGTGTCCTGGATGCGGGCCTGGAGCAGCACGGTCTCGGCGGCGATGTCGCCGGTCACGTCGCCCAGCTCTTCCGCCTGATCACGGATGTCGCCTTCGTCATAGCCGGGACCGATCTGTTCGCTCAGGGATTGCTGCAGTTCCTGGGCTTCCATGCGCTTGCTGTTGATCTTGCTCTCGGACTCCTGCATGAATTCACGCATCTCCGATTTCTGATCGTCGCTCAGCCCCACGATCTGGTCGAGCTGATCAACGCGATCCGCCTGGGACGGCGCCTGCTGGGCGTGGACCATGCCCCCCAGACCCAGTGCCATCAGCAGCGTGATGCTCAGTCGCTTAACGATCGTCATAGTGTTCTCCATTCAGTCTTTACAGGATCCGTGATCCGCGAGAGGACCACCCTACCGGATCAGGCAACGGTTCTTCACCCCCGTTCCCCGCGAATTGCCGACCCGGGCCGCTCCCGGAGTACCCACTCACCGGTGCGCCCCAGTCATGGCGCGGTGTCCCGGGGGTCACTCGGAAACGGAAAATTTTGCTAAACTCGCGCCCTCGGAAGCCCAAGAACGACGCCACCCATGACCGAATACCTGTTGATCCTGATCAGCGCGGTGCTGGTGAACAATTTCGTGCTGGTCCAGTTTCTGGGCCTGTGCCCCTTCATGGGCGTGTCCAACAAGGTGGAAACCGCCATGGGCATGTCCCTGGCCACCACCTTCGTGCTGACCCTGTCCTCGGTGCTGTCCTACCTGACCTGGGCCTACATCCTGGTGCCCTTCGACCTGGAATACCTGCGCACCATCAGCTTTATCCTGGTGATCGCGGTGGCGGTGCAGTTCACCGAGATGTTCGTCAAGAAAGCCAGCCCGCTGCTGTACCGGGTGCTGGGCGTGTTCCTGCCGCTGATCACCTCCAACTGCGCGGTGCTGGGCGTGGCGCTGCTCAACGTGCGCCAGGCCGACGCCACCTTCATGAGTTCGCTGACCTACGGGCTGGGCGCCGCCCTGGGCTTCTCCCTGGTGTTGGTGCTGTTCGCCGCCCTGCGCGAGCGCATCGCCGTGGCCGACGTGCCCGAGGCATTTCGCGGCCCGAGCATCGGCCTGATCACCGCCGGGCTTATGTCCCTGGCGTTCATGGGCTTTTCCGGGCTGATCAAGTTATGACCACGGTGCTGATCGCGATCGCCGCCCTGCTGGCCCTGGCCGCCGTATTCGGCGCCGCCCTGGGCTTCGCCTCGGAAAAGTTCAAGGTGGAAGGCGACCCGATCGTCGACCAGATCGACGCCCTGCTGCCACAGACCCAGTGCGGCCAGTGCGGCCACCCCGGCTGCCGCCCCTACGCCGAGGCCATCGCCGAGGGCGAGGAGCACAACCGCTGCCCGCCGGGCGGCGAGACCACCGTGGAGGCCCTCGCCGACCTTCTCGGCCGCGAGGTACTGCCCCTGGACGACGACGGCGCCGAGGACGCCGGCGAGGATCGGGTGGCCTTTATCCGCGAGGACGAATGCATCGGCTGCACCAAGTGCATCCAGGCCTGCCCGGTGGACGCCATCGTCGGCGCCGCCAAACAGATGCACACCGTGATCGCCGATGAATGCACCGGCTGCGACCTGTGCGTGGAGCCGTGCCCGGTGGACTGCATCGACATGCTGCCCCGGGCCACCACCCTGGCCACCTGGAGCTGGGATCGTCCCGCCGGCATCGGCCGGCGGCCGGAAGAGCGTATCGAGGTGGTCAACCTGTGATGTTCGGTCTGTTTGGTAAAGCGCGCCCACCCGCACCGGTATTCGACTTCCCCGGCGGCGTCCACCCACCACAGCACAAGGGCCGTTCCAACGGCACCCCGATCCAGCCTGGCCCGCTGCCGGCGCAACTGGTGCTGCCGCTGAATATGCACCTGGGCGCGCCGGCCAAACCCTGCGTGGCGGAAGGCGACCGGGTGCTCAAGGGCGAAAAAATCGCCGAGCCGGTGGGCGCGGTGAGTGCCGCCCTGCACGCCCCTACCTCCGGCACCGTGGTGGCAATCGGCCCGCGCCCGATCCAACACCCCTCCGGCATGGACGCGCTCTGCATTGTCATGGAACCGGATGGCGAGGACCGCTGGATCGAACGCCGCCCGGTGGCGGACCCGGCGGCCCTGGGCCCGGACGGCCTGGTGGCGCTGCTGCGCGAGGCCGGCGTGGCCGGCCTGGGCGGCGCCGGCTTTCCCACCGCCGTGAAAGTGACCCTGGGCGACCAGCAGCGGGTGGAGCAACTGATCATCAACGCGGTGGAGTGCGAACCCTACATCACCGCCGATGACCGCCTGATGCGTGAACGGGCCGATGAGATCGCCGGCGGCATCCGCCTGCTGCAGTACCTGCTCAACCCCCAGCACACCCTGATCGGCATCGAGGACAACAAGCCCGAGGCCATCGCCGCCATGCGCGCCGCCTGCGCCGGCTCCGATATGGAAGTGCGGGTAGTGCCCACCAAGTACCCCTCCGGCGGCGAGAAACAACTGATCCAACTGCTCACCGGCAAGGAGGTGCCCAGCGGCGCGCTCCCCGCCCAATGCGGCGTGGTGTGCCAGAATGTGGGCACCGCCTGGGCGATCAAGCGGGCGGTCCACGACGGCGAGCCGCTGATCCGCCGCGTCACAACGGTGACCGGCGACGCCGTGGCCCGGCCCGGCAACTACGAGACCCTGCTCGGCACCCCGGTGCGCGACCTGCTGCGCCACGCCGGCGTGGACGGCGAACGCCTGGGCCGGCTGGTGATGGGCGGCCCGATGATGGGCTTCACCCTGCACGACCCGGCGGTGCCGGTGGTCAAGACCAGCAACTGCCTGATCGCCGCCACCCTGGAGGAGCTGCCCGAGCCACCGCCGGAGCAGGCCTGCATCCGCTGCGGCGCCTGCGCGGAAAGCTGCCCGGCCAGCCTGCTGCCCCAGCAGCTGTACTGGTACGCCAAGAGCGACGACTTCGAGCGCGCCCAACGGCACGACCTGATGGATTGCATCGAGTGCGGCGCCTGCGCCTATGTGTGCCCCAGCCACATCCCCCTGGTGCAGTACTACCGCTATGCCAAGGGCGAAATCCGCCACCAGGCCGCCGAACAGCTCAAGGCGGACCGCGCCCGGGAGCGCTTCGAAGCCCGCCAGGCACGCCTGGAGAAGGAACGGGAAGAGAAGGAAGCCCGCCGCCGGGCGCGCCTGGAGGCCAACCGCCAGAAGCAGGCCGCCGCCCCGGCCGGCGACGACCGCCGCCTGGCGGATCTCAAGAAAGCGGTGGGCAAGGCCTCCAGCGCCTACAAGGCGGCGGTAAAAGCCGCCAAGACCGCCGAGGCCCAGGAAACGGACAACGCCGCCGAGCTGCGCGCCCGGGCCGACCAGCTCAAGGCCGAGGCGGACCGCCTCAAGGCGGAGTTGCGCGACGCCAAGGCCGGCGCCCCCGCTGCCGGCGCCCCGGTACCGGCGCCCACGGATCTACTGGCCGACCTGAAGAAGGCCGTGGGCGAGGCCTCCGGTGCCTATAAGGCCGCGGTGAAGGCGGCCAAGGCCGCCGAGGCTGAGGGTACCGACAACGCCCACGATCTGCGCGCCAAGGCGGACACCCTCAAAGCGGAAGCGGACCGCCTAAAGGCGGAGCTGCGCGACGCCAAGGCGGCCAACCCCGGCGCGGTGGTGAAACTGGCGCCCACTGGCAAGGCACAGGACAACGCCCCGGCCACCGGGGACGCCACCACCTCGGCGCCGGAGGCGGACCCGGAGGCCGCCGCCAAACGCCAGAAACGCCTCAAGGCCCTGAAGACCGCCTACAACATGGCCCACAAACAGTACAAGGAAGCCCACGCCGCTCTGGAGCGGACCGAGCGCGACGCCGGCGACGACGACCGCGAGCGGCTGGACGCCCTGGCCGCCAAGGTGGACAAGCTCAAGGCCAAGGCCGACCACTGCCGCGACGCCCTCAACGCCCTGGTGGAGGAAGCCAAGGCGGACATCCGCGCCCACACCGGCAAGGACCTCAAGACCCTCAAGCTGGAAGCGGCCCGCGCCGAAACCGCGCTGCGCCAGAAAGCGGACGAACTGGCCCGGCTGCGCGACACCGCCGACGCCGACACCCTGGAAACCCTGGACGGCGAACTGCGCGCCCTGGACGAAGAAGCCCAGGTGGCCCGTCGCGCCCTGAAACAGGCGGTGCAGGAACAGGGGCTGGTGGAGGACGACCAATGAGCCTGATCAACGCCCCCTCCCCGCACACCCGGGAACGCACCGACACCGGCGCGGTGATGCGCCGGGTGATCCTGGCCACCCTGCCCGGTCTGGCGGTGCTGGTCTGGCAGTTCGGCGCCGGAGTGCTGTTCAACGTACTCTGGGCCGCCGCCGTGGCGCTGGCCGCCGAGGCCCTGTTCCTGCGTGCCCGGGGCAAGCCGGTGGGCTTCTATCTGCGTGACGGCAGCGCCCTGGTTACCGCCGTGCTACTGGGGCTGGCGCTGCCGCCCACGGCACCCTGGTGGCTGACGCTGATCGGCGTGGCCTTCGCCATCGTGGTGGCCAAGCAGCTCTATGGCGGGCTCGGCATGAACCCGTTCAACCCGGCCATGGTCGGCTATGTGCTGCTGCTGATTTCATTCCCGGTGGCCATGACCCAGTGGATCGCCCCGGGCCAGGCGCCGACCCTGGCGGACAGCCTCGCCCTGTTCCTCGGCCAGACACCGGCGGACGCCTTCAGCGGCGCCACCCCGCTGGACACCTTCCGCACCTGGGCCGGCGACGCCGGCGCCCTGGCGGAGCACGGCATCCTCCAGGGCGTGCTGGCCGGTCGCGGCTGGCAATGGGTGAACCTGGCGTTCCTGATCGGCGGTCTCTATCTGCTGGCGCGCCGGGTGATCGGCTGGCACATTCCGGTGGCGTTCCTGGCCGGCCTCGGCGTGCCGGCACTGATCGCCCACCAGATCGACGCGGCGCGGTTCGCCGGCCCCCTGTTCCACCTGTTTTCCGGCGGCGCCATGCTAGGTGCCTTCTTCATCGCCACCGACCCGGTGAGCGCCGCCACCAGCCGCCTGGGCCGCTTCGTCCAAGCCCTGCTGATCGGCGTGCTGATCTGGGTAATCCGCACCTTCGGCGGCTACCCGGACGCGGTGGCCTTCGCGGTGCTGCTGCTCAACCTGGCGGCGCCCTTCATCGATTACTACACCCGGCCACGGGCCTACGGGCACAAGGGAGCCCGCTCATGATCCGCCAGGCCGTGACCCGCAACGCCGTGATCCTGGGGCTGTTCGCCATCGGCACCGCCGCCGCCCTGGCGCTCACCAACCAGGCCACCCTGGCACGGGTGGAATGCAACCGCCAGCAGGCGCTGATCGGCTCCCTGGCCCAGGTGATGCCCGCCGACCACCACGACAACGTGCTGCTCGACGACCGGGTGGCGGCCCGCGACCCACTGCTCGGGCGCGGCGACAAGAGCCTCTACCGGGCCCGCCGCGACGGCGCCCCCAGCGGCGCGGTGCTGGAAGCCACCGCCCCGGACGGCTACGGCGGCGCCATCAACCTGATCGTCGGCGTGGACATGGACGGTCGCATCCTGGGCGTGCGCGCGGTACCACCGCACAATGAAACCCCGGGCCTGGGCGACAAAATCGAACGCCGCAAGTCGGACTGGATACTGTCGTTCAACGGCACCTCCCTGGACAATCCGGACCAGGACGGCTGGGCGGTGAAAAAGGACGGCGGCCACTTCGACAGCTTCACCGGCGCCACCATCACGCCGCGCGCCGTGGTCGGCGCCGTGCACCGGGCGCTGCGCTATTTCCATACCCACCGCGACGAGCTGTTCGCCGCCCCCGCCCTGCCCCACGACACGGAGACCTGTGATGGCTGACGTGGACTACAAGAAAATCACCCGGGACGGCCTGTGGACCAACAACCCCGCCACCGTGCAGATTCTCGGTCTGTGCCCGCTGCTGGCGGTCACCGGCACCGTGGTCAATGCCCTGGGCCTGGGGCTGGCCACCCTGGTGGTGCTGATGGGCTCCAACGGCGCGGTGTCGATGATTCGCGGCTACGTCACCGACGCCGTGCGGCTGCCCGCCTTCGTGATGATCATCGCCGCCCTGGTGACCATCATCGAGATGCTGATGCGCGCCTTCACCTTCGAGCTTTACGAAATCCTCGGCATCTTCATCCCGCTGATCGTCACCAACTGCACCGTGCTGGGCCGCGCCGACGCCTTCGCCAGCAAGCACCCGGTGCTGCCCAGCCTGGTGGACGGCTTCATGATGGGCGCCGGCTTCCTGGTGATCCTGGTGATCCTGGGCGCCCTGCGCGAGGTGCTCGGCCAGGGCACCCTGTTCGACAACATGCAGCTTCTGTTCGGCCCCGCCGCCGCCGGCTGGCGCCTGGAGGTGGTGCCCGACTACCCCGGCTTCCTGCTTGCCGTGCTGCCGCCCGGGGCCTTCCTGGGCCTGGGACTGATCATCGCCGGCAAGAACGTCATCGACCGCCGCCTCAAGGAAGCCCGCAAGGCCCGGCAAGCGGAGGCGCCTAAAGCCAGCCGCCGGGTACGCACCACCGGAAAGGTGTAGGTGAGCTTGTCGCCGGCCTTATCGCGACTGAAGTCGCTCCTACCACGACCGCGTTCCGCTTGAGCCGCGATGGCGCGCGCCTTTTTTAACGACCTTATACAACCTTCACGCCCGGTTTCGGTTAAAACATCCGCCAAGCCATGAAGAAAAAAGGAGGCTGCGATGAATACACCAGCAACCGTGGCACTGGCCGTGGTCGGAACCCTGGCGGTGGTCGGCGTCGGCTACGGCGGTTACCAGGCGATCAGCGGTGACGCTGATCGCTACGCGGAAGTGGTCAAGGTGGAACCGGCCACCAAGAGCTATCAGGAGCCGGAGCAACGCTGCCAGCAGGTCACGGTGCAGCGCCAGAAGCCGGTCAAGGATGAGCACCAGGTCGCCGGCAGCGTGATCGGCGCGGTGGTGGGCGGCGTCATCGGCCATCAGTTCGGCGGCGGCAGCGGCAAGGACGCGGCCACCGCGGCGGGCGCCATCGCCGGCGGCTACGCCGGCAACAAAACCCAGGAGCGGATGCAGCAAGGCAACACCTACACCACCACCGAGGAGCGCTGCGAGACGGTGATGAACACCCGCACCGAGAAAAACGGCTACAACGTCACCTATCGCCTGGACGGCCAGACCCATACCGTGCGCATGGACGACGAACCCGGCGACCGTCTGCCGGTGGAAAACGGCCAGGTGATCACCGACTGAACGACGCCCCACCCCCGGGGCGGCATCGCCGCCCCTGCCCTTCCCGGTTATACTGCGCGTTTTCGCCGACCCGCCCCAGGCGCCAAACGTCATTATGAACCGCGAGAAACGCACCGAGATTTTCCGCCGGCTGCGCGACCAGCGTCCGGAACCCACCACCGAGCTGCACTACGACTCCGCCTTCGAACTGTTGGTGGCGGTGGTGCTGTCCGCCCAGGCCACCGACGTGGGCGTGAACAAAGCCACCGCGCGCCTGTTCCCGGTGGCCAACACCCCGGCGGCGATCCGCGCCCTGGGCGTGGACGGGCTCAAGGAGTACATCAAGACCATCGGCCTGTTCAATTCCAAGGCCGAGAACATCATCAAGCTGTGCGACCAGTTACTGGACCAGCACGATGGTCAGGTGCCGCGCTCCCGGGCCGCCCTGGAGGCCCTGCCCGGGGTCGGGCGCAAGACCGCCAACGTAGTGCTCAACACCGCCTTCGGCGAACCCACCATCGCCGTGGACACCCACATCTTCCGGGTCAGCAACCGCACCCGCATCGCCCCGGGCAAGAACGTGCAGGAGGTGGAACAGCGCCTGCTGCGGGTGGTGCCCGAGGAGTTCAAGCGCGACTGTCACCACTGGTTGATCCTGCACGGTCGCTACACCTGCACCGCGCGCAAACCCAAATGCGGGGAATGCATCATCGCCGACCTGTGCGAGTTCCCCCTTTCCCAACGCCCGGCTTAAGCCAATGATCGCGGCTGAAGCCGCTTCCACCGCGTGCCGGCCCACGCCAACGAAAAAGCCGGCCACCCCGGGGCAGGGAGGCCGGACACGCGGAAATCGTCGGAGAGCTCGCAGGGAGGGCGTTTCCGCGCTAAAGCGGGGTGTCGCCGATCAGAGCGTGATCTGGTCGCGCAGGCGCGCCAGGGTCTTCTCGCCAATGCCCTTGATCGCCAGCAACTGCTCCACGGACTGGAACGGGCCCTCCTCCTCCCGCCAGCGCACGATCAGCTCGGCGGTCTTGGGGCCCACGCCACGCAGGGCCTGAAGCTCCTCGGCGCTGGCGGTATTGAGGTTCACCGGCGCGCTGGCGGCGGCACCGGCGCTGGCGGCGGGGGCCTCCGGAGCAGCCTGGGCCAACGGCGCGCCGGTCACCAGCAGCATGCCCAGCATCAGGGTGAAGGCCAGCCGTCGCATGGGCGCGGCGCCGCGCAGGGTCAATCCATTGATCAGAAATCGCATCATGATTCTCCTTTCTTCCTTTTCCATTTCCTTGAAAAGTGGGTTTGCGTAAAAGCCACTTCACTGTAGGAAAGAAGACGGAGACTGGCTGTCAGCGAATGCTGTGAGTTTTTGCGCGTGTTTCAGGAAAGACTGTGTAGGATCTCGTCCACCACCGCCGTAGGATTTTGCGCACGGGTGATGGGACGACCGATCACCATGTGGCTTACGCCCAGGTCCCGGGCTTCCCGGGGCGTCACCACGCGGCGCTGATCGTCGCCGGCGCTGCCCGCCGGGCGGATGCCCGGCGTCACCAGGTCGAAGTCCGGCCCGCACAGCTCTCGCAGCATGGCGGCCTCCCGGGCCGAGCACACCACGCCGTCCAGGCCATGGTCGCGGGTCAGCGTCGCCAGCCGGCGCACCTGCGCCTCGGCGCTGTCGGTCAGGCCGATTTCCCTGAGGTCTTCGTCGGTCTGGCTGGTCAGCACGGTGACCGCGATCAGACGCGGTGGCGTGGCCAGGCCGGCCAGCGCCTCGCGGGCCGCGTCCAGCATGCGCCCGCCGCCGCTGGCGTGCACATTGACCATCCACACGCCGAGATCGGCGGCGGCGCGGATGGCGCCGGCCACGGTGTTGGGAATATCGTGGAATTTCAGGTCCAGAAACACCTGAAAGCCGCGCTCACGCAGCGCCTCCACCACCGCCGGGCCACCCCGCGTGAACAGCTCCTTGCCCACCTTGACCCGGACCCGGGCCGGGTCCAGCCGGTCGGCCATGGCCAGAGCGGCCTCGGGCTCGGCGTAGTCCAGGGCGACGATGATGGGGCTGTCGGCGGTCACGATTGGCTGCCTCCTTCGGAGCGGGGTTTGATGGTGCCCCAACGGCGACAGCTCGGGCAGCGCCATTGCAGCAGCGGGGTCTGGAAGCCGCAGCGGCGGCATTGATAAACGGTTTTGTCCGAGGTGAGCCGCTCGGTAAGTTCCTTGAGCATGCCCAGGTGCTCGCGGGCCTCGCCCTGGGCGGAACCCTGCAGGTTCATGTCGATGATGCGGTGCAGACCGCGCACCGAGGGGTTGGCCTTCATGTAGTCGGCGATGAAATCCGCCGCCTCGCGGTCGCCGTAGCGTTCACGCAGTTGCTCGGACAGCAGCAGCACCCGGGCGGTGGAGGGCCGTTCGGCGCTGATGTCGGCGAGCAGCTTGATGAAATCCTCTTCCTTTTCCAGGTGCTGGTAGCACTGGCGCAGCTCGTCGAGCACTTCGTCGAAGAAATCCGGGTCCTGTTTCCAAATGCGCTTGAACGCGTCGATGGCCTCGTTCCATTGCTCCTCGCGCATTTCCAGGCGCCCCTGAACGACGCTGGCGCGCACGCACTGCTTGTCGAAGCCCAGGGCCCGGCGCAGCATGCGGCGCGCCGGGGTGAACTCGCCACGGGCGATCTGCGCGTCGGCTTCCTCGCAGCAGTAATGGGCCAGGATCGGAGCGATCTTGGGGTCGCTCTTGACCAGTTGCTCGCCCATGGAGATAGCGCTGCTCCAGTCCCGCTCCTGTTCGTAGAGGTGGGTGAGCTGGCGCACCACCGGCTCGCGCTTTTCGCAATCCTGATCCAGCATCTCCAGCAGCACCTCCTCGGCGCGGTCGAACAGACCGCCGGCGAGATAGTCCTCGGCCAGCTCCAGCTGGATCTGCTCCTGGGTGGGGCGCGGCAGTTCGCCCTGCTCCAACAGGTGGGAGTGAATCAGGGTGGCGCGGTCGAACTCACCGCGTTTGCGGAACAGCCGCGCCATGCTGAGGTGGGTTTCCAGGGTCTGGTCGGATACTTCCAGGCTGTTGAGCAGGGCTTCCACCGCCTTGTCCGGCTCTTCGTTGAGCAGGAAGTTGAGGCCGGCCACGTACTCCTGGGAAAGCGATTCCATACGCCGGCGCTGGCGGCGTTTACCTTCCCGCCGCCCCAGGTAGAAGCCGGTGGCGATGGCGAAGAAGAACAGCGGAATGAGCCAAAGCGGTTCACTCATGAACGGGACCCGAACAGACCACGCATACCCCGCAGGCCCAGTCCGGTCACCAGCCCAAGCAGCAGACCGGCGGCCAGCAACAGCACCACCAGCGCGCCCAGGGTCACCTGCCATTGCAGGCCGGAAACCGGCAGCGACAGGGTAACGGGCTGGGTATTCACGGTCACGAACAGAAAGGCCAGGCCGAACACCGCCAGCAAGACCAGAATCAGAAAAATACGGTAGAGATTTCGCATCACACTTCGTCCTGCCCGGATGGATCAGCCGTTGGCCGCTTCACCACGGGGATGATCCCGGTCGTCCTGATCGCTACCGGAGGGATGATCAAGCATGGATTCATTGACCCGTTCACGCAATTCCTTGCCGGACTTGAAATGCGGAACGTATTTCCCGTGCAGGTTCACGCTGGCGCCGGTCTTGGGGTTGCGACCCAGGCGCGGGGCACGGAAATGAAGGGAAAAACTGCCGAAGCCGCGAACTTCTATACGACCTCCCTCGGAGAGGGTATCGGCCATGACTTCGATGAGGTGTTTAACGGCCAGCTCCACGTCCCTGGGAGACAGATGCTCATTTCTTTTGGCAATACGGGCAATCAGTTTCGACTTGGTTAACGCTGACGCCATTGCAACCTACTCCCCTGGGCTCCCTGCCCAGCGGGGCCGGCCAGTGGCCGGCCCCCGGGAGGAGCCATTATGACTCGTTGCTGTTTTCCATTTGCTGCTTGATCAGATCACCAATGGTCTTGGGTGCATTGGCGTCCTGATTCTGCAGGTTGTCCATGGCTTCACGATCCTGTGCCTGGTCCTTGGCACGCACGGACAGGTTGATAGCCCGGTTCTTGCGGTCGACGTTGGTGATACGCGCTTCCACTTCATCGCCCACGTTGAGAACCTGGGTCGCATCGCTGACGCGGTCGCGGCTGATCTCGCTGGCACGCAGGGTGCCTTCCACGTTCTCGGCCAGCTCCACGGTGGCGCCCTTGGCGTCCACTTCCGTCACCGTGCCCTTCACGATGCTGCCCTTCTCATTGGCAGCAACATACTGAGCAAACGGATCGTCTGTCAACTGCTTGATTCCAAGGGAAATTCTTTCCCGCTCGGCATCGATGGACAGAACCACGGTTTCCAGTTCATCGCCCTTGTTGAAGTTGCGCACGGCTTCCTCGCCCTGCTCTTCCCAGGAGATGTCGGACAGATGCACCAGACCGTCGATACCACCTTCCAGGCCGATGAAGATGCCGAAGTCGGTGATGGACTTGATCTTGCCGCTGATGCGGTCGCCCTTCTGGTAGTTCTCGGCGAAGGATTCCCACGGGTTGGACATGCACTGCTTGATACCCAGGGAAATACGGCGGCGGTCCTCGTCGATATCGAGGATCATCACTTCCACTTCGTCGCCGATCTCGACCACTTTGGACGGATGGATGTTCTTGTTGGTCCAGTCCATCTCGGACACGTGAACCAGGCCTTCCACGCCTTCCTCGATCTCGGCGAAGCAGCCGTAATCGGTCAGGTTGGTGACGCGGGCACGGACCTTGGAGCCTTCCGGGTACTTCTGCACGATGTCGTGCCACGGATCCTCGCCCAGCTGCTTGAGGCCCAGGGACACGCGCATTTTCTCGCGGTCGAACTTGAGAACCTTGATCTCGATTTCCTGGCCCACTTCGACGATTTCGCTGGGATGCTTGATGCGCTTCCAGGCCATGTCGGTGATGTGCAGCAGGCCGTCGATGCCGCCCAGATCCACGAACGCACCGTAGTCGGTGAGGTTCTTGACGATCCCCTTGACCACCATGCCTTCCTGCAGGGACTCCAGCAGCGCTTCGCGCTCGGCGGAGTGTTCGGCTTCCATGACTGCGCGGCGGGAAACCACCACGTTGTTGCGCTTCGGATCCAGCTTGATGACCTTGAAGTCCAGGTCCTTGCCTTCCAGGTGGGTAACGTCGCGTACCGGACGGATGTCCACCAGGGAGCCGGGCAGGAACGCGCGGATCGGGCCGATATCGACGGTAAAGCCACCCTTGACCTTGCCGGAGATCTGACCTTTGACGATTTCGTCCTTGTCGAATGCCACTTCCAGCTCCGCCCATACTTCGGCGCGCTTGGCTTTTTCGCGGGACAGGCGGGTGAAGCCCATGCCATCGTCAATGGCGTCGACGGCCACTTCCACTTCGTCGCCTTCGACGATTTCCAGTTCACCGCTCTCGCTGATGAACTCGTTGCGGGAAATGATGCCCTCGGACTTCAGACCGGCGTTGACGGTGACCCAGTCACTGTCGATGGAGACCACGGTGCCTTTGATGATGGAGCCGCGGGCAACGTCCAGGTCCTTGAGGCTTTCTTCGAAAAGTTCGGCAAAAGATTCAGTCATGGATAATCTCGTGATACACATGCCAACCAGCAGACATGGGTTATTCGTAAAAGGCCGCGGTTCCAAGCTGGTTTACTGTCAGAAACCGGGCAGCCTGTTTTGATAAAATCAGAACACCATTGTAGGAGCGGCTTCAGCCGCGAAACCGGCCGGCGGGCACGGTATCGCGGCTGAAGCCGCTCCTACGGGGTAATCTGGACCACCGGTGCCGTCAGGTCAGCGACCGGGCAGCGGCTTCATCGAGAATACGATCCACCACCTGCTCCACACTGAGCTCGGTGGAATCGATTTCCACCGCGTCCGGGGCCGGCTTGAGCGGCGCCACGGCGCGCTTCATATCGCGCTCGTCCCGGGTACGGATGTCCTCGATAAGGGTGGCGAGGGTAGCACCAAAGCCCTTTTCCTTCAACTGGGCGTGGCGCCGCCGAGCGCGCTCCTCGGCGCTGGCGGTGAGAAACACCTTGAGCGGGGCGTCGCGAAACACCACGGTGCCCATGTCACGGCCGTCGGCCACCAGCCCCGGGCGCTGGGCGAAGGCCCGCTGGCGGGCGAACAAAGCGTCGCGCACCGGCTGCAGCACCGCCACCTGGCTGGCCAGCTCGCCCACCCGCTCCTCGCGAATCAGTTGGCTGACGTCCTCGCCCTGCAGCAACACCGCGGTATCGCCCTCGCCTTCCCGGAACTCCACCGGCAACTGTTCGGCCAGGTCGATCAGGCGCATCTCGTCGTCCAGGGGCACGCCACGGCGCTCCGCGTGCAGCCCCAGCACCCGGTAGAGGGCACCGGAATCCAGCAGATGCCAGCCCAGGCGGGCGGCCACCCGCCGCGCCACGGTGCCCTTGCCGGAGGATACCGGGCCGTCGATGGTGATGACTGGAATCATTGACTCTCCTGAGGAGCGCGCACGTCCAGGGCCAGCCCGGCGGACCGGGCCAGCTCGGCGAAGCCGGGGAAGCTGGTGGCCACGTTGGCGCAATGGTGAATGGTGATCGGCGCCGAGGCGCGCAGCGCCGCCATGGCGAAACTCATGGCGATGCGGTGGTCGCCGTGGGATTCCACCTCGCCGCCGCCATAGGCGCCACCGACGATGCGGATGCCGTCCTCGTACACTTCGTGTTCCACGCCCAGGGTGGCCAGGCCATCGGCCATCACCTGGATGCGGTCGGATTCCTTCACGCGCAGCTCCTCGGCGCCACGCAGCACGGTCTCGCCCTCGGCGCAGGCGGCGGCGATGAACACCGCCGGCAGCTCGTCGATGGCCAGGGGCACCAGTTCCTCGGGGATCACGATGCCCTTCAGCGGGGCGCTTTTCACGACCAGGTCCGCCACCGGCTCACCGCCCGCATCCCGTTGATTTTCCAGGCGAATGTCCGCGCCCATCAGGCGCAGGATATCGATCACGCCGGTGCGGGTGGGGTTCACGCCCACATGCGGCAGGGTCACCTCGGCGCCCTCGGCGATGCTGGCGCCCACCAGGAAGAACGCCGCCGAGGAAATATCCGCCGGCACGTCCAACTGGCCGCCGCGCAACTCGCCACCACCGCTCAGGGAGGCGGTGGCGCCGTCCCGGGCCACCGGGTAGCCGAAGCCGTTGAGCATGCGCTCGGTGTGGTCCCGGGTGGGCGCCGGCTCGGTCACCGAGGTCTCGCCCTCGGCATAGAGACCAGCCAGCAGCACCGCCGATTTCACCTGGGCGGAGGCCATCGGCAGGTGGTAATGGATGCCTTTCAGGGCGGCGCCGCCACGGATGCGCACCGGCGGCCGACCGCCCTCCCCGGTTTCGATCACCGCGCCCATGTCTCGCAATGGCCGGGCCACCCGTTCCATGGGCCGCTTCGACAGGGAGGCGTCACCGGTCAGTTCGGTGTCGAACGCCTGGCCCGCCAGCAGGCCGGTGAGCAGGCGCATGGAAGTACCGGAGTTGCCCATGTAGAGCGGCTTGCCCGGGGCCTTGAGACCATGCAGGCCGACCCCGTGCACCAGCACGCGGCCATTGTGCGGGCCCTCGATCACCACTCCCATGTCGCGGAACGCCTGCAGGGTGGCCAGGGCGTCCTCGCCTTCCAGGAAGCCGCTGATCTCGGTGCTGCCCCGCGCCAGGGAAGCCAGCATGATGGCGCGGTGGGACATGGATTTATCACCCGGGACCCGCAGCCGGCCGTGAAGCCGGCCGCCCGGGGCCACCACGAAGGTGGGGTCGGAATGCTGTGTCATGCCTGTCTCGTCATCGGAACGCCGCGCCTGAGTGTAGGAGGTGCGCGCGTTCATGGCCATGAAATGGGCCCGGGCGCTGTTGGCCCGGGTCATGATGCCCATCAGGGCATCGCTGTCGTTGTCCTCGATGGCGCGCCGGAAGCGGTCGATGCCATCGCGGAACATCCCCAGGGCGTCGAGCACCGCGCCCCGGTTCTCACGGAAGATGTCGTGCCACATCACCGGATCGGAGTCGGCGATGCGGGTGAAATCCCGGAAGCCACCGGCGGCATAGCGGAAGATCTCGGTGGAGTCGCCCTGGCGGGCCAGGGTGTCGACCAGGGAAAACGCCAGCAGGTGCGGCAGATGGCTGGTTTCCGCCAGCACCTGGTCGTGGTGGTCCGGGGCCATGCTCAGTACCTCGGCGCCGAGCGCGGTCCACAATTCACTGACCCGCCGGGCGGCGTCCGGATCGGTGTCCACCACCGGGGTGAGAATCACCCGGTGGTGGCGGTACAGATCCGCGTCGGCGGCTTCCACGCCGCTTTTTTCCTTGCCGGCAATCGGGTGGCCGGGCACGAAGCGGGTGAAGTGGGCGCCCAGGGCGCGCCGCGCCTGGTCGATCACCGCTGCCTTGACGCTGCCGCCGTCGGTGATCAGGGCGCGCTCGCTCAGGCCCGGAGCCAGCTTGGTGAGCACCGTTTCCATGGCGGACACCGGCGTGGACACGAACACCAGATCCGCGCCCCGTACCGCCAGCGCCAGATCCTGGCTGCCCTCGTCGATCAGCCCCAGGGCCAGACCCTGCTCCAGGGTACGCGCCGAGCGGGAGCCGGCCACCACGGTGGCGGCCAGGCCCTGGGCGCGCAGGGCGGCGGCGAAGGAACCGCCGATCAGCCCCAGGCCGATGATCGCCACCCGCCGGAACATGGGTTGCTCCGCCATCAGCGTGACAGAACCCGACCCAGGGCCTTCAGGAAGCGCTCGTTCTCGGGGGCCGTACCGACGGTGACGCGCAGATGATTGGGCAGGCCGTAGCCGCCCAGGGGGCGCACGATCACGCCCTCGCGCAGCAGCGCCTGGTACACCGGCAGGCAGTCGCCGCCGCAATCGAAGGTAACGAAATTGGCCACCGAGGGAATCTGCTCCAGGCCCAGCTCCGCCAGCCCCTCGGCGAGCTGCGCCAGGCCGGCGGCGTTCTCGCTTTTCGAGTTCTCGATGTGATCACTGTCGCCCAGGGCCGCCTGGGCGGCGGCCAGCGCCGGAATGTTCACGTTGAACGGCTGACGCACCCGGTTGAGCACGTCCGCCACCTGGGGATGGGCCACGCCATAGCCGACCCGCAGGCCGGCCAGGCCATGGATCTTGGAGAAGGTGCGGGTCACCACCAGGTTGGGGTAACGCTGAATCCGGGTCAGACCATCCGGGTAATGGCTTTCCTCCACGTACTCGAAGTAGGCCTCGTCGAGCACCACCAGCACCTCTTCCGGTACCCGCTCCAGGAAGGCGTCCAGGGCGTGGTCGTTGAACCAGGTGCCGGTGGGATTGTTCGGGTTGGCCAGGAACACGATGCGGGTGCGCTCGGTGATGGCGTCCGCCATGGCCGCCAGATCATGGCCATACAGATGCGACTCCACCTGCACCGGCTTGGCGGAACAGGCCAGGGTCACCAGTGGGTAAACCGCGAAGGCGTACTCGGAAAACACCGCCTCGTCGCCGGGCTGCAGGTAGGCCCGCGCCACCAGTTCCAGCACGTCGTTGGAGCCGTTGCCCAGCACCAGCCGGTCGCTGTCCACGCCCAGTTGCCCGGCCAGGGCGGCTTTCAGTTCGAAGCCGGCGCCGTCCGGGTACAGGTGGACCCGTTCCAGCGCGTGGCGGGCGGCGTCCAGGGCCTTGTGGCTGGGACCCAGGGGATTTTCGTTACTGGCCAGCTTGAGCACGTCGTGGATGTCCAGCTCGCGCTGCAGTTCCTCGATGGGCTTGCCGGGCTCGTAGGGTTTGAGCCGTTGCACGCCGGTGTTGGCCAATTGGATGTAATCGCAGCTCATATTCGCTCTCACGCTTGACGCTTCACGCTGGCACGCCCGGCTCGACGTGGTGCGTGCGAGCGTGAAGCGTGCCAGCGTGCAAGCCGTTTATAGCACCGCTTTGGGGTAGGAGCCCAGCACCTTGATGGTATTGCCGTCCGCGTCCAGGTCTTCCAGCACCCTGGTCAGGGCCGGGTCCTCCTTGTGGCCTTCACAGTCGATGAAGAACACATAGCTCCAGTTGGCGATACGCGAGGGCCGGCTTTCCAGGCGGGTCAGGTTGATGCCGCTGTCGCGGAACGGGCGCAGCAGGTCGGACAGCAGCCCCGGGCGGTTCTTGCCGGACACCAGCAGGCTGGTCTTGTCACGACCGGAGGGCGGCGTGTCCTGGCGACCGATGATCAGAAACCGGGTGGTGTTGTCCGGCCGATCCTCGATGTTGATCTGTACCTTTTCCAGCTCGTAGAGCTCGCAGGCCATGTCGCCGGCGATGGCCATGGCGTTCCATTCATCGCGCAGGCGGCGCGCCGCCTCGGCGTTGGAACTCACCGCGATGCGCTCCACCGCCGGCATGTGCGCGTCCAGCCACTGGCGGCACTGGGCCAGGGTCTGCTGGTGGGAATAGATGCGCGTGACCTTGTCGCGGCGGGTATGGGGGCCGGACAGCAGGTGGTGATGGATGCGCAGCTCCACCTCGCCGCAGATTTTCAGATCCGAATTCATGAATGAATCCAGGGTATGGTTGACCATGCCCTCGGTGGAATTCTCCACCGGCACCACGCCGAAGTGCACGGCGCCGGCCTCCACTTCGCGGAACACCTCGTCGATGGCGCCCAGCGGCACGCTCT
The DNA here is from genome assembly GCF_016785095.1 of Alloalcanivorax marinus. Classification (GTDB taxonomy): domain Bacteria; phylum Pseudomonadota; class Gammaproteobacteria; order Pseudomonadales; family Alcanivoracaceae; genus Alloalcanivorax; species Alloalcanivorax marinus_A. Next base: position 339,923 of record NZ_JAEKJB010000002.1, on the reverse strand, counting down.
CCACGGAATGGCCGAAATGCTTGATCGCCGCCTGCTGGGTAAAGGTGCCCTCGGGCCCCAGGAACGCCACCCGCATGGGCTGCTCCAGGGCCAGGCACACGCTCATCACCTCGCGGAATAAACGCGCCATGTCCTCGGCGTCGATGGGGCCGGTGTTGCGTTCCTTGACCCTCTGCAGCACCTGGGCCTCGCGCTCGGGCCGGTAAAACACCGGCGCCGGGTCCTCGGCGCGCTTTACCTCGGCCACCTGGTGAGCCAGGTCGGCGCGCTCGTTGAGCAGGTCCTGGAGGCGCTGATCGAGGCTGTCGATCCGTTCGCGCAGGGTATCGAGGCTGGGTTTGTCGCTCATCAGGCTTTCCGTTTCTCGAAGTCCGACATGAACCCGATCAGGGCGTCCACCGCCGCCTCGGGCACCGCGTTGTAAATGCTGGCGCGCATGCCGCCCACGCTGCGGTGGCCCTTCAGGTTACGCAGGCCGGCGGCATCCGCCGCGACCAGGAAATCCTTGTCCAGAGCACTGTCGGCGAGCACGAACGGCACGTTCATCCAACTGCGCTGGGTGGGACGCACCGGGTTGCTGTAGAAGTCGCTGGCATCAATGAAATCATACAGCTTGCCGGCCTTGCGGCGGTTGATCTCGCCCATGGCGGCCACCCCACCCTGCTCCTTGAGCCACTCGAACACCAGGCCGGCCAGATACCAGGCGAAGGTGGGCGGCGTGTTGTACATGGAGCCGTTGTCGGCGTGGATCTGGTAATTGAGCATGGACGGCACCGTGGGACCGGCGCGGCCCAGCAGGTCCTTGCGCACGATCACCAGGGTCAGGCCCGCCGGGCCGATGTTCTTCTGGGCACCGGCGTAGATCAGATCGAAGCGGTCGATGTCCAGCGGCCGCGACAGGATCGTGGAGCTCATGTCCGCCACCAGCGGCTTGTCCACCTCCGGCACGAAATCGAACTCCAGGCCACCGATGGTCTCGTTGGGGCAGTAATGCACGTAGGCGGCATCGTCGGACAGCCGCCACTCGCTTTGCGCCGGGGCGTAGGTGAAGTTGGCGTCCTCGCTGGACGCCGCCACGTTGACCTCGCAGAAACGACGCGCTTCCTTGATCGCCTTGCTGGACCACTGGCCGGTGTTCACGTAGTCCGCCTTGCCGGCGTCGCCGAGCAGGTTCAGGGGCACCATGGCGAACTGGGCGCTGGCACCGCCCTGCAGGAACAGCACCACGTAGTCGTCGGACAGACCGAGCAGCTCGCGCAGGTCGCGTTCCGCTTTTTCGGCCATCTCCACGATCACCGAGTCGCGGTGGCTCATTTCCATCACCGACATGCCGGTGCCCTGGTAATCCAGCATTTCCTCGCGGGCCCGGTTCAGGACCGCTTCCGGCAACGCCGCCGGCCCGGCGCAGAAGTTATACGCGCGGCTCATTCATTATTCTCCTCACCGCCCTCGACCGGAGCGTCCTGGTCGCCTTCGGGGCCCTCGACCTCCGGGTCGTCGTCGCCGTCCAGCTCCGGAATCCGCGCCAGCCCGGACAGGGCCTCGCCGTCGCCGAGCCGGATCAGGCGCACGCCCTGGGTGTTACGGCCCAGATGGCTGACCTCGTCCACGCGGGTACGCACCAGGGTGCCCTGGTTGGAGATCAGCATCACGTCCTCGCCGCCGAACACCTGGGTGGCGCCCACCAGGGGACCGTTGCGCTCGTTGACCACCATGCCGATGACACCCTGGGTGCCACGCCCCTTGGTGGGGAACTCGCTCAGGTCGGTTCGCTTGCCGTAGCCGTTCTCCGAGGCCGCCAGCATCTGGCCGCCTTCCTGGGGCACGATCAGCGCGATCACCTGCTCGCCCTCGGCCAGCTTCATGCCGCGCACGCCCCGGGCGATACGGCTCATTACCCGTACCCGGGATTCCTGGAAGCGCACTACCTTGCCGTTGCCCGCCACCAGCACCACGTCCTCGTCGCCCTGGGTGATGGCCACGTTGACCAGGTCCTCGCCGTCCTGCAGGCGCACCGCGATCAGGCCGCTGCTGCGCGGCCGCGCGAAGCGCGCCAGCTCGGTGCGTTTGACCACGCCGCTGGAGGTGGCCATGAAGATGAACGGGCCGGCGACCGCCGGGGCGTCCACTTCCGCCTCGGCGCCGTCGGCGTCCTCGGCCACGTCCACCACCTCGGCGTCGCTCTCTTCCTCATCGTCGCCGCTGCCGCGCTGGCGCACCTGCTCGGCGTCCAGGCGCAGGATCGCGGTGATCCGCTCCTCCGGTTTGAGCGCGGGAATCAGGTTGACGATCGGCTTGCCCCGGGAGGCCCGACCGCCCTGGGGCAGCTCGAACACCCGCAGCCAGTACACCTTGCCCACGTTGGTGAAGCACAACAGGGTATCGTGGGTGCCCGCCACCAGCAGGTGCTCCACGTAGTCCTCGTCCTTGAGCTGGCCGGCGGACTTGCCGCGCCCACCGCGCTTCTGCGCCCGGTAGGTGTCGATCGGCTGAATCTTGGCGTAGCCACCGTGGCTCAGGGTCACCACCACGGTTTCCTCGGCGATCAGATCTTCCATGCTCAGGTCCAGACGGGAGGTCTGGATCTCGGAGCGACGGTCGTCGCCGTATTCGTCGCGCACCGCGGTGAGCTCGTCGCGGATCACCTGCATCAGGCGCTGGGGGTCCGCCAGGATCAGCATCAGCTCGGCGATCTGGTCGAGCAGCTCCTGGTAATCGGTGACCAGCTTCTCGCGCTCCAGGCCGGTGAGCTTCTGCAGGCGCAGGTCGAGAATCGCCTGGGCCTGTTCCGGGCTCAGGTGATAAAGGCCGTCGTGCAGGCCATAGGCGTCGTCGAGACCGTCCGGGCGCGCCGCGTTCTCGCCGCCGGCGCGCTCCAGCATGGTCAGCACGTCGCCGGGCGCCCAGCCCCGGGCCAGCAGTTTTTCCTTGGCCTCGGCGCCGCTCGGCGACGCCTTGATCAGTTCGATCACCGGATCGATGTTGGCCAGCGCCACCGCCAGACCTTCCAGCAGGTGGGCCTTTTCACGGGCCTTGCGCAGCTCATAGACGGTGCGCCGGGTGACCACCTCGCGGCGGTGGCGCAGGAAGGCGTCCAGCAGCTCGCGCAGGTTCAGGGTCTTGGGCTGACCGTCCACCAGGGCCACGGTATTGATGCCGAACACCGACTCCATCTGCGTCTGCTGATAGAGGTTGTTGAGCACCACCTCGGCGTTCTCGCCCCGGCGCAGCTCGATCACCACCCGCATGCCCTGCTTGTCGGACTCGTCGCGCAGCTCGGTGATGCCCTCGATCTTCTTGTCCTTGACCAGCTCGGCGATCTTCTCGATCAGCCGCGCCTTGTTCACCTGGTAGGGCAGCTCATGGATGATGATCGCTTCCTTGCCGCCCTTGTCCATCTGCTCGATGTCGGCGCGGGCGCGCACATAGATGCGGCCACGGCCGGTGCGGTAGGCCTGCACGATACCGGCGCGACCATTGATGATGCCGGCGGTGGGGAAATCCGGGCCCTTGATGTATTCCATCAGGTCGTCCGGGGTGAGGCTGTCATCCTCGATCAGCGCCAGACAGCCATCCACCACCTCGCGCAGGTTGTGCGGCGGGATATTGGTGGCCATGCCCACGGCGATGCCCGAGGAGCCGTTCACCAGCAGGTTCGGCACCCGGGTCGGCATGACGTCGGGAATGCGCTCGGTACCGTCGTAGTTGTCGACGTAATCGACGGTTTCCTTGTCCAGGTCGGCCAGCAGTTCATGGGCGATCTTGGACATGCGCACTTCGGTGTACCGCATGGCCGCCGCCGAGTCGCCGTCGATGGAACCGAAGTTGCCCTGGCCGTCCACCAGCATGTAGCGCAGCGAGAACGGCTGCGCCATGCGCACGATGGTGTCGTATACGGCGGAGTCCCCGTGGGGATGGTATTTACCGATTACGTCACCCACCACCCGGGCGGATTTTTTATAGGGTTTGTTCCAGTCGTTGCTCAGCTCGTGCATCGCGAACAGCACGCGCCGGTGTACCGGCTTGAGGCCGTCGCGCACATCCGGCAGGGCGCGGCCGACGATCACGCTCATGGCGTAATCCAGGTACGACTGCCTGAGCTCGTCCTCGATATTGACGGGCGTGACTTCTTTGGCGAGGTCCGTCATGGCGTTCCTTTATATGGGGTCCAGGGACAGTCCGGGAAAGCTCGGGATGATAGCACAGCGGCGCCTCGCCGGGCGATACGGACGACCACGACGCCTCCCCCCGCGCGGGGACCGCTTCCAGCACACCGCGGGAGCGGCTTCAGCCGCGATGGCCACACCCGCGCGATCGCGGCTGAAGCCGCTCCTACAACTCGTATCGCCACGCGGCTATACTCGCGGCCTGACCGAACAGGGAGCCTTTCATGACCGACAACCGCGCGGATCTGATCGTCCAGGCGCGCTGGGTGGCGCCGGTGGCGCCGGACAGCGGCGCCCTCGCCGACCACGCCCTGGTGGTGCGCGATGGCGCCATCGTCGACCTGCTGCCCAGCGCCCTGGCGGCGCGGAAATGGGTCGCCGACGACACCGTGACCCTCGACCGCCACCTGCTGATTCCCGGGCTCGTCAACGCCCATACCCACGCCGCCATGAACCTGTTCCGCGGCCTGGCCGACGACCTGCCCCTGATGACCTGGCTGGAGCGGCACATCTGGCCCGCCGAGGGGCGCTGGATCGGCGAGCCGTTCGTGCGCGACGGCACCCGCCTGGCGGCGGCGGAGATGATCCGCTCCGGCACCACCTGCTTCGGCGACATGTATTTCTTCCCGGAAACCGCCGCCCGGGTGGTCATGGAAGCGGGCCTGCGCGCCGCCCTGTTCGCGCCGATCCTGGATTTCCCCACGCCCATGGGCGAAGGCCCAGAGGACTATCTGCGCCTGACCACCCAGGCCGCCGACGCCTGGCGCCACGAGCCGCGCATCACCATCGGTTTTGGCCCCCACGCCCCCTATACCGTCTCCGACGGCCCGCTGCGCCAGGTGCTGACCCTGGCCGAGGAGCTGGACGCGCCGGTGATGATGCACGTGCACGAAACCGCCGGCGAGATTCACTCCGCCGTCGAGGCCAACGGCGAGCGCCCCCTGGCCCGGCTCAAGCAGCTCGGCCTGCTCAGCCCGAGGCTGATGGCGGTGCACATGACCCAGCTGCTCGACGAGGAGATCCAATGGGTGGCGGACACCGGTACCCAGGTGGTGCACTGCCCGGAATCCAACCTCAAACTGGCCAGCGGCTTCTGCCCGGTGCAGCGGCTGCTGGACGCCGGCATCAACGTCGCCCTGGGCACCGACGGCGCCGCCAGCAACAATGACCTGGACATGATCGGCGAAACCCGCACCGCCGCCCTGCTCGCCAAGGGCGTCAGCCAGCGCGCCGACGCGGTGTCCGCCAGCCAGGCGCTGCGCATGGCCACCCTCAATGGCGCCCGCGCCCTGGGGCTGGAAAACCGCGTCGGTTCACTGGAAATTGGCAAGCAGGCGGATATGGTCGCCGTGGACCTGGGCGCGCTGGAGACCCAGCCGGTCTACGACCCGGTGGCGCAACTGGTGTACGCCGCCACCCGTGACCAGGTGACACACAGCTGGGTGGCCGGCCGCTGCCTGATGGAAGAACGCCGCCTGACCACCCTGAACACCGCCCTGATCGCCAAGACCGCCGGCGAATGGCGCGACAAGATCGCCCGGGCCGACCACTCACCGGAGAACGAGCAATGAGCCAAGCCAACGTCGACAGCGCCGAGATCGCCAAATTCAACGCCCTGGCGGAGCGCTGGTGGGACCCGGATTCCGAGTTCCGCCCGCTGCACGACATCAACCCCCTGCGGCTGAACTACATCGACGAACGCCTCGACCTGCCCGGCAAAAAAGTGATCGACATCGGCTGCGGCGGCGGCCTGCTCTCCGAGGGCATGGCCCGGCGCGGCGCCGAGGTCACCGGCATCGACCTGGGCGAGGCGCCCCTGGCCGTGGCCCGGCTGCACGCCGAGCAAAGCGGCGTGGACGTGGAGTACCGTCAGGTGCCCGCCGAGGACATCGCCGCCGAGCGCGCCGGCCAGTACGACGCCGTCACCTGCCTGGAAATGCTCGAGCACGTGCCCGACCCGTCCTCGGTGATCCGCGCCTGCGCCACCCTGGTGAAACCCGGCGGCCAGGTGTTCTTCAGCACCATCAACCGCAATCCCAAGGCGTTCCTGTTCGCCATCGTCGGCGCCGAATACGTGCTGCGCCTGCTGCCCCGGGGTACCCACGAATACGCCAAGCTGATCCGCCCGTCGGAGCTGGCCGGCTGGGCCCGCGACGCGGGCCTGGAGGTGCGCGACACCACCGGCATGACCTACAACCCGCTGACCCAGGTCTACAAACTCAACCGGGATGTCTCCGTGAACTATCTGATGCACGCGGTGCGCCGTGCTTGAGGCGGTTTTCTTCGATCTCGATGGCACCCTGGTGGACACCGCTCCGGATTTTTACGTGGTGCTCAACCAAGTGCTGGAGGCCCACGGTCATCCGCCGGTGAGCTACCAGGCGGTGCGCGCCACCGTCTCCAACGGCGCCCGCGCGCTCACCGAGCTGGGCTTCGGCCTGGCCCCCGGCGACGAAGGCTTCGACCAGCGCCTCAACGATCTGCTGGAAGCCTATGGCCGGCGCCTGGACGTGGATACCCGGCTGTTCGAGGGCATGCCGGAATCCCTGGCCTGGCTGGAAAGCAACGGCCTGCCCTGGGGCGTGGTCACCAACAAGCCGGAGCGTTTCACCCGCCCGGTGCTGGCCGGGCTCGGGCTGCTGGAGCGGGCCGTGGCGGTGATCTGCCCGGATCAGGTGGCGGAACGCAAACCGCACCCGGAAGGCCTGCTGATGGCGGCGGCCGCCGCCAGCGCCAACCCGGTGCACTGTCTGTACGTGGGCGACCACCTGCGTGACATCCAGGCCGGCCTCAATGCGAAAATGGTCACCGCCACCGCCGCCTTCGGCTACGTGGACGCCGACGACAACCCGCGCGCCTGGCCGGCGGACCATTATCTGGAACGGGGCGAGGACCTGCCCGCCCTGCTGCGCAGCCTCAACCAGGATTCTTAAGACATGGACATCAAGGCAATCAACGATCGCGCCGTGAACTACCAATGCGCGGCGGACACCTTCAAGGACCGCATCATCCTGGTCACCGGCGCCGGCGCCGGCATCGGCCGCGCCGTGGCGCTGGCCCTGGCCGCCCACGGCGCCACCGTGATCCTGTTGGGCCGCACCCAGGCCAAGCTGGAAGCGGTCTACGATGAGATCAAGGCCGCCGGCGGCCCGGAGCCGGCCCTGGCGCCGGTCAATCTGGAAGTGGCCCGCCCGGAGGACTACCGGGAACTGGCCGGCCTGTTCGAGAAGGAATTCGGGCGCCTGGACGGCGTGCTGCACAATGCCTCGGTGCTCGGCGACATCACCCCGCTGGACCGCTATGGCGCCGACACCTGGGAATCGGTGATGCGTGTCAACGTCAACGCCGCCTTCCACCTCACCCAGGCGTTGCTGCCGCTGCTGCGCAACAGCGACGACGGCCGCATCCTGTTCACCTCGTCCAGCGTGGGCCGGCGCGGCCGGGCCTTCTGGGGCGCCTATGCCGCCTCCAAGGCGGCCACCGAGAACCTGGCGCAAACCCTGGCCGACGAGCTCGAGAACATCAGCCCGATCCGTACCAACACCCTCAACCCGGGCGCCACCCGCACCGACATGCGCGCCCTCGCCTACCCCGGCGAGGACCCGGCCACTCTCAAGACCCCGGCGGACATCGTGGCGCCCTACCTGTTCCTGCTCGGCCCGGACAGCCGCGACATCAACGGCGTGTCCCTGGACGCCCAACCGAAATAACCACCACCCGGTCCCATCGGGGCGCTCCAAGGTAGCGCCCCCTTGGCCCCGGCGCCACCCGCCACCGTCAAGCCGGCATCTTCACGCTCAGCGCCCCGTGTTTAACTCGCTTAAAACCCCTCTAAAAACAAAAGCAGGGATTATTATGCGTCGTTTTACCCTGATTTTAATTGCACTGATTCTGTCATCGTTTTGCGCGGTCGGCGCGCAGCAAATGCAACTCAACAACGAACAACGTCAGGCGATGCAGAAACTGCTCCCCGGCGTCACCATCGACGACCGCGTGGTGCAGGGCCTGGCCGATATTTATTATTCCCGCGACATGCCGGTGCGGGTGCGCCTGAAGGCGATCAGCAAGCTGGTGGGCATCGACCAGATGCCGCCGGGCACCGCCCTGAGTCGCAAGATCTGCATCTGGGACATCGCCGGCCGGGCCGGCCCGGTGTTCCAGGCCGCCATGGACCAGCGCGCCATGGCCCAGGAATACGGCATCAACCTGGAAATGGTGCCGTTCACCAACGAAACCGTGATGGTCGAGGAGCTCAAGGCCGGGCGCTGCGACGCGGCGCTGATGAGCGGCTTCCGCGCGCGCCTGTTCAACAAGTACACCGGCACCATCGATTCCATCGGCGGCGTGCCGGACAACCAGCACATGCGCACCCTGCTCAAGGTGCTCGCCCATCCCAGCCAGGCGGACAAGATGGTGCAGGGCGAATACGTGATCATGGGCATGTTCTCCGGTGGCGGCGTGCACATCTTCGTCAACGACAAACAAATCAGTTCCCTGGCCAAGGCCGCCGGCAAGAAAGTAGCGGTACTCGACTACGACCAGACCCAGGCGGAAATGGTGGCCGGCATCGGCGCCACCCCGGTGCCGTCGGACATCGTCAGCGCCCCCAACAAATTCAACAACGGCGTGGTCGACATTCTCGCCGCGCCGCTGGTGGCCTATGAGCTGCTGGAACTGTACAAAGGCATGGAGCCGGACGGTGGCATCGTCGATTACCCGATCGCGCAACTGAGCATGCAGTTGGTGGGCCGGCTGGATAAATTCCCCAACGAGATCGCGCAACTGGTGCGCGAAGCCTCCTTCGAGGCCTACGACCGGGTTCGTGACCGGGTCAAAATCGAGGAAGACCGGGTACCGAAACGCTGGTGGATTCACATCCCCGATAACGAGAAACGGGTGTATGAAAGCATGATGCAGGACGCCCGCAACGTGCTGCGCCAGGAAGATTACTACAGCGGCGACATGCTCGATCTGCAGCGTCGCATCCGCTGCAAGTTCGACTCGTCCCGGGGCGAATGCGCCGGGGGCGGCTCATGAAGCGCCCGCTGTTCGCCGCCCTGCTGATTCTGGCCGGCGCCCTGGCGGCACCCGCCGGCGCCGACGACCGCCCGCTGCGCGAACGCCTCGCCGACCGCCGCGAGGTCAGCATCTGCATCTGGGACCTGGTGGGACGCAACGGCCCCATCTTCAGCGCCGCCCGGGACCAGACCACCCGCTTTCTGAAGTATGGCATCAAGGTGAACCTGGAGCCCTACACCGATGAGCGGGTCATGGTGGAAACCCTCAAGGCGGGGCGCTGCGACGCCGCCCTGATGACCGGCATGCGCGCGCGCCTGTTCAACCAGTACACCGGCACCATCGATTCCATCGGCGGCCTGCCCACCGAGGAACACCTTCGTATGCTGCTCAAGGTGCTGGCCGACCCGCGCTCGGCGCCGCGCATGACCCAGGGCGACTACGTGGTGCTGGGCGTGGCGCCGGCCGGTGGCGCCTATATCTTCGTTAACGACAAACGCATCAATACCCTGGGCAAGGCCGCCGGCAAGAAAGTGGCGGTGCTCGACTACGACCCGGTGCAGGCGGAAATGGTGGGCGACCTGGGCGCCGCCCCGGTGCCCACCGACATCGTCCACGCGCCGGGGTTGTTCAACAACGGCGTGGTGGACGTCCTGGCCGCGCCCCTGGCCGCCTACCAGCTGATGGAGCTGTACAAGGGCATGAAGCCGGACGGCGGCATCATCAACTACCCGCTGGCGCAGATCACCCTTCAGTTGGTGGGGCACAAGGACCGCATCACCCCGGAGCTGGCGCAGATCACCCGGGAGCTGTTCTTCGAAAGCTACGACGACTTTCTCGGTCGCGTGCGCCGGGAAACCAGGGTGGTGCCGGAGCACTGGTTCGTGGAGATTCCCGAGGACGACAAACGGGAGTACGAGGTGATGATGCGCGAGGCGCGGCAGGAACTGGAGCGGCGCGGCTATTACAGCGCCGACATGCTGGAATTGCAGAAGCGCATTCGCTGCAAGCTCGACAACACCCGGGCGGAGTGCTCCGACATCAAGCGGTGAAATCGGTGGCCGTTGATCGCGACTGAAGTCGCTCCTACAGCGGCCTGTCGTAGGAGCGACTTCAGTCGCGACGCGCGCCAACGCTCAATGCAACGGCTCGTCGCCACCGGGCAACTGATCCAGGGCGCCGAACATATCCACCCTCTGATCGTTGAACATGTCCAGCTCCGGCGCCAGCGCCTGCACATAACGGTCGAAGTACAAGAACTGCTTGAGCAGCAAGGCGAATTCCCGGGGAAACCGGATACCGTGCCCCTCACCGATGCGCACCAGCTCGGTGAGCAGCTGGTTCACCTCGCGGTCGTTGCGGTCCGCCTGCACCAGAGCGCTGGCGTCCACCTCGGTGAGCCGCTCCTGAAGGGCGCCGATGTCCCGGGCCAGGGCCGATACGTCCACTTCCTCGCGGGTCATGCCGACCATGGCCATGGCCCGCGCCATGGCGTTCACGTCACCATTGCCGATGGCATCGAACAACTCCATCATCCCCGACCAGGTCTCCCGGCGGATGCGCCCCACCATGCCGAAGTCGATGAACCCGACACGCCCGTCCTCCAGCAGCATCAGGTTGCCGGCGTGCAGGTCGGCGTGGAAGAAATCGCACAGCATCAGGCTGGAGAACCAGGTGTTCAGGGCCGTGACCAGGGTACCGGCGGGGTCGTCGGTATAGGCGCGCAGCACCTCCAGGTCAGTGAGCGGCACGCCGTGGAAGCGTTCCATGGTGAGCACCCGGGCGGTGGTATGGGAGCTGATCGGCCGCGGCGCCACCACGGCGGTATTGCCGCTTTCCGCCAGGAAACGATTGAACGCCTCCAGATTGCGGGCCTCCTGCAGGAAATCGCATTCCTCGATCATGCCCGCCTGCAGTTCCTCGACCACCCCGGACAATGCCGATCGGGACAATCCCGGCGCCAGGGACTCGATCACCCGGGCCGAAACATAGAGAAAATTGAAATCGGTGAGCAGCACATTGCGCACCCCGGGACGCTGCACCTTGATCACCACCTCGGCGCCGTTGTGCAGCCGGGCGGCGTGCACCTGGGCGATGGAGGCACTGGCCAGGGGTTGCGGATCCACCCATTCAAAGGCCTCCGCCAGGGGTTTGCCCAATTCGCTCTCCACCATCTCGCGGATATAGTGAAATGGCATGGGCGGCGTGCGATCCAGGCACTTCTGGAACTCCTGGACATACTCCTCGGGGAACAGAGACGGCGAGCTGGCGATGAACTGGCCCAGCTTGATGTAGGTGGCGCCCAGGGATTCAAAGGTGTGGCGCAGGCGCCGGGGCAAGGCGTCCCGGTCGCCAAGCAGCCAGCCGGCGCCCTGCCGGCCCACCACGCTCAGGGTTTCGATAATACGCAGCGCGCCCCGGGCGGTATTGCGCACCAGCGCCAGGCCTTGCCGTTCCCGGGACAGGTCCGCGCGCCCCGCCTCGGGGCCGGGTTCCTTGGTCATCACTATTTCCGAACTCCGCGACAAGTTCCTTGAAGGCATTGGCTGTTTTGACATCAGAGCCGCGACCCAGGGTCATTATCACCAGCGGGCCTCAAACTCATGATCTCAAGGCTAGCATCATGTTTGTAATGACTTACAGGCATTTATGTAAGTGGCGCTTGTGCCAACTCAGAGCCGTTCTGTATGTTGCTCTGAACCGGTGCTCGCGCCGAGAGAACAATAAAAAGGAGCTCAAGGAATGCGTTCTCTAGTCGATAAACTTGTTCGTTCCTCACGTCTTATCCTGGCGGGGGGGATGATCACCGTGCTTTCCGGCTGTGCCATGATCTGGAAAAGCACCGGTGATATCCTGGTCACCTTCGGTGAGGCCGAAATGGCGCCTCACCTTCTCGCCTACGACGATATCCGCATGGGTTGCATCACCGGCGAGGCGCAGACCCCGCTTCTGATGTCCTTCGAGGAAGTGGGCTCCTGGCCGGAAAAACTGGGGGTAATGACCTTCACCACCGCCGCTGTCTGCGTCGAGCAGATGGCCCTGGAAGAAGAACTTCGTTACCAGCGTGAAGTACGCGCCGGCAACGTTTCCTCCGCCCAGGACGCGCGCATCGCCCAGAAACGCCTGTCCGCCGTCGCCGCCAAGCGTCTCTACAAATCCTTCCGCATCATGGACGAGAAGTACGGCCCCCTCGAGGAAGGCCAGTGCCCGCGTCTGCGCAAGGACTTCGACGAACTGGTGTGGCTGGTCGGCAACGTGGCCGGCGTGCAGGCCCTGGTGGCCGACGGCGTCGCCGACGGTACCGTGGGCGTGCCGCGTGACATCGTCGCCAAGGTCGAGCGCCGCATGAAGTGCCTGGACAACGAAAAATGGTGGGGCGCCCCCATGGCCGTGCGCGCCACCATCTGGTCGATCCTGCCGCAGCTGGCTCCGGAAGGCGCCCAGCCCTGGCAGACCCTCAAACAGTCCGAGAAGCTGGGCTTCGAACAGGGCGTTCGCCTGAGCAGCGCGCTGTACGCCATGAGCGCCTACAGCAAAGGCGACAATCAGCGTCTGCGCGAGGCGATCCGCAACTTCGCCGCCAACGACCAGAACCTGAATCCGGACTACGCCATGATCGACACCATCGCCGGCCTCCTGGTGACCGGCCTGTCCGACCGGCTGTGGACCGAGAACACCGGCAAGCGCACTCCGCTGAGCGGCCTGGGTACCTTCTGGGACGACCAGCCGGACGAACCGGAAATGGACATCAACGACCTGCTGTAAGCTCCAATGCCTTTAGGAGCGGGACGCTTTCCCGAGCCCGTCCCGCTCCCATTCCACAAGAAGTATCTGCAAGGAGAGAACCGTGATGCGCGTTTTCAAGACTTTTGCCCTGGCCGCGGTGGCCTCGCTGGGCCTGGGCGCGGTTTCCGCCCAGGCGGCGGAGCAACGCAGCCTTTGCGTATTCGATATCATTGGCGCCAACGGTGACGTGTACAACGTCATGAAGGACCTCAAGACCCAGGCCGCCGGTTGGGGCGTGGACCTCAAGCTCAAACCCTACACCGACGAGAAGATCGCCGCCGAGGATCTCAAGGCCGGTCAGTGCGACGCCGCCGTGCTCACCGGCCTGCGCGTACGTCAGTTCAACAGCTTCGCCGGCAGCATGGAGGCGATCGGCGCGATCCCCACCTACGAGGAACTGAAGACCGTGATGCGGGTGCTGGCCAGCGACGCCCCCTCCATCACCGACAAAATGAAGTCCGGTTCCTACATCATGGGCGGCATGATCCCCATGGGCGCGGCCTATCTGTTCGTCAAGGACAAGTCCATCGACACCGTCGGCGAACTGTCCGGCAAATCCATCTCGGTGATGGAATACGACCCGGCCCAGGCCGAAATGGCTTCCAAAGTGGGCATGTCGCCGGTGCTGTCCGACATCACCAACTTCGCGGGCCGCTTCAACAACAACTCCGTGGACATCTGCTTCGCGCCGGTGGTGGCCTACTCCGCCCTGGAGCTCTACAAGGGCATGCAGCCCGACGGCGGCATCATCCGCTACACCCTGGGCCAGCTCACCACCCAGATCGTGCTGCGCCAGGACCGCTTCAGCGAGGAGTTCGCCCTCAACTCCCGCAAGTTCATGCTTGGCCAGTTCGACCGCGCCATGAACGTGATCCGCAACGCGGAGAACGAGGTCGACAAGAAGTGGTGGATCGACATCCCGGAACAGGACCGGCTCCGCTACGACGAAATGCTGCGTGAGGCGCGGCTGGAAATGACCCAGGACGGTATCTACAGCAAGGAACTGGTTGGCCTGCTCAAGAAGGTGCGTTGCAAGTACGAACCTTCCCGGGCCGAGTGCACTCTGTGATCGCCTCCGATCACCGACCCGCGGGGCCCCTCCGGGCCCCGCTTTTCTTTCCCCTTACTCCGTACCGCGGATAGCGCTGCCGCGAACGGACCAACCGGCGCCCAGGCGCCACGATTCCGCCACTGGCGGCAAGAATCAAACCGGGTGAACAATGGATAAACCGACTTTTACCGTGGCCAGGAGATCGGTGGGTGAATGGCTCTCCTCCCTGCCTACCCTTTTTATTCTCCTGATCGTCATTTTTCTTTCTTCCGGCCAGATCATCCACTCCCAGTTGCTGAAAATTGGTGAAGCGACCTGGGACGAATATTTCCTGCTGCGCGGCGCGGGCATGGTGCCCGAGCCCACCTGTAACCCGGACCCGGACATCGACCAGCGGGTACGCGAGATCGCCGAGCAGCGTCGCGCCGAAGCCAAGGACGACCCGCTGGCCGACATTCTCGGCGGTTCGGAAGTGGATGAAGGCGCCATCCGCAACTCCCTGGAGGCGTCCCGCGCCAACTGCCAGGGTAAGTGGGAGCGCTACCAGACGGTGCAGGAGAAGGTCACCCCCGGGGTGATCATGTTCCGCAACGTGGAAGGCACCGTGGCCCGGGTGGTGTCCACCCTGGGTGATTACAAGCGGTTGCTGCTGTGTCTGCTGGTGATCATCTGCGCGGCCACCGCCACGCTGGCCCGGCATCACATCTCCCTGCGACCGTCACGTACCCGCAAGGACCACTACATCTCCACCATCGCGCAGTTGTGCGCCAATGGCCTGTTGCTGATGTCCGCCGCCGTGTACCGGGCCAAGGACGTGGAAGCCATGGACGCCGGCGTCACGGTGGGCAATTTCTACCTGCACGGTTTCTGGGTGGCGGGCTTCGCCCTGCTTACCGCCGCCTCGCTGCTGCAGCTTTTCCGCCCGCCCAAGGATCTCGAGGACGGCGGCTCCTGGCCCAAGGCGTTCCTCACCATTCCGCTGTACACCTTCATGTGCCTGACCGCGTCGGTGCAGTTCATGATGCAGGGTTACTACCATGGCATCAGCGTCTATCTGAACATGATGATGGAGCTGTCCACCCTGTTCCTGAACCTGGCGCTCTATATCTGGATCGGCATGCTGCTCAAGCAGACCAAGCTGGCGCACCTGGTGTTCGACGTGCTGCGGCCCTGGAAGATGTCGCCGGAGCTGATGTGCTTCGTGGTGCTGGCCGTGGCGGCCATTCCCACCGCCTACACCGGTGCCTCCGGGATCTTCGTGATCGCCGCCGGCGCCACCATCTATCAGGAACTGATCCGCGTCGGCGCGCGCAAGCAACTGGCGCTGGCGGCCACCGCCATGTCCGGCTCCATGGGCGTGGTGCTGCGGCCCTGCCTGCTGGTGGTGATCATCGCCGCGCTCAACAAGAGCGTGACCACCACCGAGCTGTTCGCCTCCGGCTACAAGATTTTCTTCCTGAGCCTGTTCCTGTTCTTCATCTACAGCCAGTTCGCGCGCACCTCGCCGGCGCGCATCGCGCCGTTCTCCGAGGCGCTGCCGCGCAGCCTCAAGCGGCTGGTACCGCTGATGCCCTATGGCATCATCGTGGGCTCGGTGCTGGTGCTGTTCAGCGATCTGCTGGGCCGCCACCTGGATGAGTTCTCGGCGCCCATCATCCTGCCGGTAATGCTGCTTGCCGTACTGCTTTACGAGAAATTCAGCAAGCACCTGCTGCATCTGTTCAGCCTGTTCCTGGTACCGATGCTGTTCCTGTCGTTCCAGGGCATCTGGGAGGGTTACCACGCGCTCAGCACCGGCACCACGCCAGCCGGCGTGTCTCCGGTGGAGCTGGAGGGCATCCTCTGGGGTGAGTTCTGGCGCAACCTGGTACTGGGCACCTTCATGGTGGTCCACTATCTGGTCAAGACCGGCGACCAGGACCCGCATTACCAACCGGAAAAAGGCGTGTCCGAGAAGATGGAAGGCGCGTTGCGGCTGGCCACCAACGAGACCACCGGCCACATCGGCGCGCTGCTCATGCTGATGGCTCTGTCGGTGAGTACCGGTGGCATCATCGAGCGCTCCGGCTTGCTGGAAATGCTGCCCGAGACCTTCCCGTCGATCTGGATCGCGATGGGCATCCTGGTGGTGACGATGGTGATCATCGGCATGATCATGGACCCCTACGGGGCGGTGATTCTGGTCAACGCCACCATCGCACAGGTGGCGTTCGATAACGGTATCGCGCCACTGCATTTCTGGATGATCACGCTGGTGGCCTTCGAACTGGGGTATCTGACGCCACCGGTGGCGTTGAACCATCTGTTGACGCGACAGGTGGTGGGCGACGACGAGGTGGAAAGCGCCAGGATTCATACCGGCAGCTTCTTCCGCCGCTACGAGAAGTTCATCCTGCCGATCGCGGTGATGCTGACGGCGCTGCTGATCGTGTCCTTCCTGCCGCTGATCTCCGACGGCCTGCACGAGTGGCTGTTCCAGAAGATCCAGGCGGGTTGATCCCTGCCCCACCCACGGACAAAAAAACGCGGGCTCCGGCCCGCGTTTTTTTTATGGCTTATCGGGTATTAGCGGCCGAGTCCTCCATCATGGACGCGTCCCGGCGTGGGCCCGGCGTTCTAGAAGCGGTATTCACCACCATCGATGGCTTGCTGGATCTCCGGGGTGAGGGGCTGGTAACGGTGTTCGCCGGGCAGCAGCACGTAGACCGGATCGTTGACGCGCTCCAGGTCGTACTTTTCTTCCTTCAGCGTGTTCTTCTGGTGCTTGAAGGTACCGGTGGTTTCCACGCCGCCGTCGGTGACGCGCAGGAACACCGGGACCGCGTAGGGCGGCAGTTCGCGGGCCAGACAGGCGCTCAGGGCGGCCCAATCCGCTTCGCCGTGGGGGCGGTCCAGGCGTAGCTCGGCCATGCCGGCGCGGCCATTGGTGCCAGGGATCTCCACGCCGTAGACCACGGATTCCACGATCTGCTCGAAGCCGTCCAGGATCTGCTCCACCTCGGTGGTGGAGACGTTTTCGCCTTTCCAACGGAAGGTGTCGCCGAGTCGGTCGACGAACTGGGCATGGCGGTAGCCGATATCACGCATCATGTCGCCGGTGTTGAACCAGGCATCGCCTTTCTTGAACACGTTTCGGAAGATCGCCTTTTCGGTTTTTTCCGGGTCGGTGTAGCCGTCGAACGGCGTTTTGTCGGTGATTTCGCCGAGCATCAGGCCGGCCTCGCCCTTGCGCACCCGGCGCATGAAACCACGGGCGTCACGCACCGGCTGGTCCGCTTCCTTGTCGTACTGGACGATGGCATAGCCCACCGGCGAGAAGCCCACCGTGTTGTCGAAGTTGAACACATTGGTGAACGCCACATTGCTTTCCGAGGCGGTGTAGAACTCCGCCACCCGGTCGATATCGAAGCGCTTTTTGAACGCTTTCCAGATGCTCGGGCGCAGACCGTTGCCGACGATGGTGCGCACCGGGTTGTCGGCATCGTCCGGTTTCTCGGGCTGCTCGTGGAGGTAGCGGCACAGCTCACCCACGTAGCCGAAAGCGGTGCAGTCGTGGCGGCGTACGTCCCCCCAGAAGCGGCTCGCCGAAAAGCGCCGCGCCAGCACCAGCCCGCCGCGCCCGGCGATCACCGAGGCCCAGCACACCACCAGCCCGGTGGCGTGGTAGAACGGCAGGGTACAGTAGAGCCGGTCGTGGGCGTCCAGGCGCACGGAGGAGAAGCCGAACCCGCCGTAGGCTTTTTCCCAACGGCCATGATTGAACACCACCGCCTTGGGCAGGCCGGTGGTACCGGAGGTATAAATATAAAAGAGCGGATCGCGCAAAAACGTCCGCTGGCTGCTGGCCGGGTTGGCGCTGGAACGGCGTTTGATCGCCTCGGCCAGGTTCACGTAGGTTTCCGGCGCCTCGCCCGGGTCCGCCAGGGTGTCCTGGTCGGCGAAATAAAGAAAGTGCTCCCGGAGGTCCAGGCGGTCGCGCACCGCCTGCACCGCGGTGAGCTGTTCACCGCCGATGATGGCCGCCTTGGGGGCGACCAGGTTGAAACTGTGCACCAGCACCTTGCCGCGCTGGGCGGTATTCAGCAGCGCCGCGCACACCCCCAGTTTGGCGCAACCGATCACCGTGGCCAGCAACTCCGGCCGGTTCTCCAGGTTGACCGCCACGGTGTCGCCTTTTTTCAAACCGATGGAGGCCAGGTAGTCGGCGACGCGGTTGGCCCAGCCGTTCAGGGTGGCGTAGGTGAAGGCCCGTTCATCCTGGATCAAAGCGATGCCGGCCGGATGTTCCGACGCCGCCCGCTCGAACGCCACCCCCAGGCCCACCGGTCGCCGGGTGTCGGTGAGTTTACCCATGCGCGCGCCCTTGATCAGGCCGGGCAGATTACCGACCACCTCGGGCACCTTGGTGAGCAGTTTGGGCAAGGTAATGACGTCCCCATGAGGCATGGCGTTTCCCCTTCTTATTCTTTGTCGTGGATGTTGTTGACCGTGTAAACGGGCGCCGGGGGATCACTCGGTCAATCACTTCATTGCGGCACCGGGGTCGAAGCTATAGCATGAATGTTTATAGTTGTACACATTGTGAAAACGACAAAACCAATAACGATAAAAACAAGGATAACGATCATGGGGAAACGGCCCTCCGCCCTGCTCCACCGCTCGCCGCAAGAATGGCTGTCGACGCTGCCCGTTCTGTTGTTGCTGGTGTTGGTTGTGTTTCTGTCATCCGGGCAGATCATTCATTCCCAATTGCTGAAAATCGGCGAAGCCACCTGGGAGGAATATTTTCTGCTGCGCACCGCCGGCCTGACCCCGGCACCGGAGTGCGATCGCGACCCGAACATCGACCAGCGCGTCAACGAGATCGCCGAGAGACGCAAGGCGGAAGCGGATTCCGACCCGCTCGGCGATCTGCTTGGCGGCGGCGCCGTGAACCGCGACGCGATTCGCGACTCCCTGCTCGCCGCCCGCGCCAACTGCCGCGACAAGTGGGACCGCTATCAAACCGTTGAGGAAAAGGTCACGCCCAGCGTGGTGACCTTCCGCAACATCGAGGGCGGCCTGGCCGCGCTGGTGGCCACCCTGGGCGACTACAAGCGCCTGCTGTTGGCGCTGCTACTGCTGATCTGCGCCACCACCACCACCTTCCAGCGCCACCATATCGCCCTGCGACCATCGCGAACCCGCAAGGACCATCTGATTTCCAACCTCGCCCAGGTGGCCTCCAATTCGCTGCTGCTGGTGTCGGCGCTGGTTTATCGTGCCTCCGACCTGCGCGCCGCCCAGGCGGGTGTCACCGTCGATGCCCTCTATCTGCATTCGGTGTGGATCGCCGGTTTCGCCATCCTCACCGCCGCCGCCGTTTACCAGCTGGTGCGTCCGCCCCGCGATCTGGAAGAAGGCGGCTCCTGGGGCAAGGCGTTCCTCACCATTCCGCTGTTCAGCTTCATGTGCATCTCCGCCTCGATGCAGTTCTACGGCCAGGGTTATTTCCACGGCGTCAGCGTGTACATGAACATGATGATGGAGCTTTCCACCCTGTTCCTGAATCTGGCGCTGTACATCTGGATCGGCATGATGCTCAAACAGACCCGGCTCACCCACATCGTCTTCGACGTGATGCGGCCGTGGAATCTGTCACCGGAACTGATGAGCGTGGTGGTGCTCGCCTTCGCCGCCGTGCTCACCGCCTATACCGGCGCCTCCGGCATCTTCGTGATCGCCGCCGGCGCCACCATCTACCGCGAGCTGATCCGGGTCGGCGCGCGCAAGCAACTGGCTCTGGCCGCCACCGCCATGTCCGGCTCCATGGGCGTGGTGCTGCGGCCCTGCCTGATCGTGGTGGTGATCGCCGCGCTCAACAAGAACGTGACCACCGCGGAAATGTTCTCCGCCGGCGGCAAGGTATTCGCGCTCAGCCTGCTGGTGTTCTTCATTTACAGCCAGTTCGCGCGTACCACGCCGGCGCGCATCGCGCCCTTCGCGCAGGCGCTGCCGGCCAGCCTCAAGCGCATGGTGCCACTGATGCCCTACGGCATCGTGGTGGGCGCCGTGGCGCTGTTCTTCAACGACCTGCTGGACCGGCAGCTGGACGAGTTCTCCGCGCCCATCATCCTTCCGGTGATGCTGCTGGCGATCCTTATCTACGAAAAACTGAGCCGCCATGTGGTGCATCTGTTCGCCCTGTTCATGGCCGCCATGCTGGTGCTGTCCTGGCAGGAAGTGTGGCACGGCTACCAGGCGCTCACCGCCGGCGCCGCCTCTCCGCCGGGAAACCCTCTACCCGGGAATATGGCCCCCCAGGAACTGGAAGCGATGTTGTGGGGGGATTTCTGGCGCAACCTGATGTTCATGGTGTTCCTGCTGGTCACCTATCTGGTGCCCGGCGACAAGGACCCGCACTACGCGCCGGAACAAGGCGTGGCGGAAAACTTCGAAGGCTCCATGCGCTTCGCCACTTCCGAGACCACCGGCCACATCGGCGCGCTGCTGATGCTGATGGCCATGTCCATGGGCGCCGCCGGCATTATCGAGCGCTCCGGTGTGCTGGAGGCGCTGCCGGAAACCTTCGGCTCGATCTGGATCGCCGCCGGCTTCTTCGTGGTGGCCCTGGTGCTGGTGGGCATGTTCATCGACCCGCTGGGCGCGGTGATTCTGGTCAACGCCGCCATGGCGCCCATGGCCGAGGCCAACGGCATCAGCTCGCTGCACTTCTGGATGATCGCCCTGGTCGCCTTCGAGCTGGGTTACCTGACACCACCGGTGGCGCTCAACCATCTGCTGACGCGGCAGGTGGTGGGCGACGACGAGGTGGAGAGCGCCAAGCTCAAGACCGGCAGTTTCTTCCGCCGTTACGAGAAATTCCTGCTGCCGATCAGCGTGATGCTCACCGCGCTGCTGATCATCGCCTTCCTGCCGCTGATTTCCGATAGCGTGCACGGCTGGTTGTTCCAGCGCATCGAGGCGGGCTGAAGCCATCGCGGCCGCTGAGCGGGCGTTTCGCGGCTAAAACGGAACGCCCGGCGGGTTTTCTCCGGCCCGGGGATATTGGATACTCTCGTGACAATGTCATCCAGCCGACACGAGGTCACCATGAACCGCCCGCAACCCCAGCGCGCCGGAGGCCGCCCCACCGAGCCCCTGCCCAAATCCTTCAAACCGGCCCTGACGCTGCTCGGCGTACTGTTCCTGGTTACCGCCGGCATCGCCGTGGCCGCCGCGGTGGTGGACCGCCTGATCTACGGTTGACCCATGGCGTCCCGGGAAGAACATCGCCATCACCCTCGTCATCACGCCCCCACCGGCGTGGCCCTGACTCTGCGCCGGGAAACCGGCGACGATGAGCCTCTGCACCTGCTATGCCGGGACGTATCCCGCACCGGCCTGGGGGTCACCTTTCCCCATGCCATCCACCCGGACACCGATGTGGAACTGTGGGTGAGCCTGCCCGACCAGGCCGCGCCGCTGCACCTGTTCGGCACCGTGGCCTGGTGCGCCGCGCCGTTGGGACAATGGCGCGCCGGCATCGCCCTGGACCTGGAGCGCAGTGACGGCCAGGCCTGGGAAGCCCGCTTCGAAGGCTCGGACCGGCCATGAACAACGCCTCCGGCGGCCCCCTGTTCCAACGCGGCGACCACTACCAGAACCACCGCCCGGATTACCCGCCGGCGTTGTTCGCCGGGCTCGCCGAACGCAGCCCCGGCCGGCGCCGCGCGCTGGATCTGGGCTGTGGTAGCGGCCAGGCCTGCCGGGCGCTGGAACCCCATTTCCAGCAGGTGCTGGGCATCGACGTGAGCCTGGAGCAGGTAAGCGCCGCCCCCGCCGGCGCCAGCCGTTACCTGGTGGCGCGCGCCGATGCCCTGCCCCTGGCCGACGCCAACCTGGATCTGATCACCGTGGCCCAGGCCCTGCACTGGTTCCCATTGCCCGCTTTCTTCCATGAAGCCGGGCGGGTGCTGCGCCCCGGCGGGCTGCTGGCGATCATCAGTTACGGACTGTGCAGCGTGGACGGACTGGATGGGCTGATCGAGGATTTCCACGACCGGGAGCTGCGGCCCTGGTGGCCGGCGGCGCGCTGGCAAGTGATCGAAGGCTACCGACGGGTGACCCTGCCCTGGCCGGAAAGCACGGTGCCCAACCCCGGCGATATCGAACGCCGCTGGCGCTGGCGCGACATGGCCGGCTACCTGGACACCTGGTCCGCGCTGGTGAAGGCCCGCGCCGCTGGCGAGGACCCGCTGGCGGCGTTTCTGCCGCTGCTGCGGGCACGCTGGGGCGAACAGGAAAGGACCGTGCGCTGGCCGTTGCGGCTGCGCTGCTGCGCGCGGCCTTGAGGCGCCGTGCCGGCATCATCGCGACTGAAGTCGCTCCTACCGCATGAAATAACCGCCATACCTTTCTGATCGCGGTAGAGGCGCCGTGCCGGCATCATCACGACTGAAGCGGAACGCCGCCCGGTCGCTCCTACAGTGCGGGCCTCTGTAGGAGCGCGGGCCTTTGTAGGAGCGACTTCAGTCGCGATTCAGGCCTTGGGGAAATGCTCGGCGAGCAGCCCGGCCAGCCGGTCCAGGCGATGGCGGCGCTTGGCCAGCCCGAAGATATTCATCATGCGGGTGCCCCAGGTCAGGGCGGTGGCCAGGGTGTCGCCCCCCCGGCGCGGAATCACATGCACATGCACATGGGGCACGTGCTGGTTGGCCTCGCGGCCGTCGTTGACGATCACGTTGTGCGCCAGCACGTCCAGGCCGGCCAGCTTCTGGGCACGGATGGTACGCCGCGCCAGCTCGAACAGGTGCGCGGTGAGCTCCGGCGACAGCTCCTGCAGCAGCACATGGTGCTCCACCGGAATCACCAGGCAATGCGCCTCGCGCACCGGAAACAGGTCCAGCAGCACCATGGCCCGCTCATCGCGGTAGACCACGCTGCCCGGCAGCTCACCGGCGAGGATGCGACAAAAGACGCAATCGCTCACTCCACCTCCGCGTCACCATCGTCGTGATAGCCGCCGTACTTGCGATGGCGTCGCCACAGCTCCGCCAGGGCCACCAGCAACGCCACCACCACGATGGCCAGCAAGGGCCCGCCGGCGCGCCAGGAACTCATCTCTTCCTGGAACAGACCATCGAACAGCGCCGCCACCCAGGCCGGCGCCAACTGGCCGTGTTCCGGCGACACCGACCAGGGCGTCAGCAGCAGGGCCGCGCCCACCGCGCGCAACGGCAGGCGCAGCGAAGTCATGAACGGCCGGGTGATGTACCACAGCACGAACAGCACCCCCACACTACCCAGCAAATAGGCGAACCATCCCCACATATAGGCTTTCGTCGTCACGATTACTCCAAGATTCGGTCGGGGCGGCGTCAGCCCACCCAGTGAACAATATGCTCTTCCAGGTCGTCCTCGGCCACCCCCCGTTCGGACACCACCCTGCCACTGACGCTGATGCCCGCCTCGCGCACGGAGTCGGCGCGACCGGAAATCAGCGGGTGCCAGGAAGCCAACGGCTGGCCGTTGGCGCGGCGGCGGTAGGCGCAGGTGGCCGGCAACCAGTCAAAATGCCGGGCCACCTCGGTGGTCACCGGCATGCAGTCAGGCACGTAGCGCTGGCGCTCAGGGTAAACGGTGCACCGGCAGCCGGCATCGTCCAGATAAGCGCAGGCCACGTTGGTGAAGGCCACCTCGCCGCTGTCCTCGTCCTGAAGTTTAACCAGACAACAGCGTCCACAGCCATCGCAAAGCGCTTCCCACTCCGCTTCGTCCAGCTCTTCCAGCGGTCGTTCCCAGAAACGCTCACGCATGGCGCGGACGGTCCGGGTGGCCATTGGCCAGGTACAGGTCCTCATCCGGCGGCGGCGGCATCTGCAGATAAAAGCCCTGCTCACGGATGCGCGCCATCACCTGATCCACCTCGACGCGGGCCAGGGGCCGCTCCGGGGTAAGGATCATGTCGGTCACATGGCGCGGCGCGCCGAACTGGCTGATCAGCGCCTCGGGCAGATCCTTGAGCCCCTTGGTGCGCTCCACGTACAGGTACATGCCCTCGCGGCGCGGACTCTTGTAAATGGAACAGAACAGCTTGCCTTCCAGGGTCATCGGTCTCTCACAGCAATTCGAGCAGGGGCCGGGCCACCAGATCATGGCGCCAGCCGGTCAGCGGCTCGGGCAACCGCCCGGGATCGCGCACCAGCGCCTCCAGCCAGCGCCGGCGCACCAGCACATCGGGCTTGAGGCCCAGATCGTCGGCGATCCGCGACACCGCCTCGCGCAACCTCTTGACGGTCTGGCGCTGGGCCGGCTCCAAGGGGCCCGGCAACGGCGCCGGCGGCGTCGCGCCAGCGGCGTCGGCGGCCAACGCCAGAAGGGTGTCGCCATCGCGGCGGATCGCCTTGGGATGCATACCCAGCTCGCGCAGCCGCTCCCGGGACAGCGAACCGGCCCGGCACAGATCCAGCAAGGTATTGTCGCGCACCACGAACCCCTTGGGCAGATCCCGTTCCCGGGCGGTATCCTCGCGCCACTGGGCAAGCACCTCCAGCACCGCCAGCTCCTGGCCGCGCAGGGTACCCGCGCCCTTCACCTGACGCCAGGCGTCGCCGGGCTCGGCGCGTTTGAGCGCATCCTCGCGCAACCGCGCGCACTCCTCGCGCCACCAGGCCTCCCGGCCCAGCCGCGCCAGTGCCTCGCGCAGGCCATCGGTCAGCTCCGGCAGGTATTTCACGTCGTCCACGGCGTAGCGCAACTGCTCCTCGCTGAGCGGTCGCTTGAGCCAGTCGGTGCGGGTCGCCCCCTTGGGCAGACTCACTCCCAGCCGCCCCTCCACCAGCCGCTGATAGCTGAGCTGCATGTCCTCGCCGATCAGCGCGGCGGCGATCTGGGTGTCCTCCACCGCCGCCGGGTAGGCCCCGGAAAACGCCGCCAGGGCCTCCAGATCCTCGGAGCAGGCATGCATCACCAGGGGCCGCTCCGCCAGCGCCGGCGCCAGATCCGCCGCCGCCACCCGGGTGGTGTCGATCAGGCGGATCGCCTCGCCGTCGTGCACCTGCACCAGCGCCAGACGCGGGTAGTAGGTGCGCTCGCGCATGAATTCCGTGTCCAGATAAAGCGGCGCCCCGGCGGGCAGGCGGGCGGTCCATTCCCCCAGCGCCTCGGCGCTGTCGCACCAGATATAGGTCATGTCGATCCATGGCTTGCCAATGATCCCGCGCATTATACGGATCGGAGCCGCCCCCCGAAACGCGGCCGACCGGCCTACAACGCGCGGGCCGGTTTCTGGTACCATTCGCCGCCGTCACGATCACGGAAACCGCACAGGAACCGCCCATGAGCACCAAACTGGTACTGGTCCGCCACGGCCAGAGCGTCTGGAACAAGGAAAACCGCTTCACCGGCTGGAAGGACGTGGATCTCACCGAGCAGGGCCGCGAGGAAGCGCGTCAGGCCGGCGAGCTGCTGAAGGAAGCCGGCTTTGAGTTCGACATGGCTTACACCTCGGTGCTCAAGCGCGCCATCCGCACGCTGTGGACCATCCTCGATGGCATGGACCAGATGTGGATTCCGGTGACCCGGGACTACCGCCTCAACGAACGCCACTACGGTGCCCTGCAAGGGCTCAACAAGGCGGAGACCGCCGAGAAGTACGGCGACGAGCAGGTGCTGATCTGGCGCCGCAGCTACGATACGCCGCCGCCCAAGATGGACCGCGACGACGAGCGTTACGCCGGCCGTCTGCGCGTCTACAAGGACCTGGACGAGAGCAAGATTCCGCTGTCCGAGAGCCTCAAGGACACCGTCGCCCGCTTCCTGCCCTACTATCAGGCGGAAATCGAGCCCCAGGTGCGGGCCGGCAAGCAGGTGCTGATCTGCGCCCACGGCAACAGTCTGCGCGCCCTGGTGAAACACCTGAGCGGCATTTCCGACGAGGACATCGTCAAGCTCAACATCCCCACCGGGATTCCCATGGTCTACGAGCTGGACGACGATCTGAAGCCGATCAAGAACTACTACCTGGGCGACGAGGAAGCCGCCGCCAAGGCCGCCGAGGCGGTGGCCAACCAGACCAAAGGCTGAGTCGAATCGCGACTGAAGTGGAGTGCCGCCCAGTCGCTCCTACGGCAGAATTTACGACGTAGGAGCGACTTCAGTCGCGATCACCCGGCGTCACCGGATACGATCCAACGCCTGCACCCGCCGCTGCTCCTGTTCGTCGAACAGGCGCGCGCGCAGGGCCCGCACCTGGGCGTCCCGGTCCTCCGGCGCCAGGCCACTGTGCAGAATCCCCTCGCGCTGCTCGCGGTACTCATCATAGCGCCGCTCCCATTCCGCCCGCCGATGATCCAGATCCGCCAGCCGCTCCGCCGCCTCGGCGCCCAGTTCCCGCTCACGCAGCTGGTACACCCGCGCCTCCGAGGCGCCCTGCTCGCGCAGCCGGTCCACCTGCGCCGCCACCGACACCGGGCGCCGGGTGGCTTCCACCATGGCGCGCAACCGCGGCGCCAGGTCGGCCTCCAACGCGCTCACCCGGGCCGCCTTCTCCTCGGCGCTCAGGGCCGGGTCCTCAAGAATGGCGCGCCGGTCCAGGGCGAAGCTGTCATAGCGGTCACGGAAACCGAAGAATGCCTCCCGGGCCTCGGCGTCGAACCAGCGCCGACGCAGCGCCCGCCGCTCCTCCAGGCTGCGGCGCAGGGCGGCGGTGTCGTTATCCGGGCTGTCGAGCCCGCGTAGCGCCGCCCGGTAGCCGGTGTAGCGCTCGAACAAATCCCAGGCCTGGCGCGCCGCCGCCGGCGGCAGCGCCGCGTCCAGGTGTGCCGCCACCCGGGCGCGCAGCACGTTGAGATCCTCCTCGCCGAGGGCGGAAAGGAAGTAATCGAAGCGCCGCCGCACCTCCTCGGTGACGATCAAGTCGCCGTTGTCGTCCACCCGCAGGGCACCGTCCGGCTCGGTGCCGCGCCAACTGGCCGGCTCGCTCTCCAGCCGGGCGCCCCGGGCGGCGAAGGTGGCGAAATCCGAGCCCCCCTGGAAGGCCGGTCCGGCGGGGGCCCCGGTGGAAGCGGCGGCCACCGCCGGGCGCGCCGGGCCACCCGCACCGTCCCGCCACCACCAGGCCGCGCCGGCCACCAGCAGCAGCGCGCTCAGCGCCACGATCATGATTCTCATCCCTGTACTCCGTCTTATTGTTATCACCGCTGATCGGATTACGACTTTTTTATTAGTGCAACACCGGCAAGAGCGGCGCTAGTCTGAGGGCCTGTTCACTCTACTTGCATCACGCCTGCTGGATGTCATTTTGGCCTCCAGCTAGGCGGAGGGAGCGCCGTTTGGTCAGTCCAAATAAGCGACCGACAACGACGCTGGTGGCCAAAAGGGGGCCAGCCCTTCGGGTTGTGGCTAAAAATCCACCCCTCCGCGTTACTCGTCGTTCATTTGGAGCCACCAAACTTCTCTCCTCGTGCCTAGATGGGTGGATTTTTAGCCACAACAGGCATGATGCAAGTAGAGTGAACAGGCCCTAGGAACCTTCACTTCCCGGGAAGGTTCCCGCCAAGAGGACCTTGGCGCATAACCAACAATTCAACAACAACACAAACAGGGAAGCTTATGAAAACGTTGCTCCAGGCGCTGCTGAGCGCCCTCATGCTCGTGGTGCTGTCGGTGCCGGCCCAGGCCATCGCCGATTACACCGCCACCCGTTACCCCATCGTTCTGGTCCATGGCCTGTTCGGCTTCGACACCGCCGCCGGCGTGGACTACTGGTACCGTATCCCCGAGGAACTGCGCCAGGGCGGCGCCGAGGTCTACGTGGCCCAGGTGAGCGCCGCCGAGGACACCGCCGTGCGCGGCGAGCAGCTGGCGCGCCAGGTGGAAACCATCCTCGCCAGCACCGGCGCCGAGCGGGTCAACCTGATCGGCCACAGCCACGGCGGCCCCACCACCCGCTACGTGGCCTCGGTGTACCCTGAGTACGTGGCCTCGGTGACCAGCGTCGGCGGCGTCAACTGGGGCGCCCGGCTGGCGGACGTGCTGCAGGGCGTGGTTGATAACGTGCCCTTCTCCGGCAACCTGATCGGCTACCTGGGCAACGCCCTGGCCGGGCTTATCGACCTGTTCTCCGGCGGCGGCAACGAGCAGGACATCCTGGCCGCGCTCAAGGCGCTCACCACCGCCGATACGGTGGCCTTCAACCAGCGGTATCCGGAGGGCATACCGGCCCGCTACTGCGGCGACGCGCCCCGGCAGGCCGCCAACGGCGTTTCCTACTTCTCCTGGAGCGGCGCCAAGACCCTTACCAATGTTCTCGACCCGTCCGACCCGTTCCTGGCGGCCACGTCCATCGTGTTCCTGGGCGAGCCCAACGATGGCCTGGTGAGCAGCTGTTCCAGCCATCTGGGCATGGTGATCCGCGATGACTACCGCATGAATCACCTGGACGAGGTCAACCAGGTGCTCGGCCTGCACGATCTGTGGAGCACCGACCCGGTGAGTCTCTACCGGCAGCAAGCCAACCGGCTGAAGAATTACAGCTTCTAGGCCGGCGGACTATCGCGACTAAAGTCGCTCCTACGGTGGGGGTACGATCAGCCCGGCGGGTGACCGAAACGCTCACTCACCCGGGCGCCAAGGTTTTGTGTCCTGGCGCCACCCGCCTACCATCCGGACAGAGACCCGGATGAAGGACCATAACCATGACAAAACGCTTCAGCGCCCTCCTGGCCGCCGCCACCCTGTTGCTGGCCGGCGCCGCCCAGGCCCAGGAGCAGATCGAACGCGACATCTGCGTATTCGATATCGCCGGCCAGATGGGCCCCACCATGGCCGCCATGAAGGACTGGCGCGCCGCCGCGCTGAACTGGGGCCTGAAGGCCAACCTGCGCGTCTACACCAATGAGCAAGTGGCCGCCGAGGACCTCAAGGCCGGCCAGTGCGATGCCTCCCTGATCACCGGGCTGCGCGCCCGCCAGTTCAACAAGTACGCCGGCACCCTGGACTCCATCGGCGCCCTGCCCACCATGGAGCACATGAAGCTCGCCCTGCGCGTGCTGTCGCACCCGAGCCGCGCCGAGCAGCTCACCGCCAATTCCTACGAGGTGATCGGCATCGCCCCCATCGGCGCCGCCTACCTGTTCGTCAACGACCGGGAGATCAACTCCCTGGCCAAGGCCGCCGGCAAGAAAGTGGCGGTGCTCGATTTCGACCCCACCCAGGCCAAGATGGTGGCCGCCGCCGGCGCCACCCCGGTACCCTCGGACATCACCAACTTCGCCGGCAAGTTCAACAACGGCTCCGTGGACGTGATCGCCGCGCCGCTGGTGGCCTACAACGTGCTGGAACTGTACAAGGGCCTGCAGCCCGACGGTGGCATCATCGATTACCCGCTGTTGCAGCTCTCGATCCAGCTGGTGGGCAAGGAAGACCGGTTCCCGGCGGAGATCGCGCAGAAGTCCCGGGAGTATTTTTACGACAACCTGGACAAGGTACTGGAGCAGCTCAAGCGTGAGTCGGACCAGGTCGACCCCAAGTGGTGGGTGGACATCCCCGACGAGGACAAGCGCGAATACGAGCTGATGATGCAGGACTCCCGGGACCAGTTGCGCAAGGAAGGCTACTACGACGGCGACATGCTGGACCTGCTGCGCAAGATCCGCTGCAAGCTCGACAGCTCCCGGGCGGAGTGCACCGCCGGCTGACGCCTGATCGCGACTGAAGTCGCTCCTACTACCATATTCTGTAGGAGCGACCGGGCGGCGTTCCGCTTTAGTCGCGATGGCGGCGTGGGCGGCTAGAGCCCCAGCCGCTTGGCGATCACCTCGTTCATGATCTCGTAGGTGCCGCCGCCGATGGACAGGATGCGGTTGTCCCGGAACAGCCGCTCCACCACGGTGCCACGCATGTAGCCGGCGCCGCCGAAGATCTGCACCGCGTCCCAGGTCACCCGGTCGGCGCATTGCGTGGCCTGGTTCTTGGCCATGGACACGTCCAGCACGCAGTCCTCGCCGTTGGCGATGCGCGCCGCCGTGCGGTAAGTGAATTCCCGGCTCACGGCCACCTGGGTGGCCATCTCCGCCAGCTTGTGGCGGGTCACCTGGAAGCCGGCGATGGGCCGGCCAAAGGCCTGGCGCTCCCTGGCGTAGGCCATGGCCTCTTCCAGCGCCACCTGGGCGGTCATGTTGGCGGTCACCGCCAGGATCAGCCGCTCCATCTGGAAGTTGCTCATGATGCAGTAGAAGCCGCCGTTCTCCGGGCCGATCAGGTTTTCCGCCGGCACCCGGCAGTCCTCGAAATACAGCTCGGCGGTGTCGGACGCCCACCAGCCCATCTTCTTCAGCTCCCGGCCCACGGTGAAGCCCGGGGTACCCTTCTCCACCAGCAGCAGGGACACACCGCCGAAACCGGCACCGCCGGTGCGCACCGCCACCGTGTAGTAGTCCGCGCGCACGCCGCTGGTAATGAAGGTCTTGGCGCCGTTCACCACATAGTGGTCACCATCGCGGGTGGCCTTGGTGCGCAGGTTGGCCACGTCGGAGCCACCGCCGGGCTCGGTGATCGCCAGGGCGGCGATCTTGTCGCCGGCCAGCACCGCCGGCACCACCCGCTCCTGCAGGGCCTCGGAGCCCCACTTCCACACCGGCGGCAGGCCGATGTCCAGGGAGCCCAGGCTGGCGCCCACGCCGCCGGAGGTACAGCGGGTGATTTCCTCGCAGGCGGCCACCTTCATGAACACGTCCTCGCCGCTGCCGCCCCAGCGTTCCGGGGCGCCGATGCCGAGGATGCCGGCGTCGGCCGCCTTCTTGTACAGCTCACGGGGGAAGGCGCCGGCCTCCTCCCAGTCGTTCACCTGGGGCAGGATCTCGCGTTCCACGAACTTGCGCACGGTGTCGCGCACCATCTCGTGGGTTTCGTTGAAATAGGACAGGTCGGCCACGGTCGCTCCTTGTTCTCGAATCGGGGGGCTTTGATCGGGTGCGCCATAAACCAAGCGCTTGCTTGGTTTGAGGATAGCAGAGAGGGGTTGGGGTGTGCCATTGGGTTTGGGGGGGATCGCGACTGAAGTCGCTCCTACAGCATCAAAGACCGCCGTAGGAGCGACTTCAGTCGCGATAGGGAGGTGGCAGCGGTGGGCTCAGCCCACCGCCTGAATGGCCTGCTCGATGGCGGCTTCGAAGCGCTGGCGGATACGCGCCAGGGTGGCGTCGTCGCGGGCTTCGTAGCGGGTCACCAGCTTCGGCGAGGTGTTGGAGGCCCGGCACAGACCCCAGCCGTCCGGGTAATCCATGCGGATACCGTCAATGACCCGGCGCTCGCCCTCGCCCAGGTCGGCGTGCTCCTGCAGGTACTCGATGATGGCGAACTTGTTCTCCTCGGTAACCTGGATCTGGATCTCCGGGGTGGAGTGCAGGCGCGGGAAGCGCTGGAAGAAGCTCACCGCGTCGCCGTCATAGCGGCTGAGAATACCCAGCAGCCGGGCCGCCGCCAGGGTGGCGTCGTCAAAGCCGTACCAATCCTCGGCGAAGAAGATATGGCCGCTCATCTCGCCGGCCAGCAGGGCGCCGGTTTCCTTCATGCGCGCCTTGATCAGCGAGTGGCCGGTGCGCCACATTTCCGGCTCGCCGCCGGCCTTCTTGATCACGTCGAACAGCTCGCCGGTGCATTTGACGTCGAAGATCACCTTGGCGCCGGGCACCCGGGAGGCCAGGTCCTCGGCCAGGGCCATGAGCAGAATGTCCGGGTAGACCACGTCGCCATCGGGAAGCACCACGCCGAGCCGGTCGCCGTCGCCATCGAAGGCCAGCCCCAGGTCGGCGTTTTCCTCGCCAACGGTGGCGATCAGGTCCTTGAGGGTTTCAATGTCGCCCGGGTCCGGGTGGTGGTTGGGGAAAGTGCCGTCCACGTCCGCGTACAGGGGCACCACGTCGCAGCCGAGCAGCATCAGTGCCTCCGGGGCGGTAACGCCGGCGGCGCCGTTGCCGCAGTCCACCACCACCTTGAGCGGGCGCGCCAGCTGATGGCGGCGTTGCACGGCGTTCAGGTAGGCGGGCAGCACGTCCCGTTGCTCGCGAGTGCCCTCGCCTTCGCTGAAGTCCCCGCGCTGAATGCGGGCCTTGAGAGCCTGGATGGCATCACCGGACAGCGCCGTGCCCTGAATAACGATCTTGAAGCCGTTGTAGTCCGGCGGGTTGTGGCTGCCGGTGACCATCACGCCGGAGTCGGCGTCGTGGTAAAGGTGGGTGGCGAAATACAGCACCGGGGTGGGCACCAGGCCCACTTCCACCACGTTGCAGCCGCTCGCCTGCAGGCCCCGGGCGAGGCCGTCCACCAGCGCCGGGGAAGACAGCCGGCCATCGCGGCCCACCGCCACGGTGTCGCCGCCCTTGGCGCGCACTTCCGTGCCGATGGCCAGGCCGATCAGACGGGCCGCGTCCACGGTGAGGGTGTCCTCGTAAATGCCGCGGATGTCGTAGGCGCGGAACAGAGTGTCTGCCAGTTCAGTCATGGGATGTCCTTAATCCTTGAATCCATGAAGTCAGGAGCTTTGCTGGGCGCGGATATAACCGGCCAACGCCCGGGTGGAAGCGTCCAGGCCGTCACTGCCCTCACCGCTTTCCAGCACCCGAATCATATCCTTGGCGATTTTCTTGCCCATTTCCACACCCCATTGATCGAAGGGGTTGATGCCCCACAGCACCGCCTGCACGAACACCTTGTGCTCGTAGAGCGCCACCAGGGCCCCCAGGTGGCGGGGGGTGAGTTCGTCCATGAGCAGCGTGGTGCTGGGCTGGTTGCCCCGGTAGCGCTTGTAGGCCGGGGTATCGCCATCATCGTCCAGCGCCCGGTCGCCCAGGGCCAGCAGCCGCGATTGCGCCAGGCAATTGGCCAGGGTCAGGGAGTGCTGTTCCTCCAGCGGCCGCAGCTCGGCGCTGTTGCCATCCAGGCCGTGGCGGGCGGCGGCGATGAACTCACAGGCCACCGGCTGGGTGCCCTGGTGCAGCAACTGATAGAAAGCGTGTTGGGCGTTGGGCCCCACCTCGCCCCAGATCACCGGGCAGGTGTGGTAGTCCACCAGTTCGCCGTCCCGATCCACGGATTTACCGTTGGACTCCATCTCAAGCTGCTCCACGTAGGCGGGCCAGTGCTTGAGCCGGCCATCGTAGGGCAGCACCGCGCGGGCGGTGATATCCAGGTAGTTCAGGTTCCACACATCCACCAGGCCCATCAGCACCGGCAGGTTGGCCTCCCAGGGCGCCTCGCGGAAATGGCGGTCCAGATCGTGGGCACCGGCCAGCAGCTCCCGAAAACCGTCCATGCCGATGGTCAGCGCGATCGGCAGGCCGATGGTGGACCACAGCGAATAGCGACCGCCCACCCACTCCCAGAACAGCAGCTGGTTGTCCTCGTGGATGCCCCACTCGCTCATGCGCTCGGGCATGGCGGACACGCCGATGAAGTGGCAGCGCAGCACCGCGCCGTTGCGGTCCGGGAAGGCCTGCTCCAGCCAGTAGCGGGCGGTGGCCGCGTTGCTGAGGGTGTCCACCGTGGTGAACGACTTGGAGGACAGCACGATCAGGGTGGTGGCCGGATTCAGCTCATCGAGCAGCGGCACGATCTGGCTGCCGTCCATGGACGACACGAAGTGCAGCCGCGGACGCTGGCCGTTGGCGGGCCGGTGCTCGTGCAGGGCCACCGAGGCCATCAGCGGGCCCAGATCGGAGCCGCCCACGCCCACGTTGACCACGTCGGTGATGGCGTCGCCTTCGCAGCCACGCCACTGGCCGGAGAGAATCCGCGTGACCATGCGTTCCATGCGCGCCAGCTGGTCGCGCACCGGATCGTCCTCGCCCTCCTCCCGGCCCGGTTCGCGCAGCCGCCAGTGCATGGCGGCGCGCCCCTCGGTCCAGTTCACCTCGCCGCCTTCGAACAGGCAGCGCATCCAGGCGTCCAGGCCCCGGGCGTGGGCCAGCCCACGCAGTTTGTCCAGGGTCTCGGGACTGAGACGCTGCTTGCTGAAATCCGCCAGCAGCCCGCAGGCGCTCAGGCTCAGGCGCTGGAAACGCTCCGCGTCCTCGGCGAACAGATCGGCCAGGTGCCAGTGGCGGGCCTGGCCGGCGTGGTCGCGCAGGGCCTGGTCGGCGGCCCGGGCGGCGTCAACGTCGTGCAGGGGAATGCCACTCATCAGCGTCTCCCGATGCCGTAGTAGGTGAAGCCCTGGCGCGTCACGTACGCCGGGTCATAGATGTTGCGCCCGTCCAGGATCAGCGGCGTGTGCATGGCGTTCTTGAGGTCGTCCCAGTCCGGGCCCCAATAGGCTTTCCATTCGGTGACCAGCATCAGGGCATCGCTGTCGCGGGCGGCGTCGTAGGGATCGTCGTGCAGGGTCAGGGTGCCCTTGTCCCGGGCCCAGGCGGCCAGTTCCGGCAGCGCCAGGGGATCGTGCACGTGCACGTCCACGCCCTGGGCCCAGAGCGCTTCGATCAGACGCAGCGCCGGGCCGTTATCAACCCGGTCGGAGCCGGGCTTGAAGGCGGCGCCCCACAGGGTCACCCGGCGGCGGTCCACCTCGCCTTCGTAATGGCGCCAGAACTTGCGGAACAGAACTTCCTTCTGGCGCTCGTTGATCTGCAGCACCTGCTCAAGCAGCTTGGCGCCCACCCGGCGCCGGCGCAGGGTGTCGGTCAGGTTCATCACGTCACGGCTGAAACCCGGGCCACCGAAGCCGCAGCCGGCGTACAGATAGGCTTCGCCGATGCGCGGGTCGGAGCCCACGCCCTGGCGGATCACGTCGATGTCGACGCCCAGTTCCTCGGCCAGCAGCGCCATGTCGTTCATGTAGCTGAGCCGGGTGGCGAGCATGCCGCTGATCGCCACCTTGGTGAACTCCGCCTCGCGGGGCTGCATCACCTGCAGCACGTCGCGGCGGCGGTTATAGGGGCGCAGAAGTTCGCGCATGGTCACTTCCCCCTCGCGGTCGTCGCAACCGAGCAGAAGATGATGGGGGCGGGTGAAGGAGGCCAGCGCCATGCCTTCCTGAAGGGTATCCGGCAGGCACACCACCGGGGTGGCCGCGCCCTGCTCGCGCAGCCCTTTTTGCAGTTGCTCGGTGCTGCCCACCGGGAACACGCTCTGATTGATCAGCAGGCGGGCGCCACCGCGCCCGGCCCAGGCGGCCAGGTGCTCGGCGCGGTCGAAATCACCGGGCTGCAGGGCCAGGCACACCACCGGGGCGGGTTCGCTCACCGCCGGTTCGCCATTGGGGTCGGCCAGGCCCGGCTCGTCGGTACGGCAGTCCAGCCGCCCGGCGCGACGCTGGGCGGTGACCAGCTCCGCCAGGCCGGGCTCCTGGTACAGCACCCGGCCGTCGTCCAGAGCCCTTGCCACCCGGCCGGGTGGCAACCACCAGCGCACCCGATGGCCGCTTTGCGCGAAGGCGGCGGCGGTGACCATGGCGCACAGGGTGTCGCCAAACATGTCGATACGCATTTATGGCTCCTTTGCAATGCGTTCCGCTTTAGCCGCGATTCGCCTTGGCGATCAAATCGCGGGCGGCGCCACCGATCTCCGGGTGCTTGAGCGCGTAATGCAGAATTGCTTCCAGGTAACCTTCCTTGCTGCCGCAATCAAAGGTGCGGCCGAGCATGGCGTAGGCTTCCACCGGCGCGTCCCCGATCAGGGTGGCC
The DNA here is from genome assembly GCF_016785095.1 of Alloalcanivorax marinus. GTDB lineage: Bacteria > Pseudomonadota > Gammaproteobacteria > Pseudomonadales > Alcanivoracaceae > Alloalcanivorax > Alloalcanivorax marinus_A. The sequence continues at coordinate 304,242 of NZ_JAEKJB010000002.1, read as the reverse complement.
AGGGCGTCGGTGAGCTGGATCTCGTCACCGGCCCCGGGCGGAGTGTTGGCGAGCAGGTCCATGACCACCGGCGGCAGCACATAGCGGCCCACCACGGACAGGTTGGAAGGTGCCACCTCGCGGTCCGGCTTTTCCACCACGCCGCGCATCGGCGCGCTCTCGCCGGCCGCCGGTGGCGCGCCGTCCAGGTCGGCGATGCCGTACTTGTGCACCAGTTCGTCGGGCACCTTCTCCACCATGATCTGGGCGGCGCCGTTGTCCTCGAAACGGCGGATCATGTTGGCCAGGTCGTTGCCTCGGCCATCGTCGTCCACCAGCACGTCCGGCAGGATCACCACGAACGGCTCGCCGGCCACCGCGTTGCGCGCCTGCCAGACCGCGTGACCCAGGCCCAGGGGCGGGCCCTGACGCACGCTGATCACCTGCACGCCGTCGGGCAGCGGCTTGCTCACCGTTTCCAGCAGCGCGGTCTTGCCCTTGGCTTCAAGCTGGGCTTCCAATTCCGGGTGGCCGTCGAAGAAATTCTCGATGGCGGTCTTGCTGCCATGGCTGACCAGGATGATCTCGGTGATGCCGGCGTTGACCGCCTCCTCCACCACGTAATCAATGGCGGGCCGATCCACGATCGGCAGCATTTCCTTGGGGATCGACTTGGATGCCGGCAGCATGCGGGTTCCGAACCCGGCCACCGGAATGACCGCTTTCCTGACCATGAACACTCCTTTAGCAAAAAAACACGGGGCCCGTCGCCCCTCCCCTGTATGGAACCAGGAAGCCCGGATGCGTTCCGAACCGGGGTCGCGCCCGCCGGCCTAATTACAGTTTTTTACCGTCCTGGCCGATCAGCAATGGCGCCGGGGCGGCGGCGATCCGGCTGAGCATCTGCAGGGAGGCGCTGTAATAATCCTCGGCGCGCGGCGGCACCAGGGCAATGCGCCCGGCGCGCCCCTGGATCAGGGCACGTACCGCCATGCCACCGGCGGACAGCGGGTATTCCGCTTCTTCCTCGCTGATCACGTCCACCCAGGCCGGCGGCTTCGGTTGCAGCCAGAAGCGGCGCACGCCGTCCAGGGCCGGCATCGCGCCCAGCCCCCACCAGTACATATAGAGCGGCACGCGCACCGCCTCGAAGCCGAAGCGGGTAGGCCACTCCGTCGCCGGGCTTACGTTGCCGTTGTCGTCCAGCCGCAGCCAGTCCGGTGGTAGTTGGTGTTTACCGAAGCGTGACACGTTGAGCAAGCGCACGCCATCGTACATCAGGCGCCGCCAGGGGCCGTCCGGCTCCAGCCGCGCGAAAAAGTCCAGCGCCGGCATCACCCAGTAGGAGAGATTCAACTGCACGTAGCCATCCTTGCGAAAACCGTCCCGGGCCGGCAGCAGCACCAGGTAACCGCCGTACTCGGCGATCAGATAACGGCGGATGGCATTGCGGGTATCGATGGAGGCGACCACGTAACGGGGTTCTTTCCACTTGCGCCCGGCCAGTTCCAGGGCCCAGGCGATCAGCAGATCACCGTCGGTGGCGTTATTGCGGTCCACGGTGGCGGGGTCGGCGTCCGGCTCGAAACGCCAGGTGTAGAGATTGTCCACCTTGCGGTGCAGGTGGTCGTTGGTCCAACGGAACAGTTTCTCGAAGCGGTCGGCGTCGTCGAAGTAGACCGCCATCAACATGCCCCAGCCCTGGCCCTCGGTGTGGCTGATGTTGCCGTTGCCGGTGTCCACTACCCGGCCTTCTTCGCTGATGAAGCGGGCCTGGTAAGCCCGCCAGCCCGGGTCGGCGGCGCGCGCCACCCCGATCACGCTCAGTGCCAGCCAGACCAGGGCCAGCACAAGGGCGAAAGCGGCCGATGGCGCTCTCGCGACGTCATCATCGTCAACAGCCATAGCAGAATTCCAGCGGCCCATCCTGATTGGCCTTGAGTATCTGCACCTCCACGGTGCCGTCCCCGCCCTGGTCGCGCAGCCAGGCGTTGTAGGCACCGGCCAGCATCGCCGCCAACGCGGCGGCCCAGGTATCACCTACCGTGCCTTCCAGGCGCGGCCAGGCATCGTGCACGATCACGATCATGTCCGATTCACTGTAAAACTGGCACCAGCCCCAGTCGAGCTGGTTCCAGCGGCGGTTGGCCGCCGCCTCCAGGCCCTCCAGGGTGTCCTGCTCGTCGATGGGCAGGTCGCTGGCGATCTTGGCGCCCAGGTGACCAAAGAACGCCAGCATCTCGTCGCTGCCGGCACTGGCGTTGAGTTCTTCCACCAGAGCGGTGATGAACAGTCGCCACTGGCCGTTGAATTGCCGCCCCCGGAAGTACTCCAGGCTGCGAGCCTGATGCGCGCTCTTCTTATCCATGATCACGGCTCCATGGTGTAAAGCAGGTTGATCATCGCTGACGTTTCCGAATAATCCCCGAACGTATCGTACCCGAGGCTGGTGCCCAGGCTGAACGCCGGTGACAACTGATAATCGAGCCCCGCGCCCAGATTCAGCCCGAAGCCGCTCTCGCTCTCTGCTTCGTAGTACGACGCAGGAGCGACGCCGGCGTCGACCAGTATATCCAACCACTGCTGTTGCCCCCCCAAAGTCGGGAAATACGGCGCTTCTTCCACGCTGTAACTCTGGAAGCCCGGTGACACACGGGCGTTCCAGGTAACCTTGTTATAGCTTTCCTGATAGGTGATCGGGAAGGCCAGGCTCACATAATCCTGCGGGCTGAAGTAACCGCCATGCCCATAGGTGAACTGGCCCCGGTTCTCATCGAAACTGCGATAGTTGAGGTGCACGCCGGTCTGCAGCTGCCGCCAGCGCTGGTTGATCGGCTTCACGTAGGCGCCCAGGTTGAACGACGCTTCCTGGTTGTCGTCCACGTTGTGGCCCTGGTAGCTGTAGAAGCCCAGGTCGCCGTAGGTGCCCACCTCGCCGTTATCGTAGGACAATCCCAGCTCGGCGCCGGTGCGGGTCACGCCGCCCCAGCGGTCGCCGGTGGCCGGGTCCTCGACGCCGGCGTAGGACAACAGGCTGTCCTTGACCGCGCGGCGCTGAGCGGTGACCCGGAAGTTGGTGTTCGGCGCCACTTCCGGTGCCCAGGTAATACCGCCCACCAGGTTGGTGACCTCGAAGCCATACGGGGTGCTGCCGATGTCGGCGCTGAAACCACCTTCGCGGTAACCGAACGCCACCGCCAGGCCGGAGTCGGTCTGGTTGCCGGAGGCGGCGGCGCGCTGGTAGGCGCCGGCACGGGCGGCCACGTCGTTGACCAGTTGCCGCACGGCGGCGCTGCGCGCCCGGTAGTCGGCCACGTTGTCCGCTTCCAGGGAGAAGTCGCTGGTGCCGAATTCGCGCTCCAGGTACTCGTTGACGAACTGGCGTTGCTCGGTGTTGAGCGCATCCAGGTCGATGCCGGATTCGAACAGCACGTTGCGGGTCACGTTGGTGCCGAACACGTCCTCGGCGTCCGTCAGATCATTTTCCGCCTGGTCATACTGGCTCTGACGCTGGTTGAGGGTTTCCTCGGCCTGGTCGAGCTGGGTCTGGCGGGTATCCACCGCCGCTTGCAGGGCCGCCAGTTCCTCATCGGTGGGGTCGTCCGCGTCGAGCAGTTCCTGCTGGGCATCGGCCAGGTTGGTTTCGGCGGTATCGACGCTGCTTTGCGCGGCGCCGAGCTGGGTGTCGGCGGTGTCGAAGGCACCCTGGGCGGCGTCCACGTCATCGGCGAACTCGTCGATTTCATCGATCAGATCACCGACCCCGCTGAGCTGCTCCACCACCGCCTCGGCGGCGTCGGAGGTGGCGCCGGTGGAGCCGAAGCGACGACCGGCGTCCTCGCTGAGGGTGCCGGCGTTCAGGTACACCGGGGAGGCGGTGGCGGTGAAGCGGCCGCCGCCGAACGGCACCCCGGACAGGCCGATGTCGCCGCGCACCTCGGTGAGCTGGCTAAGGCCGGATTCGCCGTCGCGGAAGCGCAGCGACAGACCGCCCTGCCCCTTCGGCGACAGCGCCTGGCGCAGATCACCCTGCAGATCGTCGATGCGCACCAGCCGCTCGCGGCTGGGCGCCGGCTTGGGCGCTTCCTGGCGAGCGGCGGCGCGGGCGCTGCTGGCACCGGCGCCGGAACCGCCGCCGGAACCGCCACCGTAGCCATAATCCTGCATGCGCGCCACTTCGTCCGGGCGCCGCCAGTCGCCGGCCCACTGCTCGTCGCCGCCACCGTGGTAGGGGCTGGCGGGGGTCGGGGTCACCGGCTCGGCGTCGTAGGAGCGGTTCAGGTAGGCACGGGCCTCGCCATCGGGCTGCCAGCGCCCGGCGGTTTCGGTCTGGCCGGGCAGCCATACACCGGCGCCCTTGCTGTCGCCACCGCCGCCGCCGAAGGCCGCCCAGCGGCCATCGTCACGGGCCTGGCCGGCACCCCGGAACGGGTTCACCACCCCGGCGATCACCGGGCTGTCGCCGCGCTCGGCGTTCTCCGCCTGCTCGGCGAATTTCAGCGCCTGGCGCTTGTCGCCCTGGGCCTCGGCGGTGCGCGCCGCCAGCAGCAGCAGCTCGCCATCTTCCAGCGGCGCCACCTGGCGCAACAGTTCCTCGGCGCGGTCGGCGTCGCCGGCGCCCAGGGCGGAAGCCACCGCGCCACGGCGGGCGACGATGTCATTAGGGTCCCGCTCGAGCTGCCATTCGAACACCCGGCGGGCGTCTTCATAGCGCTTGCCCTGCAGGTACAGGCTGCCCAGCTCATGGAGCAGCGCCGGCGCCTGGGGCCGCCGTTCCAGTTCCGCCACCAGCACGTCGTAGGCCTGGGCCAGTTGGTCCTGGTCACGCAGCGCCACCACCTGATCGAGCAGAAGCTGGTCGCGGGTACGGCCCAGGGCCGCGCGGGCCTGGGGGTCGTCACCGGCGCGGCGGTCGAGCAGCGCCATCAGGCGCCGCGCTTCACGCTGGTTGCCGGTGCGCGACAGCACCGAGGCGTGGTTCAGAAACGGCTCCACCGCGTTGCTGTCATTTAGGTGCAAATCCAGATCCCGGCGCACCAGGGCCAGGGCCAGGCCGTCTTCGCCCTGGTCCACCAGCAAGGTGGCCACCTGACCCAGCTCGCCCGGGTCCTGGGGCGGGTTGCGGTACAGATCGTCCAGGGCGTTTTCCACCTGCCAGGAATCCCCTTCGGAGAGCACCCGGCGCAGGCGCGCCACCCGGGCGCCACCACGCACCCGCTCCGCCAGGGCGTCGATGGCATCGTCGCGCTGGCCGGCGGGGATGCCGGCCAGCAGCGCCTCGGCGTCTTCCCAACGCTCCTGCTTTTCGGCCAGCAAGGCGGCCACGCGCAGGTCATCCACGCCCGGCTTGTCATCCAGCAGCGGCTCGATCAGGGCGCGCGCCCGGCGCGGCTGGCCCTGGTCGTCGTAGAAGCGGGCCAGGGACAGCCGGGTCCAGGGATCGTCCGGGGCCAGCGCCATGGCTTCACGCAGGGCGGATTCGCCGGCTCCAGGGCGACCACCGGCGAGCAGTTCCTCGCCCCGGGTGCGCAGGGCATCGACCCGCTGCTGGCGCAGGTAGGCCAGATCCTCGCGGGCGGACGCCGGCAACTGGGCGAACACCTCGTCGGCCTCGTCATAGCGGCCCTGGGCGAGCAGCGCGCGCACCAGCCCGCCGCGGGCCTCGGTCAGCGCCGGGCGCTCCACCAGCAGGCCCCGGTACAGGGTTTCCGCCACCTGGGGCCGGTCCTGGGCGAGCAGAATCTCGCCCTGCAGCAGCTTGGCGTCGCGGCCCTGGTTGCCGGCGGTCTCGGTGAGCGGGCGCACGGTCTGGAATGCCTGGTCCAGGTTACCGGCCTGGTAGGCGGCCCGGGCGGTGGCGAGACGGCCATAAAAGCGGGCGCTCTGCAGCGCCGGGCGCCAGTCGGCGGCCTTGGCCGGCTTCATCTTGATGGCCCGCTCCAGGGAGCGCTCGGCGTCCTGGAACTTCTCGCGGCGCAGTTGCGCCAGGCCCAGGCCGGCCAGCGCCTCGGCGTCGTTGGGGTTGTCCTTGAGGGCGGCGCGGAACGCCTGCTCCGCATTGCTGGCCCGACCGGCGTCCAGGGCCTGGTAGCCACGGCCGCGCTCGGCGGTGGCCTGGTCGTTGGCCTGCACCAGCTTGGCTTTTACGCCATTGTCCTCGGGGAAACTCTCCAGGTAAGCACGCAACGGCGCCACGCTGGAGGGCTGATCGGGCAGCCACAGCAAGCCCTGGCGCCAGGCGGCGGCCACTTCCTTGTCCTGCTTCTGCGTCCAGAGGCCGCGCAGGCGTTCGATGCCGCGCAACCGGGTGCCGCCGTCGTAGGTCAGCACCTTGCCCAGGGCCAGGGAAATGCGCCGGTCACCGGGGCGCGCGGCGGCCATGTCTTCCAGGCCGCGCCGGGCCTCGGCCCGGCGGTCTTCCACGCCGGCCAGGGTCTGGTAATACTCCAGCGCCAGGTCGCCGGGCGGCGGCTGGTCGCCGAACAGTTCTTCGTAGCGGGCCACGGCGCCCTTCGGGTTGCCGGCGGCGGCCAGCCGCCGGGCTTCACGCAGCAGGTCCGAATCCAGCCCCTGGCGGCGGTTGCGCTCGGCCAAGCGGCGCGCGTAGTCACTGTCCGGGGCCACCCGGCGCAGACGGTCGGCGTAGCGTTGCGCGGCGGCCGGGTCGCGGTCCATCTCCAGCATCGCCATCTGATAGAGCGCCGCCGGGTTGTCCGGGTCCGCGTTGAGCACCCGCTGCAGGGTGTCCGCGGCCAGATCCGGGCGGTTGTTGCCACGCCAGAACTCCGCCTGATCGAGCAGCCGCTGCACCGAGGCGTCGGTTTCCTGGGCCAGGACCGGCGCCACCGGCGCCAGCAGCGCCGAGCCGAGCAGGCCGGCGGCCAGCCATCCATTGAAGCGCTTCGCTTTCATCGCTTTTTCCGTTCCCCGTGTTCGTTCAGGCGCCGCGCCGCCCGGGCGCGCAACAAGGGCACCATGGTGCCGGCAATCAGGATCAGTACGAACAGCGCGCAAAGCAGCAAAATATCCGGCCGCTGCCCCAGCACCCACCGCACCATGGTCATGTAGTTGTTGTCACTGTCCGGGCTCACCGGGTGGATTCGGAAGTTGCGGATTTCTTCCTTGTCGTCCAGCAGTGACAGGTCCTCGCCCACCTCGGCGCGCACCTTCTCGTCGCCCAGCTCCGCTGCCAGTGATGCCAGCATGCTGGCCTCGTTGGTGGCCAGCAACACCATTTCACGCTGGTTGTTCAGCGGCGAGTGCGCGGCCACCAGGGCCTGCACCCGGGAGCGGCTGCTCAAGGCCCGGTCGGCCTCGTCACGTTCCAGATTGTCGCCGTACAGGGCCCATAGCTTGAGTCGTTCCCACAGCCCCGGCGGGTGCACCCGCAGGCGGTTTTCGTAGAAGTAATACGGCGGCTGCAACAGGGTGCGCGCCAATGGATCATCCAGAGACGTGAGCGCCAGCCAGTGGCGATCCGCCACACTGCGAAGGCCATCGCGGCCAAGCACCACGGCCAGCTTGTCACCGGTCACCCCGGTGCTTTCGGCGAACCGGGACAGCAACGTAAAGGCGCCATCGAGGGCCGACAGGGACGGTTTCTCCGGCAGCACCAGAGCGCTTTCCGACAGGTCCGCGCGCACCGTGAAGGGGTAACCGGCGGCCAGGAACGGCCGCAGCTCCGGCACCTCCGCCAGGTGCCAGGTGTCGGTGAGGTCCAGGGTGGAATCCGGGTACACCTGGCTGACCACGTCCGTGGGCAGGGTCACGGTGCACGGATCGTCAAAGTGATAGCGCAGGTTGAAATAGAAGGTCAGTTCGTTCTGGCCGTGGATCAGCGACGGCGGCACCGGCAGCACCGCCTGCTCCTGACGCAACGGCCCGGCCACCAGGCCCCAGAGGTGCTCGAACAGGCCGCGCCGGGTCACCGGCAGTGAACCCAGGTACTGGCCATTGAGCGCCACGTCCAGGCGCGATTTGTCGGCGTCCAGCCATTCGCCGTCCGGGAACCGGTAGCGAATGCGCAGTGGTACCGTGTCACCGGGCCACAGATCCAGGTCCGGCGCCACCCGGAACGGCACCCGGATCAACGCGGGGGTAATGCCGTTGACACGCAACTGGTCCGGCTCGACCAGATCCCCGAGACGCAGGGGCACCGCGTCGCCGGCGTTCCAGCGTGGCGCGTCGTAGGGGCGGCTGACCGGAGTCGACACCGGTTCCGCCACCATGCTACGGCCATAGGGCGGCGTTTTCGGGTGCATCAGGAAACGCGCCGCCTGCACCAGGCCGGCGCTGTCCGGGGCTTCGATCACCAGCAGCTTGCCACCGCCGGGGTTGTCGTCCATGCGGATGACCGGCTCGGTGACGGGCGCCGCAGGCGGCAGGCCGGGCATGGGGTCATCGTTGGTGGTGAACACCACGGCGTGGCCGTCGGGCAGGTTGGTGTCCACGGACCAGCTCACCTCCCGGTAGCGGCTGAGCGAACCGATCCAGGAACTGATCAGCGCGGCGGCCTGCACCTGATCCTGGTCGTCCGGGCTGGGCAGCGCCAGGCGCACGGTCACCGGGCCGGAGGCATCCGGATCGAAGAACGGCACCGGCAGCAGATCCAGCCGGTTGGCCAGGGGCAGGCCTTCCACCGCCAGGTGCAGGGTGCTGCCGGGCAGGATCTCGGCGTGCACCCGGGGGTCCAGCGGGTTCGGGCAGGTCTGGTCGGCGATGCCGTACAGCCGGAAGCCGAGGCGGTTGTGGTCCACCAACAGGGAAGGGTTGATGTCGAATTCGTAGTCGTGCGCTTCGCCGTCGCCCTCGCGCAGAATCAAACGCTGCACCGGCTCGCCGTTCATGTTGACCACCAGCTCGCCGTTGCCGTTGGCCAGGGCCGGATCGTGGCGCAAACGCAGCTTCATGCGTGCCCCCACCACCACTTCGTCGGCGGGCAGGGACACGCCCACCCCGGCCTGGGACCCGTCGCCGGTGAGCGACAGTCCATCAGGCAGACCAAGCTGCGCCAGGGTCATCTCCTTGGCCGACGTCGGCACCGGCCGCGCCAGTTCGCTGATCGGCACCGCCTCCACCTGGGCCTGGGCCATGGCCGGGCGCACCGCCAGCAGCACCAGCACCGCCACCAGGAACAACATGGCGGTGGGGATGATCCAGCGCCACAGCTTGCCCTGGTGGAATACCCGGTTGGCCTCGCGCTCCTCCGCGTCCCGGGACATCAGGTCCGGCAGGAACAGGCCCAGCACGCAGCGCAGCACCGGCCAGAACGCCTTCAAGGGATGATCCTGACGGCGTTCGCCATCGGCCAGCCAGGCGTCCGCCCGGCCCATCACGATACGCACCAGTTGACGGCGCTGGTTGATGTCCAGCTCGCCAAGACGCAGGCGCAGGTAGCGCCGGTCGCCGCCCATGGTCTCCGCCGGCAGCAGCACGGTGCGGCCGTTCATGCCCACCTCGAGAAACTCCACCGCGTGGTCCGGCAGCTCGCCGCCCGGGTTGCGCACCCGCGCCCCGGTCATGGAAATGTCCACCGTGCGGGTGGCCAGGGTGTGGCCCTCCACCATATAGAGAGTGGCCGGCAGATCCAGATTAACGCGCACCGAGCCACGCACCTGGCGGCGCTCCCGGGCCACGGCGATGGTGGCGAACAGAATGAACAGGCTGAAGCCGCCCCAGAACAGGTTCAGCGCCATGACGTCCGGCTGCACCCCGTAGTATTCGTGCCAGAACAGGCGTACCACGCCCCAGCCGAGCCCGGCCATCAACAGGAAGGCCACCACCAGGTGCGGTTTCACCGGGTCCACGTCGAAGAAGGTCTCGTTGAGCAGGCCGCCTTTCTCGGTCACGTTGAACTTGCCGCGCCGGGGGTTGAAGAAGGTCACCAGGGTCGGCTTCACCAGGTGGAAGCACAACGACGATTCGTAGATCTCGCCCCACAGAGTGTGCCGGTAGCGGCCATTCAACCGGGAGTTGGTGTAGATGGCGTGGAACAGGTGCGGCAGCGCGTAGGCCAGGATCATCTGCGCCGAGGAGGCGATGATGTTCTGGCCGATCAGCAGATACGCCAGGGGAGCGGTGAGGAACACCACGCGCGGCAACGGGAACATGAAATGCAGCGCCGCGTTCAGGTAGCACAGCCGCTGGGCCAGGGTCAGGCCGCGCCCCAGCAAGGGGTTGTCCAGGCGCAGAATCTGCGTCATGCCCCGCGCCCAACGGGCCCGCTGGCCAATGTGCAGCGACAGCCGCTCGGTGGCCAGCCCGGCGGCCAGCGGCAGGCCCAGGAAGGCGGTACGCCAGCCCTTGCGCTGCATCTTCAGGGCGGTGTGGGCGTCCTCGGTAACGGTCTCCACGGCGAAGCCTTCCACTTCGTCCAGGGCGGCACGGCGAATCACCGCGCAGGAGCCGCAGAAGAAGGTGGCGTTCCAGAAGTCGTTGCCCTTTTGCACCGGCCCGTAGAACAGCTCGCCTTCCCGGGGCAGGTCATCGCCCACCGCCAGGTTGCGCTCGAACGGGTCCTGGGAATAGAAGTAGTGCGGGGTCTGCAGCATGGACAGGCCCGGGTCGGTGCAAAAACCGCCCACGGTGCTCTGCAGGAAACCGGTGGTGGGAATGTGGTCGCAGTCGAACACGCAGATCAGCTCACCGTCGGTGAGCCCCATGGCGTTGTTCAGGTTGCCGGCCTTGGCGTGGTTGTGTTCCTCGCGGGCGATGTAGCCCACCCCGGCGCGGGCGGCGAAGGCGGCGAACGCCTGCCGGCCACCGTCGTCCAGCAGATAGATCTTCATCTTGTCCGCCGGGTATTCCAGTTCCTGGGCGGCCAGCACGGTGTCCATCACCACCGACAGGTCTTCGTTATAGGTGGGGATGTAAACGTCCACGGTGGGCCAGTCGTCCATGTTCTCCGGCATCGGCGTGATCGGGCGCTCCAGCGGGAAAAGCGTCTGGATGTAGCCGAAGAACATAATCGTCCAGGCATAGAGCTCGGCGGCGAACAGGCCATAACCGAGCACGTATTCAAAGCCGGTCTGGAACACCAGGGTCTCGGTGGTGCGCCAATAGAGGTAGCGGGTGGAGACCACCATGGACAGCAGGATCAGCCCCAGGGAGGCGCGCCGCGAACCCGGGTTGCTAAGCCGGTGCGCCAGAATCGCCAGAACGGCGCCGGCGATGCCGAGCGCCATCTGGTGCTCGGCGTCCATGGGGGTGGTGATGAACAGAAAAAGAGGTGGAATGGCGAGCAACAGCGCCAACACAAGCATGATCCGCCCGCGCAGGAGACCCCCACGCCGCTCCGAAATTGTCGCCATCAAAACCCCTCAAGAAGCGCCGCCCGGCACCTCCACCGCGGTGCCGCCGATTTCCGCCAATTGTTGTAGTACCCGGTTCACGCACTGCTTCATGTCGGCCGCGCCCCGGGAATGGGGCGCCTGCTCGAACACCGAGCGCTGCCGGGCGTTGGCTTCGGGAAAGGCCTCATCACGGTGAATCTCGCCAAGGAGTTCCGAACCGTGCCGCCGTTCCATGATTTCCTTTACTTCCGTATTCAAACGCTGGCGCGGGTCCACCTGGTTGAGGATGAACCCGTGACGGCTGCCGGCGGGCACGTCTTCCGGGAAGAAGTCCCCGGATTCCACCCGCGGCAGCAGCGACAGAGAGGCTGAATCCGCCAGCAACACGGTGATGCGCAGATCCGCCAGCCGGCTCACCGCCCACAGCGCGCTGGAATCCCCCGGCGGCAAGTCGGCGATCACCACGGTCCCCGGCGTCGAGGCCAGGGAGCCCAGAGGGCGGTTCAGAAAGCCGGGCTCTTCCAGCGCACGATCAAACACCTGGCGCTCGAAACGCGGCACCTCGCCATAGGGCAGCAACTGAATGCCATCCCCCACGGAACGGGCCAGCGGGCGCCAGTCATCCTGGTCCACGGCGGAATGCACATAGCCCGCGCCATCGGTCAGCGACACCCCGAAATGCAGACGCAAAGCGTTCTGCGCGTCGAAGTCGATGACCGCGACCCGGTAGCCGAGACGGCGAATGCCGTATGCCAGGTTGGCGGCGCAAGTAGTCTTACCCACGCCACCCTTGGGAGAATCAACGGAAATCAGCGCCATGCATCGGTTCCGAATGGACGGTTGACGGCTTGCCGCTCGGCGATACGCCGCAGCAGCGCTTTCAATGGCGTGCCATTGTAAGCATTTTCCACCGTCTCCGTTGAGGCCTCCTCCGCGGCTCGCGAGAGCAGCGAACGAAACCGGGGCCGCGCCGGCTCGGCGGCGGCCATCGGTGCCGGCGACGTCATCGGCGCCGGCTCCTCACGGTGCTGAACCTGCGGACTGGGAGCGGGGTCCCCACCCTCGCCACCCGCCACCTGATCCAGCAGTGTCCATCCGGATGCCCGGGGCGCCGCGCTTTCCGCTTGGGAAGGACGGCCGCTTACCGGTCTGATTTTGAAATCCCTTTCCCCCGCTTTCCTCCTGAAACCGTCCTGTTCGTCATATTGTCTGTTCATTGCGTTTTCAGTCCGCCAGCCAGGTACAGTGAAAAAACTGTGATATAGCTCACATTTTGCTCACGGTCGAGAGCCTACAGAAAAGCACCGTAGTTGTACACACGTTAACCAATTCATAACGCCGGTTACATGAATTAACCTTTGCTATGGATCAAATGCCACAGAAAAAACGTGACATATAACCCATGGGAATCAAGCTACTAGCTTGACCCTAAGGTTGTGAGTCGGGCGTGAGCATATCATGAGCCTCACTTCCTGGCGCCTTTTCATGTGAACAGGCGGTATACAAATTATTTCCCTTTATCAATTGCCGCCGGCGCCCTCCCCCGGCAGTCTCTTAAGGTCGCGCGTCCATGACTCAGCAGGGAAGGGAGCACCGCCGACCCATCGACCGATTCTCCATCGTGTCGAACAAAAAAGGCGCCCCTTGGGGCGCCTTTTTCTTGGCCTTCGCGGAATAGCGGATCAGGAGATCTGCGACTGCCGGTAATTCTGCTCGCCGATGTGCTTGATCAACCGCAACTGCTGCTCCAGCCAGTGGGTGTGATCCTCCTCGGTGTCCTCAAGCTGCTGGCGCAGCATGTCGCGGGTCACGTAGTCGCGCACCGATTCGCACAGCGCGATGGCGTTGGCCAGGTTCTCGCGCACCTGGTACTCCAGGCGCAGGTCCGATTCCAGCATCTCGATCAGAGTGCGGCCCGGATCAATGGCGTGGGGCGTCATGTCCGGCTCCCCTTCCAGAAACAGCAGCCGGCGCAGAATGGCATCCGCGTGCTCCGTCTCTTCCTGCATCTCATGGTTGATGCGCTCGTACAGACGCTGGTAGCCCTGGTCCTCGTACTGGCGCGAATGCAGGAAATACTGGTCCCGGGCGGCCAGTTCACCGCGCAGCAGATCCCGCAAGCACTCGATCACGTCCGGATGGCCTTTCATGGAACACTCCTCGAATCACGGATAACCGAAAACCCGCGCAGTATGCCTCCAGCCGCCGCGACTTACCAGCCCATTGTTTATTTTTTTCAATAAATTCAAAGGGTTATTGGACCAATAAAAGAAAAACGAATCGCAACAAGAAAGGTTATCAGGCAGCCATGTCGTTGAGACGTTTGAGGATGGCGAGGTCGCGTTCCTGAACCCGGCTGATGGGGAAATCCTCGCACGGGAGAGTGAGCACGGTCTGATGCAGGGCGGCGCACCAGCCGGTGAGGGTTGCCAGGCCGGCGCGCAGGCGTTCGTGGCGCCACTCGATAAAAGCCTGTTCGATGTCCTGACCGGGGCGGCGAAGATAGTTGGCGGCGTGGGCTTCCAGATAGGGCAGCCCCAGATCGAGCTCCGCCAGCAGCACCTGGGAGCGAACCAGGGCCATGAAGCAGGGGGTCGGGTAGCTGGACAACGGCGTCGCCGCCGTGCAGCCACAACCGGCATCGGTGCCCGGCCCATGGTGATGCAGGCAACCGCTGATCAGGGCCATCAGGCTGGGTTTTTCCTTGGCCTGTTTCAGCCAATCCAGAAACACATCGCCGTGGAAGGACGTACGCATAAACGTCACGCCCTCCAGGAGGTCGATCAATTGCATATCACACACCCCAGAAAAGAAAAAAAGGAAGGAAGATTTTTTAGTTATCAGAAAAGCGGAAAAATCGCGTGAGCACGACAAGCGCCAGGGCCGCCAGGCCCACCCCCACAAGGTTGGCGACCAGGTCGTACACACTGAAAAAACGGGACGGTTGAATCAGGTGCTGAAACACCTCGAGGTTAATCGCGATCAGCAGCAGCAAGGGCCAGAACCAGCGTGCCGGCGCCCCCGGCAAGGCCAGCCGGGCGGTGCCGGCCATGGCGGCCAGGGCCAGGGCGTGCAGCAACACGTCCGGCCCCAGCTCCGCCACCGGGCGCACCGTGCTCTGTGGCGCGAAGATGCCGACCAGGCCCACCACCCAGCACAGCAGGCACAGGCAACGCCAGGTGGGAGAGCCGGGACGCGGCATGCGTCAGTGCACGGACCCGGGCGTATTGTCGATGGAGGCCGCGTCGCCGGGCCGCGCCATGCCCAGGGTGGCGGTTTCACGCAGCGGCGTGTGGCTCTTCCTGGGCGGGCCGGGTTCGTCGCCGGGCAGGCGGGGCATGTAGCCGTTGACGTAGGCGCGCAGCAGCGCCTTGATGCCCTCGCTGTCGCCACGCTCCAGGGCGCCCCGGAACGCCTCCAGCGCGCGCAGCATCTCCTCCAGGTCGAGCATTTCCTCGCTCGCCTGCATGATCATTTCATGCTCGGTGTGGGTGCTGCACTCGCCGATCAGCAGCTCTTCGTACAACTTCTCGCCAGGGCGCAGGCCGGTGAAGGCCACCTCGATGTCGCCTTCCGGGTTACTCTCGTCACGCACCGTGAGCCCCATCAGGCGGATCAGCGTGTAAGCCAGATCGACGATGCGCACCGGCTCGCCCATGTCCAGCACGAACACTTCCCCACCCCGCGCCATGGCACCGGCCTGGATCACCAGTTGCGAAGCCTCCGGAATGGTCATGAAGTAACGGATCACATCCGGGTGGGTCACGGTCACCGGCCCGCCCCGCGCGATCTGGTCGCGGAACAGCGGCACCACCGAGCCCGACGAGCCCAGGACGTTGCCGAAGCGCACCATGGAGAACACCGTGGCGCTGCCCTTGGCGGCCATCGCCTGCAGCACCATTTCCGCGAACCGCTTGGTGGCGCCCATTACGTTGGTGGGCCGCACCGCCTTGTCGGTGGAAATCAGAATGAAATGCTTCACCCCGGCGGCTTCCGCGCCCTGGGCGGTTTCCAGGGTACCGAGAATATTATTGCGCACGCCGGCGGCCGGGTTGCCCTCGACGATCGGCACATGCTTGTAGGCGGCGGCGTGGTAAAGGGTGTCGATGGCGTGGTTCTCGCACAGGCGCTTCACGTAGCCCCGGTTCACCACCGAACCCAGCATCGGCACGATGGGAATGTCCAGGTCGGCGGCACGCAGCGCCGCCTTGAGCTCGCGTTCGATGTCGTAGAGCGCCACCTCGCTCTGCTCCAGCAGCACCAGGGAAGAGGGCCCCAGCTTGATGATCTGCCGGCACAGCTCCGAGCCGATGGACCCGCCGGCCCCGGTAACCAGCACGTTCTTACCGGCGATACAGCGGCTGAGCAGATCCCGCCGGGGCGGCACCGGATCACGGCCGAGCAGATCCTCGATGGCCACGTCCTTGATTTCCTCCAGGCGCGCCCGGCCACTGGCGATGTCCACGAAACTGGGCACGGTCTGCACCCGCACGCCAAGCTTCTCCAGCCAGGTGACCAGCGCCATGCGCCGGTGGCGCGGCATGGAAGGCATGGCCAGCAGCACGGTGCGCACCCTGCCCTCGCGGACCATCTCCGCCAGCCGCCCACGCCCGCTTACCGGCACGCCGGAGAGCAGCATGTTCTGCTTGCCCGGCTCGTCGTCGACGATCAGCACCGGGCGCAGCTCGCCGGCGGACTGCAAGGCGGCGGCCAGTTGGCCACCTGCGGCGCCGGCCCCGTATATGGCCACCGGCTCGCGGTTGAAGTAACCGGACACCAGCCGGAACAGCACCCGCCGGGCCACGAAGCGGCTGGCCCCCAGGTACAACACCGACAGCACCCAGAAAATCACGAACACCGAGCGCGGCACTTCCAGGTTCATCATGTAGGCCATGCCCGCCAGGGTGACCACGGCGGCGCCCATGCCGAACACGATGGACCACACCGCCTCGGCGCCCAGGTAACGCACGATCGATCGGTAGAAACCGCAAATGTACAGGCAGGCAAGAGAGATCAGCACGGCGCCGGGCAGCAACCACCAGGGCTCGATGGCCACGTCCAGGGTGCTGAAACGCAACGCGTAGGCCGCCCACAACATCAGCGGCAGGCCCAGACCATCCACTGCCAGCATGATGGCGCGCTTCTGCCAGCGGGCGCTGTCCAGAACCGCGTTCAGCAGCCGGTGTTCCGAAAAAGAAGACATTACGACCTTTCCTTGTCGTGAAGCCGGAGGAGAGAGATGTAGCGTTTTTTGATGAACATCACGTTACCAGATATTGATGAAGTATTCACCGGGACGTCATCCCCCAATTGGGGGGGGGAACGGTCCGGCGCGGTGGACTTGAGCAGGCACCAACAAGCCACCAACAGTCCCAGATAACAGGACAACCCGCGCACATCACGCAGCATCGACTGACTTAGCCCGAAACCCACGAAGGCGGTGATCACCATCAAGCCCGCCGCCGCCAGGGCCCGCCCACGCCGATCCTGGCGGCGGCGCAGGTGCCGGGCGAACAGCGCGAACGGCACGCCATACAGCGCCAGCAACGACGCCAGCCCCACCAGACCACGGCGGGCGGCGGTATCGATCAAATCATTGTGCAGCTGGTCATAGCGGCTGATGCCCGCGTAATACTGACCGCGCGCCACCCATTGATCGCGGCGCGCCTCCAGCCGGCCCTCGCCCCAGCCCAGTACCGGCCGCTCCGCGAACAGCCGCAGCCCGGCCCGCCACATGTCCAGCCGCGCCCCCAACGACGACGCGGCGTCACCCCGGGCATAGTCCTGCAGGTTGTCCACGGCCTGATCCACCCGTTCACGCACGCCACTTTGCGGCAACAGCGCGCCACCGATCAGCAGCGCGGCCAGCACGCCCGCCAACGGCCACAGCCGGCGACGCGGCAGGCCCTCGCCGAACGCCCAGGCCAACACCGCCAACAACAGGGGGAACACCACCCAGCCTCCCCGGGTACCGGAAAACACCGACGCCAGCACGCCCAATACCCCGGCCAGCAGAAACCAGCCACGGCGGCGCCCCCGCGCCAGGAAAGCCACCAGGGAAAGGCCGCCGAACAACAACGCCAGGTTGCCGAAAGGAATCGCGTTAATGCCGCTGTCGGCCCGGTGCCGGCCCAGCCAGCCGAACTCGTAGCCAGCGATGCCGCCGGCCAGCGCCGCGCCCAGGGCGGCGCCCACCCAAAGCCCGTTGGCGGACGGCGGCCCGCGCCGCCAGGCCAGCCCCACCCAGGCCGCCAGAAACGGCCACAACGGCAGGAACAGGCCCTGGTTGCCCTCCCCCACCGGCCAGGAGCCGGTGCGCCACACGTCCAGGCACCATAGCCCGCCGAACACCAGCAGCGCCGCCAGGCAAAGCCCATCCTCACGATCCGGCGCCGGCGCCACGGCGGGCCGCGCCAGCGCCCAGGGCACCAGTACCGCCGCCAACAGCGGCACCGCGTAATAGGTCCACGGCACCACCAGCAGCAACGCCAGGAAGCCGGCAAGCAGCGCGGTGTGCAAGCGGGAGAGAAGGGACATCAGGTCCGGTCAGGCGAGGGTGGCGCGGGCCATGACCGCCTGCAGGGCGGCGATGGTCTTTTCGATGTGGGCGGGCTCCAGGGTCGGGTGCACCAGGAACATCAGGCTGGTCTCGCCCAGCTCGCGGGCGGTGGGCAGGCGCTCGTCGGGGGCCAGCCCCAGGTCCTGGAAACATTTCTCCAGGTACACCTCGGAGCAGGAGCCGGAAAAGCACGGCACGCCCATGCCGACAATGCGGTTCATCACGCAGTCCCGATCCCAGCCGGGGGCCAGGGTCTCCGGGCGCACGAACACATAGCATTTGTAGCCGGCATGGCCGGCCTCCGGCGGCGGCTCCGGCACGCGCAGGCCGGGCAGCGCACGGGCGGCTTCCCAGATGGCCTGGCAATGGGCCTGGCGCCGGCGGGTCCATTCCGGCATCCGGCGAAGCTGAATCCGGCCGATGGCGGACTGCATTTCGGTGAGGCGCCAGTTGGTGCCCACGCTCTCGTGCAGCCAGCGAAAGCCGGGCGGGTGCTCGCGCTCGTAGACCGCTTCCCAGCTCTTGCCGTGATCCTTGAAGCTCCACATGCGGGACCAGAGATCACGGTCGTTGACGGTAACCATGCCCCCCTCCCCGCCGGTGGTCATGATCTTGTCCTGACAAAACGACCAGCAACCCACATGACCGAAGCCGCCCACCGAGCGGCCCTTCCAGGTGGCGCCGTGGGCCTGGGCACAATCCTCGATCACGAACAGATCGTGGGCCTCGGCCAAGGCCATCAGGGCGTCCATGTCGCAGGGCCAGCCGGCCAGGTGCACGCAGATCACCGCCTTGGTGCGCGGCGTGAGCACGGCGGCCACGGTCTCGGCGGTGATGTTCTGGGTGTCGCGGTCCACGTCCGCGAACACCGGCGTGGCGCCGGCGTTGATCACCGCCGTGGCCGAGGCCAGGAAAGTGCGCGGCGTCACCACCACCTCATCGCCGGGGCCGATGCCCAGACCACGCAGGGCCAGATCCAGCGCCAGGGTGCCGTTGGCCACGGCGATGGCGTACTCGGTGCCGGCGAAAGCGGCGAACTCGCGCTCGAATTCGCGGCCTTCCTGGCCGGTCCAGTAGTTCACCTTATTGGAAAGCAGCACCGCGCTGGCGGCGTCCGCCTCTTCCTGGCTAAAGGAAGGCCAGGGCGGGAAAGGTCCATTCAGCATAATAATCCTATCGTTCAAGAACGGGCGGTCCGCGCTTTCAAGCGCGAACCAAGCAAAGAGGAAAGGAAACGATATTGATATATCAGAATTGCAGAGCGGATGGGCTCATTGCGCAGGCTCGGCTTACGCCGAGCCCCATGTCGTGCTACTGGAACACCTCATCAAGGGTGGCGGCGTCGTAGAGACGGTCGATCCAGTTTTCCAGCTCGCCACGGCTGGCGGCCTCCAACCGGTCGTTCACTTCCGAGGGCACGCCACCGAAACGACGCGCCAACTGGCGGCGCAAAATGGCGCGAGCTTCATTGGTGGAGCCTTGCTCCATGCCGGCCTGGAGGTGTTCGTCTTTCCATTCCTGAACGGTGTCTCTGGCCATGTCTCGGGCCTCCTGAAGATCATGAATCTCGGGTAGATTCGCGCCAGGCGCCCAATGACGCAACCGGCGGCGCAACCACTCCACGAAACCTCGCCTCAAGCCTTCTTGCTCGGGCTTGTCCAGCCAGTTTACCAAAAGTCCGAGGACCTCCGGCACCTCCGCCAGTGAGCGATGGTGCTCAAGCCGGAATAGTGCCGCCACCAGGTTATTCAACGGCGCCAGCCTGTCCATATCGAAGGTACCTTCGTCGATAAGCAAAAATGCCTGGTCCGGCTGATATTCGGCCAAGGCCGCGGGACCGGGCTGGGCCAGTTGCGAAACGCATGTTGGCGCTCGCCAACGCGCCTCACCGTTGTACAGCACAATGGGAAATACCGGCGGCAGCTCTCGTGTGTCATCCAGCTCTTGGCGGCGGATCAAATCCTGATACAACAAGCCGGTGTAACTCAGAATGCGCACCGCCATGAACCGATCCACCGTCGACTGGAACTCCAGCAGCAGGTAGATATAGATCCAGTCATGTCCCCACCGCACTCGCCAGATCGCATCGCTGTGACGGCTACGCAGGTCATCGCTGACATAACTGCCGTTCATCTTTTCCAGGGAATCGAGATTCAGCTCGGCAACCCATTCCTCGGGCACGAAGCCTGTGAGCAGGTCGCGCACCATCTCGGCATGGGAAAACAGCAACCGGTAACTGGTGTCGTGATCATCCATGGGGCCTCCGTATTTGTTCTGGAGGCAGTGTGGCCGGGATGAAAAGAAAGCGATGTCAGCCGGCACCCTGGATCGACGTCAGCCAACAACGACACGATATGTAGGCCCTGATAAGGCGGTGGGGCGATAACGGCAGGAGCAAAACTTCCCCCGGGTTCGGCGTACCATGGATCGTTGAAGGAAGGCTTACTGCCGGGGGCGGAAAACCAGGATCTCCAATTCCTTGATGTGCCGGTAATGACGGTCGTTCGCCGTCACCAATGGCACGCCGAGATACAGAGCCCCCGCCGCGATCAGCGCATCCGCCATTTGCATGTTATGGCTCAGAGCGTACTCCTCCACCAAGAACATCGCTCTGGCGGATATTTCCTCATTCAGATGCAGAAGGTCCGCCCCCCAGAACCGGAGTGCACGGCGCAGCGTCCGCAGTTCCTGGTTGTCACGCAGCCCCTGCAACAATTCCATATAGCTGACGGCCGACACAATGAAAGGCTCGCCACCATCCAGCAGACGTGCCGCCGCTTCATTTCCGCGCAGATTCCAAATCAGGACGTCCGTATCGACCAGCCTCATCAAAACTCCCTGGGGCGACGCACTCGTCTGACATAGGCATCCACCGCGTTTTCATCAGGCGCGAGGCCCGGTTCATCACGGTCCCGCCATAGCCCGAAAGCCGGATTACGTTCGGCTCGATAGGCCGGCGCTTCGCCCTCACGCACTTCCGGACGAGCAGCGCCTTCGGCCTCCTCACCGAGGGGAACGAGCCTGGCACGGGGCTTACCCCGGTAGGTAATGATGACCTCCTCCCCCCGGTCCGTCGCGGCAATCAGGGTTTTGGTGCGCAAACGCAGGTCTTTAGTGGTCGCTTCCATATCGACTCCTCAAGTTACACTCCAAAGTGTAACGGGAATGCCAGCCCACGCCAAATCACGGGGTGGTACGCAACGGGCGGCCTTTTTGCTGGTAGCGGTGCTTGAGGGCGGCGGCGAGGGCGCGGCGGGCGTGGGGCTCGCCGTGGACGATGCGCACCTGCTCGGGCCACCGCGCCATGCCGGTGACGAAGTCCACCAGGCCGGCCTGGTCGGCGTGGGCGGAGTAGCCGCCCAGGGTCTCGATGCCGGCGCGGATAACGTGGCGCTCGCCGTCCAGCTCCACATAGCCACCCCGGGGACCATGAATCTGGATATCGCGCCCCGGGGTGCCGGCGGCCTGGTAGCCCACGAACAGCACATTGTGGCGCGGGTCGCCAAGCATCGCCTTGAGGTAATTGACGATCCGCCCGCCGGTGCACATGCCGCTGGCGGCGATCACGATGGCCGGGCGGCGGCTCTCCGCCAGGTGGCGCACCATGCGCTGGTGGGCGGCGTGGTCGTCCACGGTAAGCCGCTGCTCGAAGGCCAGTGGCCGGCGCCCGGCTTCCCGGCGCGCCCTCGCCTCCTGCGGCCAGAAGCGCGCCAGAGCCCGGTACACCCGGGTAAAGCGGCGCGCCAGGGGCGAATCCAGAATCACCGGCAACGCGTTCCAGGGCAAACCGTCCGCCGCCTCCTGGTCGCCGTGGGCCTCGATCAGGGTCTCCAGCTCGTACAACAACTCCTGGGTGCGCCCCAGGCTGAACGCCGGGATCAGCACGGTGCCCTGGTCTTCCAGGGCACGCCGGATCACCGCCGCCAAACGCCGGCGGCGGCCGGCCCGGTCTTCATGCTGGCGATCCCCGTAAGTGCTCTCGATCACCAGGGTATCGCAGCGCTCCGGCGGCACCGGCGGCTCCAGCAACGGCGCATGGGGCGCGCCCAGATCGCCGGAGAACACGGTGCGGTGGCCCGCCACCTCGCACTCCACATAGGCGGAGCCAAGAATATGCCCGGCCCGTTGCAGCCGCACACAGGCGCCGTCCCCGCCCGGCACCGGGTACCAGATGTCATAGGGCAACGGGACCAGCCGGCCGCGAACCACCTTCAGGTAGCGCTCCACCGCCTCCGTCTGGCGGCTCAGGCTCAGCTTGAAGGCATCCTCCAGCACGATGGGCAGCAACCGCGCCGAAGGCTCACTGCACAGAATCGGCCCCTCGAAGCCAGCGGCCAGCAGCCAGGGAATACGGCCCACATGGTCGATGTGCACATGGGTCACCACCAGCGCGACCACACGGCTCACATCGAACTCAATGGCCAGTTGGTCCGCCCCGCCGCGCGGCGCCGCATCCTCGCCCTGGAACAGGCCACAATCGATCAGCAGGCTGGCATCCGGCCCCAGCACCAACTCATGGCAGGAGCCGGTAACGCCCTGGGCACCGCCGTGATGATGGATGGTATTGGTGTGTCGTGATGTGTCGGGCATCCCCGCTAACCCCCGTGCCAGATTCCCGGAGGCCAAGCTGCCACCTAAGCCGCCCGATGTCTGTCAGCGAAAGAATGCAATCCATGTAAGATATCAGCTAACGACCTCCCCCCGGCGCCGCCCCAACCTTTCCCACTGGCAAATTTTCGCGCCGAGCTGATATGCAAAGCTTCCAAATGGTCTGGGGGAACCCCAACGCTCACGAACGATCCAAGTAAATACTGGTTGATCTCACCAGGGAGTGTATGGCGGTGCCTAACTGGGTGCGCAGCTAAGCCCGTCCCTACAATATCTGGCCGATCTCCATTAAGGAGCCGCACCCGCTCCTACCCGCGCCGCCAGCGGGCGGTAACGATCAACCTTCGGGGCCTCTGAAGATAATCGGGGCACCGTCTTTACGGGATAAAACATGATATCCATCAGGCTCAAAATCCTAATAGACCCAGCTGAGGTTATACGAGCTCTTACGGGGGCTTTCATCGCCTCAACCTTTGCCTTTTAGGATTACTAAGGTTACTGGTCGGGAGTGAAAGTTCCCGGCCAGTAATTTTTTCCAGCATCCATCAGATCTTTTGAACTTCGGCACTCAGCGACCGCAGCCTTGGCACAGGAGCATCCCTTTGAGTGCACAAATCTAGCGGCCACCGTGCACCCCCAACCTGTGAAGCAAGTTAGGCCCCGGAAGGGTCCAGATACCCAGCCTGCGCCAGACAAAGAACAAAGCGATGAGATTCTGAGTGACCAGAACGAACGCCAAAGCGAGAGCGGCCCCAAGTGCACCAAACAGTTGAGGCAGCAGGAAGAAGCCAGCCAGCCCGAGGCTATTGCACAAAAGAGCGATATTACGCATCAGCCGCTCGTGGCCGGTCATGTTGAGCAGAAAGCCCACCGAGCCAGTGGCTACATTCACCAATTGCGCCAGGGCGATAATGCGCAAAAGGTTAGCTCCCTGTCGAAACTCATCGCCAAACCAACCGAGCACCCAGCCTGGGGCCACCAGGCAAAGTACCAATAAGGGCGCGGCGATCACCAAGCCCAACAAAGCCCCTTGCCGCGCCAGCCTACCCAGAGCGCTCAGTTCGCCACGGTAATACAGGGCCGCGAAACGCGGAGGGAAGATGGCATTGATCACAATCAGGATAAAACCAATCAACGTTGCGGTCTGCTGAGATGATTTGAACAACCCCAACTCCGCGCTGGTCAATAACCAACCTGCAATCATCAACCCCAGAACCGACTGCATGAAATTCGCGAGCCCGGTGACAAAAAAAGCCCGGGATACTGCCATAAACTGGCTCCGTGATACCGCTACGTGGATATCGTCCATCATCTGGCCCCGTCCCCACCAGGGCTGCCGACGGCACCACAACCAAGCCTGTAGCCCTCCTTGCAGGGCAACCAGCCAGGCAGCAATGGCATAAGCGTAGCCAATCACTACAAGTTGATTACCGCCAAACCAAAGGCCATAGGCAAGAATCAGAGCCCCCGCCACCAGTGCCACAGACCCATTCTCCAGCAAACTCGCTGTGGCGGGCTTGCGGATACCCTTGAAAAATCCGGAGAATAAAAAGCCGAACGCATAGGGCGGTGCCGCTAGAACAATGCCGACCAGGACCGCCGCCAAACCCGGCGCTTCAAATACCCCCTCCAACCGATACCGCAGCAACCAAATCAACGCACCGGCCACCACGCTAAGCACCAAAGTACGCTGTAGCGCCCAGCGCAAATACACCGGCACGCGATGGCTTCCAGGATCCTGGCCAACATAACGCATCAAACCATTATCCATACCCATCCGGGCCAGGGTGCCCACGCCCAAGAGGAAGCCATACGCTAGGGCGTACACCCCCATGCCGTCCGGCCCATAAAGCCGGCCAATCACCAGTGCCAGCGCCAACGCGCCCAAAGCTGCGATCGCACGGGCCACGAAAGTGCGCATAAGGGCTTGCCCCATTTCTCCACGCATTCGCCTCAGCCCGGTACGCATAAACGTCTTGATTCGGCTCAAAGAATGCCCCTCTGAACTTGAACCGATTTAATTTCCGTACTGATCATAAAAACAACGGATATAAGAAGGATCAGAAGTATCATGGTTACTCCTGAGAGCGCATAATCCAAATTCATTGGCATAGCGATAGCGTTCCAAGACCTCTACAAAACCCTGGCCGGCACACCGACCACGGTGACGTCATCCGGAATATTAGAGACCACCGCCGCCCCTGCGCCGACCATGACATTCCGCCCAATCGTGACGCCCTGGCGAACACTGGCGCCAATACCCACCCAGGAGCCGGCGCCCACCGTCACACCACCGGCGAGGTTCGCACCCGGGCTAATGTGCACGCCCTCTTCCAAGCAACAATCGTGGTCGACGGTCGCACCGGTATTCAGAATGCATCCGGCAGCGATCCGAGTGTCCACGTTAACCACCGCACCGGCGAACACCATGCAGCCCTCGCCCAGGTGAGCGTGGGCACTGATCACCGCTGACGGATGAACCACCGTGACCAAAGGAATACCCGCCTCCCTTAACGCCGACATCTTGGCCAGGCGTGTGGCGTTGTGGCCAATCCCCACCACCGCCGCCTGAAACGAAGGGCCGCACCCGCCCAGCATCCCAGAGAACGCGCCCTCGACGGACCAGGGGCCATTACGGCTAAGCCGGGGCCAAGCGTCATCAAAGAAGCACACTTCATCCCAGCCAGCACAAAGAGCCGCATCGGCGACCACCTTCCCGTGGCCGCTGGCTCCAAGGATCGCGAGTCGTTTCATACGCCAGGGTCCGAATCGCAGCGCTCTTCGCCGGAAGAGCCAGTAAAGCGGGGCATGGTGGCCTCGCCGCCGTGGCTGATACCGTCCCGCTTGATCACCTTGAGGACGGTAAGAAACAGGATCTTGATATCAAGCCAGAGAGTCCGGTTCTCAACATACCAAACGTCCAGCTCGAACTTCTCCTCCCAGGAGAGCGCGTTACGGCCATTGATCTGAGCCCAACCGGTAATGCCTGGGCGCACCTCATGGCGCCGGGCCTGGCGCTCCGAATACAACGGCAGGTACTCCATCAACAACGGGCGGGGGCCAACCAGGCTCATGTCGCCCTTGAGCACGTTGAAGAGCTCCGGCAGTTCATCCAGGCTGGTGGAACGGAGAAAGCGCCCCAAGGGCGTGAGCCGCTTTTCGTCCGGCAGCAACTCGCCATTCTCGTCCCGTTCGTCGGTCATGGTGCGAAACTTCATCATTTTGAAGGAGCGACCGTCCAACCCCGGACGCTCCTGCGTGAACAGGACTGGTCCGCCAAGCTTCCAGCGCACCATTATCGCCAGCACCAGTAAGATGGGAGCCAGCAGCACCAAAGCCGCCACCGAGGCCAAAAAGTCAAAAGCGCGCTTCATCGGCTGAGACCGGTTAGTAGCGAAAGTCTCCTCCAGCCAGCCCACAAAAGTGCCGCCCAACGCATCGCGGTCAAAACGCTGCTGGCCCAGCTCCGAGGCGGCCCGAGACATTGCAGGCAGCCTGTCCCGATGATCCGCAAGGTCTATCAGGGCATCCGCAAAGGCTCCGGCATTATCAGGGGGCACCGCAACACC
Source organism: Alloalcanivorax marinus (assembly GCF_016785095.1). Lineage (GTDB taxonomy): Bacteria > Pseudomonadota > Gammaproteobacteria > Pseudomonadales > Alcanivoracaceae > Alloalcanivorax > Alloalcanivorax marinus_A. Next base: position 278,236 of record NZ_JAEKJB010000002.1, on the reverse strand, counting down.
TGCCCCGGATTCTTCCAAAAGCCGCTCCAACCAGCCCGGATAGTTGTTAATGACGGGCAGCCCTGCGGAAATGTAGTCAAAGAATTTATTTGGAGAGGTGCCAAAGTAAAAGGCGGGCACGTTCGCCAGAATTTGAAGCCCGACATCGGCCCCTGCCATCAAACCCGCCAAACGCTGCTTATCAACCGGATCGTGAAAGACCACATTTGAGAGGCCTTCACGCCTGGCGCGATCCACCAACTCAGGCTTCAGCTTGCCGTCCCCCACCAACGCCAGCTTGATATCATCGCGGCCACGGGATTTCAGCTCGGCGGCAACGTCCAGGACAGCGCCCAGGCCGTTAGCCATGCCGTGGGTACCAGTGAAAATCGCCAGGAAATCCGCCTCAGCTACGCCTTCGGGCCGCCACGGGTTAGTCGCATCGGCGAAAATATCGAAATCACAGCCATTAGGAATCATGGCAATGCGTTCCTTCGGGATGCCACGGCTCTCTATACCCTCGGCCATGCCGGGGGCCAATGCCACCAAGCGATGCGCGGAATGGTATGAACACCACTCAAGAACAGACATCAGCCAGAGCACAACCGGGTTCTTGATCACCCCCATGGCCTTGGGCAGCTCCGGCCACAAATCACGCACTTCAAACACAAAAGCCTTGCCCCGCAGCCAGCGGGCGAAGATACCAGGTATCCCTGCTGTCAGAGGCGTTGTGGTGGCAAAAACCACGTCGTATTGCCGGGTCATGGCCACCCATATGCTCCGCAGAGCAAAGAGAAGGAACATAAGCGACCGCTTAAGAAAGCCATCACTGTTGGAATAGGCAAGATCAAACTCGATAATGCTGATGCCATCCACAACGCCTTCCCGGCGGCCACGCCGGAATGAAGATTCCAGCCCGGTGTTTCCACCGCCATAAGAACCACAAACCATGGTCACTTCGTGGCCGGCTTTGATCAGCCTCCGCGCCATCTCATAGGAACGTATACCCGTGGAGCCTTTGGGGGTGGAAAAATGCTGGTGAAAATACAAAACGCGCATATCAAAAAGTCAACTCAGTAATCAGCTTCCCGGAGTCAGCCACTTCCACTTCCAAAACTGGCAGAGGTGTTTTTCGCGAGTAATAGCGAGACTCCCAACCCTCAACCAGCTCACAACGCACGAATGTTTGGCTAGCCTTGACCCGCAACCGGCACCCATGCCCTAGCAAGCAGACATCGCCGTCGCCGTTCGATTCCCAATGCCATTCGCCGGGGGCCAGACGCCAACGCAAAACCGCCGCTTTTTCGAAGCCGCTGATCTCATCCAGGATGGTTAAGCTATTGTCCGCCAACGACACGCTTCGATGATGATCCACCCCTTTCCAGTCACAATACCCTGCATCGGCCCGAAGCTGACCTTGCTCATCGAAAAGGGGCACCACCGCCCTCGCCTTCGGCCAGGCGCCAAATAAAAAACGACTAAGCCGGGGCATCGAATCGCGACCATCAAACTGAACCGTATTATGCGCCTCCGAGCTCGGGAAATAGCTTTGCCACGGCTCATCACAGTTATAGCTGTATGAACCCGCATCTCTGAGGACGTTAAGCCCGCCACGCCAGAAATCCACATGCAAGAGATCCGACTGGCCTGGCCTAAAACGAAAACGCGGATAACGGAACAAAGCCATGGTTTGCTGCTTACGCAGGACCACGTAGCCACCCTGGTCGTACTGACGAGACTCAGAATAGGACGCAGAGGCTGACGGTAACTGCAACTTCAATATGTGAAGAGGCTGGTCGTACGGGCCGGGCTTTGAATAAGCGAGCTTACCGGCAAACAACACCGAGGCGAGCTGGACGGATGGCCGGACATCCCGATAGTCCGTATCCGCCAAGGGAAGCAAACGGGCGCCGTCGTTGGCGCCAAGATTTGGTGTATCCCCCCCATCCGGGGAAACCATATTCCCCAACCAGGCGGTGGCCAACTTCAGCTTCCGCACCAATCCTCCCGAAAACTCCGGCAGCTCCAGCGCTCGACGCCAAATCTCCGCCATGGAATAAGTGTCCAACATGACGCGGTGATAGTTAATGGAATACTGACTGAAGGAGCCGTCCTCTTCGATCAAGCGCTTGGCCCGATTTTCCAACCACTTGCGGCCCTGCCTCATCCAACGGTGAGCATCCCGATCCTCCTCGGATAACGCCACCAACCAGCTCCCTCCGATAAAGAGCGCCGCCGCCTCCGATGTACCGTGGTTGTTATCTTGAGCGATAGCGTACTGTATGGTCGGAGCGATACGCTTCAAATGAGCACGGAGCAACGCGATAAGCCCCTGAGCCGGCGCCCTCACCTGGCCAAGAAGACGGGCGCTCATAGCAAGATGCATGACACGGATGGACGCTTCCTGGCCACATTTCCAGTTGGCACCCAGATAAGGCGGATTCTGCTCACACCAGTCCTGCAGCCAAGTGTTGATGCGATCCAGCGACCCGCCATCGCCCTGCTCCGCTAGTCGCGCTAACGCGAGCAGCCAATCAAAGCGGGATGCCTCCCAGACGCCTTTTATATCGCCCAAGCCATCAACAAAGTCTGGGATTTGCCACCATGGAACAGTCGGCGCAACGCCTCCGGTAATGACACTTTTGTGCCAGTCAGGCGGCCCCTGCGTAACATCAAGGCCTGCAGGCAGGCCGAACGCGGTGACGGCCATCCGGTCATCCGCCAAGGCATTATCCAGTGGCGTACAAGAAGAGCTGGCCCAGAAAAAGGGAGCGGTCGGCTGCTCCGCCGCTATTCTTTTCACCGGATTCCAGCCGAGCCGAAGCCCAAGCCGGTAAAACAACGCACGCCAGATATTAGCGGCGCCCAGCCTCCATGCAGTCCCGGTCTTAAGAGATAAAGACCTCATTGGCTTCTTAGCTGATCAACCACATCAAGGGTGACCGCTGCCACCTCGAACAACTCGCTGACTGCTATTGGGGCACTGCCCCCGGACTCAATCGCCGACAGGAAAGCTTGGGCACATGCCTTCTGGCCTTTGTCCTGACGCCAGAGGTTCATCTTCCTAAACCCAGACCAGCCGAACCCCTTCAGCTTCCTGAAGTTATCCAACTGCAGAACCTTGCCTGCAGCGAATACTTCAACCCGCTCTTTGGGAAAACTGGCCGCACCATTCGCCAAGTAGTGGATGGTACCGAAGGAGCCATCAGCAAAACCCAGTGTGATCGCGGCTTTATCTTCGGTAACCGGTACCCCCGGTGTATCGCCCATTCTGCGGGCCTGCACGGAAACGATCTCGGACCCTGCCAGGAACCGCATCAAATCGATAAAGTGGCAGGCCTCACCGATGATCCTGCCACCGCCGACTTCGACATCCTGAGTCCAATGATCAGCGGGAATCGCGCCTGCGTTCATCGTCATAATAAACGATTTGGGCTCGGAAACCGGCGCCAGAAGGGATTTCATCTTCTGGACCTGAGGGGCGAAGCGACGGTTGAAACCAACCATTAGTAATGGCGCCTTTTCCCCTTTGTCCCGATATGCTTTCTCAACACATTCAAGATCGGCCCGGTTGACCGCCAGGGGTTTTTCCACGAAAACATGCTTTCCTGCATCGAGCGCCGAAGCGACGAAATTCGCATGAGAATTATGACGCGTTACGATAGCGACCGTATTGATCTCTGGATTGGCCAGCATCCCGGCGGTATCGGTGGTTGCATGAGAAAACCCGGCTTTCTCACCGTGAATAACGCCATTAACCCCTCCCGAGGTCGAGATGCTGTGCAGCTGTGCCCCTGCATCCTTGAATGCAGGAATCAGCATTCGGGACGCGTAATTCCCAGCGCCGATAAATCCGACAACCGGCTTATCAGGGTCAATGGTCGCTGCCCCTGGAAGCGAAACAGAACGGATATTCCGGCTCTCAACATCGCTGGAATACTTCAGAATGATACCAAGCGCTGACTTATCCGTAGTCAGAAGATCATATGCTTTGGGTGCGTCTTCGAATTCAAACCGATGAGTGATCAAGGGCTTAACATCGAGCTGCCCGCTGGCCATCATATCCAGTACGGCTTCAAAATTACGCTGCTCCGTCCAACGCACGAAACCAAGGGGGTAGTCTATACCTTGCTCTTCATAGGAAGGATCGTAACGCCCAGGGCCATAGGAACACGATACCTGGAAAGAAAGCTCCTTTTCATAGAAGTCAGCACGGTTAAGCTCCAACCCCGTCACACCAACAAGCACGATACGACCGCGTTTGCGGCTCATCCGGGCGGCCTGAGTTACCGGATCACTCTGCTTCGTCGAAGCAGTGATGATAACGCCATCCACTCCGTTGCCACGGCTGAATGCCATCCCCGCTGCCACGGGGTCTTGACCCCTACCAGGATTGCACACTTCGGCTCCAAATTGAGCCGCTAATGCCAGCTTTGAATCATCAAAATCGATAGCAAGAACCCGGCAACCATGAGCACGCAATAACTGGACAGTAAGCAATCCAATCAAACCAACACCGGTTACGACAAAGGCCTCACCCAATGAGGGCTTAGCCAGCCGAATCCCCTGCAAACCTATACTCGCAACAACGGTAAATGAAGCTTCTTCATCACTCACGTTATTCGGAACTCGTGCGCAAAGATTCTTACTTACGCGCACAATGTCCGCGTGCGGGCCATTAGATACAACACGGTCACCTTTTTTGAGAAAGTGCGCACTATCTTTTACTTTCCGAACCACGCCAACATTACAGTATCCTAGCGCAAGCGGCTGAGCCAGCTTAGACTTAACCGCATCAACCGTCGTAAAAAATCCATCGGTTTGAATTTTCTCTATTACCATCTTCACTTTTTCTGGCTGCTGGCGCGCTTTTTCCAAATACGATGCCCGCCCAAAATCAACAAGCATACGCTCAGTTCCAGCTGATATTAAAGATGCCGAGGTATTAATCACGACTTTTCCGGAGACCAAATCCGGCGCAGGAGAGTCGATTAGGCAGGTCGTGCCGTTGGATAAATCTTGGAATACTTGCCTCATTGCTAATCTCGAATCCGGATTACTTTAGAAGGGACCCCACCAACAATGGCATAGGGAGGCACATCTTTCGTCACAACGCTTCCCGCAGCCAATACCGCGCCTTCGCCAATTGTTACGCCAGGAAGCACAATGCAATTAGCACCGATCCAAACATCATCCCCGATAGAGACTGGTTTTTTTTCGTGTCCAGCATAAAATATAGGAGACCGACCATGCGGAATAACATGGTTTGAAGACAATATTTTTGATCCGTAGCCAATCAATACACGATCCCCAATGGAAACACCACCATCCGTAGTTATAAGTGTGCCCGTCGCAAAATCGACATCATCACCAACCTTTAAGTTTCTTCCAGTAAAAATCCAAATACCAGGATAAAATACTGGCCTGCGGCCAATTTCGGCACCAAAAAGAAGACACAGATAACAGGATTTTATTTTATTAAAAACCCTCATCCTGGGCATCTTGAAAACCAACCAAGAAAAATATTCGACCAAGGAAACAAGGGAGTATTTCATGCCGTTTCCTTTAAGCATTTTTCAATAATCATTCTGTAACGCTCGAACTTTTCCTCGGGTGTCGGCAAAAAACTCAGCATCTCCTTCCCTGAACCTACGATTTTTTCCATTTCACTTATCGACGAATAAGTTCCCCTAATCCTATTCGCCGCATCCTCTGGTTTATCGACATTTATATAAACCGCCGCATCTCCGCATGAGTCTTTCGCCCATCCCGCGTCCGTAGAAAACAAGGGTAATGATGCAGCCCAAGCTTCAACCCAATTATTGCTAAAGCTTTCTAGTAACGCGACGTTAACAACCCCATCCACGGCGTCAAAAACTTCATTCAGAGAATCAGGGGATATTGGGCCTATATTTTTTAGCGCATGCTCAACTCCCAACCGACGAAATTCGTCTTTGACTTCCATAAATACTGAACAATTCTCAGGCAGGGTCGTAATAAGGCTCACCAGGAAACCATCCGCATGTAGACATTGAAAAACGGCTGCCAAGCTCTTTATTCTTTTATTCTTGTGGGGACCGCACAAATAAAGAATGGAAAATTCATCCTTTTCAGATATTTCTTTAATTCTATCGACGTCTTTATGGACGATAAGACTTGAGGGAGCCATATGCACAACCGATACCTGTGTATCTTTAAAGGCGCCCTCTTTTGCCAGCCGAGCAAGCCTGTCTGTCTCCATTATGACAAAGTCAGCATTTCCAAATGATCTAAGACGAAAAAAATCAATTGACCTCTTTACTAATTTATCTTTCCCCGAACAAAACCACCAAAAATCAACATCTGACTCAATGATATTCGAATAAGCAAACCCACAAACTTTTTTGGCCACCCCATACATTAAATACGGGCTACCACCAAACAAACTAAAAACCAAATCAACTTTTAACCTCTTAGCAAGGAATGCCCCGCCAAAAACCTCAAAACACAATCGATGCAAAAGGCCATTCCCAACGCTGACGTAAGGAATTTCATTATCCCGACAGTAACTTTCTATTTTAGAGTGGTGTCGGCAAGCAACCACAAAATCAAAGTTTAATTTACTGCTCTTCTTGGCCGTACTCAAGAAACTAAGCGTATTTTGAAGCCCGCCACCAATCGAAACCGGAACAAAATTAAACAGGACTCGCTTTCTCATCTCGATTGATTCCTTTCTTTGAGCACATCACCTTCTTATACCTAACGGTGGCGACATTAAATACGATATAAAGCAAGAACGCAGAGTAAAGAAATGATTTCATGAAATTCATGAAATCCGACCTCAGTGAATTCACCATGCCAAATATAATTCCTATTAGAAGAGCAAGACATATTAACTTACCCCTTTTTAAGCCACGCAAAATCCCACCCATCACAAGTCCAAGAGAAAAATGAACCAAACAAACCGCAGGTAACCCACCAGCGTATATAGCCTCTGCCATAAAACCAAAGTCAAATCCGACCCAACCCAGCTCATCTTGTATCCGCAACACAAGCGGCTGGCCAAATATATATTCACCAAAGATAAAATGCGGAAACAACGTATTCATCAAACCATAAACATATGAATCGGCGCCCTGAACTCCGTTCAAATCAATGTACGCTAGCATATTTGTATTAACATGGAGTGTGGGCATCGCAGCGAAGACATAAGAGGCTGTTTTTTCTATAGCATTAAGTAAATCGAAGTCAAAACTTGAGATAAATGTCCAGCCAACCAAAAAACCACGGTTCAAACTAAGGAATGACGATATCAGAACGAGGCATATAGCAAAGAAAAGGGGCTTCTTTTCTTTAATCCGCGAGCCCATATCTATTTTCTTTTGGTATAAAAATAAAAAGCTAATTGCATACCCAACGATCGGAAGAAAAGCATCTCTTCGGCTTCCATCAAACCCAACTAAAACCACATGGAAAAGACAAAGAATGAATGTAAACCACGCCCCCCAACCCCTCCCCCCTCGCCTTTCTTCTTTAAAGTCATAAACCGCACAAACCATCAAAATAATCCCATTTATAGGCATAAGAGTTACATGCCAAAAAGGGGCAATTTCATCAATAAAATACCGCCTGCCTGCGACCCCAATGATCTTTTGGGCTTCCCAGAAGGAATAAAAGGCGATCGCCAGGCTGGCGAACTTGAGGACAGAATAAAAATTAAACCTTGGTAAAATTACATTAAGGTCAATGAGCCGAGAAAATTCGGAATTATTCAATATAGTCCGGCGCGGACTAACAAGAATGGCCGAAAAATAAAAGAAAAATGCCGCAAAACAACTGTATAACAAGCTTGAGTTAACATAGTCTTGCACTACGGATGTTTGATATTGTCCGTCAAAAAATATTTTTAACGCCGAAAGAGCCCAATAGCTTCCTGAAAATATTAAAGAAGTTGCCAAGAATACAATTCTAGAAAGCCCCTTAAAATAAAACACCGGCAAAATCCAAAAAATGAAATTCAGAAGCACCAACTGGGTCTCAACATTCATTTCCAGCACACCCCCAGCCTTTCCGGGAAAGCAGTATAATCATCTTTATATAAAGAGAATATCTTATCTTGAGCCTTTCTTGATGGGCATACTTTTTCTTTTTTTGAAACATTTTCCTTTGGTAAAGAAAGCCCTCCTAGATTAAGCAGCTCCATGACTTCTCTAAAGCCATCTTCGACCCTATCGAAGTCAATTATTTCCAACGCCTCTTCCGGGCACCCACTAATATATGTGCTACTAGTCCAGAAGAAATAATTCTTTTCCAAATCGGACTCATCAAGCCCTGTACAAATAAAATCATCAAAATCACTATATTGCGCAACCCAGCTCAAAGGATTCCAACCATTTTTTTGCTGGGCCTTTTTAGCATATTTAAAGGTTGAAACAAGCCTCGCCAACGGATTTCTGACTACCACGAAGTTAACATTACTCTCCGTCGTAATTTGTGCATTTTTCAATTGGTCAAATGTAAAATGCCCGGGATCTGGAAGCCCAATTGCTTTAGCCACACTTGTCCCCGCGCATTTTGGGACATGAATGAATTGATAATCTTTATTTCTCCAAGGCTCAAGCCTGTACCTATTTCTAAATTGATAGATATCGGTCACATATCTTTTTCTAGATACACTATTCCATAAAATATACTTAAATATCTCTTTCATGACATACCAGATTAGATGTTGCAACCCATAATTGTCAGCCCGCTTCTTCCGGATATATTTTCTGCCTTCCCAACAAAACACTTATGTGCCACAGCGACGACAGAAATATCTACCCCCATACGCTCAAAGTCTTCCCATGAAATCAAGCTGACTGCTTTAGGGGCGGTCATTACGTGGGGATCAACGGCAAAAACATTCACACCGTCTAATCCGGAGATCATTTCGGCCAACCTCAAAGCCGGGCTTTCCCTAGTATCATCAATGTCTGGCTTAAATGCCAAGCCGAACACACATACATCAACCTCCTTACCTCGGTCTTTTGACTTAATTTTCTCCGCTTCTTTCTGGATTTTATCAAAAAACCATTGGGTTTTACGGTTATTAACCTCTCTTGCTGACTTTATTATTCTTGCTTTTTCTGGATACCCACTTACGATAAACCACGGATCTACTGCGATACAATGCCCCCCGACTCCCACACCTGGCTGGAGTATATTTACACGAGGATGGCGGTTAGCAAGCCGTATTAACTCCCAGACATCAATATCGGCTTCTTCACAGATCATGGAAAGCTCATTGGCAAATGCGATATTTACATCCCTAAATGCATTTTCTGTCAATTTTGCCATTTCAGCTGTCCGAGCATTACTTACAATACACTCCCCTCGAACAAAAATTTTATACAGATCACAAGCAGCGGAGCTGCTTTTGTTGTTCATCCCGCCGATAATTCGATCATTCTCAATAAGCTCATACATGACTCGCCCAGGAAGCACGCGTTCCGGGCAGTGTGCCACCATAATCTCCGCTGCCTCACCCTCTTGCTGCGGGAAGGTTAAATCAGGCCTCGCCTCAGCCAACCAAGCCGCCATCTTTTCGGTTGCGCCAACAGGTGATGTAGACTCTAGGATAACCAAATTCCCTCGCTCTAGAACTGGTGCGATTGCACTTGCCGCTGATTGTATATAGCTTAAATCGGGCGTAGGCGTTTCACTTTCTTCCTCTCCTTCTTTAAATGGAGTTGGAACTGCAACCAAAAACGCATCAGCGGGGGCTGGCTGAGTTGTTGCCATTAAATACCCCTCTTTGACGGCTGCATGTACCGCTATGTCTAACTCCGGCTCTACTATATGAATTTCACCACGATTGATCGTATCAACGGCATATTGATTAATATCCACACCAATAACTTTCTTACGCCGTGAAGCAAACATGGTTGCGGTGGGCAGACCAATATAACCGAGGCCTACTACACAAATGGTGTCAAAATTCATATGGTCCTTTCCCTAGAATAGAGTTCAGATTTTTTCAAGATCGTGAGCACTTAATCCACAAAGAGCTAAGCGTTACACGTTAAAACGACGTTTGCGCAATAAAATCTGCAATTTTAGCCGACGCCGTACCATCACCATAAGGATTATGCGCACGACTCATGATTTGCCATGCGTCTTCATCAATGAGGAGATTATTTGCCTCATTAAATACCTCCTCACTCTTTGTACCGACTAACTTAACGGTTCCAGCTGCAACAGCATCCGGCCGCTCCGTCGTATCCCGCATCACCAGCACAGGCTTGCCTAGTGAAGGTGCTTCCTCCTGGATTCCCCCAGAGTCGGTGAGAATCAGGCGTGCGTTCATCATCAACCAAACAAAGGGAAGGTAGTCTTGTGGTGCAATCAGATGGACATTACCCTGCCCTTTTAACAGCCTATTGACTGGCTCTTGAACGTTTGGATTTAAATGCACCGGATAAACAAATTCTTTGTCAGGGTGTACTTCCGCCAATTTCGCGATTGCCTCACAGATACGCTCGAATCCGCCTCCGAAACTTTCACGGCGGTGTCCCGTGATAAGAATCAAAGGGCGGTCTTTACCATAGGGCAATTGGCCTTTCAAATTCGCACGTAATCCCGTGTCATTTTCGATTCGTTCCTTCACCCACAGCAACGCATCAATAACGGTGTTACCAGTTACTCTGATACTGTCATCGCTAACGCCTTCCGCCAGCAGTGACTGTCGCGCCGTATTGGTGGGAGCGAAATGTAGCCGCGCCAGATTGCCTGTTAGCTTACGATTCGCCTCCTCCGGCCACGGAGACATGAGATTACCCGTACGTAACCCTGCCTCCACGTGGCCTATCGGCACTTTCTGGTAGAATGCAGCCAAGGAGGCCGATAATGTCGTAGTCGTATCTCCGTGTACCAAGACCATATCCGGCGCTTCTTTCTGGATGACCTCTCTCAACCCCAGTAGCATACGGGAGGTTATGTCATACAGATCCTGTCCAGGCGCCATGACGTCCAAATCATGGTGTGGCGTCAGTTCGAACAGCCTAAGTACCTGATCCAGCATTTCCCTATGCTGTGCCGTCACGCAAAGACGGCTGTCGAAACGGGGGTCGGCTTCCAGTTGTTTGACCACAGGGGCCATTTTAATCGCTTCGGGGCGGGTGCCGAAAATACTCAGTATTTTCTTAGTCATACGTCCTTGCTGCCATTTCGTCGTTCACGGCGACAGAATCGCCATTTGGATGCATGGATAATTGCAGAAATAATTGTATGGCTTTGATCGCGGCTGAAGCCGCTCCTGTTTGGTTTTCCAGGCGGGATATTGATGTGCGTGTCGAACGGAGATGTACGGATGTGCCACCCGTGCGCTTAAGCACACGGGTGGCACAGACCTTAGCTAGTGCTTTCGTATTTGTAGTTGTAGTAGCCGTACTCGTTGCTGGCTCGCCTTTCGATGCAGTTGAGGATAGCTCCTTTGATTTCAACCTTGTTCTGCTCGAAACGGTTGAACGTTACATCCACTTCTTTAACAGAATTCTGGCCGAAGCGGGTGACGATCAAGCTGGTACCGGCAAGCTGCCCAATAATAGCGGCGTCGGTAACGGCCAAAATCGGTGGAGTATCCACCAGTACCAAGTCATATTGCCCGGAAAGATGCTCCATAAGTTCTTTGAAACGTGGATGCATAAGCAGTTCCGCAGGGTTGGGCGGCACCTGCCCTCGCGGGATGAAGTGCAGATTCTCAACCTTGGTGTTATAGATAATCTGGTTTTCGTCGGCCTGCCCAGCCAACCAGTCGGAGAGCCCCCGATCGTTTTGGTTATCAAAGTAGCGGTGTAAGTGGCCCTTGCGCATGTCCGCGTCCACCACGATGACCTTCTGCCCCACCTGTGCCAACACGGCTGCCAGGTTCGCACTGACAAAGGACTTACCCACCTGCGGACTGGGGCCGGAAATCATCATAATTTTGTTTTCCGCTTCCAGCATGGCGAAGTGGAGGCTCGTTCGCAGACTTCGCAGTGCTTCCACGGCGAGGTCCGCCGGATCATCCACTGCCAGGAGCGGTATGGCCTCATGTCGCCCACGTCGGCGACGACGCATCAGAGCCACCAAACGATCAAGCTTCTGCTGATGCTCTGAAAGTGGGATCGCCGCGTATACTGGGATGCCCTGCTCCTCAAGTTGATCCGGGCTTTGAATGCCGCGATGCAACGCCGCATGTAGAAGTACGTAACCTACGGCCCCCATCAACCCGAGTAGCGCCGAAAGCGCAGCAAGAAGCCCGGTCTTGGGTTTTACCGGCTCTGGCTGTACAAGAGCGTCATCAATGATGCGGACATTACCTACCGTACTGGCTTTCATAATACGTAGTTCTTGGACCTTATTGAGCAAGCCCACATAAATCTGCTGATTGACCTCCACATCACGCATCATACGCAGCACTTCCTGCTGGGTCTCCGGAAGGTTTTTAATCTGCGATTCGATTTGTTTCTTTTCCTGCAGCAAAGATTGTCGTTGTTGGAGCAACGTGCGGTAGGCCGGGTGGGATTGAGTAAAGCGAGCTGAAATCTCGCTCTCTTTAATCTTCAGTTCATTCAGTTTGGCTTCAATGCCTACCAACCGCTCAAGAACCGACTGGGTTTCCAGGCTCAGGTCCACGGACTCACTTTTTAGCCTGTACTTGTTGAGTTGCTCTTCCGCAGTAGTAAGCTTTTCTTTGATTTCCGGTAACTGCTCGTCCAAAAACTCCAGGCTTTTCTCAGCCTCGGCGGCATTGCGCTGGATGTTCTGCGTCTGGTAAGTCTGGGCCACGGCATCCAGGACCTTACGAATACGCTCTGGGCTCGGGCCTGTCAGACTAAGGTTGATAATCCCCGTATCCCGCCCTTGCTCGGCCACACTCAAGCGAGCACGCAGGTTGTTGATCGCGGTAAGCCGATTCTGGCGAACCACGATGAGTGCTTCCTTGCCAAGCTGCCACTGGCCAAGCACAAGCCGAACTCGACCATCTTCGCTTACCAGCGGTTGTTCGGGTGCTCCGCGAGCAACGAGGTCACCTTCATGATAGAGAGCAGCTTCGCCGTTCTCCGTCGCTTTAAGTGTGAAGGGTTTACCCTGCCATTTTTTTGGGACATTAAAGCTTTCTACTGTAATGAAGGTTTCACTATCTCGGTAGCCTGCAAACAAAGGTTGGGGCGCAAATTCCGGCGCAGCCTCAGGCTGGCCGAGCCGGCCGACTAGAGGTAAACGATCAGGGGTGACCTCAACAATCATATTGAATTGGTCTACAACCTGCCCCAATACCAAACGCGAACGAATAATCTGAATTTCTGCCTGCGAGGAAGATTCCTCAGCGAACATTTCACTGAGTTCTTCGAAACCGGGTAACCCAGCTTGTTTCTTCTCTACCTGCAGCAAGGAATCAGCCTTGTAGATAGGCGTAGCTACATACGCATAAATCAGCCCCAAAAATAACGCGAGCAGAGTCGTGCCCAGAATCAACCAAACATTGTCCACCAACAGAGCGAAAAGACGCTGCAGATCAATCTCGTCATCCATTACGTTGAGCCGCTTATTAGTGCCTTGCTGGTCACTCATACCCTGCTTTTCCTCGTCATTATACTTTCCGCAGCCAGCCTTCCACGGCCTGGCTCATCATCGGATAAATCCGCTCGAACACTTCCCTGCCCCGTCGGTAGGGGTCGGGGATGTCCTGCCCGCCGTTCCAATGGCTGAGCAGGAAGGTTTTGCCGCTGGCTTCCGGGAACCGCTGGATGATGCGGTCCCGTTGCCGGGCCTCCATCACCAGGATCAGCTCCGCTTCGCGGCAGTGCAGGCTCTCCAGCTTGCGCGCCTTGTGGGGTGGGCACGTCAGGCCGTTGGCCTGGGCCACCTCGCGGGCGGTGGCGTCCATGTCGTGGCCTTCCAGGCCCACCAGGCCGGCGGATTCCACGGTTTTTTCCGGCCGGGCGGCCTGAAGCATGGCCGCCACGGTGGGGCTGCGGCAGATGTTGCCGTCGCAGACCACCAGGATTCTTTCAAACATTAGCGATCCTGGTCTCTGATCCGATCCTCCGCCAGGGCGCCAAAATAGATCGTTTGTGCCGTCGGGAGAATGTTCTGGATCACGCGGTTCCAACGCGCGATGGGCGCTGTGGTCACGTACACGATGTCACGTTGATTGAGCGGGAAGTTGTCCGCCAGCACCAGGGCTGCGGCGTTCTTGGCATTGAGCTGGTAGACATCGATCAGATGCCCGCTGCCCTCCGGCGCCCGGCGCATCACGAAGATGCCGGAGGCGTCGGCGGTTTGCTTCATGAAGCCGCCGCTGGCGGAGAGCGCCTCGGCCAGGCTCAGGCCGGTGCGCGTCATGGGGATGGGCTGGGGCTCCATCACCTCGCCCAGCACGAACACCTTGTTGTCGTCGTTGCGGGCCACGTGCACCACGTCGCCGGGCTTGAGCAGCACGTTCTGGCTCTTGTCGCCGCTTTCGTAGATGGCGCGCAGGCTCAGGGTGTATTCCTTGCCGTCCCGGCTCAGGGTGACGTTGCTCCAGTTGGCCTGCTCACTGAGGCCGCCGGCGGCGTTCACCGCGTCCAGCAAGCGGGTGGGCACATTGGTCACCGGGAAGGCACCCGGCTGGGTGACCGCGCCGGTGACGTACAGGCGCTGGCTGCGGAAGGCGGCCACGGAGACATCCACCTGGGGGTTCTCGATGTATTCGGCGATGCGGTCGGCGATTACATCGCGGATCTCGGTGACGCGCATGCCGGCCACCTGGATCTTGCCCACGTAGGGGTAAAAGATGGTGCCGTCGTTGTGCACCCAGTTGCCGGCTTCCTGGGCGCTGCGCATGGAGCCGGCGGGGATGGTCAGTTCCGGATGGTCCCAGATGGTGATCTGCAGTACGTCGCCGGGGCCCACTTCGTAATCGTACTTGTCCGGCTCCTGCATCAGGGTGGGGTCCGGCGCCTGGCGGGACTGTTGCGCCGGGTTGGTGAGCACCGCGGTGCTGATCTGGTGTACTTCCACCACGTCGGGCAGGGCCGCCGCGTCGGCGCCTTCATCCTCGCTGAACCAGCCCGGGGAGTTGGAGTAGTGCGGCCCCGGGGCGAAGGCGCAGCCACTGAGGGCAATGAGCCCGGCGAGGGCAATGGGCAGTTTGATTGTTTTCATAGATCGGGAACTGACTCTGTTGGTTACCAGGCGAAGGTGCGTTGCCACCGCGCCATGGCGGTCACTTGTTCTCGTTCACCATCGAAGGTGTCGATGGTGTCGTCGGAGGCGGCCACGGACCAGCTCATGCGGCCACCCAGCAAACCGTGTTCCAGGCGCAGCTCGGTGACCACCACGTCCTGTTCGTCGCTGGCCTGCAGGATCTCGGCGCCGCCGTCGGCGATTTCCGCTCGCTTGCCGCCCTTGGCGTTGAGGGTGGCGGCGGTGACGGAGGCGGTCATCACCACCCCGTTGCGGAAAAACTGCTGGCCGCCCAGGGTCAGCGTGCGGGCGTCGCCTTCGTAGGTGGTGGCCAGGTTGCGGCCGTAATAGCGGAAGCCGCTTTTGTAAGTGCCGTGTTCATAGGCGGTGTTGTAGCGGGCGTCGCTGAAGGTGCGGCCGGCCACGGTGTCGCTGCCTTCCAGGAAGAAGCGCTGGCTGCCCTCCCCCAGGCCGGTGAGCACGTCCACGCCGAGTTGGGTGGAGAACTTGGACGGCAGGCCGCCGGCTTCGTCCTCGCCCATGGCCTGACCATACAGGCCGGTGGGCACGCCGAACACCGGAAAACTGGCGCGGAAGTCCAGGCCGGCCACCTGGTTGCTGGGGTCCTGGCCATCGGCGAAGCCGGAGGTCTGGCCATTGTCCTTACCGGCCAGGGCATCGCCGAAGGAGTCCCAGCTTTCCGGGCGGCCCTCGCCGCCCCACTGGAACAGTCGGGTCAGGCCGATCTGCAGAAAGCCCGCCGGGCGGAAGGTAAAGCGGCCGCCCACCAGCTTGGTGTCGGGCACGGCGCGGTCCTGTTCCAACTGGCCAATGAAGCCTTGCAGGTCCCAGGGGCCGATCCAGGACAGCCAGCGGGACTCCGGCGCGTAGGGGGTTTGCCGGGCGAACCAGACGCCGCCCACCGGGCGGGCGTTGTTGGACCAGGCCAGGGAGCTTTGCCAACCGGGGCCCCACCAGCGGTCGATGGCGCCGGCGCCGAGCTGCCAGTTGCCGAAGCGGCCGGCCACGTAGCTGCCGTCCAGGCGGGCTTCCCGGTCTTCGCGGTCGTTGTCCACGTATTGGGCACGCACGCGGGCGGCGAAGCGCCGGCCGGTGACGGTCACCGCCGCCGAGGCCTCGGCCTCGCCACGGGGCTGCTCGCCGTAGTGGCGGAACAGGGGCTCGTCGTTGGCGCCGCCCAGGCTCACCGTGGCGGTGCGGCCCTGGTTTTTGGCGCGGTCCAGCCGGGCGCGCAGCCAGGCGGCGTGGTCGCTGGCCTGGCAGGCTTCGCTGGCGCCGTTGAGGCCACGGGCCACGGCGGACCAGTTCACCGGCCAGGTGAGCGTGAGCCCTTCGAAGCAGCCCAGGGCGGAGAGCGCCTCGATGTGGTGGCGGGCGCGCAGGTCGCCGGTTTCCACCCAGGGGGCGGCGGTGGCCTTGGCTGCCAGCGACAGAACGGCGGCCAGGCTCAACAGGGTGACCAGGGCCAGGTGCTTCAGTGTCTTGGGGGGTGTAGGCACTGCGCTGTCTGTTCCTTTTTTGCGTTTTGTGCGTTCGCGGCCGGGGACGGCGGCGTGTTCAATTTAGCGGTTCGGGTACTGCAAAACGACGCATTTTACACGCCGGTTACCGAATTGCGACACAGTGCCGCGCCCGGGCGCTCGCCACGGCCAATGGCGTAATAGAGCAGACCGGCTTCGCGGGCCGCCTTGGGCTCGTACAGGTTGCGCCCGTCCACCAGTATCGGCGTGATAAGCAATTTCTTGATGGTGGCGAAATCCGCCACCCGGAATTCCTTCCATTCGGTGCAGATCACCAGGGCGTCGGCGCCGTCGAGGGCATCATGGCGGTGCGCCACGATCTCCAGGTCGTCGCGGTCGCCATAAAGGCGGCGGCATTCGCGGCCGGCTTCCGGGTCGTAGGCGCGCACCTTACCACCGGCGGCCCATACCGCTTCCATGAGCACCCGGCTGGGGGCTTCGCGCATGTCGTCGGTGTTGGGCTTGAAAGCCAGGCCCCATACGGCCACGGTGCGACCGGCCAGGTCGCCGTCGAAAGCGGCGGCCAGCTTGTCGTAGAGGGTCGTTTTCTGGCGCTGGTTGACGGCGTCCACGGCGGCCAGGATGTGGGCGTCGTAGCCCACGTCCCGGGCGGTGCGGGCCAGGGCCTGTACATCCTTGGGGAAGCAGGAGCCGCCGTAGCCGCAGCCCGGGTAGATAAAGTGGTAACCGATGCGCGGGTCGGAGCCGATGCCCAGGCGCACGTGTTCGATGTCGGCATCGAGCCGTTCGGCCAGGTTGGCCATTTCGTTCATGAAGCTGATCTTGGTGGCCAGCATGGCGTTGGCGGCGTATTTGGTGAGCTCCGCGGAGCGCGGGTCCATGAAGATCAGCTTGTCGTGATTCCAGTTATAGGGGCCGTAGCATTCGCGCATCAGTTCGCGGACCCGGGGTGAGTCGGTGCCCACCACGATGCGCGCGCCCCGGGTGAAGTCCTCGATGGCGGCGCCTTCCTTGAGGAATTCCGGGTTGGAGCAGACGTCGAATTCGGTGTCCCGGCCCCGTTGCTCAAGCTCGGCGGCGATGGTCGCGCGCACCTTGTCCACGGTACCCACGGGCACGGTGGACTTGTTGATCACCAGTTTGTAGCCGTCCAGGTGACGGCCGATGGTGGCGGCCACGGTAAGCACATAGCGCAGATCCGCGGAGCCGTCCTCGTCCGGAGGCGTGCCCACGGCGATGAACTGCAGGCCACCGAAAGCGACGCCGGCTTCGGCATCGGTGGTGAAGTTCAGGCGGCCTTCGCGGAGGTTGCGGGCCACCATGGGCGCCAGGCCGGGCTCATGGATGGGCACCTGGCCCTGCTTGAGGGCTTCCACCTTGGCCGGGTCCACGTCCACGCAGAGTACGTCGTGGCCGGCGTCCGCCAGGCAGGTTCCGGTCACCAGGCCCACGTAGCCGGTGCCGAATACGGTAATGCGCATTCCTTTCGTTCCCCAATATGACTCTGGCGCGAGAGCATAGCAGCCCCCCGCCGTTCGGGCACGCTACCGCCACGGGGTTTGCCGTCTGTTCCCCGAGAACGGTGATCCATCCGTGGGCGCGGCAGCGGCCGCGCCGGTTGTCAGGCGTGCGCCGCCAGGGGCCGCACGTCCTTGAGGGCCAGGTTGAGCCGGTGCTGCTTGTGCAGCATGTCCAGCAGAACGATGGCTCTCTCTTCGCCTTTGTAACCGTGGAAGGTGGCTTCCAGGTTGGCGAAGGGGCCGCGCTCGATGCGCAACCGGTCGCCGGGACGGATCGCCGGCTCGGCGTCGCTGCCCTGCTCCCGGGCCCGGCTGTTTTGCATTAATGCATCCACCACCTTGCCGGGCACCCGCGCCGGCCGCTCGCCGAACGCCACCAGCTTGTTGACGCCGCGCGTGGAGCGCACGGTGTGCCAGCTGGGGCCGTATTCCTCGAAGCGGATGAACAGATAACCGGGAAACAGGGGTTCGGTGCGGTGGGTGCGGCGGCCGGCGTGGAGTTTTTCCACGCGGAGCCGGGGCTGGAAGCAGGTGAAGCCTTGGTTTTCCAGGTTTTCCTGGGCGCGGAAATTCTGGTTGGCGCGGCACTGCACCACGTACCAGGCTGAGTCATTCATACCCTACTTCCATAGTTGGGTGGCTGCCCGGGTGTCTCACCAGGCGGTTCCTTTATGCCGTTCACGAGCCATGCCGGGAACGATGGCAGGACGCCATCTTGGCGATGATTCATGACCGTGAAGTGACCGTGAAAGAATAACGCGAACGGTTCGCGAATTCTCCCGTATCCACGTTCAAATGTGTAAACATTGTTTTACGGCCCCCCGTAAAAGATGCCTCGATGCTAGTGCACTTTGTTTATGTGATCAATATCACATATGAATACTCTTCAATGGTAACGCCATGATAACCGGCGGGCCGCTAAGTGCATGAAAACACAGACGTTGACCTTTTGGCAGCCCCCATTCAGGGGAGACGAAGGTCGGCTTAAACTCTTATTTTAACCTAATGCTTTTTTCTCTATTCGGCGGTTTTAAAGGCGGGCTTTTCGCCGTTTCGGGGTGGTTTTTGCCGATTGGCGCGGGGAGCGAATTCTGGACCGGTAACCCGGGTTGGCATGAGCTGAGAACAAGCCCTAGGGAGAACGCCCGATAACGGGCTAAAAACCCCCCGAGTCCCATAATGTGGAACAAATTCGCCCTCGCTCTCATTCCTTTTTCTTAAAAAGGGGACAGAAAACAATGAAAATTGCGAATGGCGTCACACTGCCAGGGCTGCAATAGTGCAAATCCGCTAAGCCACCGAATCACACCCTTGGGGGGAACTCGGGTTGTGACTTCGGATTCCCAGCGCCGGTCCCCACCGGCGCTTTTTTTTGTGTGACTATCCGGTCGCACAAATTCTATTGACACTTTCAGACCGTTGGATCAACACTCCCCGAGGCACGTACGAACATTCGTTCGTAGCGAATTGATAAGGACAACAACAAGGGAGACGCACCATGCACGTCCTGATCGTGGGTGCCGGCATCGCCGGTTTGACCGCCGCCATCGCCCTGCGCCACAAGGGCATCGACGCGACCATCATCGAGCAGGCACCCCGCCTCACCGAGATTGGCGCGGGTATTCAGATTGCCGCCAATGGCTCGGTGGTGCTGCGGGAACTGGGGCTTGAGAAGGCCGTGGCGGACATCTCGGTGGTGCCGGGATCGTTCGATATGCGTGATATCGGTAACGGCAAGCTGCTTTGGGTGGCCCCTCTGGGTGACGCGGGTACACGTCGCTGGGGCGCACCGCTGTACAACGTCCATCGCGCCGATCTCATCGAGATACTGGCCAACGCCCTGCCCTCTGAACGGCTTCGCCTGGGCAGCCGCTGCGCCGGGTTCGAGCAGGACGAGGGCGGCGTCACCGTGCGGTTGGAAGATGGCGAGACCCTGCGTGGCGATGTGCTGATCGGCGCCGACGGCATTCATTCCGTGATCCGCCAGCAGTTGTTTGGCGACGACGACGTCCAGTTTTCCAACATCCTGATGTGGCGGGCACTGATTCCCGCCGAGAAGCTGGAAGGCATTGATCTGCCGGAGCGGGGTAACTACTGGTTCGGCCCCGGGCGCACTCTGATCACTTACTGGATCCGGCCCGGCAAGCTTTACAGCATTCTGGCTTCGGTACCGTCCGGAGAGGTGCACCGGGAATCCTGGACGGAAAGCGGCGACATCGATGAGTTGCGGGCTTCGTTCTCGGACCTGGAACCGCGCGCCCAAGCGATGATGGACCAGATCGACAGCGCCTTTATCACTGGCATGTTCTACCGCGACCCGATTGATCGCTGGACCGAGGGGCGGGTAAGCCTGATGGGGGATGCCGCCCATCCGATGGTGCCGTTCCTGGCGCAGGGCGCCTGCCAGGGCATGGAGGATGCCTGGGTGCTGGCCACCATGCTGGAGCGCCATCGTGATGATCCGCTCGCCGGGCTGCGGGAATACGAGCAGCGGCGCCGCCCGCGTACCACCCGGGTTCAGTCCGGCGCGCGGGCGATGGTGAAGATGGTGCATGAGTCCGACCCGGAACGGATCAAGGCCCGGAACGGACGCTGGAAAGGCATGCAGCACATTGATCCGATGGCGGAAGCGACCTGGTCGTTCGTGTGGGAGTACAACGTGCTTGAGGAGGTCGAGCGCCCGGCCGGCGAGGTGTTGGGATTGTCCGCCACCCGTGAAGCCAAGCGCATGGCACGGGCGGAGAGCCAGCGCGCCTTCGATCTTTGGAAAGGGGCATTTACCGCGGAGGATGTGGCGCGCGGCCATGACGGCATGCGCGAGGGTTACGACCGCTTCCTGACCACTCATTTCCCGGTGCCGGAAAGCACCCGGGTGGAAGAGGCTGAGCTGGGCGGCGTACCGGCATTCCGGGTGCGCGACGCGAACACGGCGGCAAGCGAAGAAGGTCCCGTGGTGCTGCACTTCCACGGCGGCGGCTACATGCTCGGCTCGGCCCGGAGCTCCCTGGAATACGCGGGACGGCTGGCCCAGGCGGTGGGCGGTGAATGCCTGACGGTGGACTACCGGCTGGCACCGGAGGCGCCCTACCCGGCCGCGCTGGACGACGCCATGGATGCCTACCGCGGGTTGGTCCGCGCCGGGGTGGCGCCGTCACGGTTGATCGTGAGCGGCGAATCCTCCGGTGGCGGCCTGGCGCTGGCCCTGGCGCTGGCGTTGAAGATGGCTGGCGATCCGCTGCCGGCGGGGATCGTGGCGATCTGCCCGTTCACCGACCTGACGCTGTCCGGCCCGAGCATCAAGGAATTCGCTGGTGAGGACCCGGCCGCCAACCGCGACACCCTGGCTTTGATGGCGGCGTCCTATTTTCAGGCCCATGAGCCACGCGACCCTCTGGTATCACCATTGTTCGGGGATTTGCGCGACCTGCCGCCACTGTTCCTGTCGGCGGTGGAAGGAGAATCCCTGTACAGCGACAGCACACGGCTGCTGGACCGGGCGCGGGAAGCCGGCATGGAGGTAACCATGCTGCCGGTACGGGACTCCGTGCATGTGTACCCACTATTCCCGTTCCTGCCGGAGACGGAAACCACCCTGAAAGCCATTGGCGACTGGGCCGCCAAAGTGGTCGGCGCCCCGGTGCGCGCCGTCGGTTAACACCATCATCACAACAATAACGAGGAAGCATCATGCGCAATTCAATTCTTCATGGTCTTTTGGGGCTGGTCCTGCTGTCTAGCGGCGCCAGCGCGGCCGAAATTTCCGATGGCACGGTGAAGATCGGCGTTCTGTCGGATATGTCCGGGATCTTCTCCGATCTCAGTGGCGAAGGCGCGGTCACGGCGGCCCGTATGGCCGTGGATGACTTCGTCGCCGCCCATGAGCCGGACTTCAAGGTGGAGCTGGTAACCGCCGATCATCAGAACAAAACCGACGTGGCCGCCAGCCGCGCGCGAGAATGGTATGACACCCAGGGCGTGGACATGATCACCGATGTGATCAATTCGGCGGTGGCCCTGGCAGTGTCCGAGGTGACGCGGGACAAGAACCGGGTGCTTATGGTCACCGGCTCCGGCTCGACGGCGATCAATAATGAGCAGTGCTCACCCAATACCGTGTTCTACGCCTGGGACACCTACTCCCTGGCCAACAGCCTGGGGCGCACCCTCACCGACCAGGGTTACAAGACCTGGTACTTCGTGACGGTGGACTACGCCCTGGGCAAGGCCATCGAATACGACGCCACCAAGGCGGTGGAGGGTGCCGGGGGTAAGGTGCTGGGCTCGCTTCACCATCCGATGGGCGCCTCGGACTTCGCGTCCTTCATGCTGCAGGCACAAAGCTCCGGTGCCCAGGTGATCGGCATCGCCAACGCCGGCGCCGACCTGCACAATGCGATCCGCGTGGCCAATGAGTTCGGCATCAACCAGCAGCAGAAGATCGTTGGCCTGTCGGCGAGCATGACCGACGTGCACGCCCTGGGGCTGGCCACCACCCAGGGCATGTTGTTGGTGGAGGGCTTCTATTGGGACCAGGATGAGCCGTCGCGAGCCTGGAGCGCCCGTTTCCAGGAGAAGACCGGCAACAAGCCCAACATGCTCAATGCCGCCACCTACTCGGCGATTACCCAGTACCTGACCAGCGTGCAGACCCTTGGCAGCGATAATGCCGAAGCAGTGCTCGCCGATCTGCATGGCCGGGAGATCAACGATATGTTCGCGCGTAACGGACGAGTGCGCGCCGACGGGCAGATGATCCACGATGTGTATCTGTACCAGGTGAAAACGCCAGCTCAATCCAGCGGCCCCTGGGATTACTACCGCCGGCTGGAAACCATCCCCGCCGAACGGGCCTACCAGCCATTGTCCGAGTCCCGCTGCTCGCTGGTCACCGGGGGCGGGGCATGAGCGCCCCGGTTCTGGAGACCCGGGGATTACGCAAAAGCTTCAAGGGCTTCACCGCAGTGGACGGCGTGGACCTGGCGGTGCAATCCGGGCATATCCATGCACTGATCGGCCCCAACGGGGCCGGCAAGACCACCCTGTTCAACCTTTTGACGCGCTTTATCGAACCCAGTGCCGGGGAAATCCACTTCAACGGCGAGCCGGTATCCAACCTTCCCGCCAAGGCGGTGGCCCGGCGCGGCATGGTGCGCTCGTTTCAGATTTCGGCGGTGTTTGGCGGGCTCAGCGTGCTCGACAACGTGCGGCTGGCTCTGCAACGCAAGCTGGGGGTTTCGTTTCATTTCTGGCGTAGCGCGCGGGTGCTCGACCGGCTCAATGAGGAAGCGTTGACCCTGCTCGACCAGGTGGGCTTGGCGACGCTGGCTGACGAAGCCGCCGGCGCCCTGCCCTATGGGCGCAAACGCGCCCTGGAACTGGCAACCACTCTGGCCATGGACCCGGTGCTGATGCTGCTCGACGAACCCACCCAGGGCATGGGCTACGAGGACGTGGAGCGTGTCACCTCGCTGATCAAGACGGTATCCGCGGGCCGTACCGTGCTGATGGTGGAGCACAACATGAAAGTGGTGGCGAGCATCGCCGATACCCTGACGGTATTGCAGCGCGGTCGGGTGATTGCCAGCGGCGATTACCACCAGGTGTCCCGCAACGAGGAGGTCACCCGTGCCTATCTGGGCGGCGGACGGCAAGGGGGCGCGGCGGCATGAGCGGCACACCGGCTTTGGTATTGGACAATGTGCGCGCCTGGTACGGCGAGTCCCTGGTGTTGCAAGGCGTGGACTTCCAGGTGCTGCCCGGTGAGGCGGTAACCCTGCTGGGACGCAACGGCGCCGGGCGCACCACGACTTTGCGCGCCATTCTCGGGCTCACCGGCCGCCGCCAGGGTTCGATCCGGGTGTTCGGCGAGGAAACCCTGGGCCAACCCACCTACCGCATCGCACGACACGGGATCGGCTATTGCCCGGAAGAACGCGGCATCTTCGCCAGCCTGTCCTGCGAGGAAAACCTGAAACTGCCGCCGCTGTTCGACAACGGCTCGCCCGGGTTGTCTCTGGACGAAATTTACCAGCTTTTCCCCAACCTGGCGGAGCGGCGACACAGCCCCGGCAAGGCACTGTCCGGCGGCGAGCAACAGATGCTGGCGCTGGCACGCATCCTGCGCACCGGGGCAAAGCTGTTATTGCTCGATGAAATCTCCGAAGGGCTGGCACCGGTGATCGTGGACACCTTGGGTGAGGCGATCCGGGCACTGCGTTCGCGTGGCTACACCATTCTTCTGGTGGAACAGAACTTTCATTTCGCCGCCGCGCTGTGCGACCGGCTTCTGTTCATGGAGCACGGGCGCATCATCGAGACATTGACGCCGGTGCAACTCGAGGACCAGGCGGACCGGGTCTCCCGGCTGCTCAGTGTCTGACCCGATAACGATAACAAGGTAACGCTATGGACCTGTTCGGCGTGCCCATCACGGCGTTGATGGCGCAACTGATGATCGGCCTGGTGAATGGCTGCTTCTATGCCGTGCTTAGCCTGGGGCTGGCGGTAATCTTCGGCATGTTGCACGTGATCAATTTCACTCATGGTGCCATGTTCATGCTCGGTGCCCTGCTGAGTTGGGCCGGGCTACACTATTTCAACATCAATTACTGGGTGATGCTGGTTATGGCGCCGTTGATCGTCGGCGCGTTCGGTATCCTGCTGGAGCGGTTGTTTCTGCGCCGCGTTTACCACCTGGATTATCTCTACGGTCTGCTGCTTACCCTCGGGCTGACGCTGATCATCGAAGGAGCGGTACGGTCCGCTTATGGGGTATCCGGGCGCCCCTACGGCCCGCCGCCCATCGCCGGCGTCACCAACCTCGGCTTCCTGATGCTGCCCAATTATCGGTTGTGGGTGATTGTCGCTTCCCTGCTGGTGTGTGGCGCTACCTGGTTCATGATTGAACGGACCCGGCTTGGCGCCTACCTGCGCGCCGCCACTGAGAACGCCAGCCTGGTGGAGGCGTTCGGCGTCAACGTACCAATGATGGTGAGCCTGACATTCGGCTTCGGGGTGGCGCTGGCCGCTTTCGCCGGCGTGCTCGCGGCGCCGGTAATGCAGGTTTCCGCGCTGACCGGCCAAACCCTGATCGTAATCGTATTCGCGGTGGTGGTGATCGGCGGCATGGGCTCGATTCTCGGCACCGTGGTTACCGGCATCGGCCTGGGGCTGGTGGAGGCGTTGACCAAGGTGTACTACCCGGAGGCTTCCTCGATGGTGATGTTCCTGGTCATGGTGCTGGTGCTCATGGTGCGCCCGAACGGATTATTTGGAGGTGGCGAATGAGCGCTTTCCCTTCCCTGCGCACTTGCGGTTACGCGATGTTGTTGTTCGCCTTGGTGGTGGCGCCGTGGGCTGGCCTGTACCCGGTGCTGGGCACAAAGCTACTGTGCTATGCGCTGTTTGCCTGTGCCTTCCATCTACTGCTTGGCTACACCGGTCTGGCCTCCCTGGGCCACGCGGCTTTTCTTGGGGTGGGCGGTTACGTGGCTGGCTACGGGGTCAAGATGTGGCAGCTTTCCCCGGAGCTGGCGTTGCTCGCCGGCCTCGGCAGCGGCGCGCTGTTGGGCGTGGTGATGGGCTTCATATCAATCCGTCGCTCGGGTATCTACTTCACCATGATCACCCTGGCGTTGGCGCAGATGGTCTACTTTTTGTGCGTGCAGTTACCACAGACCGGGGGCGAGGACGGGCTGCAGGGCATTGATCGGGGCCGGCTGTTCGGACTGCTTGACCTGCACGACGATCTGACCATGTACTACACGGTGCTGGTCATCTCGGTGGCCGCCTTCTTGTTTATCGCCCGCGTGGTGTACTCGCCATTCGGGCAGGCCCTGCAGGCGATCAAGGACAATGAACCCCGGGCGGTGTCGCTGGGCTACCATCCGAACCATTACAAACTGATCGTGTTTACCCTGTCCGCCGCGCTGACCGGCCTGGCCGGCGCGCTCAAGGCGATCAGCCTGGGTTTCGTCACGCTTTCCGACGTGCATTGGATGACCTCCGGCCACGCATTGCTGATGACCCTGGTGGGCGGGCTGGGCACCCTTTCCGGCCCCGTGGTGGGCGCCCTGGCACTGGTTACCCTGGAAAACAAGATGGGTGCCCTGGGAGCGGGTTTGGCCAGCCTGACCGGCTTCGCCTGGTTCTCCACCCTGGGAGAATCGGTGATGATGATCATGGGGATCGTGTTCGTGCTGTGTGTGCTGACCTTCCGGCGCGGCATCATGGGGGAACTGCTATCGCTTTCCCGCCATCGTCCGCGAAAAACAGCCTAGCGTGGATTTTTACCACGAATTCACCAAGAATGGCGCCATGACACGAACCACGACACGACGCTCGCGCAACGGCGCGCGGCTGCCCGAGGACAGCGGCACCCCGCATTACCTGGGCGAGAACATCGAGAAGGATCTTGAAGAGGTCTCCCGGCGCGCGGGCGGCGGCACCATGCAAAGCCGTATTCTGGTGGCCGCCATCGCCCTGTTCGCGGAGCGGGGCTACGAGAATCTCAACATGCGCACACTGGCCAGTTGGGTCGGTCTCAAGGCGCCCACGCTCTATAACTATTACCCCTCCAAGGAAGCGCTCCTGGTCGGAGCCATCGATCTGGGGATGGACGATTTTTTCTCCTATATTCTCGATGGGATTGAGGCGGTGCCCCGGGGATCACGCCTTTTCACGGTGATCGACCGCCATGCGCGCTATAAGATGCGCCACCGGCTCATCGCCCGCGCCAACGACCGCCTGATCGACCCTCAGTTCGCGCGCATGTTCCTTCCCGACGACGCCGCTCGCCATTTTAGCGAGCGCATGGCGGGCTACCGCCATCAGGTGCAGGATCTGGTACGCGACTACGTACCCGACGACGGTCCCGTCAGCCCCAAGGTGGTGACCCTGGCCGTGCTCAGCCAGTGCGACCGCATGGCGTACTGGTATAACCCCCATGGGGAGATGAGTGAGGATCAGGCGCTCGCCCAGGTAACCGTTTTGATCCGGCGCATGCTGGGGTCCCCGGAAGCGTGCGCCGGTTAACCGCGCGATCGGCGGATTCACGGTAACGTCTTGTCCTCGCGCGGGGGCAAGGATCGCGGCTCCCGCAACGATATATGTTTGTTTCGGGGAACTCTCATGTCCTTGCCTTACTTCCGGCGCGCGCCTCTGGCCGCGGCGGTCTCCTTGGTGTTGGCGGCACCGGCCGGCGGCGCCACCGACGATACCCTCACCCTGCGCGCTCTGAGTGGCAGTGTTACCTTCACCGGCTTCGACCTGGCCGCCACGCCGGACGGCTTCGTGGCGGTGTGGGCCGAGCACGACGACAGCGCCCAGGATCGCTTGATGGCCCGCCGCTACGACGACGAAGGCCTGCCGCTGGACGATGCCTTCCTGGTCCATGAACAGGCCAGCTCGCGCAGCATGGGCCGCCCCTCCGTGGCCGCCGACCAGAGCGGCAATCTGGTGGTGGGCTGGGAGAGCAGCAGTACCTCGCAGTTCCCCGAGGAATGCGGCGGTGGCCTGCATTTCACCCGGGTAAGCGCGGACGACGCCGTGGCGGAGCCGGCGGTGCCTTACCAGAATTACGTCATGGGGGCCTGCGCCCTGGACGTGGCCATGGACGATGACGGCGACTTCCTGGTGACCTGGACCAGCGTCGTGAGCGGCCAGCCCATGGAGCAACTGGGCCTGCGCCCCTACATGGCGGACGGCACCCCGATCAGCGACCAGGTCTACCGCTACGCCTCCACCAACGGGGTACGGCTGGGCCATGCCAGCCTGCAGGGCGAAGGCGCCGTGGCCATCGCCTTTCACAACGGCGGGCAGACCCAGTTGTTGCGCAACTCATCCATCAACCTGAGCAGCGACCAGTACAGCAATATGGCCCTGGACAACGACGCCGACTTCGGCGACGGCGTGATCCAATCCGGCGCCATCATTGCCCGGGATCGGGAAGGCGGCTTCGTGGGCGCCTGGCGCCAGCATGCTCCGGACGCCGAGGCGGGCGAGGCTTATTCCCTGCGCGCCCAGCGCTGGGCCGCCGACGGCAGCGCCGGTGACGCTCTGCTGCTGGCCGCCGAGGCGGAGGAAGGTTTCAGCAAGCCCGGCGTGGCCACCAACGCGGCCGGCCAGATGGTGGCGGTATGGAGCTACCAGCCCGCCGGCCAGGCACCCGAGGCCGGGGCCATCGCCTTCGACGCCAACGGCCAGCGCCTGGGTGAATTGGACTGGGAGTTCGCCGACCTGGCCGCTCTGGGCACCGACGGCGCGCCCCGCGTCGCCCTCAATGGCACCGCCGCCCTGGTGGCCTGGTACGGCGCCGACGGGCAGACCCTGGAAGCCCGTTCGCTGAATGTGTCCGACGCCCAAGGTGGCGGCGGTGACGACGGCGGCTCCGATGACGGCGGCTCCGGCGGTGGCGGCGGTGGCGGCACCACCGGCCTGCTCAGCCTGCTCGGCCTGGGCCTGCTTGCCCTACGCCGCCGCGTTCGACGGTAACCCCCTCCCGGCCCGGCGCTCGCCGGGCCATCGCGACTGAAGCCGCTCCTACCGCGATCTACTGTTGTAGGAGCGGCCGGGCGGCGTTCCGCTTCAGTCGCGATCTCACCAAGGCGCCCCAAAACCGTGCGCCGGTTAACCGCTACCTGTGCAATTTATTGCCACCATCCCCCGCTCATAACAACACTGATCCTGAGGGGGATTCTCATGTCACTGCCCGTGTTTTCACGCACGCCGCTGGCCCTGGCGGTGGGCGCCGCCGTTTTGTCCACGCCCGCAGGCGCCGCTTCCTTGCTCGACGACGCCTCGCCGATGGTGGAGCTGTACGCCCCGACCGAGGCCATCAGCATTAATGGCTTCGACGTGGCCGGCCTGCCCGACGGCCTGTTCGCGCTGGTCTGGTCCGAGTACGACAGCGACACGAGCCTTTACCACGTGCGGCTTGCTCGCTTTGACGCCGACGGCAACGCCGAGGGCGACGTCCTGGAACTGTTGTCCGGTTCTCCGTCCTCTAGCGGCGGTCCAAACAACCCGGTGGTGGCCGCCGACAACGACGGCGACCTTGTCGTGGCCTGGGATTTCAACGATGGCGGCTGCGGCACTCTGGGCTACACTCGCGTCGACGCCGACGACACCATCGCAAGTCCACAGTCCCTGTCCCATGATGCCGGCTCCGGAAGTGACTGCCAGGTTCGGGTCACAATGGACGACGATGGTCGCTACGCATTCGGCTGGCGCCATGAATCAGCCACCAACTCTCCGGCGTACGTGGTCCAGACGTTCAATGCCGACGGCTCCACCATCGCCCCGTCCTTCGAGGTGGCGCCAGCGCTCGCCATCTTTCCAGGGTTAGCTCTCGCCTTGCGGGACGACACCCTGGCTGTGGCCTGGACCGCGGATGTCGGGCCGGACTACCCGGTAATGGCACGCCGTTACAATCAGAACGGCACCGCCCTGGGCAACGCGAATTTCCGCCTGGATAACGGCGCCCCGGACCACGCCGTGATTCAAACCTCACCGGTACTTGTTCAGGACCCCGCCGGCGGATTCCTGGGCATGTGGCACCAGACGCGAGCCCTCAACGATGAGCTCGTGGACAGCCAGCACGGCCAGCGCTGGGCCGCCGACGGTACCGCCCGCGCGGAGCTCGTGTTCAGCGATGACAATATAGGCGGCGATGGTATGGAAACCCTGGGCGGCAACGCGGTTGCCCCTTCACTGGCCACCAATGAGCAAGGCTTGATCCTCGCGGGCTGGAGCGCACGTCTCGACCACGCCGATGGATTCAGCCGGGTCACGGCTTTCCAGAACGGTCAACGCCTGGGCGATGACGCCGTTACCGTCGGGTCCTATACCCAGGGGGATTATTTTTACTCGCCGAACACGGAGGTGGTGCTTAACGGCCGCACCGCCACCGCCGTATGGTACGAACAGAACGCCGATCTGGAGTACAGCATCCGGGCACGCTCGCTGACGCTGCCGGAGGCCGCTTCGAATCCGGCAGCGGGCGGTGGCGGTGGCGGTGGAGGCGGCGCTAACTTCCTCGGGATGTTTGGCCTGATGTTGCTGATGGCGGGGCGGCGGACCCGCCGGTAGCATCGTCGCGGCCCGGAACCGTACACGAGCCAGTGGCGGCAGCAGCGATATCACCACCGCCCTGCCGCCCCTGCTTACCGCCGGATTCTTGCCCCCGGCGTCGGCGCCCACCAATGGCAACCGCCGGGGCGTCAACCTTCCGCCGAATGAGCCCGTAACGCCGTCTGAATTTCCATGATGTTCCAGGCCTGCTCCGCCAACACCGGATCTCCTGCCCGCAATCTCAGGAATTCCGCAGCTGCATTGATGGCTTTACTGACCCCGGTAAGATCGAGCATCGTTTTCACCGCCGCTTGATCGGCCTTCACTAATTTTCCGTTCTGTTCCATCCATGCCAGAACATCATGGGCATGCCATAGGGGCACGGAATCAAAGACTCTCGGCGCCGGAAAGCGTGAACGAGAGCGGCGCAACTCCCCCGACGCATACTTGCGCATTGCTTGTCGCGTGATGGCAATGCGATTGTCTGATAACCACTCGGCGATGCCTGACAGGTTGAGCAGATCAGGGCCGACGGATTGTGGATGCGCCCCCGGGATCGCGGTTTGTACATCCCGCACGGCGGAATGAACGACCGTCATGGCTTGCTCACCTTCGCGGCTGAAATCCAACGATAAATAGCCGGGCCGAGCCAAGCCCACGATCGCATCGTCGCATCCCGCTTCGAAGAGAGCATCCAGCCATTGTTCGGAATCCGGCTGCTCCAATGGCAACTCGAAATGCACCTGAAACTCATACATCGTCATCATCTGCTCCTGACCGCCTGTACAGACAACCATCCACGGCCCTGCGTAAAGCCCGGGCATGCGCTTCCGGATTAGCCGGCGTCGACCAAATACTGACACGGCAAAATCTTCCGCATCGGCAGCCGGCATCGTTATTCGGACATTCAAGAATGCCCCAGGCATGGGCGCTCTTTCCCGTGGGCCTGACACGCCATCCATGCTGCTCCGCGTAACGAACAGAAAGCTCCAATACACGCTTGGGGTGCTTTTTCCGGCTCACATCGCCTCCTTGCAAAGGATCGCTCTCTCCCCTTTTGTTGTCAATTGACAACAATTCCAGGATATACCTTTTCATCCTACTCGCCGTTCACGGACGACAAAGCATGGCTTGCGGTATCCGCAGGATGTCCTGTAACAATGCACCCGACATTTGTCGGGTACTGCCGGCGCGGGGGCGGTTCTAGAGTAAGCGTGTTTTTGCAACCTTACTCCGGGGGTGAATTTCCGTGTCTTACTTGAATTTCCAGCGCACGCCGCTGGCCGTGGCGGTGTGCTCCGCCGTTTTGTGCGCGCCGGTGGGCGCCGCTTCGCTGCTCGACGACGCCGCTCCAACGGTGGATTTGTACGCCGCGCCGGAGGGCTACCAGATCGAGGACTTCGAGGTGGCGGCCCTGCCAGGCGGTCGCTTCGCGGTGCTGTGGTACGAGGCCGATGACGAAGACCACGAGATCATCAAACTGGGGCGCTTTGAGGCCGACGGCGACCTGCTCGGCGATGTGATGTCGTTGGACGCGGGCAACGCCTCCTCCATCGACGTGCGCGACCCGGCTCTGGCCGCCGACGACGACGGCGATCTGGTGGCGGCCTGGTCCCTCGCGCTGAACGACGACTGTATTGCTGTGTCCTATTCGCGGATCGCCGGGGACGGCTCGCTGACCGACGAGCAGAATTACGTGAACGCCGGCAGTGGCGACCAATGCCTGCCCGCCGTCACCATGGACGCGGACGGCCGCTTCCTGCTGGCCTGGTACCACGAAGACGCGGCGCCGGAATACCGGGCGCTGGCGTTCAACGCGGACGGCACGGCGATGGGCGACTTCTTCGTTCTCGGCGAGGCGCAGAACGGAGCCCCGGCCCTGGCGCTGCAAGGCGATACCCTGATGGCGGCCTGGTCCGCGTATGTTTCGTCGGCCGGCGGCGATGTGGTTCTGGGGCGCCGATTCAATCTCAACGGTACCGCTTTGGAGGCCGAGCCGTTCCGCCTGGATGATGGTAGCGAAGCGGGCCTCAGCCTGGACCAGAGGCAGCCGGCCCTGGCCGCCGATGAGGACGGCGGCTTCCTGGCGATGTGGTCCCAGGAGGTGTGGCCGGACCATGTCAAAACCCTGACCATGCAGGGCCGGCACTGGGCCGCCGACGGCACCCCCGGCGAGACGCTGGCGGTGCCAACCGGCGGCCTGGATACCGGCGGGCCGTCCCTGGCCTCCGACGGCGACGGCCTGGTGGTGGTGGGCTGGAGCCAGGCCCTGCCCGACGAAAACGGCGGCGAAAGCCGGGTGATGGCGTTCCGCGATGGCGCGCCCCTGGACGACGGCGCGGCGGTGGTGGCGACCTCCACCATTCCGGAAGCGGTGGATCATTCCCTGAACACCGAGGTGGTGCTCGGCGATGGCACCGCCACGGTGGTGTGGTTCGCCCAGGAGGATGGTGGCCCTTCCACGCTGCGGGCACGCACCCTGAGCGTGGAAGACGCGCCCGGGGATGGCGGCGGCGGTGGTGGTGGCGGTGGTTCCACCGGTTTGCTTGCGCTGCTCGCTCTGGTGTTGTTCGGGAGGCGGCGGAATCGCGGATGACGGTATAGTGGCCGCCCATGAACGAAAACCCGGAACACATTCTCAAACGCGCCCTGGACCACGCCGGCGCCGGCCGGCTTGAGGAGGCCCTGGCGTTGCTGGCGCCGCTGGCGGCGCGCTACCCCAAGGTGCCGGCGGCGGTGATCAACCACGGGGAGATTCTGCGCCGGCTGGGCCGCTTCGACGAGGCGGTGACGGTGCTGGAAAACGCGGTGGCGCGGCTGCCGGATCTGCCCGTGGCGCGCTTCAACCTGGCCCTGGCCCTGCGCGGCGCTGGCCGCCTGGAGGATGCTCTGGCGGTGTACCGCGAGGCGCTGCGCCGCCAGCCGGACCATGGCGACGGCTGGTATAACCAGGCCAACGCCCTGCTCGACAGCGGCCGCGAAGAGGACGCCGTGGCCAGTTACCGGCGCGCGCTTCAGCACCTGCCGCCAGCACGCCAACCCCGCACCCTCAACAACCTGGCCAGCGCCCTGATTCTGCTGCTGCGCCCCGGCGAGGCGGAGGCACCGCTGCGCGACGCCCTGGCGCTGAACCCGGACTACCCGGATGCTCATCTCAACCTGGCCGTGGCCCTGGAACGCCAGGGCCGCGTGGACGAGGCCGCCACGGCCTACCGGCGCGTGGCCGGATTGCGCC
The DNA here is from genome assembly GCF_016785095.1 of Alloalcanivorax marinus. Lineage (GTDB taxonomy): Bacteria > Pseudomonadota > Gammaproteobacteria > Pseudomonadales > Alcanivoracaceae > Alloalcanivorax > Alloalcanivorax marinus_A. The sequence goes on along the minus strand of NZ_JAEKJB010000002.1, from coordinate 244,757 downwards.
CGGCTCACTGGTGGCATGCCCTGCACGCGGACCTGCTGCGCCCGGAGGTGTTCGACGACAACGCCGCCATCGACGCCTGGCGGGACGATTACGCCGCCACCCTGGGGCGCTGGCGGGAACGGCCCGGCCAGCTGGACCCGGCCCTGCTGCACCTGAGTGGCGCCGAGCCGCCGCCCACCCTGATGTACCAGGGCCGCGCCGACCGCGCCCTGAAAACCGCCCACGCCGACCTGCTGGCGCCGCGCCTGCCGGCCTTCGAGCCGCCGGCGCCGCGCTCCGGCGGCGAGCGCCGACGCATCGGCTTCGTAGTCAACCATGGGCACGAGGGTATTTTTATCCGCAGCGTGCGGGAGGTGCTGCCGCGCCTGGACCGGCAACGCTTCGAGATCGTGGTGGCGGTGACCCGCCCTGCCCTCCACCGGACCCGGGCGGCGCTGGGCGACGATGGCCTCCACTGGCTAGCGCTCAACCCGCGGGTGGATGAGGCCGCCGGGCAACTGCGCGCGGCGCGGCTGGATCTGCTTTACCACTGGGAGGTGGGCTCGGACTCGTTCAACTACTTCCTGCCCTGGTTCCGGCCGGCGCCCCTGCAATACACCAGTTGGGCCTGGCCGCTGACCAGCGCCATCCCGGGCATGGATTTCTTTTTGTCCTCGGACCTGGCGGAGCCGGACAACGCTCAGGACCTGTACCGGGAAACCCTGCTCACCATGCCCGGCAATATGTTCACCTGGGCCGAGCCGCCGATGCCGCCGGAGCGGCCCATGACGCGGGCCGACTTCGGCCTGGCGGACGGCGAGCGTCTGTATCTGTGCGCGCAGAACCCGCGCAAGATCCACCCGGATTTCGACCCGCTGGCGGCGGCCATCCTGGAACGCGACCGGCGCGGCCGGGTGCTGCTGATCGGCAGCCTGGAAGGCGCCGAGACCGCGCCCCTGCGCCGGCGCCTGCAACGACGCCTGGGCGCTCTGGCGGAGCGCGTCACCCTGCTGCCACGGCAGAGCCGAGAGCGCTACCTGGGCCTGCTGGACGTGGTGGACGTGGCCCTGGACCCGCCCCACTACAGCGGCGCCAACACCAGCTTCGACGCCCTGGGCATGGCATTGCCACTGATCACCCTGCCCTCGCCACTGCTGCGCGGCGCCTTCACCGGCGGCCTGTACCGGCGCATGGGCCTGACCGGCCTGATCGCCCGGGACCCGGAGCACTATGTGGAGCTGGCGGTGAGCATCGCCGGCGACCCGGCCCTGCGCCAGTACTGGCGTGACGCCCTGCGCGAACACAACGGCGCGATCTTCCATGATGAGCGCGCCATCCGCGAGCTGCAGGACGCCTGGGAGATCATGCTTGGCGACGTCTGACGCCACACCCCATCGCGACTGAAGCGGAGTGCCCGTGTTAATCAAAAAGGCGCTCGAACTCCCGGGTGAAGTCGCCGGTGGCGGGTTGGATCCCCAAATCCGCCTCGGCCCGCGCGACAAGATTACGGGCGGTTCGGAATAACATGCCACTCAGTGATTCCAGGGTATTGAAATGCTCGGCGATGGCTTCGTAATTGGTTTCGTAGTCGTGGGCTGCGATATTCCGCGCCATGCGGCTCTGTTGCCATTCCTCCGAGGACTCCAGCACGCCCAGCTTTTCGAAAAACGACAGCACCTTAAGGAAACTGTCCGACTCTTCGCTCATCAATAGAGCCGTGTGTCGCATGGCCACCGCCAAGGTATCCTGGAGCTTGGCAAAGCGCTCATTGATGGCCGCCAACGTTTCGAACAACTCGGTATCCTTACGCTTCGCCGCCAGGTCAGCCCCGAGCAGGGGCCAGGCCATCTTGCGCTCTGAGTAATCAAGAAAATAGGCGCAACGTTGCAGCGCTTCCAACAGGTGGGATAGATGGCGCCGCTCTTCGTCAAGGACGTTCATGATCAGGAAGCCTCCAGCAAGGGTCTGGCGCGGGCCTTGGCCAGCGACTGAAACGAGCTCAACGGCTTCCCGGCTTCCGTGATAACCAGGTCCACGGGCAAGCGCAACGACTCTTCCAATGCCATTTTAAGGGCGGCTCGCCGCAATAAAGATACGGTGCGGTCGGCTTCGATGAAGAGATCCAGATCGCCCCCTCTACGGCGATCATCCACCCGCGAACCAAACACCGACACAGCGACGCCGCCGCCCAGGTGCGCCTGCACGAGTTGTTGAATTCGCTGCCGTTGCTCTTCGCTCAAACGCATACAGATCTCCAGATCACACGGTCGAGAGTAGAACCGGCACGTCGGGCTCGCAAGGGCCGATCGCGGGATCAGTCGAGGATGAAGCCGAGGCGGCGGGCCTTGAGGACGACCTGGGTGCGGTTGTCGCATTCGAACAGGGCGAGCAGGTCGGAGACATACTCGCGCACGGTGGCCGGGGCGATATCGAGCCGGGTGGCGATTTCCTTGTTCGGCAGGCCCAGAGCAAGCAGCTCCAGGGTGGCGGACTGGCGGGGCGAAAGGGTCACCGGGCGGTCCACCTCACGGGCGCCGAGCACCACCAGTTCACCGTCGAGGATGGCGTGCAGGGCCTGGATCATGACCGCTTTGGGCACCGCCTTGCCGATGAAGCCGTCGGCACCGGCGGCCAGCATGCCCTGCACGCTGGCCTGATGATCCACCGTGGAGATCACCACCACCGGCAGCGCCGGATGGTCACCCTTGATCGCCTTGAGGCCGTCCAGGCCCCGGGTGCCCGGGATCTGCATGTCCAGCAGCAGCAGATCCAGATCAGGATGGGCCGCCAGGGCGGCGCGGGCGGCGGCGTAATCGCCGGCCTCGATGATCCGGGCACCGGGCACCGCCTCTTCCACCAGCCGTCTCAGCCCATCGCGGAACAGCTCGTGATCCTCGGTGATCAGTATGCTAACCGTCATCGGCTGCTCCCATGGCCGGCTCACCCGCGGTCGGCGGAGGGTCGGCGCGACGCAACGCCGCGTTAAGCAGCGCTCGTAACCGCGACGGCGGTGCCGCGGCGTCCAGCAGCAGCCAGCCCGGCGGCACACCGCCCTCGGGCTCTCCCAGGCATACCGCCAGCGGGTCGCCGGGCAGGGACACACTGCCATCCAGGCAAGCCGGCTCGCACAGCACCAGGGCCGCTGGCGCGCCCTCGGCCAGCGCCGTCCGGGCGCACGTCAGGGAGAGCGCCGTGGTGACCCGGCAGCCCCACCGCTCCATGCGCGCGGCGAGTGTATCCCGGGCCGGGCCCGGCACCATCACCAGCAGCACGCGAGGCGCGCCATGGTCCGGCCCCGGCTGCCGGGCCGGCGGCGCGGAAGCCGGCGCCAACGCCACCGCGAAACAACTGCCCCGGCCCGGCGCCGAGACCAGGCTCAGCGGATGATCCAGCAACTCGGCAAGATGCTTGACGATGGACAGGCCGATGCCAGCGCCCTCTTCCCCGCCGCCCTGGTCGGAACGCTGATAGATGTCGAACACCCGCTCGCGGGCATCGCCACCGATGCCACGCCCGCTGTCCCATACCTGGATCACCACCCGCCCCCGCCGTTGGCGAACGCCCACCAGCACACCGCCGGTGTCGGTGTATTTAATGGCGTTGCCGATCAGGTTGCGCAGCATCCGCTCCAACAACTCAGGATCACTTTGCACGGTGACGGCGCGGGCACGCAGGCGCAGCCGCAGGCCCTTGTCCTCGGCCAATGGCCGGTACTCGTCGGCCAGCCGCCGCAACAGCGGGGCCAGCGGCACCGCCCGGGACACCGGCCGGATCGCTCCGGCCTCCAGCTTGCCCAGATCCATGATCGACTGGAATGAGCCGCTCATGCGCCGGTGAGCGGCCTTCAGCCGCAGGAATATGCCGCGCCCCTCGGCATCGCGCACATAGGGCCGCAGGTGCCCCAGAAACAGGCCCATGGCGTGCAACGGCTGGCTCAGATCGTGGCTGCTCTGGGCAATGAAGCGGGATTTGGACCGGCTCAGGAATTCCGCGCGCAGCTTCTCCTCGCGCAGCGCCCGCACCCGCAGGATCAACGCCATCGCGTGCAGAAACATGTGCAGGATTTGAATGTAGAGCACGATCACCATCTTGTAGGACTCGGTGATCACCCGAGCCGGCGCCGACGATCCCTGGATCACCACGGCCACCTGCAGCAGCGACAGCACCAGCGGGAACCAGCCCAGCAGGTAGATCACGTAATAGCGCCCCTCGGCACGCACCCGGGCGATGCCGGAACCGAGGATCACCACCGCCAAAATCACGTAGTTAAAGACATACAAGGACACCCGCGCCTCGAACGGCACCGTCAACGCCAGCGCCCCCACCACCAAGGTGAGCAGCCCAGCGCCCAGAAAGGCCCGGTACCAGCCGCCCCCGCGCGCCACGCGCAGAAAGCTGGCGGCGAATGCCAGCTGCGACAGCAGCGCCGAGGAAACCAGCAGCCAGAACAGTCCGCCCTTGTGATAGTCCGAGCGCCACAGCAACGCCGGCAGGCTGCTGTGCTCCAGGTAATAGGCCAGCATCAGCAACGACGACAGCGCGCCCCAGAAAAACGCACGCTCACCGTTAAGCGCGCCGCACACCACCGCCAACGCCGCCAGACCGACAATCACCCCCACCGCCACCAGGAAGGCGATGTTCAAGCCGGTACTCCAACTCTGATACTCCGGCGCGCTCATCACCGCGACATAGGGATGCCAGGTGGGATGCGTCGCGCTCAGCTCCACCACCAGGGACCGGGCCTGCCCCGGCGCCAGGGTCAGCTCCACCGCTCGCCCCAGCACATTGATGTGAGCATCGCCGCCCGGGCCGGTACGCTCGAAACCGAGCCGCCGGCGCCCGCCGTCCTCGTCCAGCAGCAACACCCCGGGCTGGCGAAAGCCGAAGTTGCTCACGTGCAGCACCCAGTCGCGCTGCTCGGAACGGTTCACCACACGGGTGTAGAGCCAGTAGCGAGGATGCTGACGGAAATCCGGCGCCAGCCCGAATGCGCGCCCCTCCGGCGGGATGGCCGGAGCGTCCGCCAGCGCCACCCCGGGCGGCGCCGCCACGAAACCGGAGGAATGCTCCAACGACGCCAACGGGTAGCGGGCATCCTGACTCCACAGCTCCAGGGAAGGCACCGCGGCGCTCGCCGCGCCCATCAGCAGGCCATAACAAAGGCACCCGACAAGAACCGGGAGCAAACGGGCGGGATCGCCGGCAAGGCGCGAAGAGTAAGGAGTCATGGCGCTTGCCAAGATGCCGCGCCGGTCGGGGGGAGTCAACGAACCCGGTCTCAGGACCGGAGCGGGCCTTGGTAACCGAACAGGTCCGGGTAACGGTCCGCGTCCGGAATGGTCTGGAGAATATCGGCGGCCAGCTCGCCCTCGCGGCCCTCCCATTCGGTGCCGAAGGTGTGGCTGTAATGGCGCACCGGGCTGTCGCCGTCCACGGCGGGCCGTGACCGATTCTGGTCCAGCCAGGCGATCAGTTCATCCGGGGTTCGGGCCCGGTTAGCCACGCCGGCGGCCACGTAGCCGTAGTAGTCGTCAGTATCGGTGGGCGTAATGGGATAATACAGAGGGCGCACGCCTGCCAGGGCGGCCTCCAGGTGGATACTCGAATCCCCGGCGATCAGAACACGCAGCCGGGAGAGAAAATCGCCTACCGGCTGTTCCGACGGATCGCTGAAATCGCCCCCCGTATCCGCCAGGATACGTTTGAAATCGGCCACCTGCTCCGCTGCCTGGCGCGGGTGCCAGCGCAGAATCACCGGCCGGCCACGCAGGCTTTCCAGCAGAGCCCGCACCCGGGTGGTGTCATCCAGGGTATTCACCGCGATGCCAATGCCCGGGCCCGAAGCCCGGGCGGGCAGCGCCTTCTTCTGGCCAGTAAGAAACACACAGGGACGCGGCGCGCTGAACGGACCCGGCGGGCGGTTGACCGCGCAGCGACGGTAAGTGTCCAGTGCGGCGGCGCCGTCAAGCAGGGCCACGTTGACCCTAAGCGCGGGAAACAGCGGGCTCACCGAAGCGTGCTGGCAGTACACCGTGGCGATACCCAACTGGTGAGCCATGGCCAGCAGGCAGCGATTGTCCACGCTGTGATCGTTGGATGTGACCACCACCGCCGGCCGGTGCAGGCGCAGCAGCCGGTGAAAATGCACCAGCAGAATCGGGCACCGGCAGAGCAAATCGAAATACCAGGCCCGGGTGAGAGGGTGAGCTTCCCGGGTCTGACGCCACAGGACCGGCAGCCGGGTCGCCAACAACCACAGCCCGCCGAGCAGATCGGTGACGCTGAACGGGCGGAAGGGAAAGGCTTCGCCAGCGCTGCGATGCCCCAGCCCCAGGGCCACCACCTCCTCGCCGCGCCGCCGCAGTGCCGTCAGGGTGCCTTCCAGGGCGTGGGCCTGATTGGCGGAACCGGCATAGAACAGATAGCGTGCCCTGCCGGCGGGCCCGGCGCCGGGCCGGGTATCACGCACCATGAAACGCAGCGCCAGCAGCACCCGCCGCCAGGCCCCGACCTGACGCGGTGGAGTGCGGGTCAGGTGGGGCAGATTCTCCAATTGACGGCCGTGCAGGTAGGCCAGCCAGCACTCCGGTTCCTGGCGCAGCACGGCCCGCGCGGCGCGAAGAGCGGCTCTCAAGGCTCCACCGCGTCCCAATCCACCGGCGTGTTGGCGTCCACGTCCCGGCTCAGGGTTCGCCCGAGCAGAGCCTTGAGATGCTTGGGCGCCAGGCCATAGCCCGGGCGCACACTGCGCACCGCGTCGGCGGTGAGGGTATCGCCCCGGCGCAGGGGCTTCACGAAATACAACGAGCGCCGGAACTGCGCGTTGCCCTGCTCGCTGGACTTGCGCCCATAGTCCACCTCACCCAGGGCGCGCCAGGCGGTCTTGCTGTCCCGGCACAGGGCGGCCAGGTCGGCGGGTTCCAGGGAGAAACTGTCGTCCGGGCCACCGCCACTGCGGTCCAGGGTGAAGTGTTTTTCGATCAGGCTGGCGCCCAATACCACGCTGGCGATGGCCGTGGTGTTGTCCAGGGTGTGATCGGACAAGCCAGTAACCAGGCCGAAACGCTCGCGCATATCCGCCAAGGTACGCAGGTTATAGTCCTCCGCCGGCGCCGGATAACCGCTCACGCAGTGCAACACCGCCAACTGGGTGCAGCCGGCGCCCCGGGCGGCATCGATGGCTTCCCGGATTTCCTCTTCGTCGGCCATGCCGGTGGAAATGATCATTGGCTTGCCGGTGGCCGCCACGTATTCGATCAGCGGCAGATCCACCGCTTCGAAAGATGCGATCTTGTAGGCCGGCGCGCCCAGGTCCTCAAGCAAGTCCACGGCGGTGGTGTCGAATGGTGAGCTGAAGATGGTAATATCAAATTTTCGTGCATGATCGAATAGCGGCCCGTGCCATTCCCAGGGCATATGTGCTTCTTCGTAAAGATCGTATAGAGTCCGACCGTCCCATAACCCTCCCTTAATCCTGAAAGCATCACTGTCGCAATTCAACGTAATGGTATCGGCTCGATAGGTTTGAAGTTTAACTGCATCTGCGCCCGCATTAGCAGCCTCTTCTATGATGCGCTTGGCGTTCTCCAAATTACCGTTATGGTTAGCGGACAGCTCGGCGATAATATAGGGGGATTCATCTTCCGCTACTCGGCGCCCATTTATCGTAATGGACGGGTTATCAGTTGGCAGACCCATTTAATTACCTTGATTATCGTCGACATCATTGAAATAGCGCGGATTCAGGCATGCAACACACACCCGATCCTGAGAGACACCGTCAATCCAGTAGTAACCTCTCATCCGCGCCTCTATGAACCACCCCGCCCGGGTGTAGGCTTTAATAGACCCTATATTTCCTTCGAACATACCACCCTGTAACCGACGAATATCATATTCCTCAAACGCGATTTCATTTGCCATCGCTATCGCTTTACTTGCAATACCCCTTCCCAAGAAACCCCGATTCCCAATAAGGCACACCAGGTCGGAGGTTTTATTTTTTTTATCAATAGGCCCAATTTTAACATTGCCGATCCTGACCCCTTCTTTACTCTCTATCATATAATAGAACCAATTTTTCCCCGCCAGCCCTTCTCGAAAGTCGTCCACTACCATTTTTTTTGTAAAAACCCGACCAGAACCAGTGAAGTAATCCAGATGGCCGTCTTCATTCACAAACCATGAAAGATACTCATCATCGATATCCTGCTCTTGAAGCGGTCGTATGAGAACATCCTGGCTCATTGGTTTCTCCCATTCCTGCGAAAAGTGTTGTCGCGACACGTAGCAAACCCGCTCCGTCACGAGCCGCAACACCCCTCATGGTCATATGTCTTAGTGATAGCGTCGGCGCATGTAAGGATGACCATGGCAATGTGGTAACAGATCAAGATCCGATTAGGGTGTCCAGGACTCGATTCACGCCTGAACCATCCGTTACCGCCGCCGCCTTCCGGCTCATCGCCTGGAGGCGCTCCGGGGCCTGCAATGACTCTACGCAAGCAGGCAGGTCAACGGCAATGTCGTCAACACCGCCCAGGGTGACGGCGGCGCCACTCTCTTCAAGGGCACGGGCTCCTACCCTCTGGTTATCGGCCAGGATCACCATCACGGTTGGCAGTCCCAAGGCACAACGCTCCCAGGCGGAGCTTCCGGCGGCGCCAATGGCCAGATCAGCGGTGGCCATTCGGCTTGCCATATCCGCGACGTTCACCGCCATGTCCACCGGCCACTGCAAGGAATTGCCCAGTTGGCGAATCTGCTCCAGCCCCGGAGCCATGCTCCCCATGATCACCGTGATGCGCTCAAGATCCGGCAAACGGCACTCTTTCAATCCTTTAAGCACAAGGCCAGTGGCACCGCCGGGATCACTTCCCCCCATGCTGATCAGCAGGTGTCGACAGCGGGAATCGGCGCGGCGCGCCAGGCTGGCGGATCGATTAAGAGCGAACTCCGGTCGAAGCATCGCATAGGCCGGCCCTGTCAGCACTTGGCAGGAAGACGGCAACAGTGCCTGGTAATCGCTCTGATCGCGACCGAGGTTCTGGTCTACCAGCACATCGCAGCAATGGGGCCTGTCCGCCAGATCATCGATGACCAACAAACGGTCGGTGTTGTCTCGGGCACGGACTTCCCAATCCGTGGACAGAGCGTAATGATCGACCACCAGCCAGTCCGGTGCGATGTCGGTGATGATGGGCAGGCTGTCCGCCGCGTCCTGTTGTTCACTGACACCCAGCCAGGAACTCTCCTCCGGCGCCGGCAAAATACTCACCGGAAAGCCGGCCTCTTCCAGCGGACGGCTCGAGAACCCCGGCTGGCACCGGCAAAGGAAGTGGCAGGCCGTGCCCCGCGCGCGCCAGGCCATCGCCAACGTCATGCACCGCATCAAATGGCCACTCCCCATATGGGGCGCGGCGTCGACCCGAAACAGGGCCTTCATGAATGACCGGCTCGCATGGCTTTGAACAGCCACTCGGCACGCTCCCAGTCCTCCGGGGTGTCGATGTCCTGGACCCGGTAGCGGGGCAGTTCAATGGGCGCCGCCGCCTCGCTGAACAGCGGACGCTGCTCACGCCAGGCAAGAGCTCGCCCCCAATAGAACTGGCCGGCGTCGTGCCAGGCCTCTTCCAGGTCCTGGGAGCGGGTGGAGAAGTGCTCCGGCTGAAACATGCCTATCCGGCCTTGCGGGGTGACGCGCAAGGCGCGCTGAATCGGAAAGGCATAGCGGGTGACGGAGAAGGCATAGTCCACGTCGCCCCGATCGAGACGGTCGCGCCCGGCGCGCAGGTCCTCGGGGCGCACGAATGGGGCGGTGGCGTAAAGGCAGCAGGCGGTTTCCACGGTCTCGCCGTGATCGGTTAGCCATTCCAGGGCGTGGGCAATCACCGGCAAGGTGCCGGTGTGGTCGTCGGCGAGTTCCGGCGGACGCATGAACGGGGTTTCGGCGCCCCACTCCCGGGCCACCTTGGCGATGCCTTCATCGTCGGTGGAGACGATCACCCGCTGGAAGCAGCCGCTTTCCAGGGCGGCGCGAATCGACCAGGCGATCATCGGCCGGCCCTGGAAGGGTTTGATGTTCTTGCCGGGGATGCGCTTGCTACCGCCCCGGGCCGGGATGATCGCCACGCTCATGCCGACAACGCCTCCTTGAGCGCCGCCACTACCCGGCCCTGGTCCGCTTCTTCAAGGGTCGGAAAGAGGGGCAGGCTGATGGCCTCGGAGTAATAAAGCTCCGCTTCCGGGAAGTCGCCGGCGCTGAAACCCAGGGCCCGGTAATAGGGTTGGGTGTGTACCGGAATATAATGCACATTGACGCCGATGCCAGCGGCGCGCAGGGACTCGAAGACGGCGCGGCGACGCCCGGCTTGAACCCGGATCACATAAAGGTGCCGGGCGGAAACAGCGTCCGGGTGCTGCCAGGGGCGCTCCAGGGGCAATGCCTTGAGCAACTCGTCATAGCGTTGCGCAAGCGTCTCGCGACGGGCCACGTACTCATCCAAGCGGGCAAGTTGCGACAGCCCCAAAGCGGCCTGTATCTCGGTGAGGCGGTAGTTGAACCCCAACTCCACTTGCTGGTAATACCAGGGGCCATCCGGCTCGCCGACCATGGCTTGCGGGTCGCGGGTGATGCCATGTTCGCGCAACCGGGTCATACGGTCGGCCAGCGCCGCGTCGGTGGTGAGCGCCATACCACCCTCGGCGCTGGTGACGATTTTCACCGGGTGGAAACTGAACACGGTGATGTCGCTGTAGCGACCGTTACCGATGTAGTCGCCCTTGTAGCGACCGCCCACCGCGTGGGAGGCATCCTCGATGACCCGGAACCCGTACCGCTCCGCGAGCTTGGCGATGCCGGCCATATCGCAGGACTGGCCGCACAGGTGCACCGGCACCACCACCTTGGGCAGGCGGTTGTCCCGCTCGGCCTGCTCAAGCTTGCGCGCCAGCGCCGCCACGGAGAGGTTATAGGTACGCGGATCAATGTCGACGAAGTCCACTTCGGCGCCGCAGTAGCGTGCGCAATTGGCGGACGCCACGAAAGTGATCGGGCTGGTCCAGAGACGGTCGCCCTCCCCCAGACCCAGGGCCAGGCAGGCCAGATGCAAGGCGGAAGTGCCGCTGTTCACGGCCACTGCGCGAGCGGCGCCCACTTTGTCGGCCACGGCCTGCTCAAAGCGCGGTACCACCGGCCCCTGGGTAAGGAAGTCGGACTCCAGCACCTCGCGCACGGCGTCAAGGTCTGCCTGGCGAATATCCTGGCGGCCGTAGGGAATCATTCAGATGCTCCCGATTTTTTCCCGATTGGTGTCGATCCAGGCACGCAGTTCATCGTCGCTCATCCATTCGCGGTTATTGTCGCTGGAATAGACAAAGCCTTCCGGCACCTTCTTACCCTGCTTGATGCGGTTGGCATCCTTGTCCCAGTTATTGATAGCCGGCAGGATCTTGAAATGCTCCGGGTATTCATAGGTGTAATAGGCATCCTCGGCACCAATCATCTGCTCATGCAGTTTCTCTCCGGGGCGGATGCCGACCACTTCCTGGCGGGCCTCGGGCGCCACCACACGAGCCAGATCGGTGACCTTCATCGAGGGAATCTTCTTAACATAGATCTCTCCACCTTCCATGTCCTCGAAAGCGTGCCAGACCAGCTCCACGCCCTGCTCCAGGGAAATCATGAAGCGCGTCATGCGCTCATCCGTGATCGGCAGGGTGCCCTGATCCCGGATCGACATGAAGAACGGGATCACCGAGCCCCGGGAGCCCATCACGTTGCCGTAGCGTACTACCGCGAAACGGGTCTCGTGCCCACCGGCATAAGAGTTCCCCGCCACGAACAGCTTATCGGAGGTGAGCTTGGTGGCGCCGTACAGATTGATCGGACTGCTGGCCTTGTCGGTGGACAGCGCCACCACCCGCTTGACGCCCTTGTCGATACAAGCGTCGATCAGGTTCATGGCACCCATGACATTGGTCTTGACACACTCGAAGGGGTTGTACTCGGCGGTCGGCACGATCTTGGTGGCCGCGGCGTGCACCACATAATCGACACCGTCCAGTGCCCGATACAGGCGATCCCTGTCCCGCACGTCACCGATGAAGAACCGGACCCGGTCGTCGCCCTGGAATTTCTTGGCCATCTCCCACTGTTTCATCTCGTCGCGGGACAGGATGATCACCCTACGTGGGTTATAGCGCTCCAGCAGCATGGGCACGAAGGTGTGACCGAACGAGCCGGTGCCGCCGGTAACCAGTACGGATGCGTTATCGAACATGCAATTCTTCCTTTTTCCGGATACAGGCAAAAGCACCGCCTTTCACGTGCTTAGTTGAACGCCCCTTCCTTTTTTAAACGATCGTAGTGTTCCTGATCTCGCTGAGAGAACACACGGGCGGGATGGCCTCCGGCAATAGCGTAATCCGGGATGTCCGACACCACGCAACTTCCCGCCTGGATGATGGCCCCTTCACCAATGGTGACACCACCCAGCACGATCACCCGTGTTCCCAGCCATACATTGTCCTTGATGGTAATGTCCTTGACGATATAGGTGTTGTCGTAAGGAATCGCGGTACCGCCATCAAAGTTATGGACATCGGTGATAAAAAGGCATTCACGGCCTGAATGAAAATTATCACCAATTACGACCTTTCCTCTGCCATTGATTCTCAACCCGTTGAAATTGGCATTTTGGCCGAGATGAGTATTACCGGTGAGGCTGGTTGGTCCACCTACCCGAATACTCCCAAGGTGAGAACCGCATTGCCGGGCGACGCGATACTCCCGGAAACGTCGCTGCAGCAAGCGAAAAAAATCTCGAATACCACGAATCAATCCCATCATCATTCTTTACCAAACCACGGCATGGGAGTCAGACGATGACCGACCCTCCAGGTCACAAGCCATTGTATCAACATGCTCAGACAGGCTGCCCAACCTGCCCCACGCAAACCATAAAGATCGATCAAACTGAACATTAAGAGGACATTAATTCCACCACAAAGAATAGTTATCCGTGCCAATGCTCCCGTTTGTTTGGAGTAGGTAATGTAGCTGGTCTGCATGAAATACATGCCACGTATAGCCTGGGCCATCACCAACCAAGGGAGCACCACCGAGGCCTGAGCGTATTGCTCCCCCGCGATGAACTTCAGGATTGGTCCGCCGAAAAAGAACGTGCAAACAACGCCAAAAACCAACAAACAGTAATAGCCATAGGTAATCCGGACAATGGCCTCCTTTTCAGCGGCAAGATTACGTTTTAATCGAGCGAACAGCCAGGGTACATAGGCCTTGTTGATACTTTCGGCGATAATACCAACCACCAGAGCAAACTGGGCCGCGACCAGGTAATAACCCGCCGCATCAAGCCCTAGACGGGAACTGATGATGGCTCTATCGACCATGAGCAGCAGGAATGCACCGAGGAGGTGTGGGGTCAGGGGTACGCCGAAATCAAGCGCTTCCTTGATCAAATCCGGGCGCCATGCCCATTTGATCAAACCATCCCTGTACAACCATGCCAACCCAATCAGACCGCAAAGCGCCACGGCGAACGTCGCGCCGCCAATACGGCCAGCAACGCCAAAGCCCAGGACCACGACCAGTATTATGGACAACACGACATCAATCGAGCTCCGCGTAATCTGTAAACTGCCGTAGCGTAGAGGCTGACTACGCACCTGCCATTGCCCCAGCCTTAGCTGAAGAGCGAACTGCGAAAACGCGTACGGTACGCCGACCATCAACCAAACCCGGGGCAATCCAATTAGCCTCTCCAGCCAACTTCCCAGAACAAGGGACACGATAAGAAGAAGAGTCGCCATCGCGCCACCGATGAGCAAGCAAGAAACGATGAATTCCCCCATCGCGCGATCAGGATCATCGTGGTCATAATGCATCCTGGTCGCGGCGCCGTGCGTACCCAACGGCACCAGCGACGACAGGAATGCTATCCATACTTGAAAAACTGCTACCTGACCGTACTCAGCCGGTTCCAGATGACGCGTAAGAATAGGCAGCAGCAGGAACGGGATGGCCGAGCTAAGTACACTTGCAGCCAGATAAACACTGGCGCCTTTTAGAAGGGGGCTGCCCTTCAATTCACACCCCAATCGCGGCGATCAGCTGCTTCACGCAGGCTTCGATGTCGTTGTCGGCGGTGTTGATCACCACTTCCGGCTTGGCCGGGGCTTCGTAGGGGCTGTCGATGCCGGTGAATTCCTTGATCTCGCCGGCGCGGGCTTTCTTGTAGAGGCCCTTGGGGTCGCGCTCCTCGCACTTTTCCAGGGGGGCGTCGACGAATACTTCGACGAATTCACCGTCCTCGAAGAGGGCACGGGCGGCGTCGCGGTCGGCGCGGAAGGGGCTGATGAAGGCGGTGACCACCACCAGGCCGGCGTCGACCATGAGCTTGGCGACTTCGGAGACGCGGCGGATGTTTTCGGTACGGTCCTCGTCGCTCATGCCCAGGTTCTTGTTGAGGCCGTGGCGGACGTTGTCGCCGTCGAGCAGGTAGGTGTGCTTGCCTTGCTCGGTGAGGGCCACTTCCAGGGCGTTGGCGAGGGTGGATTTGCCGGAGCCGGACAGGCCGGTGAGCCAGATGCATTTGGGGGCCTGGCCTTTGGCTTTGGCGCGGTCGGCTTTGCCGACGCTGCTCTGGTGCCAGACGACCTGGGCTTTGCTGTCGTGTTTGCGGTTCTGGTAGGGGCTGTCCGACATGGTGGTCTCCTTGTGTGTTCGATTTCGTTCCCGGGCGGGGATTCTACATGAATGGGCGCCTCAAAACGCCCACACCAGGGGGATCAGGGTGGTACTGACCGCCGCCGCCAGGATCGACATGGGTACGCCGATCTTGAGGTAGTCGGTGAAGCGGTAGCCGCCGGGGCCCATGACCATGAGGTTGGTCTGGTAGCCGAGCGGGGTCATGAAGCTGGCGCTGGCGGCGAACATGACGGCGACGATGTAGGGCAGCGGGCTGACGCCGAGTTGGGCGGCGACGCCGTTGGCGATGGGGAAGACCAGGACGGCGGCGGCGTTGTTGGTGATTACTTCGGTGAACAGGGCGGTGATCAGGTAGATGGCGAGCAGGGCCAGCCAGGGGTTGTCGAGGCCCTGCCCGATCAGGGCGTCGACGATCCAGCCGGCGGTGCCGCTTTCTTCCAGGGCGGTACCGAGGGCGAAGGCGGCGCCGATGACCACCAGCACGGGCAGGTTGACGCTGACGTTCATGCGCGCGCGGTTGACGGTGACGCAGCGGGTGACGAGCAGCAGGCCGGCGGCGATGAAGGCGGCTTCCAGCACCGACAGCAGGCCGAGCACGTTGACGCCGACCATGCCCACCAGGATGGCGGTGGCCAGCGGCGCCTTGCTGAAGTCCGGCGGGGTGGAGTCGCTGAGCGGGCTGACCAGCATGAAGTCGCGGCGGTAGCGGTATTGCTCGACGAAGGCGTTGCCGGTTTCCAGCAGCAGGGTGTCGCCGACGCGCAGGATCTGCTCGCCGACCTTGCCGGGCAGGCGACGGCCGGCGCGGCTGATGCTGAGGATGGCGGCCTGGTAGCGGGTGCGGAAGCCGGCTTGTTTGACGCTCTGGTTGAGGCCGGGGAATTCCGGGCCGATCACCACTTCCACCAGGCAGCGCTGGTGGTTGTTGAGGCGCAGCTTGTGGGCGCCGCCGTGGGCGGGGACCAGACCGTTGATGCGTTGCAGTTCACGGGCGCAGTCCGGGGCGCCGATAAAGGCGAGCTGGTCGCCGGCCTGGAGCAGCATGTCCGGGCCAACGGCGGTGAACAGCTTGTCGCCGCGCTGGATTTCGGTGAGGTAGCCGTGGGTCAGGTTGCGCAGGCCGGCGTCCTGGATGGTCTTGTTGTGCAGGGGGCTGCCCTCCGGGAGGACCACCTCCACGTGGTATTCCCGGGCGCGCTCGACCTGCTCGACCATGCCCTGGCGGTGGGGCAGCAGGCGACGGCCAAACAGCAGCAGGAACAGGCTGCCGGCGATCAGCAGGGGCACGCCGACCCAGGCCAGATCGAAGATGTGGAAGCCGTCCAGGCCGCGTTCCTGCATCATGCCGTCGACCACCAGGTTGGTGCTGGTGCCGATCAGGGTGCAGGTGCCGCCGAGGATGGCGGCGTAGCTGAGCGGCAGCAGCAGCTGCGAGGCGGAGAGCCGCAGGCGCTGGGCCCATTCCTGCACCGCCGGGATCATCATCGCCACCACGGTGGTGTTGTTGAGGAAGGCGCTGAGCAGGGAGGTGGGCGCGATCAGGCGGAGCTGGCTGCCGAGGGCGCTTTTCGGCTGGCCGAGGAGCTTATGGGCGACCCAGAAGATGGCGCCGGTGTCACGCAGGGCGGCGGCCACCACGTAGAGCACGGCGACGGTCATCAGGCCCGGGTTGGCGAAGCCGGCCAGGGCTTGCTCCGGGGTGATCACGTCGCCCACCAGCACCAGCACCAGGGCGGCCATCATGGTGACCTCGGCGGGCACCCGGTTGCTGGCCAGGGCCGCCAGCACGGCGAGCACCACCAGCGTGGTATAGATCATTTCCGGTGTCATCGGGCGGCCAAGGCTCCAGCGGTCTGGTGGTCCAGCATTGGCCGGATGGTAGCGGTTTTTTTATAACCTGCAAGCAGTGGTTGGTTCTTTGCTTATAGCCTATTTCTCTTGGTTGCAGATCAGGCGGGCTTCGGCGAGGGCAGCGGTGCGGTGTTTGGTGGCTTCCTTGTACTCCGGGTCGGCGAGCATTTTCGCGAACGCCTGGATCGAGGGATAGCGCACCAGCAGGACTTCGTCCCAGTGCTCCTCTTCCGGGGCGATGACGCCGGCCAGGGTGTCACCGGACCAGACCAGCTCGCCGCCCACGCCCTGGACTTTCTGGAACGCCACCTTGGAGTAGCGGCGGTAGGCTTCGCGGCCGTCGTAATCGGCGTCGCCGTCCTTGTAGCGGGCCACGTCGCGGAAGCGCAACAGGTTGAGCATGACGATGGGGGTGTCGGCGGGAATGCTCTTGAGGATGTCCGGCAGGCGTTTCGGGTCCGGGTCGACGATGGGCATGGGGCTCTCCTTTCAGGCTTTGTGGGGGCTGCCGGATTCGGACAACATGGCGTTCACCTCGAGCAGCCCAAAGGGCCAGACCAGTTCCCTGAGAGGCCCGCGCCGGAGCACCGGTATCCAGGTCTGGTATTCCTCCATGAGGGTATCATCCTCGGCGATGTCCACCTCGTGAATGAGGGTATCAGGGTTGACGGTCAGCACCAGCTCGCGTGCTTTTTCGCACAGATGGCATCCCTTGGTGGTGTAGAGCGTCACTTCCGGTGTCTTAGTCATCTCCGGTGTCTTAGTCATCGGCATGTCGAATCGCGTAACAGTGGTGAATGGCGCCGTTGCGACGGAAGTCCTCCGGCAGGCTCCAGCCGGTGAGGTCCTCCACGGCGTACCAGCGGCGCAGGCTCTCCTCCAGTTCGAAGCGGCGGTAGTTGCAGGAGAAATACAGCACGCCGCCCGGTTCCAGCCGTTTCATGATGCGGCGGATCAGATCGCCGTGGTGCTCCTGGACGACGAAATCGTCGCGCCCCTTATTATTGGAAAAAGTGGGCGGATCGCAAAATACCAGGTCGAACTGTTCCTTGCAGTCGTCCAGCCAGGCCTGGGCGTCGGCGCGTACCAGCGGGTGGCGGTCGGTGGCGAAGCCGTTGAGCGCCAGGTTGCAGCCGGCCCAGTCCAGGTAGCGCCGCGAGGTATCCACGGTGACCGCGCGGCGGGCGCCGCCGGCCAGGGCCTGGACGGTGGCGGCGCCGGTGTAGGCGAACAGGTTGAGAAAGCGCTTGCCGGCGGCCTCCTCGGCGATACGCAGGCGCATGGGCCGGTGGTCCAGGAACAGGCCGGTGTCCAGGTAGTCATCCAGGTTGACCAGCAGGTGGGCGCGGCCTTCGCGGACCACCTGGTAGCGGTTCTGATTGTTGAGCTTGCGGTACTGGTCGCGGCCCTTCTGGCGCTCGCGGGTGCGCAGGTGCACCTGCTCGCGGTGCACGCCGAGGGCGGCGCGGGTGGCGGTGACCGCCCACTGGCGGCGCTGGCGGGCTTTTTCCGGGTCCACGGTGGAGGGGGCCTTGAATTCCTGCACCAGCACCTGGTCGCCGTAGATATCCACGGCCACGTTGAATTCCGGCAGGTCCCGGTCGTAGAGGCGGTAGGCCTGAATGTCTTCCCGGTCGAGCCAGCGGCGCAGGTGCTTGCCGTTCTTACGCAGCCGGTTGAACAGCGGCACCGCCGGCGCCGGCAGCTCGAAACTGGGCGCCTCGCCGACCCGCAGCGGCTCCCGGGGGGCCGGCGGGCGTGGCCGGCTGACGCGGATGAAGTTGGTGAGGGCGCCGTTGCGCACCTTCCATTGTGCTTCCAGATCCATGCCGGCGCGGTCCAGGGCGGTGACGTCGGCACCCAGCAGCACCGCCCGCCAGGCCGGGGCTTTCTCGCCGAGCAGGCGGCCCAGGCCGGCGTACAGCCAGGCGGCCTGCTCCTGCTCGTCGAGGCGCTCGCCCCAGGGCGGGTTGGTGACCACCAGGCCCTCGGCGGCCAGGTCCCGGTCACGCAGGTTGCCCAGCTCGCGGCGCTCGAAGTGGATGGCGCCGGCCATGCCGGCCCGCTCGGCGTTGTGCTGGGCGTACTTGAGGGCGTCGTTGTCGGCGTCGAAGCCTTTCAGGGCGGGCAGCGCCGCCGGGCTTTCCAGGCTGGCGGCGGCTTCAGCCAGGGCCTCCTGGGCCAGGGTCTGGCGGCAGCCGCGCCAGGCCTGGAAGCCGTAGTCCTTGCGCAGGGCGCCGGGGGCGATGCCGGCGGCCATCCAGGCGGCCTCGATGGCCACCGTGCCGCTGCCGCAGAAGGGGTCCACCAGCAGGCCAGGACGGTCGTCACGGTGCCAGCCACCGGCGCGCAGCAGGGCCGCGGCCAGGTTCTCGCGCAGCGGCGCGCGGCCGCCGGCCAGGCGGTAGCCGCGCCGGTGCAGGGGCGTGCCGGCCAGGTCCAGCCACAGCCAGGCGGCGTCCGGGTCGAGCCGGGCGCGCAGGCAGCAGGCACCGGCTTCCCGGCGTGCCACGGTGATGTCGGTGGGCAGGCCGCGCAACAGGCGCTTGGTGCTTACCCGGCTGTCGCCGCGCACGCCCTTGCCATGATCCAGGCTCAGATGCAGGGCTCCGCCCGGGGGAACCAGGGCGTGCCAGTCCACCGCCTCGGCGAGCTTTTCCGGAGCGTCTTCCGGGGGCACCGCCAGCTCCGCCACCGGCAGCAGCACCCGCTCGGCGAGCCGCGACCACAGGCAGGCGCGCAGGCCGTCCTGCTGGCGGCCCTCGATGGCCACATGGGCGTTACCGCGATCCGTTACCGACATGCCCAATTCGGTGAGCTCGTCGGCGAGCAGCGGCGCCAGGCCGGGCAGGCAGGTGATGATGAATTGCATGGGCTTCGCCTTGTAAGTACCTGATGGGACTGAATTTCAGGCCATTTCATCAAAATGACCGTTATGCGTCATCCGTTTAACACCCTCCCCTATTATGGCGACTTGTTATTCGACACCCGGGGAGGGCTTTTCCATACTCGACTACGAGGCTTTCGAAAACGACAAGTGAGGACAATGTCTATGAAGCGACAAAAACGCAGTCGTGATGATCGTGCCTACAGCCGGGGCTACCAGGCCGGATACCGAGGAAAGTCCCGCGATTTCTGCCCCTTCGGCGCCCTCCAGGCCCGCAGTAACTGGATGCAGGGCTGGCGTGAAGGGCGCACCAACCAAGTTCAAGGCATGATCGGCGTTGCCGGCATTCACAACCTGAAGGACCTCTGAAAGCTTCAAGCCAGACCAAACAATTTCGATACGTTTTTCCGTTCAGCGCCGGCGCTTCGCGCGTCGACCCCACAGGGCCCCTCCAGGGCCCTTTTTAATTGGGCGGCCAGCCCACCCTGCCCTGGTAATGCACTGTAGGAGCGGCTTTAGCCGCGATTGGGCGGTGCCATTGATCCGGCGCTGGATCGCGACTGAAGTCGCTCCTACAAGTCGCTCCTACAGGGCGCTTCTGCGGCGCCGGGTTTACCAGGCCTTGACGATGTCGCGGACCAGACCGGGGCCCTGGTAGATCAGGCCGGAATAGACCTGCACCAGGTCGGCGCCCAGGCGCCGCTTCTCGACGGCGTCGGCGCCACTCTGGATGCCACCCACGCCGATGATCGGCAGGCGGCCATCCAGGGCGCGGCGCATGGTGGCCAGGGCCCGGTCGGCGATGGGTTTGAGCGGGGCGCCGCTCAGGCCGCCCTGCTCGCCGCCGTGCTGGAGCCGTTCCACGCCGGGGCGCTCCAGGGTGGTGTTGCCGACGCACACGCCGTCGATGCCGTGGCGTACGAAGGCTTCCGCCATGGCGCCCAGTTCCTGCTCGTTGTTGTCCGGGGCGATCTTGATCACCAGGGGCACGCGCTTGCCGTTTTGCTGGTCGAGCCGGGTTTGCGCCTCGCGCAGGGTGCCGAGCAGCGCGTCCAGGGCGTCGCCGTGTTGCAGGCTGCGCAGCCCCGGGGTGTTCGGCGAGGACACATTGACCACCAGATAGCTGGCCAGGGCGTGGACCTTCTCCTGGCAGATCAGGTAGTCGTCCACGGCGTTTTCCACCGGGGTGTCCTTGTTCTTGCCGATGTTGATGCCCAGCACGCCTTGATAGCGGCTGGCGCGGACATTGGCCACCAGGGCGTCGACGCCGTGGTTGTTGAAGCCCATGCGGTTGATGATGGCGCGGGCCTCGGGCAGGCGGAACAGGCGCGGCTTGGGGTTGCCGGGCTGGGCGCGCGGGGTGACGGTGCCCACCTCCAGGAAACCGAAGCCCAGGGTGGCCAGGCCATCGATGCAGTCGCCGTTCTTATCCAGGCCGGCGGCCAGGCCCACCGGGTTGGGCAGGTCCAGGCCCATCACCGAGGCCGGCCGGTCCGGCACGGTGCCGGGCAGCAGCTTGCCGGCGCCCCGGCGCAGCAGGTCCAGAGTCAGGTCATGGGCCTGTTCGGCGGACAGGGAAAACAGCAGCGGACGGGCAAGGCGGTACAGCACGGGGCGGCTCCAGAGCGATCGGCGCGGGGAGTATACGCCAGCGGCGCGGCAGGGGCACGGGGACGGGGGCGCCTGGGCGTGATGTTCTGCGGCGAATCGCGACTGAAGTCGCTCCTACGGGGGGGGAGGAGCGACTTCAGTCGCGATTTGCGATGGCGGCGCTCAGGCGCCGAGGATGCGGTCGAGCACCTCGGCGAGGTTGGCGGAGGCGCCGGGGCGGATGCCACGCAGGGCGTCGCCGAGCTTGCCGGCCAGGTCCGGCTCCAGGCGCTTGAGCCGGGCACCGCCGTTGGCGAGCCGGGCGGCGATCTGCGGGTTGATGCCATCGAGTTTCTTGAGCGCCCGGGCGAACAGGGCGTAGCCGCTGCCGTCCGGGGCATGGAAGGCGGACGGGTTACCGTTGACCAGGGTGCCGATCACCGCGCGCACCCGGTTGGGCAGGGTCCACTCGAAGGCCGGGTGGTCGAGCAGCGCCTCGGCCCGGGCCACGGTGTCCGGGCCGGGCACGGTGGCCTGGATGGCGAACCACTGGTCCATGACCAGCGGTTCATCGGCCCATTGCTCGGCGAAGCGGGCCAGGCGGCCCTGGTCGTCCAGGCCGTTGTGCACCAGGTCGCGCAGGGCGCCCTGGGCGTTGGTCATGCAGGTCGGCTGGTCGAAGTCGCGGCCCAGGTATTCGCCCACCCTGGTCGCGTCGAGGGCGCCCTGCCCGGCGGCGGCGGCCAGGTAGGCGAGGGCCAGCCGGCGCAGACGGCGGCGGCCCATGGCATCGCCGCCGCTCTGGTAGCGGGGCTCGTCGAACTGCTCGGCCAGGCGCCACCAGTGGTCGGCCAGGGCCTCGCCGAGAGCGGCGCGCAGGCCGCTCACCGCCTGATGGACCCGTTGCGGGCGCAGCGGCGCGTGGCGGTCGCCGACCGCGTTTTCGGCGGGCAGGCCGAGCAGCAGCGCGGCCTGGGCCGGGTCCTCGGCGGCGCGGGCGATGACCCGCTCCAGCACCGGAGCGAGCCGGGGCAACTGGTCGGCGGCGCTTTCGCCATCGTCGATGATGCGCGCCAGGGCGGCGAAGTAGAGGCGCTGAGCGGCATCCCAGCGGCAGAAGCCGTCGCTGTCGTGGGCCAGCAGCGTGACGAGCTGCTCCTCGCTGAAGTCGTAGCGCAGCGACACCGGCGCGGAGAAGCCGCGCAGCAGGGACGGCGTGGGCTGTTCCGGCAGCCGGAAGCGGAACACCTGGCGGGGCTCGCGCAGGATCGCCACGGTTTCGGTGCCGCCCTGGTCGTCCAGGGGCAGCGGCCGGCCCTGGCCGTCCAGGAGGGCCAGTTTGATCGGGATCATCAGCGGCTGCTTGTCCGGTTCGCCGGGGGTGGCCGGGGTGTGCTGCTCAATGGTGAGCTGGTATTCGCCATCCCGGTAGTCGTCGGTGACCGTGAGCACCGGGGTGCCGGCCTGGCTGTACCAGCGTTTGAACTGGGTCAGGTCGAGCCCGGACACTTCTTCCATGCAGGCCACGAAGTCGTCGCAGGTAACCGCCTGGCCGTCGAAGCGCTCGAAGTAGAGGTCGGTGGCGCGGCGGAAGTCCTTGGCGCCGAGCAACTGATGCTGCATGCGCACGATCTCGGCGCCCTTCTCGTAGACGGTCAGGGTGTAGAAGTTGTCGATCTTCTGGTAGGCCGCCGGGCGCACCGGGTGGGCCATGGGGCCCTGGTCCTCGGGGAACTGATGGTTGACCAGGAAATCCACGTTTTCCACCCGCACCACGGCGCGGGAGTTCATGTCCGAGGAGAACTCCTGGTCGCGGAACACGGTGAAGCCTTCCTTGAGGCTGAGCTGGAACCAATCGCGGCAGGTGACCCGGTTGCCGCTCCAGTTGTGGAAGTACTCGTGGGCGACCACGGATTCCACCCGCTCGAAGGCGGCGTCGGTGGTGGTGTCGGGGTGGGCCAGCACGCAGGAGGTGTTGAAGATGTTGAGGCCCTTGTTCTCCATGGCGCCCATGTTGAAGTGGCTGACCGCCACGATCTGGAAGATGTCCAGGTCGTATTCGCGGCCGAACACCTGTTCGTCCCAGGCCATGGCGCGCTTGAGTGAATCCATGGCGTGGTCGAGCTTGTCCAGGTCGCGGTGCTCGGCGTACAGGCGCAGGGCCACTTCACGGCCGGAGGCGGTGGTGAAGGTGTCCGACAGGCAGGCCAGGTCTCCGGCCACCAGGGCAAACAGGTAGCAGGGTTTGGGGAACGGGTCTTCCCAGGTGGCGAAGTGGCGGTCGCCCTCTTCCTCGCCGGCGTCCACCGGGTTGCCGTTGGAGAGCAGCAGCGGGTAGGCGCTCTTGTCGGCGTGGATGGTGGTGGTGAAGCGGCTGAGCACGTCCGGGCGATCCGGGAAAAAGGTGATGCGGCGGAAGCCTTCCGCCTCGCATTGCGTGCAGTACATGCCGTTGGAGCGGTACAGGCCCTCCAGGGCGGTGTTCTTTTCCGGCTCGATGCGCACCACGGAGGTCAGGGTGAAGGCGTCCGGGGCGCCGGGGATCACCAGCTTCGGGCCGTCCAGGCGGTAGTCGTCGCCGGGCTTGAGTTCACGGTCGTCCAGGGTCAGGGCGCGCAGGTCCAGGTTCTCGCCGTCGAGCACCAGATCCGCCGGCTGGTCGTCGCGGGCCGGGTTGCGGCGCAGGGTCAAACGGGCGGTGACCAGGGCGTGGCCATCGCGCAGGTCCACGTCCAGGCTGGTGTCGGGCACTAGCCAGGCCGGCGGCTGGTAGTCCGCCAGGCGGGTGACCGGGTTGGGTTGTCCGTCTCTCATCAGTGTTCTCCTTTTCCGCCGGCGGGGCGCAGGGACACCGGCTGCTCGGATTCCCCGCCGCCCGCCTGGCTCTTGCAGTGGCTGGGCACGTAGCCGGTGCGCTCCTCCTCGGGCAGGTTGCGGGCTTCCCAGGCGATCACCGCCTGCAGACACAGCTCGCGCTGCTCATCGCTCACCTTGCGACCGTCGGGCCAGCGACCGGTTTCCACGGCGGTGCGCATGTTGTGCCAGACCTCCAGGGTCATGGAGTCGATCATCTGGTCAAAAGAGGGAGCGGAAGACATCGCGGGTACCTGTCGAAAACTGTGCGTTATGGAATGGGGGGTAAGGATACAGGATTCAAGATACAGGATGCAGGCGCGAGACAGGCCTTGCCGGTGGAAGCGCCGTTGCAAGTTGCAACCAACGGCCGCGGCGGCGGCCGGCATCGCGACTGAAGTCGCTCCTACACCGGATCAAAGTCGTAGGAGCGACTTCAGTCGCGATCGGGTTCAATTACCGTCGCCGGGACGGGTGCTCCAGCCCAGCTTGGAACGACAGGCCTGGTAGAAGTCGTGGCCCGGCGGGTGGATCAACCGCAGGCGGTGGGGCTTCTTGCGGATGGCGATGACGTCGTCGACCTTGAGGCGGGTACCGGCGGTGCCGTCGCAACTGACCAGGGGGTTCACCTTTTCGGTGGTGATCTGGATCTTGATTTCGCTGTCGCCATCCACCACCAGCGGGCGGCTGGTGAGGGTGTGCGGGTTGAGCGGCACCAGCACCATGGCGTCGAGGCGCGGGTGCATGATGGGGCCGCCACCGGACAAAGCGTAGGCGGTGGAGCCGGTGGGGGTGGACACGATCAGGCCGTCGGAGCGCTGGGCATAAACGAAATGGCCGTCGATGGTCAGCTCGAAATCGATCATGTGGACGCTGTCACCGGAGAGCAGCACCACGTCGTTGAGGGCGCTGCCCTCCCCCACCACGCTCTTGCCCCGGCGCACTTCCATGTCGAGCAGGAAGCGTCGTTCGGTGGCGTAGTCCCCATCCAGCACCTGGCCAACACGGGATTCGATTTCCGAGGGCAGGATGTCGGTGAGGAAGCCCAGGTGGCCACGGTTGATGCCCAGCACCGGGATGTCATAGCGGGCCAGGGTGCGGGCGGCGCCCAGCAGGCTGCCGTCGCCACCGACCACGATGACCAGGTCGCAGGCCTCGCCCATCTGCGCGGTGGTGGCGGCCTGCAGGCCCATTTCGGCGAGGCTGTCGGCGATCGCCTTGTCGAGAATCACGGTGCAGTCGCGACCGTGCAGGAAATGAATCAGTTGGCGCATGGAGTACAGCGCCTGTTCGCTTTCCGAGCGGGCGATCAAACCGATGATGCGAAATTTTTCCTGGGACACGTTGCGGGGCCCGTTGCCAGCGCCGGCCCCGGCACGGCGCGGGAACGGCTATTCGGTAAGGTGTTCGTGCAGGGTATCAGCATTGCCATTAAGGCCGCCATCCAGCACGTATACGTCCAGACCGGCGTTTTTTAACAAAAATGCCGCCGTGGCGCTACGCCGACCGGTATCGCAATAGGCCACATAGGGCCGCCCCGGGTCCAGCAGGCGGGATTTCAGGCGCAGGGCACTGAGCGGCATGTTGGCGGCGGCTTCCAGGTGCTGCTGGTCGAATTCATCGGCGGTGCGCACGTCCAGCCAGCGTCCGCCGGCCTCGATGCGGGCGCGGGCCTGCTCGGCGTCGATGGCGTGCACCACCGGCTCGCGCAGCAGGGCATCGAAGTCCTGGCGGTCCAGACGCATCAGCACGCCGTCGGTGGCCATGGTAACGGTGGCGTTGCGCGGTTTGCCGGACAGCAGCGCCTCCTCGCCGAACCACTGCCCTTCCTCGAGCATGGCCACCGGGGTGGCCTCGCTCTGCCCGCCCAGGGTGATGGCCACCTCGCAAACGCCTTCCTTGATGATGTAGCAACAGTCGGCCTGCTCGCCCTGGCGGACGATGGCCTCGCCTTCCTTGCAGCGGCGGGCGTGCAGGCGGCGGAAGATTTCCAGGATGTTGGAGGGCGGCACCCGGTGGAACAGGTTGGACTTGAGCAGCCGGATCATCCACTCGCGGTCATGCTGGTACGCGGCGTTGGCGTTGATGTCGAGGATCACGTAGCCGGCGGACTGGTCCCAGGACAGGATGGTGTCCAGACGGAAGCTGTCGAAACGCACCACGCTCACCTCGGTGAGGGCGCGGCAGTCGTCGCGGCGCGGCTGGAAGTGGCCGAGCGGGTGCCAGGAGGCGCCATCGCCGGCGCTCACCAGGGTACGTTCGCCGCGCTCGCTGAACAGCTCCACCTGGCCGCTGAGCAGATAGATGGTGGTGTTGTCCCGGTCGCCCTGCCGGAACAGGATGTCGCCGGCTTCGTAGCGGCGTACCTCCTGCTGGTCGAGCAGCCAGTCGAGCTGGTCGCCGGACAGGGCATTGACCGGCACGAACGTCTGCAGAAGGCGTTTATCGATGGATTCCCGAGCCATTACAGCGACTCCCCTATACGTCGGATTCTTATTGGCCTGCAAAAAACTTACCAACCTCTCGCTCACCGGAACTTCAACACATTGTCGATGGAAGAATCCGAACGGCAATGGGGGCAGCGGTTGGAGTTGCAATCGGACACACCTGGCTTGAACTGGTTGGGCACGTCCACCCGGATCACGCGCTTGCCGCAGGGCGCCTGGTCGGGCCCCACCGGCACCCGGCAAACCGGGTTCTCGTAGTGTTCCAGCCAGGCCCGGTAGTGATCCTCGGTGACCAGGCATTTGCGGGCGGCGAACGCCTGCGGGTTGTCCATGTAGTCGGAAATCTGCCCGGCGGGCACCGACACATGGCCGGCGCCGGGGTGGAAGGCAATGAAGCTGAGGCCCAGGTCCTCCAGCTTTTCCAGCATCTTGCGGGCGCCGGAGTGGGCCTCATCGAGCTGGTCGCGCTTGAAGGTGGCCAGTTGCTCGCGCAGCTGGCTGATCACCTCGTCGCGGGTGAGCACGTCCATTTCCCGAGTGTGGATCTCGTCGGCCAGGCGCGCCCGCTCCTCTTCCAGGCGCTGCTCCAGGGTAAGCCGGTACTGCTCGGCCAGGCGCTCCACCTCGCTGCCCTGCTCCGCGTCGCGGCCGGCCTGTTCCTTGAGGGCCCGGTCGAGGGCCTCCACCTGGGCCTTGAGCGAGCCGTTCTGCTCGCGCAGGGCGGCGTTCTGGGACTTGAGGGTCTTGAACTGCATCAGCACCTTTTCCAGCTGGGCGCTGAGGATCTCCTCCTTCTGCTGCTGGGCGTAGCGGAGCTGGGCCAATTCCTCCTTCTGGCCACTTTCCAGGGTGTGGATGCGCAGCCGCAATTCCTTGATGGTGCGCGCCAGGCGCACCCGTTCGGCGTCCTCGCGCGGGTCCGCGCGGCTCCCCTTGACCGTGGGCGCCGGCTCGTCGGAGAGGGTCGGCACGGCGCGCGGCGGCGGCAGGTCATCGTCCACCTCCAGGCCCATCTTGGCGCCGCGCTGGCGCACCAGATCACGGGCGGCCACGAAATCATTGGCGCCGGGCTTCATGGAGGGGTCCCAGAGCTGATCCTGATGCCAGGCCACCGGACACTGGCTGCGGCAGGCCAGACGGATCGGGCCAGCGCCCATGTCCGGCCCCGGGCCGCCGTGCTCGGCCAGATGGCGCAGGGGCACGTTCCAGGTATGGTCGGCCATGCCGTCGTCGTCGAATTCAATCAGGAACAGCACCATGGCCTTGATCTTGAGCTGGCCGTTGACCAGACAGTAGGCACCCCGCACTTCCCGGCGCGCGAATTCCGGCACCCCGACCATACCGTCCAGAATCGCCTCGAAATCGGCGTGGAGCATGCTCTTGAAGATGCCTTTGCGGTCGTAGAACAGAATCGCTTCGGAGGTTACGGACGAACCCGCCATGACGCCTTCCCTAATCGTTGTTATCGGTGCCAACCGGTGACAAGCGGTGTCACTCCCTGCCGCTGCCGGTCAGTCGCCGCGGCACGCTGCCCCCGCCGCCGGCCCCCGGATTGGACGCAGAATAGGCAGTGTCGTAATGCTGGCACAAGGAAGCCGGTCACCAATTTCGCACGCGATGCGCGCGGACATGGCGATGGGAAATCAGGTCGGAGGGTGAATCAGGGGAGAGGGGGTTGAGAGGTGAAGCGGGTGGCGACGGAGGCCGGAGCTACAGCTCCACACCATCGTCGCACAGGTCGTCATCGAGCTCATCGTAGCTTTCCAGCCACAGTTTCTGTTCCAGTTGTTCTTCCAGATATTCGTCCATGGTTTACTCCTTTCTTACTTGTTTTCTCTGCTTTGCTATTGGTCTTTGGAGAATAGCCGCCCTTATGTGACGGCTTGATGAACGACCGTTCCCGTGGTCGTTCGGATTCTTGGAGGGAGAAATCGGCCGGGAGTTCCCCGGGCGTGATCGGCGCCACAAACAAAAAGGGCACCGGCGGTGAGCCGATGCCCTGAACTTCAACCTTACAATGTCTATCAAGGAGGAAGAATCATGAAGAAGTGGCGGAGCGGACGGGACTCGAACCCGCGACCCCCGGCGTGACAGGCCGGTATTCTAACCAACTGAACTACCGCTCCGACTCTCCCTTTGGGCTCTGAAGCCCGATGGGAAACTGGTGGGTGGTGACGGGATCGAACCGCCGACCCTCTGCTTGTAAGGCAGATGCTCTCCCAGCTGAGCTAACCACCCTGGGTGCTTCGCGTCGCGAAGTGGGCGCCATTTTAGGGATTGGGCCCGGGGTGTCAACGGCTTTTTTCGACCCGCGACACCGTTCGGTCATAATTTGTCCTGATCGTCGATAAACGCCTTGGCGGCGTCCATGGACGGGAAGCGCCGGGGCAGCGCGCGGCCATCCGGCCCCGCCACCAGATAGTGGTGCACGCGCAGTTGCCAGGTGTCCCGGTCCAGCTCGCCCTCTTCCATGATGGTGTAGCCATTGCCCCACGGGTAGCCGTTGCCGATCATGGCCGCTCCCCCACCACCCGGTCGACGATCAGATCCGCCAGGTCATCCAGGGACAGGCGCCGGTTGGCGCTGAACCAGTTCGGGGTCCAGCCGATCATGCCGGTGATCAGGCGACGCAGGATAAAGGGGTCGGCGCGGAAGGCGCCCTGCTCGTGCAGCGCGCCCAGCACGTCCAGCCAGAGGCGCTCGTAGACATCGCGCAGGGCCAGGGCCCGGCGCTGGTTGTCCTCGCTCAGGCAGCGCCACTCCTGGACCATCACCGTCATCGCCTCGCGGGTATCGCCGACGGTGGCGGTGAGTTCGGCGCGCACCAGGTTGCGCAGTTGTTCCAGCGGCGTGTCGGCGGCGGCCACCGCCTGGCGCAGGCGCTCGGTATTGAAGCGGATCACTTCTTCCATCACCGCGTAGAGAATGTCTTCCTTGGTTTTGAAGTGGTGAAAGATGGACCCGCTCTGGATGCCCACGGCGGCGGCGATGTCGCGCACCGTGGTGCGGTCGAACCCCTTGGCGCGGAACAACTGGGCGGCGGCGCTCAACAGGCGCCCCCGGGGCGAGTTGTCGATGCCATGGATGGACGGATTGTCGGGCATGGGTCGTTCCTCCTGGCGGCGCATTTAAAAGCGGCAAGCGGCGAGTCGCAAGCGGCAAGCTTCAAACAGGCCCTATCGCGGCTGAAGCCGCTCCTACAGCATGCCCTGCTCATGCCCTGCTTATAGTTTGCCTCTTGCCAAACCAAGCGCTTGCTTGGTAGCTTACGGAATCCGATCCATCACGGCAATCAGGAGCCGGTCCCATGAGCGATCCCGTCCGTATCGGCTGCGCCGCGGCCTTCTGGGGCGACACCAACAGCGCCGCCTTCCAACTGGTGCGCAAAGGCGACATCGACTATCTGGTGTTCGACTATCTGGCCGAGGTCACCCTGTCGATCATGGCCGGCGCGCGCATGAAGGACCCGTCCGCGGGGTACGCCCACGATTTCGTGCATCAGGTAATGGCGCCCCTGGCCCGGGAAATCCGCGACAGGAAGATCAAGGTGATCAGCAACGCCGGTGGCGTCAATCCGCGCGCCTGCCGGGAGGCCTTGCAGGCGGTATTCGCCGAGGCCGGCGTGGATCTCAAAATCGCTCTGGTGGAAGGCGACGACCTGAACGGCCAGCGCGAGCGATTCGCCGGCTGCACCGAGCTCGACAGCGGCGCGCCGCTGCCGCCCATGACGCTGACCATGAACGCCTACCTGGGCGCCCTGCCGATCCAGGCGGCCCTGGACGCCGGCGCCGACCTGGTGCTCACCGGCCGGATAGCGGACTCCGCCCTGGTACTGGGCCCGTTGATGCATGAGTTCCAGTGGGCCGACGACGACTACGACAAGCTCGCCCAGGGTTCCCTGGCCGGCCATGTGATCGAGTGCGGCGCCCAGTGCACCGGCGGCAACTTCACCGACTGGCGGGACGTGCCCGGTTTCCATGACATGGGCTTCCCGATCGCCGAGTGCCACGCCGATGGCCAGTTCGTGGTCACCAAACCCGCCGGCACCGGTGGCCTGGTGACGCCGGCCACGGTGGGTGAACAGGTGCTCTACGAGATCGGCGACCCGCGCGCCTACATTCTTCCCGACGTGGTGTGCGACTTCACCGCCGTGACCCTGGAGCAGGACGGCGACGACCGGGTGCGGGTAAGCGGCGCCCGGGGCCGGCCGCCCACCGACACCTACAAGGTGTCCGCCACCTGGCCGGACGGCCAGCGTATCACTGTGTCGTTCCTGATGGCGGGCCTCGACGCCCCCACCAAGGGCCGGGTGGTGGCGGACGCCATCCTCAAGAAAACCGGCGCCCAGCTCCAGGCCCTGGGCCTGGCGCCGTTCCGCGACACCAGCGTGGAAATCCTCGGCAGCGAGGCCACCTATGGCGCCCACGCCCGCCGCGACGACACCCGCGAGGTGGTGGTCAAGATCGCCGCCCTGCACGATGATCGCAAGGCCCTGGGCCTGTTCGCCCGGGAGATCGCCCAGGCCGCCACCGGCATGGCGCCGGGCCTGTCCGGCCTGGTGGGCGGGCGGCCCAAGCCAGTGCCGCGCATCCGCCTGTTCTCGACCCTGGTACCGAAGGTGGACGTGACCGCCACCGTGGATCTGGACGGTGAGCCGGTGGAGGTCGGCGTGCCGGTGGGCGAACCACTGGACCTCACCGCCCTGCCCTCCAGCCAGGGCACCGACACCGCCGGCGGTCCGGCCAGCGTGCCGCTGGTGAAGCTGGCCTGGGCGCGCTCCGGCGACAAGGGCGACCACGCCAACATCGGCGTCATGGCGCGCAAGCCGGAGTACCTGCCCTACCTGCGCGCGGCGCTCACCGACCAGGCGGTGGCCGACTATATGCGCCATGTGCTGGACCCGGAACACGGCTCCGTGAGCCATTGGGAGCTGCCTGGTTTCCACGCCTTCAATTTCCTGCTGCGCCACGCCCTGGGCGGCGGCGGCATCGCCAGCCTGCGTATCGACCCGCAGGGCAAGGCGTTCGCCCAGCAGCTGCTGGACATGCCGATTCCGGTGAGCCAGGACATCGCTAATGAGGTCGAGAAAACCACCCTGTAGGGGCGACCGGGCGGCGTTCCGCTTCAGCCGCGACCGACAGCCACGGCGCGCGGGCGCCATCGACTTTAATGAATTGCAGTGAGGATATGACGAATGCCCTACCGTTCCGTTTTCCGCGACGACCTGTTCGCCGGCAAGACCGTGATCGTCACCGGCGGCGGCTCCGGCATCGGCCGCTGCACCGCCCATGAGCTGGCGGCGCTGGGCGCCCGGGTGGTGCTGCTGGGCCGCAAGCAGGACAAGCTCCAGGCGGTGGCCGGGGAAATTCTCGAGGACACCGGCCAGGAAGCGCTCTGCTTCGCCTGCGACATCCGTGACGAGGACAAGGTGCGCGATACCGTGGCCGCCATCTATAACGCCGTGGGCCAGGTGGACGGTCTGGTCAACAACGCCGGCGGCCAGTTCCCGTCGCCACTGGCGCTGATCAGCCAGAAAGGCTGGGAAACGGTGATCCGCACCAACCTGACCGGCGGCTTCCTGATGGCCCGGGAAGTGTTCATGCAGGGCATGAACAAGACCGGCGGCGGCATCGTCAACATCGTCGCCGACATGTGGGGCGGCATGCCCGGCATGGGCCATTCCGGCGCCGCCCGCGCCGGCATGGACAACTTCACCAAGACCGCGTCCCTGGAATGGGCCTGCGCCGGGGTGCGCGTGAACGCGGTGGCGCCGGGCTGGATCGCCTCCTCCGGCATGGATACCTACCCGGAAAGCATGCAGCAAACCATCAAGACGCTGCGCGACGCGGTGCCGCTCAAGCGCCTGGGCATGGAAGCGGAAGTGTCCTCGGCGATCTGTTTTCTGCTCAGCGACGGCGCCGCCTTCATCAACGGCGACACGCTGCGCATCGACGGCGGCGCCAGCCAGGGCAACGTGGCGATGTTCCCGCTGCCCGACCACGCCAACTCGAAACCCTATGACGGCTTCCATCGCGCCGTCGTTCCGGCCGTATTGAAGGACATCCAATGACCGTGCTCGACTCCGTCCTGGACCCTCACGGCGAGGCGTACCGGAACAACCGCGAGGCGCTGCTCAAGGCGGTGGAGGAATTCCGCGCCATCGAGCGGAAGGTGGTGGACACCGCCGAAGGCAAACGCGAGAAATTCGAAAAACGCGGCCAGTTGCTGCCCCATGAGCGGGTGGCGCGGTTGCTGGACCCGGGCTCACCGTTTCTGAGCCTGATGAACCTGGCCGGCTACAAGATGCACGACGACCGGGACGGCACCGAGGCCGGCGGCGGCACCATCGCCGGCATCGGCTATGTGTGCGGGGTGCGCTGCCTGGTGGTGGCCTCCAACTCGGCCATCAAGGGCGGCACCGTGACCCCGTCCGGCCTGTACAAGACCCTGCGCCTGCAGAAGATCGCCCTGGAAAACCGGCTGCCGATCATCAGCCTGGTGGAATCCGGCGGCGCCAACCTGAACTATGCCGCCGATGTGTTCGTGGAGGGCGCGCGCACCTTCGCCAACCAGGCACGCCTGTCCGCCGCCGGGGTGCCGCAGATCACCGTGGTGCACGGCAACGCCACCGCCGGTGGTGCCTACCAACCGGGGCTGTCGGACTACGTGGTGCTGGTGCGCGACCGTGCCAAGATGTTCCTGGCCGGCCCGCCGCTGCTCAAGGCGGCCACTGGCGAGATCGCCAGCGACGAGGAGCTGGGCGGCGCGGAAATGCACACCGGCGTGGCCGGCACCGCCGAATACCTGGCGGAGAACGACGCCGACGGCATCCGCCATGCCCGCGACATCATGAAAAAGCTGGGCCTGCGCGACACCCCGGCGGCCACCGGCGACTGGAAGCCGCCCCGGTTCGATGCCGAGGAACTGCTCGGCGTGGTCCCCGACGACGCCAAGAAGCCCTACGACGTGCGCGAGATCATCGCCCGCATCGCCGACGATTCCGACTTCCTGGATTTCAAGAACGAGTGGGACGCGGCCACCCTGTGCGGCTGGATCGAGATCGAGGGCCAGCCGCTGGGCGTGCTCGGCAACAACGGCCCGATCACCCCGCGCGGCGCCGCCAAGGCGGCCCAGTTCATCCAGCTCTGCGACCAGACCCGCCGGCCGCTGCTGTTTCTTCACAACACCACCGGTTTCATGGTCGGCACCGACGCGGAACAAAACGGCGTCATCAAGCACGGCTCGAAAATGATCCAGGCGGTGGCCAACGCCCGGGTGCCCAAGGTCTCGATCCTGGTGGGCGGTTCCTACGGCGCCGGCAACTACGCCATGTGCGGCCGCGGCCTGGACCCGCGCTTCATCTTCGCCTGGCCCAACAGCCGGGTGGCGGTGATGGGCGGCCAGCAGGCCGGCATGGTGCTGCGCATCGTCGCCGAGGCCAAGCAACGGGCCAACGGCCTGGAACCGGACGAGAAGGTGCTGGACATGCTGCAGCAAAGCACCGCCGAGAAACTGGACGCCCAGTCCACCGCGCTGTACGCCACCGCGCGACTGTGGGACGACGGCATCATCGACCCCCGCGACACCCGCAAGGTGCTGGCCTATGTGCTGGATATCTTCCGGCAAGCGGAACAACGGGAACCACACGCCAATACGTTCGGCGTTGCGCGGCTGTAAGAGCGATCGCCAAGACAAACGGACATCAGGAGCAGGACATGCAATTCACCCAGGAACACGAAGAACTGCGCCGCACGGTGCGTAATTTTGTCGAGAAGGAAATCAACCCCTATGTGCCGGAATGGGAGAACGCCGGTCGTTTTCCCATCCATGACGTCTTCAAGAAGATGGGCGACCTGGGTTTGCTGGGCGTCACCAAACCGCAGGAATTCGGCGGCATGGGCCTGGACTATTCCTACGGCCTGATCGTTGCCGAGGAGATCGGCGGCGCCGCCTGCGGCGGCGTGCCGCTGTCCATAGGCGTGCAGACCGACATGGCCACCCCGGCCCTGGCGCGGTTCGGCTCCGAGCAGCTCAAGCGCGATTACCTGGCGCCGGCCATCGCCGGTGAGATGGTGGCGTCCATCGCGGTGTCCGAGCCCCACGCCGGTTCCGACGTGGCCAACATCAAGACCAACGCGAAAAAAGACGGCGACGACTACGTGATCAACGGCACCAAGATGTGGATCACCAACTCGCCGAGCGCCGACTTCTTCTGCCTGCTGGCCAACACCTCCGACGACAAGCCCCACGTCAATAAGTCGCTGATCATCGTGCCCAAGGACGCGGCTGGCATCACCGTGGACAAGCATCTGGACAAGCTGGGCATGCGCAGCTCGGAGACCGCCCAGGTGTTCTTCGACAATGTGCGCGTGCCGCAAAGCAATCTGATCGGCCAGGAAGGCATGGGCTTCATGATGCAGATGATGCAGTTCCAGGAAGAGCGCCTGTGGGGGGCCGCCAACGCCCTCAAGGGCTGCGACAACCTGATCCGCGACACCATCGAGTACGCCCGCGAGCGGCGGGTGTTCGGCATGTCCCTGCTGGACAACCAATCGGTGCATTTCACCCTGGCGGAACTGCAAACCGAGGTGGAACTGCTGCGCGCCCTGGTCTGGCAGGCCTGCGAGACCTATGTGAACGGCGGCGACGTACTGCGCCTGGCGTCCATGGCCAAGCTCAAAGCCGGCCGCCTGATGCGCCAGGTCTCCGACCGCTGCATGCAGTACTGGGGCGGCAACGGCTTCATGTGGGACAACCCGGCCAGCCAGCTCTATCGCGACGGGCGCCTGGGTTCCATCGGCGGCGGCGCCGACGAGGTGATGCTGGGCATTATCTGCAAGACCATGGACATGCTGCCCGGCAAGAAAAAATAACGATACAGGATGCATCCTGTATCGCGACCGTCAGGCCGCCCGTTTTCAGAACGAGACAGAGCTATGGATTTACCCAGAACCGAGACGATCACATTGCACCGCGACGGCGGCGTGCTGCGCGTCACGCTGGACCGTCCGGAGGCACGCAACGCCATGAGCCTGGCCATGGTGGAAGAGCTGATGGCCACCTTCGAGGCGGTGGAGCGCGATGAAAGCGTGCGCGCCCTGGTGTTGCGTGGCGCCGGCGGGCATTTCTGCGCCGGTGGCGACATCAAGGACATGGCCGGCGCCCGGCAAAAGGCCGCCGACGGCGACCCGGAGGCGTTCTTCCGCCTCAACCGCCGCTTCGGCGAAATGATCACCCGGGCCAACCGTCTGCCGGCGGTACTGATCACGGTGCTGGAGGGCGCGGTGATGGGCGGCGGCTTCGGGCTGGCGTGCGTGTCCGATGTGGCCCTGGCCGCCGGGGACGCCCGTTTCGCCTTGCCGGAAACCGGCCTCGGGGTGATTCCCGCCCAGATCGCGCCGTTCGTGGTGCGGCGGGTGGGGCTCACCCAGGCGCGCCGGCTGGCGCTCACCGGGGCCCGCTTCGACGGCCACCGGGCCCTGGCCCTGGGAATGGTTCACGAGGTGGCCGATTCCGCCGAGGAGCTGGACAAGAAGCTCACCGGGCTGCTCGACCAGGTGCGCCGCTGCGCCCCCGGCGCCAACCGCGCCACCAAGGCCTTGGTGCTGGACGTGGATAGCGTGCCCATGGAGGAGCTGCTGGACCGGGCCGCCCGGGAATTCGCCGACGCCGTCAACGGCGACGAGGGCCAGGAAGGCACCCTGGCCTTCGTGCGGAAACGAGCGCCGTCCTGGGCCGACGATCGCGACTGAAGTCGCTCCTACAGCGGTTCTCATCGCGGTAGGAGCGACTTCAGTCGCGATAACGGCGCCACGACCGGGAACAAATGACAAGGAATCATCGATGAGCTTTGAAAAGATTCTGATCGCCAACCGGGGCGAAATCGCCTGCCGGGTGATCGCTTCGGCGCAGTCGCTGGGCTATCGCACCGTGGCGGTGTTTTCCGAGGCCGACGCCGGCGCCCGCCATGTGGCCCTGGCCGACGAAGCGTTGTGCATCGGCCCGGCCACGGCGGCGCGCTCCTATTTGAACAGCGAGGCACTGCTGGACGCCTGCCGGCGCACCGGCGCCGACGCGGTGCATCCCGGCTACGGCTTTCTGTCCGAGAACGCGGACTTCGCCGAGGCCTGCGCCGCCGCCGGCATTACCTTCATCGGCCCGCCGCCGGCGGCGATCCGGCTGATGGGCTCCAAGCGCCTGTCCAAGATCGCCATGCAGGAGGCCGGCGTGCCCTGCGTGCCCGGCTACCAGGGCGAGGCCCAGGACGACGACACCCTGATCCGCGAAGCGGAGCGGGTCGGCCTGCCGCTGATGATCAAGGCCAGCGCCGGCGGCGGCGGCCGCGGCATGCGGGTGGTCACCGACGCCGGCGACATCGCCGCCCAGCTCAAGAGCGCTCGCCAGGAAGCGAAAAGCAGCTTCGGCAACGATGAGCTGATCCTGGAGCGGGCGGTGGTCAACCCCCGCCACGTGGAGATCCAGGTGTTCGGCGACCACCACGGCAATGTGATTCATCTGGGCGAACGGGACTGCTCGGTGCAGCGCCGCCACCAGAAGGTGGTGGAAGAGGCGCCCTCCCCGGCGGTGGACGACGGGCTGCGCGCGCGCATGGGCGAGGCGGCGGTGAACGCCGCCCGGGCCTGCGACTACGTAGGCGCCGGCACGGTGGAGTTTCTGCTCGGCGACGACGGCGACTTCTTCTTTCTGGAAATGAACACCCGGCTGCAGGTGGAGCACCCGGTCACCGAGCTGGTCACCGGCCAGGACCTGGTGGCCTGGCAACTGCGCGTGGCCGCCGGCGAGCCGCTACCGCTCAGCCAGGAACAGGTGACACTCAGCGGCCACGCCATGGAGGTGCGCCTCTATGCCGAGGACCCGGCGCGGAACTACCTGCCGCAAACCGGCACCGTGGAACGCTGGCGCCCCGCCACCGGCGACGGCGTGCGCGTGGACCACGGGCTGGTGGACGGCGCCGAGGTGGGCAGCCACTACGACCCGATGCTGGCCAAGATCATCGCCTTCGGCGCCAGCCGCGACGAGGCCCGCCGGCGACTGATCCGCGCCGTGGAGGATACCGAGCTGATGGGGCTGGACGACAACCGCCGCTTCCTGGCGGCGATCCTGCGCCACCCGGAATTCGCCACCGGCGCCGCCACCACCGCCTTTATCGGCGGCCCGTTCGCCGATGATCCGGCCCTGGAGCCGCTGGCGGTATGCGACACCCTGTGGGGTCTGGCGGCGCTGCTGCTGGGTCGTTCCGGCGCCGCCGCCGGTCGTGGTTATGCCGGCTGGCATTCCAGTGGCCTGGGTGCCCAGCCCCTGGTGCTGGCCAGCGGCGAGCAGGAACGCACCCTGTATCTGACGCCGGACGGCGTGCACGGCCAGCCCGGGCTGACCCTGGACCTGGTCCACCAGGATGGCGGCCTGGTGGCCAGCGTGGACGGCGTGCGCCGCCGCTACCGCTGGTGGCGCCAGGGCGAGACGCTGTGGCTGCAGGACGGTGCCGCGCGGGTAGCCTTCGAGGAGCGCACCCACCGCGCCGGGGCCGGCGACGACGGTCCCGGCTCCGGACAGTTGAAGGCGCCCATGGACGGCGCCGTGATCGAAGTGAACGTAAGCCCCGGCGACACGGTCGAAAAGGGTCAGACCCTGGCGGTACTGGAAGCGATGAAAATGGAGCACGCCCTGAAGGCGGATCGCGATGGCCGGGTGGAACGGGTGGAGGCCGCCGCCGGCGATCAGGTCAAGCGTCAGCAGTTGCTGATCACGGTAACCGATGAGCTTTAAGGACAAGCCACGGGATTCCCAGGGCCAAGGCACGAGGGTGCCAGAATATGGTTCACTACGGGCGGCCCCGTTGTAGGGAAGCGACCGACTGGTCGCACAGGGCGTCTCGGATCGATTGCCGGTATACGTATCCACCGGTAAGGTATACCCCGCTTCCGAGGCCCGGCGGGTCCCGTTTGCAATCGGTTTGAGCTCCCGGCGTGGTCCGGGCATTCCAAGAACACAGACAGTGGAGACCCCATGAGCAACGCCGACGTGATTACGTTGCCCAAGCTGCTTTCCAAGGTGCCTGAAGTGATCGGCAATCTGCCCGGTCTGATCAAGGGCTCCAAGATGAGCAAGATCACCGATACCTCCAAGCCGCTGGGGCTCGGCGTGGCCTTCGAGCAGGCCACCGCCGGCAATCCCAACGGCGTCGCCGTGCTGCAGGACGACCGCGAACTGACCTACAAGCAGTTCAACGCCTGGGCCAACCGCATCGCCGACTACCTGGCCTCCATCGGCCTGAAGAAGGGCGACACCGTGGCGGTGGACGTGGAGAACCGCCCGGAGCTGCTGGCCGCGGTGCTTGGCTGCGCCAAGCTGGGCGTGTGCGCCGCCCTGCTCAACACTTCCCAAAAAGGCAAGGTGCTGGTGCACAGCTTCAACCTGGTGGAGCCCAAGGCGGCGATCATTGGCGAGGAGCTGGTGGAGACCATCCGCGATATCCGTGACGACCTGGACCTGAAGAAGAACTTCTTCTATTTCGCCGATCAGGACACCCTGGCGGACCCGGGCACCGCGCCGGAGGGTTTCGCCAACCTGGCCACCGAGATCAAGGACTGCTCCAGCGAGAATCCCGCCACCACCAACCAGACGTTCCTGCGCGATCCGCTGTTCTACATCTACACCTCCGGCACCACCGGCCTGCCGAAGGCGGTGGTGTTCAACCACGGCCGCTGGGAAAAAGCCTACGGCGCCTTCGGCTACTCCGCGGTACGCCTGGGCAAGGACGACCGCCTGTACTGCACCCTGCCCTTCTACCATGCCACCGGCATGGTGATCTGCTGGGCCTCGGTGATCGCCGGCGAAGGCGGCCTGTCCATCGCCCGCAAGTTCTCCGCCAGCCGCTTCTGGGACGACGTGCGCAAGCACAACTGCACCGCCTTCGGCTACGTGGGCGAGCTGTGCCGCTATCTCAACGAGCAGCCCGAGAAACCCAACGACGCCGACAACCCGGTGCACACCATCGTCGGCAACGGCCTGCGCCCGAGCATCTGGAAACAGTTCAAGGCGCGCTTCGGCATTGAACGCGTGGTGGAGCTGTACGCCTCCTCCGAGGGCAACGTGGCGTTCACCAATGTGTTCAACTTCGACAACACGGTGGGCTTCTCACCGGTGAGCTACGCCATCGTCAAGTACGACAAGGAAGCCGACGAGCCGGTGCGCGACAAGAACGGCTACATGATCAAGGTGGGCAAGGGCGAATCCGGCCTGATGCTCGGCGAGATCACCGACAAGACGCCGTTCGACGGCTACACCGATCCGGAGAAGACCGAGAAGGCGATCTTCCGGGACGTGTTCAAGAAAGGCGACGCCTGGTTCAACACCGGCGACATGATGCGCGACATCGGCTTCCGCCATGCCCAGTTCGTCGACCGCCTGGGCGACACCTTCCGCTGGAAGGGCGAGAACGTGTCCACCACCGAGGTGGAGCAGATCCTGGACGGCTTCGAGCAGATCGTGGAATCCGTGGTCTACGGCGTGGAGATCCCCGGCACCAACGGTCGCGCCGGCATGGCGGAACTGCGCCTGGACCGCCCCCACGACGACGTGGACTGGCCGGCGCTGTGCGCCTACCTGCAGCGCGAGCTGCCGCCCTACGCGATTCCGGTGTTCCTGCGCATCACCGACCACGGGGTGGAAACCACCGGCACCTTCAAGCACCAGAAGAACAAGCTGAAGGACGAGAAGTACGACCTGAGCAAGCATGACGATCCGGTCTATGTGCTGCTGCCCGGCGAGAGCTGTTACCAGCGTCTCACGCCGGAGGTTCAGCAAGGGATCGACGGTGGGCAGTACCGCTTCTAGACCGCCAACCCATCGCGGCTGAACAAAAACGCGGGCCTCCGGGCCCGCGTTTTTTTATGCACAGATATTGTGGATAAAGGTGTGAAGAAACGCTGGAAGACCGGTCCCCACGCGGTCATTCCGGGCAACGGCGCGGAGTGCGGTGAATTTAACCAATCCTTCACATCACGGACTGGACGTCCGCGGAGCGATTTTTCCGCCGGAAAGGTTTTCCACAGATCCTGTGGATAAACCTGTGAAGAAAACGCGGAAAAGTGGCCCCAACAGCGTAAAAAAGGCCCTTTCCTCTCTTTGACGTTTTTTTGACCAAAATAAGAAAAAACAATAAAAACAATGACTTATGCTTTATATAAAGCCTATTTCCCATGTTGCGGGGCGCCCTGTTACCTTCTTTCCCAATCCCGACGAAGCTGTGCACAGTTTCCGGGTTTCACGATCTTGTCAATAGTGAAATGACGTCACGCGAATGGACACACGAAAAGCACCGCCACGGTGCCGGTGGTGCATGGAACACGGGTATGGGTGCCCCGCTTTGGCGCGAACCGGGGCCATCCTGTGGATAATTCTGTGGGCAATCTGGTGGGAACCGGCGCATAACCGGTTTTGGCGGGGCGCCTGCCCCGCCGTGGGGCGAATCAGCGCGGGCCGCCCTGCTCCGGCGGGGTGTCGTCGTCATCGTGTTCCATATGCTCCAGGGCGTCGGTGAGCTCCTGGACGCGCTGGCGCAGGGCATCCACTTCCCGCTTGTTGGGAATGCCGAGCCGGGACAGAGCCTTGCCCAGGCGATCGTCGAAGGCCTTCTCCATGCGATCGATGGTTTCGCCGGTGTGATGGCGCACCCGTTCCTTTATGTCTTCCACCCGCGGAGTCTTTTCCTTGGCGCGACGCTCCACCTCGCGCCCGGCTTCCACCAGGGCATCGAAGAAACCACTGCCCTCTTCCTCGGCGCGGGCGTAGGCGCCCAGGCCGGCCAGCCAGATCTGATGGGTGTACTTGCGCAGGTCGCGGGAAGCGCCGGACAGCGCCCGCAGGGGGTGGCCGCGCTCATCCCGCGGCTGGGAATCCTGGTGTTCGTCGCGATCGGACATGGGCCTCACTCTCGGTCAAACGCTGGCAGCGCGGGAGTATAGGCCAAAAATGACAGGCCCGGCCAATGGCTTGTCCGACAAGCTATTCCCGGTCCTCGCCTTCCTCGCGGGGCCGGCGTCCGCCCACGAAGCGGGCCAGATCCCGGGCGCGATCGCGGATCAAATCCCGGGATTTGCCGGTAAGCACCGCCACGAAGCGCTCGGTGAGGCGGTCGGCGCCGGCCTCGAAACGGGCGTCGATATGCCGTTCAAGGCGTGGCCCGAGCCAGAATTTCACCACCAGCCCCACCACCACCAGGGTGATCAGGGCGGACAGCAATGCACAGCCGGTGAGCAGCAGCGCCAGATCGTAGGATGAGAGGGTCACGGTATTCATGGTCACGCCAGCCCGAACACGAAGATCAGTTGCGCCAGCCCGGCCATGGCGCCCAGGAAACCGCCCACCAGGATCAGAATCCACTCGTCTTCCTGGAACGCCGGGCGCAGCAGGTCCTGGAATTCCTCGGAGCTGAGTCCCTGCATGCGCTCGCGCATGAGACGCTCGATGATGCTGCTGCGCTCGCGGTTGAAGCGGTCGTCCTCGAACGGCTCCACCGCCAGGTCCACGGCCTTGTCCTCCACCGCGCGCTTGAGGTCGGCGTAGCCACCGGGGCCCACGGTAAGCTGGGCGGCGGTGCGCACGAAGCCGCCATTGAGCAGCGGCTTGAGGTGGCGCTTGATCAACGCCTTGGTGCGATCGCCACGGGGGCCGTTGATCACCTGGTACATAATGTTGCGCAACGTCACCAGTTCCTCGGTGGTGAGCCGGGCGAACGACTCGGCCACATCCTTCTGACGCTTGAGAAACAGCCCCTGAAGCCGGAACGGCCCCACCCGCACCGGGTTGAGGGGCCGGAAGATCACGTTCAACGCCAGCCAGTTGGTGGCGATGCCGACAATGAAACCGAACACCGGCAGCACCCAGTTGGCGGGCATGAGAATGAACACAGGCACCTGCACCAGGCCGAACAGAAAACCGAAATAGAAACCGGAGTTGGTGACGAAGCGGAATTCCGGCTCCCCCACTTCCTTGAACATCTGCACCATGAGCGCTTTGTCCGAGCGCATGCGCTCGACGATCATGTGCTTCATGTCCACCAGGTTTTCCAGGTTGCGGCTGATGTCGTCGACCACGTTGTCCATCACCGCCGGAATGGCACGGCGGGCCCGGGCGTAGACCCGCTTGCGCACCGCCAGGGGCAGGTTCTCCCAGAGCACCGCGTTGCGTTCGGTCATTACCTCGTCGACGTATTCCTCGATGCGGGCCTGGATGCTTTTGGTGAGGTGGGCGGCGATTTTTTCCGGCTCCATCTCACGGAAAAACTCGTCCAGGCTGCCCAGTTTCTGCAGGGTCTTGTCCACCACGATGGCGGCCATCTTCTCGACCTTGGACGGAATGATGCCCTGCCAGCCCAGGAACGGGCGGATACCGATGAATTCCAACGGATAGAAGGTCATCTGCACGGCCATCCAGTTGGTGGCCCAACCCACGGCGCCGGCGATAAACGGCAGGCTGAAGTACTTCCAGAAATCCGGATGGGAAAACAACGAATCCAGCATGTCGGGCAACAACCCCCTCCCAGGGTGGACGCGGCGAGCCTTCGGCATCTTCCAAACACCGAGGAGCCACAAGCCTAGCCGCCCGGTCCCGCCGAGAACAGCTCCCTCGGGGCGCGCGCGCCGGTCACGAAAGCCAATGTTATGGTAATAATCCGCTTCCTAGTATAGGGACACTGGCGGTCGTCCACTCAGCGTCGGCGCGTAATTTTTGGCAACCGCCCCCGC
Source organism: Alloalcanivorax marinus (assembly GCF_016785095.1). GTDB lineage: Bacteria > Pseudomonadota > Gammaproteobacteria > Pseudomonadales > Alcanivoracaceae > Alloalcanivorax > Alloalcanivorax marinus_A. The sequence continues at coordinate 201,650 of NZ_JAEKJB010000002.1, read as the reverse complement.
TTGCCCCATACTTCCAGCCAGTATTCGCACGCCAGAACAGAAGGATTTCGTATTCCATGACCACGCCGTCCACCCTGCCCGGGCTGCTTATGTACGGCGCCCTGGAAACCCTGCTCAACCAGGCGCTTACCGGCGACCCGCGCGGGCGCGAGCAACTGGCGGCGTTGCACGGCACCGCCGTGCGGGTACGCGGCGAGAACCCCATGTGGGTGCTCTATATGCTGATCTATGAAGACGGCGTGGAGCTGCACGACGAATACGAGGGCCCGGTGGACGTGCGCGTGCGCGGGCCCCTGGGCGCCATGCTGCACTGGCTGCTGGCCCCCAACAGCGGTGACGCCGAGGAACGCCTGCGCATCACCGGCCCGCCGGACACCCTGGAACGCCTGCAAAGCATGATCAGCGAATTCAGCCTGTGGCCGCTGGCCCGCAACTGGCTGGACGACCATGTGCGCCTCAAGGAACTGCTCGCGGTGCTGCGCCGGGAAGACCCGGTGTGGCTGGAGAAGCTGGCCGGGCTGCCCGATCACCTCGGGGACCTGGCGGCGCAGATGGCCCGCCAGCAACTGCTGCAGGAAGATCTGATCGAGGAGGTGCGCGGCCTGCGCCGGGAAATCCGCCACGCGCGCCGGCTCGATCTGGCCTTCCTGGTGGCCGGCCTGGGCCTGATGCTGGTGGCGCTGCTGCGCGCTCTGGGCCAGTGGCAGGACACCTGGCGCGCCTTCGCCCACGACTATGTGTCATTGGCGATGATCAGCTTCGGCCTGGCCCTGATCATCGGGCGGCTGATGCACCGGGAGCGCTGATCGCGACTGAAGCGGCTATTTCTTGCCGAAGAACTTGCTGATGCGCTCGCCCACCAACTCGGTGCTGGAACGCGCCAGACTGCGGCTGGTCTCTTCCAGCATCTCCCGGGTGGGCAGATTGCGCACGCCCTCGTTGATGCCCCGCTTCACCGCCTCCTCCACGCTCGCCGCGATCAGATCCGCCGCCTTGCGCGCTTCCTCGTCCAGTTCCCGTTTCAGGCCACTCTTCAAACGCGGCTGTAAATAGAAGTGGCCCCACAGCGCCACCACGAACAACGTAATGGCGGAAGAAATCACGGCGGTGAGCAAAATCGTGGTCATACAGAACGGTCCCGGATAACGGGTTCGTAACCAAAACCGGATTTCCTGTAACCGTTGGTACGAACCGGAAGTATTGCTTAGCGAAACACTTACTATGTGAAAAGCGGCAACCCCGCTGCCGTATTGCTAAGGAAAGCCCGTGTAACGCAGGAGCAGATAATAACTTCAACACGGGATCACAGAATGACTTCCGGGACGGACGCTTCACGCACCCACAGCCAAGGTCTTGCCCCGCTGGCGCAGCTTTTCTCATTGTGCCAACGGCACCGTTTGCCGTTGTCCTTATTGGCCATTCAATTCAAGGAACTGCCGGCCATTGGCCGCCAACTGGGCGGCGAGCGGCTGCGCCAGCTACAGCGCCAGCTCGCCCAGGCGGTGGAGCGGCGCATCCGCGCCGAGGACGGCCTGGTGGCCTGGCAACGGGGCTATCTGGTGCTGTGCCTGCCTGGCACCCGGGTGGAGGGCGCGGTGTGCCTGGGCCAGCGGCTGCGCGGCTGGTTCGAGCGCACCCGCTTCACACTGGATGAGCGGGCGCTGCGGCTTCATCCCTGCATGGCGGTGCATGTGTCCGAGAGCGACCAGGAAGAAGAAAGCCGCGAACCGGTCCGCGAACTGCTGATGGACACCCTTTGTCTGCTGGCCGCCGAGGAGGACGGCGGCGAGCCGATTCTGTCGCGCCGGGCCCGCGCCGCCCTGGAGCGTTTCGCGGCGACGGCGACGGCGGGCACCGAGCCGCCGGCGGCGTCCGGCGAGCTCCACGAGTTGGTGGAGAAACTGAGCCGCCATGATGAAGGCATCCTGGTGCGCGAGCTGTCGCCGGCCCTGCGGCGCCTGGACGAACCCACCCGCATGCGCCTCATCGACCACCTGCTGGAAGCGTCCCTGATCCCCGGTGCCACCCCCTCCTAGGCCCGCACCACCACGAAGAACAATGACGGTGAGGATCACTGCCGAGCGGAGCGATGTGGCCCCATTGCGGCAACGACACCCCACCCGGATAATCCGCGCCATGCTGCCTACCTATTTGAACGAGCTGGCCCGGGCCCTGCCCCCGGTGCTCGGCGACGGCGCCGACCCGGTGCTGGCGCTGAGCCGCCAGCGTCTGATCGACAAGCCCCACGGCGACCTGCCCCGCTGGCGCGATGCCGTGGCCGCCCTGCCACCGGGCCCCGCGCCCCATGACCTGGACCGGGACACCGTCACCCTGGGTGCGCCGGGCGCGGCCGTGGATCGCGATGCCCTGGTGACCGCCCTGCAAGGGCTGATCCCCTGGCGCAAGGGCCCGTTCGAGTTCTTCGGCCAAACCGTGGACACCGAATGGCGCTCCGACTGGAAGTGGCAACGGGTGGCGCCGCACCTGTCCGACCTGCGCGGTCGCCGGGTGCTGGACGTGGGTTGCGGCAGCGGCTACCACGGCTGGCGCATGGTGGGCGCCGGCGCCGACTTCGTGCTCGGCATCGACCCCACCATCCTGTTCCTGATGCAGTATCTGGCGGTGAGGCGTTACGCGCCACGGGCGCCGTTCTGGTTCGCGCCGCTGCGCATGGAAGAGCTGCCCGCCAGCGCCGCCTTCGACACCGTGTTCTCGATGGGCGTGCTCTACCACCGCCGCTCGCCCCTGGACCACCTGCTGGAACTGGCCGGCGCCCTGCGCCCGGGCGGCGAGCTGGTACTGGAGACCCTGGTGGTGGAAGGTGGCGAACACACCGTGCTGATGCCCGAGGGCCGTTACGCGGCGATGCGCAATGTGTTCTTCCTGCCCAGCAGCGCCCACTTGGCGATCTGGCTGCGGCGCAGTGGCTTCGAGGAGGTACGCTGCGTGGACGAAACCGTCACCACCACCGACGAGCAGCGCGCCACCGACTGGATGCGCTTTCAATCGCTGCCGGACTTCCTCGACCCGGACCATCCGTCACGCACCCGGGAGGGCCACCCGGCGCCTCGCCGGGCCACCCTGGTGGCCCGCAAACGCCGCTGATTGGCCCGCAAGGACCCGGCATTCCGGGGCACACTGCGCGGGCCAGTTCATCGAGTGCGAGGACCGCCATGACCGTCACCCTGGAACAACCCCTGACCCTGCCCTGCGGGGCCGTTCTTAAGAACCGCCTGGCCAAGTCGGCCATGAGCGAGACCCTTGGCACGCCGGGCAACCGGGTCACGCCCCGCCTGCCACGCCTGTACCGGACCTGGGCGCGGGGTGGCACCGGCCTGCTGATCACCGGCAATGTGATGATCGACCGCCATGCCCTGGGCGAGCCCTGCAACGTGGTGGTGGAGGACCGCCGCGACCTGCCGCGTCTGCGCGACTGGGCCCGCGCCGGCCAGGAAACCGGCGCCGCCATCTGGGTGCAACTCAACCATCCGGGCAAGCAAGCACCGGCGGCGCTCAACCGGCGCTCGGTGTCACCCTCCGCCCTGCCCTTCGAGGACCCGGGCCTGAAACGCTTCTTCCACACCCCCAAGGCGCTCAGCGTGGCGGAGATCCAGGACATCGTGCGCCGCTTCGGCGAGACCGCCGCGATCATGAAGGAAGCGGGTTTCGATGGCGTGCAGATCCACGGTGCCCACGGCTATCTGGTGAGCCAGTTCCTGTCGCCACGTCACAACCGGCGCGAGGACGAGTACGGCGGCAGCCCGGACAAGCGCATGCGCTTCGTGCTGGAAGTGTACGACGAGATCCGTGCCCGGGTGGGCGACGATTATCCGGTGTCGATCAAGCTCAATTCCGCCGATTTCCAGAAAGGCGGCTTCGGCGAGGAGGAATCCCTGGCGGTGGTGGAGGCCCTGGCCGCCCGGGGCATGGATTTGATTGAGATTTCCGGCGGCACCTATGAGGCGCCGCGCATGGCCGGAGCCGGGGTGCGCGAATCCACGCGCCGGCGCGAGGCGTATTTCCTGGAGTACGCGGAGCAGGTGCGCCGGCGGGTGGCGGTGCCGTTGATGGTGACCGGCGGTTTCCGCTCCCGGGACGGCATGGCGGCGGCACTGGCGGACGGCGCCACGGATCTGATCGGCCTGGCGCGGCCGCTGGTGGTGGACCCGGCGTTCAGCCGGCGGCTGCTGGAAGGTGAGGCGGTGACCAGCGCGGTGGCGCCGATCCGTACCGGGATTCGCGCGGTGGACAACGCGGCGATGATGGAGGTGTCCTGGTATACGCTGCAGTTGGCGCGCATCGCGCGGGGCAAGGCGCCGATGGCGGATGCCGGTGGGCTCAGTTCGTTGCTGAAGGTGGCCGGCGTGGTGGGCTGGCGGCGGCTGCGGATGGGGCGGTTGCGGGCCTGATTTGGTGGCTCCCGGATGTGGGAGTCTCTCTAGCGGGGCCGCGAGTCGGCCTGGGCCCCTTTCCGGGAACGTCGTGAATCCATCCCTGGAGACTCCCGGTTTGACATCCTGTCAAACAGGGTCCCGGAAAGGGGCCCAGGCCGACTCGCTCCGAGGTAGCTTCGCCGGAGCGCACCGTTTGGGTTGGGGTGAGCCCCATCGCGACTGAAGTCGCTCCTACAACTTCGATACACCATCGTAGGAGCGACCGGGCGGCGTACCGCTTCAGTCGCGATGGGGCGGTACCCAGAGCGGTTGTGGGGGGCGGCGGTGGCGGGCGAGGAGTAGCAGCAGGAGGCCGTAGCCGAGGCATTGGGCCAGCATCAGCGTGAGCTCCGGCGCCAGTTCATGGGGGGCGGCGCCCATCTGGTTGAGCTTGAGGAAGGCCTGGATGCCCGGGGTAGCCGGGACCAGGTCCGCTAGCCAGCGCAGCGCCGTGGGCAGGCTTTGCGAAGGCCACACGAAGCCGGCGCAGAACACGATCGGCAGGGACGAGACCAGCACCACCAGGGTGGGCCCTTCGAGGCGGTTCACCGCGTAACCCAAGGCCAGGGCGCACAGGCCGGTGGCGGTCAGGAACAGGGTGGCCAGGGCCAGCAGCGCGATGGGATCGGCGTGGCGCGGCACCTGGTAGTACTGGAAAAAGACGCCGAAATAGAGCATCGCGAACAGCAGGTAGATGGCCACGAAGTTGAGCAGGCGCAGCGGCAGCGCCAGGCGCAGCGGCACGGCGGCCTCGCCCTGCCCGCGCCGCCAGCGGTCGCGGGCGGTGAGGCAGCCGGCGGCGATCAGCAGGGTCTGGTGCAGGATCAGCACGAACACCGCCGGCACCACGTAATCGATATAGCCCTCCAGCGGATTGAAGGCACCTTCGCGTACCAGCCGTACCGGCTGCAGTTCGCCGGGGATGCGCGTCATCTCGCGGCCCTGCATCAGGGCGCGGCGGGCCTGGGTTTCCAGGCTCAGGGTGGTGCCGGCGGTGAGCAGCCCTTCCACCACACGGCTGTAGATCAGGAAGTAGCTGGCGTCGCCGGCGTAGCTGAGCGTGGTGGGCCGGCCCAGCATCAGGTCGCGCTGAAAGTGGGCCGGGATCACCAGCAGGCCGTGGGCGCGGCCCTCGGCGATCCATTCCCGGGCCTGGTCCTCGTCATCGAGCCGGGCCACCACCCGCACCTCCGGGGTGGCTTCCACCCGCCGCGTCAGCTCCCGCGCCAGGGCGGAATGATCCCGGTTGACCACCACCACCGGTTGCTCGCCGGGCACGTTGTGGCGGTATGGAAGCGGGTACAGAAAGGCATAGAACAACACCCCGCCGAGCAGCACCATCATCACCGCGGAGTCGCGGTACAGATAGCGCCACTCCTGGCCCCAGGCCCGCGCCAGCCGGCTCATGAGGCACCGCCCCCGGGCAGGGCCCGGACACTGAGCGGCAACGGCGCCAGGAACAGCAGTAACGCCACCAGTGGCGGCCACAGGGTGGCGAAGGGCGCGGCGTGGTCGGCCACCGCCACTTGCAGTTCCATGTAGTGGGTGGAGGGCATCAGCGCGCCCCACCACCAGGCCAGGGTGTTCATGTCGGCGCGCGGGAAGGTAATACCCATGAAGGCGAACGCCGGCGCCAGGTAGGCGGCGCAGGCACTGAGCGCATGCAGGGGCTCGGGCATCAGTGCCACGATCAGCACCGCCATCGCCTGCACGGCGAGCACGGTGAGCGCCAGGCCCAGCAGCAGCCAGCCCCAGCCGCCGGCCGGCTGCCACTCCAGAAACACGGCGAACAGGGCCAGCATCAGCAGCCCCTGCAGCCAGAACACCAGGCCCAGCGGCGCCAGGGTCGAGGTCATCGCCTTCAGCCGGGCACCGTTGCCGGCCGGCAACGGCGCCCGCCGCAGCCGCCAGAACACCGCCAGCACGGTGGCCACCACCAGCAGCACCTGCCACATGGCGGGGGCGATGGCGGTGACCAGGAAACGGGCGTAGCTCATGGCCGGGTTGAACAACGACACCACCTGGGGGCGCACCGCCTTCACCGCCAGGGCCACACGCGGTGCCGGGTCGCCGTGGGCGAGGCGCAGGGCGGCCCCGGCCCGGGCGCCGTAGTCGCCCACCGCGTCCACCAGGGCGGAGCCGATGAACTTGCCGGCCAGCAGGTACTGGGTGTTCTCAAAGGCCGCCAGCCGGGGGCTGCGCCCCTGGCGCAGATGGGCGGCGAAGTCCTCGGGAATCACCAGGGTGGCGAGCACCTCGCCCCGGCGCAGGGCGACGCGGGCGCCCGCCAGGGAGCGGTATTCCCGGTGCACCGCCAGCCCGGGGCTGGCGTCCAGGGCGCGGATCAGCGCCCGGGAGGCGCCGCCCGGGTCCAGGTTGACCACCGCCAGGGGCAGATCCCGGGGCGCGCCCTGGGCGAAGATCGCCAGGAACAGCAGCGTCGCCAGGGGCGGCAGCCACAGGCTCAGCAGGCGCAGCCAGGAGTCCTCGCGCAGCGCCTGGCCGCCATCGGGCAGCGCCATCTCAGGGCTCCGCCTCCAGCAGCACGCTCATGCCGGGGCGCAGGCCATCCACCGGGGTCCTGGGACGCAACTCCACCTCGAAGGTGCGCAGGTCGTAGTCCTGGCCGGCGCCGGTGGCCCGCCAGGTGGCGTAATCACCCCGGGCGGCCAGATGGGAAACCTGAAATTCCGCCTCCCGGTCCAGAGCCGGTATCGAGAGGGTGAACACCTCCCCGGGCTGGAACCGGGCCAGGTGATCTTCACGCACGTTGAACACCGCCCAGGCGTCGTCCAGATCGGTGAGGGTCACCACCGGGAAGCCCTGGGGCACCAGTTCGCCGGGTTGCAGGGCAACGTCGTCCACTTCGCCGGCATGGGGAGCGGTGACGCGGGCGTCGTCGAGCAGTTCCTGGACTTCCTGGCGCAGGCTGGCGGTGACATCGCCGGTGGCGGTGCTGGCGTCGCGGGCCTCGGAGCGCGGCCCCGCCTCCGCCAGCTTCAGCACCTGGCCGGCGGTGACCCGGGTTTTCACCGCCACCTGCCAGGCGGTATAGGCTTCGTCGAGCTTCTGACGCGCCACCACGCCCTCGTCGGCCAGGGCGCGCACGCGCCGGTAGGTGGTCTCGGCGAGCTGTTCGGCCACCTTGGCCTTCTCGAATTCGCTGCGCGCGGCCTGGATCTTCTCTTCCCGGGTGCCGCCTTCCACGGCGCTGATCAGGGCGGAGGATATGCGGTCCAGGGCGTCCACCTGGGCCAGTTTCTGCTCCAATTCCGGGCTGTCGATGGTGAACACCGGGTCGCCCTTCGCCACCCGGTCGCCCTTGCGCACCAGGGTTTCGGCCAGGCGCCCGGGCACCTTGGAGGAGACCAGGTACTGGCGGGCTTCCACCTGGCCCTGCAGCAGCGGCGTGCGCGGGCGATAAGCGTTCCAGAAGGCGGTCGCCAGCAGCGCCACCGCCACCACGGCCACCAGGGCGATCAAAACGGCGCGCGCTTTCATGGTGTCTGTTCCCCTTGTTCCTGATAGTCGATAAAGCGCCGCACCTGGCCGGTGAGCGCCATCACCTGGGCCAGCGCCACCACGTAGCGGAACGCCGCCGCCTGGCGGTGGGTGCGCGCCGCGGACAGCGCCGTTTGCGCGTCCACCACGTCCAGCGAACGGCCCAGCCCTTCCTCGAAGGCGCGCTGGCGCAGGTGCAGATTTTCCTCGCCCAGCTCGATCTGGCTGGCCAGGGTGCGGTATTCGTTCAGGGCACGGCGTGCCTCCCGGTACTGGCTTTCCAGCATCACCGCCAGCTCCCGGCGGGCGCCGGCGCGCAACCGCCGTACCCGCTCCACGGCGGCCTCGGCGGCGCGCACCTTGCCGCCACGACCGGCCCGGTCGAGCAAGGCGAAACGCACACCCACGCCCACCATCCAGTCCGGGGTCAGCTCACTGATCAGGGCATCATCCTCGTGTAGGTTGTAGCTGCCGTACAGAAACAGGTTGGGGTGGAACAGTCCCCGGGCCATGTCGCCCCGGGCGCGGGCGCCCTGCTCCTTGAGGGCCAGCAGCCTGAGGCCGGGGTGATCCTCCAGGCGTTGCTCGAGCGCGTCGTCCTCGGGCAGTGGGTGGACGAACAGTGGCGAGGCGGGAGTCACCGGCGTTTGCGCGTGCACCAGACGGGTCAGGGCCAGGCGGGTGATGTCCCGTTTTTCCCGGGCCGAGGCCAGATCGATGCGCGCCTGGTCGTAGGCGGCCTGGGCGGCCAGGCGCTCGACGCGGGCGATCTGGGCGTGCTCCTCGAGCCGGCGGGCGGCCTCCAGGTGGCCGGCCAGGGTGTCGGCGGCGGCCTGGCGGGTGGCCACCAGGTGCTCGGCGGTGACCAGCCCGAAATAGGCGCCGACCAGCTCCAGGAAGCGGGCGCGCCGCAGCTCCTCGCGCAGGGCGCCGGCTTCGTCGCGGCCCAGCTCCAACAGACGGCGCTGGCCGTGCACGCGCCCGCCGGTGTACAGCGGCCAGAACGCCAGCAGCGAGGAACGGGCGATGTCGCGATCGTCGGTGAGCGGCGTGCTGAACACGTCCGGGCCGCCCAGCAACTGCACCAGCAACTGGCCGGCACTGGTGCCGGCGAGGCTGTCCAGCGGCTCCAGATCCAGCACATTGAGTTCCGGTCGACGGTCCAGGCGGGTATAGGTGCCCAGCAATTCCACCTGGGGCAGCAACAGGGCGCGGGCGGAATCGGCCAGGGCCCGGGCGCTGTCCTCGGCGGCGGCACCGGCGGCCAGGTTGTCGTCCTCGGCGAGGAGACGGCCCCAGGCCTGCTCGAACGTCAAGGGCGCCGCCCCGGCGCCCATGGTGGCGGCGCCCATTAACAGCACCGCCAGAAGCCTCCACATACTCACTCTCCCTGCCCCACCCCGAAACCGGCTCGATGGAAGGAAACATAATAACACCGGGTGATTACCGGTTCCCGGATCAGGCGGTCAGATATTGATGCAGCGCAGCCTGCAAGGCGCTCAGTGTGAGCGGCTTGATCAATTGCCCGTCCATGCCCACCTCCTGGATGCGCTCGGCGTACTCGGGCATGACATGGGCGCTGAGCGCCAGGATCACCGCGGGCCGCCAGCCGTTGTCCCGCTCCAGGCGGCGCATGCGCCGGGCACTCTCGAAACCGTCCATGACCGGCATGTCCAGATCCATCAGCACCAGCCGGTAGGCACCGCCGCCGGCGGTGAATTCGGCCAGGGCCCGCTGGCCGTCGTCGCTGAGCACCGGTGCCGGTACACCAAGCCGCTCCAGGTAGCCCCGGGTGACCATCTGGTTGACCGGGTTGTCCTCGGCCACCAGCACGCGCAGCCCGGCGCGGTCGTCCTCCGGCTCGCGCCGGGACAGCAGAGGCACCTGGCCCGGGCCACTGTCGCTGAGCAGTTGCAGCAGCTCCATGACGGTGAGGACCGAGCGGCGCACCAGGGTGATGTCATCGCGCATCACCACCTCGCCGCTTTCGCGCATGCCACACAACAACAGTGGCCGGAAACCGGCGTTGCGCTGGCGGGCCGGGCGCAGTCCCTGGTCGAGCAACACGCCATCGGTGACGCCGTTGACCAGCAGGTGGGTGGCGTCCGCTTCGGCCAGGGCGGCACGGGCGCCCTCCTGATCGGTGACCACGCGCACGTGGGCGAAACGCCGGTCGCCGTCGATCAGGCCCTTGAGATTGCCGACCTGGTCCCAGATCAAGGCCGGCTCCCGGGGCGGCTCGGGCATCGGCACCGGCGGCGCGGCCACCGGTACGGTGAGCGCGAAGTGGAAACGGGCGCCCTGCCCCGGAGCACTGCGCAACTGGATCTCGCCGCCCATCAGACGCACCAGCTCCTGGCTGATGGACAGCCCCAGGCCGGTGCCACCGAAACGCCGCGCCACCGACGCGGACGCCTGACTGAAGTGCTGGAACAGGCGGCGCTGCTCCTCGCGGCTCATGCCCAGGCCGCTGTCGGCCACCGAAAACGACAGGATCACATCGTGCTGGCCGGCCCGTTCACAGCGGGCGCGTACCCGCACCCAGCCGTGGCGGGTGAACTTCACCGCGTTGGCGATCAGGTTGATAAGCACCTGGCGCAGGCGGGTGGCGTCACCACGCACCCGGGCCGGCAAGGCCGGGTCCACGTCCACCAGCACCAGGTCACCGTTGTCGCTGGCCGGCAGGCTGAACATGTGGGCACACTCAATCACCAGGGCGGCGGGATCGAATTCACCGATATCCAGCTCCAGCTTGCCCGCCTCCAGCTTGGCGTAATCGAGCACGTCGTTGACCAGGGTATTGAGGGTTCGCCCGGCGTTCTCGATCAGGGCGATGTAGTCCTGCTGGCGGGGCGAGGGATCGGTTTCGCGCAACAGTTCCGCCAGCCCCAGCACACCATTGAGGGGGGTGCGGATTTCATGGCTCATGCGCGCCAGGAACTGGCTCTTGGCACGCACCTCGGCGTTGCCCCGCACCGCCCGGGCGGTGATGCGCAGGAACAGCAGGCTGGCCGCCAGCACCAGGGCGTAGGCAAGGGCCAGGCCGGCCAGCATCCAGGCGGTGTCGCGCACCACCCGATCGTGGCCGTTGCGGGCCAGGGCGCCGGCCATGTCCACCGAGGTACGCGCCAGCGCCCGCAGGCCGGCCAGTGGGCCATCGGCCCGGGCCAGACCCTCGCGCCAGGACATCGACAGATCGCCAGACAGGTCCACCGCCTCGCTGCTCCAGCGCAGGTAATCGTTCAGGTCGTCCCGGACCTGATTCCAGCGACGCTGCAGCACGGCCATTTCCGGGCCGTCCGGGGCGGCCAGTTGCTGGTCCACATCGGCCATGGCCTCTTTCAACTGCTCACGGGCCCTGTGGAATTGATAGAGGGATAACGGGTCCAGGGTATTACCGGTGGTGCCGCCATACAGCAGCAGCGCGCGCACCACGCCGAGGTGGCGGCGCACCTCGCGCAGGCCATTGAGGGGCAGCACCAGCGCGCGGCCGGGGCTGGCCAGGCGGCTGTCCGACAGGTGCGACAGATACAGCACCGCCGCCAGGGAAGCGTGCAGGCGACCATCGATCTGATCCAGAGCCCGGAAGGGCGCCAACACGCCCCCCACGGCGGCACCCGCCTCCATGGCCCGCCAGGCCCTCTCCACCCCGGCGACGATGTTGGCCAGGTCCGGAGTGCCCTCGTTTTCCATCGCCAGCCGATAGCTATCAAGGCGCTGATCGGCCTCGGCCACGGCGGCCTGATAGCGGGCCGCCAGCTCCTCGGACGTGCTCACCGCCGCCGCCGCCGCCAGATCCCGGCTCTGCTCCAGGGGTTCGCTGGCGCGCAGGCCGGCGGCGAACACCAACAGATCCGCCTGCACCTCATGATGACGATCGTGCAGTTCCAGGCGGTACTGATATAACAGCGTGGCCATCACCACGAACGGCACCGTCACCAGTGCCACCAGCAGCAACACCGCGGGAAACCGTCGTTGCTTCATCACACCTGCGTCCTCCCTGGTCGCGCGCGGGGTCAGCGGGGCTTGCGATGTTCACACCGAAAGCGCCAGACTAACGAAGACCGCGTGACAGGATGGTGTTCATGTATCTCCGGGGTGTCCAGATCCTGCCGGCATTATTGATTGTTGTACTGGCTGGCGGCTGCGCCAGCCCGCCACCTACCGCCACCATACCCGAATTGCGCGCCCGCGACGCCGTGGACCGCACTCCTCCGGCGCCGGCGGCGATGCCCGTCTGGCTGGCGGCGGCCCAGGCACCGCCGCGCCTCGCCGGCCTGGACCGCGACGGTGAGATCAGCAACGACGACCAGGGCTGGCGCCGCTGGGTGTACGGCGATCCGAACCGGCGCCTCACCCTGACCCTCTATGGCCTGCCCGAAGGCTGGCAGGATCTGGACGCCACCCGCCTTGTCTCCGGACATTACGGCCAGTTGCGCCAGCAACGCGTCAATCGGGTCTACAACAGCGACGATCTGTCGTTACGCGTGGTGCGGGAACGGCTGTTCGACCTGGAGGGGCATGTCACCGCCAGCGGCGCCTACCTGATCAATCGGCCAAACCGCCGGCCTCTTTACGAAACCCTGCTGCTGACCGTGGACGGCGACCGCTTCATCCGCATCGAGGCGGCCAGCCGGGAGGCGGACACCACGGCGCTGTTGCGGCTGAGCAAGCGGGCGCTGGCCGAGTTTCGGGCGTTCGAGCCGTGATCGTGGCGAATTCCGGGTTGGGTTCTCTATCCGGGGCGCGGAGCGGCGTGGCCCCCTTTCCGGGAACGCCGTGAACCCGTCCCTGGGGGCTCCCGGTTTGACATCCTGTCAAACAGGGTCCCGGAAAGGGGGCCACGCCGCTCCGCTCCGGGGTAAGCCGCGCCGGCGGTTTTTGGAGGAGGATTACGGCAAGGCCACGGCAAGAAGGAGCGGCAGGGTCAGGAAGGACAGCACGGTGGAGAACACCACCATGGCCGCCACCTCCTCCGGCCCCTGCCGGTAGGTCTGCGCCAGCAGGTAGTTGAACACCGCCACCGGCATGGTGGACTGGATCAGGATCACGCCTCTCAACACCCCCTCCACGCCGGCCAGCTCGCACACCAGCCAGGCGGCGGTAAAACCAAGCACCAACCGCAGCACGGCGAAACCGGCGCCGGGGCCGAGATGGCGCACCCGCAACTGGGACAGCGACACGCCCAGGGTGATCAACATCAGCGGGATAGTCAGATTGCCGATCAAATGGACGCTGTTGAACAGCCATTCCGGCAACCGCACCCGGAACAGCACCATGACCACGGCGATCACCACCGATACCAGAATCGGATGACGGAACAGCTTCCAGGACAGCCCCTGGCCGCTGACCACCGCCAGCCCGAAGGAGAACTGCACCACCGAGGTGAGCATCATCCAGGCCAGGGCCAGCGCCAGACCGTGCTCATCGAACGCCAGCATCGACAATGGCAGGCCCATATTGCCGGTGTTGGGGAACATCATCGAGGGCAGGAACACGCGCAGCGGTCGTCCGCACAGATGCAGCACCAGCCAGGCCACCAGTCCGGTGAGGGTGAGCACCGCCAGGAACAGACCGGTGATGCGCGCCAGGGCGGCCAGGTCCAGGTCGCTTTTGCCCAGGGTAGCGACGATCAGGCAGGGGGTCGCCACGGTGGTGACCAGGCCGGTGACCATGCGGGTGTCGAAAGGCCGGCCGGTGCGGCCCCAGAACAGGCCCACGCCAGCGCAGGCCAGCACCGGCGCCATCACCGCCCAGATTTTAGCGATCATGATATTATCCTCGCCCCGGCGCGCGACGCCGGGCGCATCCCGATTCAAGCGGCCCGATTCAAACGGCGTAGTCTGAGGAGCCGGCTCCCACATGTCCAACGGCGATTTCGCCCCGATCCAACCCGCCCAATTGCACTGGCAGGAGCACACGCCGGTGGCCCGGGACTTCGACGACCCCTACTTCTCCCGCCAGGACGGCCGCGCTGAAAGCCACTATGTGTTCCTGGACGGCAACCGCCTGGCGCGGCGCTTCGCCGCCCTCGCCGATGGCGACCGCTTCGTGATCGGCGAGACCGGTTTCGGCACCGGCCTGAACATACTGCTGGCGGCGCGCCTGTTCGCCGAACAGGCCCCGGCCGGCGCGCGGCTGGAACTGTTCTCGGTGGAGAAGCACCCGCTGCGGGCCGATGACCTGGCCCGGGCTCTGGCCCACTGGCCGGACCTGGGCGCCCCGGCGACCGAATTACTGGCCCAGTACCCACCGGCCTCGCCGGGTTACCACCGCCTGACCCTGGCGGACAACATCGGCCTGACGCTGATGTTCGGCGACGCGGAGGCTCTCTGGCGGCTGTGCCCGGCGCGGGTGGACGCCTGGTTCCTGGATGGCTTCGCGCCGGCGCGCAACCCGGCCATGTGGCAACCGGCTCTGTTCGAGCAGCTCGCCGCCCACAGCCGGCCCGGCGCCACCCTGGCCACCTTCACCGCCGCCGGCCCGGTGCGCCGTGGGCTGGCGGAGGCCGGCTTCCAGGTCGAACGCATCGACGGCTTCGGCCACAAGCGGCACATGGTGGTGGGCACCTTCGGTGCCGACCCGGCGGCCTGGCGGCCCGGACGTCAGCGCCGTGGCGAGGCGCTGGTGGTCGGCGCCGGCCTGGCCGGGGCCACCGCCGCCCGGGCGCTGGCGGAGCGCGGCTGGCGGGTCACCGTGGTGGACCCGGCGGGCATCGCCACGGCGGCCTCCGGCAATCATGCCGGGGTGGTCTACAGCACCCCCAGCCCGCACCTCACCGCCCAGAATCGTTTCTACCAGCTCAGCTATGGCCATGCCCTGCGCTGGCTGGCCCGGCACCGCTTCCCGGCGGACGGCCAGGGCGCCCTGAACGGGGTGATCCAGCACTATGTGGACGACAAGCAGCGCGCCAAGATCCGCGCCGCCGCCGACAGCGGCGCCTGGCCGGACTCGCTGCTGCTGGCCGGTGACGACCGCGCCGAATTGCGCGGCGGCGGCTATCTGAACCCGCCGGCCTGGTGCCACGCCCTGCTCGACCACCCGGCGATCCGGGTACGGCGGGCCGCCGTCACCGCCCTGGCCAGCGGCACCCCGGCCCGGGCCACCCTGGACGACGGCGAGCAGGTGGACGCCGACGCGATAGTGATCGCCACCGCCGGCGCCGCCCGGGACATGAGCGTGGACGGCGCCACCCTGGACTGGCTGCCGCTCAAGCTGATTCGCGGCCAGGTGAGCTACTGCGCGGCCACCGAAGCCAGCGCCGCCTGGGAGCGGGCCCGCTGCCATGGCGGCTACCTGACTCCGGCCCTGGACGGCCTGCACTGCGTGGGCGCCACCTTCGATCTGCACGACCCGGACCCGGCGCCCCGGGACCAGGACGACGACGCCAACCTGGCGCAACTGCGCCACCACCTGCCGGACTACTGGGCGGAGCTGGGCGGCGACGGCATCCGGGTGGTGGATCGGCGGGTGGGCCTGCGCTGTCAGAGCACCGACTTTCTGCCCCTGGCCGGCCCGTTGCCGGACCCGGCCAGTGACGACCTGGCCGCCCTGCCCGGCCTGTGGCTGAGCATCGCCCACGGCAGCCGGGGCATCACCGGCACGCCGCTGTGCGCGGAGATCCTGGCGGACCGCATCAGCGACGCGCCGCCACCGGCGGACCGGCCATTGCTGGACGCCCTGGACCCGGTCAGATTCCTGAAACGACAACGAAAAAAACGATAACGAGGTTCGCCCATGTTTCCGATCACCGCCCTGTACGCCGCCCTGTGCGGCCTGTTGGTCCTGGCCCTGGCTTTCAACGTGGTGCGCTACCGCTTCGGTCGGGGGATTTCCCTGGGCGACGGCGGCGACACACGCATTACCCGGGCGGTGCGCGCCCATGGCAACGCGGTGGAATACATTCCCCTGGCGCTGATCCTGATCGCGCTGCTGGAGGGCAACAACGCCAACGCCTGGGCGCTGCATCTGTATGGGGCGCTGCTGGTGCTGGGGCGGGTGACTCATGCCTGGGGCATGACCGGCCCGGGCAGCGAGGTGAACAATTTCCGCAAGCTCGGCATCATCGCCACCTGGACGGTGTTCCTGGTCGCCAGCGTCCATTTGTTGGTGGTGGCTGTGGCGTACTGAAGCGGAACGCCGCCCGGTCGCTCCTACCATGATCGATTGGCACCGTAGGAGCGACTTTAGTCGCGATCACCGCCGTGCCCGCTTCATCGCGACTAAAGTCGCTCCTACTACGCTACCTCGTAGCGTCTCGTCGTGGTCCCCCTTCCGGGACCCTGTCAAACAGGATGTTTGACCGGGAGTCTCCAGGGATGGATTCACGACGTTCCCGGAAGGGGGACCACGACGAGACGCGGCCCGGATGGAGAACCAAGCCAGAAGGCCGCTACAAGCCCAGCTCGCGGAGCTGCTCGCGGGTCATGACGGAGACGGTTTCGGTGGCTTCGTCGAACACCACGGCGGCCTCGCCGCGTTTCAGCTGCGCGCGCACCTGCTCCACCTTGGTGGCGGTGGCGACTTCCTGCTCGCCGTAATCGGTGCCGTCGCGGGTGACGAATTCCTCGATCAGGTTGTCCAGGGTGGCGCGGTCGATGTCGGACCAGGGCACGATGATCGGCATGCTCATAAGCGCAATCCGTTTAAACCATGTTGCCTTCCCGGGACCATTCGCAGCGCACTCGCAGCGGCTCGTCCGAGGGTTCGTGGTAATCGTCGGCGCTGTCCCACAGGAAGGTGTGAAAGCCGGCCAGCTCGGTTTCCAGGTGCACCACGGCGCTGACCCAGTACATGCGCTTGAGCAGCCGTTCGAACTTGGCGATCCAATGCTCCCATTCGTACTCCACCGCGCGGTAGGACATACCGAAGTGGATCACCTGGGTCTGGAAGCCGGCGCCGCTGCCCGGGTCGCCGGCGATGGCGAACATGTCCTGGCTGAGGAACGGCCACTCGTCCGCCTCCGGCAGCTCGCGCAACGCGCGGCGGTTGTGGAAGCAACTGGCCTTGCGCTGCCGATCGTCGCCGAACGGCAGGTGTTTGATGCAGCCGTAAACAATCGACTCGTTATCCAAATCGGACTCCGCTCATCGACCGCAACGCTCCAACTGCACCGCGTAGCGGCTGGCCATGTCCTGGGCGCGGCGGGCGGAGCGCTGCATGTAGGACCGGTTTTTCCAGACGCCCCGGGCGTAGCCGCCGTGGCCGGCGTAGTAGGCCAGGTACAGGTGGTAGGCGTCGTTGAGGGCGATGCCGTTGCGCACGTGGCTCTGGTAGTGATACCAGCCAACGAAGTCCACCGCGTCGCCGAAGTCGTCGCGCTTGGCGCCGCCGTGGCCGGTTTCGCGCTGGTACCAGGCCCAGGTGCCGTCCAGGGCCTGGGGGTAACCGTAGGCGCTGGAGGGACGTTTCCAGGGGATGATGCCGAGCAGTCTGGTGCGCGGTGGCTTGGCATGGGCCTGGTAACCGGATTCCTTGTAGATGGTGGCCATCAGGATCGCCACCGGCACGCCATATTCCTTTTCGCTGCGCTTGGCGGCCTTGTACCAGTTGTTGAACCAGCCCCCCTTCTGATCGAACACCGCGCAGACGTCATCAATGTGGGTGGGGGTGGTGGCGCAGCCGCCGAGCAGCAGCAGCGTCAGCGCCAGAACCAGGACGCGCATGAAAGGACCTCACGATTTCGGCTTGGCGACATGGTAACCGGCGGGGCGGCGGGCCGCCATCCTGGTGGGCGTGGCGGCGGCGCGGCTTCAGCCGCGATTGCCTGGGCCGCGCTCATTGTTCCGGCAAGGCGATGCCGTGGCCGGCCAGGAAGTGGACGAAGCTGTCCTCGTCGATGACCTCGACGCCAAGCTTCTCCGCCTTGGCCAGCTTGGAGCCGGCGGCCTCGCCGGCCACCACCCGGGCGGTGTTCTTGGAGACGCTGCCGGCCACCTTGGCGCCCAGGCTTTCCAGGCGCGCCTTGGCGTCGCTCCGGGTAAGCCGGCTCAGGGTACCGGTGAGCACCCAGGTCTGGCCTTCCAGGGGACGCTCGTCGGCGTCGCCGGCGGGGGCCTTGGCGGCCAGGCCGGCGGCGTAGTCCTCGGCGGCCCGCAGGCGCGCCAGCCAATCATCGGCGCGCAGGCCTTCCTTCAGCTTCTCCAGGGTAGCGGCCTTGACGCCGGTGTCGGCGTCGTCCTCGCCGGCCTCCACCGCCCGGACCAGCGCCTCCAGCGTGCGGTAGTGGCGGCCCAGGGTCTCCAGGGTCTTGTCGCCGACGCCGCTGAGCGGCATGCCCAGGAACTTGGCGCCGCGCAGAAAGCCGGCCAGGGTCAGGCTGTCCACGAAACGGCGCGACGGCACGCCGTCGCTGGCCGGGGTAACGCCGGCGGCAAGCAGTTCGTCGATGACCGTTTCGTTGTGTTCCTCGGCGAAGAAGGCGGCGATGGCCCGGGCCACCTCGCCGCCCACGTCCGGCACTTGCAGGAACAACATCAATGGCGCGTGGCGGATCGCTTCCAGGTCACCGAAGCAGTCCGCCAGGGCCTTGGCGGTTTCCTCGCCGATCTGCAGGATGCCCAGGGCGAACAGGAAGCGACTCAGGCTGTTGCGTTTGGACGCTTCCAAAGCGGCCATCAGATTGGCGGCGGACTTCTCGCCCATGCGCTCCAGTTCGGCCACGTCCTCGGCCTTGAGCTTGTAGAGATCGGCCACGTTGTCGACCAGGCCCTGGTCCACCAGAGCGTCCACCAGCTTGTCGCCGAGGCCGTCGATGTCCATGGCCCGGCGCGAGGCGAAGTGTTTGATCGCCTGGCGGCGCTGGGCGCCGCAGATCAGGCCGCCGGTGCAGCGCGCCACCACGCCGTCGTCGGCGCGCAGTATCTCGCTGTCGCACACCGGGCAGCGTTTCGGCAGATGGATCTCGCGGGCATCGTCGGGGCGCCGTTCCGGCACCGTTCTGACCACCTTGGGGATCACGTCGCCGGCCCGGTAGATCACTACGGTGTCGCCGACGCGAATGTCCAGGCGGCGGATTTCATCGATGTTGTGCAGGGTGGCGTTGCTGACGGTGACGCCGCCCACCTGCACCGGCTCCAGCTTGGCCACCGGGGTCAGGGCGCCGGTGCGGCCCACCTGCCAGTCCACGTCATTGAGCACGGTGAGTTCTTCCTGGGCCGGGAACTTGTGGGCGATGGCCCAGCGCGGCGCGCGGCTGACGAAGCCCAGATCCCGTTGCCAGTCGAAGCGATCCACCTTGTAGACCACGCCGTCGATGTCGTAGTCGAGCTGGTCCCGTCGTTGCTGGATGTCGTTGTAGAAGGCCAGCAGCGCCTCCAGGCCCTGGCAGCGCTTCACCTCCGGGTTGACCCGCAGGTTCAGCTCGCGCAGACGCTCCAACATGGCGGAGTGGGTGTCCGGCCAGGGCTCGCCTTCCAGGCGCGCCACCGAATAGGCGTAGAACTCCAGGGGGCGCTCGGCGGTGATGCGGGAATCCAGCTGGCGCAGGCTGCCGGCGGCGGCGTTGCGCGGGTTGGCGAAGGTCTTGTGCCCGGCCTCTTCCTGGCGGCGGTTGAGGTCGTGAAAGCCGCTGTGCGGCATCACCACCTCGCCACGCACCTCCAGCAGCGTGGGCGGATGGTCGCCGCGCAGGCGCAGCGGGATCGATTCGATGGTGCGCGCATTGGCGGTGATGTCCTCGCCGGTTTCGCCGTCACCCCGGGTGGCGCCACGCACCAGGCGACCGTTCTCGTAGACCAGGGACACCGCCAGACCGTCCAGCTTGGGTTCGGCCACGTAATCCACCGGCCCGCTCACATCCAGGCGTTCGCGCACGCGCTGGTCGAAATCGCGCAGTTCATCGTCGCTGAAGGCGTTGCCCAGGCTCAGCATCGGCACGGCGTGGCGCACTTCATCGAAAGCGTCCAGGGGGGCGTCGCCGACCCGCTGGGTGGGGGAATCGTCGGTGATCAACTCCGGGTGCGCCTGTTCCAGTTCCTGCAGGCGGCGGAAGGCACGGTCGTATTCAGCGTCCGGCACGGACGGGTCGTCCAGGGTGTAGTACCGGTAGGACCAGTCGTTGAGGGTGGTGCGCAGTTGTTGGATCTCGTCGGCGGGGGCCGGGGTTTTCTTCGAGGTCACAGGGAATCGGGTCCTTGGGTTACGGGTGCCGGATTGTGTCGGGGTCGGGCTGTGCACGGAGTCGGTTCAGGGCGGCCGGCGGGCGCTGCGCTTGGGCCGCGATAACGATCAGGTGGGTTCCGACCAGGCCGTTATCGCGGCTGAAGCGGGGTGCCGCCCAGCCGCTCCTACTGTGTTGCCGTGGGCGGTCGGTCAGGCGCCGTGGGAGACGCGCTGGCGGCGTTCGAATTCCTGCACGCGCTGGCGCAGGTGTTCCATGGTTTGCGGCGTGAGCACGCTGTGCTGTTCGTCCTTGAGCTCGCCGTCCAGTTCTTCCGCCAGGCGCCGACCGATGGCCAGCATGCGGTCCAGGGAGGCCAGCGGTTCGCCGGGGCCGGGCAGTTTCATGAAGAAGGTGATGCCGGCGAAGCCTTCGTCTTCCATGGTGTCGATGTCGAAGGTGCCCGGCTCCACCGCGTTGGCCACGGAGAATTCCAGCTGCTCGCCGGCGCGGGTATCGCGGTGGCGGTGGAAGATCTGCATGTCGCCGTAGCGCAGGCCACCTTCCAGCAGCATGCGAAGCAGGGCCTGGCCGTCGAAGCGTTCCGGGCGGCGCGCGATCAGGTGGAACACGATCACTTCCAGGGGCGGGGCTTCCTGGGCCGGCGCGCGGTTCGTGGTCGCGCGGCGCGGCTCCGGGGCGTCCTCGACGGTATCATGGCTAAAGCCGCTCCTACCGGAGTCGGCGCCGGTGTTGGTTCGCGGCGCGTCCGCGGCGCGGGGCGGCTCCGGGGCCGGTTCGGGCTCGGGCTCCGGGGCCGGCGGTTCGGACGCCGCGCGGCGCGGCGGTTCGGCGGCGCGGGGCGCCGGCTCCGCTTCGGCCTCGCCTTCACCATCGAACAAGGTGCCCTGCTCGGCGCGGCGGGCGGCGCCCGAATCCGTCGGCGCGTCCGCCGGGTCCATCATCATCGGCGGATCGGCGGCGTCGCCGTCGTCGTCGACGCCGTCCATGTCGATGGACGCCTGGTCGCGGCGGCGGACCCGGGGCTTGCCCAGGTCATGGGGGTAGTCGTCCTCGTCGTCCGCGTTTTGCTGCCCCTTGTCCTTGCCGAAACGGCGGTCGATGCGCATGCGCAGGCGGCCATGCCGCTCGCGGATCATGCGTCGCACGCCATCGGCGAGAATCAGGAGGATCAGAATGACCAGGATGCCAATCAGTGTTTCCAGATTCAGGCCCATGTTGCCTCTTCCTTAGCTTGGCTCGCGTCGCCCAGATTCATCGGATCAATGTGTTCCCGCATTACATGGCCGCCATTTCGGCGGCTTCGTCCACGTCCACGGATACCAGGCGGGATACGCCCGGCTCGTGCATGGTCACGCCCATCAGGGTGTGCGCCATCTCCATGGCGATCTTGTTGTGCGTGATGTAGATAAACTGTACCCGCTCCGCCATTTCCGACACCAGATTACAGAAACGCCCCACGTTGGCGTCGTCAAGGGGCGCGTCCACCTCATCAAGCAGACAGAACGGCGCCGGGTTCAGTTCGAAGATACTGAATACCAGGGACAACGCCGTGAGCGCTTTTTCACCCCCGGACAGCAAGTGAATGGTGCTGTTGCGCTTGCCGGGGGGCCGCGCCATGATCGCCACGCCGGTGTCGAGCAGGTCCTCGCCGGTGAGTTCCAGGTAGGCGTGGCCGCCGCCGAAAACCTTGGGAAACAGCTCCTGGAGCCCCTTGTTGATGCGGTCGAAGTACTCCTTGAAGCGGGTGCGGGTCTCCCGGTCGATCTTGCGGATGGCGTTTTCCAGGGTCTTGAGCGCGTCTTCCAGATCGTCGTTCTGCTGATCCAGGTACTGCTTGCGCTCGGACTGCTGCTGGTATTCCTCGATGGCCGCCAGATTGATCTGGCCCAGGCGGGCGATGCGCTGGCCGATGCGCTCCAGCTCCTCGGCCCAGGCTTTCTCGTCCGCCTCCTCGGGCAGGTTGTCGAGTATCGTGTTCAGGTCGAAGTGCTGCTCGTCGAGCTGTTCGGCCACGGTCTGGCGGCGGGTGGTCAGGTCCTGCCACTGCATGCGCTTGCCGTTGATGGCATCGCGCACTTCCTGGGCCTGGCGTTCGTGCTGGCCGCGCCGGCCTTCCAGGTCGCGCATGCGGTGCTCCACGTCCTCCAGGCGGCGGCGGGCCTCGGCGAGCTGCTGCTCGGACTCCAGGCGCTGCTCCAGTTTTTCCTCCAGCTGCTCCTGCAGTTCCAGGCCCGGATCGCCGCCGTCGCTGGCCTGGTCCTCAAGCTGCGCCTTGCGCTCGCCGAGGCTCGCCACCTGGGAGGACAAACGGTCCAGGTTCTGGCGCAGGGCATCCGCCTGGGTGCGCGCGCCCTGGGCGTCCATGGCCAACTGGTGGGCCAGGTCCCGTTGCTGGCGCGCCTGCTGGCGGGCATCGTCGAGGGCGGCGCGGGCCTGGTCGCGTTTTGACAGCAGCGCCTCGCGCTCGCCGGAGTCCTGCTCCATGGCGTCCAGGGCTTCCTGGAGCACGGCGCGGGCCTCCTTGATCTGTTGTTCTTCCTGGCTGAGCTGGCCGCGGGCTTCCTCCATCTCGTTGCCGAGGCGCTCGCGGCGCATGGTGATCTGCTCCAGGCGCACCTGGCGGGCGCTGACCTGGGCGTTCACCTCACCCAGCGCCCGATTCAGGCGGGCCGCCTGGCGCTGCACTTCCTCGCGCTCTTCCTCCAGCTCGGCGATCGCCTCGCGGGCCTCTTCCAAGGCGGCCTTGAGTTCCTCCACCCGGGCCTCGGCGCCGTCGATGGTGCCGGCCAGAGCCTCCAGCTCGCGGCGGCGCTCCAGCACGCCGGCTTCCTGGTCCTGCTCGCGCATCACCTTGAGCCAGTCAGGGCCCAGCCAGATGCCGTCCCGGGTGACCACGGATTCGCCGGCGGCCAGGCGCGAACGCAGGGCCAGCGCGGCGCCCAGATCGTCGGCGGCGTGCACGCCGGTGAGCAGGCCTTCGGGGACATCGCCGGTAACGTGATTGATCAGGGCGTCGGCGGCGGGCGCCCCTGAAGCCGCGGGCCCGGCGGCGTTGGCGTCCATCAGGGTGACGCGGCCATGGGTGAGATCGGCGAGCCAGTCGCCGACCCGGTCTAGGCCGTCGATGACCACCGCCTGCAGGGCATCGCCGAGCACCGCTTCCACGGCTTTTTCCCAGCCTTCGGCCACCTGGATGCGGTCCGCCAGACGGGCCTGCCGGTCCAGTTCATGGCGTTCCAGCCAGTCGCTGACCGCGCCGTCGTCGCCCATGGCCGCCTTCTGCAGGGCCTCCAGGGAAGTGTGACGGTTGCGGGCCGCCTGCAAGCGGTCGCGGGCCTCGTCCAGCTCACGGCCACGCTCGCCATTGTCACGGCGCAGCTGGTTGATGCGTTCCTGCAGGCTCTCGGCGCGCAACTCGCTTTCCTCGCCCTGCTCGCGGAACTCCGCCACCTGCTCCTCGAGCTGGCGCATTTCCTGGGCCAGGGGCCCGGAATCCAGGGATTCCTGTTCCTTGGCCAGACGCTCCAGGCGGTCGCCCAGACGCTCGATGGATTTCTCCAGGTGCTGGATGCGGGACTGCTCCACCTCCGCCTGGCGGCGTGACTCGCCGGCCTTGTTATTGAACGCTTCCCAGGCCTGCTGCCACTCCTGCATGGCGTCCTCGGCCAGGGCCAGGGCCTCGGCGGCGGTTTCCTCGCGCTCGCGGGCCAGCTCCAGGTCCGGCTCCAGGTTCTCCAGGCTTTCGTCCAGTTGGGCCAGCTTCTCGGCGTCGGCGCTCTGGTGGGCCTCGGCCTCCTTCCAACTGGCGCTCACCTGCTCCAGCTCCTCGTAAAGCTGCTGGCGCCGCTCGCGCTGGTGCTGGATGCTCTGCTCCAGGCGCGCCACCTCGGCGCCCAGGGCGTAGTAGCGCTGCTGCACCTGGTTGAAGCTTTCCTGGACGTCGTTGTGGTTCTCACGCAGTTGCTCGATTTCGGCGTCGGCGTGGCGCTGCTCGGCGATGCGCGCCTCCAGGGCCACTTCCAGCTCGCCGATCACCTGATCCAGCTGTTTGACCTGGTTGTCCAGGCCCTTCCAGCGCAGCGCCTTGAGCTGGGCGCTCTTGTGCCGCTCCTCTTCCTTGTACTGCTTGTACTTCTCGGCGGCGGCGGCCTGGCGGCTGAGGCGCTCGAGCTGGCGCTCCAGCTCATCGCGGATGTCGGTGAGCCGCTCCAGGTTCTCGCGGGTGCGGCGCATGCGGTTCTCGGTCTCGCGGCGGCGCGCCTTGTACTTGGAAATGCCCGCCGCTTCCTCGATATAAACCCGCAGCTCCTCCGGCTTGGCCTCGATCAGGCGGGAAATCATGCCCTGCTCGATGATCGCGTAGCTGCGCGGCCCCAGACCGGTGCCCAGGAAAATATCGGAGATGTCCTTGCGGCGGCATTTGGTGCCGTTGAGGAAGTAGTTGGACTGGCCGTCCCGGGTCACCTGGCGTTTCACGGAGATTTCGTTGAACTTGCCGTACTCGCCGGTGACGGTGGCGTCGGAGTTGTCGAACACCAGCTCGATGGAGGCCTGGGCCACCGGCTTGCGGGCGTTGGAGCCGTTGAAGATGACATCGGCCATGGATTCGCCGCGCAGATGCTTGGCGGAGGATTCGCCCATCACCCAGCGCACCGCGTCGATGATGTTGGATTTGCCACAGCCATTGGGCCCGACCACGGCGGTCAGGTTGTCCGGAAACAGGGCCGACGTGGGGTCCACGAACGACTTGAAGCCGGCCAGCTTGATGGTTTTCAGTCTCATAGGGTGCGAACCGCGGCCATCGCCGCTCCAACTCGGGCCGAGGGTCCCGCCGGCGGCGGGACCGTGAGCGATCTAAAGCAGACTAGTCTAGCGGCAAGAGGGCTTGAATTCACCCGGCCCGGGGGCTTTTTACGTGTGCTTGCGGTAACCGCTCCGCAGGGTGGAGATCGCCGTAGGAGCGACTTCAGTCGCGATGGCCCGGCGGGTTGATCACCGCTCCGCCAGGCTGATCGCGACTGAAGTCGCCCCTACGGCGTATGGGACGTATGGGACGTATGGGACATATGGAGCGCATGGCCGGCGGACGGGATGGGGGCGGAAGGTGCTAGAATGCGCGCCCTTCCCTGCTTTCCAGGCCGTGCCATGACCGATACCGATTTCGCTTCCCTGCCGCTGGACGCCGCCACGCTGGCGAACCTGGCGTCGCTGGGCTTCACGGCCATGACGCCGATCCAGGCGCGCAGCCTGCCCGTCATTCTCGAGGGGCGGGACGTGCTCGCCCAGGCGGGCACCGGCTCCGGCAAGACCGCCGCGTTCGGGCTGGGGCTGCTGCATTCGCTGGACCGCCGGGACTTCCGCTGCCAGGCCCTGGTGCTGTGCCCCACCCGGGAGCTGGCGGACCAGGTGGCCCGGGAGCTGCGGCGGCTGGCCCGGGGGACGGACAACATCAAGGTGCTGACCCTGTGCGGCGGCGTGGCCATGGGGCCCCAGGTGGGCTCCCTGGAGCACGGCGCGCAGATCATCGTCGGCACCCCGGGGCGGATCGAGAAGCACCTGGCCAAGGGCACCTTGTCCCTGGACGGCCTGAATACCCTGGTGCTGGACGAGGCCGACCGGATGCTGGACATGGGGTTCGTGGACAGCATCGCCGGCATCGTCGAACGAACCCCGGCGCGGCGGCGGACGCTGCTGTTCTCCGCCACCTGGCCACCGGCCATCCAGACCCTGGCGGGCCGATTCCTGCGCGATCCGGTGTCCATCAAGGTGGCCACGGAAGAGGACCGCCCGGACATCGAGCAGCGTTTCTACGAGGTGACGCCGGAAACCCGCCTGGAGGCGGTGACGCGGCTGCTTTACAGCCTGCGGCCCGCGTCCTGCGTGGCCTTCTGCGCCACCAAGCGGCAATGCCAGGAGGTGGCGGACCACCTGAACGCCCAGGGCGTCTCCGCCCGGGCCCTGAACGGGGACCTGGAGCAGCGCGACCGGGACCAGGTGCTGGGCCTGTTCGCCAACCGCAGCCTGGCGGTGCTGGTGGCCACGGACGTGGCCGCCCGGGGCCTGGACATCGCCGCCCTGGATCTGGTGATCAACGTGGAACCCGCCCGCGACCCGGAAACCCACACCCACCGCATCGGCCGCACCGGCCGCGCCGGCGAGCGCGGCCTGGCGCTGACCCTGGTGGCGCCGCCGGAAATGCGCCGCGCCCTGGCCATCGAGGACCAGCACCCGGGCACCCTGCCCTGGCACGACCTGAACCAGGTGCGCCCCCACGCCGACCGGAGCCCGCTGCGGGCGCCCATGGCGACCCTGTGCATCGGCGCCGGCCGCAAGCAGAAGCTGCGCCCCGGCGACATCCTCGGCGCCCTCACCGGCGACGCCGGCCTGCCCGGCGACAAGGTGGGCAAGATCACCCTCTTCGACCACCAGGCCTATGTGGCCGTGGACCGCGCCGTCGCCGACAAGGCCCTGCAGCGCCTCCAGGCCGGCAAGATCAAGGGCCGCTCCCTGCGGGTGCGGCGGCTTTAACCGACTGCGGTGACACCGAAGAGCGGATTATTGGCGCCATCAAAGATGCATGAAGCAGGCTGCACGCCACCTGACCAAGAGTCACAGGCTGAGTGAGCGGCCTGCCAAAAACATCGAGGCACAACTAAGTAGAAAAAACGACAACAAAAGCAACCATGAAAAAAGTCAGAAAACAGACACCTCTCTTTATGGTTGTTTTTGTTGAAATTATCTTATCTTTGTCTGAAGCACCGAAATCGATATCCTTCCTAATCTCCAAGCTGCCAACCAACCACCAAAGCTCCAGAAAGCCAACCTTCTTTTCCAAACTTCTTCGTAGTTTTTCTATAGAGAAAGCAGCATAAGAAATAAATAAAATAATAAATAAAAATCCAGAAAAAAATTCAATGTCATTCATTGGCGACCCCTTCAACCCCCTACCGTCCACCCCGCCCCGCCCGAAAATTCAGATCTCAAGCGAAACGGTTTTCACCTGAGCTGGTGGCGTGCTTATTGACCGTGATAGCCACCCATTGTACTTGGAGGAAATATTGCTTTCCTGGTAACCCGAAGGCTCCGCGTAGCTTTCGGTATTGTCCAGTCCTTTGATAGAGCAAGCGACAAACCATAAAAAAGCCCGGCCGAGGCCGGGCTCCCAAGCGGGGGTGAGTACGGGAAAACTCAGGGCTCGTAGTGCCACTCGCCGTTGTCGCCGGGGACGGGCTGGAAGCCCTGGCCGGTGGTGTTCGGCTGGAAGCTTTCGAACGGGTTGAATACCAGGCGCGGGGTGTCGAGGCTTTGCGGGTGCGTCAGATCGCCCACGTACTGGGAGTCCTCGACGATCTTGCCGCCCAGGGTGCGCTGGTTAAGCGACACCCGCGCCTTGCCGTTGGTGGTATCCACCAGATCGTAGACCCGTTCGCCGTTGTCGGTGGGCACCCGTACGTCCACCTGGCCGGCGCGGATGGAGCCGGATTCGGTGGCGTTACTGGTCAGGGTGCGGCCTTCCAGGGTCACCTTGCCGCCGGTGAGTCCGGTGGTGGTGTGGAGGGTGTCCACGGTCAGGTCGCCGCCGGCCCGGTAGCCGATGTCGCCGGTGCTGTCGGTGCGCGCGCCGGCGACCATGGTGACGTTGCCGTTGGAGATCACGGTGACGCCCTCGGTGCCGCTGATGCGGCCGCCCTGGGTGAAATCACCGGCGGCGGCCAGGTCCACGCGGCGGCCGGTGACGTCGCCGGTGAGGTCCAGGTCGCCGCTGGTGTTCAGGCCCAGGCCGCCCTGGCCGGTGAGGCCGGTGACGGTGAGCGGGCCGGTGCCGCGGTTGTTGATGTAGACGCCACCGCTGCCGCCGGCGGCACCCAGGGTGTCCACGTCCACGTTCAGCGGGTTGCTGGCGCGGGCGATGCCGGTGGCGGCGCTCAGTTCGAGCAGCGCGGCGACGATGTTGTTGGCTTCGCCGTTGCCATCGAGGATGGCGCCGGCCACGGCGGAGAGCATCACCGCGTTGCCCGGGGTGAGGGCCTGTACTTCGTCGACGGTGAGGTCGCCGGTCAGGGTGCGCACGCGGATGTCGCCGTTCTCGATGTGGGCGTCCAGGCCGGCCAGGCCGTCCTGTTCCTCCACGTTGATGACACCGCTTTCGGCGCGCAGATCCAGGCTGTTGGCGCGGGTGGCGATGGCGGTGGTGTCGGTACCCACGCCGTCGCGGCCGGCCAGTCGCACCTCGTCGCCCACCACGCGGGTGTCGGCATCGCCATCGTCGATCAGCTTGCCGTCATTGGCGACCACGGTCACCTGGCCCTGGGCGCGGATGTCGCCCAGGGTGGCATCGCCGTTCTCCACTTGCACGCCGACACGACTGTCGCCGGTGCGCGCCTGGCTGATCAGTACCGGGCCCTGCTGGTTCAGCAACAGGTCACCGGCAACGGAGAGCGCGTCGATGCGCTCGGCGCTCAGGTTCAGGAAGCCGTCGGTGGGGTTGTTGGTGGCCCATTCACCGATGCCGTCGTTGGCGCGCAGGGTCACGTTGACGCCCTGGACTTCACCGGCACCGTCCTTGCGGATAGCGCCGTCGGCGCTGAGAGCCACATCGTGATCGCCGGCAGCGACCCGGCCAATGCCCAGGTCACCGGCGTTGTCCACGTCGATGTCGCCGGCGGCGGTGGTGGCGCCGTCCAGGCGCAGGTCGCCCTGGTTGTCCAGGTCGATGTCGCCGGTGCCGCTGACCGCCAGGGTGGCGCTGTCCAGCTCGCTGTTCAGGCGGATGCCGTTGACCGCGGTGCCCTGCAGATCGTCGGCGCTGAGGGTGCCTTCCGCGCTGGTGGCCAGGCGGCCGGCGCTGTCGAGCACGGCGTCGCCGTTTACCGCCAGGGCATCGATGGTCAGGTCACCGCCGGCGCGCAGGTGGGCATCGCCGTCGGCCAGGCTGCTGTCCTTGACGGTGAGCCCGTCGGTGTCCAGGTCCTCCAGATGCAGATCACCGCTGCCGGTGATGGTGACGTAGAGGTTGGTCACGCGGGTCTTCAGGCCGCTGAGCGTGGAGCCGATGCTCTTGGCCGCCGACAGGAACAGGTTGTCGCCGTGGATGTGCTCGGCGATGGCCGGGTCGGCCTGAATGCCGCCCTCCTCGCTGGTCACGGACACGTCGCCACCGGCACGCAGGGTGGACAGGGCGACGTCGTCACCGGCTTCCAGGGTCATCCTGGCGCCGCTGTTCATCACACTGCTGGCGTCCATGGTGATCTTGCCACCGGCGCTGGCCTCCAGGTCCGCGCCAGCGCTCAGAGCGGCATTGTTGGCCAGGGTCAGGGCGCCGTCGCTGGCGGTGATCCGGGCGTTGCCGTTTACGGCGTCCAGGCTGGCGTTATCGAAGCCCACGTCGGTGCCGGCGGTGACGGTCACGTCCCGATTGGCTTCCAGATAGCTGCCATCGTCCACCTTCACCGCCGCCTCATCGCTGCTCACGGTGAGCGAGTCGCTGGCGGTGACCCGGCTGCCGTCAGTGACGGTCAGGTCGCCGCTGCCCACGGTCAGGCTCAGGTCCGCCGGGTCGGCGCCCGGTGCGTCGCCGCTGGTCAGGGTGGCGGCGGTCAGGGTGGCCCCGCCGCCGGCTTTACCGGTGAGCGCGCCGCCGGCGGTGACGCTGGCGCTGGTTACCGCCAGGTCGCCTTGTTCACCGGCGGTCAGATCCAGAGCGCCTTCGGCGCGCACCGTGGAGGTGTCCACGGTGAGGCCGCCATTGGCGCTCAAATCCAGGTCGGTGGCGGCGGTGGCCTGGCTGTTGGCCAGGGACAGGTCCGCCCCCTGGGCCGTCAGGGACAGCTTGGCGCCCGCCTCGGCGGTGGCCTGATCCAGGGTGACATTCTGGCCGGCGGTGCCGGTGAGGTCGTTGCCGGCGGTGAGCGTGGCGCCGCTGGTAACGCTCAGGTCACCATCGGTGGCGGTGACGGTCAGGTCGCCCTCGTCGGCATCCACGGACGAACCGTTGTTGATGCGCACGTCGGTGGCGGCGGTCAGGGTGGCGTCGGTGGCCGCCCGGCCATGGCTGCTGTTGGTGAGGACGACGCTGCCTTCCTCGCTGCCCAGGGTCAGAGCCCCGGCGGCGGTGGCCTGGCTACCGCCGGTGAGGGTCACGTCGCCGCTGCCGGCGTTCAGGCTCAGATCGACACTACCGGCTTGCAGCGGCGCGAACGCGAACAGCGTTACCGGCGCCGGCTGACCGCTGGCCAGGGTGGCGCTGGTCAGGGTAATGGCCCCACCGGCGTCGCCGTCCAGGAAGCCACCGGCGGTGACCGAGGCGCGGGTCACCGACAGATTGCCGCCGCTGGAGGTGAGCGCGGCATCGCCGTCGGCGCGCACGGTGGCGTCCTGCACGGTGAGGTTGCCGTCGGCATCCAGGTCCAGGTCACCATCGGCGTCGGCCTGGGCGCCCTCGGTGAAGGCCAGGTCGCCGCCGGCGCTGCCGGTGAAGTCACCGCCGGCGCGCAGCACGGAGGACTGGCGAACGGTGAAGTCGCCATTGGTGGCGGTCACCTTCAGGTCACCGCTGCCGGCTTCCAGACGTGAGGCCTCCGCCAGGCTGACACCGGCCCCGGCGGCCACGGTGGCGTCGGTGACGGCGGTGGCGCGGCTGCCGTTGGTAAGGCTGACGTTGCCTTCCTCGCTATCCATCACCAGCGCCCCGGCGGCCTCGACGGCGCTGCCCTGGGACAGGGCGATGTCACCGCTGCCGGCGTTCAGGGTCAGGTCCACGTTGCCCTCGGGCTGCGGCTCCAGGGGTACCGGCGCGAACGGCACCATGACCGAGTAACCGCTGGTCAGGTTGGCGGCGGTCAGCAGGATGCCCTTGCCGGCGTCGCCATCCAGGAAGCCACCGGCGGTGACCGTGCCACGGGTCACCGACAGGTTGCCGTCGGTGGCGGTCAGGGCGGCGTCGCCGTCGGCGCGCACGGTGGCGTCCGTCACGCTCAGGTCATCGCCGGCGTCCAGGTCCAGGTCGCCGCCGGCGGTCACCGTGGCGCCGGTGGTGAAGGCCAGGTCGGTGCCGGCGTCACCGGTGAGGTCGTTGCCAGCGGTGAGGCTGGAGGACTGGCTTACGGTCAGGTCACCTTCGGTGGCGGTGATGCCCAGGTCACCGCTGGTGGCGGTGAGCCGGGAGCCGGCGGACAGCGCCACGTTGTCGGCGGCGGTGACGGTGGCGTCCCCCTGGGCGGTGGCCGTGGCGGTCACCAGGGTCACGCTGCCGGTGTCGGCGGTGAGGCTCAGATCCTGCTCCAGGGATTCCACGGTGGAGGCATTCACGGACAGGTCGGTGCCGGCGCGCAGGTCCACGTCATCGGTGCCAGCGACGCGGCTGCCCTGGCTCAGGTTCAGAGTGCCGTTGGTGGCGGTGGCGGTGAGGCCACCATCGTTGGCGATCAGCGTGGAGCTGCCGGACAACTGCAGGTCCTGGCCGGCGAGGGCCTCCACCTTGCCACCGGCGGTGGCGTTGCTGGTGGTCAGGCGCAGGGAGCCCTCGGTGGCGGTCAACGCCAGGTCGACGCCGGCGTTGATCAGCGCGTTGGTGAGGATGGTGTTGCCGTTGGCGGTCAGCTTCAGGTCACCGCCGGCGGTGGCGCTGCTGTTCTGGGTGAACAGCACATCGCCGCCGGTGGCGGTGGCCGACAGGTCGCCCTCGGTGGCGGTCAGGTTGCCGCCGCCGGAAACGCTCACGTTCTGGCCGGCGGTGAGGGTGAGATCCTGCCCGGCCACCGCGCGGCCGGTGTTGAAGGTAGCGTTGGTGCCGGCGCTCAGGTCGATATCGGCATCGGAGAGGATCTTGCCGTTATCCACCACCAGCAGCTCGCCTTCCTCGGCGCCCACATGGGTGTCGTCGGCGCCGGTGATGGTGCTGCCCTGGGTCAGACGCACGCTGCCGCCGGCGTCCAGGTCCAGAGTGGCCACGACTTCCGGGTCCGGCGAGCCGTCGAATTCCGGGTCCAGAGAGCCGTCGAATTCCGGGTCCAGAGAGTTGCCGGCGCTGATCAGACCGTTGGTCAGCAGGGCGTTGCCGCCGGCCTCACCGTCGAAGGCACCTCCGGCGATCATCTGGCTGTTAAGAAGGCTGATGTCGCCGGCCTCGGCGGTTACTTTCATGTCGCCGTCGGTTTCGGTGTGCAGCTGGGACTGGTTCAGGCGCACGCTTTCGCCGGCGCTGACGGTTTGCCCGCCGTCGGTGGCGGCGCGGCTGTTGGTGAGCAGCACGTCGCCGTCCTCGGCGGTGATGCTCATGTCGCCGCCGGACCGGGCGGTGGCGTTGATCAGCGCCGCCTGGTTGCCCGCCTTCAGATCCAGGGTGGTGGCGGCGGAGGCGCTGCTGCCGTTATTGATCTCCAGGTTGCCATCGGTGGCGGTGGCTTTCAGGGCCCCGTTGGTGGCGGTGAGGGTGGACTCGCTGGATACGGTGATGTTGTCGCCGGCGCTGACGGTCACGTCCCCGGCGCCGGTGGCCTGGCTGTTGGCCAGGGTCACGTTGCCGTTTTCACCGGTCAGGGTAAGGTCGCCGCCGGCCTGGACGCTGGCGTTGGTCAGCGACGCGGTGGTGCCCGCTTTGAGGGTCACGTCACCCTCGGCCTGGGCACGGCTGTTCTGTACCAGGCTGACACCACCTTCGGTGGCGGTGGCGGACAGATCGCCGTCACTGGTCAGTTGCACGCCGTTGATGGCGGTGATGTCGCCGGTGGTGGCGGTCAGCTTCAGGTCGCCGTCGGCGTCCAGGTTGGCGTTGAGCAACTGGCCCTTGCCGCTGCTCAGGCGGGTGTCGCCTTCGCCGGTCTGGGTCACCGCTTCGTTCACGGTGAGGGCGCCGTCGGCCACGGTCAGATGCAGGTCGCCGTTGGCGTCCAGGCCGGTGAGGCCGGGCAGGCCCAGGTTCGGAGTCACGCCACCCACGGTGAGGTCGCGGTTCTGGTTGAACAGGTAGAGGCCGCCGTCGCCGGCGTCCGCTTCCAGGGCGCCGGTTTCGATCAGCAGGGCCTGGTCGGCGGTGCCGATGCCGTTGCCGGCGCGCAGGGCGAGTTGATCGGCGTACAGTTCCGGGGTGTCATCCACCTCGTTAAGGGCGTCGATGGCGCCGTGGGCCACCAGGGTGATGTTGCCGTTCTCGCCGTCGGTGCGCACCTCGCCCAGATGCAGGTCACCGTTGTCGCTGGTGAGGGTGACGTTGCCGGTGGTGGTGGTGACTTTCTCGACGTCCAGGTCGTCGGCGTCGTGAATATTGATCTCGCCCTTGGCGTCGGCGGTGACCACGTCCACGGCGGTGTCCAGGCCGCGCTGGGCGAAGGAGCCGGTAGCGCCGATGGCGCCGCCGGCGGTCAGTTCCAGACGCTTGGCGACGATGCCGGTGTCGTTGTCCTGGTCGTCGTCGATGCGGCCGTCCGCGTCCAGCGCGATGGTGGCGCTGTCGCCGGCGGCGGCCAGTTGATGGACGGTCAGATTACCGCCGGCGGTCACGTCGATGTCACCGTTCAGGGTTTCCAGGGCGATCAGCGCCAGGTCATCGCGCTCGCGCAGCAGCACGTCGCCTTCGCTGGTGCCGCTGTCGACCACGCGGTCCACCTTGGTGTCCAGTTCCACCTGGCCGTCGGCGCGGAACTCAAGGTCACCGCCGGTGACGTTCAGGGTGTCGCCGTTGTCGTCGATGATGGCGCCGCCCTGGGCGTACAGATAGGTTTGGCTGTCCGTGGTGATCTCGGTGTCGACCACCTGGGTTTTCAGGCGCAGGTCGCCTTTGTTCCACAGCCCCATGTCGCCGGCGGCGGTGAGGCCACTGAGGCCGTCCACGGTGCCGAGCACCAGTTCGTCGCCACCATTATCGTTGATCACGAAGGCGTCGCCGTCGCCGGCGTCGACCGCGATTTCATCGGTGTCGGTGTGCAGCGAATCCTCCTCGTCGGCGACGCCCTGACCGGCGCGCACGGCGATGGCCGGGGCGTGCAGGGTGCCGGCGTCGGCGACCCATTCACCGTTCACCCAGCTACCACCGATGCCACGTACCGCGCCTTCCGCCTGCAGGGAAATCAGGGTCGGGCTGACCACATCCCCCACCACGCTGATGGTACCGGCCACGTTCTCGACGCGGATATCACCCACGGATTCAATGTCACCGAGGCCGAGGCTGCCGGTGGAATCCAGGTAGACGCCACTGTTCAATGCCCGGCCGCTGCTGGTGCCCATGTCCAGTTGGTTGGCCTGGATGCCCAGCGGTTTGGCGGCGGACATGTCGATGTCCTGGGCCTGGTCGTAGGCGGCGATGGCCTGGGTGCGCAGCAACTGGCTGGCGTCGCGGGCGGCGGTGGCCTTGAACACGGACTGGTCGGCCATGTCCCGGGACACCTGGGTGGTATTGCGCAGGGTGGTCCAGGTTTCCACGTTGGTGATCGCGTCGCCCAGGTAAGCCTTGGCCACGTCCAGGTCATTGAGCGCCACGTTGAACCGGTCGGCCAGCGGCGAGACCACGTTGCGGTCGTACTCGTCCACGGCCACCTGGGC
Source organism: Alloalcanivorax marinus (assembly GCF_016785095.1). GTDB lineage: Bacteria > Pseudomonadota > Gammaproteobacteria > Pseudomonadales > Alcanivoracaceae > Alloalcanivorax > Alloalcanivorax marinus_A. The sequence goes on along the minus strand of NZ_JAEKJB010000002.1, from coordinate 167,057 downwards.
GGCGGACAGCACCAGGCTCAGCCCCTGGAAGGTGGCTTCGGCGCCGCCGTCGCCACTGAACGGGATCGCCTGGGCGCCGCCGGCCACCATGGCCACGGCGTCCACCGCGATCTGGGCCACGGAGACGACACGATTGAGGGTGTCCAACTGGCTGTTGGCGGCGTTCAACTGGCTGGAAAGCTGGTTCACGGTGCGCTGGGCACTGGCCAGGTTCTGCTGGGAAATATTCTTGCTGACGATCGCCTGGTTGAGCGCCGCCAGGTAGGCCTCGAGCTGTTGCTGCAGGGTTTCCAGCTGCAGGATCTTGGCGTTCAGTTCCGCCACCCGGCCGGCGTAGTCGGCGATGGCGGTATCGCGGGCGATTTCCGCGTCGCGCTCGCTGGGGGTGTTGCCGATCAGGGTGACATGATCACCGCGCACGTTCTGGTCGGCGCCGTTGCCGTCCAGGATGACGCCGTCGCGGGCGATCACATACACGTCGCCGGTGCCGCCGGTGTCGAGCATGCCCAGGGTCACGTTGCGGTCGGCATCCAGGGTGATGTCGCCACCCTCGGTGACCAGATTACCGGTGATGATGTTGCCGTTGTAGCCTTCGTTGGCGCCGTCGGCCCGGGCGGTAAGGGTGATGCTGCCGCCGCCGGGCAGGCGGATGGTGTCGTCCTGGTTGAGGAACACGATGTTGCCGTTGGTGGCGGTGAGCACCAGCTTGCCGCCGTCCATGACCAGGGTGCCGCCGTTGTTGTCGAGCACGGTGATCGAGGCGGCCACGATGGTGACGCCGCTGGCGCCCTTGCCCACCAGGCTGTCGGCGTCCACTTCCACGGCGCCGGGGCTGGCGGCGTTGACGTCGCCGTTACCGCCGCTCACCGACATGCGATCCACGTCCAGCACCAGGGGGCCGGTGTTGCCGATGCCCTGCTCGGCGCGCATGTCCACCTTGCGGGCCACCACGTTGGCTTCGTCGGAACCGTCCGGGCGGGCGTCGTTGATGGCGCCGCCGCTGGTCAGGGTAACGTTGCCGCCGGCGGCGGTGACGGTGCCCAGGCCGATGCTTCCGGCGCTGTCGATGTCCACGTCGCCACCGGCGGCGCGGGCGCGGATCAGGCTCAGCGGGCCACTGTCACGGTTGCGCAGATAGATGCCACCGTTGCTGGCGTTGACCACCAGTTCGTCGACGCGGATTTCCAGGGCGTCCACGGTGCCGTCGACGGCGCCGATTTGCTGGGCGTCCAGGTCCAGGTTTCCGGCGACGATGTTGTTGTCGTCGCCGTTGCCGTCGCTGACCCGGCCGGTGGCGTAGAAGGTGACGCTGCCGCCGCTGGACAAGCGACCCAGCACGGCGTCGCCGGACTGGCTGAAATCGATATCGTCGCTGGCTTCACCCTCCAACATGCTCAGCGCGCCCACGTTGCTGACGTGGATATCACCACCGGATAGCATCGACAGCCTGCCGGTCACGGCGGTGGACAACGCGCGGCTGTCGCTGCCGATGCGGGCGGCGTCCAGTTGCACGTCGTTGCCGGTGATGGCGGTGCTCTCACCGTCACCGTTCAGGGAGCCCTCGGCGGTAAGCCGGATCATCCCGTCGGCGGACACCTGGCCGAGAGTGAGATCGCCTTGGTGGCTGACCGTGACACCGCGATCGGCGCCGCCGGCCGACGCGTTCAGGGTCAGTTCGCCGGAGCCCCGGTTATCCAGATCGATGTCGCCGTCGGCGCTGGTGGCGTCGATGCTATTGGCGTTGGTGGTGAGATCAATGTCGTCGCCGGCGTCCAGGGTCAGGGCGTCGGCGGCGAGCAGGCCGCCGCCGTCGCCGATGCGACCGCTGGCGGTGAGGTCGACGTCATGGCCGGACAGATCGGCGCCTTCCACGATCAGGTTGCCGGCCTGGTTGTTGAAGGCCAGATCCAGACCCTGGGCGCTGTCGCGCCGCACCGCCAGATGTTCGTCGGCGCGGTCGAAGGTAATGCCGCCATCGTCGTCGGAGACCGAGACATTGCCGCCCACGGTGGTCACGTCCAGGCTCGACAGCAGGCCGGTGTTGGCCACGTAGGTACCGGCCAGGCTGGTGCCGGTGCTGGTGGTAAGGCCGCCGACCTCGGTGTTCAGCGCCTGGGCGGCGGTGCCGATGGCACCGTCGGCGTCCAGGGTCAGGTGATTGCCGCGCACGATCTGGTCGGCGTCGCCACTGGCGAGGATGTCACCGTCCTGGCTGGTCACGGACACCTCGCCGTTGTCGGCTTCCACCAGGCCCAGGACCACGTCGCCCAGGGTGGCTTGCAGGCTGACTTCGGCGTTTTCGCCCAGGGAGCGGATTTCCTCGGCGTTCAGGCCGTTGTCCTCGGCCAGGTAAATACCGTCGCCGCCGGAATAGGCGCGAAGGCGATTGCTGCGGGTTTTCAGGGCGCCGCCATCCTGACCCAGGCGACCGGCGGCGGCCAGGTAAATGAAGCGACCGGTAAGGGTCGCGCTGTCCCCGCTCTGGTAAATGCCACCCTGGCGGGACAACAGCCCGAGCCCGTCCGGGGAGGAGATCTGGTCACCGATAAGAATGTTGTCTTCAGCGGCGATCATGACGTCATGAGTGCCCGCCGCGCCGGTGCTCAGGGTGATGTCACCGTCGGCTCCGGCGATGCCGGTGGACGATACCGTCTGGCCGCCCTGGCTGACGCGTTCGCCGGCGCTGATCCGACCGAGCATCAGCTCGCCGTCCTGTTCATCGATATAGATACCGCCGTCCTGGGTGGAGGCCGACAGTACGTCCACGGCGGTGGTCACCGCCTGCCCTTCCCCGCCGATGGCGCCATCGGCTTGCAGGTTGGTGGCCCAGGCCTCCACGTTGGCCTGGGCGCCATTGCTGCCGCGCAGGTCGCCGTCCTCGGCGGTAATCAGGGCGCGCAGGCCGGCCTCGACGCTGTTGTCACCGGTGCTGACCCGCTCCAGGGTCAGGTCGCCGTCGGTGTCGGTGATCACCACGTGGCCTTTTTTCGCCTCGGCGCGCAGGGTGTCCGCGTCCAGGCGCAGAGCGTTGTTCTCCGCGCCGATGGTGGCGCCGTCCACGGTGGTGGCCAGGGCCACGCGCTCGCCGCTGGCGGCGGTGTCCAGGTTGCCGTTACCGAGGATATCGCCGGCGGCGGTGACGGCCAGATCGCCATCCACATGGGCGCCGTTCAGGGTCACGCCACCGTCGGAGTGAGTGAAATCGAGGTCGGTGGCCACGATGCCGGAGGTGGACAGACGGTCACCATCGAAATCGACGCTGGCATTGACCAGTAGCGGATCGCCGGTGATCGGGTCCTGGACTTCGTGCTTGAGGTTGATCTCGGCGCTGTCGCCGGTGTCGATACTGAGGCTGGCGAGCTGGTCCGCTTCGTCGACGCGGATAGCGCCCTCGTCGCTGCTCACCGTCAGGTGATCCACTTCGGTATTGACCGCGCCGGCGGCGCCGATGCCGGTACCGGCATCGAGAACGGCGCTGTCACCCTTGATCAGCCCGCCGTTGGAGGTAATGGCGTTGTCCGCCTGCAGCCGGACCTCGCCATCGGGGCCGGTGACGGTGAGATTACCGGACTGCTCCAGGTCGTCGCCGGCCATGGTCAGCTCGGTGGCGGCGGTGATGTCGCCCTGGTTGACCACGGAGGAGACCACGGCGTCCTTCTGGCTGCCGGAGAGCAGCACGTGGCCGGCCTCGATCTGGCCGCCGGCGCCATTCTTGATGGAGCCGGTGGCACCGGTCAGGTCCGCGTCGGTGACCGAGAACTTCACCAGGCCGTTGCCGGTGAGGTCGATGTCATAGCTGCCGTCGCTGGCCAGGGCCACGCGACCGACGTTGGCGATGATGTGGCCGGTGTTCTCCACATTGGGAGCAATCAGGTAGACGAAGCCGCCGTCGTCGGTGGTGATCGTGCCCTGGTTCTTGATGGAGGCGCTGTTCATCAGCTCGCCGCTGAAATTGAACTTGCCGTCCATGAAGTCGTCGTCGGCGATATCGAAGGTGGTGGCCAGCAGGCCGGCCACGTCGATGGTGGCGTCGGCGCCGAACACGATGCCGTTGGGGTTGATCAGGAAGATGTTGCCGTTGGCGGTGAGCGCGCCCTTGATCTGCGAGACGCTGCCGCCGGTGACCCGGTTAAGCGTTACATCGCTGGCATTTTGGTGAATGAATTTCACCAGCTCGCCGGGATCGATACTGAAGTCATTCCAGTTGATCACCGCCTTGCCGGAGGTCTGCTGAATCAAGGTTTCCAGCGCCGCGGGGTTGGTGATCTGGGCATCGCCGCGAACCACATTGCCGCCACTGGGCCCGGCCTGAGCCGTGCCGCTGAAACCGAACACCGAAACCGAAACGGCTACCGCCACCGAAGCTTTGCGCTTGTTATTCCGTGCCATGATCTGTCACCCGTGAAAGTCGTATGCGGGCCGACTGGCCCGGCCCCCCTCAGAAGCGGTAGCGCGCCTGAGCGTAGAAATAATTGTCATCACCGGTTTCCGGCCCCAGCGGCAGGCCCCATTCCAGGCGCACCTCGACCGGGTCCAGCGGCCGGGCCATCACGCCGAGGCTGACACCGGAGATATCCTGCTCGCCGTCCTGGTCGTAGAATGGTTTTTTGATGTGCATGCGACCGTGGCTGATCTGGCCGATCAACTGGTAGCGGTGGTTATCGGCGAACAGGTCGTAGCGCCCTTCCAGGGAAGCGGTGACGCCGCTGTCACCGGAGTACACCGAGGGCGCGTGGCCTTTCACCGAGTTGACGCCGCCGATCGCCCACTGCTCGCTGGAGACCAGCGGATCGAAGGCGTACTGGCCGTACAGGCGCGGGATCAACAGGGTACGGGCGTTAAGCCGCTGGATGCGGGTCAGGTCCAGGGTGATCTTGGTGAAGTCGTTGTCGGCGCCGGCGAAGGCGCGGCTGGACAGCACCGAGTCGTTGTCCATGCCGCCCAGGCGCTCCCCCAGCCCTTGATGCAGATCCAGGGATACCAGGCTGCGTCCGGACAGGTCGGTGCGGTCCCAGGCCACGCCCAGGCGCACCTTGCGCACCCGGTCCTCGGCCACGGTGACACCGAGCATCTCCTGATCCAGGTTGGTGCCCTCCAGCCACAGGCTGTAGGTGAGGATGCTGCGCGCGGAAAGAATCTGATCCTGCAGTACGCCCAGGCCGGCACCGGTGCTGTCGCCTTCCACTTCCAGCACCTTGAAGTCACGGCCGACGTTGACGTTACCGGTGGAGCCGTACACCTGAACGCTGGTGCCACGGCTGTTCACCGGGGTGGCGTAGTCGGCGTAGGCGAACCAGGCATCACCGTCACCCAGAGACTGCATGCCGATCAGGTTGGCGCTGTCGCCCCGACCGCTCAGGTTCTCCAGTTTGATGGAGGGCACCACCCGGTAGCGACCGGTGTCCTTGCTGCCGTAATTGTTCACTTCCAGGCTGCCGCTGAGCAGCGGCCCCTCTTCCACCGCCACCACCAGGTTGGTGTAGCCCTGCTCGGCGCCGGGCTTGAGAGTGGCGCTGGCTTCCACGCCGGCTTCCCGGTTGATGCGGGTCAGTGCCCGTTCCACCCGGTCCAGGCGCAGCGGCTCGCCGGCGCGCACGCCACTGGCGGCCAGGGCATCGCGGATACGCTGAGTGTGGTAGCGGCGCTCGCCCTCGATACGCACTTCACCGAGGCGCCCTTCCAGCACCACCAGTTCCACCGGCTTGCCGTCGGCGAAGGCCTGCCGGGGCACCACCACCTTGACCAGCGGGTAGCCGGCGTCGTGGTAGAACGCCTCGACCTTGGCGGCCAGGCCCTGGATATCCTTGAGCGTCATGGGCTTGCCGATTTCCGAGGCGATCAACCCGGACAGGTCGGAGGCGCTGTAGGTGGTATTGCCCTGGAAGGCGACACCGTTGACCAGCACCTGGCGGGCGGCGGGTTCCTGGGCCATGGCCACCGGGCCGGCGGCACCCAACATCAATGCCAGCGCGGCGGCGGGCAAGAATCTGATTTTACTGCTCATGCGAAGTAGATCCCGAGAGGTTGGTCCGCCCGCCGGGAAGAACCGGAGATGGCGGCGGGCTTGGCCGAAAAAGGAACTGGCAGGATGGAACCGGGCGCGGTGATGCGCAGGGAGGGTGTGGTTGGTGCTCCCATATTGTGCTTTCCCCCGATGGAGCCAGCGGCTCCTGACGTTATTTTATGGCTTTGCGTATTTTTGCAAACAAGTGTTCGCAACCAACTGGTTCACAATTTTTGGAATCTATGTCACCAAAACCATACGGTCAATCAACATTCTTTTACGTTCCGAAGGGTTTTCAGGGCTGAATGTTGATGTGATTTACGTATGAAAAAATTGCACTAAGACAAAAATATCAGAGCGAGAAAATAAGAGTATTTCGAGGTACTTGGGGAGAAAATGACGGATTATTTCGGCCCCGGACGGGGCCAAAACAATCCTGTTTCATTGGGAACATTTTGAAAACGAAACGATACTTAAAAAAAACCAGCTTTTTTCATTAGAAAAAAGCTTTTTGAGCGGAACAAAAAAAGGGGTCAGTCAAGATACCTGTTCCAATTCGTGCACCCACACCAGGGTGCCGGCGATCACCGCCACCGGCATGATCACCAGGTTCACCAGCGGCAGCATGGTCAGGCCCAGGATCACCGAGCCGAAGGTGAGCACCAGCCAGCGTTTGGTCTTGAGGCGTTCCAGCATCTCGGTGAACGGCACCTGGCGGTTGTCGGCGGCGTAGTCGATGTATTGCATGCCCAGCAACCAGCCGGACCACAGGAACCAGACCGCCGACGCGAACACGTTCACCACCGGGATGAAGTAGATCACCAGCACCACCAACAGGATCAGCACCGCCCGCCACAGCCAGTACCAGGTCTTGCGCAGCTCGCGCTTGAACACCCGCACCGTCATCGCGGCGATGGATTCCTCCGGCAATGGCCGGCCGGTGACACGCACGTCCACCTTTTCCGCCAGAAAGCCCATGAAGGGCGCGGCGATCAACTGCACGCCGAGGGTAAAGACGCTGGCCAGCAACCCCAGCAGCAGAATCCACACCAGCACCACGGCGGCGCTGACCAGGAAATCGATGGCGCCGTTAAGGAAACTGAGGCCGCCGTCGAAGGCCCAGCCGGCGGTGGCGGTGCTGATCCAGCCGGCGATCCACTGACCGGACAGGTAATAGAGGCCGCCGAACACCAGCACGTTGAAGATCATGGGCACCACCACGTAGGCCCGCAGCCCGGGGCTGCGGGCCAGGGTGAGACCTTGTTTCAGATAATCCAGCGCGCGGGTGACTTGGGACACGACGACCTCGTTTCAGCGAATGCCGGCCGATTCTAGCATTGCCGGCCATCGAGGCCAGTGCCCGGCGGTGACGCCGGGCCAGGAGCGCGGGCTCAAACGTGGACTTCCAGCTCCACCGGGATGTTGCCCCGGGTGGCGTTGGAGTACGGGCACACCACGTGGGCCTTTTCCACCAGGGCGCGGGCGTCATCTTCTTCCAGGCCGGGCAGGGTCACCGCCAGGACCACGGCCAGGCCGAAGCCCTCGCCGTCCGGCCCGATCGCCACCTTGGCATTGATGTGGGTGTCGTCGGGCAGCGCCACCTTGGCCTTGCCGGCCACCAGCTTCAGGGCACTGAGGAAGCAGGCGGAATAGCCCGCCGCGAACAATTGCTCCGGGTTGGTGCCGTCACCGCCGGGGCCGCCCAGGGCCTTGGGCGTGGTGAGCTGGAGGTCGAGCTGTTTGTCGCTGCTGGTGACGTGGCCGTCGCGGCCACCGGTGACACGGGCTTCGGCTTGATAGAGGGTCTTTTCGATGGTCATGGGGTTTCTCCGTTTGCTTGATTTTGCACGATTAAATCGTGCGCTATTTAATGGCTTGTACGTTGCCGGCGCAGTCTGATCGCGACTGAAGTCGCTCCTACAACCTCCCGTAGGCGGCGTTCCGCTTCAGTCGCGATAACTACCGCGAGAGTGCTGTAGGAGCGACTTCAGTCGCGATAACGCCGACAGGCGTTCAGGGCCTCCGCGGCGTTCAGGACGTTTCAGTAAGCCGCCGCCGCAGGGTTTCCAACTGCTCCTTGAGCGCCACCAACTCCTCCGGCTCGCAGCGGCTGGCGCAGGCCACCGCCTCGGGGATCGCCTCGGCGCGGCGGCGCAGGGCCTGGCCGGCGTCGGTCAGGCGCACTTCCACCCGGCGTTCGTCCTCGGCCGCGCGGCGGCGGTGCAGCAGGCCGGCGCTCTCCAGGCGCTTGAGCAGCGGCGTCAGGGTGGCGGAGTCCAGAAACAGGCGTTCGCCGATGGCGGACACCGACTGCCCGTCACGCTCCCACAGCACCATCATCACCAGGTACTGGGGATAGGTGAGATCCAGCTCGCGCAGCAGCTTGCGGTAGACCTTGGTCATCGCCAGCTGGGTGGAGTACAGCGCGAAGCAGACCTGCAGGTCGAGCCGCAGCAGGGAGTCCGGGGTGTCGGTGTCATCACTCATGGAGCGAATGATTACATAGTGCGCTATTTAATAGCAAGCATATTTCAGGCAGCCGGCGATCAGCGCACTCCCCAGGCCTCGATCTCGGCAACGTGGAAGTTGTGAGCGTTGACCTGAAAGCGGGTATGCACCCGCAGGGCTTTCAGGGTAAGCGGGTCTTCCACCTGGCAGCGTATCCGGTAGCGGCCCATCCAGGTCGCCGTATCGCAGGTTTCGCGCAGGTTGATGGCTTCGAACTGATCGCCATCGGCGGACACCGCCACCCAGAGCCGGTCGGGCTCGTTGTTCACCTGCTGGGCCATGTTGGTGTAGAAGCTGAATTCGGACACTTCATAGACGCGGTCGAAGTTGACGACCACGAAATCATCCTCCACGTTGCCCTGCCAATAATCCGCCAGCAGTTCCTCGTTGCTGTCTTCCTGGTAGGCAATGCCATCGTTGACCAGGCCGGCGCTTTGTTGGTTGTAATTGGCGTCGGCCTGGCCACCGTTTTCCGGCAGCGCCACATTGCGCGGCTCGTTGGCAGGTGGTTCATCGCCACCACCACCGGAAGAACCGCTCCCGCCGCCACAGGCGGCCAGCAGCGCCGGCAGGGCCAGCGTCAGGGCATGACGTTTCACATTCATTGAACTCTCCTTGGTCAGCCGGCTATCAAGCCGCACTCACCACCCGGGTTCAAGATAGAGAGTCGCGCAATAACGTGCTGGCGTGCCAATCCGCCGCCCGGGTCACACCGCCAGCGTGATGCGGTCTGCCTTTGCCACGGCTTGCCGGCAGGAACGTAACGTGATGGCAAGGCCTCACGCCGGCCCGCGCTCTTTCCAGCGGCCCGGCGTCACGCCGAAGACCCGGCGGAACGCCTCGATGAAGGCGCTGGAGGTGTCGTAGCCGCATTCCAGGGCCACGGTGGTCACCGGCAGGCCGGCGGCCAGGTGTTCCAGAGCTCGCAGCAAACGGGCGCGTTGACGCCAGGCCTGAAAGCCCAGCCCGGTTTCCCGGGGGAACCGGCGCGACAGGGTGCGCGACGACAGGCCGGCCCGACTCGCCCATTCCGCCTGCCCAAGCCGGTCCGCCGGGTCGCGCAGCAGGGCGTCGGCGATGCGCGCCAGCCTTGGATCCCGGGGCATGACCAACCCCAGGGGCGCGTCCGGTAGAGCACGAATCTCGGCGGCGATCACCGCCACCAGCGGATCCCGCTCCGGCGCCCAGGTCTGTTCATCCCAGCCGGCCACGCGCTTCACCGCCTCCATGAGCAGACCGGAGACGCGCAGGATGCAGGGTTCCGCCGGCAGCCCCTGGCACAGCGTTTCGTTGATCAGCATGGCCCAGCCGTCGAACTGACCGTGGGGGTCGATGCCGTGCTCCCGGCGCGGCGGAATCCAGATGGCGTGCAGAGCGGGCACCGCCCAGCGGGTGTCGCCGGTGTGCACGGTCAACAGCCCTTCCGTGGCGCCGCACAGCTGCCCTTCCTTGTGCTGATGGACGCCGGCGGCGTGGGCCTCGCGGCTGGCCTGGGATTTGTCCCAGATGCGGGCAAGCAGCGGGCCCTGAAAGGCCGGGAAAGTGCCGCTGCCCCCCGTCGGGGGCATCCTGGTCCACGTCATATTGGCGTATTTCCGATATTGAATGTCTTCAATACGGTATTTCAGTCAGAGGCGCGCGGCTAGTCTGGATCGCACCCTGATTCCCGGCCCCGACTCAAGGAAACGACAATGCGAGCCAACGATATTCTTGCCGAGCAACAAAACACCCTGGGCGTGAACCGCCCCAACACCGACCGGGGGACGGGCCATGAATCCGAATGACTTTCAGGTACACGATGTGGCCGACTTTCCGCTGGTGCGTTTGATGCCCGAGGGGCTGCCGGAGGGCTACGCGGTGCAATGGGAGGCGGAGATGGAGACCCTGATCGGGCAGCCCGATCCGTTCGTGATGGTGGTCGCCGCCATCGAGGGCGAACACCGGGAAGCCCATGAGGACCGTAAACGCCGCACCCTGTGGATGAAGCGCAACCGGGACACCCTGGCGCGCCGTTGCCGGGGCATGGTGGCGGTGGAGCCGGATACCGGTAAACGAACCATGATGCGGGCTCAGAGCGCGGCCCTGGCGGGCCTGTTCAAGGTGCGGCTGCGGATCGTGGCCACCGCCGAGGAAGCGGAACGACTGGCCCGGGCCTTCCTCGACGGCCACGGCGCGGATCGCGACTGAAGTCGCTCCTACAGTGGCCGCCCCCCGCTGTAGGAGCGGCCGGGCGGCGCACCGCTTCAGTCGCGATCATCCCTCCGGCGGCGGGTTAGCGCTGGCGTTCGATCAGCATGGCGACGCCCTGCCCCACGCCGATGCACAGGCTGACCAAAGCGTAGCGGCCGTCGATGCGCTCCAACTGACGCAGCGCGGTGAGCGCCAGGCGGGTGCCGGAAGCGCCCAGGGGGTGGCCCACGGCGATGGCGCCGCCGTTGGGGTTGAGGCGCTCGTCGTCGCCCTCCAGGCCGAGCTGTTTGCAGCAGCCCAACACCTGGGCGGCGAAGGCCTCGTTGATTTCGATCACGTCCATGTCCGCCAGGGTCAGGCCGGCGCGGTCCAGCACCTTGCGGCAGGCGCCCACCGGGCCCAGGCCCATGATGCGTGGCGGCACGCCGGCCACGCCGCCGGCGATGATGCGGGCGCGCGGGGCGATGCCGGCTTTCTCGCCGGCGGCGCGGGAGCCGATGATCAGGGCGCCGGCGCCGTCGTTGACGCCGGAGGCGTTACCGGCGGTGATCACGCCGCCTTCCACGATGGCCGGCAGTTTGGCCAGCTTTTCCACATCGGTGCCGGGGCGCGGGTGCTCGTCCTCGGTAACGCTGAGCGGCGGCTTCTTGCGGCCCTGGGGCACTTCCACGGCCTGCAGCTCGGCGGCGAAGAAACCGTCGGCGCGGGCCGCTTCGTAACGGCGCTGGGACTGGGCCGCGTAGGCGTCCGCCTGCTCCCGGGTGATGCCCAGCTCGGAGGCCACGTTCTGGGCGGTTTCGGGCATGGTGTCGCGGCCGAACTGCTGCTCGATGCGCGGGTTGGGGAAGCGCGCGCCGATGGTGCTGTCGAACATGGGCATGTTGCGGCTGTAGGGCGATTCCGCCTTGGCCATGACGAAGGGCGCGCGGCTCATGGACTCGGCGCCGGCGGCGATCACCAACTGGCCTTCGTCCACGGTGACCATGCGCGCCGCGTCCAGGGTGGCGGCCAGGCCGCTGCCGCACAGCCGGTTGACGGTGAGGCCGGCCACGGTTTCCGGCAGCCCGGCGAGCAGGCCGGCGTGGCGGGCCAGGTTGCGGGCGTCCTCCCCGGCCTGGTTGGTGTTGCCGGCCACCAGGTCCTCGAAGTCTTCCGGGGCGAACGGGTTGCGTGCGATCAGGGCACGGATCACGCCGGCCAGCAGGTCGTCGGGGCGCACCGGCGCGAGCGCGCCGGCGTGGCGGCCGAAGGGGGTGCGCAGGCCGTCATAGATGTAGGCGTCGAGCATGGAGAGGTCCTCGAATCGGGGAAGACGGACGCAGGGCGCGACCGCCATAAAAAAGGGTGATAGTCCGCATAGCGGAATGTTATTCCGAAACTTGACGGAAAGAATAGGTCGTGACAGAGTGCGATGCAAGCCGCCGGCGACCCATCGGTCATGCCTCCGGACGGACCAACCTCCAGACTAACCAATAAGACAGAAGAGCCCCATGATTCGCGACCAGGAAGTGCTCAACCAGCTTGTCGACACCATCGGCCGTTTCGTGCGCGACCGCCTGATTCCGGCGGAACAGACCGTGGCGGAAAACGATGCCATCCCCGAGGACATCGCCAACGAAATGAAGGAAATGGGCCTGTTCGGTCTGTCCATTCCGGAAGAGTACGGCGGCCTCGGCCTGACCATGGAAGAAGAAGCCCTGGTGGCCTTCGAGATCGGCCATACCTCGCCGGCGTTCCGTTCCCTGTTCGGCACCAACAACGGCATCGGCGCCCAGGGCATCCTGATCGACGGCACCGAGGAACAGAAGCGCAAGTACGTGCCCAAGCTGGCCACCGGCGAAGTGATCGGTTCCTTCTGTCTCACCGAGCCCGATGTGGGTTCCGACGCCGCCAGCCTGAAAACCCGGGCGGACAAGGACGGCGAGCACTATGTGCTGAACGGCACCAAGCGCTACATCACCAACGGCCCGGAAGCCGGCCTGTACACGGTGATGGCGCGCACCGATCCGGACAACAAGGGCGCCGGCGGCATCACCGCCTTTATCGTGGAAGGCGACAACCCGGGCCTGATCCGTGGCAAGCCGGACGTGAAGATGGGCCAGAAAGGCGCCCATGTCTGCGACATCACCTTCGACAACTGCCGGGTGCCCGCCGAGAACATCATCGGCGGCAAGGAAGGCCAGGGTTTCAAAACCGCCATGAAGGTACTGGACCGGGGCCGTCTGCACATCTCGGCGGTGTGCGTGGGCGTGGCCGAGCGCCTGATCGAGGACGCCCTGAAATACGCCATGGAGCGCAAGCAGTTCGGCCAGCCCCTGGCCGACCATCAGCTGATCCAGGCGATGCTGGCCGACTCCCGCGCCGAAGCCTTCGCCGGCCGCTCCATGGTACTGGAAGCGGCGCGCAGCAAGGACGCCGGCAAGAACGTCAGCCTCGACGCCTCCTGCTGCAAGCTGTTCTGCGCGGAAATGGTGGGCCGGGTGGCCGACCGGGCGGTGCAGATCCACGGCGGCGCGGGCTACATGGCCGAGTACGCGGTGGAACGTTTCTACCGCGACGTGCGTCTGTTCCGCATCTATGAAGGCACCACCCAGATCCAGCAGATCGTGATCGCCCGCGGCATGGTCCGCGACGCGCAATAAGCGGCTGCAGGCTTGCGGCTTGAGCCGACCGCCATCGCGACTAAAGTCGCTCCTACAACCGCGTAGGAGCGACTTTAGTCGCGATCCCCCCCCACCCCAGCCAATTTATACAATGCCCCGCCCATACCGAACGGTATGCTAGACCGCGATGTGGTAGAGGCATCCGTCCCGTTCTTCGCGCCGTACCCGGCCGAGGGCGTGCAGGCAATTCAGGTGGGCGATGCTCTCGCCCATGGCGAACATCAGCTGGTGGCTGTCCAGTTCGCGCTTGAACAGCACCGGCAGCAGATCGAAGGCGGTCAGCGGCCGTTCGGCGCAGGCGTCCCGGGCGGCATCAAGCTGCTCGTCGTGGTGAGCGCACAGATCGTCGATGCGTTGGTGCAGCCCGCGAAACGGCAGGCCATGGGCCGGCAGCACCAGGGTATCCGCCGGCAGCGCCGCGCGCAGGGCGCGCAGGGAATCGACGAACTCGGTGACCGGGTCCTCGTCCGGCTGATGGGCGCGCACGGTAAGGTTGCTGGAGATGGTGGGCAGCACCTGGTCGCCACTGATCAGCAGATGGTCCTGCTCACGGTACAGGCAGGCGTGTTCCGGGGCATGACCCCGACCGATGTGCACCCGCCAGGCATCACCGTTGATCGACACGGTGTCGCCTTCGGCGATGATCACCGGCGACGGCGGCAGTTCCGGTATCACCTTGCGGTAGCCGTTGCCGCGACCGGCCAGGGCGGCCAGGTCCGCCTCGCCCAGGCCGTGGCGGCCAAATAACCGCCGGAAACCGTCCGCCACCTCCTGGTCGCTGGCGGTCTGCAGGCGATGGGTGAGCGCCCACTCGCCCTCGGTCATCCATACCGGGGCCTGGAAGTGCCCGGCCAGCCAGGCGGCCTGGCCGATGTGATCCGGATGGTAATGGGTCACCAGGATGCGCCGGATCGGCCGGCCATCCAGAGCCTGATCAAAGGTGGCGCGCCACAGCTCGCGGGTGGCGCGGGAACCGAAACCGGTGTCCACCAGGGTCCAGCCGTCACCGTCCTCGAGCAGCCACAGATTGATGTGGTCGAGGGAGAACGGCAGCGGAAAATGCAGCCAGTGGACGCCGGGGGCCACCTGGATACGGTGGCCGGACGCCGGCGGCTCGGTGAAAGGATATTGAAGCGCTGAGCTCATACCGGGACACTCTTTCTGGGCGCGCGCCCGGTGATCCCGGCGCGCGCGACAACATGAACTTGACCGGGGCGGCGAGGCCGCCCGGTTTGGCAGGGAGAAACAGCATGCAAGCGTGGCGCATTCAGGACGACCACACTCTGAAACTGGACGACGCCGAGGCGCCGGAACCCGGCACCGGCCAGGTCCGCATCGCGGTGCGCGCGGTGGGCGTGAACCGCGCCGACATCATGCAGACCCAGGGCCTGTATCCGGCGCCCCCGGGCTTCGACAACAGCGTGCCGGGGCTGGAATACGCCGGCGTCATCGACGCGGTGGGCGACGGCGTCATGGGCCGGAAAGTGGGCGACCGGGTGATGGGGCTGATCCCCAGCGCGGCGTATTCCGAACAACTGGTGGTCCATGAGCGCGAGACGCTGACGCTGCCCGACGAACTGGACTTCGCCACCGGCGCCACCATCCCGGAGGCCTTTCTCACCGCCTACCGGGGCCTGTTCCTGGAAGGCGGCCTGCAGCCCGGCCAGTGGTGTCTGATCCGCCCGGCCACCGCCGGCGTCGGCCTGGCCGCCACCCAGCTGGCCAGCACCCTGGGCGCGCGCCCGATCGGTTCCAGCCGCGACCTGGCCAACCTGGCCACGGCCCGCGAGATGGGCCTGCTGGAAGGCGTGCTGGAGGACGACACCCTGCCCGAACGCATCCAGGCGCTCACCGGCGACGGCGTGGCGGTGATCCTGGACATGGTGGGCCCGGACTGGAAAACCGTGCTCAAGGCCCTGCGCGTGGAGGGCAAGCTGGTGATGCTGAGCGCCCTGGGCGGCGCCACCACCGAGCTCAACCTGCGTGCCCTGATCGCGCGCCGGCCGACCATGATGGCCATGACCATGCGCAGCCAGCCGCTGGAAAAACGCATCGCCATCGCCGAGGTCTTCAACGACCGGCTGGCGCCGCTGTTCGCCAGCGGCCGGCTCAAGCCTTTGCCCCTGGCGTCCTTCCCGTTCAGTGACGCGCCGGCGGCGCACCGGCACATGCTGGAGGACAGCTTCAGCGGCAAGCGGGTGCTTGTGAACGACTAGCGTTAGCCGCGAAAGAGCGTTCACGGTGACATGGGCAGCAGCTTGGCCGCGCGAGGCATCGCGGCCGGAGCCGCTCCTACGGATAGCCATCGGTTCAACACTGTTGTTATATTAATGAAACACTATTTCACAACAAATGAGGTGCCGCAATGACCGAAGCAACCGCTCGCCAGAGCACCATGAGTCAGGGAGAGTGGGAGGTCCGCAAGGATCTGGCCGCCGCCTACCGGCTGGTGGCCCTGTATGACTGGGAAGACCTGGTGTTCACCCACCTGTCCGCCCGCGTGCCGGGCCCGGAGCATCACTTTCTGATCAACCCCTACGGCTGGTTGTTCGATGAAATCACCGCGTCTTCCCTGGTGAAGGTGGACCAGAACGGCGAGATCGTCGATGGCGGCGCCACCAACCGGGTCAACCCGGCCGGTTTCACCATTCACAGCGCCGTGCACATGGCCCGCGAGGAAGCGGGCGCGGTGCTGCACCTGCACGCCCCGGACGGGGTGGCGGTAAGCGCCCACAAGGACGGCCTGCTGCCGCTCAGCCAGACCGCCATGCTGTGCCTGCAACATCTCAGCTTCCACGACTATGAAGGCGTGGCCCTGAACCTGGATGAGCGCGAACGGCTGGTCCGGGATCTCGGCGACAAGAACATGATGCTGCTGCGCAACCACGGCACCCTGAGCGTGGGTCGCGACGTGGGCGAGGCCTTCACCTACATGTACTTCCTGATGAAGGCCGCGGAGATCCAGGTGCGCACCCTCAACCAGGGCGAACCCTACCTGCCCTCCCAGGCGGCCATCGACACCACCGCCGAGCAGTCCCAGCAACTGGGCATGGCCAGCAAACTGACCTGGCCGGCGCTGCTGCGTAAACTGGAGCGCATCGGCTCCGATTACGCCAGTTGATCAGGCGTCGTTGATCGCGACTGAAGCGGAATGCCGCCCAGTCGCGATCCCCCCCCCCGGGGGGCGCTCAACCGTTCTATTGTTCGCCCCGGATCGCCGCCGCTTCCTTTTCCAGCGCCTTGAGCAGCGGTGCTTTCTCACGCCACTCCCGATACCAGAGATCGACGCCGTTGCCAAAGAAATCGCGGCCCACGGTGATCACCGGCACATCCGACTCGTTACGGATTTTCGCCAGATAGCGGGCATCGATGTCCGCGTAGGTATCGAACAAAGCGTCCAGGTGCGCACCGACCCGCTTGTTCAACAACGCGCGTTCGTCCTCGGAGAGCCCCTTCCAGGTGCGCGCCGAGGCCACCGCGATCATCGGCAACATCATGTGATTGGATTGAATCACGGTGCCGGCGTAGTCCAGGTAACGCGTGTTCCAGGTGCCCTCGAAATCGATCTGCATACCGTCCACCTGGCCATTGGCGAAGGCGTCATAGAGTGCCGGCAGAGGGATCGGGGTGGGCGCGGCGCCGATCTTGTTCCAGAAATCCCGCTCCGGCTGGACCGGCATGGTGCGGATTTTTCGCCCGGCCAGATCATCGATACTGTTGACCTCGCCACGCACCACGATCTGGCGCAAACCGGCCATGCCGAACCCCAGCCCCACCAAGCCCAGACGCCGCCCCTCGGCAAGCAATTTCCGCGCGCTGTCGCCTTGCAGCAACTCGCGGGCCTGTTGTGGTGTTTCCACCAGATAAGGGGCGAACAGAGCGGCGAAATCCGGCTCCCGGTTAGCCAGTTCACCGGCGGCCAGGAACGCCATGTCCAGGGCGCCGCGCTGCATCATCTGCACCATTTGCGCTTCGCTACCGAGCTGGCCGGAGGGAAACACCAGGATATCGAGCTCACCGTTGCTTTCTTCCCGCACCTGTTTGGCCATGGCCTGGGCGGACAGGGTCCACTGGTGGGAGGGTGGCGTGATCAGCCCCAGACGCAGGGTCTTGGCCTGCGCGGCTAAAGGAAACAGGGCCATCAGTGCGATCAGCAGCACACCAGCGTGGATTCTTTTCATGATTATCTCCCTTGTTTTTTTGCAGTGATGTCAGGATCAGTCCCGGAGTGCCTCCAATACCTTCGGCATCAGCGCATCGAGACGCTCGGCGAGCGCCGTCACGCCGCGCCCGGCCGCCGCCTGATCCATGCCGGCGATCAGCGCGTCGCGGGTGGCCGCGTCCAGGGTCGGTTCGCCCAGGTCCCGCCACCAATCCTCCACGGCGGGCCCCAGTTGCTCGAGAAAGCCGGCCAGCCCCCGGTCGGCACCGGCCAAATGAAAGATTTCGTGGGGGCCGCAGCAGGCCCACCGGGCACCCAGCCCGCGTGTCACCGCGGTATCCACGTCGGCGACGGTGGCGTAGCCCTCGGCCACCAGATAGACCGCCTCGCGCCACAACGCCGCCTGTAACCGGTTGAGCAGATGCCCCGGCACCTCCCGACGCAGGCGCACCGGTTCCCGACCCAGGGCCCGATACAGCGCCTCGGCGCGGTCCAGCGTGGCTGGCCCGGTTGCCCCACCGCCGACCAGTTCCACCACCGGCATCAACCAGGGTGGATTACAGGGGTGCGCGATCAGGAGCCGTTCCGGGTGACGCAGGCCGGCCTGCAATTGCGACGGCATAAGCCCGGAGGAGCTGGACGCGATCAGTGCGTCGGCACCGATCCAGCTCTCCAGCGCCAATAACGCCTCTCGCTTGAGTGCGGGCTGTTCCGGCAAGGCTTCCTGCACCAGCACCACGTCCCGCAGAGTCGGCCCCGGGGTCGGAATCACCGTCGGCGTGGCGGGTTGCCCGGCCAACAGGCCAAGCCGGTCCAGCACCGGCCTGGCCCGTTCGATCATGGCGGTGACCCGTTCGCCGGCATCCGGCGCCGGGTCCACCACCACCACCGGCCACCCGCGCAGGGCGAAGAGCGCGGCCCAGCCGGCGCCAATCAGGCCGGCGCCCAGCACCGCGGTGGAATACACCGGCGCCGCCATCTCAGATCAGCGCCGTGGTCAGGAACGGGAAGAAGATCAGCAGCGCCATCACCACCAGCATTACCAGCAGATAAGGCAGCAGCAGCAGCGACAGCCGCTCGGCGCGCACCCCGGACAGCGTCGAGGCGGTGAACAGCGCCGAGCCCACCGGTGGAGTCAGTAGCCCCATCACCAGGGTCAGGCAAACAATCACGCCAAAATGGAACGGGCTGATGCCGTAAACCCCGGTCGCCACCGGCAACAGCACCGGCACCACCAGGATCAACGCCGGGATCGGGTCCAGGATCATCCCCACCACCAGCAACGCCAGTGTGACCAGCACCAGGAACAGGGCCGGTGAACCCGCGGCGGCCTGGATCCACTGAGCGGCCAGGGCCGGCAGATTCTCGTAGGTGATCACCCAACTGAACAGGTTGGCGGCGGCGATAAGAATCAACACCACCGAGGAACTCAACGCGGTGCGCTTGAGGGCCGGCCACAGGGCGCGCGGATCGAATTCCTTGTAAACGAATCGCCCCACCAGAATCGAGCCCAGGCAGGCCAGCGCCGCCGCCTCCGTGGGGGTCGCCAGGCCACTGAGAATACCGCCGACGATGAGCGCGGGAATCAAGCCGGCGGCGAGACCGTCGCGCAGGGCCATAAGCCGGCGGCGCCAGCACATGGGTTCGGTGGCGGGAAACCGGTGGCGGCGCGCCATCCAGCCCAACACCGCGAAGAATGCCAGCCCCAGCAGCACGCCGGGCAGGATACCGGCAATGAACAGATCCCCGATCGATATCTGCGCGATCACACCGAAGATCACGAACAGCATGGACGGCGGGATAATCGGTGCCAGCATGCCACCGGCGGCGGTGATCGCCACCGCCTGATCGCGTGGGTAGCCAGCCCGCTCCATCTCCGGCACCGCCACCCGCGACATGATCGTGATCTGCGCCACCGTGGAACCGAGGATGGAGGCCATCATCATGTTGGAGAGCAGGTTGATGTAGGCCAGTCCGCCACGGATGGAGCCAAGCAGCGCGGCGGCCATGGCCATCAAACGCCGCGCGATGCCGCCCTCGTTCATGCATTCACCCACCAGGATGAACAGAGGCAGCGCCAGCAGGCCATAGTTCTCGAGGCCACCGTAGAATTGTTGCGGAAACGAATCCAGCAGAACCGAGTTGCCGCTGGAGAACAGATAGAACAATGCGGTCAGCGCCAGCACGAAAGCCACCGGCACGCCCACCAGCAACAGCCCGATAAAGAAGGCAATGACCATATCAGTCCTCCCCCCCCAGCGCCCGGGCCAGGCTGTCGTCCAGGTTAGCGACGCAGTGCACCAGACCACCGAGCACGAACATCGGCAGCACCAACCACGGCCACACCTTGCGAATTCCCAGGGTGAGCGTCGGCTCCTGGTACATGAAATTGAAGGTCTGTTCGGCGAACGCCCGCAGATCACCGCCGGCGCGCCACACCGCCACCGGCGCGAACCAGCGCCATACCATGACCGCCAGGGCGATCACGAACAGCAGCAGAATCAGGTCCACCAACACCGCCAGCCAGAGACGGACGGCGATCGGCACGGCGTCGGCAAGCAGCGTCACGGCAATATTGGAGCGCGCCTGCAATCCCACCAGCGCGGCGAAGAACGCCATCCAGACCATGGCGGTGATGGCGGCCTCATCGACCCAGAACAGCGCCTGGCCGGCGGCGCGGGTGACGATGTTGAGCACCAGCAGCACAAACACCACGGCCAGACACAGGCCGGCGACACCCCGTTCCAGCCCGGCCATGGCGGTGCTGAACCGCTGCAGGCGGGGCAGAAATCCGGAACGCGGCGCCGTTTCCGGAGCCGCGGCGCTCATTCCGGGTCTCCGTGGGTCAGGTAATCCCACATGCGCTCGAAGATGCGCCCGGAGCGGGTTGCGCGGCGGCGCGCTTCCTGTTCGCCGAGGGGGCGGACGGCATCCGCCGCCGGCAGACAGTCGATTTCGATACGGGCGGCGTCCTCCAGGTACCAGCCAAGCACCACCGCGTCCGGAAGACTGGGGCCCGCGGTCACCACGCCGTTACCGCGCATGACAATGGCGGCCGCGCCGCCCAGTTGTCCGGCCAGGCGTTCGGCGTCGCTGTCATCCCGGATCAATTGGGGGTCGTCCCAGAGTGGAATACCATCGACGAAGTAAGCGCCCATTCCGTGCAGCAAGCGTGGCGTGCGGCCCAGCACCGACAGTGACATGGCCCGAGGCGGCATGCCCCGCACCACGCCGCCCACGTCCGGCCGGCGACGGTAGATCTCCCGGTGAATGCGCACTTCTCCGAGCACGCCCTCCGGCAGTGGCTCGTCCAGAGCCACCACGCGCCCCTCCTCGCCCGGGGCGATGGTGCCCAGCGGACGGGCCGCGCACACCAGGAAGTGGTTGTCGTCGAGCCGCTGGCTGCAATGGCCATAGGCGTGCGCCAGGCCATGGCGCCCCAGGGCACGGGCGGCCTTGCGGACGGTGATCTGATGATCGGCCAGGGG
The DNA here is from genome assembly GCF_016785095.1 of Alloalcanivorax marinus. Taxonomy (GTDB): domain Bacteria; phylum Pseudomonadota; class Gammaproteobacteria; order Pseudomonadales; family Alcanivoracaceae; genus Alloalcanivorax; species Alloalcanivorax marinus_A. The sequence goes on along the minus strand of NZ_JAEKJB010000002.1, from coordinate 146,042 downwards.
AGTATCGATCAAGGAGGTCATCACGATGCCTTTGTTGTTCTTCGAGGTCACCGTGCCCGGGGAGTGAGCGTCCGGGCGCGGCCTGTGAAAGCAAGGTCACGTTACCCCGGCCCGGGATATGTCATGTAATGAATTTAAGGCGCCCAGCTATAACCCGAGGCTATAGCTCCTGGGAGCGCATCTCCGCCAGCAATGCTTCCGCCGCTTTGGAAAACGCCGTGCCTTTGAGATAGGAAATTCCCACCGGCCCGAACGGCAGGGCCGGAGTGACCGGCAGCCGTGCCAGCAGGCCCGCCTCCAGGTCCCGGGCTACCACCCGGGATGGAAAGGTACCGATACAGTCGCTTTCCAGAATCATCGCCCGGTTACCAGCCACGGACAGGGACTCGCAGGGCGCCACCGGCAACTCCAGGTTGCGGTCAAGAAACGCCGCCTCCAACATCTGACGCAGGGTGGTATCCGGCAGCGGAAGAATCCAGGGCCAGCGCACCAGGTCGGCCAGATCCGGGGTCGCCAGAGCAAGCGCCTGGTGGCCGGGGCGCACCACGAAATGAATCTCCTCCTGGTAGAGCGGCTCCACCGCCAGCCCCTCGCGGTACCGGTAGGCGGGCAAACGGCCAACAATGAAATCCAGACTGCCCCGGTGCAGCGACGGCACCAGATGCTCGTAGGTGCTTTCCACCACGGTGGTGCGGATACCCGGCAAGCGGCGGTGCAGCCGCGCCATGGCCCGGGGCAGCAACTGAGCGCTGCCGGCCAGCAGGGCGCCCACCACCACATGGCCGCTGAGCCCCTCGCGGGCGTCGTGGATTTCCTGTTCAACCTGCTCGAGTTGGGAAAACACCCGCTTGGCGTGGCCGGCCAGCATCTCGCCGAACCCGGTGGCGTGGGTGCCACGGCTGTTGCGCACGAACAGCCGCACCCCCAAATCCGCTTCCACCTCGTTGATGATCTTGCTGATCGCCGGCTGACTCAGGCCAATGCGTTCACTGGCCTTGACCAGACTGGCGTGATCGGCCACCGCCAGAATGGCCCGCAACTGCTGCAGCTTGACCCGCCGTGTCCACCCCGGATCCGGCATCGCGTGTTCTCCTTGTCATCGCATCGCCGGCGCGCTCGCCCGGCACCGGGACAGTGTAACCCGGCATCTCACGGCCACAAGGCGCCACCGCGTGCAGCCTTCACACCGAGCCGGGCAACGACGAGCGGGCCTCGCCATCGGCGTCCGCCCGCGACCAGACACTGTCGGCACTACCTTGCCGTACCCGGCGGGCGGTGCGGCGGGCTGCCAGCACCAGCAGACCGCCGGCCAGCAATGCGCTGATCTCCACGCTCAGCAACCCCGGCCGGGGATACACCCAGGGTGGCAGCGACGGCGCCAGCCAGGCCACCAGGCCGGTGACCGGGATCGCCAGGGTCGTCAGAGCGCTGACCCACAGCAATTCCACCACCGCTCGGGCCGCGCCGCGCCAGAAAGCCCAGGCCACGCTGCCCAGGAAAACGGTGTAGTAGACCGCCGGATACCAGGCGTTGGGGTCCGTCACCAGACCCTGCACCCACTTGCCCGCCACCATGGCGGCGGACACGCCGGCCACGCAGCCCCAGCACACCCCCACGGTGGCCGCCGCCATCGCCCGCGTGGCACGTCGCTGGCTGACCGGCGCCGCGCCGCGTCGTTGCTTGCGACGCCGGCTTTCCACCCACAGCAGGTTACCGGTATAGAACAGGAAAGCACCGCCCAGCCCCAGCAGCACATAGCTCCAGCGAATCACCGGGCCACCAAAATTACCGAAGTGCAGAGCGAAGAACACCGTGACGATATCAATCCAGGTATCTTCATGGCCGGGCAGATAATCCAGGTTGGTGATCGCGCCGGTGTAGGGGTCCAGACTGGCGAAGCCGCGATTGGCGCCGCGCCGCATATGCCCTTCGCTTTCGCCGGCCACGCGGAGGTCGGCGCGGGGGCCCAGCGGGTCGCTGTAGATCAGCTCCCGTGGCACGAAGGCGGGCTCCGTTTCGCGCAGCGTGGCGAGCAAGGTGGCCGGCGCCAGCAGATGATCCACGCCTCGGGGGGCGCTTTCCGGCGCGGACGCGGGCCGCTCGAACAGGGGCCGGTCGCCATAGACCACCTGCCCCAGCGCCCCGTAGATCTGGTCGTGAAAAGCGAACACGATCACCGTGAGCCCGATCATCAGATGGAACGGCAGGCTGGTGATGCCCACCACGTTATGGGCGTCCAGCCAGAACCGCTTGAGGTTGCGTCCGCGCCGCAATGCGAAGAAATCCTTGACCAGCGTGGGCAGCAGCACCACCAGCCCGGACACCAGCGCCAGCACGTACAGCACGCACACCACGCCCATGGCGTAGACGCCCCAGTAATGGTGCCCGCGACCGGGGATGCCACCGGTCTGATGCAGCAGATCAATCAGCTCCGCCATCGCCGAAGGGGCGGTCTCCAGGGTCACCAGTTCGCCGTCGGCGTCGAGGGTCGCTCCCCGCACCCGGCCGCCACCATGCTCGTCGCCACCTTCGCGCCAGACCAGGGGTGCCGGAGTGTTTTCCTCGCGCTTCAGGTGCAAAGTGAAGCCCCGCGCCGCGCCAGGGTGGGCGTCCAGGGTGGCGGCGATCAGCGCCGGCCACTGCCCCGCCGCCGGCCAGTCCGTCGCCGCCACCTTCTGCTGCGAGGGGGGCGTGGCCCAGCGATCCAGGGGGTCCTTGAACATGGTGAGCGCACCGGCGTAAAAGCCGATGAACAGCAACATACCGGCGATCAGGCCGGTCCAGGTGTGCAGGCTCTTGTAAACGCGGATGACGTCACTGCGCATGATCATCCCCCCGCCAGCGCGCCACGGGCCACCACCAGCGCGCCGAAGGCCAGCAGGTTGGCGGCGCCCAGCCACAACCAGGCGCGCACGCCGCTGGGAAACAGATAGACCAGCGAGAAGGCCGCCATCCAGGGCACCGGCACCAGCCACATCACCACCTGCACCTTGTTGGCGGCTTCGATGCCGCCGGGGCCCAGCCAGGCGAACAGACCACTCAGTGCGACACCCAGGGTAAACCCGAGCACGCCACCGGCCAGGGTCTTGCTCCACCAGTCCTGCCGGATCGGTGTGTACTTCGGTTTCGCCATCAGCGGGCCCCACCACGCAGCAGGGAAAGCAGCGGCAACAGCCCCAGCAGCAGCATCAGCAGCGTCAGGGCGGCGAAGAAACCGGCCTTGGGATCGAGGGCGCCCATCCAGGCGGGCCAGGACAACAACACCATCACCACCGCCCAGGGCACCCAGGCCCTCCCCAGCGGCTGGCGCAGCCAGCCCTGGTTGGGCGAGGCGAGATACAGCAAGGCGGTGCCGACGATGCTCAGGATCAGACTGATGGCGATGGCCATGTGCTCTTCCCTCCTGTTACCAGCGGTATTTGACGCTGGCGGTGATATTGCGCGCCGAGCCGAACGAACAGCCGTAGACGGTGCAGGTGGTCAGGTATTCCTCGTCCTTGAGGTTGCGCCCGGTGAGCGCCACGGTAACACCACGGGCGCCCAGGTGGCTCAGGTCATAGCGCAGGGAGGCGTCGTAGAGGGTGTAGCTGTCCAGCCGGTAGAGGTTCTCCGCGTCGCCATACAGGCTGCTGACATAACGAGCGCCGGCACTCAGGCCGAGGCCGGCCAGGGCGCCCTGGCGCCATTGATAGTCCAGCCACAGGCTGGCCATGTTTTCCGGCGCCAGGGGCTTCTCGTTGCCCTCTTGATCACCTTCGGTGACCTCGGTGTCCAGGTGGGTATAGCTGGCGGTGACGCTCAACCCGCTTTCATGCCACATCTTGGCTTCCAGCTCCGCGCCCCGGGTGCGGGTCTCGCCGGTTTGTCGCTGGCAGGAACCGGTGCTGAGACACTCCGCGTTGGCCGGTGGGTTGCCGTCGGTGACCACCAGGTTGGTCTGATAAAGATCGAACAGTGACAGGGTGATCAGGCTGTTGCTGCGCGGCGGCTGGAACTTCAGCCCCATTTCGTATTGCTTGCCCTCGGAGGGCTCGAACGGGGAACCGCTGGAATCGTCGCCGCTGAGCGGCTCGAAGGAGGTGGCGTAACTGGCGTAGGGGGCCAGGCCGTTATCGAACAGATAAGTGGCGCCGGCACGCCAGGTGAGCGCGTCGTCGTCCGCGGAGTCCGCGTCGTCCAGCGCATCCACCTTGAAGTAATCCTGGCGGGCGCCCAGGGTGAACCGCCAGTCATTCAGTGCGATCAGGTCCTGCAGGTAGACGCCGGTCTGGCGCTCGATGCGGTCCTGATCGATCTGCACCGCCAGGCTTTCCTCGAACCCGGCGGCGCCACCGTAGACCGGATTGAAGACATCGATATCGGTGATGTTGGCGGTCACCATGTAACGGGTGGCCTGCCAGTGGCTGCGCAGATAGTCCACACCCATCACCATGTCATGACTCAGGCCGCCGGTGCGGAAACGGGCCTTGAACTGGTTGTCCGCCTGGATGCTGCGCAGGTCGCCCTCGCCTTTCACGCCACGCCGGGGGAAGGTGCGGTTGTCCGCGTTGAGGCCACCGTTGGCGACGGTGAGGCGCGGGCTGGACACCACCGTTCGGAACAGGGAGTCCACATAGCTGTACTTCACGTTCTGACGGAACGACCAGACGTCGTTGAAATAGTGGTTGAGGTCATAGCCCAGCGCCCACTGTTCGCGGTCATAGGTGTTCCAGTCCGGCTCGCCAAGAAAGGTGTCGCGGTCGATGTAGCCGTAGGGAGTGGGATACAGCAGCCCCTGTACCGGCAGGAACTGATAGGTGGAGCCGCCTTCGTCCTTCTGGTAATAGCTCAGGAAGGTGATGTCGGTGTCGTCGGACACGAACCAGGTGGCGCTGGGCGCCAGGTAGAGCCGGCTCAGTTCGGTCTCGTCCACCTGGGCATCGCCATCGTTGTAGGAACCCACCAAACGGCCCAGCACCTGGCCATCACCGGTGAGATCGCCGCCAAGATCGAAGGCGCCTTCGTATTGGTCGAAGCTGCCCGCCTCCAGCACCACCTCGTTGCGGTGATCATGGGCCGGCCGCTTGGCCACCATGTTGACCAGCCCGCCGGGCGCCACCTGCCCGTACAGCACGGCGGCGGGGCCCTTCATGACCTCCACGCGCTCCAGCCCGTAGGCGTCCACCTGAGTGGTGGTCCACTGGCCGCCACGGGGCATGCGCAGGCCGTCCAGGTACATGTTGTTGCTCCAGCTCCCGGCGTCGAAGCCACGAATCCGGATATCGTCGACGCGGCTGTCGATGCCCGACAGCTCGGTGCTTACACCGGCGGCGTAATTGAGCGCGTCCATCACCGTGTCGGAACCACGGTCGTCCATTTCCTGGCGGGTGACCACGGAGATTGATTGCGGCACCTCCAGTAGCGCCGCGTCGGTTTTCGTGGCGGTGGCGGAGTGGGTGGCCAGATAGCCCTTGCTGGCGGCGCCCCAGGCGTATTCCGCTACCGGCGATTGATCGACCACCTCGACCTGCTCCAGACGGTGGCTCTCGGAGGCGTCGCTTTCCACCCACACGCCGTCGTCGGTGAAGCGCCAGGTGAGGCCGCTGCCCGCCAACAGAGTAGCAAGGGCCTGATCCAGGCTGAGGGTACCGTTGACCGCGTTGGCGGTGATCGCCGGCAGACCGCCGGCGTGGCGGATGGGCACGCCGGTCTGCTGGGAAAGATTGGCCAGCGCCCGACTCAGATCCTGGGCGGGCACCGCCACCCGCACGCGCTGCGGACGATGGCTGGCACGGGGTGAATCCACTGCCTGAGCCAGCGCCGGCGGCGCCAGGGCGCCCAGGGAAACCGCGAAACACCCCATCAACACGCCCGCGCTGGGCGTCATGCCAATCCGCATGTGCATCGGCCATCACCTCTTCATATCATTAATGAGAATTATTATTAATTGTAGTCTCATTAAGGAGGATCAGGCAATCACGCCGTCTTCACGGTGGGGCAATCAGGCGCGCATGCGCAGAGCCGCCAGCATGGTTTCCAAACGCGGCACGGCGACGCCGTGCTGCTGGGCGATGGCCACCACGTTGCCAAGGATGGCATCCAGCTCGATGGGCCGCCCATTGAGGTAATCCAGCGCCATGCTGTTCTTGTAGGCGGGCATCTTGCGGGTGCCTTCGATGTTGCTGTCCACCAGTTGCGGCGGCAACGGGTGCCCGTCCGCGGCGGCGGCGGCCATCACCTCTTCCATCATGCCGCGCACCAGTTCCTCCCCACCGGGGGCGTCCAGCATGGTCAGGGTATCGGCACCGTTGGCGAGCACCGAGAGCGGGTTGAACGGCGTGTTCCAGACGCACTTGAGCCAGCGTTCCCGAACCACGTCCTCGGCCAGCTTGATGTCGATGCCGCCGGCCACGAACAGGTCACGCAGGGCTTCGCAGTGAACGTCCAGGCCGGACGGGAAACGCCCCATCACCAGGCGGCCATAGGCGTTGTGCTTGATGCGCCCGGGCGCCACCCGGCTCACGGCGACGAACGCCAGGCAACTGATAATGGGATTGTCCGGGTAGGCGTCGGCCAGTTCACGTTCAATGTCCAGGCCGTTCTGGATCAGCACGATGCGGGTGCCCTCGCCCACCCAGGGTTTGACCAGGGCGGCGCGGTCGCTGCCGGGCAGCACCTTGGTGGCCAGAATCACATAGTCCGGGGTGGCGGCCGGGGCATCGCCGTCCCTGTACAGGTGGTCCGGGGTCCAGGAGATATCCCCCAGGGGGCTTTCGAACTGGAAACCGTGCTCCTTGATGGCGTCGTATTCGGAGCGTACCACGGCGCTCACGGTGCAGCCGGCGCGCTTGAGGATGGCACCGTAGAAGCTGCCAATGGCGCCGGCGCCGATAATCAGGGCATGGGGTTGGGAATCGGTCATCAGGATTTCTCCGCGTGCATTCGTTGCTCGCCCCGGCGCAGCGCGCGCAGGGGCCAGAAACCGAGAACGAAAACGATCAGTAACATGAGATAGGCGTCGTCGAAGCCCACCTCGAAGGCGTGGCCGTGGCCGGCCTCGGGGAAAGCCCGCCAGTAACGGTCGGAAAAAAATTGTACGCAGATGGCGCACAGGTTGATGCCCAGAGCACCACCGATCTGGCGGCCGAAGTTGATGATGCCGGAGCCCTGGGAAATCAGCGCCGGCGGCAACATCATCAGGCTGCCGGTGGTCACCGGCGGCATCATCAGGCCCATGGCGAGGCGCGCCAGTATCGCCCAGGCAATCAGCCAGGCACCGGTGGTGGTAGCATCGGCGGCGCGCATCATCACCATGCTGGCGATGAAGAACAACAGGCCAGCGGCCACCAGGCCGGTGATCGGCATGCGGTCGGTGAGGTAACCGACGAACGGGAAGATGAACGCCATGGCCAGGCCGGCGGGCATCAGCATCAGACCGGAGGCGGAAGCGCTCAACCCGGATACCTGCTGGAAATACAGCGGGAACAGATAGGTGGAGGCGAACACCCCGGCGCCAATCGCCATGGAGAGCAGGAAACCGCCGCCGAAGCCCGGGGTGGCGAACACCCGCAGGTCAAACAACGGATGGGGGGCGCGCCGCTGCCAGAGCACGAAGACAATCAACAGCAACGGACCGCCCACCAGGGCGCTGAGCAGCAACGGCTCCAGCCAGCCACGGCGCAACCCGGAGGCCATCGCCCACAGGGTGGCGGTGAGTCCCAGACTGAGCAGCGCCAGGCCGGCCCAGTCCAGACGGGGGGCATCCGCTTCCCGGTGGTCGGGCAGGAAGGCGCGGCCCAGGGCCATGGCCAGGGCGCAGGCGGGCAACACCACGAAGAAGGTGGCACGCCAGGACCAGGCGTCCACCAGCACGCCGCCCAGGGCCGGCGCGATGGCCGGCCCCAGGATCACGCCCATGCCGTAGATGCCCATGGCCTGGCCGCGCTTGTGCAGCGGAAACACCTGGAAGATAGTGATCATCGCCAGCGGCTGGATCATGCCGGCCATCACCCCCTGCACCACGCGGGCCAGCACCAGCACGGTGAAGCTGTCGGCGAACCCGCCCACCAGGGAGGCGACGATGAAGATTCCCATGGCCAGCAGGAACGCCCGGCGGGACCCGAAGCGGGCCACCGCCCAGGCATTGAGCAGCATGCCCACGGTCATCGCCGCCAGAAAACCAGTGGCGAGCCAGTGCACCTGATCCTGGGCCAGAGCGTATTGAGCCATGATCGATGGCACCGCCACATTGATGATGGTGGCGGCGAGCACCACGGACAGGGTGCCGAGCATCACCGTGACGGTGGCGAACCATCGATAGCGGGCCCCATGACGCTCGAACAGGAGCGCCACGGCCGGATTGTCGGACATGGAGGACCCTTACTTCAGGGTCGGGTCGTCACCGACACGAATCAGCAGCTTGCCCCGGTTCTTGCCTTGCAGCAGTCCCTGGAACGCGGACACGGCGTTTTCCAGGCCGTCCACCACATCTTCCTGGTATTTGACCTTGCCGTCACGAATCCAGGCGCTCATATCACGCTGGAAGTCCGGGCCACGGTGGGCGTAATCGAACTGGATAAAGCCCTTGAGCAGCAGACGCTTGACCAGCACCTTGCCCATGAAGCCGGGCAGGCGGTCCGGGCCCTGGGGCTGCTCGGTGTCGTTGTAGTGGGCGATACGGCCGCACACCGGAATGCGGGCGAAATCGTTGACCAGCTCCATCACCGCGTCGAAGGTCTCGCCGCCCACGTTCTCGAAGTAGACGTCGATGCCGTCGGGGCAGGCGTTCTTGAGCTGGTCGCGGAAGTCCGCGTCCTTGTAGTTCACGCAGGCGTCGAAGCCATAGGCTTCCACCACGTGCTTGCACTTGTCCTCGGCGCCGGCCACGCCGACCACGCGGCAGCCCTGGATTTTGGCGATCTGACCGACCACCTGACCCACCGCGCCGGCAGCGGCGGACACCACCACGGTCTCGCCTTTTTGCGGCTTGCCGATTTCATCCAGGCCCACATAGGCGGTGAAGCCGGGCATGCCGAGCACGCCCACGGCGGTGCTGATCGGTGCCTGGGCCGGGTCCAGTTTGCGCATCATTTTCGGGCTGTTGACGGAATACTCCTGCCAACCCCCGGGGCACAGCACATAGTCGCCCTGCTTGAAGTCGCCGCTGCGCGATTCCACCACCTGGCCCACGGTGGCGCCCTCCATGACGGAGCCCTCCTCGACGCTAGCGGCATAGGACTTGGCGGCGCTCATGCGACCGCGCATGTAGGGGTCCAGGGACAGATAGATGGTGCGTACCAGTACCTGGCCGTCGCCCACTTCCGGGACACTGCCTTCCTGGAGTTTCAGGTTTTCATCACCGGGCATGCCGGTGGGACGTTTGGCGAGAATGATCTGGCGATTGACGGTCATGATGCTCTCTCCCGATAAATTTGTTATTCGTGACAAACCGTAGGAGCGACTTCAGTCGCGATTGCCAAGGCGGTTGATCGCGACTGAAGTCGCTCCTACGGAGAATTAGGACAACAAAAAAAGGCGACCCGCGGGCCGCCCTTTTTGGTTACGCCGCGTGGTCGTCCACATCGATCAGGGTTTCCAGGATACCCAGATGGTATTCCCGGTCGCCGAACCAGTGGTCGATCATCACGATGCGCTTGGCGTAATGGGAAACCGGGGTCTCCTCCATCATGCCCATGCCACCGAACAGCTGGATCGCTTCCTCGGCCACCTTGCGGCCGGATTTGCCGACCTGGGCCTTGGCCGCGGAGATGCGTTTCTTGCGCAGGTCCGCCGGAGCGTCCAGGCTGCAGGCCGCGAGCATGGTGATGGAACGCACTTTTTCCAGTTCCATGCGCATTTCCACCATGCGGTGCTGCAGGGCCTGGAATTTACCGATCGGCACGCCGAACTGCTGGCGTTCCTTGATGTATTCCAGGGTCTGGTCGCAGGCCACTTCCATGGCGCCGGAGGCTTCCGCGCACAGGGTGATCAGGGCCAGATCCAGAGTCGCTTCCAGAGCGTCGATGGCCTTGCCTTCCTCGCCCAGCAGGGCGTCGGCGCCAACCTTGACGTTGCTCAGAGTGATCTCGGCGGCGTGCAGACCGTCGATGGTCGGGTAGCCCTTGCGGCTCACGCCGTCGGCGTTGGCGTCGACGATGAAGGCGCTGAGGCCATCGCGGGCGTCGGCATCACCACCGGTGCGGGCGATCACCACCAGCTGATCGGCACTGTCACCGTGCAGGACCACGGCTTTCTCGCCGCTGAGCACATAGCCGTCGCCATCCTTCTTGGCGCTGGTCTCGACCACGGTGTGGTCGTAGCGGCCCCGGGCCTCGTAGGCGGCCAGGGCGAAGCGGGTTTCACCGCCGATGATGGCGCTCACCCACTGTTCTTTCTGGGCATCGTCACCGAGCTTGTCGATCAGGGTGCCGGAGAGCACCACGGTGGCCAGGTAGGGCTCCACCACCAGGCCACGACCGAAGCCCTCGGCCACCACCATCAGCTCCGGACCACCGCCGTTGAAGCCACCGGCTTCCTCGGAGAACGGCACGCCCAGCAGGCCCAGCTCGGCGAACTGGTTCCACATGTCGGTGCTGAAGCCCTGCTCGGACTCCAGGATCTTGTTGCGCGCGTCGAAGGTATAGGTGTCACGGACCAGACGACCCACGGTCTCTTCGAGCATGCGCTGCTCGTCGCTCAGTTTGAAATCCATGTTCGCGTCTCCTTACAGACCCAGGATCATCTTGGAGATGATGTTCTTCTGAATTTCGTTGGAGCCCCCGAAGATGGAGAGCTTGCGGAAATTGAAGTAGCGGCTGGCCACGGAGGCGGCGAATTCCGGCCCCACGTAGGGACCCTCGAAATCGCCTTCCAGCTCCTCGGGGAGGAACGGCAGCGCGTGGGGGCCGGCGGCGCGGCGGAACAGATCGGTGATCTCCTGACGCAGCTCGGTGCCCATGATTTTCAGGAAGGAGCTTTCCGCGCCGGGCACGCCACCGGCCTCGGCGGCGGCCACGGTGCGCAGGTTGGTCATCTCCAGGGACATCAGCTCCATTTCCACGTCCGCCAGGCGGGCGCGGAAATGCGGCTCCTCGATCAACGGCTTGCCGTTGACGATCTGCTCGCGGGCCACCTGCTTGAGGTGCGCCAGGGCGGCCTTGGAAGAGCCCACGCCGGCGATGCCGGTCCGCTCGAAGGTGAGCAGGTACTTGGCGCAGGTCCAGCCCTTGTTCTCCTCGCCGACCAGGTTCTCCACGGGAACCTTGACGTTATCGAAGAACACTTCGTTCACTTCGTGCTCGCCGTCCAGGGTGATCAGCGGGCGCACGGTGATGCCCTCGCTTTTCTCCATGTCGATGAGCAGGAAGGAAATGCCTTCCTGCTTCTTGGCATCCGGGTCGGTGCGCACCAGGCAGAAAATCATGTTGGCGTGCTGACCAAGGGTGGTCCAGGTCTTCTGGCCATTGACGATGTAGTGATCGCCTTCGCGCACCGCGCGGGTCTTCAGGCCGGCCAGGTCGGAACCGGCGCCGGGCTCGGAGTAGCCCTGGCACCACCAGTCGTCACTGCGCAGGATGCGCGGCAGGTAATAATCCTTCTGCTCCTGGGTGCCGAACTTGATGATCACCGGAGCGACCATGTTGACGCCGAACGGCAGCACGGTGGGAGCGCCGGCTTCCGCGCACTCTTCCTCGAAGATGTGCTTCTGGATCGGGCTCCAGCCGGTGCCGCCATGTTCCTTCGGCCAGTGCAGGGCCAGCCAGCCCTGCTCGTTAAGAATCTTCTGCCAGCGGACCGTGTCTTCCTTGCCCAGGCGTTTGTGCTCTTTCACCTTGCGGGAAATATCCGCCGGCAGTTTGTCGTTCAGGAAGGTACGCACTTCGTCACGGAACGCGCGCTCTTCCGGGGTGTAATTAATATCCATAGTGTCCTCTCTAATGCCGCGATGAACGAGCTCAGCCGTAAAAGCCCTTGCCCTCGTTGGCCAGCTTCTCGAGCAGCGCCGCCGGCTTCCATACGTCGTCACCGGTTTCCTTGTGGAACTGGCTCACCTTGTCATAAATGGTTTTGAGGCCCACGGAATCGGCCCAGAACAGCACGCCGCCCCGGTACACCGGGAAGCCGTAGCCGTAGATCCAGATCACGTCCACGTCCAGGGGGCGGGCGGCGATGCCCTCCTCCAGGATCTTGGCGCCTTCGTTGACCATCACGTACATGCAGCGCTCCAGGATTTCCTGATCGCTGACTTCACGGGACTGAATGCCCTGCTCTTCGCGGAATTTGGCGATCAGAGCGTCAACCTCGGATGAAGGCACCGGGGTACGGTCGCCTTCCTTGTAGTCAAACACACCGGCCTGGGTTTTTTGGCCCAGGCGGCCCTGCTCGACCAGTTCGTCGGTCCAGTTACGCGGCGGCGCGTTGTCGGGATCTTCCTTACGCAGCTCCTCGCGAATGCGATAACCCACGTCCATACCGGCCAGGTCGGACATGGCGAACGGGCCCATCGGGAAACCCAGATCGAACAGCACCTTGTCCACCTGGGCGGGGCTGGCGCCTTCATTGACCAGTTGCACGGCTTCCGCCTGACGCTTGTGCAGCATGCGGTTGCCGACGAAGCCGTGGCACACGCCCACCAGCACGCCGACCTTGCCGATGCGGCGGCTCAGGTCCATGACCGTGGCGATCACGTCATCGGAGGTTTTCTCGCCGCGCACATTTTCCAGCAGCTTCATGACGTTGGCCGGGCTGAAGAAGTGCATGCCCATGACGTCCTCGGGACGCTGGGTGAAGGCGGCGATGCGGTTCACGTCCAGGGTGGAGGTGTTGGTGGCCAGGATCGCGCCCTTCTTGCAGACCCGGTCCAGCTCGGAGAACACGGCTTTCTTCACATCCATGTTCTCGAACACCGCTTCGATCACCAGGTCCACGTCGGACAGGTCGTCGTAGCTCAGGGTGGGCTGGATCAGCGCCATGCGGTCTTCCACCTGCTGGGCGGTGATACGGCCTTTCTTGGCGGTGTTCTCGTAGTTCTTGCGGATCACCGCGATGCCTTTCTCCAGCGCCTCTTCCTTCACTTCCAGGATCTTCACCGGGATGCCGGCGTTGGCGAAGTTCATGGCGATGCCGCCGCCCATGGTGCCGGCGCCGATCACCGCCACCTGGTTGATCTCGCGCTTGGGGGTGTCCTTGGCCAGGCCGGGCACCTTCGCCACTTCCCGCTCGGCGAAGAACACATGGCGCTGGGCGCGGGATTCCGGGCTCACCAGCAGTTCGGCGAACAGCTCACGCTCACGCTTCATACCCTCGTCGAAGGGCAGCTCCACCGCCGCCTGCACCGCCTTGATGCAGTGGAACGGGGCCTTGAAGCCGCGCTGTTTGCGGGCGATGGATTTCTCGAAGTTGCTGAACAGGTCGGCGTCTTCCTTTTGTGCCTGCAGATCGCGGATGCGACGCAGCGGCGCGTTGTCGGCGGCCAGCTTGCGGGCGTAGGCCAAAGCCCCTTCCAGCAGATCACCGTCGACGATTTCGTCGACGATGCCCAGGGCCAGGGCATCCTTGGCTTTCACCGGGTTACCGGAGACGATCACCTCGAGGGCCTTCTGGGCGCCGATCAGGCGCGGCAGACGCTGGGTGCCACCGGCACCGGGCAGAATGCCCAGTTTCACTTCCGGCAGGCCCACCTTGGCGGACCCCACGGCCACGCGGTAGTCGCAGCCCAGCGCCACTTCCAGGCCACCGCCCAGGGCGGTGCCGTGAATGGCGGCGACCACCAGCTTGTCGCTGCTCTCGTACTCGGCGACCACGTCCGGCAGGGCCGGGCCCTGGGGCGGCTTGCCGAATTCACGGATGTCGGCGCCGGCCGGGAAGGTACGGCCTTCGCCGATCACCACCAGAGCCTTGGCCTGGTCGTCCTTGAGCCCCTGGCGCAGACATTCGACCAGCCCCTCGCGCACGCCCTGCCCCAGGGCATTGACCGGCGGGTAATTGACGCTGATGACGCCGATGTCGCCTTCCAGGCAGTAGCTGACTACGTCGCTCATGATCTCTCCTTCAGCAAAAAGCCCCGGAAATGTCTTTTTTCGCCATGTTTCCGGCGTCTCCGGTGGCCTTTAGAACGGGTTGAATTCCAGGCCCCTCAGTATAAGAAAAGCGGGCCTTTTATCAATAATTCGAAACTTGGTTTTATCTAGCGGACGAGCCCGCCAATGACCGGATCACGGCACGGAGGCCTCCGGCTGGCGGAATCAAAAAGGGCACCCTCCCGGGTGCCCTTGGTACCGCCGGTGGCGGGCTTACTCTTTGTAGTCGGAGGTTTCGCGAATCACCACCTTGCCGTCGACCACTTCCGCGATTTGCGGATCGGCGCCCAGGTTACCGTCCTCGGTGATGTCGGTCACGTCATAGGGGTTGTGGTTGGGGTCCACCTTGGCCAGGGCCTTGGGGATGGCCGCGCGAATGGCGCGCGGGTCGTCCACGCTGCCGGCTTCCTGCATGGCGTGCATCACCAGGTAGGTGGCGAAGTAGTGGTAGGCGGTTTCCGAGGTGGCAACGCCGTCGTGCTTCTCTTTCCACAGCTTGACGAAACGCTCCGCGCCCGGGGTGTTGTACTCGGCCAGGGGCACCACGCCCACGGAACCTTCCAGGGATTCCAGGCCGCCGGACACCTTGGCCACTTCATCGATCTTGGCCTGGTCCATGATCACGAAGCCGCCCTTGAAGCCCAGCTCCCGGGCCTGCCGCACCACCAGACCGGTGGGCTCGGAGGCGCCCCCCACGAACAGCACGTCCGGCTTCTCGGAAAGCACCTTGCTGACGCCGGTGTAGAAATCCGCGGACTTGTTGTAATCCATCGGGTTCATGGACACCACGTCACCGCCGGCCTTGCGCCATACCGGCACGAATTCCTTGGTCCAGTACTTGGCGTAGTCGTGGGTGGCATTGGCCACGCCCAGTTTCTTGCCGAAGCGGTCCATGGTGATCTTGGTGAACGGCACCAGGTAATCGGTGAAGTTGGGCGGGATCTTCACGGTCAGCTCGTTGCCCTTGGCGGTTACCGCCGGCACCGAGGTGTAGGACATGATCAGGAAGCCGTCGCGCTCGTTGAACGCCTGCAGCGCGAAGGTACCACCGGAGTGCGGGGTGAAAATCACCGGCGCCTTGTATTGTTGCACGAGGCGCTTGCCGTTCACCGCCGCCTGGCTGGGCGAGTATTTGTCATCCAGGGATTCGATCTCGAGGGTGTAGTTCTCGCCATCCACGTCGAAACCACCGGCGGCGTTGATTTCCTCGGCGGCCATGCGCATGCCTTCCAGGGTGTTCTCGCCGTACAGGGCGGCGCCGCCGCTGAGCGGGCCGGTGAAACCGATGGTCACTTCCTCGGCGTGAGCCGCGCCACCCAGGGCCAGGGCCACGGCGCTGGCGGTCGCCAGGCGTTTAAAGGTTTTGGTCAGATTCATGATGCTTTTCTCTCCCATTGTTTTTGTTGGGCTATTGTTGTGTGTTGTGGTGCGTCGCGTTGATGCGTGTCAGGCCCCGATGTAGGCCTTGCGGACCGCTTCGTTGCCGAGCATGGTCTCGCGATCACCCTCCATCACCAGGCGACCGTTTTCGATCACGTAGGCCCGGGTGGCGATTTTCAGTGCCGCGAAGGCGTTTTGCTCCGCCAGCAACACGGTGGTGCCTTCCTGGTTGATCGCCTGCACGGCGCTGAACACCTGCTTGACCACCAGCGGCGCCAGACCCAGGGAAGGTTCGTCGAGCATCAGCAGCTTGGGGCGTCCCATGAGAGCACGACCGATGGCCACCATCTGCTGCTGGCCGCCACTCAGTGAGCCGGCGGCGTCATCCTTTTTGTCGTTCAAAATGGGGAACATTTCAAGAACGTGACCCAGGGTTTTTTTCATGCCGGCCCTGTCGCGCCGGTGCACGTAGGCGCCGAGCATCAGATTCTTCATCACCGACATCTCCGGGAACAGCTTGCGGCCTTCCGGGCACTGTACCACGCCGGCCTGGACCAGCGCCGAGGGTTTACGACCGGTCACGTCCTGGCCGTTGAGGCTGACGCGACCGGCGCTGGGCTTGAGCAGCCCGCTGATGGTATTGAACAGGGTGGTCTTGCCGGCGCCGTTGGCGCCCAGCAAGACCACCAACTCACCCTGTTCCACGTTCATGGACACGCCATCCAGGGCCTTGAAGCCGTCGTATTTGGCGTCGACGTTCTCAAGCTTCAACATCTTCGTCACTCCCCAGATAAGCTTCGATCACCACCGGATCGTTCTTGATTTGTTCCGGCGTGCCTTCGGCGATCTTCTCGCCATGGTCGAGCACCATGATCTTGTCCGCCAGGCTCATGATCATGTCCATCTTGTGTTCGATCAGGCACACGGTGATGCCGTGATCGACCATCTTGCGGATCAGACCGGCCAGGTTCTCGGTTTCCTCCGGGTTGATGCCGCCGGCCGGTTCGTCCAGCAGCACCAGTTCCGGGTCGGTGGCCATGGCCAGGGCAAAGGCCACCCGTTTGCGCTCTTCCTGGCTGATGTCGACGATGTAGCGGTGCCCCAGATGCGAGAGGCCGACGAAGTCGAGCACTTCCTCGGCGCGGGCGCGGCACTTCTTCTCCTCGTCGCGCAGACGCTTGGAATTGATGATCACATCCCACAGCCGCGACTGGGTACGCAGGCGATGGCCGACGATCAGGTTGTCCAGCACCGTGGACTGATCGAACAGCATGGTGGTCTGGAAGGTGCGGGCGATGCCCAGCCGGGCGATGCGGTCCGGCGACATGCCGGTGACATCGATGCCCTGGAATTCGATGCTGCCTTCGCTGGGCGGCATGGCGCCGGCCACCAGGTTGAAGAAGGTGGTCTTGCCGGCGCCGTTGGGGCCGATGATGGCATTGATCTGGCCGGCCTGGAAATCGACGCTCACGTCGTTGACCGCCGCCAGCCCGCCAAAGCGCTTGGTGAGGTTCTTGATGCTCAGCATTGTTTTGTTATCCGCCATGATCAGCCGGCCTCCCCCTGGTTGCCGTCACTGGAATCACCGACCCGGGACTCGGCGCGCCGGGCCGGCGCCTTGCTCGCCAGCCGGCGACCACGCCAGGTCAGGAAGGTGCCGACGATGCCCTTGGGCATGAAGATCACCAGCACCACCAGCAGCGGGCCGAACACGATCATGCGGTATTCCTCGAACGACTGCACCGCCTGGGTGATCCAGGTGATCAGCAGGGTGCCCACCAGCGGCCCCATCAGGGTGCCGATGCCGCCCACCAGCAGGTAGGTGATGACGTCGAAGGTGTGGGTGATTTCCGCCAGGTCGGGGCCGATGAAGCGCACCACGCCGGCGAGCAGCGCCCCGGCCAGGCCGGCGTAGGTGGTGGACAGCACGAACGCCAGGACCTTGTTGCGCATCAGGTTGATACCCAGGGACTGGGCCAGATCGTCGCTGATACGAATAGCCAGGAAAGTGCGGCCCACCAGGGAGCGGGAGATGCGGCTGATCAGCCAGATCGCCAGCACCAGGAAGAACAGCACCAGATAGTAGAACGGGATGGTCTCGGTGAAGTCCACCAGCCCGAAGCCTTCCGGCGGCGCGATGCTGATCACGCCCAGGGTACCGTGGGTGAGCTCTTCCCATTTTTCGATCAACAGATAGATGATGAAGCCCACGCACAGGGTAAAGATGGCGAAGTAATGTTCCTTGAGGCGCAGGGACACCACGCCCACCAGGAAGCCGAAGAAAGCGCCGAGCACGCCGGCGGCGATGAACGCCGGCCAGAACGCCCAGCCGTAATCCACGGTGAGCAACCCCACGGCGTAGGCACCAATGGCGAAGAAACCACCGTGGGCCAGGTTCAGCTGGCCGCAATAACCGGTGATGATGTTAAGGCCGTAGACGGCGATGGCCCAGACGAAGGCCAGCGCCATCACGTAGATCTGGTATTCGCTGGCGGCCACCCAGGGGAACAGGATCGCCGCCACCAGCAGCACCACCTTCATGGCCGGGCTGGCGAGGAAATTCATGACGCGGTCCATTAGCGCACCCCCTTGGTGAACAGGCCGGTGGGTTTGATCGACAGGATCGCCACCAGCAGCACGAAGGCGATCAGATCCTTGTAGGTGCCGGACAGGTAGTAGCCACCCAGGGCTTCGGCAAAGCCGATGATCAAGCCGCCGACGATGGCGCCGGGGATACTGCCCATGCCGCCCAGGATGATGATCACGAACGCTTTCATGATCACCAGGTGCCCCATGGCCGGGTAGACCAGGTTGATCGGCGCGAACAGGGTGGCGCCCACCGCCGCCAGGAAACCGGCGATGGCGAAGGTCATCATCGCCACCCGGTTGGCGTCGATACCCACCAGGAAAGCGCCTTCGCGGTTCTGCGCCATGGCGATGATGGTGGAACCGGTCATGGTCTTCTTCAGATACAGATGCAGCGCGCCCATCAGGCTGAAGGCGCCGACGATGATCAGCAGACGCTGGGCCGGCAGGGTCAGGGAGCCGAAGTGGAAGATTTCAGTATAGGGAGTGGGCATGCGCCGGAAGTCGGCGCCCCAGTGCATCTGCACCAGTGCCTCGAGAAACAACAGAATACCGATGGCGGCGATCTTGTCATGGATCGGTGGCGCATGGCGCAGTGGATGAAACACCAGCCGCTCGCACAGCACCGACAGCAGCGCCACCACCAGGCCGGCGCCAAGCATGGCGACCCAGTAGTTGAGGCCGTGCTCGACCATGATGAAGTAACTGATGTAGGCGCCCACCATGTAGAGCGCGCCGTGGGCGAAGTTGGGAACGTGCAAAATGCCGTACACCAGGGTCAGCCCCAGGGCCACCAGCCCGTAGATGCTGCCCAGCGTCAGGCCATTCAGCGCTTGCTGCAGAAACGCGTCCAAGGCTTGAACTCCTCGTTATGGTTATGAAACCGCCTCGCGCTGTGCCCCAAGGTCCCACCATTGAACGGGCCCGCGCTGTCGAGACGGCTTCGGTTTTTGTGTTGTTCTGTTGTGTACTGTCTTGCTCAGGCTTGTTTCTTGGCGCGGGCCCACTCCTCTTCCTGAAGCGCGCGCCACATCAGCTTACCGGTGGGTGAACGGGGCAGTTCGTCACGGAATTCGACGATTTGCGGCACCTTGTAGGCGGCCATCTGCTCCTTGCACCACTCGATGATGTCGTTCTCGCTGACCTTGCCCTTCTGATCCTTGGCCAGCACCACGCACGCCTTGACGGTTTCACCGCGCCGTTCGTGGGGGGCGGAGATCACACAGCTCTCCTGGATCGCCGGATGTCGATACATAAGACTTTCGACCTCGGCGGGCCAGACTTTAAATCCGGATGCATTGATCATGCGCTTGACCCGGTCGACGATGAAGAAATAGCCCTCTTCGTCGTAGTAGCCCATGTCGCCGGTGCGGAAGAAACGTTGGCCATCCAGTTCAATGAAGGCCTTCTTGGTTTCTTCCGGACGGTTCCAGTAGCCCTGGAACACTTGCGGGCCACGGGACACGATCTCGCCCACCTCGCCCACGCCCAGCTCTTCGCCGGTATCCTCGTTGATGATGCGCGAATCGGTGTCGAACACGGGAATGCCCAGGCACTGCTTCTTGGGGTGCTCCGGCGGGTTGATGTGGGTAGCGGCGATGGTTTCGGACAGGCCGTAGCCTTCCATATAGCGCAGGCCGGTGAGATTGAACAGTTTGTCCGAGACCGCCTCCGGCATGGCCGCGCCGCCACCGCCAATGTTCTGCAGGCTGGACAGGTTGAAGGTCTCCACCTCCGGATCGGAAAGCAGATCGATCGCCATGGTGACGATGTTGGTCCAGCTGGTGACCTGGTAACGCTCGATCAGCTTCGCCGCCACGCGGCGGTCCCAGCGGGTCATCAGCACGATGCAGCCGCCCAGGAAAATGGGGCTGTTCATGGCGCCCTGCATGCCGGTGACATGGAAGTACGGCAGGGTCGCCAGCACCACGCCTTCACGACCGCCGCCGGGACGCCAGGCGGCGCCGTGCACGCAGGTGGCCATCACCGAACGGTGGGTGTGCATGCACCCCTTGGGCGCGCCGGTGGTGCCGGAGCTGTACGGGAACACGGCGAGATCATCCGGGCCCACCAGCAGTTCACCGGGGCGGTGACCGGCGGCCAGGGCATCCGCCCAGCCGATCAGGCCTTCGCCGCGCACCGGTTGCGCCGGCGCCTTCACTTCCGCGGGCAGGTCCAGGTCGGTGTCGGCGGCGGCATAGTCGCCGTAGGCAGCCACGATCACGTGGCGCAGACGCTCATGGCCGATCAGCGGCTGGATCTGGGGCAGCACTTCCTGGCCGCACAGGCATACGGCGGCCTGGGTATCTTCCAGGTAATGCTCCAGTTCGGCGCTGCGGTTCATCGGGTTGATCGGCACCACGATGGCATTGGCGCGCAGGATGGCGTAATAGCCGATGATGAATTGCGGCGCGTTCTGCATGAAAAGCAGTACCCGGTCGCCTTTCTCCACGCCGAGATGCTCGAGCTGTCCGGCCAGCGCGTCCACCTGCTCCTTGAGTTCCCGATAGGAGATGGCCTTGTCGTAATAGACAACGGCGTTCTCGTCGGGGTAGCGCAGCGCGGAAATCTCCAGGTTGGTATAGAGGCTGGTTTCCGGCAGGGTCAGATGGTGCGGGGCCCCGTCCGGCCAGACGGCGAAATGCCGATCGAACATGCCTGTACTCTCCCTTGTGATGCTGTTTGCGGCGCGGATCGGGCCACGCCGTTTTTGTTAGATACAGGAAATAGCACACCCAAGCGCCCGCTCGGGGCACCCGGGGGCGGTCTCCGGAGTGAATCTGGCGGTCAATCTGACACGCCGCCCCAGGGCCGTCAATACTATTTCGGAATAACGTTCCAAAAACGAAACGGCACTCCGAAGCGCCGTATCGCGGCTGAAGCCGCTCCTACAGCCCCCTCCCGACAGGAGCGATTCACACCGCCGGACAAGACCTTGCAGGAGCGGCTTCAGCCGCGATCACAGCCGCCCAGTCCTTACGGGAACGAGTTCATCCGCGATCAAGACGCGGCGCCTCGTCCTGATTCCAGCATTGTTCGGCGAACACGTCGTCGCAACGGGTCGGCTGCAGCGGCATCACCGAAACATAGCCGTCGCGCAGGGCGACCACGTCGGACCGCGGATGCTCGATGGAGCCAGGCCGGCGCTCGAACGCCAGCCAGTGGTAGGACAGGCCGCGGCCGTCGGTGCCGTGCACCAGGCGCGGCCCGGCGATGCCGCCACTCACCTGGCGGGTGAAGCGGCAACCGCGCAGCTCCGCCACCGGCTGGTCCGGAAAATTAAGATTCCAGCAGGCCCGCTGGTAGCCGTCCCGGTCGGCGCCGGTTTCCCAAAGCTGACGAATCAGCGGCGCCGAATGGCGTGCGGTGGGCTCGTAATTGATGGCCTCGCGGTCGCCCACGAAGGCCTGGCTCAGGGCAATGCCCGGCAGGCCCAGGTGGGCCGCCGCCAGCACCGCGCCCACGGTGCCCGAGTACATCACCGAGTCGCTCAGGTTGGCGCCGCAATTGACCCCGGACAACACCAGATCCGGCGCGTCCTCGGCGAACCACTCGGCCATGGCGAACATGACGCAGTCCGCCGGTGTGCCGGATACCGCGAAGCGGCGTTCGCCATGATGGTATACGCGCAACGGCGAATGCAGGGAGATGCCCTGCCCCACGCCGCTCTGGTCGTGTTCCGGCGCCACCGTCCACACCTCCTCGGCGAGCTCGGCGGCCACCGCTTCGGCCACCACCAGGCCCGGGGCGTCGATACCGTCATCGTTGGTGACCAGAATCTTGCGGAACATTTTCATTACCGACCTCTTGAACATCATGGTAGGAGCGGCGGAACCGCCGCTCCTACGACTCTTATTTATGGGTCCGCGCGATCTGCCAGCCCCGCTCGGCGATCAGCCCGGCGCGTTTGCCCACTTCCAGAGCGTTTCGATCGCTGGCGTTACCTTGCAGGGCGCGGGCGTAAACGCCCTGCAGAATCGCCGCCGAGCGGAACAGGGCGAACGCCAGGAACACCGGCCAGTCGCTGATGCCATCACGGCCGGCGCCCTCGCAGTAGCGTTCCAGCAGGGTACGCTCGTCGGGGATGCCGCGGGCGGCCAGATCAAGCCCATCCAGGCCCCGCACGCCGTTGACGCCATGGGGCATATGGTACGGCAGACAGCAATAGGCCAGGTCCGCCAGCGGGTGGCCGATGGTGGCCAGTTCCCAGTCCAGGACCGCCACCACCCGGGGCTCGTGATTATCCACCAGCAAATTGCCGAGCCGGAAATCGCCATGGGCGATGGCGGCGCTGTCGTCGTCGGGGATGTGGTCCGCCAGCCAGGCCATGAGGTTATCCATGGCCGGCAGGTCGTCGGTTTTGGAGGCCTCGTACTGGGCGCTCCAGCGTTTCACCTGCCGGGTCACGTAGCCCTGGGGCTTGCCGAAATCACCCAGCCCGGCGGCCTGGTAGTCGACCCGGTGGAGCCGCGCCAGGGTGTCGATCTTGTCGTGGTAGAGACGGGCGCGGTCGGCTTTGTCGAGGCTTTCCAGTTGCGGTTGGCTGTAGACCCGGCCGGGCACGAAGTCCATTACGTAAAAGCTGGTACCGAGTACCGTCTCGTCCTCGCACAGTACGCGCATGGTCGGCACCGGCACCTGGCCATGCTCGCCGAGGGCCTTCATGACCCGGTACTCACGATCCACCTGGTGTGCCGAGGGCAACACCTTGCCGGGCGGCTTCTTGCGCAGCACATAGCGGCACGCGCCACTTTCCAGCAAATAGGTGGGGTTGGATTGCCCACCCTGGAACTGGCGCACCTTCAGCGGGCCATCGAGCAGATCCTGGCCGGCCAGGTAGTCCGCCAGGCGGCCCTCGTCGAGACGGTGCGCCTCCAGCACCGGCACGATTTCCGGTTGACCTTCCATAATGAAACCCTCAAATCGGCTTCAAACCGCAAGCCTCCGGCCCATCAGGCCGCCACCTCCAGCTTGCGGCTTGAAGCTTGCAGCCGTGTTAACAGATGGTCTCGCCGCCGTCGGCGACAATGGTCTGACCGGTGACATAGGCACTGGCGTCGCTGGCCAGGAACAGCGTCACGCCGGCGATGTCCACCGGCTCGCCGATACGGCGTACCGGGGTACGCTCCTCGGCGCGCTTGCGGCGCTCCGGGTCCTCGGTGAGTGCCTTGGCGAAGTCGGTGCGCACCAGCCCCGGGGCGATGGCGTTGACACGGATGTTGCGCGGCCCCCACTCCACCGCCAGGTTGCGGGCCAGGGCCGCCTCGGCGGCCTTGGACACACCATAGGTACCGATCACGGTATTACCGCGCAGGCCGGCGATGCTGGAAATGATCACCACCTTGCCGCCGCCGTTCTTGTCCATCTCCGGCAGCACCCGGTTACACAGCCAGAAGGTGCCCTTGACGTTGGTGTCCATGATCTTGTCCCAGGCCTCGTCGGTAAGCTCGGCGGTGGGACCGTAGACCGGATTGGTGGCGGCGTTGCACACCAGAATATCGATTTTGCCAAAGGCGGCCAGGGTTTCGTCGACCAGGTTCATCAGGTCGTCTTTCTTGCCCACGTTGCAGGGCACGGCGATGGCCTCGCCGCCTTCCGCTTTGATCGCCTCGCACACTTCGTGGCAGGGCTCCGGCTTGCGACTGGAAATCACCACCTTGGCGCCGGCGCGGGCCATTTCCTCGGCGATGGCCTTGCCGATGCCCCGGGTGGAGCCGGTGATCAGGGCCACCTGGCCGGTCAGATCGAAGAGTTTGCTCATTGTTGTTCTCCTTGGTTTTACCGATACCGACCCAGCTCCAGCTTGGCGATGGTGTCCAGGTGTACCTCGTCCGGGCCGTCGGCCAGGCGCAGGGTGCGCAGGTTGGCCCAGGCGGACGCCAGGAAGGTGTCCTGGCACACGCCCAGGGCACCGTGCACCTGAATGGCGCGGTCCACCACCTTGAGGGCCATTTCCGGTGCGATCACCTTGATCATGGCGATTTCCTGACGGGCCACCTTGTTGCCCACGGTGTCCATCATGTGCGCCGCCTTGAGGGTCATCAGGCGCGCCTGTTCAATCTCCAGGCGCGAACGGGCGATGTCCTTGCGAATGGAATCGAACTGCGACAGCTTGCGACCGAAGGCCTCGCGGGCCTCGACCCGCTGACACATGGCTTCCAGGGCGCGCTCGGCCAGGCCAATGGTGCGCATGCAGTGATGGATGCGGCCCGGTCCCAGGCGGCCCTGGGCGATCTCGAAGCCACGGCCTTCGCCAAGAATCAGGTTGGACGCCGGCACGCGCACATTGTCATAGACGATTTCCGCGTGCCCCTTGGGGGCGTGGTCATAGCCGAACACATGCAAAGCGCGTTCGATCCGGACCCCGGGGGTATCCAGAGGCACCAGAATCTGGGACTGTTGCTGATGGCGCGGCGCGTTCGGGTCGGTCTTGCCCATCACGATGGCGATCTTGCAGTCGCTGGACATGGCGCCGGAAGACCACCATTTGCGGCCATTGATCACGTAGTCGTCGCCGTCCCGTTTGATCTCGGTGCAGATGTTGGTGGCGTCGGAAGAAGCCACCGCCGGTTCGGTCATCGAGAAGCAGGAGCGGATCTCGCCGGCCAGCAGGGGCTTGAGCCATTGTTCCTGCTGTTCCGGGCTGCCATAGCGGGCCAGTACTTCCATGTTGCCGGTATCCGGCGCGGCGCAGTTGAATACCTGGGGAGCGAAGGCAACGCGCCCCATCACCTCGCACAGGTGGGCGTAATCGTAGTTGCTGAGCCCGGCACCCAGGTCGCTTTCCGGCAGGAACAGGTTCCACAGGCCGGCGGCCCTGGCCTTCTGTTTGAGTTCCTTGAGGATCGGCGGCGGCGTCCAGCGATCCTCGCTGGCGGCGTGCTGCTCGGCGTACACCGTTTCATTGGGATAGACGTGCTGGTCCATGAAATCGACCAATTGGTCGTACAGGCCCTGGGCCCGTTCGGAAAGGGGCAGCATGGCGCTCTCCTCGCATTGTTATGCGCCCGCTAACGGCGGACATACTTATCGGTAGGTCCGGCAATGTGGCATGGAGGATCGGTTCCGTCAAATAAATCGAAATGGTGTTTCAGGTTTACGGATCGAGGCCGCCAGGCGGCGTGTGGGCGCCCTCTCCGGCGATGGTGGGGCAGTAACGAAGGGTGGCAATGTAGCTGTCGACGAAGTCGGCGGCCTCGCGGTCCAGGTCGAAGGAACCGGGCAGCAGCAACCAGGTGTAAAGCAGGCCCGTCATTTGCACGTGCAGTTGGGTGACGGCCCGACCCAGGTTGAGAGTGGCGGGCAGCTGGCCACGCTCGATGGCATTGCCCAGGGTGCGGCGCACCTTGGCGCCGCCATCCAGATAGCTTTCCTGGACGCGCTGCATCAATGGAGCGGTCTGGTCGGTGAATTCACATTTATAGAACAGGATCTCGAATACCCTGCGATGACCCGGGTCACGCACGGTACGTTGGAGGACACTGATGAGCAGATCACGAAAACGCCCCAGAGGGTCGGACTCGCTGGGGTCCTCGGCCCGCTGGGAGAGCGCCTCGGTGGGCAGCCGGTGGCGCTCAAGCATGGCGGCGAACACATCCTGCTTGTTCTTGAAATGCCAGTAGATCGCGCCGCGCGTCACTCCCGCCTGTTGGGCGATGTCGTTCAGGGAGCTGCGCGCCACGCCCTTACGATGGAAAACCAACTCCGCGGCATCAATGATCTGCTCGCGGGTCTCCTGGGCTTCCTCTTTGGTGCGTCGGGCCATGGTCCGGTCCTGCGTTCCACGATAGTTTCACTTTTCCCTACTATACATACGTTCTTGGATGTATGTATACTTCTGAGCTTCCCTGGCTTGATACGAATCAAAGAACCGAGGTTTCCATGCGCACAGGTTCGGTGTTCTTCCCCTTTATTGTTCTTTTCAGCCTGGCCCTGGCCGCCTGCGGCGGTGATGGCGAGCAGCAACAGCAGGCCGGCGCTCCGCCGGAGGCCGGCTTCATCACCGTGCGGTCCCAGAACTTCACGCTGATCAATGAGCTGCCGGGCCGCACCAGCCCCTACCAGATCGCCGAGGTGCGCCCCCAGGTCACCGGCATCGTCGAGAAGCGGCTGTTCGAAGGTGGCGAGCTGGTGAAAGCCGGCCAGCCGCTCTATCAGCTCGACGACAGCCTCTATAAGGCCGACGTGGCCAGCGCCCGGGCCAACGTGGCCAGCGCCGAGGCGACCCTGAAGTCCACCCGCCTGCGCGCCGAGCGTTTCGACAAGCTCCTGAAGATGAAGGCGGTGAGCCAGCAGGAGTACGACGAGGCCCAGGCCGCCCTGGGCGAGACCCAGGCCCAGGTGGACGCCGCCCGGGCGGCGCTGCAAACCGCCCGCATCAACCTGGATTACACCACCATCAAGGCCCCCATCGACGGTCGCATCGGTCGCTCCGTGGTGACCCCCGGCGCCCTGGTCACCGCCAACCAGACCCAGGCGCTGGCCACCATCCGTCAGCTTGATCCGATCTACGTGGATCTGACCCAGTCCAACCAGGAGCTGCGGCGCCTGCGCGCGGCCTTGCAGGCCGGCCGCCTGCAGCAGGTGGGCGAGGACAAGGCCCGCGTCACCCTGCTGCTGGAAGACGGCAGCGAATACGGCGAGGCCGGCACCCTGCAGTTCTCTGAATTCGCGGTGGAGGAAAGCACCGGCTCCGTGACCCTGCGCGCCCTGTTCCCCAACCCGGATAACGACCTGCTGCCCGGCATGTTCGTGCGCGCGCGGCTGCCCCAGGGCGAGCGCGAGGGCGCCATCCTGGTGCCGCAGAAAGGTGTCACCCGGGACCCCAACGGCAAGGCCACCGCCCTGGTGATCGGTCAGGACGGCAAGGTCGAGCAGCGACAGGTAACCACCGAACGGACGGTGGGCAACCGCTGGCTGATCAGCGACGGTCTCCAGGCCGGCGACCGGCTGATTGTCGAGGGCCTGCAGAAAATTCGCCCCGGCGCTCCGGTGAAGCCGGTGGAGCTGAAACAGGACAGGTCGGATTCCGACACCATCACGGTGACACCGGAAGACAGCGCCGATGGCACATCGGCGCCCAAGACCGACCAGACAGACGACGCCCAGGCGCAAGACGCGCGGTAAACGAACGCCCACGCAACAGGGACAATCATGGCCAGATTCTTTATTGACCGACCCATCTTCGCCTGGGTGATCGCCATCGTCATGA
This sequence comes from Alloalcanivorax marinus, assembly GCF_016785095.1. Classification (GTDB taxonomy): domain Bacteria; phylum Pseudomonadota; class Gammaproteobacteria; order Pseudomonadales; family Alcanivoracaceae; genus Alloalcanivorax; species Alloalcanivorax marinus_A. The sequence goes on along the minus strand of NZ_JAEKJB010000002.1, from coordinate 118,808 downwards.
TGCTCGCCGGGGCACTGTCGATCTATAACCTGCCGGTGGAGCAATACCCCACCGTGGCGCCGCCGGAAGTCTCGATCCGCGCCACCTACCCCGGCGCCTCCGCCGAGGCGGTGGAGGATTCGGTGACCCAGGTCATCGAGCAGCAGATGAACGGCATCGACAACCTGCTCTACATCGACTCCACCAGTGATTCCACCGGCACCGCGCAGATCGCGTTGACGTTCGCCGCCGGCACCGATCCGGACATCGCCCAGGTGCAGGTGCAGAACAAACTGCAGCTGGCCACGCCGCGCCTGCCCCAGGTGGTGCAGCAGCAGGGGGTGCAGGTCAGCAAGTCGTCCGACTCCTTCCTGATGGTGCTGGCCGCCACGTCCAGCAACGGCAGCATGAGCCGTACCGACCTGTCGGATTACCTGGGCGCCAACGTCCAGGACCCGCTCAGCCGCGTGCAGGGGGTGGGCACCACCCAGTTGTTCGGTGCCCAGTACGCCATGCGCGTGTGGCTGGACCCGAACAAGCTCAACCAGTACGACCTGACCCCCACCGACGTGATCCAGGCGATCACGGTACAGAACAACCAGGTCACCGGCGGTCAGCTGGGCGGCCAGCCGGCGGTGGAAAACCAGCAGCTCACCGCCACCATCATCGTGCAGACCCTGCTGGAAACGCCGGAGGAATTCGGCGAGATCCTGTTGCGGGTGAACAACGACGGCTCCCGGGTCCGGCTGCGTGACGTGGCGGACATCAAACTGGGCTCGGAGAACTACAACTTCGACGCCCGCTTCAACGGCCGCCCCGCCTCCGGCATCGGCATCAACCTGGCGTCCGGCGCCAACGCCCTGGACACCGCCGACCGGGTGCGCGCGCGGCTCGACGAGCTGAGCGAGTTCTTCCCCGAGGGCATGGAGATCTCCTACCCCTACGACACCACGCCGTTCGTGAAGATCTCCATCCTGGAGGTGGTGAAGACCCTGTTCGAGGGCATCGCCCTGGTGTTCCTGGTGATGTTCCTGTTCCTGCAGAACTTCCGCGCCACCCTGATTCCCACCATCGCCGTGCCGGTGGTGTTGCTGGGCACCTTCGCGGTGCTGTTCGCGTTCGGCTTCACGGTCAACACCCTGACCATGTTCGGCATGGTGCTGGCCATCGGCCTGCTGGTGGACGACGCCATCGTGGTGGTGGAAAACGTGGAACGGGTAATGGAGGAGGACGGGCTCGGGCCCCTGGAGGCCACCCGCAAATCCATGGACCAGATCACCGGCGCCCTGGTCGGCATCGCCCTGGTGCTGTCGGCGGTGTTCGTGCCAATGGCGTTCTTCCCCGGCTCCACCGGCGCCATCTACCGGCAGTTCTCGATCACCATCGTGTCGGCGATGACCCTGTCGGTGCTGGTGGCCTTGATCCTCACCCCGGCGCTGTGCGCCACCATGCTCAAGCCTTCCTCCGCCCAGCACAACGAGAAGAAAGGTTTCTTTGGCTGGTTCAACCGCAACTTCAACCGCGCCAGCCACGGCTACCAGAGCCGGGTCGAGAAGATGATCGGCCATCGCGGCCGCTACCTGCTGATCTACGTGGCCATCGTGGCGGTGCTGGGCTTTACCTTCACCCGCCTGCCCAGTGCCTTCCTGCCCGAGGAAGACCAGGGCATCCTGCTCAGCCAGGTGCAATTGCCGGTGGGCTCCACCCTGGGCCAGACCATGGATGTGCTCGGCAAGATGGAGGACTACTACCTCAACAAGGAAGAGGCGGTAACGTCCATCTTCACGGTGGGTGGTTTCAGTTTCGCCGGTCGCGGCCAGAACTCGGGCATCGCCTTCGTGCGGCTCAAGGACTGGGAAGAACGGGACCTGAGCACCAACGGCGTGCGCCAGGTCATTGGCCGTTCCATGGGCTATTTCTCGCAAATCCGCGAGGCCATCATCTTCGCCCTGAATCCGCCGGCGATCCCGGCGCTGGGCACCTCCGGCGGCTTCAACTTCCAGTTGCAGGATCGTGGCGGCCAGGGCCATGACGCCCTGGTACAGGCCCGCGACCAGTTGCTGGGCGCCGCCAACCAGGCCGGCGTTCTGACCCAGGTACGTTACAACGGCCTGCCCGACGCGCCCACCTACGACCTCAACGTGGATCGCCAGAAGGCGCAGGCCATGGGCGTGCCCCTGGCGGACATCAACAACACCCTGTCGGTGGCCTGGGGCTCCAGCTACGTCAACGACTTCATCGACCGGGGCCGGGTCAAGCGGGTGTACGTGCAGGGCGACGCGCCCTTCCGCATGCTGCCCGAGGACATCAACGACTGGTACGTACGCAACGGCGTCGGCGAGATGGTGCCCTTCAGCACCTTCTCCGAGGGCGAATGGACCTATGGCCCGCAGCAACTGCAGCGCTATAACGGCGTGTCGTCGATGAACATCCAGGGCGACGCCGCCGCCGGCGTCAGCACCGGTGAAGCCATGGCCACCATGGAACGGCTCGCCCAGGACCTGCCCCAGGGCTTCGGTTTCGAATGGACCGGCCTGTCGTTCCAGGAGCAGCAGGCCGGCGCCCAGGCGCCCGCTCTGTATGCCCTGTCGCTGCTGGTGGTGTTCCTGTGCCTGGCGGCGCTGTACGAGAGCTGGTCGATTCCGTTCGCGGTGATGCTGATCGTGCCCTTGGGTGTGATCGGCGCCGTGCTGGCGGCCATGCTGCGAGGCCTGAACAACGACGTGTTCTTCCAGGTCGGCCTGCTCACCACGGTGGGGTTGTCGGCGAAGAACGCCATTCTGATCGCCGAATTCGCCAAGGACCTGGAGGACGAGGGCTACTCACTGCTCAAGGCCACCCTGGAAGCCACGCGCATGCGGTTGCGTCCGATCCTGATGACCTCCCTGGCGTTCGGCCTCGGCGTGACACCGCTGATGCTGAGCACCGGTGCCGGCTCCGGCGCCCGCAACGCCATCGGTACCGGGGTGTTCGGCGGCGTGGTGGCGGCCACCGTGCTGGCGATCTTCTTCATCCCGCTGTTCTATGCCCTGGTGCGCCGCATCTCCGGCGTGCCGCTGACCGGCAAGAAAGACGGCAGCACCGCCCTTGAGGATCGGGAGGCACGGTCATGAGCGTTCTGAATCGACCCTGTGCCCTGCCCCTGCTGGCCGCCCTGACCCTGGGCGGCTGCACCCTGGCCCCGGACTACCGGCAACCGGCCTCGCCGGTGCCGGCCACCCTGGGCGAGGACGGCGTCGCCGCCACCGGCTCGGTGATGCTGCCCGGCTGGCGGGCACTGTTCACCGACCCGCACCTGCAGCAACTGATCGACACCGCTCTGAGCAACAACCGGGACCTGCGGCTGGCGATGCTGGACGTGGCCGAGGCCCGCGCCCAGTACCGCATCGAAGGCGCGGACCTGCTGCCCGGCGTCAGCGTCAACGGCGACGGCACCCGCCAGCGGGTACCCGCCGATCTGAGCAGCAGCGGCGAGAGCACGGTGCAGAGCCAGTATGGCGTCAACGTGGGCATCGCCGCCTACGAGCTGGATCTGTTCGGGCGTATCCGCAGCCTCAAGCAATCGGCGCTGGAGTCCTACCTGGCCACCGAGGAAGCGCGCCACAGCGCCCGCATCACCCTGGTGTCCGAGGTGGCCAACGCCTACCTGACACTGATGGCGGACCGCGAAAACCTGCGCATCAGCGAGGAAACCCTGAGCGCCCAGCGCGAATCCGTGGATCTGGTGCAAGGCCGCTTCGATCTCGGCCTGGGCTCGGAACTGGACCTGCGCCAGGCCCAGGTGGCCCTGGAAACCGCCCGCGCCAACCAGGCCCGCTACCAGCGCCGGGTGGCCGCCGACCGCAACGCCCTGGCGGTGCTGGTGGGCGCGCCGCTGCCGTCGCTGCCCGGCGAGGACCTGGATAACCCGGCGGTGGCCACGCTGCCGGAAGTACCCGCCGCGCTGCCCTCCGCGGTTTTGCGCCAGCGCCCGGACATCCAGCGCGCCGAGCATGCTCTGCGTGCCGCCAACGCCAACATCGGCGCGGCGCGGGCGGCGTTCTTCCCGAGCATCAGCCTGACCGCTTCCGCCGGCACCGCCAGCGCCGAGCTGTCCGGGCTGTTCGAAAGCGGCTCCAAGGCGTGGGCGTTTTCACCCAGCATTTCGCTGCCGATCTTCAGCGGTGGCCGCAACCGGGCCAACCTGGACCTGGCCGAGGTGCGCCGTGACCAGAACGTGGCCCGCTACGAGCAGGCCATCCAGACCGCGTTCCAGGAAGTGGCGGACGCCCTGGCGGCCCGGGATTCCCTGGCCGATGAGGAACGCGCGCAAACCGCCCTGGTGGACGCCACCGAGCGTTCCCTGGTTCTGGCCGAGGCGCGTTACCGGGAAGGCGCCGACGATTATCTGGCGGTGCTGGACGCGCGCCGCGAGCTGCTCACCGCCCGCCAGCAGCGGGTGTCGGTGACGCTCGATAAGCTGGCCAACCGCATCACGCTGTACCGGGCCCTCGGCGGCGGCGGCGCGGCGGACCGCGCCACGCTGATCGGCGCCGCCCAGGCCGGCGCCGCGGCCGGTGCCACGAAGGACACCGGGAGCACGCCCCAAGGCTGATCCCGTCACGGTCGCCGGCCCCGCCGGCGACCGGCTCCGTCTCCCATGCTTGGACATTTACGCTGATCTTTTTCGCGTTTTCCCCGTTGTCGGGAAACACCACTCCGTTTGGAGTATAAACCGCGCCTGTTGCGCTTTTATTGCTCGGGAAAACACACCATGAAGAACGGATTACGCGGCCTGGGACGCCGCGCCGTGAGGGCCATTGCCGGCGGCACGCTGGTGACCGCCCAGGCGCTGTGCGGCCAGGCCGGCGCCGCCGAACCCGGCGTCGAGGCCGGGGCCCGCGTTGGCGGCGGCGAGGGGCTGGATTACCAAAGCCTGTTCGTGAGCTGGCCATCACCCTGGCTGCAAACCCACGCGGTGGAATCCTGGCTGCCCGGCGATCTTGTCCAGGCCTACTGGGATCTGTCCGTGGAACGCTGGGAAGGGGAAGATGGCAACGGTCGCGACAACCGGACCGAGGTCTATATTTTCGGCCCGGTGGCGCGGGTCAACTGGCCCAGCGACCGGCTCTACTTTCTGTTCGGCGTGCAGCCTTCCTACATGAGCCACCCGCACATCGACGATGACGATATGGGCGGCAATATCCAGTTCACCAGCCACGGCGGCCTGGTGTTCCAGGTAACGCCCCGACTGGCGGTGGGCTTTCGCGGCCAGCACACTTCCAATTCACGGCTGTACAAACCCAACCCGGGCATGAATCTGGCGTCGCTGACCCTCGCCTACCGGTTCTGAAACTCCTGCCCGGCCTGTCGGTTCAGCCCGAAGCGCCGCATCTTGCGGTAAAAGGTGGCGCGCCCGATGCCCAGGCCACGGGCGGCGGCGGAGACGTTTCCGCCGTGGGCCCTTAACGCCGCCAGCATCGCCTGCCGGGTCTGCCCGTCCAGGGTGCCCGCCGGAGGCTCGGTCGCCGGCTCGCCGGCCTTCTCCTGCAGGGCGGCGGGCAGATGCTCCAGCTCGATCCAGCCATCCTCCGCCAGCACCGCGCCCAGTCTCAATGCCTGTTGCAGTTCGCGGATGTTGCCAGGCCAGGAATGGGCCATCAGCGCCCGCCGCGCCGCCGGCGACAGCCGGGGCACCGGCGTCGAGGGCGACACCTCCTCAAGCAGCGAGTCCATCAGCGCCGCCAGGTCGGCGCGCTCGCGCAGCGCCGGCAACGCCACCCGCAGGCCGTTGATGCGGTAAAACAGGTCCTCGCGAAAACGACCCTCGGCGATGGCCCGGTCCAGGGGCTGCAGGGTTGCGCACAGTAGAGAGAACGACACCGGGCGCACCCGACCGCCGCCGAGACGGGTCACCTCCCGGTCCTGGAGCACCCGCAACAGGCGGGCCTGCAGCGTCAGCGGCATGTCGCCGATTTCATCGAGAAACAGGGTGCCGCCGTCGGCCTGTTCGAACTTGCCAGCCATGCCGCCACGGCGGGCACCGGTAAAGGCCCCCTCCTCGTAGCCGAACAATTCGGATTCGATCAGCCCCTCCGGAATGGAGGCGCAATTCACCGCCACGAACGGCCCCTGGCCCGCGCCGCCCCGTTGGTGGAGCCAGCGCGCCAGCCGGTCCTTGCCGGTGCCGGTTTCTCCATTGATCAGCACCGGCACGCCGCCGCGAAAGGCTTTCAAAGCGCGTTCATAGAGCGGCCCGGAAGCCGCCTCGCCGACGTCACGGCGGGGCGTGGCCACCATCGACCGGGAGGCGCTTTCCACGCGAACATAAAGCCGCCCGCCGTCCTGGCAGGCCAACGCCACCGGCTCGCCGCCGGCGCGCCGCAGGGACGGCACCGCCCGCCCCCAAAGCCGCTCCAGGGTAACCGGCCGGCCCTCCCCTTCCAGCCGCGCCAGATCCAGCAACTGGCGCGCCACCGGATTGGCGCCCAGCAGGCGTCCGTCGCGGTCGAAATGAATCAGGCCACGCACCGGGGAATCGGTCAGTTCGGAACGGTAATGGATCGCCAGACGCAGGTCCCCGGCCAGGTTTTCCACCATGCGGTTCTCCACCTCCCGGGCCGCCAGCGCCAGCGGCTCAAGCACGCCCATGGCGCGCCCGTCGTGACGCCGCGAGGCATTCAGCACGCCGGCCAGTTCGCCGTCCGGCGCGAACAGCGGCACGGCGGCGCAGATGAAGCCGCCCGCCTCTTCCAGGAAATGCTCGCCGCCGGTCACCACGCTGGGGCGGCGCTCGGTGAGCGCGCAACCAGGGCCGGTGGTGCCGGCCACCGTCTCATCCAGGTTACCGCCGGCGCGTAACGCCCGGCCCAGGTCCGGGCAGGCCCGGTCTCCGCTCATCGAACGCACCACCCAGCCTTCGGCCTCCAGACAGGCGAGCACCCAGTCGGTGCCGCGCAATGCCTTGAACAGCCGCTCCATTTCCGGCTCCACGTAGTGCAGGAGCTGTTCGCGGTATTCATGCAGACGGCGCAACGCCTGGCGGGAAACCGGAGAAAAAAGGCGGCGGTCACCGGGGGCCAGGCCGTATTCCCGGGAGCGTTGCCAGGAGCGGATCACTTCGCCGCGCACCCAGCCCGGCGGCACCTCCCTGCCTTCCTCGAACAACCGCCGGGCTTCCAGCAAGTGGCGGTCCATTTGCAAACCGGTCGCGGGCATCTTCGTCTCCGACAAAGTGTCTTGTTGTTATACAGCCGACCGGGGCGCACCTGTCTCAATACGAGACAGGCGGTCTTGCCAGTACGCCCCGGGCTCTCCCTGATAAAGCCATAACCCTTTGTTTTTAAACGTTTTTGTATCTTTTTCCCGGATTTTCCAAAGTATGGCACGGCCCCTGCGAAGGCACAACCGACGTCAACCCCTCTAATAAGGACAACATCATGACGAATCACACCCTCGCACCGGGCCTTGGCGCTCGCCTGTCGGCGGCCCTGATCAGCGCCTCGCTGTTGCTGGCCGGCGGCGCCCACGCCGACAAGGCGGACCAGGAGACCGTCGCCCCGGTGGATGCCGGCCACATCATCGCCAACCGGGACAGCGGCCAGGACTGGCCGGCCCATGGCTTCGACTACCAGGAAACCCGCTTCAACCCGCTGGATCAGATCGACACCGACAACGTGGACCAGCTACGCCTGGCCTGGACCTACGACCTGAACAGCCAGCGCGGCATTGAATCCACGCCCATCGTGGTGGACGGCGTCATGTACGTGACCGCGTCCTGGAGCGTGGTGCACGCGCTGGACGCCGATACCGGCGCCGCGCTCTGGTCGTTCGACCCGGAAGTACCGCCGGAAACCGCCGAATCCGCCTGTTGCGACGTGGTCAACCGGGGCGTCGCCGTGTACCGGGGCAAGGTCTATATCGCCACCCTGGACGGCCGTCTGATCGCTCTCGACGCCGCCACCGGCAAACCGCTGTGGCACCGCGACACCATCATCGACCACGACCATGCCTATACCATCACCGGCGCGCCACGGGTGTTCAACGGCAAGGTGATCATCGGCAACGGTGGCGCCGAGCTGGGCGTGCGCGGCTACATCACCGCCTACGACGCGGACACCGGCGAACAGGCCTGGCGCTGGTTCACGGTGCCCGGCGACCCGTCCAAGCCGTTCGAGAACAAAGCCATGGAACGGGCGGCCAAGACCTGGGACCCCAGCGGCAAATACTGGGAAACCGGCGGCGGCGGCACGGTGTGGAACAGCATGGCGTTCGATCCGGAGCTCAACCTGATGTACATCGGCACCGGCAACGGCTCGCCCTGGGCCTGGTCCAAACGCAGCCCGGCGGGGGGCGATAACCTCTACGTGGCATCCATCGTGGCGCTCAATCCGGACACCGGCGAATACGTCTGGCACTACCAGGAAACCCCGGGGGACAGCTGGGACTACACCTCCACCCAGGACATGATCCTGGCCGACCTGAAGATCGACGGCAAACCGCGCAAGGTGATCCTGCACGCCCCCAAGAACGGCTTCTTCTTCGTGGTCGACCGCACCAACGGCGAGTTCATCTCGGCGGAGAACTACGTCGATGTGAACTGGGCCACCGGCTACGACGAAAACGGACGGCCCAAGGTGGTGCCGGAGGTACGCCGCACCGACAAGGCGTTCGACATCATCCCCGGCCCCTTTGGCGGGCATAACTGGCACTCCATGTCGTTCAACCCGAACACCGGGCTGGCCTACTTCCCGGCCCAGAACGTGCCCTTGAATCTGGCGGTGGACCCGGATTGGGACGGCTACGGCAGCAACAAACCCGGCCAGCCGATGAGCGGCGTGGGCTGGAACACCGCCTCCAGGATCAACAGCGTGCCGCCCACCAGCCAACCCTTTGGCCGTCTGGTGGCCTGGGACCCGGTGAAGCAAAAGGAAGCCTGGCGCCACGAACACCCGTCGCCCTGGAACGGCGGCACCCTGAGCACCGGCGGCGACCTGGTGTTCGAGGGCACCGCCGACGGTCGTTTCCTGGCGCTCAACGCCAAGGATGGCGACCTGCTGTGGCAGACGCCGCTGGCCACCGGCGTGATCGCCGCGCCGGTCACCTACCGCATCGGCGATGTCCAGTACGTCTCCATCGCCGCCGGCTGGGGCGGCGTCTACGGGCAAAGCCAGAGAGCGACCCCCAACCGCGCCAACCCGGGCACCGTTTACACCTTCGCCCTGAAAGGCAAGGCCAAGGCCCGACAACGGCCCGGAGCGGCGGACAAGACCCTGCTCCAGGGCGTGTCCTATGACCCGGACCTGGTGCCGGAAGGCACCGCCCTGTTCGTCAGCAACTGCGTGTTCTGCCATGGCGTGCCCGCCGTGGACCCGGGCGGCAACCTGCCCAACCTGGGCTACTCCGACAAGGCCGTGATCAGCGATCTGGACAAGTTCGTGTTCGCCGGCCCGTTCATGTCCCGGGGCATGCCGGATTTCACTGGCCGTCTCGACAAGAAAGACGTGGAAAAACTCAAGGCCTTCATCCAAGGCACCGCCGACGCCGTCCGCGCGCAACAGCAACAACAAAAAGGAAAATGACCATGAGCCTGAACAACGATTCAACCCAACTGCTCGACGAACGTACCCGCCGCTTCCTGGAACAGGGCCAGCAGCGCATGCTGATCGGCACCGATTGGCGCGACGCCCGCGATGGCGGCCGCCTGGACGTCATCAATCCGGCGGATGAGCAATCCCTGGGCAGCGTGCCCGCCGCCGGCGAGGCGGACGTGGACGACGCCGTCGCGGCGGCCCGCGCGGCGCTGGAAGACGGCCCCTGGGCACGGGCCCGGCCCGCCGGCCGCGAGCGGCTGCTGCTGAAACTCGCCGATCTGATGGAGCGCGACGCCCGGGTGCTGGCGCAACTGGACTCGGTGGACAACGGCAAGTCGGCGCAGATCGCGGAAGCGGTGGACGTCACCCTGGCCATCGCCTTCTTCCGCTACATGGCCGGCTGGGCCACCAAGATCGAAGGCGGCACCCATGAAGTGTCGGCGCTGATGGCGGCGCCGGAGGCGGAGTTCTCCGCCTTTACCCGCCGTGAGCCGGTGGGCGTGGTAGCGGCCATCGTGCCGTGGAATTTCCCGCTGCTGATGGCCGCCTGGAAACTGGCGCCGGCCCTGGCCGCCGGCTGCACCGTGGTGCTCAAGCCCGCCGAGCAGACGCCGCTGTCCGCTCTGTATCTGGGGCAGCTGATTCAGGAGGCCGGCTTCCCCGCCGGCGTCGTCAACGTGATCACCGGCGACGGCCCGGGCACCGGCGCGCCGCTGACCCGCCACCCGGGCATCAACAAGATCAGCTTTACCGGCTCCACCGAAGTGGGCCAGATGATCGGCCGCGCCGCCATGGACAACATGGCCCGCGTCACCCTGGAGCTGGGCGGCAAGTCACCGATGATCGTGCTCGACGACTACGACCCGGAGCAGGCCGCCCAAGGCGCCGCCCAGGCGATCTTCTTCAACCACGGCCAGGTGTGTTCCGCCGGGTCGCGGCTCTATGTGCACAAGAGCCGCTACGATCAGGTGGTGGAGGGGCTGGCCCGGCTGGCCGACGAGATCACCCTGGGCCACGGGCTGAACCCGGACCATCAGATGGGCCCGCTGGTTTCCCGGGAGCAGATGGAGCGGGTGCTCGGCTATATCGACTCCGGTCGTGAACAAGGCGCCGAGGTGATGACACGGGGCGGCGCCGCGCCGGAGCGGGGCTATTTCGTGCGCCCCACCGTGTTCGCCGGCACCGACGACGCCCTGCGCGTGGCCCGCGAGGAGATCTTCGGGCCGGTGGTGGTGGCGCTGCCCTATGATGACATCGAGGAAGTGGCCCGGCGCGCCAACGACAGCGCCTACGGGCTCGCCGCCAGCGTCTGGTCCAACGACCTGTCCCGGGTGCACCGTCTGATTCCCCGCCTCAAGGCCGGCAGCGTCTGGGTCAACTGCCACAACATGCTGGACCCGACCATGCCCTTCGGCGGCTACAAGATGTCCGGCTTCGGCCGTGACATGGGTCGCGATTCTCTGAATGCCTATCTGGAAACAAAATCCGTGGTAATGGCATTGTAGTTATTCGTCCCACCCGCTTGCCGGCGGCCCCGGCCGCCGGCGTTTCGCACCACGAACATTCCGATAACAATGACGTGGAGGAAGTATGCCCCCCTCTAACAGCCAGCCCTCCTACACCAAGGGCCCGGAACCCGGGCCACTGTTCGAGATTCCGATTGGCGATGCCTTCGACGCCACCGTGAGCCGCCATGGCGACCGCGAAGCCCTGGTGGTGCGCCACCAGGGTCTGCGCTATAGCTGGGCCGAGCTGGGCGCCGAGGTGGAGCGCCATGCGCGCGCCCTGATGGCGCTGGGCCTGACCGCCGGCGACCGGGTCGGCATCTGGTCGCCGAATTGCGCCGAGTGGTGCATCGCCCAGTTCGCCACCGCCAAGATCGGCGCCATTCTGGTCAACATCAACCCGGCCTACCGGCTGGAGGACCTGCGCTACGCGCTCAATCAGTCCGGCTGCCAATGGCTGATCTGCGCGGACACCTTCAAGACCTCCGATTACCATCGCATGGTGCTCGATCTGGTGCCGTCCCTGGCCGGCACCGAACCGGGCCGGCTCGACGACCCGGGCGCGCCGGAACTGCGCGGCGTGATCAGCCTGGCGGACCAGCCGCCGGCGGGCTTCCTGCCCTGGCGCCAGCTCGCCGACCACGGCGCGCGGGTGTCCGAACAGACCCTGCGCCAGCGGCAAGGCGGACTCGACGCCAACGACCCGATCAATATTCAGTACACCTCCGGCACCACCGGTTTTCCCAAGGGCGCCACCCTGAGCCACCGCAACATCCTCAACAACGGCCACCTGGTGGGTGAGAGCCTGGGCCTCAACGAACGGGACCGGCTGGTGATCCCGGTGCCCCTGTACCACTGCTTTGGCATGGTGATGGGCAACCTGGCCTGCGTCACCCACGGCACCACCATGATCTACCCGGACGCCGGCTTCGACCCGGAAACCACGCTGCGCGCGGTGGCCGAGGAAAAAGCCACCGCCCTGTATGGCGTGCCCACCATGTTCATCGCCGAGCTGGCCAGCCCGGTGCGCCAGGAAGTGGACCTGTCCAGCCTGCGCACCGGCATCATGGCCGGCGCCACCTGCCCGGTGGAGGTAATGCGCAAGGTGATCGACGAGATGCACATGAGCGAGGTGCAGATCGCCTACGGCATGACCGAGACCAGCCCGGTGTCCCTGCAAACCGGCGCCGACGATGAACTGGAGCGCCGCGTCAGCACCGTGGGCCGCACCCAGCCGCACCTGGAAACCAAGCTTGTCGACGAACACGGCGCCACCGTCGGGCGCGGCGAGATCGGCGAGCTGTGCACCCGGGGCTATTCAGTGATGCTCGGCTACTGGAACAATCCGCAGGGCACCGCCGAGGCCATCGACGGACAGGGCTGGATGCACACCGGCGACTTGGCGCAGATGGACGAGCAGGGTTACGTGCGCATCGTCGGCCGCGCCAAGGACCTGATCATCCGTGGTGGCGAGAACGTCTACCCGAGGGAAATCGAGGAATTCCTCTACACCCACGAAGCGGTGGAGGAAGTGCAGGTGATCGGCGTGGCCGACGAGCGCTACGGCGAGGAGATCGTCGCCTGGGTCAAGGCACGCCCCGGCGCCGAGGTGGACGGCGCCGTGCTGCGCGCGTTCTGCCAGGACCGCATTGCCCACTTCAAGGTGCCGCGCTGGTTCCGTCTGGTGGACGATTTCCCGATGACCGTCACCGGCAAGATCCAGAAATTCCGCATGCGTGAAATCAGCGAACGGAATCTGAAGGAGCATGGCCATGCGTGATTATCAGAGCGCCGCCCGTCAGTTCGATTTGCGGCAAGCCGTCGAGCGCGACCTGAACGGGTCCCTGGAGGCCCTGAACGCCTGCGTGGAATGCTGCGACCGCCACCTGGGCCAGGACCGGGTGGCGCTTTATCAGGAAAGCGAGGACGGCCATGGCGAGCAGTACACCTTCGAGCAACTGAGCGACGCCGCCGGGCGCTTCGCCACCGTGCTCGCGGCCCGGGGCGTGGGCGCCGGCGACCGCGTGGCGGGGCTGCTGCCCCGACGGGTGGAACTGCTGATCACGGTGCTCGCCACCTGGCGCCTGGGCGCGGTCTATCAGCCCCTGTTCACCGCCTTCGGGCCCAAGGCCATCGAGCACCGGGTGCATGCCGCCGACACCCGCGTCATCGTCACCGACCGCGACAATCGGGACAAACTCGACGAGGTCTCCACCGACGCGGCGGTGATCACGGTGGGCGCCGACCGCGCCGGTGATGGCGACTTCCATGCCCTGCTCGAGGGCAGCCGGGACCACCATCCACCGGTGATGCGCGACGCCCAATCCCCGTTTCTGATGATGTTCACCTCCGGCACCACCGGCCTGCCCAAGGCGGTGCCGGTACCGCTCAAGGCGGTGCTCGCCTTCCAGGGCTACCTGCGTGACGCGGTGGGCCTGCGCGAGGACGACCGGTTCTGGAACCTGGCCGACCCGGGCTGGGCCTACGGCCTGTATTACGCGATCACCGGCCCGCTGGCCCTGGGCCACGCCACCACCTTCTACAGCGGCGGCTTCAGCGTCGAGAGCACCTGCCGGGTGATCGAGAAATACCGGATCACCAACCTGGCCGGCTCGCCCACCGCCTTCCGCCTGATGATGGCGGGCGGCGCGCCGGTGGTGGCGGCGCTGCGTGGCCGCCTGCGCGCCGTCAGCAGCGCCGGCGAACCGCTTACCCCGGCGGTGATCCGCTGGTTCGCCGAGGAACTGGGCGTCACCATCCACGACCACTACGGCCAGACCGAGCTGGGTATGGTGCTGTGCAACCACCACGCGCTGAGTCACCCGGTCCGCGAAGGTGCCGCCGGCATGGCGGTGCCCGGCCATCGCGTGGTGGTGGTGGACGACCAGGGCCGGGAGCTGCCCCCCGGTGAGCCCGGCATTCTGGCGGTGGACCGGCGCCAGTCGCCGCTGTTCTGGTTCGAGGGCTATCCGTCCGCGCCGGGCAAGTCGTTTCTGGGCGATTATTATCTCAGCGGCGATACCGTGGAGGGCAACGAGGACGGCACCATCAGCTTCGTGGGGCGGGACGATGACATCATCACCACCTCCGGTTACCGGGTCGGCCCGTTCGATGTGGAGAGCGCCTTGATCGAGCATCCGGCGGTGGTGGAGGCGGCGGTGGTGGGCGTGCCGGACCCGGAGCGCACCGAAATCGTCAAGGCGTTCGTGGTCACCGGCGCCGGCCACGCCGGCGACGAGGCGCTGGCCCGGGAACTGCAGGAGCAGGTGCGACACCGTCTTTCGGCGCACGCCTATCCGCGCCGGATTGAATTCGTGGACAGCCTGCCGAAAACGCCCAGCGGCAAGATTCAGCGTTTCCTGCTGCGCCGGCAGGAAAGCCCGGACCGCTAGCGGGGCTGCTGCTCCCTGTCCGGGCCGCGCCTTGGGGAAGCGCGCGGGGCGGTCCGGTTGTTTGGCATCGCCGGTCAGCGACTTTGGCACGCAGCGCATTGAGCCACCGGTGGTTAATCGCTAGCGTGCCGGTAACATCAAGAATGATAATTTCGAGGACCTTCATGCATCGCCACCTGCTTGTCTGGTTGGGCGGGGCCGCTCTCGCCCTGCCCGCCGCCGCTCTGCCCGCCGGCCTTGACCATGAACTGGACGCGGTGACCGTCACCGGCACGCGGCTGGAACGGGATCTCGCCGATCTGCCCGGTGCCGCCACGGTGATCGAGGCGACGCGGGAGCAGGCCGGCCAGCCGGGGCTGCAGCTCGATGAACCCCTCAAGCGGGTGCCCGGCCTGTACCTTCAGAACCGTTACAACTTCGCCCAGGGGCTACGGCTTTCCAGCCGGGGATTTGGTGCCAGGGCGCCGTTCGGGGTGCGCGGTTTGCGCCTCAACGTGGACGGCTTCCCCGAGACCCTGCCGGATGGCCAGTCCCAGGTGGACGCCATCGACCTGGACGGCCTGGAATCGATCACCGTGCTGCGCGGCCCGTCCTCGGTGCTGTACGGCAACGCCACCGGCGGCGTGGTGGACATGACCACCCGCACCGGTCGGGACCTGGAATACGATCAGCGTTTCAGCGTCGCCGGCGGCAGCGACGGTTACCGCAAAACCCGCCTGGAACTGGGCGGGGCCGACCGCCAGGGCCATCATTATCTAAGCCTTACCGGCATGCGCCACGATGGCCAGCGCCAGCAGAGCGACATGGAGAAATACCTGCTCAACGCCCGGGTCGGCCGGGCGCTGTCCCGGGACCGGGATCTGGAACTGTTCTTCACCGCTCTGGACACGCCGGTGGCCGAGGACCCGGGCGGTCTGACCCGCGCCCAGGTGAACGACGACCGCGACCAGGCGGCGCGCTTTTCCAACCTGCTGGACGCCGGCCAGGAAGTGACCCAGCAGCGGTTGGGGGTGCTTTACCGGGAGCGTGGCCTGGGCGGTGAGTTGCGCGTGCGCGGCTTCGTCACGCAACGGGATTTCCGCCAGCAACTGCCCTTCCCTGGCAGCAGCCTGATCGACTATGAACGGCTGTTTTACGGGCTGCGCCTGGAATACACCAACCAGGCGCGCCTGTTCGGCCTGGACCATCGTTTCATGGTCGGCGTGGACGCCGATCGTCAGCGGGATGACCGTGGCCGGCGTGGTGTCGATGTGACCGGCCAGGTCACCGGCGAGACCGCCAACGAGGACCAGACCGCCACCGCCAGCGGCCTGTTCGTGCAGGCCGACACCGACCTCACCGACACCCTGGTGCTGGCCCTGGGGGCGCGCGCCGACCGGGTGCGCCTGGACATCGACGACCACCTGCTGGCGGATGGCGACCAGAGCGGCGACCAGACCTTCAATGAAGGCAGCTACAGCGCCGGCCTCACCTGGCACCTGAACCCGCGCCACAGCGTCTATGCCACGGTCAGCAATGCCTTCGAGACACCCACCTTCACCGAGCTGGCCAACCCCTCCGGCGCCGGCGGCTTCAACCCGGACCTGGACCCGCAGAAGGCGGTGAACCGGGAGGTCGGCGGTCGTGGCCGCCTGGGCGACCGGCTGTTCTACGATATCGCCCTGTTCAGCGTGCGGGTGCGCGACGAGATCACCCCCTATGAACTGAACGGCCGCACCTTCTACGACAACGCCGCGCGCACCCGGCGCGACGGCCTGGAACTGATGCTCGAGCACCAGACCACCGAGCGGCTCACCCTGACCCTGGCCTACACCTACTCGGACTTCGAATTCGACGATTTCTTCGACGATCAGCAAAACCAGGACGTGAGCGGCAACCGGCTGCCCGGCCTGCCGCGCCATCATCTGTTCGTGGAAGCGGCCTGGCGCGGGCCCGACGGCACCTTCCTGATCATCGACGGCGATTACAGCGGCTCCGTCTACGCGGACAACACCAACGACACGAAAGTGGATGATTCAGTGGTCGCCGGCCTGCGCGGCGGGCGGGAATGGCGCCTGGGCGGACGCGCGCTGACGCTGTACGCGGGGGTTGGAAATCTGTTCGACGAAGACTACATCGCCAACCTGCGCATCAACGCCAACAGCGACCGCCCCGACCCGGCGGATCGGGGCTATTACGAACCGGCGCCGGGCCGGCACTGGTACGCGGGGGCGTCCTACGCGTGGTGAGGGGCGGGATCGCGACTCAAGCGGAATGCCGCCCAGTCGCGATCCATCCGCCACGTCACATAATCCCCGCCGCCTTCTTGATGTCCTTGACGCTCTGCTTGGTGAGATCCTTGTCCACCTCGCGGATCACCACCTCCCTGGTGGGATCGTCCAGCTTGTCGCGCAGGGCACCGAGGAAACGGGGCTCGGCGATCAGGATGAAATCGTCCACGCCGCCCTTGTCATGGGCCGCCTTCATGTAGGATGCCACTTCCTTGGCGAAGAAGGCCGCGTGCTTGTCGGAGGTGGCCTGCTGGTTGCCGGTGGCGCGGGGGTTGCCATGCAGGGCGCCACTGCCTTCCTGGCCGCCTTCGCCGGTGCGCAGATCGCCGGCGTGGGCCTGGCTTTCCGGATGGTCCAGATGGTCGATTTCGCGAATGCGACCGACCTGGTGGGCGAACACGCGGGCATGGGCGGCGTTGCTGGCGATCACGTAGGTGGTCATGGCTCTCTCCTGGTTCCGTGTGTGACTGCTCCTTCCCCCCTAACCTCGCGCCCCCGCCCTTCCCGTTCAACCCGCGCCCCCCGTCACGCCGGTAAAAAAGCATCAAACCGATTAAAAGCGCGATCAAAAAAAAAGCCGCCCCCGGGATTGTAGGGGCGGCGTCATCAAGGCAGGAATAACTTCGAATTCAGCGTCGCATTCAGGACATCATATCCAGCACGATGCGCCCTTCGATTTTGCCGTCGATCATGCGCTGGAAGACATCGTTGATGTTGTCGAGTTTTTCCGTGGCCACGGTGGCCTTGACCTTGCCCTCGCCGGCGAAATCCAGCGCTTCCTGCAGGTCCTGCCGGGTGCCGACGATGGAGCCGCGCACGGTGATGCCGTTGAGCACCGTGTCGAAAATCGGCAGCGGAAATTCACCCGGCGGCAGACCGTTGAGCACCAGGGTGCCACCCCGGCGCAGCATGCGCTGGGCCTGATCGAAGGCCTTCGGCGAGACCGCCGTGACCAGTACACCATGGGCGCCGCCGATCTCGCGCTTGAGCACCTCCGCCGGGTCCGCCTTCATGGCGTTGACGGTGAGCGTGGCGCCAAGCCGCTCGGCCAGCGCCAGCTTGCCGTCATCGATGTCCACGGCGGCCACGTTGAACCCCATGGCCTTGGCATACTGCACCGCCATATGGCCAAGCCCGCCGATGCCGGAGATCACCACCCACTGGCCGGGACGCGCCTCGGTCATCTTCAGGCCCTTGTAGACCGTCACGCCGGCGCACAGCACCGGGGCGATCTCCAGGAAATCCACGTTGTCGGGCAGCCGCCCCACGTAGCCGGCATCGGCCAGGGTGTAATCGGCGAAGCCGCCGTTCACTGAATAGCCGGTGTTTTGCTGCGACTCGCACAGCGTCTCCCAACCGCCCAGGCAATGCTCGCAGTAGCCACAGGCGGAATAGAGCCAGGGCACGCCGACGCGGTCGCCTTCCTTGACGTGTTTGACCCCCTGGCCCACCGCCACCACGTGACCGACGCCTTCGTGGCCGGGAATGAAGGGCGGCTCCGGTTTCACCGGCCAGTCACCGTGGGCGGCGTGCAGGTCGGTGTGGCAGACACCGGAGGCGGCCACGCGGACCAGGATTTCCCCCTGCCCGGGGCGCGGGGTAGCGACTTCCTCGATCGCCAGCGGCTCACCGAACTGGCGCACCACGGCGGCTTTCATTGTCTTTTCCATGCTCATAACTCCTCGCCGGGCGGGCGGCCAGGGGCCGCCCGCGTGATGTCTTTCTTGTAGGGGAACTCGACTCAGAAGAAGCCGAGGGGGTTGATGTCGTAACTGACCAGCAGGTTCTTGGTTTGCTGGTAATGTTCCAGGGCCACCTTGTGGGTCTCGCGGCCCACCCCGGATTTCTTGTAGCCGCCGAAGGCGGCGTGGGCCGGATAGGCGTGGTAGCAGTTGGTCCACACACGCCCGGCCTGAATGCCCCGGCCCATGCGGAAGGCCACATTGATATCGCGGCTCCAGACACCGGCGCCGAGGCCGAACTCGGTGTCGTTGGCGATCGCCAGGGCGTCCTCTTCGTCCTTGAAGGTGGTCACCGCCACCACCGGGCCGAAGATCTCTTCCTGGAACACGCGCATCTTGTTGTGCCCCTTGAGCAGCGTGGGCTGAATGTAGAAGCCGCCGCCGATATCGCCGTCCAGGGTTTCCCGGTCACCGCCGGACAACACTTCCGCCCCCTCGGAGCGGGCCACTTCCATGTAGGACATGATCTTGTCGAACTGTTCCTGGGAGGCCTGGGCGCCCACCTGCACGTCGGTGTCCAGCGGGTTGCCGCGCTTGATGGTCTTCATGCGCTCGAGCACGCGCTGCATGAAGTCGTCGTACATCTCTTCCTGGATCAGGGCCCGGGACGGGCAGGTGCACACCTCGCCCTGGT
Organism: Alloalcanivorax marinus; assembly: GCF_016785095.1. Lineage (GTDB taxonomy): Bacteria > Pseudomonadota > Gammaproteobacteria > Pseudomonadales > Alcanivoracaceae > Alloalcanivorax > Alloalcanivorax marinus_A. The sequence continues at coordinate 99,714 of NZ_JAEKJB010000002.1, read as the reverse complement.
TGAAGAACGCCAGCACCAGGCCTTCCACCGCCTTGTCGATGAATTGTGGCTCGGCGTTCATGATGTCGGCGAAGTAGACGTTGGGAGACTTGCCACCCAGCTCCACGGTGGAGGGGATGATATTTTCCGCCGCGCATTTGAGGATGTGCGAGCCTACCGGGGTGGAGCCGGTGAAAGCGATCTTGGCGATACGCTTGCTGGTGGCCAGGGCCTGGCCGGCTTCCTCGCCGAAGCCATTGACGATGTTGATGACACCGGCGGGCAGCAGGTCGCCGATCAATTCCATCACCTTGAGAATCGAGGCCGGGGTCTGCTCGGCGGGCTTGAGCACCACGCAGTTGCCGGCGGCCAGGGCCGGCGCCAGCTTCCAGGCGGCCATCAGGATCGGGAAGTTCCAGGGGATGATCTGGCCGACCACGCCGAGCGGCTCATGGAAGTGGTAGGCCACGGTGTTGGCGTCAATGTCGGCGGCGCTGCCTTCCTGGGCGCGGATGCAGCCGGCGAAATAGCGGAAATGGTCCACCGCCAGGGGCAGGTCGGCGTTGAGGGTCTCGCGTACCGCCTTGCCGTTGTCCCAGGTCTCCGCCACGGCCAGGGCTTCCAGGTTCTGTTCCAGCCGGTCGGCGATGCGCAGCAGGAGGTTGGAGCGCTCGCCCGCCGAGGTGCGGCCCCAGGCCGGCGCCGCTTTATGGGCGGCGTCCAGGGCAAGGTCGATGTCCTCCGTGGAGGAGCGGGCCACCTGGCAGAACACCTTACCGTTCACCGGGCTCACATTATCGAAATAGCGACCGTGAACGGGGGCCACCCACTCACCGCCGATGTAGTTCTCGTAGCGTTCCTTGAAGGAGACCACGGCTCCTTGGCTACCGGGGTTGTCGTAAATCATCGCGAAGTGTCCTCGTTATTAGTGCGAATCGTCACGATCAGAGTAGTCCCGGGGCCCGGCGGCGCGCATGCGACCAAGGTACCGGTCCATGCCCTCTTTTGGTCGTAGCCGCCGGTCAGCGCGGCGGCGCGGCGCTGGCGCCCTGGCGCAGCGCCTGCTGCAGCGCCAGCTTCAGTTTCATCGGCTTGAGGGGCTTGTAGAGAAGGGTATGGCCACGCCGGGCGCAGCGCTGCTTGAGGGGTTGTTCGCGGTCGGCGGTGACCATGATCACCGGCAGCGGCGTGGCGCGGCCATCGTTGATGTGCCTGGCCACCGCCAGACCATCATCGCTGTCGGGCTCCAGGTGGTAATCCATGATCAGCGCCAGGGCCGGGTCCTGGCGGGTGTCCACCTGGCGGCGCAGCGCCGCCAGGGATTCCGCCACCACCACCTCACAGCCCCAGCGCTGCAACAAGGTGCGCATGCCGGCACGGATGGCACCGTCGTTGTCCACCACCCACACCGGCTGGCCGGCCAGGGACACCGCCCCTTCCGTGGCCGGCGCCAGGGACCTTTGTTCGGCGGCGCTGAGGGTGGCCACTGGCAAACGCAGGGAGAAACGGGAGCCACGATGCAGCCGCGAGGTCACCGACAGCGGATGGTCGAGAATGCGGCTGATTTTCTCGACGATGGACAGGCCCAGGCCGAGACCGCGTTCATGGTATTTCACCGCCTGCTTACCGCGCTTGAACTCCTGGAAAATGTCCTCGATCTGGTCCTCGCCGATGCCGATGCCGGTATCCGCCACCACCACCTCCACCTGCTCGCCCCGGCGCCGGCAGCCGAGCAGGATGGAACCGCTGCCGGTGTAGCGGATGGCGTTGGACAGCAGATTGCGCATCACCCGGTTGAGCAGTTGCGGATCGGAGCGCACCACCGCGGAGGTAGGCACGTAACGCAGCCGCAGACCTTCGTGGGCGGCCATTTGCTTGTATTCCTCGGCGAGCACGTCGAGCAGGCGGCGCAGCGGAAAGGCCACCGGCTCGGCGGTGACCACGCCGGCGTCCAGCTTGGAGGCATCCGCCAGGGTGGTGATCAGCGATTCCAGATCGTGCAGGGCGGTGTTGATGTGGGTGAGCATGAAATCGGTGTTCTGATCCGGGGCATCCCGCAAAGCACTGGTGAACAGGCGCGCGGCGTTGAGTGGCTGCATCAGATCGTGGCTCACCGCCGCCACGAACTTGGTCTTGGAGATGCTGGCCTGCTCCGCCTTGGCGGTGGCTTCGCGCAGGCGTGCTTCCACCCGCCGACGCACCTCGATTTCCTCCAGCAACTGCTGGTTGGCTTCGCGCAGGGCCTGGGTGCGCTCGCGCACCTGCTCGGCGAGCACCACCGAGTGCTGGAAGGCGGCGTAGGGCGCGGTGGGCGCCATGTTGCTCTCCTCCACCCGCTCGATAAGAGCGTCGCAGATGCGCCGCAGGCGGGCGTTCTCCGCCATCAGGCGGGCTTCGTGCAGCTCCCAGGGGGACTCCCGGTCAGGGTCCCGGGGCTCGGTGCCGTCGACCAATGACCACTCCCGTCAGTGTCTGGTTGATGTGCATGCCGTTGAACTGCTCGCCGTAGGTGTTGAAGCCGACCACCTTGTGCTCGCGCAGCAAGGCGGAAGCGGGTTCCGCGAAACCGCCGCTCTCCATCTCCATGCGGCGCAGGCAGCAGTCACAGCCAATGGTGACCCAGGCCGGGCCCAGCCTCGCCTCGATGGCGTTCAGGGTGTCCCGGGTCTCGCCGATCAGCGAGCCGGTGCGCATGGCGGTAAGCACGATGCCGTTCTCCACGGCGCAATAGAACGACAGGCTCAGGTCGTCGTTGACGCGCTGGATGGAGCGCGCGTAGTAGTCGCTGTTGATGCGTACCGCCAGTGGATAGCGGGCGAACACCTCGTCGTTGAGCTCCGCCACCGGCACCCCCACCAGGCGCGCGTATTCCTCCGCCGCCGGGGCCGCGTTCAGCTCCTGCACCACGCGCCGCTCGGCGTCGGCGGCGGTGACCACCAGCTTGCGGGTGTCCGGGCGCAGGTGATGGATGCTGAACACCTCGAAATCCAGGCTGGTGGTGACCATCAGCACGATGGCCGCGTCGCTGTGGAAGGCGCCGTCGCTGTACACATAGGTGCGCGAGAGCCGGTAGTCGTCGCCGGCGGAACCGCCGAAGCTGGTGATGCTGCCCAGGGCCGCGTTGAGGGTGGCGAGCACCAGCTCTTCGTTGACGGAAAGACCGTCCAGAAGCGTCAGCACGAAGCTGTTGTCGGCGCTCACCGGGCCACCGGGGCCGTCCCGGCAGTCACCGAGCAGGCCGTCGGTGAGCTGCTGGGCGTCGGCCAGGGTGAAACCGTCCAGACGTTCGATCAACCGGTGGGAAACGGCGAAGAAGCGGCGGTCGAAACCGATCGCCACCACCGTGTCGCGGTCGTAGCCTCGGGCGGTGATTTCCCCGGCGGAGGTGCAGCCGCACAGGGGCACGCCCTGAAAATCCTCGCTGAGGGCCCCGGCCAGCCGGTCCAGATCGTAATCAATGGAGCAGAAGAACAGCACGAAGCCCAGATTGGGATGGCGCAGGCGCTCCGCCAGCGAGCGCGCCGCCTGCTGCTCATCGCGGGCATCACTGTAGGCGGTGACGACGGCGTACGGGGGTATCGCGGTCATGTCGGCCTCCCGGGGAGACATTGTCGTTGTCATGCTTATTATGCGGCACGCACCGGCGCCCCGGAACAGCGCGGCTCACACCCGCGAGGCCGGGCGGCGCAGATAGGCACCGAAATCAATATCGCCGGCGGCGAGAATCGCCTGCACCCGGTTGGTGGCGCCCAGCTTGCGAAGAATCGCCGACACATGGGCCTTGACCGTGCTCTCGGCGATGTTCAGTTCGTAGGCGATCACCTTGTTGGGCTCGCCCCGGGCCATGCGCTCGAACACCTGGAGCTGCTTGCGGGTAAGCGTTTCCAGCACCTCCGGCGGCACCGCGCTTTCCGGCCGCGCCGGCGCGGCCGCCATGTCGGCGCGGATGATGTCCGAGGGCAGGTAAATGGAACCGGAAAGGATCTGCTCCAGGGCCAGGATCATCTGCTTGCGGGGCGTGGATTTGGTGATGAAACCGACGGCGCCGTAGGTCATGGTCTGCAGAATCACCCGTTTGTCTTCTTCCGCGGACACCACCACCGCCGGCAGGGTGGGAAACTCGTTGCGCAACTGGATCAGGCCGCCCAGGCCCTGCATGCCCGGCATGTTCAGATCCAGCAACACCAGATCCAGGTCGTCGTTGTCGGCGGCCGCCTCCAGGGCGGCATCCAGGCTGGAGGCCTCCAGCAGAGTGCTCCCCGGAAAACCATCGTCGATCACCCGGGCTATGGCCTCGCGAAACAACGGATGGTCATCGGCGATCAGGACCTGGTACATGGCGGGCGGACTCCCTGCGCGGCGCTTCCGGTTATTCTTGCTATCGCGACAGACTACCACGCCGGAACCGGACGCGGACCCCGCCGCCGTCGCATATTCGCCTAAAGTCCTAGTCCGACGGTACTTTGGGCGGTATCGCCCCCGAATGTCACCGAGCCTGAGCTCGTTGCCGTAGGATATCAAGCGATGGAGGATGCCCGGTCAGCGGTCCATGGGCTGGCCGCGGGGGTCCTCGGAGCCGCTGCGCAGGCGGAAGGTGCCTTCGCCAATAATCAGCAACTGGTCGTTCTCGTCGAGGATGTCCACGGTGGAGTTGAAGATGCGGCTGCCACCGGCACGCTTGGTGCCGATGGCGCGGATATAACCGAGCCCGGACTGGCCGGTGAAGGTGGTGGTCATGGACAGGGTGATGGCCTTGCGAATGCGGTCCGGATAGGGGCACCAGGTGCCGGCGCAGGCGCCGGCCACGTCCAGCAGGGTGGCGAGCACGCCACCGTGCACGCGATCAGCCAGGTTCAGATGGCGTTGCTCCACCTTGAGGCCGAGCACCGCCCGGCCCTCTTCCCACTCCAGAAACTCAAAGCCCAGCAGAGCCGGAAAACCATAATCGAACTTGCGGGAGGCCGTGGCCATGTCCATTTTCATTCAACGGGTCTCGTCATACTTCCCGGCCCTGCACCATTTGTCGGACCTGATCCACGACCTCCTTGAGGCGCGGGCCGAGATTCTCGATCAGAATTCGACGGCTCAGCCGTAACGACGAGCCGCCACAATTAAACGGCACCACCTGGCCGCCGTTATCCAGGATCAGCGGCACGCCCACGGCGCTCACATCCCGGTTCCATTCTCCGTCGGAAGTGACGAAGCCATACTCCTGATATTCCTTGCAGGCACGCTGCAGGCCGCGCTGCACCTCCGGCCAGGCGTCCGGGTTCTGGGCGCGGATCGCCTCATAGTAAGGCTCACGCTCGTTCTCCGGCAGCGCCGCCAGCAGAGCACGGCCCGCCGCCGAAGTGCCGGTGGCGACCCGGGACCCCACGGAAAGGCGCAGCACCAGCGGGCCGGAGCCCTGGCACACCTGAATGTAGGTCATGGAGGCACCGTCCGGGGCGGCGATGGCCACCATGCAGTCGGTGGCGTCGGCCAGCTCCTGCATGAACGGCCGGGCGATGTCGCGCACCCCCTCGCTGGCCAGGTAGCGGTAGCCGAGATCCAGTACCCCCGGGCCGAGCCGGTACTTTTCCAGATTTTCCGCGTAGCGCAGGTAACCGAGCTGGGTCAGCGTGGCGGTCATCCGCGACACCGTGGGGCGCGGAATATTGGTGCGCTTGGCCAGTTCGGCGTTGCCCAGGTACTCATCGGACGGACCGAAACAGCGCAGGATATCCAGGCCCCGGGCCAGGGCGGTCACGAAATTGCGGTCCTTCTCCGCGGCTCCGTCTTTTCCAAGAGCGGCTCGTCGCATGGGTTGTCTTCCTCAGTCAGGCTTCGGGATGAATTTCTTTTATAGTTGTTTATAAAACCGGCAAATATATCAAAAAGCCGTTTCACATAGGACCCCTTTTCGGGGGTCCCGCTCGGTGTCGTTATCGGTTGGTTCAGTGCTTCATGCCGGGCAGGTTCAGCGAGGCGGTGTTGCCGCCATCCACCGCCAGTGCCTGGCCGGTGACGTAGCTGGCATCGTCGCTGGCCAGAAACGCCATGGCCGCGGCGATTTCCTCGGGCCGGCCATAGCGGCGCAGTTCGCAACGGCTGCCCAGTTTTTCTTCCTTGTTACGCTCGCGGGCGTAATCGAACACCGGCTTGGTCATGCCGGTTTCAATCAGCCCCGGGCAGATCGCATTGACGCGCACGTTGTACTGGCCCAGATCGCAGGCGGCGGTCTTGGTCAGGTTGATCACCGCCGCCTTGGAAGCGCTGTAGGCATTGCCGCCGGCGCCGGAACGAATCCCCGCCACCGAGGCGGTATTGACGATGGCGCCGCCGCCCTGCTCGCGCATGTGGCGACCCACGGCGCGGGTGAAGAACACCGGGCCGAGCAGATTAACGTTGAGAATCGCCCGCCAGGTATCGGTGTCGGTCTCCGTGATGCCGGAATAATCCCCGCCAGCGATGCCGGCGTTGTTGCACAGGGCATGAATACGGCCCCGTTCGGCGATCACCGCCGCCACCAGCGCGTCCACGGCGGCTTCATCGGAAACATCCAGGGCCCGGGTCATCACCTCGGTGCCCTCCGGCAGCGCGGCGCGGGTTTCTTCCAGGCCGGCTTCGTCGCGATCCACCAACACCAGGCCGGCGCCCTCTTCCGCGAAGCGGCGGGCCGCCGCGCGACCAATGCCGCTGGCCGCGCCGGTGATCAGGACGGTGCGTTGCTGGAATCGCTGCATGATGCTCTCCTCAAGACTTTTATAATTTTGCTGGAAGATGACACGGCGGCGGCAACCGGTCAAGATTTTGGAACAGCATTCCAAAAATAGACTGGGCAGAAACAGCCGAATATGGCAGGTTGGAAACCCGGCAGCGCGTTTCAACTTTCAACTTTCAAATCATTTACCCAGGGAGAGTGTTTCATGAGCCATTTGGCGCAGTTTTATATCAATGGCCGTTGGGTGGCGCCCGGCGCTGACGCACGGCCCTTCGAGGTGATCAACCCGGCCACCGAGGCCAGCGAAGGCACCGTGTATCTGGCCGGCCATGGCGATGTGGACGCGGCCATCCAGGCCGCCCGTGACGCCTTCGACGGCTTCGCCGCCCTGCCGCTGGAGGAGCGGCTGGCGATGCTGGAGCGCCTGATGGGCGCCTACCAGAAACGCCTGGACGACATGGCCGACGCCATCAGCCGGGAAATGGGCGCGCCGCGCCACGGTCTGGCGGCCAAGGTGCAGGCCCCCATGGGCCTGGGTCATATCAAGGCCACCCTGGACGCCGCCAAGGGCTTTGAGTTCGAACAAACCCTGGGGCGCGCCACCGTGCGCCGCGAGCCGGCCGGCGTGGCCGCCCTGATCACGCCCTGGAACTGGCCCATGAACCAGGTGCTGTGCAAGGTGGCGCCGGCCATTGCCGCCGGCTGCACCATGGTGCTCAAGCCCAGCGAGTTCGCGCCACTATCCGCCATGGTGCTGGCCGAGATCGTCGATGAGGCCGGCCTGCCCGCCGGTGTGTTCAACATGATCTACGGCGACGGCGCCGAGGTGGGCCCGATGCTGTCCTCCGACCCGCGCGTGGACATGGTGTCGCTGACCGGCTCCACCCGCGCCGGTGCCTCGGTGAGCAAGGAGGCCGCCGACACGTTCAAGCGCGTGTCCCTGGAACTGGGTGGCAAGTCCGCCAACATCATCCTGCCGGACGCGGACTTCCAGAAAGCGGTGGGCCACGGCGTGCAATCGATGATGAACAACACCGGCCAGAGCTGTAACGCGCCCTCGCGGATGCTGGTGCCGGCGGACAAGCTGGGCGAGGCGGAAGCCATCGCCGCCCAGGTGTGCGAGAAACTGAAAGTGGGCGATCCCCGGGACGAGAGCAGCAAACTGGGCCCGATCGCCAACGAGCGCCAGTTCAAGCGCGTGCAATCGCTGATCGAGAAAGGCATCGAGGAAGGCGCCAAGCTGGTGTGCGGCGGCCCCGGCAAGCCGGACGGCCTGGACAAGGGTTTCTACGCCCGGCCCACGGTGTTCAGCCAGGTCAACAACCAGATGCTGATCGCCCGCGAGGAAATCTTCGGCCCGGTACTGGTGATCATGCCTTACCAGAGCGTGGATGAGGCGGTAGCCATCGCCAACGACTCCGACTACGGCCTGTCCGGCTATGTGTATGGCGCCACCGTGGAGGACGCCGCCGAGGTGGCCGCGCGGCTGCGCACCGGCATGGTCCACCTGAACGGCGCGCAGTTGGACCTGCCGGCTCCGTTTGGCGGCTACAAGCATTCCGGCATCGGCCGCGAATGGGGCGTCTACGGGCTGGAGGAATTCCTGGAAACCAAATCCGTGTTCCATCCCTGAGGGCCGGACCACCATGACCTATCAAACCCTCAAGGTCTCCGTGGACGATGGCGTGGCGCTGATCACCCTGGACCGCCCCGATCAGCTCAACGCCATGAACGCGGATTTCTGGAACGAACTGCCGGCGGCGGTGCGCGCCCTGGATACCGGCGGCGACGTGCGCGTCATCGTTATCAACGCCAACGGCAAGCACTTCACCGCCGGCCTGGACCTGGGCATGTTCGGCGCTCCGCCGGACCCGGCTGATCGCACCGCCCGGGTGCAGAAGGCGGCGCGCTTCCGCCAGCACACCGCGCTGATGCAGCAAACCTTCAGCGCCCTGGAAGACTGCCGGGTGCCGGTGATCGCCGCGCTGCATGGCGGCTGCATCGGCGGTGGCGTGGACCTGATCAGCGCCTGCGATTTGCGCTACGCCAGCGCCGACGCCTTCCTGACCATCTATGAAATCAACGTCGGGCTGACCGCCGACGTGGGTACCTTCCCGCGCCTGTGCAAGCTGCTGCCGGAGGGCATCGTGCGCGAACTGGCCTACACCGGGCGGCGCATGGGTGCCGAGGAAGCGGAGCAGCGGGGCTTGTTCAACGCGGTGCTGGACGACCGCGAGGCGACCCTGAAAAAAGCGCTGGAAGTGGCCCGTGAGATCGCCGGCAAGTCACCGCTGGCGGTGCACGGCTGCAAACGCATGATCACCTACGCCCGGGATCACAACACCGCCGACGCGCTCGACTATGTGGTGACCTGGAACGCCGGCATGCTGCACGTGGAAGAGGTAGAAGCCGCCATCGAGGCGGGCCAGCATGGCGGTGACGGCGACTTCACGCCCCTGCCGCCACTGGCCGGCAAGGTCGAAGGCGGCGTCTGAAAGCACGGCGCGGCCGCGCCTTCAAGGGCGGCCGCGCGGCGCTTGTCGTTACACGTTCAGGAAATTCAACGGCAACCCCGGACGCTCCCAGGGCATGGACACCAGTTTGCCGGCGCTGGACAGGGTGATGTAGGCGGTGCGCAGATCCTCGCCACCAAAACAAATATTGGTGGTCACCAGATCGTCGGTGGGCACATGCCGCACGCTGGCGCCATCCGGCGAGAAGATGGTGATGCCGGAATGGAAGATGGTGGCGACGCAAATGTTGCCGTCCGCGTCCACCGCCAGGGAATCGAAGTAGCAGAATTCCGACGGCTGCCCCACCAGACGACCCGGCAACAGCCCGCCTTCCGGTCGCGCCACCTCCCCTTCGCCAATGATGTCCATGGCCCACAACCGGCCCGGCATGGTATCCGCCACGTACACGGTTTTTTCATCCGGTGACAGGCCCACGCCGTTGGCGGTGGGGATCGGGAACACCGCTTCACGCACCAGGGACCCGTCGGTGCGGGCGTAGTACAGGCCGCCCCGGTCCTGGCTACGGCCCCGGCCCTTGCCCAGGTCGGTGAACCAGAAGCCGCCCTGCTTATCGAACACGATGTCGTTGGGGCCCTTGAGCGGTTCGCCATTCACTTCCGTGTACAGCACTTCCACTTTGCCGGTATCCAGATCGATGCGCTCGATGCGACCACCGGAATAATCCTCGGGCATGTCGCCGGGGATCAGCAAACCGTCCTTTTCGTGGAACTGCATGCCGCCGTTGTTGCACACATAGCAGGCCCCGTCGGGGCCGATGGCGGCGCCATTGGGGCCACCGCCAGGCTCGGCGACGGTTTCCTTGCGACCATCCGGATACACCCGGGTGAGCCGGCCGGCGGCGATCTCCACCACGATGAAGGTGCCGTCGGGCATGGCGATGGGGCCTTCGGGAAATCGCAGACCATCGGTGATAACCGTGTAATCGGACATGTTTATCCTTTTTCGTTGAACATGGCGATGCGGCCGCCATCCACCACCAGATCGTGGCTGTTGATGAAGCTGCCTTCGTCGCTGGCCAGGAAGACGGCGGCGTAGGCGATGTCGTCCGCCAGGCCGGCGCGCGGCAACGGCGTGGCCTTGGCCAGGTTGCTCTGCAGCTTTTCCATCTTGCGCTGGTTTTCCTCGTCACTGAGGTTCTGGGCACGCTCGGACCCGCCCCAGAAAATCGGCGTGGCCACGGCCCCCGGCGAGATGGCGTTGACGCGAATATTGAACGGACCCAGCTCGGCACCGGCCAGACGCGTCATGTGCGCCACCGCCGCCTTGGCGCCGGAATACAGATAGCCACCCTGGTTGAGACGGTGCCCGGCGATGCTGGCGTTGTTGATGATGCTGCCGCCGCCGCTTTCCTTCATTACCCGGGCGGCGTGCTTGACGCCGAACGCCGGCGCGCCCACCAGCAGCCGCATGATGCGCGCGAATTCCTGCTCGTCGAAAGAATCCACGGTGGTTCGATCGCCGGCGCCGGCATTGTTGAACAGGCAGTCCAGACGACCGAAACGGTCGACGGTGAAATCCACCAGCGCCGCGATGTCGTCCTCGCTCATGATGTCGGTGCGCTTGAACAGGGCCCGCTCGCCCAGTTCCTCGGCCAGCGCCTCGCCCTTGTCCTGGGAACGGCCTGCCAGCACCACGGTGGCGCCTTCCTCGATGAAGCGTCGCGCGGTGGCCTCGCCGATGCCGGAGGTGGCGCCGGTGATGATGGTGATTTTATCCGCCAGACGATTGCTCATTTCACTCTCCCGATATTGAGTCGCAGGAGCGGCGGTCCCACCGCTCCTGCAGCTGATGCGTTAAAACGCCGAGACGCCGCCGTCCACGGCAATGGCCTGCCCGTTCATGTAGGTGTTCGCCGGCGATAGCAACATAAGCATCACGGCGACGATCTCCTCCGGCTCGCCAATGCGCTTCATGGGGCTGCCGGCGGCCATCATCGCCAGGGTCTTTTCCGCCTCGCCACCGCTGGCCAGGCCGTCGCCCTCGAGCAGGGGGGTTCGGGTGTAATACGGGCAGATCGCGTTGACGCGGATGTTCTTGCGGCCACATTCCACCGCCGCGGTGCGGGTCAGGCCGATCACCGCGTGCTTGGAGGCGGCGTAGGCGCCGATCTTGGGCCCGCCACCGATGCCCGCCATGGAACTGGTGTTGAGGATGGCGCCGCCACCGCTTTGGCGCAGGGCCGGAATCTGATACTTCATGCCGAACATCACGCCTTTCACGTTGACGTTCATCTGCTGATCGAGCACCTCTTCGGTGAGTTCCTCGACGCCGATGAAACCGTGGGCGATGCCGGCGTTGTTGGCGGCCAGGTCGAGCCGGCCAAAATGTTCCAGGGCGGTATCGACCATTGCCTTGCAGTCGTCCTCGGACGATACGTCACAGCGACGGGACAACGCCTGCACGCCGCCCGCTTCCAGGTCCGCCACCAGTTTATCCAGCGCGTCCATGTTGATGTCGCCGAGCACCAGGCGGGCACCGCGCTTGCCCAGCTCGGCGGCCAGACCGCGACCGAAACCGCTGGCGGCGCCGGTGATCAGCGCCACCTTGCCGGTGAAATCCAGCATCGGGTCCATAAGAACCTCCATCAAGCGCCGTTTATATGGTGAAACCGCCGTCGACCACCACGCATTCGCCGGTGACATAGCTGGATGCATCGGACACCAGGTACAGCACGGTGCCGGCCATTTCCCTGGGCTCCGCGTGGCGGTGCATGGGGATCTGGGCGATGGCGCGCTTGTAGATTTCTTCCTGCTGGAACAGGGCGCCGGCGAACTTGGTCTTGGTGAGACCGGGCAGCAGGGCATTGACGCGCACGTTGAACTCGGCGCATTCCATGGCGAAGGATTTGGTCATGCTGATCACCGCCGCCTTGGAAATCGAGTAGATGCCCTGCATCGGGCCCGGCGACAGGCCGTTGATGGAGGCGGTGTTGACGATGGCGCCGCCGCCGTTGTCGCGCATCAGCCTGGCGCCTTCCACGGACATGTAGAAGTAGCCGCGCAGGTTCACGTCCACGGTCTTGTCGAAGGCGGACACCGGGGTGTCCAGGATGTGGCCGAAGTAGGGGTTGGCGGCGGCGTTGTTGACCAGGATGTCGAGCTTGCCGTGGGTGCTTTTGATGTGCTCGAAGATCGCTTCGATCTGGGCCATCTCGCCGATGTGGCAGGCGAACGCCTCGGCGCTGCCGCCGGCCTCGTTGATGGCGTCGGCCACCGCCTGGCAGCCGTCGATCTTGCGGCTGGAAACGATGACGTGGGCGCCCTGCTCCGCCAGCAGCCTGGCGATTTCCTCGCCAATACCACGGCTGGCGCCGGTCACCAGGGCAATCTTGCCGTTCAGATCAAACAGATTGGTGCTCATAAAATCTCTCCCGTTATCGTTTTAAGCGCCTTCGCGGACGATCCGCATGGCCATTTGCGCCAGGGGCTCGACCACCTGACCGACGGCGGCGGCTTTCTTGCTGGAAGCGTTACCGTCCTGGGCACGCTTGGCGACGCCCTGGGCAATGGCCGCCAGGCGGAAAAAGCTGAACGCCAGATAAAATTCCCAATGGTCGATGTGGTCGATGCCGCGACGCTGGCAGTACATGGCCACGTATTCCTTTTCGGTGGGAATGCCCAGCGCCGACCGGTCCTTGCCCTGCAGGCCGGACAGGTTGCCGCCCTGCTGCGGCATGCGCAGCTGCATGCACTGGTAGGCCAGGTCCGCCAGCGGGTGACCCAGGGTGGACAGCTCCCAGTCGAGCACGGCGATCACGCGCGGCTCCTCGGGGTGCCACATCATGTTGTCCAGCCGGTAATCGCCGTGCACCAGGGATACCTGGCCATCGTCGGCGGGCTGGTGTTGCTCCAGCCAGACCATCAAATCCTCCATGGCCTGGATGTGGTTGATCTCGGAGGCTCGGTATTGCTTGCTCCAGCGGCCCAGCTGCCGCTCGAAGTAGCTGCCCGGCTTGCCGTAATCGGTGAGGCCGGCGGCCTCCAGATCCACCTCGTGGAGCGCCGCCAGCACGCGGTTCATCTCGGTGTACATGGCGGTGCGGGCGGCGTTGTCCACCTCGGGGATGGCCGCGTCCCAGAAGATCCGGCCCTGGCAGAACTCCATCAGGTAGAACATGGAACCGATGACGTCCCGGTCCTCGCACAGGTGATGCATGCGCGGCACCGGCACGGCGGTGTCACGCAAGGCACTCATCACGCGGAACTCCCGATCCACGGCATGGGCGGACTTGAGCAGCTTGCCCGGCGGCTGCCGGCGCAGCACATACTCGCCGGAGGCGGCGCGGATATGGAAGGTGGGATTGGACTGGCCGCCGTCGAACTTGGTGGCGGTCAGCGGGCCCTGGAAACCGTCCACATGGGTTTCCAGGTATGCGGCGAGACGTTCGGTATCCAGCGTGTCCACCTGGGACATGGGCATCCTCCTTAAAAAAACAAAGTTGAAAGCGACAAGTTAAAAGTTGAAACGCGTGCACGGCCTGGGCGGTTACCCAAGCCGTGCACGCGCGTCTTGTGTCGCTTCAACTTTTAACTTTCAACTTTCAACTGATTCAGGCGTACTGCTTGGCCAGGTTACGGCCCAGTTGCATCATGTGCACCTGATCCGGACCGTCCGCCAGCCGCAGGGTACGCGCGTAGGCGAAGAAACCGGCCAGCGGCGTATCCTGGCTGAGACCCACGGCGCCGTGGATCTGGATTGCCCGGTCGATCACGCTGATGGCCATGTTCGGCGCCACGATCTTGATCATGGCGATCAGTTCCTTGGCTTCCTTGTTGCCGTGCCGATCCATCATGTCCGCCGCCTTGAGGGTGAGCAAGCGGGCCTGTTCGATTTCACAGTAGCTCTTGGCGATGTCCTCGCGTACCGAACCCTGCTTGATCATCGGCTGGCCGAACACCACCCGCTCGTTGACGCGCTTGCACATCAGCTCCAGGGAGCGCTGCGCGGCGCCGATCAGACGCATGCAGTGGTGGATGCGGCCCGGCCCGAGGCGGCCCTGGGCGATCTCGAACCCCCGGCCCTCGCCAAGGATGATGTTTTCCTTGGGCACGCGCGCGTTCTCGAAGATCACCTCGGCGTGGCCTTCCGGCGCGTCCGGGGAACCGAGCACGAACATCGGGCGCTTGACGGTAACGCCGGGGGTGTTCACCGGCACCAGGATCTGGGATTGCTGCTCATGGCGGTTGGGGTTGTCCGGGTCGGTCTTGCCCATCACGATCATGATCTCGCAGCTCTTGCGCATGGCGCCGGAGATGTAGAACTTGCGGCCGTTGATCACGTAGTCGTCGCCGTCGCGTTTGATCGAGGTTTCGATGTTGGTGGCGTCGGAGGACGCCACTTCCGGCTCGGTCATCGCGAACGCGGAGCGGATCTTGCCTTCCAGCAGCGGCTTGAGCCATTGCTCCTGCTGCTGGGCGTTGCCGTACTTGGCCAGCACTTCCATGTTGCCGGTATCCGGCGCGGAGCAATTGAAGCACTCGGAAGCGATGTGGTGGCGCCCCATCTGTTCGGCCAGCGGCGCGTATTCCAGGTTGCTCAGGCCCGGGCTCCACTCACCGTGCTCCTTGGGCAGGAACAGATTCCACAGCCCCTTGGCGCGGGCTTTTTCCTTGAGCTCGTTAAGCACCGGCGGGGTTTCCCAGGGGCTCTTTTCCAACTGCTCGTGGTAGGTGTGCTCGGCGGGCACCACTTCATTGTCGATAAAGTCGCGAACCTGGTTGATCAGGTCCTGGGTCTTTTCCGAGTATTGAAAATCCATCGTTCTCTCCCATGGGAACCCGTCGGGTTCCGGTCAGTAATTAGCTGTAGGTAATCGAGTCGCTGCGATCTTCCCGGTCCAGGTGCGGCACCTGATTGAACACCGACAAGCGGTAGACGTTTTTATTGAAGAAGCCCTGGGTGACCCCGGTATTGCGGATCTGAAGATTCAGCTCCACCACGGTGTCATCGGCGGTGGCCAGCATGTGGCGCATCCACATGGCGATGGCGCCCCCGGAACTGACCACCAGCACCCGCCGGCGGTCCGCGTACCGGTCCTGGATGTGCGCCATGGCGGCGGCCACCCGATCGTGGAAGCCGCGCCAGCTTTCCGGCAGGGCCCCTTCCAGACCGTCGGCCTGCCAGTGCTGCATGGCGCGTTTGAGCACCCGGTAGAAGGCGGCGATGGGCGCGCCCTCCGGCGGCGCCTGATCCGGATGGGCACTGAGAAAGGCGTCCACCACGGAGTGGAAATCAAATTCATTAAGGCCCGGCTGCACGTCGGCGTCGAGCCCGGTACCGAGCCCTTCAAGAATGCCCTGCCCGGTTTCCACGTGACGCACCAGGTCGCCGGTGACCAGGGCATCGAAGCCCAGCCCCCGGTCGCGGTAATACTCACCCAGCCAGCGGGCCTGCTGGTGGCCCAGGGTGGACAGCTTGTCGTAGTTATCGGCGCCGAACGACGCCTGTCCGTGCCGGACCAGGAAAAACTCGGCCATGGGGTGCTTGTCCTCGCATTGGTGGAAACAGCCTAGAGCAGCCCCCCAAGTTAGTGAAATTGATATTTTGCATCCCTCGGAATAAATCCCATGCATAAAGCGGCCCCCACCGATCCGGCAGGCAATGCTTGCTTTATGAAATGAGATTCCGATATTTTCGTTGCTTTGCCACGGCGTGACTGGGAGAGAACAATGAGCAGCCTGGACCTGAAAAGCGGCTTCGTGAGCACCACCGAGCATGGCGCCCTGCTGGAAGTAACCCTGGACCGGCCCGACAAACTGAATGCCCTGAGCGCGGAAATGTACCGGGATTTGAGCCGCGCCGTGGATCATTTCCGCGACCGCGACGATCTCAATGCCTTGCTGCTGGACGCCAATGGGCGCGCCTTCACCGCCGGCAACGATATCGGCGATTTCCTCAACGCCGACCCGGAGGCACGCCGCAGCGGCGAGCTGAGCGACGCCATGCAACTGGTGCACCGGCTGCTGGAACTGGACAAACCGGTGATCGCCGCGGTACACGGCAACGCCACCGGCATCGGCACCACCCTGCTGCTGCACTGCGATCTGGTGATCGCCGCCGACAGCGCCCGCTTCTACACCGCCTTCATCAATCTGGGACTGGTGCCCGAAGCCGGCTCCAGCCTGATCCTGCCGAACCGGCTGGGCCGCCAGAACGCCAACCGGCTGCTGCTCGCCGGCGACACCCTGGACGCCGACGAGGCCCTGCGCATGGGCCTGGTGGCCTACCGTTGCGGCGACGACGAACTGCGCGAGCAAGCCCTGGCGCTGGGCGCCCGGCTGGCCGCCAAACCGCCCCAGGCAATGCGCTACACCAAGCAGCTCACCCGCCACGGCGCCGACGCGGTGCGCGAGCAGATCAACAAGGAATCGGTGTTATTCGGCGAGCGCATGTTCAGCGACGAGACCCGGGCGATCTTCGACACTTTCTTGAACAAGAAAAAGTCCTGAACAAGAAATAAGCGCGACCGAGAACCGCTCCTACACTACCGAGGCGGTCAGCGCGCGGTGAGACCACGCAGGGCCACGGTGGTGACCTCTTCCACCAGGGCATCGAGCGCGCCGGGGCCGGTGTCGTAGCGCGGGTGGTACCAGCTGATCACCGAGTTGAGCGCGCCCAGCACCGGCTTGATCGCCAGCCGGGGCTCACTGGCGTGCAGGTCGCCCTCCTCGATGCCCTCGCACAGCACCTGCAGGAACACCTGCTCATAGCGCCGCCGGCGGTTCTGCAGCCGGGTCAGCTCGCGGCGCTGGGCCTCGGTGGTGCTCACCCGCAGGTGCATCTGCACCCCTTCGGCCACGGCCCGCTGGAAATGCTGGGTCTCGATCAGGGTGGCCACGTGGCGGCGGGCCATGGCGTGCAGCCGCTCGGCCGCCGGGGCATCGCGCTTGAGCTCCGGATCGATGGCCTGCACCAGCGCGTCCATGCCGCGCTGGTGAATCTCGAAGAACAGCTCCGCCTTGGAGTCGAAGTAGTGGTAAACCATGCCCTTGGTGGCGCCGAGCCGGCGGGCAATATCGTCAATGCTGGTGGCCTTGAAGCCGCGCTCCATGAAGGCGCGTGCCGCCGCGTCCAGAATGGTGTCGCGGGGGCTGGCGTCCAGCTCGCCCCGGGGGTGTGCCATGGATGAAATCCTCTTGCCGGGCTCGCATTGGGGGGAATGTGCACCACTGTAGCAAAATCAGGGGCGCGGCATTGCCCGATTTTGGCACTTTCGCCCCGAAATCGGGAGTGTCGCCGACCATCGGGCTAGCCGCTTTTGCACACGGCATGGTCGATCATGACATTACTGCCGTTAACCATGCCGCTTTTCACTCTGGACGCCCTTTTATGGTGCCAACATACTCTGGGACCGACTTGCCTATAAATGAAAAGCTGTTTCGAAACAGCTCGGGAGGAAACAGATGTCGGATCTCGAACCGTTCCGCGCGGAAACCCGGGCCTGGCTGGAAGCCAACTGCCCGGAGGAAATGCGCCAACCCATGAAGAGCCAGTCCGAGCACTGCTGGGGCGGCCGTAAATGGGAATTTCAATCCGAGGCACAGAAGGTGTGGCTCGAACGCATGGCCGATAAAGGCTGGACCGCGCCCCAGTGGCCCAAGGAATACGGCGGCGGGGGCCTGACCCCGGAAGAGGCGGCGATCCTCGACGAGGAAATGAAGCGCATCAACGCGCGCACGCCGGTGAGCAACTTCGGTTTCTGGATGCTCGGGCCGGCACTGCTCAAGTTCGGCAGCGAGGAGCTCAAACGCCAGCACCTGCCGCCGATCTGCCGTGGCGAGATCCGCTGGTGCCAGGGCTACTCCGAACCCAACGCCGGCTCCGACCTGGCCAGTCTGCAGACCCGCGCCGAGGACAAGGGCGACCACTTCCTGGTCAACGGCCAGAAAATCTGGACCTCCTACGCGGACAAGGCCGACTGGATCTTCTGCCTGGTGCGTACCGACCCGAACGCGACCAAGCATAACGGCATCTCCTTCGTGCTGTTCGACATGGAAAGCGAAGGCGTCACCACCCGCCCCATCGAGCTGATTTCCGGCGAGTCACCGTTCTGCGAAACCTTCTTCGACGACGTCAAGGTGGACAAGGACCAGGTGGTCGGCGAGCTCAACCGGGGCTGGGACGTGGCCAAGTACCTGCTCACCCACGAACGTAACAACATCGGCGGCGAGCCGCCGGGCTTCCTCAAGGGCCGCGCCCTGGGCCCGCTGGCCGCGGAATACGTGGGCACCGAAAACGGCAAGCTGGCCGACACCGCCCTGCGCGCCGACATCGCCCGTCTGGAGATCGACCAGATCGCGTTCACGGCGCTGGTCGGAAAAATCCGCGCCGAGGCGGAAGCCGGCCAGGGCGTGGGCGCCCAGTCCGCGGTGCTCAAGTACTACGGCACCGAGCTCAACAAGCGCCGCTACGAAGTAATGATGGACGCGCTGGGCGCGGAAGGCCTGGAGTGGGACAGCGAGCGCACCATGGGTGGTCTGTACGCCCGCGAGTGGCTGCGCTCCAAGGGCAATTCCATCGAGGGCGGCACTTCCGAAGTGATGCTGGGGATTGTTTCCAAACGCCTGCTGGGCCTGCCGGACGCATAAGGAGTCGGACCAATGAAACTCAACGACGAACAACAGATGCTGCAGGACTCCGTGGCGCGGCTGATGGCCGACAAGGGCCCGGTGTCGCACCTGCGCCAACTGCGCGACGAGAACAACGAGAAAGGCTACGACGAGCCGCTCTGGCAGGCCATGGTGGAAGCCGGCCTGACCGGCATCCTGGTGCCCGAGGAACACGGCGGCATCGGCTTCGGTCTGGTGGGCGCCGGCCTGGTGGCCCGGGAAATCGGCCGCAACCTGTCGGTGACGCCGTTCCTGTCCAGCGCCGTGCTGGGCGCCGCCGCCCTTAGCGCCGGCGGCAGCGACGCCCAGAAGGCCGAGTGGCTGCCGGCCATCGCCGAGGGCCGCGCGATCACCGCCCTGGCCGTGGACGACGGTGCCAAGCACCGTCCCGAGGCGATCCAGGCCCGGGTGGAAAACGGCACCCTGAGCGGCGCCAAGCTGCTGGTGCTGGATGGCCACGTGGCGGACCTGCTGCTGGTGGCCGCGCAGGGCGATAACGGCGCCGGCCTTTACCTGGTGGACCCGAACGCCGGGGGCGTGACCATCGAGCGCACGCGCATGGCCGATGACCGCAACGCGGCGCGGGTGCGCTTTGACAACGCCCCCGCCGAAGCCATGGCGGACGGCGCCGCCGCCCTGGACGCGGCGCTGCGCGCCGGACGCGCGGTGCTGGCCGCGGAGCTGTCCGGGCTGGCCTTGGAAGTGTTCGAGCGCACCCTGGCCTACCTCAAGGAGCGCAAGCAGTTCGGTCGTCTGATCGGCACCTTCCAGGCACTGCAGCACCGCGCCGCCCTGCTCAGTGGCGAGGTCGCCATGAGCGAGGCGCTGGCGATGCAGGCCCTGGACGCCTGCGACCGGGGCGCCGAGGACGCCGACCAGCTGGTGCTGGCCGCCAAGTCCAAGGCCGCCAAGGTGGCCCTGCTGGCCGGTCAGGAAGGCGTTCAGATGCACGGTGGCATCGGCATGACCGATGAATTCGACATCGGTTTCTTCCTCAAGCGCGCGCGCGCCGGCGGCGAAACCCTGGGCGACGCCAACTACTGCGCCGACCGCTTCGCCGCCCTGCGCGGTTACTGAAGTTAAGGAGAGCACGACAATGTCCAACAACACGCTCAACGTCGAACAACTGCAAGCCAAGGTCGGTCAGG
Organism: Alloalcanivorax marinus; assembly: GCF_016785095.1. Lineage (GTDB taxonomy): Bacteria > Pseudomonadota > Gammaproteobacteria > Pseudomonadales > Alcanivoracaceae > Alloalcanivorax > Alloalcanivorax marinus_A. The sequence continues at coordinate 79,742 of NZ_JAEKJB010000002.1, read as the reverse complement.
ACCTGGGCACCTCCCGCTGGTTCCCGGTGGATCAAAGCCGCATTGATGCGTTCGCCGATCTCACCGAGGACCCGCAGTGGATTCATGTGGACCCGGAACGGGCCGCCAAGGAAACACCGTTCGGTGGTACCATCGCCCACGGCTTCCTGAGCCTGTCCCTGCTGTCCGCCATGGCCATGGACGTGGTGCCCTCCATCGAAGGCACCGTGATGGGCATCAACTACGGCTTCGACAAGGTTCGCTTTCTGAACCCGGTACGTTCCGGCTCCCAGGTACGCGGTCATTTCAAGCTGGCCAGCGTGGAACCGCGTGGTGACAATCAGTTGCTGATCCGCTACGCCATCAGCGTCGAGATCGACGGCGTGGAAAAGCCGGCCATCGCCTGCGAATGGCTGAGCCTGATTATTCTCGGCTGATTTTGTCACCGTAGGCGCGGCTACATTTAGGAGAAATGCATGAGTATTAATTTCGAAGGCCGGGTGGCCATCGTCACCGGCGCGGCCAACGGCCTGGGCCGGTCCCACGCCCTGGAACTGGCCCGCCTGGGCGCCAAGGTGGTGGTCAATGACTTCGGCGGCGCCCGCGACGGCAGCGGCGGGTCCAGCGAGGCCGCCGAGAAGGTGGTCGCGGAAATCACCGCCGCCGGCGGCGAGGCAATCGCCAATGGCGCCGACGTTTCCAGCGAGGAACAGGTGTCGGCCATGGTCCAGCAGACCCTGGACCAGTGGGGCCGCGTCGATATTCTGGTCAACAACGCCGGCATTCTGCGCGACAAGAGCTTCGCCAAGATGGACATGAGCGACTGGGACAAGGTGGTGGCCGTGCACCTGACCGGCTCCGCCATCTGTACCCGGGCGGTGTGGCCGGTAATGCGCGAGCAAGGTTATGGCCGCGTGATCATGACCACCTCCACCTCCGGTCTGTACGGCAACTTCGGCCAGGCCAACTACGGCGCCGCCAAGATGGGCGTGGCCGGGTTGATGAACACCCTGTGCCTGGAAGGCGAGAAATACGACATCAAGGTCAACTGCGTGGCGCCCACCGCCGCCACCCGCATGACCGAGGATCTGATGCCCAAGGAAGTACTGGCACTGCTGGAACCGTCGGAAATCACCCCGGCGGTGCTGTTCCTGGCCAGCGACCAGGCGCCCAACCGCCGCATCGTGCTGGCCGGCGCCGGCTGCTACGCCATGGTGCGTCTGATGGAAAGCGACGGCATCTATCTGGAAGAAGGCGAACGCACGCCGGACGCCATCGCCGCGCGCTTCGAGGAGCTCGGCGACATGAGCAACGCCCGCGAGATGCAGAATGGCGGCGAGCATGTCTCCAAGATTCTGACCAAGGCCGCCCACGCCAAGGGCATCAAGCTGGGCTGACGGTGACGTCCGCCCCACCCTTTTCAACGACATTCAAACAACGAGGCCCATCATGAGAGAAGCCGTAATCGTTTCCACCGCCCGTACCCCGATCGGCAAGGCCTATCGCGGTGCCTTCAACGACACCCAGGCCCAGGAGTTGGGTGGCCATGTGATCAAGCACGCCGTGCAACGCGCCGGCATCGACCCGGAGAGCATCCAGGACGTAATCATGGGCGCCGCCATGCAGCAGGGCTCCACCGGCGGCAACGTGGCCCGTCAGTGCGCGCTGCGCGCCGGCCTGCCGACCTCCGTGGCCGGCATGACCATGGACCGTCAGTGCGCCTCCGGCCTGATGGCCATCGCCACCGCCGCCAAGGAAATCATGGTGGACAACATGGACGTGGCCGTGGCCGGCGGCCTGGAGTCCATCTCACTGGTGCAGAATGACAAGATGAACACCTTCCGCGCCCGTGATCCGTGGCTGGTGGAGCACCGCCCGGACATCTACATGAGCATGCTGGAAACCGCCGAGATCGTGGCCGACCGCTACAACGTATCCCGCGATGCCCAGGACGAGTACGCGTTCCAATCCCAGATGCGCACCGCCCAGGCACAGCAGGACGGCAAGTTCGACGACGAGATCGTGCCGCTGACCACCAGCATGAAGGTGATGAACAAGGAGACCAAGGAAATTTCCGACCGGGAAGTGACCCTCTCCAAGGACGAAGGCAACCGTCCGGAAACCACCCTGGAAGGGCTGCAGAGCCTGAAGCCGGTGTTCAAGGACGGCATGTCCGTGCCGGAAGGCAAGTTCATCACCGCCGGCAACGCCTCCCAGCTTTCCGACGGCGCCAGCGCCTGCGTGCTGATGGAAGCCAAGGAAGCCGAGCGTCTCGGCCTGGCCCCGCTGGGCGCCTACCGTGGCATGGCCGTGGCCGGTTGCGATCCCGACGAAATGGGTATCGGCCCGGTGTTCGCGGTGCCGAAACTGCTCAAGCGCTTTGGCCTGACCGTCGACGACATCGGCCTGTGGGAACTCAACGAGGCGTTCGCCAGCCAGTGTCTGTACAGCCGTGATACGCTCGGCATCGACCCGGACAAGTACAACGTCAACGGCGGCGCCATCTCCATTGGCCACCCGTACGGCATGTCCGGCGCGCGCATGACCGGCCACGCGCTGATCGAAGGCAAGCGTCGCGGCGTTAAATACGTGGTGGTGACCATGTGCGTGGGTGGCGGCATCGGCGCCGCCGGCCTGTTCGAAGTATTCTAAACGCTTCATCGAATCGCCGGGCCCGTCCCTTTCCGGGCCCGGCAACGCTTTGCCGCGTCAGCAGGCCGGTGTGTCCCCAAAACACACCGGCCATTATCGTGGTGACGATCGCGTCAACCGACGCCCCTTCCCAAGAATCATCACCGCACGAGGGCCGCTGACGCGGCCTTTTTATTATTCTCGATTCAGACGCGATCCCAGGCTGGGGGCTCACGCCCCTCGCAGATCTCGATCAGGCCGGCGGCCATGAAACGGGCCATGCGTTTCTTCACCGCTTCAAAGTCGTCGGACCGGCACAGCCCGCCGGACAGTTTGTCGATACGACCAGTACGCGCCAGGGTCAGCACCAGGGCACCGGTGACGAAATGATAACCCCAGAAAATGTCTTCCTCCGTGGCGTCCGGCAGCGCCTTCCTGAGCAGGTCGATGAGACGCAGCACCACCGGATCAAAGTGCTTGTCCATCATCTCCGCGCCCCACTCCGGGGTGTTCGCCACCTGGGCGGCGAACGCGGCGTAGTTGCGCCAGCCCTCGCCGCCCTGAATGTAGGTATCCAGGTCGGTATCCAGATAGGCGTGCAGCGCCCCCTCCACGGTGGGCGCGCCGTCGCAGGAACGCTCATAGTCGTCCAGGGCGGTCATGCGCCGGCTGCTGGTCTCCACCGCCCGGCGCGCGAACACGGCGTCGAAAAGCTGCTTTTTGTCATCGAAGTAATAGTTGATCAGCGTGTGATGCACGTCGATGCGTCTGGCCACATCCTTCAGCGTCACGCCATGCAGGCCATGCTGGGAGAACAGGTACTCCGCCGCGTCCAGAATCCGCTCGGTCATCTCGGCGCGGCGCTCGGCCCGGCTCGGCCCCTTGCGCCGCGCACCGCTGGCCGCCTTGCCGGCGGGCTTTTCTCGGGCTGTCATCGTTGTTAAGACTCGTCGGGTCGGCGCGAAACCGGTCAAGCTTGGCCAAATTCCGCGCGCAGGCGTTTTTTGTCGATTTTTCCCGTACCGGCCAGTGGCATGCGGTCCACGCGCACCACCGCGTCGGGCAGCCACCATGAAGCCACGCGGTCGCGCATGGCGTCCAGTATTTCTCGATCCTCGATGGTTTGCGCGGGCTTGGTTTCGATAACAAGCACCGGCCGTTCCCCCCAGCGTCCATCACGGCGACCGATCACCGCCGCCTGTGCCACCGCCGGGAGCGCGCCGGCGATGGCCTCCAGCTCCGCCGGGTTGATCCATTCGCCGCCGGACTTTATCAGGTCCTTGGCGCGGCCGGTAATGGTCAGCCGGCCCTGCTCGTCGATGCGCGCCAGGTCGCCGGTGGCGAACCAGCCGCGCTCGTCCAGAGCACCGTGTCGCTGGCCAAGATAACGCTCCACCACGGCGGCGCCACGCACTCGGAGGTGCCCTTCAACGTTGCGCTGCTCGGGCAGCGGCGTGCCTTGCTCATCGGTCAGCAACAGATCCATGCCAACCGCCACCCGGCCCGCCGACGCGGCATCGCGCCGTGGCTCGGCGGCGGGCGTGATGGTGCCCAGGGGGGAAAGTTCGGTCATTCCCCAACTGGTCTGCACACTGACGCCCAGACGCTGCTCGAGCCGCGCCATCAGCGTCGCCGACATGGGCGCGCCGCCAACCAGAATGCGTTTCAAGGATGGCAGTTCACCGCCCTGCGCTTCCAGATGCTCAAGCAGGCCGAGCCAGACGGTGGGCACGCCGGCGGCCAGGGTGACGTTCTCCGTGGCGATCAGGCGCGCCAGGCTGGCGCCATCCAGGTGGCGGCCCGGAAACACCAGGTCGGCGCCCGCGGCCGGCGCCGCGAATGGCAATCCCCAGGCGTTGGCGTGAAACATGGGCACCGCCGCCAGCACCCGGTCACCGAAACCGAGGCCGAGCACATCCGCCTGCAGCAACCGCAGGGTCTGCAGGTAAATGGAACGGTGATCATAGAGCACCCCCTTGGGATCACCGGTGGTGCCGGAAGTGAAGCACAGCCCGGAAGCACTGTGTTCATCGAAATCGCCCCAGCTTACCGCCGTATCGTCCAGGTCTTCCAAGGCCGACTCCAGGGCCGGCGGCTCGCCGTCTCCATCGATCACGAACAGCTCGGTCAGGGCCGGCGCCAGGGCGGCGATGCGCTGGCCCAGCGGTGCCAGATCGGCGCTGACGATCAGTACGCGGGCGCCGGACTGACGCGCCATGGCGGCACTTTGGCTGTCGGTGAGACGGGGATTGAGGGTATGGCAGACCGCGCCCATTCCCATGATGCCGTACCAGGCTTCCAGGTGGGCGCGGCTGTTCCAGGCCAGCGTCGCCACCCGGTCACCGACACCGATACCGAGACCGGCCAGCAACGCCGAGATCCGGCGGGCGCGGCGCCGCAGCACCAGATAACCGGTTTGCTCCACCCCGCCATCGTCCAGCGCGCCGCTGACACCGGCATGCGGGTGCCATTTAGCGGCATGGTCGAGAAATTTATTCAGGGTCAGCGTGTAACGCTGCATCGCGCCGTCCGTCATGGTGCCTCCGATGTCGCGCTCGACCGCGGCGGCGCCGCGATGCCGATGTTCCAGTTCCAGGGGGTATCGCCGGCGCGCCGCCGGCGACGTACCAGTTCGTCATGCAGCGCGAAACGGCCCGGCATGGGATCGACCACCGGGGTTGGCGCCGCGCCAATATGCAGCCAGCGGCCACGGGGATGTTCGCCATGGGCCGGCCAGCGGGGCTGGTCCACGGCGGCGGGCTGGCCGTCGCGCACAAACGCCGCCCAGTAATCCCCCAGCGCCCGCGACAGCCGGCGTTCACCGTCATTGTCGGGAATGCGCGGCCACAGCGGGGTGGTACGCGCGGCGGTGCCGAACACATAGGGAATCTCGGCGGCATGAAAACCGTGTAAGCCACGTTCGTTGGCGGCGGGGTAACCGTGGTCGAACAGATACAGCCAGGCGTCCTGGCCGCGTGCCGTACGCGCTCTCACCAAATACTCGGCGGTCCAGCCGTACAAAGCGTCACGCAGCGCCGCCAGGCGCGCCTCCTCGCCATCGCCGATGGGATAGATGCGCAGGAAGGTATCGGCCAGGTCGCCATAGCCATCCCGTATGGCGCGCTCGCCGACGGCGTTGTCGGCGGGCGCTGGCGGCAACAGGAAACGCAACGAACGCACCTCGCCACTGTTGAAGCCGGCCAGCAGCGGCACCGGCGCCTGCTCGCCACGGTCGAACACGTCCAGCGGCTGACGCGGCAGCCAGTGACCGTCCACATTGCCCAGCGGCATATAGCCGGCGTCCGCCGCCGCCTGGACCAGCTCGGCGGCATCCCGGGCACGCAGGTCCGCGATCCGCCGCGCGCCCAGCGCGTGGGCAAGCCGTTCGCCGATTTCCTCGGCGGGCATCTCACCGCATTCCCGGTGAGCCAGGGCCGGATGGGAAATCAGGTAGGCACTCTGCGCGATGGCCCGCTGGAACAGGCCCCGCGCCGGCGGCGACGCCAGCAGATACAGGACGCTGAGCGCGCCGGCGGATTCGCCGGCCACGGTGACCCGGTCCGGGTCACCGCCGAACCCGGCGATGTTGTCGCGCACCCAACGCAGCGCCGCGATCTGGTCGAGCAGGCCATAGTTGCCGGATACGCCGTGCTCGGATTCGGCGCTGAGCGCCGGGTGGGCCAGATAACCAAGCACCGCCAGCCGGTAGTTGAGGGTCACCACCACCAGACCACGGCGCGCCAGGGCGGCGCCGTCCAGCATGGGTTCGGCGCCACCGCCGGTATTCAGCGAGCCACCATGAATGTAGACCAGCACCGGCGCGCCCCGCGCGTTCGCCGGGGCCCAGATGTTGAGCGTCAGGCAATCCTCATTCAGCCCCGGCAGCGCCGGCGCGTAAAGACTGCCCGGCCGCGACGCCGGCTGCGGACAGGCCGGACCGAAGTGAGTGGCGTCACGCACGCCGGACCAGGGCGGCATGGGTTGTGGTGGCCGCCAGCGGTACGCGCCCACCGGCGGGCGCGCGTAGGGTATCCCCTTGAAGATATTCAGATCCCGCTGGCGGCGCCCCCGTAGCGTCCCGGCGGAAACCCGCGCCATCGCGTCACCCATTCCACCGCCCCCGCCGTTCATACTTCCAGCCATTCGCCACGCACCGTCTGATCGCCACGCAGCGCCGCCGGCGTGCCTTCGAACACGATGCGCCCGTGGCCCATCACCAACACCCGGTGGGAGATGTCCATGGCAATGGAGAGCTTCTGTTCGACCAGCAGGATCGACACGCCGGCCGCGGCGATCTCGGCGATCAACTCCCCGATCTGCTTGACGATCAACGGCGCCAGCCCCTCGGTGGGTTCGTCGATCATGATCAGCGCCGGGTCGCCCATCAGAGTGCGGCTGATGGTGAGCATCTGTTTCTCGCCGCCGGACAAGACACCGGCCGGGGCATCCGCGCGCCGCGCCAGATTGGGAAACATGTCGAGGAACTGCGGTACCTTCCATTTACCCGGCCTGCGGGTGTTCTTGACGCCCAGCTCCAGGTTCTCCCGCACCGTCAGGGTCGGGAACACATCCCGACTTTCGGGCACGTAGCCCAATCCCTTGCGGGCGATGCGATGGTTGGGCAGCCCGGCGATCTGCTCGCCGCGAAAGCGGATCGAACCCCGCGGCGGGACTTCGCCCATGATCGCCTTGACGGTGGTGGAGCGGCCCACGCCATTGCGGCCGAGCAGCGATACCACCTCCCCTTCGCCGATGGAAAGATCGACACCGTTGAGAATATGACTCTTACCGTAGTAGGCGTGCAGGTCCTTGACTTCCAGCATCACGCCGCCTCCTCGCCCAGGTAGGCTTCCTTGACCCGTGGATCGTTACGGATCGCGTCCGGCGTGCCGGTGGCGATGATCTCGCCGTACACCAGCACCGAGATACGATCCGCCAGTTCAAACACCACCCCCATGTCGTGCTCGACGATCATCAGGGTGCGCCCCTCCGCGATACGACGGATCAGCGACACCGCCTGGGTGGTTTCGGTGTTGCTCATGCCGGCGGTGGGTTCATCCAGCAGCACCACGTCGGCGTCCCCGGCGATGGTCATGCCGATTTCCAAAGCACGCTGACTGGCATAGGGCAAGGCGCCGGCGGGGCTGTCGCGAAGCGCCCTCAGGCCGATCATCTCCAACACTTCCTCGGCACGACGGTTGGCCCGCTTCACCGACCCGGCCGGGCGCCAGAAGGCGTAGCCCGCCCCGCTTTGCTTGAAGCAGGCGCACCGGAGATTTTCAAACACCGACAAATTGCCGAACACGTTGCTGACCTGAAAGGAACGGGCCAGGCCACGCTGCTGAATTTTCTCCGGCGCCAGACCGTCGATACGCCGGCCGTGCAGACTCACCTGGCCCGCGCTCGGCGCGAACGCACCGGACACCAGATTGAAGAACGTGGATTTACCGGCCCCGTTGGGACCGATCACGGCATGCACTTCACCACGGGCCACGGTCAGATCGACACCACGGATCACCTCGGCGGGACCAAAACTTTTCTTCAGCCCAAGAATGTTCAATGCTTCGCTCATGCGCGTGCCTCCCGATATCGTCCGCTGACGCGCGCCACGCCATAGCCGGCGGCGAACAGCGTGATAATGCCCAACCACACCAGCGGCGAGGCCGGGTCCGGTTCCAGACCGAGCAGCCGCGCCAGCTTGTCGCGGCCATGGCTGATCTGATAAACCAGTTCGATGGTGCTCACCAGCCCGAGGGCGATCAGCAGCACCGCCAGGGCTCCGCCCAGCCAACCCGGCAGGTGCGCGCCCAGGTCGCCGCGCCGCCAGGCCAGACGCACCTGTTCGATGCCGCCGCCCAGCCCGCCGGGGGCGAACATCACCACCGCCAGGAACACCAGCCCCACGTACAATATCGAGGCATCGGTGTAGTCACTGAGCAGGGAGTTCATCACCGTGACCAGGATGGCACCGACCATCGGTCCGTAGAACACGGCCAGACCACCCACCGCGGCCATCAGCAGGGCCAGGCCCGAGGTCAGCAGGCCCAGGGATTCCGGGGTGACGATTTCGTAGTTCACCGCCGCCATGCCGCCGCCGAGCCCGGCGAAGCCGCCCGCGGCGATGAACACCAGGAACCGCAGGTTGCGTGGCGGGTAGCCGATGAACTGCAGCCGGTCGGCGTTATCGCGTACCGCGTTGGACATGCGCCCCAGGGGCGTGCGGGTAAACGCCCACATGGCGAACACCGCCACCAGGGTCCAGAACGCCATGAACCAGTACACGTCGGCGGGCTGAGCCAGCTCCAGGCCAAACCACACCGGGCCCACCATGCGGTTACTGAACACGCCCGCCTCGCCGCCGAACACGGTGGGGAACATTTGCGAGCCGGCGGCGACCAGCTCACCCAGGCCGAGGGTAATCATGGCGAAGGCGGTGCCGGCGCGCCGGCAGAACGGCCAGCCCACCACCAGCGCCGCCAGAGCGCCGCACGCGAAGCCGACCAGCGGCAGCAGATAGACCGGGAAAAACGCCCAGAAACCGTGGCCGTCGTAACCGGCCTCGCCGATCAGATTCATGGCATGGATCGCCCCATAGGCACCCAACCCGAAAAATACCGCATGGCCAAAGGACAGCATGCCGCCCTGACCCAACAACATGTTGTAGGACAGCGCGAAAACGATGTTGATGGCGACCACGTTGATGATGCTGAACGTGCCGTTACCGGCCACCACCAGAGGCAGGGTCACCAGTACCAGCGCACTGATCGCCCAGGGCGCCACCGGGCGCCACCAGGAAAGCGATTCATTCATGGTTCAAGCTCCCCCATCAGGCCACGCGGGCGGAAAATCAGAATCAGTACCAACAGAATGAAGGGCGTCATCGGCGCGATCGACGCCAGGGTGATGCCGGTAACCTCGCCATAGGGGTCCACGGCGAAACCCAGCCCGTTGAGCAAATCACCGATCGACACATCCAGGGCCACGAAGAAGGTCTGCACCAGGCCGATCAGCAGTGAAGCGTAGAAAGCCCCCAACAGGGACCCCATGCCGCCGACCACCACCACCACGAACACCACCGGGCCCAACGACTGCGCCATGCCCGGCTCGGTGCTCAGCAGCGGGCCGCCGATCACGCCGGCCAGGGCCGCCAGCCCGCAGCCGAACGCGAACACGCCCATGAACAAACGCGGCACGTTATGGCCAAGGTGGCCGACCATGGCGCCGTGCGTCAGCGCCGCGCGGATCATCAGGCCGACCCGGGTTTTCTTGAGCAGGAACCAGAGCGCCACGAACATCAGGATGGCGATCATCATGGTCACGCCCCGATAGATGGAGTAGTCGGTGCCAAACAGACTGAACAGCGGCGCGCGCAGGGCTTCCGGCGCGCTGTAGGACACCGGGATCGAGCCCCACAGCAGGTGCACGGTTTCGTCGATCACATAGGCCAGCCCGAAGGTGAACAGCAGCTCCGCCACATGACCATTCTCATGCACGCGCCGCAGGCCGAAGCGTTCCACCACGGCGCCGAGCACCGCCACCAGCAGCGGCGCCAGGAACAGCGCCGGCCAGAACCCGATATGCAGCCCCAGCGCATAGGCGAAGTAGGCGCCGAGCATGTAAAAACTGGCGTGGGCGAAATTCAGTACGCCCATCATCGAGAAAATCAGCGTCAAACCACTGGACAGCATGAACAGAAGCAGCCCATAGAGCAGCCCGTTAAGCGTGGAAAAGACGATTACCTCGAGCATCAAACGACTCCCGGGACGGCGGTGTGCCGCCGCCCCATTTAAATCGCGGAATAAAAGCGCGCGTAAGAATCGAACCGGAAGAAGGCGGGATCAGTCCGGGCGGCGCATGCGACAGGTGGTGGGCAGGGTCGCCTGATCCGCATCGAAACGCGCCACCTGATGGAAGTTGTAGTCGGTGCCTTCGGCGCCGTACTTCATGTTGTCCTTGAGCACGGACAGGTACAGCGGCATTTGCAACTGATGATCGGCGGCGCGCATGGTCAGATGGCCGCCGGCGGCGTCGTATTCCAGGCCTTCCAGCGTCTTCGCCACCGCCAGCGGATCGACGCTGCCCGCCTCGTCACCGGCCTTTTTCATCATTTCCAGCATCGCCGCCACGCGCGGGTAGTAATCCCAGCCTTTCTCCTTGTAGAGACTGACCTGACGCTCGGCGATCTCCGGATCGGTGAAATCGCCGTGATATTCGGCGATCAGGTAGACCCGGTCCACGCCCTTGTCACCCACCTGGGTGATGGTGCCCGGGGTGCTGCCGTAATAGGTCAGGAAGGGGACATCCACGCCGTACTCGGCAGCGGACTTGATCAGAAGGTTGATGTCCTGGCCCCAGTTGCCGGTGATCACCACATCCGCGCCGGACGATTTGATCTTGGAAATATAAGGCGAGAAATCCTTCACCTTGCCCAGCGGATGGAAGGTGTTGCCGACGATCTCGATGTCCGGACGTTTCTTCTTGAGCATGCGCATGGCGGACTCGGACACGGTATGGCCGAAGCTGTAATCCTGGTTGATCAGGAATACTTTCTTCACGTCCGGATTGTCGGCGATCCAATCCGTGAGCATGTTCATTTTCATGTCCACGTGGGAATCGAAGCGGAAATGCCAGAAGGAACAGCGTTCGTTGGTGAACGACGGCTCGATGGCCGCGTAGTTCAGATACAGAACCCGGTCATCCGGGTTGCGCTGATTGTGTTTGTTGATCGCGCTCAGCAGCGCGGAACCCACCGAGGAACCGTTGCCCTGAATGATGTAGCGAATGCCGTCGTCAATCGCCTTTTGCAACTGCACCAGGCTTTCCTGGGGATTGATCTTGTTGTCATACCCGACGATCTCGATCGGATGACCGTCCATGCCGCCGTCCCGGTTGAGACGCTCGGCGGTGAACTGAAGCTGGGCCAATGCCGGCTGGCCCACCACCGACATCGGGCCGGTCAGGGGATCGATCAGCGCAAAGCGTACCGGCTCCGCGTCCGCCGCCCGGGCCAGGCCCGACAGCAGAACCAGGGAAACGGCGAACAGCTTGAGGAAGGGTCTCACCATGGTGCTCTCCAACGTTGTTATTTTATCGCTCGAACGGAACGAAACGGCGACGCCGAGCGGCGCTCACTTCATTAACTCACGCGAGAGATAATAAAAGGCAGCCGACGAAGCTGTCCATACAGGCCTCCCATACCCGCTGGAAGATCATCATCATTGCTTTGAAAACAACAACTTGGAGAATGCCATGACGTCGTTCGGCCATGGCGCGCGCGTCACGATCCGATTCACGCCGGCCCGATACGGGGGCCAATGGTTACCATAGGTAACACCCCCGCTCAAAAACGACGCACCAAAAAAAAGCCCGCCGAAGCGGGCCAGCCCATTGACGATGGAACACAAACAACACGCGGTCAGACTTCCAGCCACTCCTTACGGGTGGCTTCATCCTCGCGCAATTCCTCGGGGGTACCTTCAAAGACGATCTGGCCGTGGCCCATCACCAGCACCCGGTGGGAAATATCCATGGCGATGGAAAGCTTCTGCTCCACCAACAGAATCGACACACCGGCCTTGGCGATCTCCGAAATCAGCTCGCCGATCTGCTTGACGATCAGTGGCGCCAGCCCCTCGGTGGGCTCGTCGATCATGATCAGCTCCGGATCGCCCATCAGCGTGCGGCTGATGGTCAGCATCTGTTTCTCGCCACCGGACAGCACGCCGGCCGGCGAATCCGCCCGGCGTGCCAGGTTGGGGAACATATCCAGGAACTGTTCCACCTTCCATTTGCCCGGCTTGCGGGTGTTCTTGATGCCCAGCTCCAGGTTCTGACGCACCGTCAGGGTCGGGAAAATATCCCGGTCCTCGGGCACGTAGCCGAGCCCGCGCCGGGCGATCCGGTGATTGGGCATCCCGGCGATTTCCTCGCCACGGAAACGAATCGAGCCCTGCGGCGGCACCTCGCCCATGATCGATTTCACCGTGGTGGAGCGGCCCACGCCGTTGCGGCCCAACAGGGCCACTACTTCCCCTTCCTGCATGGAGAAATTGACGCCATTGAGAATATGGCTCTTGCCGTAGTAGGCGTGCAGGTCGTTGACTTCCAGCATCATGCCGCCTCCTCCCCGAGATAGGCTTCCTTGACCCGCGGATCGTTGCGGATCTCCTCCGGCGTGCCGGTAGCGATGATCTTGCCGTACACCAGCACCGAGATACGGTCGGCCAGCTCGAACACCACGCCCATGTCGTGTTCCACGATCATCAGGGTGCGGCCCTCGGCGACCTGCCGGATCAGGTTGATGGCCTGGGTGGTCTCGGTGTTGCTCATGCCCGCGGTGGGCTCATCGAGCAGTACCACGTCGGCGCCGCAGGCGATGGTCATGCCGATTTCCAGCGCCCGCTGGCTGGCGTAGGGCAACGCGCCCGCCGGCACATCACGCAGCGCCTGCAGACCGATCATATCCAGTACTTCCTCGGCGCGCTGGTTGGCCGCGCGCACCTTGGCCGCCGAACGCCAGAACACATAGCCGGCGCCACTTTGCTTGAAGCAGGCGCAGCGAATGTTCTCGAACACCGACAGGTTGCCGAACACATTGGAGACCTGGAACGAGCGCGACAGGCCCCGTTGCTGGATTTTCTCCGGCGTGAGGCCGTCAATGCGCTCCCCCTTCAGGTAGATTTCACCACCGCTGGGCGCGAACGCCCCGGACAGCAGGTTGAAGAAGGTGGACTTGCCGGCCCCGTTGGGGCCGATCACCGCGTGAACTTCATTCTCCGCCACGTCCAGATCGACGCCGCAGATCACTTCCGCGGGGCCAAAGCTCTTGGTCAGCCCCTTGATGGACAGTGCGCTCATGCCTGATCCTCCCGCAGCTTGTTGGTGGCGCGCTTGATCACCGCGCCCAGAACCACCAGCACCGCGGCGGTGAGCCAGCCCCACAGCGCGGCGGCGTCGAATTCCATGCCCAGTACCTGAGCGAATTCATCGTCACCGTGGGTGGCCTGGAACAGCATCTCCACCAGCACCACCATGCCGACGATGATCAGCCCCACCGCCAAGGCGCCGGACAACCAGCCCGGCAAGCGCCGAGCCAGGTCACCTTCGCGCCAGGCAACCCGCACCTGCTCGATGCCGCCGCCCAGACCGCGCGGCGCGAACATCACGATGGACAGGAACACCAGGCCCACGTAAAGAATCGAGGCGTCGGTGTAGTCACTGAGCATGGAGTTCATCAGGGTCACCACGATGGCGCCCATGATCGGGCCGTAGAACACGCCCAGCCCGCCCACGGCCGCCATCAGCAGCGCCAGGCCGGAGGGGATCAGCCCCAGGGCCTCGGGGGTGATGATTTCATAGTTGACCGCCGCCATGCCGCCGGCCAGGCCACCGAAGGAACCGGAGGCGATGAAGATCATGAAACGGATATTGCGCGGCGGGTAGCCGATGAATTGCAGACGATCCGGGTTGTCGCGCACCGCATTGGACATGCGCCCCAAGGGCGTGCGGGTAAAAGCCCACATGGCGAACACCGCCACGAAGGTCCAGAACGCCATGAACCAGTACACATCGTCGGACTGCGCCAGTTCCAGGCCGAACCACTGCGGCCCGACCATGCGGTTACCGTAAATACCGGCTTCGCCGCCGAACAGGGACGGGAACATCTGCCCCGCCGCCGCCACCATTTCGCCCAGACCCAGAGTGATCATGGCGAAGGCGGTACCGGCGCGCCGGCAGAACGGCCAGCCCAGCACCAGGGCCACCAGGCCGCCGGCGATCATGCCGATCACCGGCATGCCCACCACCGGTACGTGGGCCCAGAAGCCCTCGCCGGCGTAGGAGGCGTCGTCGATGGCGATCATCGCGTGCATGGCCGCGTAGCTGCCCAGGCCGAAGAACACGGCGTGGCCAAAGGACAACATGCCCCCCTGGCCGAGCAGCATGTTGTAGGACAACGCGAAGACAATGTTGATGCCAATCACGTTGAGAAGCGTAAAGGCGGTGCTGTTGCCCTGAAAAACCACCGGCAGCAACAGCAGCACCGCGGCGAACACCACCCAGGGGACCAGGCCACGCAGGGAGGTGCGGGATTTTGAAGGTTGCATGGGAACGGACATATCCTGGCTCATGGTTCAAGTTCCCCCATCAAACCGCGGGGCCGGAAGATCAGGATCAGTACCAGCAGGATGAACGGCGTCATCGGCGCCAGGGTGGCCAGGGAAATACGGCCCAGCTCACCGTAGGGGTCCAGATTGGCCCCCATGGCATTGACCAGATCCGCCACCGAGGCGTCGATGGCCACGAAGAACGTCTGGATCAGGCCAATCAGCAGCGAGGCATAGAAGGCGCCCTGCAAGGAGCCCATGCCACCCACCACCACCACCACGAACACGATCGGACCCAGGGTCGCCGCCATGCCCGGCTCGGTGGCCATGATCGGGCCGCCGATCACGCCGGCCAGGCCGGCCAGCGCGCAGCCGAACCCGAACACGCCCATGAACAGACGCGGCACGTTGTGACCCAGATGGCCGACCATCTCGCCGTGGGTCAGGGCGGCACGAATCATCAGGCCGACCCGGGTTTTCTTGAGCAGGTACCACAACGCCACGAACATCAGGATGGAAATCAGAATCACCACCCCGCGGAAAATGGAGTAATCGGTGCCGAACAGAGTGAACAGCGGCTCGCGCATGTACTCCGGTTCGCGGTAGGCGACCGCCACGGTACCCCATACCATCTGCACCAGTTCGTCGATCACGTAGGCCAGGCCGAAGGTGAAAAGCAGCTCGGCCACGTGGCCGTTGGCGTGCACCCGACGCAGGCCGAAGCGCTCCACCAGCGCGCCGAGACCGCCCACCAGCAACGGCGCCAGAATCAGCGCCGGCCAAAAGCCGGTGTGCATACCCAGGGTATAAGCGAAATAGGCGCCCAGCATGTAGAAGCTGGCGTGGGCGAAGTTAAGCACGCCCATCATCGAGAAGATCAGGGTCAGACCGCTGGACAGCATGAACAGCAACAGGCCGTACAAGATGCCGTTCAGGGTCGAGAAAATCACTATTTCGAGCATGACAAGGCTCCCGGGGCAGTGGCCATGGCCACTGCCCCTACTGCACGATCACGAAGGGATGCCGGACCGTCTTACTTGGGACGGCGCATGCGGCAGGTGGTAGGCAGGGTGACGTCTTCACGTTCGATCCGGGCTACCTTGTGGAAGTTGTAATCGGTGCCTTCGGCGCCGTACTTCATGTCGTCCTTCATCACGGACATGAACATCGGCAGCTGGATCTGGTGATCCTCGGCGCGCATTACCACTTCACCATTGGTGGTTTCCAGAGTCAGACCTTCCATCGCCTTGGCGACCTTGACCGGATCAGTGGAGCCGGCCTTGTCGGCGGCTTTCTTGAACATGTCGAGCATGGTGCTCAAGCGCAGGTAGTAGAAGTCCCAGCCGGTTTCCTTGTACATCTCGACCTGGCGCTTGGCCATCTCCGGATCCTCGAAGTCACCGTAGTACTCGTTGATCTGATAGATGCGGTCCACGCCCTTGTCGCCGAGCTGGGTGACCACGCCGGAGCTGGCGCCGTAGTAAGTGTAGAAGGGCGCGTCCAGGCCGAATTCGGCGGCGGCCTTGACCAGCAGGGTGATGTCCTGACCCCAGTTACCGGAGATCACCGCGTCGGCGCCGGAAGACTGGATCTTGGACACGTAGGGAGTGAAGTCCTTCACCTTGGCGAGCGGGTGAAAGTCGTTACCGACGATCTCGATATCGGGGCGTTTTTCCTTGAGCATTTCGCGGGCGGCCTTGGACACCGCGTGGCCGAAGCTGTAATCCTGGTTGATCAGGTACACCTTCTTGATGTCCTTGTTTTCCGCGATGTAGGTGGTCAGCGCGTTCATCTTCATGTCCGCGTTGGCGTCGAAGCGGAAATGCCAGAAGGAACAACGCTCATTGGTGAACGAGGGGTCCACCGCCGCGTAGTTCAGATACAGCACTTCCTTGCCCGGATTGCGCTGGTTGTGCTTCCCCACCGCGCCGATCAGCGCGGACGCCACCGAGGAGCCGTTGCCCTGGGTAACGTACTGGATGCCGCTGTCGATGGCTTTCTGCAACTGCACCAGGCTTTCCTGCGGGTTTACCTTGTTGTCCAGACCCACGATTTCCAGTTGCTTGCCGGCGATACCGCCGTTGGCGTTGATGCGCTTGGCTTCGAACTTGAGGTGTTCCAGTGCCGGCTGGCCGGCGCCGGCCATGGGGCCGGTGAGGGGATCGATCAGGGCAAGTTTCACGGTCTCGGCGGCGCCGGCGGTACCGACCAGCAACAGCGAGGCAGTGATAAAGGTGAAAAGGGATTTCAGCATGACGCTCTCCACGATTGTTGTTGTTCTGCCGCCGCCTGGCGTCTCGCCAGGCGAACCGGCATTTCACTTTGGCGTCCATCCGCGATGGATACGCGACAACTTTTTTTGTTTACTTTTTCTGTATGTTTTCCATTCCGGACCTCAGGCCCGGGCTGCGTTGCTTCCGGTATTTTTATGGGGCGCGCTTTTTTGTTTTTTTATGCGCGCTCGCAAAGCGATGTTAATCCATGCCGCCGCCTGAAACGTTCTCGCTCGCGGGGCGGTGCCGTGAACATACTTGGTAGTATGTGCGCACGAAAATAAATCTGTCCAGCGCCAATTTTTATCCTCTTTCCAGGACACCCTTAGGTCAACAATGCAGGCCTAAATAAGCCGCCAGCCCAAGGATGACGCTGTTTTCAGCATGAACCCAACAATCTCCGCCGGCAATGTTCGATTGCGACGGGCAACGGGGCGATCGCGCCAGCGCGCCGCGTGCCCCGGAAGAGCCCGCAACGGCGGCGTTTTCGCTACCAGGAGCGGTTGAGCCGGCACCGCGCCCGCGAAGCGGGCGGGTTTCACACGGCGGGAAAAAAATGGCGCTTTGTTGCCACTTTTCTTATTTTTTTCCTTGCCCTGTTACCTCAAGTAACACCGGTGGCAAAAAGTTCCCATCGCGCCTTGACCCCCTCCCCCGCCGTCGGTATGAATTGCTCACCAACGATTTCAAAACAACCGTTCAAAATAAAAACACCGGCCCGGCATCGTCCGTGGCCGAGCGAGGGAGAGACACATGTTGAATGGGCTGATGATGGACGCGCCGTTGTCCTTGATGGACGTTCTTGATTATGGCGCCCAGGTCCATCCCAAGGCGGAGATTGTCTCCGCCACCGTGGAAGGCGGCGAGCACCGGCAGACCTACCGCCAGACCCGGCGCCGCGTGGCGCGGCTGGCCCACGCTCTGGTGGCCCAAGGGGTGAAACCCGGCGACCGGGTAGCCACCATCGCCTGGAACGGCTACCGCCACATGGAGCTGTACTACGCCATCGCCGGCATTGGCGCGGTGTGCCATACCATCAACCCGCGCCTGCCGGCGGACCAGATGGCCTACATCGTCAACCACGCCGACGACACCCTGATTTTCTTCGATACCACCTTCACACCGCTGATCACCGGCCTGCGCGACCAGTTCCCCGCCCACACCCGCTATGTGGCCATGACCGACCGCGCGCACATGCCCGACGGCGACGACCTGCTGTGCTACGAGGAGCTGCTGGAAGGCCAGCCGGAGAGCTACGACTGGCCGGAGCTGGATGAGAACACCGCCTGCGCGCTGTGCTATACCTCCGGCACCACCGGCAATCCCAAGGGCGCGCTCTATTCACACCGCTCCTGCCTGCTGCAGGCGCTGTTCGCCCTGGCCGGCTCCAATGGCGTGTTCCGGGTTGGCGACCGCATTCTGCCGGTGGTGCCCATGTTCCACGTCAACGCCTGGGGCCTGCCCTACGCGGCGCCGCTTACCGGCTGCTCGCTGATCATGCCCGGCCCGGCGCTGGACGGCGCCAGCCTGTTCGACCTGATGGACCGGGAGAACGTCTCCGGCGCCTGGGGCGTACCCACGGTGTGGATGGGGCTGCTTACCGAGATGAAGGAACGGGGTCGCAAGCCCGGCGACCTGCGCCAGGTTCTGATCGGCGGCTCGGCACCACCGCGCAGCATGCTGCGCGCCTTCGAGCAGGATTACGGCATCGAAGCCATGCAGGGCTGGGGCATGACGGAAATGAACCCCACCGGCAGCATGGGCATCCTGGTGGAGGGCGAGGACCAACTGCCCCTGGAGGAGCGCCTGGACATCAAAAGCAGCGCCGGGCGCCGCCTGTTCGGCGTGCGCATGAAACTGGTGGACGACGAGGGCCACGAAGTGGCGCAGGACGGTGAAGCCGTGGGCGAGCTGTACGTAAAGGGCCCCACCGTGATCAAGGCGTACTTCAATAACGAGGAGGCCAACGCCAAGGCGTTCGACAAGGACGGCTGGTTCGCCACCGGCGACATGGCGTCGCTGGACGAGGACGGCACCTTGCACATCGTCGACCGCGCCAAGGACCTGATCAAATCCGGCGGCGAATGGATCAGCTCCATCGACCTGGAGAACCTGGCCGCCGCCCATCCGGATGTGGCCGAGTGCGCGGTGATCGGCGTGCCCCATCCGAAGTGGGATGAGCGCCCCCTGCTGATCGTGGTGCCACGCCCCGGCGCCGCCCAGGACAAGCAGGCGCTGCTCGATCATATGGGTGAAAGCATCGCCAAGTGGCAACTGCCGGACGACGTGCTGTTCGTCGAGGAGTTACCGCACACCGCCACCGGGAAGGTATCCAAGCGGCATTTGCGCGATCGCTTCAGCGACCACCTGGCCGCCGCCGGCTGAACACCACCTGGAGGAACAGGATGAACGATTTCAAGGAGCACACGGTCACCGCCAACGGCCTGGAATTCTTCGTGCGCGCCGCCGGCGATCCCGCCAATCCCACGGTGATCATGTTGCATGGCTTCCCGGAATGCGGCTATTCCTGGCGCTACCAGATGCCCTACCTGGCCGACCGGGGCTTCCATGTACTGGCGCCGGACCTGCGCGGTTACGGACGCAGCGCCGCCCCCAAGCCGGCATCGGCATACCGCCAGGACATCCTGGTGGCCGATGTGATGGGCATTCTGGATGCCTTCGGCGTGGACCAGGCCCGGGTGGTGGGCCACGACTGGGGCTGCGCCCTGGCCTGGCAGGTGGCCCGGCAGGAGCCCGAGCGGGTGCTGGCCGTGGCCGGCCTGTCGGTGCCCTACCCGGGCATCGGCCCCAAGGCGCCCACCGAACAGATGCGCGCCGCCTTTGGCGATCGTTTCTTCTACCAGCTGTATTTCCAGCAGCCGGAGGTGCCGGAGCGGGAACTGGAGGCGGACGTGCGCGACTTTCTCAAGCGCATGTACCACGCCATTTCCGGCCCCGGCATGAAGGAGAAGTACCGGGTCAAGGGCGCCGCCACCGGCATGCTCGATATCCTGCAGTCGCCCACCGGCCCGCAGCCGGACTGGATGACGGAAGCGGATCTGGACGTCTATGAAGACAGCTTTCGGCGCAGCGGACTGACCGGACCGATCAACTGGTACCGGGCCATGGACGCTTCCTGGGAGCAGCAGAAAGCGGACGGTCGCGAACGCATCCACCCGCCGGCGTTTTTCCTGGCCGGCAAGGAAGACCCGGTGATCCAGTTCGCCGGCCGCGCCCTCAAACGCATGCCGGAACTAATGGACAACCTCACCGACATCGTGCTGCTCGACGATGTCGGCCACTGGGTGCAGATGGAAGCCGCCGATACCGTCAACGACCACCTGGGCCGCTTTCTGAGCTAGCGGATGCGTCGCATTTCGATGCGGCGGTTACGCTCGCGCCCGTCCTCGGTGGCGTTGCTGTCCACCGGGCGGGTGTCGCCATGGCCCCTGGCCTGGAGGCGGCCCGGGTCGACGCCCAGATCGATCAGAAAATCCCGCACCGAAGCGGCGCGCCGCTCCGAGAGACGCTGGTTGTAACCGGCGTCGCCGGTGGAGTCGGTATGCCCGGCAATCTCGATTTCACTGTTGGGGTAAGCACCCAGCCGTTCGGCGACCTCGCGCAGAACGGTCTTGGCGTTGGGCGTCAGACGCGCGGAATCGAATTCGAAGTTGACGCCATGCAGCACCTCCGGCGGCGCCATCGGCACCGGCTTCACCACCACCCGTTCGCGTTCGATGATGCGGGTCTCGGTGCGCAGATCTCCACCGCCGAACAGCGGGAAGGTCAGCCCCACCAGGGCGCGTACGTCGTTGAACGGCTCGTTGCCGCTGCCATCGTCGGAAAAATCCATCACGTAGCGCAGCTCCATACGCAGGCCCATAGCGCCCCATACGTCGCGGAAGTGCAAGCCGGCGCCGGCATTCAGGAAGCCGTTGGTGTCGGTGCCCCGGTTGGAATCGGTATAAACGCCGCCGCCGCCCAGCAGCACATAGGGTGACGGCCCCTCGCGATACCTATAACGCAGCGCGTCCACGCCCAGGCCATATTGCCAGTGCTGGCCGCCGGCACGGTCCCTTTGCAGGGCGTTGCCAAAGCCGTTCCATTCCAGGTCCCAGTGCTCGCCGAGCTGCCGCCCCAGCCCGAAGCGCAGGCCGGTGCCATAATCAACGTCGTTGCGGTCCTGGTCCTCGAACACATAGATCCCCATGGCCGAAGCGTTCCAGCCGCGCGGATCGGCCTGCTCGCCGGCGGCGAGGGCCGGCGTGGCGGCCAGCAAGGCGGAGGCCATCAGGACGCTCCTGGTGATGATGTGCATGCCGTTCCCCTGTTGCGGTCACGGCGGCAATCATGACCAAGTTCACGACCCGCCACTGTGGAAAAAGTGTAAACCCGGTGGCCTTTTTTGCCCGCCGCCGTAACCGGTAGACTCGGGCCTGATCCGGACAGGAGCGCCCCATCGATTTCCTTCACGATTCCCTGCCCCTGAGCATCGCCGTGTTCCTCGCCTGCGTGGCGATCGTCGCCACCGCCGGCGTCAGAATCACCGCCGTGGTGGACGAGCTGGCCGACCGTACCCGGGTGGGCGAGGCCCTGGCGGGCGCCGTGCTGCTGGGCGCCACCACGTCCCTGTCCGGCAGCGTGCTGTCGGTGACCGCCGCCCTCAAGGGCAACGCGGATCTGGCGCTCAGCAACGCCCTGGGCGGCATCGCGGTGCAGACTGCTTTTCTCGCCGTGGCGGATCTGTTCTACCGGCGCGCCAATCTGGAACACGCCGCCGCCTCCGCCGCCAACCTGATGCAGGGCGCCTTGCTGGTAACCCTGATGGCGGTGATCCTGGTGGGCGCCTTCGCTCCGCCGGTGACCCTGTTCGGCATCCACCCGGCCACGCCGGTGCTGCTGGCGACCTATGCGTATGGTCTGCGGTTGATCCAGAGCACCCGGGACCAGCCCATGTGGCAGCCGGCGCGCACCCGGGAAACCCGCGAGGACGTACCCGAGGAGGACAATCTGCGGCGTTCCCTGCGAACCCTGTTGATTGCCTTTCTCGGCCTGGGCGCGCTGCTCGGCGCCACCGGTTGGGCGCTGGAGAACGCCGCCACCGCCATCGCCGAACAAACCGGTCTGGCGCAGACCACCATGGGCCTGCTGCTCACCGCCACCGTGACATCCCTGCCGGAGCTGGTCACCTCGGTGGCCGCCGTGCGGCGAGGCGCTCTGACCCTGGCGGTGGGCGGCATCATCGGCGGCAACGCCTTCGATACCCTGTTCACCGCCGCCTCCGACATCGCCTACCGGGACGGTTCGATCTACGCCGAGATGGGCGACGATCTGCTGGTGTGGGTGTCGTTGTCGATCCTGATGACCGGCGCCTTGCTGATGGGGTTGATCCGGCGTGAGGAGCAGGGGCCCGGTGGTATTGGTTTTGAGAGCGTGGCGGTGTTGTTGCTGTATGGGTTGGGCATTGTGCTGGTGGTGCATGGCGGCTGATCGCGGGTGTTCGTTCTTCGAGCCCGCGTCTCGTCAAGGGTAAAGGTGGCACCCGGTTTTTACCCGGCTTTTATGATTCGCTGATGTACGGCGGTTTATAGTACCTGTTCCGCCACCCGTCACGCTCTGACGGCAGCCCACAGGAGAGCGGTTTGAACGATCACCAGAACCGACCCGAGCAGGACGAGGAAAGCAGCCCCTGGGAAGACGCCGTTGAGCGGGAACGCCGGGAGGCGGCCGTGGAGGCCGACGACGGCCAGGGCGACGAGGACGAGCAGGAAAAGTACCTGCCCTCCCGGGCGGCGGCGGTGCATGAACGGCTGCGCGTGGCCGGCGAGAAGGAGCTGGAGCGCGACGCCATGGCGTTGCTGTGGTCGGCGATCGCCGCCGGCATCTCCATGAGCGCCTCGTTGATGGCCCGGGGTCTGCTGGACGCCCATCTGCCGGACAACAACGCCGGTTTTCTGATTGGCGGCATGGGCTACACCCTGGGGTTTCTGATCGTGATCCTGGCCCGCCAGCAACTGTTCACCGAGAATACCGTGACCGCGGTGCTGCCCTTCATGAGCCACCCCACGCTGGGCAAGCTGTGGTGCCTGATGCGCCTGTGGGGCGTGGTGCTGGCCGGCAACGTGGTCGGCGCCGGCATCGCCGCCTTTACCTTTCTGCATTTGCCCATGTTCTCGCCGGAGGTGGGCAGCGCCTTCCTGGACCTGGGCCACAAGGTGCTGGAGAACAGCCCTTTCGAGATGTTCTCCAAGAGCATCATCGCCGGCTGGGTGATCGCCACCATGGTGTGGGTGATGCCCTCGGCGGACCAGGCCAAGGCCTGGGTGATCCTGATCATGACCTATGTGGTGGCGATCGGTGAGTTCCCACACATCATCGTCGGCGCCAGCGAGATTCTTTATCTGGTGTTCGCCGGAGAGGCCAGTTGGGCGGACTTCGTGCTGCGCTTCGGGTTGCCCACCCTGGCCGGCAATATCATCGGCGGCACCTTTATTTTCGCCTTGATCAGCCACGCCCAGATTCGCAACGACATGGACATCCAGCGTCAGGGCCGACGCGGCGCCTGGGGCTTCGCCCGCAAGCGTCCGGGCCGCGATCAATAACTGACGGTGATCACCAACTGGTCGGTATAGACGCCGGGCACCGCCCCGGGTTGCGCCGGCATCAGCCCATGGAGAGTGTGGGTGGTCGCCGGGCCGTCGCCGCTTACAGCCACGGACACACCACCACCGTCCCCCACCACCTGGCCGTGGGCGGGGTCCGCGTAGACGTTGTAGAACAGGCGCCGCTCACCGGCCAGCAGGTAGCGCTCGGCGTAGTCACCGTGGCCGGGACTTACCGTCAGGGTATAACCGCCCGCCTCCGGGCAATCCACGTTCACCGAAGCGGTGGCGGTGGCCGCCTGGCCGGCGAGCGGATCGATGGTGCCGAACCGCAGCCCGGTGGAGGTCACCGAACAGGCCAGGGCCGGGGCGGCGGCGAGCGCCAGTAGCGCGGTCAGGGTGGCTCGGGGTCGGAATGGCAAGGTATCGCTCCCAAATCCAGGGGGTAATCGGCGTCCGCCGGGGCGGTTACCGTGAAATCGCAGGCGCCGCCGTCCCAGCGGGCCGTGCCGGACAGGCCACCGGCCTGATCCAGCGGCGCGTACACCAGCCCGCCGTGGCCCACCACCAGGCGGCGGCGGTTGTTGAGCTCGGCGCTCGCCCCGGCGGGCACCGCGCGGCCGTCGGTCCGGGTCAGACGCACGCTCACCGGCCGGTCGCGCCGCACCGGGAAGGACACCGTCAAGGCCTGGCGCTGGCCAGTGACCACCGGTTGCCGGTCGCTGGCCAACCGCGCATCCAGGGGCAGATCCTCCGGCGCCAGCCGCAGGCTGTTTTGCTGATAAGGCAGCAAGCCGGCCACCACCAATTTGCCGTTTGCGCCGGTGCGGCCCATCAAATGGTTGTCACGGTAAACCCGCACGTCGGAGGCGCCGGCGTCCACCACCGCCACGCCACCGGGCCGCGAACGGCTGGCGAACAGGCCGGCCCGGTTGGCGATCAGGGCGCCGCTCAGTTCCCCGTAGCCGCTGCTTTGCTCGCCCAGCCGGCGGCCATACAGCCGTAGCCGCGCATAGCGGTTCTGGGCGGTCACGTCACCCTCGCGCAGGGTTTGCTCGCGCACCGTGCCCACCCGGGCCCGGTAGCCGGTGCCCGGGCCGGCGGGCGGGTTGCGCTGCCAGGACAGTGTGCGATCCTCCAGATTCGCGCCACCGGCAGCGGCGGTGGCGTGGCCGCGCCAGCCCAGCGGCAGGGTAAAAGCCAGGGTATAAAGGCGGTCCCCGGACGGAGAGCGGGGCTGGAACACCGACATCAACAACTGGCCGGCCCCCGCCAGCGACAGTGTCAGCCCGGCGCTGTCGAAGACCTGGTCGTCGCGGTCGTCGTGGTAACGGCGCTCGACGCGTCCCAGCGACAGCGATACGCCGCGCCCCAACACCAACCCCAGATTCGACTGGCGCTGCAGCGCCGGAGCCTCACCGGGCAGTGGGTAGCCCAGCGATACGAATTGTTGCCCGGCACGCCATTGCCGCCAGCCCAGCGACAGCCAGCGACCGCGCCGGGAGAAGCCGATCACCGAGGCTTCGCCGCCACCCTCCGGGCCGTCGCTGGCGGCGCCGCCCAGTTCCAGCACCCCCAGCCGCCCGAGCCGCAGCCGCGCCTCGGCGGCGCCCAGGTCGAGGGTATCGAAATGTTCACCGCGTACCCCCAGGGTCAGCCAGTCACGCACGCCGTGGCGGGCGGTGACCGCGGCGAAGGGGTCGCGGTCGTAGGCGGCGTCGGCCGATAACGGATCGCGCCGCTGGTAACCGTACTCCAGGGACCAGTCCGATAATCCCCGGGCCAACAATGCCGGGTCGGAGTAGAACGGCTGCACGATGGTCAGTGGCTGGCCGCTGCCGTCGCGCACCACCGCGCGCAGGTTGCCGGCGCCGGTGTAGGCGGGCAAATCGTCGATGCGGAACGGACCCGGTGGAATCTCGCGGCGCTCGTTGAGCATCTGGTCGGTCCAGATTTCCAGCACCGAGGGTACCCGCGCGCTGCCCTCCAGGGACAGGTAGGGCTGGGTGGCGAACGACGGCGCCAGACCATAATCGGTGCCGATGCGCACGCCGCCATAGCGCACCGGCTGGCCAAGCACCGCCGGGTCGGATACCGCATCGCCCAGGGACACCGACAGCAGCCGATCCGGCTGATTCCAGACACAGCGACTGCCCAGGCGCAACGTGGTGTCGGCCCAGGATTGGTACGCGTGGCGGCTTTCGCAGAACGCATCGCCCCAGCCCAGCGCCGCGTCCACCGTGCCGCTGCGCCAGCGGCGTTCGCCGTCGCCTCCCTCGGTAATCGAATAGTCGAGCATGACCGATGGCTCAACCGGCGCCGACAGCGGTGCCGGGCGGGTGTGCCCGGCATTCAGGTGGTGGGTGACGAAATAGCCCGGCGGTACCGTCATGATCAGGCTTTGCGCGAGCACATCCACGGTGAACCGAGCCCCGGCCAGCCCGCTCAGGGTATACCCCTCCGGGCCCGGCACCGGCAGGCGCGCCGGGTCCAGCCCCAGGGCGCGCACGCCGTCGTCGTCGAGATGGAAATGCCCGGCGCGAAACCGCACCAGCACCGGATCACCCGGGGGCTGGCCGTTGAGGGCCACGGTCAGCAGCAGTTCCGGATTGGGCGGCGTCGGCAGGGCCGACAAGCCACGGCGCTGAAAATGCGCTTGCTCGGCGTCGTGATCGATCAACAGGCGCAGATCCGGCAACGACGACAGCGGATAGAACACCTCGCCCTGGTAGTGGAATACCTCGGTCCCCTTCGGCGGCACGGGCAAACCAAGCTCGATCAGATCCAGGCGTCGCACCGCCAGCCCTCGGTCACCATCGAGCACCAGGGCGTGGTAGCGGGTCAGGTAATGATCCACGCTGCTGCGGTACCAGTGCTCCCCGGGTTGCGCCGCCACGTGCGTGGACCACAGCAACGCCACTACGACGAGCCAGATCGGGAGCCGGCCATCGCCCATCGGTCAGGGGCTGGCCAAGCGCCGGGAAACCATGCGTCCCTTCTCCTGATAATGGACCGTGAGCCCCTCCCCCAGGTCCGAGGGCTCCAGCGGCAGCACCCATTCCCGGGTCTCGCCGATCAAGACGTATTGAGCGCCGGCGCCCAGCGACCGCGCCGGACCGTCGCCGGCGGACACCGTCAGCGAAGGCAGCCGCAGATACCGGTTGCCGGTATTGGTGATCCGCAGGCGCGGCTCGCCGCCGTCGCGGATCACACGCCATTCCGACTGCTTCCGGGGGGCGGGCGCCAGCAAGAACAATGGCACGTCCATGGTCACGGTGGTGCCCACCGCCAGGCCGGCATCCGCCGAACGTTCGGCGATTTCCTGAAAACGGACCCGATAGGCTAACTCCCGGTCCCGGTCCGCGCCGCGCCGGGCGATGCGTACCAACTGCTGCTGGCCCGGCGCCAGGGTCACCAGCGGCGGTACCACCAGCAGGTCCGGGGCGTCCTCAAGCTGGCGACCACCGGCCTCCCGTTGCCAGCGCCAGGCTCGAATCTGCACGGTGAGCGGCGCGTCGCGCAGGTTATGAATCCGATAGACCGCCATCGCGCGATCGTGGGGCAGCGCCTGCAGGATCGGCGTCACTCGCATGCCGCCGGCCCACGCCACCATCGGCGCCAGCCAAAACGACAAAACCAGCAAAACGGCGAACGAGAGCGCGCTTCGCGCTCCCGCCCGCTTTACCACGAGGAGAAACGACCGCATCAATAGGTCACGGTCACGGTGACGGTGTCCGTGTAAGCGCCAGCGGCGACGCCGGTTTGCCCGCTGGGAACACGGCCGAAAACGGTCAGGGTCTGGACGCCGCCGTCGCCGGTGCCGGCCACGGTGTCGGTATCCACCACGTCGCCCCAGTTGGTGTCCCGGGTGCCGTCGCTGTACAGAGCGTAATCAAGCGCGCCGGTGCCACCGTCGCCCATCTGGCGGCTGCTGGTGGTGGCGCCGTCGGCGGTGCCGGGGCCGATGCCCACATCGTAGGCGGTACCCGTGGAACAGGTCACCTCGATGCTGGACGTGGCGTCCACGTCGGTACCGCTAAGCATGTCCACGTTACCGAAGGCCAGATCACCGGCGGTCACTGAACAGGCGTCCAGCACCGTGGCCGAGACCTGGAAGGTGTCGGTGGTGGTGGCGGCCAGCGCCGACGCGCCGACCAGCAGCAGGGGGGTGGACAGTATGGCAAGCTGAAGTTGTTTCATCGGAGTCACTCCTGATTGGTCCTTTGGGACTCGGTTTTGAGGGGTGAAGAACAAAACGATTCGTCCTCCACCGGGCGGATTCTAAATACAGAGTTCACTATTTATTCGTGATACAGTTCACACGAATAAGAAGAAATAATTAATACCAATAGCCTATATCTTGACATTCACTAGTTATTTATTACTGCCTCTCTCTCTCTCACCCCAAGCTCACCAATAATGAGGTGCCTGGACAAAGGAATAAGAA
Source organism: Alloalcanivorax marinus (assembly GCF_016785095.1). Taxonomy (GTDB): domain Bacteria; phylum Pseudomonadota; class Gammaproteobacteria; order Pseudomonadales; family Alcanivoracaceae; genus Alloalcanivorax; species Alloalcanivorax marinus_A. The sequence goes on along the minus strand of NZ_JAEKJB010000002.1, from coordinate 51,706 downwards.
TCAATAACAATTACGGTTTGATTTCCCGCACGGGCAGCCATGACCTCCCAGCCTCCGATGCCGCATCTGTATGCGCGGTGCCGCCACAAGATCCATCGTTATCTGTGGCTGCGTACCGGCGACCCGGAGTTGGCGGAGGATCTTACCCAGGAGTGTTTCGCCCGCCTGCTGGCGCACAGCCGGCGGCAAACCATCGAACGTCCCCTGCCCTACCTGTACACCCTGGCCGGCCGCCTGCTCACCGATCACCGTCGCCGTCATGAGACCTGGCGCACCAACACCCTGACCCCGGAGCAGTGGGACGACCTGCTCGACGACAGCGAGCGTCCCGATATCCTTTACGAAAGCCAGCGCCGGGTGGACGCGGTGGCGGCGGCCCTGGAGCGGCTGCCGCAGCGTTCCCGGCGGGTGTTCGAGCTGTGCCGTATCGAGGGTCACACCCACGGCGAGGCGGCACGGGCCCTGCGCCTGTCCACCAGTTCGATTCAGAAGCACCTGGCGCTGGCCATGCGTTACATCCTCGACCAGACCCGTGCCGATGACTGACAATAGCGCCCCTCAACCCACTCCTGGGAAGCTCCCGCACGGACCGCACGCCATGCCCCAGCCTTTCTCCAACACCGTGGAACGCACCGCCCGTGACTGGTGGCTGCGCTGCCAGGCCGGCCCTCTGGACACCGGGGAGCAGCACCGCCTGGAGGCCTGGCTGGCCGCCGACCCGGCCCACGGCGAAGCCCTGGCGGAGCTGGAGATGCACTGGGAACTGGCCGGAGAGGTACCACCGGCCACGGTCGGCGCCACCACCAAGCCACGCCGGGCCACCGCCTGGCTCGCGGTGGCGGCGGCGGCGCTACTGGTAATCGCCTGGCAGGCGCCGGACTGGTGGCTGCGGGCAAGGGCGGACTACCTGGCCGGTGCCACGCCGCTCACCCTGACCCTGGCCGACGGCAGCCGTCTGGACCTGGCCCCGGGCGCCGCCGTGCGGGTGGCCTACAACGACCGTGCCCGGAACCTGGAACTGCTGCGCGGCGAGGCCCTGTTCCGGCCAGCGCCGATCAACGCCGATGAACCGCGCCCGTTCACGGTGCACAGCGGCGACGCGGACTTCACCGCCCGGGGCACCGCTTTCTGGGTGCGTCATCGTGACGGCGCCGAACAGGTGGGCGTCACCGAGCACCGGGTACGCGCGCGCCTGCCCGGTGGCCGGGAGCGCCTGCTGGAGGCCGGCGATGCCGCCCGCCTCACGGACCAGGACGGCATCCGCCCGCTGCCGCTGGACCCGCCCCGCGAAGCGGGCTGGGCTCAAGGCGTGCTGGTGTTCGAGCAAACCCCTCTAAGTGCCGCGCTGGCGCGCATCAACGATTTCCGGTCGCGCCCGGTGGTACTGCTCGACCGCGCCCGCGGTGGCACTCCGGTGGAAGCGGTGCTGCACCTGGACAACCTGGACAGCGGCGTGCCCGCCCTGGCCACCAGCCTGGGCCTGAAGAGCCAGAACCTGCCCGGCCTGACCCTGCTCTATTGAACGATCACGAAAAAATTTACTGCATCCGCGCACTCAAACGTCATAGCCCTCAACAACAACGCTTCTCATTTCCATTGATGTAAGGATCGACCGGTTATGGCTTTGACGTTTTCTCGCCGCCTGGGCGGCGCCGGGCTTGCCCTGATGCTGCTGTCCCCCGCGCTCCAGGCCCAGGCCGAAACACCCGAGAGCACACTCACCGCGCCGGCGGAGCGCACCTATGACCTGCCCGCCCAACCGCTGCGCTCCGCCCTGCTGAGCTTCGCCGAACAGGCCGGCGTGGACCTGATCGTTGGCGGCGCGGACCTGGAAGGCCGACAAAGCGCCCCGCTGCGCGGCCAGTACAGTGTCAACGGCGCGCTCGACGTCCTGTTGGCCGGCACCGGCGTGGGCTACCGCACCAACCAGACCCCGGACAGTGGCCGGCTCACCGTGCACCTGATCCCGGCGCCGCCGGCCCGGAGCAGCGCCCATCAACTGGAAGACGTGGTGGTCTCCGCCGCCCGCAGCCACACCGTGGCCGGCAAATCTCCGCGCAAGATCACCATGATCTCCCGCCAGCAGATCGAGGAGCAGATGGCGATCAGTGATGATCCCGGCGCGGTGCTGGCCAACCTGATTCCGTCCTACTCGCCGAGCCGTCAGAAATTGTCCAATACCGGCGAGACCTTCCGTGGCCGCACCCCCCAGTTTCTGATCGACGGCGTGCCCCAATCGAACCCGCTGCGCAACGGCGGGCGCGCCAGCTACACCATCGACCTGAGCATGGTGGAACGCATCGAGGTGATCCACGGCGCCAGCGCCGAATACGGCCTGGGCGCCACCGGCGGCATCATCAACTTCGTCACCCGCCGCCCGGAGAAGCCCGGCTTCCAGCAGCACGTGGGCGTCAGCCTGACCAGCGACGACGACTTCCAGAGTGATGGCCTGGGGCACAAGCTGGATTACCGCTTCACCGGGCAGACCGAACGCTGGGACATCGTCGCCGCCGCCAGCCGCCAGGAGCGCGGGCTGTTCTATGATGGCCGCGACCGCGCCATCGGCTTCGCCTACCCCGGCGAGATCCAGGACTCCACCAGCCACGATCTGTTTCTGAAGGCGGGCTATTGGCTGGACGACAACCAGAACATCACGTTCAGCGCCAATCGCTTCGAACTGGAAGGCGACCACGACTACCGGGCGGTGCCCGGCGACCTGGCCAACGGCATTCCCACCAGCGCCGAGAAAGGCGGTGCCGAAGGCGAGCCCATGTTCAACAAGGTCACCACCACCCGACTCAGCTACAGCCATGGCAACTGGCTGGGCAATGAACTGGACGCCCAGGTTTACTACCAGGATTTCGAAGGCCAGTTTGGCGCGCTGCGCTCCGGCTCCTTCCAGGACCCGGCCCTGGCCCCGGTGGGCACGCTGCTCGACCAGACCCGCAACGAATCCGAGAAGATGGGCAGCCAGTTCACCCTCAAGCGCCAAGGGCTGCTCCGCGACCATCTGGACCTGGCCACCGGCTTCGACGTGCTCAGCGACGAAACCCGCCAGAGCCTGGTGCTCACCGACCGGGTCTACGTGCCGGAAACCGAATACCGCAACTACGCCGGCTTCGTGCAACTGGACCTGCGCCCCCTGGACCGGCTCGCCTTCTCCGGCGGCGCCCGCTATGAGTACGCCAAGCTGAAAGTGGACGACTACCGCACCGTGGAAGCCAACAACGGCGTACTGGTGCGCGGCGGCGATCCGGACTTCGACGAGATGCTCTACAACATCGGCGCCACCTACCAGCTCACCGACCAGGTGCAGCTGTTCGCCAACTATTCCGAAGGCTTCGGCATGCCCGACGTGGGCCGGGTGCTGCGCGGCATCGACGAAACCGGCCAGGACGTGGACAACCTGCTGGCCCTGAAACCCATCGTCACCGACAACCGGGAGGTGGGCCTGCGATTCAACGGAGAGCGCACCCGCTTCGAGGTGAGCTACTTTGAATCGGATTCCGACTACGGCGAGCGTCTCACCGAGGAGAACGGCGTGTTCGTGGTCAACCGGGAAAAAGTGGAAATCAAGGGCGTGGAAGCGACCCTGGACTGGCGCGTCACCGACGCCCATGAGCTGGGCCTCACCTACACCCACCAGGAAGGGGAATCCGACACCGACGGCGACGGCGACGTGGACACCACCCTGAACGGCCTGAGCGTGGCCCCCGACCGCATCGGCGCCACCTGGAACGCAAGCTGGAACGACACCCTGCGCTCGCTGGTGCAGGTCAACCACTATCGCGACCGCAGCTTCGACCAGGACGGCCTGGACTTCGACGGCTACACCCTGGTGGACGCCTCCCTGGTGCGCACCCTGCCGGTGGGCCGCGTCAAACTGGGCGTGGAGAATCTGTTCGACAAGGACTACGTGACCTACTACTCCCAGGCCGGCCGGGTCAGCCCGGACTTCTACTTCACCGGCCGTGGCCGGGTCTACAGCCTGGGCTACAGCGTCGACTTCTGAGCCCGGCCCCCTCCAATCTCCCATCCTCCTCCGGCCCCACCACCGCCGTCCCCACCCCGGGGACGGCGGCCCCTTGACTTTAATTAGATAAAATGACCAAATACTAATAATTCAATTAAAAAATAAGAAATCAGGTCATGGATGACGAATGTACGGTATCGAATGGACGAAAACGGCGGTGAAGCAGTTACGCGGGATTCAACCGCACAAACAGCGGATGGCGATTCTCGGCGCGGTGGCGCGCCTCGCGGATTGCCCGACCAACGCCGCCAACGTTAAGGCCCTGAAGGGGCGCCAGGCCGGCTACCGGCTTCGCGTTGGCCGTTACCGGGTGTTGTTCGATCTGAACGACGGAGTACGGATCATTACGGTACAAGAGGTGAAAAAGCGAGATGAGCGAACCTACCAAGGCTGACAACGGTAACGCGCAGATCATTCGGGATGACAGCGGCAACCCACTGTACGCCGTGGTGCCGTTCGATGAATACCAGAAGCTGCTGGACGCCGACAATCGCGTCACCCTGCCCCACGAGGTGGTGACGCTGATGGTCGCCAAGGATCTCAGCCCCATGGCCGCCTGGCGCAAGCACCGGGGCCTGTCCCAGGCGCGCCTGGCCGAGAAGCTGGGCGTCACCCAGGGCGCCGTGGCCCAGGCCGAGAAAGCGGGCAACAGGCCCCATGTGGAAACCCTGCGCGCCTGGGCGCGGGCGTTGGAGTGCGAGGTGGCGCAGCTGACCGGGTGATGGCTGGCTGTGGGACTATCTATCGCAGTAGGAGCGGCCGGGCGGCGTTTCCGTTTCAGCCGCGATTGGGCGACACCCAACGCCGGATCGCGGCTAAAGCCGCTCCTACAGCATCATAGGTCGTGAGGGAAGGTGCGCCGGCCTTTGGCCGGCTTGTCGAACCGGAGGGTTCTTACCAGAGCCGCCCTGACCGCCAAATAAAAAACCCCGCTTGCGCGGGGTTCTTTATTTGGCGGTGAGGGAGGGATTCGAACCCTCGATACGTTGCCGTATACACACTTTCCAGGCGTGCTCCTTCAGCCACTCGGACACCTCACCAAAACTGATTGTCACTACCGGTTGCGCCTGCTCTGGCAGTCGCACGCAAGCGTGCTCGCTATTCGGGCATTCTGCCCTCACCCCTTCGGGGCCGTCGCTGCCTAGCAGCGACGTTCGCTTGCCTTCGGCAAGGCGTCAGCCACTCGGACACCTCACCAAAACTGATTGTGCTCCACACAGCTGAACGGTCGGCTGCGACCAGTGCAGAGGGCGCGTAGGGTACCCGAGGGGCGCGATGCTGGCAAGGCCGGCGCGGTTCGTTTGGCGAGGGTTTGTACAGCGCTCAGTCCACCAGCCGGGCCAGGTAGAGGCCCTGGAATTCACACACGGTGTCGCCGGCTGGATTGGTGGCGCGGGCCTGGACCGTCAGGGTGGCCTTACCACGCCGGATCAGTCGTTCGTTAAAACGTTCACGCTGGCCCGGCGCCGGACAGGCGGTGACGGTGAGATCGTCCTTCAGGGGCAGCCGATACTGCTGGCTGCCCTCCACCGCCACCACATCCACGGCGCGGCCTGGATCGTCCGTGCCAGCGATCACCGCCTCGGCGATCAGGGTGGTGCAGGACCAGCCCGCCAGAGTCAGCAGGGCCACCTGGCTGCCGGCGAAGAAGGTGCCCTTATCGTTGTGGTTGGGGGCCAGGGGCGCGGCCAGCGTCAGGGCATCACCGTCGAAGCCGGTATAACGGAATACCAGATGCCGGGTCAGCGGGATGGCGGCGCGCACCCGCCCGGCCAAAGCCTCCAGGTCAGCCACGGGGCAGCTCGCGCAGAAAGTCGTCCGGGCTTTCGTCGGGCAGCCGCTTGGCCGGTACCGCCGGCGTGCCCAGGTAAATGAAGCCCACCACCTGGTCCTTGTCGGCGAAGCCCAGCTTCTCCTTGACGCTTTCGTCGTTGGCCAGATCCCCGGTACGCCACATGGCGCCGAAATCCATGGCATGGGCGGCCACCATGATGTTCTGTACGGCGGCACCCACCGCCACCACCTGCTCCCAGACCGGCACCTTGTGATCTTCGGTGACCTCGGCCACGGCAACGATGATCACCGGCGCGCGCAGGGCCTTGCCACGAATATTGTCGCGGGCGGCCTGGTCGGCGTCCGGCTGACGCTTGAGCAGCCGCCACTCCATGATGTCGGCGAGGCGCTGGCGCTGCTCGCCGCGCAGCACGATGAACCGCCAGGGACGCAGCATGCCGTGATCGGGGGCGCGGATGGCCGCCTCCAGCAGCCGGCGCAACTGATCGTCGTCGGGGCCGGGCTCGGTGAGACGGGGCACGGAAACGCGTTGCGTCAGAGCGGTAAGGGTGTCCATGGTGGCTCCTGCTTGAGAACGCCGTAGTGTAACCGCTTCCCATGGAAGCGACGAACCCCGGCGGCGGCCCGCGTGCAAATTTCGATCAGTCTTTTTTCTGAACGCACAACTGGGTAAGCTCCTTCGAACATTGCGTCCAGATTGCGCTTCATGAGCACACCCAAGCATCGCCCCCGGCGCCCGTACTTGGACCCCAAGCAGCGCGCGCAGCGGCTAAGCAACTACATTCGCCTGCTGGCCTTCGTGGTAGCGGCCACCCTGCTGTTCGCGGGCATCAGCCTGGGGCTGTACCCCTCCGCGTTCCTGCTCGGCGTGGCGGCACTGCTGGCCTGGCCATTACTGGCCCAGACCGCGGTGTTCATGGCCCAGCGCCGGGACGTGCGGGCCGAGCGAGTGTCCCGGGTGCTGATGCAGCTCGACGCCGCCGTTGTCGGCGTGGCCTGTGCTCTGCTGCACTTCTCGGTGGTGCCCTGCCTGGTGTTGCTGATCATCGTGCACGCCAATTCGGCGAGCAGCGGCGGCCTCAAGGCCTGGCTGCTCAACCTGCTGATGACCGCCGCCGGTGCCGTCGCGGGAGCGCTGGCACTGAACGTGCCGTGGCAGCCCACGCCCGTGCCGCAGAGTCTGTCGGTGCTGTCGCTGGTGGGCCTGGCCCTGCATGTGGGCGCCAGTTCCTTCTACGCCAACCACCAGACGCGCATTCTGCGCGAGGCCCAGGAACGGGTGAGCGAGCAGCAACAACAGGCGGTGGAGCTGTCCCGCAAGCTGGCCAAGTATCTGCCGCCCCAGGTGTGGGGCTCGCTGTTTTCCGGCAAGCGCGACGCCAAGCTGGAAACGCGCCGCAAACGATTGACCATTTTCTTCTCCGACATCCGTGGCTTCAGCACCATCTCCGAGGAGTTGCCGCTGGATACCCTCACGCGCATGCTCAACACCTACCTGAGCGAAATGACGCGCATTGCCCTGCACTATGGCGGCACCATCGACAAGTTCATCGGCGACGCGGTGATGGTGTTCTTCGGCGACCCGAAAAGCGCCGGCGCCCAGGAAGACGCTTTCCGCTGCGTGGCCATGGCGGTGGAAATGCAGGAATACATGCGCTTCCTGCGCATGAAATGGCGTCACGAGGGCATTGATCAGAAGCTGGAGATCCGCATCGGCATCAATACCGGCTTCGTCACCGTGGGCAACTTCGGCACCGACAGCCGCATGGACTACACCATCCTCGGCACCGACGTGAACCTGGCCAGCCGCCTGGAATCCGCCTGCCGGCCTGGCCAGGTGTTGATTTCCGAGGGCACCCACCGGCTGGTGAAGGACCGGGTGCGTTGCCGTAGCGTGGGCGAGATCCAGGTGAAGGGGTTCAACCGCCCGGTGACCGTGTACGAAGCCCACGAACTCAAACGCCATGCCGGCAGCAAGCGGCGCTTCGTCACCGTGGACAGCGCCGGGCTGGGGCTGCATGTGGATCTGGAGCGCATCCACAACTTCGACAAGAAGACCATTCTCAAGACCCTGGCGGGCTGCGCCGCCGAACTGAAGAAAGGCCAGCCGGTGACCCTGCGCTATGAGACCGAGGGCTTCGCCCTGTACGTGGACGCCAAGCGACTGCGCGAGCGCGACCAGGAGAAGGTGGTGGAGATGCTCGGCCAGGCGGCCCAGCGTATTCAGGACCGGGTGCGGATGTGATACAAGAAAGGCGTTGCAAGTTATACCCCTGAACTCAACACCACCGGGACCATCATGCACTCACCGTCTTCAGGCTGGCTGGGCTGGCTAGAACGCGCGGGCAATCGCCTGCCCCACCCCACCCTGTTGTTCGTCTGGCTGTGTCTGTTGATGCTGCCGTTGAGCGCGCTGCTGGCGCTGCTCGGCGTCACCGCCGAGCACCCTCTGGAGGAACGGAGCATCGTGGTGCGCTCGCTGCTGGATGGCGAGGGGCTGCGGTACGTGCTTACCCATCTGGTCGGCAACTTCACCGGCTTCGCGCCCCTGGGCGTGGTGCTGGTGGCCATGCTCGGGCTCGGCATCGCCGAGCATTCCGGCCTGCTCGGCGCCGGCCTGGCGGCGCTGGTGCGGCGCGCCTCCCACCGTACCCTGGTGGTGACCGTGGCCTTCGCCGGAGTAATGTCGAGCATCGCCTTCGACGCCGGCTATGTGGTGCTGATTCCGCTCGCCGGCTTCCTGTTCCAGCTCGCCGGCCGTTCGCCACTGGCCGGTATCGCCACGGCGTTCGCGGCGGTGTCCGGGGGCTACAGCGCCAATCTGCTGCTCGGGCCGGTGGACGCGGTGCTGGCCGGCCTGTCCACGGAAGCCGCCCATCTGGTGGATGGCCGGCGCGAGGTGTCGGCGGCGGGCAACTACTGGTTCATCATGGTGTCCACGGTGCTGGTCACCGCCCTTGTGTCGCTGATCACCCTGCGCGTCACCGAGAAGCGGGTGGCGAGCACCGACGCGGGCGCCGAGAGCGAGGACCTGGCGCCCCGGGTGGACCGGCGCGCGGCCCGCTGGACCCTGGTCACCCTGGCCCTCGGCCTGGCCGGCATCGCCGCGCTGGTGGTACCCGCCGGCGCGCCACTGCGCGGTGAGGACGGCGCCATTCTGCAGTCACCGTTCATGTCTTCGCTGGTGGTACTGATCGCTCTGCTGGCGGCGGCCTGCGGCGCCGTGTACGGCCGCGTCAGCGGCACCTTTCGCTCCGCCGCCGGCATCATTCAGGCGATGGAAACCACCATGGCGTCGATGTCCGGCTATCTGGTGCTGATGTTCTTCGCCGCCCAGTTCGTGGCCTGGTTCGGCTACAGTCAGCTGGGGCTGGTTCTGGCGGTGAAGGGCGCGGCCTGGCTGGGCGGGCTGGAGCTGCCCACGGTGCTGCTGCTGTTGCTGTTCGTCGGCCTGGCGGCGCTGATTAATCTGATGATCGGCAGCGCCTCGGCGAAGTGGTCGATCCTGGCACCGGTGTTCGTGCCCATGCTGATGCTGCTCGGCATTGATCCGGAGGCCACCCAGGCCGCCTATCGGGTGGGCGATTCCAGCACCAACATCATCACGCCACTGATGCCATATTTCGCCCTGGTGCTGGGTTTCGCCCGGCGTTACCGGGCGGACACCGGCATCGGCACTCTGATCGCGCTGATGTTGCCCTACAGCCTGGCGTTGCTGCTGGGCTGGTCGATTCTGCTGGCGGTGTGGATCGGCTTCGGCTGGCCCCTGGGGGCGTAGGGAAACCCTGCCGCAGGAGCGGCGGGCGGCGTTATCGCGCGGGCGCCGGGGGTTATACGGCATCCCGCGCGACGGCGGTGCTAGTTGATCAGGCGCAGGGTGAGGGGGTAGCGGTAGTGCTCGCCGCCGCTGGCTTTCACCGCGGCGATGATGGTCATCACGATCCAGAAGATGAACACGGCGGGCAGCAACAGAGCGCCGATCACCACGAAGGTGAGCAGGAACGATACAAAGCCGGCGATGGCGATGGTGATATTGAAGTTCAGCGCCTCCTTGCCCTGCTCGTCGACGAAGGCGCTCTCCTCGCGCTTCACCAGCCACATGATCAGCGGCCCGATGATGTTGCCCAGCGGCAGCACCAGCCCGGCCAGCGCCAGCAGGTGGCACGCCATGCCCAGGTTACGCTCCTCCTTGGGCGGCGCGCCATCCGCGCTCGCGTTGTCCGCGCCGGACGCGGGCCCGGGCGCGGTTTGCGGCGGCGTCACGTTGTCGGGTTTCGGCGTATTGTCCGGCGTTTCGTTGTCGCTCATGAAAAAGATCCTATGCAGTGGGTTTATTGGCGGATGGTACGTCGGTTGGCCGGGGTGTCTTCATAATTGGACCGGAACGGATTGATGTCCAGCCCGCCACGGCGGGTGAAACGTCCATATACGGACAACTGGCGCGGCGCGCAGTGGCGGGACAAATCCACGAACACCTGCTCCACGATCTGCTCATGAAAGCCCTGATGGTTGCGCAGCGACACCACGTAGCGCAGGAAGCTGGCCGGGCTGATCGGGCGTCCGGTGTAGCGCACCTGCACGGTGCCCCAGTCGGGCTGGTTGGTCACCGGGCAGTGGCTGCGCAGCAGGTGCGAGACCAGCACGCCGGTCTGCTCCGGGCCCTGGTCGGTGAGCAGCAGCTCCGGGCGGTACTCAAAGTGGTCAAAGGCCACGTCCAGGGTATCCACCAACTGGCCGTGCTCTTCCCAGGCCGGTTCCCGTTCCGCTTCGCGCAGGGTCAGCACGCGCACGTCCACCGGCGCGCCGGCCACCTCGGCCAGATCCTTGGCGATCGTCGCCACCACCCGGTCGCGGCTGTCGAAGCGGCTGTTGGCGAAGCTGTTGAGGTACAGTTTCAGCGACTTTGACTCGATGATGTTGGGCGAGGTGCAGGGCACGATCAGCTCCGCCAGGGCCACCAGGGGCTTGCCCTTCTCGTTGAGCCAGGACAATTCATAGGCGTTCCAGATGTCCATGCCGTGGAACGGCAGCGTGGTATCCTCCAGCTCCAGCGACTCGCGGGCGTCCCAGCGCGGTACCGGGCACAGCAGCGACGGCGTGTACTCATCGATGAAATCACTGTTGCGCCCCAGCGGCGTGTCCTTGAGATAGCTCATGGCCTGCTCTCCTTGTCCTTGTTCTTTTCCCTGTTCATCCCCGGATGCCGGTGCCGCGGTTCAGCAACCACAACGCCAGCGAGTAAAACACCAGCACGAACACCAGGATAGCGCCCAGTGACGCGTAGACGTTGACGTCGCTCACACCCAGCACGCCGTAACGGAAGGCGTTGACCATGTAAACGATGGGGTTGATCAGGGTCACCGCGCGCCAGAAGTCCGGCAGCAGATCCAGAGAATAGAACACCCCGCCCAGGTAGGTCAGCGGCGTCAGCACGAAATTCGGGATGATGCTGATGTCGTCGAAATTACGCGCGAAGGTGGCGTTGAGAAAACCACCCAGGGAGAACAACGCCGAGGTCATCACCACCACCGACACGGTGATCCAGGCGTGCTGCATGGTGAGGTCGGTGAAGAACAGGCTGAGCACGCTGACGATCAGCCCCACCGCCATGCCGCGTGCCATGCCGCCGACCACGAAACCGGTGAGAATCACGTAGTTGGGCATCGGCGACACCAGCATCTCCTCGATGGAATGCTGGAACTTGGTGGAGAAGAACGAGCTAACCACGTTGCCGTAGCTGTTCTGGATCACGCTCATCATGATCAGACCCGGCACGATGTACTGCATGTAGTCGAAGCCGCCCATGTCACCGATGCGCCGGCCCACCAGGTTGCCGAAGATCACGAAATAAAGGCTCATGGTGATCGCCGGCGGCAGCAGGGTCTGCGGCCAGATGCGGGTGAAACGACGGATTTCCTTGACCACGATGGTGCAGAAGGCGACCCATTGCTGATAGGCACTCATGAGGCCACCTCCTCGGCGGGCGCCGCCTGGCCGGGCAGATTCTGCTCCACCAGCCGCACGAACAACTCCTCCAACCGGTTGGCCTTGTTGCGCATGCTCATCACGCGCAGATCCAGCTCCGCCAGCTCCACGAACAGGCGGTTGAGGTTTTCGGTCTTCGGCACCTCCACCTCCAGGGTGGCGGCGTCACGCAGGCGCACCTGGAAGCCGGGCAGGCGCGGTGCCTCGGTGACCGGCCTGGCCAGGTCGAGAATGAAGGTTTCCACCTGGAGTTTCTCGAGCAGGGACTTCATGTCGGTGTTCTCGACGATCTGGCCATGGTCGATGATCGCGATATGCCGGCACAGGGACTCCGCCTCCTCCAGATAATGGGTGGTGAGGATGATGGTGCGGCCCTCGTTGTTCAGGCCGATCAGGAAATCCCACATGGAACGGCGCAGTTCGATGTCGACGCCGGCGGTGGGCTCATCGAGGATCAGCAGGTCCGGTTCGTGCACCAGGGCACGGGCGATCATCAGCCGGCGCTTCATGCCACCGGAGAGAGTGCGCGCCTGATTCTTGCGCTTGTCCCACAGGCCGAGCTGGCGCAGATACTTTTCCGCACGCTCCCGGGCGATGCGTGCCGGAATGCCGTAGAAGCCGGCCTGAGTGACGACGATGTCGAACACCTTCTCGAACTGGCCGAAGTTGAACTCCTGCGGCACCACGCCGATTTTCTGCTTGGCCAGGGCGCGCTGGCGGTCCAGGTCGTAACCGAGAATGCTCACCTCGCCACTGGTCTTGTTGACCAGGGAACTGACGATGCCGATGGTGGTGGACTTACCGGCGCCGTTGGGCCCCAGCAGCGCGAAGAAGTCGCCTTTCTCCACCGTAAGATCGATGCCCTTGAGGGCTTCCACGCCATTGGCGTAGGTTTTTCTGAGATTGCGAATGGTCAGGGCGGACAAGAATCACCTCGCCGTCGGATAGTCGGATAAAAAGGTCAGGGAAAAGCCCTATGTGGGGACCGCGATGCCGGCTTTCAAGCCTCGTCCAGCGGGCGGTGGCCGTGCTCGCCACGCCATACCCAGTGAAGATGGTGCTCCTCGAACCACAACCAGAGCCCTTCCATCATCCACGGCCAGTGCCTTTCATCAATGGCGTCGCGGCCTTCCAGCTCCGCCACCAGCACCGCGAGGATGGTGTCGTGGGTCACGTGCACCGCCAGGGCACCCGGTGCCGGCTCCCGTTCCCGCAGGTAGGCGGCCAGCTTGGCGCGACCCGCCGCCGGCGTCAGCATGCCGTCGAACGGGCGGCGCAGATGGGCGTTGAGAAACCGCAGCGCGCCCATCTTCAGGAAGGTGGGCCCTACCCGGTTCAGGTCTTCCACGTAACAGCCCGGCTCCACCAGGGTGGCGTCGGTGATCACCTCGGGCAGGTGATCAATCAGGCCGGCTTCGCGAGCCCCCTCGGCCATGGCCGTGGCGGTATCCACGCAGCGACCCACCGGGCTGGAATAGAAGCCGGCCACCGGCCGCTCCAGACGCGCGCCCCACTGCCGAGCCATGGCCACGCCTTCCGGTGTCAGCGGCAGACGGTAATCGGCGAACCCGTTCTTGGCCAGTTCGCGAACCGAGTGGCGGGTCAACAGGTGGGCTGGCCGGTCTTCCGGCAGCATTTGCAAGGCATCGTGGAGGCGGGGATGTAATCGGGCCATGTCTTCTCTCTGCGCCCACTCATCTTACGGACGCGCGACGGCAATGCCAACCGCGCACGCGGCGCTGGCAAAACCGCGCCGCCCTGCTATGGTGGGCGTCATGATTTTCACGCAACGCCGACCCGGCGCCCGCCCCGCTCCCATTGTTTCCGCCCGCGCGTCCCGCGCCGGCGCGCGCCTGCGCGTCTTCCTCCCCTAACGCCGGACCCGGTTCAGTATCGCCCCGGGGGTCCGGCGCTCCGGGGCCCCGATACAACTCTCATTCCAAGCGAACACTGAACGGAGCGCGCCATGACCGCCCTGCCCCCGATTACCGTTTCCACCCTGGACCGGGATCGCCTGTACGCCCTGCTGGAAAAACACCGCGGCGACGAGGAGGTGGTGGACCACCTCTACGATGAACTGGACCGGGCCCACTACCTGGCCCCGGACGCCATGCCCGACACCGTGGTACAACTCAACAGCCGCGCCCGCTTCCTCCACGAGGACAGCGGCAAGACCCACGAACTGGTGCTGTGCCTGCCCACCGAGGTGGGCGCCGGCGAGGACCGTCTGTCGATTCTCAGCCCGGTGGGCGCCGCCCTGCTCGGCCTGGGCGTGGGCGACACCATCGAGTGGCCCAGCAAGGGCAAGACCCTGCACCTGACCCTGATCGCGGTGACCCCGGCCTGACGCCCTCCCCTGTTTAGGGGACTGCTGCGCCGGCGCTCTCTGTGGTGCGATTCGTTCCTTGAACAGGAGCGAACGACATGACAACAACTTCCCTGGCGTCACGGCTGCTGGTGGGAATCGGGCTGCTGGCGCCGATCACCACGCCGGTGGGCGCTGAAAGCATCGATGTGGGGGACCGGGAAACCGTGGCCGCCGCCGGCGGCACCCGCCCCAGCCCCTGGCAGGCCGGTTCCTTTTTGCAGATCGGCGGCGAGCTGATCGTCGGCGCCGGTGGCACCGTGGAGAACGGCCAGGGTTACATCGGCAGCGACTTCACCAACGGCGCCACCGGCTCCGCCACCGTCACCGGCACCAACGCGCTCTGGGCCAACAGCGGCGTTCTCTACGTTGGCGACCTCAGCGACGGCGACCTCGACATCGAGGACGGCGGCCGGGTCACCGCCCTGCAAACCTACATCGGCAGCGACCTGGGCGACGGCCAGGTGGTGCTCAGCGGCGACGGCAGCCGCCTGGACGCGGGCAACACCCTGTCGGTGGGCGAGATCGGCCCGGGCACCCTGACCCTGGGCGCCGGCACCACGGTCACCAATGACATCGGCTACGTGGGCTCCTTCGAGGACGGAGAAGGCTTGGTCCAGGTACAAGGCGGCCGCTGGGAGAACCGCGGTGATCTGGTGGTCGGCGGCGCCGGCGACGGCCAGGTAAGCGTCGGCGCCGGCGGCACCGTGATCAGCGACAACGGCTTCGTTGGCAGCGGCGCCGGCGGCCAGGGCCGGGTCAGCCTGGGCGGCGCGGACGCCGGCTGGGAAATGGCCTCGAACCTGGTGGTGGGCAGCCAGGGCGGCGGCGAGATCACCGTCAACGCCGGCGCCACCCTGTCCAACGGGGTAGCCTTCGTGGGCAGCGAGGCGGGCTCGTCGGGGAGCGTGACGGTGCTCGGTAACGGCGCGCTGTGGAACAACCGGGGCGCCATTCTTTTGGGCAACAACGGCAACGGCGAACTCACTATCGCCGATGGCGGCACGGTACGCGCAAACGGCGTGGTGGTCGGGGTGAACGCTTCGGGCACCGGCTCGCTGACGCTGGGCCAAGGCGGCACCCTGGAAACCCCCTGGGTGGATCGGGACGCGGGCGCCGGCACCTTTTATTTCGACGGTGGCCGCTTCCTCGCCAGCAGCGACCAGGACCGCCTTTTCCTCAACTTCAATGACGGCGACGTGGTGATCCGGGCCGGCGGCGCGATCATCGACAGCAACGGCCACGACCTGATCATCAACACCGCCCTGGACGGCGACGGCGGCCTCACCAAGGCCGGCACCGGCACCCTGGTGCTGAACGGGAACAACCTGTTCCGAGGCGCCTCCCGGGTGGACGGCGGCGCGCTGATCGTCAACGGCGCCGTGGCCGGCTCCACGGTGACCGTGGCCGACGGCGCCCTGCTAGGCGGCACCGGCACCCTGGGCGGCGCCCGCCTCACCGACGGCGCCACCCTGGCGCCGGGCAATTCCATCGGCACCCTCACCGTGGACGGCGATCTGGTGTTCGAGTCCGGCTCGGTGTTCCAGGTGGAAGGCGCCGGGGACGGCTCGGCGGACCGGGTGCGGGTCACCGGCGGCGCCACCCTGAACGGCGGCAGCGTGGCGCACATCGACGCCGGCGGCGACTACCAGCCGTTCACCCGCTACACCCTGATCGACGCCGACCAGGGCGTCACCGGCCGCTTCGACCAGGTCAGCACCAACCTGGCGTTCCTGCAGCCGCTGCTGGACTACGACAGCAACACCGTGAGCCTGCGCCTGGTGCGCAACGACGCCACCTTCGCCGGCATGGCGCGCACCGCCAACCAGAGCGCCGCCGCCAACGCCGCCGAGCAACGCGGCATCGGCGACCCGGTGCACGACGCCCTGCTGCTGCAGGCCGCCGACGGCGCCGCCGTGCGCGACGCCTTCGACCAACTGGCCGGGGCGGTGTACGCCTCCACCCGGGCGGCGCTGATCGAGGACAGCCGCTTCCTGCGCCAGGCCGCCGGCGACCGCCTGCGCGCCACCCAGGGCCCCGGCGCCCCGGGCGCCACCCTGCTGGCCCGCGACGCGGACAGCGGCGCCACCGTCTGGACCCGCGCCTACGGCGCCTGGGCGGACCGCGACGCGGGCGGCGGCGTGGCCGGCACCGAACACCGCGCCGGCGGCCTGTTCCTGGGCGCCGACGCCCGCCCGGCGCCGGGCTGGCGCCTGGGCGCGCTGGCCGGCTACGGCCAGACCCGGCTGGACGTGGACGGCGGCGACAACCGGGCGGAAAGCGACGACTACCACCTGGGCCTGTTCGCCGGCACCCGCCTGGACCGCCTGCGGCTCAGCCTGGGCCTGGGCCACAGCCGCCACCAAGTGGACACCGAACGCGGGATCGCCTTCGACGGCTACCAGGGCCGCGCCGGCGACCGCTACGACGCGACCACCACCCAGCTGTTCACCGAAGCCGGTTACCGCTTCGACGCCGGCCCGGTGGCCCTGGAACCCTTCGCCGGCCTGGCCCGGGTGCGCTACCAGGAAGACCGCCACCGGGAAACCGGCGACCCGGCCGCCCTCAGCGGCGGCGGCGAGGACGCCGACCTCAACGTCGCCACCCTGGGCCTGCGCCTGGGCACCGGCCTCGGCCTCGCCGGCCTGGACGCCCGCGCCCACGGCACCCTGGGCTGGCAACGCACCACCGGCGACGTGAACCCGCGCACCGAGCACGGCTTCGCCGGCGGGCAACGCTTCACCGTCACCGGCCTGCCGGTGGCCGACGAGGTGGCCCTGCTGGAAGCCGGCCTGAGCCTGGCGCCCACGCCGCGCACCCGCCTCGGCCTCGCCTACCAGGGCCGCTTCGCCAGCGACACCCGACAACAAGGCGCCAACCTCACCCTGAACCTTGCGTTCTGATACGCCGGGGACGCTACCGCGAAGCGTCCGGGCGTGGGCCCCTTCCGGGGCCCCAACCACCCTAGAGCAAAGAACGCCCCTTACCCCGGTAGACGCGCAGAATATCCGCCATCACCGCCAAGGCGATCTCCGCCGGCGTCTTGCTGCCCAGCGCCAACCCGATCGGCATGTGCAACCGCTCGATCTCCGACTCGCTCAAATGGCCGGAACGGCGCAACCGCTCCGCCCGCTTGGCGGACGTGGCCCGGGACCCCATCACGCCGATGTAGAAGGCCGGCGTGCGCACCGCCTCCATCATCGCCAGATCGTCGATGCGCGGATCATGGGTCAAGGCCACCACCGCGGTGGCCGCGTGGCAGCCCTCCGCCTCGATGAACAGCGACGGCAACACCTCGCGCACCGTCACCCCGGCCACCGCGAAGTCCGCGCAGGCCTCCGGGTCCGGATCACACACGATCACCTCGAACCCCATGGCGGTGGCGAACTCCGCGCAGAAACGGGACACCGGCGAAATGCCGGCGATGATCAAACGCCGCGTGGGCCCCACCCGGATCAGCGCCTGGTCGCCGTGACGTTCCACCGCCGCGCCCTGGGGCGGCGCCTCTTCCAGCGACGCGGCGCCGTCGCGCAACGACACCCGCCGCCGCCGGGGGGTGCGCCCGGCCATCACCTCATGCAGCGCGGCCAGATGCTCGCGTCGCGCCGCGTCGGGAAGCCAGTGCTCCACCAACACGTCCAGGGAGCCGCCGCAGGGCAGCGTCACCCCCGGTGCGTCCACGCTGTCGCCGCCGTAGCGCACCACCATGGCCGGCGCCTGGAATTCCCCGGCGGCGATCCGCGCCAGGAAATCCTCCTCCACGCAGCCGCCGGACAGGGAGCCGGCATGGGCGCCGTTGGCGCGCGCCACGAACAGGGAGCCGGGCTCCCGGGGGGAAGAACCGAAAGTGGAAAGGACCGTGCAAAACCACAGCGCCTCGCCTTCACTCAACCAGGCCCGGGCCTGGGAGACGACCTGAAGATCAAGGTGTTGCATTCATTCTCGCCGGAACAGGGATTGGAACCAGGATTTGATCACATTCAGCGTCAGCCGTACCACACTCAGGCCCGCGCCTCCGCCCTCGGACACCTGCCCTCCGGACAGCACCGTCTGCACATTGTCGGCGAACATCCGCGCCATGGCGCCGACGAAGCTCTTCACCAGACCACCACGGCTGAACTGGGACAACGGCCCGGTGACGCTGTAGGAAGCGACGAACTCAATGCGGCAGCGCTGGTCGCCGTCGTCGGCGATCACGGCGAAATCCATGGCGCCGCTGGCACTGGAGCCGCTGCGGGCGTCCCGCCCTTCGCCTTCCATGCGCCCCTTGCGGGTCTGGTCGTCGAAGTGGAAACGGCCGTTGCCCCGGAAACGGGCGCGGATCGCACCCAGGGACACTTCCATCTCCACTTCCAGTTCATTGCCATTGACCGACAGCAAACGCGCCCCCGGCACGCAGGGCACCACCCGTTCCACATCACTGAGAAAGGCCCAGACCTCGTCCGCCGGTTTTCGCACGGTGATCGATTCACGCAGAGTCTGGTCATCGTCGTCGCCGTCCGACGGCGGGGCGGTAACCGCCGTCATCTGCCCGGCGCGACGCTTGAACGGCCTGAATGGAGTACCCTCCCAGGCCGGCTCCTCCGGCGGCGCCGTTGGTTCTGTGGCGTCGGCCAGCAACTGATCGCGGCGCTCGAACACCGAGCGCACCGCGTTGACGATGCCCACGTAGCCGGTACAACGGCAGATGTTGCCGCCCAGGGCAATGCGGATCCGCTCATCGCTCAGCGTCCGGTGGCGCAGGATAATGTCGCGGCAGGCCACCAGCATGCCCGGCGTGCAAAAGCCGCACTGCAGGCCATGAAACTGCATGAACGCCTCCTGCAGCGCCGCCATCACCGGATCGTCGTCGCCACCCTCGATGGTGCGCACGCTGCGCCCTTCGCAGGCCCGCGCCAGGGTAATGCAGGCCCGCACCGGCTGGCCGTCCATTTCCACCGTGCAGGCGCCGCACACACCGTGCTCGCAACCCAGATGGGTGCCGGTCAGGTCCAGATCGTCGCGCAGAAAATCCGCCAGGCTGGTGCGCCCTTCCACCTGGCCGCTGACGGCCTCGCCATTGACGTCCAGGGTCAGTTCAGAGAGAGACGGTTTCGTGCTCATCGAGTAGCTCCAATCCGTGCCAGGGCGCGCCGCACCGCGACCTTGTAAAGCTGGCGGTTAACCTCGGGATAATCACCCAGGGCCGTGTCCACCGCCGCGTCCAGTACCGCCAGGGCCGCCGTCGGCCCCTCGGCGGCAAGCGCTTCCGCCACCGGCTCCAGGGGCACCGGCGGGCTGTCCAGGGCGCCCACCAGCACCCGGCAGTAACCCCGTTCCGGGTCCACCACCACCACTCCGGTGGCCTGGGAAAATTCGCCCACTTTCTTGCAGAACTTGTAGTAGCCCCAGCGCGCGCTTTCGCTAAGCCGGGGCACCCGCACGCCGGCCAGAATTTCGTTGGGCGCCAGCTCGGTCATGAAGGCGGCGTGGATGAATTTTTCCGCCGGCACCTCACGCACGCCTTTCTTGCCGCGCAACAAATAGGTGGCGCCCAGGCCGGTCATCACGCACACCCAGTCCGCGGCGGGATCGGCGTGGGACAGGCTGCCGCCCAGGGTGCCGCGGTTGCGCACCGCCCGGTAGGCGATGCGCGAGGCCACGAACGGCAACATGCCACGGGCGGCGTCGGCCACCCTCCGGTCCTCGAAGTCGGCGTGACGCACGGCGCCGCCATAGACGATGGCGTCGCGGCTTTCCTCCACGCCGGTCAGGTCCTCGGCGCGGTGCAGATCCACCAGCACCGCCGGTCGCGCCAGGCGCAGGTTGAGCATCGGCCCCAGGGACTGGCCGCCGGCGATGCACTTGGCCTCGTCGCCATGTTCGGTGAGCAGCCGCACCGCCTCGGCGCCGTCCCGGGCCGGCAGGTAATCAAACTTCACGGGTTTCATGATGCGTTCTCCTTGCCGGAGCGGGCGCCGAGAATCGCCGTCAGAACACGCTCCGGGGTGGCGGGAATGCGGTTGAGTTCCACGCCGAGACCGGCCAGCGCATCGTTGATGGCATTAACGATGGCGCCGCCCGGGGCGATCGCGCCGCCCTCGCCCACGCCCTTGATACCGTGGGCGGTATGCGGCGACGGGCTCTCGGTGTGCTGAATGCGGATGTGCGGCGCTTCCGCCGCGCCCGGCAGGTGATAGTCGGCCAGGGTGGAAGTGAGCGGCTGGCCCTGATCGTCGTAAAGCACCTCCTCGAACAGGGCGGTGCCGATGCCCTGCACCGTGCCACCGATGGTCTGGCCTTCCACGATCATCGGGTTCACCACCCGGCCGGCGTCCTCGACGATCACATAGTCGAGCAACTCGACCTTGCCGGTCTGCGGGTCCACCGCCACCACCACCGCGTGGGAGGCATAGGAAAACACCCCGTTGTCGGTTTTCGGCCGGTAGGCCTCGGTGACTTCCAGGCCACCGTGACGGTCACCTTCCGGCAGTTCGTCCGGGCGCAGATACCAGATCCGGCCCACCTCGGCGAAACTCAGGCTGCCGTTGGGGCCGTGCACTCGATTGCCCTCCAACCGGACCTCCTCCGGAGCGCACCGCAACGGCCGGGCGGCCATGACACGGATGCGTTCGGCGAGCGCTTCGGCGGCCCGCGACACCGCGCCGCCGGCCATCACGATGCCCCGCGACGCGAACGCCCCGTAGGAATACGGCGTGGTGCCGGTGTCCCCCATCAACACGCGGATGCGATCCACCGGGATGGAAAGAATCTCCGAGGCCACCTGGGCGAGCGTGGTCTGCAGCCCCTGACCAATGCTCTGAATGCCGACGCGAACCTCGACACCGCCGTCCGGCGTCAGCTTCATGCGCGCCTCGTCGTAGCCGGGAATCAACGCCAGCCCCCATTGCGCGAATACCTTGCTGCCGTGAGCGGATTGTTCGGTGTAGGTAGCGAAGCCGATGCCGATCAAACGGCCATCCGGCTCCGGGGTTTTCTGTCGCTCGCGCACCTCATCAAAACGGATCGCTTCCTTGGCGCGCATCAACGAACCGGGATAGTCGCCGGTGTCGTAGTGTTTGTTGGTGACGTTCACATAGGGCATGGCGTCCGCCGGCACCAGGTTCTCGGCGCGCACCTCCCAGGGTTCACGGCCCACTTCCCGGGCAATGGCGTCAATGGTCAGTTCCATGGCGAAGCACACACCGGGGCGCGCCACCCCGCGATAGGGCGTGAACGGCGGCTTGTTGGTGGCCGGCGCGTTAACCTGGCAGCGGTACTCGCGAAAATCATAGGGGCCGGGCAGATTGCCGCCGGCCTGGGCCGCTTCCAGGCCGGCGGTGAACGGCCACACCGAATAGGCGCCCACGTCCACGGTGACTTCCGCGTCCATGCCCAGCACCCGCCCGCGCTTGTCCGCGTAGGCGGTGATGGAATAATAGTGTTCGCGGGTGTTGGCGCCCGCGGTCAGGTGTTCGCGGCGATCCTCCAGCCAGCGGAACGGTTTACGCCGGGTCCAGGCCAGCCAGGCCACGGCGATTTCCTCGGGCTGCAGAATGCACTTGTAGCCGAAGCCGCCGCCCACTTCCGGGGCGATCACGCGGATCAGCGATTCGTCGATGCCCAGGCAACGGGACAGACCGTTGCGGATGATATGCGGCACCTGAGTGGATGAGGTCACCACCAGCTGGCCGTCGCGGTAATCCCACCAGGCCACCACGCCCTTGCCTTCCATCGGGTTCATGACCTGGCGCGCGGTGCGGTATTCGCGCTTGATGACCACGTCGGCGTTGTCGCGGGCATTCGCCGGGTCCTGACCCACCGACAGCTTCAGGAACATGTTGTCGTCCCATTGCTCGTGCACGAGCGCGGCGTCATCGGCCATCGACACGGTCGGCGAGATCACCGGCGGCAACGCCTCCAGCCGCAGATCGATTTCCTCCAGCAGGTCCTCGGCCTCGGCGCGGTTGCGGCCGATCGCCATGGCCACCGGCTCGCCCACGAAACGGACCTTGTCCCGCGCCAGCGGCCAGTGCTCGGAAACCCGGTAACTAGGCAAGGTGGATTCGGCGACGATCGGTCGCACGCCGTCCAGATCAGCGGCGCACAGAACGCGGCTTTCCTTCCCCTCCGGTTTGTTCACCGCCTTGATCCGGGCATGGGCCAGCGGGCTGCGCAAAAACGCCACGTCACACATGCCCGGCATTTTTATATCGCCCACATAACGGCTTCTGCCATGAACAAGACGGTCGTCTTCCAACCGACGTACACGGGCACCAATACCGGTCTTATTCATCCTCTACCTCGCATCCTTCAAAAACCAACGGCGCGGGCGGGCGCCCGAAGGCACCCGCCCGCGCGTCGCATCGCGTCGGATCAGTTCGCCCGCGCGGTCATGTATTCCATTTCGGTGATTTCCGAATAAGGCCGTACCACCGCCATGAAATCAGACATTGACTGGTGGATCTTGCTGGCCAGAGCGTCCTTCTTCGCCACCCCGGCGACCACGTCCCCGGACACCTTCTTAAGCTCCTTGAGGGTGTCGGCGTTGAAGGTGGTGACATTGACCTTCGGATAGTCCTTCTTGATTTGCTGCAGCGCCTGGGCGTTCTTGGCCACGAATTCGCTGAGCACCATCTGGTTGGCGTAGGCGTTGGCACCGACCAGCACTTCCTTGAGGTCGCTGTCGAGCTTGTCCCAGGCGGATTGATTAACGAAGCAGTCGAGCACGCCGTTGGGCTCCATCCAGCCGGGCCAGTAATAGTTGCGCGCTACCTGCGGCAGGCCGAACGCCATGTCGTTGAACGGGCCCACATAGTCGGCGCCGTCGATGGTCCCGTTCTGCAGCGCCTGGGTGACCTCGCCCAGGGGCAGTTGCACCGGCACCGCGCCGAACTCCTGCAGCACGCTGCCGGCCAGGGCGCCGGTACGAATCTTCATGCCCTTGAAGTCAGCGGCGGCGTTGATGTCCTTGTTCAGCCAGATGCCCTGCACCGAGGTGTTACCACTGGGGAAGAACTTGAGCCCGAACTCGCCGTACAACTCATCGATGAGCTGCTGCCCGCCACCGTAGGCGAACCAGGCGTTCTGTTCCTGGGAGGTCATGCCAAAGGGCAACGGCGCCAGGAACTGGAAACCGGGGTGCTTGCCGGACCAGAACGCCGGATAGCCGTGCCCCATGTGCAGCGTGCCATCGGCGACCGCGTCGAACACTTCCAGCGGCCCCACCACTTCGCCGGCGGTGTACACCTTGAGTTTCATACGACCACCGGAAGCCTTGTTGACGTAGTCCGCCACCAGGTCAGGGCCGGTGGACAGCAACGGCGAGTTGCGCCGCCAGGTGCTTTGCATGCGCCATTCAATGGCGCCCTTGGCGATGGCGGGAAAACTGACGGTGGCGGCGGCGGCGCCGACGGTGCCGGCGACACCGGCCTTGAACAGAAAATCACGTCTCTTCATGGGTGTAGCTCCTCAATCTCCGCGGTGAAATGCGCAAAAACCTCCACCGACGACGCGGTCACCGCCGGCGGAGTGACGGTAATCAGTCGGCCAGCAATCCCGGCAGCCACAACACCAGATCCGGCCAGATCCAGATCGCCACCACGCCCAGTAATTGCAGGATCACGAATGGGATCACGCCTCGATACACGGTGGTCAGCTTGAGGTCGGTAACCGCCCCCTTCAGGAAAAAGATGGCGTAGCCAAACGGTGGGGTCAGATAGCTGGTCTGCAGGACGATGGCGGATGCCACGCCCAGCCACAGCGGGTCGGCGCCCATCATGATCAGCGGTGGCGCGAAGATCGGTACGACGATGAAGATGATCTCGAAGGTGTCGAGGATGAAGCCAAGCACGAACATCACCAGCAGCACGAACAGAATGGCACCGGTGACACCGCCAGGCACCGCGCCCAGCAGCTCGGCGATCACGTCCTCCCCGCCCAGGGCGCGAAACACCAGCGACAGAATGGTGGCGCCGATCAGGATGGCGTAGATCATCAGGCTCATGGACAGCGAGGAACGGCTGGCTTCCTTGAGCACCTTGAACGAAAACTGCCGGCCCAGGATCGCCAGAACGCAGGCACCCACGCCGCCCAGGGCGGCGGATTCGGTGGCGGTGGCGATGCCGGACAGAATCGAGCCCAGTACCAGCACGATCAGCGCCAGCGGCGGCAGCATGGTGAACAGCACCCGCTTGGGCAGGGTGCGGCGCTCCTCGTCGTTCATGGTCAGCGGCGGGCAGGATTCACTGTTGAACACGGCACGGACGCCCATCACCAGCAGGTAGAAAAACACCAGCAGCAAACCGGGTACCAGCGCGGCGGTGAACAGATCGGTAACGCCAATCTGGGTACCGTTGAAGCCGCCCTGGCTGAGCATCGCCTGGGTATTGGCGTCCTGGAGCATGATGCCGAGCAGAATCAGCACCGTGGAGGGCGGAATGATCTGGGCGGTGGAACCGGCGGCGCAGATCAGGCCACTGGCCAGGGGCTCGTCATAGCCAGCGCGGCGCATGGCGGGCAGGCTGATCAGCCCCATCGCCACCACGGTGGCGCCCACCACGCCGGTGGACGCGGCCAGCAGCGCGCCAACGATGATCACCGCCACCCCCAGACCGCCCGGTACCCGCCCGAACAACTGGCCCATGGTGGTAAGCAGATTCTCGGCGATGCGCGAGCGCTCCAGAATCGCCCCCATGAACACGAACAACGGCACCGCCAGCAGGGTTTCGTTGGTCATGATGGAGAAAATGCGCCCTGGCAACGCGCCAAGCATGAGCATGTCGAAAGCGCCGAAGCACGACGCCAGCGCCGCCACCAGAATGGAGGCCCCGCCAATGGCGAACGCCACCGGAAAACCGCTTAGCAGAGCAACAATCAGAACAACGAGCAGAATCAGCAGGAACAGCTCAGCCACGGCCTTTCTCTCCAGCGGACGGGTCGCGAATCACGAGAATGGAACGGAGCACCAGGCTCAGCCCCTGCAAGGCCAGCAGCAGGCAGAACCCCAACAGGCAACTCTTCAGCAGGTACATGAACGGCAGCCCGCCGATGGTCGGTGACGTTTCCAGACGCGCCCAGGAACGCTGGATGCCCGGCCACGCCTTGACGGCGATGAAGTAGAGCATCGGATAGAGCAGCACCAGGGTGCCGAGCAGATTGATCCAGGCCCTGCCACGCACGGAGAGCAGGTTGTAGAACAGATCCACGCGCACATGACCTTCGTGGCGCAGCACATAGGCGGAGCCCAGGGTGAACAGGGCGCCATTGAGCCAGATATAGATTTCCGACAGCCAGGGAAACCCGAGTTCGAAACCGTAGCGGAGCACCGCCACCACCGCGCAGATCACCGCGATGACCGGCATGCCCCATTTAAGGATTTCACCGATGCCATCATTGAGACCATCAATGAGACCCGCCAACCTCTCCATACCGCTTTTCTCCTGCCCATCGCCGTTACAACGCCGTGCCCGTTCAGCGGGCACCGCTAAATGGCTCCACGATCATGTCGATGTCCCTGGGTTTTCCGCGGCCATGGGCGGCGGGGAAAGCGGCGCGCTGGAACGCCAAATTAGGATGGGTAGCACCTATTTTTATGTACAGGTGGTGCGTTGGCTCCTCGGTCATTTTTCTCAACCCTTTGTTATTGCTGTTGTTTTTTTATTCTTTCTGAATCGCGTATCACGATTTATTTATCAGTACACTGACTATAATCAACGCTAAACGAATCAAGAGGCCTTTGCAACAGTGTTTCGGGAAGAGCGTTTCAGCAGGCGGACCATCACCGGCCAGACCGCTTCAGGGGCGAACGAATCCGGGCAAGGTCCGGGCAGGAAAAGAAGCACGTCGAGGTGGAACCGGGGTGGTTCCAGGGGGAGAAAATGGAGCGGGAAACGAGATTCGAACTCGCGACCCCAACCTTGGCAAGGTTGTGCTCTACCAACTGAGCTATTCCCGCTTGGCGCTTGTGAACAGATTGAGTGGCGTCCCCTAGGGGAGTCGAACCCCTGTTACCGCCGTGAAAGGGCGGTGTCCTGGGCCACTAGACGAAGGGGACCCGTGCTCTCAAGCGGCGCGTAGAATAGAAATCGGCGCCCCCATCGTCAAGGAGAAATTCACCGGCGGCGCGCGTCTGCCGAATCTTTCGCCAATTCGCTCATCCACCACCCCGCCGCGAGCACGATGGGCCATTGACCACCCCGGCCCGCTGCTATATCCCTGAGGCTTCGAAATCGGCCCCGCCGTTGGGGGCCCCGACCGGGAGAGACGCATGCCCATGAAACTCTACGGCGCCATTCTGTCGCCTTTCGTCCGCAAGACCCGCGTGGTGCTGGCCCTCAAGGGCCTGGAGTACGAATCGGTGATGGTGGACCCGAACAACAAACCCGAAGGTTATGAAGCGATCAGCCCGCTGGGCCGCATTCCCGCCCTGGAAGTGGATGGCCGCTACCTGGCGGATTCGGCGGTGATCTGCGCCTATCTGGAGCGCATCCAGCCGGAGCCGGCGCTCTACCCCACCGACCCCTACGAGTACGCACGCACCCTGTGGTTCGAGAAATACGCCGACTACGAGCTCGCGCCGCAGTGCACCTTCATGGTATTCCGCAACCGGGTGGTAAAGCCGCTGATTGGCCAGCAATGCGACGAGGAGCAGGCCCGCGACGCCCTCGCTCACCGCATTCCTCCGCTGCTCGACTACCTGGAGCGGGAATTGGAAGGCAAGGATTATCTGGTCGGGGACCAGCCCACCGTGGCCGACATCGCCGTGGCCAGCCAGATGGTCAACTTCGCCCACGGCGGCGAGCGCCCCGACGACGGTCGCCACCCCAACCTGGCCGCCCACACCCGGCGCCTTCATGACCTGGCACCGTTCGCCGACACCATCGCCAAGGAAAGCGGCTTCCTGAAAAAAGTGCTCGGCTGAAGAAGAGACCCGGCTGAGTTCAGGGCGCCGGCCCGGCGCCCCGCTCCACCGCCACCAGCGCGGCGCGCCCGCCCGGGGCCACCCGCAGCCGGGCAACGCCACCGTCGCGCAGATCCGCTTCCAGCCGGCGGGCCTCCTCCGGCGATGCGAACCAGGCCTCGATGCCATAACGTACGTGCATGCGTCCGCCGCTGACCGAGGTGATGCGACCGCGCAGGTAGGGGCCGTTATCCGGTTCACGAAGGCGGGCGCGGCCTGGCCGCCACAGCCCTTTTTCCCGGTGCAACGGCACGAATACCGAATCGCCACCGCGAGGCAGTTCCATATCGGGAATCGGCAGGCGGCTGAACGGATAGTCCAGCCGCACATACTGGCCCCGGAACCAGTCCCGGGGGTCCACCGGCAGCGTCGCCACCTTCACCTCCCTGCCCACCCACAACGGATACTGGCTGTAGCCGGCCAGGCCGCCAAGCACCAGCAATTGCGCCACCACCGCCGTGATCAGCGCCACCTTCAGCAGGGAACGGTTCAACAGGCGATTCATGACCGTGCCTCCCGACGGCGCCAGTAGAACGCCACCAACAACAGCAGCGTGGCCATGGCGATGAACAAGCCGGCGGCGCCCAGGTAGCCGCCGATCAGATCCAGGTAACGCAGCGCCGCCAGCAGCAGCATCGCCACCAGACCGGTGAAGAACAGACCCGCCTGCCCTTCCACCAGCCCCCGGTGCAGCCAGCCCAGGGCCAGGGCCAGAACCAGCAGATTCACCGCCACCGCCCATGCCAGGGCCTGGTGTGGCAGGCCGCCGGTGTGCACCAATGCCAGCAGGCCGGCACTGACCGCGGCCAGTAACGGCTGACCGGCGAGCGCGGCCAGCACCAGCACCGCCAGACCGGCCCACAGCCCCGGGTCCAGCCAGGTCCAGGCCAGTGCCAGATAGTCGCGCCAGATGTCCACGAAGGTGAACGGCAGCAACGCCAACAGCACCAGGCGCGGCACGCCCACGGCCAGCAACGGGCCGGCGGCGCCGAACCAGCGCGGGCGCCGGGACAGCGCCACCGCCAGCACCAGCAAGGCAAGGTTGAAACTGATCATGCCCTCGGCGGTGTCCGGGCCGAAGTCGGTGGCGTAGGCCCAGGTAAGCATCAGGTTGCCCCAACCAGCGGCGGCCGCCAGGGTGGCCAGGGTGAGCACGGCGCTGTTCCGATAGCGCGCCACCCCGGCGGCCGCGACCAGAAACAGCGGCATGGCCCAGGGCATGCCATAGCGGTTCTCCATCACCATCCAGGCCACCGCCACCGCCAGGGTCTGCAGCGCCAGCAGGCGGCTCCGGGTAAGCAACGCCAGGGGCAGCCCCCCCAACGCCCACAGCAACAGACCGTTGGGGAAATGCTCGCCGAGGTGGTACATCTGGCCGATCAGCATCACCGAGGCGCCGTAGGCGAAGCCGCCCAGCAACAGCCAGAAGGCCCCGGCGCTATGGCGCAGATAGCGCGCCACGCCGACGCCGTTGAGCAGCGCCGTGAGCGACATCAGACCGGCCAGCCGCAAGCCCCGCGGCAGCTGTTCCCAGTTGGCGGACACCACCAGCAGCAAGGCCAGCCCCAGGAACAGCCCGGCCACCGCCAGCACCGGCCCGGCGGCGGATGGCGGCCGCTCGTCCAGAGCGGAGCCGTACCGGGCCAGCAGACGCCGGGCGGTGGCTTCGTCGATGTCGCCGTCGGCGTACCAGTTTCGAATCGCCCGGCGGATCAGATATCGTCGCATCCTCGCTCTCTCACTCCCGCTTCCTACAGGGGCAGGCCGAGCCGCTTGGCCTCCAGCCGGCGCAGGAACTCCAGCATGATCTGGCGGTACAGATCCTCGCCCAGCCACAGGTCCTCGACGCCAGCGTCCACGTTGGGGTTGTCGTTCACCTCGATCACCACCACCTCGTCGCCGGACTGTTTCAGGTCCACGCCATACAGGCCGTTACCCATCATCCGCGCCGCCTTGAGGGCGGTGCGCAGCACCTTGGGCGGCACGTCGCGCACCGCCAGGCTGCGAAAGCCGCCGGAGCTGGTCTTGCCACCGTCCTTGTGGTGGTAGATCTGCCAGTGGCCCTTGCTCATGAAATACTGGCAGGCGAACAGCGGCCGGTTGTTGAGCACGCCGATGCGCCAATCGTAATCGGTGTACATGAAGGCCTGGGCCAGCACCACCGCGGACTGCTTGAGGTACTGGCGCAGGGCGTCACGCAGGGCGTCGCGATCGACCACCTTGCTGATGCCCCGGGAAAAACTGCCGTCCGGAATCTTGAGCACCATGGGCAGCCCCAGTTCGTCGATGAGACGTTCCACCTGGGCATCGGAATCGTCGAACACGAAGGCGGTGGGCGGCACCGGCACTTTGTTGGCCTGCATCAGTTCCGCCAGGTAAATCTTATTGGTGCAGCGCAGGATCGAGCCGGGGTCGTCGATCACCACCATGCCTTCCTGCTCCGCCTTGCGGGCGAACTGGTAGGTGTGGTGGTCCAGGCCGGTGGTTTCGCGGATGAACAGGCCATCGTATTCGCCCAGCCGCGCGTAATCGTCGCGGTCGATCGGCTCCACCTTGATGCCCAGTTCGCGGCCAGCCTTGATGAAACGCTTCAGGGCGGTCTTGTTGCTGGGCGGCAGGACTTCCCGTTTGTCCACCAGCATGGCCAGCTCATAGCGGTCGCCACGACGGCGGCGCGGGTTGCGCCAGACGCGTGCGTCGAAGCGCTCCAGGGCACGGGCAAAGGCGTCTTCCTCATCGCCCTTGAGCTGCTTGAGACTGACCGTGCGAATCGATTCCAGAATCCACTGGTCGTCGCGGCGCCGGAACGCCACGCGCAGGATCGGGCACGGCAACTGATCGAAAATCTGCCGGCCCAGCTCCGCCAGGCCTTCCTGTTCAGTGTGGCCGAAATACAGAGTCAGGGTGAGCCGGGTGGCGTCCTCGCCCTGCTTGCCCGGGGCACGCTTCCTGATCACCCGGTCCAGGGCATTCTCGAAGTGGCCGAAGTGCAAGCCGTAGAGGGCCTTGCGGCTGAGGTCGTTGACGGTGCGCACCGAGGGCATCACCCGCTGGCCACGGGCCTCCGCCAGCAGCGAGCAGTAGTAGCCCGGCGACAGGTACTTGTAGCCCCGACACAGGTTGATCACCTGCACTTTCTTGTCGGTGCACACCGGCGTCGCCGCCTGCAGATAATCGCGGGCGGCGAGCAGATGGCGGGTGGGGTAATAGGCGGCCCAGTCGGCCGGATCGTCGACCAGGATGATGACCTGACTCATGGTGCCCGGATGGCCTCGCGTAAGGGGTGGTCCGGCGCACTGTATGCCAGGCCCGGCGGGCCGACAATCACTTTCGCGCCGGCCCGGCCGGGCCCGCGACTCAGGGGTCGCCGTACTGGCCGCCGTAGCTTCCGGCTTCGCCGTTTTGGCCGGTTTTTCCGGCGTTGCCGGGGTGGCCGGCTTTCTCCAGCGCGTCCTGTACTTCCGGCGGCATATAGGTCTCGTCGTGCTTGGCGAGCACCTCGTCGGCCTCGAACCGGTCGCGGCTCACCAGGGTGCCATTGGCGACCACCCCCTGCCCTTCGCGGAACAGGTCCGGCAGGATGCCCTGGTAGTGAATATCGAAGGTGCCCTTGCCATCGGTGACCGCGAAGGTCACGTCCAGGGTCTGGGGATCACGGCGTACCGAGCCTTCCTCCACCAGCCCGCCGACCCGCATCTTGGTGCCCACCGGCGCCTCGCCGCTGACCACCTGTTGCGGGGTATAGAACAGATTGATGTTCTGGCGCAGGGCGTAGACCGCCAGCCCCACGGCGATGGCCAGGCCGACCAGAATGGCCAGCACCACCATCAGACGTTGCTTACGAACCGGATTCATCAAGGTGCTCCGAAGAGGTTGCGTTGTCGCGGGCATCGCGGCGCGCGCGGCGCGCCAACTCGGCGCGCACCCGTCCCTGCTGGCGCAGCGCGAGCAGCATGTTGGCGGTGATCAGGAGTGCGCTCAATCCGTAGGCGGTCCAGACATAGAAGCCGTGCCGGCCCATGGCCAGGAAGTCGGCGAAGCTGTCGAAATACATGGCTATCTCCCGCCCTTGCCGTCGCCCGGCGCCACCAGCTTGCGCACCCAGCCGCTGCGCCGCTCGCGGCTGAGCACCTCGGCGCGGGCGCGGATCAGCACGTTGGCGGCGTACAGCAGCCACAGGCCCAGCATGCTGATCAGCAGCGGGTATTTCATGGCATCGTTGATGGACGATTCGCCCACCATCTTCAGGGTGGCGCCCTGATGCAGGGTCTGCAGCCACTCCACGGAATACTTGACGATCACCACGTTGATCACCCCCACCACCGCCAGCAGCGAAGCGGCCCTGGCCGCCTGGCGCGGGTCACGGATGGCGCTCTGCAGAGCGATGATGCCCAGGTACAGGAACAGCAGGATCAGCATCGAGGTCATGCGCGCGTCCCACTGCCAGTAGGTGCCCCAGGTGGGCTTGCCCCAAAGCGCGCCGGTGATCAAGGACACCGCCGCCAGCACGGCGCCGAACGGCGCCAGGGCCTTGAGCATCACCTCCGCCATTTTCATGCGCCAGACCAGCGCCACCAGGCCGGCCACGCCCATGGCGATATAGCCCATCAAAGCGCCGCTGGAGGCGGGCACGTGAATGTAGATGATACGGTAACTGTCGCCCTGGTAGCGCTCCACCGGCGCCCAGGCCAGGCCCCAGGCCAGCCCCACCACCAGCACCACCAGAGCGATGGGCACCAGCCAGGGCAGCACGGCGTTGCAGAAGCCGTAAAAGTAGCGCGGTGAACCAAGCTGGTGGTACCAGCGTTTAATTGTTTTCCACATAAACGATCATCACTTCGTTCGATACAGGATTCAGGATGCAGGATACAGGGGCGCGAGTTCTTTCATCCTGTAACCTGCATCCTGTATCGCGCCCGCAGGGCGTTAATCTCCGGCGCTGATGCGCAGGCCCAGCGCCACGGCCACCGGCCCCAGGCTCAGCGCCAGCGCCAGAATCGCGCCCAGCACCGCCAACAGCCCGTCGGTGGGCAACCCGTCCTGGGCGGTGCGCACCACGCCGGCGCCGAACACCAGCACCGGGATGTACAGCGGCAGCACCAGCACCGCCAGCAGAATACCGCCACGGTTGAGCCCCACCGTGAGCGCGGCGCCGATGGCGCCCACCACGGTCAGGGTCGGCGTGCCCAGCAGCACGCTCACCATCAGCGTGTCCAGCACCGCCACCGGCAGTTGCATCATGTAGCCCAGCAGCGGCGCGATCAGCGCCAGCGGCAGGCCGGTGAGCAGCCAGTGCGCCAGCA
The DNA here is from genome assembly GCF_016785095.1 of Alloalcanivorax marinus. Taxonomy (GTDB): domain Bacteria; phylum Pseudomonadota; class Gammaproteobacteria; order Pseudomonadales; family Alcanivoracaceae; genus Alloalcanivorax; species Alloalcanivorax marinus_A. The sequence continues at coordinate 19,286 of NZ_JAEKJB010000002.1, read as the reverse complement.
GCTTGGCGCTCACCGGCACCACCGTTACCACGGGGGCCGTGAGCATCTGGTCCAGGGCACCGCTTTCCTGGTCACGGCGGAACAGGCCATCCAGGGACAGCATCACCGCCAGCAGGGCCGCCACCCAGACCGCCCCGGGCGCCACCAGGGCCAGCAGCTCCGGCTTCGGCGACAGCCCCAGCGGGAACAGGCTCACCACCACCACGAAGAAGAACAGCGGCTGCACCATGTCCGCGGGCGCCCGCCAGATCAAGGTCAGCTCACGGCGCAACGACGCCCACCAGATGGCGCTCATGCCAGCACCTCGGCGCCGGCGCCACTCAAGTGCAGGCGGTGCACGTCCTCGCCCACCCGGTGGTGGGAGGTGTACAGCACCAGAGTGCCGGCGGCGGCGGCCTCGCGCAGGCGCGCATCCAGCCGCGCCACACCGTCCTGGTCGATGGCGGTGAAGGGCTCGTCCAGCACCCAGACGCGCTTGTCGCCCAGCCACAACCGGGCCAGGGCGATGCGCCGCTTCTGGCCGGCGGACAACCGCCCGGCGGGCACGTCCTCGAAGCCGTACAGGCCGAGCGCGTCCAGGGCCGCGTCCACGTCGCCGCTCTGGCCCGCCAGGGCCTGACTGTATCGGAGGTTTTCCCGGGCGGTGAGTTCCTCACGCACGCCGGGCTGATGGCCCAGATAAAGCAGCGATGGCGCCAGCGGCCCGTCCCAGCGCACCTCGCCTTCGTAGAAACCATGCAAGCCCACGAGGATTCGCAAAAGGGTGGTCTTGCCGGCGCCATTGGCGCCGGTGATTTGCCAGATCTGGCCGTCGTGGGCGGAAAAATCCAGGTCCCGGAACAGCATCCGGTCATCCCGCTCGCAGCTTAAACGGCGCACTGTGAGGCGTGGCGCAGTGATAGTCAGAACCTCCCTGAATCGGCGCGGCAGTATAGCATGGCGATAGCGCCCCGGATGCCCCGTGGCCTTGACCCAGATCGGATTCGGGGCGCCCCGGACGAGGGCGCCCGATTTAGGCTAGACTAGGGCGCCCTGTTCCGCGCCGAAAGGATTCCGACCATGCGTTTCCCGACTCTCCGTGGCGCCGCCGGTGCCCTGTTCGCCCTGCTGCTCACCGCCTGCGGCGGCGACGACCGCCCCCTGGCCACCGTCGACCAGGTGGACCTGCAACGCTACGCCGGCACCTGGCATGAAATCGCCCGTTTGCCGCAATGGTTCCAACGCGGCTGCTACAACTCCACGGCCACCTACGAACCCATGGACGACGGCGGCCTGCGCGTGATCAACCGTTGTCAGCGCAAGGACGGCCCCAGCGTCGCCGAGGGCGAAGCCCGGGTGGTGCCGGATTCCGGCAACGCCAAACTCAAGGTGCGCTTCGACAACTGGTTTTCCCGGCTGCTGCCCCGGATCGCCGAGGGCAACTACTGGATCATCGCTCTCGACAAGGATTACCGGACCGTGGTGATCGGCGAGCCGGGCCGAGAATACCTGTGGATTCTGGCCCGGCAACCGCGCCTGCCCGAGGATCAATATCAGGCCCTGGTGTCCAGCGCCCGGGAAAAGGGCTTCCCGGTGGACGAACTCGAGCGCAACCGCGACCTGGTGCCGACCTCCCCGGCCCCGGCGGAAGGCTGAAACGGACCCGGAGATTCCCATGGCGGTGGAGATCGAACGTAAATTCCGCGTCACGCGCACCGACTTTCTCGACGGCCTGGACGGCGAACGCCTGGTGCAGGGTTACCTGAGCCATGCCCGCCAGGCCACCGTGCGGGTACGGGTGCGCGATGACCAAGCGTGGCTCACCATCAAGGGCGAGACCCACGGCGCGCGGCGCAGTGAATTCGAATACCCGATTCCGGCGGACGATGCCCGCGCCATGCTCGAGGAAATGTGCCCGGAAGGGGTAATCGACAAAACCCGCTACCGCCTGCCCCTGGACGGCCACGTCTGGGAGGTGGACGTGTTCCATGGCGACAACGAAGGCCTGGTGGTGGCGGAAATCGAACTGCGGCACGAGGACGAAGCCTTCAGCCACCCTGGCTGGCTGGGCGAGGAGGTCACCGAGGACCCGCGCTACTACAACAGCGCCCTGAGCCGCAGCCCCTATGGCCGCTGGTAACGTGCAGTACATCCTGTGGCGTCAGGACGACAACGGCAATCTGTTCGTGATGCAGCGCTTCCACTCCCGCGACCAGGCCGAGCGGGTCTGCGAACGCTACCGCAAACGTGGCCACAAGCAACTTTACTGGGTCAAACCCCTGGCGCCCCAGGGGCCCTCCTGAGGGCGGCCCTCAATCGGCCCGCTTGATGCCCGACAGGTTCTGAAAGCACAAGGTGCGCGCGGTCTCCATGAACTCCTGAATGAACGGCACCGACTCATCACCATCGCGCACCGCCGCGTATAGAGTGCGCCAAACCCCCGCTTCGCCAAGCCGCGCCGCCTCCACCAGCTTGAGATCCAGGTACTCGGTGAGCGCCCAGTTGGGCAGCGCCGCCACGCCCCGCCCGGCGGCCACCAACTGCACCATCATCGGCGTCAGCTCGGCGGTGCGCACCGACGCCGGCGCCACCCCGGCCGGGTCCAGGAAGGCGGTGAACACATCCAGCCGTTCATGCTCCACCGGGTAGGCAATCAGCACCTGGTCGGCCAGTTCCTCCGCGCTGACGAAACGCCGCTGCGACAATGCCGACCCGCGCGCCACCGCCAGCACCAGCTCATAGCGGAACAACGGCAGATAGCGCACCGCCTCGTCACCGACCGGATCGGAAGTGATCACCATGTCCAGATCGCCGCGCACCAGGGCGCTCTGCGGCGTGAAGCTGAAGGCGGCGGACAGATCCAGCTCCACCTCCGGCCAGCCTTCCCGGAACCGGTCCAGCGCCGGCATTAGCCACTGGAAACAGGAGTGGCATTCGATGGCGATATGCAGGCGCCCGCTGCGACCGGCGGCCAGCCGCCGCAACTCGGTCTCGGTGCGGCGTACCAGCGGCAACACCTGGGTAGCCAGCTCCAGAACCCGCTGCCCCGCCGGCGTGAAGCGGATCGGCCGGGTACGGCGCACGATCAGCGACACGCCAAGCCGGTGCTCAAGATCCTTGAGCTGATGGGACAGGGCGGACTGGGTCACATGCAGCCGCTCGGCGGCGTCCACCAGGCTGCCGGCCTCCTGAATCGCCAGCAGGGTGTTCAGATGGCGCAGCTCCAACATGAGAAATCCTCATATTAAAAATTAGGAATTTGATTTTGTCTCATGTAGCACCGCCACCACAATAGCGCCATTCAAATCGAAAGGACGCCATCATGACCCGTTTACACAACCTCGGCTTTCCGCGCATCGGTGCGCGCCGGGAACTCAAACAGGCGCTGGAGGCCTACTGGGCCGGCACCCTGCAGCAGAGCGAACTGGAACACGTGGGCCGCAGCCTGCGCGAACGCCACTGGGCGCTGCAGGCCGAGGCCGGTGTCTCACCGGTGCCGGTGGGCGATTTCGCCTGGTATGACCAGATTCTGGAATTCTCCTGCCTGCTGGGCGTGGTCCCGGCGCGCTTCAATCACGGCGCCGACCAGCCCGTGGATCTGGACACCCTGTTCCGCATGGCCCGGGGCCGTGCCCCCAGCGGCACGCCAGCGGCGGCCTGCGAGATGACCAAGTGGTTCGACACCAACTACCACTACATCGTGCCGGAACTGGCGGCGGACCAGAACTTCCGCATCGCCCGGGGCAGCCTGTTCGAGCAGGTGCAGGAAGCCCGGGCCCTGGGTCACGACGCCAAGCCGGTGATCCCCGGCCCGCTCACCTACCTCTACCTGGCCAAGGGCGAGGCGTTCAACGGCGCCGCCGACAGCGCCAAGCTGGCCCTGCTGGAACGGCTGGTGCCGGTGTACCGGGACATCCTGCGGCGCTTCGCCGACCAGGGCGTCGCCTGGGTACAGATCGACGAGCCGATCCTCGCCCTGGACCTGCCCGACGACTGGCAGCGCGCCTACCTGCGCGTCTACGACAGCCTGGCCGGCGCCAGTGACCTGAAACTGCTGGTGGCCACCTACTTCGAAGGGCTGCGCGACAACCTGTTCACCGCCCTGCAACTGCCGGTGGCCGGCCTGCACCTGGATCGGGTGCGTGGTGACGACGACCTGCAACAGGTGCTGCCACGGCTGGGCGACAAAGTGCTGTCCCTGGGCGTGATCAACGGTCGCAACATCTGGCGCGCCGATCTCGACGCCCTGCTGGAAACCCTGGCGCCGCTGCGTGATCAACTGGGCGACCGGCTGTGGCTGGCACCCTCCTGCTCGCTGCTCCATGTGCCCGTGGACCTGGACCAGGAAGACAAACTCGACGACGAGCTGAAGAGCTGGCTCAGCTTCGCCAAGCAGAAGCTGCAGGAACTGGCGGTACTGCGCGGTGCCCTGGACGGTGACGACAGCGTGCGCCCGGCCCTGGAAGCACAACGGGCCGCCGTGGCAGCCCGCGCCACCTCGCCGCGCATTCACAACCCGGCGGTGGCCGAACGCCTGGCCGGCGCCGACCGCCTGTCGCGGGATCGGCTGAGCCCGTTCGCGCAACGCATCGGCAAGCAGCAAGCGGCGCTGAACCTGCCCGCCTACCCCACCACCACCATCGGCTCCTTCCCGCAAACCCCGGAGATCCGCGCCGCGCGCCGGGACTGGAAGGCCGGCAAGCTCGGCGACGCCGACTACCATCAGCGCATGGAGCAGGAAATCCGCCGGGTGATCCGCTACCAGGAACAGGTGGACCTGGACGTGCTGGTGCACGGCGAGCCGGAGCGCAACGACATGGTGGAATACTTCGGTGAACTGCTGGAAGGCTTCGCCTTCACCCGCTTCGGCTGGGTGCAGAGCTACGGCTCGCGCTGCGTGAAGCCGCCGGTGATCTTCGGCGACGTCAGCCGCCCGCGACCGATGACCGTGGAATGGCTGCGTTTCGCCCAGTCACTGACCGACAAGCCCGTAAAAGGCATGCTCACCGGGCCGGTAACCATCCTCCAATGGTCGTTCGTGCGTGACGACCAGCCGCGCCAGGCCACCTGCCGGCAAATCGCCCTGGCCCTGCGCGACGAAGTCCAGGACCTGGAAAAAGCCGGTATCGGCGTGATCCAGATCGACGAACCCGCGTTCCGCGAAGGGCTGCCGCTGCGCCGGGAAGACTGGCGCGCCTATCTGGACTGGGCGGTGGACTGCTTCCGCCTGGCCACCGTGGGCGTGGCGGATGAAACCCAGATCCACACCCATATGTGCTACTCGGAGTTCAACGACATCATCGAGGCCATCGCCGCCTTGGACGCGGACGTGATCACCATCGAAACGTCCCGCTCCAACATGGAGCTGCTGGAAGCGTTCCAGAACTTCGAGTACCCCAACGATATCGGCCCCGGGGTCTATGATATCCACTCCCCCAACGAACCGGCGGTGGACTGGATGGTGGATCTGATGCACAAGGCCGCCGACCGGCTGCCCAAGGAACGGCTCTGGGTGAACCCGGACTGCGGCCTGAAAACCCGCAAATGGGAGGAAACCGAAGGCGCCCTCGCCAACATGGTCCAGGCCGCCAAGCAACTGCGTGCCGGCTAAGCGAGCCGGCCTATCCGCGCTCCCGGCGACCATCGCCGTGGGCGCGGGTAAGCGCGCGTTACGATGAGGTGGTGATTACGGGGCCGTGCCAGGTACATCGCGGCTGAAGCCGCTCCTACAGCAGGAGGCCACCACGTAGCGTCTCGTCGCGGCTGGAGATAGCAACAAAAGCCGGCGAGCCACCTACTGAATGCTGATCAACGCCCGCAGATCCTCGGCGATCTGGTCCACCGGCTGATCATCACGCATGAACACCCGTATCCTGCCCTGACGATCAAAGCCGTACATGGCCGTGCCGTGGTTGACCAGATAGTTACCGTTATCGTCCGGCTCGCCGTAACTGTAGGCGGTACGATAACGCTTGGTAAGCGCATCCAGGGTCTTCTTGTCACCGGTCAGGCCATCGATCCTCGGGCTGAAATATCCGGTGTATTTAGCCAGCAACTCCGGACTGTCACGGCGCGGGTCCACACTCACGAACAGCACCCGAACCTGCTCGCGCTGCTCCGGCGACAACTGCTTAAGGGCCTGGGCCAGAGCGGTCAGCGTGGTCGGGCAATAATCCGGACAATGGGTATAACCGAAGAACAACACCACCGCCTCGCCCCGATAACGGGCCTCGGTCACCGTTTCACCGTTCTCGCCGGTCAGCGAGAATTCCAGCTCCGGCATCAGGCCACTGATGTCCTTGCCATTGAACTCCACGCCCGAGGAATCACACCCCGCGCTGACCAGCATCGCCAGGGCGAGCAACGCGGCAAGAATGGAACGGACCATGTCAGCCTCCTTTTTCACTGTCGTAACGCAGGTATAAACGCAACACCACCAGGGCGCCGAGAATCGTCATCATGGCGGCGGGAATCCAGGTCAGAATGCCACCGAGCACCTGGTCCGTGGCCGGGTCCATGGCGAACGCGCGACCACACACCGCGTAAACGTCATAGAGCCCCGGTTCGGCGAAGGTAATGTAGGCGCCCAGCAGAATCTGCGGAAACAGCGCCGCCACCAGCATCAGAAAACGCACTCCGAACCGGGACGTACCGGCCCGGTCCGGGTCGCGGGGGTCCAGGATCACCAACCAGAAGATCACGCCATCCACCAGCATGGACCAGTTCATCAGTTCGTAAAGCCGCAGGCTGAGCATGGCATCGAAATGAATCGACGGCGTCAGCCAGAAGAAGATCAGGCCGACGAACAACACCGTGGCCACCACCGGATCGAACAGCACCCGGCGCACCGGCCGGAACGCCGCCGCCAGCCGGGGAAAGCGCCGGTCGCCGGCGCTGGCGGCGAATACCGGCAACGGGTTGGCCAGGGCGATCAGAAACGCCCCCAGGTGATGCAGCACCAGATGCTGGCCCCGGTGCACGAAAAACATGTAGCGCGAATAGTAATCGAACTGGGTGTGCATCACCCCGTAACACAGCAGCACCCCCAGAAAGAACGACAACGCCCGCCACGCGGAAGGCCGCTCGCCCACCGCCACCAGACGACGCCAGCCCACCAGGTAAGTCACCACCGCCACCAGAAACAGCAGCACGGTGACCGGAGACAGGATATAGGGCGTCAAGGCGCCCGACAGGGTTTGCAACATGAACAGGAACGGGCCTTCACCGTGAAGGGCCGGCGCCACCGGCCCGGATCGCGGCGCCAAGGGTGCGCCGCCGCCGGGCCGGCGTCAAGGCGGCCAACGCGGCATTTCGCCACGCCCAGGCCTCGACCTCGGGCCCTTAGGGCGTAATGGTGAAACGCAACACACCGATGATCTGGTTCTTGTCGGTGCGCACCTCCACCCGCCAGTCCCCCACCGCCGGTGCCGGCAAATGGGCCTTGTGCGACCAGGTTCGATAGCCCTCCCGGCGGCCGCCGGTGAGATGCAGGCCGATACGATCCACCCGCTCACCGTCGTGATACCAGTAGTGGCTCACCGGCTGGCCCAGCCCCAGGGGCGCGCGGATCGCGGTATAGGCATAGAGCCCGTCATCCAGCTCCGCCGCCGAAAACCGCTGGCCGGTAACCAATGGCTCCCGACTGGCCCGGTTGATACTCGCCGCCATGGCCCGCTGCTCCAGGGACAGGGTCAGCGGCGGCACCAGGGGCGCCCCCCAGAACGGCACCGTGGCGATGGCGCCGGAAAACACCACCAGCAGCACCCAGCGGTAGGCCGGCCGGGGCCCGCCCACCCGCCAGAAGCTGGGCAGCGCGAACAGAGCGGTGAGCAGCGCGGCGCCGTCCAGCGCGTAGTTGGTGGGCCATTTAAAGATCAGCGGCAACAACACCAGCAACGCCACGAACAACGCCCAAGCATGGAAGCCGAAGTACAGAGCGCGATGGCCGGCGAGCCGGAAATACAGCGGGTCGACGATGCTGACCAGGGCGGCGGTGATCACCAGGCCGGTGAACAGGAAGTACTCCGCGCCCCCGGACCACTGCAGAATCACGAACGGCAGGCTGAAGAAAAAGGCCTCCTGGTGCACGCCCTGCAGCATCAGCTTGAGCGCGCCCTGGGCCAGCGGCTCCATGGCCCCGCCCCGGAAACGGCGCAACCAGAAGTTCTCGGTGAGCAGAACCAGCCAGGTGCCGACCAGAATGGCGGTGAGCACCGCCGCCAGCCAGGGCTTGCGTTCCACCAGGAAGTAACTGGCCAGGCCCAGGGAGAAGCTGCCCACCGCCCAGAGGTGGCGAAGGCGGTAGAGAAGCGTGTTGAAGCGTTCCAGCCATCGGGCTTGCATGGTTGTTAAGGGTCCTGGGTCGTGGGTGGTGCGTGTTCGAGGGCTCAGGCTACCGGATGGTTTCGTGGGTGGCTTGTAAAAAATGGGGTGGGGCTGTTGTAGGGGGGCTTCCGCCGCGATGGGGGTGGGTGGGGTGGGTGGTCTGGTTTGTCGTTGGGGGTGGAGGGTTTCAGAGGGGCGCCTGGCTTTGCTTCGCTCGCCGGGCTTGGGGTTTGGCGTTGGTGGGGGCTGCGTGGGGAGGTGGGTTTCAGGGGGAGCCCGGCTTTGCTTCGCTTGCCGGGCTTGGGGGTTTGGCGTGGTGCTATTCGGAGGGGTACCGGGGAGGATTGGCTCGCGGCTACGCCGCTCGGGGCCTCGCCCCGTCGCCGCTTTGCGGCGACGCCCTGCGCCGGCCCTTTGGGCCGGCTTGTCGAACCCGGGGGGTTCTCTAAATACTTCCTCGGTATGCCATCTCAAACGAAAAGGCCCCGCTCCTTTTGGGAGCGGGGCCTTTTCGTTTGAGATGGCGCACCGGGGAGGATTCGAACCCCCGACCTCCTGGTTCGTAGCCAGATGCTCTATCCAACTGAGCTACCGGTGCGGGCTTGGCGGCGTTGCCGTCAAGAGGCGCGCATTATTCCCAATACCCCGGGTCCAGTCAAGCCACGGGCGGTGAATTCTTGCGCAAACGAAACGGAAAACCGCATTCAGTCGTCGTCGGTTTCCATTTGTTTTTGCAGATAATTTTCCTGGCCGACCTTGTCCATGAGCTCCAGCTGGGTTTCCAGCCAGTCGATGTGCTCTTCCTCGGAGTCCAGGATGCGGCGCAGCAGGTCGCGGGAGATGTAGTCGCGCACGGATTCGCAGTACTCGATGCCATCACGCAGATCGGGCACGGCCATTTGCTCGAGCTTGAGGTCGCATTCGAGCATTTCCCGGGTATTTTCGCCGATCATCAGCTTGCCCAGGTCCTGCAGGTTGGGGACGCCTTCCAGGAACAGAATACGTTCACACAGCCAGTCGGCGTGTTTCATCTCGTCGATGGATTCGTGGTATTCCTTCTCGTACAAGGCGTGCAGGCCCCAGTCCTTGTACATCTTGGCGTGCAGGAAATACTGATTGATGGCGATGAGCTCGTTGCTCAACGCCCGGTTGAGGTGCTCCAGGACCTTCTTGTCGCCTTTCATGGTGCCTCTCCATTGCCGGGGAATTGGGGAACGCGCCCATTGTTGTGCAACAGGCCGGCCCCGACAAGGGCTCGCGACAAAAAAAACCAGTAAATACAACTAGTTATATAAATGAGAATCAGTCTTTACTGACATCCGGCGGGCCCGTCCCTGGCTTGGCTCGCTACCGTTTACGGTATCGTGCCTGGCTGGGCGGTCGCCGTGGCCCGGGTGGTTCCGAAGCCGGCGCGGTTCAGGCGGTCCGTGGCCAGAACTGCACGACTTCACCCCGGCCGGGGGAGAGAGAAGAGGTCGCTGGCATGGCGCTACGGGTATCACGCAATACCTGGCGGGCGTGCCGTGCACATTTGGCACACTGACTGCCAACCCCAAGTTCCCGACGAAGATCACGCAGGCTGTCGCAACCGCTTTCGGCTGCTTCCCGTATTTGGCTGTCAGTGATGCCGTTGCAGAGACATACGTACATAGCTACGCCTACTCCTCAATCTCGAAAAGCAGGTTAACCCTAATGCGAATTATTATCAACACCTTTCGGCGCGATCCGTGGCGGGGGTCAAAAACGCCGCCGCCCCCGGGATCGGGGGCGGCGGCGGGGCTGGTTCCGGTATCCGGTCAGCTCTGCTTGGCCGGGCTGGTACGGGCCGTGGACTTACGAGCCGCGCTCTTCTTGCCAGCGGTGCTCTTGCGCGCCGTGGTCTTCTTGGCGGCGGTTTTGCGGGCCGGGCTCTTGCGCGTGGAAGTCTTCCTGGCCGCGCTCTTGCCTGCGGTGGATTTCTTCGCGGCGCTCTTCTTGGCGGTGGCTTTCCTGGCGGTGGCTTTCTTCGCCGTGCTCTTCTTGGCGCTGCTCTTCGACTTGGCGGCGGCCTTGCGCGCGGCGGTCTTGGCTTTCTGTTCCGCCTTCTTCTGAGCGGCCTTGGCTTTCTTGGCCAGCTTGCGCTCGTACTCACGCATCTTGGCGGACAGATTGCGCTGAGCGGTACGCAGCTTTTTCTTCTCGCGGGTAACCACTTTCTTCGCCGCCTGAATCTCGGCGCGAATCAGTTTGCTTTCACCTCGCAGGTCCTGAAGTTTGAGCCGCTGGGTATTCATGCGACCGCGAGCGGTATCCACGGCACGCTTGGCGGCGGCGGTGGCCTTGCCCTTTACCTTGTCGCGCTTGGCGGCGAGGTCGGTACGCAATTTACCGAGCTTGCCGTTTTCGGTATCGACCTTCTTCTTGTGGCGATCGAGTCGGGCTTCCGCCTGGTCGACTTTTTTCTCCGCCTGGGTAACCGCCTTTTCCTGAAGCTTGAACTTGGCTTCGGCGTTGCTTACTGATTTCGGAACCGCCGGTGCCTTGCTGGCGGTTTGTTTGCGCGCCGTGGTCTTGGCGGCGGTGGTCTTGCGAGCGGTCGTCTTCTTACGCGTCGCTCGCTTAGTGGCTGCTTTCTTTGCTGCTCGGGCCATGATCGATCTCCTAATCTATGACGTCGTTTTTCTGCGACAGTCGGAAAGTAGCACAAAAAAAATTACGTTGGTACATTATTTGACCAGCAGCCGGCACGAATAAGTAAAAAATAAAAAAGAACCACTTTTTTGTCGGCGAAAAACAAAAAAGGGGCGCTCCATGAGTCGCCCCCTTCCAATCCATCGACATACGTTTTTCAGTTTCGCGGTAAGGCCCCCGCTATGATTCGTTCCAATGCATCGATGTGCGTGGGGCGCGCGTTCAAGGCGGGAATATAGGCAAACGATTCCCCCCCCGCGTGCAGAAAGATCTCGCGATTTTCCGAATCGATCTCCTCCAGAGTTTCCAAACAGTCGGCGGCGAAACCCGGGCACACGACCTGCACCGAGCGCACGCCGGCGGCGCCCCACTCTTCCAGGGTTTTATCGGTGTAGGGATTCAACCATTCCTGCGGTCCGAACCGCGATTGAAAGGTCACCGCCCAGGCATCGTTGCTCAGGGACAGTCGCTCGGCGATACGCGCCGCCGATTGCAGACACCGCTCGCCGTAGCGATCACCCAGTTCCTGGTAACGCTTGGGGATACCATGAAAGGAGAACAACAGCTTCTCGGCCTCGCCGTGCTGCTCACGGAAATCGCGGATGCTATCGACCATGGCATCAAGCCAGGCCGGATGTTGCCAATAATCCTTGATCAGCGTGAAGCCCGGCACTTCACGACGGCCCCGTGCCCAGTCGGCGAGCACATCGGCCACCGCTCCGGTGGTCGAGCCGGAATACTGTGGATAGAGAGGCAGAATCAAAAGATGATCGTGGCCGGCGTCGGCGAGCTCGTCGAGCACCGCGGGCATGGCCGGATAGCCGTAGGTCATGGCGTGGCGGACGGTAACGTCGAGGCGTTGGTCCAGGGCTTGGGCCTGTTGCTCGGAGACTTCGCGGATCGGTGAGTCGTCACCCCAGATCGAGGCATAGAGGCCGGCCACGCGTCGCGGCCGGAAAGGCAGAATAAACAGGCGCAGCACCCAGAACCAGACGAAGCGCGGCGCTTCCACCACGCGCGGATCGGACAAGAACTGTTTGAGATAGCGGCGCACCGCGCCCGACGTGGGGGCGTCGGGGGTGCCAAGGTTAACCAGCACCACGGCGGTTTTTTTAGATGTCATACAGGCAAGCCTCCTAGTGTGCGACCACGGCATCCAAACCGATCCAGGATCAATGATAGGTGAGCGACGCGGCGCGGTCAGCGGGTGGCGGCGAACGGGACGGCTTTAATCACGATAACGAGACCGAAAAAAAGGGAAGCCGAAGCTTCCCCTTTTATCTCGTCGCGATGACCGCGGCCTCAGCCCTTGAGCTTGGCCATGATCCGCTGACGGATGTCCTCGACGCCGCCGACACCGGCCACGCGCACATAGGTGGGCGCGTTGGGCTCGCCGCTGTCCGCGATCTTCTGGTAGAAATCCACCAACGGGCGGGTCTGCTCCTGATACACCTCCAGGCGCTTGCGAACCGTGGCTTCCTTGTCGTCGTCACGCTGCACCAGCTCCTCGCCGGTCTGGTCGTCCTTGCCCTCTTCCTTGGGCGGATTGTGCTTGACGTGGTACACGCGACCGGAAGCCGGGTGCACGCGGCGACCGCTGAGCCGCTCGATGATCTCTTCGTCGTCGACGTCGATTTCGACCACGAAATCAATATTGATACCCCCATCCACCAGCGCCTGGGCCTGGGGAATGGTGCGCGGGAAACCGTCGAACAGGAAACCGTTCTTGCAATCGTCCTGGGCGATGCGTTCCTTGACCAGGCCGAGAATGATGTCGTCGGAAACCAGGCCACCGGCGTCCATGACCTTTTTCGCTTCCAGTCCCAGGGGCGTGCCTGCCTTCACCGCGGCACGGAGCATGTCGCCGGTGGAAATCTGGGGAATGGAAAATTCGTCCTTGATGAACTGCGCCTGAGTGCCCTTACCCGCACCGGGCGCGCCAAGCAGGATGACACGCATAGACTTCTCCGAATTGCCGCGAATGGGAAGGTTCCCCCTCTCCCGAAGGGGGACGACTTTACCGTGCGGGTCGGGCTGGCACAAGGGCGACCTTGGTACCATCGCCGCCCGCGGGGCCGCTCAGGGCGCCAGTGTCAGCCGCGCCGCCGGGCTCTCCCCAAGCGCCAGCGGCACCGGTTCGGTGCCCAGCCGCGCCTGTTCCACATTGGAGCCCGGCGCCGGCGTATAGCGTGCCGCCACCCGCAGGACCTCCAGGTTTTCCGGGTAACCCTGCAGCCAGTCCGACGGCGTCAGGGTCACGGTAACGGGAAACGATTCCACCAGCACGCGGCGCGCCGCCAACGGCTGGCCGCCCTCGCCCTGACGGCGCAGGAACACGAACAGGGTGCCGCCATCGGGCAGATCCGGGGCGTCCACGGTAACGCTCAGATTGGCCAGCTTGTCACCGCGCTCCTTTTGCTCCTCGGCGCGGGCCAGCCCCTGGCGAATCAAGCGGCCGGCTTCGCCCTCGCCGTGGCGCGCCAGCAGCGCGCGCCAGGATTGCGCCGCCAGGTCGAAACGGCGCGCTTCGGTGGCGGCCATGGCGCGCAGCATCAAGGCGCCGTCATGCTGGGGCTGGTCATCCAGCACGCGCTGGATCTGGGCATCGGCTTCGTCGCTGAGCCGGCCCTGGTTCTGGGCAATCATGCCGCGCGCCAACAACAGGCGGGCGCCGTCGTCGTCCGGGTCCAGCGCCAGGGCGCGACGGGCCGCTTCCTGGGCCTGGGCCGGCGCGCCAAGCTGATCGTAGAGCAGGCCGAGGGTGTACCAGCCCGGCTGGCTCGGGTCCCGGGCCAGCCGCGATTGCAGCACCCGGGTGAGCGCCTGGGCGGAGATGTCGTGGTCGTTCTCGCTCGGGCCCTCGCCGCGAATCACGCGCCGGGCAACGTCATCGTAGCGGTTCTGCTCGGCGAGCCAGCCGGCGGTTTCCGGGTGCAGCCCCAGGGTCAGATAGCCCAGCCCGGCCAGCACCACCACCAGCAGCGGCAGCGCCAGGCCCCGCCAGGACACCGGCTCGCCGGCGCGCAGCCGCTCGCGCCGCCACAATCCGAAACACACCAGAACCGCCAGCAGCAGCACCAGCGGCAGAATCACGAACAAAGTCATTCGGGGTCGTCCTCCTCCACGCGACGGCTGGCGCGGCGGGCCAGCAACAGAATGCCCAGGCCACCCAGGATCAGCAGCGACACCGGGCCCACCCAGAGAATGGCGGTGCGTTCGTTGACCGGCGGGCGGTAACTGACGAAATCGCCGTAACGGGCGACGAAGAACTCAACGATCTCCTCGTTGCTACGGCCATCGCGAATCATGCGCGCCACCCGCTCGCGCATATCCCGGGCGATCTCCGCGTCGGAGTCGGCGATGCTCTGGTTCTGGCACTTGGGGCAGCGCAGTTCCTCGGTGAGCCGGTGGAAACGGTCCTGCTGGGCGGTGTCGTCGAACTGGTAGATATCAATGGCGGCCCGCAGCGGCGCCGTCAGCAGCAGGGTCAGCAGAACCAGCGCGCGGATCATCACGGGCCTCCCAGCGGATTGCCCGCCTGGCGCAGTACCGGCGCGAACTTTTCGTCCCAGGCGCGCTGGTTCATCTCGCCCACGTGGCGCAGCACGATCTCCCCGCGCGGATTGATCAGGAAGGTTTCCGGAGCGCCGTAAACGCCCAGGTCCAGCCCCAGCTGGCCATCGGCATCGACGATCACCTCGGTGAAGGGGTTGCCGTAGCGGGCCAGGTAGTCGCGGGCCTTGTCGTCCTCGTCCTTGTAGTCCATGCCGACAATGGGCACGCCGCGTTCCGCCAGTTCCAGCAGATAGGGGTGCTCCACATAGCAGGTAGGGCACCAGGTGCCCCACACATTGAGCAGTTGCCACTGGCCGTGCAGCCGCTCCTCGCTGAGAGTGTCGCCGGACAGCAGCGACGGTTTGGAGAACTCCGGCACCGGCTTGCCGGCCAGCGCCGACGGCAGCTCCTCCGGATTGCGGCCCAGGCCGCTGGCAAGCAGGATCGCCAGGGCGACAAAGCCGACCAGCGGCACGAACACCCACAGGCTGGTGGTCTTCTTACTCATAGGCCGGTTCCTCCTCGCGGCGACCGATCTTCTTGCGATAGCGCGCGTCGGTGAGCGCCAGACCGCCCCCCAGAGCCATGATCAGCGCGCCCAGCCAGATCCACCGCACCATGGGCTTGTAGTAGATGCGCACGGCCCAGGCGTCGCCCTCCAGCGGTTCGCCCAGGGCCACGTACAGATCACGCATCAGCCGACCGTCGATGGCCGCCTCGGTCATTACCTGGCCGCTGGCCCGGTAGGTGCGTTTCTCCGGGTTCATCTCGGTGACCACTTCACCATCGCGGCTGACCACGAAGTGGCCCTTGCGGGAATCGAAATTTGGGCCCCGATAGGCGCTCAACTGGTCGAATTCGAAGCGGTAGCCACCCACCTCGGCCACGTCGCCGGGGGCCATGCGCACGTCGCGCTCCACCTCGTGGTAGCTGACCACGGTGATGCCGGCCACCAGCACCGCCAGACCACAATGGGCCAGCACCATGCCATAGTAGCCGCGCCCAAGCTTGCCCAGGCCAACCGCCAGCCCCTGACCATAGGCCAGCGCCCGGCGCACCAGGTCGTCCAGATGGGCGAGCACCACGAACAGCGCCAGCATGATCGCCAGTGTGCCCACCCAGGGGGTGTCGCCGGGCAGCCGTGAGGCCAGGAAACCGGCCACCAGGGCCGCCGGCACCAACCACAGCAGGCGGCGCGCCACGGCGCCGCCGTCCTGGCGCTTCCAGTTGCTCATCACGCCGGGCACCAGCAACACCATGAGCAGCAACGCCAGGGGCACGAAGAAGCCGTTGAAATAAGGGCTGCGGATCGAGACCTTGATGTCCAGCGCCTCGCCGAGCAGCGGGTAAAGCGTGCCCAGCAGTACCGCCGAGGCGGCCACCAGCAGCATCAGGTTATTGCCCAGCAGGAAGGTCTCCCGGGACATCAGCTTAAAGCCGCCCTTGCCTTCCAACTGCCCGGCGCGCAGCGCGAACAGGGTCAGCGCGCCGCCGGCCACTACCGCCAGGAACGCCAGGATGAAGGCGCCCCGGCTGGGGTCGTTGGCGAAGGCGTGCACCGAGGTCAGCACCCCGGAACGGACCAGGAAGGTGCCCAGCAGGCTCAGCGAGAACGCCACGATGGCCAGCAGCACGGTCCAGGCACGGAACAGGTTGCGCTTCTCGCTCACCGCCAGGGAATGAATCAGGGCGGTGCCGGCCAGCCAGGGCATCAGCGAGGCGTTTTCCACCGGGTCCCAGAACCACCAGCCGCCCCAGCCCAGCTCGTAGTAGGCCCACCAGGAGCCCAGGGCGATGCCGACGGTGAGAAAGCACCAGGCCACGGTGGTCCAGGGCCGCGCCCAGCGCGCCCAGGCCGGGTCCAGGTTGCCGGCCATCAGCCCGGCGACGGCGAACGCGAAAGCCACCGAGAACCCCACGTAGCCCATGTACAGCATGGGCGGATGGACGATCAGGCCCGGGTCCTGGAGCAGCGGGTTAAGGTCGGCGCCGTCGATGGGGAACCACGGCAGGGAGCGGTCAAAGGGGTTGGAGGTGAGCAGCATGAAGGCCAGGAAGCCCACCGCGATCATGCCCATGACCGCCAGCACCCGGACCACCATGTCCAGAGGCACCTTGCGGCTGAACAGACCGACCAGCGCGGTCCAGCCGCCCAGCATCCAGGCCCACAGCAGCAACGAGCCCTCATGGCCGCCCCAGATCGCCGACAGGCGGTAGCCCAGCGGCAGCTCGGAGTTGCTGTGGTTGGCCACGTAGGTGATCGAGAAGTCGTTGATGTAGAAGCCGTAGCCCAGCGCCACGATGGCCACCGTCAGGGCCAGCCACTGCAGCCAGGCCAGGGGCCGCGCGTACTGCTGCCAGGCCACCACACGGCGATGGACGCCGATCAGGGGAAAGATCGCCAGGACCAGGGCCGTCGCCATGGCCACCCACAGGGAAAGATGTCCGATTTCCGCCGCCACTTGTACCTCCGGCTGGTATGCGCGCGCGCATCATCGACGGAGCACCGCCGCTTTGCAAGCCCGCCTTCACGCCCCCACGCCCGATCCCGGCATGCCTTGACCGTGGACATATTTTGAGACGCTTACCGTTCGTCCCTGGTGAAAGCGCTCTGCTACCATGTCAAATTCGTGAAAGGTCGACACGGTGTAAACTAAGAGTCATCCGGCAACCCTATACTGTTAACCCGGTTCGCGTCGGTCCCGCCGGGGGCCGCCCGCTGCCGACCCGATTTACGTGGAGTCAAAGGTTTGAATCC
This sequence comes from Alloalcanivorax marinus, assembly GCF_016785095.1. Taxonomy (GTDB): domain Bacteria; phylum Pseudomonadota; class Gammaproteobacteria; order Pseudomonadales; family Alcanivoracaceae; genus Alloalcanivorax; species Alloalcanivorax marinus_A. Next base: position 1,999 of record NZ_JAEKJB010000002.1, on the reverse strand, counting down.
TAGCAATCCCAACGACGGCAACGTCGACAGACAATCATCCTACTCACGCGAGGACCTGCTCGCCTGCGCCCATGGGGAGCTGTTCGGCCCCGGCAACGCGCGCCTGCCGCTGCCCAATATGCTGATGATGGACCGCATCGTCCACATCGCCGAGACTGGTGGCAGCTACGGCAAGGGTGAAATCGTGGCGGAATTGGACATCCATCCGGACCTTTGGTTCTTCCAATGCCACTTCGAGAGCGATCCGGTGATGCCGGGCTGCCTGGGCCTGGACGCCACCTGGCAGCTGCTGGGCTTCCACCTGGGCTGGCTCGGCAACCCCGGTCGCGGCCGCGCCCTGGGCGTGGGTCAGGTGAAGTTTTCCGGCCAGGTGCTGCCCACCGCCAAGAAACTCACCTACCGGATCAATATCAAAAGAGTGATCGCCCGCAAGCTCACCATGGGCATCGCCGACGCCACCGTATCCGTGGACGGCAATGACATTTATCAGGCCGACGACCTGCGGGTGGGCCTGTTCACTTCGACGGAAGGTTTTTGAGCGCGGCCGCGTTGAAGACGACCCTGTTATCTTGATGGAGCACTAGTATGCGACGCGTTGTGATTACCGGCATGGGCATCGTTTCCTGCCTGGGCAACGATGCCGATACCGTATCCCGGGCCCTGCGAGAGAGCCGCTCCGGCATCCGCTTCAAGGAAGCCTATAAGGAAATAGGCATGCGCAGCCAGGTGGCGGGGACGCCTGAAATCGACCTGGATGAACACATTGACCGCAAGCCACGCCGCTTCATGGGCGACGCGGCCGCTTTCGCCTACGTGGCGATGCAGAATGCGATCGCCGACGCCGGCCTGGAGGCCGACGAGATCAGCAATGAGCGCACCGGCCTGATCGCCGGGTCCGGCGGCCATTCCTCGGAAAACCAGGTGGCCGCCGCCGACATCGCCCGCGAGCGCGGCGTCAAGCGCGTGGGCCCGTACATGGTGCCCCGGGTGATGGCGAGCACGGTGTCCGCCTGCCTGGCCACGCCGTTCAAGATCAAGGGCGTGAACTACTCCATCGCCAGTGCCTGCGCCACCAGCGCCCACTGCATCGGCAACGCCGTGGAGCAGATCCAGCTTGGCAAGCAGGATATGATCTTCGCCGGCGGCGGCGAGGAGGAACACTGGACCCTGAGCTGCCTGTTCGACGGCATGGGCGCCCTCTCCACCAAATACAACGACACTCCGGAAACCGCCTCCCGGGCCTATGACGCCAGCCGCGACGGCTTCGTCATCGCCGGCGGCGGCGGCATGGTGGTGGTCGAGGAACTGGAGCACGCCAAGGCCCGCGGCGCGCGCATTCTCGCCGAGGTGGTGGGCTATGGCGCCACCAGCGACGGCCACGACATGGTGGCCCCCAACGGCGAGGGCGCGGCACGCTGCATGCGCCAGGCGCTGGCCAACGTGGACGGCACGGTGGATTACATCAACGCCCACGGCACCAGCACTCCGGTGGGTGACGTGGCCGAGTTGAAGGCGATCCGCGAGGTGTTTGGCGACCAGGTGCCCGCGATCAGCTCCACCAAGAGCCTCACCGGCCACAGCCTGGGCGCCGCCGGCGTTCAGGAAGCGATCTACTGCCTGCTGATGATGCGCGACGGCTTCCAGGCCGCTTCCGCCAACATCACCGAGCTGGACGAGCTGGCCGAGGGCCTGCCGATTCTGCGTGAAACCGTGGAAACGCGACCCGAGCTGGTGCTCAGCAACAGCTTCGGCTTCGGCGGCACCAACGCCTCCCTGGCGCTGAAACGCTGGGAATGATCCGAGCATCGCCTCGAACACAAAAAAGCCCGCCAATGGCGGGCTTTTTTGTGGGCGGGTGGTTGGTTGATCGCGGCTGAAGCCGCTCCTTGTGTCTCTCCGCAGGGAGATGATTAGCTACCATCCCCTGTCAGCCCGGTGGCAACCCGAGTCGCTCCTGAGGTCCTTGAACCTGTGCCGTAGATCGGACCACCGGGCTGTT
>NZ_JAEKJB010000008.1 GCF_016785095.1 Alloalcanivorax marinus | reverse complement strand
GCCCTCGGCGCCGCCATGCGCAAACTGGTGCACATCGCCTTCGGCGTACTGAATCGACAAACCCCATTCCAGACCCAACCCCTCGGGGGTTGAGTCCGGATAGGAGAGACGGTATCTACCGCAACCCCGGTGGAGGACTCAGGGCCCGGTGTTCGGGTAACGGAACTCCCCGGAAACGGAAATGCTGGCATCCTCGCCGGGCAGCACCGGGGCGATATTGCGCGCCACCAGGGTGGCGCTGTAGGTGCCCGCCACCTCGCCGTTATCCACGCTGGTCACGTTGATCGTGCAAGACGCTCCTTCCGTGAGGTTCTGAACACCGGACTGGGTGTAGGTTGCCCCATAAGGAATGTTCGCCGGGGTCGCCAGGGTCATGGTGGGCCGCAGGCCATCGACCTCGTCATTGCAGGCGTAATTGCCTACCGCCAGCGGGATCTCCGACCACACCATACGCATCTGGTTGTCCGGCGCATCCAGGTCGTCGAACAGCCGATGGAAGTACCCATTGTGGCCGTTGGACGACACCTCCGAGGCCAGCAAAAAGGTCTCCCCGGCCTGGAAATGGGTATTGCCGTCGTCGATGGTCAGGGTGATGCCGTGGGCGTCACCGCCCAGCGGCCCTTCGTTGCCCTGATTGCCGGCATGGAAGGTCTGGGTGGTGAAATTGCGGAAGCTGCCGTGCACCACCAGAGTCCGTTCGGCTTCCGGCAACTCCGTGTCGCCCGGCGCCAACCCAGAGCCGAAGGCGCTGAAACTCGGGCCGATCAGGGTGGCGCTGTAGGTGCCCCGGTATTTGCGGCCCGCGCTTTGTTCAACGGTCACGGTGCAGTCACCGCCGTTCGAGGTCCGGAACTTGAACAGGGGGTCGCCGGTGGTCACCCAACCCATCGCCAGGTTCACCGAGGCGGAGGACACATCACAGTGGTAGGTGCCCACCGCCGGATTGGAGCTGCCCGCCGAGGCGCCGAAATCAATGTAATGGTCCGGGTGGGAACCGTCCTCCAGGGGCTTACCCAGAAGGAAATAGCCGGAACGTATTTCCCGGGTACCGCTGTCGACCATCAGGATCTGGCGAATATCGTCCGACAGCTCGGGCATCGGGCCTTCCTTGCCGGTGTGAATGAAGATCCGGAACTGGCCGTCGCTCAGGGTGACCTGGTCCGCGTCCTTGTCATTGGTCAGGGTGGCGCTGATGATGCGCCCTTCCGTGGCGCCATTGCTGAAGTGATAGTCCACCTGCAATTCGCATTCGGTGGCGGTCCAGGTCTTCTGCACCACCGGCGTTGCCTCCATGTCCACCGTCATCAGCGAAACGCCGGTGTTCTGTCCGCACAGCTGCGTGCCCAGGCTGGCGTGGGCCACGTTGACCTGTGCCCAGGCCAGGTCCTCACCGGCGAAGGGCGTGCTGTCCTGGATGGTGTTGCCGTCATCGAAGTTGTTGGCGCGAATCTGGCGCTTACCGGTGGTCGCCATGAACGTTTCGATGAACGGCTGTTCCATGGCCCAGACATGGCCGCCGTACGCCACCGCCACGCCATTGTGGCCACCGAGCAATTCCGCGCCCGGCTCCGGATTGCCCGTGTCTTCCTGAATCAGCGCCCGGGTGGTGACGCCCTGACCATCGTCATGAACGATCTCCATCACTTCCAGGTCGCCGTTGAAGTACAGACGCACCCGTTCGTCGCCATCGGATTCACCCAAGTTCACCGCGACGTGGCGATCCGCCGCCAGCGTGGTGCGGTCGGAGATGGTGACGATGTCCGAGACCAGGAAGGCGATGCCGGTATCGAAGTCGATGTCGCCCTGGGCGGAAATGCTCACGGTGCCACGGGCATGGTCGCGGTTGGCGACGCCACAGCCGCCACAGTAACCCGGGTCGCCCTCACCCTTACCGATCACCGTATAGGTACCGGCATGAGCAGTCAGCACCGCCAGATTGGCGGGCAACTCGGGGTCGCCCGGGTCGTCCTCCGGGGCCGCCGGAAATTGCTCCAGATTGCCGTCCTTCACCAACGCCAGCAGGGCGTCGTAATCGGCGATGGCCGGATCGTCGTCGATGGCGGCCTGAATGTCGTCCAGCACCTGATCCCAGGCATCGCCGATCGTAAGAGCGAGGGTGAAAGGGTCCCCCGGCGGCAGGCTGAAGCCGGCATCGGTCATCGCCGCCAGCAGCTCGGCCTTTCTCGCCGAGAGGGTACTCGCATCCGGCCAGTTGGCCGGCGTGGCAATCCAGGCACCGTCCGCCGCCCCGGTGGCGAGGGCCAGCACCATGTCGGTCAGCGGCGTGATATTGACGGTGCCGGCCTGGCCCGCGTAGCCGCGCAGAGTGACCGCCGGGGTGCCGCCGGTTACCGTCAGCGCGCAGGGCAAGGCGGAGCCGTCAACTTCACCGCTCCAGGAGCCATCGGCCTGGGTGGTCACCGGGCTGGTGAAGCCGCTGCCGTCCGAGCACTCGGCGGTGACGGTGCCAGCCTGAATCGCCGCGCCGACGGCGGCGGTACCGGCCAGGCTCGAGGCGGAGGGACCGGAAGGCACCTCCCCACCGGCGGCGCCACCGTGATGACCTCCATCGCCACCGCAGCCCGCCACCGTCAGCACGGCCCCCAGCAGACCCAACCTGATCATCAAGATCCATTTCGTTGAACGCATACCCAACCCCTTCTTTCGTTCGTTCGGACTCATCGGGAAGCGGCGGCCCGGGTGGCCGCCATGCCGGCCAGGCCGTCCGAGAGCGTCACTGCCTCGGTGGCATAGACCTCGGGCATCACGTTGACCTGGTAGCGGGTGATATCGCGGGCCACCTTGCTCGACGTGCCGCTCAAGGCGCTGAGCATGCCGATGGCCTTGGTCACGCCGGACGTCAGTTTGTCGCCGCTGGTGGTGACGTTGTCGATGCTGCTGTAAAAGCGTTTCGGGCTGGCCACGGCCTGCCGGGTGGCGAACACCGGCTGGTGATTCAGGCGGGTCATGCACTTTTCCTTTCCGTATTCCCGCCAGCACTTCTGTTCGCCAAGGGGCTGGAAGCGCAGATCGCCGCTGACGGCCAGTTGGATGTCTGCTTTTACCTTGGCCGAGTTCTTGTTGGCCAGGCCGGCGAAGGTCTTGTGCCCATCGGATTCCAGGGACGCGAAATCCACCAGCAGATTGATGTTCACCCCGGTCATGCCCAGGTCCTTCATGAGCAGGCCCGCCCGTTGCTCGGCGGCGTCACCGGACACCGCCTTGAAGGATTGCGCCAGGCCACCGGCGGCACCGATATAGCGCGAATCGGTGACGCTTTCGCCGCTACGGGCCAGCACCAGGTAGCGGGTGCCGCTTCTTTTTTCCTTGTGCTCGAACGGGCTGGGACGGCCGCCGGCCTGAATCGCCTGATAGTGCGGGCTGGCCGTGATGGTGGCGTGGGGCACCAGTTGGAAACCGGCGTCGGCCAACCGTGCTTCGGCATCGGCGCAGGCCTGGTCGGCGATGCGCCGCAGCTCGCCCTGGTCCAGACCGTTGGCGGTATAGGTCACGGTGACCTTTACATCCGAGCGGCTGATGGTGCCGGTGGCGCGGGTGGCCCCGGCCCGGAAACCACCGCTGGTGGACGCCGAGGCCGCCGTGGTCATGCCGAACATCACATTGCACGACAGCACGCCCACCTTGCTCACGCCCTTCATGTATTTTTCGTTGTTGGCGTCGATAAAGCGCCCCGCCTGATCGGCGGCGGCGCCTTCCGCGTTATAGTCCGGCGCCGGCGCGCCGGTGCTGACGCAGCCCGCCAGTGACAGCAGCACGACGGCCAGGGGCGCGGGCCGAAGGTAGGAAGGAACGGACATGACGATTCTCCATGCACTGGATTCTGTTTCGTCACATCCTAGGGCAGCGCCGGCGCGCGGAATCCCCCGCGAATAGGGGGGTCAGTCGATACTCAATGCGGCCATGGCATCCGCGTAGGGGGCCACCGGCGTGGGCCGGTGGGTGTGCCGGTCCAGTAACACCATGACGCTCTCCGCCGCCGCCACGGCCTCACCGTCCACGGTGATACCGCCGCTGAGCACGAAGGAGGTATTACCCACCCGCCCCAGGCCGGAGGCCAGGCGTACCTCGCCCATGCCTCGATCCCAGCGACCGAAGTTCAGGTCGATGCGTGCCACCAGCAGGCCCAGTTCCGGCTGACGCAGTTCACTGAGTGAGCCGGCGCGGGCCTGCTCGGTGTAACGCGCCAGCGCCAGTTCCGACAGGCGCCGGTCCGGGTCCAGGTCCGCGTAGCGGGCGGTCAGCGGCACCCGCAGCGGATAGCCGGCGAAGGCGTTCGCGTCCAGGGGCCGCGCCGCCGGCCAGACCGCCTCCATGGGCCGCTCGCCGAGAGCCCGGGCCACATCGTCCGGCAGCGGCACCCAGCGGTCCCCTTGCCAGGCGCCCAGCAGACAGTCCTGCACGCCCACGCATTCGTCGTTCTGAAACAGGGCGGTGCGCAGGTGCGCCTGCCCGGCGTCCGCCCCCAGCACCGTGGCGGTGGCGGTGAGCGGGTGCGGGTAATGGGTTTCTCCCAGAAACTGGGTAAGGGTACGGCGCGGTCGCAGCAGAACATCATCGGCGTACCACACCGGTCGCGTCAGGGTATCCATGAGCAGGCGGGTGCGTGCCTCCAGGTGAAAGCTCTGCACCGCCACGTTGTTGACGTGACGCTCGGTGTCCAGGTGGCTGTAGTGGGGCATCAGGGACAGGTGGAAAGGATAGGTGTCCGGTGACCGCCAGATGCCGTCCGGTTTGCTGCCAGGGTTCAAAGCGCGCTCTCCCAAAACGATTTCAAGCCCGCAAGCCTACCGTCGCGGGCGCCCGGCGCCCAGAGCCGGCGATGACCAAAACCGCCGGACCGGTGTCGTAACTGGCGGTTGCGGGGGTCCGGGGCCTGGCCAATGATGGTGGATCAAGCTTGCTTCGAGGAACCGCCATGCAACTGCCCGTTTTCAATACCCTGGAACTGACCGTCGACGACGACGGCATCGCCACCCTCTTTCTGAGCCGCCCGGAGAAGATGAACGCCTTCAACCGGGAAATGAAGGACGAGCTGCTGGCCGCCTTCGATTTCACCGACCGGCATGACGAGGTGCGCGCGGTGATCGTCACCGGCAAGGGCCGCGCCTTCTGCGCCGGCGCTGACCTGTCCTCCGGCGGCGACACCTTCGACTACAAGAAGCGCGGCGGCGAAGGCGCCAACCCGGACGACGCCCACCGCGACGGTGGCGGCCAGGTGGCAATGCGCATCTACCGCAGCCTCAAGCCGGTGATCGGCGCGGTGAACGGCGCCGCCGTGGGCGTGGGCATCACCATGCAATTGCCGATGGACGTGCGCATGGCCTCCGAGGACGCCAAGTTCGGTTTCGTATTCTCGCGCCGGGGCATCGTCAACGAGGCGGCCTCGTCCTGGTTCCTGAGCCGCGTGGTGGGTATTTCCTCGGCGCTGGAGTGGTGCTTCACCGGCCGGGTGTTCAGCGCCGCGGAAGCCAAGGAACGCGGGCTGGTGCGCTCACTGCACAAACCCGACGAGCTGTACCCGGCGGCGGTGGCCCTGGCCAAGGAGATGGTGGAGCAGAGCGCGCCGGTATCGGTGGCGATGATTCGCCAGATGATCTGGCGCATGGCCGGCGCCGACCACCCCATGGAGGCACACAAGCTGGACAGCAAGGCGATGAAATCCCGGGGTGGCTCCGAGGACGTCAAGGAAGGGGTGATGTCGTTCCTGGAGAAACGCCCGGCGGTGTTCCCGGATAAGGTGTCCCGGGACCTGCCGGACTTCTTCGACTGGCAGGGCGAACCGCCGTTCGAATAGGGCGGCGAGCATCGCGGCTAAAGCGGAACGCCGCCCGGCCGCTCCTACGGTGCGTTCTTTGTAGGAGCGGCTTTAGCCGCGATGCAGCGATCAGTGAAGCTGGAACAGAATCTTCACGAACTGCACGCCCAGCAGCACGATCAGCGGGCTCAGATCGAGCCCGCCCATGTCCGGCAGCAACCGCCGGCAGGGCGCCATGATCGGCTCGGTGATCTGAATCACCACCCTCACGATCGGGTTGGAAGGGTCCGGCGCCACCCAGCTCAGAATCACCCGGATCAATACCGCCCAGAAGATGTAGTTGAGCAGCAGGGTGGCCAGCTCCCGCAACGTATACACCAGCAACTGCGGACCAATACCGGCGGGCAAACCGCCGGTCTGGATCGACAGCAACATCAGCGCCTTGACCACGATCAGCAGCACCACCAGCACCAGGGACGCGATGTCCAGGCCCCGATAGCCGGGAATGACGCGCCGCAGCGGTGCCAGCAACGGGTTGGTGGCACGCAGCACGAACTGGGATATCGGATTGTAGAAATCCGCCCGCGCCACCTGCAGCACGAAGCGGGTCAAGACAATGAAAATATAGACGCTGAAGGCGAAATCGATCAGGAAAACCGCGGCACCCTGAGGGTTCATGGTGACTCCAGACTATGCGTTTGGCGTCAGAGTATTGGGGTAAAACGCGGCGAATTCAAACGATCCCGCCGCCGCCCGCCCGACCATTCCCGCCAACCAGGCCCGCCATCCCGTGAGCAGGAGCGCACGGTGCGCCATCACGCCGGTTGACATCGCTTCTCTTACAAATAATGATACATATCGTATCGTTATACATGATCAAAAAATAAACCTGATGGCCCAATAGCCGCTTCGGTACCTTCTTTCCCCAGGGTCCGGCGGCGATATAAGGAGAATTCGCCATGGCCTCAATCCTTCTTCCCCGGATCATGGAAATCGGCGCCGGCGCCCTGAGCCGGCTGCCCGATGTGCTCACCACCCTGCAAAGCCGGCGCCCGCTGATCGTCACCGACCGGATGATGGTGGAACTGGGTTACGTGGATCGTGTGCGTGACGTGCTCGCGCCCCTGAACATCCCGGTGGAGGTATTCGCCGACACCGTGCCCGAACCCACCGCCTCGTCGATCACCGCCGGCGTGGAGCGGGTGCGTCAGGGCGACTACGACGCCATCGTCGCCCTGGGCGGCGGCAGCCCCATCGACAGCGCCAAGGCCATCGCCGTGATGGGCCGCCATGGCGGTAACATCCGCGACTACGCCTTCCCCCGGCAGGTCAACGAACCGGCCCTGCCGATCATCGCGATACCGACCACCGCCGGCACCGGCTCCGAGGCCACCCGTTTCACCATCATCGCCGACGACGACAGCGACGAAAAACTGCTGTGCGTGGGCGCCAGCTTCATGCCGGTGGCCGCCCTGGTGGACTTCGAGCTGACCCTGTCGCTGCCGGCGCGGACCACCGCCGACACCGGCATCGACGCCATGACCCACGCCATGGAGGCCTACGTCAGCCGCAAGGCCAACCCCTACAGCGACCAGCAAGCGCTGGCCGCCATGCGGCTGATCGGCCCCAACCTGCGGCGCGCCTACCACGATGGCCAGGACCGCGAGGCCCGCGAAGGCATGATGCTTGGCGCCACCCTGGCCGGCGTCGCCTTCTGCAATTCGTCGGTGGCCCTGGTGCACGGCATGAGCCGGCCCATCGGTGCTTTCTTCCACGTGCCCCACGGCCTCTCCAACGCCATGCTGCTGCCGGCGGTGACCGAGTACTCGATCCCCAGCGCCGGCGCCCGCTACGCGGACTGTGCCCGGGCGCTGGGCTTCGCCGGCGCCGGCGACGACGACGGTAACGCCAACCGCAAGCTGCTGGACGCCCTGGTTTCGATCAACCAGGAACTGCGGGTGCCGACGCCGGCGGATTTCGGCATCGACCGCCAGCACTTCTTCGAGGTGCGCCACACCATGGCCGAGCAGGCCCTGGCTTCCGGGTCACCGGGCAACAACCCGCGCGTTCCCGACGCCGCTGAGATCGTCACCCTTTACGAGAGCCTGTGGGACTGAGCCCGCGACACTCCAATTCAACACACCGTGATTCAACACACGCTGATTCAATACACCCGATTCGAGGTATCTCCATGAACGTGATAGGCCATTTCATCAACGGCGCCGAGCGCGAGGACAACACCCGCACGCAGGACGTCTTCAACCCGGCCACCGGCGAGGCCAGCGGCCGGGTGGCGCTGGCTTCCAAGGGCACCGTGGAAGAAGCGGTCACCGCCGCCGAGCAGGCTTTCCCCGCCTGGCGGGCCACCCCGCCCATGAAGCGCGCGCGCATCATGTTCCGCTTCAAGGAACTGCTGGAGCAGAACGCCGACGCCGTGTGTCGGGCCATCGGCGCCGAGCACGGCAAGATCCTGCACGACGCCGCCGGTGAACTGCAGCGCGGCATCGAGAACGTTGAGTACGCCTGCGGCGCGCCGGAACTGCTGAAAGGGGAATACTCCAAGGACGTGGGCCCGGGCATCGATTCCTGGAGCGAATTCCAGCCCCTGGGCGTGGTGGCCGGCATCACGCCGTTCAACTTCCCGGCCATGGTGCCGCTGTGGATGTTCCCGATGGCGCTGGTGTGCGGCAACACCTTCGTGCTCAAGCCCTCGGAGCGCGATCCCAGCGCCTCCATGCTGATGGCCGCCCTGCTCAAGGAAGCCGGCCTGCCGGACGGCGTTTTCAATGTGGTCAATGGCGACAAGGAAGCCGTGGACACCCTGCTCACCGATCCCCGCGTGATGGCGGTGAGCTTCGTCGGCTCCACGCCCATCGCCGAGTACATCTATGCCACCGCCAGCGCCAACGGCAAACGCTGCCAGGCCCTGGGCGGCGCCAAGAACCACGCCATCGTGATGCCGGACGCGGACATGGACAACGTGGTCAACTCCCTGCTGGGCGCCGCCTTCGGCTCCTGCGGCGAACGCTGCATGGCGCTGTCGGTGGCGGTGGCGGTGGGCGACGAGGTCGCGGATCGCCTGGTGGACAAACTCAAGGACGCCATGGCCAGCCTGAAAGTGGGTGTCTACGAGGAGCAAAGCAACGACTTCGGGCCGACCATCACCCGGGAACACCAGGCCCGGGTGATCGGCCACATCGACAGCGCCGAGGACCAGGGTGCCCGGGTGGTGGTGGATGGCCGCCACCTGACCGTGCCGGGCTACGAGCAGGGCTTCTTCGTGGGCGCCACTCTGATCGACGGCGTTACCGCCGAAATGGACAGCTACAAGGCGGAAATTTTCGGCCCGGTTCTGCAGGTGATGCGCGCCGGTTCCATGGAAGAAGCGATGACGCTGATCAACGACCACGAGTACGGCAACGGCACCTGTATCTACACTCGCGACGGTGAAGCGGCCCGCTATTTCAGTGACCACATCCAGGTGGGCATGGTGGGTATCAACATCCCGCTGCCGGTGCCGGTGGCCTACCACAGCTTCGGTGGCTGGAAACGCTCCCTGTTTGGCGACCTGCATGCCTACGGCCCGGACGGCGTGCGCTTCTACACCAAGCGCAAGACCATCACCCAGCGCTGGCCCTCCTCGGCGGTGCGCGAGAACGCCGAGTTTTCCATGCCAACCATGAAATAAAGCGCCCGTTGAATCTGCCTTGCCTCTGGCGGCCCCGGTGAACACCGCGGCCGCTTTTTTTCGCCGGACAGCCCCCCCGTAGGAGCGGCTTCAGCCGCGATCTCGGTGCTGCAGCCACGATCTCGGTGTGTGCTATCGCGACTGAAGTCGCTCCTACAAGTCGGTCCTACACGTTACTGGATGGCGCCGAGGGCGGCGGCGGCTTCGCGCATCATCGGCAGGAAGCCGCGCAGGGTGGCGAGGTCGGTGCGGATTACCGGCGCGTGCACATTGAGAAAGGCAAACGGCTGACCATCCGGATCGCGGATCGGCACCGCCACCGCCACCATGCCGTCAATGAACTCCTCGTTGTCCTCACTTTCCTCGCGCTCGGCGATGGCCGCCAGTTCATCGAGAAATTGCCGCTCGTCGGTGAAGGTGTTCCGCGCCATGCGCGTCAGCGGCAAGCTGGCGACCACCGCGCGGCGACGCTCCTCGGGCAGCAACGCCAGATACAGCTTGCCGCTGGCGGTGCACCATACCGGCGTGCGCGTGCCCACCGGCAAATGAATGTGCAGCGGCCAGTTGGCCTGGGCGCGATCGGAATACATCATTTCCAACTGCATGGGGATGGCGATGGAGCAGGTCTCGCCGATGCGCGCCGCCAGCGTGTTGAGAATCGCCTCGCGCTCCAGGCGATAGCTGTCGCTTTGGAATACGTCCAGGGAAATCCGATACAGACGCGGGCCGGGAATCCACAGCCCACGGCTGTCCATGCGCAGAAAATCTTCTTTTTCCAGTTGCTGCAGCAACCGGTGCACGCTGGGTTTGGGGATATCCAGAAGGTGGGAAAGATCCGCCGGCGAGATCGGGCGCTGCTCCCGGGAGACCCGCTCGATCAGGCCCAGCACCCGGGTAATCGAGGAGCCTTTCTCTCGTCTGTTCACCGCCATGGGTTGTTCCTTGCGCGCGCCGGAAAGCAAAGCCGAAGGATACCGAAACGGTCGCCCGATGGCACGCCAGGCGCTAGCCGATAAGATCCTTGGCGAGGCGCAGATAACCTTCCGGGCGGGCCAGCAGATCGAGGCTGAAATGTTCCACGGTCTTTTGCTGGTTCATGGCCAGCGACCGCAACAACGCATAGGCGTCGTCCTCGCCGAGATCGAACGTCTTCATCAGCAACAACTGCGCCGAGAACAGAAACCGGCGTATCCGCAACCGCTCCTCAAGACGCTCGATGCGTGCTTCCAGGCCTTGGCGCTGATCGGCGGCGGCCCGCGCCAGGGTCAGAGCGGTCATCACCCCGTCGAAGCGCACCGGCTTGCGCAGGTAGGCCGAGGGCGCCTGGCGGATGATCCACTGCAACCGCGACGGTGCTTCCACGCCGGTCAGCACTATGAGCGGCAACGCCGGCCAGGTCAGCTCACGATCCGGATGGCTGAGCACCGGGCTGTCACCGTCGAACAGCACCATGTCGGCGTCCTCGCACGACTGCTCGTCAGGCAGGTCATCGTAAAAGCGGCCTTCCACCCCAAGGCGGCGGAACTGTTGCTCCAGGTGCCGGGCGTCGCGGCCATCACAGGCGATCACCAGCAGCCGCAGCCCCCTTACGCGTATCCGTGGCCGGGACATGGCTAGCTGGCTCCCGGGCCGAGCGCGTCCAGATCCACCCATGTCAGCCAGGGGTCCGGCTTGATCGGTTCATCGCCCTCCCAAAACACTTCCAGGCGACCGTCATGGCAGCGGGCCAGGCGCGGGGTTAGCCAGGCATGGTTGTTGTCCGGGTCGATGCGTACCCGGCCCGCCGGGCTTTCCAGTTCATCCCGCCAGGCGGCCGCGCGCACCGCTTCCACCTGCTGGCCGCCGCACCGATGAATGGCGCGCGCCAGGAACTGGCCGGCGGTCCAGGCCGCCACCGAATCCACCGACGGTGAACTGTGATCGCCGAAGCGCGCGCGGTACTGATCCAGAAAGCGCGTGTTGGCTTCGTTGCGCACCGACTGAAACCAGGCGGAGGACACCAGGTAACCCTCCAGGGCTTCCTTGCCCACCAGGCTCACCTCCGCTTCGCACAGCGTCAGGCTGAGCTTGATAACGGTGTCCGACGCCAGATAGGGGTCGCGCTCGGCGGCCTCTCGCCAGGCATGGTAGAAGCGATAGGCGGATTGCCCAACCAGGGTCACGAGCACCACCTTGGGCCGGCGTTCGGCGATGTCCTGGATGATCGCGTCCACATCGGTGTCACCCAGGTTCACCAGCCGGCTGGCTTCGAGCCGGTGGCCGGTGGCGGCCAACGCCTCCGCGGTGATGCGGTCGATCTCCCAGGACCAGACGTAGTTGGACCCGACGTGATAAATATCGCCGGGATGCTCGCGCAGCAACCAGGCCAGCATCGGCAACACATGCTGATTGGGCGCGGCGCCCAGGTAGATGACGTTGTTGCTGCTCTCGAAGCCTTCGTAGCGGGCGGAATGCCACAACAGGGCGTTGGCGCCTTCGATCAGCGGCAGAATCACCTTGCGTGACGCCGAGGTGTAGCAGCCGACGATGTGCTTGACGCCGTGCCGGTACAACAACTCGTGGCAGTGTTCATGGTAATGATCCAATACACCGCCCGGGTCACGCACGATCGGCGCCAGGGTGAAATCGAATTCGTTGTTGGCGTTGATCTGCTCGATGGACATCATGATGCCGTTGAGCATCTCCCGCCCGATCACGCCATACTCGCCGGAGACGGAATACAGAATGCCCACCGGGATCACTGGCTTGCCGCTCTCGGTATCGTGTCGCGAAGCCATTGCTGCTCCTGAAAAGTTGCTGCTCCTGGAAAATTGCTGCTCCTGAAAAGGGGGCGGCGGAGCCGCCCCGATACGGTTTCAACCGGTCGTTTCGCGCTCCACCAGGGGTTGATAATGATGCGGCTGGCGCATCAGCACCAGATCCTTGCGGCGCACCACATGGGTGGGGTACGGGGCCTGATCGTCGCCGGTGTCGATGGTCATCATCACCACGCCACCGTGGCGAATCTGTTTCACCTCGCTGCGCGGGAACGCGAAGGTGTCCGGCCCGTACACCCCGCTGAGCCCGAAGGCGCCGCCGCCGGCGTCGTTGGCGAACACCAGCCACAGGTTGTTCTCACCGGCGCGCACGCGCGGCAACAGCCAATGGTGCGGGTCCTCGCCGGTGGGAATCGGGTAGTTCTGGGCAATACGCGAACCAGCGTGAGCCATCGGCACCGGGCCGTGCAACGATGCCGGCGCGGCGATGATGTCACAGCCCTCCAGGCTCAACACGCGACCGGCCTCGGGCACGGTCAGATCCTCACCGAGCAGCAGGCCGACTCGGCCACAGGGCAGATCGTGGAACACCCAGCGGTCACCGGCGCTGAGCCAGTGACGGTCCCGCTCGGCCACGTGAATCTGCCGATAGTCCGCCAGTACGCCGGCGGGGCCCACCAGGCGGGCGCTGTTGTAATAGCGATCTCCGTCCCGCTCCAGCCAGCCCACCACCAGATTGAGGTTGGTTTCCAAGGCGATGTCGAGCACTTCCTGCAACGCCGGGTCACCGGCCTCGATGGCACTGTCCGCGCCACCGGGGCCGGTCAGGGCCCGCTCCGGGAACACCAGCAGTTCGGCGCCGCCGTCCCTGGCCTGGCGGGCCAGGTCGCGCAGGGTCCGCAGGTTGCCGTTAACGTGCTCGGCGGGCGCGAACTGGGCGGCGGCCACCACCGACCGCTTGCCCGGGGGCAGCGGCCGGAAACCGTACAGGCCAAAGAAATCCTTCGGGTTCCAACTGAAGGTGTTGGTCAGCAGCCGGTGGTACAACTCCGGTCGCCGCTTACCCAGGCTGCGGTTGCGTTCGGGCAGCTCAATGTCGGCGCGCACCACGCCGTCGCCGCTATCGCGGTAGCCGAGCAGGGCGCCATCGGCGCCCACCACGCAACTGCCGCCGCTGAACTGCACGCCCCGCTCCCATCCCCAGCGGTTGCCTTCGATCAGTGCGCAATCGTTTTCCCAGGCCCGGGTCAGCCAGTAGGGCGCCGGCGTGCGCTCATCCAGCCAGTTGCTGAGATGGCAGATCACCTGGGCACCGTTCAGCGCCATCAGCCGCGCGGTTTCCACGAAATGGATGTCCATGCAGACCAGCAGACCGATGCGGCCAATGGGGGTATCGAACACCGCGTGCTGGTCGCCATTGGCGGCCCATTTCGGCTCGGCGATGTAGGGGTGCGTCTTGCGGTGCACGCCCACCACCCCCGCCGGCCCCACCAGCACGGCGCTGTTGTAGTAAAGATCGGTGGCCGGGTCCCGCTCCGGCATTCCCAGCACGATGTAGCAATCATGACGGGCGGCCAGCGCGGTGAACGCCTCCGTGGTGGGGCCGGGCACCGGCTCCACATGGGGGGCCACTTCCTCGCGGTGATACCAGCAATAACCGGTGGTGGCCATCTCTGGCAGCACGATCAGGCGGGCGCCGTCCCGGGCCGCCTCCTCGGTCAACGCCAGCAAACGGTCGATGTTGTCGCTTTTCTTGCCCAGCGTCGGTTCGAACTGAACCGCCGCCACCGGCAGTTTTTGCGCGGTCATGGAAACGCTCCTGTTATTGTGCGGATGAATAGGACATGGCCGCGGCGTCCGGGCGCGGTCCCTGGTAGCGCTGGGAAGGCCGCCAGCGGGTCGGCATGTCCTCGGGGAAAGTGCTGAAGTAAAAACGACCACGGGTGGCGACGCTGATGATCACATGGATCACCGGACCCACCAGCATGGCGATGAAGGAAGCGAACACCATCGGATAGGCGCCGAGAATGCCGGCGGCGCCAATCGCCACGGCCACCGCCAACGCGATCGAGCCGGACGGGTTCCAGCGGCGCAGGTACTCCTTGCGGTATTCCACGAAGTCGGTGGGCGCCAGGCCCAACAGCTTCCGGCACACGAAGTAATCGGTGAGGATGATGAACACCCAGGTGTTGGTGAGAATGCCGGTGATGGCCAGGAAAGTGCCGGTGTACTGAAGGATGTTGCACACATAGAACAGCACCCCGAACGCCCATACCAGCACCATCCACCACTGCCGGCCGGGCCGGTAGTTAAAGGCCATGTCCATGGTGTTGGAGAGCGCGATGGAGCCGGAATACAGGTTCATCACGTTGATGCGGATCTGCGTGATGATGGTGAAGATCACACCCACCACGCCGATCACCATGGGGAATACGAAACCCGGATCAAGCGCATGGCTCCAGACGTCGCCGCTTTTGATGTGCGGCATCAGGGTGTAGGCCAGGTAGGCGCCGAACAACATCACGGCGACGATCGGGATCAGCATGCCGAGCATGATGGTGGCGGTGCCCTTGTGAGTGATGCCGGGTTTGGCGAAGCGCCCGTAATCGGTGGCGAGCAGGCCCTGGAACACGATCTGGCCGTTGGCCATGTTCAACACCATCCACATGGCGTTGCTGTCCGCGTCACCCTTGGGTTGCCAACCGGCGAAGCCCACCGGCGTGTAGTCATGGGCCAGTTGCCACATGCAGAACGCGAACAACACCACGAAGATCGGCACGCCCCAGGTCTGCAGAAACTGCATCGAGGACATTCCCTTCCAGACGAACCAGATGGCGGCCAGGCCCATGGTGGCGAAGATCGCGATGCCCATGGGCGAATCCACGGCGATGCCCAGTTGATTGGCGATGGCGTGGGAAACGATGGTGCCTTCGAACAGAAAATAGAAAATAAAGTTGATCGCGTAGATCAGCGAGGTGACCGCCGAGCCCATATAGCCGAAGCCCAGACCCCGGGTCATCAGGTTCAGCGACAGGCCTTCCTTGCTGGCCAGTTTCATGATCACGGCGCCGATCAGGGTGGCGAGCACCACCATGTAGAGGATCGGTATCCACACCTTTGGCCAACCCACCTGATAGGTCATGTCGGCGCCCAGGCTGAACCAGAACATGGCGGTGGAGTTACCGAGCAGCACCAGAATGATGGCCGGAATCGGCCAGCGATAGTGATGGGGAACGCGGCCGACGGCGTAATCTTCCACCGCTTCCGCTTCAGTGATGTCCTGTGGACCTTGAAACCACTCTTTCAGCTTTCCCATATTTTTTTCTCCAAAAAAAAAAGCCCCGTCGACTCCAAGAGTCGACGGGGCTTCTTCGCCTTCGATTGTCTTTATCAACGGCGCCGTTATCAGCGCCTTCTGTTGAGTACCGCGACAGACTTCGTTGCCTGTGCCGGCGCGGAGGCCAGCGAAGCGGTACCAGGCTCAAGCAATTTTCGCACCACCTCGGGTGCCGGTGACGCGCCCGCGCGGAACGCGGCGTTCACCGCGAAAGATACTAGCACCACCAAATCGGAAAGGTACACCCCCTGACGGCGTGGGCGCACCAGCCTGTATCACCCCGCACCCGAATCGGGCACGGGCCGGGACTACTCCGCCAGTTGTTCGGAGCGCTCGCGGGCGGCGGCCACGGCGGCCTGTACCTGCTCGCGGAAACCGGCCTCCTCGAACACGCCCAGCGCGGCGGCGGTGGTGCCGCCGGGGCTGGTCACCCGCTGACGCAGAATTTCCGGGCCCGCTTCACTGGTGATCGCCAGCTGAGCGGCGCCCCAGGCGGTTTGCAGCACCATCTGGCGGGCGGTGGCGGCATCCAGCCCCTGGGCCACGGCGGCGTCGATCAGGGATTCCATGAGCAGGAAAAAGTAGGCCGGACCGGAACCGGACACCGCGGTCACCGCGTCCAGCTCCTTCTCCTGATCGAACCAGAAGGTCAACCCGACGGCACCGAGAATCTGCCCGGCCATGGCCTTTTGCTCCTCGCTCACACCGTCGGCGGCGAACAGGCCGGTGGCGCCGGCCTGCACCAGGGCCGGGGTGTTGGGCATGCAACGCACGATGGGCGCGTCGCCCAGCCATTCACGCAGATTGGCCACGGTGACGCCGGCAGCGATGGAGATCACCATGGGCTGGCGTTCGACGATGATCTCGCGCAGGGCAGCGCAGGCATCGCCCATCACCTGGGGCTTCACCGCCAGCACCAGCACGTCCACGCGGCGCGCCACGTCCAGGTTGTCGTGGGTCACGTGCACCCGGTGCAGTTGCGACACTTCATCCAGACGGTCCTTGGACGGATCGCTCATCCAGATGCGCGCCGGACGAATGCCCTTGGCGATCATGCCGCCGGCCAGGCTGTTGGCCATGTTGCCGGCCCCGATGAATCCAATCAGTTGCTGTGCCATAACTGCGCCATTCCTTTATTAGCCGTCCTGCTTGGGCGGACGCGGGCCGAACAGGGCGGTGCCCAGCCGGATCAGGGTGGCGCCTTCTTCGATGGCCACCGGATAGTCCGCGCTCATGCCCATGGACAGGGTGTCGAGGGCCGGCATTGTATTGCGCAATTGTGACAGTGTCATGGCGAGCTGGCGGAACGCGGCCCGGTTGTGGTCCTGGGCGTCGGCACGGGGAATCGCCATCAGGCCACGCAGCCGCAGCCTGGGCCATTCCCCGAACCGGGCCGCCAGCGCCGGTACCTCCGCCAGGGGCAGGCCGCTCTTGCTGTCCTCGTTGTCCAGATTGACCTGCAGACAGACCTCCAGTGGCGGCAAATCCGCCGGGCGCTGGTCATTCAGCCGACGGGCGATCTTGGCGCGGTCCACCGAATGCACCCAGTGGAAGTGCTCGGCCACCTCCCGGGTCTTGTTGGACTGCAGCGGACCGATGAAATGCCAGATCAGGCCGCGACCGGCCAGGGCCGGCATCTTGTCCAGAGCCTCCTGCAGGTAATTTTCGCCGAAATGGCGCTGGCCCTGGTCCGCCAGGGCGGCGATTTCATCGGCGCCACGGGTCTTGCTCACCGCCACCAGGGTGACCGTGTCCGGGTCCCGGTCGGCGGCCGTGCAGGCGGCGTGAATCCGTGCGCGAATCGAGGTTAGCGGCGTATCAGCGTCGGGCATGATTGAATGGCTCCCGGGGAGCGGTTAGTTTAAGACTCTGCGAATTTCTACTGAGAAGAATACCGAAACCCATGGACATCACCGAACTGCTTGCCTTCAGCGCCAAGAACGGCGCCTCGGATTTACACCTTTCCGCCGGGCTGCCGCCGATGATCCGCGTCGACGGGGACGTGCGCCGGATCAACCTGCCGCCCATGGAGCACAAGGAAGTCCACGCGCTGGTCTACGACATAATGAACGACAAGCAGCGCAAGGACTACGAGGAGTTCCTGGAGACCGACTTCTCCTTCGAGGTGCCCGGGGTGGCCCGCTTCCGGGTCAACGCCTTCAACCAGAACCGCGGCGCCGGCGCCGTGTTCCGGACCATTCCCTCCAAGGTGCTGACCATGGAGGATCTGGGCATGGGCAAGGTGTTCCAGAACATCTCCGACTTCCCGCGCGGCATCGTGCTGGTGACCGGCCCCACCGGCTCCGGTAAGTCCACCACGCTGGCGGCGATGATGAACTACATCAACGAGACCCGCTACGAGCACATCCTCACCATCGAGGACCCGATCGAATTCGTGCACGAATCCAAGAAGTGCCTGGTCAACCAGCGGGAAGTGCACCGCGATACCCTGGGCTTCGCCGAGGCGCTGCGCTCGGCCCTGCGGGAAGACCCGGACATCATTCTGGTGGGCGAATTGCGGGACCTGGAAACCATCCGTCTGGCGCTGACCGCCGCCGAAACCGGGCACCTGGTGTTCGGCACCCTGCACACCACCAGCGCCGCCAAGACCATCGACCGGGTGGTGGACGTGTTCCCCGCCGAGGAAAAGTCCATGGTGCGCTCGATGCTCTCCGAATCCCTGCAGGCGGTAATCTCGCAGACGTTGATGAAGAAAAACGGCGGTGGCCGGATCGCGGCCCACGAGATCATGATCGGCACCGCCGCGATCCGTAACCTGATCCGCGAAGACAAGGTGGCGCAAATGTATTCCGCGATCCAGACCGGCGGCGCCCTGGGCATGCAGACCCTGGATCAGTGCCTGCAAGGGCTGGTGCAGAAGGGCCTGGTATCCCGCGAAGCGGCCCGGGAAAAAGCCAAGACCCCGGACGCCTTTTAAGACGGCCTTCTTGCCATAGAGCCATAGACGGAGCCCCCATGGAATTCGAGGATCTTCTCAAGCTGATGGTGCAGAAAGGCGGTTCGGACCTGTTCATCACCGCCGGCGTGCCGCCCAGCATGAAAGTCAACGGCAAGGTATTGCCGGTGACCCGCAACGCCCTGACCCCGGACATGACCCGGGACCTGGTGCTCAACGTAATGAACGACAAGCAGCGCAAGGAGTTCACCGAGCACCACGAATGCAACTTCGCGATCTCCGCCCGGGGCATCGGTCGCTTCCGGGTGAGCGCTTTCTATCAGCGCAACCTGGTGGGCATGGTGCTGCGCCGTATCGAGACCAAGATCCCCAACGTGGACGACCTGCGCCTGCCGCCGGTGATCAAGGACCTGGCCATGACCAAACGGGGCCTGGTGCTGTTCGTGGGCGCCACCGGCACCGGTAAATCCACCTCCCTGGCGTCGATGATCGGCCACCGCAACAAGAACTCGAAGGGGCACATCATCTCCATCGAGGACCCGATCGAATTCGTCCATCAGCACCAGGGCTGCATCGTTACGCAGCGCGAGGTGGGCATCGATACCGACTCCTTCGAAATCGCCCTGAAGAACACCCTGCGCCAGGCCCCGGATGTCATCCTGATCGGCGAGGTGCGCAGCCGCGAGGTCATGGATTACGCCATCGCCTTCGCCGAAACCGGCCACCTGTGCCTGGCCACCCTGCACGCCAACAATGCCAACCAGGCCCTGGACCGCATCATCCACTTCTTCCCCGCCGACCGGCACGGCCAGCTGTACATGGATCTGTCGCTGAACCTGCGCGGCATCGTCGCCCAGCAGTTGATCCCGACCCCGGACGGCAAGGGCCGACGCGCCGCCATCGAGGTGCTGCTCAACACGCCGCTGGTGTCCGACCATATCCGCAAGGGCGAGATTCACCTGCTCAAGGCGTTGATGGGCAAATCCCGGGAGCAGGGCATGCAGACCTTCGACCAGGCGCTCTACGACCTCTACGACGCCGGCGAGATCACCTACGAGGACGCCATCGCCCACGCCGACTCGCCCAACGACCTGCGCCTGATGATCAAACTCGGCAACGAAACCGATGCCTCCAGCCTGGATCACGCCACCCGTGGCCTGACCATCGAGAACCCGGACTGAGCCCGGAAATGGCTCTGCGCCTGGCGCGGCTGTTCGGTAATACGCCGGATTTCTGGCTCAACGCCCAGCGGGCCGTGGACCTCTAGGACGCCGAGCAGGCGATCCGCGACCAGCTAGAGCGCATCAAACCGCTAACCGCGGTTTGACAGTCGCTCCGACCTGGCTCACGGGGTGGGCAGCGCCAGTGACTGGTGCGTGGCGGTACCCGCCATGGCACCATCACCGATTGCCAGCGACACACTCCCGGCACCCCGCGCCAGGTCACCGCAGGCGAACACGCCCGGCACCGTTGTAGCCTGGCGAGCGTCTGTTTTGACCACGGCCCCCATTGGTGTATCACTGGTTTCGCAGCCCAATTGTGCCGCCAGGTCACTGGCCGGCCGAATGCTGGAAGCGACGAACAGACCGGCCAGCGAAAATGACCGGCCGTCAACCAGGCACACTTCCGCTTCGCCCTTCACCGCCGACACCGGCACTTCTTCCAGCCGGACACCACGCTCCCGCAGTTGCGCGCGCTGGTCCGCATCAGGCATCAATGCACCATTGGTGAAAAAGGTGGTCGGGCCCCATTCGGGGATCAGCAATGCCTGGTGCATCGACATGGGGCCAGTGGCCAGCACACCCAGCTCGCCCCGGTTCAACTCGTAGCCATGGCAATAAGGGCAGTGCAGCACGGTGCGCCCCCAGCGTTCCCACAGTCCGGAAACCGGCGGCAGTTGATCGACCACGCCGTAAGCGAGAATCAGGCGCGTACCCTGAAACCGGTCGCCGCCCTCCGTGATCACCTCGAAGCACTCCTCGGTCCGCGCCACCCGGGCGGCGCGATCATCGCGCCAGGTCGCATCCGGGTAAACCAGCAACTGGGCACGACCGTCGGCGGCAATGGCCGCCGGGTCGCGTCCGTCCTGGGTCAGCACACCCTGAGAGTGGCTCGCGAAACGGTTGCGACGCTGCCCGCCATCCAACACCAGCACCCGGCGCCGGGCACGCACCAATTGCAACGCCGCGGCCATACCCGCGTAACTGCCACCTACCACGATCGCATCAAACCGCATCGTCGCTCCGCCTGTGTAAACGTTCATGGAAATCGGCGCTGAGCGCCGCCAGGGTAATTTCACCGAAACGGTCCAGCAGCACGGTCTCCGCCTCCTGGAAAGCCTGCTCCATGGCGGCATTGACGGCTTGTTCCACCAGGCAATCCGGCGACTCGGTACGGTGCCCCAGGGCCAACAAACCGGGTTCACCCAGGGCCACGTAAATGTCACGCAAAGTCACATCACTCAGGTCCCGGGCCAGACGCCACCCGCCGCCGTGGCCTTTTTCGGAGTGCACCATGCCATCACGGCGCAACCCCGCCAGGACGCGACGGATCACCACCGGATTAGTGCTCATCATCGAAGCCAGCGCTTCGGAGGTCAGGGGGCGGTCGGCTTCGGCCATGTGCAGCAGCACGTGGAGCACGCCGGATAATCGACTGTTTCGTTTCATGTAACTTATGTTATTACATGAAATAAATAAAAACAAACCCCCGGTTCATGGAACGAACCGGGGGTTTGTTTTGGGGACGGAAACGAAAGGGCGCGTTCAGGCCGCCGGTTCGGTGAGGGTACCGGCGCGGTAGTCGCGCAGGGCCTGCTCGATCTCTTCCTGGGTGTTCATCACGAAGGGACCGTACTGGGCGATGGGCTCACCCAGGGGCTTGCCCGCCAGCAACAGCAGCCGCGCGCCCCGGGCGCCGGCTTCCAGGGTCACCTGGTCGCCGTCATCAAGCACCGCGGTGTGTTCCGCCGGCACCGCCTCACCGGCCACGCTCACGTCGCCCTCGAACAGATACAGAAAGGCGTTGTAACCGGCGCTGACGGGCACCGTGAGCCGCTCATCCGGCCGCAGGATCACATCCAGGTAGAGCGGATCGGTGGTGCCGCCACTGACCGGCGCGGTGAGCGTTTCGCCGTCCAGCGTCACCTCACCGGCGATCGCCTTCACCTGGCCGCCGCCGGGCAGATCCAGGCGCGGCATCTCGGTGTCGGCCACGTCCCGGTAGCCGGCGGGCTTCATCTTCTCGGCGGCGGGCAGGTTGATCCACAGCTGGAAACCACGCAGCAGGCCGTCCTGCTGCTGGGGCATTTCCTCGTGGATGATGCCGCGCCCGGCGGTCATCCATTGCACCCCGCCCTGCTTGAGGTCGCCCTCGTTACCCAGGTGATCACGGTGCTTCATGTGCCCTTCGATCAGATAGGTCACGGTTTCGAAGCCACGGTGCGGGTGCGCCGGGAAACCGGCGATGTAGTCGTCCGGGTTGTCCGAGGAGAAGGCGTCCAGCATCAGGAACGGGTCCAGCCGCACCGCCGGGTTGTGGCCCAGAGCGCGCTTCAGACGGACACCGGCGCCATCGGACGTTTCCAGCGCGCGGATGGTATGCAGTACGCGACGTTCTTTCATGGTTGCCTCCTCGCCCTGTCGGGCTTCTGTCCCGCGACGCCCGGTCAGGCGACGCGTATCTCCCGCTCGCCCAGACGTTCCCGGTCATGGGGCGCGGACAGATTCAGTTCCGGGCCAATGGGGATGATCCCGTGCGGGTTCACCGTGGGATGGCTGCGGAAATAGTGATGACGGATGTGATCCATCCACACGGTCTCCGCCACCCCGGGCAATTGATACAGCTCGTGCAAAAAGCCGTTCAGATTCGGGTAATCGACGATGCGCTTGCGGTCGCACTTGAAGTGCGTGACGTACACGGCATCGAAGCGCACCAGGGTGGTCCACAGCCGCAGATCCGCCTCGGTGAGCGTGTTGCCCACCAGGTAGCGGCTTTCGCCGAGCCGGCGCTCCAGGTCCTCCAGGGTCTCGAACAGGGCGGTCACCGCCTCGTCGTAGGCGTCCTGACCGGTGGCGAAGCCGGCCTTGTAGACACCGTTGTTGACCCGGTGGTAGATCGGCTCGTTGATCGTCTCGATGGCCTCGCGCAGGTCCTCGGGATAGTAGTCCCCGGGCCGCGCGCCCAGATCATCGAAGGCACCGTTGAGCATGCGGATGATTTCCGCCGACTCATTGCTGACGATGGTCTCGCGCTCCTTGTCCCACAGCACCGGCACCGTCACCCGGCCGGTGTAATGGGCGTCCGCCTTCAGGTAGAGCTGGTAGAGTTTGTCCAGGCCATACAGCGGATCGCCGGTGGCGCCGTTGAAGTCATCGCGCAGCTCCCAGCCATTCTCCAACATCAATGGATGCACCACGGACACGCCGATGTGCGCCTCCAGCCCTTTCCAGGCGCGCATCACCAGGGCCCGGTGGGCCCAGGGGCAGGCGTAGGACACGTACAGATGGTAGCGACCCTTCTCCGCCTTGAAGCCACCCTCGCCGGAGGGGCCGGCGGCGCCATCGGCGGTTACCCAGTCGCGGAACTGGCTTTCCGAACGCTGGAAACGCCCGCCGGTGCTCTTGGTGTCGTACCACTTGTCCTGCCACTGTCCATCGACCAGCAATCCCATGGTTCCTCCTGCTTTGTTCCTTGCGCGTATTCGCGGTCGCCCTCAGGCGGCCGCCGTGTCCAGGGCCGCCAGCTCGGCGGCGATGTCCGCCTCGGCCCGGGCCAGCGCCTGCTGCTTGACCTCATCGCTGATGTTGAGGCCCTCGGCGTAAACGAAGCGCACGTCCCGGATGCCCATGAACGAGAAGATCTGTTTCACGAACACCGTGGTGGTCTCGTAGGGCTGGCCGACGTGAAAGCCGCCGTGGGCGGCGAACACCCGTACCGGCTTATCATCGATGAGGCCCACCGGGCCGGTCTCGGTGTACTTGAAGGTCACGCCGGCGCGGGCGATGTGGTCAATCCAGGCCTTGAACTGAGTGGGCGCGCCGAAGTTGTACATGGGCATGCCGATGACCACCAGATCCGCGTCGCGCAGCTCCTGGACCAGGGTGTCGGAAAGCGCCAGGACCGCCTTCTGGTCCTCATTCAGACTCTCGCTGAAGCCACGCAGGGCACCGGCCCGCTCCAGATCCAGGTGCGGCACGCCATCGGCGACCAGATCCCGGACCACCACGTCGGTATCCGGATGGCGTTCGCGGTACCCGTCGATAAACACCCGGGCCATCCGGCTGGACTGGCCTTCGTCACCAAACAGGCTGTTTTGCAGATACAGAATACGGGTCATGGCCCTGTCTCCATCGAATTTCGGAATGACACCATTGTGATTTCTGATGATCCGATATAAAACAGGGCAATTCTGCTCAATATGGCCTAATCATTCGATATGTCGACCAAAATCACCCTGGACCAATGGCAGGCACTGATCGCCGTGGTGGACGAGGGCGGTTATGCCGCCGCCGCGGAAGCGCTGAACAAGAGCCAGTCGGCGATCAGCTACGCGATTCAGAAGATCGAGACCGAGCTGGGCGTGCGCGCGTTCACCCTGGAGGGGCGGCGCGCCAAGCTTACCGAGACCGGCAATCTGCTGTACCGGCAGGCCAAGGTGCTGCTGGAGGAAGCCGGTCGCATCGAGAGCAGCGCGATCCAGTTCGGCCACGGGTGGGAGCCGCTGGTGCGGGTGGCGGCGGATGGCCTGTTTCCCCAGGAGCGAGTGCTGTGTGCCCTGGTGAATCTGGCGGAGGAAAGCCCGCTGACCCGGGTGGAGTTCCAGGAAACCATCCTTTCCGGGGCCGAGGAGGCGTTGCTGCGCCACGAGGCGGACCTGGTGATCACCGGCCGGGTGCCGCCGGGCTTCATGGGCGACCACCTGACCCGCATCCGCTTCGTGGCGGTGGCGGCGCCGGGCCATCCGCTGCATCACCAGGGCTCCCTGGGGCTGGACGATCTGCGGCCGCACCGGCAGCTGGTGCTGCGCGACTCCGGCCGGCGGCGGCTGGATTCCGGCTGGCTGGGGGCGGAGAAGCGCTGGACCTTCTCGCACAGCCATACCCGCCGCCAGGCGCTGTTGCGGGGCCTCGGGTTCGCCTGGGTGCCGGAGACCGACATCGCGGCGGATCTGGCCGCCGGCTCCCTCCTGGCGCTGCCCCTGCGCGAGGGCGTGCACCGCTATCAGGAGTTGTATATGGTCTATGCGGACGGCCAGTACGCGGGCCGCGCGGCCCGTTTCCTGGGCGAGGGCATCAAGGCCGGGTTGGCCTCCGGCGGGCATCCCCCGCCGTCTTGACGCCGGCATGCCGGTGCCGCTTTATACTGCTTAAGGTTTCAGCAAACACGGTTTCATCCAAGGAGAAACACCATGCGCTGGTTTGCCCTCTTCCTCGCTCTGACGCTGGCCGGCTGTGTGTCGCCGGTGGTGGTGGACCATCGCGCCGGCACCGATTTCAGCGCTTACCGCACCTATGCCATCGATCCGCCGGAACAGGATGAAGGCGCCTTGAGCCTGGACGGCCAGCGGACCCAGGAGGCCCTGCGCCGGGAACTGGCGGCACGGCCACTGGAGAGCGCCGGCAAGGACGGCGCCGACCTGCTGGTGCGCTACCGCTTCGTGCCGGTGGAAAAATTCCAGGGCAGTACCCTGCAATTCGGTTTCGGCTGGTTCGGCAACGGCTATGGCCTGTCCACCAGCACCCCGGTGGAAGGCGAAACCTACAAGGAATACAAACTGCAGGTGGCGTTCGTGGACCGCGCCACCAAGAAAGTAGTGTGGGAAGCCACCAGCCGCGACACCCTGTACGAGAATCTGAGCAGCGAACGCCGCGCCAAGCGCATCGACGCCATGGTGGTGGAAATGCTCAAGCGCTATCCGCCGGCGGCCAGCTGACCCTGACCCGAAGGCCGCCGCCGGGCGCGGCGGCCAGGGCCACCCGGCCCCCGGTGCGCCGCATGATGGTGGTGACGATGGCCAGCCCCAGCCCACGACCGCCGCCATGGCCCCGCCAACCGCGCTCCAGGGCCCGGCGGCGCTGTTCCGGGGCCAGACCCGGCCCCTGATCATCGATGCACAATCCAACCCGGCCTTCGCCCACCGCCGTCAGCACGATGTCGCCGCCTTCCGGGCTGTGCCGCACGGCGTTTTCCAGCACATTGCGCAGCACGATGCGCACCAGCCCGGCGGGCGCCGCCGGGGTACCGACGCTGACCGCGCGCCGCACGCTCAGGCCCTGTTCGCGAATCGGCGCCGCCAGTTCCTCCAGCACCTCGTCCAGCACCGTGCCCAGGGCCGCCCGATCCGCCGGCGCACTGCGTTCCCGGGCCAGGGCCAGTAGCTGATCAAGACTGTGGCCGAGCCGCTCCGCCGCTTGCTGGGCGGCATCCCGGGCGTGTTCGGCGCGCGCGCCGCCGGTGCGCTGGGCCACCTGCAACTGGGTGCGAATCGCCGCCAGCGGGGTGCGCAATTCGTGGGCCAGATCGTCGGTAAGACGCCGCTCCCGGTCCAGGGCATCGCGCTCCCGACCCAATACCTGATTGAGCGTGGCGACCATGGGTTCCAGCTCCACCGCGCCGGGTGGCGTGGCCACCGCGCGACCCTCGCCGGCGCCCCGTTCGGCAAGCTGATCGCGCAGCGACGACAGCGGCCCCAGCGCCCGGCCGACCGCCCACCACACCAGCGCCAGGCTGGCCAGCAGCCCCAGGCACAGCGCCACCAGCAACACCAGGGCCACCTGCCGCATGAAACCGGTGCGGCCAGCCATGCGCTCCGCGGACGCCACCCGCAGCTCGCCCTGGGTGACGGTGTAAACGCGCCATACCTCTCCGTCCAGGCGGCGCTGGCCAAAGCCGTCCCGAGCCAGTGCCAGGCCGCCTTCCGGCGCGCCGCCGGAGCGCGCCAGCAGTTCGCCGCGCAAACCACTTACCTCGCAGGCGATACCGCGCAGCGGCAGCCTCCCGCCTTGCGTCAGGGCCGCGGGCGCCGCCGCGCCGGCGTCCACCAGCGACGCCACCATCCGCGCCGAGGCGGCCAGGCGCTCGTCCAGCACCGCCGCTACCCGGTCGCGCACCTCATGGTGCAGCCACACCGCCAGCACCATCCACAGCACCGACAGGCCCAAACCCAGCCCCAGCAGCAGGCGGCCACGCAGGCTCGAAGGCGCCAGCCTCATGGCGGCGCCCCCAGGCGGTAACCCTCACCGCGCACGGTTTCAATCAGCCCTTCACCGAACTTGCGGCGCAGGCTGTGGATGTGCACCGCCAGGGCGTTGCTCTCCACGCTCTCGGTCCAGCCGTAGACCCGGTCGGCCAGTTCATCACCAGTAAGCACCCGGCCCCGGGCACCGAGCAGTGCCTGCAGCAAAGCCCGCTCGCGACGCGGCAGCGCGATTTCCCGGTCCGCCAGCCAGACCCGCTGCCGGGCCGGGTCGAAGCGCAACCGACCGTATTCCACCAGGGGCGCGGCGCGCCCCTCCGCGCGCCGCAACAGGGCGTGCGCCCGCGCCACCAGCTCATCCAGGTCGAAGGGCTTTTCCAGGTAATCGTCGGCACCGGCGTTGAGGCCGGCCACCCGGTGGGCGACGCCATCCCGGGCGGTGAGCACCAGCACCGGCTCATCCCGGCCCTGGCGGCGCCAGTGGCGCAGCAAGCCCAGGCCGTCCCGGTCAGGCAGTCCCAGATCCAGAATCACCAGATCAAAGGCGGGGCCCGCCAGGGCCGCCTCGGCGGCGGCGCCGTCGGGCACCCAGGCCACGGAGAAACCGTGCACCTCCAGGCCAGCCTGCACGCCATCGCCGAGCAGGGCATCGTCTTCCACCAGCAGAATGTGCATGATTGCTCCCGCCGTTCACCGTGCCGGCCACCATGGGGCGCCGTTATTAACCCGGCGTTAATCATCGGCGGCCAGCCTTTGCCCGACAACCGCCCCGGAGAGAAACCACCGTCATGACCGCCTTCAACCTGGGACCGCTGGCCCTGCCCCTGGCACTGCTGCCCTGGCTGGCCGGTGCGCTGGTGGCCTGGGCCCTGGCCGCCTGGCGGCGCCGCCGGGAGCGGCCGGACGCCGAACCGGTACTGAGCTGGATGCTGTTCAGCGCCCTGCTCGGCGCGCGGCTGGCGTTCGTGATCCGCTATGCCGACCAGTACGCCGGCCCGGTGGCCATGCTGGACCCGCGCGACGGCGGCTTCTGGTGGCCCGGGGCCCTGGCCGGCGCCCTGCTGGGGCTGGCGCTGGCGCGCTGGCGCGGCCATGGCAAGGCGTTTCCCGAGACTGGAAGGGCGCTGCTGGCCGGAGCCCTGGCGGCGTTTTTCACCACATTGGTGCTGGCCCCCCTGCGACCGGGCGCGACGCCGGTGCCGGACGTCACCCTCCATGCTTTGAGCGGTGAGCCGGTCTCCCTACGCCAGGCCGCCGCCGGACGGGTCACGCTGATCAATCTATGGGCCAGCTGGTGCCCACCCTGCCGCCGGGAGATGCCCGTGCTGGAGCAGGCTCAAAGGGTCTATCCGGCGGTGCGCTTCCTGTACGCCAACCAGGGCGAGGGCGCGGACACCGTGCGTCGCTACTTGAGCACCGAGGGCCTGCGCCTGGAACGGGTTTTGCTGGACCCTCACCGGGACCTGGGCCGCGCCCTGGGCGGCGGCCTGCCCACCACCTTGCTGCTGGACGCCGACGGGCGCCTGGTGAACAGCCACCTGGGGCCGCTGTCGGCGGCCAGCCTGCGGCATTTTCTGCGCCCCCATTTGCCACCCGAGCCATCCGAGAAGGAGTGAACCGTGCCGTTATTCCGCCGTTGCTATCCCCTGGCCTTGCTGGTGCTCGCCCTGCTGGGCGGCACCGCCGCCCGCGCCCAGGACGCCACCGAGGACCGGGCCGCCCTGGAAAAACAAATCTTCGAGGTGTTGTCGCGCAGCCATTGGGTGGCGGAGGGCGCCACCGACCCGGACCGGGTGGTCTATACCTTCACCGACATGAAGTGCCCCTACTGCACCCGCCAGTGGCGAGAGATGCAGCCGCTGCTGAATGACCCGGATAACCGCACCCAGGTGCGCCATGTGATCGTCGCCGTGTTGCGCCCGGGCAGTTACCCGACGGGCGCGGCGGTGCTGGCGGCGGACGATCCGGCGACGGCCCTGGCCCGGGGTCAGGAGGGTGAGCTGGCGCCGCTGGACCCGGTGCCCGAGGAGACGGGCCGGCAGTTGCGGGAAAACAATGCCCTGATGCGGGAATTCGGTATCCGTGGCACTCCGGCCACCATCTTCCGGGACCCCGACGGCAAGCTGCAGTTCGCCCCCGGCGTATTGCAGCCGGAGACCCTGCGCAAGCTGGTGTTCCAGATCGATTAGGGCCTGTTCACACTACTTGCCTCGCGCCTGTTGCGGCTATAAATCCACCCATCAAGGCACGAGGAGAGAAGTTTGGTGGCTCCAAATGAACGACGAGTAACGCGGAGGGGTGGATTTATAGCCGCAACCCGAAGGGCTGGCGCCCTTTTGGACCTCCAGCGTCGTTGTCGGTCGCTTATTTGGACTGACCAAACGGCGCTCCCTCCGCCTGGCTGGAGGTCCAAAATGACACCCGGCAGGCGCGATGCAAGTAGTGTGAACAGGCCCTATGTCAGTCGCTCAGCCAGCTGACCCGGCCCTGACAGACGGTGAGCCTCACCACGCCGGGCAGGCGGCTGTGCAACCAGGGCGAGTTACGCCCCGCCGACAGCCAGTGGCTGCCCGGGGTACGGCTCTCTTCCGCCGCCAGCACGCACAGGCTGGCTGGCCGGCCGGGCTCCAGATGCCCGGCCTGGATACCCAGGCAACGGGCCGGCGCGGCGGTGACCGCGTCCAGGGCCCGGGCCAGGGGCAGGGCGCCATCCTCGACCAGCTTAAGCATCAGCGGCAGCAGGGTGTCGAGCCCGGAAATCCCCGGCTTGGTGGAAGGGAAGGGCGCCGCCTTGCTGGAGGAACCCACCGGCTGGTGCTGCGAGCAGACCGCGTCGATGGTGCCGTCGGCCACCGCCGCCAGCAGCGCTTGCCGGTCGGCGGCGCCGCGCAGGGGCGGAATCACATGGCACTGGCTGTTGAAGCCTTCCACCGCGGATTCGTCCAACAAAAGATGGTGAACGCTCACATCGGCGGTAACCGGCAGCCCCCGCGCTTTGGCGGCACGCAGCAGGGGTAGGGAGTCACGACTGGAGATCTGCTGGAAATGGGCGCGCACGCCGGTGGCTTCCACCAGCAGCAGGTCCCGGGCCAGCTCCACCGACTCCGCCACCGACGGAATGCCCGGCAGACCCAGCCGCGAGGCCACCGGGCCGTCGTGGGCGCAACCGCCGGCGGACAGGGCCGCCTCCTGGGGCCGGAACATTACCGGCAGGTCGAAGGTGGCGGCGTATTCCAGACCCCGCTTGAGCACCAGGGCATCGGCCAACGGCGCGCCGGCCTGGCCGGCGGCGATGCAGCCGGCCCGGGCCAGGGTGGCCATTTCCGCCAGCTGCACGCCTTCCAGCCGCTGGGTCAGCGCCGCCACCGGCAGGACCCGGGCAAACCCGGCCTGGCCGGCCTGCTCCCGGATCAGCCGTACCATGGCGGTGGAGTCCACCGGCCCGCAGTCCGGCTGGGCGGCCAGGTGGGTGATGCCGCCGGCGGCGGCGGCGCGGGTTTCCGAGGCGATGTCGCCGGCCCGGCCGCTGCCCGGCACGGACAGGTGCACACAGCTATCCACCAGGCCCGGCAGTACCCACAGGCCCTCGGCCTCGATGATCTCGGCGCCGGGGGCGTCCAGGCTGGCGCCAATGCGCGCCAGGCGGCCGTCTTCCACCAGCAGGTCGGCGACCTCGTCGCGGCCGGAAGCCGGATCGATCACGCGGCCCTTGCGGATCAGCAGATGCGCCTTAACGGCCATGCTCGCCCCCTTGCTCCGGATTCTGGCTGCTTTCCTGGCCGCTGATGGCCATGGACATCACCGCCATGCGCACGGCGATGCCGAAGGTCACCTGGTTGAGGATCACCGAGCGCGGCCCGTCGGCCACCTCGGAGGCGATTTCCACGCCCCGGTTGATCGGGCCGGGATGCATGACGATGGCGTCCGGCTTGGCGTGGCGCAGCTTCTCGTTGGTCAGGCCATAAAGGCGGAAGAATTCCCCCTCGCTGGGCAGCAGGGCGGAATCCATGCGCTCCTTCTGCAGGCGCAGCATGATCACCACATCCACGTCCTTGAGACCCTGGGCCATGTCCGTGAACACGGTGACGCCAAGGCCCTCGGCGTCCACCGGCAGCAGGGTGCGCGGGCCGATCAGCCGCACTTCCTCGGCGCCCAGGGTGTTGAGGGCATGGGCCTGGGAGCGGGCCACCCGGGAGTGCAGAACGTCACCGACGATGGCCACCCGCAGGCCGGCAAAACCGCCTTTGTAGTGGCGAATGGTGTACATATCCAGCATCGCCTGGGTGGGGTGGGCGTGACGACCGTCGCCGGCGTTGATCACCGACACCTGAGGCGTCACTTCGTTGGCGATGAAGAAGGGCGCGCCGGAGTCCTGGTGACGCACCACGAACATGTCGGCGGCCATGGCTTCCAGGTTGCGCAGGGTATCCAGCAGGGTCTCGCCCTTGCTGGTGGCGGACTTGGAAATATCCAGGTTGAGCACGTCGGCGCTGAGGCGCTTGGCGGCCAGCTCGAAGGTGCTGCGCGTGCGCGTGCTGGACTCGAAGAACAGGTTCACCACCGTCTTGCCGCGCAGCAGGGGCACCTTCTTGATGGCGCGCCCGCCCACGTCGACGAAACTGGCGGCGGTGTCCAGGATGTCTTCCAGCAGGGAACGGGACAGGTGTTCAACGGAAAGGAAGTGGCGCAGCTTTCCGTCTTCGGTGAGCTGCACGCGGGAGGAGGGCGGCGGCGCAAGCGTCATTCGTCAGCCTTTACGGGGATCTCTATCACCTCCGCGACCAGAGGCGCGGGCCCGCGTAATTCTACCCGCTGATGGGGCGGCAATGCCAAAGTTTCCCCACAAATATCGGGACGGATCGGCAATTGGCGGTGGCCGATGTCAAACAGCACCGCCAGCCGGATCGACGCCGGCCGGCCATAGTCGAACAGTTCGTTCATGGCGGCGCGGATGGTGCGCCCGGTCATCAGCACATCGTCCACCAGCAGGATGTGGGCACCATCCACGTCAAACGGCAGGTCCGAGGGCTGCACCGCGCGCTTGAGGCCGCGGGTGTCGAAATCGTCACGGTAGAAACTGGCGTTCAGCGAGCCCAGTGGCGCCGGCCGGGTCAGCCTGTCATTGAGCGCCCGCGCCACCCAGGCACCGCCGGACTGAATGCCCACCAGCGCCGGCGCGCCGTCACCGTATTCGGACGCCACCTGCTCCGCCATGGCGGCGAGCCGTGCGTCGATGTCCGCTTCGTTCCAGCGCAAGGAAGTCTCCTGAATGATGGATGGCATGGGAACCGGCGTAGATTAGCAGATGGACGCCGCTTTGCGAGCCGCTTCCGTGCCATCGGGCCAGCGGGCGGTTACACTCGCGCGGCTGTCATGCCCGGTCACCGGGCGTTACCGTCGCGCCCACATGGGCCGCCTCTTTCATGGACCCAGTATTTTAAGGACGTATCAATGAAGACCCTTGGAAAAACCCTCTCCGCCGCCGCCCTGCTGGCCGTGTTCGCCCATCCCGCCCAGGCCTTCGACCTCAAGGGCGCCATGGACTCCGCCAACAAGGCGGTGGACCAGGCCCAGCAGAAAGCCAATGACGCCACCAGCCAGTCCCAGGCGGCGGTGAACAAGGCATCCGGCGACTGGCAGGTGGCCGGTGACACCGCCACGCTGGTCAACGACCTGTCCAGCGAGCTGGGCATTTCCAAGCAGCAGGCCGCTGGCGGCAGCGCGGCGCTGTTTTCCATGGCCCAGTCCCAGCTTTCCGGCGAACAATTCAGCGGCGTGACCAGCCAGGTGTCCGGCCTGAGCGCCCTGCTCGGCGGCGGCGACAGCGACGACAAAGGCGGCCTGATGAAAGCCGCCCTCGGCAACGTGAACACCCTGGCCGGCGTACAGAGCGCCTTCAGCGCCCTGGGCCTGAACCCGGAAATGATCAGCCAGTTCACCCCGATCATCACCCAGTTCCTGGGCAATCAGGGCGTCGCCGGCTCCGTGATCGGCACCCTGCAAAACCTCTGGACCCCGGCTCAGTAACGCGCCGGTCGCCGGGGCGCCTACCCGCCCCGGCGACGTGTCTTCAGACGCCGTTTCAGGCGCTCCGAAGCGTCCGCCCGGGCCAGGAACTCCACCGTCTTCCCGGCTTTGAGAGGCACCAGAACCTCCAGCTCCTCAAGGGTGCGCAAATCGGCGCGGGCGGTATTCTCCGACACGTCGAACAGGTTCTTCACTTCCTTGGCGGTAAACCCCACCCCCGGGTTCTTCAAGGCCTGACGCAACAGCATGCCCTGCCGGTGATTCAAGCGCCGACCGATGCCCATGTTCGCCAGCCAGTCCATCAGTTCCAGGTATTCCCGCCGCTTGGCCGCCACGTATTCCAGGAAGGCATCGATGGCCCGTTGAATGATACGCAGTTGATAGACCACGAAGTAGGTCAGGTCATTGTCGTCGCTTTCGGTGAACAGATAGGCCTCGCCGTACTGGATGGGCGCGTCTTTCAATAACGCGCTGATGGAGATGTACTCGAACGGCCAGTAGCCCGCTTTCAACATATACCAGTAGAACACCGCCCGGGCGGTGCGGCCGTTGCCGTCCACGAACGGGTGCTCGTAACCGATCATGAAGTGCAGAATGATCGCCTTCACCGCCGGATGGATAAACATCCGCCCGTCGCGACCGTCGTGATTTTCGTTGGCGAAGCGGCACAGTGCCTCAAGCCGCTCCGGCAGTCGCCGCGCCGCCGGCGGACGGTGCGCCACGTCGCCATCCCGATCCACCACCACGTCATCGCCTTGCCGGGGTTCACCGGGCATCACCCCGGGCTGGGTGGTGTCATGGGTGGCCAGCTCATGGAAGCGGAAGATCAACGATGGATCCAGGTGTTCTTCCCGGGCCCGCTTGGCTTCCTTCATGAGCAGGTAGTTGTTGAATACCATGCGCTCATCCTCGGTGCACGGTCGGCGCTCCCGGATCAGCATGTCCCGGGCCACCTCCCGGGTGGTGGCCGCGCCCTCCAGTTGGGCGCTGGAGATCGCCTCCTCCATCATCAGGGTTTCCACCAGATATTGTTCGCGCTGGCCGTGACTGGACAGGTCGAAACCACCCTCCCGCAGGGACGGCGCGCAGAGCCGGTCGATGGCGTGGAGGGTGCTTTCCACGGTATCCGGTGTGCAGAAACGAAAGGGACGACCGCCCGCCGCGTTCAAGGGGATGGGCTTAAGGAGGCTTTGCCGGGCCAGCTTGACCGCCACCCAGACCGCCTCCTTGTCGACCCCGGCGGGCAAACGGCGACGCAGATCATGCCAATGCAGGTAGCGACCTTTTGCGTCGACGGTGCCATATCGAGCCATGGCATCCACAACAGCGCTCGCCCTGGAAGAAAAAACGTCATCTATATCAGGAGGTTGGCTTATTCTTGCCATTTTCAGCTCAATTATTTGAAAATTGAGTTGAATATCGCTCGCCAGGCCCCGGCGGTCAAGCCGGCGAAGGCGCCGGCTCAGGGGGCGATCGGCTCGGCGCCGTTGAGGTAGCCCTCGGCGATGACCACCGCGGCCATGGAATCCACTTTCGGGTCCGGGCCGCGCTGGCCGGTGCGCTCGCGGGCCTCGCGGGTGGAAAGCCGCTCATCGACCATCGCCACCGGCAGGCCGAAGCGGCCGTGCAGGCGGCGGGCGAATTTGCGGGCGCGGGCACTGGATGGGCTTTCACTGCCGTCCATGTTGAGGGGCAACCCCACCACCAGGGCATCCGGTCGCCATTCGTCGAGCAGGGCGGCGATCCGCTGCCAATCCGGCTGGCCGTCCCGGCAGGGCAACGGCGCCAGCGGCGAGGCGGTGCCGATCACGCCGTTGCCGCTGGCGACGCCGATCTTGCGGGTACCGTGATCGAAGGCGAGCAGGATCAACCGTGTCCCACCTGCGTGGCGATCAGGCTGATGTCCACGCCCAGGTGAGCGGCGGCGGCCTGCCAGCGTTGATCAAAGGGAATGTCGAGCACCAGTTCGGGGGTGCTGGCCACGCTCAGCCAGACGTTGTCCGCCAGTTCCCGTTCCAACTGGCCCTGATCCCAACCGGCATAGCCAAGGCACACCAGCGTGGCTTCCGGGCCTTCGCCCAGGGCGATGGCTTCCATGATGTCACGGGAGGTGGTCAGGCACAGGCCATCGGCCAGTTGAATGCTGGAGTCCCAGAGCCGGGCGGTGCTGCGATGCAGCACGAAACCGGAATCCTGCTGGATCGGCCCGCCGGCCACCACCTGGTGGTGATCCGAGGGCGGCACTTCCACTTCGATGTCCATGTCCGCGAGGATATCGTTGAGGCTCAGCGATACCGGGCGGTTCAGCGTCAACCCCATGGCGCCTTCCGTGCCGTGTTCCACCACATAGGTGACGGCATGCTCGAAGTTGGGATCGTCCATCTGCGGCATGGCGATCAGAAGCTGGTGTTTCAGACTCGCACTCTCCATGGCCACAGTATCCGGTGCCGATCCGGCCAGGGCAAGACGACGGGCCAGGGTTTTCGGCTCTATTGGGAGGACACCCGGCGGCCGGCGTCGAAACGCCAGGTCCGGATGATTTCCAGCACGTCCATGCGCTCGCGCATTTCCGTGGTGAAGGGGTCGAACGGCGCCGCCAGCCGCACGCTCTGTATCGCCGCCTGATCCAGGAAGCGGTGGCCGGAGGATTCCAGCACCTTGAGCTCCTCGATGCTGCCGTCCCGGCGCAACGCCACCATCAGCCGGACCCCGCCGAAGGTGTTGTTCTCAAGAGCCTGGCGCGGGAAATGGCGGGTACCGGTGACCTCCACCTTGCGCCGGAAGGCATCAATGTAGGCGGCTTCATAGTGCGCCTTGGTGGACACCGAGGTGAGCCGGCGAATGCGCGGGCGCTTGGCGTAGGCCTGCTTCTGCTGGTCCAGGCGCGCCTGCAGGCTGGCGATCTCGCGGCTCAGCTCATCCATCTGATCACGCTCGGCCTCCGGCTCGGGGCGCTCTTCCTGGCGGTCGCGCTGTTCGCTGGTGGTATCGCGCTCGCTGGCGGCCCGGGTAACGATGATCTTCTGGCGGGTCACCGGGCGCGGCTGCCGGGCGGTGGGCGGCTGCAACTGGACGTCACGGGTGTCCGGATCACTGAACGGCGCCGCCTCGGTGGTGGTCAGTTCGCGCTTGTCCTGCTCGGTGCCGGCGCCGGCCTGGTTGGCCTGGGCGATGAAGTCCGCCTCCTCCGGCGCGTCGTCGGCGCGATGCATGGCCAGCGTCACTTCCAGGCTGTTGGGCGCGGCACGGGGTTGCTCCGGCGCGAAACTCACGCCGAACAACACCAGGCCGTGCACGGCCAGTGCCAGAAACAATGTGAAGCCGAGCCGGTCGGCGGCGGTAACCTGAGGAGCAGCCATGAAGGATCTTGCGTCTTTATTATTGGCCCGATTGTCCCCCGAAAGCGCCACGCCGCCCAGGACGTAGCGCGCATTTCGTCCTATCGGCCGCGCAGTTCGAGCAGGGCGTCGAACAACTGGCCGGCGATATTGATGCCGTAGATCTGGTCCAGCTCACGCACGCAGGTGGGGCTGGTCACGTTGATTTCGGTGAGGTAATCGCCGATCACGTCCAGGCCCACGAAATAGAGCCCCTTCTCCTTGAGCACCGGCCCCACCTGCTGGCAGATCCAGCGGTCGCGGTCGGTGAGCTCGCGGCCCTGGCCGGTTCCTCCGGCGGCCAGGTTGCCCCGGAACTCCCCTTCCTTGGGAATGCGCGCCAGGGCATAGGGCACCGGCTCGCCGTTGATCATCAGGATGCGTTTGTCGCCATCGGTGATCTCGGGGATGAAACGCTGAGCCATCACCGGCGTTTTGCCGTTTTCGGTGAGC
This sequence comes from Alloalcanivorax marinus, assembly GCF_016785095.1. GTDB lineage: Bacteria > Pseudomonadota > Gammaproteobacteria > Pseudomonadales > Alcanivoracaceae > Alloalcanivorax > Alloalcanivorax marinus_A. Next base: position 990,215 of record NZ_JAEKJB010000008.1, on the reverse strand, counting down.
ACATCGATGATCACGCTCAGGTTGGCGCTGCCCGGCTCGATGCGGAACACATTGGTGCCGCCCATGGCATCCAGCGGCTTCATCACGGTGTCACCCTGCTCCTTTACAAACTCGCGCAGGAGGTTGGCGCGGCCGGACACCAGGGTGGGCACGCAGCATTGCGGGAAATCGGTGGCGAACAGTTTTTCATTGCTGTCACGGACACTGGCTGGTCTGTTGACCACCGTCACGCCCTGCCGCTCCACTTTCTCTAGCATGTAGGTGGCGTACAGGTAGGCGGCGTTGAAGGGCGGGTCCTGGCGCATCAGGATCATATCCATGCCCACCAGGGCGCGGGCGGATGGCTCGCCCAGGGTGAACCAGTCCTGATTATCGTCGCGCACGGTCAGGTCGCGGGTCAGCGCCCGCACCTCGCCGTCACGCACGTACAGATCGGCCGGCTCCATGTAATGGAGGGTCCAGCCGCGGCGCTGGGCTTCCAGCAGCATGGCCAGGGTGGTGTCTTTCCAGGGTTTGATGTGGTCGATGGGGTCCATCACCACGCCGATATTCAGGCTCATGGGGGCTCCAGAACGGATCGCGACAGGGGTGCCGGGCAATGGTATCAGCGCCTTGGCCGGGCCGCTACGGGACGCTTTTCTCAGGTCTCACAGGGTCTTATAGATTGAATGTAGAATCTGTGTTAAAACCTCGGCTTGGGCTGTTTCACCCAGTAGAGCCTCGGAAAAACGCCCTAGGGGATCGGCGGGGGCTCCCGGGCGCTGCCTGGCACACGCATATAAAAAAGGCCTCCGATTACAGGACGTTGCGGCCCGTAACGGTTCACGGTAAAGGCAGTTCTCCATGACTGACAATTTCCAAGACCTCAAGGTAATGGTAATCGACGACTCCAAAACCATCCGTCGTACCGCCGAGACCTTGTTGAAGAAAGCGGGTTGCGAGGTGATCACCGCCACCGACGGCTTCGATGCCCTGGCCAAGATCGCCGACAGCAAACCCAGTATCATTTTCGTGGACATCATGATGCCGCGACTGGATGGATATCAGACCTGCGCGCTGATCAAGAACAACAGCGCCTTCAAGGCGACCCCCGTGATCATGCTCTCCTCCAAGGATGGCCTGTTCGACAAGGCCAAGGGGCGGATCGTCGGTTCCGATGAGTACCTGACCAAGCCGTTCTCCAAGGACGAGCTACTGGGGGCCATTCGTCAGCACATTTAAACGCCGCCGCGGTGCTCAACCCGAAGAGGAAAAGATGGCACGCATTCTTATCGTCGACGACTCTCCCACCGAGTGCTACAAACTGCGGGAGATTCTGGAAAAACACGGCCACCACGTGCTGGAAGCCGCCAACGGCGCCGACGGCGTGGCTCTGGCCCGCTCGGAGCTGCCCGACCTGGTGCTGATGGACGTGGTGATGCCCGGCCTGAACGGTTTCCAGGCCACCCGCCAACTCACCAAGGGCGCCGACACCGCCCATATCCCGATCATCATCGTTACCACCAAGGACCAGGAAACCGATCGCGTCTGGGGCAAGCGCCAGGGCGCCAAGGACTACCTGACCAAGCCGGTGGACGAGGACGTGCTGTTGCAGACCGTGGATCGGCAACTGGCCGGCGCATGACGGCGGAGGCCCGATGAGCACCGCCGCTTCCGCCGCCTTCATCAAGCTGGCGGACTATTTTGTCCGTTGCCGCCAGCAGGCCGCCGACCTCCCCATGCAGGAGGACGCGGTCGATTATTGGAGCGGTGTCGGCTTCACCCTCGATCAGCGCCGGTTCGTGGCGCCCATGGACGAGGTGTCGGAAATCCTCTCGGTGCCCGCCTACACCCGGGTGCCGGGGGTGATGCAGTGGATGAAAGGGGTGGCCAATGTCCGTGGCCGCCTGATGACGGTCATGGATTTAAGTCGTTTTCTCGGTCAGCCCTCGGAGTTGCAGGAGAAACGGCGCAGACTGTTGGTGCTCGATCAGGATGATCTGTATACCGGCGTGATCGTGGATGAGGTGCTTGGCATGCAGCACTTCCCCCTCGACGCGTACCGGCCGGTGCCACCGGAGCGGGAAGAGCACGTGGGGCCTTACCTGCGCGGCGGCTATCAGAGGGACGGGGAACTCTGGTCCGTGTTCAGCCTCAGGCGGCTGGCACAGGATCCGCGCTTCATGCAGGCGGCCCGCACGGGCTGACGGCATGAAGCGCTGGGGAGATAAGAACAGAGCCAGGCCAGGAGCCAGTTATGAAGTTCAAACCGGGAAACTTGTTCAGCAAGGCGCGGGGGGGCGCGGGCGGTAATCCGCTGAATATCGCCCTGTATGTCGGGCTTGCCATTTTCATCGCCCTCGCGCTGGCCAACTTCCTGCTGTCCGCCACCCGGGCCAACCAGGCACAGGAGAACATCTCCACCGCCTCGGAGCTGCGCGTGGTGTCCCAGCAGATCGCCAAGAACGCCCTGGAGGCGTCCTCGGGCAACGCGGACGCCTTCGCGCTGCTGCAGGATTCCCGGGGTGATTTCCAGGCCGCCTGGAACCAGCTGAAACAGGAGCCCATGGCCGACGAACAGGTCAAGCAGCGCCTGCAGTCGCTGTGGGACCAGGCCAGCGACAACACCGCCACCATCATCAACGGCCGCAACGCGGTCCTTGATCTGCACGAAGTGGCCGACACCCTGGCCCAGGCCATTCCGCAATTGCAGTCCGAGTACGAGGCGGTGGTCGACATCCTGGTGGAAAACAACGCCGCCCCCGACCAGGTGGCCTTCGCCCAGCGCCAGATCTGGCTCACCGAGCGTATTCTGCGCTCCATCTCCCGGGTGCTGGAAGGCGACGACAACGCGGTGATCGCGGCGGACAACTTCGGCCGCGACGCCACCGAGTTCGGGCGCGTGCTCAACGGCATGCTGGAAGGCGACCCGGCCATGGGCATCGAGCGCATCACCAACCCCGAGGCGCTCAACTATCTGGGCCGCATCTCGCGGCTGTTCGACGAATTCGTGACCCAGTCCGTGGATGCCATCCTCTACACCGCGCCGGAGCTGTTCCAGGTGGCCAGCGCCGCGGACAGCATCTTCCGCACATCCCAGGATCTGCTGCAGGAATCCACCAACCTGAACGAGCAGTTCGAGCGCAGCACCGCCGGCCTGTTCCCGTCACTGTGGCTGGGCGCGGTGTGCGCCGGTATCGCGGTGCTGATGTTCTTCCTGATCATGCTGCAGCGTAACCGCGAGGCGGCCCGCCGCCGTAACGAACTGGAGAGCGAGAACCAACGTAACCAGGCGGCGATTCTGCGTCTGCTGGACGAACTGGGCGACCTGGCGGACGGTGACCTGACCGTGGAAGCGACGGTGACCGAGGACTTCACCGGCGCCATCGCCGACTCCATCAACTACTCCATCGACCAGCTGCGCAGCCTGGTGCAGACGATCAACAACTCCGCCGTGCAGGTGGCCTCCGCCGCCCAGGAAACCCAGTCCACCGCCATGCATCTGGCGGAAGCCTCCGAACACCAGGCCCAGGAAATCGCCGGCGCCTCGGCGGCGGTGAACGAAATGGCGGTGTCCATTGACCAGGTATCCGCCAACGCCGCCGAGTCCGCCGCGGTGGCGGAAAAAGCGGTGGCGATCGCCAACAAGGGCGCGGAGGTGGTGCAGGCCACCATCCACGGCATGGACACCATCCGCGAGCAGATCCAGGAAACCTCCAAACGGATCAAGCGGCTGGGTGAATCCTCCCAGGAGATCGGTGACATCGTATCGCTGATCAACGACATCGCCGACCAGACCAACATTCTGGCATTGAACGCCGCGATTCAGGCCTCCATGGCCGGTGAAGCGGGTCGCGGCTTCGCGGTGGTGGCGGATGAGGTGCAGCGCCTGGCGGAACGTTCCGCCGCCGCCACCAAGCAGATTGAAACCCTGGTGAAAACCATTCAGACCGACACCAACGAAGCGGTTATCTCCATGGAAGCCACCACCGCCGAGGTGGTGAAAGGCGCCCGGCTGGCCCAGGACGCCGGTGTGGCGCTGGAGGAAATTGAAAACGTATCCAAGAACCTGGCTGACCTGATCCAGAACATTTCCAACGCGGCGCGCCAGCAGGCCGCCTCCGCGGGTCACATCTCCAACACCATGAACGTGATCCAGGAAATTACCTCGCAGACTTCCGCCGGTACCACCGCCACCGCCCGCTCCATTGGCGACCTGGCGGAAATGGCCCAGGAGATGCGCAATTCAGTGGCCGGCTTCCGCCTGCCGGAACATTCCTGAACCGGCCTGAGCCGGTTCCGGAGACGGAACCATGGGTTACGCAGTGACAGATCGCTGGTCGATCAAGAACGCCCCCGCCATGGACGCCGAACAGTTCCAGCTGTGGCAGGCGTTACTGGAGGAGCGTACCGGCATGACCCTGGCGCCGGAGCGCAAGCCGTTCCTGGAGACCAGCCTCAACATTCGCATGCGCGAGCTGGGCATCGACGGTTACGACACCTATTACGAGCAGTTGGTGACCGGCGCCACCGAGGCCCGGGCCATGGAATGGTCGGTGCTGGTGGACCGGCTCACGGTCCAGGAAACCAGCTTTTTCCGCCATCCGGGCTCCTTCGCTCTGGTGGAGGATTTCGTCAACCGCTTCGCCGACGAGCGGCAAGCCGGCGCCACCCTCAATGCCTGGAGCGTGGGGTGCTCCACCGGCGAGGAGGCCTATTCCCTGGCGATGCTGATCCAGGAACGCTTCAACGACAGCGATAAGGAACTGTTCTACGGCATCACCGGCACCGACATCAGCCTGCCCACCCTGGCCAAGGCCCGGCGCGGCGTGTTCGGCCGGCGGCGTGTGGAACAGATCGATCCGCGCCTGCGCGAGACCTATTTCACCGAGGTGGACGCGAACAACATGCAGGCCGGCACCACCTTGCGCGAGCGGGTCTGCTTCGCCTACCTGAACGTGTTGAATCTGGATCAGGCTCCGATGGACAACATGGACCTGATCTTTTGCCAGAACATGCTGATCTACTTTCGCCGCTGGCGGAAACGTCAGATCGTGACCCGGCTCGCCGGCCGGCTGGCACCTGGGGGATTGCTGGTGCTCGGACCCGGCGAAATCACCGATTGGCAGGACCCGCGCCTGGAACGTGTGCGGTTCGCGGATACCCTGGCCTTTCGGCGCCGGCAATAATAACGCGGGAGACGTCATGAGCGACCGTCACGACTATCTGGCACTGGACTGGGTTCGCGGGGAGATCCAGGAGACCCTGAACCAGGCCCAGCAGGCCCTGGAAGCCTTCGTGGAGAATCCCAATGACTCCACGCGCATGCGCTTTTGCCAAACCCATCTGCACCAGGTGTACGGCACCCTGCAGATGGTGGAATTTTATGGCGCCGCTCTGCTCGCCGAGGAAATGGAAAAACTGGCCCGCGCCCTGGTGGACCGTCGCGTGGGCAATGTGAGCGACGGTCAGGAAACCCTGATGCGCGCCATCCTGCAGCTGCCACCCTACCTGGACCGGGTGGCCAGCAATCGTCGCGACCTGCCGGTGGTGCTGCTGCCGCTGCTCAATGATCTGCGCGCCGCCCGCGGCGAAGCACTGCTGTCCGAGACCGCCCTGTTCAAGCCGGACATGCGCGAGGCCGAAAGCCAGGGCCGGGTGCCTGAGGCGGTGCGCGCCGATCCGCGCTTCGCGCAACTGACGCGCAAGATACGCCAGATGTTCCAGCTCTCCCTGGTGGGCCTGATGCGCAACGACGACACCGCACGCAACCTGGGCTATATGCGCAAGGTGTTCGCCAAGCTCGAGCAGGTCACGGGCGACGCCGCCCGGGCGCCGCTGTGGCGCATCGCCGACGCTCTCGCCGAGGGCCTGCAGGAACAGGTGATCAGCCTTGGCTCCTCGGTGAAGCAGATTCTCGGCCAGGTCGACCGCACCCTGCGTGAACTGGCCGCCGACGGTGCCGACAGCCTGGAACGGCCGGCGCCGCCGGAGCTGCTCAAGAACCTGCTCTACTACATCGCCAAGGCGGAACACGACAGCCCACGTATCCGCGAAGTGCGCGCCGGCTTCCGCCTCGACGAGGCACTGCCCTCCGACGATCTGGTCAACGCCGAACGGGAACGCATGAGCGGCCCGGACGCGGTGGCCATGAGCTCGGTGGTCAGCGCCCTCTCCGAGGAAATCACCGAGGTGAAGGACGCCCTGGAGCGCTTCGTCCACGAAGGTGACTCCGACCCCACCAGCCTGGAGCCGCAAACCATCCGCCTCAAGCAGGTCTCCGACACCGTGGCGATGCTCGGCCTGGGCCAGCCCCGCGCCCTGGTGGAAGAGCAGCTCAAGGTCATGGAGAAGATCGTCACCGGGCGCCGGCCCCCGGAGCGCGATACCCTGATGGACGTGGCCGGAGCCCTGCTTTACGTGGAAGCGACCCTGGCCGGCATCGGCGGTGATTCCCGGCGCCCGGCGCCGCTCGGCGGCGATGCCCTGCCCAGCCATGTGGGCCAGGCCATGGACGCGGTGCTGCGCGAATGCCGCGCCGGCCTGGAAGAGGCGAAGGACGGCATCGTCGAGTTCATCGCCTCGCAATGGGACCGGACCCACCTGCGGCCGGTACCGGAGCGGCTCAACGCCGTGCGCGGGGGGCTGGAAGTGGTGCAGTTGAACCGACCGGCGGACATCCTGCGCCAGTGCGTGCGCTTCGTGGAGGAGCGCCTGATGTCCGGCGAGGCAACCCCGGACTGGCGCAGCATGGATACCCTGGCCGACGCCATCACCTCCGTGGAGTACTACCTGGAGCGTCTCAGCGACGACCCGGAAACCCGCGACGACATTCTCGATCTGGCCCGGGCCAGCGTCGGCGATCTGGGCTACCCGTTGCCGGAAACGGCGCGGACCGGAGAGCCGCTCGACGACACCGGGGACACCCTCGACGACGCCGCGGATGAAGCCGCCGGGGCGCCGGTCCCGGAACCGGAACCGGACAACGAAACCCCGGCCCTGGCCGAGCCCACCCCGGAACCGGAAGACGACGACGATCTGATCGACGATGAGATCATCGAAATCTTCGTCGAGGAAGCCGGCGAGGTGCTTGAGGATCTGGACCAGTACTTCCCGCGCTGGGCCGCCAACACCGGCGACGAAACCGCGCTGGTGGAGTTCCGCCGCGCCTTCCACACCCTCAAGGGCTCCGGTCGCATGGTCGGCGCCACCACGGTGGGAGAACTGGCCTGGTCCATCGAGAATATGATGAACCGGGTGATTGACCGCAGCATCCAGCCGGATGCCACTCTGATCGAACTGGTGCGCACCGTCCACGGCCTGATCCCGGCCCTGGTCGAGGCGTTCGCGAAACACCAACCGCCCCCCTTCGATGTGGCCCCCCTGGAGAAAGCCGCCTTCACCCTGGCCGAAGGCGGCAAGCTGGACGCGGTGCCCCAAGTGGACGCCGACCCCGCCGCGCCAACGGTCGAACCGGCGGTGAACGCCGCGCCCGCGTATGACGACGGCGACCAGGACGCCGAGGAAATCACCCTGAGCGCCTACGAGCCGGCCACCCCGGAGGCGAAGGAACACGACCCGCTTTCCGATCTGGACGGCCTGGAGTTCGAACTGCCGCCGGAGCCGCCGGCGCCGGCCAGCGACGACGGCGCGCCGGACAACAGCGTCGACCCGGTGCTGCTGGATATTTTCCGCAGCGAGGCGGAACGCAACCTGGCGCTGGTGCGCCAATGGCTGGATTCCCTGGACCCGCACTTGTCCGAGCACGCGGTGGACGACCAGGTGCATCGCGCCCTGCACACCCTGAAGGGCAGCGCCCGCATGGCCGAGATCAACGCCGTGGCGGAACTGGCGGAACCGGCGGAAAAACTGGTCAAGGAGCTGATCAATGGAGGCCGGCGCGCTGACGATGAACTGGTCACCCTGATCCGCGAGACCCACGAGCTGCTGCAGCGGGGCCTCGCCAACCTGGGCGGGGGGCCGGTGACCCTGCCCGAAGCGGCGCCGCTCATTACCCGGCTGGTGAACGCCCGCGAAGCGCTCAACGAAGACAGCGAAGGCACCGATCCGCATATCCTGTCCGTGTTCCTGTCCGAAGGCATGGACCTGATCATCGATACCGACAAGCTGCTCGAACAATGGGTACTGGACCCGGGCCACACCGACGAGCTGGCCCGCCTGCGCGATGAACTCGAGCTGCTCGCCAACAGCGCCGACACCGCCGGCCTGGATGAAATCCACGGTCTGGCCCGGGCGCTGGCCAATGTCTACTCCGAGGTCAACCAGGGCCGCCTCGGTTTCAGCGATCGGCTGCTGGAACTGGCCCGGGAAGGCCACGAAGCGCTGATGAACATGATGGACTGCCTGGCCGCCGGGCAGACCGTACGCGCCGAGCTGGGCCTGGTGGACGCTCTCCGTGACCTGGCGGAAACCCCTGGACCAGGAGGCCCCGGCGACGGCCCGCGCGCCGACCTGGACCCGGAACTCACCGCCCTGTTTCTGGAAGAAGCGGAAGATCTGCTGCTGTCCGCCAGCGAACACCTGGCCACCTGGGAGCAAGGTGAAGCGGAAAGCCGGCTGGCCCTGCAGCGTGATCTGCACACCCTCAAGGGTGGCGCCCGCATGGCCGCCGTGACCGCCGTGGCCGACCTGGCCCATGAGCTGGAAAACCTCTACGAAGTCGCCGGCGCGCCGGACCGGGGCACGCCGCCCCCCTCCCTGTTCGATGTGCTGCACCGTGCCCATGACCGGCTCGCCGACATGATCGAGGCGCTGCGTCAGGGTCGCGCCCCGGCCCCCGCCCCCGACGTGGAGGCGGCTCTGGCCCGGGCCGCTACCGCGCCGGCGGTCGAGACGACTCCGCCGGAACCAGCACCGGCGCCGCAAGAGCCGGCGTCCACCGTCACGGAGCGAGACCCGGAACTGGTGGCCATCTTCCTGGAAGAAGCCAACGACATCCTGGAATCCGCCGGCCACAGCCTGGACACCTGGATCGCCGAGCCGGACAACGCCCTGGAGCTGCAAGCCCTGCAGCGCGACCTGCACACTCTCAAGGGTGGCGCGCGGATGGCGGAAATCCCCGAGCTCGGGGACCTGGGCCACGAACTGGAAACGCTCTACGAGGCCCTGGGCCTGGAGCGAGTGGCGGCGCGGGCGCCGCTGTTCGATCTGTTGCACCGCTGCCATGACCGGTTGGCGGAAATGGTGGAGGCGGTGACCGCCGGGCGACCACTGAGCCCGGCGGAAACACTGATTCAGGCGCTGTACGACTATCTGCGCGACCCGGACACCTTCGAGCTGCCTCCGGCGCCGGCGGCCACCACCGAAACCGCCGATACCAGCGTCCCCGCCGAGCCGGCACCCACGCCCACGGACATGCTGCCGGAGGAAGTGGACGGCGAGATCCTGGATGTCTTCCTGGAGGAATCCGAGGAACTGGCGGAGATCATCGACGGCTGCCTCACCGCCTGGCGCGATCACCCCGAGAGCCGCGATTTCAGCGATGATCTCAAGCGCGCCCTGCATACCCTCAAGGGCGGTGCACGCCTGGCCGGCCTCAATGACCTGGGTGAGGAAAGTCATCGCCTGGAAAGCCTGATCACGCGCCTGGAAAGCCAGCGCCGCGACCCGGAAGAAAATGATTTCGAGGCGATGCTGGCGCACTTCGATGCCATCACCCAGCGCCTCGCCGGCCTGCGCGAAGCGCTGGCCCGGCGCCCGGCGCCAGCCGGCCCGCCGGCCACGGTGGAAAGCGGAGACCCGGCCGACACCCAGCCACGCCGGGAAGAGCGTCGGCCCCAGGCCCAACCCCAGGAAATGGTACGGGTGGGCGCCGACGTGCTCGAGGCGCTGGTGAATCTGGCCGGGGAGACCTCCATCAACCGCAGCCGGGTGGAACAAAGCATCAGCGAATTCGGCTTCAACGTGGCGGAGATGAGCGCCACCGTGACCCGGCTTTACGAACAGCTGCGCCGTCTGGACGTGGAAACCGAGGCGCAGATTCTCTCCAACTACCAAAAAGGCGTGGACCGGGGCGAATTCGACGACAAGTTCGATCCCCTGGAAATGGACCAGTATTCCGAGCTGCACCAGATCACCAAGCAGCTGTCTGAATCCGCCTCGGACCTGCTGGACTTGAAGAACACCCTGCTCGACCGCACCCGCGACACGGAAACCCTGCTGTTGCAGCAGCAAAGGGTCAACACCGACCTGCAGGAAAAACTGATGCGCACCCGCATGGTGCCGTTTTCCCGGCTGGTGCCGCGCCTGCGACGCATCGTGCGGCAGATTTCCGGCGAGCTGGGCAAACGGGTCACTTTCGATGTGCTCAACCCGGAAGGGGAGCTGGACCGCACCCTTATGGAACGGGTGGTCGCGCCCCTCGAACACATGCTGCGCAACGCCGTGGACCATGGCATCGAGCTGCCGGAGCGGCGCCGCGAAGCCGGCAAGGAAGAGGGCGGCCACATCAGCCTGGAGCTGGCCCGGGAAGGCGGCGAGGTGGTACTCACCCTGGCCGACGACGGCCGTGGCATCGACACCGAGGCGGTGCGCCGCAAAGCCATCGAACGGGGGCTGATGAACGAGGACGCCCAGCTCCCGGACCACGAGATCCAGCAGTTCATCTTCCACGCCGGTTTTTCCACCGCCAGCCAGGTAACCCAGGTGTCCGGTCGTGGCGTGGGCATGGACGTGGTGGCCAGCGAAATCAAACAACTGGGCGGCTCGGTGCTGATCGACTCCAGGCCCGGCAAGGGCACCCGCTTCCTGGTACGACTGCCTTTCACCCTGGCCATGAACCGGGCGCTGATGGTGCGCGTTGGCGAGGACGCCTATGCCATCCCGCTCAGCCAGATCGAAGGCATCGTGCGCGTCAGCCCCTATGAACTCAGCGACTACCTGGAACACTCCGGCGACGGCGAGGCACCGGCCTATCACTACGCCGGCCAGGCCTACGACCTGAATTACCTGGGTCGTTTCGTTCACGACACCCGCGCCCCCAACCTGGAAAACCAGACCCAGCCGCTGCCGGTGCTGCTGATCCGCAGCGCCGATCACAGCGTCGCCCTGGTGGTGGACACCCTGATCGGCTCCCGGGAAGTGGTGGTGAAATCGGTGGGCCCGCAACTGGCCAGCGTGGCCGGCATCAGCGGCGCCACCATTCTCGGCGACGGGGCCGTGGTGATCATTCTCGACATCCACTCACTGATCCGCGCCGCCCAGGCACAACAGAAAGCTCTGCCGGAACGGGCTCCGGAGACGGCGGACCACGAGCCGGTCGCGGAGGAGGCCGGCGACGAAACCCGCGCCGCGCCACTGGTGATGGTGGTGGACGACTCGGTGACCGTGCGCAAGGTCACCAGCCGCCTGCTGGAGCGCAGTGGTTTCGAGGTGGTGACGGCGAAGGACGGCATCGACGCCATCGCCGCCCTGGAAGAGAAAACCCCGGACGCGCTGCTGCTGGATATCGAGATGCCGCGCATGGACGGCTTCGAGGTGGCGACCCATATGCGCCACGACGACCGCCTCAGGACGGTGCCGATCATCATGATCACCTCGCGCACCGGCGACAAACACCGTGAGCGAGCCTTCGACATCGGCGTGAACGCCTACATGGGCAAGCCGTTCCAGGAAAACGAACTGCTCGCCACCCTGCGTGAACTGCTCGGCGAAACCGGGGAGATCGACGCCTGATGGCCGCCGCGGCGGGCCGGGTCGGCGTGATCGCCGACGACACCCTGCAGGGTCACCTGCTGGCCGGCGCCATCAAGGGCCAGGGTTACCGGGTGGTGGTCAACACCGACCCCGAGCACCTGGAAGCCCGCTGGCTGATGGAAGACGCCCTGGACCTCTGGGTGGTGGACCTGTCCCGGGAGGATCGCTGGCAGCCCTTCCTGGATCATCTGCTGGAGCGGGCCGCCGCGCCTCTGCTGTTCTGTGACGGCCAGGCGCCGGCGCGCACCGCCGAGCACTATCCGCGCTGGGAGCGGCGCCTGGTCACCAAGCTGGTGGATTACATCGGCGCCCCGGCCGTGGAGGAACGGCTGGAAACCCTGCCACGGATGCCGTCCCCGACGCCGATTCCGGAGCCCCGGGAATTCCAGGCGCTGCCCGACGGGGAACGCAACGGCGCCGAGCGGGTCTGGGTATTGGGGGCCAGCCTGGGCGGCCCGGCGGCGGTAAAGCAGTTTCTCGACTGCCTGCCGCCACACCTTCCGGTGGCGTTCATACTCGCGCAACATATCGATGGCGGTTTTCTCGATACACTCTGTCAGGTGCTGTGCCGTGACAGCCAGGTGAGCTGTCGGGTGGCCGGCGACGGCAGCCGGCTGGCCCATGGCCACCTGCTGGTGGCGCCGGTGGACCAGAGCATCGAATTCGACGCCAACGGCACCGTGCGCCGCAGCGGCCAGGGCTGGGAAGGCCCCTATGCCCCTTGTATCGACCAGGTGTTGCATAATGTGGCCCACGGCTTCGGCCACTGTGACGGCGCCATCCTGTTCTCCGGAATGGGCAACGATGGCGCCATCGCCGCGCCCCGACTGGCCGCCGGCGGCACCCGGGTGTGGGCACAAACCGCGGAAAGCTGCGCGGTGAGCAGCCAACCGGACGCGGTGCGTGAAACCGGCTGCGTCGCCTATAACGGCACGCCGGAGCAACTGGCCCGGCAACTGGTGGACCAGGTGCGCCGGCAGGTGGCGGCCGGCCCCGCCGCCTGACCGGCCCGACAAAAACCGAGGATAAGAGTCGCCATGTCCGACGCGCAGATTCCCGACGACATTCCGAGCTTGCTGATCCCCATGAAGGGTCGCCCCTGGCTGATTCCCAACATCGTGGTGGCGGAGGTCATTCCCCTGCGCCAGCCCGACCGGCCCGGCCACGGCCCGGAATGGCTGCTCGGCTGGCTCAACTGGCGCGAGCAGGAAGTGCCGCTGGTGTCCTTCGAAAAGCTCAACGAGTCCGGCCAGGTAACCATCGGCACCGAGGCACGCATCGCGGTGATCAACACGGTGGCCGGCCAGGCGCGTTTCTACGCCGTGGTGGTACAGGGCATTCCCCGCCTGCTGCGGGTGGACAAGGGCGACCCGGTGGAAGAGCCCGGCGACACCGGCCCGGCGGAATCCATGTACGTCCAGGTCGGCGGCGATCTGGCGGTGATTCCGGACCTGGACGCGGTGGAACGGGCGGTGGCCGGCCTGCATTCATGATCGACTGGGCTCGCCTGGAACACCTGGCGGCGCAGCGCCTTCACGACGGGCGCCGTTACCTCAACCGCCACCCCACACCGCACCATAGCCTGCGTGAATTCCTGCGCTGGCAGCGAGAAACCCGGGGACGCTTTCCGGCCCGGCTCGACTTCCCCGTGCGCCGCCCGGACCCGGTGCTGCTCAACAGCCCGGCGGCGGAGCCCCGCTTCACCTGGATCGGCCATGCCACCTATCTGGTGCAATACCAGGGCTGGAACCTGCTCACCGACCCGGTGTTCTCGGAACGCTGCTCACCATTGTCCTTCGCCGGCCCGAAACGCACCGTGCCACCGGCCCTGGGCATCGACGAACTGCCCGACATCCATGCCGTGCTGGTATCACACAACCATTACGACCATCTGGATCGGGAATCGGTACGAGCCCTGAATCGGCGTTTTGGCGATCGCCTGCGCTGGTTCGCGCCCAGCGGCGTGGGCGCCTGGCTACGCCGGCGTGGCATCCACCAGGTGGTGGAACTGGGCTGGTGGCAGCACCACCGCGATCCGGAATTCGATGCGTTCTGCGTACCCGCTCAGCATTTCAGCGGCCGCGCCGCCGGCGACCGCAACCGCACCCTGTGGTGCGGCTGGCGTCTGGACTGGCCCGGGTTCCGCCTGTTCTTCGCCGGCGATACCGGTTACGCACCGGTGTTCGAGGAGATCCGTCAGGTGCTCGGCCCGGTGGACGTGGCCCTGCTGCCGATCGGCGCCTACCAGCCACGCTGGTTCATGTCTCCGGTGCACATCAACCCGGACGAAGCGGTGCGCATCCACCGGGACCTTCAGGCGCACCGCTCCCTGGCCATGCACTGGGGCACCTTCGTGCTCACCGACGAGCCGCTGGACGAACCACCCCGGGCCCTGGCGGAGGCCCGGCGGCGCCAGGGCGTGGCGGACAAGGCTTTTCGCGTACCCGGCCACGGCGATACCCTGGCGCTCCGAAACGGGGAACTGGAGGATGCCACCGAATGAGCGCCCATACGCGCGGACAACGGCTTCGCTGGCTGATGCGCTTCGTCGCCTGGCTGCCGCTGCCGATCGCGGCCGGGCTGGGCGCACTGCTGGGCGATCTGATCACGCGGATACCGCTGCGCTACGCCAGCGCCTACCGCACCGTGCTGATCAATCTGCTCGCCACCCAGCCGACGCTGAGCCTGCCGGAGGCGCGCCGCATCGGTCGCCAGAGCCTGCGGGAACTGGGCCGCTCGTTTTGCGAGTTCGCCCATGTCTGGCAACGCCCGGTGGAGCAGACCCTGGCGCGGATCACCGAAATTCATGGCGAACGGGCCTATCTGGATGCCTGCGCCGAGGAACGGCCGGTGCTGCTGCTGTCCCTGCACCAGGGCAGCTGGGAAACCATCAACCTGTATCTGGGCCGCCAGGGCAACACCACGGTGATGTACCAGCCGCACCCGGCCACCCTGGTGGACGCCCTGGTCAAGAAAGCCCGCGAGCGCACCGGCTGCCGGCTGGTGCCCACCAATAGCCAGGGCGTCAAGGAAGGCCTGGCCACCCTGCGCGGCAACGGCACCCTGGCGCTGCTGGCGGACCACAACCCGGGCAACCGCAGCAATCCCTTCATTCCCTTCTTCGGCCACCCGGTGCCCACCCCGGCCCTGGTGGACAAACTGGTGCGCCGCTACCGACCGCGCATCTTCATCGTCTCCTGCTACCGGGGAGAAGGCGGCGTGCGCGACGTGCGCGTGCACTTCGAACCGGCCACGGAACTGGAGAACGCCGAGGGCGAGACCTGCGTGCTCACCACCCTCAACCGCTCCCTGGAAACCTGCATCCGCCGCAACCTGCCGCAGTACCAGTGGACCTACAAACGGTTCAAATGGGAACCCGGCGGCCGCCGTACCTGGTACCGCCACTCCCTGTCCCTGCTGCGCCGGGCGGCGCGCGGCGAAAGCCGCGAGGCCCTGGGCCTGGCGCCGAAAAATCCCCCGCGCCCCTGATCCCGCTCAGCTTCCGTTAAGCCTGGCCGGCGATACTGGCCGGGAACCAACAACGGGATCGGGGAACCATGGACACAACCAACACCTGGACCAACACGGCCAAGACGCTGCACTGGCTGATCGCCTTTCTATTGCTGGCGGTCTGGGCCAGCGTGGAGCTGCACGAGCTGGTGCCCCGGGGCAACCCCTGGCGGGATTACTGGATCATCGCCCACTTCACCCTGGGCGCCTCGGCCCTGGCGGTGATGATCATCCGCCTCGTGTGGCGGGCCGGCCACCGCCCGCCGGCGCCCCTGGGCGACCGCCTGCAACAACGGCTGGCCACGGCGGTGCACGGCCTGCTGTATCTGGCGGTGCTGGCGATGCCGGTCACCGGCCTGCTGATGCGCCAGCTGGACGGCAAGAGCACGCCGCTGCCCGCCGGCCTGGCGATCCCGGCCTGGCTGCCCGCCAACACGGCCCTGGCCGAGCGCCTGGAAGACCTGCACAAGGAATGGCTCTGGAACGCCCTGCTGGCGCTGATCGTACTGCACGTGGCCGGCGCCCTCTGGCATCACTGGGTGGACCGGGACGCCACCCTCAAGCGCATGCTGCCGGGCCGTCGCTCACGGTGACCCGGCGGCTCAGGACGCCGGCGATTCCGCCTCCACGAACACCCGCTTGATGCGCGGGTCCTGGGCTTTCAGGGTGCGGTCCAGTTCGGCGATGACGGTTTCCAGGCGGCGCGTGCCCAGGGACGGCGAGAAGGTGACGCTGATGTTCACCAGAATGAAATCCGGGCCCATGTGCATGGTCAGCACTTCGTTGACCGCGTCCACGCTGGGCATGGACAGCGCCGCCCGGCGGATGCCGGCCACCACCCGGGGGTTGGCCGCCTCGCCGATCAGCAGGCCTTTGGTTTCATAGGCCAGCCAGCAGGCGGTGCCGGCGAGAATCAGGCCAATCAGGATGGAAGCCAGGCCGTCGAACCAGAACGCGCCGGTGAGCTGGCTGAGCAACACGCCCAACAGCGCCACCACCAGACCCAGCATGGCGGCGGAGTCCTCGAACAACACCACGAAGGTGGTCGGGTCCTTGCCATGGCTGATCGCCTCCACGTAGCCCCGGTCGCCCTTGGTGCGGCGAAACTCCTTCAGGGCGATGCTCCAGGCGGTCCCTTCGAACACCATGGCCAGCCCCAATACCACGTAGTTGATGATCGGATTGCTGATCGGCTCCGGGTGCATCAGGTGCACCACGCCTTCGTAGAGGGAAATGCCGGCGCCCAGGGCGAAGATCAGGATCGCCACCGCGAACGCCCAGAAATACACCTCCTTGCCGTGGCCGAAGGGGAACCGCTCGTTGGCCGGCGTCTTCGCCCGCTTCATGCCATGCAACAACAAAACACCATTGCCAGTGTCCACCAGCGAGTGGATGCCCTCGGAGAGCATGGCGGAACTGCCGGTGATCACCGCCGCGACGAACTTGGTGACGGCGATCAGCATGTTGCCGGCCATCGCCGCGATCACCACCTTTCTGGACCCGGACATGGGCGCCTCCCGATATTCATGACATGGCGCAGCATGCCCGCCCCGACGCCACCTTGCCAGCCCCGCCCGGGCGCCGCAGAATCACCGCTTCGTCTGGAGAACCTGAATATGCCGATCGAGAAAGACAAGGTGGTCAGCCTGCACTACACCCTGTTCGACGCCGACCACGACCTGGAACTGGAACACAGCCCGGCGGATCAGCCGCTGTCCTACCTGCACGGCCACGGCAACATCCTGCGCGGCCTGGAGGAAGCTCTGGCCGGCAAGGACGAGGGCGACGCGGTAAGCGTGACGCTGACGCCCGAGCAAGCCTACGGGCGCCGCGATGAATCGCTGCGCCAGCGACTCTCCGCCAAATACCTCAAACACGCCGGCAAACTGCGCCCCGGCAAGGTAGTGGAAGTGCGTACCGAGCAGGGCCCGCGCCGGGTCACCGTGATCAAGGTGGGCCTCAAAACCGTGGATGTGGACGCCAACCATCCGCTCGCCGGCCTGCCGCTGCGCTTCGAGATGCGCGTCATCGATGTGCGCGACGCCAGCGACGAGGAAAAAGCCCATGGCCATGCCCACGGGCCCGGTGGCCACCAGCACTGAAGCCACCGATCATGAACCGTGGCACGGACCGGCGCCGGCCACCGTGCTAACGTATCGCCACCAGGAGGGAGGGGCGCATGCCGGAATACAGTTATTGGATCATTCTGGGGTTGGTGTTGGTGATCGCGGAGTTCGCCGTCTCCGGCCTCGTGACCATCTTTCTCGGCCTGGCCGCGCTCCTGGTGGGAGCGCTGGCCTGGCTGGGCTTGATCGACAGCCTGGTCTGGGAGATCACCCTGTTCGCGGTGTTCAGCCTGGTGCTGCTGGTGGTGGCGCGCCGCTACCTGCGCGAGCGGCTGTTCGGCCGCGAGACCCACGGCGCCAGCAGCGACGACAGTGCCGGGCTGGTGGGTGCCCGGGCCACCGTGGAGGGCGCCTTCGAGGATGGCATCGGCACGGTGCGCTATCGCGGCGCCCTGTGGCAGGCACAATCCACCCACCCCCTGAGCGACGGCCAGATGGTTCGCATTCTTCGCCATGAAGGCCTGTGGCTGACCGTGGCCCCCTGGGCCTCCAAGGACTGACTTTCTAAGGAACCGATATCATGATGGGACTCATCATTCCCGCTTTGCTCGCCCTCGGCGTGATCATTCTGCTGTTCATGACCGTGCGCATCGTGCCGCAGCGGCAGATCTTCGTGGTCGAGCGGCTGGGCAAGTACCGCACTTCCCTGGAAGCCGGCATGCACGTGCTGATGCCGTTCATCGACCGGGTCGCCTACCGGCACTCGCTCAAGGAAATCGTCCGTGACGTGCCGCGCCAGAGCTGTATCACCAAGGACAACATCGAGGTGTCCATCGACGGCGTGATGTACCTGCAGGTGATCGACGCCAAGGCCGCCAGCTACGGCGTGGACGACTATGTGCTGGCCGCCCAGCAACTGGCCCAGACCACCCTGCGCTCGGTGATCGGTAAGATCGATCTGGACAAGACCTTCGAGGAACGCGCCGAGATCAATATGGAAGTGGTGCGCGCCGTGGACGAGGCGGCCCAGCCCTGGGGCGTCAAGGTGCTGCGTTATGAGGTGGCGGACATCAACCTGCCGGCCTCGATCAAGGACGCCATGGAGAAGCAGGTGCGCGCCGAACGGGAACGCCGCGCCGTGGTGGCGGAATCCGAGGGCGACCGCCAGGCCGCCATCAACCGCTCCGAGGGTGACCGTCAGGCGGCGATCAACCGTTCCGAGGGTGAGAAGCAGGAGATGATCAATATCTCCGAAGGTGAGAAGCTCAAGCAGATCAACGAGGCCCAGGGCCGCGCCGAGCAGATCCAGTTGATCGCCAACGCCACCGCCGAGGGCCTGCGCCACGTGGCCGGCGCCGTGAAGGCGGACGGCGGCGAGGAAGCGGTAAGCCTGCGCATTGCCGAGCAGTACGTGGCCGCCTTCGAGAAGCTGGCCAAGGAATCCACCACCCTGCTGCTGCCGTCCAACCTCAGCGACGTGGGCGGCACCGTGGCCGGCCTGCAGAAGGTGCTCAAGAAGATCGACGCCGCTCAGCCCTGAGCCGGTCTTGAGATCAGCCCTGAGCTGGTCTCGAAATAAGCCCTGAGCTGGTCTCGAAGTAAGCCCTGAGCCGGGGTCTTGAAATCAGCGTCTGGGGTGCCATTCTTTCGGTTCCCCAAGCGCTGACAGGACCCCCACCATGCCCCGTCATTTCGAAACCGCGCCCGGCCTGTGCGACAAGCCGGACCGAGAGACCCAGTCCTACCTCTTCAACCAGACCATGCTGCGCATCAAGGACCCCGCGGCCAGCCTGGATTTCTATACCCGGGTGCTGGGCATGCGGCTGATCCGCAAGCTGGATTTTCCGGAAGCGGAATTCACGCTCTACTTTCTCACCTACCTCAACGATACCGAGGCCACCGAGGTGCCCGACGACGACGCCAAGCGTCTCACCTACACTTTCAGCCGCGAAGCGATGCTGGAGCTGACCCACAACTGGGGCACCGAGAACGACGCGGATTTCCGCTACCACAACGGCAATGACGAACCCCAGGGCTTGGGCCACATCGGCATCACGGTGCCGGACGTGTACGCCGCCGCGGAACGGTTCGGGAAACTGGGCGTGGAATTCGTGAAGAAGCCGGATGACGGCCGCATGAAGGGCCTGGCGTTCATCAAGGACCCGGACGGCTACTGGATCGAGATCCTGCAGGCCGACATGATGGAAAAACAGGGCGGCGCCGGCTGAACACCGGCACCGCCCGAAACGATCAACCGCCGGCAATCAGTCGATCAGCGCCACCGGCGCCGGTTCCGGCTGCTCTTCCAGTTCCGGCGTGAAGGTGGGCGCCTGGCGCGGTTCCGCCAGCTCCTGATAGGCGTAGGCCAGCTTGATCAGGGTCCCCTCGTCGAACTCCCGGGCCAGCATTTCCATGCCCACCGGCAGCGCCGGATCGGTGTCCGCCATGCCCGCCGGCATGGTCAGCGCCGGGAAGCCGGAGAACGGGCTCAGCCGGTTATTGCTGCCGGCGCTCGGCGAACCGCCCACGTCCGGGGCCAGACTCTGCACCGACGGGTACAGCAGCACATCATAGGGCTCACCGCCCGGGCGGCCGCTGGCGTCGATGTTTTCCAGAGCGGCCAGGAAACGCTGGCGCACATAGTCCGGGCGTTCGTTGATGTTTTTCAGGTAGTCCGCATTGTTTTCCAGGTCCGTGCCGGCGCTGTCGTAGAACGCGAAGGTGCCGGCGTTGCGGTCCTCGTAGCCACCGCTCTGATAGACCTCGTCGAAGGAGCGCGGGTGACCGTCGGTGGTGGACGGCCAGGACGCCAGATACTCGGTCAGGTTGGTCTTGAATTCATAGCGGGACACGCTGCGGAAGTCGCTGAGAATGGTGGACAGATCGGGGATGGTCACGTCCTCCACGGTGGCGCCGGCGGCGCGCATGCGCTCCAGGGCCGCATCGATGACTCGCTGCACCTCGGCGTTCTCGCCCTGACCGTCACCGAACAGATCCCGCACCACGCCAATGCGCGCGCCCTTCAGGGCACCGCTGTCCAGATACTTGGTGTAGCTGGACGGCGCCAGGGTGGCGAGCTGGTATTCGAACGGGCTGGTCATCAGGTCCGCGTCATGATCGAAACGGAAACGCTGGCCGGAAAACGCCCCCGGGTCGTAGCCGACCATGGCGCTCAGGGTCAGGGCGCAGTCCTCCACGGTACGGCACATCGGGCCGCCGGTGTCCTGCCAGTGCGCCAGCGGCACGATGCCGTCCTGGCTGACCAGCCGCAGGCTCGGGCGGATACCCACCAGGCCGTGCAGGCTGGATGGCACGCGGATCGAGCCACCCGTGTCGGAACCGGTGCCGACCATGGCGAAACTGGCGGCGATGGACGAACCGGTGCCGGAGGAAGAGCCACCCGGCCCCTTGGTGGGATCGTAAGCGTTGCGCACCTGGCCGCCCACGGAGCTGCTGCCCCGGAACCCGAAGGCGTATTCGTCCAGGTTGGCCTTGCCGATGATGATGGCTCCGGCATCCCGCAGCCGCGCGACGCTGAACGCATCATCCGGCGGCTGGCTGGTTTCCAGCGCCAGACCACCGGCGGTGGTGGGCATATCAAAGGTATCGAAGTTGTCCTTGAGCAACACCGTGACGCAGTGCAGCGGCCCCTGGAAACCGTCCGTCGCATAGCGGCTGTCCAGGTCCCGGGCATCATCCAGGGCGTGCGGGTTCACCGCGATCACACTCTGCAGGCTCGGGCCCTGCCGATCATAGGCCTCGATCCGATCCAGATAGCCCTGAACCATTTCCTCGCAGGTCAGTTCACCAGCCTGCAGGGCCGCCCGGGCCTGGGCGATGGTGCCTTCCACATAGTTAAAGGATTCGGCCTCGCCCACCGGGTCGGCATCGTCATCGTCATGGTCACTGTCGGAGCCCCCACAGCCCGCCAACATCACCCCCAGCAGTGCCGGGGCAAGCCAAACTTTCGCATTCAACATTGGAATTTCTCCAGCATCAGGAAAACGCGACCAAATGCGCGCGCCGGAAAAAGGGATCAAGAAACATGCCACCGGAGAAAAAATCAGGCAGGGCAGGGAGTTATACAAAAAAGATAAGATTATTTACTGACCACGAGACAGCCGGGCACGACGCCAAATAGCGCGCGGCACGCACCAGCAGCAGGCATTTCAGATCAGGGATCGTCCCGCCCACAGAGACGCCAACAAAGCCACCGGCGCGGTTTCCGCCCGTAGTACCCGCTCGCCCAGTGCAAATGGCAGGAATCCGGCGGCCCGGGCGGCTTCCAGTTCCGGATCGGAAAAGCCGCCTTCCGGACCGGTCAGCAGAGTCACCGCCTCGGCCTCGCGCAGCGCGCTCGCGGCCAGCGGCGCCTCCCCGGGATGCGCGATCAGCGCCAGCCCCCGGGCTCCGGCCAGAAAATCCTTGAACGGCAACGGGCCGTCCACCAGCGGCGGCCGGTTGAGACCGCATTGTTCGCAGGCGCTGATCACCACCTGTCGCCAGTGGTCCGTCTTCTTCGCGGCGCGCTCCCCCTTGAGCCGCACCTCGGTGCGCTCGGTATCCAGCACCCGGATCGCCGCCACCCCCAGTTCGGTGGCTTTCTGCAGGGCGTAGTCCATGCGGTCGCCCTTGATCAGCGGCAGCCCCAGGGTCACCGGCAGCGGCGCACTCCGGTCCAGCTCATGGAATGCCAGCGGCCTTGCGATCACGCTCTTCTTGCCAACGCTTTCCAGCACCGCCGACCATTCGCCACCCTCGCCGTTGAACAGTGTCAGTTCATCACCCGGATTCATACGCAGCACCTTGCCGATGTGATGGCTGGGGCCGGCGCCCAGCGCCACGGGCTGATCCTGGGTGAACGGCTGGTCGTCGAAGAAACGGCGGCTCATGGAATTCCTCTGATACGGAGCGGACGATATCGGCGCTAAAGGCTACCATAGCCGGCCTGGATTCCATGCTCCGGGGGAGAGCCGTCGATGGCTGAAATCGTGGAGGCGCCGTTCCGCGCGCCGTGGTGGTTGCGTTCACCACACCTGCAAACGCTTTGGGGGCCGCTGTGCCGGCGCGCCGATGGCCTGGAGCGACGGCGCGAAACGCTGCCCCTGGCCGACGGCGACCATCTGTTGCTGGACTGGGCCGGGCCCGATCCGCGCCCCGGGGCACCGCGGGTAGCGCTGCTGCACGGGCTGTCCGGCAACAGCGATTCCCACTATGTGCGCGGCACCCAGGCACGGCTGGCGGCGGCGGGCATCGCCTCGGTGGCGATCAACTCCCGGGGCGCCGCCGCGCCCAACGACACCGCCTTGTCTTACCATGCCGGTGAAATCGACGATCTGGACGCGGTGTTTCGCCATCTGCGCGCCGCCGACGATCGCGGCCCGCTGGTGGCGGTGGGCGTCTCCCTGGGCGGCAGTCGCCTGCTTAACTGGCTGGCGCGGGCGGACAACGGCGCCCTCAGCGCCGCCGTGGCGGTGTGCTCGCCGCTTGGCCTGGCCACCTGCGCGGACCGCATGGATCGGGGCCTGTCGCGGATGTACCGGCGCCACCTGATCAGCCAACTGCTCACCACCCTGCGCCGCCAGCATCGTCACCTGGAGACCGTGGCGCCGGACCAGGCACGCCGGCTCGCGGCTCTGGACCTCGATGGCATTCGCTCATTCTGGCAATTCGACGGCCAGGTGATCGCACCGCTGTACGGCTTCCGCGACGCCGCGCACTATTACGCGGAATGCTCCGCCGGCCCGCGCCTGCCGGCGATCCGCACGCCCACCCTGATGATCCAGGCCGAGGACGACCCCTTCATGACCCGGGCGGTATTGCCCGGCCAGGGCGACCTGGGCCCCGGCGTGACCCTGGAGCTGAGCCGCCAGGGCGGTCATGTGGGCTTCGTGGCGGGCACGCCGACGGCGCCTGAATACTGGCTGGAGAAACGGCTGGTGGCGTTCGCCGCCGGCTTCGCCGACGCACCGCTCACATCAGCAACAGGGTAAGCAACGCCGCCAGCAGTCCTCCGGCCAGCATCACCATGATCGCCAGGGCCCGGTTCCAGATCACCGCGGTGCGCCAGGCCGGGTAACCGGTGAAGCGCTCCAGCAGCAACACGTTGGCGGCGTAGGGCGTGCTCACCCCGGTCATCGCCCAACCGCACACCATGGACAACCCCAACGCCTGGATCGCCTGGGGCGGCCAGATCGGGCCGAGCAGGGCGCCCACCAGGGTGCCGGTAAGAATCGGATTGAAGCCCATCATGCCGACGGCGTAGAACACCCAGGGCACCAGCAGCGCCGCCAGCGGGTAGCCCCAACCGGGCAATGTCAGACCGCTGCCGAGATGATGCTCCGCCAGGGCGCTGACCAGGGCACCAAGAAAGGCGGAAGCGCCGACGATCACCAGCTCGTTGGAGGCCGGCGCCAGCGACGGCGGGGCGGGCCGTTCGCCGCGCCAGGCGCCCCAGGCCAGCCCCAGCACCACCACCGACAGACAGCTCAGCGTCACCGCCCGCGGATAGCTCAACCCGGCACCGGCGCTGAGCGCCAGTGTGCCGGCGCAGATCACCGCGATCAGCCCGGTGAAGCGCAGCCAGGGCCCGGCCCCGGCGGTACCTTCCTCCGGCGCCAATTCACCGCTTTCCGGTTCCCGGAACAAGGCCCCGGCGAGCAGGAACAGCACCGCCACCGGCAGCCCCATGCCGATCAGTTGCCAACCCTTCAGGCCGGGCAGGAAAGTCAGCACCACCGCCACCGAGATCGACAGTGGCGAACACAGCGGGGCGGCGGCGAAGCCGCGCAGCGTGGCACGGGCGGCGTTGCGGGTGCGCGCCGAATGACCTCGGCTGTTGATACGGTCGGCGACCAGGGCGGCGACCACGCCCACGGCACCGAAGTTGAGCGGAATCGACAGAAAGGCGGTGCCAAAGGTCAGGCTGTAATAGCGGGTCAGCGAGCGGCCACCGAACAGGCTGGAGGACAACCGCGCCAGATCCCGGGAGCGGCTCAACACCGCCGACAAAAGAATCACCGAAATAATCAGCCCGATCAGGATCGCCATGTTGCGCACGCCCTTGCCCAGGGCCTGGGGCTCCAGCACCGCCGCGACCAGCGCCGCCAGCATCATCAGTACCAGCAGCATGCGCGCCACCGGGCGCAGGTCCCGCCAGCCCAGCAGCATGGCGATGGTGACCGCCAAGGCCGCCACCGCGTCGGCGCCGGGCAGCGGCAGCAGCACACCGGCCACCAGCGCCAGCCAGGCGAACAGCGAACGCAGTACCCAGATCAGGCTTCTATCGTCCGCGCTGCTCACTCCGAGCGCACCTGGCCGACGGCGCCAAACAGCCGGTCCAGGGCGGTTTCATCCAGGCGGTACTCGCGCTTCATGGCGTCCAGGTGATCCAGAGCCTCCCCTCGCAGGTAGGGCGCCTCCAGGCAAATAATCTGGTAGATGCCCTGGCGCAACAGGCCCCGGTCCAGGGTCTCGTCGCCGGATATTTCCGGGTTCAGGCCATGGGTAAAACCCGGCCAGGAGGCCGCCAGCACCCAGGTGTTGACCAGCAGCGCCCGCAATTCCTCGTCGCTGGCCTCGATCAGGCCGCTGTCGCGCAGCCGCTGATAGATGCCAAGCCCGCGCGCCAGGCTGTCCTCCACGAACACCTTGTAGCGATCACGCAGCACCGGGTCCTGATGAAGGAAATGCGCCAGGTCCCGATGCAGGAAACGACCCTCCCACATGGACGCCAGGATGCCCTCGAAATAGCCCATCTTGTCTTCCCAGGTGAGCGGGCCCTCGGGCACCGTCAACAGGGTGAGCAGGTGCTCCCGATAACGGTCGAACAAGGCCGAGACGATGGCCGCCTTGTTGCGGTAATGGTAGTAGAGATTGCCCGGGCTGATGCCCAGCTCGCCGGCGATGTGGTTGGTGGTGACGTTGCGCTCACCGAACCGGTTGAACAGGGCCAGGGCGGCATCCAGGATGCGGGTTTTCGTGTCGGTCATAACGGGCCAATCAGGGCATGGAGCAGGGCGGCGAACCGGATTTCGGACACACCGTGTTGACCTCTAGAGTAATTACTCTAAAAATCAGGTCAGGTCCATCACCGTCCAGGGAGACGCATTATGGTCGCCGAAATCAAAGAATTCCAAACCGGCCAGGCACAAATCGACCGCATGAAGCGGATTTTCGAGGCACAGAAAACCGCTTTCCGCCATCACCCCTACCCCGGCGCCGAACAGCGCGTGGAGCACATCCAACGGCTCAAGCCCATGTTGCTGGACAACATGGACGCCTGGATCGAGGCGCTCAACGCCGATTTCGGCAACCGTTCCGCCGATGAAACCAAACTGGCGGAACTGCTCACCAGTGTCGAGGGCATCAAGTACCACGCCAAGCACCTGCGCAAATGGATGAAACCCTCCAAACGCAAGGTGGGCGCCGCCCAGTGGCCCGGCAAGGTGTGGGTGGAGTACCAGCCGCTCGGCGTGGTGGGCATCATCGTGCCCTGGAACTACCCGCTGTATCTGGCCATCGGCCCGCTGCTGGCGGCTCTCGCCGCCGGCAACCGGGTGATGATCAAGATGAGCGAGTCGACGCCGCGCACCGGCGCGCTGCTGGAAGAACTGATCGGCAAGACCTTCGACGAGGAGCACGTGGCGGTGATCAACGGCGAAGTGGAGGTGGGCGCCGCCTTCTCGGCGCTGCCGTTCGACCACCTGCTGTTCACCGGCTCCACCTCGGTGGGCAAGCACATCATGCGCGCCGCCGCCGAGAACCTGACCCCGGTGACCCTGGAGCTGGGCGGGAAGAGCCCGTGCATCATCGGCCAGGACTTCCCGATGAAGGACGCGGTGGAACGCATCGCCTTCGGCAAGTGCCTGAACAGCGGCCAGACCTGCGTGGCGCCGGACTATATCCTGTGCCCGGAGAATCGGGTGGACGAGTTCGTGGACGCCTGGAAGGCCCAGGTCACCCAGCTCTACCCGAGCCTGCGCGACAACCCGGACTTCACCAGCATCATCAATGAGCGCCAGTACCAGCGGCTCACCGGCTATCTGGACGACGCCCGGGAGAAGGGCGCCCGGGTCATCGAGATCAACCCGGACAACGAGGACCTGGCCGGCAGCCGCAAGATTCCCCACACCCTGGTGCTCGACGTCAACGACGACATGAAGATCGTCCACGATGAGATCTTTGGCCCGCTAATGCTGGTGGTGCCCTACCAGACCCTGGATGACGCCATCGATTACGTGAACGAGCGGCCCCGCCCGCTGGCCCTGTATTACTTCGACTGGAACAGCGAAAACGGCGAGCACGTGCTGCACCACACCCACTCCGGCGGCGTCTGCCTGAACGACACCATCACCCAGGTGGGCGTGGACGACATGCCGTTTGGCGGCGTCGGTCCCTCCGGCATGGGTCACTACCACGGCCCGGAAGGCTTCCTGACCTTCTCCAAGGCCAAGGGCGTCTACAAAAAGGGCAAGATGAACGCCACCAAGCACATCCTGCCGCCCTATGGCCGGGGCATGCACAAGCTGATCTACAAGTTCATGCTCAAATAGGAGGGCGCGCCATGAACCGGGATTCGTCCTCCCCCCGCGGCGGCGTCAGCCGTCGCGGCTTCCTCAAGCTCGGGTTCTGGGGCGCCACCGCCCTGACCCTGGGCGCCGGCGGCGCCACCCTGCTCACCGGCTGCAGCGGCGATCCGGGCCCGGCATCGGGTTACCGGTATCTGCGTCAACGGGATCTGGAATTGCTGCGCCCGCTGATGGCGCCGCTGCTGGCCGGCGGCCTGGACGCCGTGGCCGGCGCCGGCCCGGACGATGCCCTGGCGGCCTTCGACCGGCTGCTGGCCGGCGGCTCCGAGGGCGCCCGCGGGCAGTTGTTCCAACTCCTGGACCTGTTGCAACTGGGGGCCGCCCGCTGGTGGGTCACCGGCACCTGGGCGCACTTCGCCGACCAGGACGAGGCTCAACTCCAGCGCACTCTGGCGGAGTGGTCCGGCAGCGACAACGGCTTCGCCCAGCTCGCCTTCAAGGGCCTCACCCAACCACTGATGATGGCCTGGTATGTGACCCCGGACGCGGCCCTCGGCACCGGCTACCCGGGTCCGCCGCTGAATCTGGCCGCCCACCCGGAATGATCGCCACCGGCGCCAAGGCGCCGGTGGTCTTGCCATAACGCCTTGCCATAACAACAACAGGAAATCCGGTCATGCAGGACCTTTCCACTCTCAAAATCCAGAACATCAACGATCCCTGGGCGGATGCCGGGGACAAATGGCACCTCATCGACGGCGCCGAACAAACCGACGATCTCACCCTGGAAGCGGACGTGGCGATCATCGGCACCGGCGCCGGCGGCGCGGTCAGCGCCGAGATTCTCAGCCAGCGCGGCCTCAAGGTGATCCTTATCGAGGCCGGCCGGTTGCGCAGCTCCCGGGACTTCAACCTGAACGAAGGCGACGCCTACCGGAACCTCTACCAGGAGGGCACCCTGCGCGCCACCAAGGACGGCGCCATCACCATCCTGCAAGGGCGCACCGTGGGCGGTACCACCGTGGTCAACTGGACCTCCAGTTTCCGCACCCCGGAGGAAACCCTGGACCACTGGCGGCGACGCTTCGGCGTGGCCGGCACCGGACGCGCCGACCTGGACCCCTTCTTCCAGCGCATGGAGCAGCGCCTGGGAGTGGAGCCCTGGGCCATGCCGCCCAACGCCAATAACGATGTGATCAAGCGCGGCTGCGAAAAACTGGGCTGGGACTGGTCGGTGATTCCACGCAACGTGCGCGGCTGCTGGAACCTCGGTTACTGCGGCATGGGCTGCCCCACCAACGCCAAGCAATCCATGCTCGTCACTACCCTGCCGACGGCCATGGACGCCGGCGCCACCCTGATCCACGGCGCCCGCGCTCAACGCCTGATCCACGACGGCACCCGGGTAAGCGCCGTGGAAGTACGCCCGCTGGACCACGACAAACGCCCCACCGGCGCCGTGATCACCGTCAAGGCACCCACCGTGATCGCCGCCGGCGGCGGCATCCAGACGCCGGCCCTGCTGCAGCGCTCGGAGGTGCCGGACCCGGACGAAAGAGTGGGCAAGCGCACCTTCCTGCACGTCACCAGCTTCGCCTTCGGCCGCTATGACGAGGAGGTGGCGCCCTACTACGGCGCCCCCCAGTCCCTGCACTCCGATCAGTTCACCTTCGCCGGCGGCGTGGACGGCCCGATCGGTTACAAGCTGGAAATGATGCCCCTGCACCCCGGCCTCGCCAGCGCCCTGATGGGTGGCTTCGGCGAGGAGGCTCGCCGCCACATCACCGAGTTGCCCAACCTGGCCGCCTCCATCGCCCTGCTGCGCGACGGTTTCCACGAAGACAGCCCCGGCGGCACCGTGAGCCTGCGCGACAACGGCGAGCCCCAGCTGGACTATCCGCTCAACGACTACCTGCTGGACGGCGCCCGCCGCAGCCTGCTCACCCAGGTGGAGATGCAGTTCGCCGCCGGCGCCCGGGCGGTGCGGCCAGGGCATATTCGCGCGCCGTTCTACCGGTCCTGGGCGGAAGCCCGGGAAGGCATGAAAACCCTGCCGTTCGCGCCGCTGGAAGTGGCCCTGGGCAGCGCCCACGTGATGGGCGGCTGCCCGCTGGGGGACGAGAAGCGCGGGCTGGTGAACAACCAGGGCCGCTACCATCACCTGGACAACCTCTATGTGTTCGACGGCTCGGTGTTCCCCACCAGCCTGGGGGTCAATCCACAGCTCACCATCTATGGCCTCAGCGCCCGCAACGCCACCGCCCTGGCGGACCGGCTCGCCTAGACGGGCGCCCGGAACAGGTCCGGGGGGGCCCTGCACCTCGGAAGTGGCTTGGGGTATGCTTGCGGGCATTGAGGGTGCCGGGGGAGCGGCGCGACCATGATCGTCGCCGCCCGGACACCGTTTCCGCAGCGAAAAAGCGAGCCGAGCATGACCAACCGTGTGATCTACCCGGGCACCTTCGATCCCATCACCAATGGCCACAAGGACCTGATCGAACGGGCCTCGTCCATGTTCGACGAGGTGGTGGTGGCGATCGCCGCCAGCGAGAAGAAGGGCCCCCTGTTTTCACTGAACGAGCGGGTCAAGCTGGTGGAAGACAGCATCAGCCATCTGGACAATGTGGAAGTGGTGGGTTTCTCCCAGCTTCTGGCGCATTTCTGCCGCGAACAGGACGCCAACATCCTGCTGCGCGGTCTGCGCGCGGTGAGTGACTTCGAGTACGAGTTCCAGCTCGCCAACATGAACCGGCAACTGGCCCCGGAGCTGGAAACCGTGTTCCTGACGCCAGCGGAGCATCTGTCCTTCATCTCCAGCTCCCTGGTACGCGAGATCGCCCTGCTCAACGGCGACGTGCGCAATTTCGTGCCCCCCCATGTGGTGGAGGCCCTGGAGCTGAAAAAGCAGCAGCGGGGCGGTTAAATCCCGCCGCCCGATAACAGCCGGACACGGAGAAAGACCATGATGCGCGGGTTGCTTCTTGCCCTGACGTTGTTCTGCACGGCCGCCCAGGCCGCGTCGCCGGGCAAGGCGGCCATCGCCAGCGCCCACCCGCTGGCCACCGAGGCCGGCTTCGAGATTCTCGACCAGGGTGGCAATGCCTTCGACGCGGCGGTGGCGGTGGCCGCGGCCCTGGCGGTGGTGGAACCCTATTCGGCGGGCATGGGCGGGGGTGGCTTCTGGCTGCTGCACCGCCAGCGCGACGGCCTGCAGACCATGGTGGATGCCCGGGAAACCGCCCCGGCGGCGGCCACCGAGGACATGTACCAGGACGATAACGGCAAGGTGGTGCGCGACCGCGCCATCAACGGCCCCCTGGCCGCCGGTATTCCCGGCCAGGCCGCCGCCTTCGACTACCTGGCCGGGCGCTACGGCAAGCTGCCGCTGAAGAAAACCCTGGCGCCGGCAATCCGCCTGGCCCGGCAAGGCTTCGAGGTGGAGGCGCATTACCGGGCCCTGGCCGGCTATCGTCGCGAGGTACTCAATCGCTATCCCCACGCCGCCGCGGTGTTCCTGGACGGCGGTCGCCTGCCGGCGGTGGGCACCGTGATCCGGCAACCGGATCTGGCCCGGGTGTTGGAGGCCATCGCCGAGCACGGCCGCGACGGTTTCTACCGGGGCCCGGTGGCGGACAAGCTGGTGAAAGGCGTGCGCGAGGCCGGCGGCATATGGACCAAAAAGGATCTGGAAAACTATCGGGTCAAGGAACGCGAACCCATCGTCGGCCACTTCCGGGGCGGCCGGGTGATCAGCGCGCCGCCGCCCTCCGCCGGCGGCATCGTCATGATGGAGGCGCTCAATATCCTCAGCCAATTCAATGGTGGCGAGATTAGTGAGGACTTACTTCCCCATCTCACCGTGGAGGCCTGGCGGCGCGCTTACCAGGACCGTGGTCGTTATCTGGGCGATCCGGACTTCGTCTCGATACCTGTGGATAACCTGTTGAGTAATTCCTACGCCGAGGCGCGAGCGGCCTCCATCGAACTGGACCGCGCCACCCCCAGCAGTGAGCTGGGCGAACCGGTGGCCACCGAGGAAGGTTTCCATACCACCCACCTGTCGGTGCTCGACGCGGACGGCAACCGGGTGGCCGCCACCCTGAGTATCAACCTGCCGTTCGGCTCCGGCTTCATGCCCAAGGACACCGGCGTGATCCTCAATAACGAGATGGACGATTTTTCCTCCAAGCCGGGCAGCCCCAACGCTTACGGGCTGGTCGGTTCAAAGGCCAACGCCATCGCCCCGGGCAAGCGACCCTTGTCGTCCATGACGCCCACCTTCGTGGAGTTCGACGACCGGGTGGCGATCCTCGGCACACCGGGGGGCAGCCGCATCATCACCATGGTGATGCTGGGCGTGATGGAAGCCGCCGCCGGCAAGCCGGTGGAGGACTGGGTCACGCGCCAGCGTTTCCACCATCAGTTCCTGCCCGACCGGGTGCAGGCGGAGCCTGCCTTCCTGGACACTCCGGAAGCCAAGAGCCTGCGCCTGCGCGGCCATGACGTGGTGTCCGTGGAGCGCGCCTACGGCAACATGCAGGCGATTCTTTGGGACCGGAAGGCGGGCCGGGTCAGCGCCGCCTCCGACCCGCGCGCCATCGGCGCCGCCGAGGTGCGCGCGCCAGCCCCCGCCGCCGCCGATTGACCGGCCGGCACCGGCGTCTGGCCCGTTGGAACCTGGGCAGGACGCCGGCGGCCGGTCAGACTCCGGGTTTCGCCTGTCAGCGGGAGAGCCCATGGGCCTGCAACGCATCGAGATCGACAAGACCTTTCCGTTTCCGGTGGACGCTCTGTTCCGCCATCTCAGTGATCATGAAAACCTGTCCTCCCTGTTCGCCCCCGCCAAGGTGCGCCGGGTCAAGGCCGGCGAAGGGGAGCCCAATGGCGTCGGCTCGGTACGGCGGCTGTCCCTGCCGCTGACGCCGCCGTTCGAGGAAACCGTCACCGAATTCGAGCCGCGCCAGCGCATCGCCTACCGCATCACCAAGGGCAGCCCGCTACGTGATCATTTCGGGGAGATGGTGTTTTCCGAGCACGGGGACGGCGGCTCCCGGCTTCAATACACCATCGTCTTTCGCGGCAAGGTACCGCTGCTCGGGGCACTGGTGAAGCCGGCCCTGGAGAATTCGATCCGTCGGGGTCTGAACAATCTCCGGCTTTAAATCTCGTCCTTGGCCTTGCCCTGACCGTCGGCGCTGGCGGCGAGCAGGGATTCCAGCTCCTCGCGCCCGCGGGCGGAAATCTCAATCAGCTTGTCGAGCTGATCACGGTGCTGGAACTGCTCGCGCAGCAGCCGCTCGTCCACGTCCCGGAAGGTGCGCACCACGTCGATGGCGGTACTTTCCGGCACGCCCAGCTGCACCAGGGCGGTCTGGGCGGTGCGCAGGCTGGAATCCAGGGTCTCGCGAATCACGTGCTCGACCCCTTCCGCCATTAGCGAGTAGGCGTGGTAGCGATCCCGGGCCCGGGCGATCAGGGTGATGCCGGGGAAGTGTTCGCGGATCAGCCGCGCCGCCCGCAGTGAGGCCTGCACATCGTCGATGGCGAGCACCATCACCCGGGCGTGGTCCAGGCCGGCGGAGTGCAGCAGATCCAGCCGCGTCACATCGCCGAAGTAGACCTGATTGCCGAAGCGCCGCACCGTATCGATGTGCTCCGGATTGGAATCCAGCGCGGTAAAGGGAATCCGCCGGCTCACCAGAATCCGGCCAATAATCTGCCCGAAACGGCCAAACCCGGCGACGATCACCGGCGGCTGGCCGTTGGGCGCCGGTTCATCCGCGACACTGCGCGAGGCACGCCCCGGCGCCGGCCACCAGCGCGCCACCAGCTTCAACAGCAGCGGGGTGGCCGCCATGGACAGCGCCACCACCAGGTTGAGGCGGGCGATCATGTCCATGGTGAGCAGGTTCAGGGCTCCGGCCTGGGTGAACAGCACGAAGGCGAACTCACCGCCCTGGCTGAGCAGCAACCCGAACCGCAGAGCATCCCGCCAGGCCACCTTCATGGCCCGCGCGATCACCACCAACACCAGGGTCTTGATCATCAGCAACGCCACGCCCATGGCCAGGATGCGCAGCGGCGCGCTGACCAGCAGTTTCAGGTCCATGGTCATGCCAATGGCGATGAAGAACAGGCCCAGCAACAGGCCCTTGAAGGGCTGGATATCGGCGTCCAGCTGCTCGCGGAACGGCGAATTGGCCAGCAGCATGCCGGCAACGAAAGCACCCAGGCCCATGGACAGGTGCAGGGTGTCCATCAATTCGGCGGCGCCCAGCACCAGCAGCAGGGCGGTGGCGGTCATCAGTTCCCGGTTATGAAGCCGCGCCAGCCAGGCCAGCCAGGGGTTGAGCACGTAACGGCCGGCCAGCCACATCAGAATCAACGCCCCCAGACCGATCAGCAGTTGCGGTTGCTCTCCATCACCGCCGCCCGCGCCGCCGGCCAGCACCGGCAGCAACAGCAGCAGCGGGATCACCGCCAGATCCTGGAACAGCAGAATGGAGAAGGCATTGCGGCCCTGGGGCGTACCCAGCTGGTTGGTTTCCACCAGCATCTGCACCGCGAAGGCGGTGGACGACAACGCCAGGGTGGCGCCGATGGCCACCGCCGCCGGGGTGCTCTGGCCCCAGGCCAGGAAGAAACCGCACAGCAAGCCGCCGCTGAACAGCATCTGGCTGACACCCAGGCCCAGCAGCCGCTTGCGCTGGGCCCACAGCTGGTCCGGCGCCAGCTCCAGGCCCACCAGGAACAGCATCAGCACCACGCCCAGTTCGGCGAAGTGCAGCACCGCCTCCGCGTCGGGAATCAGAGCAAAGCCCAGCGGCCCGATCAGGATGCCCGCCGCCAGATAGCCGAGGATGCTGCCCAGACCCAGGCGCTGGAACAGCGGCAACAGCAGAACCGCCGCCGCCAGCAATACCAGTGCCTGGTTGAAGTAACCGCTCACTAATCCCAGCTCAGGGGCAACTCGGAAGACCCGGGGCTGTCCGGTTGACCGGCGGGCGCCTCGGCGGGCGTGGCGGAGGGGGCCGGCGGACGCACCCGGTCACCGGGCTGCGGCGCCTCACGGCGCTGGGTGATCCGGGCAACCGCGTAATCCGGCCGCACCTCGGTAACCCTCAGGCTCGCCAAAGCGTCGCTTTCCATGCGGATCGGCAGGCCGGTCTGTGGGTCCTTCAGGGTTTCCACCGGCCGGTGGACATTGAGCACCGTGTCCGCCTCAAGACGCCCCTGGCCCTGGCTCAGGTAGACCCGGTCACCGTCCGCCTTGAGCACGATCACCGGGTAGAGGGTATCGGTGGCGGCGCCGGCCAGATCGCGGGCGATGCGCGGGTAGACCAGGTCCGCCAACCGTTCCGGATGGCGCCAGTCATCCAGGTTCTGCCGCCGCGCCAGTTGCCGCACGCTGCCCTCGGACTGTTGCCAGTCGAACAGGCCGGCGGCCAGGATCTCGCCGCCAGCGGCGTCGATCAGCCGATAGCGGACCCGCACATAGGGCTCGTAGCCCTGGAAACTCGCGCCGTAGAAGGTACGCGCCTGATCGCCGATGTCGAACGCCTCGATGTGACCCACCAGCAGCAGATCGGCGCCCTTGGCCTTGCCCAAACGCAGCAGTTCGGCGGGCTCGGCGCTACCGTTGCGCAGGATCGCCCGTTCCGCGTCACGCTCGGCCAGATGGGCGCGGTCCAGGACCCGGAACCGGCCGGACTGGGTGAAGGCGTCCACCAGATTGGCCTGCAGCCGGGCGCCCACTTCGGCCGCCGGCAGACTGGTCTCTCCCAGGGTGTACCGGTCGGCGTCGCTGGTGAAAGGCGCCACCACGATGGCCGGCAGATGGGAACGGTCGGGACCCGGGGCGCGGTGACGCAGAATCACCGCCTCCACGTCGGCCCGCCACAACGCGTTGTCCTCCTGGGCCACGCCGGTGACCCGGTAGCTTTCCAGGCTGCCCAGGGTGGGCAGTTGCGGTTCCGCCACCGAGGTGCGGGTACCGGTCCAGGTGGTCACGTCACCCTGGCGTTGGATCACCCACTGGCTCACCTGACGCCGGAACGACGGGTCCACCGCCAGGGTCACGCCGCCGGCCTGGCGCACCGCCGCCACCAGGGCGTTGGTGACCGCCTGCTCCGGGTCCTCGCCATAGCCCCGGGCGGTCACCGTCTCGGTGTCCGCGGCCCGGACCAGGCCGGTGGCCACCAGCGCCAGCAACACGAACAGAGTGGAAAGCCGTTTCAACATGAGTACCTCCCTGGCGCCGGCCGGCCTGGATTACAGGCCGAACAGACTGCGTTTGCGGGTCTTGCGGATTTCCTTCTCGCCGGACCACTCGATGATGCCGCTCTGGATGTTGAGCAGCTTCAAGGTGAACTTGTAGTACACGTCCTTGGTGCTGTCGTCGCGCTTCACGATGGACGACAGATTGCCGTAAAGCATGAACTCGGCGCCGATCTGGCGGCCCATCTGGGCGGCGGTGGCCTGGTCGACCATGCCGGAATCCTGCTGGTATTCCAGTTGTTCGCGCACCCGGTTCACCACCGACATGTCCACGAACCGGAACTTGCCGGAATTGATCAGCTTGGTCTGGATGGTGTCGGTGATCGATTCGGTGTCGATGTGCTCGCTGGTCTTGTTCTTGACCCGGTCCACGAACAGCACCGGGCGCCGGTCCCGGGTCATGTCCACGATCGGAGGGAACACCATCATGTCGTCCACCATCTTGGCGGCGATCATCTGCAGGTCGGTGGAGCCGAAATCCGTGGTCACGGTTTCCCGCGCCTGGGCATCGCCGTAATCCACCTTGGAGGCGCAGCCGGTGAGCAGCAGCGCCATCGCCAACGCCGCCAGGGACAGTACGCGAACCATTACCTTCTCCTTATTCAATGGGGCCGGGGCGCTTATTCACGCACCCAGATTTCGTAGCGCACGGCGCTGGGATTGGGGGCCACCGCCTGAACATTGCTCTGGCTGCGGCCGGCCATCACCAGTTGCCGCCAGGGCTGGGATTCCGGCGCCACCTCGAAGCCGTCCTTATCGAACCATTTGATCTTGTACTGGAAGTCCAGTTCAAACTTCCAGCCGTTTTCCAGGGTGGCCTGGACGAACAGCAGATCACCCACCTTTTTTTCCTGCAGGGCTTCCACCGCCAGGCGGTTGGCGAGCAGGGAATTGTTGGAGTGCAGCGCCACCTCGCCGTCCGCGCCGGGGCCGGCCTGGTTGGATGCCGAGCAACCGCTCAGGAAGACCGCCAGCAACAGGGCGCACAGCGGGTAAAGAATGACTTTCATAGAGATCCCTCCTGAACGGGTAATACACGGGTGAGAAGACCATCGGGCAGCGCCACCACATGGATCACGGTGAGCCCGCGTTCCACCACGGGCACCGTCAAACTAGCACCGCCCCCGGGCGTGCTCAACTGGAGGCGGTGCTCACCGGGCGGCAACATCAGACGAGCGGCCTGACCATAGGCCGGCAGGCTCAGCCAGGTGCGCAGATCGGCCCGTTCACTGACCAGATTGAACAACTGGGTCAGGAAGGCGCCCACCGGACCGAAGTCATCGTTGGCTTTCTTTTGCAGATTATACTTGCCGGTGGCGCGCAGCGCCTGGCGCACCAGCATGGCGGGTACCTGTTCGCGCAGGTGCCGGGCGGCCAGCCCGCCGACGTCGGTGAGTACCCCGGTGGAGGCTTGTTCGCCGCCTTCGGCGCGTACCGTCAACGACCGGGGTGCTGGTTTGTCGGCGACGTCATAGGTGGGAAAGGCCACCGCGAAGATACCGTGGGGCGTGGGGATCGGCAGGCTGATTTCCCGGCGCGGCGGCACATAACCCTGCTCGTAAAGCACCGCCACCATCCCCTGGCCACGGGGATAACGGCCATCCAGGGCCCGGGAAACCCGCGTCACATCCTCCTTGATCCAGTCCGCGCCGGGGTGGATCTCCAAGGCCTTCTTGTAATCCACCAGGGCATCGTTGTATTCGCCATGGGCCTCCCAGAACAGGGCGGAGAGATAGAAGGTCCAGGCGTTCTGGAAGCTGGCCTTGACCGTGCCGGCGGCAACGTCGAGCCCGGCGAAGTAGCCGTCCAGCCGGTCCGGATCGATGCCCTGCCGGTCGGCTTCCTGTTCCGCCCTGGCGATTTCCCGCTCATGACGGGCGGCCGCCACCCTCTGCTCCTCGGCGGCGGCGCGCAGCTCCACGGCGGTGCCGGTGACATCATCACCCTGCCAATAGTTGAGGGCCTGGTAGGCGTGGGCGTAGATCCGTTCGTAGTCCGGCGCCACGTAGGGCAGGGCGTTGTCGTTGACCATCAGCGCGCCGGCGCCGGTGACCAGGCCGGTGGCGCGCAGCCGCGCCGCTTCGTCGGTTTCCCGGTAGTGCTCGAAGACCCGGTCGAAGGCGGCCCGGCTGCCGTCGATATCACCGTCCAGTTGCGTGACCCGACCCAGTTCCTGGAGGTAGAGCACGCCGTCGGCGCTGTCGGCGCCCTTATCCAGCAACGACGTCGGCGCGGCGCCGGCGCCCAGTCCGCTCTTCCAGCCACGGGCCTGATCCGGGTAGGGCTGGAACAGCGAGCGCGTGGCGCAGCCGGACAGCAGCGCCGCGCCGAGCAGGCACAGCAAGGTGTTGCGGGCGAACGACCAGATCAAGGGCGAAACATCCTTATCCCCCGGGCGACATGCGGACATAAAAAAACCGGAGTGGGCAAGTTAGCCCGGCTCCGGTTTCTTGTCGAGGCAAAGGCGCCTCACACCGTTAGAACAGCACCCGGGTGCGGATGGTGCCATCGATGGTGCGCAGCTTGTTCAGGGCGAGCTGGCTGTATTCCTTGTTGACGTCGATCACCACGTAGCCAATGTCCTCGTTGGTCTGCAGGTACTGGCCACAGATGTTGATGCCGTTCTCGGAGAAGATACTGTTGATCTGGGTGAGAATGCCCGGGATGTTGCGGTGGATATGCAGCAGGCGGTGCATGTCCGGGTGGGCCGGCAGGGCCACTTCCGGGAAATTCACCGCGCCCAGGGTGGCGCCGTTGTCGGAGTAACGGACCAGCTTGTCGGACACCTCGGTGCCAATGTTCTGCTGCGCCTCGTGGGTGGAGCCGCCAATGTGCGGCGTGAGAATCACATTGTCGAATTCGCGAAGCGGGCTGACGAATTCGTCGTCGTTGCCCTTGGGCTCCTCGGGGAACACGTCGATGGCGGCGCCCAGCAGGTGGCCATCGCCGATCGCCGCCGCCAGGGCATCGATGTCCACCACCTTGCCACGGGCATAGTTGATCAGGTAGCTCTTGGGCTTCATGGCCCGGATCTGTTCTTCCTTGATCATCCAGCGGGTGGCCGCGGTGTCCGGCACGTGCAGGCTGACCACGTCGGCCAGGCCCAGCAAATCGTTAAGGCTGCCCACCTGTTCGGCGTTGCCCATCGGCAGCTTGGGCACCACATCGTAGAAATACACCTTCATGCCCATCGCTTCGGCGAGCACCGATACCTGGGCACCGATGTTGCCGTAGCCGACGATGCCCAGCTTCTTGCCACGGATCTCGTAGCTGTCCTTGGCGGACTTGAGCCAGCCGCCCCGGTGAGCCACGGCGTTCTTCTCGGGAATGCCGCGCATCAGGTTCACGGTGTGGGCGATCACCAGCTCCGCCACCGAGCGGGTATTGGAGTAGGGCGCGTTGAACACCGGTATGCCACGCTTGAGGGCGGCCTTCAGGTCCACCTGGTTGGTCCCGATACAGAAGCACCCCACGCCGATCAGCTTCTCGGCGGCGGCGAACACCTCCTCGGTGAGCTGGGTGCGCGAGCGAATGCCGATGAAGTGGGCGTCCTTCACGGCTTTCTTGAGGTCATCGCCGGTCAGCGCGGTCGGCAGCAACTCCACGTTGTCGTAGCCGTGCGCATGCAGATTATCCACCGCGTTCTGGTGGATGCCCTCGAGCAGGAGGATGCGGATCTTGTCCTTCTCAAGAGAAGTATTGGCCATGGGTGCTCTCGGTAGCGGGTAAAAGGGGCGCGTATGGTACCATAGCGCGCCCCGGATGAGACCCATCCCGACCGTCGTTGTGCTCAAGTTAACTTGAACAAGCCTGGAGTTGCCTATGACCGCCCTGGCCCATGCCGCCCTGGACCAATTGAGCGAGCTGCTCGGAGCCCGCTGTCTTACCGATGCCGACAGCGCCGAGCGCTACGGGGTCGACTGGACCAAGGTCTGGGCGCCGGCGCCCAGCGCCGTGGTGCTGCCGGAGACCGCCGAGGAGGTTCAGCAGATCGTCGAGATCGCCAACGAGCACGGCCTCCATCTGGTACCCTCCGGCGGTCGCACCGGCCTGTCGGCGGCGGCGGTGGCGGCCAACGGCGAGGTGGTGGTGGCGTTCGATCGCATGAACCGGGTACTGGACTTCAACGAGTACGACCGGGCCGTCACCGTGCAACCCGGCGTTGTCACCCAGCAACTCCAGGAATTCGCGGAGCAGCAGGGTCTGTTCTACCCGGTGGACTTCGCCTCCGCCGGCTCCAGCCAGATCGGCGGCAACATCAACACCAACGCCGGCGGTATCAAGGTGATCCGCTACGGCATGACCCGCGACTGGATCACCGGCCTGAAGGTGGTCACCGGCCGGGGCGAGCTGCTGGACCTGAACAAGGGGCTGATCAAGAACGCCACCGGCTACGACCTGAGGCATCTGTTCATCGGCTCCGAGGGCACCCTGGGCTTCGTGGTGGAAGCCACCGTGAAACTGGCCCGCCAGCCCCGGGATCTGACCGCCCTGGTGCTGGGCGCGCCGGGCTTCCGCGAGGTGATGAAGGTGCTGCACGCCTTCCAGAAGGACATCGACCTGACCGCCTTCGAGTTCTTTTCCGACAAGGCCATGGCCCATGTGCTCGAGCACGGCGTGGCGCGACCCTTCGACACCGATTGCCCGTTTTACTGCCTGCTGGAATTCGAGCAGCTTTCCGAACAGGTGGGCGAGCGCGCCATGGAGATCTTCGAGCACTGCGTGGAGCAGGGCTGGGTGCTGGACGGCGTGATGAGCCAGTCCCTGGGTCAATTGGAACAACTGTGGCAACTGCGTGAGCGGATCTCCGAATCAATCGCGCCACACACGCCCTACAAGAACGATATTTCGGTGACCATTTCCAAGGTACCGGATTTCGTCGAGGCCGTGGACAAGGTGGTGCAGGACGCCTACCCGGATTTCGAGATCGTCTGGTTCGGCCACATCGGCGACGGCAACATGCACCTGAACATTCTCAAACCAGCCGACCTGCCCAAGGAAGAATTCTTCCAGCGCTGCGGCGAAGTGTCCCGCTGGGTGTTCGATATCGTCGCCAGGTACAATGGTTCGATCTCCGCGGAGCACGGCGTGGGCATGACCAAGAAGCCTTATCTGGGCTATTCCCGCAGCGAGGAGGAGATCGCCTGCATGAAGGCCATCAAGGCGGTGTTCGACCCCAACAACATCATGAATCCCGGGAAGCTGTTCGATGTCTGAGGAATACGTTCACCGCTGGATCGACGGCTCGGCGATGGACCGGCCGGTGGGCAAGATCGTGTGCGTGGGCCGCAACTACGCCGATCATGCCCGGGAACTGGGCAACGAGGTCCCGGACCAGCCGCTGCTGTTCATGAAGGGCGCCAACGCCCTGTGCAGCCTGCACGAGCCCCTGGTGCTGCCCGAAGGGCAGGGCGAGGTGCACCACGAAGTGGAAATGGTGGTGATGATCGGCAAGCGCCTGCGCGGCGAAACCGATCTGGAAACGATCCGCTATTCCATCGCCGCCTATGGCATCGGCCTGGACCTGACCCTGCGCGACGTGCAGTCACGGCTCAAGGAAAAAGGCCAGCCCTGGGAACGGGCCAAGGCGTTCGACGGCGCCGCGCCGGTATCCGGTTTCGTGGATGCCCGCGGCGTTTCCGTACGTCAGAACCTGGAGGTATCACTGGAAATCAACGGTGAACTCCGCCAGCACGGCCATACCGGCCAGATGCTGTTTCCCACCTTTGAACTGCTCGCCGACATCAACCGGGTATTCACCCTGGAGCCCGGCGACCTGGTGTTCACCGGCACGCCGGCCGGGGTGGGGCCGCTCAGAGGCGGCGACACTTTTACCGCGCGGCTCGGCAATATCCTGCAGGTGTTCGGCGCCGTCCAGAGCTCACCGTAGGAGCGGCTTCAGGCGCCGATGTCCTCGTCGGTGTTGTCCTTGTCGAATTTCCGCACCGGGCTGTTCTCGTCGCAGTCCGGCTCATGGAGGAAGGTGCTGGTCACATCCACCACGCCCAGATGCTGAATGGTGCGACGACCGATCAGCACCGGATAGATCATGTCACTGCGGTTGTTCAGGCCGAACTGCTCTTCGTAAACGGTGTCACCGAAGCAGATTTTCATCAGCACCACGGGGCGGTCGTCGCGGCCACCGGCGCCGCGCACGGTGAGGTCGCGATAAACCGGCCGCTCGAAGGTCTCACTGACCACTTCCTTGTCCTTCTGGTCTTCCACCTTCACCTTGAAGCGCACCCATTCCTCGCCGTCTTTCTCGAAACGTTCCACGTTCACCGCATGCAAGGACGACGTCAGTGCGCCGGTATCCAGCTTGGCTTTCACCCGGGCGCCCATGGGCTCCAGGGTGGCGTTCTCGACCCAGCCGAATACGTGCTGAATTTCGGTGGTGGCCGCGGTGGCGGTCACACTGAACAGCAGGCCCATCACAATCAGAATCCGTCGCATGATTTCCTCTTTTGTTTCCCGTGGTTAACTAGGGACCGGCACGACTCAGGGACGTTCCCGGAGTGCCCGCACCCGTTGGCGCAAATCATCGGCATTCACCGCTTGCGGCGCCACCGTCTCCCCGGCGTTCAGGGTGATCCGCGACCAGAAACGCCGCGGCAGACGGGTCAGGGCCGGTCCGCCCTTATGGCTGAAGAAACTACCCCATAGACCGGAAAGTGCCATAGGAATTACCGGTACCGGCGTTTCCTTTACAATTTTTTCCACGCCGCTTTTGAATTCACCCAACTCACCGTCCGGCGTCAGGCGGCCTTCCGGGAAGATGCACACCACCTGACCGTCCTCCAGTTCCTCGCGGATACGGCGGAAAGCACGCTCATAGACCTCCGGATTACGCTCCTTGCCATCGATGGGAATGGTCTTGCCGGTGCGGAAGATGTAGTTCAGCAACGGCATGTCGTAGATCGGCTTGAACATGACGAAGCGCACCGGTCGCCGCACCGCGCCGCCGAGCAACAGGGCATCGACGTAACTGACGTGGTTGCACACCAGCAGGCAGGGCCCTTCGTCCGGTATGTGCTCCAACCCCCGGGTCTTGATCCGATAAAGCACGTTGGTAAGCATCCACACCAGCAGTCGGATCAGGAACTCCGGCACCACCGAGTAAATGTAGGCCGCCACCAGAACGTTCAACAGCGCCAGCACCAGAAAGAACTGCGGCACGGTAAGCTCCAACATCCCCACCAGCACGATACCGGTGGCGGCGGAGGCGACCATCAGCAGGGCATTGAGAATGTTGTTGGCGGCGATGATGCGCGCCAGGTGGCGGGGGTCCGACCGCTGCTGGATGAAAGCGAACAGCGGCACGATGTAGAAGCCACCGAACACACCGATGCCGGCCAGATCCGTCAGCACCCGCCAGCCGGATGGTTCGGCGAGGAAGGCACCGATGCTCATTTCCACGCCCTTGGGCAGCCCCGCGTAGGAGAAGAACAGATCAATGCCGAACAAGCTCAGACCAATGGAGCCCAGCGGTACCAACCCCAACTCCACGCGGTGACCGGACAGCTTTTCGCACAACCAGGAGCCAAGGCCGATGCCCACCGAGAAGGTCCCCAGCAACAGGGCATAGAGGCCGTCGGTACCGAGCAGGTAGTCATCCACGTATACCTTGAGTTGGGTGGTGTAAGCGGCGCCCAGGAACCAGAACCAGGAAATACCCAGCACGCTCATCCACACCGATTTCACCTCCCGGGCATAGCCGACGATGCGCCAGGTTTCCTTCCACAGATTCCATTCCAGGCGGGTGCCCGGGTCCGCCGCCGGTGCCGCCGGAATACCCCGGGACGCCAGATAGCCCAGCGCCGCCAGGCCCACCACGGACACCGACACGATCAACGGATCGGCGGCGTCCATCTTCAGCAGCACCCCGGAAATCGAGCCCAGCAGAATGGCCAGGAAGGTGCCCATCTCCACCAGGGCGTTACCGGAAACCAGCTCCCGGGGGCCCAGGTGCTGGGGAATGATGGAGTATTTGATGGGCCCGAAGAAGGTGGACTGCAGCCCCATCAGAAACAACACCGCCAGCAGGAAATAAACGCTGCTGAAGAAAAAGCCGGCGGCGGCGCAGGCCATGATGATTACCTCGGCGAGCTTGATCCGCCGTACCAGCATGGCCCGGTCGTATTTGTCCGCCACCTGGCCGGCCAGTGCCGAAAACAGAAAGAAGGGCAGGATGAACAGGGCCAGGGCCACGTTGTTGAGCGTGTTGACCCCGGCCCCGGCCACCACCCCGGTGGCGATCAGCAGAATCAGCGCCTGCCGGAACACATTGTCATTGAACGCGCCCAGGAACTGGGTAAAGAAAAACGGCCCGAAACGCCGTTTGGTAAGCAGCGAGAAAACCCCTTCCTTCATGCCCCGTCTCCATGCCGTGAAGCGTCGCCGGGGGACCGGTTGGTGGTCGCCGACCAGTCCGCCAGATAATGACGCAGCAAGGAATCCACCATGGCGCGCGGGTCCGCGTCGCCGGCCACGTCCAGTTTGTTATTGGCCTGCAGCACACAGATGCCGTGCAGGCCTCCCCACAGGGTGCGCGCGCCCAGTCTCCGCTCCTCTTCCGTGGCCCAGGGCGCCAGCCGCTGGAGCTGGCGTTCCACGATCAGAAACAGGGACCGGGTGCGGCGTGCGTACCAGGCCGGCACCTCGGCGCCATTGGCCATGCGATGCTCGAACACCAGCTGCCACAGTGGCGTCTGGGCCCGGGAAAGATCGAGATAATAATGGGCCATGGCGGTCAATGCCGCCTCCGGGTTCTCCATTCCGGAGGCGGCATCCATGCGATCGAGCAGACTATCCAGGGTGTCCGCGTTCACATGCAGAATCAGGTCGTCCAGGTTATCGAACAGGTGGTAGAGCATGGCCGGCGCGTAGCCCAAACGACGCGCTACCTCACGCACGCTCAGTTTTTCCAGGCCCTGCTCGGCCACCAGGGTACGAACCGTGCCGATGGCCAGAGCCCGAAGTTCCGGTTTGCTGTGTTCGTTGCGGCGCGCCATCGATACTCCTCGTCCAGCGGTGGAAAACGCGCTCATTATAGCCACGCCTTCTGAACAGTGTTCAAAAGGGCTGTTTCCGAATGTGTCAGGGCGGTGGCGCGCCGGGCCGGCGGCCAATGGGACGCGCCGGATTGCCGGCCACGATGGTCCAGGGCGGCACGTCCCGGGTCACCACCGCGCCCATGCCGACCACCGCATGGTCGCCGATGGTGACGCCGTCGACCACGCCGGCCCGCGCCCCCAGCCAGACATCGCGGCCAATGCGGATGCCCCGCGAGCGCACCGGTTGCTCGCGCACCAGAGCACCGGCATCAAGGCCGTGATCGAAGGCATACAGGGTCGCGTAGGCGGCGATGCGGGTATGGTCGCCGATCTCAATGCCGGCGGCGCCACCTTCCAGGGTGGCATGGTGGTTGATGCTGACGTGCTCGCCGAGAGTCAGAGGCCCGTGCAGAACACAGTCCGCCGCCAGGTGGGTGTGATCG
The DNA here is from genome assembly GCF_016785095.1 of Alloalcanivorax marinus. Lineage (GTDB taxonomy): Bacteria > Pseudomonadota > Gammaproteobacteria > Pseudomonadales > Alcanivoracaceae > Alloalcanivorax > Alloalcanivorax marinus_A. The sequence continues at coordinate 945,642 of NZ_JAEKJB010000008.1, read as the reverse complement.
CCGATACGGATATCACGCCCGGGTTCGGCGAACAGGCGTGCCTGGGGTGCGACAAAACAGTGCACCCCAAAGTGCACCGTTTCCAACCTGGACCACTCCGCCTGCAGCGCCACCTGCCACGGTTCGGCCCAGGCCCGATGACGGGGCTTGAGACGCGGGTACAGCCAGGGCATATAAGCCAGGCGCTGCTTGTGCTGTTCGCGGTAGGGGTCGGTCATGGGCATCCGGGGTCGTCTTTGCCCCGCATGCTACACCAATCAATGGCGTTGGATGATCGCGACTGAAGTCGCTCCTTGTGTCTCTCCGCAGGAGCGACTTCAGTCGCGATCAGGCTCAGGCCGCCGCCGGCACCGCCCGTTCCGCGAAATGCATCAGAATCGATGAGGCCTGATGACACTCACGCACCTTGGGCAGGGCGTCGTCCACCTGCTGGTCGCTGAGCGCGCGACCGCGCTGGGCCTGCAGGTAGGCGCGGGTGACATCGGCGCTGAATTCCGGATGGAACTGACAACCCCAGACACGGCTGCCGTAGCGAAATGCCTGGCAGCTGTCGTGGCCGTTGCTGGCCAGCACCTCGACGCCGGGCGGCGCCACCAGCACCGACTGGCGGTGCATCATCTGGGCCCAGGGCTGGTCCCACAGACCACCGAGCAAGGCATCGCCCCGCGCCCGCGTTGAAAGCCGCAGTGCCACGGTGCCCACCTCCATGCCCAGGGGATGGTCGTCCACCTCGCCGCCCAGGGTACGGGCCAGCAGTTGGTGGCCGAAGCAGATGCCGAGCATGGGCGGAGCCTCGGCCTGACCCAGCGCGTCCTCGAGCCAGCGCATCAACCGCCGCATCCAGGGTGCTTCGTCGGTCACCATGGCATGGGAGCCGCTGATCACCACGCCGGCGGCCTCGGCGGGATGCGGCAGGGTATCGCCGTCCAGGGCATTCACCACGCGCACCGGGGTGCGCTCGCCCAGCCCGCGACCGATCCAATCCTCGAAGTCGCCGTAATGCTGGCGCAGAATCGGATAGGTGGAGCCGGTTTTCAAAATCAATACAGGTTTCATGGGTGCCTCCATTCAACCGGGTCCCCAGCAAGGGCCGTACCAGCTTCGGTGAAAGGCACGTAAAAGCTGCCACGCAATGTGACTCAGGCCAGATCCCGGTGGCGCGGACAGCTCACCAAATGATCATTGACCAGGCCGGCGGCCTGCATGAAGGCATACATGATGGTGGGACCGACGAAACGGAAACCCCGTTTCTTCAAGTCCTTGCTCATGGCCTCGGCGGCGGGGGTAGTGGCGGGTACCTCGGAGAGCGCCCGGAAGCGGTTGACCCGGGGTTCGCCATCGACGAAGCCCCAGATCAGGGCAACCGGATCGATGCCGGCGTCGCGCAAATCCAGCCAGGCGCGGGCATTACCCACCGCGGCACGCATCTTCAGACGGTTGCGGATCAGGCCGCTGTCCTGGAGCAAGGCGGCCACGCGGGCATCGTCATAGCGGGCGATGCGCTCCGGATCGAAACCGTCCAGGGCACGGCGGTAATTCTCACGCTTGCGCAGGACGGTGATCCAGCTCAGGCCCGCCTGGGCGCCTTCCAGCAGCAGGAATTCGAACAGGCGGCGTTCATCGTATTCGGGCACACCCCACTCCTGGTCGTGGTAGGCCACGTAGAGCGGGTCGGTGCCACACCAGGGGCAGCGTTCCATGGGCAGCACGGTATCACCGGCCCCTGGGGGACGCTATACTTGCCCCCCTCAAATTCAACGACTCGGCGATCGGAACGAACAACGGGATCAACCATGGCGGACCAACCGCAAGCGGACGTAAGCACTTTCCAGGGCCTGATTCTGGCCCTGCAGCAATATTGGGCGGAGCAGGGCTGCGTGGTGGTGCAGCCCCTGGACATGGAAGTGGGCGCGGGGACCTTCCACCCCAGCACCTTCCTGCGCGCCATCGGCCCGGAGAACTGGAACAGCGCCTATGTGCAGCCCTCCCGGCGGCCCACCGACGGCCGCTACGGCGAGAACCCCAACCGGCTGCAGCATTATTACCAGTTCCAGGTGGTGCTCAAACCTTCCCCGGACAATATCCAGGAATTGTACCTGGGTTCGCTACGCCTGCTCGGTTTCGATCCGTTGGTGCATGACATCCGTTTCGTCGAGGACAACTGGGAATCACCGACCCTGGGCGCCTGGGGCCTGGGCTGGGAAGTCTGGCTCAACGGCATGGAAGTGACCCAGTTCACCTACTTCCAGCAGGTCGGCGGCATCGACTGCTACCCGGTGACCGGCGAAATCACCTACGGCCTGGAACGGCTGGCCATGTACATTCAGGGCGTCGACTCGGTGTACGACCTGGTGTGGTCCAAAGGACCCTCGGGGACCGTGACCTACGGCGATGTGTTCCTGCAGAACGAGGTGGAAATGTCCACCTTCAACTTCGAATACGCCAACGTGGAAGCGCTGTTCCAGCAGTTCGATCTGTTCGAAAGCGAATCCACCAAGCTGATCGAGGCGGGGCTGCCCCTGCCAGCCTACGAATACGTGCTCAAGGCCTCCCACACCTTCAACCTGCTGGACGCGCGCAAGGCGATTTCGGTCACCGAGCGTCAGCGTTTCATTCTGCGCGTGCGCACCCTGGCCCGGGCCGTGGCCCAGGCCTATTTTGACGCGCGCCGCAAACTGGGCTTCCCGATGGCCGACGACGACATCCGCGAGGAGGTGGAAACCCAGCTCCGGCAACAAGAGCAGAAGGCGGCCAAGAAGAAGGGGAGCAAGGCATGAGCGAACAACGGGATCTGCTGATCGAACTGGGCACCGAGGAACTGCCGCCCAAGGCACTGCCCACCCTGAGCGCCGCCCTCACCGAGGAGCTGGTGCGCCAGCTCGACGAGGCCGGCCTCGGCCACGGCGCCGTGGAGAGCTTCGCCGCGCCGCGCCGCCTGGCGGTACTGGTGCGCGACCTGGACGCCAAACAGCCGGACCGCCAGGTGGAACGCCTGGGCCCGGCGGTGCAGGCCGCCTTCGACGGCGACGGCAATCCCACCAAGGCCGCCCAGGGCTTCGCCGCCTCGGTGGGCCTGACCGTGGACCAGCTCGACCGCCAGCAAACCGACAAGGGCGAGCGCCTGTTCGCGCGCCTGGAAGAGACCGGCCGCGCCACCGCGGAACTGGTGCCGGAGTTCGTCGCCCAGGCGGTGAGCAAGCTGCCGATTCCCAAGCGCATGCGCTGGGGGCGTCGCAAGGTGCAGTTCGTGCGCCCGGCGCACTGGCTGGTAGCGCTGTTCGGCAAGGAAGTCATCGACTTCGAACTGCTGGACCAGCAGTCCGGTCGCGCCACCCATGGCCACCGTTTCCACGCCCCCCAGGCCATCGAGCTGGCCGAGGCCGGCGACTACGCCACTCGCCTGGAGCAGGATGGCAAGGTGATCGCCGATTTCGGTCGCCGCCGGGAAATGATCCGCCAGCAGGCGGAACAGGCCGGGCGCGATGCCGGCGGCCGGGCGCGCATCGACGACGACCTGCTCGACGAGGTCACCGCCCTGGTGGAATGGCCGGTGGCCCTGGCCGGGCGCTTCGACGACGATTTCCTGCGCGTGCCCCAGGAAGCGCTGATCAGTGCCATGGAGGAGCACCAGAAATACTTCTCCGTGCTCGACGCCGACGGCAAGCTGATGCCCCACTTCATTACCATCAGCAACATCGAGTCCCGGGACCCGGCCCAGGTGTCCGCCGGTAACGAGAAGGTGATTCGCCCGCGTCTGGCGGACGCCGCCTTCTTCTACGACAACGACTGCAAGAAACCGCTGGAGCAACATGCCCAGGGCCTGGCCCAGGTGGTATTCCAGCAGCAGCTCGGCACCCTGGCGGACAAGTGCGAACGCATCGCTGCCCTGGCCGGCGTGATCGCCAACCGGATCGGCGGCGACGGACAACTGGCGCGCCGCGCCGGTGCCCTCAGCAAGGCCGACCTCAACAGCGAGATGGTCTACGAGTTCGACACCATGCAGGGCATCATGGGCTATTACCTGGCGCGCAACGAAGGATTGCCGGAGGAACTGGCGGAAGCCCTGCACGAGCAGTATCTGCCGCGCTTCGCCGGCGACGCCCTGCCGGAAACCAAAACCGGCCAGGCGGTCTCCCTGGCGGACAAGATCGACACCCTGGTGGGCATCTTCGGCATCGGCCAGACCCCCACCGGCACCAAGGACCCCTATGCGCTGCGCCGGGCCACCCTGGGCATTTTGCGCATCATCATCGAGAACGGGCTGGCCCTGGATCTGCGCGAGCTGCTGGAACAGGCCGCCGGCCAGTTGGAAGGGCGCATCGACGCCGCCCGGGTGGACGAGGCCTTCGATTTCGTCAAGGGTCGTTACCGGGCCATGTACCAGGAGCAGGGCATCGCGACCCCGGTGATCCAGTCGGTGCTGGCCATCGACGACGCCTGCCGCAGGCCGCTTGACTTCGACCGCCGCGTGAAAGCGGTGGCCGCTTTCCAGCAGCGCGAGGAAGCCGCCGCCCTGGCCGCCGCCAACAAGCGGGTCTCCAACATTCTCGCCAAGCTGGAGGAAGCACCGCCGGAGGAAATCGACGGCGCTCTGCTGGAGGATGAAGCGGAACAGACCCTCACCGACCTGGTGGTGAACGCCTACGAGCGCAGCGAGCCGCTGCTGGAAGAAGGCAACTACGAAGCGGTGCTGGCCCTGCTGGCCGAGCTGCGCGAACCGGTGGACGCCTTCTTCGAGGACGTCATGGTGATGGCCGAGGACCCGGCGGTGCGCGGTAACCGGCTGGCTCTGCTCAGCTTCCTGCGCGATCTGTTCCTGAACGTGGCGGACATCAGCCTTTTGCAGGAGTGACGCCAGACGCCGGACGCCGGACGCTAGACGCTTTAACCCGGGTCTGAGAGCCCGGGTGTGTTTCCTGTGAGCTTGCAGGAAACACACCGCACCTGTCCGGTTTCGGGTTTAGCGTCTAGCGTCTAGCGTCCGGCGTCTGGCGTTACCCCGCCCCCAAGTAGGCGTCCGCCAATTCCGGGCTGGCGGCAATTTCCTTGGCGGTACCCTCCGCCATTACCCGGCCTCCTTCGATCACATAGGCGCGATCCGCCAGGGACAACGCCAGGGCCGCCATCTGATCCACCAGCACGATGGTCATGTCCTCCCGGCGCAACCGATCCAACGCCGTGAACAACTCATCGATGATCTTCGGCGCCAGGCCCAGGGAGGGCTCATCCAGCAGCAGCACCCGGGGCCGGCTCATCAGACCGCGAGCCACCGCCAGCATCTGCTGCTCGCCACCGGACAGCAAACCGGCACGTTGATGACGCCGCTCGCGCAGACGCGGGAAGCGCTCGAACATTTCTTCCAGACGCACCTCCCGATCCTGGGGACACAGAAACGCCCCCAAGCGGATGTTGTCCTGCACCGACAGTTCAGGGAACACCTGACGACCCTCCGGCACCAGTACCAACCCCTGGTTGACGATGGCCTCGGCGGGCATTCTTTCCAGGGCACGGCCATCCAGGTGCACACCGCCGGCCTGCACCGGATGAAGACCGGCCAGCGCGCGCATCAACGTGGACTTACCCGCGCCATTGGCCCCCAGCAAGGCCACCATTTCCCCTTCACGTACCTTGAGGCTCACCTCGTGGAGTACGGGCTCGGCGCCGTACCCGGCCACCAGCCGGTTGACGCCCAGCCATTCCGGCCCACCACGCGCCGGCCGATCCGCCACCGGCCGGGCCTGATCCAGATCCTCGCCGAGATAGGCCCGGCGCACCGCCGGGTCGGCGCGCACCGTTTCCGACTCACCGGCGGCCAGTAGCCGACCGGTGTCCAGCACCACCACCTGATCGGATACCTTCATCACCAGCTCCATGTCGTGCTCCACCACCATCACCGCCACGCCCGCGTCGGCGATAGCACGCAGCAGGTCGGCAAGGCGGTCGGTGTCTTCCCGGGACAGACCCGCCGCCGGCTCGTCCAACAGCAGGGCATCCGGGTCCATGGCCAGAGCCCGGGCGATTTCCACCAGCCGCCGGTCCACATGGGGCAGCTGGCTGGCGGGGATATCCAGTGCTCCCCGGTAGCCGCAGAACGCCAACAGCGACGCCGCCCGGTCCCGTGCCTCCGGGGCAAGGAAACGACGCGCGCCAAGCAACCCTCCGAGCTTGCCCCGGCAGGCGGCCAGGGCCACGTTGTCCGCCACGGTCAGGGTGTCGAACAGCTGCGAGGTCTGGTAGGTGCGCGCCACCCCGTGACGGGCGATACGGAAAGCGCGACCCGCCGCCAGGGGCTGTTCCCCCAGGGCGAAGCGGCCCTCGGTGGGCGGGTAGAAACCGCTCACCATGTTCAGCACCGTGGTCTTGCCGGCACCGTTGGGGCCGATCAGGCTGGTGACCGCCCCCGGCGGCACGGTCATGGACAGATCATCCACCGCCCGCACGCCGCCGAAACGCATGGTCAGCCCCTTCAGAGCAAGCCCATGGCGCGCCCGGACCGCCACCGCCGTGGCGGCGTCGGCGGGCACCGCGCCGGCCCTTGGTCGATGCCGGCGCAGACCGCTCACCAGCCCCATCAAGCCGTTGGGGGCCACCAGCAGCACCACCAGCAGCAACCCGCCGAAGAACAACAACCGGTAGGCCTCCAGAGTAGCCAGCAGCTCCGGCAGCAGGCCCAGGATCACCGCGCCCAGCACCGGCCCGATCACCGAGCCGGCACCGCCCACGACCACCACCAGCACGAACAGAATCGATTGCATGAAACTGAACGTGTCCGGTGTGACGAACCCGGACAGGGGCGCGAACAGGCCACCGGCCAGACCGGCCAGACCGGCCGACACCATGAAGGCCACGGTCTTGATCACCAGCGGCCCCAGCCCCACGGACTCGGCGGCGGTTTCACTGTCCTTCACCGCCCGCATGGCGGCGCCCCAGGTTCCCCGGGCGAGCAGCGCGTAGGCCGCCAGGGTCGTCGCCAGCGTCAGCAGAGCGATCACCGCCACGGTCTGCTCAATGCTCCAGTCCGCCGCCAGCGCGGGCGCGGCAATGCCCATGATGCCGTTCTGCCCGCCGGTGAGTGCTTCCATCTCGATTACCGCGTGCTGAACAATAAAGCTGAAGGCGATGGTGATCATCGCCAGATAGGGCCCCTTTACCCGCAGGGCCGGCAACGCCAACAGCAGCCCCGCCAGAGTGGACACCAGGGCGCCGGCCAGCCACGCCGGCCAGAACGACCAGCCCGCCTGGCTGGTAAGAATGGCCACGGTGTAGGCGCCGATGGCATAGAAACCCACATGGCCGAACGAGATCTGACCGGTAAGACCGATGAGCACGTTCAGACCCACGCCGACGATGGCGATCAGTGCCACGTTGGCGAGCACATAGACGTAATAACTATTGAGAGAGAAGACCATCACCAGGGCGGCCACCAACACCACCAGGCCGGCCGGAATCCACAGGCGCCTCATACTTTCTTCACCTCCGCGCGGCCGAACAGGCCATTGGGCCGCAACGCCAGGGCGACGATGACCAGGGCGAAGGTAATGATGTGGGTGTAGCCCGAACCCAGCGCCACGGTGATGCCGCTCTCCGCCAGGCCGAACAGCAGGCCGGCGATCATCACGCCCCAGGCGCTGGTGATGCCGCCCAGAATGGCCACCGAGAAGGCTTTCAAACCGAACAGGGTGCCCATATCCGCGTTCACGTTGGCAAGCGGCGCGATCAGCATGCCGGCGACGCCGGCCAGCACCGTGGACAGGGCGAAAGCACCGGCCACCGCGCGGCCGATGGGAATGCCCATCAAACGCGCCGCGTCCCGGTTCTGGCTGGTGGCGAGCAGCGCCGTGCCCCAACGGGTGCGCCGCGCCACCAGATGCAGGGCGGCGGCCAGCGCCAGCCCCACCAGTGGAATGATCAATTGCAGGGGATACACGCCCAGGCCCTGGCCACCCACGTCCACCGGCGACACCGCCAGGGAAGAGGGCAGGCTGCGTGGCTCCTTGCCGAAGGTGTGCATCACCAGGTTATCCAGGACGATCCCCAGCGCCACCGTGGACATCAGCCAGGCGTCGGAGCCACGGCGCACGAAGGGCCGCACCGCCAGCCGTTCCACCAGCAGGCCATACAGCGCGCACAGCGCCAGCGCCGCCGGTACCGCCAGCCACAGTGACCAGCCCAGGGTCTGGGCGAAGGTGAAGCAAAGCACCGCGCCCAGCATCATGGAGCTGCCCTGGGCGAAGTTCACCGTGCCCGACACCGCGAAAGTGATATAGAAGCCCAGCGCCATCAGGCCGTACATGCTGCCCATGCCGAGACCACTGATCAGTGCCGAAATCAGCTGAGTGTCCATGGATAACCCGTTCCGTCAGTCGTTCCGTTCAACCGGCACGATTCGGTTGTCGATGAATTGCGCCCACACGTAATCGTCCGGCCCCAGGGCATCGTGCTGTTCCGGAGAGAACGGCGTCCGGTAGGTCTTGATCAGGCCGGGGTAGCTGTCGATGCCGAAGAAGCCTTCACGGATCGCCGGACCCTCGGTGGAACCGGCGTTCTCGATCGCCAGAGCGGTGAGGTGCATGGCGTCATAGGCGTTGGCCACGCCCACCGCCGGGGTAATGTCCTCGGGGCCGTCCACATCGTCGTATTTGGCCTTGAGCGCGGCGATCAGCTTTTGCCCCACCGGCGATTGTTCACCGAAGAAGCTGTAAGTCTGGACGAAGTGAACCTTCTCGGCGCCCGGACCGGCCAGTTCGGTAAAGCGGCCGCCAGCCGGGCCCCAGTGGGACACAATGGGCACGTCCCAGCCCATGCGGCGCAGGGATTTAACTACCTGGGCGGACGGGCCCACGTTGCCGACCATGGCGATGGTGTCGGCGCCGGCGTCACGCAGCCGGGTCAGTTGCGGCACCACGTCGATGGCGTCACCGTCGAACTTTTCACTGGCCACCGGCGCCATGCCTTGCTCGTCCAGAGCCGCCACCAGGCCTTTCTGGTTGGATTCGCCCCAGGGGTTGTTGATCATCATCAGGCCGAATTTTTCGGACCCGAAGTTTTCCTGGGCGTAGGCCACCATGGCCTTGTCCACCAGCTCATCCATGGCGGAAACACGGAACACGAAGTTGGGATCGGCGCCGTTCTTGGTGATCGGCGTGCCCGCCGCCCAGGGCCCAACGAAGGGCACCCTGGCCTGGTTGGCCAGCGGCACGATGGCCAGGGACACCGGTGTGTCCAGACCACCGAACAGCACCGCCACCTTCTCCTTGTGGATCAGTTCCCGGGCCGCCACCACGCCCTTGGCCGGGTTGGCCTCGTCGTCGCGGCGCACCAGCACCAGCTCCCGGCCGTCGAGCAGGCCGCCGTCGGCGTTGATTTCGTCAATGGCGGTTTGCAGGCCGCGGGTGATGGCTTCGCCGGCCAGGGCGGATTGCCCGGACAAGGCGGTGATCAGGCCGATCTTGATCGGCTCCGCCGCCATGGCGCGCCACGGCAGCATGGCCAGCAGCACGGTAAACACGGCGGCCAACAAACCTTTGTTAAGACGTGACCCTTTGTCGGTACACAACATGGGATTCCCCCTTTCGGATATGGGATGGATCGGGCGTTCGCCCCGTCTCCCACAACGCAAGGCGCGTGCCATCTTGCGACGATCACGGGCCGGGCACGTAAATTGCTTTAATTTCTGACGTCACATAAACCATTAATTGTCGACAAAAAATACGGAGTTCGCGGGCACTCGGAGGCCCGGTTCGCCGACGGGCGGCACGGCTTTTCCCGACATTCCGGGCGAGTCGCAACGCACGAACAAGGGGCAGAATGGAGACCCGATCATGACCAACGCACCAGACTGGAACAGCGACCAGCCGATTCGCGACCCGGCCACGCTGGTGAATACCTACCTGGTTATTCTGATGAAGCCGGACCCGGAAACCGCCCGCCAGTACGTGGCCGACACGCTCCAGATCCGCTTCACCGGTAACCGCGAAATGGCCGACCCGGCGGACTGCACGGCGTTCAACCAGCAGCGCTACGCCTGGGTCAAGAAACGCTTCCAGGCCACCGAGGTGGTGGAGGGCGGCACCCTGGAAAGTGCCGTGGTTTACAACATCGGCACCCTGTATGGCGAATGGCCGGACGGCACGCCTTTTGAAGGCAACCGCTACGTGGACCGATACGTGGTCCGCGACGGTTTGATCACGGAGATGGATGTGTGGAACGACAGCGCCGAATGGCTGCTGGTCCGGGCCGGGCTGGCAAAGCAATGAGCGACCGATTCGGGCCACTGGCGGCCCCGGGCCGCTTCGACTATTCAGCGATACACCAACGGCCTGACTACCACTGGCCCGGTGGCAAGCGGTTGGCCGTGTACCTGGGCTTCAACCTTGAGCATTTCGCGTTCGGCGAGGGAATGGGCGCCAAGCTGGGCGCCGCCTTCGCGGAGCCCGACGTACTCAACTACGCCTGGCGGGAATACGGCAACCGGGTCGGAGCCTGGCGCTGTCTGGAACTGTTCGATGCTCTGGGCCTGCCCACCGGCACCATCGCCAACACCGCCCTCTACGATCACTGCCCGGAACTGCTGGAGGCCTGCCTGGCCCGGGGTGATGAGCTGATTGGACACGGTCACAGCAACGCCGACTACCCCGGCACCCTGGAGGAAGCGGACGAACAGGCCCTGCTGGTTTACTGCCGCCAGCGCCTGGCGGATCACGCCGGCTCGCCGCCGGCCGGCTGGCTATCGCCGTGGATCGGTGAATCGCGGATCACGCCGGACCTGCTCGCCGAGACCGGCTACCGCTATACACTGAACTGGAGCCACGATGACCAGCCGGTGCGCATGGCCACCCGGGACGGTCGGGGTCTGTGGGCGATTCCCTATCCCCAGGAGATCAATGACATCCCCATGATCATCGCCCGCAAGCTGGACGCCCGGGCGTTCGCCGATATGATCATGGATCAGTTCGATGAAATGCTGGAACAATCCGAGCGGCAACCGCTGGTGATGGGCATCGCCCTGCATCCGTATCTGGTGGGTCAACCCTACCGGCTGCGTCATCTGCGTCGCGCCCTGAAACACATCATCGCCCACCGCGAGGCGCTCTGGCTGACCACGCCGGGGGCGATCTGCGACCACATGGACAGTCTGTTTTCATGAACAAGACCAGACCCGGAACCCGCAATCGGGGCCGACCCAAGGTGCGCCCCCAGGCGCTCGCCGGCCAGGCGCCGGCGGCCCGGGAAACACCGGCGGAGAAGGAAAACCGCATCCACGGCGCCATCGTCGACGGGGTCATGGAGCAACGGCTCAAGCCCGGCACCAAACTCCCCGAAGCGGCCCTGTGCGAACTGTTCGGGGTAGGTCGCTCCCTGGTGCAAAAGGTACTGCAACGGCTCGCCCACGATCACATCGTGGAACTGAGACCCAACCGTAGCGCCATTGTCGCCATGCCCAGCCGGGAGGAAGTGGGCAAGCTGTTCGAGGCGCGTCGCGCCCTGGAAGAGGCGGTGTTGCCACTGGTGGCGGAGCACGCCACGCGGGCGGATTACGCCTCGCTGCGCCGCCAGCTGCGCAAGGAGCACGCCGCCATGCACCGTTACGCCCAGACCGAATGGGCGGGGCTGGCCAGTGCCTTCCATCTCCGGCTCGGCGAGCTGTCCCGCAATCCGATGTTGCAACGCTATCTGTCGGAACTGATTTCCCGTTGTTCCCTGGTGGTGGCGTTGTTTCAACCGCCGGGCAACGCCACCTGCGAGCACGACGAGCATGAGCGGGTCGTGGATTGCCTGGAGAAAGGGGACGTGCGCGGCGCCCGCCGGGAGATGGACCGGCATCTGCGTGACCTGGAGGCGCACATCCAACTGGTGGAGGAAGACACCAACCTGAGCCTGGCCGACATGCTGGGCCTGGCCGCCGGCCCTTGAGATCGAAGCACCCCATCGCCACCTCCCCGGTATCCCCTTTCATTATCGTTGGAGTGGCATCATGCGTATTGATCTATCCGGCAAAAAGGCGGTGGTTTCCGGTTCCACCGCCGGCATCGGCTTCGGCATCGCCCAGGGATTGGCGCAAGCCGGCGCCGATGTGGTGATCACCGGTCGTACCGAACAGCGCGTCAATGACGCCATCGCCCGGCTGCGGCAGGCCGTACCCGAGGCGTCCGTGGCCGGCGTGGCCGCCGACCTGGGCACCGCGGAGGGCTGCCAGACATTGATCGATGCCCATCCGGACGCGCATATCCTGGTTAATAATGTGGGTATTTTTCAGCCCAAGCCTTTTTTCGAGATTCCCGATGAAGACTGGGAGACCTTTTTCCAAGTGAATGTAATGAGCGCCGTGCGCCTGTCCCGCCATTACGCCCGTGGCATGAAGGAGAGAAACTGGGGGCGGATATTATTCCTGTCCAGCGAATCGGCGCTGAATATCCCCACCGAGATGGTTCACTACGGCATGACCAAAAGCGCGGTGCAGTCCATCTCCCGGGGCCTGGCCAAGGTACTCGCCGGCACCCGGGTTACGGTGAACGCCATCCTGCCCGGGCCGACGCGTTCCGAGGGGGTTGGCAAGATGCTCAAACAGATGGCCGAGGAGCAGGGTGTGTCCGAGCAGGAGGTGGAGGAGCGTTTCGTGCGCGAGAACCGGCCCAGCTCCATCATCCAGAGGGTGGCCGACGTGGAAGAGGTGGCCAATATGGCCGTTTACCTGGCGTCACCCCAGGCCTCTGCCACCACCGGCGCCGCTTTGCGCGTGGAAGGAGGCATCGTCGATACCATGGCCTGATATACTCGCCGCCATGAGTATCAACAGACTGGTCATTCTCGACCGAGACGGGGTCATCAATGAAGACTCCGACGCCTATATCAAAAGCCCGGCGGAATGGCGGCCGCTGCCCGGCAGCGCCGAGGCCATTGCCCGCCTCAATCAAGCCGGTTACCGGGTGGTGGTGGCCACCAATCAATCCGGGTTGGCGCGGGGTTACTTCGACGCCACCACCCTGGCCGCCATCCACCAACGCATGGGCGATCATCTAGCGGAAGCCGGCGCCCACCTGGACGGCATCTATGTATGTCCGCACGGGCCCGACGACGGCTGCGATTGCCGCAAACCGAAGCCGGGCCTGCTGGACCAAATTGTTGCCGATTATGGCGAGGTAACCGGTGTGCCCCTGGTTGGTGATAGTCTGAGGGACCTGCAGGCTGGCCAAGCGCGCGGTTGCGAGCCGGTGTTGGTGCGTACCGGAAAGGGCCGCCGCACCCTGGAAAAGGGCTTGCCCGAGGATCTCGGGCCAGTGGCGGTGTACGATTCGCTGGCCCATTTCGTCGATGTATTTCTCAAGGACCATTCATGAACCCTCCCGCCGACCGCCAGCCGGTAACCCCCGGTATTGTCGTTCGCAGTGCTCTTTTTTTCGTGCTCTATAATCTGGCCGGCATCATCCACAGTATTTTCTGCGTGATCATCGGTCCTTTTTTACCGTTCGAGCGACGTTACCGTTTCGTGAACCTGTGGACGGTTTTCGCCATGGCGCTGTTGAAGCGTTTGAACGGGGTGACTATTCGCGTGGAAGGGCGTGAAAACCTGCCCCGGGGGGCGGCGGTGGTGTTGGCGAATCACCAAAGCAGCTGGGAAACCTTCTTCCTGCAGCTCCTGATCTCGCCGCAGGCCACGGTGTTGAAACGAGAGCTGCTGTGGCTGCCGTTTTTCGGTTGGGGGGTGGCGCTGCTTAATCCAATCCGGATTGACCGTACCAAGGGCAGGGCGGCGCTGCGCGCGGTTCTGGAGCAGGGCGCCGATCGGCTTGGCCGTGGCATTCCGGTAGTGATCTATCCGGAAGGGTCCCGACAATCGCCAGGCACGCTCGGCCATTTTAATCACGGCGGCGCCTTGCTGGCGTGCCGTAATCAGGTTCCCGTGGTGGCGGTGGTTCACAATAGCGGTGATTGCTGGCCGGCCCGCTCCTGGTTACGCTTTCCCGGCGAAATCGTGCTGCGCATCAGCCCGCCCATTAATACCACCGATAAAGACGCCAAAACGGTAACCCGGCTGACCCAGGAATGGATTACTTATCATTATCCGGGACATTTAAACAAAAATACAAAGCCCTAATTGCCTTTTCCCCGGATAAAAATTACAGTCAGCGGCGTTATGGTCCGTTATAACCCCTTAAGGAACACGTGAAATGACTATTAACCTGGACGATTATTCCGTCGCCGAACTGGAAAAACTGATCAAGCAGGCCGAGCGCAAGCTCGAGAAGAAACGCATGGAAGCCGTGAAGAGCGCGCAGGCGGAGATCAACAAGATCGCCAAGGACCTGGGCGTATCCGTCGATGACCTGCTGGAAGAGAAAAGCAAAAGCCGCAAGAAGACCACCGCGCGCAAGGCAACCCGCAAGAAAAAAGCCGCCGTGCGCAAACCGGCCAAGATCAAATACCGCAATCCGCGGGATGCATCCCAAACCTGGACCGGCCGTGGCAAGCGCCCGGTATGGCTGCGCGACGCCCTGGAAAGTGGTGCCAAGCTGGAAGAATTCGAAGTATAAGCAACAAAAACGGCCCGTCCGGCGGTCGCAACCGGTTACGGTTGCGCCGCCGCCGTTCCCCCGCCTTAAATATCCAGATTGGACACCTGAAGCGCGTTGGATTCGATGAACTGACGCCGGGGGTCCACGTCATCGCCCATCAGGGTAGTGAAGATCTGATCCGCCGCGATGGCATCCTCCACCGTCACCTGCAGCATGCGCCGGGATTCCGGGTCCATGGTGGTTTCCCACAACTGCTCCGCGTTCATTTCCCCCAGCCCTTTGTAGCGCTGCACGCTGGTGCCCCGACGGGCCTGCTGCATCAACCAGGACAGCGCCTCCGCGAAGTGACGGATGGGACGGCGGCTTTCGCCCCGCTCCACCGCCGCGTCATCGGCCAGCAGGCCCTCCAGCTTCTCGCCGAGACCCTTGATGCGCCCGTAATCCGGTGACTGGAGAAATTCCAGAGTGACCCGGTATTCACGGGGTATACCGTGAGCGAGCACTTGCACACGTGGCAGATACAGGCCGCGCTCCTGGTCCGCTTCAGCGGTAACCGTAAAGTGCTGGGTGCCATCGGTGAGCGAATCCACCCGGGCCCCCAAACGTTGACACCAATCGTCCATGGCCGCCTGGTCGGCCAGGCGTTTCTCGTCCAGGGAGCTCATATAGATCATCTGTTCAAGCACCACCGCCGGGAACACGCGGGACTGGCGGTCGACGATGCGCATCACCTGACGGTATTCGTCGATCAGCTTGGCCAACGGTTCGCCGCTGATCGGCGGCGCATCGTTACCGGGGTACAAGGCCGCCTTGTCCAGGGCCAGGGTAGTAAGGTAATCCTCCAGCGCCGGATCATCCTTGATATAGGTTTCCTGCTTGCCCTTTTTCACCTTGTAGAGGGGCGGCTGGGCAATATAAACATGGCCGCGCTCAATCATCTCCGGCATCTGCCGGAAGAAGAAGGTGAGCAGGAGGGTGCGAATATGGGAGCCATCCACATCGGCGTCGGTCATGATGATGATTCGGTGGTAACGCAGTTTGTCGGCGTCATATTCATCCCGACCGATGCCACAACCCAGAGCGGTAATCAGGGTGGCGACTTCCTGGGAGGAGAGCATCTTATCAAAGCGCGCCTTCTCCACGTTCAGGATCTTACCCTTGAGCGGCAGGATAGCCTGATACTTGCGATCCCGGCCTTGTTTGGCGGAACCGCCCGCGGAATCACCCTCCACGATGTAGAGTTCCGAGAACGCCGGGTCCTTTTCCTGGCAGTCCGCCAGCTTGCCGGGCAGGCCGGCGATGTCCAGCGCCCCCTTGCGGCGGGTCATTTCCCTGGCCTTGCGCGCGGCGTCCCGCGCGCGGGCCGCGTCGATGATCTTCTGCACGATCACCTTGGCCTCGGTGGGATGCTCAAGGAGATAATCCTGGAACAACTCGGCCATGGTCTGCTCCACCGCGGTCTTCACTTCGGAGGAGACCAGCTTATCCTTGGTCTGACTGGAGAATTTGGGGTCCGGTACCTTCACCGAAATCACCGCCGTCAGGCCTTCGCGGGCGTCATCCCCGGTGGGGTTGGCCTTTTCCTTTTTCAGGTAGCCTTCCCGATCCATGTAGTTGTTCAGGCTGCGGGTCAGGGCGGCCCGAAAGCCCGCCAGATGGGTACCCCCATCTCGCTGGGGAATATTGTTGGTAAAGCAGAAGATGTTTTCCTGGTAGGAATCATTCCACTGCATGGCCACTTCCACGCCGATCCCGTCTTCGCGATCAATCTGGAAATGGAACACCTCGTTGAGGGCACTCTTGCTGCGGTTAAGGTAGGTCACGAAGGCACTCAGGCCGCCATCGTACTGAAACACATCCTCGTCACCGCTGCGCTCATCACTGAGATGGATACGCACACCGGAATTCAGGAAGCTCAGTTCCCGTAGCCGCTTGGCCAGAATGTCGTAGTGAAACAGGATGTTAGTGAAGGTCTCGGGCGACGGGCGGAAGTGGATCGCCGTCCCGGTGCTGTCCGTGGTACCGACAACTTCCAGCTCCTTCTCCGGCACACCGTGGCGGTAGCTCTGCTCGTACACCTTGCCATGGCGGCGGATGGTCAGCTTCAACTGCTCGGACAGAGCATTGACCACGGACACCCCCACCCCGTGCAGGCCACCGGAGACTTTATAGGAGTTATCGTCGAACTTACCCCCGGCGTGAAGTACGGTCATGATCACCTGAGCAGCGCTGACCCCTTCTTCCGGATGCATATCCACGGGAATACCGCGACCGTTGTCCGATACCGAGACGGATTCATCCGCATGGATGGTTACCCGGATTTCAGAGCAATGGCCCGCCAGCGCCTCATCGATGGAGTTATCGACGATCTCGAACACCATGTGGTGCAAGCCGGTGCCATCGTCGGTGTCCCCGATGTACATGCCAGGACGTTTACGAACGGCATCCAGGCCTTTAAGCACCTTGATACTGGATGAATCGTAATCTTTCTCCGCCATCTCTTTATCCTATGGATCGTCCGATATCCGCTGAACACGGCCATGTTCCACGTGGAACATTCGGGCCGCTGCGCCCGTCTTTTCGTCCACGGCGGGGGCCAGTTGAACCCGGTCCACCGCGGTAATCAATGTCTGGTGAGTTCCCCCCGCCAAAAACCGAAGCAGGGTAGTTCTGTGCTCTTGATCCAACTCGGAGCCCAGATCGTCCACCAGTAACGTGCAGACTTTCCCCGCCTCCTCAATCAGAGGAAGCTGAGCCAGCACCAGGCCGTAGGCCAGAATTTTGGCCTGGCCCCGGGATACACGATCCCGGGCCAGGGTGCCGCCGACGGTTATCTTCAATTCCGAGCGGTGAAACCCGGTATGAGTGAACCCCCGACGCAGATCTTCATCGCGAGTGCGGGCGAGTGCGTCCAGGTAGGACTCGCCGTCCCGCAGGCCGGTTTGCAGGAAAAGGTCGCTTTTCAACTCCGGCGCCAGCATGGCCAGAACCGTCCGCCAATGGGCTTTGAGACGCTTCAAATAGCCGCTGCGCAACTGTTCGATACTACCAGAACTGGCGGCTAATTTCTGGTCCCAGTAACGTAATTCCCGAGGCGTCACCCTCCCGGACCTCAACAGAGCATTACGCTGCTTGAGGGCCGCGTTGGCCTCCTTCCAGATAGGCAGGAAAGAATGTTCCACGTGGAACATTCCCCAGTCCAGAAAACGGCGGCGCAAAGCGGAAGGCCCGAATACCAGGTCCACCGACTGGGGATGCAATGCCAGAACCGGGAGCAGGGCAGCCACGTCACTGAGGGCACCCGGCGTAGCGCCATTAAGCTTCAGAGACTCGATGCCTCCGGGGGCTCGCCGGATACCCAGACGGTGCCGATGCTCCCCCTGTTCTACCCGAGCAAACAAGGTCGCGGCCGGCGCCCCATCCCGGACCAGACGGGAAAGGCGTCCGCCACGGAAGGAACGACCACCACTGCCGATAAAATAGATCGCCTCCAGCAAGCTGGTCTTGCCGCTGCCGTTATCCCCCAGAATGATATTCAGACCGGGGGCAGGCGCGATTTCGGCTTCCCGATAGTTGCGGAAATCCGTGAGTCTCAGATCGGCGAGCATGAGGAGGGCAGGAAGGGCAGGGGCCCGGCGAGACCGCCGGGCCGGAAAGAATGAGGATCAAAGGCGCATCGGCATGACCACATAAAGGGCCGCCTCATGCTCCGGATCGGTGATCAGCGCGCTGCTGTTACTGTCCCCCAGTTCCAACCGCGCCTGGGTGCCATCCATGGTGTTAAGCACATCCAGCAGGTAACTCACATTAAAGCCGATCTCCAGCGGGCCACCGTTGAAGTCCACGGAGACTTCTTCCTCCGCCTCTTCCTGCTCCGGGTTGTTGGCAATGATGCGCAGGCTGCCTTCCGACAGCTGAACGCGTACCCCACGGTATTTCTCGTTGGAAAGAATGGCCACCCGGGCCAATGCCTGGCGCAGGGTTTCCCGATCCGCCAGTACGATCCGGGAACCGTCCTTGGGAATCACCCGCTCGTATTCCGGGAACTTGCCGTCCACCAGCTTGGAGGTAAAGGTGATCGAACCCGCTATGATCCGCACATGGTTGCGGCCCAGGGTGAGGCGCGCCGATTCACCGGCATCGGCCAGAATCCGGGACAGCTCCATCACCCCCTTGCGCGGCAGGATCACCGAGGCCTCCTCGCTCTGGCCCTCCATGGCGGCATCGCAAAGCGCCAGCCGATGACCATCGGTGGAGACCGCCCTCAGCATGCCGGGGCGCAGCTCAAACAGCATGCCATTGAGGTAATAGCGCACATCCTGCTGGGCCATGGAAAACGCCGTGTGGTCAATCAGGCCACGCAGGGCGGACGGCGCGATGTCCAGCACGGATCCACTGCTGTCCTCTTCCTGGTTGGGAAACTCGGACGCCGGCAGGGTGGTCAGGGAGAAGCGGCTGCGACCGGAGCGCACCAGCATGCGCTCGCCGTCGAGCTCGAAGCGGATGTCCGCTTCCGCCGGCAGGCTCTTGGCGATATCCACCAGCTTACGCGCCGGCACCGTGGTCTCCCCGGGCTGATGTTCCCCCTCCAGCGGCAGCCGCGCCACCAACTCCAGCTCCAGGTCGGTGCCGGTCAGGGAAAGCTGGCCGTCGCCCACTTCCATCAGCACATTGGACAGAACCGGTAGCGTTTGGCGTTTTTCGACCACCGCGGCGACCTGCTGCAGCGGCTTGAGCAGTTGTTCACGGTTGATGGAGAATTTCATGACTCGCTTTCCCGTTATCAGTTGATCCGTCAGGACGTCAGCGTCCGCAGGAGGTTCTGGTAATCTTCTTCTATTTCCGGGTTCGATTCCCGCAATTCCGCCACCTTGCGACAGGCGTGCAGGACCGTGGTGTGATCCCGGCCGCCGAAACTCTCCCCAATCTCCGGCAGGCTGTGGCTGGTCAGTTCCTTGGACAGGGCCATCGCCACCTGGCGGGGCCGGGCCACGGAACGGGTGCGCCGCGGTGAATGAAGATCCGGCACCTTGATCTTGTAGTATTCCGCCACGGTGCGCTGAATATTGTCGATACTGATCTGCCGGGCCTGCAGGGCAATCAGGTCCTTCAGCGCTTCCTTGATCAGGCCGATATCGATCTGGGCACCGGTGAAACGCACATGGGCAATCACCCGGCGTAGCGCCCCCTCCAGTTCACGTACGTTGGAACGGATACGCTGCGCAATAAAGAAGGCGGCATCATCGGGCAGTTCCACCCGGGCCTCTTCCGCCTTCTTCTTGAGAATCGCCACCCGGGTTTCCAGCTCCGGCGGTTCCAACGGCTGGGACAGCCCCCAGCCGAACCGGCTCTTGAGGCGCTCCTCAAGACCGTCCACTTCCTTGGGAAATTTGTCGCAGGTCAGGATGATCTGCTGGCCGTTTTCCAGCAAAGCATTAAAGGTATGGAAGAACTCCTCCTGGGACTGCTCCTTTCCTGCAAAAAATTGAATATCATCAATCAACAAGGCGTCCACCGACCGGTAGAAGCGTTTGAACTCGTTGATGGTCTTGTTGCGCAACGCCGAGATCATGTCCGCCACGAACCGCTCGCTGTGCAGATACACCACCTTGGCGTTGGGATTGCGCCGCTGCAGTTCATTGCCCACCGCGTGCATAAGGTGGGTCTTGCCCAACCCCACGCCACCATACAACAACAGCGGGTTGTACCCATGGCTGGCCGGATTCTCCGCCACCTGTTGGGCGGCGGCGCAGGCCATGCGGTTGGACTTACCTTCCACGAAGGTGACGAAGGTAAAGCTGGAATTGAGGTTACTACGATGCTTCGCGGCGCCTCCCAGCTCCGGCGACACCGCCTTGGCACGGGGCTCGCTGACCGCTTGGGGAGCACGACGCTCCGCCGGTGCCGGGGCACGAATCGGGGCCGCCGGCGCTCGCGAGCTGCCCACCTCAAGGCGCAACTGGGGCAGGGGACCGCTTTGCAGCTCGCCCAGCACTTCACCGATACGCTCCAGATATTTGTCGCGAACCCAGTCGACCACGAAGCGATTGGGCGCGAAAAGGGTGAGTTCTCCGCCATTCGCCGACGCCGTCACCTGCAGCGGCCGGATCCACATATTGAATTGCTGCGAGGGCAATTCATCCTCCAGCCGCGTCAAACAGCGATGCCAAAGCTCCTCGGACACGTCCCCGCCTTTGCCTGAATGCATGAAAAACAAGACGTTGCATTCTATACCCCCGCCCGGTCGATTATCCACAGCTTGGGCTCTGTTTTTCCGCCCCCACGCTCTGTGGATAACTACGGCCACAACCCTGTGCGCCACCGGGCTCATAACCCTGGGGACAACCCCATGAACAAATTCATTCCACAACTTTTGACAGACTATCCGCCTGTCGTCACCAGGGGTTACACACAGTTATACGTCAGTTACCAACATGACAACATGTTGATTTTCAATGTTTTTTTAGACTTTTCCACAAAAAAGCCCTTCCCTTACTATTACCACTGCTACTAAAAAATATTTAAATTCATAAATCTATTGGTAACAGACCCCCACCCCTCAAACGGGCATTGACAGCAACCCGCCCCAGGGCTATGATCCGCGCCCTCTTAGACCACCAAGCCACTTTTGGGGATGACGCCATGAAACGGACATTCCAGCCGAGCAACATCAAGCGTAAGCGCAACCACGGTTTCCGTGCCCGTATGGCCACCAAGAATGGCCGTAAAGTATTGGCCGCTCGTCGTGCCAAGGGCCGTAAACGGCTGACGGTATAAGTCAGCCTCTGGCGCTGACTGATTCCCGTCACTGTTCCCATAGTGCACCGGTCAGCGCCCGACGATTCACGCCCGCTTCTCTTCACCCGTGAACAGCGCCTTGTCGACGGCGTCCGGTTCCGGGCCGTGTTCGATGCCCCGGACTACCGGGTCTCCGACCGCCATTTCCTGATTCTTGCTCGCCGCAATGGTTTGCCCCATGCCCGCCTCGGGTTGGTCGTCGGTCGCCGCCGCGCCCGCCGCGCGGTGGATCGTGGCGCGCTCAAGCGCCGCGCTCGGGAGCAGTTCCGGCTACGCCAATATGAGCTGGCCGGCCTGGATCTGATCGTGCTGCTACGGGCTCCCTGTCCCGCCGATGGTGGCCGTGGCGCCACGCCGCTCTTGGCCGGGCTGCTGGACAAGCTGCTTGCCAAGCGAGGGCAAGACTGAGAAACTGCCGTCCGCTTTTTCTCGCCAGAATTAAATCTGACTATGGATATCCCCCGAGCGTTAGTGATCACCGGCATCGCCGTTGTTTCCTACCTGCTGATCCAGGCCTGGCAACAGGACTACATGGCTCCGGACACCCCCGTGGTGCAGGAGCGGACCTCCGCCCCCGATAACGGCGCCGCCGCGGATCAGGACGAGGAGCATCTGCTCCCCGAGCCGGACAGCGCTCCGGAACCCGGCGCGGTGCCCGACGTCGTCGCCGCTGACGACGGTAATGCCGCCGGGTCCGATGAACAGGGGACCGACCGTATCCAGGTCAAGACCGACGTGCTGACACTGGAGATCAATCCAGTGGGTGGCGACGTGGTGCGAGTGGCGCTACCGGAATACCCCCGCCACGCCAACACACCGGATCAACCCTTCGTGCTGCTGGAAAATGACGCCACCCGGACCTATGTGGCGCAGAGCGGGCTGGTTGGCCCCAACGGCACCGATACCCGAGAGGGACGCCCTACCTGGTCCACCGCCCGTACCAGCTACAGCCTGGGCGACGGTGAAAAGGAACTGAACGTGGACCTGACCCTGGATCAGGGCGGTGGTGTACGGATCATCAAACGCTATACCTTCGAGCGTGGCAGCTACCTGGTCCGGGTCAGCCATATTGTTCGCAATAACGGCAATCAGCCCTGGCAGGGCGCCCTGTACGGCCAGATCAAGCGGGACGGCAGCGAGGACCCGGGCAAGAGCACCCAGGGCTTCATCCCCATGCCGACCTATCTGGGAGCCGCCTACTGGAGCGCCGAAAAGCCCTACAACAAGCTGCCGTTCGATGATATTCAGGAAGACCCGCTCAAGCTGACTCAGGAAGGCGGCTGGATCGCCATGCTCCAGCACTACTTCGTGTCCGCCTGGGTGCCGGATGCGCAGGGCCGCTACACCTATTCCACGGTGTACCGCCAGAACCGGGACGAGTACCTGCTGCGCTTCGTGGGCGGCAACCAGGAAGTGGCACCGGGCGAGGAGAAGGTGTTCTACGCCGAGTTCTACACCGGCCCCAAGGTTCAGGACCATCTGCAGGCGATCAGCCCCGGCCTGAACATGACCGTGGACTACGGCTGGCTGTGGTTCATCGCCCAGCCGATCTTCCACGTGCTGGTGTTCCTGCAAAGCGGCCAGCTGGACCTGTTTGGCCTGGACCTGGATCTCGGGTTTGGCGTCGGCAACTGGGGCGTCGCCATCATCCTGCTGACGTTCATCATCAAGATGCTGTTCTTCAAGCTCAGTGCCACCAGCTATCGCTCCATGGCGAAGATGCGCAAGGTGGCTCCGGAAATGCAGCGCATCAAGGAAGAATACAAGAGCGACCGTCAGAAGCAGCAGCAGGAAACCATGAAGCTGTTCCAGCGCGAAAAGATCAATCCGCTGGGCGGCTGTCTGCCGATGCTGGTGCAGATGCCGGTGTTCATCTCCCTGTACTATGTGCTGCTGGAATCCGTGGAGCTGCGCCAGGCCCCGTTCTTCCTGTGGATCAATGACCTGTCGGTGATGGACCCGTACTTCGTGCTGCCGATCCTGATGGGCGCGTCCATGTTCCTGCAGACCCGCCTGAACCCGACTCCCGCGGACCCTACCCAGGCCCAGGTTATGAAGTGGATGCCGCTGATCTTCTCGGTGTTCATGCTGTGGTTCCCGGCCGGTCTGGTGCTGTACTGGCTGACCAACAACCTGTTGTCCATCGGTCAGCAATACGTGATCACCCGCAAGATCGAAAGCGGAAGCTGACCGATCCGCGCCACGCATGGGAGCGGCTTTAGCCGCTCCCACAGCGTATAATTCCCTCATGTCTGTTACCGCTCCGGATACCATCGTCGCTGTCGCCACCGCTCCTGGTCGGGGTGGAGTAGGCGTGGTGCGTTTGTCCGGACCGGACGCCAGGCGGATTGCCGGGGCTTTGATCGGTGATCGTGAACTGACGCCGCGCACCGCCCATTTCGCTCGCTTCAGTGATCCGGATGGCGAGACCATCGATGAGGGCCTGGTGCTATGGTTTCCGGCGCCGGGTTCCTTCACCGGCGAAGACGTGGTGGAGCTGCAGGGGCACGGTGGGCCGGTGATCCTGGACGCCCTGGTGGCCGCCTGCGTACACCACGGTGGTCGGCCGGCCCGGGCCGGGGAGTTCTCCCAGCGCGCCTTTCTCAACGACAAGATGGACCTGACTCAGGCGGAGGCCATCGCCGATCTGATCGACGCCGGCACCCGGGAATCCGCTCGCGCCGCGGTGCATTCCTTGCAAGGGGCGTTTTCCCGTGAGGTGAACGCCCTGGTCGAGCAACTGATTCAGTTGCGCATCTATGTGGAGGCCGCCATCGATTTTCCGGAGGAAGAGATCGATTTTCTTTCCGAAGGCGGTGTCGCCGACGATCTCGACCGGGTCATCGACCAGGCCGGCGCGGTGCTGGCCAGTGCCCGCCAGGGCCGGCTGGTACGCGAAGGCCTGACTCTGGTAATCGCCGGCAAGCCCAATGCCGGCAAATCCTCCCTGATGAACGCCCTGGCCGGCCACGAGGCCGCTATCGTCACCGAGGTGGCCGGCACCACCCGGGATGTCCTGCGTGAAGCGATCCAACTGGACGGGCTGCCCCTTAACCTGATCGATACCGCCGGTCTGAGGGAGAGTCCGGACCGGGTGGAACAGGAAGGTATCCGGCGCGCCTTCGCGGAAATCCGCAAAGCGGATCGCCTGTTGGTGGTGGTGGATTCCCAGGAGGCGGGGGTGAATCTGGATGACCTGGCCGGGTTGCTACCGAGCAGCCAGAAAGAGCTGGATGGCCTTGACCTGCCGGTGACCCGGGTGCTCAACAAAGCCGACCTGAGCGGTCTGGCGCCGGGTCCGCACCCGAACCTGCCGGATACCTTCGTGCTGTCCGCCGCCACCGGCCAGGGCCTGCTGGAACTGCGAGACCATCTCAAGACCGCCGCCGGTTACCAGGGTACCGGGCAAAGCCGTTTCTCCGCCCGGCGCCGCCACATCACCGCCCTGGAACAGGCCCTGGCGGCCCTGGCGAAGGGCCGTGACCAGTTGCACGCCCACGCCGCCGGTGAGTTGCTCGCCGAGGATCTCCGTGCCGCCCAGCACGCGCTGGAGGAAATCACGGGCGCCTTTACCGCCGATGATCTTCTCGGCCGGATTTTTTCTTCCTTCTGTATCGGTAAATAAAGCCGGGGCTATTTTCCAACCAATTGCACCGCGGCTCTTTTATTCGCCTGAGGCACCCCGCCTCCTTGTCGTAACACCGGAAGCATCACGTCCCGGGTTTGTTCGAGATGCCTGGTCAGAATCACCACGGCCTTGTCCGCCTCACCTTCCAGAATAGCCTCAAGCAGATCATCGTGTTCACTATTTCGTTCAGCCCGGTCGGCGCTGGTGGGTAACAGGGCACGTTGGTACAACGCCGCCGCCTCGGCCAGTTGCCGAACCATTTGTATCAACCGGGGACTGCCGCAGCAGGCCATCATCACGACATTGAATTCCTCATGCCGGCTCAGCCATTCCGGATTGAGACGGTCTGGATTCTCCGGGTCAACAGCAGGGGTACGGCTAAGCCGGTGATGCGCCGCCAGGACCCTTGACTGCCATTCAAGGTCACCGTTGATGATGGATTGCCGCAAGGCGATGCCTTCGAAGATGATGCGCTGCGCGAACAGATCAATCAGATCATCCTCGGAAAGCGCCCGCACGGTGAAGCCTTGCTGGGGAGCAAGATCCACCAATTGCTCTCCAGTGAGTCGATTCAGAGCTTCACGCACCACGTTGAGGCTCACTTTGTGGGTTTCGGCAAGTTGCGAGATCTTCAGCTTCTGCCCCGGTAGTAGCTCGCCATTGAGAATCCGCTCGCGAATCACATCGAACACCGCAGTGCTCAACATTCTCGTTTCCCGTTGATTTTTCATGATTTTTTCCATGGTGTAACTACTTTTAGACGCATTCTACCACTTAAGAAGATCTCATCCATAAAAGAATAAAATATGGTTTTGGCACAGTTATCGCATGAAGCATCCTATGATCTCATAAAAAATGGATTTTATGAGTTATCAAAGGGTATTGATCACTGTGTAGGGGAGTCGGCGAGTGCAACAAGAGAACTTCGAATTCGAGGGACGTTCAGTAGCTTACTACCACGGGGGGAAGGGCAAGCCCCTGCTATTGCTGCACGGTTCAGGCCCCGGGGCTTCTTCCATGGGCAATTGGCGCTCAGTGCTCCCGGCCCTGTGTGAGCGCTACCAGGTGTTCGCCATGGATTTGCTTGGCTTTGGGAAAAGTGATCGCCGCGCCGTGCCTCCGTATTTTGACTTTGCCATGTGGGTTCGTCAGGCGGAGGCCATGCTGGCGCGCATTGAACAAGACAAGGTAGGCGTGATCGGCCATTCCCTGTCTGGTGCCCTGGCCCTGACTCTCGCCGTGGACCAACCGCGGATCGCCGCCGTGCTGACCACGGGCACCATGGGAAAAGCCTTCAAGCCGAACCAGGCCACGGCTCGAACCTGGCGTTGTCCGACTAATAGGGAAGAGTTGGTCAGCACGTTGAAGGGCCTGATTCATGATCACTCGGTTATCGATGAGGCCTACTTGTCGGCACGGGAGCCGGTGATTTTCGCAGCCGGCTACGCCGATTACTTCAATCGGATGTTTGAAGGCGACCCTGCCCGGTACGTGGAGGCAGCGATTCTCGGCGACGACCTTCTGGCCAGGGTGCAGTGCCCGGTGGCTTTGCTACACGGTCGCGATGACATCGCATTTCCTCCCTCCAGCTCGATTCATATCGCAGGAAGTTTACCTCGGGCAGATCTTACCTTGCTTCGCCAGTGCTCGCATTCCGTGGCTTTCGAACGACGTGAAACCTTCTTGGCGCTGGCTACTGATCTGTTCGATGCCGTCTTCCAGCCCCACTGATATTGACCCAGTTTCCCCAGGAGAATCTCCATGACGAACCCGCGTGGTTACATACTGAAAGGACGAATCATTGACGGCACCTTGGATGATCCGATTGAACAAGGTGCCCTGGTAATGGAAGGGGAGCGTATTGGTTGGGTTGGAGAAGTCCGCGCCCTGCCGCAAAAATATCTTGATTCGCAACTGGAAATTATTGATCTGCCAGATCGATCAATTTTGCCAGGCCTGGTAGATGGCCATACACATATCTCCTTTGGTGAATCCCGTTCCGAGGAAGAAAACGCGCTTTACACACCGGTCGAATTCCGAACCGCGAAAGCTATCTATTACGCCAAAAAGGTATTGCAGGCCGGCGTGACCAGCGCTTTCGATGCCGCCACCACTTACAACATCGCTCAAGCGGTGCGTGACGCCATAGATACCGGCATGTTCGAAGGGCCACGTTTCACTGTTTCCGGAAAGCAGTTGACCAATCATCAGGGCCTCGAGGACTCGTTTCCTAACGGTATGGAATTTCCACCGGGGCAAAGCGCCGTACTGGTGAAAAACCGTGATGACCTGGTTGAGGCGATTCGCTATCAGGTCAAGGATGAAGTGGATGCCATCAAGGTCTCCGGTTCGAACGACAACCTGATCACGCCGGATGCTTTAGGTTCCTCCGCGTTTACATACGAGGAATTCCGCATCATGGCCGAGGAAACGCATCGCCTGGGCCGGATTTGCAGCGTGCATGCACGCTCGAGGGATTCCGTGCTGTTGTCAGCGCGGGCCGGATTCGACAACATTTTTCATGCCTCGTTTATTGATGACGAGGGTATTGAAGCATGTATCAAGAACAACTGTGTTATCACGCCAACGCTGACTCTTCTCGTTAATATTCTGGAAGCAAAGCAATCCCTGGCGGGCGCGTCCAGCGCCAGCGCTTTCCAGGCAGAGTTGGAAGCGGCTTCTGAGAATCTACGCCGTGCTTATGATGCCGGCATACCGATGATCGCCGGTAGTGAAAGCGGTTGGTCGCCGGTTCCTTATGGCCAATGGCACGCTCGTGAAATGGAAATTTTCACCACGCATCTTGGCCTGACGCCCTTGCAAGCAATCCACGCCAATACGCTCGCCGCTACGCGCCTTTTCCCTCGCTATGGCCATGAAATCGGGAAACTCGAAGCCGGTCGCCTCGGTGATGTTCTGGTGGTGCCTGGAGATCCAACCAAGGACATCCGGATTCTGCAACGTCCCCGATCGTTTGATTTTATCTTCAAGGGAGGACGACCGATTGACAGAGCTCCGGATCAGCCAAGGCAAAGGAAATGGTACGAGAAGACCAAGATATTTCTTGATGGCCTTTATGAGTTCGATGAAGAAAAGGGCTTGGGGGTCGTCGTCCGATAAACGCGCCTTGAGAACTGGAATTTTTATTTTTTATGAATGCCTTACCATTATCGCGGAGAAACACAATGAAAAATTTCATAATCACGGCGATGCGCTTTTTGTGTCTGGGGGGGCTCGTGTTCGGTGGACTCGCCCAAGCTCAAGAAGAAGACCGTCTGGTTGGTTTGATTGAGCCTCTTAAAGCGGAGAAGCCGTTCACTATCGGCGTCACGGTCGTTCACCTACATGACGATTTCTATAAAGGAATCGTTTACGGCATTACCGACGAAGCAAAGCGGGCTGGTGTCAATGTTTTACAGGTATCGGTGGCGGGGGCCTATGGCAATGTCCGTGAGCAATTTGCGCAGTTGGAATCGATTAAGAACCTGAAAGCTGATATCGCGGTACTCGCGCCGGCGGCCTATGACGGCTATGACCCGATCATAAAATCACTGAAAAGCGCCGGCATGAAGGTCGCTTCGGTGGGGATTCCGGTAAACAGCCCGAATGTTGACTTCGGTGTGCTTCAAGACGACCGGTCAATTGGCTCCGCGTTGGCGAAGGCAGTGTGCAATAGCGGAGCGGACAAAAAGACCGTGGCCACCATCCCTGGCCCGGCGGGAGCCGAATGGGTTCGTTTGCGCTATGTGGGATTTACCGAGGCAGCCTCTAAATGTAATTCGATGACAGTGCTGGACGGTTCATTCGGAGGGGAGCTGGGTCTGCAGGCTGGCCTGACGCGGGCCTCAGATCTGCTATTGCGCAACCGTGACATCAACTTCATCTACACCCCGGAAATCTCCCTCGGCATGGGGGCGGCTCAGGCGGTTCGTCAACAAAACCGAAAGGTGAGCGTTGTCAGCAGCTCCATGGTTCGCCAGGCCGTTCCCATGATCAAGGATGGTCGCATGCTGGCAGTGGTGTCCGAGCCGGGCATCATAATGGGACGCCTGATTGTTCAATACGCTATCCGGGAAATGGAGAATAAGCCACTACCCAACCTGGAAGCGGCTTCGGAAGACGGCCTGGGCTACCCCCACTTCAACGTCCCCCCAACGCTGATCACGCCGAAGAATGTTGATACCCATCCTTTCCAGATTTATGAAATTCCTCCGAAGTCCTGGAAAGTACCCGCACTTCAATAGCCGGAGTACAGCTGATGAGTGTATCCATGCAAAAGGCGACCGAACCTTCGTTTAGTCCAGGTGATACGAGTAGCCAGGTCCTGCTTGAGGTTCGTTCCATCAGTAAACGGTTTGGTGCCACTCAGGCTCTGAGCCAGGTATCCATGGTGTTTCTGAAAGGTAAGATCCATTGCGTCTTAGGCGAAAACGGAGCGGGTAAATCCACGGTGGGAAAGATTATCTGTGGTCTGCATGGCGCTGACCTGGGCGAGATCATCCATGACGGAAGCCAGGTTGTATTCGACAATCCTCGTGCCGCCCGCGCTGCCGGTATCGTCATGGTTTACCAGGAACTGTCATTGGCTCCCCACCTCTCGGTACGAGCTAATCTGTGGCTCGGGTCGGAGCCCGGCCGATCGCCGCTTTGCCTCGTGTCGCGTCGCAAGGAACGGGATAAGGTCGCTCTGATTCTGGAGCGTTTGGGTCTCGCCCATATCGATATGGAAAAGGAAGTGCGGCATTTTCCCGTGGCGGTGCAACAGCTGGTTGAAATCGGAAAGTCGCTGATGTCCGATCCATCGCTGATTATCTTTGACGAGCCCACCGCCATGCTGGGCGCGGTCGAGAAGGAACGTTTCTTTGCTGTATTGAGGACGCTTCGCGACAACGGGCTCGCGACAGTGCTGGTCACGCACCATATCGATGACGTGCTGACGGTGGGAGATCATGTAACGGTGATGCGCGATGGCCGGGTAGCACAATCATTCCCGGTCACCTCCGACATAGATGCGGATCATATCGTGAAGCGTCTCACGGGAAAATCCCAGAAAAGCGGTCGCCGTCGAGAGGCATCGGAGCGTGGGTTCCCGCGCCTTCTCGACATCGAAAGAATGCCTACCTTTGATGGGCCGCGCATGCTTACCGTTGGGCGTGGTGAAGTACTGGGCCTATATGGGGTGGTCGGTTGCGGCTCGGAAACGCTGGTAAAGGCGTTGGTTGGACTGGTTCCCACCGCTGATATGAGACCGGTTACCTTTCAGCTCGACGGGCTGCGCTATCGACCCCGTGATCTGGCTCATGCACACCGTCTGGGTGTGTCGTATCTGGCTGCCGGCCGCGCCAGTAACGGTGTACTCCCCGGTTGCTCAATCAGCGAAAACCTGATGCTAACCCAGCTGCGGTCGGTGAGCAGATTGGGCTTCATCAATTCCGGTAAGGAGGCACGCTGTGCCGACGAGTTACTCCGCGAAGCGCAAGTTAAGTTTTCCCATAGTGCTGATCCTATTACCAGCTTGAGCGGGGGAAACCAGCAAAAGATTCTTCTGGTTCGAGCAATGGCTGCGGCGCGGCGGGTGTTGGTACTTGAGGAACCTACCGCTGGTGTCGATCTGGAAGCAAAACGACATATCCACCTGCGCATCCGCGCCATTGCCGCCACGGGCATCGGGGTGGTCGTCATGTCGAGTGATTTACCAGAAACTATTGAACTCTGCGATACGGTTTGGACCTTCTCCGACGGCAAGGTCGCGGGAATCTACGGGAGCCCCACGGAGGAAGATAAAGCGGCCATAGTCGCGGACGTGGTCGGAAGTCAGTGCCTGGATACCAGTACCCAGGCTATTCGGGAGAACCATTCATGAACACCGAGACACGCCCTTCTTCCGATGCATCAATGTATGCGGGAAGGTCGGCTTCGCTATCCCTGTCGGATTGGATACTGCCCTTATTCATTGTTGTTACCGGATTGATTGCCGGAATAATTCAGCCCCAGTTTTTCACCGGCGACAATATGTTGAATCTGGCACGTCAGGCCGTGCCGCTACTGATCTTGTCGCTGGGGCAAGCGGTCGCGATCATTCGTGGTGGTCTGGACCTTTCACTGGCTTCTGTTATGTCATTCGCCGGAGTCGCGGGAACCATGGTTATGATTGATCAGGGTATGGTTATGGGGATCATGACCATGCTTATCGCCAGTGTCTTACTCGGCATGGTTTCCGGACTGATCATAGCTTGGTTCAATACCTCGCCTCTTGTGATCACGCTTGGCATGTTATCGGTCGCAAAAGCACTGGCATTGATTCTTTCGGGCGGCGTTCCTTTGTATGACGTTCCGGCTGACTTCGTGGATCTGATCGGATTCGGGTCATTGCTGGGTGTTCCCAATACCGTCTGGATAGCGTTACTGCTCACCGTGTTGGTAACGGTCCTGTTGCGCCATACTTTATTTGGCCGTTATGTCTATGCGATTGGATCGAATGCTTCCGCAGCCGCGAAATCCGGCGTGAACGTACGTTTTTATACCGTCCTGGTGTACATGGTCAGTGGCTTCTGTGCCGGTGTAGGGGCGGTGGTATTGACCGCATGGACCAGTTCCGCGCAGCCGGTCGCCGCACCCAATCTTACCTTGCAATCCCTTGCCGCAGTGGTTCTGGGCGGCGTGGCGCTTACCGGAGGCGCCGGCGGAATCCGTCAGGTATTTATCGGTGTTCTGGTACTTACCTTGCTTTCGAATGTTATGAACATGATCGGCGTTTCAGCGTACTACCAAACGCTCGCGGTTGGCGTTGTCATCATTCTTGCGGTGATCCTGGATCGCTTTCGCCGCACCGACGACCATCATTAGGAGCAAAGAATGCAGAAAAAAACTGTTGAGATCATCGGTGCGGGATTGTCCGGCCTGGTGGCCGCTAATCGCTTTGCGCAGCTGGGCTGGAAGGTTCGTATCCACGAGCGTAACAAGGATCTTCGAATGTTTGGCGCTGGGATATGGATCTGGGAAAGTGGCCTTAAGACTCTGGAGACCGTCGGTGCCTATGATCAGGCAGTGGCTAACGCCAGGGTAATTCGTGAATGGCAGATCCGGGACCCCAAGGATCGCGTGCTTATGTCGAGACGGGCCACCCCGGACGACCGGCTTATGCTGCCGCCGAGGGCGGATCTATACCAGGCACTCATTGATCGGGCAATGGCCCGTAAAGTGGAAATCATTACCTCTTCCGAGGCAGTGGATGTTTCCGGTGATGGGACCACGGTGTTTGCCGATGGCTCCTCCCGAAAGGCCGACCTGGTGATCGTCGCCAATGGAGCGCATTCAAGACTCAGGGAGCAGATACTCGGTACCAAATGGATCGACTATGGTTCCGAAATCGGTATTCGAATGCTTATCGATGAACGACCGGAAGATAACAAGGACACTTTGATTGAGTACTGGAACGGAAACTGGAGGCTACTTTATAACCCCTGCACCGATGGGAGGAATTATATCTTCCTGAGTGCACCGGTGAACGATGCCAGGGCGCGCCGGATTCCAATCGATTCTGATTTGTGGGTGGAAAAATTTCCCGGTGTTAGGAATTTGATCAGCCGATTCCAAGTGGATGGCCGGTGGGATCGGCTAGTGAACGTGAAATGCCGGAAGTGGACGGAAGGCAAAGTGGCGATCGTCGGCGATGCTGCCCACGCCATGCCGCCGAATCTGGGCCAGGCCGCTAATACCGCGTTTATCAATGTGATGGCACTGGCCGAGATCATGAGCAAGCCGGAGGCGATGCAAGACGTGGCCGCCACGCTTATCAAATGGGAATCACAGCAACGTTCGATTACCGACCATGTCCAGTGGTGGTCCTATCTTTATGGCTATGTCCTGGGGCGCTGCCCGCCGATGCTGACAGGCCTGCGTTCCGGTGTGCTCAGAGCAGTCTCCCGAACAGGCTGGTTTGACCGAAACCTGAATAAAGGGGCGCGCTACGTACCCGACGGCTATGTGGCGACCGACGCGCGAAATAGCTGAATTGGCAAGGTTTGTCATTCAATCCCCAATCAAAAAAGGAACCTCCATGAGCGAAAATATTGAGTACATTAATCCACAAGGCGTGAGCCCCGCGCAGGGTCTTTACTCCCATCTCACCAAAGTAAAGTCCGGCGATCTTTACTACATCGCCGGGCAGCTTTCCGTCGGTATGGATGGCTCCGTGGTGGGCATCGGTGATTTCGAGGCGCAGTTCCATCAGGTCTTTGGCAATCTGAAAGGCGTTCTTGCCACATTGGGCCTGGACTTCAATGACATCGTGAAGTTCAACACCTATATGGTGGATTCGGCGGACATACCGGAATTCATGCGTCTTCGTCAGGAAACCTTCCCCTCATTCTTTGCCACCGAAGTGTATGCGCCAA
Organism: Alloalcanivorax marinus; assembly: GCF_016785095.1. GTDB lineage: Bacteria > Pseudomonadota > Gammaproteobacteria > Pseudomonadales > Alcanivoracaceae > Alloalcanivorax > Alloalcanivorax marinus_A. The sequence continues at coordinate 912,307 of NZ_JAEKJB010000008.1, read as the reverse complement.
ACACACTTCTGATGGTTCAACGTCTGGTCAAACAGGAATTCCTTTTGGAAGTAGAAGCCGTCGCACGCTCGCGCGACTAAGAACCATCGACAGGTCTTGCCCATGAAACTGGTTAGTTATGAAAAGAGCGGCGAGTGCCGCCTTGGTGCCTTGATCGACGCCCATCGGTTGGTGGATATCACTGATCTGGTGGGGACCGCCGACATGAACCGGCTTATTGACGAATACCGAAACCACGAACAGGTACTCAAGGAGGTGATACGGAGTTCCCATAATGTGATCGATACAAGAACGGTAAAGCTGCTTGCTCCGATACCGGATATCCGCCGTAATGTGTTTTGTGTTGGAAAAAACTATTACGAGCATGCGCGAGAGTTCGCTAACAGTGGTTATGATAGCAGCGCGGCGTCCGGGAAAGTGCCGACGGCCCCGATCATCTTCTCTAAGCCAAACACCTCGGTAAGTGGTCCTGGCGATGCCATAGATACAAAATTGGACCCATACGGGTCAGTGGATTACGAAGCCGAGCTGGCGGTAGTTATCGGCAAGAATGGACGGGTCGATGAGCGCGATGATCCTTGGTCATTTGTTTTTGGTTATACATTGATCAATGACGTGACTGCCCGGGAACTTCAGAAGAAGCACAGTCAGTGGCTATTGGGCAAGGGAATTGATGGTTACTGCCCCATGGGACCGGCGCTCGTGACACCGGATGAGCTGGGTGCTCTGGACAGGCTGAGAATAAGCTGCGAGGTCAATGGCGAGGTTCGCCAATCCGCGTCGGTCTCCGATCTCATCTTTGATATTCCGACGCTGATCCGTACGATTGGGCGTGGGATATCGCTGATGGCGGGAGACATTATCGCCACTGGCACGCCGGTGGGCGTTGGTATCGGGTTCAAGCCACCGCGCTATTTGCGCCCGGGGGATGAAGTCAGGGTATCGATGCCGGGGATTGGGGATCTCGTTAATCCCGTAGTTTGAACAAGTCCTACCCGGTCTCACCCTCTTCCCAAGCCTGGCGCTTGCGGTAAATGGTGGAGGCGCTGATTCCCAGCAAGGCGGCGGCTTTGGGCACATTGCCGTCGCAGGCCACCACGGCCTTCTCGATGATGTCCTTCTCTTCCTGCCAAAGCGGGCGAATGCCGGGCTCCTCTCCGCTGGTCGGCGACATCGTGTCCGCCGGTGTCACCGGTGCCGTGGGGCGCGAAGGCGCGGCTGTGCGATCGGCGCGGGCGGACTGGGTAATCAGTTCCGGTAGCTGGGCGCGGGTGAGCACTTCGCCATTGTTGAGTACCACGATCTGGCGCACCACATTCTGCAGCTGCCGGACATTACCCGGCCAGGGGTAGGCCAGCAGGGCCTGGGCGCAGTCCTCGGACAGGCCGCGGAAGTTTTTCTCTTCTTCCTCGGCGTATTGCTTGAGCAGGGCCTGGGCGATCAGCACCACATCGCGACCTCGCTGTCGCAGGGGGGGCAGTTCCAGCGGGATGACGTGCAACCGGTAGAACAAATCCTCGCGGAAGCGGCCGGCCTGGACTTCCGCCCAGGGGTCACGGTTGGTGGCACTGATGAAACGGATGTCGGCTTTTTCCTCCCGGCTGCCGCCCACCGGCGTATAGACGCCGGTCTGAATGAAACGCAGCAGCTTGCTTTGCAGCTCCAGCTCCATCTCACAGATTTCATCGAGAAACAGGGTGCCACCGTCGGCCCGGGCGGCGGCACCCTGGCGGTTGGCGGTGGCGCCGGTGAAGGCGCCTTTGACGTGGCCGAAGATCTCGCTTTCCATCAGATCACGGGGAATCGACGCGCAATTCAGAGCCACGAACGGGCCACCGGCGCGCTTGCCTGCCTGGTGGATGGCGCCGGCGCAGACTTCCTTGCCGGTGCCGCTTTCACCAACGATAAAGATGGATGCCTTGCTGCTGGCCACGCTTTCAATGGTGCGGTAGACCGCCTGCATCGCCAGCGAATCGCCGATGAAACCGTGAAAATCGGGCTTGGGAAGACTGCGTTCGTAATTGTCCACCAATGCCTGCAGGCGTCGCTGTTTGATGGCGTTGCGAACGGTGACGCCGAGACGCTTGGCGTCGAAGGGTTTGACGATAAAATCGAAGGCGCCGTTGCGCATGGCCTCCACCGCCACGTCGATGGAGCCGTGGGCGGTAATCATGATCACCACGCTGGCCGGGTCCTGTTCCTGAATTTTGGCCAGTACTTCCAGGCCGGATACATCCGGCAGCTGAATATCCAGAATGAAAAGATCGAAGGAAGCATTTTGCAGCTCCTCGAGGGCGGCGTTGCCAGCCTGAACGTGTGTGACGTCACCCCCCTCGGCGCGCAGGTATTCGCTGTAAAGCGCGCTCAGGGAGGGGCTGTCCTCGACCAGCAATACACTGAATGGCATCGTCCCCTCTCCTTTCAGTTCGGTATCGAGAACCGTGCCGCCAGGGCCGCATCGGTTTCCGTTCCGCAGTGCGTGAGTTCCGTCATCAAACGGGTCAAAACCATTTCGTCCCGGGCCTTTGCATGCTGCTCGATTTCCGTGGCGTACGCAAACAGGCGACGAGCGGCGAACGAACCGGAACTGCTCTTCAGCGTATGGGCCTCTCCGGCAAGGCCCTCATAATCGGTCTCCTGAAATTGCCGTTGCATGGTCGCCAGGCGCGTTTCGGTTTCCTTGAGGAAAACCTCGATCATGCGACGAACGCTTTGTTCTCCCAGGGTGGCGAGCAGCTCCTCGAGCACCTTATCGTCCACCACCGGCTCGTCCGACGATGCGCTGACGGCTTCGCCGGGGTTCTCGGCCGGCGTTACCGGAGAGGCACCGGGCAACCAATGCATCAATGTCTGGAAAAGAGCTTCCTGGTTGATGGGCTTGGCGATCACATCCAGCATGCCGGCGTCGTAGCAGGCTTGCCGTTCTTCCTTGAACACATTGGCGGTCATGGCGAGGATGCGTGCTCCGGGTTTGCGCTCCAGAATCGCGCGAGTGGCCTGCAGACCGTCCATGATCGGCATGCGGATATCCATCAGAATCAGGTCGTAATCCTTGGCGCACGCCATCTCCAGCGCCTCCTGGCCATTGTTGGCCACATCAATGAAGGCGCCTTCCCGGCCGAGGAGCGCTTGAGCCACCAGTTGGTTGGCGGGGCTGTCCTCGGCAAGAAGAAGCTGTTTGTCACGCAGCCGGTTCTGGCCGGTTCCTTGCCAGGGTTCCAGATCACGGCTCTGCATCTGGTTGGCCACCAGGTTGAGCAGCATGGCGCGGCTCAACGGCTTATTGGCGAGCTGGCCGATCCCCAGGGTTTCAAGCTGGCTCGAGATATCGCCGCGGATGCCGGCCATCAAGGCAACGATACGTCCGCCGGGCAATAGATATTGCCGTCTCAGGTGCTCGATCCGTTCGGCGCTGATGGCGCGCAGAAAGGAGTCGTCGATGAGCATCACAAGGAAAGGTTCGCAGCCCGCGAGGGCGGCGTCCAACTGGTCGCTCCGATTCAGCGTCAGGCATTCGATGCCGTACTGTTGATACTGCTTATCCACCAATCCGGTGAGCACCGGGTCCGGATGCAGCAGCATTACCCTGGGATGGTCGGGCAGATGCCAGAAATGGTTGTTTTCTTCCTCGGCGGTTTGCAGAGCGACGTGGAAAGTGAAGGCGGTACCGACATCAGGGGTGCTGCTCACGTTGAGCTCGCCGTCCATCATGGTCACCAGTTCGGAGCAAATCGCCAGCCCCAGGCCAGTGCCTTTGTATCGTGTCGTGGTGCTGTCATGTACCTGACTGAATTCCTGAAACAGGCTGCCCTGCGCTTTGGAATCGATACCAATGCCCTGATCCTCCACACGGCAATGAAGGCGTACGCGCTCGCTCTGGTCCTGCTTGACCCACAGGGAAACCGATACGCAGCCTCGTTGGGAAAACTTGATGGCGTTGTCCACCAGGTTATGAATCACCTGGCGCAGACGCTGATCATCGCCGACCAGAAACTGAGGGACGTTACGATCCACGAAACTGGCCAGATGCAGGCCCTGCTCCTGGGCTCGTGGGGCCAGGGTCTGCAGCACCTGGGCCACCAGTTTATCCGGCTCGAAGCTGCGTGCTTCAAGAACCATCTGCCCGGCTTCGATCTTGGAGAAATCGAGAATATCGTTGATGGTCGAGAGCAGGGCGGACCCGGCCTCCTGAGCGGTGGCGGCGTAAAGTTGCTGCTCTGGTGCCAGTTCCGAGGATTGCAGCAGTGTCACGCTGCCCAGCACCGCGTTCAGGGGCGAGCGGATCTCGTGGCTCATGGTGGCCAGGAAGCGGGATTTTGCCTTGCTGCCTTCCTCCGCCTGTTCCTTGGCCTGATGAAGCTCACTTTCCCGTTGGCGCCGTTCGGTGATGTCACGCAGGAAGGCGGCGAACAGAATCTCGTTTTCGAGCTTGATCGGGATCACCGTCAGCTCCACGGGCATCTCGGAGCCGTCCACCCGGGTCGCGTTCAACTCCACTTGCCGATTGAGTACCGGGCCTTCACCGGTTTCGAGATAGCGGGCCAGGCCTTCCCGGTGCGCCTTGCGAAATCGCTCTGGGATAATCAAATCCTCCAGCCGGGCGCCGATGGCCTGCTCGCGGGAGAACCCGAACATTCGGGTAGCGGAGTGATTGAACTCCTGAATGCGGCTGTCCGGGCCGATGGCCACGAAACCATCGGGGCTGGCGTTCAAGGTGGAAACCAGTAGCAGCTCGGACCGGCGGCGTTCCAGTTCCTTCTTGCGCGCTTCGGTAAGGTCTTCCACCAGGCCGAGGAACAGCCCCTTGTCTTCGCCCTGCATGGGTTGGAGATGCAATCGTACGGAGAAATTCTCGCCATTGGCCCGGCGCGCCGACAGGTCGAAATAGCGGCGCCGGGAGGGTCGGGGGCTGTCCGGATCGAACACCGCCATCAGTGCTTCGCCCTGATCGGCCTGCAAATCGATCAGCCGCGACAGTGGGTAACCGATCAGGTTCTCCCGGGCGTAACCATGCAGTTGGCAAAGCGCCGCGTTCACGTCGCGTACCACACCTTGTTCATCCACCAGCAAATAGCCGTCGGTGGCGGTTTCCAGAATCGCTTTAAGACGCTGGTTGGCTTTCTCCATCAGCCGGTTCCGAATCGCGATTCGCGACGCCATGGCGTTAAAGGCCTTGGCGGTTTGCGCGATTTCGTCGCTGCCGCGAACCGGGATTTCCACATCAAGATCGCCGGCCAGCATACGCGCGCTGGCGTCGCGAAGATGCAGAAGATTGCGGCTGAGAAAATGGCCGAGAAGAAAGGAAAACAACGCCACCAGAAGAATTTCCAGGGCGGCGATCAGCAGGATATTAGTGAAGGCTTCACGCACGAAGGCGGTCAGTGAGCGGGTGTCTATGCCCAGTTCCACCTTGCCGAACCGGTAGCCGTTCTGTTCGATCGGTGTTTCCACGGAAACCCATTGTTTCCGTGCCATTGAATCCGGGTCGTCGTGAGTGTCGAGGTCGCCACGGCCCACCAGAACGGTGTCGTTGCCGTAGATTTCCACGAACACCACGCCCGGTTGTTCCATGACGTGCTCGGTGATTTCTTCCAGCGCCGAGATATCGGTGCTGAGTACCGCGTCCTGGGCGGTGGCCGCCAGCAGTTCGGCGGTGGTGGTGGCGCGGTTGATGATCTGTTCTTCGTTGGAGGCGCGAAGATAATTGATGCTGGTGTACAGAAGTATCATCAGCAACAGCCCTTCAATCAGGGCGATACCCAGAATGGTCTTCAGGCGAAACGACATCCCTTTCCCCCGTTAGAGCCCGGTGTGTATCTCCGAGAGCGTTTCCAGTTTCAGAGCGCGGACATCGTCCCAGTCCGAATCATTCGCCGCGATCAGCGCGTGAAAGCCCAGGGTGTCGAGCAGGTCGTGGCCTTCCTTCTGGTCGTGCAGGTCCACCAGGGCTTTCAGCAGGGCCTGGCGGGACGCTTCCGGCACACGGGGGTGGTAGGCGAAGGCGTGGGGGGTGAATCCCGGTGTCTGCCAGAGTATTCGCAACTGTTCGCGGATTGCCGCGGGTTGGTTGTTCAAGGTCCGCTTGACGCCGCCTCCGGCATCGAACAGACCACGGCTTACCGCCAGATACACGGAATCATGGGAATTTACGTAATCCACCCTCGGATGGATGCCCTGCTGGGGTAGCAGGGCGCGGGGCAGCAGGCTGGCGGCGAAGGCGGCGGGAGCGGGCAATGCCAGGGAGGCGTCGTCCAGCTGCTGGAGACGCTGAATGGGCGAGTCATGACGCACCACGATGATCCCGGAAAGTCTTTTATCCCGTTCCCGGGCCAGCGCCTGGTAGCCGGGTTTTTCATGGAAGTGCACGTAGTGATAGGGGTTCATATAGGCCACGTCGTAACGCCCCTGGGACAGGCGCCGCTCGAATTCCGGGATGCTCGGGGCGGTGGCGAAGCGCAGGTCGAAAGGCAGCCGCTCGGAAAGATAGGTCAACAGAGGGTACCAGCTGCGGGCCAGTACGCTGGGGGTTTGCTGGGGCACGATGCCGAAGATCAGAATCGGCCGGTCGGATTCCGCCTCGGCGGAACCGGCCAGAATGACGAGCAGAAGCAGCATCAAGGGACGGTGGTTCATATTGTTCTATTCCGCGCGGATCGGTTCCTTTCAGGCAATATGGTAGAAAGCTTCGCAATTTGCAAAAGTCGCCGCGTAAAATTCGTTGTCCCCGTCTTTTATATTCATAACTTATTGTATTTAAAAGAAAAACAGTTTTGGCACACTAATCGCTTATCGACCGGCAACATCAACGGGAATAGAGCTGCTTCGATGTTGATCGACGATTCCGCCTGCGCCAGTGAACCGCTTAAATTGCTGTTGGTTGAAGATACCGACAGCGAGCGTTTCTATCTGTCCGAACTGCTTAATCAGCAGGGTTTTCAGGTCACCGAGTGCCGTGACGGCGAACAGGCCCTGGCCTGGTTCGACGACTGCCAGCCTGACATCGTGGTCAGTGATTGGCGCATGCCGGGCATGTCCGGCCTTGATCTCTGCCGCCTGCTCAAGCAAAAGGAGAGGCCGCCCTATGTGCTGATGCTGACCGCCAACAGTGATACGGCGAATCTGATCCAAGGCATTGAATCCGGGGCCGACGACTACCTGGGCAAGCCGTTCTTGCCGGCGGTGCTCAAGGTGCGCCTGCTGGCCGCCCGGCGTCAGGTCTGCCTGAACCGGCGACTGCGCACCCAGTACGATGCCTTGCGCGAAAGCCTGCGTAGTGAATACAACCTGCGCAATCAATTACTTGAGGATCTGCAGAACGCCGCCAGCCTGCAACGGGCGCTGCTGCCCGCCAAGGGATTCCGTCACCAGGGCTGGTCCGGCCTTCACCACTTCGCCAGCGCCAGTCATCTGGCCGGCGATCTGTTCAACGTGTTTCCGGTGGATGAGAACCATCTGGGGTTCTTCATCGCCGATATTTCCGGGCACGGCACCGCCGCCGCCTTGCAGGCTTTTGCGTTGGGGCTGCGCCTGGGACCGGCCCATGTGGATTGGCGCAAACAAGCGCCCTCTGAAATTCTTTCCGTGGTCAATCGTCAGTTCACCGATCCAGGCCAGGGCGGGCAGTTCGCCACCGTGCAGGTGGGGCGGATCGATTGTCGAAGCGGCGATCTGGTAATCGCCAACGCCGCTCATCCCCGCCCGTTGCTGTGGCGTTCCGACGGCTGTAAGCAGCTTGATCTGGAGGGTGGCCTGCCCTTGGGGATCGAGCCGGAGTTCACCTATCAGGACCACCACCTTCGTCTGGAGCCGGGCGACCGCCTGCTGTTGGTCACCGACGGAACCTATGAAGGCAATCACGCCACCCGGGGCCGGTTTGGCGTGACCAATATTACCGGGACCTTGATGCAAACCGGGTGGTCGGCACCGGAGATGGCGTTGGAGCAGCTTTTTGAAAGCATCCTTACCTGGCAGGACTACAGCCTCCAGGATGACGTTTCCCTTCTTATGTTATGCGCCCCCGAGGCGTTCTAGCGGAGTAAATGAGCCATGCAGCCCTTTCATTTGCGATTGTCGGAAATGCTGTGGAGGAATCACGGCGTGGTCAGAGCCCTGGAACGGTATCTGGAAGCCAACGGCGTGCCGGAACTGGCTCGCTTCAAGGTGGTTACCTGCATGGTGGAGGCGGTGGCCAACGTGGTCTGCCACACGGAGGTGGGGCTCAGGGACATAACCCTCACCGTGTGCTGTGAGGCGGGTAAGGTGAGCCTGGAGCTGACCGACCCTTCCCATGTGTCGGACTTCACCTGGCCGATTCAGCAGCCGGGTGCCCTGGACCAGCGTGGTCGTGGTTTGTGGATCATCCATAACTGGATGAACGCGGTGAGCCATGTGGTGTGCGAGCAAGGCAGCCGCCTGCGCATGGAACTGATTTTCGCCTGACCGTCTCTCCTCCCTCCTAATATTCCTCCCGCTTTGCAATTCGCTACGCAAAACCCGCGTGGCGGTTTGCCCATTCCTTCGATTTTCGTGTAACTCACTGTTTCTTAACGTAAAAAAAGTTGGCCCACTTCGTGCTTTAGGAAACCAAGTGTGACAAACGTCACAACTAAAACGAGGAGCACGTCATGAAACAACAACATATCGTCGAATCCAACGCCCTGGTCGTCCGCCTTCCCAGCGAAGTTCTGATGTCACAGACCCCCACCTACCGGGCAGCACTGTTGCGGCACATGGATGACGGCGTGGAGAACATCATCGTCGATCTTTCCGGTGTGCGTTACATGGATTCCAGCGGGCTTTCCATTCTGGTCAGCCTGCACAAGAAAGCCCGCGAGCAGGGTGGGCGGGTGGTGCTGGTGTCACCGAACGACGGTGTACGGGCGCTGATCGAGCTGACCAGTCTTAACCAGCTTTTCGATATCTACGCCGATGAAAAGTCCGCCATTGAACAGTGCGTGATGTCCTGACCAGGCCGCCCATGCCGGGGAAAACCATGAAGACCTTTGGCTTTCTGATCGTTTCCACGCTGTGTCTTTCGGCCTGCACCACGCCGGCGATGCGGCCCTCGTCCACCTGTGACGTGCTACCCGACGGCAAGCGCTGCCACTACTTCGCCGATGATGACGCCTACGCCCGCGACCGGGGTCTGGTATCGGCCCCGGAACCGGTGCAAGCCGTCCCGGTCGGACCGGCCACGCCGGCCTGGGAGATGGGCGGCGTGGGTGATCCGGTGCTGTCCAACGGCGACCGGCTGGCCGTGAAGGTACTCAATGGCGAGGAATTCAGTGGCGAGGTGGAAATCGATGCCAGCGGCCATCTTTATCTCGACTATCTGCCGCCGATCGCGGCGGCGGGGCAGCGGCTCGGCGCCGTTAAACAGCGCATCGCCGATGCCCTGGTGGAACAACAGTTGATGCTCGAAGGGGCGATCTTCATCAGCGTCACGCCGTTGAGCTGGGCGCCCATCGACATCACCGTTTCCGGGGCGGTGTTCGAGCCCGGCCAGCACACTATCAACCATGGTGAACGCCTTCCCGATGACCTGGGCAACCTGGAAAGCGGCGATCGCGGCGGCCAGCGTACCCTGGCGGCGGCGATGCGCTCCAGCGGCGGGGTCAGGCCGGACGCCGATCTGACCCGCATCATGGTACGTCGCGGCGAGCACCAGACCGCCCTGGATCTGAGTGCGGTGATGGACGGCGGCGTGGTGCCCCGGTTGCTCTTGCAGGACGGCGACCGCATCCACGTGCCCAGCCGCCGCATCTTCGATGAGGATCTGGCACGGCCCTCTCAGCTCACCACGCCCGGGGTGCGGGTCTTTATTTCCAACCTGACGCAACCGGCGGACAGCAACAGCGAGTCCTCGGTGAATTCGGAAAGCACCCGGTTGCCCTACGGTACCCGGTTGCTGGCCGCGGCCATGGCGGCCAACTGCGTGGGCGGTGCCCAGGTTTCCAATGCCAGCCGGCGTGTGATGCTGGTCACCGAGAACCCGCTCAATGGCCAGGTGGATATCGTCGAACGGTCGGTGGATACCCTGTTGGCCCGGGCCCGCAAGCCGGAGGTCAATCCGGTGATCCTGCCCGGTGACAGCCTCACCTGCTATGACTCCGGTGTCACCAATCTGCGCGAGCTGGCTCGCACCCTGACCGACATGGTGCTGCCGGTGCACCTGCTCGGCTTGTTGTAGAGGATCGGGCCATGAACCAGTGGATGGATCAAATCGGCAAATTCGGATGGGTACGCGAGCTGGTGGTGGAAGGTAGCGACCTGAGCCTGCGCGACCGTTTCAAGCTCTACCTGCGCATCGCGCTGCTGATGCTGGCGCTGATCTGGACCGTGGCGGGCGTGCTGCTCACCGTGAAGCCGGACAAGTACATCAGCCACTGGACGCTGATCCTGCCCGGCGCCGGCTCCGGCGCCCAGGTCAGTCTGGACAGCCTGGGGCAGGCCAGTGCTTCCACCAATTCGCCGTACGCCAGCTCGGCGATTGATCCCCGGGAAAATTACAAAGCGATCGTCATGAGTGATGTGGTGATCGCGGCGGCGGCCGCGTCGCTGGAGCAAACCAGCGCGGCGTTCGGGCAACCCAAACTGAAGTTGCCGACGCAAACCGGCCTGATGGTGTTTTCCTCCCAGGCGCTCACCGCGGAGGACGCCCGGGCCAAGGCCTGGGCGCTTTATCACAGCCTTCAGTCCACCCTCGACGAACTTCGCGAGGATGAAATCCGTATGCGCGAAGAAGGCGTGCGGAAAGGACTGGACGGCTTCGCCACCAAGGTCGGGCAGAGCCAGCGCAATATCGTCGCTTATCAATCCGAGCGCGGCCTGGTGTCTCTCGACCAGTTCAAGGAGCTGGCGATCAGCAGCGAACGGCTGCGTCAGAAGCGGATTGGCAGCGTCAGCCAGTTACAGGGCATCGAGGCCCGCGAGCGCAAGCTGATTGAATACCTGGGTCTGACCGCTTCCCAGGCCGGCGATGTGCTGAAGTTGAAGAACGATCAGCTGTATCAGGAGTTGCTGGTCAACGATACCACTCTGCACGCGGAAGCGATCCGGCTGGGCGGCATGCTCGGCGACCGTCACCCGCGCCTGATCGCCCTGCGTCAGGAGCAGGAGCAGGTGCGCGGGGCGATGACCGAACGCTGCCTGGTGCTGATCGATAACTGCGGCACGCGGCTGATGAGAATGTTGTCCGCGGACGATGTGGATGGCCGCGCGCAACTGATGCAGCAGCTGATCAGCCTGGCCAGCGACGCGGAAGGCCTGCGCGAGGAACTGCGCTCCTTGGACGAAGAACTCCGAATCTGGGAAAAGCGCCTGGAAGAAAGCAAACAGGATGCGGCCAAGCTGGCGGAACTGAACCGTGAACACCAGCTGGCCAGCGCCGTTTTTACCTCGGCGGTGGCACGCATGGACGTGGGCAAGGCGGACATTTATTCCGCCTATCCGCTGCTGCAGATTCTTGCCAAGCCGTCGTTGCCGTCGTCGCCGGACCGCGTCGGTTCCCTGTTGATTCTGGTGGGCGGCGCCGCGGCGTCGCTGAGCGTACTGATCGGGCTGGGCCTGTTATGGGTAAGAAAACCGATTTTGAGCAAACTGCTGACGAGAAAATAGTCTGGTTCGCCATCGTCGGCACCTATGGGTTCTGGGTACTGGGCGCGGTTTACCTGGTGGCGCCGGTGATTGGCTGGGTGTTGTTTGTGCGCCTGCTCTCCCGGCAGCTCGGCGAGGCCCGGGGGCCGGCGGAACAACTGCCGCTGCCCCTGCTGGCCTGGGCCGCCGCCATGGGCGTGATGCTGCTTAGCCTGGTGATCGGTCACCTGGACATGGGCCTGGGCCTGGGCAAGTTGATCAAGTCTTCCATCGGCTGGGCCAAGGGCTGGGCGCTGCTGGCGCTGTTTCCGCTGGTGGCGCGGTTGGAAATACGACCGGCGGTGATTTACCGCGCCGCCTGCGTGGTGTGCCGTTACACGGTGTTGTTCTTTCCGCTGTTCGTGGCCGCCTGGGTGTTGTCGTTGCCGACCACGCTTTATGTGTCGCCGCTGAAGCTGGTGGGCGGGCCTGGCCCGGAGTTCTTCAGTGTCAGCCTGTACGAACTCGATCCAGGCAGCGGCGCGCCGCGCTGGCGTCTGTTCACCCCCTGGGCGCCGGCCCTGGGCATGCTCGGCAATCTCTATTTCCTGTGCGCGCTGGAGGAACAGGACACCCGTTGGCGACGCTGGGGCATCGCCGGCAGCCTGTTGATGATCGTGATCTCCAAGTCCCGGCTGGCGATGCTGTGCTGCATCGGCCTGTATGGCCTGCGCTGGGTATTCCGTTATTACCGCCACCCGGGCACTTACTTTCTGGCCACGCCGGTGTTGCTGCTGGCCGGCTTCCTGGGCGGCAGCATCGTGGAAAAAGTGCTGGGTGGCGTGGAGGCCATCAAGTCGGCGCGGGCCGATTCCACCCGCGTCCGTGAAGCGTTGGCGGACATCGCCATCGAGCGCTGGTGGAACGAAGCGATCTGGTGGGGCCATGGCATCGTGGAACGGGGCCCGCACATGGTGGAGTACATGCCGATTGGTTCCCATCACACCTGGTATGGGCTGCTGTTCGTGAAAGGCCTGGTGGGGGCGCTGGCGTTGATGGCCGCGTTCCTGGTCAGCCTGGGCGCGCTGTTGCCGTGGGTGGCCCGGCTTCCCTCCGCCCGTCTTGGGGTGTCCATTCTCTGTCTGCTGCTGTTCTACACCCTGGGAGAAAACCTGGAGATTCTCGCCTACCTGTTCTGGCCGGGCCTGATTCTGCTCGGCCGCGCTCATATTGAAAGTCGCGCCGGGGCTTTTGCGATGCAAAATGGGAGACAACCGCAGGCCATATAATTTTATCAATAAAAACAAAGGGTTAAGAGATAAAAAAACTGGCATGGAAAATGGATAAAGAGGCTCGTTATCCACTCGGACGAAGAGCACCATGAAACCGATCACCCTGGCCCGACAATTTGAATCCACCGCGCTGCTGCGCGGCATGATGTGGTTGGGCAGCGCGCAAATTCTGGGACGTTGCGTACGTCTGGGGGCCAGCGTGGCGCTTGCGCGCCTGCTTACCCCGGAGGTGTTCGGTCAGGCCGCTCTTATCCTTACCACGTTTGAACTGCTCGCCACCCTGATCCGCCGTATTACCAGCGTCACCCTGATTCCCATGGACGATGAGGAACTGGGTGCTCATATGAACCGCGCGCGCGGGATCAACGCGCGTGCCTGCCAGGCGGCTTTCCTTTTGATGAGCCTGGCCAGTTTGCCACTTGCGTTCTATTACCAGGACAACGCCCTGATCGGGCCCATGGTGCTGATGGCCAGCGCTTACCTGCTGCAACCCCTGGGTATGTTGCACGCCGCCCTGAACCAGCGGCGCAACGACATGCGGGTGCTGGGACGGGCGGTGCTCTGGCAGACCATCGCCGACGGTATCCTGACCACCGTGCTGGCACTGCTGGGCCTGGGCATCTGGGCCATTATCGTGCCGAAACTGGCCTCCACCCTGGTATGGGCGGCGGTGCACCGTGCCGCCGTGCGCCCGCCGCGGCCATCCGCCCGCGTCGGTACGCAGCCCCTGGCGCGTCGCGGCATCGAAACCGGTCTGGCCGATTCCGCGGTGGCCCTGCGCTTCAGCATCGATACCTTGTTGATCGGCTACTTCCTTGGCATCCAGGCAGTGGGCATTTACTTCTTCGCCTATAACACCGCCCTCGGTATCAGCCTGGGCTTGATCCAGAGTTTTGGCATCGCCTTCTATGCCCGGCTCAGTGGCACCGCCCGTGGCCGGGCATCCGGGCGGGCTCAGTTTCTGGGCGGGCTGTCCACCATGGCCCTGGTGACCTGGCCGCTGATTTTGCTGCAGTGCGCGCTGGCGCCGTGGTATCTGCCGCTGGTCTACGGCCAGCAATGGATCGATGCCGGAGCGCTGCCGATTTTCCTCTGCCTGTGCCTGTCCGCCCTGGTGCGCCCGATGGGTGAGGCCGCTGGTCAGTTGCTGCTGGCCAACGGTTTGAGCACCGCCAATCTGATTATGAATCTTGTCTTTACCCTGTTTTTGACCGCGGCCATCGCCATGGCCGGTCGCTGGGGGCTTGTCGAGGTGGCCGCCGCCGTACTGGCGTGTCATCTGGTGGGCATGCCGGTGATGGCGTTCTACGCCTGGTCAAGGTGCGGCCTCCCGGCCGCGATCATGAAGGGTAATGCCTTACCCCCTGGAGATGCATCATGATTCCCATTCCCACCGTTTCCGTCATTATGCCGGTCTATAACGTGGAAGCGTTCGTGGCCGAGGCGATTCAATCCGTATTGCGTCAATCGTTTCCGGATTTTGAGTTGATCATCGTCAACGATTGCGCCACCGATGGCAGCCTGGCGATTTGCCAGGGCTTCCATGATTGGCGCATTCGTATCGTCAACCACGATGTTAACCGGGGGCTGGCGGCCGCTCGTAATACCGGTATCAACCATGCGCGCGGGGATTTTCTGGCGTTCCTGGATTCCGACGACATCTGGCATGGCGATAAACTGATGCGACATGTTCAGCATTTCGCGGTGGACCCGGAAATCGGTCTGAGCTTCTCGCGCTCCAGTTTCATGGATTCCAAAGGAGCGCCGATCCGCTGCTATCAGATGCCGAAGCTGTCCGACATCGACGCCGCCCATCTGTTGTGCCGCAATCCGATTGGCAACGGCTCGGCGCCGGTGCTGCGCCGGGAGACCCTGGAGGCGATCCGTTTCGTGGGTGAGCGTTGCGGTGAGCCGGTGTCCTGCTATTTCGACGAGGCATTCCGGCAGTCCGAGGATATCGAATGCTGGCTGCGGATCGCCGCCACCACCTTTTGGCAGATCGAGGGCATTCCGGAACCGTTGACCTTCTACCGGCTCAATGAGGGGGGGTTGTCCGCCAAGCTGGATCAGCAGCTCGCCAGCTGGGAAAAAATGATCGAGAAGGCGGAGCGGTACGCGCCGGATCTGGTCGCTGAACACGGTCGCCGTGCCCGGGCTTATCAATTGCGTTACCTGGCCCGCCAGGCCATCCGTTTGAACGATGGCGTTGCCGCCGCGCGTTTTCTAAAACGCGCCGTGGCCGCCGATCCCTCCATTCTGAAGGAAGAAACCGCGCGCACTTCGGCCACCGCCGTGGCCGCTTTCCTGCAGCGCTGTTTGCCGGCGTCACTCTATGGCTATTGCGAGCGGGTAGGGCAGGCCGTTATCGGCTGGCTGCAGCGCCGCCGGATTAGCCGCGAGGGGGTGCATTCTTCCTTACTGTAAACGCGCTGGACTGTTGATGGCAGTCTCTCTTTGGGCCTCCTTGCGAGGCCCTTTTTTTATCGAGAAAAGACAAGCCGATGGAGATTTTGGATGAGCGCGCCGCAGAGCGCGAAGCAATTTGCACACGGTGGCCGGATTTAATAATAAAAACCAATTAAATCAACAAGTTAAAAGTTGGCCCGAGGTATGCAGTAAGAGCTGTGAAAAGAACAATTCAGGAGAGGTTCCATGGCTTTTACACACTCACTCCATAGCCGCCCCCAAATCGCCGCAGGCGTACGGGCCGTGGACCTGATCGCCTCGGCGATCTTGTTGATGGCCGGCTTGCCGTTGCTGCTGGTCGCCGTGGTCTGGCGCCGGTCACGGGGCCTGGCGGTGTTCGAGGCGGTTCACATCGTCGCCGGCACCGGTGCCGTCGTTACCCAGCGCCAGCTTGCCGGGGCCGGGCCCTGGCGGAGCTATCCGTTTCTGCTGAACGTGCTGCGCGGGCAAGTGTGCCTGCTGGGGATCGATATCCAGTTCGCCCTGGGCGTGCCGGTGGTCTACCCGGCGATGCCGGGTCTGCTGTCGGTGTCCCGGTTGCAGCAACGCATGGGTCTGGGTTTCGAGGATTCGCAAGCGGTGGCGTTGGCCTGCCAGGGCAGTGTGCGCCTCTATCTGCCGGCGTTGGCCCGGGCCCTGTTGTGCCTGTTGCTGGTGCCGCGCCAGCCTGCCGTTCGCGGCGATGAAATCCGGCTGTTTGGCGTGCGTATCCGCAACATGACCATGAAGACCATGCTGGAGGCGCTGTGCAGCCAGGCGCAGTGGGGTGGCGAGACCCGCCGCTATGCGTTCGTGAACGCGGATTGCCTCAATATCGCCTATCGCAACCGTTCCTACCGGGACACCCTGGCCGGCTGCGAGGCGGTGTTCGCCGATGGTATTGGCGTGCGCCTGGGGGCCGCCATGACCGGGCAGGGGGTGCGCGACAACCTCAATGGCACCGACATGTTTCCCCGCTTGTGCGAGCGGCTGGCGGAGAAGGGGCTGGGCGTCTATCTGCTGGGCGGCCGTGACGGTGTCGCCGAGGAAGCGGCTCGCCGGATGCGGGAGCGCTTTCCGAACCTGATTATCAGTGGTTTTCATCACGGCTATTTCGATGCCATCGACGCCATGGAGGTGATTGATGACATCAACCACAGCGGCGCCGCCGTGTTGCTGGTGTCCATGGGCGCGCCAGTCCAGGAAGCCTGGATCGAAAAATACCAGGACCACCTCAGGCCGCGTGTCTGCATGGGCGTCGGTGGCCTGATGGATTTCTATTCCGGCCGGGTCAGCCGCGCGCCGCTGTGGGTTCGTCAGATCGGCATGGAGTGGGTATGGCGTCTGAGCCAGGAGCCGGCGCGTCTGTGGCGGCGCTATCTGATTGGCAACCCCCTGTTTTTGTGGCGCGCCTGGCGGGAACGTCGTGCCGCTGGTCGTGCCGGTGGCCGGCGCCCGGGCGGTGACGCGGCGCCGTGGCACCCGCCGGTGCGTGCCGGTCGTCGTGGTTGTTCCCGCCACCGCCGCCGTTTGCGCCTGGTGCGTGCCGCCAAACGTTCCCTGGATATTCTGGTCAGCGCGTTGGCGATCCTGATGCTGTCACCGCTGTTGTTGATGGTGGTGACCGCGATCCGTCTGGAATCGCCGGGCCCGGTGTTCTTCAAACAATGTCGGGTGGGCAAGGACGGTCGTCCGTTCAACATGTGGAAGCTGCGTTCCATGTACACCGATGCGGAGCAGCGCCTGGCGGAGCTGCGCGCCGTCAACGAAATGCAGGGCGGCGTGCTGTTCAAGATGAAGCGTGACCCGCGCATCACCCGGGTGGGGCGATTGATCCGCAAGGCCTCCATCGATGAGTTGCCGCAGTTGTGGAATGTGCTGAAAGGCGACATGGCCCTGGTGGGCCCGCGGCCCGCTTTGCCCCAGGAGGTGGATCAGTACTCCCTGGATCACCGTCAGCGCCTGGCCGCCCGGCCCGGTATCACCTGCATCTGGCAGGTCTCCGGACGCTCCGACATTCCCTTTCAGCAACAGGTTCATCTGGACATGGAATACATCCATGACCAGGGGTTCTGGACCGATGTGATGCTGCTGGTGAAAACCGTGCCGGCGGTGCTTCTCGCCCGCGGCGCCTACTGAGGAATCGACATCATGGAAGCCATTGTCTTCGCCAATCGCAGCGGCTGGGAGCTGAGCCCCCTGGACCGGCGCTACTGCCCGGCCCTGCTGCCCATCGCCAACCGCGCGGTGATCGAATACACCCTGGACGATCTGGCGCAAGCCGGGGTGTCCCGAGTGAGGCTGGTGGTGTCCAACCAGGCCCGCGAGATCGAGGCGCTGGTGGGCGCCGGGGAGAAATGGGGCCTGCGCGTGGAGTATCACCTGAGCAAGGTGGAGGAGAGCGTCACCGCCGTGGTGCCCCGCCTGGGCCTGGACCCGAGCACGCCGTGCCTGTTCGTGCGCGGCGACGTGCTGCGCAGCCCGAACCTGAAGAACCTGATGGTGATGGCCACGTCTCTGGACGGCGAGGTGCTGCAGCCCTTGCTGGGCCGTCGCAACGCCGGCATCGCCATTCTGAGACCCACCAGTGAGCGGCTGGGGGAGCTGGAATGGCCGCTGATAACGCCGGCGGATACCCGGGGCAGGGTGATCGAGTTGCTGCCGGGCGATTGCAATACCCTGGAAACCTGGCGCGACCTGCTCGATGCCAATCTGCTGGTGGCCAGCCATGCGGTGCCGGGGCTTTCCCCGCGGGGGGCGGCGCGCCCCAGCGCCGAGGCGGTGTTCTTCACCGGCAGCCACTGCCGGTTGCCGGCTCTGGCGCCGCAAGCCGGCGGCGGCGTGATCGGTGAGCATTGCACTCTGGACAAAAGCTGCCTGCTTCAGGGGGTGGTGGTGATCGGCACCGGAGCGGTGGTCGACCGCGCCTGCCGTATCCAGGATGCCCTGGTGATGCCGCACACCTACCTGGGGCCAGGCCTGGCCCTGGAAGGCAAGATCGTTTGCGGCGATCTGCTGCTGGACCCGGCCACCGGTGGCTGGATTCAGGTGTCCGACCGGGATCTGCTGGGTGACAGCCGCGTCGCCACGACCCGGCCGGCGGAGAAAACACCGCCCCTGGAAAGAACGGTGGCCCTGATCGGTCTGACCCTGACGCTGCTGCTTTCACCGCTGTTGCTGGTGACCGGTGGCGCGTGGCGCCCGGAAAAGCGGCGCCTGTTCAGCAATGGCGGCCAGCACCGGATGGGCTGGGTGCTGGGCGGCGGGAACCGTGGCCTGGCGTTGCTGCCGCTGCTGGTTCTGGTGGTGCGTGGCGACCTGCGCCTGTTCGGCGCGGATCCGTCCCGAGGCATCGAGGAGGCCGGTTCCCTGGGGGTCTGGGGTCCGGTGCAACTGTGGCTGCACAGCGGCGCGTCGGACGAGGAGGTGGACATCGTCCAGCGCCACTTCCGCACTCTGAGCCCGCTGCGCCAACTGGCCATGCTGTGGCGCTGGCGTCGACAGGCGCGCCGCCGTCCCCAAGCCGACGATACGACCTTGACCGCCAGCAGCGCGATTCCGGGAGAACCCTCATGACCACGATTCTTACCTACGGCACCTTTGACCTGTTCCACTTTGGCCATGTGCGGCTGTTTGCCCGGCTGGCGGGGAAGGGCGACCGGCTGATCGTCGGCGTATCCACCGACGCCTTCAACGCGCGCAAGGGCAAGGCGGCGTTCTTCAGCTATCAGCAACGGGTGGAGATGGTGCGCGCCTGTCGATATGTGGATCAGGTGATTCCGGAACGGCACTGGGATCAAAAGGCGGACGACATTCTCAAGTACGGCGTGGATATCTTCGCCATGGGCGACGACTGGCGCGGGCATTTCGATCACCTTGGCGTCCATTGCCGGGTGCTTTATTTGCCGCGCACGGAGACCGTTTCCACCACCAGCATCAAATCCAGTCTCGCGGGCGCACTGCCCGTGGAGCATGGCTGAACCCTGTTCAAGAGGAACCGACTATGTGGCGGAACATACTTGGCAAACTGATCTACTTCATCAGCGGGTGGGTGCCCCGGCAATCCCACAAAGCGGTGTTCGGCTGCTATCGCGATCTGTTCACTGACAACAGCAAGTACCTGTTCCTGCATTACAGCGGTGCTCCCCGGGTGCGAGCGATCTGGATCAGCGGCGATGAGTATCTGGTGGAGCGGCTCAATCAGGAAGGCCATGAAGCCTACCATCGCGGTTCCTGGCGCGGCCGCTGGCACGCGCTTACCGCCGGTGTTTACTGCTACAGCAGTTACGTGGGCGACATTAACCAGTGGCTGTGCCGAGGGGCTTTTCTGGTCAACCTCTGGCATGGTTCGCCGCTCAAGGAGATCGAATTCGACATCTCAAATGGTCCCCTGGCGGATCGTTATCGCCGAACCCATCCGGGGATGCGCGCCTGGCGCTATCACCAGCTCTATCTGAAACCGGACCTGATGCTGGCTCCCAGCTTCCGGGTGGCGGATTGTTTCCGCTCCGCGTTCCGTCTACCGGAGCATCGGGTACGGATTGGCGGCTACCCGCGCACCGACTTCGCCGACAGCCCGGAGATGGCCGCCAACCCGCCGCTGCCGGCTTTCTGCAATGGACGCCGCCGGATTCTCTATGCGCCGTCCTGGCGGGACGGCGCCAATGGCAACCCCTACCTGGAGGCTCTGGATTGGCCACGGTTGTCCGATTGGCTGGTCGAGAATGACAGCGTGCTGCTGCTAAGGCTGCACCCCAATGAACGGGAAATGGCGAGGGATCTGGCGAAATATCCGTTCATTGTCGATATCAGTCACCGGGAAGACATCTATGACCTGCTGCCGGACCTGGCCCTGGTAATCACCGATTATTCATCGTTGTACATCGATGGTTTGCTGTTCGACGTGCCGGTGCTGTTCTACCGATTCGATCATGCCTGGTACGCCAGCGACTGCCGGAAAGCGTATGCCTACAGCCGGGATCTGCCGGCCGCCGGGCGGGTGGTGGGCGACTTCGAGACGCTGTTGGCGGAGCTGCAACGCGGCTATTGCTTTGATCGCAATCAGAACCGCACCGGGCGGGCCGCCCAGCGCAATCAGTTCTGGCAACCCGGGTTGCCCCGGGCGTTCGAAGTGATTGACCGCCAGTTGGGATGGTAGTGCGCGGTTTGGGCGCGGTGGTGGTCGCGGTGCAATCAATCTGCTATTACTACGGGGCGCCACTTGGGGGGCGCCGGCGGGCTGCTCTGCCCTCCGTTCCCAAGGGGAAATACAGAATAAATCGGTGTATACCATGGCTGCGACACGTTGGGGCGGCGACCACAATGGTGAGTCGCAGCGTCGGGCATTGCTCAAGGCGCTATTGATCATTACCGCGCTGTGCGGTGTGTTGTTCTTCGTGATCAACAGCCGCCGGGGCGTGATGGTGCTTGCCTATATGGAGCTGGGGGCGGCGGTGGCTTCCCTGGCACTGTACGTGGTGGCGCGGCGCACCCGGCGCCTGTTGCTCTGGACCCTGCTTTATCTGATCCCCTTCCTGACCATCATGATGGTCGCTCTCTACATACCGGGTTCCTCTCCCACGGTGTTTTTGTGGGTGTACATCGTGCCGGTGCTTTGCCATCTGTTGCTGGGCCAGCGGCTGGGGCTGGCGGTGTCGGTGTTTTATATCCTGGTGGCGCTGTTCCTGTTTCTGCACAAAAACCCGGACTATCTGTACCGTGGCCAGTTCGCGGAGATCGCCAACATCACCTTGTCCCTGGCGGTGACCCTGGCGTTCGCCTACATCTACGAACTCAGCAGCCATCGTTCCCGGTCCGACCTGATGGTGATGGCGTCCACCGACCCGCTCACCCGGCTGGCCAATCTGTACCGCTTCCGGGAGGCCTTCGAGCATGAGAAACGCCGGGCGCTGCGGCTGGACTCGCCACTGAGCGTGTTGGTGCTTGATCTTGACCATTTCAAGGCGGTCAACGATACCCACGGCCACAAGGTCGGCGACCTGGTGCTGATTCACGTTGCCCAGCGGCTGCGCGAGCGCTTGCGCGCCACCGATTTACCGTGCCGGGTGGGCGGCGAGGAATTCACGGTGCTGCTGCCCGACACGGATCGCAAGGAGGCGGTGGTGGTGGCGGAAACCCTGCGTGAGCTTATCGAGTGCCAGCCTTACCGGGGTGGCCGGCTGGTGATCCCGCTGTCGTGCAGCATCGGCGTGGCGGAATGGGGCACCGACGGCGACACCATCGACGAGCTGGTGGAAGCCGCCGACCAGCGCCTCTATATCGCCAAACAGCAGGGTCGTAACCAGGTGGTGGCGAGCGGTTGAACTCTGGACGTCCGGCGGGGCCTTACCGATACTGAGGCGACACTTTCCCGCAAGGAGACGGTGATGAGCGAAACACGGGTAGAGAAGGATTCCCTGGGCGAGATCGAAGTACCGGTGGAGGCGCGCTGGGGCGCGCAGACACAGCGGGCGGTGAATAACTTTCCAATCAGCGGTCGGCGTCTGCCGGCCCGCTTCATTCAGGCGGTGGTGCGCGTGAAGCGCTGCGCCGCCCAGACCAACGCCGATCTGGACCAGCTTGACGAGCACAAACGCGCCGCCATTGTCGGCGCCTGCAACGAGCTGCTGGAGGGCCATCATCTGGATCAGTTCCCGGTGGACGTATTCCAGACCGGCTCCGGCACCAGCACCAACATGAACGTCAACGAGGTGATCGCCCACCTGTGCCGGGACGCCGGCGCCGAGGTGCACCCCAACGACGACGTCAACCTGGGCCAGAGCAGCAACGACACCATTCCCACCGCCCTGCACCTGTCCTCGGTGCTGGCGGTCACCGAGCAGCTGCTGCCCGGGCTGGAGCATCTGATCGCCACCCTGGGCCTGCGCGCCAGCGAGGGCAAGACGCTGGTGAAGACCGGCCGCACCCACCTGATGGACGCCATGCCGGTGACGGTGGAGCAGGAGCTGCGCACCTGGGTGCTGCAGTTGCAGGGTGCCAGCGAGCGGCTGGCCCGGGCCCGGGACGAGCTGCAGGGGCTGCCCCAGGGCGGCACCGCGGTGGGCACCGGCATCAATGCCCACCCGCGCTTTGGCGAGTGCTTCGCCGCCACCCTGGCGGATGACACCGGCCGGCCCTTCACCGCCTTGCCCCATCCGGCCCTGGCGCAAAGCGCACTGGACGCGCCGCTGAATCTGTCCGCCGCCCTACGCGGCCTGGCGGTGGTGCTGATGAAGATCGGCAACGATCTGCGCTGGATGAATTCCGGGCCCATCCACGGCCTGGGGGAACTGCAACTGCCCGCCACCCAGCCGGGTTCCTCAATCATGCCCGGCAAGGTCAATCCGGTGATCTGCGAATCCGCCACCATGGTGGCGGCCCAGGTGATCGGTCTGGATCAGGCCAACACGGTGGCGGCGCAAAGCGGCAACTTTCAGCTCAACGTGATGCTGCCCCTGGTGGCCACCAACCTGCTGGACATGACCGAATGGCTGGCCAATAGCTGCCGCAACCTGGCCGACCAGGCCATCGAGGGCATGACCTGGAACCGGGAGCGCCTGGCCGAGGGGGTGGGCCGAAACCCGATTCTGGTCACCGCCCTGAACCCGGTGATTGGCTACGAAAAAGCGGCCACCATCGCCAAGGAGGCGTTCGCAACCGGTCGTGCCGTGATCGACGTGGCCGCCGAGCACACCGATCTCGGCCATGATGAGCTGAAACGGCTTCTCGACCCGCTCAAGCTCACCGGCCCCGACCCGGAATAAGCCGCGACGCACCGGTCACGCCGCCGGGGTGACGGCGGCGGCGGCCTGTGCCAATCTTTCGCCCCCTAATAAATAGCAATTTCCGGCCACTTTTTCGGACCGGAACCTTTTGGTGATGGAGAGCAAGCATGAGCAAAGACCTGACCATTGATCGCACCCCCGAGGCGGTGGAGTCGCCGTTGCTGATCCATAGCATCCTGGAATCCGGCGTGCGGTCCGCCCCGGATCAGGAAATCGTCTATGCCGACCAACGCCGGCTGACCTATCGTGAACTGGGACAGCGCGTGCACCGGCTGGCCGGTGCCCTGGCCGCCCAGGGCGTCAAGCCGGGCGACACCGTGGCGGTCATGGATTGGGACACCAACCGCTACCTGGAAGCCTTCTTCGCCATTCCAATGATGGGGGCCGTGCTGCACACCGTGAACGTACGGCTCAGCCCGGAACAGATTCTCTATACCCTCAACCACGCCGAGGACGACGTGATTCTGGTGAACCGGGAATTCCTGCCGGTGCTGGAAGAGCTCAAGGACCGCATCGAGACCGCCAAGACCTTTATCCTGCTGGATGACGAGGGCGGTAACCTGGACAGCCAGCTG
This sequence comes from Alloalcanivorax marinus, assembly GCF_016785095.1. Lineage (GTDB taxonomy): Bacteria > Pseudomonadota > Gammaproteobacteria > Pseudomonadales > Alcanivoracaceae > Alloalcanivorax > Alloalcanivorax marinus_A. Next base: position 888,637 of record NZ_JAEKJB010000008.1, on the reverse strand, counting down.
GAGCTTGCCGGTGAATACGAGGCCCTGCTTCAGCAGGCACCGGACCATTACGACTTTCCCCTGCTGGACGAAAACACCCGCGCCACCACCTTCTATACCACCGGCACCACGGGCCTGCCCAAGGGCGTGTATTTCTCCCACCGGCAATTGGTGCTGCATACCTTCGCCGGTCGCGCGGCGCTGTCCGGTTCCGGCCATGGCCGGCTCAATCAGGACGACGTTTACATGCCGATCACGCCCATGTTCCACGTGCACGCCTGGGGCGTGCCCTACGTGGCCACCCTGCTGGGCGTGAAGCAGGTGTACCCGGGCCGCTATGTGCCGGAAAGCCTGCTCAAGCTGCTGCTCACCGAGAAAGTCACCTTTTCCCACTGCGTGCCCACCATCATCCAGATGCTGCTGCAGTCGGAAGCGGCCAAGAGTATCGACCTGAGCGGCTGGAAGGTGATCATCGGCGGTTCCGCTCTGGCGCGACCGCTGGCCAAGGCCGCCCTGGCCCGAGGCATCGATATCTACTCCGGCTACGGCATGAGCGAGACCTGCCCGCTGATTTCCGTGGCGCTGCTGACCCCGGAACTGGAAAAAGCCGACCCGGAAACCCAGGCCGATTACCGCAGCCGCACCGGCCGGCCGGTGCCCATGGTGCAGTGGCGCATCGTCGATACCGACATGAATGACGTGCCCCACGACGGCAGGAGCCAGGGTGAGCTGGTGCTGCGCGCCCCCTGGCTGACCCAGGGTTACCTGAAGGACGAGGAAAACTCGAAAACCCTCTGGCACGGCGGCTGGATGCACACCGGTGACATCGGCGTGATCGATGGCGACGGCTGGCTGCGCATCACCGACCGCATCAAGGATGTGATCAAGACCGGCGGCGAGTGGGTCTCCTCCCTGGATCTGGAAGGCCTGATCCTGCAGCACGACGGCGTGGCCGAGTGCGCGGTGGTGGGTGTCGAGGATCCCAAGTGGGGCGAGCGCCCGGTGGCCCTGGTGGTCAAGGGCGGCGAAGTGGACGAACAGGCGATCAAGGACCTGGTGGCGGGCTACGCCGACAAGGGCGTGATCAGCCGCTATGGCATCCCCGATCGGGTGGTGTTCGTGGACGAACTGCCGCGTACCTCCGTGGGCAAACTCGACAAGAAGAAAATGCGCGCCGAACTGGTGTGATCGTCCCCGGGGCCGGTGTTCACCGGCCCCGTCCCGCCTTCCCACTCAGAAATTCCGATCCTCCCGACGCCAAACGGTGTACCCTTCGGGAACCGGTCGGTCATCGGTCGGTTAGCTTACTGTAATTCTCACACTCCGTGTTCCCTTCGCCCAGGCATGGCCGCCTTTCGGGGACGGGTGTGCCTGTAATGTGGAGAACACGATGTTGCGAGTCATCGCGAGCCTGGCCCTGGTGGCGGCTCTGGTCCTGGGCGCCTGGTGGTGGCGGCAGGAGGGGCTGGAGCCGGCGGCGGCGCAGCGGCCGCCCACCGTGGTCAACGTGGCGCCGGCCATCACCCGGCCACTGGCCAACCGGCTGGACGTGGTGGGCAACGCCCGGGCCAGCCGCGCCGTCACCCTGCTTACCGAGGTGGATGGCCGCGTCAAGGACCTGCATTTCCAGGAAGGGCAGAGTGTCGCCGCCGGTGATTTGCTGGTTTCCCTGGATGACCGTCAGGCGCGAGCCGATCTGGGCCGGGCACGGGCGGAGTATCAGCGCGCCCTGTCCGACTATCAACGGGCGGCGCGGCTGGCCGGCAGCCGCTCCATCTCCGAAGCGGAGGTGGATACCTTGAAAACCACCCTGGAAGCGGCCAAGGCGGATCAGGCCGCCAGCATGGCGGCCCTGGACGATCATCGTATCCGCGCGCCGTTCGATGGCGTGGTGGGCCTGCGCCAGGTGGACCCCGGCGCCTACCTTCAGGTGGGCGATCCGATCGCCAATCTGGACAGCATCCTGACCCTGGACGTGCATTTCCAGGTCCCGGAGCGTTACCTGGCCCACCTGCACGCGGGCCTGCCCGTGGACATCACCAGCGACGCCTATCCGGGCAAGACCTTCCACGGCAAGGTGGCGCTGCTCGATACCCGGGTGGATACCGCCAGCCGCGGCCTGCCGGTGAAGGCGGTGCTCGACAATAGCGAGACCTTGCTGCGGCCCGGCCAGTTCCTGCAGGTGTCGGTGTTGCTGGAGGAGCATGCCGCGGTGCTGGTGCCGGAACAGGCGGTGATCACCCAGGGCGCGCAAAGCTATGTGTTCACCGTCAGTGACACCCAGCGCGCCGAGCGCCGGGCGGTGAGCCTGGGCGGGCGCCGTGATGGCTGGGTGGAAATCACCGCCGGCCTGCGTGATCACGAGCCGGTGATCGTCAACGGCCACAGCCGCTTGGGCGGTGGAGCGCCGGTGAAGGTGGTGGAGGACCAGGGCGCCTTGTTGCCCGCGCAGCGCGCCTTGCTGGAGGAAGCGGCCTGATGGTTCTGAGCGACGTCTCGGTCAAACGGCCGGTCTTCGCGACCGTGATCAGCCTGCTGATCGTGGTGTTCGGCGTCAGCGCCCTGTTGAAACTGCCGGTGCGTGAGTACCCGGATATCGACCCGCCCCAGGTCACCGTGGAGGTCAGCTACGACGGCGCTGCTCCGGAAGTGATCGACACCCAGATCATTCAGGTGGTGGAAGGCGCCATCGCTGGCGTGGAAGGGGTGCACCGCATCGAGTCGCGGTCGCGGCTGGGTTCGGCGCGTACCTCGGTGGAATTCAATCTCGACCGCGATCTCGACATCGCCGCCAATGACGTACGCGACGCGGTATCCCGGGTGCTCAATCAATTGCCCGAGGACGCCGACGCGCCGGTGATCGCCAAGGCCGATTCCGACGCCCGGCCGATCATCTGGGTGACCTTGAGCAGTGACACCCTGGCTCCCCAGGAGCTCACCGATTTCGCCGAGCGCAATCTGGTGGACCGCTTCGCGGTGCTTGATGGCGTGTCCGAGGTCATGATCGGTGGTGAACGCCGCTACGCCATGCGCGTCTGGCTGGATCGCCAGCGCATGGCCGCCAATAACATCGCCGTCAACGACATCGCCGGTGCCCTGCGCGCCAACAACGTGGAACTGCCCGCCGGACGGCTGGAATCCGACAGCCGCAGCTTCACGGTGCGCGCCGATAACCGGCTGGCCACGGTGGAGGCGTTCCGCGATCTGGTGCTGCGTCGGCAGGGCGATTACCTGCTGCGCCTGGGGGACGTGGCACGGGTCACCCTGGGCGTGGAAAACGACGACACCATGTTGCGCGCCAATGGCAAGCAGGCCATCGGCCTGGGCGTCATCCGCCAGTCCAAGGCCAACACCGTGGCGGTGTCCGATCAGGTGCGCGCGGAAATCCGCCGTCTGAGTGACAACCTGCCGGCGGACATCAGCCTGGACATCAATCACGACGAATCCCTGTTCATTCGTGCTTCGATCCGCGAGGTGCTGATCACCCTGGCCCTGTCCATGGCTCTGGTGGTGGCGGTGATCTTCGTGTTCCTGGGCAGTCTGCGCGCCACCCTGATCCCGGCGGTGACGATTCCCGTGTCGGTGATCGGGGCTTTCATGGGCCTTGGTGCTCTGGGTTTTTCCATCAACGTGCTCACGCTGCTGGCGCTGATTCTGGCCATCGGCCTGGTGGTGGACGACGCCATCGTCATGCTGGAGAACATCCAGCGTCGCATCGACGAAGGCGAATCGCGGCTGGTGGCGGCCTTTCTGGGCGCCCGTCAGGTAGCGTTCGCGGTGGTCGCCACCACCCTGACGCTGGTGGCGGTGTTCGTGCCGATCTCCTTCATGGGGGGCGACGTGGGCCGGCTGTTCGGCGAGTTCGGTTTCACCCTGGCGGCGGCGGTGATCATCTCCAGCGTGGTGGCGTTGAGTCTGGCGCCCATGCTGTGTTCCCGCTGGCTCCATCCCCACCCCAAGGAGGAAGCCCGCAAACACCGGCTCGAGCGCGCCTTGGGCGGCCTCAATCAAGTCTACGCGCGGGCTCTGGCCGGCGCTCTCGGTCGTCCCTGGCCGGTGGTGGGGTTGTCGGTGTTGATCTGCGTGCTGGCCGGTCTGGTCTACAACGGTATTCCCCGAGAGCTATCGCCCACCGAGGATCGGGGCGTGTTCATCGTACCGGCCACCGCGCCCCAAGGCGCCACGGCGGAATACACCGCCTGGCATCTGCAACGGGTGGAGGGCCTGCTGGCGCCGCTTTTGGAGGAGGGTGGCGAGGGGCAGCGCACGCTCTCCATCGTCGGTTTCCGTGGCCAGCCAGAGCGCGCCTTCATGATCGCCCGTCTGAAACCCTGGGAGCAGCGTGAGCGCAGCCAACAGGAAATCGTTAATGCTCTGCGCGGCCCGTTGAGCGAGGTGGCCGGCCTGCGGGCCTTCGCCATCAACCCGCCCGGCCTGGGACAAAGCGGTTTCAATCAGGATCTGGAAGTGGTGATCGCGGGCCCCGACTATGACTCGGTGAAACGCTGGAGCAACGCCATGATGGACGCCATGGCGGCGAACCCGAATCTGCTCAGCATCGACACTGACTACGAGGAAACCCAGCCGCAACTGGACGTGGTGCTCGACCGGGCCAGGGCGGCGGACTTCGGGCTTTCCGCCACCGACGTGGGCCAGACCCTGCAGGCCATGTTCGCGACCCTGCAGGTATCCACCTATGTGGACCGGGGTCGCGAATACGACGTATTGCTGGAGGCCGGGGATGCCGATGCCCGGGAGCCGGAAGACATCAATCCGATCTACATTCGCACCGAGGCGGGCGCCCTGGTGCCCCTGTCCAGCGTGGTGGAACTCAACACCCTGGGTGCCGCTCCGGAACTGCGCCGGGTCGATCGGCTGCCGGCCATTACCCTGTCCGCCAATCTGGGCCCCGGCTACGATATGGGCCGCGCCATCGATTTCATCGAGACCACGGTGGACGATATTCTGCCCCTGGAAGCGCGCCTCGGTTACAAGGGCACGGCGGAGGAATTCACCGAGGCGTCCTCGGCGATCCTGGTCACCTTCGCCCTCGCTCTGGTGATCGTTTTCCTGGTGCTGGCGGCCCAGTTCGAAAGCTGGATCCATCCTCTGATCATTCTGCTCACCGTGCCGTTGGCCATCGCCGGCGCCCTGCTGGCGTTGTGGGCCTCCGGCAACAGCCTCAATATTTACAGTCAGATCGGCATGATCATGCTGCTCGGGCTGATGGCCAAGAATGGCATCCTGATCGTGGAATTCGCCAACCAGCTTCGTGATCAGGGCTATTCGGTGCGTGATGCCGTCTATCAAGGGGCGATCATCCGCTTCCGCCCGGTGTTGATGACCGGGGTATCCACCATCTTCGGCGCCATCCCACTGGTGTTCGCCAGCGGCGCCGGCGCTGAGAGCCGGTTTACCATCGGCGTGGTGATTCTCGGCGGTCTGCTGTTCGCCACCGTGCTCACCCTGTTCATCATTCCGGTGTTGTATGTGTGGCTGGCCGGTTACACCGGGGCCGCCGATGCCGTGAAGCAGCAACTCGAGAAGGAAATGAACGGCGACGGGGCGTCCCATGGAGTATGAGCTGGTCCGCTCCCGCCGGCGTAGCCTGGAGGTCCGGGTGTTTCCCGACGGTCATGTTCAGGTGCGTGCCCCGCAACGGCTGGCTTTGCGCCATGTGCGGGCCTTCGTCGATGAGCGTCGCGGCTGGATCGAGAAACAGCAACGGCACATGGCCGAGCGGCCCCGCCAGCGCTGGCGCCATGGGGATCACTGTGCCCATCTGGGCGATACCCTGAGCCTGGAACTGGCGGCGGGCCGTCGGCGAGTAGCGCGCCATCACAACCACCTGCGGGTCACGGTGCCGGACCCCGACGATGAACGGCAGGTCAGTGATGCCGTTCACGAGTGGTGGCGCGCCCAGGCGCGCCCCTTGTTCCAGGCGCGCATCGAGGCCCTGTTCCCCTGGTTCGCCGCTCGCGGGCACGACTTCCCGGTGCTGAGGGTGAAGAAGATGCGCACCCGTTGGGGGTCTTTATCCCAGCGTGGCTACATCAATCTCAGCCTGCTGCTGATGCAGTACCCCCTGGCGGTGATCGACTACGTGGTGATGCACGAGCTTTGCCACCTGGAGCACATGAATCACGGGCCCGACTTTCACGCCCTGATGGACCGGCGCATGCCCGATTGGCGTCGCCGCAAGATGCTGCTGGAAGGCTGAGGAAGCCATCCGGTGCCGGCCTGGAAGCCGGACACAAAAAACCCCGCGCCAGGCGGGGTTTTTTGTAGCAAGGGCGGGCCCTTACTCTGCGACGACGTTCGCAGCCTGCGGACCTTTCGGACCTTGCTGGATGTCGAAGCTTACTTTCTGGCCTTCAGCCAGGGTCCGGAAGCCGGAGCCGCTGATCGCACTGAAGTGAACGAAAACGTCCGCGCCACCGTCATCCTGGGAGATGAAACCAAAACCCTTGGACTCGTTGAACCATTTAACGGTACCAGTAGCCATTTGAATCTATACCTCAAAACTTTTCATAGGGTGATGCTTGCAAACCAGGAAGGGGGTGTTCGGAGACTTCTAGTGCTTCACGCGGGGAAGGCCACTACCAAAACCAGCCACTGCCACAATCTGCAGCATTTTGACTTTACTACCCTTTTTCACACCGCACCAACTATTTTTTTGTAACCCGCTGGTGACCGCTGAAACCGCCGGCTAGCGCAGGCCGGCGGCGATCTCCAGCTCGTGGATGGACTGCTCAAGATAGTCCAGCAGGCGCTGCATCGAGGGCAGGGTACGGCGGCAGGCGATCAGACCGAACTCGATCTGGTCGCGGTAACTGGTCAGGGTCATGTTGAGAGCGATGCGGTCCAGCACCACCGACACCGGGTACTGCCCCTGAAGCTGAGCACCGTTCCAGTACAGCGGCTCCCGTGGGCCGGGCACGTTGGAGATGATCACGTTGAAGGCACGCCATTTGGGCGCCAGGCCGGTGAGCAGGTTGAGCCCGGTGGGCGCCATGCTCAGGGCGGTGAAGTTGAGGATCTCCTCGGGGCTCATCTGCGCGAAACGCTGCTTGGCCTCCTTCACCGAGGCTTGCACCACCCGCAGCCGGTTGGCCGGGTCGCAAATATGCGTGCCCAGGTTCGCCAGGATCATGGCGATCTGGTTGCCGCCGGCGCTGTCGTCCTTGCGCAGGGACATCGGCACCATGGCGATCAGCGGCGCGTTCGGCAGAGCATTCTGGCTGATCAGATATTCGCGCAGGGCATGGCCGCACATGCTCAACACCACGTCGTTGAGCGTGCAATTGAAGGCGCCGGCCAGTTTCTTCAGGCGCGGCAGGGAATAGCTCTGCGCGGCGAACCGCCGGGAACCGGTAATGCACTGGTTGAGGATGGTGTCCGGGGCCTGGAAGATGGAAACGAAGTTGGGGTCGTCCTTGGCTTTCTGGGTGACCCGGTAGATTTCCCGCGCCAGCGCCGGCACGGTGGCGATCTGACGGCTGGCGCCGGCGGTGAGCCGGGCCAGGCTGCTGACCGCGTCCACCGGGCTGCCCAGCCCGCGCGCCCGCTTCTTGGGTTTGTAGGCCCACACCGGAGGCAGATCCCGCTCCTCCGGGTCCGGCGACAGGGCACGCATGCCCATGCGCATGGCCGAGATGCCGTCCACCATGGAATGATGCACCTTGGTGTAGAGTGCGAACTGACGGCCACGGATGCCCTCGATCAGGTGCGCCTCCCAAAGGGGGCGCTCCCGGTCCAGCAGATTGGAATGCTCCGCCGACACCAGCGACAGCAGTTCCCGGATGCGACCGGGCTTGGGCAGCGCCTCGTGACGGAAATGGTGGTCGATATCGAACTGCTGGTCCTCGTCCCAGTGCCACTGGCCCATTCGGCGGCGCAGGCGCTGGTTGAACGGAGGTTCCGGGTGGCAGTAGTCGCGAATCGACTGCGCCAGCTCGCTGACGTACTTGGGGCCGGCGCCCTCGGGAAAGGAAAAAAGTTGCAGGCCGGCCACGTGCATGGGTTGCTGTCGTTTTTCCAGATACAGAAACAGCTGATCCACCGGACTCAGAGTCTTCATGCCATCCTCGTTTGTTATTGCCGTCCCGCTCGGGAACAGGACGCGCTATCTCCTTGGCGTTCCGGGCCATCTTAGCAGAGCGGCCACGGTCCTGAATGTGCTTTCCGGTAATCGCGGCGCGGCCCTGGAGCCGACCGGGATGTGCTCCGGTTCGCGTAATGGACACTTGCAAAAAGGCTGCCATTCCGATGCAACGGTTCGGTCACGGGGACTTGCCACGGTGCTTCGATCACCGTTTGCGGAGAGGGTCATGCGAATCACCATCATGGCGCTGGCGGGGCTGGGGCTGGCCAGCGCCGCTCAGGCCAATATTCTGATCAGCGAGTACGTGGAAGGCGGCGGCTACAACAAGGCCATCGAGCTGCACAACGCCGGTGAGGTCAGTGAAAGCCTCGACGGCTACACCCTGGAGCTTTACAGCAACGGCGGCACCGAGCCGGGTGCCACTCTGGCCCTGGACGGCCGGGAACTGGCCGCCGACGAGGTTCTGGTGATCGTCTCCAACCAGGCCGGGGGTGAGCTCGCCGGGCTGGCGGATTTGAGCAGCGCCGCGATCAATCACAACGGCGACGACGCCTACGTCCTGCGCGACACCGGCGGCGTGGTGGACAGCTTCGGCCGGGTCGGAGAGGACCCGGGCGACGCCTGGACCGGCGGCGGGCTGAGCACCCGGGACCGGACCCTGCGTCGCAAGGACAACATCACCACCGGCGATACCGTGATCGACGACGCCTTTGATCCGTCGGCGCAGTGGCAGGGCTATCCGGTGGACACCCTGGGCGGCCTCGGCGCCCCTGGCGCCGGCAGCGTGGAGGGCGATGGCGAGCCGGTTCCCCTGGGCGCCTGCGGCGAGCCGGTGACCCGCGTCGCCGCCATTCAGGGCAAGGGCGACGCCTCGCCGCTGGCCGGCGAGGGACACGTGATCGAGGCGGTGGTCACCGCCGTGTACCCGGCCTTCGACGGCTTCTATGTGATGGAAACCGAGGCCCACCGGGATGACGACCCCGCCACCTCCGAAGGGTTGTTCGTCTATCAGCCGGAGGCGGACGTGGTCGCCGGCGACCGGGTGCGGGTGAGCGGGACCGTCGACGAGTACTACGGCCTTACCCAGATCAGCGCCGACCACCGGGCCGTCTGCGAGCAGGGCCTGGCCGTGTCGCCGGTGGCGCTGACCCTGCCGTTCGACGACCCGGCCGACCGGGAGGCCCTGGAAGGCATGCTGGTGACCGTGGAGCAGCCGCTCACCGTGAGCGACAATTACCAGTTGGCCCGCTACGGCAGCATGACCCTGAGCAACGGGCGCCTGTTCAATCCCACCAACGTGGCCGAACCCGGCGCGGCGGCCCGGGCGGTGAAGGACGCCAACGAACGCAACCAGGTGCTACTGGACGATGCCTCCAACGAGCAGAACCCGGTCACCGTGATCTACCCGGCCGGCGGTCTGGCGGCGGACAACACGGTGCGCGCCGGCTACCGCACCCGGCCGTTCCAGGCGGTGTTCACCTACGGCTTCGACGAGTGGCGTCTGCAGCCGGTGGGTGAAGTGGCGTTCGACACCGCCGCCAACCCCCGCGCCCCGGCCCCGGACCGGGCCGCCGGCAGCGACCTGCGGGTGGCCGCCTTCAACGTGCTCAACTACTTCAATGGCGACGGCCAGGGTGGCGGGTTTCCCACCGAGCGCGGTGCCCGCGACGCAGAGGAACTGGTCCGGCAGCAGGCCAAGCTGGTGGCCGCGCTTAAGGACATCGACGCCGACGTGGTGGGGCTCATGGAGGTGGAGAACGACGGCTATGGCCCGGATTCCGCTCTGGCGCGGCTCACCGCCGCCCTGGGCCCGTCCTGGCGCTACGTGGACCCGGGCCTCGAGCGCCTTGGCGGCGACGCCATCGCCGTGGCGCTGATCTACCGCGGTGACGTCGTGGCCGAGGCCGGCACCGCCGCCACCACCGCCGTCGGTGCCTTCGGCAACGACACCAATCGCCAGCCCCTGGCGCAGACTTTCCGCCCGCTCAACGGCGGCGAGGCGGTCACCGTGGTGGTCAATCACTTCAAGTCCAAGGGCAGCTGCCCGGACGATGGCGAGAACGCGGAGCAGGGCGATCTGCAAGGCTGCTGGAACGCGGAGCGGGTGGCCGCCGCCGAGCAATTGCCGGGCTGGCTGGAGAGCGATCCCACCGGTGCCGACGAAGGCAACTGGCTGATCATCGGGGACCTGAACAGCTACGCCATGGAAGACCCGATCGCCGCCTTGCGCGACGCCGGTCTGGTGGATCTTATCCAGCGCTTCCAGGGCGACAATGCCTACAGCTACACCTACATGGGAGAGGCCGGCTATCTGGACCACGCGCTGGCCTCCGAAGCGCTCAACGAGAAGGTGCTGGCCGCCCACGAGTGGCACGCCAACGCCGACGAGCCGGTGGCGTTTTCCTACCGCCTGCCGGAGTACCAGAGCGACGACCAGCACCGGCTCTATTACGCCGCGAATGCCTGGCGTGCCTCCGATCACGATCCGGTGATCGTCGATCTGGCCCTGTCCGGCGCCGCCGGCGGCGAACCGGACCCGGAGGATGACGCCGGTGACGGTGGCGACAGTGACGGCGGAGGCCTCGGCTATGGCGTGTTGCTGATGCTGGCGGGCCTGGCGCGCCGCCATCACTGACCATTGCGCGGCGGCGGGGTACCCTTGGGCGCTGTCATGAATACCAAGGAGACGCCCATGCCGCCGCGCCGCTTTCAGGCTCTGTTGTTCGACCTCGACGGCACCCTGGTGGATACCCGCCTGGATTTCGCCGGCCTGCGCCGGGAGCTGGGTTTCCCCGATGGCATCGGCCTGCTTGAACATCTGGAGACCCTGCCGGAGGTGGAAGCCGCACGGGCCCGGGCGGTGATCGACCGTCACGAAATGGCCGGGGCCTCGGCGGCTACCTGGATCGACGGCGCCGAGGCGCTGCTGGCCGCGCTGCGCCGGCGTGGCGTGCCGACCGCCATCCTTACCCGCAACAGCCGCGCCGCCGTGGCCCGTACCGATCAGATGTTGGGGCTGCCGGTGGATCTGATCCTGACCCGGGAGGACTGCCCGCCCAAGCCGGACCCGGGCGGACTGCTGCGCATCGCCAGACGCCTCGGGCTGGCGCCGGCACGCACGCTGTACGTGGGGGATTTCGTCTACGATCTGCAGGCGGCGCGAAACGCCGGCATGGCGGCCGGTTTGCTGCTCAACGATGGTAATGGGCATTTCGCCGATCAGGCCGACCTGGTGGTCGGCCATCTCGGTGAACTGCTGGACTGGCTGGAATAGCCGGGCACGGTTACTCGTAGTCGAACGAGAAATGCTCCGGCGCCAGTTGCATGGTGCTCTTGGTGGGTTTGAGGGCGCCGTCGGCGTGGCCCTTGGCGGCCGGCAGCATGCGCTCGAAGAAGAATTCCGCGGTGGCCAGCTTGGCCTGGTAGAACTCCTTGGGCTCGTTGCCGCCATGGGCCAGTTTGTCGCGGGCGACCTTGGCCTGCAGCGCCCAGAAGTAGGCCATCATGGCGTAGCCGGAATACATCAGGAAATCGTGGCTGGCGGTGCCCACCATCTCACGGTCCTTGGCGGCGACCAGCATGATGCGGGTGGTCAGGTAGTTCCACTCGGCGGCGATTTTGAGCAGCTTCCAGGCGTAGGGGCGCAGCTCGCCGTCGGTGAGGTGCTTGCGACCGAAATCGAGCAGCTTCTTGGAGAAATCGCGCACGCATTTGCCACGGCTGGACAGCAGTACCTTGCGGCCCAGCAGATCCAGGGCCTGGATGCCGGTGGTGCCTTCATAGAGCGTGGCGATGCGTGCGTCGCGCACGATCTGCTCCATGCCGTGTTCCTTGATGTAGCCGTGGCCGCCGAATACCTGCATGGCGTCGTTGGCCGCTTCCAGCCCTTTCTCGGTGAGGAAGCCCTTGAGGATCGGTGTCAGGAAGCCCAACTCGCTGTCCCAGCGGTCGTACTTGTCCTTGTCGTCCTCGAGGATGCCGGAAATCATGTTGTCGGCGTACTGGGCGGCGAAATAGATCATCGCCCGGCCACCTTCGGCGATGGCCTTCTGCTTGAGCAGCATGCGGCGCACGTCGCCATGGTGAATCAGGGCGTCGGCCACCGCGTCCGGGTCCTTCTTGCCGGACAGGGCGCGCATGGAACGGCGCTCCTTGGCATAGGGCAGGGAGCCCTGGTAGGCCAGTTCGGCGTGGGCGATGCCCTGGCAGGCGGTGCCGATGCGCGCCGAGTTCATGAAGGTGAACATGCATTCCAGGCCCTGGTTGGCCGGGCCGATCAGGAAACCGGTGGCCTGGTCGAAGTTCATCACGCAGGTGGCGGATGCCTTGATGCCCATTTTCTTTTCCAGGGAGCCGCACGCCACGCCGTTGTCCTCGCCGATCTTGCCGGGCAGGTACTTGGGCACGATGAACAGGGAAATGCCCTTGGTGCCCTTGGGCGCGTCCGGCAGGCGGGCCAGCACGATGTGCACGATGTTCTCGGTGAGATCGTGGTCGCCGGAAGAGATGAAGATCTTGGTGCCGGTGATTTTGTAGGAGCCGTCGTCCTGGGGCTCGGCCTTGGTCTTCACCTGGCCCAGGTCGGTGCCGCACTGGGGCTCGGTGAGGCACATGGTGCCCGCCCAGGTGCCCTCGGTGAGCCGGGTCAGATAAGTCTGTTTCTGCTCTTCGTCGCCGTGCAGCTGGATGGTGTTCATGGCGCCCAGGGACAGGCCCGGGTACATGGCGAACGACCAGTTGGCGGTGCCAAGCATCTCCTGCTTGAACAGGTTCAGCGACATGGGCAGCCCCTGGCCGCCGAACTCGGCGGGATGGGACAGGCCCTGCCAGCCCCCGGCCACGTACTCCTGATAGGCTTCCTTGTAGCCCTTGGGCGTGGTCACCACGCCGTCTTCCAGCTTACAGCCTTCCTCGTCGCCGCTCTGGTAGAGCGGCGCGATGGTGTTCTCGCACAGCCGCGCCAGTTCACCAAGGATCGCCTCCACCATGTCCGGGGTGGCGTCCTCGCCGTTGGGCAGGGTCTTGTAGTGACTCTCGAAGTCGAACACTTCGTTGATCAGGAAGCGCATATCGCGCAGGGGGGCCTTATAGGTCGGCATAACACACTCTCGTTCTGCGATTCCGGACGCGGGCGACCGGCCCGCTTGACATTGCCGAGCATATTAGCGAACGAGCGTTGACTGACATTGACGGTCAAGCGGAGGCCGCCGGCTTTACGGTGAATCAGCGTTTCGTGAATACCCGAGAACACATGTACACATTAAGGGGCGGTCAATCACCCTTGCCCTTCCAGCCGTACATAGACGTGGACACCCCGGTCCGTTTCGCCACCTGGTCCCAGACCCGCCGGGGCAGAATGCCCTTGAGCAGCTCCACGGAGCGCGCCATGGGCGGCTCGATCACGAATGGCTCGCCCTTGGCGACGCCGCGCAGGATGCTGTCCGCCACCCCGCTGGGGGTAAGCATGGGCGAGAACAGCGGCGTCTTGACGCCCTTGAACATGCCGGTGGAAATGTAGCTGGGGCACACCGTGGTCACCTTGAGCCGGTGCTGATCCCGTTCCGCCAGTTCCAGACGCAAGGATTCGGAAAAGCCCACCACGGCCCACTTGCTGGCCGCGTAGGTGCTGCCATAGGGCAGGCCGATGAACGCCGAGGCGCTGGCGATGTTCACCAGGTGGGCGCGGTCGGCGGCCAGCAGGTCTTCCATGAAGGCGTGGGTGCAGGCCATCAGCCCCTCGGCGTTGACCTTGAAGGTGTCCAGGTGCTTTTGCAGCGGCACCTGCTCGAATTCGCCGCCGTGCACCACCCCGGCGTTGTTCACCAGAATACTCACCGGCCCGCGCTCTTCGTGGAGCTGGTCGCGGAATTTGGCGATCGAGGCGATCTTGCTCACATCCAGGGTATAGGCATGGGCGTTGCCGCCGGCGTTGGTGATGTGGTCCACCACCTCCCGGGCGGCGGCGATGCGCCGCGCGGTGACGATCACCTCGGCGCCCCGGGCGGCGAATTTCTCGGCCATCATCCGACCGATGCCCGCGCCGGCGCCGGTGATCAGAACACGGTGGTTGTCGAAACGGGGCATGGGCTCGCTTCCTGCGGTTGCAAATGAGCCCCTAGCATACAGGCCCGGAGGGGCGGACCGAATTGGCGCGAGAGGCTCCCTATTTCGGCAGCTTGATCCCGACCAGAATCGCGCGGCCCTTTTCCACCGTGCGCGCGCGCAATTTCAGCCCGCTCAGCCGGATGGTGTCGCCCACCACCACCTGCTGGCCGAAGTGACGCTCGAACAGGGCTTCCACGGTCAGCCCTTCCAGGGCCGGGTCCGCCTCTTCCATGCCGTACACCGCCACCAACTGGTCCACGGGGACGCTACCGCGCAGGAAGAACTCGCCGTAGTAGCGTTTTTCGTCCTTGGACAGGCGGTGACACATGTCCGAGAGGTAATCCTTCTCCGCCAGGGGCGCCAGCCAGGTGACCAGGTCGCCGGCCTGGATCACCGGGTCCTCGGCCAGGTTGCGGAATTCCTGGTTGCGGATGATCAGTAGCGGCGTGATACGCGGCGTGGTGATCGCGCCCAGGCGCTGGCCCTCCGCCTTGGCGCCGGCATCCACCTCGAACTGCATGACGTAGCGATCGCCGGAGGCCGCCAGGGGCACCATCTGTTTCGGCGGGGTGGTGGTCGGCACCGACACCTTCAGGCGGCGCGCCATCCAGCGCAGGCTGCCACCCTGGGTGAGCAGGGAAATCAGTACCACCACCAGGGTGATGTCGAACAGCAATCGGGTCTGGCTGACTCCGGCCAGCAACGGGAACACCGCGAGCACGATGGGCACCGCGCCACGCAGCCCGGTCCAGGCGATGAACAGCTCCTCGCGCCAGGTGAAACGGAACGGCAGCAGGCTGGCCCAGACCGCGATGGGACGCGCCACCAGCATCAGGAACACCGCCACCAGCAGGGCATCCACCAGGCTTTTGCCCAGCTCCGACGGGGTGACCAGCAGCCCCAGCATCAGGAACATGCCGGACTGCGCCAGCCAGGCCATGGAATCCATGGAGCGCAGCACGTTGTCGCCGGTGCCGCCGCGCCGGTTGCCGGCCACCAGGCCGGCCAGGTAAATGGCCAGGAAGCCGCTGCCGCCGGCCAGGTTGGTGGTGGCGAACACCATGGCGCCGCCACTGCACAGCAGCAGGGCATGGAGCCCTTCGTTACTGCGCACCCGCAGCAGAATCTCGCTGAGCAGGGCGCCCAGGGTCAGGCCCATGAGCACGCCCAAGCCGAACTGCTGCACCAGGGTGATCAGCATCTGCCAGCCGAAGCCGACCTCCGGGTTCACCAGCACACCCACCAGCATCAGGGTGATGAAGATCGCCATCGGGTCGTTGAGGCCGGACTCGATCTCCAGGGTGCTGGCGACCCGCTCATTGAGCGTGACGCCGGCGCCCTTGACCACATTGAACACCGCCGCCGCGTCGGTGGAGCCGATGATGCCGCCGAGCAGCAGGCCCAGGCGCCAGTCCACGCCGATCAGCCAGGTGGCGAAGGCGCCCACCAGACCGGCGGACAGGGCCACCCCCAGGGTGGCCAGGCTCAACGCCGGCTTCAGGCCCAGACGGAAGGTGCTCAAGCGGGTACGCAGGCCGCCGTCCAGCAGGATCACCGCCAACGCGATGTTGCTGACCACATAGGCCAGGGAAAAATCATCGAACTGAATACCACCCAGTCCATCCTCGCCGGCGACCATGCCCACCACCAGGAACACCAGCAGCGAGGGTACGCCGAAACGGGCGCTCAGCGTGCCCAGCAACAGGCCGATGAACATCAGACCGGTGCCGACGAGGAGAAAGACGTTCAGTGATTCCAAATGCACTCCCGGAATATCAGGCAGAGAAAAGACCGCTTTCTATTATATAGGAAGACGGCCCGGCTCTCAGTGACACGCTACCGGTTCGTGGCGACACGGTTCCTGAAGGCGCGGCAAAGGGCGTCAGGAGCGGCCTCAGCCGCGATCATCGCCGCCGGTTATCGCGGCTGAAGCCGCTCCTGCCGCGATGAGCCTTTAAATTAGGCGTGTTCGGATTATACTAGCGCGCCCGATCTGATCATATTTTAAACGCGCGCCCGGCGTGCGGAGAGAGCATCCCCATGGAATACCCCCATCGATTCGGCGTCATCGTGATTGGCGGCGGCCATGCCGGCACCGAGGCGGCCCTGGCGGCGGCCCGCATGGGCGTGGACACGGTGCTGCTCACCCACAACATCGAGACGCTCGGGCAGATGAGCTGCAACCCGGCCATCGGTGGCATCGGCAAGAGCCACCTGGTGCGCGAGATCGACGCCCTGGGCGGCGCCATGGCCCGCGCCACCGACCGGGGCGGCATCCAGTTCCGGGTGCTCAACGCCCGCAAGGGGCCGGCGGTGCGCGCCACCCGCGCCCAGGCCGACCGGGTGCGCTACAAGGCGGCGATCCGGGGCATCCTGGAAAACCAGCCCCACCTGACCCTGTTCCAGCAGGCGGTGGATGATCTGATCGTGGAAAACGGTCGCTGCGTGGGCGCGGTCACCAATATGGGGCTGCGTTTCCGCGCCGACGCCGTGGTGCTCACCGCCGGCACCTTCCTGGGCGGCGTCATCCACGTGGGGCTGGACAACCACCAGGGCGGCCGCGCCGGGGATCAGCCCTCCAACGCCCTGGCCCGGCGCCTGCGCGAGCTGCCGTTCCGGGTTGACCGCCTGAAGACCGGCACGCCGCCGCGCATCGACGGCAAGACCGTGGATTTCTCGGTAATGGAACAGCAGTGGGGCGATGACCCGCTGCCGGTAATGAGCTACCTGGGTCGGGTGGAGGAGCACCCCCGCCAGACCTGCTGCTTTATTACCCACACCAATGAGCGTACCCACGACATCATCCGCGCCGGCTTTGACCGCAGCCCCATGTTCACCGGCGTTATCGAAGGCACGGGGCCCCGTTATTGCCCGTCCATCGAGGATAAGGTCAACCGCTACCCGGAAAAGACCAGCCACCAGATCTTCGTCGAGCCGGAAGGGCTCGATACCCACGAACTGTACCCCAACGGTATTTCCACCAGTTTGCCGTTCGATGTGCAGATGGAGGCGGTGCGCTCCATCCGTGGCTTCGAGAACGCCCACATCACCCGGCCCGGCTACGCCATCGAGTACGACTACTTCAACCCCCAGGACCTCAAGCACAGCCTGGAGACCAAGCACATGCCCGGGCTGTTCTTCGCCGGCCAGATCAACGGCACCACCGGCTACGAGGAAGCCGGCGCCCAGGGGTTGCTGGCGGGCCTGAACGCGGCGCGCCTGAGCCAGGAACAGGACGCCTGGACGCCGCGCCGGGACGAGGCCTACATCGGCGTGCTGGTGGATGATCTGATCACCATGGGCACCCGCGAACCCTACCGGATGTTCACCAGCCGGGCGGAATACCGCCTGCTGCTACGCGAGGACAACGCCGATCTGCGCCTCACCGAACGGGGCCGTGAGCTGGGTCTGGTGGACGATGAGCGCTGGGCCGCCTATTGCGCCAAGCGTGAGGGCATGGAACAGGAGCAGGCGCGTCTCAAGGCGACCTGGGTGCGTCCCGGCACTCCGGAGGCGGAGCGCGTCAACATCCTGCTCGACAAGCCGTTGCCCCATGAATACAACCTCATGGAGCTGCTCAAGCGCCCGGAACTGACCTATCGACCGTTGGCCGAGGCCGCCGGTCTGGTGCCGGCCGCCGACGCGGTGATCGAACAGGTGGAGATCGTCGCCAAATACGCCGGCTATATCGACCGCCAGGAAGCGGAGATCGCCAGGTTGCGCGCCGCCGAGGATCAGCCGCTGCCGGAGGGTTTCGACTACGCGTCGGTCAAGGGCCTGTCCAATGAGGTCAAGCAGAAGCTCACCGAGGTGCGCCCGGCCACCATCGGCCAGGCGGGCAGGATTCCCGGCGTTACCCCGGCGGCGATTTCCCTGTTGCTGATCTTCCTCAAGAAGCACCAGCACCAGACGGCCCGCCAGGCATGAGTGACCGGGACCGCCTGGCCGGCGGCCTGAGTGAACTGGAACTGGCGCTGAACGAGGACCAGGTGACGGCGCTGCTTGCCTACCGGGACCTGCTGGTGAAATGGAACCGTGCCTTCAATCTCACCGCGGTGCGTGACCCGGGCGAGATGATCGCCCGGCATCTGCTCGATTCCCTGGCGGTGCTGCCTCACCTGGGCGACGGTGACACTCTGGATGTGGGCACCGGCGCCGGCCTGCCCGGCATCCCCCTGGCCATCGCCCGCCCGGAGCAGGCCTTCACGCTGCTCGACGGCAATGGCAAGAAGGCGCGTTTCGTGCGCCAGGCCCGGCGTGAGCTGGGCCTGGACAACGTGGAGGTTGTGCACGCCCGCGTGGAACAGTACCGTAAGGCTCCATCACAGATTATCAGCCGCGCCTTCGCCGCCCTGTCCGATATGCTGGCGGTCACGGGGCCCCTGATCGCGCCGGAAACCCGCGTTCTGGCCATGAAGGCGACCGCCGTGGAGCGCGAACTGGCCGAGCTGCCGGTCGGCTGGACCGCGCGCGTGGAACCCCTGGCCGTGCCGGGGCTGGCGGAAACCCGCGTGCTGGTGATCATAAGGAGACCGCAGTGACCACCGTTTTTGCCATTGCCAACCAGAAAGGCGGAGTGGGCAAGACCACCAGCAGCGTCAACCTGGCCGCCTCCCTGGCGGCCACGCGCAAAAAGGTGCTGCTGGTGGACATCGACCCCCAGGGCAACGCCACCAGTGGCGCCGGCGTGGACAAGTACGAGCCGGAATACACCGTCCATGAGGTGCTGATGGGCGACGTGGACGTGGAGCAGGCGCTGGTGGGCACGCCGGAGGACTCCGGTTTCGACCTGATCGCCGCCAACGGCGATCTGACCGCCGCCGAAGTCCAGCTATTGGACATGAAAATGCGCGAGTTCCGCCTGCGCAACGCCCTGGCCAGAATCCGCGACGATTACGATTACATCATCATCGACTGCCCGCCTTCGCTGAACATGCTCACCGTCAACGCGCTCACCGCCGCGGACTCGGTGATCGTGCCGATCCAGTGCGAGTACTACGCGCTGGAGGGGCTCACCTCGCTGATGAACACCATCGAGAAAATCCGTTCGGTGCTGAACCCGAAGCTGCACATCGGCGGCCTGCTGCGCACCATGTACGACCCGCGCAACAGCCTGTCCAATGACGTTTCCAATCAGTTGATCAGCCATTTCGGCGACAAGGTCTACCGCACCATCATCCCGCGCAACGTGCGGCTGGCGGAGGCGCCCAGCCATGGCGCGCCGGTGATCACTTATGATCCCAAATCCCGCGGCGCGGTCAGCTATCTGGCGCTGGCCGGCGAGATTCTGCGTCGTGAACAGGCGATGCGGAAACCCCAGCAGGCATAAGCAAGAACCGACTTGAGTGAGATCCGACTATGGCGGCAAAGCGTAAACGCGGCCTGAGCAAGGGGCTCGATGCCCTGTTGAGCAGCAACGCGGCCTACCAGGAGCACCCCGACGAAGTGACCCTGGAAGACGGCGACCAGCCGTCCGCCGCCCAGGCCGGCCGGCGACCGCCGCGCGACGGCGAGCTGCGCCACCTGCCGGTGGAGTTCATGCAGCGTGGCCGTTACCAGCCGCGCAAGGACATGTCCGCCGACGCCTTGGAAGAGCTGGCGGAGTCGATCCGTGCCCAGGGCGTGATGCAGCCCATCGTGGTGCGCCCGATGGGTGAGGACCGCTACGAGATCATTGCCGGGGAGCGGCGCTGGCGCGCCGCCCAGATGGCGGAACTGGACGTGATTCCCGCCGTCATCCGCGAGGTGCCGGACGAGGCCGCCATCGCCATGGCGCTGATCGAGAACATCCAGCGCGAGAACCTCAATCCCATGGAGGAGGCCCTGGCGCTGTCGCGTCTGAAGGAGGAGTTTGGTCTCACTCACCAGCAGGTGGCCGACGCGGTGGGCAAGTCCCGGGCCATGGTCACCAATCTGTTGCGCCTGATGAGCCTTGAGGCGGACACCAAGAAGCTGCTCGAACACGGCGATCTGGAAATGGGCCACGCCCGGGCGCTGCTGGCGCTGTCCGGCGCCAAGCAGGTGGAGGCGGCTCGCACGGTGGTCGCCAAGGGGTTGTCGGTGCGCCAGACCGAGGCCCTGGTGCGCGAGCTCGAGAAGGAGAAGCCGGCCCGGCCGGCGCCCTCCCGGGAAGACCCCAATGTGCGCCACCTGATCAACGATCTGTCCGACCGCCTCGGTGCTCCGGTGCAGATCCAGCAGGGTAATGGCGGCAAGGGTAAGCTGGTGATCAGCTACAACAACCTGGATGAGCTGGACGGCATCCTCGCCCATATCAAATAGCGTCCCGGCCCACGGGATGGACCTTTTTCCCCGTGCATTAATCAACCCGCTTGACGCAGTGGCCGGGGAGGCGTATCAATACGCCATCGTTCCGACCACAAAAAACGTTCTTTTGTATAGAAAAGAGCGTCTGTTCAAATTTTGCGCTGATTCCGGTCCATTCGGGTCAAACAATCGGCCTGCGCCGGTTGATACCGGTATACCTTCCCCATATACTTCCCGCGCCAAAGATCAGGGGGTACCCGCGACCTTCTCCTGACACACCCCGGTGATGTCAGCAGCGAAACACGGGAGCACGGTGGCCAATTTTGATGAGCGAGCCCGCAGAACCTTGTTCTGGGGGTTGATGCGCGCCCAAATCAGCAGCGCGATTTTGTTCGCCGGTCTGGTTACCGTCTTTGCCGGCTTCAGTCCGGGCCTCGCGGCCGTCTGGGGCGGCATTATCAGCCTGATCGCATACGCCTGGGGTGGCTTCCAAGTGTGGCTGCACCCGGGTAATCGCGCGCCTGAGCGGATGGCGGGCGCCGCCCTGCGGGCCGAGGCCGGCAAGGTGGTGATCATGCTGGCGCTGTTCGGCCTCACCTTCGCCAAGGTGCCGGAGGCGCGCGAACTGACACATGTAGTGGTTCTGTTTCTTGGCTTTCTGCTGGCGCAGATCGCCGGTTGGGTCCAGGTCGCGCGCCTGGACCGGCGCCTGGGAACGGGGCCGGATGGTCAAGACGACTAGACTGGACAGACTGTAGGTATCGATATGGCAGCGAGCTCCGCCAGCGAGTACATCAAGCACCATTTGGGAAACCTCACCTATGGCCAATTGCCCGCCGGTTATGAGCGAAGCTGTCACGGTCACGAGGAAACGCTGAGCGACGCCACCTGGACCTTCGCCTGCAACGCCCAGGAAGCCAGCGACATGGGCTTCGCCGCCATCCACGTGGATTCCATGGCCTGGTCCGGCGGTCTCGGCATCCTGATGTGCCTGCTGTTCTGGCTAATGGCCCGCAAGGCCAGCCCCAACACCCCTTCCGGCATGATGAACTTCGTCGAACTGATCATCGAATTCGTCGACGGCCAGGTTCGCGACTCCTTCCATGGCAAGAGCAAGCTGATCGCCCCGCTTTCCCTGGTGATCTTCTGTTGGGTGTTCGTCATGAACCTCATGGACCTTATTCCGGTGGATGTGGTTCCCATGACGTTCCAGTGGATCATGACCACCTTCTTCGGCTGGAGTGCCCACGAAGCCTATTTCCGCATCGTGCCGACCACCGACCCGAACATCACCCTGTCGATGTCGATCTGTGTGTTCTTCCTGGTGATCTTCTACACCATCAAGGTCAAGGGCGTGGGCGGCTTCCTGGGTGAGCTGAGCTTCAAGCCGTTCGAGGCCGGTAGCACCGTGGGCAAGATCGCTTTGCTGCCGATCAACCTGGTGCTGGAAACCATTTCCCTGCTCGCCAAGCCGGTATCCCTGGGCTTGCGGCTGTTCGGCAACATGTATGCCGGCGAATTCGTATTCATCCTGGTGGCCGGCATGATGGGCACCTGGCAGGCCATCGCGGCCTGGCCCTGGGCGGTGTTCCATATTCTGGTGATCACCCTGCAGGCCTTCATTTTCATGGTGCTGACCATCGTCTACCTGAGCATGGCGGTGGAAGAGCACTAAGCAACGTTTCCTAACTCAACTGAAGCACTTAACGGGAGTGTAAAGATGGAAGATGTAAACCTTCTCGCGGCTGCACTGGTTGCTGGCATGGCGGGCATCGGCGCCGGTATCGGCTTCGGTCTGATGGGCGGTCGGTTCCTGGAATCCGTGGCTCGCCAGCCGGAACTGGGTCCGATGCTGCAAACCCGCATGTTCATCATCGCGGGCCTGCTGGACGCCGTGCCGATTATCGGTATCGCCATCGCCTTCCTGCTGATTTTCCTGTAAGACGCGATTCAACCGAGCCCCGGTTCAGGGAAATCTACGTAATGCTGAGGTGTTGGCATGAACATTAATGCGACACTAATTGGCCAGGCCATCTGGTTCGCTCTGTTTGTCGCCTTCTGCATGAAGTTCGTCTGGCCGCCCATTTCCCGGGCCCTGGATGAGCGCAAGCAGAAGATCGCCGAAGGTTTGAGCGCCGCTGATCGCGCGGAGCGCGATCTGGAGCTGGCACAGGAAAAGGCGTCAGCCAATCTCAAGGACGCGAAGGACAAGGCCGCCGAGATCATCGAGCAGGCCAACAAGCGCGCCAACCAGATCGTCGAGGAAGCCAAGGATCAGGCCCGCGTCGAGGGCGAGCGTCTGATCGCCAAGGCCCAGTCCGAGATCGATCAGGAAATCAACCGCGCCCGTGAGGAGCTGCGTAAAGAGGTGTCCGCTCTGGCTTTGAGTGGCGCCGAACAAGTGCTGGCCCGCGAAGTAAATCGCGACAGTCACAAGCAGCTGCTCGACGACCTGGCGGCTCAACTCTGAGTGATAGGGATGGCACCCCATGGCTGAATTGACCACCATCGCACGCCCCTACGCCAAGGCCGCGTTTCTGTTCGCCAAGGAACAGAACGGTCTGGCGGAGTGGGAACAGATGCTGGGCCTGGCGGCGGCAGTGGCGCGGGACGCCGACATGCGCGCCTATCTGGACCAGCCCGAGCTGGACCGTGCCCAGCAGGCCGAGGCGTTCATCGAGGTCTGCGGCGACGAGCTCAACGAAGGCGCCCGTAACTTCATCACTCAGTTGGCGGCCAACAAGCGTCTGGCGCTGTTGCCCACCGTCCGGGTGTTGTTTCACGAGCTGCTGGCCGCGGATCAGCGCATCACCGATGTGGAACTGATCGCCGCGTTCGAGCTGGATGACGCCGAAACCGAGAAGCTGGTGGCGGCGCTCAAGCAGCGCCTGGGCCAGGAGGTGCAGGTGTCCACCGGCGTGGATGAGTCACTCATTGGTGGCGTGCTTGTGCGAGCCGGCGACACCGTAATTGATGGCAGTGTGCGAGGCCGACTCGATCGTCTGGCAGAGCAACTGAACTCTTGAGTTTGAGGGATTAGAGATGCAGCAACTCAACCCGTCCGAAATCAGCGAGATTATCAAGTCGCGCATCGCGAAACTTGATACCTCCACCGAGGCACGGAACGAAGGTACGGTGGTATCCGTATCCGATGGTATCGTGCGCATTCATGGTCTGGCCGACGTGATGTTCGGCGAGATGATCGAGTTTGAGGGCGGCATCTACGGCATGGCCCTCAACCTGGAGCAGGACTCCGTCGGCGCCGTGGTACTGGGTGATTACCTGGGCCTGGCCGAAGGCCAGAAGGTGAAGTGCACCGGCCGCATTCTGGAAGTGCCGGTTGGCCCCGAGCTGCTCGGTCGCGTGGTCGACGCCCTGGGCAACCCGGTGGATGGCAAGGGCCCGGTCAACGCCGCCGTCACCGACGCGGTGGAAAAAGTGGCCCCGGGCGTGATCTGGCGCCGTGAGGTGAACGAGCCGGTACAAACCGGTCTCAAGTCCATCGACGCCATGACCCCGATCGGCCGCGGCCAGCGTGAGCTGATCATTGGTGACCGTCAGATCGGTAAGACCGCCGTCGCCGTGGATACCATCATTAACCAGAAAGACTCTGGTATTAAGTGTATCTACGTGGCCATTGGTCAGAAACAGTCCACCATCGCCGGCGTGGTACGCAAGCTCGAAGAGCACGGCGCCATGGACAACACCATCATCGTCGCCGCTTCCGCCTCCGATCCCGCTTCCATGCAGTTCCTGGCTCCGTTCGCCGGTTGCGCCATGGGCGAATACTTCCGCGATCGCGGTGAAGACGCGCTGATCGTTTACGATGACCTCACCAAGCAGGCCTGGGCCTACCGCCAGATCTCCCTGCTGCTGCGCCGCCCGCCGGGCCGCGAAGCTTACCCCGGTGACGTGTTCTACCTGCACTCCCGTCTGCTGGAGCGCGCCGCCAAGGTAAACGAGGAATTCGTCGAGAACTTCACCAATGGCGAAGTGAAAGGCAAAACCGGTTCCCTGACCGCACTGCCGATCATCGAGACCCAGGCCGGTGACGTTTCCGCCTTCGTACCGACCAACGTGATCTCCATTACCGACGGTCAGATCTTCCTGGAAACCAGCCTGTTCAACTCCGGCATCCGCCCGGCGATGAACGCCGGTGTCTCGGTATCCCGGGTAGGTGGCGCGGCCCAGACCAAGATCATCAAGAAGCTTGGTGGCGGTATTCGTCTGGCACTGGCCCAGTACCGGGAGCTGGCGGCGTTCGCCCAGTTCGCTTCCGACCTGGACGAAGCCACCCGCGAACAGCTCGAGCACGGCCAGGCCGTCACCGAACTGATGAAGCAAAAGCAGTACAGCCCGATGTCCGTGGCGGAAATGGGCGTGGTGCTCTACGCCGCCAACAACGGCTACCTGAAAGGCATCGAGATCGAGAAGATCGGTTCCTTCGAGGCGTCACTGCTGGATTACATGAACAGCGAACAGAAAGCGTTGATGGAAAAAATCAACGAAAAGGGTGACTACAACGACGAGATCGAGGCCGGCATCAAGGAGGCCATCGAGCAGTTTAAGGCCACCCAAACCTGGTAATTCGCTGAGAAAGGATCAGTCCTATGGCTAGCGGTAAAGAGATCAAGGGCAAGATCGCCAGCGTCCAGAGCACGAAGAAGATCACCCGTGCGATGGAAATGGTGGCGGCCAGCAAGATGCGCAAGGCGCAGGAGCGCATGGAGGCCAGCAAGCCTTACGCGACCCGCATGCGCCAGGTGGTGGCCCATCTTGCCAACGCTGATCTGGAATACCGGCACAT
Source organism: Alloalcanivorax marinus (assembly GCF_016785095.1). Classification (GTDB taxonomy): domain Bacteria; phylum Pseudomonadota; class Gammaproteobacteria; order Pseudomonadales; family Alcanivoracaceae; genus Alloalcanivorax; species Alloalcanivorax marinus_A. The sequence goes on along the minus strand of NZ_JAEKJB010000008.1, from coordinate 863,375 downwards.
CTACCTGCAGGAACGGGACGTCAAGAACGTCGGCTACATCGTCGTCACCTCCGACCGGGGGCTGGCCGGCGGCCTGAACGTGAACCTGCTGAAAAGCGTGGTGAAGGATGCCCGTGAGTGGGAAGAAAAGGGCGCCAAGGTCCAGCACTGCGTGGTGGGCTCCAAGGGGCTGGCCTTTTTCAGAAGTGTCGGCGGCAAGGTCGAGGCCTCGGTCAGCGGCCTCGGCGACGCGCCTTACCTGAGCGACCTGATCGGGTCCATCAAGGTGATGCTGGACGCCTACGAGAACGGTGAGATCGACCGGCTGTACATCGTGTACAACGAGTTCGTGAACACCATGACGCAGAAGCCCAAAACCATCCGCCTGCTGCCGTTGGAGCCAGGCGCGGACGAGGAGCTCAAGCGTCACTGGGATTACATCTACGAACCGGCGCCCAAGGAGCTGCTCGACGAGTTGCTGGTGCGCTTCATCGAATCCCAGGTCTATCAGGGCGTGGTTGAGAACAATGCCTGCGAACAGGCCGCGCGGATGGTGGCGATGAAGGCCGCCAGCGACAACGCCGGCGAGATCATCAACGATCTCCAACTGGTGTACAACAAGGCGCGCCAGGCTGCCATTACGCAGGAAATTTCCGAAATCGTTGGTGGTGCCGCCGCTGTATAAGGGTGTGCGAAAACAAGCGGCGAGAAACGCAAGTTAAGAGGATGCAAGCATGAGTAGCGGTCGTATTGTTCAGATCATCGGTGCTGTGATCGACGTCGAATTCCCGCGCGAGTCCGTGCCCAAGGTGTATGACGCACTCACCGTGGACGGTACCGAAACCACCCTGGAAGTTCAGCAGCAGCTGGGTGACGGCGTGGTGCGCACCATCGCCATGGGCTCCACCGAAGGCCTGAAGCGGGGCCTGGACGTGACCGACACCGGCGAGCCGATTCAGGTGCCGGTGGGCACCAAGACCCTGGGCCGGATCATGGACGTGCTGGGTCGCCCGATCGACGAAGCCGGCCCCATCGGTGAAGACGAGCGCATGGCCATCCACCGTGAAGCGCCCTCTTACGCGGATCAGGCAGCCACCAACGAACTGCTTGAAACCGGCATCAAGGTGATCGACCTGGTGTGTCCTTTCGCCAAAGGCGGTAAGGTCGGCCTGTTCGGCGGCGCCGGCGTGGGCAAGACCGTGAACATGATGGAGCTGATCCGGAACATCGCCATCGAGCACTCCGGCTTCTCCGTGTTCGCCGGCGTGGGTGAGCGTACCCGTGAGGGTAACGACTTCTACCACGAGATGAAGGACTCCAACGTACTGGATAAGGTGTCCCTGGTTTACGGTCAGATGAACGAGCCGCCGGGTAACCGTCTGCGCGTGGCGCTGACCGGTCTGACCATGGCCGAGAAGTTCCGGGACGAAGGCCGCGACGTGCTGTTCTTCGTGGACAACATCTACCGTTACACCCTGGCCGGTACCGAAGTATCCGCGCTGCTCGGCCGGATGCCGTCCGCGGTGGGTTACCAGCCGACCCTGGCGGAAGAGATGGGCGTCCTGCAGGAGCGGATCACCTCCACCAAGACCGGCTCCATTACCTCCGTACAGGCGGTATACGTACCCGCGGATGACTTGACCGACCCGTCCCCGGCGACCACCTTCGCCCACCTGGACGCCACCGTGGTACTGAGCCGGGACATCGCCTCCAAGGGTATCTACCCGGCGATCGACCCGCTGGATTCCACCTCCCGCCAGCTCGATCCGCTGGTGATTGGCCAGGAGCACTATGAAGCGGCTCGCGGCGTGCAAACCGTGCTGCAGCGCTACAAGGAGCTCAAGGACATCATCGCGATCCTGGGCATGGACGAACTCTCCGAGGACGACAAGACCACCGTCTCCCGGGCTCGGAAAATCGAGCGTTTCCTGTCCCAGCCGTTCTTCGTGGCGGAAGTGTTCACCGGCTCACCGGGCAAATATGTATCGCTGAAGGAGACGATCCGTTCCTTCCAGGGTATCCTGAACGGTGACTACGACCACATCCCCGAGCAGGACTTCTACATGAAGGGCTCCATCGACGAAGTTGTAGAGGCTTACAACCAACGCGGTGACAAGTAACCTGCACGGGGAGGAACCCAAATGGCGATGACCGTGCATTGCGACATTGTTAGTGCCGAAAGACAGTTGTTCTCAGGCCTGGTGGAAATGGTAGTGGCCGCCGGCGTGGAAGGTGACCTGGGCGTGATGCCCGGTCACGCTCCGCTGCTGACCCGCCTCAAGCCCGGCCCGGTGCGTGTGAAAACGCAGAACGGCGAAGAGCAGGTGTTCTACGTCTCCGGCGGCTTCCTGGAAGTGCAGCCGAAACTGGTCACCGTGCTGGCGGACACCGCCGAGCGCGCCCAGGACATGGACGAAGCGGACGCCGAGCGCGCCAAGCAGCACGCCAAGGATGCCCTGGAAGGCAAGAACGCGGAAATGGACTACACCCGCGCCGCCGCCGCGCTGGCCGAGGCGACCGCCCGGTTGCGCACCATCGAGCAGATCAAGAAAATGGCCAAGCGGTAATACGCGAGCGGCCGGCAAGGTTACGAAGAAGGGTGGCTACGGGCCGCCCTTTTTTGTAGCCGCCACAGCGGACAACGGAACTCAAAGGAACGGAGTATGAGTTTAGCGGTTGTGATTCTCGCCGCGGGCAAGGGAACCCGCATGAAATCCGAGCTTCCCAAGGTGCTGCATCCGATCGCCGGGCGGCCCATGGTGCAGCATGTGGTCGACGCCGCCGGCGCGCTATCGCCGGCCAACACGGTGATTGTCCATGGCCACGGTGGAGACCGGGTTCGCGAGGCGGTTTCCGGCGAGCGTCTGCAATGGGCGGAGCAGGCCGAGCAGCTCGGCACCGGCCATGCCGTGGCCCAGGCGCTGCCCCACCTCAATGAGGATGTGGTGCTGGTGCTTTATGGTGACGTGCCGCTGATTCAGCCGGAGACCCTGCGTCGCTTCGTGGATCGCGTCAACGACCACAGCCTGGCGCTGATGACCCTGGAACTGGACGATCCGTCCGGCTACGGCCGGGTGGTGCGTGACGGCGACGACCGGGTGACCCGCATCGTCGAGCAAAAGGATGCCAGCGACGATGAAAAGCGCATCCGCGAAATCAACACCGGCATCCTCGCCTGCACCCGCCGCTTCCTCAACGACAGCCTGCCCCGGCTTTCCAACAGCAACGCCCAGGGTGAGTACTATCTCACCGACCTGATCGCCATGGCGGTGGATTCCGGCATGGAGATCGTGGTGGACCAGCCGGACCACGCCTGGGAAGTGGACGGCGTCAACGATCGGGTGCAACTGGCGCGCCTGGAACGGGTCTACCAGGGTGTGCGTGCCGAGGCGCTGATGCGCGCCGGCGTCACCGTGCTCGACCCGGCCCGCCTTGATATTCGTGGCGAGGCGGAGGTCTCCAGCGACGTGACGCTGGATGTGAACGTGATTCTGGAAGGGCGGGTGTCCATCGGACCGGGTACGCGCGTGGGCGCGCACTGCGTGATCCGCGACGCGGTGCTTGGCGCCGGCGTGGTGGTGGAACCCCATTCCGTGATTGACGGCGCCACTGTGGGCGATCACTGCCAGGTGGGCCCGTTTGCCCGCTTGCGCCCGGGCACCGAGCTGGCCGGTGGCGCCAAGATTGGCAACTTCGTGGAAACCAAGAAAGCCGTCATCGGGGAAGGTTCCAAGGTCAACCATCTGACCTACATCGGCGACAGCCGCATCGGCAAAGGCGTCAATGTGGGCGCCGGCACCATCACTTGCAACTACGACGGCGTCAACAAGTTCCAGACCGTGCTCAAGGACGGTGTCTTCGTCGGTTCCAACAGTTCCCTGGTGGCGCCGGTGACGGTGGGCGAAAATGCCACCGTGGGTGCCGGCAGCGTGATCACCAAGGACGTGCCCGACAACGGGCTGGCGGTGGCGCGGGGCCAGCAGCGCAACATTGAAAACTGGCCGCGCCCCACCAAGAAATAGGGTTTCGGCGGAACGAAAGGAAAGGTTCATGTGTGGAATCGTCGGCGCCATTGCCCAGCGTAATGTCACCAATATTCTGATTACCGGTCTCAAACGGCTGGAATACCGTGGCTACGACAGTGCCGGCGTGGCGTTGGTCAATGCCAACGGCCTGCAACGGGTGCGCCGCCAGGGCAAGGTGGCCGCCCTCGAGGAGGCGGTACACGCGCAAAACAGCGCCGGCTTTCTGGGGATCGCCCATACCCGCTGGGCCACTCATGGCCGCCCCTCGGAGGCGAACGCCCATCCGCATCTGTCCGGTGATGGTCTGGCGGTGGTGCACAACGGCATCATCGAGAATTTCCAGGAACTCAAGGACGAGCTGGAAGCCGAGGGCTACCGGTTCCAGTCACAAACCGACACCGAGGTGATCGCCCACCTGGTGCACCGTACTCTGGAAGAAACCGGCGGCGACCTCCTGCGGGCGGTGCAGAAGGCGGTGAAACAATTGCAGGGTGCCTATGCGCTGGGCGTGATTGACCAACGCGAGCCGGACCGCCTGGTGGCGGTGCGTTCCGGTTCGCCACTGGTGGTGGGCCTGGGCATCGACGAGAACTACGTGGCTTCCGATCAACTGGCCCTGCTGCCGGTGACCAACCGCTTCATCTTCCTGGAAGAAGGGGATCTGGTGGAGTTGACCGTCGACCGGGTCGCCATCGTCGATGTGGACGGCACCCCGGTGGAACGGGAGGTGCACGAATTCGACGGCGCCCACGAGGACGTGGAGAAAGGCGAATACCGGCACTTCATGCAGAAGGAGATCTTCGAGCAGCCGGCGGCCATTCAACGCACTCTGCAGGATCGCATCGAATCACCGGACGCGGTCAGCGCCGCTTTTGGCGAACGGGCGGAAGCTATTTTCGACCGGGTCAAGACGGTGCAGATCGTTGCCTGCGGCACCAGCTACCACGCCGGCATGGTGGCGCGGTACTGGCTGGAAGCCATGGCCGGCCTGCCCTGCCAGGTGGAGGTGGCCAGCGAGTTCCGCTACCGCCAGCATGTGGTACCGGAAGGTACCCTGTTCGTGACCATTTCCCAGAGCGGCGAAACCGCCGACACCCTGGCCGCCCTGCGCGACACCAACTCGGACAACTACGTGGGCCGGCTGGCGATCTGCAATGTGGACGGCTCTTCCCTGGTGCGCGAGTCCGAGCTCACCTTCCTGACCAAGGCCGGCCCGGAAATCGGTGTCGCTTCCACCAAGGCGTTCACCACCCAGCTGGCCGGTTTGATGATGCTGGTACTGGCGCTCGGCCGCCGCCATGGTTTGAGCGATGAACGCATCGGCGAGATTCTGGACGAGCTGCGCCAGCTGCCCAATCTGATCGAACAGGCCGCCGCCCTGGACAAGCCCATCGAGGCGCTGTCCCGGGCTTTCGTGGAGAAGCATCACACCCTGTTCCTGGGCCGTGGCGTGCAGTTCCCGGTGGCCATGGAGGGGGCGCTCAAGCTCAAGGAGATCTCCTACATCCATGCCGAAGCCTACCCGGCCGGTGAACTGAAACACGGCCCCCTGGCTCTGGTGGACAAGGAAATGCCGGTGGTGGCGGTGGCACCCAACGATGAGCTTCTGGAAAAGCTCAAGTCCAACCTCCAGGAAGTACGCGCCCGTGGCGGCGAGCTCTATCTGTTCGCCGACAAGCACGCCCGGGTGTCCGACGGCGAGGGCATTCACGTGCTTCACCTGCCGGCGGTGCCGGAAAGCATCGCGCCGATCGTCTACACCGTGCCCCTGCAGTTGCTCAGCTACCACGTGGCGGTGCTGCGCGGCACCGACGTGGACCAGCCCCGTAACCTGGCCAAATCGGTGACCGTGGAGTAATCGTTTTCGTTGTTTTCGTGGCCGTGATTTGCCGGCGGCGCCATCCGGGCTAAGATGATTTCTGACCCGGCCCGGACCCTGAACAGGAAGGGAACGATATGGCGATCATGAAGGAATTCCGCGAATTCGCGGTGCGCGGCCTCAACCGCATGAAGCGCCGGGAAGAGGAAGCGGCGCCGGTGGCCACGCCGCCCACCCCGGAGATCCCGGAAGCCATCATCCTGCTTCGAGAAATTCGCGACAGCCTGAAGCCCAAAGCATGAGTGACCGCGCCGACCGGGAAGGCGCCGACGCGCCCACGTCGCGGGTTCGCCAATCCCGGTTCTGCCTGTTGCCCGACAGCGAGGAAGCCTTCGCCCTGCGGGCCGCCACCGCGCGGCTGGCGGAAAAGACCCTGGACCTTCAATACTATATCTGGGACGACGACACCATCGGCAAGCTGCTGGTGCACCGTGCCCTTGAGGCGGCAAGACGCGGCGTGCGCGTGCGCTTGCTGCTGGACCACGCCAACCAGCTCGGGCGCGACGTCAAATGGGCGGCCCTCAACGCCCACCCCAAGGTGGAGATCCGCCTGTTCAATCCGTTCCGGGGCCGCTACAAGCACATTATTCAGTGGCTCTATCACGCCCCGCGCCTCAACCACCGCATGCACAACAAGGCCTGGATCGCCGATGGTGAACACGCCATCGTCGGTGGCCGCAACATCTCCGAGCATTATTTCGGGGTGCACCCGGACGCCAACTTTCGCGATCTGGATATGTATGCCCGGGGCCCGATCGTCGAGGAAACCCGAGCCGCCTTCGATAGCTACTGGAACAGCGACGTCACCGTGCACCTGCGACAGCTCAAGCATCGCTCGGAGGCGGACGCTGACCGGCTCTGGGACGAGCTGCAGGCGTGGCGCCGTGACCTGGACGGGTTTCCATATCATTACGAACAGGATCTTGAGCGTTCCCAGGCGGTGGTGGCGGCCGCCGACGAGCGCCAGATCCAGGCCCCGGCGGCACTATTGTTCGACCCGCCGGACAAGGCCAAAGGCGCCACCCAGCGTTTGATGGGCGATCAACTGGCAAGGTTGCTCAGCCGGCGCTCACTGCGCGAAATCCTGATCGAAGCGGGCTATTTCATCCCCGGCGAGGACTTCGTCGCCACCCTGGCCGACCTGCACCGTCGCGGCGCCCGCATCGGGCTGCTCACCAACAGCCTGGCCACCAACGATGTGATTGCCGCCCACGCCGCCTACGCGCATTATCGGCGCGCCCTGGTGGAGGCCGGTGTCGAAGTCCATGAGCTGCAGCCCAATGCGCGTACCGGCCGCCATCTTGCACGCCTGAAGCCGGGGCACTCAAAGTCGGCGCTGCACACCAAGGCCATGGTGCTGGACCGCCGCGAGCTGTTCGTGGGTTCATTCAATCTGGACCCGCGCTCGGCCAACCTGAACACGGAGATGGGCTACTACGTGAATTCCGAGGCGCTGGCGGCCCGGGTGGCGGCGTTCGTGGAGGAAGGCATGGCGCCGCAGAACAGCTATCGGGTGAGCCTGGACGAGCGCCGGCGTCTGGTGTGGGGCGCCGGTGATGCCCGGGGGCCGGTGCAATCACACCGGGAACCCCAGGTCACCAAGGCACGCTGGCTGGCGTCGCGTTTCTTCGGCCTGCTGCCGATCGAAAGGCTGCTGTAGTGTGAACGGGCCCTGCTAGTCCCGGGTGGCCTGTTCGCGATCCTTCCAGTAGGGGTCGCGCAGTTCGCGCTTGAGGATTTTGCCGATGGTACTGCGCGGCAGCTCATCGCGGCGCTCCAGCCCGGACAGGCGCTGGCCCTTGCCGAGGCGTTCGTTGGCCCACTCGAGGATTGTCTCCAGGTCGGTATCGGCCTCTTCGGCCAGTACCACCAGCCCCAGTGGTGTTTCTCCCCACTGCTCGCTGGGAATGGCGATCACCGCCGCGTCGGCCACCGCCTCGTGCTTGAGCAGCACCCGCTCCAGATCCTCCGCGTAAATATTGAAGCCCCCGGAGATGATCATGTCCTTGCGGCGGTCCAGCACCGACAGGAAGCCGTCCTCGTCCAGGCGCCCCATGTCACCGGTGCGGTAGAACACCTCGCCGTCCGGGCTGGTCCACAGCAGCTCATTGGTCTTGCCTTCGCGTTTGTAGTAACCGCGCATCATGGCACCGCTGCGGCCGACGATCTCGCCAATTTCACCGGCCGGCACTTCCTTGAGGTCCTCGTCGATGATGCGCAGCTCGCAGCCCGGGCTGGCCTTGCCCACGGTATCCCATTTGGTGGGGTTCTCGGCGCAGTTCAGGGTGGTGGTGACACCGCCCTCGGTGAGGCCGTAAAACTCGATGATGTTGCCCGGCCAACGCTTCATGGCGTCGGCGATCACATGGCCACGCAGCGGCGCGCTGGTGGAGAACTTCATCTTGAAGCTGCTCAGGTCGAAGCGGTCGAAGTCCGGCTCAGCCAGGATGCGCTGGTACTGCACCGGAACCAGCATGGCGTGGGTGGCGCGATATTCCTCGGCCAGCTCCAGGAAACGATGGGCATTGAACTTTGCCATGCTGACGATGGTGCCGCCGCCGAACAGGGTGGGCAGCACCGCCACCAGGGTGGTGTTGGAGTACAGTGGCGTCGACACCAGGGTCACCGCGCTCTGGTCATAGCCCAGAGCATGGCCGCGTTCCACGTGACGGGCACGCAGTCGGTGATCATGGAGAATACCCTTGGGCACGCCGGTGGTGCCGGAGCTGTAGATGATGTTGAACGGATCGTTCAGGGACGGCGTATGGTCCGGGGCCCCGGCGCCGGCGTCGCCCAGCCACTCCTCGAAGCCCAGCCAGCCCCGCCCCTGGAAATCCAGCGCCACGCGCTGGGCCGGGTCCACGTTGTGCAGGCTGTCCAACAGCGGTTCGATCAAGGTCCGGTGCTTGTCGGAAACGAACAGGAAACGGGCGTCGCAGTCGTTGATCATCAGCGCCAGGGTTTCGCCGGCGGCCATGCCGGACAGCGGCACCATGCAGCCGCCAGCGGTGAGGGTGCCCATGAACAGCGTCAGGTAACGGGCGTTGTTCTCGGACAGGCCGGCCACGGTGTCGCCCCTGCTCAGGCCCGCCGCGCGCAGCCGGTTGGCGACCCGGTTGACGCCGTCGACGAACTCCCGCCAGGTCAGCGTGCCGGTCTCGTCGTGGACCGCCGGATGGTCCGGCTGCCGGTCCGCCAGTTCCTGCAACCGTTGAGGGATGGAGACGAAATCATCTTCCGGCAGGGAGGGGGCGTATACCGGCATGGCATCACTGATAGAGGTCATCGAACTCTCCCGAAGGCCGGTGGCGCGGGGCCTCTGGCCGTCAATTGTGGAATTTTGTTTTAAATTAGGCCGTCGAGCATACTATTGGGTATGTCCTCGCTCAATACCGCCAGGTGACAAAACCGTTAGCCGGATCGACCAATGGCTAATAACCTCTACCTAGAGCCTGTGCTAATGCTCGGAATAGCGGATCAATGACGATAATAAAAAGAGGGGATGGTCATGGAATGCAAACATGGGGAGCGGGTCCGGACCCGCGTGTCGCGGCTGGCCGCCGCCGTGCTGGTACTGAGCGCCGCCTTCTGGGCTGGCGTGGCCGGCGCGGCGGCGCCGGTGAAACTGGGGCTGAATTACCCGCACACCGGTGAATACCGGGAAGAAGGGCTGATGCAGAAGCGTGGCGCCCTGATGGCGGTGGAAGAGATCAACGCCGCCGGAGGCGTATTTGGCCGGCCCCTGGAACTGCTCGACCGGGATTCCGCCTCCCAGGCGGATCGGGCCCGCGCCAACGTGGACGAGCTGGCCGCGGAGGGGGTGGCGATGCTGTTCGGCGGCTCTTCCAGCAGCGTGGCCATCGCCGCCAGCGAGCAGGCCCGGCGCCACAATCTGCTCTACTTCGGCACGCTCACCTACTCCAACGACACCACCGGCAAGGACGGCCACCTGGGCATGTTCCGGGAATGCTACAGCGCCTGGATGGCGGCCCGCGTGTTGGGCGATTACCTTAAGCGGGAATACGGCGACAAGACCTACTACTACGTCACCGCCGACTACACCTGGGGGCACACCACCGAGGCCTCCATGCGCGAGCTTACCGGCACCACCGATGAACGCCGCCATGGTTCGGTGCTGGTGCCCTTTCCGGGGGGGCGCTATCACGAAATCCAGGAAGCGGTGAAAGCCGCCGCCGAGAGCGACGCCGAGGTGTTGGTGATGGTGCTGTTCGGCGAGCAGATGGTGCATGGCATGACCATCGCCCAGCAGATGGATCTGCCCAAGCGCATGCAGATCGTGGTGCCCAATCTCACCCTGAGCATGGTGGAACAGACCGGTCCCTTCATCATGGCCGGCGTGATCGGCGCCGCGCCCTGGACCTGGAACGTGCCCTACGAATTCGATTACCCGCGCGGTCGCCAGTTCGTCGAGCGTTTCTCGAAGCGCTACCGCACCCGGCCTTCCACCTCGGCGGCTTCCGCCTACAGTATTGTCTATCAATGGAAGGATGCGGTGGAGCGCGCCAACAGCTTCAATACCGCCTCCGTGCGCCGGGCCCTGGAGGGTCACCACTACAGTCTGCTCAAGGACGAACAATACTGGCGCGCCTTCGATCACCAGAATGTGCAGTCGGTTTACGCGGTACGCATCAAACCCCGCGATCAGGTGATGCAGGACGAATACCGGCAGAATTTCTTCGAAATCATCAATAGCATGTCCGGCGACGACGCGGCACCGGCACATCAGCAATGGCTGGCGGAACGGCGCCGTCACAACCGCCCCGAACAATTGGAATAGGAGACCCCATGAGCGAACCCTTCCGGTTCCGTTTCCGGGTCCGCTACAACGAATGCGACACCCAGAAGGTGGTGTTCAATGCCCGTTACGCGGACTACGTTGACCTGGCCACGACTGAATTCATGCGCGCCCTGGGCCGCGATTACAACGCGCTGCTGGCGCGCGGCCTGGACAATCAGGTGGTCAAGCTGACCCTGGAATGGCGCGCCAGCGCGGTGTTCGATGATGTCCTCGATGCCCGTGTGCGCGCGCTCAAGGTGGGCAATACCTCTTTCGTGCTGGAGATGGATCTGGCGCGGGTCGCGGATGGCACGCCATTGTGCCGCGCGGAAGTGGTGTACGTGATGATGCGCACCGAACCGTTCGAGAAAACCCCGGTGCCGGACGATGTCCGCGCCGCTCTCGAGGAGGGGGCGCCGGAGGTGCTGGTCGATCAGAGCGGTAGCTGATCGCGACGGAAGCCGCTCCTACGGTAGCGGTCGTAGGAGCGACTTCAGTCGCGATCTCCGGAGCCCCGCTCATGGTGGCCGGTGTTCACCAGCCACCGTTCGAACTCTTCCAGGGACACCGTGACGCTGTGTTCCCGTCGCCGTGACCGGGAAGGGCGGTAGTGTTCCTCGTAGTGGTTCAGCCGTAGCCGGCCATCACCGGTGAGGCTGAGCCGCCGCTCGCGGTAAATCAGTCGGTCGCTGCCGCGCTCCTGATGGCGCGACAGAACCAGGGTTTCCACTTCCTGTTCGCCGATCATGGCGCTTCGGCCCCGGCCGGCGTGGGCCGCTGTTCCGGTGACGCCGTGGGCGCCGGGGCGTCGTCGTTGGCGGCTTCCGGGGCTACCGCGCCGACCCGGCCCTCGAACACCAGCTCCGCGCGCCGACGGGCGATGTAGTCGCGCATCGCCTGGTAATAATCCGGGCTTTGCTCCAGGCGGTCGGTCAGCGGCAGGGCCTGATAGCGATTGTCCAGGGTTCCGGCCACCCGCTTGCCGGTCTTGATGGTGTCCACGGTTTCGCTGTCGGTCTGGCCGAACGGGTCCAGGAACAGCCCGATCACCCGGCCCGTGGCGTCCCGGCTGTTGCTGGAACCGAGCAACGGCAGCTCGATGATGGGGCCGTCACCAATGCCCCATACGCCCAGGGTCTGGCCCATGTCCGCATCGTGGTAGGGCATGCGCCAGTGGGAGGCCACGTCGAAAATGCCGAGTACGCCCACGGTGCTGTTGGTCAGGAATCGGCCCAGGGTGTTCGCCGAACGGCGGCCGTTGCCTTGCAGCAGGTCGTTGATGAATACCCCGGGTTCACTCAGGTTGGTCACCACGTTGTGCACGCCGTCGTTGACCGGCTCGGGTAACCAGCCATAGGCGGTGGCCAATGGCTTCAGCAGCCAGTTGTCGACCACCCGGTTGAAACCGAACAACACCCGGTTCACCGGCTCGGCGGGGTCGTGCACCGCTACCTCACCGGGGGGCGCGGCGGGATTGTTATCGGGCGTGTGGGCGCAGGCGCCCAGAAAAATCAGCAAAAGGCCCACGATCAGCGGGCGCGTCCGGGCAGGCGGGCGTCGTTCAATCACGGTGGCTCAACTCCATCACCGGCTTTGGGAGAGCATTGAACACTAGAGCCCGCGTCTTGCCCGGGTATGTCCGGTTGATTGCCACGGCGACACTTTATTGCCGGATTGAAATATTTGTGTTCACCCGGGGTTTGATCGTACTTTTCTAGCGGATTGAATGTTTCCAACGGACACCGCCCTTGAGCACGCTTCTGATCGTCGATGACGACGCCGAGATACGTTCGCTGCTGAAGCGCTTTTTCATGCAGCACGGTTATCGGGTGGCGCTGGCCTCCGACGGCGAGGCCATGTGGGCCGCATTGCGTCGTCACCGGCCGGATCTGGTGATTCTCGACCTGATGCTGCCCGGCGAGGGCGGCCTGGATCTGTGCCGGCGGATGCGCAATACCTGCCCCACGCCGACCATCATGGTCACGGCCATGGATCAACTCAGCGACCGTATTGTCGGGTTGGAGCTGGGCGCTGACGATTACGTGGCCAAACCCTTCGATGCCCGGGAACTGCTGGCGCGGGTACGGGCGGTGCTGCGCCGCAGTGCGGTCAGCGCGCGGGATCATGGGCCACGGGTTTCATTCCGTGGCTGGCGGGTGGATCAAACCCGCCGCGAGCTGCGCACACCGGACGGTGTCATGGTGCCGTTGTCCAATGGTGAATTCGATTTGCTGATGGTGTTTCTCGACAACCCCCAGCGGGTGCTCACCCGGGAACAACTGCTCACCCTGGCGCGTGGCCAGGGCCACGAAGCCTTCGATCGAAGCATCGATGTTCAGGTCAGCCGGCTGCGCCGCAAGGTGGAGCAGGACAGCCGTAACCCCACCATCATTCGTACCGTGCGCAACGGCGGCTATCTGTTCGATTGTGCCGTGGAACGGGGCTGATGCGACCCCGGCGGCGGGATACGGTGGTGGGCTGGATCGCGTTGACCATCGTGCTCGCCATGGCGGTGTCGCTGATGTTGAACATGCTGTTCATCGAACTGGCCGGGGTGTGGGCGCGCCCGGCCCTGGATCGCACCAATCTGCTCAGGGAGGTGGCGTCGCTGGCGCGGGTGCTGGAAGCGGCGCCGTCGTCGTTGCGACCGGCGCTGGCGGAGGCGGCCACCAGCCATGACCCGGATTACCGGGTGCGCTGGAGCCCGGATCTGGCGACCCTGGACCTGCCCCAGGGCCCGGACCTTCGTTTCCATGATGGAACCGATACGCTGCGCGAGCACCTGGGCCGGGAGAACGCGGGGGTCTGGGTGGTGCAACCGGAAGATCGTAGCGATGACGACGCCGACAAGGGCTATCTGCTGGCCCTGGAGCTGCGTGACGGCAGTTGGGTGGCGTTCATCGCGCCGCGCAGCTGGGGGCTGGAGCCGGTACCCCGGGCTCTGGTGACGCTGGTGCTGGTGCTGATTTCCACCCTGTTGGTGGCCTGGGTGGCGACCCGCCGCCTGGCCCGGCCCTTGCAGGCGTTCACCCGCGCGGCGCGCCGGTTCGGCGCCGATATTCAGGCGCCGCCGATACCTGCGCAGGGGCCTTATGAACTGCGTGAAGCGACCCTGGCGTTCAACGCCATGCAGGCACGGATTCAGCGGCTGGTCGCGGATCGCACGCAGATGCTGGCGGCTATTTCCCACGACCTGCGCGCGCCGCTCACGCGCATGCGCCTGCGCGGAGAGTTCGTCGGTGACCGCAAGCAGCAGAGCCGGCTGTTTCGGGATATCGATGAAATGCAGGCAATGATCAACGCCGCCCTGGTGTTCTTCCGCGACGATACGCTGAAGGAATCACCGACCTGCTTCGATCTCGGCGAGTTGCTGCTGACGCTGGTGGAGGACTATGCCGACCAGGGGTTACCGGTGAGTTGCGAGGGAGGCGGCAGGCGGGTGCATTTCGGCCGGCCGGGGGGCCTGAAACGGGCGCTCACCAATCTTATCGACAACGCGCTCAAGTACGCCGGCGCGGCGACCCTGGAGCAGCGCCATGAGGGCGGGCAGGTGATTCTGCGGGTGTGCGATCGCGGCCCGGGTTTGCCGGAGACCCAGTTGGAGAAGGTGATGGAGCCGTTCTACCGGCTTGAGCCTTCCCGTAACCGTGCCACCGGCGGCGTCGGCCTCGGCCTGGCCACCGCGCGGGCGTTGATCGTCGAGGAAGGCGGTACCCTGACGCTCGGTAACCGGGCCGGCGGTGGCCTGTGCGCCACCATCCGGCTGCCCGGCGGCGATTAAGGCCGCCGGGCTCCGCTGGCCGGATCAGTCGCTGACCTTGAGCACCACCTTGCCCTTGGCGCGGCGCGAGGTGAGCGCCGCCAGGGCGTCCTCGTACTGTTCGAACGGGAACACCTCGCTGACGCGGGGATCGATCTTGCCCTCGGCGAACAGCTGCATCAGCTCCTTCACGTTCTGGATGTGCTCCTTCGGCTCGTGCTGGGTGAAGGCACCCCAGAACACGCCGACGATGCTGCAACCCTTGAGCAGAGCCAGGTTGGCGGGAATCCTGGGAATTTCACCGGCGGCGAAGCCGACGATCAGGAAGCGGCCATTCCAGGCCATGTTGCGCAATGCCGGCTCGGTGAAGCGGTCGCCCACCGGGTCGTAGATCACGTCGATGCCTTTCGGGTAGCGGCTCTTGAGCGCCTGCTTGAGGTCTTCTTCGCTGTAGTTGATCAGCTCATCGGCGCCGGCTTCCTTGGCCACCTGCAGCTTGTCGTCGGTGCTGGCGGCGGCGATCACGGTGGCGCCCATGGCCTTGCCCAGCTCCACCGCGGCCAGGCCCACGCCGCCGCTGGCGCCGAGCACCAGCAGGGTTTCCCCGGGCTGGATGTTGGCGCGCTGCTTGAGCGCGTGGTAGCTGGTGCCGTACACCATGCTGAAGGCGGCGGCGGTTTCATCGCTCATGCTGTCGGGCACCGGAATCACCCGGTTCTCGGCCACCACCATTTCCTCGGCGAAGGCGCCGTAGCCGGTCAGGCCCATGACCCGCATGCCGGGCTTCAGATGTTTCACATCCGGGCCCACTTCGACGATCTCGCCGGCCATTTCACCCCCGGGGGAGAACGGCAGCTCCGGTTTGATCTGGTACTTGCCCTCGATGATCAGAGTGTCCGGAAAGTTCAGGCCGGCGGCCTTCACCTTTACCTTCACCCCGTCACCGCTCACCTCCGGCGAGGGCACGTCCTCGATGACCAGCTTGTCCGCCGGTCCCAGTTCCTTGCACAGAATGGCGCGCATGCGTCTCTCCCGAACTTTAATACAGTGAAACGGACACGCTAAACCCGGGCCCCGGATTAAACAAATGCATAAGGCTCATCAGGGGGCATGAATGGAATGAATAAAGAAAAGCGATACAGGCGGGCAGGATACAGGATGCAGGAACGGCTCTACGCCATCACTTCATCCTGTATCCCGGCCGCCAGGCCGCTATCTATCGATGGTTGGTGAACTCCACCACCTGCTGGAAGGTGGGCCGGTTCTGCCAGTGAATACCCGGCACCGACGACAGGCCGATGGCCCGGTGCTGGATGTTGTCGGCGCTTTCGTCCACGTCCCAGTTGTCCAGGTTGGCCAGCCCGCCCAGGTCATCCAGGGCCTGGCTCAGGCTCCGGGCGAGGGCCTGGCGGCAGTTTTCCACCTGCTCGCTGTCGGCGCAACGCAAGGCCCGGTAGGGCGTTTCGCTGGTACCCAGCGCTTGCTCCAGCACCCGCTCCAGGTAGCCGTAGTAGCCGCTTTGGTATGCCGAGCCCATGTTCCCGGGCTTGTTGTCGCGGCCCATCAGTGAGCGGTTGTGGCCGCCCACGTCCTCCACGGCGGTGAGCTGGGGCAGCAGGGCGTCGATCATGCGCGGATACCAGGCGTCCATTAGCGCCACCGCCGCTTCCGCGTCGTAGTCGCCGTCGCCGTCCCGGTCGCGCCGGAAGGCGCCGCCGGCGACCCAGTCACGCATCAGCTCCAGCACCGAGGCTTCGTCGCCGGTAAGCGGCGTGGTTTCCAGCAGATCAAGCGCGCGCGGCAGCACCTCCTGGCCACGCAGGTCCACCACCGCCGCGTCGCCCATGGCCTCCACCAGGTTGGCCAGGGTCACGCCGCCTTGATCCACCAGGTCGCGCAGGCGGACTTCCAGCATGTCGTTGCGATGGGTGGGGCCGTAGCTGGCGTTGGCGTCGGCGGCCCACCAGTCCCGGGCCGGGCGATTGTTCCAGCTCGCCAGGTAGCCGCGTGCCGGATTGGCGTCGTTGGGGTGCGCCTCCAGGGGCAGGAAACCACGCCAGTCGAATTGCCCGTTGCCCCAACTGGGCAGTTCCGGATGCACGCCCGGTGCCCGTTGCGGATAGAGGCCGGAATGGAAAAAGGCAATGTCGCGGTCGTCGATGTAGAACCAGTTGAAACTGCCGGTGGTGTTGTTGAAGACCTCCTGGAAGCTGCGCACGTCGTGGACGTCGTTGCGGGTGGCCTGCATGAACGGCAGGGCGGTATCCAGCTCGGCGAAATAGGTGCTGCGCTGCCGGGTCAGGGCCACCGGCTGGCCGCCGACGGCGGCGAAGCCGATCACCGGGCCGTATTCGGCGGTGCGGATCACGCGCCGGTGCACGGCGAAGTTCTGCCCGATGCTGGCCGGGTCGTCGGTGGGCACCGCCAGGTTCCAGCGCGCCGGCCAGCTGTCCTCGATCACGTCGAAGGGCTGGCATTGTCCGTTCACCCGGTAGCCGCCTTCGCCGTGGGCCGGCGGTTCGGCGGGCTGGCACAGCGATACCGCGCGCACGTCGGTGAGGTCGGAGCTGCCCGACGTGGCGCTCCAGGCGAAATCCGGGCCACGGCCGATCACCACATAGGGCAGGCCGGTGAAGGTCATGCCCCGGGTATTGATGTCGCCGCCATGCACCGACATTTCCAGCAGCAGTTGCGGCACGAAATAGCTGGTTTGTGGGCCGAATACCGCCAGTGGCCGACCGCTGGCACTGTGTTCGGCGGTCAGCAGCAGGGCGTTGGAAATGGCGTTGGGGAAGCCCTCGCGCAGACCGGCCACGCCGGTGGCCAGCCGTTGCACGCGTTCGCGCACGGCCAGGCGTTGTTCGTCGCTGAGCGCCCCCGGTGCCGGGCTCGCCGCCGGCTGGTCGTGGCCCAGCCGGTCCACCTCGATGCGCACGCGCGCCCAGCGTGCCGCCAGCTCGCCGTCGTCCAGGGACGACAGCGACAACAGGCCGCCGAGCAGATCTCCCACCGCCTCCAGCAGGCCGCCCACCACGCCGGTGCCGGGCAGCGCCGGCAGGTTGCCCGCCGCCGTGGGGCAGGTGTCCTGGCCGGGCCGGCCACAGGGGGCGGTGGTCAGGGGTTCGTAGGGCTGCCAGGTGCCGGCGTCGAACATCACCGCGCCGGGGAAGCGTCCCGCCAGCTCGCCGGACAGCGGGCACAGATCCTGATCAATGGCCGGTGGTGACTGGGTAGCGAAAGAGCGGTCGGTGGTGACTGTTGAATCCGCATCGGTGGCATGGCGCAAATCCCGCCACAGATCACAAGCGGCCTGGTCGGAGCCGGTTTCCTGGCGCAACGCCTGGAGCAGCAGCACATTGGCCTGCTCGTTGCCGCCACCGCCGGCGAAGATGCCCTGGATCAGGGTGGCGATGGCCACCACGTCCTCGATGACGAACGGCTCCAGTTGCACGCCCAGGCCCAGATATTCGATGGGCGCTTCCAGCAGGCCGCTCTGTACCTTGGCCACGTAGTTGTTAAGCCCTTCCACGTAGTGAACCGCGTCCTGGTAGACCTGGGCCCCGTCGTCGCCGAAGCGGGCCACGGTGTTGGCGATCTGGGCGGTGCGGTCTTCTTCCCGGTAAGGCGCGTCGACGGCAATATCGCGGTCGAAGGAGAAATCCGCCGGGCCCAGGAAGCGGGACAGTTCACCGCGCCCGGCGCGGCGCAACACGTCGAGCAGGAACAGGCGGTCCGCGGCGGTCACGTAGCCAACGCCGAACAGAGCGTTGGCGCGGCTGTCACCGAAAATGTGCGGCACGCCGTAGTCGTCGCGCTTGATGGTCACGGTGCGGCCCTCGCCGCTGACCGTGATCTCGCTTTCCCAGGCGCCGCCGTCCGGGGCGCTCAATGGCGCCGGCTTGAAGTAGCCGGTCAGATCGTTGTCGGTGAGCCCCTCCGGGCTGCGCACCAGGGCGTCGTACAGGCCCAATTGGTCGTCGAAGTGAGGTTCCTTGGTGAGCGCCGGTACCAGGCCGGTCTCCGCCACCAGGTCGTCGAGCAGACCGCTGATCAGGTCCGACAGCCCGGGAATGTCGGCGGTCAGGTTGCTCAGGCCACCGTTGTCGTCCTGACCCGGGGGGAGGATGTTGAGCACCCGGCCATAATCCGCGTAGGGGGCGCTTACCGTTGCCGGGCGGTCCTCGGGCAGGGCCGGCTCCTCCGGTTCCTGGGGCTGTTCGGGCTCCTGGGGATCGGGTTCGTTGGGCTGGGGGTCGGCGCCCCCGCCACCTCCACCGCCTCCGCCACAGGCGGTCAGCAGGCCCACCAGGATCAGCCCGAACAATAATGTGGATATTTTCATAGTGCCTCCGGATTTCTTGTTTTTCAGGGAGGGAGTTGGTTATGGACTGATCAGATTTGCACGAACGTGCGAGGAAGGGGAGGCAGTGCAACAAAAGTGCAGCGAAACGCTACCGGTTGTAATACCCGGGGCAGGAATCAAGAAGGGATTGTCGGCGAGGCATCGCGGCTGAAGGCGCCGCTACAAGGAATGCTCCGATTCGCAGGAGCGGCTTCAGCCGTGATCGGCGTTGATCAGGGTTGCTTGCGTTCCAGATGGTCGAGCACGTTCTCGAGCCGGTCCACCAGCACCTTGTTGATGCTCTTTTCCAGCACCCGGCCCAGCTCGTCGTTGACCACCGCTTCGGCAAGCGGGCGGATACGGGTGATGAACTCCGCCAGCCGGGCCACGTCGTCGCCTTCCGGCAGGCTGTTGGGGCCGTATTTTTCGTCCACCAGATGCTCGACGATCATGTCGATGAAGCGCTCGGCGAGCTTGTCCACTTCACCGCGCACCAGGCGTACATGGGTGAGTACGGCGTCCAGGGGCACGCCGTTTTCCACCAGCTCCTTGCCGGCGTTGTAGATGCGCGGGTAGGGCACCCGCAGGCGCGTGCCCTCGGGGATGATGTAGCCCAGCGTCACCGCCTTGGTCATCACCTCGGGGGTGATGTCCTCGCCGAAATCGTCGATCAGATCCTGGTAGTCCAGGTAGGAGGGCACACTGGGGTTTTGCCAGGAGGTCACCGCCACCTCCAGGCCGAGAATATCATTGAGGTCGCGGCCTTCTTCCCAGGCGCTGAGCAGGTCGCGGATATTGTTGAGCGTGTAGCCGCGCTCCAGCAGGGCGCCGATGATTTTCAGCCGCGCCAGATGCACGTCGGTGTAAATGCCGGTGCGGCCGCGCTTCTCCGGCGGCGGCAGCAGGCCCCGGTCCTGGTAGGCGCGCACGTTGCGCACCGTCGAGCCGGCCTCGCGGGCCAGCTTGTCGATGGTGAATTCCTGGCGCTCCCGGAGCGCCTGATCCACCTCCGGGGTATCCGGAGCATTCTGGGTCAGGCGGCGCAGGATGGCCGCCGGGGATTTGCGGGAAGCAGTCATGCCGAAATCATAGACCGGTTCGTCTTCACGCGCCACGAACGGCGTGGCGACCCTTGGGCGGGATGCCGGTTCACGGCGCCACGTCCAGCCGCGCCAGGCGCCGGGCCAGCGGTGGCGCCAGCCGGCCCAGCCAGCGCATGCCGCTGGCCTCCACGCTTACCGGCACCTCGGCCAGGTTGTCCCGCACCGCGCCAACGATTGCCCGGGCCACCCGGTCCGGGGTGAACCCCCGGCGCCGGTAAAGGCGCTGCGCCGCTTCGCGGCGGCGGCTTTGCTCCTCTTCGTCGACGCCGACGAAGCGGGCGCGACCGGTGATCGGGGTGTCGATCAGGCCCGGGCAGATCGCGGAAACGCCGATGCCCTGTTCCGCCAGTTCCGCGCGCAGGCACTCGGTGAGCATCAGCACCGCCGACTTGCTGGTGGCGTAGGCGGGCAATGCCCGGGACGGCAGATAGGCGGAGGCCGATGACACATTGACGATATGCCCGGCCTTGACCTGATCGATCATCTGCCGGGCGAACAGCCGGCAGCCGTGGATCACGCCCCACAGATTCACGTCCAGCACCTGCTTCCAGTCCTGCACGCTGGTGTCCAGCAGCGGCCCGGCCAGGCCAATGCCGGCGTTGTTGACCACCACGTCCGGCGCGCCCAGTTCGCGCTCCACGTAGCGGGCCAGCGCTTCCATGGAGCGGGCGTTGGCCACGTCGGTCTTGCGGCTCAGCGCGGTGCCGCCGGCCTGCCGTACCGCCTCGGCGGTGGCCGCCGCCGAATCCGGATCAATGTCGGTGCACAGCACGGTGGCGCCGCGCTCGCCGAACGCCAGGGCGGTTTCCCGGCCGATGCCGGAGCCGGCGCCGGTGATCACCACCAGTTTGCCGGCGTCCGGGCCGGCATCGGCGCGTACCCGGGCCCGGGCCAGACGGGCGCTCTCCGGAGCGCCTTCCACGTGGGCGATGAATTCCTTGAGATAGTCGGCGGTCACCGGGGCGTGGGTCAGCAGCGGGCCCCAGTGACCGGTGTTCAGCTCCCGGCGCCACAGCCGGCTGGTCCACTCCGGCAGGTTCTCGAGCAAACCCGGCCCCACATACCGGTCGCGGCGCGCCACCATCAGTTGCACCGGGATATTGGTGCGGCGTTCCCGGGGGCGCAGCAGACGCGGCAGCATGTTGGCGCGGTACAGTGCCACGCCCTGGGCGCCGTCGCGGCTCTGGGTGGCGCTGGGGCTGGCCTTCACGCCCTCGGTGCGGCGCAGCAGGCCGGGCCAGG
This sequence comes from Alloalcanivorax marinus, assembly GCF_016785095.1. Lineage (GTDB taxonomy): Bacteria > Pseudomonadota > Gammaproteobacteria > Pseudomonadales > Alcanivoracaceae > Alloalcanivorax > Alloalcanivorax marinus_A. The sequence continues at coordinate 842,247 of NZ_JAEKJB010000008.1, read as the reverse complement.
CGTCGCCCAGGCCCAGCTTCCAGGCCAGCGGCGCCAGTCCTGGCAGATGAAAGGCGCCGATGTACCAGCTTTTGGTCAGTTGTCGCAGGCTGGCCAGCGGGTCGCCGGCGGCGCGCAGACTTTGCCCGACATGGTCCAGGCAGGGGCCGGACAGCGTGGTATAGGAGGCGATACGGCGCTCCGCGCCGGGCTCGGTGACCGCCTCCCAGCTCTGGATCGAGCCCCAGTCATGGGCGACCAGGTGCACCGGGCGCTCCGGACTCAGGGCGTCGATTACCGCGAACAGATCGTCGCGCAGTTCGGCCAGGCGGTAGGCGGCCAGGGGGCGGGGGGCGGAGGAGGCACCGGCGCCGCGCACATCATAGGTGACCACGCGGTAGCCATCGCCGAGGGCATCGGCCAGGGCGTCCCACACCTCGCCGGTGTCCGGGTAACCATGCACGCACAGCACCGTGGGCGCGGCGGGGTCGCCACGACCCCGCACGGCCAGATTGATCCCGTCGCGAATCACCGTGCGGTGTTGCCACTGATCCATCATTGATCCTCTTTCGCGTTACCGGCGTGAGGGCCCATTCTGCGGCCTGGGCGCCGGGCGACCATTCGCCGGTGCGCCGGGGTGCGACCGTGAATGAGCCATTGGCCGATGTCAATTTTGCGCTCTTTTACCTTCTGGTGGGAGCCCCGTGAGGGGCGGTTGTGTTCTCGTTGTGCCCTGTATCGGGGCATCGTTCGCGACCGCTCCTTGCCGTGGCCTTCACCCGATGATGCCGCCGGCCTGCTTAGGGTCCCCCCGGAATCACGCTCCGCAAGGCGTACCGTTGAAAAATGAGGAGGGTAAGCGTGCCTACACACCGTCTACTGTCCGCGGGCCTCGCCGGCCTGCTGTCCCTGCTGATCCTGACGTTCGCGCCGCCGGCGCTGGCGGAACCGGCGACCGACGCCGGGCCGGCCTACGGTACCCTGGCGAACCTGCTTGAGGACGAGGCATCGCGCACCGCCCTGATCGAGGAATTGCGCCACCTGGAGGCGGCCCGCACGGAACCGTCTCCGGCGCCGGAAGGCACGCCGCCGCCGGCGGACATCGCCGCCGAAGCGCCCAGTAACCAGCGCCCTGAACAGGTTTCCTTCGCCCGCCGCATGGCCGCCACCACCGGCCATCTGGCCGCCAACATGGGCGACCAGTTCGCCGCGCTGGGGGCCGCTCTGGGCGGGCTGTTCGGCGCCGGCGAGGCGGTCGACGAACGCGCCGGCCTGGCGCCGGTGGACATGCAGGAAGCCGGCGCCGCCGCGGTCAACCTGGCGATTCTGGTGATCACCACCTTCCTGGTGTTCCTGGTGTTGCGCGCGGTGGCGCGCCCCTCATTCCGGGCTCTGAGTGGCTGGGCTCTGCGTGGCTCGGAAAAGTTCGCCATGTTGCGCACCATCATGGCCGTGGCGGTGGCCGCCCTCGTCGATGTGGTGGTGGTGGCGCTGGCCTATCTGGCCGGTGGCTTCGTGTCGTCGTTGCTGGTCAACGAGGTGAACGCCGACGCCACCCGTCTGGCCCTGTTCCTCAATGCCTTCCTGGTGGTGGAGTTGTTCAAGGCCGGCCTGCGCATGCTGTTTTCCTCCGGCTATGAAGGGCTGCGCCTGGTGCCGGTGGCCGCCGATCAGGCGCGCTATTGCAACCGCTTCCTGGCCAGCCTGGCGGGTTTCATCGGTTACGGCATGCTGGTACTGGTGCCGGTATTGAATTTCAACCTGTCGCCGACGCTGGGTTCCGGCGTGGGTACCCTGATCATGCTGCTGGCGCTGATTTACGCGGTGGCGGTGATCCTCCGCAAACGCACCGTCCTGCGTGACCGCCTGTTCGCCCGTGCCGAGCAAGGTTCCGGTCCCGGCGCCTTGCTGTTGAGGCTGCTGGGCCGCCTCTGGCACGTACTGGCCCTGGCCTATGCGGTGCTGGTGTTCGCGGTGACGGTGGTGGACCCGGAGTCGGCGTTGCCCTTCGTGGCCATGGCGACCCTGCTGACGGTGGTCTACGCCGGTCTGGGTCTGTTGATTTCCGTGGTGCTCAGTCAGTTGATCGGCAAGCAGATCCATCTTTCGGAGCGCCTTAACACGGCCATGCCGCGTCTGCAGGCCCGGGTGAATACCTATGTGCCCACCGGGCTGAAGATCATCCGCGCCCTGCTGCTGGTGCTGGTGGCGGTGCTGGTGCTGGACGCCTGGCGGGTCTATGACCTGGCCGCCTGGTATGCCTCCGAGGCCGGCGGTCGCACCGTAAGCGCGGTGATCGACGTGCTGGTGATCCTGGCGGTGGCGGCCCTGGTCTGGATCGGGTTGGCCAGCCTGCTTGAGCACAAGCTCAGCCCCAAGGAGGGCGCCGACCCGGCCGCGGCGGCCCGTGCCGAAACTCTGATGGGCCTGTTTCATACCACCCTTGCCATCGCCATCATCATCATGACCTCGATGATTGTGCTCTCCGAGATCGGCATCGATATCGCGCCGCTGATCGCCGGCGCCGGCGTGCTTGGCCTGGCGGTGGGTTTCGGCGCCCAGAAGCTGGTTCAGGATGTGATCACCGGTGTCTTCATTCAGCTCGAGAACGCCATGAATACCGGCGATTTCGTCAGCGCCGGCGGCAATTCCGGCACCGTCGAGCGGGTCGGCATCCGCTCGGTGGCCATGCGCGATCTGGCCGGCACCTATCACATCGTGCCGTTCTCGGCGGTGGGCGCGGTGTCCAATTACACCCGCGAATTCGGCAACCATGTGGGTGAGTACGGCATCGCCTATCGCGAGAGCATCGATGACGCCATCGTGCAGTTGGAGGCGGCCTTCGAGGAGCTCAAGGAAGGGCCCATGAAGGAGCACATCCTGGCGCCGCTGACGGTGGCCGGCGTCACCGCCCTGGCCGACAGCTCGGTGAACATCCGCGTGGTGATCAAGGCGTCCCCGGGCATGCAGTGGGCGGTGGGCCGTGCCTATAACCGGCTGGTCAAGAAGTACTTCGACGAGGCCGGCATCGAGATCCCGTTCCCGCACACCACGCTGTACTTCGGCGAGGACAAGGACGGCTCCGCGCCGGCCGCCAATGTGCGCCTGCTCGGCGACGGCAGGGTGGTGGATACCCAGGACGGTGGTCGCTGATCCGAGTTTGCCCTCTCCATCCGGGCCGTTACGCTATGGAGGTAGCGTCGTGCGCGATGAACAAAAAAAGCCGGCGTGAGCCGGCTTGGAAAACGGGATCGCCGGGGGGGACGATCACCGGGGGAAAGTGAACCGTCGCGGTCAGGCCGCGTCCTTCAAGGCGTGGGCCACCAGTTCGTCGAACTGCTCCAGGAACTGGCGGTTGTCGTGGTCCCAGGGGTGGAATCCCGGTTTGAACCAGTCCAGCCAGGCCTTGGCGGTGTAGCGGAAGATGCCCCGACGGCCCAGGCTGTGGCGCCAGACCGCGCGCCAGCCCTGGCGGTCGAACAGGCCGCCACTGACCCGTACGTTGTGCAGGTAGAACGGCAGGAACAGGGCGAAGAACACGCTGGTGGAAAGCACCAGGGCGAAGCAGCGCAGTGCATAGGCGGAAGCCTGGTCATCGGTGCCCACCGCGAGCTGGTAAACATCGAATGCCACCGCCTTGTGTTCGGTTTCCTCCAGAGCGTGCCAGTTCCACAGGGCCTTGTAGCCCTCGTCGGCGCCCTCGAGAATGTCCGGCAGACTCAGCAGGCCATCGGCGAGAATGGCGGTGAGGTGCTCCAGGGCCACGGTACCGGAAAGCTGGAACGCCTTGGGCGTGGATTTCTGGATGCTCGCCAGCAGGGCGGCCACCAGTTTTTCCTGGGCGGCGACCGGCACGCCGGCATCGTTGACGTATTGGTTGTATTCCTCGTGCTCGCGGCCGTGCATGGCCTCCTGACCGATGAACGCGGTCACCGCCGCTTTCAGGTCCGGGTCCTGGACGAGGTTACGATAGTGGCGCACGCTGTCGATGAAAAAGCGTTCGCCCACCGGGAAGAACAGGCTCAGGGTGTTCAGGAACTGACTCACGTTGCGCCCGTCCCGATGCCAGGACAGTGCCTTGCTGGCGTCCAACTTGAAGCGCAGGTTGCGGCGCGTGGGGAGAATGTTGATCGCCATGGTTCCGTACCTCTCGTTATTGTTACATTGATCAATGATACATTCTGGCCGCGATAGACGCTTGGCTTTACGTAAAGGAAGGAATGTCGTGACGGCGAATAAACAAAGTAAGGCGGATCGTTTACTTGATGCCATGGTGGCCCATTTCCAGGAGACCCTGGACCCGGACCGGCTCGATGGCTGGCTGGAGGCGGAACTGGATTTTCTGCTTGAGCAGGCCGGGGCTCTGACCCTCAACGAGGTGGTGAGCGCCGACCAGATTCTGGATACCGCCCGCAAGTACGCGGTTGGCACCGAGTTGGGCGGTGGTATCCCGGAGCTGGTGGGGGAGATGGTGGAGCGATTCTACGATCAGGGTATTCAGGGCGAGCGCCGCATCGGCGAGGTGGTGGATGAGGCCACGGTGACGGCACTGGTGGACAAGGCCCTGGAAATTCCCCTGTCCCGGCGCGGCATCGGCTGGCTGAGCAGCAACCCGGTGTTGCTGGCGGTGCTGGCCGGTGGCACCCAGCTGGGCCTGAAAACCTGGTTCCACCAGGGTGTGCCGGAGTCGGTGCGGGGGCTACTCGGTCGGCGCGTGCCGGAGCGTTGGCGGGCGAGCCTGGAGTTGCGGCTGCAGGATTGGCTGCAGGAGCGGATGGCGGCGCTGCTGGCGGACCCGTGGCTGTACAGCGACGACAACCTGGACGGGTTGCGCGATCTGGTGCTGGTGGCCTGGCAGGACTTCGCCGAACGACCGCTGCGCGACCTGCGTGACCTGCTCGACAGCGAGGACATCCAGGAATTGTTCGTGATCGGTTACGACTTCTGGCGGGATTTCCGCCACAGCGATTATTTCGCCACCCTGCTGGACACCGGCGTCACCGCGTTCTTCGACAAGTACGGCGAGCACACCTTGCGCGAGCTGATTGACGAGGTGGGCCTGACCCGGGAGCAACTGCTCGATGACGCGCTGCGTTTCGGGCCGCCGGCGGTGCGGGTACTGCGCGAGCGGGGCATGCTGGAGAACTGGCTGCGCCGGCATCTGGCGCCGTTCTTCGCCAAGCCGGAGACTCTGGCGATCCTGGGCGCCTAGCGGCCTTCGGCCGCCTCAGGCCGGCCCGTCACTGGCCTGGTGATGCTGGTGCTTGAGCAGGGTGAGTAGCTGATCCTCCGCCACCGGGCGGCTGATCAGGTAACCCTGGATGCTGTCGCAGCCCATGTCGCGCAGGATGTTCAGGTGCTGTTCGGTTTCCACCCCCTCCGCCACCACGCTCATGCTGAGGCTGTGCGCCATGTCGATGATGGCCCGGGTGATGGCCGCGTCCTCGGAGCTGTGGTCCAGGTCGGTGATGAAGGTGCGGTCGATCTTGAGGGTGTCCACGGGGAAGCGTTTCAGGTAGTTCAGCGACGAATAGCCGGTGCCGAAATCATCCAGGGACAGCCCCACGCCCCGTTCGCGTAATCGCTCCAGCAGCGCGATGTTCTGCTCCATGTCTTCCATGATCAGGCTTTCGGTGAGTTCCAGCTCCAGCAGGTGGGCGGGCAGCTCGGTGAGGTGCAGAATGCGGTCCACCACGTCCGCCAGGTTGCCCTTGCGGAACTGGTGAGCGGACAGGTTCACCGACACGCGGATATCGCCCAGGCCACGCCGGTGCCACTGTCTTGCCTGGCGGCAGGAGCGTTCCAGCACCAGCTCGCCGATGGCGGAAATCAACCCGGATTCCTCCGCCAGGGGGATGAATTCCGAGGGCGGCAGCAGGCCCATGGTCGGGTGCTGCCAACGCACCAGGGCCTCCACCGAGGAAATGGTGTCGCTGGCCAGGTCCATTTTCGGCTGGTAATGCACCACGAATTCGTTCTTGAAGATCGCCTTGCGCAGGCTGGTTTCCAGGGCCAGCTGTTCCACCGAGGCCATCTGCATGCCCATGCGGTAGAACTGGAAGTTATTGCCGCCGCCGCGCTTGGCCTGGTGCACCGCCATTTCCGCCTGGTTGATCATCGCCTGGGCTTCCTGGGCGGTGCTCGGGAACACGCTGATGCCGATGCTGGCGCCCAGTAGCAGCTCGTGGCCGTCGATCAGGAACGGCTTCTTCATCATGTTGATCAACTTCTGGCAGAGCACGCCAATCTGGGACTCGCCGCCGCAGTCCTCCAGCACCAGGGTGAATTCGTCGCCGCCCACCCGGGCCAGGTTTTCATCGTTGACGCCGCAGGAGCAGATGCGCTCGGCGGCTTGCTTGAGCAACCGGTCGCCGATTTCATGGCCCAGGCTTTCGTTGATCGGTTTGAAGCGGTCCAGGTCGATCATCAGCAGGGCGGCTTTTTCGCGGTTGAGCCGCGCCAGGGTCAGGGCGCGCTGCAGGCGTTCGCGGAACAGGGTGCGGTTGGGCAGGCCGGTAAGACGGTCGTAATTGGAGAGGAACTGCACCCGCTCCTCGGTTTCCTTACGCGAGGTCAGATCCGAAAGCATGCCCACGTAGCGAATCACCCGCTGCTTCTCATCCAGCACGCTGCTGATCTGCAGCCACTCCGGGAACGGCTCGCCATTGCGGCGCCGCTCGCTGATCTCGCCTTCCCAGAAACCGGTGCGGCGCAGGGCCAGCGTGATGCTGCGGTAGACATCCCGGTTGCGTTCCATGTGCGGGTTGTCGGTCATGGTCAGGCCCAGTACCTCCGACTCGCGGAAGCCGGTGATTTGCTCGAAGCGGGCATTCACGGCCAGGAAACGGAAATGGCGATCGAGAATGAAAATGCCCTCCGGGGCGTTCTCGAACACGGTGGCCGCGAGCCGCTGTTGTTCCTGGGCCTCGCGGGTGGCGGTGATGTCCCGGCGGGTGCCGATCATGCGTAATGCGCGGCCGTTGTCGCTCCACTCCACCACCCGGCCTTCGTCCTCGATCCAGCACCAGGGGCCCTTGGCGTGGCGCAGCCGGTAGAGGGCGTGGTAGCGGTCGGTCTCGCCCTTGAAGTGGGCCACCATGGCGCGGCGGATATTGGGGAAATCGTCCGGGTGCACCAACTGCTGGAGATCGCCGAAGAAGTTGCGGAAGTATTCGCTCTCGTAGCCAAGAATGCGGTCGAAATTGGTGTGATAGTTGGTGCCGGTCTGCAGATCCCAGTCCCACAGGCCGATATTGCTGGCGTCCAGGGCCAGCTGCAGGCGCTCGCCGGTGGCGCTGAGTTCCTTGTTGGCCTGCTCCAGGGCGTGGGTACGGTCGCTGACCATGGATTCCAGGCGGTCGTTGGCCTCCTGCAGGCGGCGGCGCGCCTCCTTGCGCTCCATGATCTCCTCGGCGAGCTTCTCGTTGAGGGCCTCGGCGTTGGCCCGGGCGCGATCCAGGTAGTCGATCAGGGCGGTATTGCTGGTCTGCAGATCCAGGGCCTGGTGGGTGGTCTGGTTGATACGGCGCGCGGTGATGAACAGAAACCCCAGGGTCGCCAGCAACATGGCGGCCAGGGCCGGCTCATTATCGTGGGTGAGCACCAGTTGCACGCAGGCCGGCCCCAGCAAGCAGGTCTGATAGAGCAGCACGGTGGGCAGGTGGCTGCTATAGGCGGCCAGCGCCAGGATGCTCAGGCCGGTGCCCAGGCTGCTCATGGTCAACTGCGCGTAGAGCATGGATTCCGACAGAATGGTGTCGGTGGGGTTGAACAGGAATCCGGCGGCGCCCATGCACACCGCGCTGGTCAGAATCGACAGCGACACCCGCCACAGATCCCCGGGACCATTACCGTAGCCGGCCCGGGAGACCAGCAACCAGCCCAGCCGTACCGCCACCAGGCTCAGCACCGCCACCGTCCAGGCCACCAGCGAGAAGCGCGGCACCGGGGTACTCCAGTACGCCCATAGCACGGCCACGACGGCGAGGGATTCCAGCACGTTCATGCTCTTCACACCGGTGGTCAGGTGCTGGCACTGGGCGCGGATCACCGCCTTCTGCTGCTTGCTGGTATGTGGCTCGGATGACGTCGACACAGATTCTTCCAGGCTCGTGGCCTCGGGCGCCGCTCGCGGGGCGCGCCGGCTTTTTGTTTGGCAGTTTACCCAGCCCCATCGCTGAGGGAAACCGGATTGCGAGTTACCGTTCACATCTGCCGCGTCCGGGCGGCGGTTCTGATAAACTTCGGCGCCATGGATGACGTGACCCCCCTGATCGAAGGCCTCAACCCCGCCCAGCGTGACGCCGTGACCGCCGAGGACCCGCACCTGCTGGTGCTGGCCGGCGCCGGCTCAGGCAAAACGCGGGTCCTTGTGCACCGCATTGCCTGGCAAATCGCCACTGGCCAGGCGTCGCCGTTCGGCGTGCTGGCGGTGACTTTCACCAACAAGGCCGCCGCTGAAATGCGTGGCCGTATCGAACAGCTTCTGGACATGCCCGCCGGCGGCATGTGGGTGGGCACCTTCCACGGCATTGCCCATCGCCTGTTGCGGGCGCACTGGCAGGAAGCCGGGCTGCCCCAGAACTTCGAGATCCTCGATGCCGAGGACCAGCAGCGCCTGGTCCGCCGGGTGATTCGCGAGCTGGGCCTCGACGAGCAGCGCTGGCCCCATCGTCAGGCCACCTGGTTCATCAACGGCCAGAAAGACGAGGGTTTGCGCGCCGCTCATATGGATATCGGCGAGGGCGACCTTTTTCTTAAGACCATGCAGAGCATCTACCAGGCCTATGAGGATGCCTGTGCCCGGGGCGGGTTGGTGGATTTCAACGAGATGCTGCTGCGGGTGCTGGAGCTGTTCCGCGACAACGATGACCTGCGAGGCCATTACCAGCGCCGCTTCCGCCACCTTCTGGTGGACGAATTCCAGGACACCAATGCTATCCAGTATGCCTGGCTGCGGCTGCTGGCCGGTGCCGGCAACTCGGTCACCATCGTTGGCGACGACGATCAGTCGATCTACGGCTGGCGCGGCGCCAAGATCGAGAACATTCACAAATTCAGCCGCGACTTCCCGGACACCCGCACCATTCGTCTGGAGCAGAACTACCGCTCCACGGGCACCATCCTGCAGGCCGCCAACGCGGTGATCAGCCATAACAGCGACCGCCTCGGCAAGGAGCTCTGGACCGACGGCGGGCACGGTGAACCGATCCGCGTATACGCCGGTTTCAACGAGGTGGACGAGGCCCGCTTTATCGCCGCCAAGGTGGAAAGCCTGGCCCAGGAGGGCATGGCTCGCCGGGAAATGGCGGTACTGTACCGCTCCAACGCCCAGTCCCGGGTGCTGGAGGAGGCCTTCCTGCAGGCCGGCATTCCCTATCGCATCTACGGTGGCCAGCGTTTCTTCGAGCGCGCCGAGATCAAGAACGCCCTGTCGTACCTGCGGCTGCTGAGCAACCGGCGCGCCGATTCCGCCTTCGAGCGGGTGGTCAACACGCCCACCCGGGGCATTGGCGCCAAGACCCTGGAGGCGTTGCGTCAGATTGCCCGGGAGCGCTCGCTGCCACTGTGGGACGCGGCGGCGGCGATGATCAACGAGCGCCTGCTCAGCGCCCGCGCCGGCAACGCCCTGCTGGCGTTCCTGCAACTGGTTGACCGTCTCGCCGAGGAGACCGCCGGGCTGGATCTGGCGGAAACCGCCGAACACGTGATCGCCGCCAGCGGCTTGCTCGAATTCCACGGCCAGGAGAAAGGCGAAAAGGGCCAGCAGCGCCAGGAGAACCTGCGCGAACTGGTCTCCGCCACCCGCCAGTTCGGCGATGAGGAAGGCGACGACGATCCCCTGGCCGCCTTCCTGGACCACGCCGCCCTGGAGTCCGGCGAAGGCCAGGCCGATGCCCACGAGGACGCGGTGCAGATGATGACCCTGCATTCCGCCAAGGGTCTGGAATTTCCGGTGGTGTTCATCTCCGGCGTGGAGGAGGGGCTGTTCCCGCACCAGATGTCCGCCGAGGACCCGGCCCGGCTCGCCGAGGAGCGGCGGCTGTGCTACGTGGGCCTGACCCGCGCCATGCGCGAGCTTTATCTCACCCATGCCGAGAGCCGCCGGCTTTACGGCAATGAGACCTTCAACCCGCCGAGTCGCTTCCTGCGCGAGATCCCCGGCGAACTGGTGGAGGAAGTGCGTGCCCGTGCTGGCGTCAGCCGGCCCATGGGTGGTGGCGGTGGGACGCTGCGCCAGGAGGACGCCAATGGTATTGTGCTGGGGGCGCGGGTGCTGCATCCGAAATTCGGCGAGGGCACGGTACTGCATTTCGAGGGCCAGGGCCCCAACGCCCGCCTGCAAATCAACTTCGATGGCGCCGGCACCAAGTGGCTGGTCAGCCAGTACGCGCGCCTGGAAGTGATCTGACACCACCCGCGATCAGTGGCATAACAACCAGTCGCACAACAACAATACGATCGGGAGATACCAATGGATCGTCGTAAATTCGTTTCCGCCCTGGGTCTGGGGCTTGGCGCCGCCGCGCTGGCCGGCTGTGGCCAGGATGACAACAACACCACCAAGGACGCCGCCCAGGCCGGTGCCGCCACCGACGGCGCCGGGAGCGGCGCCGCCAAGACCATGGAGTGGAAGCTGGTCACCGCCTGGCCGAAGAACTACCCGGGCCTGGGCACCGGCGCCAACCGCTTCGCCGAGCGGGTCACCGCCATGTCCGGCGGCCGCCTGAAGGTAAAGGTCTATGGTGCCGGCGAGCTGGTACCGGCCATGGGCGTGTTCGACGCGGTTCGTGACGGCAGCGCCGAAATGGGCCATTCCGCTTCCTATTACTGGAAGGGCAAGCACCCGGCCACGCCGTTCTTCACCGCCGTTCCGTTTGGCCTCACCGCCCAGGAAATCAACAGCTGGATGAACTTCGGCGGTGGCCAGGAACTGTGGGACGAGCTGTACGGCGAGTTCGGCATCAAGCCGCTGCCCTGCGGCAACAGCGGTACCCAGATGGGCGGCTGGTTCCGCAAGGAAGTAAACAGCCTGGAGGACATCAAGGGTCTGAAGATCCGGGCCCCCGGGCTGGCCGGCGAGATCATGCAGCGCATCGGCGCCACTCCGGTTCAGATGCCCGGCGGCGAGGTGTTCACCTCCATGCAGACCGGTGCCCTGGACGCCGCCGACTGGGTCGGCCCCTACAACGACCTGGCGTTCGGCCTGCACAAGGTGGCCGATTACTATTACTACCCGGGCTGGGCCGAGCCGGGCGCCATGCTGGAAATGATGATCAACAAGGACAAGTGGGAGGCCCTGCCGGATGACCTCAAGGCGATCGTGAAGAGCGCCGCCGAGGCGGAAAACCAGCACATCTATGACGAGTTCACCGCCCACAACGCGGAGGCGTTGCGGCAGTTGGTGGACGAGCATGGCACCCAGCTGCGCCGTTTCCCGGACGAGGTGCTGATGAAGCTGCATGAAACCAGCGAACAGGTGATCCAGGATCTGGTGGCCGGCAACGATCAGGCGCGCCGCATCTACGAATCCTACAAGAGCTTCCGGGAGTCGGTGGTGCCCTATGTGGCGGTGGCCGAGCAGTCGGCGCTCAACGTCCGTTCCATGGTGCTGGGCCAGAAAACGCCCTGAGCCGACAGGCGCCCTTCGGGCGCCGATTTTTCAGTCCCTGGGCACCGAGCGGGTGCGGCCGTTCTGGTCGATGGCCACGAAGGTGAAATGCCCCTCGGTGACCTTGGCCAGCTCACCGCTGTCCTCCACGATCCACACCTCCACCAGAATCTGCATGGAGCTGCGGCCGATGTCCTGCATGCGCGTGTAGCAGCTCACCACGGCGCCCACGGGCACCGGGCGCAGGAACGCCATGGAATCGATGGCCACGGTGGCCACCCGGCCTTTGGCGCGGGCGCGGGCGGTCACCGCGCCGGCCAGGTCCATCTGCGAAACCAGCCAGCCGCCGAAGATGTCGCCGTTCCAGTTGGCGTTCTCCGGCATGGCGATGGTTTGCAGGGCCAGGGTGCCCTGCGGCCGAGGAGTGTCGTCGTTGGTCATGTTATTGGAATCCGATGCGTGTCGTATGCGTTGATGTCGGGATTGTCTGAATCATAATTGTCCTAACCATACAGCACGCCCGGCAGCCAGGTGGCCAGTTGAGGGAAAAGGGCCAGGATGCCGAGCATGAGCAGTTGGATAAGGATAAAGGGTATCACGCCTTTATAGATGTGCGCGGTCGGCACTTCCGGCGGTGTCACCCCGCGCAGGTAGAACAGCGCGAAGCCGAACGGCGGAGTCAGGAACGAGGTCTGCAGGTTCAGGGCGATCATCACCCCCAGCCACACCGGGTCCACGCCCATGGCCAGCAGCACCGGGCCGACGATGGGCACCACCACGAAGGTGATCTCCATGAAATCGAGGATGAAGCCGAGCAGGAACACGATCAGCATCACCACCAGGATGGCGCCCACGGTGCCGCCGGGCAGGGCGTCGAACAGGTGAGCCACGGTTTCGTCGCCGCCAAAGGCGCGGAACACCAGGGAAAACAGGCTGGCGCCGATCAGGATCATGAACACCATGGCGGTGACGCGGGTGGTGCCGCGCACCGTCTCGCGCAGGATATGCCTGTCCAGCTGGCGGTTGAGGGCGGCCAGCAGCAGCGAGCCGAAAGCGCCCACGCCGGCGGCCTCGGTGGGCGTGGCGTAGCCCGCGAGGATCGAGCCCAGCACCGCCACGATCAGCAGTAGCGGCGCGACCAGGCCGCTGAGCAGGGAGGCGCTCTCGGGCACGCCGTCGACGCGGGCATCCTCGCGTTTCATGGCGGGGGCCATTTCCGGGCGCAGGGTGCTGATCGCCAGCACATAAAGCAGGTACAGACCCACCAGGATCAGGCCGGGAATCAGCGCGCCCACGAACAGGTCGCCCACGGACACCGTGTCCAGGGACCAGTTGCCCTGGCGTAGCTGGGCCTCCTGGTAGGCGGTGGACAGCACATCGCCGAGCAGCACCAGGGCGATGGACGGTGGGATGATCTGGCCCAGGGTGCCGGTGGCGCAGATCAGGCCGGTGGCCAGCCGTGGGCTGTAGCCATGGCGCAGCATGGTGGGCAGCGACAGCAGCCCCATGGTGACCACGGTGGCGCCGACGATACCGGTGCTGGCGGCCAGCAGCGTGCCCACCAGCACGATGGCCAGACCCAGGCCGCCCGGGAATACCGCCAGCAGGCGGCCCATGCTGGCCAGCAGGCGCTCCGCGACCCTGGATTTCTCCAGCATCACGCCCATGAACACGAACAGGGGCACCGCCATCAGGCTGGTGTTTTCGATGATGCCGAACAGGCGACCGGGCAGGAAGGTCAGCTCGGAGACACCGAACTGGCCGGTAAGCAACCCGCCGATGCCGAACATCAGCGCCACGCCACCCAGGCAGAACGCCACCGGGTAACCGCTGAGCAACACCACGCCCACCGCCAGGAACATCAGCAGGGGGATCAACTCCATGCGTCCCCCTCATCCTCCAGTTCCGGCTCCGGCGCACGGGTGCCGGCCAGGGTCAGGCCGTTGTGAATCAACTCCGCCACGGCTTGCACGGTGAGCAGGGCGGGCAGGGCCAGCAACAGGCTCTTGAGCACGAACACCAGCGGCAGGCCGCCGTTGTCGGAGCGCTCCAGCCCGGCCCAGCTGCGCAGCACGTACTGGAAGCTCAGGGCGAAGATGGCGATGCACAGCGGCAGCAGCAACAACAGGGTGCCCAACAGGTTGACCAGGGCTTTGCGGCGGGGGCTGAAGTGCTGGTAGAAGACGTCCACCCGCACATGCTCGTCCAGGGCCAGGGTATAGGCCGCGCCGAGCATGAACAGGGCGCCATGCAGGTAGGTGATGCTCTCCTGGAGGGCGATATTGCCGATGCCAAAGCCGTAGCGGAGCACCACCACCAGCACCATCAGCAACACCATGGCCATGGCGAACCAGGCGCAGAAATGGCCCACCCCGCAGGTAAAGGCGGTCAGCCGCTGCTGCCAGCGCATCAGAATGCGTTGTTGTCGTGAAGTCAAAATTGCCTCGCCGGGTCCCGGGTCCGGCGCGAATTATACGGATGATGGGCCTTCAGGTCAGCAAACACGCGGCCTGCGCGTCATTTTCGTATCACTTTGGCCGGTCGGCGGCGGTTCCGGGGGGTGATTTGTCATCTTAGTGTCATTTGCCGGTTGCATACTGCCCCGCGACTGGAAAACCGGGTGGCGACCGTCGCGAACCGTGTCACAGTTCCACCGTGTCACATTGTTGCAATGGTCCTTGCCCACAATCGACCTCCCCTGGCCCGGGCACCGTCGGGGGATCCGGATCAGCGAGCCCGGGCAAGGGCGGCATCGAGGGCGATGTCGCTCCATTCGCAGATGCAGACGAGGATTCAACAATGCGTTTCAAGAAAGCTCTTGGTTTGGCCTTCGCCGCCGCTTCCATGACCGCCGCCGCGGCGCCGGCCATGGCCCGTGACACCATCCAGATCGCCGGTTCTTCCACCGTGCTGCCCTACGCCAGCATCGTGGCCGAGCAGTTCGGCAACGCCTTCCAGTTCAAGACCCCGGTGGTCGGCTCCGGCGGTTCCAGCGGTGGCCTGCGTCAGTTCTGCCAGGGCGTCGGTGAAAACACCATCGACATCGCCAATGCGTCCCGCCCGATCAAATCCAGCGAGATCGAGAGCTGTGGCAAGGCCGGCGTGAAACAGATCCTGGAAGTTCGTTTCGGCTACGACGGCATCGTGTTCGCCTCCAACGCGAGCAAGGGCACCTTCAAACTCAAGCCTGAATACGTGTACAAGGCGATCGCCGCCGAAGTGCCGAAGGACGGCAAGATGGTCTCCAACCCGTACACCAACTGGTCGCAGATCGATAAATCCCTGCCCGATCAGGAAATCGTACTGGTGATCCCGGCTTCCAACCACGGCACCCGTGAAGTGTTCGAGGAGAAAGTGGTGGAAGAAGGCTGCACCGCGAAGGATGAGGACGCCTGCCTGCAGTTCCGTCAGGACGGTCGTGTGATCGAGATCTCCGGTGACTACACCGAAACCCTGGCCCGTCTGCAAGCACAGGCCGACGCGGTGGGTGTATTCGGTCTGGGCTTCTACGAGCAGAACCGTGACCGCCTGAAAGTGGCCACCATCGACGGCGTGACCCCGAGCCTGGAAACCATCGGTTCCGGCGAGTACCCGGTATCCCGCCCGCTGTTCTTCTACGTGAAGGGCGAGCACATCGGCAGCATTCCGGGTATCGAGGAATACGTGCAGTTCTTCCTGAGCGAAGACGTATCCGGTTTCGGTAGCCAGCTCGAGGAAGCCGGTCTGATCCCGCTCAACGACGAAGAGCGCGAGCAGGCGGTCGCCAACTTCGAAGACCGTAAGGTCGTAAGCAAGTAACATAGGCGCCCATGCCGATCCTCGGCCCCCGTCGGCAAAACGCTTACGGGGGCCGTTGTTTACCTGGCTTGAAGCATCGGAACACGGGTTACTGGAGTCACGATGGATAACATGACGCTGATCGTTCTGCTCCTGATCCTGATGGGCGTGGCCTATCAACTGGGTCTGACGCGGAGCCGCGCGATCGCTCGCAACACCACCGGGCGCATGAACTCCCGCCCCGGCTACTACGGATGGCTGGTGGCGCTTTGGTGCGGCCTGCCGGCGCTGTTGGTATTCATCCTCTGGACCCTGCTCGAGCCCTCGGTAATCCGTTCCGTGGTGCTCAATCAATTGCCGCCGGAGATGGCGGACCTGACCGCGCAACAAGCGGATAGCCTGATGCGGCGGCTCAATGACATCGCCAGTGGTTACGGCGTCGCCGGTGATCCGGCCGCCTACGAAGTGGCGGCGGCGGAAACCCTGTCGCGGCTGCGCTCCATTGGTGAGTTGGCCAAGATCGCGGTGATGGCGTCCCTGGCGCTGGCCGGGCTGTTCCTGGCCCGGGGTCGTATTCATGCCGACATGCGCGCCCGCAATCATGTGGAAAAGGTGATCAACGTCGGCCTGCTGCTATGCTCCGGCGTGGCGATCCTGACCACGGTGGGCATCGTCTTCTCCATGTTCGGCGAGGCGATGCGCTTCTTTTCGTTCGTGCCGCCCACGGACTTTTTCTTCGGAACCAACTGGAACCCCCGCTTCAGCAGCACCGGTGGCAACGCCTACGGTGACTTCGGCCTGCTGCCGCTGCTCTGGGGTACCTTGATGGTCAGCATCATCGCCCTGCTGGTGGCGGTGCCGCTGGGCCTGATGACCGCCATTTTCATGGCTGAATACGCGCCTGGCTGGTTGCGCTCGTTCGCCAAACCGGTGATCGAGGTGCTGGCCGGCATCCCCACCATCGTCTACGGTGTGTTCGCGCTGATGGTGGTGGGCCCGTTCTTTTCCGATCTGGGTGCCCTGGTGGGTATCCAGGTCCGTTCCACCAGCGCTCTCACCGCCGGCTTCGTGATGGGCGTGATGATCATCCCGTTCGTGTCGTCGCTGTCCGACGACATCATTACCCAGGTGCCGCAGTCGCTGCGCGACGGGTCCCTGGGCCTGGGCGCCACCAAGTCGGAAACGATCCGCCAGGTGGTGCTGCCGGCGGCCTTGCCCGGCATCGTCGGCGCCTTCCTGTTGGCCGCCAGCCGCGCCATCGGTGAAACCATGATCGTGGTGCTGGCCGCCGGCAACAGTCCGATTCTGCATGCCAACCCGTTCGAGGCGGTCTCCACGGTGACGGTGACCATCGTCAACCAGCTCACCGGCGACACCGACTTCGCCAGCCCGCAGTCCCTGGTGGCGTTCGCGCTCGGCCTGACCCTGTTCGTGATCACGCTGGGCCTGAACGTGGTGGCCCTGTACATCGTCCGTAAATACCGGGAGCAATACGACTGATGAGCAGCACGATGGATTCGGCGGCGGACAAGCGCGATCAGATACAGAGCCGGGTGGCCAGCAGTCTGCGGCGCCGTCACGCCAAGGAAAGACGCTTCAGGATGTTCGGCCTGGCGGCGGTGATGATCGGCCTGGCGTTCGTGGCGGTACTGTTCGTCAGCATCTTCTCGCGGGGGCTGCCGGCGTTCTGGCAGTCCAGCATGACCCTGGACGTCTACTTCAATCCGGAGATCCTCGATGTCGGTCCGGCGCCGGTGCGGCAGCAGGATGAATCGCCCCGGGACTTCGAGCAACGTCAGCAGTCATGGCGCACCCGGCTCACCATGGCCAACTGGAACAAGGTGATGCAGGACGCGCTGATCGCCGCCAAGCCGGAGCTGGAAGAACATCGGCGCTCGCTGCGCAAGTTGTTCACCAACGGCGAGAAATACCGGCTGCGCGACATGGTCGCGGAAGACCCGTCGCTGATTGGCCAGACCCATTCCGTCAAGCTGCTCGCCGACGCCGAGGTGGATGTCTGGGTACGCGGCAACATCGACCGCAGCCTGCCGGACTCGCGCCTGCAACTGAGCCCGGAAGTGCGTCGCATCGCCGATCAGCTGCATGATGAGGGCATCCTCAAGGTGGCGTTCAGCACCGTGCTGTTCACCAACCCGGATTCGCGCAGCTCACCGGCCTCCGCCGGTCTGGCCGGCGCTTTCATGGGCTCGCTGTTCATGATGATGGTGGTGATCTGTCTGGCGGTGCCGGTGGGCGTGGCCAGCGCCATCTACCTGGAGGAGTTCGCGCCTCAGAACAAGTTCGTGGACCTGATCGAGGTGAACATCAACAACCTGGCGGCGGTGCCTTCCATCGTGTTCGGTCTTCTGGGTGCCTCGATCTTCATCAACTACCTGAGGCTGCCGTTGTCGGCGCCGCTGGTGGGGGGGCTGGTGCTGAGCCTGATGACCCTGCCCACGGTGATTATCACCACCCGCTCGGCGCTCAAGGCGGTGCCCCCTTCGATCCGCCAGGCGGCGCTGGCGCTGGGCGCCTCGCGGGTGCAAACGGTGTTCCAGCAGGTGCTGCCGCTGGCGGTTCCCGGCATTCTCACCGGCTCCATCATCGGCATCGCCCAGGCGCTGGGCGAAACGGCGCCGCTGCTGCTGATCGGCATGAACGCCTTCGTGGCCAATATCCCGGCCACCCCGTTTGAACAATCCACGGCCCTGCCGGTCCAGATTTATCTCTGGCAGGGTAATGAAATGCGCAATTTCTTCGAGGCGCGCACCTCGGCGGCGATCATCGTGCTGGTGCTCCTGATGATCACCCTCAACGCGCTCGCCATCTGGCTGCGCAAGAAATTCGAGACAAGGTGGTGACAATGAAGATGGTTGATCCGGATGTAATGGTGCGCCGCGATGACGACCGGCAATCGCAGCGCGCGGCGTCCCAGGGCGTCAAGATGAGCGCCCGCGATGTGAAGGTGTTCTATGGTGACAACGAAGCCATCAAGGGCATCGATCTGGACATCATGGAAAATGAGGTGATCGCTTTTATCGGCCCTTCCGGCTGCGGTAAGTCCACCTTCCTGCGCACCCTCAACCGCATGAACGACACCATCGAGAATTGCCGCATCGAAGGCAAGGTGACGCTGGACGGCGAGGATATCTATGATCCGTCCCTGGACGTGGTGTTGCTGCGCGCCAAGGTGGGCATGGTGTTCCAGAAACCGAACCCGTTCCCCAAGTCGATCTACGACAACATTGCCTACGGCCCGCGTCTGCATGGTCTTGCCAAGCGTAAGTACGATCTCGATGAAATCGTCGAGAGCAGCCTGCGCAAGGCCGGGCTGTGGGAAGAGGTCAAGGACCGTCTCGATCGTCCCGGCACCGGCCTGTCCGGCGGCCAGCAGCAACGTCTGTGCATCGCCCGCGCCATCGCCGTGAGTCCGGAGGTGATTCTCATGGATGAACCCTGTTCGGCACTGGACCCGATCGCCACCGCCAAGATCGAGGAACTGATCGACGAGCTTACCGAGTCCTACACCATCGCCATCGTCACCCATTCCATGCAGCAGGCGGCGCGGGTTTCCCATCGCACTGCTTATTTTCACCTGGGTGAGCTGGTGGAAGTGAACGACACGGAGACGGTCTTCACGAATCCGGAACACGAGCTCACCGAGGCTTACATCACCGGCCGCTTCGGCTAATACCGCGGTTCCCAGGAGAACAAACATGGATCGCATGCATTTTGGTCAGCACAGCTCCTCGCAGTTCAATGAAGCGCTGGAGTCGATTCGTAACCGCCTCATGGAAATGGGCGGCCTGGTGGAAAAGCAGGTGGTGGACGCTCTGGAAGCGTTGCTGCGCGCGGACTCCGGCCTGGCCGAAAAGGTGCTGCAGACCGAGGACCGGGTCGACCAGCAGGAAATCCTCATCGACGAGGAATGCGCCCGGGTGCTGGCCCTGCGCCATCCGGCGGCCTCGGATCTGCGCCTGATCATCGCCGTCTCCAAGGCGGTGTCCGACCTGGAGCGTATCGGCGACGAGTCCGCCAAGATCGCCGCCATGGCGTTGCAGCTGGCCGAGGAAGGCGAGTCCCCGCGAGGCTACGTGGAAGTGCGCCACATCGGCAACCATGTGCGCAACATGCTGCGCGACACCCTGGATGCCTTCGCCCGCTTCGATGCCGACAAGGCGGTGGAAGTGGCCGCCGAGGACTCCGAGGTGGATCTGGAATACCGCTCCGCCATGCGCGCCCTGGTCACCTTCATGATGGAAGACCCGCGCGCCATTTCCCGGGTGCTCAACATCATCTGGTCGCTGCGCGCCCTGGAGCGCATCGGCGACCACGCCCGCAATATCGGCGAGCAGGTGATCTTCCTGGTGAAGGGCACCGACGTGCGCCATATCTCCGTCGATGAGATGGAGAAAGAGGTGAAAAAGACCTGATTGACCCGTAGCATGGCGCTGTTTTCTGCCATAAAAACTTCATGGACCCGGCCTTGCGCCGGGTCTTTTTTCGTCTAGTATATTCGTATATCCGAATATAAAGATATGAGGAAACAGAATGCACGCCGTTCAAGCTGCCCCCGTCCCGCTCTCCGTCGCCGGCCTCTGCAAATGCCTCGGCGACGAGTCGCGCCTGAGCCTGCTTTGCCTGATGCGCGTGGACCGGGAGGTGTGCGTGTGCGACCTGGTGGCTGCCCTGGATGCGCCGCAATCGACCATCTCCCGGCACCTGGCGCAGTTGCGCCAGTGTGGCCTGGTGGTGGCGCGACGGCAGGGCACCTGGATGCATTACCGGGTCAACGACGGACTTCCTGAGTGGGCGCTTACTACCATCGAAACCCTTGTGAATGAAGCGCGGGACCAGCTTGGCCTGCAACCGCAACAAGTGCGATGCAAGTAGTGTTAACAGGCCCTAACAGGAAGACCGACATGAAAACGCCGCTGAAAATACTGTTCCTGTGCACCGCCAACTCCTGCCGCTCGATCCTCGGCGAGGCCCTGGCCAACCATCTGGGCGAGGGGCGCTTGATCGCGCGCAGTGCCGGCAGCTACCCCTCCGGCCGGGTTCATCCCCGGGCCCTGGCGGTGCTGGAGCGCCACGGGGTGCCGGTGGGCCGACCGGTTTCCAAGTCCATGGATGACCTGGAAGACGAGTGGTTCGACGTGGTCATCACGGTGTGCGACGCCGCCGCCGGGGAAGCCTGCCCGGTGTGGCTGGCCGAATCCGCCAAGGTGCACTGGGGCATCCCCGATCCGGCCGCCGCCGAGGGTGACGAGGCCGATATCGAAGGGGCGTTCGAAACCACCTACCAGCGGCTGCGCGACCGGTTGGAGAAGCTGGTGGCGCTGGAGCTGGAATCCATGACGCCGCCGGGGCTCACCGCCTCCCTGCAAAAAATCCACCGGGAAGCGGGCGAGCACTGATGCCGTTCTTCGAGCGTTTTCTGAGTGTCTGGGTGGCCCTGGCGATCGCCGTCGGTGTCGCCCTGGGACTGGCCACGCCGGGCCTGTTCCAGGCGGTGGCGGCCTTCGAGGTGGCCCATGTGAATCTGGCCGTGGCGGTGTTCATCTGGGTGATGATCTACCCGATGATGATCCAGATCGACTTCGCCGCCATGAAGCAGGTGGGCGACAAACCCAAGGGGCTGCTGCTGACCCTGGTGGTGAACTGGCTGATCAAGCCGTTCACCATGGCCGCCCTGGGCTGGCTGTTCTTCAAGGTGCTGTTCGCCGACCTGGTGGACCCGGCCACCGCCAGCGAATACATCGCCGGCATGATCCTGCTGGGCGTGGCGCCCTGCACCGCCATGGTGTTCGTGTGGAGCCAACTGACCCGGGGCGACGCCAACTACACCCTGGTGCAGGTGTCGGTGAACGACATCATCATGGTGTTCGCCTTCGCCCCCATCGCCGCCCTGTTGCTGGGGGTCAGCGACATTACCGTGCCCTGGGATACCCTGGTGTTGTCCACCGTGCTGTACGTGCTGCTGCCGCTGGCGGCCGGCGTGATCACCCGGCGCGCCCTGAGCGGGCGCGGTGGCGATGCCGCCGTGGACGCCTTCGTGCACCGGCTCAAGCCGGTCAGCGTGCTCGGCCTGCTGGCCACCGTGGTGCTGCTGTTCGGCTTCCAGGCGGAAACCATTCTCGCCAAGCCCCAGGCCATCGTGCTGATCGCCGTGCCGCTGCTGATCCAGACCTATGGCATCTTCCTGATCGCCTTCGTCGCCGCCCGCTGGCTGCGCCTGCCCCACCGTATCGCCGGCCCGGCCTGCCTGATCGGCACCTCCAACTTCTTTGAGCTGGCGGTGGCGGTGGCCATCAGCCTGTTCGGCCTGTCCTCCGGCGCCGCCCTGGCCACGGTGGTGGGCGTGCTGGTGGAGGTGCCGGTGATGCTGTCGCTGGTGGCCATCGTCAATCGCACCCGACACTGGTTCGAGGCGTAGTTGTAACGTTCAACTTATAACCAGGCAGCGCCGGCGTACCAGGTGGCGAGGCCCACTTCGGTGGAGCCGGCGGTGTCGCCGAACCAGAGCTGGCCGTCCTGGATCATCGCCTGCAGTTGCATGGCGCGCTGGCAGTAGCCGGCCAGCGCCGCTTCACTGGCGGGGTCCACGTGGACGATGCGCAGGTTGCCGAAACGCCGGACCTTGTCGCGCATGCCTTCCCACCATACCTGGGGGCTCCGTTGTCCGTAGACGTAAACGGTGACCCGGCGCGCCAGGCCGCAGGCCTTGCGCAGCCGCTTTTCGTCGGGCATCCCCAGCTCAATCCAGTGTGCCAGGGTCTGATCCGGATCGTGTTGCCACAGGTCCGGTTCCTCGGTGCTGGAAAGGCCCCGGGTAAACGACAGGTCCTCGTGGGCATTGAGGGCGAAGGCCATCAGCCTCAGCATCATGCGCGACTCGGTCTCGGACGGATGCAGCGCCACGGTCAGATTGTGGGTGGCGTAGTAGTCGCGATCCAGGTCCGAGACGGTCAGCTCGGCTTTGTGAATGGTGGCGGTCAACGCCATCGATGGCTCCCCTCTTGGTTCAAAGCAGCGCCCAGACACCGAATACGATGAACAGGGCGGCGCTGATTCGGTGCGCCCAGGTTTCGAAACGCTCGCTGGCGAAGCGGTGCGCCACCCAGATCACCGGCAGGTTGGCGGCGATCATACCCGTGGTGGTGCCCAGAAGCACCGGCCAGAATTCCTGGAAGCGCACCGCCAGGGCCACCGTGGCCACCTGGGTCTTGTCGCCGATTTCGGCGATGAAGAACAGTACCAGGCTGGTCAGGAAGGGGCCGAAGCGGTATTTGTCGCCGACCTCTTCGTCCTTGTCCGGAATCAGCATCCACAGACCCAGGGCGATGAAGCTCAAACCGAGAATCCACTGCAGCCAGTTTTCCGGGATGGCGCCTGCCAGCCAGTCACCGAACCAGACGCTGATGCCGTGGTTGATCAGGGTAGCGACGATCACGCCGGCGAGAATCGGCCAGGGTTTGCGGTAGCGCACCACCAGGGCCAGCGACAACAATTGGGTCTTGTCACCGATTTCGCCCAGGGCGACCAGCAGGGTAGAGGTAAAAAAGGCGTCCAATGGAGTTCCTTAGGGGGGCGGGATCGACCAATAACCGGAGACATCGCCCGTCGATCCCGCCCCCGCGGAATACGGACAATGCCTCAGGTCTCGTCGATACCGCCTGCACGGTGATGCGTGCGGCGGGACACGATCGCCATGCGCATTGAGGCGCAAATATGTTGACGACCGTCCAGAGCGGGGTGGCTCGGCGACTACTCCCCCAAGACGGCGCCAACCATAGCCGGGTGCGCCGGGCATGGCAAGTCCGGCTGCGCCGGCGCGGCTTCATGTGTAGGCTGTGAACATCTCGAGATGGAGGAGCCGAAAGCGTGTCCACATACCACCATGGCAACCTGCGCCCGGCGCTGGTGGAAGAGGGGCTGGCGTTGCTGGCGGAAAAGGGCGGCGACGGCTTCAGCCTGCGCGAGCTGGCGCGCCGGGTGGGTGTCACCGCCAACGCCAGCTATCGGCATTTCGCCAACAAGGAGGCCTTGATGCTGGCCCTCGCCGCGGAGGGATTCCGGCGCCTGCGCGCCGCCCAGGAGGCCGCCGAGGCGGCGGCCGACAGCCCCGGTCGGCAATTGCTGGCTGGTGGTCTCAGTTATCTGCGTTTCGCCCATGCCAACCCGGCCCTGTTCCGCCTGATGTTCGGTGCCGCCGCCGCCGCCCGGCGTGGCGGTGACGATGATGATCCCGAGCTGACCGATACCTCCAACGCCGCCTTCGAGACCCTGCGGCGGGCGGTGGCCCGCGCCGGCGACGCCGACGAAGCCACGGTACGACGGACCGCCCTGCGTGCCTGGGCCATGGTGCATGGTTTCAGCCAGTTGCTGCTGGATGGACAGCTCGATCATCTTGGCGACGATCCCCTGGCCGAGGCGGAAGCCGCGCTCACCGACGCCATTCGCGCCGCCGGCCCGGTATAATCCCGCTCCCGGAGGAACCCCATGAGCGAAAACCGTTTTCTTGATATCGAAACCAAGCTGGCCTACCAGGAGGATCTGGTGGCCAGCCTCAATCGCATCGTCAGTGACCAGCAGCGCAAGCTGGACGAGATGGAAGCCGCTTACCGGAAATTGGTCGACCGGGTGGTGGAGCAGGGCGAGGAGCTGGCGGCGCTGCGTATCCAGGACGCGCCGCCGCCGCATTACTGATGCCCCGTCCCGCCAGGATGGCTGTAGGAGCGGCTTCAGCCGCGAATCGGCGTGTCAGCGGGCGGCCCCGCCACCCGGGCCGGCGGGAAGTGACAGGTGAAGGTGCTGCCCTTGCCCAGGGTGCTCTGGATTTCCAGTTTGCCGTCGTGACGCAGCATCACGTGCTTGACGATGGCCAGGCCCAGGCCGGTGCCTCCGGTCTGGGTCACGCGGCTGTTGTCCGGCCGGTAGAAGCGTTCGGTGAGCCGGGGAATGTGCTGCGGATCAATGCCGGGGCCGTCGTCGCTGACCGAGAGATGGCCGCCCTGGTTGTCCTGGCGCCATTCGATGTGAATGTGCCCCTGGGCCGGCGTGTATTTGACCGCGTTGGTGATCAGGTTGCCGAAGGCGCTTTCCAGCTCCGCCGGATTGGCCACCAGGCGCGCGTCCTCGGGCACCGTCAGGGTAATCTCGTGATCCTTCTCCCGGGCCAGGGCCAGGGCGTTTTCGCGCATGCGGTGCAGCATGCCGTGCACCGCCACGGTCTGGCCGGTGTTGTCCGCCTTGGTGTTTTCCAGCCGTGACAACAGCAGCAGGTCGTTGACCAGCGCCTCCATGCGATGGCTCTGGGTATCCATGTGATACAGCGCCCGGCGCAGGCGGGTCTGCTCCTCGGGCACGGTGTCGAGCAGGGTCTCCAGGTAACCCTTGAGCACGGTGAGCGGCGTTTTCAGCTCGTGGCTGACATTGGCCACGAAGTCCTTGCGCATCTCTTCCAGGTGGTGGAGCCGGGTCATGTCCCGGGCCAGGATCAATTGGTCGCCCTCGCCGAACTCGGTGATGCGGAACTGCAGGATGCGGTTGTCGTCCACCGGCGCCGGAATCTCCAGCGGCTCGTTGAAACGCCCCTTGGCCAGGTAATGGGTAAAGCGCGGATGGCGGATCAGGTTGGTGAGCGGTTGGCCCAGGTCCTTGTCCGGCCGCAGGCCCAGGTGCTTCTGGGCGGCGTGGTTCCAGTATTCCAGATGGCCGTGCTGGTCGATCATCACCACCACGTCCTCCAGGGCGTTCACCGATTCCTGGGCGCGCTGGATGATGCCCTGCAGGTTGTCCTGGGCGCGCCGCTCCTGGCGGAACAGGTGCTCCAGGCGGGTGTAGAACTCGCCCCACAGGCCGCCGGCGTCCGGCGGATCGGTGTGTTCCTCGCGCACCAGCCAGGTGTACAGGGCGAACAGCTGGCGGGTGCTCCAGATGATGTAGAGCCCCAGCCCGGCGATCAACGGCCAGATGGTTCGCCACAGCAGACACAGCAGCAGGGAGGCCGCCACCAGGATCAGGATGCGGTTGACTTCCTTGGCCAGACTGGCCCTCATTCCCGAGGGATGCTTCATGCAATGAACCCTAAACCATCAGGAGGCCTGGCTGGTCTTCACCGAGAACCGGTACCCCGTGCCGCGCACCGTTTGAATGAAACCGTCGAAGCCGTGCGGTGCCAGGGCCTTGCGCAGGCGGCGGATGTGCACGTCGATGGTGCGGTCCTCCACATACACGTTGGCGCCCCACACCTGATCCAGCAACTGGGTGCGTGAGTAGGCGCGCTCCTGGTGGCTCATGAAGAACTCCAGCAGCCGGTATTCGGTGGGGCCCATGTCCACCGGATTGCCGTGGGCGCTGATGCGGTGACTGACCGGGTCCAGGCACAGGCCCTCCACGTCGATGGCCTTTTCCGCGGCGGCCACCGAGGAGCGCCGCAGCACCGCCTTGATGCGGGCGATTAACTCGCGGGTGGAGAACGGCTTGGTGATGTAATCGTCGGCGCCCACATCCAGGCCCTGGATCTTGTTGTCTTCCTCGCTCTTGGCCGTGAGCATGATGATCGGCACCTCGGTGGTGGCGTCCTCGCGCTTGAGGCGGCGTGCCAGCTCGATGCCGCTTACCGACGGCAACATCCAGTCCAGCAGCACCAGATCCGGGCGCTCGTCGACGATGCGCTCATGAGCGACTTGGGCGTTCTCCGCCTCCAGTACATCGAAGTCGGCCAGTTCCAGGGCCACGGCCACCATTTCGCGGATGGCCGGTTCATCGTCAACGATCAGAATGCGGTTTCGGGACATGGCTGCAATCTCTAATTTTTCGCCGTTTTTGAATTGTCCCCTATTACATTGCCTTTTTATGACATCCCGATGACAAATTTGCACCCTTTTCAGCTTCCACCGGCAACCAGGTATTGCAGGTACAGCCCAATGAACACGCAGCCTCCGGCCCAGTGGTTGCTCAAAAAGGCGTGGAAGCAGGGCCAGCGCTCGCGGTAACGAATACGCCATTGTTGATGCACGAAACTGGCCGCCATGGCCGCCAGTCCCAGATACCAGGGCCAGGCGAAACCGAGCCGCTGGCCCACCAGCCAAAGCGCCACCAGGGTGAGCCCCTGCAGCACGCCGATGATCAGCTTGTCCAGGTCGCCGAACAGAATCGCGGTGCTCTTGATGCCGATCTTCAGGTCGTCCTCCCGGTCGCACATGGCGTACTCGGTGTCATAGGCCACGGTCCACAGCAGGTTGGTGGTGAACAGCAGCCAGGCGATCTCCGGCACGGCGCCGGTTTCCGCGGCGAACGCCATCGGCACCGCCCAACTGAAGGCGGCGCCCAGAAACAGCTGGGGCAGGTAGGTGAAGCGTTTGGTGAACGGGTAGAGCAGAGCCAGCCCCAGGCCGCCGAAGGACAGCAGAATGGTGAAGCGGTTGAGGAACAGCACCAGCACGAAGGCCAGTAACCCGAGCCCGGCGAACAGCGCCAGAGCCTGCTTCGAGGACAGCGCGCCGGTGGCCAGGGGGCGCCCCTCGGTGCGCTCCACGTGGCCGTCGAAGTCCCGGTCCGCGTAGTCGTTGATCACGCAGCCGGCGGCGCGCATCACGTACACACCGAGCACGAAGATGATGATGTGCTTGAGGCTGGGGGTGCCGTCGCCGGCGATCCACAGCGCCCACAGAGTAGGCCACATCAGCAGCATGCTGCCGATGGGTTTCTCCAGGCGCATCAGCTGGATCCAGGGCCACAGGGCCGGGTAGCGGTGTTCCACGAAAGCGAGCATAGGTCAGCGGTCCGGTTCGAGCAGCAAATCCCAGAGCGCGGGCAGGAAATGCTCGGCCACCAGCAGCGGCCGACCGCGCTTCACGAACCGGGATTGTCGCCCCCAGCACGGCCCCTGGCCAGAGGGGCTGTCACCGAAGCGTACCCATACCTGGTCGCGGTGGGCCGCCGGTCGCCGGTACAGCTCGCTGCCCAGGGAGCGGCTGCCCATGTGCGCCAGGCTGCGGTTGGCGCCGGCCAGGGTGGTCAGCGGCA
The DNA here is from genome assembly GCF_016785095.1 of Alloalcanivorax marinus. Lineage (GTDB taxonomy): Bacteria > Pseudomonadota > Gammaproteobacteria > Pseudomonadales > Alcanivoracaceae > Alloalcanivorax > Alloalcanivorax marinus_A. The sequence goes on along the minus strand of NZ_JAEKJB010000008.1, from coordinate 814,847 downwards.
GCACGCTGCGGGCCTCCACCACGGGGCGCTCGTGCACCAATAAGGTGACCTCGCGGATCAGGGCATGGCGCCGGCCCACCTGGCCGAGCTGGCGCTGCTCCTCGAGGTCCGGCGCGCCGATCAGGCGCCGCGACGGCGCCACCCGGAACGGGCCCAAGCCTCGCAGCCGTCGGGTCAGAGAGCCGGGGTCGGCCAGCCAGTCGCGGATCAGCGGGGGCAGCACAAGGCGTTCCTGGGCGCGCCAGCGGGCATCGGCGTGCAAGGCGGTATCGGGCATGATTCGGGCTCGGTCGCGACGGGCGCGGGGACTATGGCCCAGGATGACCGTTCAATCAAGCATCGGCACGAACCCTGCTTATCGCTACGGCGGCGGCTCATCGTGACCCGAGGGCAAAGTTGCCATTACTGACTGTCATTGATTTTTGTAACGCCCGTGGCTACGTTAGCGGGCCCCTGGAACGGCCCGTTTACCCGGGCCCGGATTCCGACGAAACGAGGTTTTAGCATGAAGAAATGGGAATGCGTGGTGTGTGGCTTCATCTACGATGAAGAGGAAGGCCTGCCCGAGGAAGGCATCGAACCCGGTACCAAGTGGGAAGACGTCCCCGAGGACTGGGTGTGCCCCGACTGTGGCGTGGGCAAGGAAGATTTCGAGATGATCGAGATCTGAGCCGCGCTCCCAGCCCGTCCCTCCCTTTCCCCGATCTAAGGACCCGCCATGAACCCCATCGTCGTCATCGGATCCGGCCTGGCCGGTTTCAACACGGTCAAGGAATTCCGCAAGCTGGACAAGGAGACCCCGGTGGTGGTGCTCACCGCCGACGACGGGCGTAATTACTCCAAGCCCATGTTGTCCACCGGTTTCACCAAGGAAAAGAGCGCCGACGAGCTGGCCATGGCCACCCCGGAGCAGGTGGCCGAACAGTTCAATGTCACGGTGCGCACCGGCGTGCACGTGGCCGGCATCGACACCGGCAAGCAGCGCGTGCTGCTGCCCGATGACCACCTGGACTACAGCGCTCTGGTGCTGGCCCTGGGCGCCGATACCTGGACGCCCCCCCTGGAAGGTGACGCCGTGGGCGAGGTGTTCTCGGTCAACGATTTGATGGACTACGGTCGCTTTCGCCAGGCCCTGGACGGCAAGAAGAGCGTCACCATTCTGGGCGGCGGCCTGATCGGTTGCGAGTTCGCTAACGACCTGTGCAACGGCGGTTTCCAGGTGAATCTGGTGGAGCCGCTTGGCCGCTGCCTGCCCATGCTGCTGCCGGAAGCCGCCTCCGCCGCCGTGGGGCGTGGCCTGGAAAGTTTGGGCGTGAACTTTCACTTCGGCCCCCTGGCCAAGGCGGTGCATCGCAACCGGGACGGCGAGGGCCTGGTCACCGAGCTCTCCGACGGCACCCACCTGGAGTCCGACGTGGTGCTCTCCGCCATCGGCCTGCGCCCGCGTATCGACATCGCCAAGGATGCCGGCCTGCGTACCAACCGGGGCATCCTCACCGACCAGCAACTGCGCACCAGCGCCGATAACGTCTATGCCCTGGGCGACTGCGCCGAGGTGGAAGGCCATGTGCTGCCCTATGTGCTGCCGCTGATGGCCGGCGCCCGGGCCCTGGCCAAGACCCTGGCCGGCGAGCCCACCCCGGTGAGCTACGGCGTCATGCCGGTGACCATCAAGACGCCGGCCTGTCCGGTGGTGGTGTGCCCGCCGCCGGAAGAGCTGGACGGCGACTGGGAGGTGGAGGAAGACGGCGACACCGTGCGCGCCCTGTTCCGCGACCGTGACGGCGCCCTGCGCGGCTATGCCCTCACCGGCGAAGCGGTCAAGGAGAAGCTCAAACTCAACAAGGAACTGCCGGCGCTGATGCCGTGAACCGCGGTCACCTGGAGAGCCGATGAAATTCCGTCTGATCCTGCTGTTGCTGGGCTGGCGTCTGGCCTGGCTGGCCCGCCGCCATCCGGGATTCCGCCAGCAGCTCGAACACCGTGACGTGGTCATGCAATGGCGCACCTTCGACGGCCGGGCCGCGCGCTGGTATCACTTCCAGCCAGGCCGGGTGCGCCGTGGCGGCGGCCTGCATCCGACTCCGTCGGTGACCCTCAACTTCAAGGACGCGAAGTACGCCTTCCATACCCTCAAGGCCTCCGGCAAGAACCAGATGGCCTTCATGGAGGGGATGCAGGCCGGTGACATCAAGGTGGAAGGCGACCCCGGCCACTTGATGTGGTTCATGACCCTGATGAAATTCATCATCGGCAAGGCCTGAATCGCGGGCGCTTGATACAGGTCGGTTGCGTCCCCCGGCGGGACGATTAGGATGGGGGCATTCAACCCAAAGGAAGCCCCATGATTGCTCTGCGACGTACCGTTCTGGTCCTGCTGACCCTGGCCCTGGCCGCCTGCGCCACTCCCACCGAGGTGAGATCCGGCTGGAACCCGCCCGCCGGCGAGCGCCCGCGTTTCGAAAACCTGTTCGTGATCGCGCTGGTCAACGACAACCAGGGCCGCGTCGCCGTGGAGGACGCCCTGGGCGACGCCCTGCGCGACCGCATCCGCCACGTTTATCTGGCCCACCGGCAACTGGACGCCGCCAACGATGGCGACGAGCTGCGCCAACGGGTGGAAAAAGCGGTGGCCCGCACCGGCGCCGACGGCGTGCTGGTGGTTTCCTTCCTCAAGGCCGAAGTGCGCGCCGACTATGTGCCGCCCCGCCTGCAGGGCTTCGGCCCGTCACTGGGCGCCGGTTACGACACCGTCTACGCGCCGGGCTATTACACCGAAAGCCGGGACTACTACCTGCAAAGCACGCTCTACCAGGTGGGCCTCGACAGCCCGGTGTGGCAGGCCCAGTCCCGGGTGATCAATCCCACCAGCCTGCATAACGCCGTGCGCGGCTACGCCGGCGACCTGGCCAAACGGCTGCACGAGGACGGCGCGCTGGCCCGCTGATCCCTGACCCATCGCGGCTGAAGCCGCTCCTACCGCGCACCTTGTAGGAGCGGCTTTAGCCGCGATCGCGCCGTGCGGATTTCCGCTTCAGCCGCGATCACGCCGCCGCCAGACCAGCGCCATCAGCAGCCCCCGGCTCGCCATCCAGACGTTCATGGCCAGCCACAGTCCGTGATTCCCCCAGCCGGTGGTAAGCCACCACACCGGGAAGAACAGGGCGGTGGCCACCACCATGGTATTGCGCATGGCCCGGGCCCGGGTGGCGCCCACGAACACCCCGTCCAGCCAGAAACCGGCGCTGGCGGTGAGTGGCAGCAGCAGCATCCACGGCAGATAGGTGGTGGCGGTGTCACGCACCGCCGGCAGGTCGGTGAGCAGGCGGATCAGTGGCGCGCCGCCCAGGGCGAACACCGCCAGGGCCAGGGCGGCGACCAGAACCGTCCAGCGTCCGGTGGCCTTCACCGCCGCGTCCAGGGCGCGCCGGTCGTCGCGACCGGTGGCGTCGCCCACCAGCGCCTCGGCGGCGTTGGCGAAGCCGTCCAGGGTGTTGCTGAGCAGCAGCAGGAAGGTGATCAGCACCGCGTTGGCGGCCAGGATGGTGTCCCCCAGCCGCGCCCCCTGGGCGGTGAAAAAGAAAAACACGGTGAGCAGGGCGAGGCTGCGCAGGAAGATATCCCGGTTCACCGCCAGCAGGCTCAGCATCGGTGCCAACCGCCGCAATGCCCCGGCGGGCAGGGCACGCCAGGCGTCGCCGAAGATTTCCCGGCGCAGCCAGAACAGCCCACCGGCCAGGCCCAGGTATTCGGACAGCGCACTGGCGGTGGCCACGCCGCGCACGTCGAAATGCCACACCTGCACCAGCAGAAAATCCAGCAGGGCGTTGCTGGAATGCATCAGCACCGTCATCTTCAGCGGCACGCTGGTGCGGTGCAGGCCGATGGCGAAGCCGATCAACGCGAAGTTGCCCAGCGCCGCCGGCGCCCCCAGGATGCGGATGCCGATGTAATCCCGGGCCAGATCCTGGACCTCCCCGCTGCCGCCCAGCAGCCACAACCCCAGCTCCCGCAGCTCCGGCTGCAGCACGATCAGCAGCCCGCCCAGCACCGTGGACAACAGCAGCGCCCGCGCCAGCACCACCAGGGTCGCCTTGCCGGCGCCGCGTGCCTGGGAAGTGAAGCCGGTGGTGCCCATGCGCAGGAAATTGAACGAGAAATACAGGAACATGAAGAAGTTGGCGCCCAGCGCCACCGCCGCCAGATACACCGGTGAATCCAGATGCCCGACCACGGCGGTGTCCACCAGCCCCAGCAACGGGGCGGTGATGTTGGACAGCAACAACGGCCAGGCCAGCGCCCAGATGCGACGGTTCAGGTGGGTGTCGGCGCCGGTACGCAAGGGCGACGCCCGATCAGAGCGGGTGGTCGTCGCGCGCCGGCTGATCCTTGGCGGCCAGTGCCCGGACGATCCCTTTGCGCACGCCGATCACGTGGTTGAACATGCGTTCCTCCGCCTCCTTGGGGCGGCGGGCGAGAATCGCTTCGTAGATCAGGCGATGTTCCTGACCGCGCTTTTGCACGTCCTCCAGGGTGAAGGCCATCACATTGCGGGTGAGCGTTTGCGGAATGCGGTGGCACAGGGCGATCACGTCGGACACCAGCCGGGAACCGGCGGCGGACTGGATCACGCTGTGGAACAGCTCGTTGGAGCGACTGTAGAGGTGACGGGCCTGCTCGATGTCGGTGCTTCGCAGGGCTTCGTCGGTCAGGCGGAGCGATTCATCCAGTTCCAGCTCCTCGTGGGCGGACAGGCCGCGCTCGGCGGCCAGGCGCGCGGAGAAGGCTTCCGCCAGCGCGCGCATCTCGAAGGCGTCCAGCACCTCCGAGAGATTGAATTCGCGAACGAAATAGCCACGGTTGCGGATATAGGTGATCAGGCCTTCGCCGGCCAGCACGTGCAACGCCGCCCGGATGGGCGTTCGTGACACCTCCAGCCGCTGTGCCAACTGGCCCTCGTTGATGCGCGAGCCAGCGGCGAGATCACCGTCCAGAATGGCATTGCGGATGGTCTCAATCACATGATCGTTGGGGAGCTCACCGGCGCCGGACCGTCGATCGCGCCTTGTCGGTGTCGCGGAGGAGTGATTCGGCTCCTTGGTCATGCGTTGTTCTCCATGGTGGTCTGGACGACGCGCCGGTCGGGTGGCGATCGTCCCTTTCGCGGCAGGCATGATAATGGAAGCACAGCCAGGATTCGATCACCACGCCGCCGCCCTCAATCAGCCCAGATGGGCCGGTAGCCACAGGATCAGCTCCGGGCTGAGATTGATGATCAACAGCGTGATCAGCGCCAGCAGGATGAATGGCAGCGTGCTCTTCACCAACTGGATATAACTCACATTGAAGGTCACCATGCCCACGAAAATATTGATGCCGAAGGGCGGCGTGATCATGCCGATGGCGATGGTCATGGTGACCACCGCGCCCAGATGCACCGGGTCCATGCCCAGTTGCATGGCCGCCGGGTAGACGATCGGGGTGAGCACGATCACGGTGGAATTGGGGTCGATGAACATGCCAGTGACCAGGAATACCAGGTTCAGGTAAAGCATCACCTCGAACGGTGAGCGCCCGGCCAGCAGCTCCGCCACCAGGCCCGGGATATTCTCGAGGGTCAGGTAGTAGCTGAGCGCCGCGCCGGCGGTCAGCAGGATCATGATACCGGCGATGATGCTGGCGGACCCGGTGGAAACCTTCAAAAGGCTTTTCAGATCCAGATTCCGGTATACCACGCACTCCACGAAGATCGCGTACACGCAGGCGCAGGCGGCGGCCTCGGTGGGCGTGAACACGCCGGAATAGATGCCGCCGAAAATGATCAACGGTAACCCCAGTGCCCAGCCGGCGCGGCGTAATGCCTCCAGGCGCTGATGCCAGCTTTGCCGCTCGGCGCCGCGCAGCCCCTTGAGACGCGCATAGACGTAGGCGTACAGCGACATCACCAGAATAAACAGCAAACCGGCGGCCAGCCCGGCCAGGAACACATCGCCCACTGAACTCATCGACTGCAGAGAATAGAGAATCATGGCGATGCCCGGCGGGATCAACATGGACAACGTCGAGGCACACAGCAAAAGCCCCACGGAGAAGCCGGGACTGTAACCCTGGCGGATCAGTAGCGGATAGACGATCGGGCCGATGCTGACGATAGCGGCCTGGCCGATGCCGGAAAGCGCGCCGAACAGACCGCAGCTGACGATGGTGGCGATGGCCACGCCACCGGTGAGATGGCCGAGACAGCTTTCCACCAGCGCCACCAGCCGTTTGCCGATCTGCCCATTGGAGATGATCGCCGCCGCGTAGATGAACAGCGGCACCGCCAAAAGGCTGAACTTGTTGATGCCCTGAACCATCTTCTGAACCAGGGTGAAGGCGGGCAGCCCCGGGCCGAACAGGTCGAAGGTCAGCAGGGTGGGCGCCAGAATCGCCACGAACACCGGCACGCCCACGGCCAGCAGAATGGCGGCGCCGATCAAAAGAACGAACGGCATCAGAGCGCTCCTTCGTTAAAGTCTTCGGCTTGCGGGTCATCGGGCCGGGCCTCACCGGCCAGAGCTCGCAGCGTGGCGCAGGCGAACGCCAGAGTGATCAAGCCACACCCCACCGGTACCGGCAGATAGAAGTGCGCGGTTTTTATCGGCAGCAGCTGGTCCATCTGTCCGGATTGAAAGCGCTGCACCGTGTAGGTGTAGCCCAGCCAGGCAAGATAGCCCGTGGTGATCATCGACAGCGTGCCGGATAACGCCATCAGCCCGCCGTACCAGCGGGCCGGTACCAGCCGGGGCACCATGTCGACCACGATGTGGCTGCCCGAACGCGCGGTCAGGTAACCGCCCACGAACGTCAGCCAGATCACCAGAAGACGGGCCAGGGAAGAACCGCCTTCGTAGGAAACGCCCAGGGTTCGACCCAGGGCGTTGAAGAACAGAATCGCCGCCACCAGCAGCAGAGCCAGCGCCATCGCCACGCCGAGTACCCGGTCGAGCACCCTCAGCGGCGCGTCGAGGGCTCGGGCGGCGGTGGCGAAAACGCGGCGGGATCGGACCAGAGCACTCATGGCGCGCCTTTAAAGGTTGGAGAATTCGTCTTCGAAGGCGTCGACGATGGCCTTGCCCCGGTCGCCGTTTTGCTCGATGTAGAAGCGCTTGACGCCCGGCAACACCTGATCGCGCATGGCGGCGAAATTCTCATCGCTCACCTCCACCACCCGGGTGCCGGATTCACGGATCGCCGGCAGCGCCTTCTCGTCGATCATCTTGTAGACCAGCTTGGCGGTCAGCGCGCCGCCATCGGCCACCGCTTCGCGCACCGCGGTCTGGCAGCCGCCGTCGAGCTTGTCCCACCAGAGCTTGGAAACCATGATCACCTGATCCAGCGTGCCGTGGTTGCTCAGGGTCAGGTAATCCTGGACCTCGTGAAACCGCATCAGGTAGTTGGTGACCACCGGATTTTCCTGGGTATCGATGGCGCCGTTCTGCAAAGCCACATAGGTCTCGGAGAACGGCATGGCCACCGGTTGCATGCCCAGCAGCTTGTCCTGTTCACGGATGATGGCGGAGGGCATTACCCGTGCCTTCAGGCCCTTGTACGCCGCCACGGTGTCCAGAGGCCTGTTGGCGGTCCAGGATTTGTAGCCGGTGTGCCATACCGACAACGACACCACGCCCTTCTCCTCGGTGGTGTCGAGCAGCTTGCGCATGGCGTCGCTTTCGATGACGGTTTTCAGCTTGTCGTAGTCGGTGGGCCAGAAGTACGGGAAATCCATGATGCCGATCAACGGCTGAAAGCCGACCAGAAACGAGCCGGGCAGAATCGCCACTTCCAGGGCGCCGGTCTGCAGGTTCTCGATCAGGTCCGTGGTGCCGCCCAATTGGGAGTTCGGGAACACCCGGGCATCGATATTGCAGCGTTCATCGTTGCTGACTTCCTTGGCCATCAATTCCGCGCCCTGGCCGCGCGGCGCCTCGCCGGGTACCAGGTGGGCGATCTTCATCGGCGTGGCGGCCTGTACGGTGCCGGCCAGACAGGCCCAGACGGGCAGGGTGGCGAGCAGAATTCTGGCGGTGCGAAACAAATAATCGTGCTTCACGGGCTGTTCCCCTTGTATCACATGCATTCCCAAAAAACGTAAATTGTATACGTTTTTCCTGTGGATCAAGTAATAGCAGTAGGAAAAGTGCCTGTAAAGCTTTATTGGATTCAATCTGTGCTTATAAACAGAAGCTCGTATTGTGTTGCTTTATTCTGGTGCCGGATTGCATCCCATTTGCTCTGTTTGCCCCTTTCGGGGGCGCGATGAACAAAAAAAGCCCTTCCAGGGGAAGGGCTTTCGGTGAGGCGTGAGCGCGGGTGAACGCCATCAGCGCTGCTGTTGGTACCAGTCGAAAATTTCCTCGCCGGTCATGAAGCACACATCCTCCCGGGCGGCGATGTGTTCCAGCGCCTTGCGGAAGTAGGGGGCCCGATGGGGCGCGCCCATGATGTAAGGGTGCACCACCAGCGCCATGACACGGGCGCCGTCCTCGGCGTCCTCGTGGATCTGTTCGAACTGATCAATGGCCCGCTGGGCGTACTCCGAAGCCGGGTGATGCTGGATCAGCATCATCGCCACGTCATTGCATTCCTGGGTGTAGGGCACATTGACGATGGGGTCGGTGCGGGTCTTCAGGACCACCGGTTGATCGTCGAGCACCCAGTCGCACACATAGTCGTACCCTTCTTCCACCAACAGGTCCGGGGTTTCCCAGGTTTCGGTGAGGCCCGGTCCGAGCCAGCCACGTGGCCGTTTGCCAGTGAATTCCTCGATGGCCCGGGTGGTCTTGCGGATGTCGTCGTGTTCGTTCTCGACCTTCTGCATATTGCGCTGGGTGTAGCCGTGGCCCATGAATTCCCAGTCGCGATCCAGGGCCGCCTGGCTGATCGGCGCGTAGCTGTTCACCGCGGTGCCATTGATGGCCAGCACGGCACGGATCGACAGCCGGTCCAGTGTTTTCAGCAAACGCCAGAACCCTACCCGGTTGCCGTATTCATGCCAGGCCCAGTTGGGAATGTCCGGCGAGGGCGCGCCACCGGCGGGAGGCGTCAGGACGGTACGCGGCATCGGCGAATTGATGTCCCACTCTTCAATATTGACGATCACCCACACCGCCATTCGCTTGCCGTCGGGCAACGACAGGCGGGGGCGGTCGGTGATCGCGGAATAATCAATGCGTTGTTTCGGCTCCATGTCAGGCTCCTTGGCTGAGAGGCGGGTCGATGCGTACGTGCAGGTCTTCGAGGCCATCGATGCGGGCCACCAGCTGGTCGCCGGGGGACACCGCGGCGACGCCGGCCGGCGTGCCGGTGAAGATCAGATCACCAGGCTTGAGTTCATACTGGGTGGACAAATTGGCGATGATTTCGTCCACGTTCCAGATCATCAGCTCCAGCTCACCGGCTTGGCGCGGCTCGCCGTTCACCTCGACGGAGATGGCACCGGAAAGCACATGCCCCTCGGCGGCGGGGCGCAAGGTGCCGCAGGGGGCCGAGTGATCGAATGATTTGCCCATTTCCCAGGGGCGCCGCATATCCCGTGCCTCGAACTGACGATCCCGCCGGGTCATGTCCAGGCCGACGGCATAGCCGAACACCTGGTCGAGAGCCTGCTCCCGGCTCAGATCCCGGCCGCCGCCGCCAATCGCCACCACCAGCTCCACCTCATGCTGAAAGTCCTGGGTGTCCTGGGGGTAGGGAATGGCGGCGCCGTCGGTGACGATGGCGTCGGTGGGCTTCTGGAAAAAGAACGGCGGATCGCGTTCGTCGCCTTCTTCCATCTCTCGAATGTGGGCCACGTAATTGCGGCCGACGCAGTAAATGCGGCGCACCGGGAAGCGGCGCCGGTCGCCGGATACGGGCAGGGAGGGTTGGGGCAGGGCAAAGAAACTGCCTTCGGATTGGGTCACATTGGCTCCATTGTCTGGCCTGGGGGTGAATCAGCACAAAATCCACGTCAAAAGCAGGCTATTAAAATACGATAATATTTGTCAAACGATTAATCGTATACGATTTTGGGCGAAAGGACGTGGATCGACCCCCTGTGGCGGCGGAGCCGCCATGGGTCCGGGAGGGAAAGCGGGTTGAAAAGCGCTAGGAGGTGGGGCGGCGCAGCAGGGTCAGGCCGAACAGCACCGCCGCGGCCACCACGATGGAGGGGCCCACCGGCGTGTCCGCGTGCCAGCTCAGGGTCAGCCCCAGCATCACCGACACCAGGCCGATCAGGCTGGCGAAGCCGGCCATCTGCTCCGGGGTACGCGCCAGCCGGCGGGCGCCGGCGGCGGGCATCACCAGCAGGGAGGTGATCAGCAGCACGCCCACGGTGCGGATGGCGCCGGTGATCAGCAGCGCCAGCAGCAGCATCAACAGCAGGCGGGTGGCCGGCACGGCCACGCCTTCCACCCGGGCCAGATCCTCGTTGACGGTGATGCTCAGCAATGCCCGCCAGCGCCACGCCAGCAGCGCGAGGATCACCGCGGCGCCGGCCCACAACACCACCACGTCGCGCCAGTCCACCGCCAGCAGGTCGCCGAACAGGTAGGCGAACAGGTCCACCTGCACGCTGTCCTGCAGGCTCAGGGCGATGATGCCCAGGGCCAGGGTGATGTGGGCAACGATGCCCAGCAGGGTATCGTCGGCGATCTGCCGCTGGCGCTGCAGGCCCACCAGGGCCACCGCCACCACCAGGCAGGTGGCGATCACCGCCAGGTAAAGATTGACCTGCAAGGCCAGGGCCAGGGCGGCGCCGAGCAGGGCGCTGTTGGCCATGGTGTCGCCGAAGAACGCCATCCGCCGCCACACTACGAAGGCGCCCATGGGACCGGCCACCAGGGCCACCGCCAGCCCGGCCAGCAGGGCCGGGGCGAGAAGCTCAATCATGGTGGTGCCCCCCATCATGGCTCGCGCCATGGTCATGGGCGCCGTGATGATGCTCGCCGCCGTGCACGTCGCCACTGAGATCGTGGTCGTGATCATGGTGGTGGGTGTAAAGGGCCAGGTTGGCCATGCCATGGGTGCCGAAAAGGCGCTGATAGGCCGGGTCCCGGCTTACCGCCTCCGGCGTGCCCGAGCAGCACACATGGTGGTGCAGACACACCACTTCGTCGGTACGCGCCATTACCAGATGCAGGTCATGGGAAATCAGCAGGATACCGCAGCCGGTTTCGTCGCGGACCTGGCCGAGCAGGCCGTAGAGGGCATCCTGGCCAGCCACGTCCACGCCCTGGGCGGGCTCGTCCAGCACCAGCAGGTCCGGTTTGCGCAGCAATGCCCGGGCCAGCAGCACCCGTTGCATCTCGCCGCCGGAGAGCTGGCGCACCGCGCGCCGGCGCAGGTGGGCCACGCCGGTACGCTGCAAGGCATCGCGGCGGGCCCGGGTATGGCCCGGCGCCGCCAGCCACAGGAAGCGGTCCACGGTGAGCGGCAGGCTTTCGTCCACGCGCAGATGCTGGGGCATATAGCCCAGGGTCAGCCCCGGGCGGCGTATTACCCGGCCCCGGTCGGGGCTCGCCAGGCCCAGCACCAGCCGCGCAAGGGTGCTTTTGCCGGCGCCGTTGGGGCCGATCAGAGTGGTGATGCGCCCCGGTTCCAGGGTCAGGGAGACGTTTTCCAGCACCGCCTGGCCGCCCAGGGTAAGGGCGGCGTCTTCCACGGTGACCAGTGCTTGGGTCATAACAACGAAGTTCCGGCCAGGCCAAAGAGGTAATGATATACTATTTCATTCGTCAAACGCCCGCCGTCTCCACGCGGCTTGCAGGAAGTGTTCATGCGTTATTCCATCATTGCCCTGCTGCTGATTCTCAGCGCGCCCCTTTCCGCCCGCACCCTGGTGGCCAGTGTCGAACCCGTGGCCATGGTGCTGCGGGATCTGTACGGCGACAGCGCCCAGGTGGAAACCCTGCTCGCCCCCAACCAGAGCCCGCATAACCCGATGCTTTCGCCGCGTCAGATGCTGACGTTGCGCCGGGCCGACCTGGTGGTCTGGTTGGGCGCCGAGGCGGAGCCGGCGGTAGCGGATCTGATGGCGCGCCGCGAGGGGCCCTCGGTGGCGCTGCTGTCGCTGGCCGGCGTGACCCGACGCCAGGGCGGCCACGACCACGGTGACGAGGATCATGGCGCTGATGATCACGGCCACGACCACATGGCACGTCTGGACCCGCACCTGTGGCTGGACCCGGCCAACATGGCGGCGCTGGCCCGGGGGCTGGCGGAACGGGACCCCGACGGCCTGCCGGAAGGGCAACCGGCGGCGTTCCTGGCCGGCCTGGAGCGCGCCACCGAGGTGGCCCGAGCCCGGCTGGCGCCGCAGGCCGGGCGCGCCTGGCTCAGTTTCCACAATCCCTGGGGCTATTTTCAGCATCGCCTGGGCCTGCGTGAGCCGGTCACCGTCAGCGAACAGCTCGGCGCCGGCCCCGGCAGCCGCCGCTTCGTGGCCCTGGCGGATCAGGTCAAGACGCAGCAGGTGCGTTGCGCCATCGCTGAGCCCGAGGCCCAGCGCGAGATGCTGGCCCGGCTGTGTCCGGACTGCCGGCGCGTGGACCTGGACCCGCTGGGTCGCGACCACCCCGGCTCCGGGTATGGTGCCTGGCTGGATGGCGTGGTGGCCGCCGGCTTCCAGCGCTGTCTGGCACCCTGAACCGGGTTCCGCCGCCCTTCGGCCAACGGCGCCCATTGAGCCGGCGCCCGAAACCGTTATCCTGAACCGTTTCTTGGGTTGAGGTGACTACATGGGGCAGCGGCAGGGAGAGACCGGGCGTCTCGCCATCACATGCTGGGATTACGCCTGGCCGCTGGGTCCCGCCTACGGTGCGGTGCCGGGCGCCGTTGAGGCACGCCTGGATGACGTGGTGGCGCGCGGCTTCAACGCCGTGCGGCTGGACCCCTACCCCCATCTGCTGGCCACGCCGGCCAATAGCGTTCATCTGGACCACTGCGAGATTCTGGCCGAGCCGGACCGGCGGCGCGGTTTGCCCGGTGGCGCCGTCACCGTGCCCATCCGCAAGGCGTTCCGGCGCCTGCTCGATGCCGCCGCCGAGCGCGATCTGAAACTCTGGTTGAGCGGCTTTTTCCTGCCCGACAGCCGCGCCCGGCGCTCCTTCGTGAGGCGGCCCGGTGATTTCGTCGACGTCTGGGTGGAAACCCTGGATCTGATTCGCCAATGGGGGCACCTGGATACCGTGGTGGCGGTGGATTTCTGCCACCATTTTCCCTTTCCTCCCTGGAGTCACGGTCCGGTTCGTCGCCTGTTTGGCCAGTCCGGCCAACGATCGTTGCCGGAACGCTGGAGCCGCGATCAGGAGGCCGGGGTGGAGCGATACCTGCTGGAGGTGCCGCGGGCTCTGCGCGCCCACTTCCCGGAGATTCGTTTCGGGCTCAGTGCCGCCGCCGCCGACAGCGAGCACCTGCGGCAGTTGGACACCAGTGAACTGGATTTCCTCGATCTGGGATTGTGGCTGGACGACGATCCGCGCTTCCGTCTGGCCACCGGCGCCGATCTGCCCGTGCCCGGCGTCCTTAGCCGGCGCCTGGCCGGTCCGCTGCGTGGCGCGCTGTTGGATGTCAGCGGTGATCACTGGCGCGGTCGCCTTCAGGAGCAACTTAACCGCAGGCTGGCGTTCGCCCGGGTGCGGCGGCTGCAGCCGGTGCTCGGCGAGGGCTGGCTGACTTCTCCGGGCGACCCGGGCCGTCTGCCCCGGCGCTGGGCGGGCTTCACCGAAACCGTGGTGGCCCAGGCGGTGGCCGGCGGCGTCGGCGCGCTCACCCCCACCAGCCTGGCGGCGCCGCACAACGATTGGTTATGGCGGGAGGCGGACTGGCTCGCCCATCTCAACCATCTGATTCTGACCGGCCCGGGCCGTTAACCGCGTTGCTTTACAGCTCGCCCAGCGCGTCGAACCGGTAGCCGAAAATGCGCGCGAACTCCGCCGGGTCCTTGCTGCCCTGGCCCTGGGCCTCGTCGGACACCGGGCCGACCAGCCGTGACAACCAGAAGCGCAGCGCCGCCACCGCCATGGCCAGGTTCAGCACCTCGGCGTCCCAGTCGCCGCCGGCATCCCGGTAGCCTGCCAGCAACGCCGCTTCGCGGCGCGGTACCGGGCGGCCTTCGGCGGCCACCGCCCAGTCGTTGAGCGCCACCGCCAGATCGTACTCCGGCCGTTCCAGGCAGGCGTTGTAGAAATCCAGCACACCGGTAAGCCGGCCCTGGCGGTCGAACAGGGCGTTGTCGCGGAACAGGTCGGCGTGCACCAGGGTGTCGCCGGGCTTGATGTCCCGCCAGCGTGCCAGTACTTGCTCCGCGTGGCGCTGGTCGCCGTCGTTCAGGCGGCACAGATGGCGGGCGAACTCCGCCAGCCGCTCGCGCTCGTCGGGCAGCGCCCGGGCGGGCTCGGCGGGTTGGCGGTGCAGGTCGGCCAGCAGGGCGCCCAGCTGGCGGCAATGCTCCGCTTCCGGCTGGAAACAATGGGCGCCGGGCAGGCGCGGCACCAGCACGGCGGGTTTGTCCGCCACCCGGCGCAGCACCTTGCCGGCCCGGTCCGCCAACGGTGCCGGCACCGGCAGCCGGGCTTCCGCCAGGGCGGTGAGCAGATCCAGATAAGGGCGCAGGGTGTCGGCGTCGAAGCGCTCGAACACGGTGAGCACCACCGGCCGGTCGCGATCGAGGCCGTCCCGGGCATCGATCAGCCAGGTGCTGTTCTCGATGCCGTGGCGGGCCGCCTCGGCGGCCTCCAGGCGCAGGTCATAGGCGGCCAGCAGCGAAGCCAGCGCATCGTCGTCGAGACGGGTGTAAACGGACATCAATTGATCCTGGAGAGAAAAAAGGCCGGGGATGACCGGGCCCAGTACCTCCGGCGATGGTATAACCCCGGACATTCCGTGAACAGGCCCGTTTTTCGAGGAGCACCATGTCCCTGCAAGAGAAGATAGAACGTACCTCGGTGCGCGCAATGATGGCCCTGCCCGCCCCCGTCGCGGGTCGCCTGGCCGGCCTGGTGGAGAAAGTCGATCGCTCCACCCTGGACCCGCGTCTGCGCCTGCTGCTGGCCCTCGCCGATGGCCGCAAGGGCTTCCATGAACTGCCTCTGCCCAAGGGGCGCGCCCTGTACGGGCAGATGATCGGCATGCTCGACGTACCCGAGGAAGCGGTGGCCGAGGCGCGTGACATCCAGGTGCCGGTGGCGGGCGGCACCATCCTGGTGCGCCTGTACCGGCCCAAGGAACGGGGCGGGCCGGCCCCGGCGAACGGCGCTCCGGCGATCCTGTTCTGCCACGGTGGCGGCTTCACCATCGGCAGCGCCCGGGAATACGACCGGTTGTGCCGTCATATCGCCAACGCTACCGGCGCGGTGGTGCTCAACGTGGATTACCGGCTGGCCCCGGAACATCCGGCGCCCACCGCCGCCGATGACGCCGTCGCCGCCTGGCGCTGGCTCACCGGGCAGGCCCGCGACCTGGGCATCGACCCGGACCGCATGGCGGTGATGGGCGACAGCGCCGGTGGCAACCTGAGCGTGGTGGTCGCCCAGCAGGCGCCGCTGCAAGGCCTGCCGGCACCGAAGCTGGTGGTGGCGGTGTATCCGAAAACCGACGGCGAGAACCGGATGCCCTCCGCCACCGTGCTCGGCGGCGGCCAGGGCGGTCTCGACCGGGACATGATCGACTGGTTCCACAATCACTACGTCCAGGACGAAAGCCTGGTGGAGGACTTCCGCGTCTCGCCCCTGCGTAACCCGGACCTGGCCGGCCACCCGGACACCCTCCTGATCACCGCCACCGATCCCCTGCGCGACGAGGGCCTGGCCTACGGCGAACGGCTGCGCGAAGCGGGTGTGCCGGTGGTCAACCTGGACTACCCGAAACTGGTGCACGGTTTCATCACCATGGGCGGCGCGCTGCCCGCGGCTCGCCGGGCGGTGGACGAGATCCTCGCCCACGCCCGCGAACGGCTGTAGGAGCGGCTTCAGCCGCTCCTACGATATCCGCACCCCGACCCTGACCCGGGACCTTGGTGGCGCTACACTGTGGCTTTCCGAATTTGCCCGACCAAGGACCCCCATGGCCGACCCCAAACCGATCATTCTCGTCGATGGTTCTTCTTACCTGTACCGTGCCTTTCACGCCCTGCCGCCGCTGACCACTTCCGGCGGCCGGCCCACCGGCGCGGTGCGCGGCGTGGCCGCCATGCTGCGCAAGATGATCAAGGACTATGAGCCCGACTACATGGCGGTGGTGTTCGACGCCAAGGGCAAGACCTTCCGCGACGAGCTGTTCGAGCAGTACAAGGCCAACCGGCCGCCGATGCCCGATGAACTGCGTGAGCAGGTGCAGCCGCTGCATGACCTGATTCGCGCCATGGGGCTGCCGTTGATCATCGAGGAAGGGGTGGAAGCGGACGACGTGATCGGCACCTTCGCCCGCCAGTTCGGCGCCGAGCAAAAAGCGGTGCTGATTTCCACCGGCGACAAGGACATGGCGCAGCTGGTGAACGACCACGTCACCCTGATCAACACCATGAACGACGCCCTCTACGACGTCGAGGGCGTGAAGAAGAAGTTCGGCATCGGCCCGGAGCTGATCATCGATTTCCTGGCGCTGATGGGCGACAAGGTGGACAACATCCCCGGCGTGCCCGGCGTCGGCGAGAAAACCGCCCTGGCCTTGCTCAAGGGCCTGGGCTCGCTGCAAAACATCTACGACAACCTGGACAAGGTGGCGGAGCTGGAATTCCGTGGCGCCAAGAGCATGGGCAAGAAGCTCGAGGAACACCGCGAGCAGGCGTTCCTCTCCTATGAACTGGCCACCATCAAGGTGGATTGCGAACTTCATGAAGGGCTGGACGAGCTCAAGCTGCGGCAGCCGGACACCGGGCAACTGGCCCGTTATTACCGCGACCTGGAGTTCAAGGGCTGGTTGACCGAGCTGCTGGAAGGGCAGGACCCGACCGCCGAAGGGCTCGCCGGCGACGCGGCCCTGGACGACGAGGCCGGCATCGATCGAAGCGGCTATGAGACGGTGCTCACCGAGGATGCCCTGGACGCCTGGCTGGACAAGCTCAAGCAGGCGGAGCTGTTCGCCTTCGATACCGAAACCACCAGCCTGAACTACATGGACGCCGCCTTGGTGGGCGTCAGCGTGGCCACCGCCCCCGGCGAGGCCGCCTATATTCCGTTCGGCCATGACTACGCCGGCGCGCCCGAACAGCTCGACGAAAAAACCGTGCTCGAAAAGCTCAAGCCGCTGCTGGAAGACGATGGCCTCAAGAAAGTCGGCCAGAACCTCAAGTACGACATGAGCGTGCTGGCCAACGCCGGCATTACCCTGCGCGGCGTGCAATTCGACACCATGCTGGAATCCTACGTGCTGGATTCCGTGGCCACCCGCCATGACATGGATTCCCTGGCGCTTAAATACCTGGGCCACAAGACGGTGAGTTTCGAGGAGATCGCCGGCAAGGGCGCCAAGCAGCTCACCTTCAACCAGGTGGGCCTGGAGGAAGCCGGCGAGTATGCCGCCGAGGACGCCGACGTCACCCTGCGTCTGCACCAGACCCTGTGGCCGCGCCTGGAAGAGATCGACGGCCTGAAAAGCGTGTTCGAGAACATCGAGATGCCGCTGCTGCCGGTGCTCAGCCGCATTGAACGCAACGGTACCTACGTGGATGCCGACATGCTGCGCAAGCAAAGCCAGTCCCTGGCCAAACGCATGATGGACCTGCAGGAACAGGCCTACGAAGTCGCCGGCCAGGAATTCAACCTGGGTTCGCCCAAGCAACTTGGCGAGATCCTCTACCAGAAACTGGAAATCCCGGTGATCAAGAAGACGCCCAAGGGGGCGCCGTCCACCGCCGAGGCGGTGCTTCAGGAACTGGCCCTGGACGGCCACGCCCTGCCGGAAGTGATCATGCAATACCGGGGTGTTTCCAAGCTCAAGAACACCTACACCGACAAGCTGCCGGAGCTGATCAACCGCCGCACCGGCCGCGTGCACACCTCCTACCATCAGGCGGTGGCGGCCACCGGCCGGCTCTCCTCCAGCGACCCCAACCTGCAGAACATTCCGGTGCGCAGCGAGGAAGGCCGCAAGATCCGGCTCGCCTTTTCCGCGCCCCCTTCCGATAAAACAGGGCGCCGCAAGATCGTTGCCTGCGACTACTCACAGATCGAACTGCGCATCATGGCCCACCTGTCCGGCGACAAGGGCCTGCTCGATGCCTTCGAACACAACCTGGACATTCACCGCGCCACCGCCGCCGAGGTCTGGGGCAAGAATCTCGATGACGTCAGCGACAACGAACGGCGCAACGCCAAGGCCATCAACTTCGGCCTGATCTACGGCATGAGTGCCTTCGGCCTGGCCCGCCAGCTCGGCATCCCGCGCGGCGAAGCCCAGGAATACATCGACCGCTACTTCGAAAAATACCCCGGCGTAAAACGTTACATGGAAAACACCCGCGCCGACGCCGCTGAGAACGGCTACGTGGAAACCCTGTTCGGCCGCCGCCTCTACCTGCCGGAAATCAACAGCCGCAACGGCCAGCGCCGCCAGGCCGCCGAGCGCACCGCCATCAACGCGCCCATGCAGGGCTCCGCCGCCGACATCATCAAACGCGCCATGGTCCAGGTGGACAGCTGGCTCACCGACAGCGACTTCGACGCCCTGATGATCATGCAGGTGCACGATGAGCTGGTGTTCGAGGTGGCGGAAAGCCAGGTGGACGCCCTGGTCAAGGAAGTGAAGCAACGCATGGAAGCCGCCGCCGACCTCAAGGTGCCGCTGACCGTCGACGCCGGCACCGGCGATAACTGGGAAGAGGCACACTGACCATGACATTGAAATCCCGCCTGCCCTCCGCGCGCACCCTGAACCTGCTCTGGTTCGTGACCCTGTCCGCGCCCCTGGTGATCGGCGTGGCGTTGTGGGGGCTGATCCGGTTCGCGGACTATCAGTCCGCCGGCGAGCTGCTGCCCCAGGAGATGCTCTGGCAACTGGCCCTGGGCGCCATGGCGCTGAGCCTGCTGGTGGCCCGGCCGCTGCGCAATTTCATCATGAGCCCGGAGGCGGTGGCCCGCCGACCGCTCACCGGCCGCAAGGCGGACACCGATCCCTCGGCCCTGGCCGCCGCCAAGGTGCACACCAGCATGTTCGTGCTGCTGGGCATGCTGGACGCGGTGGCGTTCATCATCGTGGCGTTCAGTTTTCTCCACTCCGACGCCGCCCTGGCCCTGCTCAACGGCGTCTATGCCCTGGTGCTGGCGGTGATCGCCAAACCGGATTTCGTCACCCTGACCCGCGACACCGAACGGGCCCTGCGGCAAGGGACCCTCTGACTCACCTGGAGACCCCATGGAATCAGCGTTCTGGAAAGACAAATGGCAAAAGCAGGAGTTGGGTTTTCACCTGCCGTTCGTGAACCCGGTGCTCAAGCGCAACCTGCCGGCCTTTGACCTGGCGGAAGGGGCCCGGGTGTTCGTGCCGCTGTGCGGCAAGACACTGGACATGGGCTGGCTGCTGGCCCAGGGCCACCGGGTGGTGGGCGCCGAGCTCAGCGAGCTGGCGGTGCGCCAGTTGTTCGAGGAGCTGGGCGTGGCGCCGGAGGTGGACGACTGGGCCGGCGGCCAGCGCTGGCGCCACGGCGAACTCACCGTGTTCCAGGGCGACCTGTTCCAGCTCACCGCCGAGCAACTGGGCCCGGTGGATCTGGTTTACGACCGTGCCGCCCTGGTGGCCCTGCCCGAGGCCATGCGTGCCCGCTACGCGCCGCACCTGCGCGCCCTCACCGGCGCGGCGCCGCAACTGCTGATCGCCTTCGAATACGACCCGGCGGAAATGGACGGCCCGCCGTTCCCGGTGTTCGCCGAGGAAGTGCGCCGCCTCTACCAGGACCACTACACCTTGCGGGAGCTGTCCCGCCAGGACGTCATCGAGAACCAGGACCGCTTCAAGGAAGCCGGCGTCACCTCTTTCGTACAGGTGGCCTGGAAGCTGAATCCGCTAGCGGCTGTTTGAAGAAATCCAGAGGGCTTGGCGCGGTTCCCCATCATTAAACCATCTCACACCACGTCCACCACCCGGCTGGCCTTGCGGTAGCGCACCCGCCAGCCGGACCAGGCGGGCAGCTCCCAGCGGCGTGGGGCGGCCTTGCGGTTGCCGCTCTGGTGTTCCAACTCCACCCGCCGTTGGGCAATTTGGTAGTGCACCCGCATGTTCAGATCGCTGAGCGTCACGAAGCGCGGGTACTTCTCGTCGAAGCGCTCCCGTTCCCAGTCCGGGATGCCGGGGAAGCACAGGTCCTCCGGTTCCAGGAGGGCACGGTCATCCAGGCTTTCCACTCCCATTTCCGCCAGGCGTTGTTCCAGCCAGGGTGCTGGTTCCGGGGCTTCTCCCTGATCGTGGCCCAGGGCCAGGTACAGGCGCCAGGCGTCCAGGTCGTCCATCAGCCGTTCGCCGGCCGGGGCCAGGCATTCGCCGTCCAGGATCAGGCGGGCGAGCACCTGGCGGGCGGCGGCGCCCTCCGGGCGGGTGGTGTCGGTGTGGATGCGCCGACCGGCGTAGCACCAGTGACGGGTCACCACCGGCTCGCCGCCGTGCCATTCCACGTCGCCGGTTTCCGGCTGCGCCAGGCCCTGGGTTACCAGCTCGAGCACGGGCACCGGCGCCAGGCAGGTGGCCAGGGTCAGGGTTTGGCGGGTGCCCTTGCCGGGCAGGCTGTGGCTGTCCAGCACCAGGGCCGCCTCGGCGTCCTCGGGGAAGCGGGAATCCTCACCGACGCGGACTTCCTCGCCGCCGTTGCCCATGGCGTCCCGGCGGCGTTCTTTTTCCCGGCGTAGAAACACCGCCCGGGGATTGGCGGCGATGGCGGCGGCGAGGATCGCCGGCACGTCCTCGTCCAGGGAGGCGGGCAGGGCGGGCAGATCGAGCAGGGCGCGCATCCGGGTGGCGAGCTGGCGCGCTTCGTCCCGGGCCGCCCGGTTCGGTTTGAGGCTCTCCGGCGGCGCCTGGCGCACCGCCCGCACCAGGGTGGTGGCGTCGCAGGGGCGCGGCTCCCAGTCCGCCAGGGCGCGGCGGCCGTCCTCGTCCCGGGGCAGGGTGAGCGGCCGCTGGCGGGCGCTCAGGGCGGCGGCCAGGTCCACCATGAAACCCCGGGCGGTGGCGTCCGGCATGGCCACGATCAGGTGCGCGAAGAAGGTGTCCACCGGCAGGGCGAACAGGGCCCGACCGCGCTCCGTGGCCAGGTCGTGGTCGTCCAGAGCACCGAGCCGGTGCAGTTGCTGGCGGGCTCGTTCCAGGGTGTGCGCCGGTAGCGGGTCGGGGAAATCCAGCGCCGTCGTCGGGCTACCGGCGCAGGCCGCCGCCAGCACCAGCTCGCCGAGTTCCTCGCGCTGAATCTCCGGCGGCGTGCGCGCCTCCAGGGGCGCGTTCTCGCCCCACAGCCGGATCACCCGGCCCGGCGCGGTGCGGCCCGCCCGCCCCCGGCGCTGGTCGGCGCTGGCCTGGGAAATCGGCGTCAACGACAGCACGGTGCGGCCGTTGCGCTGGTGGGTGCGGCGCTCCAGGCCGGCATCCACCACCAGGGTGACGCCAGGGATGGTGAGCGAGGTCTCCGCCACGTTGGTGGCCAGGATCACCCGGCGCCGGGGGCCCGGGGTCAGGGCGTGCCGCTGCGCCTCGCCGGTGATGCCGGCATGCAGCGGTAGAATGTCCGCGTTCAGGTCGCCGAGGGCGGCGGCGGTGCGTTGGATTTCACCACGGCCGGGCAGGAACACCAGCACG
Source organism: Alloalcanivorax marinus (assembly GCF_016785095.1). GTDB lineage: Bacteria > Pseudomonadota > Gammaproteobacteria > Pseudomonadales > Alcanivoracaceae > Alloalcanivorax > Alloalcanivorax marinus_A. The sequence continues at coordinate 793,046 of NZ_JAEKJB010000008.1, read as the reverse complement.
TCGCCGTCGTCCCGCGCCACCAGGCCGTCGCGTACCGCCACGCGTACCCGGGCGGGCAGGTCGCGGGCATCGGGCATGCGGCGGTCGTTGTCGGCGTGGTGGTGGACGCTCACCGGGTAACCCCGGCCCTCGGAATGCAGCGCCGGGGCGGCCAGGTAACGGGCCAGGGCGGGGCCGTCCAGGGTGGCGGAGGTGACCACCAGGCGGTGGCCGCCGTGCTGTTTGAGCAGGGCGAGCAGCAGGTCCGTGTCCCAGCGCCGTTCGTGGAATTCATCCAGCATGATGGTGGTGAACCGGGCCAGCCGCCCCTCCTGCAGCCAGCGCAGCGCGATACCCGGGGTCACGAATACCAGCCGGGTCCGGTCCGTGCAGGCCTGGTCGAAGCGCACCGCATAGCCCACTTCGTCGCCCGGGGCCTGGCCGCGCTGGCCGGCCAGGAAGCCCGCCAGGGCGGTGCAGGCCACTCGCCGGGGTTCCACCACCAGCACCGGGCCGCGCGCCATCGCCCACACCGGCAGCCGGGTGGACTTGCCGGAGCCGGTGGCGGCGGATACCACCACCGGGCCCTGGTCCAGGGCGTCCAGGAAGCGCTCCTTGAGCGGGTCGATGGGCAGGGTGTCGGCGTGGCTCATGGGCTCCAGGGGGCGGTCCGTCGTGGGCGGCAATGGTAACGGGCGCCGCCGGCGCCGGCCAACGGGCCGGCTGTTGAACACCCGGTGACACATCCTGTTAATGAACAGTGTTTAGTAAAAGGTGACTTCTCCTGTATCAATTGAACGGCGTTTAATAACTACAGGAGAACGGCATGGTTTCCTTTACCTCTTGGGCGCGGCGCCTGGCCGGTGGACTGGTGTTGCTGCTGGCCGCCGCCACCGCCCAGGCGGCGGGCCTGATGACCCCCACGGACGGCGGCGTGCCGCCACTGAAGCTGCGTGAGCAGCATGTCACCGTGGATGTGGAAGACGGCTACGCCATTACCGAAGTGGAGCAGGTGTTCCACAACCCCAATGATCGGGACCTGGAAGCCCACTATCGTTTCCCGGTGCCGGCCAAGGGCACGGTGGCGGAGTTCACCGTGTGGATTGATGGCAAGCCGGTGGTCGGTGAGGTCCTGCCTCGGGACAAGGCCCGCCAGGTGTATGAACAGGAAAAAGCCGCCGGCCGTGAAGCGGGACTCACCGAGAAGGACGAGTACAAGGCGTTCGATGTGCTGGTGAACCCGGTGCGCGCCGGCGGCGACACCCGGGTGCGGCTGGTCTACATGCAGCCCGCCGGGGTGGACACCGGCGTGGGCCGCTACGTTTATCCCCTGGAAGAGGGCGGGGTGGACCAGCGGCAACTGGACTTCTGGACCGCCAACGAACGGGTCGAGGAGCACTTCACCTTTACTCTCAACCTGCGCGCCGGCTATCCGGTGGCGGCGGTGCGGGTGCCGGACCAGCCCGGTGCCGCCATCACCCAGCAGGGCCCGCGCCAATGGCGGGTAACCCTGGACAACCGGGCCGCTGCGTCGCAAGCCGGGGGGGCGGCCAGAGAGCAGGGCATGGAGCAAGGCGCCGAGCGGGAAACCGCCGCCGGCGACGGCAAGCCGGCGTTCCAGCTGGATCGGGACGTCGTGGTCTACTGGCGCCACCCGAAGGACCTGCCAGGCACCGTGGATCTGGTGGCCTACAAGGCGCCGGGCTCGGACCGGGGTACCTTCATGATGAGCCTGACCCCCGGTGATGATCTGCCGCCGGTCAGCGGTGGCCGCGACTGGGTGTTCGTGCTCGACGTGTCCGGTTCCATGGCCGGCAAGCTGGCCACCCTGGCGGACGGCGTCGGCAAGGCCCTGGGCCGCCTTCGCCCGGAGGACCGCTTCCGCATCGTGCTGTTCAACGATGGTACCCGGGAGCTCACCAACGGCTTTGTGGCGGTGACGCCGGAGGCGGTGAACGACTACGTGAAGCGGGTGGCCGGCCTGCAGTCTTCCGGCGGCACCAACCTGTACGACGGCCTGAAAAGCGGCCTTAAGTCCCTGGACGCGGACCGCCCCACCGGCATCGTGCTGGTCACCGATGGCGTCGCCAATGTGGGCGTCACCGCGCAAAAGCGCTTCCTGGAACTGCTCGATAAGCGGGATGTTCGCCTGTTTACCTTCATCATGGGCAACAGCGCCAACCGTCCCCTGCTCACCGCGCTCACCGATGCCAGCAACGGCTTTGCCCTGAGCGTCTCCAACAGCGATGACATTGTTGGCCGGCTGATGCAGGCCACCGGCAAGCTCACCCACCAGGCCATGAACGACGTGCGCCTGGACATCGACGGCGTGAAAACCGCCGACCGTACACCGGCGCGCATCGGCTCCGTTTACCGGGGCGAGCGCATCGTGGTGATGGGGCATTACTGGGGCGACGGCCCGGCGGATGTGACCCTGAACACCCGGGTGGGCGGCCAGGAACGGCAATACCGAAGCCGCTTCACCTTCCCGAAAGAGGGCGGCGACAACCCGGAACTGGAACGGCTGTGGGCCTACGCCACCATCCAGGATCTGGCCCGGGAACGGGATAACTTCGGCGCCGACGCCGACCTGGAGGACGCCATCACCGACCTGGCTCTGGAGTACGGCCTGGTCACCGATTACACCTCCATGGTGGTGCTGCGCGATGAGGTGTTCGAGACATACGGCATCGAGCGCCGCAACGCCGACCGCCGCGATCTCGAGCGGCTCGCCAAGGCCCGCCGCGAAGCCAGCGCGCCGGCCTCCAACCGGGCCGACCAGAGCCAGCCCATGTTCCAGCAACCGCGCGCTTCCATGGGCGGCGGTGGCGGCAGCGGCGGCGCCGCCGGCCCCTGGTCCTGGCTGCCGTTCCTGGTCATGGCCGTGGCCGGCCTGCTGCGCCGCCGGCGCTAGCCCAGCCAGTCCGGAAAATTACCGATCGGGAAAATGTTCGCCTACGGGACATGCAATCAGCGAAATATTCCCGGTCGGTATGATTTTCACCAGGGCAGCACCGAGCCGTCGGAGTGCAAGAAGGTGCCGGTGTTGTCCAGGTTCAGCTCGTCCATGCGCTGCACCAGGCGATGGGCGGCCTGCTCCGGGGTGATATGGCCGGTGGCGCCAACGGCAACACTCTTTTACGTTGCGGGCTCCGCCTGGACGGCTGGCCGGGCTCGGCGCGGCGGGCCCGGGTCTGGTACATTCGAGGTCCTTTTCCGCAAACCACAGGACACGACCATGACCATTGCCGTAGGCGACAAACTCCCCGACGTGACCATCAAGACCAACGGCGCCCAGGGCCCGGAGGATCTGTCCACCGGTGAGTTCTTCAAAGGCCGCAGGGTGGTGCTGTTCGCGGTGCCCGGCGCGTTCACCCCGGGCTGTTCCAACACCCATATGCCCGGCTTCGTGGTGCACGCCGACGAAATTCTGCAGAAGGCCGATGCCATCGCCTGCATGGCGGTGAACGATGCCTTCGTGATGGGCGCCTGGCAGGACAACCAGAACGCCGAGAAAATCACCATGCTGGCGGACGGCAACGCCGAGCTGACGAAGGCCCTGGGCCTGGAGCTGGACGCCTCCGGCGCGGGCCTGGGCCTGCGCTGTAAGCGTTTCGCGCTGATCGCCAACGATGGCGTGGTGGAATACCTGGGCGTGGACGCCAAGGGCGTGGAAGAGAGCAGCGCCGAGACCGTGCTCAAGCAGCTCTGAGCGCCACGGCCGCGTCATGAAAAACGGCGCCCGGGGCTTCCCGGGCGCCGTTTTTCATGACGCGGCGATTGTGGTTGCACGACAGTGCCAGAATGGGTGATGCCTTAACACGAAAATGGTTATAAAGAAGGGATTCTTCAGCACGTCATAATATTTTGGCCCGATCGGATCGTAAAAGACGACAAAATTGTTACACGCCGCACACCGTCCGGTTTCCTTATGTTGCGGTTGAGTGCCCCCGTAACAGCTCTTAAAGCACGGTCTACATAGTTTCATAGCCACCCTTTGTACATTCCATTCATGCATTACCGGCGCGTGGGGCGTCAGGCGATGGATTCCTTTCATGGAGGGTGGAAACATGGTCAGCTCACTGGCTAAACAACTATTACTGATTCTCATGGTGGCGGCGTTGGCCGCCTGTGGTGGCGGTGGCGGCAGCAGTGGCGGCCCCAGCGACAACGGCGGCGGCGGAAGCTCGGAAACGCCGAACACCCCGGACAATCCCGATAATCCGGATAACCCCGACAATCCGGATAACCCCGACGACCCGGACAATCCGGATGAGCCTGGCGACCCCGACGACGGTCTGGACGACGAGGAACAGGCCGAAGCGCTGTCCCTGATCGACACCAGCAACCATTTCACCGCCTCGGTTTGCCCGGGCACCGTGCTGGACGTGCCCCTGGGCAACGCCATCGACACCGTGACCTGCGAGAACGAAGCGCTGGAGAACATTTCCCTGGGCAACGACAACCTGCTCGGCCTGGTGTGCGCGGATACCGTCGCCGGCACCGACACCGCCTTGGTGGAGAGCCTGGCGGACGTGGAGTTCCTGCCCAACTGTGTGATGGAAAGCACCGTTTACCTGAAGGACACCATCACCGGCCTGCTTGATGGCACCAGCCCGGTGACCCAGGAGCTGTGCCCGGACGCGGACAACCCGGTGACCTGCGTGGTGGACGTGCTGGAAACCACGCCGGAAACCCTGCAGAGCGTGTTTACCGTGCTCGGTTGCGAGGATGCTCTGAATCCGCAGACCTGCCTGACCGGCGTGGCCAACAACCTGGCCAGCGGCGAACTGCTGATCACCACCGCCAACACCTTGTCCACCGCGGTCTGCCCGGTGGCCAGCAACGAAGGCGAGTTCGATCCTCAGGCCTGTGTCACCGAAGTGCTGCAGGGCGTGGGTTCGGTGCTCAACCTCAGTGGCCTGCCCGGCGTGGACGAAATCTGCGGTGATACCGCCGACCCGCTGACCTGTCTGCTGGCGTCCGGTGAATTGCTGGCGCCGGTCACCGATGCCCTGGGTGGCGTGCCGGTGGTGGGCGAACTGGTCAACAGCCTGATGGGCGCCATCGAAACCGACCCGGGCAACCTGGACCTGCTGGAAACCCTGCCCGGGCTACTGGCCAATATTCCGGTGCTTGGTGATCTGATCGGCGATGCCCTGGCCGGCGGTGGTGGCGGAGACGCCAACCCCTTGTTCGCCCTGCTCGAACAGCTTCAAGGCCTGCCGGAACTGGTGGCCGAGGTACCGGTGCTGGGCGATCTGCTCAATGGTCTGGCCGGTGGCGACAGCGGCGGCCTGCCCCTGGATCAGCTCGACCTGGAAGCGCTGGCCGCGGCCCTGACTAGCGGCGACTTGAGCCAGCTCAGCGCCCCGGTGCAGGAACTGCTTGATCAGGTGCCGGTACTCGGCCCGCTGGTCGGCCAATTGCTGGGCGCGGTGAACTGCGAGTCCGGCGACCCGCTTACCTGCCTGACCTCGGCCAGCGACCAGCTCGGGCAAATCGGTGACCTGGTCGGCCAGGTGCCGGTGCTGGGCGACCTGCTCAACCCCCTGATCGCGACCCTCCTGGACGCCACCGGCGGCGGTGAAGGCGGCGACCCCCTGGCCGCGCTCACCGACGCCCTGGAGCAGCTGCCGGTGGCCGGCGATCTGCTTAACCAGGTGCTCGGCACCCTGTTGGGCGGTGAAGGTGGCGTGGACCCGTCCAACCCCGGTGATCTGCTCAGCCCGGCCACCGATTTGCTCGGCCAGGTACCGGTACTCGGCGAGCTGACCACCAACCTGCTCGGCGGGTTGATGGACGGCGGCGCCCTGGAAGGCGAAGCCGGCCTGGAAAACCTGCTCGGCGGTCTGATTGGCGACAATGGCGCCCTGATTCCGGCCCTGGGTGATCTGCTGGCGCAGATTCCCGCCCTCGGCGAGCCCCTGGTGACCGTGCTGGATGCGGTGGCCGGCGATGACGGCCTGCTGGAACAGCTGCTCAACCCGATTGCCGACGTGTTGGAAGGCATTCCGGGCCTGGGTGACCTGCTCGGCGGCCTGCTGGATGGCCTGTTCGGCTGGACCTGATCCTCTTTGCCTCACTGAAGTGCTGTTATGCCCCGGCTCCGCCGGGGCTTTTTTTTGTGTAGCGGTAACGCGGTAGGAGCGACCGGGGGGCGTCATTTGTAAAATGCGGCGCGGTATCTGGACAGCGGCGCCGGGCTCCGTAAGGCTTAACGTTTTCTTCACGGCTTGAACGGAGCACGCATCTGATGGACGACTACATGGGGCAGTTGCAAACCTTCTTTAATGAGAACCTGGTGCCCTACGCCTGGAACATCATCGCCGCCCTGCTGATCTTCGTGATCGGCCTGTGGGTGGTGGCCAGGCTGAGCAAATGGCTGCAAAACCTGATGGGCAAGCGGCTGGATGGCACCATCGCCAAGTTCCTGGGGCGCATTATCCACGTCACGCTGTTCCTGTTCGTGGTAATCGCCGCCCTGGATCGTCTGGGCGTGAAGACCACCTCCCTGGTGGCCATTCTCGGCGCCGCCGGCCTGGCGGTGGGCCTGGCACTGAAGGACTCGCTGAGCAACTTCGCCGCCGGCGTCATGTTGATCCTGTTCCGTCTGTTCCGGGAGGGCCATTACGTGGAAGTGGCCGGCACCAGCGGCACGGTGAAGGAAATCCGCATTTTCGCCACGGTCCTCACCTCGCCGGACAACAAGGTCATCACGGTGCCCAACGCCGAGATCCTGTCCAACAACATCGTCAACTATTCGGAGAAGCCCACCCGCCGCGTGGACATGGTGTTCGGCGTCTCCTACGACGCCGATATGAGTCAGGTGAAAAAAATCCTCGAGGAAGTGGTGGCCGAGGACGAACGCTGCCTGAAGGACCCGGCGCCTACCATCGTGGTCGGCGAGCTGGCGGACAGCTCGGTGAATTTCCTGTGCCGGCCCTGGGTGAACAGCGCCGACTACTGGGCGGTGAAGTGGGGCATGACCGAGGAAGTGAAGCGCCGTTTCGACGCCGCCGGCATCGGCATTCCTTACCCGCAGATGGATGTGCACCTCAACAAGCTGGACGCCGAACAGTAACCACCAACCACCGTGCCGCCCGGGCCGGTCAGTGAAGCTGATCCGGCTCGTGGCTGAAACGGTGGGGCGGCAGGGTGACGCGAACGACCCGGTCGCCGGCCACCAGCGTCTCGCCCCGGTAGCGCTCGCCACCGGTGACCGTGAATTCGAACTCGTAGAACCGCCACAGGCGCAGCCGGCCTTCGCCATCACGGCGCAGGCGCAGGCGCTTGAGCCCCACGGTCTGATCCAGCAGAAGCACCTCCTCCCGCTCGCAATGCCGGCGAGTGACGCGCAGCGCCGTCTCACGGATGCGCTGCGCCCGCCAGAACAGGGCCGCTCCGATCATCAGGGCAGCCAGCAGCAGAAGGTTGGTGAGAGCCAGGTTCACGTCGGTTTCAATCCGCGGTCGTCGTTATCGGTTCATGGTAAGCGCCGCCCGCGGGGAAGGAAACCTGCACCAGCCCCCGGTGCTGAAGATCAAAATTTGTAAAGCTCGCCATGGGCCCCTTCCCGGTCCCGCGCCACCTTGAGACGTTAGGGGAATTCCCCGACAGATCATGCGGACTTCAAGGAAGGTGACAGCACCATGAGCGATCAGCATCGTAATCCGACCACCAACGACGCCGGCAACCCGGTGGCCAGCGACGAACACGCCCTCTCCGTGGGCGCCGACGGTCCCATTGTCCTCCATGACCACTACCTCATGGAGCAGATGGCCGCCTTCAACCGGGAAATGATTCCCGACCGTCAGCCCCATGCCAAGGGCGGCGGCGCCTTCGGGTATTTTCAGGTCACCCAGGACGTGAGCCGTTATACCAAGGCGAAATTTCTGCAAAAGGGCACCAGGACCGACGTGGTGATCCGTTTCTCCACCGTGGCCGGCGAGGCGGGCAGCCCGGACACCTGGCGCGACCCGCGCGGGTTCGCGGTGAAGTTCTACACCGAGGACGGCAACTTCGACATGGTCGGCAACAACACCCCGGTGTTCTTCGTGCGCGACCCGATGAAGTTTCAGCACTTCATTCACTCGCAGAAGCGTCGCGCCGACAACGGTCTGCGCGACAACGACATGCAGTGGGATTTCTGGACCCAGTCGCCGGAGTCCGCCCACCAGGTGGCCTGGCTGATGGGTGATCGGGGCGTGCCCGCCACCTGGCGGCATATGAACGGCTATTCCAGCCACACCTACATGTGGGTCAACGAGGCCGGTGAGCGGTTCTGGGTGAAGTACCACTTCAAGACCGACCAGGGCATCAAGTGCATGACCCAGGAGCAAGCCGATCAGATGGCCGGCGCCGACGCCGATTACCACCGGCGGGATCTGTTCAAGGCCATCGAGCGTGGCGATCACCCGAGCTGGACCCTGCACGTTCAGATCATGCCCTTCGAGGACGCCAAGACCTATCGCATCAACCCCTTCGACCTCACCAAGGTGTGGCCCCACGAGGACTATCCGCTGCACGAAGTGGGCAAGTTGACCCTGGACCGCAACCCCGCGGACTTCCACAGCGAGATCGAACAGGCCGCGTTCGAGCCCAACAACATGGTGCCCGGCACCGGTCTGTCACCGGACAAGATGTTGCTGGCCCGTTCGGTGTCCTACGCCGATGCCCACCGGGCAAGACTGGGCGTCAATTACAAACAGATTCCGGTGAACGAACCCAGGTGCCCGGTGCACAGCTACAGCAAGGGCGGTGCCATGCGCATCCGCAAGGTCGCCGATCCGGTGTACGCGCCCAACACCAAGGGTGGCCCGGCGGCGGACCCGCATCGTTATCCGGAGCAGGCGGTGTGGTCCGCGGACGGCGAGCTGGTGCGCGCGGCTTACACCCTTCGCCCGGACGATGGCGACTTCAACCAGGCCCACGACCTGGTCACCAAGGTCATGGATGACGCCGCCCGGGAGCGGCTGGTGAACAACGTCACCGGCCATGTGCTTGACGGCGTGGAAGAGCCGGTGCTGTCGCGGGTGTTTGAGTACTGGCGCAACATCGACCAGGACATCGGCGAGCGCATCGAAAAGGCGGTGCGCGCCAAAAAGCAATAAAGGCCCAATCCGTAGGAGTGGCTTCAGCCGCGATCCCGCGATCCGGCAATCGCGGCTGAAGCCGCTCCTACAAATATCAGGCGATCAATCGCGTAGCCGGTAACCGGTTTTGAAAATCCAGGTGATCAACCCGGCGCACACCAGCATGAACACCAGCGTCATGGCCAGGCTGACGCCAAGGTGTACGTCCGCCACACCATAGAAACTCCAGCGAAAGCCACTTACCAGATACACCACCGGATTGAACAACGTCACCGTCTGCCAGAATGGTGGCAGCATGGTCACCGAATAGAAGGTCCCGCCCAGGAAGGTCAGCGGCGTGACGATCATCATGGGAATGATCTGCAGCTTCTCGAAGCCGTCCGCCCACACCCCGATGATGAAACCGAACAGGCTGAAGGTCACCGCGGTGAGCGCCAGGAAACCGACCATGGCGAACGGGTGGGCAATCTGATAATCCACGAACAGCCGCGACGTGGCGAGAATCAGCAGGCCCAGAATGATCGACTTGCTGGCGGCGGCACCCACGTAACCGAGCACGATTTCCAGCGGTGAGATCGGCGCCGACAGTACTTCGTAGATGGTGCCGGTGAACTTGGGCATGTAGATGCCGAACGAGGCATTGGAAATGCTCTCGTTGAGCAGCATCAGCATCACCAGGCCCGGGATGATGAAGGCGCCGTAACTGATGCCGTCGATTTCCACCATGCGCGAGCCAATGGCGGAACCGAACACCACGAAATACAGGGAGGTGGAAATCACCGGCGAAGCGATACTTTGCAGCAGGGTGCGCCAGGTGCGCGCCATCTCGAACCGGTAGATGGCCTTTACGCCGTGCAGATTCATGTCAGTCTCCCTTGCCGCCGTTGTGGACCAGGTCCACGAAAATTTCCTCCAGCGAACTCTCGCGGGTGCGCAGGTCGCGGAACTCGATGCCAAGGTCAGCAAGCCGGCGAAGCAGGCCGGCCACATCGCCCTGATCGCGCCGTGCGTCGAAACGGTAAACCAGTTCGTGGCCATCCTCCTCCAGGCTCAGCGACAGCCCGTCCAGGGCTTCGGGCAGTGTCTCCAGGGGAGAGGTAAGCTGCAGGCGCAGCTCCTTGCGGCCCAGCTTTTCCATAAGATCCCGGGTCCGTTCCACCAGTATAATCCGGCCGTGGTTGATCACTCCCACCCGGTCCGCCATTTCCTCCGCCTCCTCGATATAGTGGGTGGTGAGGATGATGGTCACGCCCCGCTCGCGCAGGCCGCGTACCAGGTTCCACATATCCCGGCGCAGCTCCACGTCGACGCCGGCGGTGGGTTCATCAAGGAACAGGATGTCCGGTTCGTGGGCCAGGGCCTTGGCGATCATAACGCGCCGCTTCATGCCGCCGGACAGCGCCATGATCTTGTCCTTGCGCTTGTCCCACAGGGACAGATCGCGCAGAACCTGCTCCACATAGGCCGGATTGGCGGGTTTGCCGAACAGCCCGCGGCTGAACGTCACCGTGTCGCGCACGGTTTCGAACGCATCGGTGGACAACTCCTGGGGCACCAGGCCGATGCGCGCCCGGGCCGCCCGGTAGTCGCGGCGGATGTCATGGCCGTCGGCGAGCACGGTGCCCGAGCTGGCGTTGACGATCCCGCAGATAATGCTGATCAGCGTGGTCTTGCCGGCGCCGTTGGGGCCCAGCAAGGCGAAGATCTCTCCTTTGCGAATACTCAGGTTGATGTCACGCAGCGCGGTAAAACCGGAGTCATAGGTTTTGTTGAGCCGCTCGATCTCGATGACGTTGGACACGAAAGCTCCTTGCCAATGGGCTGGACCCGACATTCTAGAGAGGTCTTGTGAATCGGGCGAGGAGTGTGCAGCATGCAACCTAAACCATTGTTCAGGTCAATCTTCGGAGCCTTTCCATGAGCAGAGTCACCGCCGCCAACATCGACAAGGCCCTCACCGTGGGTGAAGTGGCGGAACGCAGCGGCGTGGCCGTCTCGGCGCTGCATTTCTATGAGCGCAAAGGGCTGATTCACAGCCAGCGCAGCGCCGGCAATCAACGCCGCTACCATCGTGACGTGTTGCGTCGGGTGGCGGTGATCAAGGTGGCGCAGCGCATCGGCATTCCGCTGGCGGAGGTGGCGCGGGCGCTGGCCGGTTTGCCGGAAGCACGCAGCCCCAATGCCCGGGACTGGTCACGGCTGTCGGAACGCTGGCGCCAGGAACTGGACGAACGCATCCAGCGCCTGACCCAGCTGCGTGATCAGCTTAGCGATTGCATTGGTTGTGGTTGCCTGTCGATGACCGCCTGCCGGTTACGCAACCCGGGTGATGAGTTGTCCGAGCAGGGGCCGGGCGCGCGCCGTTGGGAGGGGCCGCGAGAGCAACCCGGTGATGCCGGCTAGCGGTATCAAAGCAGCCCGATACGCAGTTCAAGACCGGCCAGGGTGCCACGGTAATCCTTGATCGACACCGTGGACAGGTTGGTTTGATAGCCGAGATAGGCGTTCAGGAAGAGGCGTTCACTCCAGGTTCTTTCCAGGCCCAGTGTCAGCCGCAGGCGGCGGTCGCGCCGCTCGCCGTCATCATAATGGCGGCTGAACAGGCCAACGCGGGGCACCAGCTCGGTCCGCTCGTCGAGGCGGCGCCGTAGTGCCAGCCGCGTGCCCGCCTCATCGTAGCTGAAGCGGTCCGCGTCCGCGGAGCGCCGCTCCACGTACAGGAAGGCGGCGCTGCGCCAGACCCGCGCCGCGCCGCGCCACAGGTGCATCATGTCCAGCAGGTATTCGCTCTGGTCGTAGCCGGGAAAAGTGTTCGCATCATTTTGTTCGCGGTAGCCGAAGCGGGTGCGAAATTGCAGGATCTGGCGAGGCGCCGGGGTCAGTCTGAGCGCTGGGGCCAGCCGTATCCGTGAATAGACTTCCCGGGCGGGGTCGCGGGCGTGGCGCGCCTCGGCGGCGAAACGGAACTGATCCCAGGGTCCGTGTCGCCATGGCGCGGCATGCAACAGAGCGGCATCGTAGAACAGACGATCATTGTTGTCGGCATCCGGAAATCGTTCGCGCATGACACCAAGATCGACCCGGGTCCAGCGTCCGGCCTGGCCGTCGAAACGCCGCCATGCGTTCAGGCCGTAACCGAAACGTGTCTCGATACGCAGGTCTTCCGGGCCCAGGTCGTAAAGCGGGGCGCGGCCGGCCTGCAGCAGCGCGTCGAGGTGCCAGTCCTGGTCGGCCCTTGCCACGGAGGACGGACCAAGGGCAACCAGCAGCAGAGTCGCGAACCAGGTTCGCCGGAAAGCGGGTCTGTTGGTAACGCCTTCACGTTTCCCTCCCTTCATTCCTTATAAAACCTCCATGAAAAAAGTCGCAAATTATTTCGCCGGGGTTTTACGGCAAGCGGCTGGACCAATATCGGTAAAGCGGCTGCTCTTCGCACGCGAAGGCAATATATATATGATCCCCGTCCGCTGAAAGCTCGCTGTTTTTTTGTTTTATGAAAATAAATTGTTATTAAGAGGTTGATGTGTCGCGTTCCGTAATGGTGTTGGGTGGCGATGGTTTTTGTGGTTGGCCCACCGCGTTGTCGCTGTCCAGCCGGGGGTGCGATGTAACCATCATTGATAATCTTTCCCGTCGGGGGATCGATGCTGAATTGCAGGTGTCGAGCCTGACACCGATCACTTCGATGGAAGAACGTCTGATCGCCTGGGAAGAGGTGTCGGGTAAACGCATAGCGTTCCACAATCTGGATATCGCTCGGGACTACGAGGGGCTGCGGGAGGTTCTTGACCGCCGCCGGCCGGAGGCCATCGTCCACTTTGCCGAGCAGCGCGCCGCGCCCTATTCCATGAAGTCGCCGCGAACCAAACGCTACACCATGGATAACAACATCAGCGCGACGCACAACCTGCTGGTGGCGCTGGTCGATCTGCAACTCGACAGTCACCTGGTGCACCTCGGCACCATGGGCGTTTACGGTTACGACCAGGCGGACACGGAAATTCCGGACGGTTATCTGGACGTCAAGATGCCTGGCCCCGGGGGCGAATGGCAGGATCGCCAGATCCTGTTCCCCACCACTCCGGGCAGCGTCTATCACCTGACCAAATCCATGGATCACCTGATGCTGCAGTTCTACGCTCGCAACGATGGGCTGCGCATCACCGACCTGCATCAGGGCATTGTCTGGGGCACTCAGACCGAAGAGACCCGGAAGGACCCGCGATTGGTTAATCGCTTTGACTACGACGGCGATTACGGAACCGTGCTTAACCGCTTTTTGATGCAGGCGGCGATCGGCCACCCGCTGACCGTGCACGGTTGTGGCGGGCAGACCCGCGCTTTCATCAATATTCAGGACACTACTCGCTGCATCGGCATCGCTCTGGACAATCCGCCTTGCCGGGGCGAGCGCGTGCAGATTTTCAATCAGGTGGCGGAGACCCTGCAGGTGCAGGGCCTCGCCGAGCTGGTGGCCGAACTGACCGGCGCCGACATCGCTCACGTCCCCAACCCGCGCAAGGAAGCCGCGAAGAATCATCTTTGTGTTTCCAACGCTGGTTTTCGCAGTCTCGGCTTTGAGCCGATCCTGTTGCGTGAGCAGTTGTTGGAGGAAACCGTCGAGATCGCCCGGCATTACCAGGCACGTTGCGTGGAAGAAGCGATCCCGGCCCGCTCGCTGTGGACCCCGGACAACCAATCCGGTGTTCTCGAAGGGGAGTAACCGGAATCATGAATGAGTTCGTGCGGCTGATCGCGCTGGCCATTGTCACCTTTCTGGTCGCCATGGTGGTAACCATCATTTCCAACCCGGATCTGGCCCGCGCGGTGGCGGCCCGGGTCGGGTTCGAGTATGGCGTTGACGATGAATTCGGCGCGCGCATGCCCGTACCTTTGATCGCTGGCGAGCAGGTGCTGCCGGTGCGCCGTCCGCGCCCGGATCATTGGGTGGGCGTGGCCGGTTTTCCCGACAGCGCGGAAGTGCGTTTCCCGCTGCCGCCGGATACCGGCGTGGTGGAGGGGCAGCTGCAACTGGTGCTCAATAGCCAGATGGTGGAGGGCGGGGACGGGCAGCTTTCCGTCTGGATCAACGGCGTGGAACGGGACGTGGTGGTGATCCGGCCTGGCGAGGAACGGCGCACCCTGGTGTACCGGCTCTCCGACCTGGACCTGAGCGGCGCCGCGGTAAGGGTACGGCTTAGCGGCGCCGGCAGTACCAACCGGGGACGAATCTGTCCCGCGCACACTACCGACCTGGGCGTGGCGGTGGAGATTGATCCGGCCAGCGCTTTGATGCTCGATCTCGGCGAGCGCCGGCTGGGGGCCGATGGCGTGCTGGCCACCCGGGTGGCGCCCCTGTGGCTGGCGGGCGCCGGGGATGACGAGGCCGGCGCCATGGCGCTCTGGGCGGCGCAATACCTGCCCCGCCTGGGCGTGCCGGCGGGGCTCGATGACCGGCCCGGGTCGGTGCGGCTGGAGGCGGGGGCGACCTCTCTGCTTACTCTGGACCGGGACGGCGGAGTGCGCGTCCAGGCGTCGCCGGACGGCATTGACCGGGTGGCCCGATTGCGCGGTGGCGCCCTCCCGCCGCTGTACCAGGCGCGGTGGCCGGTCTCCGCCACCGTGCTGGGGGCGGACACGGATACCCTCAGCTTTCGTGGCAGCCGCCGCTGGACACTGAACTATCGCCTCGCCGATCTGCCGGGGGGCATCGCGCCGGATCGGCTCGATCTGGCGTTGGCGGTGAGCCGCCTTCCGGAGCCCAACGACTGGAATTTGCGTGTCACCCTGAACGGGGCGCTGGTGCACTCCTCCAGCGCCGATGGGCGCGGGGATCGTATCGAGCGCGCCGTGCCGCTGCCGGCCTGGCGCCAGGCGCTGACCAACACCATCGAAATCACCCTGGTGGACCCGACGCCGAATCAGGGTATTTGCCGCGCCGGCGCGGATGCCGCGGCCCAGCTTCTGGCCGCCAGTGAAATGCACTGGGTGGGCGCCGATCCGGTCAATCCCCGCGAGGCGTTGGTGCGCTCGCTGGCAACCGCCGATACCGTCAGCCTGGTGGTTCCCTCCACGCTGAAGCCGGCCATCTCCCGGTCCGCGTCGGCGCTGCTCGGCCAGATCCTGCCATTGCACACGCGACCGGAAAGCGGTGGCGCCGGCCCGCGCATCACGGTGCTGGACGCCGAGACCCTTGATCAGCACCCGGAACGGGACCTCGTCACCCGTTTCCTGGTCCGCGGTGGCCTGGCCGGCCAGCCCGGGGCCAGGGTGGAGCGGCTTGAATCGGGGCAGTCGTTGCCCGCCCCCGCTCCGGGTGAAGCCGCGCTGTTGATCGAATGGTGAATCGCGGCGCGCCACCATCGAGTCATCACAAGGCGCTGTCGCGGGAGCAGTTTGCCTCGGTGGACAGCGCGCCGCGCCGGTTAACCCGGCGCGTGCCCGTGCATGCCGGCGTCCAGGTACTGAGCGTTACCCTGATCCTGGCGATGATCGGCACCTGTCTGCTGCACCAGGTGCCTGCTCTGATCCGCCTCTTTCCGGAAGGCGACCTGTATCTGTCCCGCTATGAGGGTGCGTACACCATCCCGATACGGCTGTTCCTGTTCAGCTTTTACATCGCCTACGCCAGTGCCATGGCGGCCTCGATAAAGGGGCGCGTGCTGTATGCCGTGGACCTGTGTCTGACCTTCGCCCTGGTGTGCGTGATTTTTGACTGCCTGGCGTTGCTGGCGCGGCTGCACCTGGGTGTTCCGATGCATCTCTACATGGCTCTGCCGATTTCGGGGCTGGCCGGGCTGTTGATTTTTTCCGCGCGTATTCTTCGTCACGGTGACATGCCCCGCCGCGATGACAGTCCGTTGCGCAAGCGGATTCATCCCACCCAGTTCCTGGTGGCGTCGGCCACCGTGTCGCTGGCGGCGGGTTGGTCCATGGCGGTGGCGCGGCAGGAGCTGAGCGGCGTGGAGCAATTGCGTCATCTGGCATTGCTGGGCGGCATCGGTACCGGTGTGTTCCTGTTCCTGCCGTTGCTGTTTGTGTTGCTGAACTGGGTGGCGGCGTTTCATGCGCTGCTGTTCCCGCCGGGCCGGTTCGCGCCGCCGTTGACGGTGATCGTGCCGGCCCATAACGAAGCGCACATCATTGCCGAGACCATCGCCTGCCTGGATGCCGCCGCCCTCCGGTATGACAACAGCGTGCTGTTGCTGGTGGTGGACAATAACTCCCACGATGGCACCGGAGAGGTGGCGCGCGCCGCGCTGGCCAGCGCGCGCAAGATCCAGGGGCGCGTGGTGATCGAGCGGGAGCCGGGTAAGGCCCATGCCCTGAACCGGGGCGTGGCGGAAACGGACACCGAGTTCGTGGTGCGCATCGATGCCGATTCCCAGGTGTCGCCGGAGGCGCTGGCCCGGGTCATGCGGCACTTCTCCAATCCTTTGGTGGCGGTGGTCGGTGGGCTGGCACTGTCTCCCGGCGGCGGTCTCTTCGACGGCGTGCGCATGCTTGAGGTGATTCTCAAGGTGGGCCTGGACCAGGTTGCCTACGGCGCGGCGGATGCCATCATCGGCATCCCCGGAATGTTCGTGGCCTACCGCATAAAAGCACTGCGCGCGGTGGGCGGGTTCGCCAGCAACATGAACGGCGAGGACACCGACGCGGCGACGCGAATCGGCGAATCCGGCTGCCGGTTGGTGGTCGATCCCACCGCTACCTTCGTGTCGGAGGTGCCGCGCACCTTCGAGCACATGCGCGAGCAGCGCCACCGCTGGTTCCGCTCGTTGTTTCATGTCATGGCCCGCAACCGTCAGCATTTCCAGATGCGTAATTTTTCCATTCGCAGCAAGCTGCTCATGCCCTACATGCTGATCAACACCGCGCGGCGGGCCATCGCCCTGCCGTTTTTGTTGTTCGCGCTGCTGTTCCTGCTGATGTCGCCGGACCCGCGTAGCACCATCAGCACCCAGGCCATCCTCGCGTTTTTGATGGGCGCGCCGATGGTCATGGTCATTTTCTCCGCGCTGGTGATGCTGCGATTCCGGGCGCTGCTGAGCCTGCCGCAGTATCTGCTGTTCCGGATGTACCGCTCCTACCTGACCCTGGAATCGATGCTCTCGATCACCTTCAACGGTTTCAGCGAGCGATGCCAGTCCCGGCGTGCCCGGCGTCGGCGCTGAACCGGCCCGGCGACCGCCGGCGCGGCGCATCAAGTGTGCTACCGTTAGGTCTCCGGCATGGCACCCGTGCCGGTGGGCACAAGGAGACCCGCGACCATGAGTATCCTGCAATTGCCACACGCGCCGCCGGCGGCCGTTCTGATCGACTGGCACGCCACCCTGGTGGATACCCACGACGCCATGTACCACGCGGTGGACGATGTTCTGCCGCGCCTGGAGGAGCTGGGCCTGTGGGAGCGGCTGCTGACGCCGGAGCAGTCCAAGACCATCGAGGACGCCAAGCTGGTCAAGTACGTGCGTGAGCATCATCGCCTGCACCCCAAGATCACCGCCCAGCGCAAGATTTCCCGCACCGATATCTTCGAGGTGCTGTTCGGCGCCGACGGCGACGCCAAACGCCGCATTCACCGGGCTTTCGACGAGTGCTACAAGAACTACGTGGATGAAGTGCATCCCCTGGAGCCGGACATTCGCGTGCACCTGGAGCGATTGCGCGCCGCCGGCGTGCCGGTGGGCGTGATCTCCAATCGCAAGCGGGACTTTTTTGAACACGAACTGGCCATTGTCGACGGCACCGGCTGGCGGGATCTGTTTGACGTCACCGTGTGTGGCGATGACGTGGCGCACCGCAAACCGGCCCCGGACATGCTCTTCAAGGCGCTGACGGAACTCGGCCTGGAACCTTCCGAGCGTTGCTGGTACGCCGGCGACAGCACCACCGATGTGATCGCCGCCAAGGACGCCGGTGTCACGGCGATCTTTTACAACGGCGCGCACTGGTCCCAGAGCTGGCTGGACAAGATCTTTCCCGGCACGGTGAGCCATCCGCACCGTCCGGACGCGGTGGTTGACAGCATCGGCGAGCTCACCCAGTTGGCGCGCCGGATGCTGGCCAACGGCAAGCGGGTGGAGAGGGCGCGGGCCTGACCGCGAATTGGCCCGTTCTGAATTTGGCACCATGGTACAGTCCCGGCTCCTGGCGACATCGAATAACACTAAGGAGCCTCGACCATGGGAACCCCAATGAATGACCCGAGCTGGCGCCTGCACGCCTTCACCGACGACGCTCTGGGCGAGGACGACGCCACCGCGCTGGCGGAGCGAATCCGCCGTGGTGAGCGGAGTGCAAAGGAAGTGGCGGAAGCGGCCCTGGAACGCATCGGTCGGGTGAACCCGGTGCTTCAGGCGGTGGCCTGCCAGGCCTGGGACCGGGCCGTTGGCGAAGCCGCCCGGCCCGGTCGGGGCGCGTTCGCCGGCGTGCCCACCCTGATCAAGGACAACATCGATGTGGCGGGCATGCCCAGCGGCCATGGGTCGCGAGCCGTGCGGCCGCGGGTGATGGAAAAGGACAGTGACTTCGCCCGCCAGTTTCTCGACCAGGGCTTTACCCTGTTGGGCAAAAGCCGGCTGCCGGACTTCGGTTTCAGCGCCAGCACCGAGTTCATGGATCAGCCCCCGACCCGCAACCCCTGGCACACCGACTATTCCTCCGGCGCTTCTTCCGGTGGCGCCGCCGCTCTGGTGGCCGCCGGGGCCTTGCCCATCGCTCATGGCAACGACGGCGGCGGCTCGATCCGTATTCCCGCCGCCTGCTGTGGCCTGGTGGGCCTTAAACCCACCCGTGGCCGGCTGGTGAAATCGGAAGCCTCCCAGGCCCTGCCGGTGGATCTGATCGGCGAGGGCGTGTTGACCCGCAGCGTGCGGGACACGGCCCGTTTCTTCGCCGCCGCCGAGCGCTACTACCGCAACCCCGCGTTGCCGGCCATCGGCGACGTCACCGTCCCGGGCAAACGGCGTCTCAAGGTCGGGCTGGTGGTGGATTCCATCACCGGTCGCGCCACCGATGCCGAGACCCGGGCGGCGGTGGAAGACGCCGCCCGCCTGCTGGCGGATCTGGGGCATCATGTGGAGGAGGCGCCGATTCCCCTGAAGCCGTCGTTCATCGACGACTTCGTCACCTACTACGGCATGATGGCGTTCATGGTGCGCACCTTCGGCAAGCGGCTGTTCGGGCCCGGCTTCGACCGTGCCCGGCTGGACGATCTGACCCTGGGGCTGGCCGCCCATTACCGCAAGCGCATGCTCAAAACACCGGCGGTGCTTTACCGGCTGCGGCGCAGCTGGCGGGAGTACGCCCGCGCCTTTGACGATTACGATGTGGTGCTCACGCCGGTACTGGCCCACACCACGCCCGAACTCGGCTACCTGAGCCCCACCCAGCCGTTCGAAACCCTGATCGAACGGCTGATCCACTACGCCAGCTTTACCCCGGCCAACAACGCCTCCGGCAGCCCGGCGATCTCCCTGCCCCTGGGGGCCACGGCGCAAGGGCTGCCCATCGGCGTGCAACTGGCGGCGGTGCAGGGCGGCGAGCGTACCCTGCTGGAGCTGGCCTACGAGGTGGAGGCGGCCCGCCCCTGGCGACGCATTCAGGACGCCTGATCGCGCCCCTTGAAACCGCTTTCAGCGTCTTTATATTCACTCCGCGAGGTCGGTTCCGGGATCCCTGAGCCGGCTTTAACATCGTTGCCAATCTGATTCCAAATCTCAGGAGGTGATTTGATGTCAGCGCAGACGCAAGCCCGCCCCGCCCAGGTCGACGCTCGGCGGGATGATCCATACCCCACTCGCCTGTCTCGTCGCCCGGACCTGCCTTGGCTGAGCCGTCGCGAGCCGGTGGTCAAGGGCCGGCCCGAGGACGGACCACTGAGCCGGTCGCAACTGGATGAGTTTGAACGTCGGGGCTTTCTGTTCGAGCCCGGTTTCCTGGACGAACGGGAAGTCGCGGACCTTACCGGTGCCCTGCATGAGCTGCTTGGTCGTGATGACTTCCGAGGCCGCGATTTCAGTGTTACGGAACCGGGCAGTAAGGAAATTCGCTCCCTGTTCGCCGTGCATGTCTTGTCTGAACGATTTCGCGAACTCGCCGAGGATCCGCGCCTGCTCGGTCGGGTACGCCAGATTCTTGGCGGCGACGTTTACGTGCACCAGTCCCGCATCAATTACAAGCCCGGTTTCCATGGCAAGGGCTTCAACTGGCATTCGGATTTCGAGACCTGGCATGCCGAGGACGGGATGCCCGCCATGCACGCGGTGAGTGCCTCCATCGTGCTCACCGACAATCACGCCTTCAATGGGCCGCTGATGCTGATCCCCGGCTCACATAAGGTGTTCGTACCTTGCCTGGGAGAAACCCCGGACGACCATCACAAGCAGTCCTTGAAAACCCAGGAGTTCGGCGTGCCCGATAACCAGGTGCTCCGCGAGCTGATCGACCGGGGCGGCATCGAGGCGCCTACCGGCAAAGCCGGCGGTTTGCTCCTGTTCGATTGCAACACCCTGCACGGGTCCAACGCCAATATGTCGCCGGATCCACGCAGTAATGTGTTTTTCGTCTACAACCGCCGTGACAATGTCTGCGTGACGCCCTACGGGGCCCGTCGTCGGCGGCCCTGGTTCCTGGCCCACGAGCCCGGCGCTAGTCGTCCTTGCGCTTGAACTGGGCCAGGATGCTGGAGAAGTCCTTGTCGCCATGGCCCTGGTTGGCGTGGCCGGCGTACAGGCTGCGCGCCAGGGCGCCCATGGGCGTGGCCGAGCGGCTGGCCAGGGCGGCGGTGAGGGCCAGGCCCAGATCCTTGTTCATCAGATTGACGCCGAAGCCGCCCTCGTAGTTATTGGACGAGGGCACATTGGGCATCACCCCGGGCCAGGGGTTGTACACCTGCAGTGACCAGTTGTTGCCGGAACTGGCCTTCATGATCTCCGACAGCACCGCCGGATCAAGACCATGGTCGGCGCCCAGTTGCAGCGCCTCGGCGGTGCCGATCATGTGTACCGCCAGCAGCATGTTGTTGCAGATTTTCGCCACCTGGCCGGCGCCGCTGTCGCCGGCGCGGAACACATTCTTGCCCATGCATTCGAGTATCGGGCGGGCCTGTTCCACCGCCGCCTCCGGACCGCCGCAGATAAAGGTCAGGGTCCCGGCCCTGGCGCCGCCCACGCCGCCGGACACCGGCGCGTCGATCATGGCGAGACTCCGTTGGGCCGCCGCGTCCGCCACCCGGCGGCTGGTGTCCGCGTCGATGGTGGAGCAGTCGATGATCAGGGTATCCGCGGCGATGCGTTCCAGTAGCCCGGGCTCGTCGCCGCCCAGATAGAGGCCGGTGACCGCCGCCGCCGAGGGCAGCATGCTGATCACCACCTCGGCGCCTTCCACCGCCCGCGCCGGTGAATCGGTGGTGTGCACGCCGCCTTCCTCGGCGGCCACCAGCAGGGCCGGTACCAGATCGAAGGCGGTGACGTCGTGGCCGGCGGCGGCCAGATTGGCGGCCATCGGGCCGCCCATGTTGCCGACACCGAAAAATCCGATCTTCATGTTTTTCTCCTTATAAAAATGACAAGTCCTTGAGCACCCGGCGGGCGATGATCACCCGCATGATTTCGTTGGTGCCCTCCAGAATCTGATGCACCCGGCTGTCACGCACATAACGTTCCAGCGGGTACTCCTTGATGTAGCCGTAGCCACCGTGCAGCTGCAGCGCCTGATTGCAGACGTCGAAACACAGATCGGTGGCGAGCCGCTTGGCCATGGCGCAGTAGGTGCTTTTGTCCGCGTCGCCCTGATCAAGCTTCCAGGCCGCCAGGCGCACCATCTGTTGCGCCGCCACCAGATGGGTGGCCATATCCGCCAGGGCGAACTGGGTGTTCTGGAACTCGGCGATGGGCTGGCCAAACTGCTTGCGCTCGCCTACGTAGCCCTGGGCCTGGGTGAGCGCGGCGGTGGCGGCGCCCAGGGAGCAGCTGGCGATGTTGATGCGGCCGCCGTCCAGGCCGGCCATGGCGATGCGGAAGCCCTGGCCCTCGTCGCCGATGCGCTGGTCCGTCGGCACCCGCACGTTCTCCAGAGTAATGGCCCGGGTGGGCTGGCTCTTCCAGCCCATTTTTTCCTCGTTGCGGCCATAGCTGACGCCGGGCGCGTCCGCCGGGATCGCGAAGCAGGAAATGCCGCCGGCGCCGGCGCCGCCGGTGCGCGCCATCAGCACCAGCACATCGGTGTCGCCGGCGCCGGAGATGAACACCTTGGCACCGTTGATGACATAGTCATCACCGTCGCGCTTCGCCGTGGTGGCCAGGGAGGCGGCGTCGGAGCCGGCGTTGGGTTCGGTGAGGCAGTAGGAGGCCAGCGCCTCGCCGCTGATCAGTGGCGCCGCCCAGCGTGCCCGCACCGCGTCGCCGCCGAAGCGGGTCAGCATCCAGGTGGCCATGTTATGGATGGTGATAAAGGCGGTGGTGGAGGTGCAGCCGGCGGCCAGTTGCTCGAACACCAGCGCCGCGTCCAGCCGGCTCAGTCCCAGACCGCCATGTTCCTCGTCGCAGTACAGGGCGCAGAAGCCCAGCTCGCCGGCGCGGCGGATGGTGTCCTTGGGAAACACACTGCCGGCGTCCCAATCGGCGGCGAATGGCGCCAGTTCCTTATCGGCGAACTGGCGCGCGGTGTCCCGGAACGCCAGTTGCTCTTCGGTGAAGGCGAAATCCACGTTATTGATCCTCGGGATTCGCGGCTGAAGCCGCTCCTGCAATGGGGGAGCCCCCGTAGGAGCGGCTTGCGCCGCGATTCTTATTTCAGGTTAATGGTCATGTTCGGTCCGCCGTGGGCGGCGTCCGGAATGTCGTCATCGAACCAGCGGCTGGTGACGGTCTTGGTTTCGGTATAGAAGCGCACCGCCTGTTTGCCGTAGGCGTGCTGGTCGCCGTAGAAGGACCCCTTCCAGCCGGTGAAGCTGAAGAACGGCAGCGGCACCGGAATCGGCACGTTGATGCCCACCTGGCCCACCTCGATGCCGTGCTGGTAGCGGCGCGCGGCGGCGCCGCTGGCGGTGAAGATGGAGGTGCCGTTGCCATAGGGGCTGTTGTTCACCAGCTCGATGGCCTCCTCCAGGGTGTCCACGCACACGCAGCACAACACCGGGCCGAAGATCTCCTCCCGGTAGAGGGCCATCTCCGGCTTCACGTCGGTGAACAGGGTGGGGCCCACCCAGTTGCCATCCGGCAGGCCGTCCACGCTGCAGTCGGAGCCGTCCAGCAGACAGGTGGCGCCTTCCTCCTTGCCCTGCTTGATCAGGTCCAGCACCCGGTCCCGGGCCTTGGCGCTGATCTGCGGGCCATAGGCGGCCTTGTCATCGTCCCAGGCGCCGGGCCGGATGGCGGCGAACTCGTCTTTCAGTTCCTCGATCCACTGTTGGGAATCGCCCACGAACACCGCCACGCTGATGGCCATGCAGCGCTGCCCGGCGGCGCCGCAGGCGGAACCCACCAGGTTGCTGATCACCTGGTCCTTGCGGGCATCGGGCATCACCACCATGTGGTTCTTCGCGCCGGCGAAGCACTGGGCGCGCTTGAGGTGATCGGTGGCGGTGCGATAAACGTGCTGGCCCACCGGCACCGAGCCGACGAAGGACACTGCCTTGATGTCCGGATGAGTGAGCAGGGTATCCACCTGCTGCTTGCCGCCGTGGATCACCTGTAACAGGTTTTTGGGGGCGCCGGCATCCAGGAACAGCTCGGCGAGAATGTTGGGTGTCATCGGGTCCTGCTCGGAGGGCTTGAGCACGAAGCTGTTGCCGCAGGCGATCGCCATGGGGAACATCCACAGTGGAATCATCGCCGGGAAGTTGAACGGGGTGATGCCGGCGCACACCCCCAGCGGCTGGGTCCAGGAATGGCTGTCGATGCCCCGCGCCACGTTCTCCACGGTCTCGCCCATCATCAGCGAGGCGATGTTGGCGGCGTGCTCCACTACTTCGATGCCGCGCCACACGTCGCCCTTGGCATCGGCGAACACCTTGCCGGTTTCTTTCGCCAGCACCTCGGCGATCTCGTCGTGGCGCTCCTTGAGCAAGTGCTGGTAACGCAGCATCAGCCGTGCCCGCTCGGACACTGGCACCTCGCGCCACTCCAGAAAGGCCGCCTTGGCGGCGGCGATGGCGCGTTCCATTTCGGCGGCGGTGGCCGCCGGCGCTTCGCACAATACTTCCTGGGTAGCCGGGTTGGTCACCGGGATCCAGGTGTCGGTGTCACTGGGGCGGAATTCACCGTCGATCAATTGGGGCAGTCGGGTGGTCATGGGGCTCTCCATCATTATTGGCCGTATAGGGAAGCCGGTGTCTCTACACCAGCGTATATAGAACCACCGCCATTACCAGTACCACCGAGGGCACCAGCACACTGGCGATGAACACCGTCGGGTAGGCCCGCTGGTGGGTTTCCTTGCAGATCGCGCGAATGGTGGTCACCACGTAGCCGTTGTGCGGCAGGGAATCCAGCCCGCCGGAGGCCAGCGCTGAAATACGGTGCATGGCACCGTTGTCCAGCCCCATGCCCTGGTAGATCGGTGCCAGGATCGGTAGCGCGATACCCAGGCCGCCGGAAGCGGACCCGGTAATGCCGGCGATTACCGTTACCGCCATGGCCAGGCCGGCGTACTCCAGGCCGGGCAGGTGGGTGAGCACCGCCACGATTTCCTTGAACGCCGGCGTCAGCGCCGCCACCGCGCCAAACCCGACCACCGCGCAGGTATTGGCGGTGGCCACCAGCGCGTTGTCGGCGCCGGTGCCCAGGGTGCGGGCACGCTCATGCAAATGGCGATGAAACAGCCCGAAGCCGAGCAGCAGGCTGGCGCCCATGGCCACCAGCAACGCTTCCACCGGGCGCATGCCCAGCGCCAGCGACAGCAGATTAAAGCCGCCCACCAGCACCAGCAGCGGCAATAACGCCGCCCAGGTGGGCACCGGCGCGCCGTCGCTCTGCTCGTGCAACTGGCGCGCCGCCGCCGGCGGATCGAAGGTCTCTCCAGCGTGCACAGCCCGCCGCACGCAGCGACGGATCGCCCAGGCGCCCAGCACCAGAATGGTGAGCGCGCAGATCACCCCGATCACGCCGCCGGCCACCGCGGTGGTGCCGAAATGCTCGGTGGGGATCAGATTCTGCACCTCCGGCGATCCGGGCGAGGTCATGGTGAACGAGATCGACCCGAACACCATGGCGCCGGGAATAAAGCGGTGCGGCAGGTTGGCGTTCTTGAACAGTTCGAAGGCGATCGGGTAGACGCTGAAACCGACCACGAACACGCTCACCCCACCGTAGGTGAGGATCGCCGAGGCGCCCACCACCGCCATGATGGCCCTTTTCTCGCCGAACCAGTGGCTGGACTGGCGGGCGATGGCCTTGGCGGCGCCACTGTCATCCATCAACTGACCGAAGATGGCGCCCAGCAGAATCGCCGGGAACCAGGTGGTGAAGAAGCCGGTGAAGCCGGCCATGTAACTGTCCAGCATGGCGTCGTTGAGGGGCAGGCCGCTGCACACCGCCACCAGCATGGCGCACAGTACCGCGGAGATGATGATGTTGACGCCGCGCATGGTCAGCACCACCAGTAAGGCCAGGCCGGCGAACAGCCCGAGGAAGCTGGCTACAAGCATGAGCTCTCCCTGCTATCGTGTTGTTGTTCTGGCGGCATGCCGGAGCCGGCGATGCCTCGTTTTTCAATTATTGCCATGGTGTACCACAGCGTAATGCGGGATAAGATGGCTTTAATTGATAGATAATGGACAAAATTGCGATGCGCGGAACCAGTCCACAGGTGGAAACGTCCCGTTGGCCATTACCGGAAAGCGGCCGGCGCGTGGTGATCCCGCAGAATCTGGTGGCGGAGCTGGCGGAGCACCCCTTGTGCCGTGATTGCCTGCCCCACGGCGCCGGGTTTTATCCCAGTGCCGCCGGTCATCACATGGACCGTGACGCGCCCCGGGACCACTTGCTGATCTATTGCCTGGCGGGCTCCGGCGAAGCGGAGCTGGAAGGCCGCCGTCAACCGGTGGAGGCCGGTGACGTGCTGCTGTTCCGGGAAGGCCGGGCACACCGCTACCGGGCCAACCCGGACGATCCCTGGACCATCTACTGGGCGCACCTGGGCGGCGACCGGGTGGATGATTACTTCGACGCGGTGCTGGAGGGCCCGGATGCCTTCGTCGCCCCGGTGGGCCTGCACCCTCGCCTCACCGAGGACCTGGACGCCCTGCTCGCCACGGTGACCCGCTTTCGCGGCCATCACCTGATCTTCGCCGCCAACCTGCTGAAAAGCCTGCTCAGCTACATGGCGCTGATGCGCCGCCAGCGCGAGGATCGCAATGACGCCCTGGACGTATCCCGGGTGCAGGCGTGGCTGCGTGCCCGTCTGCACCGGCGCGTGGACCTTGATACCCTGGTGGCGGCCACCAGCGAGCTGTCCCGTTACCACTTCATTCGCGCCTACAAACGCCAGACCGGCCAGACGCCCATGCAGGCGTTCCAACACCTGAAGGTCAGCCGTGCCTGCTATCTGCTCGACATCACCGATCTGAGCGTGGCCGACATCGCTCAGCAACTGGGTTTCGACGATCCGTACTATTTTTCAAGGATGTTCAAGAAAGTGATGGGCATGGCGCCCCGGGACTACCGGCGCGAGCATTTGGCCGTTAAACATCCCAATTAACATTGCGAATCATTATCATTTAGATTATCTTCCCCCGGTCCTTACACCGAATCGAACCTGGGGGAACCCGTCATGTATCAGCGATGCACGCGCTGGGCACGGCCTGTGGCCGTGGCTTTTGTTCTGGGCCTGCTGGCCGCCTGCGGCGGCGGTGGGGGTGGCGGCGGTGGGGGTGACGGGGGCGATAGCGGCGGAAGCAGTGTGTCCGGTCGCGTTACCGATCCGGGCATCGCCGGCGCGCTGGTCAAGCTGCAAAACGCCAACGGTAACGCCCTGGCGGTGCCGGTGCGCAGCGACGCCGATGGCGGCTTTCGTTTCACGGTGTCGTCCGGGGCCGATCTGTCCGGCGCCAGGGTGGTGGCCCAGGGCGGGGTGGATTCGCAAACCGGGCAGGATTTCGCCGGGCTGACTCTGGTCGGGCCGGTATCCGGTGGCAGCGGGCTGGCCACCCCGGTAAGCACCCTGGTAATGGCCCTGGTGGATGACGGCTCTGAGCTGGAAGACGCCCGGCAAACCGTGGCTGGCTGGCTCGGCCTGGACGCCGCTCGGGTGCTGGATGATCCGGCCACGGACGGTGATCTGCAGCGGCAGTCCCTGCGCCTCACTTTGCTGGGCGTGGCGCTGAATCGGGAAAGCGTGCCGATGACCTTGCTGGTCAACGCGCTGCGCGACACCGGTGACCTGGACGCTGCTCGTGAATGGCTGGCCACCGACCCGGCTCTCACCGACGCCAGCCGCCGGCGCGTCAACGAGCTGGCACAGGAACTCCAGGCGGTGGCCGAGGCCGCCCCCGGGCAGGATGCCGACGCGGTGGTGGCCGCCGCCAAACGCTTCGCCGTGCGCCAGGGCATCGCGCTCTACCTGAGTGAGGTGTTCGCCCAGAACAGCGACGATGACATCAGTCAGGCCAACATCGCCACCCTGGCCGATGCGCTGATCAGCGCCAACGGCGATGCCGGCGTTCCCGCCGGCAGCCCGCAGATTCGCAACCTGATGCGCTACGTACTGCAAAGCTACGATCTCGATCCGGCCGCCCTGGCGCAAAGTGGTTTCACCGTGCCCGCCGGCCTCGCCGCCGATAGCGACATCGTCCGCATCACCGGCCTGCGCGCGCTGGACCACCGCATTCCGCTCACCGACGCGGAAAAACTCGGCATGGACAACGACGCCCGCCGTGAATACTTCTACGCCTCCGACCTGTCGCCGTTCTACCGCGCCGAACGGCTGTTCGACGATGTGCTCGACGATCTGATTCTGGATCCGGTTTATCAGGAAGTTGCCAGAGGATTGGCTTTCGCCGGTCTTGTGGATGAATCGCAGCTGATTCTGCGTACAAGGATTTTCCAACCCTTCGAGCGTGCGAAAGCCGCGCATGTAATCGCGGAAGAACTGCTCGACCAGAGCATCATTAGTGATGCAAAAAAGCTGGTTGATCAGGCATTGCAGTTGCTGGATGAGTCCGTTGATGCGAAAGGCATTGAGAATCTCTCGGCTTCCGATGCTGAGTTGTATAACAAGTTTGTTATGGATTATGAGGAGATTGGCGACCAGCAAGGAGTGCAAGACGCCCAACAAAGGGTGATTGCTTACGTCGAACTGTATGAAGGCCAGCCTTACAGTACGGTGTATGGCCGTGTAATGACCACATTACGAAACGGCGCAGAGGCTGCGGTGGATGAGGCGGAACAAGCCGGGCTTGCCGAACAGGAATTGGAAAGTGCCCTTGCCAGCGCGGATCTCTTCACGCGCTTCAATGACGGGCTCGGTTACCAGACCTCTAGCGGCTGTCAACATTATCGGTTGCGCGCGCTCTATTACTCCTATTCGGCTGACTTCTATTATCGGCTTGGTCAGACAAGCCGGGTCGAGGACATGATCGATGCCTTTGAAGCTACGCGCTCGCTGAGCCCCTGTAACATGGAGCGCACGGATGCTTATCTGCGCTACATGGCGCCTTATTACATTACCACCGGCCGTACTGATGACTATATGATTCAGGCCGAAGCGATCGTCAAAGCCGACATCAAAGCCAAAGCAATGGACTACATCGCCGTCGGGATCGCCTACCAGAAAGTGCTGGATGGCGATCTGCAAGGCGCGCTGGATGACCTTCGTGCTGAATACGACGAGCCCCAAGAGTACCTTGCCAATCTGCTCAGCCGGGCCGGGGCGTCCGGCCGGCTCGCGGAGGCGCTATACGACAATGGCTATGCGCAGTATGGCGATCAGGTTCGTGATGCCGCATGGAACTATTATCTCTCCGACGAGTATCAGCAATTTCATGAGGGTGAAAGCGGTGCCTTGCTTGCCGATGGTTGCTTGCTTTTGGTGGACTTCACCGGTGCAAGAGGTGCACGGGATAGGGCAACGGACTGGATGTCGACCTGCGCACAAATCGCCGACAGGCTGGTGCAAAGCGAAACTGATCCCAGTGATCGTTTCGATATCCTTCAGGAAATTGCAAGCTATCAGAATGCACTGGACCTGAAGAACGCCGCCGCCAACACCATCGCCCGGGCCGAAAGCGAAGCCGCCGGCATGCTGGATGAGCAGTACGATGGCGCGCTTATCGATCTGATCACGCTCGCCCTCGGCAACGATAACCTGAGCCTGGCACTGGACTACGGTCGTGAGGCGCGAACCCGCTATTTCCAGGAAGCGGCGGGCGCATCCAGCGACAGCGCACGCAGCTCGGCCATGGCGGGGGGGCTCTCGTTGGCCTCGCGCCTGGTCGATATGGCCGGGCAAGCGGGCGACATTGCTTTGCGAACCGGCGCATTGAACGTTACCGACCAGCAAAACGTAGCGGAGGCCCGCGCCTTGGCGAGGGATCTGATCCTCGGTAACGGTAACCAGCTGGGCGTGGCCAACCTGGCCGACGCGCAACTGTCCGATAGCTCGCGTCTGACTTATTTGAATCAGGCCGTGGCGGTGCTGGCGGAGGCTCGCTATTACGATGAGGCGGTGGCACTCAGCGAGAAGGACGGGCTTTCCAACAACGATCACAATCTGATGCTGCAGAGCATCGCCACGGTAATGACCGGCGAAAACGATTTCGCCAAGGGCGCCATCGCGGTGCGCGATACGGACGGCGATGGCCGCCCGGACTTCTTCAATCTCGGGGTCGGCGCGGAGGAGATCGCGGCCAGCGTGCTGGTGCTGGATGACGATCTGGACGGTGACGGCATCACGGACGATGAGGATTCCACGCCCTTCTGCGCGTCCTGTGATGGCTGATCATGACTGACTACCTGTTCAGGCTGGCGACCGTGGTCGCCGGCCTCTTTTTTATCGTTCTGTCCGCGCGCGCCGACGATGAGCCGGAAACCCTCAAGCCGGTTTATGTACATGGCGATGGCGCCGCCCAGCCGGTGACCACCGAGCCGGAGGGCAGCTATCGTCTCGACCGGCACATGCTGGACGACTACGGCAGCGCCAATGGCAGCGTCACCGAAGCTCTGGAGGTGCTGCCCAACATCCAGTTCAGCGAGGACCGCTATGAACCGGAAAGCCTCCATGATCTGAAACCGGCGTCTATTTCCATATCCGGTGGACGCGCTTACGAAAACAACTTCCAGCTTGACGGTGTGGACATCAACAGCCGCCTTGATCCGCTGGCGGACAAACCGAATTCGATCACCGATGTCCCCGGGCATGAACAGTCGCTGTTCATCGATGAGGACATGATCGAATCGGTGACGGTGTACGACAGCAATGTGCCGGCCCGCTTCGGCAACTTCACCGGTGGCGTGGTGGACATGAAAACCCGCCGTGCCGGTCAGGGACCGCGCCGGATCAATCTGTCCTATAGCACCACGCGGTCCGACTGGGTGCACTACCGGGTTTTCCACCATGTGCCGGACGACGCCGAAAACCCGTCGGAGCCCCCGGAGCCGGACTCGTTCAAGCGTGAGCGGATGGGTATCAGCGTGGACCAGCCGCTGGCCGGCGGCCGGGGCGTTTATCTGGGCGCCACCCGTTCCTACTCGCGCAACCCGGATGTGTCACTGGGCGAGATCAAGAACCAGGAGCAGGAGAATCTGGGTCTCAATGGTCGTTTCTATACGCCGGTGTGGGATGAAGGCTGGCTCGACCTGGGGCTGGCGGTGGCGCCCTATGAGGGCGAGTACTTTATCAAGGACGCGAAAGACAGTGACTTCAGTGTTCGTGGCGGTGGCCTGACCGGCAACGGCAAGTTGTCCTGGCTCACCGATCGGCATGATATTACCGCCCGCCTGGCGGTGTCGCTGAGTGAAAACAGCCGCCGCTCCCCGCAGCATTTTTTCAACTGGCAGAACAGCCCGAGCCGGTCGTGGGGCATCGATAACGACCTGGGTTTCAGCCGCCAGGGCGGTTTTGGCGACCTGGATCGCCAGCAGCGGCGCTATACCTTCGGCCTGGATGCCCAGCGCCAGCCCTTTAAGTGGCTGGGGCGCACCTGGAAGGTGGAGTATGGTCTGGACTTGAGTTACATGCGCGTGCTCGAGGACCGGCCTTCCACTTCCTACATTTATCAGAACGGCATCGTGAACACCGATATCGAATGCCGCGGCATCAGCCTGGACTGCGTGGAAGGCGAGCAGTTCTTTTCCACTCGCAATGTGTATGAAGCCCATGACCTCGATGTGGGACTGGCTCAGGCCGCCGCTTACACGGAAGCATCCACCTATTGGGGGCGTGTCAAGACCGTGCTCGGCGCCCGTTACGATTACGATGACTTCCTGGGCAATCTGAACCTGTCGCCGCGTTTCCGTGGTGCCTTTGATGTGTTCGGTGACGGTCGCACGCACCTTACCTTCGGTGCCAATCGCTATCACAGCGCGCCCTTGCTGTCCTACAAACTGCGCGAGGCGCGCAAGCCGCACTACACCGAGTACCGGGGCTCGGTGGCCAACGTGGTGGGCGACTGGGAGAGCGATTCCGGCGGTGCGAGCACGCGTTACGTGTTCTCGAACCTGAACACGCCCTACAGCGACGAACTCACCCTGGGCGTGAAGCAGGCCTTCCTGGGCGGCATTCTCGATCTCCGCTATGTGCACCGGGAAGGGCACGATGAACTCTCCCAGGAGCGCACCGAGATCCAGCAGGACGGTTTCGAGCTGTACCGGCTGACCAACGACGGCAGCAGCCGTTATCAGGGGCTTTCACTGGCCTGGTATCGCACCTTCGGTCGCTATCACCTGGGCCTGAGCACCACCTGGTCGGAGGCGGAGACATCGAATTCCGATTATGACGTGAGCGCCGATAACCCGCTCGCCGACGAATACATCTATTACCAGGGCAAGCGCATGCGCCAGGGTGACCTGGAACGGATTCGCTATGACTACAACCGGCCCCTGGTGGCGACCATCAGCATGGCGGCGGACCTGCACCGCGACCTGCGCGCCAGCCTGGTGACCACCTGGCGTGACGAGCAACGCTACATCGCGGATTCCGGTCGTGTGGAGGAGGGCGACACCATCACGCTTCCCAGCGGTCAGACCGTTACGGAGTCCCTGGCCGTGTATGAGGATCGGGACCGGCCCGCCACCTGGATCAGTAATCTGAAACTGACCTGGCAGGTGACCCGCAAGCCGGGTCTGGTCTTGGACGCGCAGATCAATAACGTCTTCAACGCTCGCACCTACACCGCCGACGATGGCAACCCCAATACCTATGACTCGGGCATCGAAATCGGCCGCAATTACTGGCTCGGTATGAAGGTGCGTTTGTGAAACACCGGCGCTCAACAAGGCCGGTGCTGCTCCTGCTCGCCCTGGCCCTGAGTGGCACGGTGCTGGCGGAAGGGAGCGCCGAGGCGTGCCCCGGTGCCGAGGCGGACCGCATCGAGCGGTACCGGGCCGGGCCGGACTGCTGGCCGCCGTTGCAGGTGGACGACGGCGTGGACGCGCGCCCGCTGGGGCCGCTGCCGTCCGCGCCGACGGTGGATCGCGCCCTGCGCGATTTGGGTGAAACCCTGTTCTTCGACCCGCGCTTGTCCGGTTCCGGCCAGATTGCCTGCGCTTCGTGCCACGATCCGGAATGGGGCTGGGCCGACGGTCGTGAAGTGCCTTACGGGCACGATCGCCAGCGAGGCCACCGTAACACGCCCAGCGTCGCCAACGCGGCGTTTCAACAGGCCCAGTTCTGGGACGGCCGCGCCGCCACCCTGCGTGATCAGGTGCTGATACCGATCACCAATCCGCAGGAAATGCACGGCACGCTCGACGCGGCGGTGGCATCGATCAATGCGGTGCCGGGCTACGCCGGCCTGATTCACGATGCCTTCGGCGATGCCACTCTTGACCCGCGCCGGCTGGCCGATGCCCTGGGCGCCTATCTGGCCACGATCACCACCGGCTCTACCCGTTTCGATCTGTTTTACGGCGGTGATGCCGACGCCTTGAGCGAGGCGGAGATCCGTGGCCTGGATCTGTTTCGCAGCCGGGCGGGGTGCATGAACTGCCACCACGGCCCGTTGTTCACCGACGGCGGATTCCACAATCTGGGGCTGCATTTCTACGGTAGCAAGAACGAGGACCTGGGCCGTTATGCCGTGACCGGCCGGCCAGAAGACGTGGGTGCCTTCAAAACACCGGGCCTGCGCAATGTGATGGAAACGGGCCCGTGGATGCACAACGGCAAGTTCAGGAAGATGCACGGCATCCTCTCCATTTATAACGCCGGCGGTGCGCATCCACGCCCCAAGGATGATCAGCAAGGCGACCCCTTGTTCCCCGTGACCAGTCCGTTGCTCAAGCCGCTGGACCTTAGTCAGGAGGAGCTGGCCGACCTGGAAG
Source organism: Alloalcanivorax marinus (assembly GCF_016785095.1). Classification (GTDB taxonomy): domain Bacteria; phylum Pseudomonadota; class Gammaproteobacteria; order Pseudomonadales; family Alcanivoracaceae; genus Alloalcanivorax; species Alloalcanivorax marinus_A. Next base: position 759,490 of record NZ_JAEKJB010000008.1, on the reverse strand, counting down.
CGTTCCTCCATAGCCTGGACAATAAAAAAACACCGTACTTCAAGATTCCGGATTTACCGCGCTAGAAGCGGCGAGGAAAACAAGGATGACACGGTTTCTGGTGAAGGTGTCTTCCCCCGAGGGACTGAAACGGTTGATTGAATCCGGCCGTTTTACATTGCAGGAGTCGGTGATCGTGGATGTATTGCGGCGCGCTGATGGGCCGGGTTCAGTGAAAAACACCCGGAGCTGTACCGGCTTCTTCGCGACTACCTTTAGAAAACAAGGGCGTTAAGTCGGCGCACCTTCCCGCCATTCCAGAAAGGCGGCGCCGGCGTTCTCCACGGCCTGCTCCAGGGCCTGGCGGCGTTTGCCGTCACCGGCGTGGCGGGGCGGATTTTGCAGCGCTTTTTGCAGGCGCTGGCGGTCGCCGCGGGGCAGTTGTTCGAGCCAGTGGCGGTCGCCGTGGTTCAGGGTGAGAGGGTCGCGGCCGGCGTGATTGCGGTGGCTGACTTGGAACCAGTGCTCCAGGGCGCGGCCCAGCACCACGTAACCGAACTGCGGGTCGCGCACCGGGCCGAATTCGGCGCGGCGACCGCCGCCAGCCAACGGCGCCAGCAGCTTGAGCGCGCCCAATTTGTCGGCGTATTTGCCGCCGTAGTAGAGGCTGCCGGCGGCGCCCAGCACGCCGCCGATCAGAGCGCCGGTGCCCAGGGAGTGGCCGGCGGCCAGGGCGTCGATACCGGCCCCGCCGATCGCCCCGGCGCCGAACCCGGCGGTGGCCAGGTAGGTGCGGCTTACGCCCCAGGCGCGGCGTGTTTGTTCGCTGAACAGGTCGTGGCCGGTTTCCCAGTCGAGGCTTTGTTCCCGCCGGTGCAGGTTCCGGTGGCGGTAGAGCGTTTCCACGTCCCGGCGCAGGGTTTGTTCCCGGTGGCGCTGGCGGTCGCGCCAGCGCCGAGCCAGGTCGTGCTCCAGGGCGTCGCGATTGTCGTGTTCGTTGAAGCGGGCACTTTCCGCGTGGGTCAGCATGTCCGCCAGGGCCTCGCTGATCAGGGCCATGGCCTGGTGTTGGCGGTGAGCGCGCTGGGCGCGCAGGTGGCCCACCGCCTCCTCCAGGGGCGCCTCCCATTCCGGAGCGAGCTGGCCGAAACCACGCAGCAGGCTCAGGTGGGTTTCGAAGGGGGCGTGCACGGCGTCGAAGTCGCGCACGATCTGGAAGTACTGACCGAGAGCGGCGCGCCAGTCGTCCAGGTGGTCGCCTTCGCCGATGCGGTTGATCAGCGCCAGGCTGGGCCGGCCGGTCCAGCGCAGGATCTCCATCTCCGCTTCCTGTTCCGGGCTATAGGGCACGGCGCCGTCCACCACGTAGAGAATGCCGGCGCCTTCCAGAATCGGTGTCAGCAGTTCGCATTCGTCATGGAAACGCGGGTCGTCGCGGTGCTGGGTGATGAAGGCGCGCACCGTGTCCGCCCGGTCCGAGGCGCTGGCGCTGTGGGCCTGCAGCCAGGCCAGCACCCTGCGCGGGCGCTGGAAACCGGGGGTGTCGATCAGCTCGTAGAGCGGGCGATCGTCCACGCTCAGCGGGTAGCGTTGGCTGTTGCGGGTGGTGCCCGGTTCCAGGGCGATGGCGATGCCGTCGTTCTGGGCCAGGGTGGCGACGATGCTCGATTTGCCCTTGTTGGGATGGCCGACCACGGCGAAGCGGGGCAGGGTGGTCATGGGCGCGCCTCCTCGCTGACCGGTGCCGGCGGCGGGCACAGCAGCAGGGCCGCATCGCCCCGGCGGGCGATAAAGCGGCGCCAGGGGGCCAGGGCGGTGTCGTTGTCCGCCAGGGGCAGCACCGCGATGGGGGTGTCCGGCCCCCAGTGGGCGCGGGCGTCATCAAGAAAATCCGCCAGATCGCCGGTGGGCGGTTCCCAGGCGCGCACCAGCAACCACACCGGTCGCGTCGGGTCGGCCTGGTTGAGGGTGTCCCGGTCCTGCTCCAGGCTGGCGCTGCCGCCGGCGTCCAGGACTCGGGGCGGGCGCCCGGGCAGGGGATGGTCGGCGCCGGCCCAGCGGATCAGGGTGCCGGCGTCGTCCGGCGGTGCCGGTGCCGGGTTGTCGCCGAGCCGTGGTGGTGGCGCGCTCGCCGGCCCATCGTCGCCGCTGTCCACCCAGGGAGTGGTGAGTCGCTCGCGCAGGGCGGCATGGCCGGGGTGGTCGCGCAGCAGGCGGCGGGCCCGCCGGTTCAGGTGCCAGCGGCTGAGCACCAGCAGCGCCAGCCGTGGCAGTACCACATAGCACAGCCACAGCATGGTCAGGAACGGCCACCAGCCACCCAGCAGCGCCGGGTCCGTCGTCGCCCCGCCCTCCAGGCGGAAATAGCGGGACTGGGCCACCAGCTCGGGGCCGGGCACGGCGGCGGGCAACCAGGCCCGCCAAGGCCAGGCCAGGGTTTCCATCAATTGCTGGTAGGCCGGTGCCGAGGTTTGCAGGGTGGTGCTCCAGCCGAAGGCCAGGTCGCGTATCAGCACCTGGATCAGCAGGGTGGCCAGGGCGGTGAGCGCGAACGCCAGGCCGCCGGCCTGGGCCGCCCGGGCCGCCAGTTGCGGTTGCAGTTGCCGCAGTACGGGTGCTTCGCCGTCTTCGCCTCGGTCGAACAGGGCGCCCCAGGGGCGCCAGCCAGCCAGGGCCTGGCCGGCGGTGGCCAGGGCCAGCATCAGTTGCAGCAGGGCCAGGGCCACGAACAGGGTCACGTTGATGCGCGCCGGGCCGGTGACATAGAGCAGGCCGAGCATGGTCAGCACGCCGAGCACCGCGCCGGCGGCGGTGAATGCCAGGGTGGCCCGGCGCCAGCGGCGCAGTGGCCGCTGGTCGTGGCGGTCGCCGGCGTCCACCGCATGCAGCCAGTCCGTCACCGACAGTGCCCCGGCGCCGCGTTCCTGCCGGGCCAGGGCCAGGCGCCGGTCACGGCGATGCAGGAACGCCGGCGTCTGGTTCCGGTCTCGTTGGTACTGGGCGTCGAAATCCAGCAGAAGCGACAGGGGCGAGCGGGACAATTAACGTGTCTCCCCGTCCTCGGGCAGGGTGTAGTAGACGCCGTCCTGGCCGCAGGCGTGGCAGGCGTTGCCGAACTTGCCGACCTGCTTGCCGGTTTTGTCGTAGCCGATGGCCGGGCGGTACTCCATGGTACAGGCCTGGGGGCGGGGCTCCGGACAGAGGTTGGCGTCGGCCGGCGGCGCCACGGCTTGTTGGGCGCAGCCGGTGGCGAGGGCGGCCAGGCCGCCGAGCAGGGCAATGGAACGCAGCATCGGAATACTCCCTTGGACAATGAAATCTGGCCGCCATGGTACCGCGTGAACCGGCGTCGTGGCGCGGTCATTGCGGAGAACGGATCAAGATGGGTGCCATGACAAGCCTATTGACCCTATCATTGTCCGTCTGTGTAAACGGTGAAAAGGAAACAGGCATCATGAACGAGGTGGACTGGCGCGACGAGGTGGCGGCGATCTGGCGGCCCCGACAACAACGGCTGCGTCCGGTGCGGCATCTGGACCCGGTATCCCTGGATGACCTGCTTGGCATCGAGACGCAGAAGGCCAAGCTGATCCAGAACACCGAACGTTTCCTGGCCGGCAAGCCCGCCAATCATGCGCTGCTGTGGGGCAGTCGCGGCACCGGCAAGTCTTCGCTGGTGAAAGCCTTGCTCAATGCCTACGCACCCAAGGGGCTGCGCGTCATCGAGGTGGAAAAGCACGACCTGGTGGATCTGCCGGAGATCGTCGACGACATTCGGGAACGCTCCCAGCGTTTCGTGATCTACTGTGATGACATGGCGTTCGAGGACGGCGACAGCCATTACAAGCACCTCAAGAGCGTGCTGGAAGGCTCCCTGGAGCTGCCGCCCTCGAACGTGAAGCTCTACGCCACCAGCAATCGGCGCCATCTGGTCAGTGAGTATCTGAGCGACAATGAGCAGAGCCGGGTGGTGGGTCGTGAAATTCACCACGGCGACGTGGTGGAAGAGAAGATCTCCCTGGCGGACCGTTTCGGCCTGTCGCTGAGCTTCTACCCGATCAACGAGGAGCGTTATTTCGAGATGGTCGACCACCTGTTCGGTCCGGTGGCCGATCCGGAGCAACTGCACATTCGCGCGCGCCGCTTCTCCATGGAGAGAGGGGTGCGTTCCGGGCGCACCGCGCGCCAGTTCTACAATCAGTTCGTCGGCGAGTTCTGACAGACCCCCGGGGCTCGTGGCATACTGTCGATCCACATTCGAAGAGTCCCGTCCATGGCGCGTCATTCGCTGTACAACAGAATGATGATCGCGCCCGCGCATTGTCCTCGCCGCGGGCGTCGCCCCTATTTTCCCGATCCGCCCGTTGTTGCCGAGTCTTGACCTGTTAAGCTCAAAGCGGCTTTGCCGCGACGGATAACGGATACTCTATGAATCTTGCCATTCTGGTGCTGTTGCCCTTCCTGGGCGCGGTGTTGCCGCCTCTGGCCGAGCGGCTGAGGGCGCCGCGTACCCTGCTGGCTCTGAGCGCGGCCCTGATGCCGGCGCTGGCCCTGGTGCTGCTGATCACGCCCGCCGGCCAGGTGTTCGATGGCCAGACCGTGCGCAACAGCCTGAGCTGGATGCCCAGCCTGGGGCTGGCGCTGGCGTTTCGCCTGGACGGTTTGGCGCTGCTGTTCGCGTTGCTGGTGCTGGGCATCGGCCTGCTGGTGATCCTCTACGCCCGCTATTACCTTTCCGCCAAGGAAAAGGCGGGTCGCTTTTACGCCTTCCTGCTGTTGTTCATGGGCGCCATGCTGGGCGTGGTGACCAGCGACAACCTGCTGCTGCTGGTGTTGTTCTGGGAGTTGACCAGCCTCAGTTCCTTCCTGCTGATCGGCTTCTGGTCGCACCAGAGCGCCGCCCGCAAGGGCGCGCGCATGGCGCTCACCGTTACCGGCATGGGCGGCCTGGCGTTGCTTGCCGGGGTGTTGCTGATCGGCCAGGTGGTGGGCAGCTATTCCCTGGATCAGGCCCTGGCCAGCGGCGATCTGATTCGCGCCAGCGGGCTCTATCCATTGATTCTGGTGCTGGTGTTGCTGGGCATCTTCACCAAGAGCGCTCAGTTCCCATTTCATTTCTGGCTGCCCCACGCCATGGCGGCACCAACGCCTGTGAGTGCTTACTTACATTCCGCCACCATGGTCAAAGCCGGGGTCTTCCTGCTGGCCCGCTTCTACCCGATGCTGGCGGGCACGGATCTTTGGTTCGATCTGGTCACGCTGGCGGGCATGGCCACCTTGCTGTGGGGGGCGGCGGCGGCGCTGTTCCAGCACGATCTGAAGGGGCTGCTGGCGTACTCCACCATCAGTCATCTGGGGCTGATCACCCTGCTGTTCGGCCTCAACACCGAGCTGGCGGCGGTGGCGGCGGTGTTTCACATCATCAACCACGCCACCTTCAAGGCATCCCTGTTCATGGCCGCCGGCATCATCGATCACGAGACCGGCACCCGGGACATGCGGCGTATCAACGGCCTGTGGAAGTACATGCCCTACACCGCGGTGCTGGCCATGGTGGCCTCGGCGGCCATGGCCGGGGTGCCCTTGCTGAACGGCTTCCTGTCCAAGGAGATGTTCTTCGCCGAGACCCTGCAGTCCGGCCGGCTGGGCGCCATGAGCTGGGTGCTGCCCTTGGGCGCCACCCTGGGCGGGGTGTTCTCGGTGGCTTATTCGGCGCGCTTTATCCACGACGTTTTCTTCAATGGCGAGCCGGTCAATCTGCCCAGGTTTCCGCCCCACGAGCCGCCGCGCTACATGAAGGTGCCGGTGGAGATCCTGGTGGCGTTGTGCGTGGCGGTGGGCGTGTTGCCCTCGATCACCGTGGCCGGGCTGCTGGCGGTGGCCGGCCGCGCCACCCTCGGTGGCGAGCTGCCGGACTATCATCTATCGATCTGGCATGGCTTCAATATCCCGCTGCTGATGAGCGTGGTGGCGCTGGTGGGTGGTGTCGCCGTGTACAGCCTGCGCCGCTGGCTGTTCGCCCAGTACGACCGATTGCCGGCGATCAACGCCAATCTGATCTTCGAGGGGCGGGTGCAGGCCCTGGTCCGGGCCGCGACCGCGCTTGGTGGCGCCCTGCGCAACGGCTCGCTGCAAAGCTACGCCGCCTGGCTGCTGGCGCTGGTGGCCCTGGTGTTGTTGGTGCATCTGTCGCCGGCGGTCATCGATGGCACGCGGTCAATGCTGCCACTGGACGGCGTGGCGCTGCTAGCCGGGACCATGCTGGTGGTGGCGGCCGTGATCACGGCGGTGCTGCACCGTCACCGCATGACCGCGATCATGTCGGTGAGCGTGGTGGGCCTGGTGGTGTCGCTCACCTTCGTGCGTCTGTCTGCGCCGGATCTGGCGTTGACGCAGCTGTCCGTGGAAGTGGTCACGGTGTTGCTGTTGATGCTGGCCATGTACTTCCTGCCGGTGCGCACGCATATGGAGTCCGGCGCCTTGCGGGTAACCCGGGACCTGGTGCTGGCGGTGGTGATCGGTGGCGGCGTGGGCCTGATGGCATTCGCCATGATGACCAGTGATCTGCAGAGCATCAGTGGCTATTTCCTGGATAACGCCAAGCCTGGTGGCGGTGGTACCAACGTGGTCAATGTGATTCTGGTGGATTTCCGTGGTTTCGATACCTTTGGCGAGATCACCGTGCTGGGCATCGCCGCCATGGGCATCTACGCCCTGCTGCGCGACCTGGACCTGCTGTCCGCGCCCAGCGATTCGATGGGCCGCCCCTGGGCCCGGGATGCCCATCCCCTGGTACTGGTGACCATCTCCCGGCCGCTGTTGCCGCTGGCGCTGCTGATCTCGGTGTACATCTTCCTGCGCGGACACAACCTGCCCGGCGGTGGTTTTATCGCCGGCCTGATCACTTCGGTGGCGCTGCTGTTGCAGTACGTGGCTTCCGGGGTGGAATGGGTGCACCGGCGCATGCCTGGCGATTATCACCCGGTGGTGGCGGTGGGGCTGCTGCTGGCCGGCATCACCGGGCTGGGCTCCTGGTTCTTCGGCCATCCGTTCCTGACCAGCACCTTCGACCATGTGCACTGGCCCCTGGTCGGTGAATTCGAGCTGGCCAGCGCCATGTTGTTCGATACCGGGGTGTTCCTCACCGTGGTGGGGGCGACACTGTTGATGCTGGCCAACCTGGGCAAGTTGTCCTTGCTGGACGATAAGAAGGGAGGGGCGTGATGGAAGCCATGGTCGCCATCATGATCGCGGTGCTGGTGGGCACCGGAGTCTATCTGGTGCTGCGCGCGCGCACCTTCCCGGTGATTCTGGGTATTACCCTGCTCAGCTACGGGGTCAATCTGTTCGTGTTCGCTTCCGGTCGGCTGGCGCTGGATCAGGCGCCCATCGTCGGCGGTGGGCCCTCCACCGACCCGCTGCCCCAGGCGCTGGTACTCACCGCCATCGTCATCGGTTTCGCCATGACCGCCTTTCTGGTGGTGCTGGCCCTGCGTGGCCAGGGGGAGACCGGCACCGACCATGTGGATGGCGACGCCGATGAGGGAGGGGAGCGCTGATGGAACACTTGATCATCGCGCCGATCCTGATTCCCGCCTTCGCCGGCATGTTGCTGCTGCTGGAGGTGCGTGAGCGCCAGCCGCTGCGCCGTCTCACCGGACTGGTCTCCGCCCTGGCACTGATCCCGGTGGCGGTGTCGCTGTACTTGCGGGCCGCCGGCGGCGATATCCAGGTCTATCAGCTGGGTGACTGGGCGGCGCCGTTCGGCATCGTACTGGTGCTCGACCGGCTCAGCGCCCTGATGGTGCTGCTTACTTCGTTGCTGGCGTTGCCGGCGCTGCTGTACGCGAGCCGAGCGGACGATAAGCGTGGCGCTAACTTCCATGCCCTGTTCCAGCTCCAGCTGATGGGCATTAACGGTGCTTTCCTGACCGGCGACCTGTTCAATCTGTTCGTGTTCTTCGAGGTGTTGTTGATTGCCTCCTACGGGCTGGCTCTGCACGGGCGCGGCCCGGCCCGGGTCAAGGCGGGCATCCATTACGTGGTGCTTAACCTGATCGGTTCGGCGTTGTTTCTGGTGGCGCTTGGGCTGGTGTATGGCACCACCGGCACGCTCAACATGGCGGATTTCGCCGTCAAGCTGGGCCAGCTCGACGGTGGCGCCCTGGAGCTGGCGCGCATCGCGGGCCTGCTTATGTGGGTGGTGTTCGGACTCAAGGCGGCGCTGTTCCCGCTCTATTTCTGGTTGCCGGCCGCCTACGCCAATGCCACCGCCGGGGTGGCGGCCCTGTTCGCGATCATGACCAAGGTGGGGGTTTATGCGATCGCCCGGGTCCAGGGACTGGCGTTCATGGACGGGCCCCTGGCCGGTCTGGGCCGCGATGCGCTCTGGGTGTTGGCGTTGCTGACCCTGCTGCTGGCGGCCATTGGCGTGCTCGGCGCCCGCCGCCTGGGGGAGATGGTGGCGTACCTGGTGGTGATGTCCGTGGGCACGTTGATGGCCGGTCTCAGTTGGGGCTCGCCAGAGGCCATGGGGGCCCTGCTGTATTACCTGATCCATTCTACCCTGGTGTGCGGCGGTTTGTTTCTGCTCGCCGATCTGGTGGCGCGGGGGCGCGGCAAGCTGGGCGATCAGTTGGTGGCCGGGCCGGCGCCGGCGGGCCGGGCCGGGCTGGCGGCGCTGTTCTTCCTGGGCGCTATAGCGGTGATCGGGTTGCCGCCGTTGTCCGGGTTCATGGGCAAGGTGGCGTTGCTGCAGACCGTGCCGTCGCCGTTGTACTGGCTGTTTTTGCTGGGCGGCGGCCTGCTTGGCGTGGTGGGCATGAGCCGCGCCGGTTCCACCCTGTTCTGGCGCGCCACCGGCGATGGTCGGGCGCGGCGCCTGGACCGGCCGCGCCTGGTGGCCACCGTGTTGCTGCTGGGCGCCGCGCCGGTGCTGGCGATCTGGGGTGAGCCGGTGCTGGAGGCCACGGTGGCGGCGGCCGCCCAGTGGGCCCGGCCGGAACTGTATATCGAGGCGGTGCTGGGAGGAGGCGCGTGATGAGTCGTTTACTGCCGTTTCCAATGCTGAGCCTGCTGCTGTGGTTATCCTGGCTGCTGCTCAATGGTTTTTCCTGGGGGCATGGCCTGCTGGGGCTGGTGCTGGCGGTGGTGCTGCCCCTGGGCACCCGGCCCTTCTGGCCCAACGTGCCGCGGCTGCGGGATTTCCTCAAGCTGGTGCGCTTCGTGCTGGTGGTGCACTGGGACATCATCACCGCCAATCTGGTGGTGGCGCGCCTGATTCTGGGGTCGCCGCGCAAGCTGCGACCCGCGTTCGTGGAGATGCCGCTGGAGCTAACCGATGACTTCGCCATCACCCTGCTCACCAGCACCATTTCCCTGACCCCCGGCACCGTCAGCGCGGATGTCAGCGAGGACCGCCGCACCCTGCTTATCCATGCCCTGGATATGGACGACGAGGCGGCATTGGTGGCGCAGATCAAGCAGCGCTACGAGCGGCCCCTGAAGGAGATCTTCGAATGCTAGCCATCGCGTTACCGGTGGGGTTCGGCCTGATCGTACTGGCCCTGCTGCTCAACCTTTACCGGCTTTTGCGCGGCCCCACCCTGCCGGACCGGGCCCTGGCCCTGGACACCATGTACATCAACGCCATCGCGTTGATCGTGCTGTACGGCATCGCCACCGACGGCAAGCTGTACTTCGAGGCGGGCATGCTGATCGCCCTGATCGGCTTCGTGTCCACCGTGGCGGTGGCCAAATACATGACCCGCGGCGATATCATCGAATAGCGGTCGGGAGGAAAAATCATGAACCAAGTGGTTGAGTTTCTGGTCAGTGCCGCCATCCTCGTGGGAGGCGTATTCGCCCTGGTGGGGTCGATCGGCCTGGCTCGCCTGCCGGACTTCTATTTGCGGCTGCATGGGCCGACCAAGGCCACCACCCTGGGCGTGGGCGGGACCATTCTGGCCTCGCTGTTGTTTTTCTCCTGGCGGGAGCAGGCGTTGCAGTTGCAGGAAGTGTTGATTGCCCTGTTCCTGTTCATCACCGCTCCGGTGTCGGCGCACATGCTGGCCAAGGCCGCCATGCACCGCGAGCTGAAACGCCGCGAGGACACCCGCGGGCGCCCCTGGAAACAGTAACCCCGGGGTGGCCAGGGCGCCTGAACAGAGAAGGTTTCGGAGACGAAAAGTGAAATTTGTAAAAGGTGAAAGCACCGGGAAACTTTTTCGAAAGGCGGCCGGTCCTAACTAATGGCTACGGACCGGTACCCCCGATCCCCCAGTACCCTCGCCGGTTCGTAGCTTCTGGACACCCCGGTCTCTCCCCCAGGAGGCCGGGGCGGCAAGCCTCCCTGGCAGCGCAGTCGTTCCCTTCCCCCCACTTGCTGCCAGGGATTTTTTTTGCCTGCTGAAAAGCAGGTGCCGGCTCCGGGCCGGACTTTTCCCCTATCCATCCTATCTATAGCAAACCCCGTGCCGTACCGGCCGATACAGAAAAACCGGATACAAATCATGAGGTTACGATATCGGAACCGGAATGGACCCGTGTTGACGGGAATCAATATAGTGCCGAAAAGCGTCGAAAGTGTGACAGAGAGGGTCAGTTGCCCTCGGCCGGTGGCGGCACCCGCAGCCAGTCGCCGAGACGGTCCCAGGCTTCGTCGCAACCGGTGCCCGCGGTGGCGGAGAACAACTGGGCGCTGAGCGGCGCCGGGTGGTCCTTGAGGGTCTTGCGCACCTGCAGGAGGGTGGATTTGGCGGCGCCGAATTTGAGCTTGTCGGCCTTGGTGATGAGAAGGTGCAGCGGCATGCCGGCCTTGGCGGACCAGTCCAGAATGAGCCGGTCGAAGTCCTTGAGCGGGTGGCGGATGTCCATCAGCAGCACCAGGCCCGCCAGGCAGGCCCGACGGGCCAGATAGTCATCCAGGTGATGCTGCCATTGCTGGCGGGTCTGTTTGTCCACCTTGGCATAGCCGTAGCCGGGCAGATCCACCAGCCGGCGCTCTTCATCCAGCTCGAAGAAGTTCAGAAGCTGGGTGCGACCGGGTGTCTTGGAGGTGCGCGCCAGGCTGCGTTGACCGGTGAGACGGTTGATGGCGCTGGATTTGCCGGCGTTGGAGCGGCCCGCGAACGCCACCTCGTAGCCCTCGTCCGGTGGGCATTGCTCCACGGTCTGGGCGCTCTTGAGGAAACGGGCCTGGTGCAGCAGGCGCTGGGTCGGGTGTTGGGGCATGGGCCGGGTCTCACACTGGGCGGATTGGAAAAACCGCACCGTTAATAAGGCATATGACGGGAGCGGACCTCTGGTATATAATGCGCGCCGTCGCGCGTTCGCCGCGTGGCCGACGTTCTACAGGTCTTTGTCTTTAAAGGCAAATACCGGATAAAGACCACAATAAAGCCAGCAGCATGTCGCCAGCTCCACGGGGAGATACCGCATGAAAGGTTTGATCGCAGGGCTCGCCCTGACTCTGGCCTTGGGCCTGACCACCGGTGCCCAGGCCGATGCCGTTAAGGAACGCTACGATCAAAGTTGCACCTACTGCCATTCCAGCGGCGCCGCGGGCGCACCCAAGACCGGTGACCAGGCCGCCTGGAAACCGCGCCTCGAGAAAGGCATGGACACGCTGCTCAAGCACGTCAAAGAGGGTTACAACGCGATGCCGCCGGGGGGCATGTGCGGAGACTGCTCCGACGAGGAATACCGCGCCCTGATCGAACACATGTCGAAGTAAGTCGCTGTTTTTGAAGGAAAGGCCATGAAGTGTATCAAGCTGATCGTGCTGCTGGCGGCCGTGGTTGCCGCCCCTTTCGCACTGGCTGAGGGGAACCCGGAAGCCGGCAAGGAAAAATCCCAGCCGTGCGCCGCCTGCCACGGCCCGGACGGCAATTCACCGTCCGGCATGTACCCGAGCCTGGCGGGCCAGGGGCAGAAGTACCTGCTGGAACAGCTCAAGGCGTTCAAATCCGGCGCCCGGGAAAACGCCATCATGGCGGGCCAGGTGGCCAACCTGAGCGAGCAGGACATGCAGGATCTGGCGGCGTACTTCGCCGAGCAGGCGATCACCACCGGTCAGGCCAGCCCGGACTGGGTCGAGCAGGGCGAGCGGCTCTATCGTGGCGGTGACGTGCAGGCCGGTATTCCCGCCTGCTCCGGTTGCCACGGCCCGGCGGGTCAGGGCATCGACGCCGCCGGTTTCCCGGCGTTGGCGGGCCAGCACGCCGACTACGTGGAATCGCAGCTCAAGGCGTTCCGCGCCGCCGGCAGCGAGGCCATCGGTGACATGGCCAAGCGCGCCAACGATCCGCAGGCGATGATGCGCACCGTCGCCGCCAAGATGAGCGATGCTCAGATCAAGGCGGTGGCGAGCTTCGTTTCCGGGCTCTCCGCGGACGAAGGTGGCGCCGGGGAATAAGCCCCGACCCGCCGGCAACAACAAAAAAGGCAGCCAGGGGCTGCCTTTTTTGTTGCCTGTCTTTATGCAAGAGGGCGAAGTTGTGGTCATAATGAAGATCTTTCCGATCGTCGGGAGCATTTTCGCCCCGGGACGGTCACAGAGTGGACTAGCCTACAACAAGGAGAATTTCATGTTGCGTAAGCTCATGACGGCAGCGGCTTTGCTGGTGGGTCTGGGCCTGGCCGGCGGGGTCGGGGCGGCGGAATCCGGCGGCCATGCCCGCTATGCGGAAGGGACGCATTACAAGGTGCTCGAAGCGCCGGGTAGCGTGGAAAACCCGGACAAGGTGGAAGTGCGCGAGTTCTTCTCCTACATCTGCCCGCATTGCTACAGCCTGGAACCGCTGGTTCACGAGTGGCTCGAAAACAAGCCGGATAACGTGGACTATGTGCGCACCCCGGTGACCTTCCTGCGCAATGCCGAGCCGTTGGCGCGGGCCTACTACGTGGCCGATATCCTGGATATCGTCGACAAGGTGCATCAGCCCGTTTTCGACGCTATCCACAAGCACCGGGAACCGTTGTTCACGCCCACCGCGCTGGCTGATTTCTTCGCCAAGTACGGGGTCGACAAGGATGAGTTCAACCAGCTTTACGGCTCCTTCGGGGTGTCCACCAAATTGCGTCAGGCGGATGCCCTGGCCCGGGACTATCAGATTCGTGGCGTGCCCTCCTTCGTGGTCAACGGCAAGTACCTGATCCTGCGCGACGGGCTCAAGAGCAACGCGGAAATGTTCGACGTGATCGACTACCTGGTCGAGCAAGAGAGCAAGTAACCGGAGTCCGAGCGTCCATGCTGCTGGACCGCGCCCGTATCGCCTATCAATCCTGGAAAGCCCGCCCGGCGGGCTTCTCCCTGGCCCGGGAAGGGCACCGGCGCACCCGGCGGGTGCGCGAGGTGACCCTGCCCGAGGACAGCCTCAAGCTGCTTAGTTTCAACATCCAGGCGGGCATCGGCACGAGCCGCTTCCGGGAGTACCTCACCGGTAGCTGGAAGCATCTGGTGGCGCACCCGCGCAGCGTCGAGACCATCGAGCAGATCGCCGAGGTGGTGCGCCACTTCGACGTGGTGGGCCTGCAGGAGGTGGATGGCGGCAGCCTGCGCTCGCGCAACGTCAACCAGCTGGTGCACCTGGCCTCAATGGCGGACTTTCCGTTCTGGCACCAGCAGCTTAACCGTAACCTGGGCCGGCTCGGGCAATTCAGCAATGGTTTCCTGAGCCGCCTCACGCCGTTCGCGGTGGAGGACCACACCTTGCCCGGCCTGCCCGGTCGCGGCGCCATCCTGATCAAGTTCGGCCATCCGATACAGCCACTGGTGGTGGCGGTGGTACATCTGGCCCTGGGCGAGAAGATGCGCAACACCCAGCTTGGTTATGTGGGCCGGTTGCTGCGCCCCTACCGCTACACGGTGGTGATGGGGGATTTCAATTGCCGGCTTGAGCACCTCGCCCATTCGCCCCTGGCGGAACTGGACCTGGTGCCGGTTGAAGGCGAACTGTTCACCTTCCCGAGCTGGGCGCCGGACCGGCACATCGACCATATCCTGCGTTCGCCGGAGCTGGAGGTGCGCCACACCCGCGTGCTCACCGACTGCCGGCTCTCCGATCATCTGCCCCTGGCCACGGAAATCCGCATCCCCGACGCGGTGCGCGCGGCCACCCTGGAACACCGCCTGCCCCTGATCGACTGAGCCCGTTTACAAGGCCTCACTGAACGCTACCAAAAGCCCACCGTCGCGGCGGGGTATTGTCAGCCAACCGACATATGCAGCGGCCATGCTCCCGGCATTTCGCCAAGGAGCACAACGATGCAGCGTGATGACGAACGTTTCCCGACCGGTCTCGACCACCGGCGCCGGTGGTTGCTGAAGGGCATGGCCGGTTCCGCGGTGGTGTTGGCGGGTTGCGGCGGCGGTGGTGGCGATGGCGACCAAAGCGCGTCGTCTCCCGGGGCGCCCGCGCCGAACCAGCCGGATGCGCCGGACCCGACCACCCCGGGCACGCCGGGCCCGACGCCGGAACCGGCCACCCATCCGCCCCGGGGGCTGCATGTCAGTGTGCAGGACAACAGCAACCGCACCCGCACCCTGACCTGGTTCACCGATGGCGCCGAGGCGCCCCGCCAGCGGCTCGAATACGATCAGCCCGATGGGTCCTGGGATGAGGCGCGTATTCAGAGCCGATCGTTGCTGAAGTGGGTATACGCTTTTTCCGAGCAGACCTTCGGCGTGGACGCTCGTACCCATCGGGCCATGGCGCCGGCCCTGGACCCGGACAAACCGTTCCGCTATCGGGTCGGCTCGCCGGAGGGCGGCTGGTCCCGGGTTTACTGGCTCGATGCCATTCCCAGGGACAACTGGGCCTTCATCCACTATGGCGATGTGGGGGTCAACGAGCGGGCCCGCCGCGTGATCGACGAGAGCCAGCGCCATCAACGGGATCTGCTGGTGCTGGCCGGTGACCTGTCCTACGCCAATGGCGATCAGCCGGTGTGGGACCAGTGGTTCGACATGGCGGAACCCTTGCTCGCCAGCACCCTGACCATGGCGGCGGCGGGCAACCACGAGGGCAAGGACGGCCAAGGGCTGACCGCCGGCAAGGCGTTCAAGAGCCGGCTCACCCATCCGGACCCGCTGCTGGACAATCTCAACCCCAATCCAGGAAGCACCTACTACGCCTTCGACATTAATCGCGTCCATTTCTTCGTCAGCAGCGCCGGCGCGCTGATCGAGGATTTTTCCCTGGCCGAGGAACTGGTCAATCTGGAAATCGATCTGGCCAAGGCCGCCGCGCGCCGCGCCCGGGGCGAAATCGATTTTATCGTGCTGGTTCAGCATTATCCGATCTGGACCGATCAGGATGGCCGCAGCCCGGCCAACTTCGCCCTGGTCACCCTGCAGGAGAATATCCTGCTGCGTTATGGCGTGGACCTGCTGCTGGTCGGCCACGACCACGTCTATCAGCGTTCCAGGCGCATGGCCTACGGCGTCGAGTCGTCGCTGGGATATGTGCAGGTGCTGTGCGGTACCGGCGGTGCCTCGGTGCGTTTGTTCGACGAGGCTCCCCAGGGATGGTCGGCGAAACAGTTCGTGGGCATCGGCCTGGTGCGTTACCAGGTGGAGCCGGGCCGTATCACCGGGGAGTTCTGGGGCGCGGCGCCGGAAGGGCTGGAGGACGACAAGCGCCAGATCGTCACCGCGCCCTTCCGGTTGGAGGACCGGTTCGTGGTCGAGAAACGGGACCATCTGGCCTGCCTGGAATGCGTGCAGCCGGCGCGCCCGGCGTCATGGCTGTTGCGTGACTATCCCAAAGTCGTGGCGCACACCCGGGAGCGTAACCGCCGCCATCTGATGGAGGAGCACGGCGGCTGACGGAGTCAGGCCAGGCTGATCGGTGGGGGCTCCGCCGGTCTCAGGGCGGGAGATTTCAGGATGCGGGCGGCCAGTTCATTCTGGCGCGAGGTGCCGGTTTTACGGAACACCGACTTGAGCTGGCCGCGCACCGTCTCGATGGCGACGCCCTGGTCGCCGGCCAGGGAGGCGAGGTCGCGGCCCTCCGCCACGCCCCGGGCGACCCGGGCTTCCGCCGGGGTGAGGTCGAACAGAATGGCGACCTGCTGTTCATCCACCCGCGCTTCCTGCTCCGGAAGATGGAAATAGACCAGCGCCCGCCCGCTGCCGGGCAGCAGGGCGCGGCTCACTTCCGGAGCCAGCGGGCTGACCACGCACACCAGCGGCCGCTGACCGGGGCGGGGCACGGCCAGCGCGCCGCCGGCGTGGTTCCAGCCACGGCCGGCACCGGCCAGCACGCCGTCGAGGAGCTGCTGAAAGCGGCCTCGCAGGGCCGGCTGGCGCGGAGTCAGGCGGCCATGGTGATGCACCAGCTCCGGTTCGTTGGCGATCAGCGCCTCCGCCCGCTCACACAGATACTCCACCCGTCCGGCGGCGCCCACGATGGCGTAGGGTCGGTGGCCGGCCAACGAGCCCGCCTCGCCACGCCAGCGCAGACGTTCGCCATGGCGGGTCAGCTCGATGGCGCGGCGAACATGGGGTACCAGGTGGTTGAACCAGTCCGTGTCGGACTGATCATAGGGGCCCTGGCCGCCGGTGCGCTGGACCAGGAGTTGGATGGTGTGCTCCCCGGCCTGGTGGACGGTGCCGCAGACGCCGTGATGGATGTCCAGTTGCCGGGCCCAGTCGTTGTAGAACTCGGTATGGTAGAAGCGTTTCTGGCGGCAGGAGAAATCCAGGTAGGTGGAGTACAAACGTCCGGCGGGTTTGTCGCGGAGTTCCGGCCGCCAGGGGCAGGCATTGACGAAATAGTCCACGTAGTCGCGGTGGGCACCGTCGTCGATGTTCACCTTGGCGCTGGAGGTGACCTGCTCGGCGGCCCGATCAAGCACCAGCATGCGCGCTGAGCGGGAGCGGCTGACCCGCACCAGTTGCTCCAGGAAGGCGGGCCAGCATTGCTGGTCCACCGGCGTGGCGTAGAGCGTGTCCAGAAGCTGTTCGTAGGCCGCTCCGCGATATGGAAGGAGTCTTGACGCTTCCATGTAAATCCCCGATGTATCCTTGTTCCCCGATGTCGACTATGTCACAAATTAATCGTTGCCACGAGAACCAGGTAACAAAACGCTACGCTCCCGGGGGCGTTCATCAGGGCAGCCGTGCGCGGCACCATGTTGAACGGGGAGCTCAACCATGGCTTGCCAGGCCTTTGCCTGAACCGTTTTGGGGAACACCGAATGATTGAAACCACTGTCACCCTTTCCGATGGCCGGGCGCTTCGTGCGTCGGAAACCGGCGCCGGCGCCGACCTGGTGGTGCTGCTACACGGCTGGACCTGCCGGCGGGGCCATTGGGACGCCTTCCTGGAGGGGCCGGGGCGTGATTACCACTGCCTGGCGCCGGATCTGCCCGGCCATGGTGATTCGGCGACCACGGACGGCGTGTTCAGCGTTGCCGGGCTGGCCGCCGACGTGGCCGATCTGGTGGCCTCCAGGCGACCGGCGCGGGTGGTGCTGGTGGGGCATTCCATGGGCGGCGCGGTGGCCATGGAGGCGGCCGCCCGCCTGCCCGATGTGGCCGCCGTGGTGTTGGTGGATACCTTCGTCATTCCCTACGGCGACCTGGCCGAAGCGGATGCTTCCGCCATCGAACGGGGCTTTCGGGAGGATTTCGAATCGGCGCTGGATCGGTTGGTCGACACCAATGCCGCCAGCGGTATGCGTCGGGGCGCCAAGGACGAGCTCGCCAACGGTATGAAGGAAACGAACCCGGCCCGCATGTTGCCGTTGTGGTCGGACTTGCTGCGCTGGGACCCGGAGCCCGCCTTCCAGGCGCTACGGGCGCCGCTGCTGGCGATCAACGGCGACCTGATCCCGGACGCCTCCCGGCGGCGTTGCGCCGGGCGCGTGGATGAGCAGCGGCTGCCCGGCGCCGGTCACTTTCCGCAACTGGAAATGCCGGAGGTCTTCAACCGGGCCCTGGAGGATATTCTGCGGCGGGTTCAGTAACGCGTCTCGGCCATGCCCGAGAATTGCTTGGCGAGATAGGTGGCATAGTTGTCGGTCATGCCGGACAGGAAATCCAGCGCCCGCATGATGCACTGGTAGATTCGTTCCTGCTCGCCCAGCGCCGTCAGGCCGTCGGGGAAGCTGTGACGACCGATCAGGTCGATGATGCGCTCGTGTCGGTAATTGCGGGCGGTGCCCCGGGCATGGGACAGGGCCGCCTCGATCAGGCCGTCGAGCAGCGCGCCCATCACCTCGAAGGCGCCGATCTCCAGTTCGATTTTGCGTGGGTGTTCGAACACCTTGCCGCGGGCCAGTTGCTTGGCGTTTTCCACCACGTCGTGGACCGCCGGTTCGCAATGATGCAGCAGGTCCCCGTCCATGGTGCCGTCCAGAAGCGCCTGGTGGTTGGCGACGAAGGCTTCCACGCCAGCCTCGATGAACCGCTCGATGATCTTGCCGCGCAGCAGCGCCGCCTTGCGGCCGTCGCGCATTTCCGAGCGCACCAGATGGCGTACCTCGGCGTTGTCCGGCAATGCCGGCGAGAGCAGGGCGTACACTTCGTCCCAGTGCAGCAGGTCCATCTCCAGACCGTCTTCCAGATCGATGATGGCGTAGCAGAAGTCATCCGCCGCTTCCATCAGGTAGGCCAGCGGGTGCCGGCAGTGGCGGCCCGGCGCCAGCTCGCGTAGCCCGGTGGCCTGGCATACTTCCGCGAAGGGCGCCGCTTCCGCCAGGAAAGCGCTGTATTTGCCGGGCTTGGCACCGTCCTCGCCGGCCCGGGATGACAGCCAGGGGTATTTCAGGAAGGTGGCCAGGGTGGCGTAGGTGAGCCGCATGCCGTCGTCGTACTGGTGGTACTCACTTTTGGTGAGGATGCGAAAGCCCTGGGCATTGCCCTCGAAATAGATCAGATCGCACTGCTGGGCCGGCGTCAGCAACTCCAGATAGCGCTGGCCGCGTTCCTGGAACCAGGCGCGGATGGCGCGCTCTCCGGTGTGACCGAACGGCGGGTTACCGATGTCATGGGCCAGGCAGGCGGACTGCACGATGTCGCCCAGGTCGGTGGCGTTGACACTCTCCGGCAGGTGGCCCAGGCGCGCCAGCCGCTCGCCCACGCGAATACCCAGGGTGCGGCCCACGCACGAAACCTCCAGGGAATGGGTCAGCCGATTGTGGACATGGTCGTTGGTGGCCAGGGGATGGACCTGGGTTTTGCGCGCCAGGCGCCGGAACGCGCCGGAGAAGATGATCTTGTCATGGTCGCGCAGAAAGGCGGTGCGACCGGTCTCGTCCTTGGCATCGCGCTGGCCCAGCCGCGCCTTGTTCAGCAGTTGTTCCCAGTTCATGGTCACCGTGTGTTGAAAAGAGGGCTTAAGCCCCCAGGGCTGCGTGTATTGATCCCATCTTGATGCCGAACCCGTCGGCGTCAAGCGAAATCTCAAACCCCCAAGGGGGAATCCAACCCGGGAGAGTGAAGGAGTCACTATGAACTTGGACAAACCTCTTTTGATGCTGGTGACCAGTGCGTCCCAGATGGGCCAGGGCCAGCAAACCGGCCTGTGGCTGGAAGAGTTCGCGGTGCCCTACAAGGTATTCAAGGACAACAACATTCCGGTGCGGGTGGCGAGCCCGTCCGGCGGCAAGGTGCCCATCGACCCGCGTTCGGTGCCCGACGACGACCAGAAGGAAGCGTGGCGGGAAGCCATCGCCGAGCTGGAAAACACCCGCCCCCTGGAGGAGATCTGGGAAGACGGCTTCGTGGCCGTGTTCGTGCCCGGTGGCCATGGCGCGATGTTCGACATGCCCGACAACCCGTTGGTGGCCGGCGTGTTGGAGCGCACCTGGGCCCAGGGTGGCGTGGTCAGTGCCGTCTGCCACGGCCCCGCGGCGCTGGTGGGTGCCCGGGACGAAAACGGCGTGCCGCTGGTGAAGGGCCGCGAGGTGGCCTGCTTCACCAACGAGGAAGAACGTGAGGTGGGGCTCGACGAAGTGATGCCCTTCCTGCTGGAGACGCGGCTGGCCGAGTTGGGCGCGGAGTTGCGCAACAAGGGCAAGTTCGAGCCCCAGGCGGTTACCGATGGTCGCCTGGTCACCGGCCAGAACCCGCCTTCCAGTCAGGTCACCGCCGAGGCGGTGGTCGAGGTGCTGTACTCCGAATGAGCGCGATGCTCAGGAATCGCAGGGGCCGGTCCAGCGGGCCTCTGCCTTTATCGTCATCCCGCCCTGCGGCGTGCCGGTGGTGATTTCCGTGGTGTAATGCTCGTCATCCTTCACGGTCATGGTGCCGCTGGAATCCAGCGTGCGTTCCCCGGCCTGGCACTGGGTGCTCCATTCCAGGGTATCGCCGTCCCACTCGGTCTCCGGGCTTTTGCAGCCGTTACGCAACCAGTTCTGGCGCAGGGTCTTCTCGATGTCCTCCGCTTCCTTGGCGGTAACGCAGCGTGTGCGCGTCTTTTCCTGGTCCATGCCCGGGGGGACCTGGTCGCCGACCGCCCGTTGCTTGACTTCCCACTTGCCCGGCTTGAGATCGGCGGCCAGGGCCGGCCCGCTCAGCACGGCCAGGGCGAAGGCGAGGGTGATGCTGGTTTTTTTCATGGTCCATCCTTAATCAATGAAAAAACGGCGCCCAGTGTAACCGGGCGGTGCTCGGTGGAACCATGCCATCTCCTTTACAAAGCGGCGTTGTGCGCAACCGGTCACGTTTCCCGCCGGTAGGAGCGAGCAGGCCGGACGTCTCCGAAACACGGTGGTAAGGTTTGCGCCTTCTTCCCGTTACCGACGTCAAGGAGAAACCCGTGAGAAGAAAAGCCGTTGTGGCCGCCGCCCTGCTCACCCTGGCCGGCCCGGTGGCCGCCGTGGATGACGATACCTGTGTTCGTATCGCCAAGGCGGTGTCCGATGTGGAGCTGGCCATGGTCGGCATGGGCGAGCTGGGTAGCGCGCGCCAGGAGCTGGTCTCGCTGCGCGATGCGACACCGTCCATGCGTGATGAGCTGGACGCCATGGTGCGGGTGGCGGAGAAGGCGGAGAACAGCAAGCCCAGCGAACCGTCCCATCCGATCAACACCGGTGAATACGATAAGGCCGACGCCGAATACCAGAAAAAATACCGAGAAGAGTGCGGCGAACTTTAAGTATTAATTGCCAGGGGCGCGGCATCGAGCGCTGCGTTCCCTGGTGTTCGACACTTCAAAAAACCCTATAAAAACAAGCTGTTTACCATCTTTTCCGTTCGTTCAATTCCTCACCGTCAACGCCAACTGGTTCCGGTTTTGGGGCCAACCTCTGTGACCTGGTTAATAAAAAAAGGGACGGTCATCTTCGGTTAATGGAAACCGCGACGCCGGTTCTCTATGTTCGCGGGCTCATGACGAGGGGCTTGCGATGAATCGGGTACTGGTTCTGTTTCTAACCACCTTGGCGGTGTCCGCCTGCGACGGCGGCAACACCTCGCCGTCCGATGACGGTGGCGAGCGGAGCGATCGCCTGTCCGGTACCTATCGCGCGGCGCAGCGTTGCACTGGCCTGGGCCCCGCCGGGGTGGATTTCACCGCCCGCGCGCAGGGCAGCAATTATTACCTGCTGGTTCGCGGTGAAGGGGAACAGCCCGTTTATGCCGCCGTGGATCGTCTTGAGGTACCGCCTTCCTGGAACAGTGATCAAAGCGACGTTGAAACCAGCGCCGAGGGTCTGCCGCTGCACGAATGGCACGCCCGCCTCACCAAGGAAGCGGGATGGCTGAAGGACGGCGAGGGGCGTGCCCAGCTGCCCGACGACGCGCGCCTTGCCTATGACGCGGATAACGACCGGTTTTTCTTCGTGCCGCCGACCTGCGAGGGAGGCGCCGATTCCGCCGACCATATTTTCCAGCACCAGGACCAGCGGCTGGTTCTGCATGAGCTGAACGTGGCTCTGGCCGGCGAGCGTGACCGGATGTATCGCGACGCGGGCCAGCGCTATATCGAAAAACGCCGTGATTACCAGGGTGGCTCCGGTGCCGGGGGCGTGACCACCGGGCATGAGGATCGCAATCAGCATCTGCTCAACGTGGCCGCTTTGATGAAGGCGGACGCGGAACAAGAAGTGCCGGGGCTTGCCCGGCTGGTGGCGGAGCATCAGCCGGCGGATGCCGCGGCGGCGCGACGCTACCACGAAGAACTGCCGGCGTATCTGCGTGCCGCGGCCCGAGCCCACGCACGCTGGTACATCGACGCGGCGGAGATTCGCCTGGACTGGTTCCATGGAACCTATCCGGACGGCGAAGCCGCGATCAAGGAAGGGATGGCGGAATTGGAAAACGCCTACCTTCAATTGGCAGAGCAGTAGGCGCGGGCGCGCTTTGATCACTGTATTCACCGCCGCTTGCCGGTGACTTTTAAATGACCCAATCAAGAGAGGGGAGTATGAAACTTCGCAATCGTCAGCTAGGACAAGGCATGACCGAGTACATCATCATCGTGGCACTGATCGCCGTCGCGGCAATCGGCGTGTACCGCCTCTTTGGTGACACCCTGCGGAACCAGACCGCCGGCCTCGCCAAGGAAATGTCCGGTCAGGAAAGCGATCAGGAAATCAGCAAAGCCCAGACTTCGGCGAACGATGCCTCCACGCAGGCTGCTTCCGCCAAGGATCTGAGCAACTACGGCGAAGGGAACCAGAAGTAAGAGAACAACGGGTGTGCCCGCGCTAGCGGGCACACCGTTTCTTTTCTCCGGGGGAAATCATGAAGCGCCGCTATCAGACCGGGCAGATGACCGTCTATGTCCTGGTGATGTTGTTTGCCGTGGCCGCCGCGGTCTACTTCGTCTATGACGCCTACAACATCAGCAATGAAAAGACCCGTCTGCAATCCACGGCGGACGCCGCGGCCTACAGCGTGGCGGCGGTGGAAGCGCGCAATCTCAATGTCCAGGCTTACGCCAACCGCGCCATGATCGCCAACCATGTGGCGGTGGCTCAGGCGGTGACGCTGGTGAGCTGGACGCGCTGGTTGCACAACACCACACGCAACATTTCCCTGGTCACCAAATGGATTCCCTACCTGGGGCAGGCGATGGCCGCCCTGGAAAAAATTCTGGACCGCAGCGCCGAGGTGATCGAACGGATCATGCGCGTGGCGGTGAACGGTCTGGATAAAGTAATCGGTCTGATATCAGGCATTCAGGATTTCTCCCACATTCAGACGCTGGCGTTGGCACAGCAGGTGTTCGAAGAGGTGGTCGAGGAGAATGATCCTCAGGTCGATACCGCCTACACACTGACTTCGCTGGCGTCCTTCGCGAACGCGCACAACGCCATGGTGGGCCGTTTTAACCCGGATCGCGCCCACGACTATCGCGGGCGGCGCGGCAATGAAGATGACCGCGCGCGCAGCGACGAATTCCGCAACGTGCTTTTGAAGAGCCGTGACAACTTCACCACCGAGCGCAACCAGGACCTGGATGTGGTCAACTTCTTCGGCCTGTTCGGTGTCGAGATTCGCAAACGTGGCGGCACCGAGCTGGCGCGAACCAGCGACCGCAAGGGTGACTACTACACCTGGTCGGCGGTGGACACCTTGTCCATCCACACCTGGGCGCTGACCCCCTGGGGCAAGGAACACGAGGAAATTCCGGTGGGCTGGGCTTCGTCACAAAGCGCGCAGAGCAATACCGGGCGCCAGTACAATCTCAGTGGTATTCACGGCGGACAGGGATACTGGCGCGACAACAGCCGCGCCTCGCGTCTGGCAAATTGGGAATACCGGCGCTCCAACGTACAGTACAACTACCGGGGCATGCGCCGCTTCAGCGCGCTCAAGAAGGACGGCCTGCTCAATGAAGGCCCGGGCATCATCATCACCCTGACCAAACCCTCCGGTTCCAAGGGCGTGGAAACCGCCTCGGACATCACCGGTTCCGAGGAGCGAATGAAGTTCGGCGGTCAGGAGCATTTTCTCAATGGTCGGATGGCGTCGATTTCCAAGGCTCGGGTTGAGTTCCATTACCCCAACGATCTGTTCCCCCGGCTGGATGGCCGGCGTGAATACGGCAGCCTTTATAACCCGTTCTGGCAGCCCTCCCTGGCGGCGCTGACCCGCGCCGAAAAACTGGTGGCAATGGGAGAGCTGGGCCTGTGAGACACGCACAGCGAGGGCAGTCCGTGGCCGGTTTTCTGGTCGCCGCGACCTTCATTCTGCTGCCGGCCTTTATCGCCCTGACCCTGCTCGCCAAGACCGGTGATATGAAATTCCGGGCCCAGGAGGCGTCGCGCTACGCGGCCTGGGAAAAAACGGTCTGGAAGTCCGAGGGGCACGCCAAGGGCGATACCGAGATCGGCTGGGAAGTGCGCAACCGCGTGTTTGCCCGGGCCGAAGCGGCCCTCGATTCGGAAAAGGACAAGCTCAGCGAGGACAACCAGAGCCTGGACACCATGGCGTATACGACCTATGGCGATGAGCGCGGCCGTCGACCGATGCTCGCCAATCTCTCCGACGGCAACTCCGGCGTGCAGGTCAATACCACGGCGCTGGCGCCGGGTGGCACCCTGGCGACACTCAACGAAAAAGCCGCCGACATTCTCAAGCTGGAAAGCAAGGGTTATCGCCAGGCATCGGTGCAGATATCCCTGATACGGCCCAATCAGGATTACCTGCCCATCGAGCCACTCACCATGGATACCCGTTATGTGCTGCTTGATGACGCCTGGAACGCCGGTTCGCCGCAGCGCGCGCGGGAGTCGATACGCCGCCTGGTGCCGACCACGCTGCTCGACAGTGATGTGATTCGAACCATCCAGAGCATTGTCGGGTTCGTGTTCGATGATCTGAGCCCGGAAAACTTCCAGCTCGGCAAGGTGGATGTGGAAGTGGCGCCCTGTCAGCGTCTGGCGCGCTACGAGAAAGGCAAGACCGACGCGCCGAAAGCCTGTCTGGAGTAACCATGAAACGGATTCTGATCGCCCTCGCTCTGTTACTGAGCGGCGTGTGCGCCGCCGATGACTGGCCGGATGTGCCGGTTCCCGGCGGTGTGAAAAAGGAATGGGTCGCCGACCGCATGGTCTTCAACGGCGTCGCGATGCGTATCTTCACCTACAACTACGACGCCGGCGTGGACGCGCTGCGCGATTTCTACATCAACGCCTGGGACCGTGACGGCCAGGACCACAAACAGAGTCGTCAGGGCAAGTGGTGGGTGCTCAGCAGCCTGCGGGGCGACTACTACACCACGGTACAGATCACCGACCTGGGCGGGCACGCCTACGCCCAGGTGGGAGTAAGCCGCATCAGCGACCTGCAAACCTCGGCGCCCCCGGGCGAAGGTTTCCCGGTGCTGCCGCGCAGCCAGATCATCAGCGACATCACCGCGGAGGACGCCGGCCGGCCGTCGCGCACCGTGATTGTCAGCAATCAGCACTCGGTGGGCAGTAATTACAACTACTACCTGAACCGTTATCGCAGCAAGAACTGGACCGTGGTGCGCAAGAACCTGGATCAGGCGCGCCGTGGCGCCAGTATCCATCTGGCCAAGGATGACCGTGAAATGAGCATTGTCATAAAGAGGGAAGAAGGCAGCGTCAACATCCTGTCGGTGGAGGTTCGCCCATGAAGAAACAGCAGCGAGGCCAGGCCTATGTGGAATACCTGGTGGGCGCGGTCCTGGTCATCGGGGCCCTGTTCGCGCCGGTGTTCGGCGGTGATAGCGCCATCGGTCTGTTGATGAAGGCGTTCCAGGCCAATCAAGAATCGTACATCTGGGCCATGTCGGTCCCTGGCTAACGGGTTTCATAAAGCAATGAAGAAATACACCGCAATCATCATGCTGGTGATCGCCGTCGGTCTGGCCGTTCTCGCCGGCTGGCTCGGTCTGACCTATCTGGAGAACCGCGAAGCCTCGATTCGCAGCGAACTGGCGCGACAGAAAGAGCCGGTTCAGGTGGTGGTCGCCGCCCGCGACCTCTATCCCGGTGATCCGATCGATGGCAGCACCATGGCGATCCGTGAAATCCCCAGGGAATTCGTGCCCTCCGGTGCCATTAATGTTGGCCAGTATGACGGCGTGTCCGGGCTGCGCCTGAAAATGCCCATGAAGGAAGGAACCGCGCTGATCTCGGCATTCATCGCTGGCATGCAGGGCGTCGGTTCGTTCTCCGAATTGCTGCGCCCCGGCGAGCGGGCCATCACCGTCGATGCCAGCCCGCTCGATTCCGCGGAAGGTCTGCTGCAGGCCGGCGATCACATCGATTTGATCAGCGTCAGCGATCAAAACGATTCCTTCTACATGGAAAAGCTGCTCGACAACGTGACGGTACTGGCCACCGGGCCACGCACCATGGCCGACATGGGGTTCGGTGCCGACGGTCAGGCGTACTCCTCGATCACGGTGGGCGTGCCGGTTCAGGACGTGGCCAAAATGCTGCGTGCGCGTGCCGCTGGGGAACTGGGCTTCCTGTTGCGCCATCCGGACGATGAACGAGCCGCCAACTACGGGCAGGCGCAAAGCCGCAATGGCATCGAGGTGCTGGCCGGTGGGGAAGCCGATCAGGGGCAGCTCAATTCGGGCGTCTATCGCGCGGGCGACAGTGAACGTAACTATTGGAGCAGGCAAACCGCCGGGGACGGCCGCGTTTATCAAATGGCGGCCGACGCATGGGATACGGAGGCAGTGAGTGAAAGTAATGAGAAGTAGCATTGTCGTGGCGCTGCTGGCCGCCAGTCTGTGGTCGTCGCTGGCGTCCGCCGGCACCCGCTATCTGGATCTGTACGCCGGCGAGGCGCGCTCGTTCGCTCTGGGCACCATTACCCGGGTCGCGGTGGGCAGCCCCAGTGTGCTCAATTATAAAGTGCTCGACGACGGCTCCCTGTTGTTGATTGGCGTCGACGAAGGGGTATCCAACGTGTCCGTTTGGAAGCGCGGTGGTCGCAAGGAGACCCTTGAAGTAACCGTCTCTCAATTGCCGGTGGATCGTCAGCTCAGTGTTTCCAAGAAACTGGCGGGGCTGTTCAACGGCCTCCAGGTTGAACAGGTCGGCAAGTACGTGGTGTTCAAGGGCCGCGTCGAGGAGCGTTTCCTGGAGATCATCAAGGATCTCAGTGAGCAGATGCCCAACGCCATCAATATGGTGCGTGGCGATGGTTTCGAGGTCTCCGAGATGGTTCGCATGGATGTGAAGATCGTCGAGATCGGGCGTCAGGATCTGCAGCGTCTTGGTATTCGTTGGGACGATCAGATTGGCGGCCCCGCTTACGGCATCCATTCCGCGGCGACCACCAACCCTATTTTTGGTGTCTACAGTGCCGCCGAGAATGGCCTGCCGGGGGAGATCGCCGAGGCTCTGGAAAACGCCAACTTCAATTTCGACAGCTACGATACCTTCCAGTATTTCGGTATCACCTCGGGGATCAGCTCCACCATTGATGCCCTTGCCGAGGTCGGCGACGCGCGCATCCTGTCGGCGCCGCGCCTGGTGGCGCGCAGCGGCGACGAAGCGGAGTTCCGTTCCGGCGGCGACTACCCGATCCCGGTGATCAACCAGGACGGCTTCATTGACGTTAACTTCCGTGAATACGGGATCATCCTCAATATCCTGCCGGTGGTGTCCGGTGATGACATCAAGGCCACCGTGGAAGCGGAGGTCAGCAACATCGACCTTTCCACCCAGGTGAACGGCGTGCCCGGGGTATTGGTTCGGCGCGCGCTGACCACCATCAACGTCAAGGATCAGGACACCATCGTTATCTCCGGTCTGGTGGCCGGCAACCTCTCCAAGCAAACCCAGAAAGTGCCCTTCCTCGGCGACATACCGATTCTTGGCAAGCTGTTCAGCACCACCGAGGACCGCATCGACGAAAGCGAAGTGCTGATCATGGTTACTCCGCGCATCGTCGACGCCAACGAGGAAACCAACCGGCAACTGGTTGAGCGGGTGCGAGGGGAAGTGGAGTCGATCCGCAAGGATATGGAAATCGACGCTTTGTTGATGGAGTAACGGAAAATGTTCAGCGTTCTGGTCAAAACCAAAAAAGGCACCCTGGTGGGCAGCTACACCTGCGAGCGGATTGAATGCGTGCTCGGCAAGGAAAAGGAAAGCCTGGTGCCCATGGCCGGCTGGAAGGTGGCGGGGCTGCACGCGCGCCTGCAATGCCGCGAGGACGGCCTTTACGTGATCGATCAGGGCCATCGTACCGGCACCAGCGTTAACGGCCGCAAGGTGGAGGAGTACGGGCCGCTGGACGAAGAGGACGTGGTCGAGATCAGTGATTACCGGCTCAGTTGCCGTCTGCTCAACACGCCGTCCGAGCTGCGCCGGCCCGCCTCCGAGGCGGCGCCGGGGGCGGCGGAACCCGAACAGACCACGAACCGCTACGAGCCGGATGAAACGCCCCGGTCCCATGAGCATGAGGCCCGTGTTACCCATTGGCGCGAACGTATCCGTCGCTCCCTGGTGGACTACATGGACCTGCGCCGGGTCAACGTGGCGGACATGAGCGATCAGGAGCTGCGGCAATTCACCGCCGGGGCCATCGACAAGATCATCCGTGATCAGGACGGTATCGACGCCGATATAGACAAGGACGAACTGGCGCGCCAGGTGCTCGCCGAGGCGGTGGGTCTGGGCCCGCTGGAGCCATTGCTGGCCGATGACAGCATTTCCGAGATCATGGTCAATGCCCGCGATGAAATCTATTACGAGCGCAATGGCCGTCTCAATCAGTCCCGGGTGACTTTCACCGATGATACCTCGGTGATCTCCGCCATCGAGCGCATTGTCTCGCCGCTGGGCCGGCGTATCGACGAAAGCTCACCGATGGTGGATGCCCGGCTCAAGGATGGCTCGCGGGTCAACGCGGTGATCCCGCCGCTGGCTCTCAAGGGGCCCAACCTCACCATCCGTAAGTTCATGAAGGAGCGCCTTACCGCGCAGCACATGCGCCGGTTCGGTTCGCTCAGCGACGAGATGGTGGCGTTCCTGGAATTGGCGGTGCGCAACCGCAAGAACGTGGTGATTTCCGGTGGTACCGGCTCGGGCAAGACCACTCTGCTCAACGTGCTGTCCAATTTCATCCCCGATAGCGAGCGGATCATCACCGTGGAGGATGCCGCCGAGCTGAAGCTCTACCAACCTAATCTCGTGTCCCTGGAAGCGCGACCCGCCAACCAGGAAGGCCGTGGCGCGATCACTATCCGCGATCTGGTGAAGAACTGTCTGCGTATGCGTCCGGACCGTATCGTGGTGGGCGAATGCCGTGGCGGTGAAGCGCTGGACATGCTGCAAGCGATGAACACCGGCCACGATGGCTCGCTGACCACCATCCACTCCAACTCGCCGCGGGATTGCATCTCGCGTCTTGAGGTGCTGGTGCTGATGTCCGGCATGGATCTTCCGGTGCACGCGATCCGCGAACAGATCGCCTCGGCGGTGGACATCATCGTTCAGCAGACCCGCTTTGCCTGCGGCAGCCGCAAGGTGACCAGCATCGCCGAGGTCACCGGCCTGGAAGGCGGGGTGATCCAGTTGTCCGAGATTTACCGCTTCCAGCAGAAAGGCTATGACCAGGAAGGCCGGGTGCGCGGTGATTTCGTCGCCACCGGCGCGATCCCGGATTTCGTCGAGGAGATGCGCGAGCGGCACATCGAGGTGGACATGAACCTGTTCCGTAACCGGGAAGAGGCGCATGACTTTTAGCATCCTGCTGTTCGCGTTGCTGCTGGCCGTCAGCGTATTCCTGTTCGCGCTGATGGGCTACCGCCTGTTTACCCAGGCGGCGGTGCGGTACGAGGAGCGCTTTCGTGAGAGCGCGGAGGCGAACCTTAAGGATCTGTTCATCTTTATCGATCCCCAGAAGCTGTTTTTATTCAACCTGGGAATTCTGGTGGTGTCGGCGTTCCTGATATGGGCGATGTCCGGCAATCTGCTGGTCAGCCTGCTGTCGGCGGCGCTACTGGCCGCCTGTCCGCGCATGGTGTATTCGGTGCTGCGTGCCCGCCGCGAGCGCAGTTTTAGCTACGCGCTGCCGGACAGCATGGCGTCGGTGGCTTCAATGCTGCGTGCCGGTTCCAACCTGCAGTCGGCGCTGGAGCTGATGGTCAAGGAATCCTCCGGGCCGATCCGCCAGGAGTTCGGGCTGCTGCTGCGAGAGCTGAAGATGGGCGTGGATTTCAATGAGGCGCTCGACAACATGCAGGAGCGCATGCCCGGCGAGGACCTGCGCATGCTCACCGCCGGCATGAAGATCGCCCGTGAAGTGGGCGGCAGCCTCGCGGACGTGTTGGCGCGGCTGGCCGAGACGCTGCGCCGCAAGCTGGAGATCGAAGGCAAGATCAAGGCGCTTACCGCCATGGGCAAGGCCCAGGGCTATGTGATGGCGCTGCTGCCCCTGGCGGTGGGTTTCGCCATCGCCCAGATCGAACCGGAGGCCATGGGCAAGCTGTTCACCACCATGGCGGGTTGGGCGGTGTGTGCCGTGGTCGTGGTGCTCGAGCTGCTCGGGTTCTGGTTCATCAAGAAGATAGTGTCCATCGATGTTTGATTCCGGAGCGTTTTACGCCATCGTCGCCGTGGGGCTGCTGCCGGTGGCCTTCATCCTGATGTTTCTGGCGATCAGTCGGGCGCGCAAGGAAGTGGAGCGTGACGAGCGGGAATTCATGGACCCGCTGCCGTTCATGCTGCGCCTGATTTGGCCACTGGTGGAATTCTTCGCCCACTACCTTGGCAGCCTTATGCGGGTGGAGCAGATCGCTCGCGGCAACCGCCTGCTGGCGCAATCCGGGCAGGGTTTCATGATGAACGCCCAGCAGTTCTTCGGGCTGCAGGTGGTGTCTTCACTGTTGTTCATGCTGGGCACCTGGCTGTGCCTGCTGATGCTCGATTACAGCGACGGCCTGTGGGTCCTGATCGCCGGCCTGATCGGTTTCGCGTTGCCCTATCTCAATGCCCGGGAAAAACGCAAGAAACGGCGCGTGGAGATTCTTCGTCAACTGCCGGTTTTTCTCGATTATCTGGCCATGAGCATCCAGGCCGGGGCCAACTTCACCGGTGCCATCCGTCATTCCGTGGAGAAGGGGCCGGAAGGCCCCATGAAGGTGGAGCTGAACAAGGTGATGCGCGACATCCGTGCCGGCATGGGGCGCTTCGACGCGCTGCGTCTGATGGCCGATCGGGTCGACGTGGACGCCGTGCAAACCTTCGTCAACGCCGTGGTGCAGGCGGAGCGTACCGGCGCCAGCGTTGGCGACGTACTCAAGGGGCAGGCGGACCAGCGCCGTACCGAGCGCTTCCAACTGGCCGAGAAGCTGGCCATGCAGGCGCCGGTGAAGCTGATCCTGCCGCTGGTGGCGTTCATCTTCCCGACCACCTTTTTGATCATCGGTTTCCCGATCGCCATGAAGTTGTGGGAGGTGTTCCGGTGAAGCTCCGGATCGACGGGCGCGAGGCGCCGGTGCGGGTGCAGGCGGCACGCCGCTACCGGCAGCGGCTGGTGGGGCTGATCGGTCGGCGCCATCTGGCCACGGACCAGGCGCTTTGGATACCGGCTTGCCGCTCGATCCATATGTTTTTCATGCGTTTCGCCATCGACGCGGTCTTTCTCGATGGCGAGGGCCGGGTGCTGAGCGTGCGAGCCGGCATCCGGCCCTGGCGTACCGCTACCGTATGGCGCGCCCGGTCGGTGCTGGAACTGGCCGCCGGCGCCGCCGCCACTCTCGGAATCAAGGAGAACAGCCATGTACAGATTGTTGCTGACGCTGCTGTTGGCGGCGGCGCTTAGCGCCTGCGCCGCCACGGCTCCGTCCCGCGATGGCGAGGCCAGCGCGGATAAACTCAGGCTCGCCGAGAAAGCCTATCAACAAGGCTTGTTCGTGGAAGCGGAATCCTACTATCGGGAGCTGGTTTCCGATAACCCGGAGCTGTATGAAGGCTGGTTCCGGCTCGGCAATATCTATGCCCGTACCGGCCAGCTCGATGCCGCCATCACCATGTATGAGCGTTGCCTGGATCTGGACCCGGATCAGGCGCGGGCCTGGTATAACCTGGCCCTCGTGCGCACCCGTCAGTCCTTGCGAACCCTGGCGGACGCGGAGCAGCGGTTCGCCGACCGGCCGGCGGATCAACGCCGTCTCGGCGCGCTGCGCCAGCGGCTTGTGGAAGCGCTGACCAGCAAGGATGGAGAAGCGCAGTGAGGGCCCGTCGGCGCGCGCAAGGCGGGCAGGCTCTGGCGGAGATGCTGATCACCTTCGCCTGGGGGGTGCCGCTGCTGCTCGCCATCATTCAGCTCGGGCTGATGTACCGCGCCAAGGCAACGCTTAACGACGCCACCTTCCGTGCCGCCCGCGCCGGTAGCCTGCATCACGCCTACACCAGCGACATGAAGCACGAGTTGGTGCGCAGCATGGTGCCGACCTTGTACGCGGTGCCCCCCGGCGAGACGCCGAGTCTGGCCACCTATACCGTGCGGCGCGAAGCCCTGGATGCGCTTTATGGCATCGAGGCGCACCCGATCGCCAAGGTGGACGTGGTCTCGCCCACCGCCAAGGGGTTCCGCGAGTTCTCGAAGCCCGCCTGGGGGCTGACCAGCGATTGTGGGCGTGGTGGCTGCCCCAACGGTGGCGACTATCGCGAGGTGGATGCCGACCAGCGACTTTATGAAATACCCAATGACAATCTGGAGCAGCGCCCCACCACCCTGGTGGATGTGGACGGCCGCAAGATCAATGTTCAGGACGCCAATCTGCTCAAGATTCGAACCCTCTGGTGCCAGGAGATGAAGGTGCCGGGCATCAACCGTCTGGTCTGGGAGGCGGTCAATCTGAGCGGCCTGTTCAACTCCGCGGACTGGCGCCGTTGCAGCCTGCTGCGTGCCGCTCAGGGCGGCTACTACTTTCCATTGTCCAGCCATGCCGTGGTGCGCATGCAAACGCCGGTGCGTTGCGAAGGCAATCCGCGGGGCAACACCAACTGCAAGAATCTGAGGTAAAGAATGATCAAGCGAATGCTGCCGGCGATGGCGTTGATGGCCCTGGCCGGCTCCGTGGAGGCCTTGCAGCCGCAGGCGCTGTTCGAGCATGAAACGGTAATGGCGCGCACCTACCAGTCGCGCGCCAACCTGGTGCTGCCCAGCTCACCGATACGCTACCTGGACAATGAGAATCGTCAGGGGTACGCCTCCGGCGGCGAGATTCATGTGGTCGGGCGGATGCGCCGCCTGGTGCTCGATCATCCCCCCGCCGACAGTGATCTGAGCATCATCGACCATTACCGCGGCCGGCTCATGGGCGCCGGTTACCGGGTCGCGTTCGAGTGCCACCAGGACGATTGCGGTGACGCCGCCGGTTGGCGGCTGATGCTGGGCAAGGGCGTGATCGGCGACAGCACCAGCCAGCATTACCTGCTGGCCCACAAGGGCGCCCAGGCCGAGCGCGGCGACTATGTGGCGGTGTACGTCAATGAAGTGGACGACCTGCCGCGCAGTGTGGTGGTGAGCATGGAAAACGCCCGGCTCACCCGGGTCCGAACCCTGGCCGCGGAACCCGGTAAACAGCAATTGTTCTTCGCGCTCAACGACAGCCGCCTGAGCCTGGCCGATCTGCTGCGTGTGGACCGCGTGGCCACCGCCCTGCGCGAACAGGACGACCTCCAGGCCGCCGTCACCGGCTACGCCGATGGCGCCGGTGACGGCGCCACTGAAAACGGCCGTGACAGCAATCGCCGGCTGGCCCGGGAGCGCGCCGACCGGGTCGCTACATGGCTCGCCGACCACGCCGACGCCGGCGACCGGGTCGCCAACCACGGCGGCCAGGTCCAGGTGCCGCCGCCGGGCGAGGACGGCCACCACTGGCGCCGGGTGGATCTGATCCTGGAACAACGGCCCGAGCCGGCCCCCACCCCCCAGGCGGACGCCGAAACGGCGCCGCCTCCGTCGGATCCGGCCCCCACCGGCGACGGCGCAACCCAGCCCCAAGGAGATTAAGACGATGAAACGGATTCGGTTTGACCGCGCACCGGCCCGGGCCGGTCTCACCCTGGCCCTGGCCGGCGTGCTCGCCGCCTGTGGCGGCAGCGGCGGTGGCGGCGGCGGTGGCGGTTCCACCCCCGGCGGCGGCGGAGACGGCGGCGACACCCTGCCGCGCTCGCTCTCCGAAGTGCCCGCCGCCACCTTCGATAGCGCGGAAACCGTGGCCCTGTTGGCGCCGGGTTCCGTCTACGGCAGCACCGTGGGCATGACCGCCGCCGGGCTCTCCCTGTTCGGCATGCTGGGCGGTGATGTTGAGGAGAGCCGGGTAGTGCGGACCCAGGACTGCTCCGACGGTGGCCAGGTGGTTTTTCTCGGCCGTGCCGATGAGGACCTGGGGTCACCTTATACCGGCAGTCTTTTCGATGTGGTCACCACCGATGAACAGGGCTGCCAGGAAGGCGACTTGTCCGATCCGTCCGAGTTCCTGGAGACACACACCGAGGGCGAGCGACGCATCGGCTACCCGGTGAACGCCGATCCCGCCAATGCCGATGTGTTCGTGGCCTATGAACTCTCTGGCGTCAGCCTGGACGATCCCTATACCGCGGTTCTGAACACCGAAGACGGACCCGTCCTGGACTGGTCCCGGTACTGGGACGGCCATGTGGAGATACGGCGGGGCACCGCCCAGGACAGCCAACTGGGTGATGGCGGTGGCGCCACCGAGCTGTACCAGGTGAGCCGCATCCGCAGCGGCGGCAGTGACGGTATCGGCTACGATCTGCAGACTGGCACCGGCGCCAACGACCGCTTCGTGATGAGCTATGATGCGAAGAATGACCGTTCCGCCTCCGAGTACCGGGAAGAGCGTTACAGTGGTGTGTTCGGCCGCCGTTTCCTGGACAGTGACGGCCAGCCCATCGGGGGTGAGTGTCCGGTCGGTCGCTATCAGGTCAGCACCGATGGCCTGACCGTGGACCAGGAGCGCGACAAGGACGAGGCTCTGTTCGTGCCCGGTGACACCCAGTCCATCGTTTCCGGCGGCCTGACCATGGAAGACCAGGCGGGCAATACCGCCCAGGTGGAATATGATGGGAATGCCGGTATCGTGACGGTGACGCTGAACAACGAGACGGCCGAGTCATTCACTTACCAGGAATTGAACGACGCCCTGCTGGCGCGCTGCTTTTCGGCGCGCCGCTGATCCGGGGCGCCGTTCGACCTTCACCCAGGAGGGAGGCGCCCATGAGCATCTACGACTATCAGGCACGTACCCTGGACGGCGAGGAGAAACACCTCGCCGATTTCCGGGGCAAGGTGATGTTGATCGTCAACACCGCCAGCAAATGCGGCTTCACGCCCCAGTACCAGGGCCTGCAGAAGCTCTATGACAACTTCGCCGATCGTGGCTTGGAAATTCTGGGCTTCCCCTGCAATCAGTTCGGCCATCAGGAACCCGGCGACGCCGGCGAAATCGGCGCCTTCTGTGAAAAGAACTACGGCGTCGGCTTCCCCATGTTCGACAAGATCGACGTCAACGGCGACGACGCCCACCCCCTGTTCCGCTTCCTCAAGGCCGAGGCCCCCGGCGTGCTGGGCACCGAGGCCATCAAATGGAACTTCACCAAATTCCTGGTGGACCGGGACGGTCGCGTGGTGCGGCGTTACGCGCCCAAGGACAAACCGGAAAAGATCGCCGACGACATCGAGGCGCTGCTGTAGCAACCCGGGGCGTCAGCCCCGGGTCAGGCGGAACAGCCCCATCCCCGCCAGCATGGCGGCCACGAACAGCAATGCCTGGCCCTGGCCGGCGCCGGCCGCCACCAGCGCCGGGCCCGGACAGAAGCCGGCCAGCCCCCAGCCGGCGCCGAACAGCAGCGCCCCGATTACCAGCGGCCGGTCGGCGCGGTTGGCCGCCGGGCGCCGCATGGGCTCGCCCAGCAGCGACCGCCGCCACCTCCGTGACAGGCTGAAAGCCACCAGGCCCACCGCCACGGCGCCGCCCATCACCAAGGCCAGGGACGGGTCCCAGGCGCCGGCCAGATCCAGAAACGCCAGCACCTTGGCGGGGTTGGCCAGTTGCGACACCAATAAGCCAAGGCCGAATACCAGGCCGACCAGAAACGCCACCAACCGGTTCATGACCATCCTCCCAGCAAATGCCGTGTCACATAGACGGTGGCGAACCCGGCACCCATGAACAGCAGGGTCGCCACCAGCGAACGCGGTGACAGCCGCGACAGGCCGCACACGCCGTGGCCGCTGGTGCAACCCGACCCCAGGCGGGTGCCATAGCCGACCAGCAGGCCGGCGATGATCAACACCGGCGTGGAAGCGGTCACCGTTAGCGGCGCCGGCCCGGCCACCAGGGTGTACAGCCAGGGCGAGACCAGCAGGCCGGCGAGAAACGCCAGACGCCAGTCGAGATCTCCGGACTCCGGCTTCAGCACCCCGCCGAGAATGCCGCTGATGCCGGCGATACGGCCCACCAGCAACCACAGGGCGGAGGCGGCAACGCCGATCATCAGCCCGCCCGCCAGAGCGGTCCAAGGGGTGAAAGCGGTCCAGTCCACGGTCATCACGGGGTCTCCTGATCAGGGCAAAACAGACTGTGCAGGGTTTGCAGCAGGGTCAGTACACGCGGGTCGGCCACCCGGTACAGGCGGCGGCGTCCATCGGCACGGCTCACCACCAGGCCCTGGCGGCGCAGCAGGCCCAGCTGCTGGGACAGACTGGGCTGGCCCAGGCCTACCCGTGCTTCCAGCTCCCGCACCGAGCACTCGCCCTGGCTGAGCTGACACAGCAGCAGCAGGCGGTCCTCGTGGGCAAGGGCGCGGAGAAAGCCGCAGGCGTCACCGGCGCCCTCGCGCAGGGCGGCGAGGGCGGCGTCGGTAAGAGCGGGGGAGTCGGTCATGGTTGGGAGTCGGTCATGGTTGGCGCGGGCCGTCAGGGCTAATGATTAAAGTAAAAATATTATATTTATTTATATAATAAATGCGCAAGCCCCGAGGCTGGCGCTGCCCGCCGGGGGATAAATCGGGTCGATTCAGGCGGGCAGGACGCCGTAGTAGACGGCGGCGAAATGGCAGGCGCTGCCGCCCACCACGAACAGGTGCCAGATGGCGTGGTTGTAGGGCAGCCGGTCGGCCAGATAAAACACCACGCCGGCGGTATAGGTGACGCCGCCAGCGACGATCAGCCAGAAACCCAGGGCGTCGATGCTGTCCACCAGTTCTCCGGAGGCGAACAGCACCAGCCAGCCCATGGCCAGATAGATGGCCACCCGGGCCAGCTTGTAGCGATTGCCGAACACCAGTTTCAGAACGATGCCGATGGCCGCCAGCCCCCAGATCACGCCAAACAGGGTCCAACCCACCGGGCCGCGCATGTTGACCAGCAGGAAGGGGGTATAGGTGCCGGCGATCAGCGCGAAAATGGCGCAGTGATCCAGCATTTTGTAGGCGGCCCGAAGGCGCGGCCTCCGGCTGCCGTGGTAAAGCATGCTGGCGGCATAGAGCAGCGCCAGGGTGGCGCCGAAGACACTGAAGCCGACGATCTTCCACGGGTCGCCGAGCAGGCTCGCCGCCACCACCAGCACCGCCGTGCCGATCAGGCTGAGCACCAGGCCCAGGCCATGGGTCAGACTGTTGAGCAGTTCTTCCAGCAGGGAATAGTCCGCCGTCGCGGCGTCATGCCGTGAGGCCATGGTGTCTCCTCGGATGATTGCCAGTGGGGGAACGGATTGCCCGGGCCTATGACCATGATTCGTGGAATCTGTTCGCCGTCACCGGTCAGCGTGCTTATGCTTTTACTAACAAAGCAAACAAGCATCATCAAGGTAAACAAGAGCCGGCACAAGCGGCGTACTGAACGGAAGGTTGATGTCGCTCAGCTTGTGAAAACGGAAAAAGGGCGCATTCTATGAAGGTCCGTTTCACGGCCTTCAGGGCCCTCAAGGAGGTAAATCGATGATTGAACACAGCAAAGAGGTCGCTCAGGAACTGAGCAAACTGCTCGCCGAGACCTACACCCTTTATCTGAAAACCCATAATTACCACTGGAACGTCACCGGCCCCATGTTCCACAGCCTGCACCTGTTGTTCGAGGAGCAGTACACGGAGCTGGCCACCGCCGTGGACACCATCGCCGAGCGCATTCGTGCCCTGGGCGAGAAAGCGCCGGGCAGCTATGCCGCGTTCGCCAAACTGTCGTCCGTGAAAGACGCTGAAGGCGATCCGGACGCCGCCGAGATGATACGTACCCTGACCGCCGACCACCGCACCGTGGCGGAACGCGCCAACAAGGTGCTCAAGCTGGCCGGCGAACACGAGGATGAGGGCAGCGCGGCGATCGCCAGCGACCGCATCGAGATTCATGAGAAAGCGGCCTGGATGCTGTCCGCCCACCTGGGCGACTGAACCTGGCCCGATCCCCCAAGCGCTCACCCGGACCGCGCGCAAGGACGCGCTCCCGGTCCCCGCATTCCTGATTCCCCCCCTAAGCCGGCACCCCGCCGGCATTTTTTTGCGCGCCGGCCCGTTGGGGCCAGGCGAAGGTCTGAAAATGGCACGGCCTGCACTAGCGTACCGACTCGCCGGTGGCCCATATTGACGGCTGTCTCCAGCGACTCCAGGCAAGGGGAGTGCTTGCTATGAATGCCAAGGCCACACTGCGCCGTACCAACCGCAGTGACATACAACCACGGCGGATGGATTTCACCTTCGATCCGGACCTGCCGCGCTACTGGTTCGGTAACGACCAGTTCAAGACATTGCTGCTGACCGCCCTGTCATGCACCTTCCCGGAGGGTGAGCGTTTCTTCGTGCGTTCCGTGCGCTATTACCAGAAGAACATCACCGATCCGGATCTGCGCGAACGGGTGAAGGGCTTCATCGGCCAGGAAGCGCATCATGGCAACGAGCATGAGCACTTCAACGCCTTCATGGAAAGCAAAGGCGTGCCGACCCGGAAAGTGCATGATTACGTGCACGAGGGCATGAAGTGGATCGCCAAGAAATTTTCCCCGGAGCGGCAGTTGGCCAAGACCTGTGCCCTGGAACATTTCACCGCCATGCTCGCCGAGCTGATGCTCGAGGAACCGGAATTCCTGGAAGGCATGGACGAACGCATGCTGCCGCTGTGGTTGTGGCATGCGGTGGAGGAAAGCGAACACAAGGCGGTGGCGTTCGATGTTTACCGTGATCAGGTGGACAACTACTGGGTCCGTACTTCGGAAATGGCGCTGACCACGGTGGAATTCATTGGCTTCACCATCTTCCACTACATCCAGCTGCGTGAGGACATGGACGACAAGCGCGATCTGCGCTCGGTGCTCAACGGCGTCAACTGGTTGCTCGGCAAGCCCGGTTGGTTGCGTCGTCTGGGCCGCTCTTACCTGGCCTACTACAAGCCCGGCTTCCACCCCGAGAAAAAGGACAGCCGCGCGGCGCGCGAGCGTGCCCTGAAGAAACTCGCCGAGATGCTCGACCGGCCGGAGCTGGCGGCGGACGCCGCCTAGTCCGGGACGACTTCCCCGCGCAGTTCCCGGGGGCGGGCGATGCCCCGTTCCCGGAACAGCGCGGTCACCCTCAGCACCAGGTCGCTCTGGAACGCTTTCTCATAGTGCACGTCGAGCACGTAGGCCTTGGCGCGTAGACGAATCGCCAGATACTCGGCCACCGCCACTTCCTCGATGGCGAACGTCACCGGCTTCTTCAGAAAGGCGTAGCGGCTGGTGACGATGACTTCCTCGATGATATCCCGTGCCGCCTCCAGATCCGCGTCCAGGCCGACGTGGAAATCGGTGACCACCATCATGTCCAGCTCGCCGGCGTTACCGGATGCCACCACGTCGGTGATGAAGAGGGCGTTGGGGATGGTCACCAGGTTGTCGTCCAGGGTCTGCACGCGCACCGCCCGCAGCCCCATGGAGACGATTTCGCCGTAGGTATCGTCGAAAGTGATGCGGTCGCCGACCTGGAACGGGCGGTCGAACAGCAGCAACAGGCCGGCCACCAGGGAGGCGGCCACGTCCTTGAGGGCGAAGCCCAGGGCCACGGCGACGGAGCCGGCGGCGGCGAGGATGAACTCCCGAGGCGGATTGAGCACCCCCAGGATCAAGGCGCCGGTGCCCAGGGTATAGATGGCGAAGCCGATCAGGGTGGTCAACTGCAGGATCAGAAAGCGGCGCGCCGGCACCCTCTCCATCAGCGAATGGCCCAGGTGCTGGATGCCCCAGTTCAGCGCCCACAGGCACAGGCCCCCCAGCGCCAGCAGGGCGAGTACGGAAAGGTCGAACAGGTCCAGTACCATGGCCAGATCGCCGACCAGATCGCCGCTTTCATTCATGGAGCAGGTTCTTCCTGTTCAGGTGAGTGATCATGGCGTGGTACCACAGCGGCACCAGGCGGTAGCGTCCGTCGTCCTCGCTGGAACGGATGAAGCCGGCGTCGAAGCCGGCCTTGAGCGCGTAGCGCACCACGTTTTCCGACAGGTGGGTGACCGCCACGATTTCGTCGCCGGACAGGTTCTCGTGGGTGGCGATGGCGGCGTACACGAACAGCAGGTTTTCGCCGGCCTTGTCCATGGCGGAGCTGGGCGGCAGTGACGGTAGCCCCACCACCACCTCGCGCCGGCCCACCTTCACCGAGGTCTGCCATAGCCGCAGGGCGGTCATCGGGTTGCCCCGACAGGCGTCCCACAACAGGCTGAAATAACGTTGCTCGGCGTTGCGCACGTTGCCGGCGTCCGGGCCCCGGGAAGACAGCAAGACCTCATCGTAGCGCAGCCGAAGCTCGGTACGGTGGTGGCGCGAGAGGATCAGCGAACGGATCTCCGCCGGGCTCCAGCGCTTCACTTTCAGGGCGTTGCGGAACTGGTATTCGCGGCCGAATACATTGCACAGGTAGGCCCAGCTCTGGTTGTTGAGCAGAATCAGCCAGAACAGGTTGTCCAGGCGCGCGTTGGTGAGCCGCAGCAGGGTGCGCCAGCCGTCCAGGCCACCAATTCGGGAGAGAAACACGTTCTGGCACTCGTCCAGTACCAGCAGGGTGGGCGTGCGGTCGGCGTCGTTCTTGACCAGGCTGGCGGGTCCTTCAGCAAGGTCTTCGTTCAGGGCCTCGGCGATCAGGTCGGTGAGTGCCTCCGGCGACAGGGTCTTGGGCGGGACTTGCAGCGAGACCACGCGCAGGTCCGGGTCGTCCTTGGCCAGGTTGGCCACCAGGCGGCCGGCGGCCAGACTTTTGCCGCTGCCTTTTTCGCCGGCCACCAGCAGGGTGTTCTCGTCGGTGCGGTCCTCCCGCCAGCGGCGGATCGACTTGCCCATGGCATCGAGCAGGCCGGTATCGATGAAGGGCGCCGGTTCATCATCGGGCAGTTCGGCGGCGAACCAGCGCTGGTAGTCCTGGGCCGCCTGGCTCTCGTCCACCTCGGCATCCTCGTCCTCCTCGCTCCGGTTGCGCAGCCGGAACCAGCGCGCCTTGAGGCGCAGATAGGCGTCGAAGCCGGCGAACAGCCGGTCCAGATAACGGGTGGTGAAATAGACCAGCGCCACCGGCAGCAGCAGCGGTGCGGTCCAGTGGAACAGGCCCCGGCGCAGCAGGATCCCGGCGAGCGGGTCCAGCCGCGAGGGCAGGATGCTCTGCAGGCACAGCACGTATTCCTCCGCCCGGGGCGCCAGCAACCTGCCCAGCGCGGCGTACAGCGATAGCGCCACCAGCGCCGCCAGGGCGGCGTGCACCGCGCCCTCCGGGCGCACCTGGGAAACCACCAGGAACAGGCCCCAGGGCAGCAACAGCGCCAGTGAAAGGCGGCGGGCGCGCAGCCCGGCCTGGTCGGCCTGGTCGCCTTGCATATAGTGGCCGGCCCCCTGGGCCACGCGCAGGATCAGCCATTCGCCGATCAGTCGCTGGACGCCATACAACGCGTACAACCAGGCCAGGGGCAGGGCCCAGTGCAACCACCGGGTCGACGGCGACCGCTCCAGTAACGGCGCCGCCAGCGTCAACGCCAGTGCCAGGATCAACCAGGGCAGCAGCGGCGCCAGCCCGGCCACCAGCCGGCTCAGATTCCACAGCCAGCGGCGCTCGCTGCCCAACTGGAGTATCCGTCCGTGCAGTGCCAGCAAGGCGCCCCGCGCCCGCTGGCTGCCTTTTGCCAGCAGCACGAACAACGCCACGCCGATCAGCAGCGCCAGGGCGTTACCGGCCAGGTTGAGCGTGGTGGTGTCGGTGATGCCGTAGAACGACCGCAGCGCCTCGATCACTTCCCGCGGCGCCCGCGTCCAGGAGAACCCCATGGTGCGTCCCTTGCCTCTGGTTTTGGCCATTGTATGGGGCTGCGTCGCGGGCGTCATCCGAGGGGCGCCAGCCGTTCGGCGAGGGTGCTATAGTCATGGTAACAGCGGCATGAAAGGCGAAGGAGAGAGGGCATGGCTTCATTGCTGGTTAAGGATTTGATGGTGCGCCACCCGCTGGCGATTCAGCAGGGCACCGAACTCACCTCCGTGGTGGCGACCCTGTTGCAGAGCCGCTACAGCGGTCTGCCGGTGGTGGATCGGGAACGCCATGTCATCGGGTTCGTGTCCGAGCAGGACTGCCTGCGTCGCCTGCTGGTCACCAGCTATCACCAGGAAGGCAGCGTGCGGGTGGAGGAACTGATGCACGACGACCCTCTCACCGTGCTCGAAAACCAGTCCGTGGTGGATATCGCCGAGATGATGATCAAGCAGAAACCCAAGATCTATCCGGTGCTCGACGAGGGTGGCCGGCTCACCGGCCTGCTTACCCGGCGCATCGTGCTGCGCGCGCTCAACGACAGCCGCCGGGCCTGACCGCTTCGTACAAGTTTGCGCGGTGTTGGTACGTTAGTGTTAAGGCGCAATGACCCAATAACAAAAAGGAGTGCGTGCCATGCGCGATCTCGCTACTTTTCTCGCCGATTACGGTGAAAGTCACCGCCACCCCGTGAATCAGTGGGTGCACATCGTCTGCGTACCGATCATCTTCGTCGCCACCCTGGGCCTGTTCTGGCTGATTCCGGTGGGGCAATGGCTGGGCCTGGAAGGCGCCGCCGCCTACTGGATCAACGGCGGCACCCTGCTGGCCCTGGTCTGCATGCCGTTCTACCTGCGGCTGTCCATGGGCATCTCCCTGTTGATGCTGGGCTGGCTGCTGGCCTCGCTGTGGCTGATCACCACCGTGGATCGCAGCCCCTTGTCGCTGGGGTGGAGTGCTCTTGCGCTATGGCTGGGTGCCTGGGCGGTGCAGGTCTGGGGCCACAAGGTGGAAGGCAAGAAGCCCTCGTTCGTGGATGATCTGGTGTTCCTGCTGGTGGGACCGGTGTTCGTCAGCCTGGAGCTGCCCTACAAGCTGGGCCTGACCCGCACCCCCGGCCACGGCAAGCCTTCCTGACACGTGACCCCGCCGCGATCGCCCCTGTATTTGTGGGAGGGCGGCTGGTGCATGCTGGCGCCGCACCTGCATAACCGGCCCCACCGGCATGTGGCCGCGTCCCTGCTGGTGGGGCTGGCGGCGCCAATCCGCGTGCACCTGGCCGGTCACCGGGTCACCGCCAAGGCGGTGTGGGCGGCGCCGGATCTGGAGCAGGCGCTGGACAGCGACGGGCCGGTGGCGGTGCTGCACCTGGATCCGGATCACCGCGCCTGGCGGGCCTTATGCTTGCAGGGCCCCGGTGGTGAATTCGACCTGGCCCGCCATCCGCGTTTCGCGACCGCCCTGACCGCTCTGGCGGCGTCCCCCTCGGTGCCGGGGGCGCTGGCATTGCGTGCCGCTCTGGAAGCCGGTGAGCCCCGCCCGCTGGATGCGCGCGTCCGTGCCGCCTGCGATACCCTGCGCCAGGGCGACGGCGAGGTGGGTGGCGCCGCCCTGGCGGCGTCCGTGGGCCTTTCCGAATCCCGCTTCCGGCACCTGTTCCGCGAGGAGCTGGGGGTCAACCTGAAGCGCTTTCAGCTTCACCTCAAATGTCAGCGGGCGCTGACCCTGTGGCGTGACGGCATGAGCCTCACCGATCTGGCCCTGGCCGCCGGCTTCTATGATCAGCCCCATCTCAACCGCACCCTGCGTGCCATGTTCGACACCCTCCCTTCCCGCTATGCTAGGGCCTTTCCCGTTCGGGTCGAGCATCTGGACCCGGCATAAACACCTTCACCTTGTGCATGCACGGTGCTGGACGCGGCCCGCAACCCGGTGTTCGATACGGACCTGAATGACGTTCCCCGCGACTTCGGTTTCTGGCCGGGGCCGCGCTTAAATAACAGAGCCGCTCAAATAACAGAAAAGCAGTGAGGACCCCGATGAAACGAGAAACGATCGCCATCCATGGTGGCTTCGCCGGTGACCCGGAAACCCATTCCGTGGCGGTGCCGGTCTATCAGACCACCAGTTATTACTTCGACGACACCCAGCACGGCGCCGATCTGTTCGATCTGAAGGTGCCGGGCAATATCTACACCCGCATCATGAACCCCACCAACGCGGTGCTGGAGGAGCGGGTGGCGCAACTGGAAGGCGGCATCGGCGCCCTGGCCATGGCCTCGGGCATGGCCGCCATCACCGCCGCCATTCAAACCCTGGCCCGGGCCGGCGATAACATCGTCTCGGTGAGCCAGCTGTACGGCGGCACCTACAATCTGTTCGCCCACACTCTGCCCAACATGGGCATCACCGTACACATGGCCGACGGCCGTGATCTGGACGCCATCGCCGCCGCCATCGACGACGACACCAAGGCGGTGTTCTGCGAGTCCGTGGGCAACCCGGCGGGCAACATCGTGGATCTGGCCGGCCTGGCCAAGGTGGCCCACGACGCCGGCGTGCCGCTGATCGTCGACAACACCGTGGCCACCCCGGCCCTGTGCCGGCCGTTCGAGCACGGCGCCGACATCGTGGTGCATTCGCTGACCAAATACATGGGCGGCCACGGCACCACGGTGGGCGGCGCCATCGTTGACTCCGGCCGCTTCCCGTGGAAGGACAACCCGCGCTT
This sequence comes from Alloalcanivorax marinus, assembly GCF_016785095.1. Lineage (GTDB taxonomy): Bacteria > Pseudomonadota > Gammaproteobacteria > Pseudomonadales > Alcanivoracaceae > Alloalcanivorax > Alloalcanivorax marinus_A. Next base: position 714,606 of record NZ_JAEKJB010000008.1, on the reverse strand, counting down.
CAAGGCCTTCAACGAGCCCGACCCCAGCTACCATGGCGTGGTCTACACCGAGGCCATGGGCGAGGCGGCCTTTATCGGCCGGGCCCGGGTGGTGCCGCTGCGCAACACCGGCGGCGCCCTGTCGCCGATGAACGCCTTCCTGCTGCTGCAGGGCATCGAGACCCTGAGCCTGCGTATGGAGCGCCACTGCGAGAACGCCATGAAAGTGGCCCGCTACCTGCGCGACCACGATAAGGTGGAGTGGGTGAACTTCGCCGGCCTGGACAGCGACCGCGACCACGCTCTGGCCCAGCGCTACATGGACGGCGGCGTGCCGGCCTCGATCCTCAGCTTCGGCATCCAGGGCGGCCGTGACGCCGGCGCCCGTTTCATCGATGCGCTCGGCATGATCAAGCGCCTGGTGAACATCGGCGACGCCAAGTCGCTGGCCTGCCACCCGGCCACCACCACCCACCGCCAGCTCAATGATGAGGAACTGCGCACCGCCGGCGTCAGCGCCGATCTGGTGCGGCTGTCCATCGGTATCGAGCATATCGACGACATCCTGGCGGATATCGATCAGGCCCTGGCGGCGGTTTAAAAGGGGACAAAAGGTTCCCTAACGACGAAACCGGGCCGGCGTTTCGCCGGTCCAGCGCTTGAACGCCTTGGCGAAGGCGCTCTCATCGGAGAAGCCCAGCGCCTCGGCCAGTTCGGCGCCGCGGCGCCCTTCGCGCAGGCCCCGCTCGGCTTGTTCGCGCAGCAGGGTGTCGCGCAATAACTTGAAGCTGGTGCCCTCATCGGCCAGCTTGCGGATCAGATGCCGACCGCTCATGCCGAGCCGGTCGGCGATCCGCTCCTTCCCCCAGCCCGGATTGTCACGGATCAGCTCGCTCACCCGCGCCCCCAGGGAACGGTCGTCCAGCCGTGCCAGCAGTTCGTCGGCCAGCCCGCGCAGGTGCCGGCACAGGGCCGGATTGGCGTGCACCAGGGGCAGCGTCAACTGGTCGGCGCCGAACACCAGGGCATTGTGATCCGCCTCGAAGGTGACCGGTACGCCCAGCTTCTCCTGGTAGCGCCCCGGCGCCGCCTGGGCCGCGTGACTCAGGGTAAGGGCCCGGGCCTGGAACGCCTCGCCGGTGCTCCAGCGGGTCAGATTGAGGAGGCTGGCCAGCACCGCCTCCACCCGCGCCGGCCGTCGGGTGGCGTAACGTGGCCGGTAGCACACCGCCACGTCATCGCCATGGCGGGCCACCTGAAAATCGCCGCCCTCGCCGACGATGGGGTGATAGTCGAGCAGGGAGTCCAGGGCTTCGTCCACGGTTTCGCAGCTCATCAGGATCATGCCGGCGGTATCGAGATGCCCCACCTGCAGGGCCAGGCCCAGTTCCAGGCCCACCAGGGGGTCGCCGGCGGCCTGGCAGAAGTGATCCCAGAGGCGGTCCTGGCGATCCAGGTCCACCCGTTCCCGATCCGACAATTCCGCCGCCAGCGCCGCCGGCAACGGCAGGTCCAGCCGCCGGGCCGCCTGCACGATGGCCTGGGAAAAATGGACGGTAACCGTGGGGGTATGGGACATGGGCATCGCGGCTGAAGCCGCTCCTACGGGCTTTGTGGTTGGCCGCGACCGGCGGGCATGTCCTGAATTAACCGGTCGCGGGTCGCGAATCCGCCGTGCCCCGGCTTCGGGCCAGGGCTAGTCTTGCAAGCATAACAATAAACCGGAGCAACCATGTACGCAGTGATCGGCGCCGGGCCCATGGGTCTGGCCACCGCCCGTAATTTGCAAAAACAGAATCTGCCCTTCGTCGGCTATGAGCTGCACGATGACGTGGGTGGTCTGTGGGACATCGACAACCCCCACAGCACCATGTACGAAAGCGCTCATCTGATTTCCTCCAAGCGGATGACCGAATTCCGGGAATTCCCGATGGACGACCGGGTGGCCACCTACCCCCATCATCGGGAGATGAAGCGTTATTTCCATGATTACGCGGACCACTTCGACCTGCGCCGTCACTATCGTTTCGGCGCCCGGGTAACGGCACTGACGCCGGCGCCGGACGGTGGCTGGGAACTTACCGCCGAGCAGAATGGCGTCAGCGATACCCGGCATTTCGACGCCGTGCTGATCGCCAGCGGTACCCTGCACACGCCAAACCGGCCGACGCTGCCCGGTGACTTCGCCGGTGAGTTGATGCACGCCAGCGACTACCGCCACGCGGATTGTTTCCGCGACAAACGGGTGCTGATCGTCGGTTGTGGCAACTCCGCCTGCGACATGGCGGTGGACGCGGTGCACCGTGCCGCCCGCGTGGATTTGTCGGTGCGGCGGGGCTATTACTTCCTGCCCAAGTTCATCGGCGGCCGGCCCGCCGACGCCATTGGCGGCAAGCTCAAGTTGCCGCGCCGGCTCAAGCAGTGGCTGGACGCACGCCTGATTCGTCTGATCGTGGGGCGGCCCAGCGATTATGGCCTGCCGGACCCGGACTATCGCATGTACGAGTCCCATCCGGTGGTCAATTCCCTGGTGCTGCACCACCTGGGCCACGGCGACATCACCCCGCGCCGGGATATTCGCGCGGTGGACGGCCACACTGTCACTTTCAGTGATGGGGAGCGCGCCGACTACGACCTGATTCTCATGGCCACCGGCTACAAGCTGGATTATCCCTACATCGACGCCGCCCACCTGAACTGGCACGGCGACGCGCCCCGGCTGTACCTGAACCTGTTCCATCCGGAGCGCGACGACCTGTTCATGATGGGCATGATCGAGGCCACCGGCCTGGGTTGGGAAGGGCGCAACGAACAGGCCGAGCTGGCGGCGCTGTATCTGCGCCGGCTCGCCGAGGGGCATCCGGCGGCGCGGAATCTGCGCCGACTTAAACGGGAACGCGCCGGCCACAACCTGGACGGCGGCTATCACTACCTGAAACTGGCGCGCATGGCCTACTACGTCCACAAGGACAGTTACCGGGCCGAGGTGGCCCGGCACGTGCGCGCGCTCCGCGCGGAATAATAACAATACCGTCCGGCGATACGCCGGCGAGGAGGACGGGTGCAGACCACCATCGAATTCAACACCGGCAGCCTGATCGTGCTGAACGCCATCCTGGCGTGCATGATGTTCGGGGTGTCGTTGACGTTGCGCGCCGATGACTTCAAGCGCGTGCTTGCCAGGCCGGCCGCGCCGGTGGCCGGTTTGCTGGCGCAGTTCCTGCTGTTGCCGGCGCTCACCTGCGCCACCACCTGGTGGCTGGAGGTGGACCCGCAACTGGCCCTGGGCATGATCCTGGTGGCGTCCTGTCCGGGCGGTACCTTTTCCAACATCATGACCTGGCTGGCGCGCGCCAACGTGGCGGTGTCGGTGAGCATGACCGCGGTGTCCAGCCTGGCCGCCACCGTGCTCACGCCACTCAACTTCGCGCTCTACGGCTGGCTCAACCCGCATACCCGGAGCCTGGTCACCGACATCGATCTGGATGCCGGCAACATTCTGCTGCTGGTGGTGGCGGTGCTGGCGGCGCCGCTGCTGCTGGGCATGATCTGCGGGCATTACTTTCCCGGTTTCGCCCGGGCCGCGCAGAAGCCCATGCGGGTGTTCACCCTGCTGGTGCTGTTCACCTTCGTGGGCCTGGCGTTCGGCAACAACATGGACGTCTTTCTGGCCAACGCGGATCGCATCGTTGGCCTGGTGGTCGGCCAGAACGCTCTGGCCCTGGGGTTGGGCGCCGTGGCCGGGTTACTGGTGGGCCTTAGTCGGGCGGACCGTCGGGCGGTGACCCTGGAGGTGGGCATCCAGAACTCCGGCCTGGGGCTGTCGATCCTGTTCACCTTCTTCCCCCAGGCGTCGGGCATGATTCTGATCGCCGGCTTCTGGGGCGTCTGGCACCTGGTCAGCGGGCTTGCCCTGTCGCTTTGGTGGGGGCGTGGCGCCAACCGTCCCCGACGGGAGGGGGCGCCATGAGCCGTATCCTGATCACCGGCGCCGGCGGTTACATCGGTCGCCAGCTCGGCGAGCGGCTGGCCGCCGACCACGCGGTGCTGGGCCTGGACGTGCGCGTGCCGGAGGGGCTGGCGTTTGAATGCCGGCGCGGCGATATCCGTGACCCGGCGCTGGCGGAACTGCTGCGCGCGCATCGCGCCCAGGTGGTGATTCATCTGGCGGCGGTGCTGGAGGATTCCGGCGACCGGGTCCGGGACCATGACATCGACGTAAACGGCACCCGCAATGTACTGGAGGCCTGCCTGGCCGCCGGCGTGCGGCAACTGATCGTGACCAGTTCCGGCGCCGCCTATGGCTACCATGCGGACAACCCGGACTGGATCGACGAGGACCAGCCGCTGCGCGGCAATCCGGAATTCGCCTACTCGGACCACAAGCGCCTGGTGGAGGAACTTCTCGCCGACTACCGGCGCCTTCATCCGGAACTGGGACAATTGATTCTGCGCCCCGGTACGGTGCTCGGTGCCGACACCCGCAACCAGATCACCGCCTTGTTCGAGCGGCGCCGTATTCTGAGCATCGCCGGCTCGGCTTCGCCGTTCGTGTTCATCTGGGACCAGGATGTGGTGGGGGCCATTGTCCACGGCGTGCAGACCGGTGCTACCGGCGTCTACAACCTGGCCGGTGATGGAGCCTTGCCGATCCAGCGGGTGGCCATGCTGCTTGGCAAGCCGCGCCTGGTGGTGCCCGCCTGGCTGCTGGCCGCGGGCCTGGCGGTGGGGCACCGGCTGGGGCTCACGCCGCACACCCCGGACAAGTTGAAGTTCCTGCGTTATCGCCCGGTGCTCGACAACCGCCGCCTCAAGGAGGTGTTCGGTTACCGACCGGCGAAGACCTCCGAGGAAACCTTCCGCTTGTTCATCGATCACGCCCGACAAAGGGGGCAATTGTGAAAACCATGCTGATCACCGGCGCCGCCTCCGGGCTGGGCTGGGCCCTGGCGCTCGCCGCCCGGGAACGGGGCTGGCGGCTGATTCTGGTGGACCGGGACGCCCATGCCTTGGCGGACAAAAGCGCCCGGCTGGCGGGCACCGATACCGACATCGTGCGCCAGCGCGCCCTGGACCTCACCGACGCCGAGGCGCGCGCGGCGCTGATCGCGGAACTGCGCGATGAGCCCCTCCATGCCCTGGTCAACAATGCCGGTATCACCCACCGGTCGCCGGCGGCGGCCACCGATCTGACGGTTTTCCAGCGGGTCATGGCGGTGGACTGGGAGGCGCCGGTGGCGCTCACGCTGGGCCTGTTGCCGGCGTTACGGAAGGCCGGTGGCACGGTGATCAACATTGGCTCCATGGCTGGTTGGATGCCGGTGCTGGGCCGCGCCGGTTATTGCAGCGCCAAGGCCGCCCTGGCGCAGTTCTTCGAGGTGCTGCGCGCCGAGGTGGCCGATGACGGGATCGGCGTGTTGATGGTCTATCCCAGCTTTCTGGCCACGCCCATCGAGCGTAACGCCCTGGGCTTCGATGGCCGGCCCGCCGCCCACGCCCGTTCCTCGGTGGGCCGGGTGCGCGACGCCGACTGGATGGCGGCACGTACCCTGGATGCCCTGGACGCCGGCCGGCGGCGCCTGTTTCCGGATCGCTTCACCCTGTTCGCCAGCCTGCTGTGGCGAATCGCTCCGGACCTGTACCATCGTTTGATGCGTCGCCGTTTCGCCGTCGAACTGGAATCCTGAATGCTTGAGCTGCTTGCCTCGCCCTGGGCCCTGGTGGCCCTGTTCGTGCTGTTCGCCTACACCACCGAGGCGATGACCGGTTTCGGCTCCATCGTCATCGCCCTGTCGTTGAGCGCCCTGGTGCTGCCGTTGGACGTGCTGATGCCGGTGCTGGTGCCACTCAACCTGGTACTCAGTGGTTACCTGACCCTGCGCTATCACCGGCTGGTGGACTGGCGGCTGTTGCTCACCGGCATTCTGCCGATGATGGCGGCGGGTACCCTGGTCGGTTTTCTGGCCCGTCCCTGGTTGGACCAGGGTATCGCGCGGCCGCTGTTCGGTGCCCTGGTGGTGGCGTTCAGCGTGCGCGAACTGTGGCGCTTGCGCCACGCGGTGACGGTGGCCGCCCATGGCCGGTTGCAAAGCCGTTTCTGGATGCTGATGGCCGGCCTCACCCACGGCCTGTTCGCCTCCGGTGGCCCGCTCCTGGTCTACGCGCTCAGCGGTATCCAACTGGACAAGGGTCGCTTCCGGGCCACATTGGTGCTGGTCTGGTTCAGCCTCAACAGCCTGCTCACCCTGGGGTTTCTGGTCAGCGGAGAACTGGGTGCCCAGGGCGGTCACCTGCTGGCGCTGGTGCCCGTGGTGCTGGTGGGTATCGTGCTCGGCGAGGCGTTGCATCACCGGGTCGACGAGCGGCGCTTCCGGCAGGTGTTGTTCAGCGTTCTGCTGCTCGCCGGTGTCGCCCTGCTGGTTCGTTAGCTGGTCTTTCCCCGGCGCAGCCCCTAGCATTTGGGACAGGACAAAGGGAGAGCATTATGTCGGCGGTGGAAATTCGACCGGTCAGCGGTATCGCGGTGGAACCCTGGCTGGATGAACTGGCGGATCTGCGCATCCGCGTGTTTCGGGATTACCCCTATCTGTACGATGGCTCTCCGGCCTATGAGCGCGATTATCTGGACCGTTACGCGCGTTCCGAACAGAGCCTTTTCGTGCTGGCGCTGGAATACAACCGGCTGATCGGCGCCGCCACCGCGTTGCCACTGACGGACGCCGATCCGGAGTTCCAGGCCCCCTTCGAGCGGCACGGTCCGGCCCCGGAGCGGGTGTTCTATTTCGGCGAGTCGGTGCTGCTGCCGGATTATCGTGGCGAGGGCATTGGTCACCGCTTCTTCGATTTACGGGAACTCTACGCCCGGGACTTTGGTTTCGAGCTGACCGCCTTCTGCGCGGTGATCCGTGATCCGGAACACCCGGCGCGACCGGGCGACTACCGTTCCCTGGAGCCATTCTGGGAAAAACGGGGCTATCGACCGGCGCCGGCCTTGATCGCCCGCTTCCCGTGGCGGGATCTGGGCGAGGACGAAGACACCGAGAAGACCCTGCAATTCTGGCTGCGCGAGGCGGCGGACGGCGAATAGCCGGCACCGTCTTTGTAAAAAATCGTAGCTCTCATACCTTTGGGCCATGAAGAGGACGTGAAGACCGGTCTACAGTCGAGTCCTTCGGAGGCTCGATTATGCACTGGTCCTATTGGCTTGGCCGCGTCACCCGCGGTCTCATCATCATCATCCCGCTGGCGTTGATCGCCGTGCTGGCGGCACTGCTGGTCGCTGGCTGAAGGCCGTCGCCTTCAGGCGCCTTCCCGGCGCCGCAGCAACACCACCGGATTGGCCAGGTGCACCACGTCCCAGCCGTCCCGGTTCGCCAGCCAGCGGAAGGTGTGTGGCTGCCAGAAACACACATGGGTGGGGTCGCGCCGATAGTGCCAGCGCGGGAAATGGCCGTCATCGGTGAGAAACCGGGTCATGACGCCCAGCCAGCCGCCGGGCGCCACCAGCGTCTGGAACCGGGCCCACTCGCCGGCCGGCTGATGCAGGTGTTCCAGCACCTCCGTGCAGGTGACGAAATCATAGGGGCCGGCCAGGGCATCCGGCTGGTCCGCGTAAATCGGGTCCCAGACCCGCATCGCGAAGCCCGCCTCCTCCAGCATCCTGGCCAGGGCCGGCCCTGGCCCGCAGCCGAAATCCAGCCCCCGCGCCCGCGCCGGCAGGCGTTCCATCAGTGGCTCCGCCAATTGACCAAGAAAGCGTCGGTACCCGGCATCATCCGGATCGTTGCGGTGCAGATCGTATTGCCGTTTTTCCTCGGCCCGGTCGGGCAACTGGGCACGGCTCAGGAAGGTCAGCCGGCAGGCACCGCAGCGCAGGTAACGCCGGCCTTCCACGGTGGCGAACAAGGTGGTGTGAGGGTGCCCGCACAGGCAGCAAGCGGTCATGGGCGCGGTAGCCACTCCTTCAGGCAGTCGTAGGTGCGCGGGTCTTCGAGCATGGCCATGTGGCCCATGCGGTGGAGCAGCCGGCGGGTCAGATTGGTGGCGCCCGGGTAGAGGCGTTCGGCCAGGGCGCTGTCCACCCGCACCAGCCAGTCGCCCAGCGGCGCGGCGCTGCTTTCGTCGCTGAGGCTGCCGGCCAGAAACAGCTGTTCCACATCGGGGTCCAGAGGCACCTTGAGGCTGGGGCGGGGCTCGTCCAGGGGGCGATCGCGCCATTGCTCCTCCAGCACATAGCCAAAGCGCAGGTCACGGATACCGTCGGAACGCAGATTGCCGAGCCGCATTAGCGGGCGGGAGTAGGGCGTCAGTCCCAGCAGGCGGTTGGCCTGGTTGCCCAGCCGTTCCAGCACCGCGCCCTGGTGGGGCGAGCCCAGGCAGGCCAGATGGCTGACCTTGTTCACCCAGGTATCGCCGCGGGCGCGCCCCTGATGCAGGGCGCTACGGGAAACCAGGCCGCCCATGCTATGACCTACCAGAATCAGCCGCTCGGGCAGGGCGGTACCACGCAGCAGGTCGGCCAGGGCCAGGCCGTTCTCGGAAATGTGCAGGCCGGTGTTGTAGCGCAGAAAACGGGTGTGGGCGTCCAGAGCCGGCCCCGCCCAGCGCTGGAAATCGGTCGCGGCGGGATTGTCCCAGCAACGCTCGTTGAGACACAGGCCGTGCACGAACAGCACCAGAGTACGGCGCTCCAGGGACGGTGGCGCCGGTAGCAGAGCCAAGGGCAGCGCATAATCGCTGCCCTGGAGGTCCAGTACCTGGCCGAACACGCCGTTGACCGCGCTGCGCAGATCCAGGCTGCCGTCCGCCTCGTGCCGTGGATCGGCGGCCACGCGGGCCAGGGTGGCCAGCCGGCCCGCTTGGTGCAGGCCGTAGCGGATCGAGCCGTACACCAGAGGCGCGGCGGGGCGGTCGCGCCGGACGGGCATGAACGGACGGGCAATGGCACCGTGCATGTCCTGCACCACCCGGGTTACCTCGCCGCCCAGGGCGGTGGCCAACTGGGCCAGGCCGCCCACCTGCTCGCCAAAACCTTTCATGGACACTCCTTTTTCGCGCTCCGATGTTAGGGCCTGCCCGGCGTAAATGCGATGCCCCGGGGCGCTGACCAATTGGTCACAGCAAATTGGTTTCATTTGATACAATATTCATTCCAGCCTTGGAGAGTGGAATGACCCCTGAACAGCGTTTCGGCCGCTGGGTGCGCCTGGCCCTGGCGGCGTTTTTCTTGATTTTTATCTATGTGGTCTGGATGGACCTCCACGCGCCCATGACCACTCTGGCGCGGGCGCAGCGTTATGTGGTTCAGGTGGCGGCCCAGGTGGACGGCCAGGTGATGGACGTGCCGGTGGCCGACGGCGACCGGGTACGGCGGGGCGAGGTGCTGTTCCGGGTCGATGAACGGGACTACCGGCTGGCCCGGGATGCCGCTGAGCTGGCGGTGGCCAGTGCCGCTCAGGACAACACGGTGATGCTGGCGGAGTTGGCCGGCGCCCGGGCCGGGGTGGCCGGTGCCCGCGCCACCCTGGAAGAAGCGCGGCGTAAACAGCGGCGCCTGGACAATCTGCATCGCAGCGGCGCGGTATCCCGGCAGCAATGGGAGGAAGTGCGCGTGGCCGTGGAGCAGGCGCGGGCGGAGCTGGAAGCGGCACGGGCGGAAGCCACCAGGCTGAGCACCCGGCTCGGTGATGGTGACCGGGACAATCTGACTCTGGCGCGGGCCATGAACCAGTTGGAAACCGCCAAGCTGCAACTGGGGCGTACCGAGGTGAAAGCGCCGCTCGCCGGCGTGGTCACCGATCGGCAACTGCAGGTGGGCCATTACGCCCGGGCGCGGGAGCCGGTGCTCAGCCTGGTGTCCGACGAGCCCGCCTGGGTGGCGGCGGATTTCCGCGAAAAGAGTCTGCGCCATACCCGTGAAGGTGACCGGGCCGAGGTGGTGTTCGACGCGCTCCCGGGGCGAGTGTTTCAGGCCCGGGTGGGCACCCGGGGCTGGGGCGTTCGTCAGGGCCAGGGTACGCCGGACGGTACTCTGGCCCTGGTTGAGGACAGCGATCGCTGGGTGCGCGACGCCCAGCGCGCCCGGGTACGGCTGGTGCTGATCGATCCGCCCTCGCAGCGGGCGCTGATGGTGGGCGCGCGGGCCACCGTGCAGCTCTATCCCGACGGCGGCGTGGCCGCCGCCGTGGCTCGTGCCTGCGGCTGGGTGCAGATCCGTGCCCTGGCCCTGTTGCATTACCTGTACTGAACCATGAACGACGATCAACTGCGCCATTGCCTGCGCATCAGTCTGGGTTCGCTGGCGGGTTATGTGTTCATGCATCTGACCACCTGGACCACCGGGCTGTTCTTTTGCGTGTATCCGGTGCTGCTGCTGGCCATGGTGCCGCGCATCAACCTGCACGCCAGCTTCCAGTTCATCGCGGCGGCGGTGATCAACATCGTGGAGGTCTATCTGATCAGCGGACTGTTCGGTGACCGCCCGCTGTTGATCACGCCGCTGGTATGGATGCTGTTCGCGATTCGCTTCCGGTGCATGGCCAGCGGCCCGTACTTCCTGTTTGGTGCCCAGGGGCTGGTGGCCGCCAGCGTGCTGTTCCACTTCGCCAGTTACCCGGACCTGGATGTCACCGGGATGGCCAAGGCCAACCTGGCGGCGGCCCTGTTCACCGTGGCGTTGGCCTGGCTGCTGGGCACGTTGTTGCCGCCGCGCCAGGCGACGCCGCCACCACCGGAGGAAGCCAAAAGCGATGCTCAACGGCGTCATCAGGTGTTGCTGGGCGCCACCGTGGCCACGGTCAGTTTCGTGGTATTCCAGACCTTCTCGCTGAGCGATTCTCTCTCGGCCCAGGTCACCACCTTGCTGATGCTGTTCCCGATGAGCTTCGCCGGCGCCGCCGAATACGGTGGCCGGCGGGCGGTGGGGGTGCTGATCGGCTGTAACCTGGCGCTGGTGATCCAGCTTGTGCTGTACAACTGGTACGGTTACTGGATGCTCTCGGCGCCGCTGTACTGGGTGGCGATGATGGTGTGCGCCCGGCAGCATTTGCTGGAGGGGCGCTCCGGTGCCGGCTTCGCCGCTTGTACCACTATCGCGGTGATTTTCGGGCAGTATCTGACGCCGTCGGGCGACGCCATCTACGCCACTCTGTACCGGTTCAGTTCCATTGCCGTGGCGGTGCTGGTGGCGCTCACCGTGATCTACCTGGTGCACAAGGTTCTTAACCTTTCGCCATTGACTCGCTACCGGGTCGGCGTCGCGGAGGATTCGTAAAATACAGGAAAATCCGGGGGGCTCTCTCTGTTCAGGCGTCGATCGTGACGCTAGATTGCTCATCAACGTTCACGACACGTCGAGGAGTGACCATGCGTACGTTCAGCAAAGGACTTGTAGCCATCATGTTTGGCGCCATGCTCGGCCTGGCCGGTTGCGACCAGCAAGGCCCGATGGAGAAAGCCGGCGAGAAAGCCGACAATGCCGTCGATGAAGTCACCGAACAAGGCCCCATGGAGGAGGCCGGTGAAGAGATGGGTGATGCCTGGGATGAAACCAAGGAAGCAGGCGAGGAAATGGGCGAAGCCATGGATGGGGACGGTAAGTAACCGTCGCTTTTTCGCCATGAAAAAAAGAGCCGCTGGGGGATGCTGTCCCCCGGCGGTTTTTTTTGTCCGTTTGGTCCGGGCCGGGCGACCGGGGTGCGAATAATTTGGCGGCAATTTTTTGCGTTGGGATACATTCCACTACATCCCTTCACGCAATCCTGACCGTTTGTGTCTTTGGTGCCCCCGCGTCCACTGGATAGAGTATTCAGGTTGCTCGGGCGGCGGTGATTTTCGCTTCCGCGTCGACCTTATCAATAAAGGGAGTTGCCCGATGGGAACCCAGGTGAAGTGGGCAGGGCCGGAGTCGTCGCCCCGGCTGGCCGTGGACGCGGTGGAGAACCGGGCCCTGGCGTTGCGTGAGTATCTGGTGGTGTACCGGGCGGGCGTGGGCCCGCGTCGTGGCCGCCAGCAGCGGCTGCGTGAATTACGTTACGACATCGCCCGCCTGCAAGCCTGGGGTTGGTATCTGCGCGCCGGCGAGCGGCGCCCGCTGTGGTGGCGGTTCCTGCACATGCTGGGCGGCTGGTTTGGCGCGGGGCGCAAGGAACGGCCCGGGCGCCGCCATCAGCGCCGCGCGGGCATTCAGCGTCTCAGCGCGTTCAGCGTGGTCGACCGCGCCTATGTGGCGCAGATCGAGGATTTCCAGGGGCGTTTGTTGACCCTGGGGCTCAGCCATCCGCCGCTCAGCGAGGAACTGCGGCGTTGCAGCCGGGTTCTCGAAGAGAATGTACGGCATCTCAGCGACGAGCGGGACCGGTTGACCGCCGAGGCCGGTCGCATCGCGGTGGTGTGCTGGCTGCTGGGTCGGTTGTTGAGGGTACGCGGCTGGCTTGGTCTCAATAACAGCGCCAGCCGGGCGATGGATCCATGAGCGGCCTGCTGGAGGGTGGCCGCCTGCCCATGGTGTTCACCCTGGCGGATCTGAAACAGCAACTCGATGGTGACGAGAACGCCGCCATGGAATTGGCGCGTCGCTGGTTGGAAAGCGGCCAGGTGCGTCAGGTGGCGCCGCCGCGACCGGTATTCATCCGCCTCAACGGCGCTGAAGTACCGGAGGAGCCCCATCTCTGCCTGGCCTTGGCCCGCACCTTTCCGTCCGTGGTGGTGGTGGGCGGCTCGGCGCTGTGGCGACAAGGCGCCAGCCGGCAGCGCGATGCCCTGTTGCATTGCGCGGTGAGTGAATCGGTGGAACAACTGATGCTTCCCGGCGTGCGCCTGCATCAGCGCCCCGCCGGTTGGTTGCAGGCGGTGTCCCGCGCCGATGGCCTGCAAGGCCAGCTCCATGAATTGCCGTTGCTGACCGCTGAGATGGCGGTGGCGGATGCCGCCCGCTTCGCCGATGTCTGGGTGCCTGACCGGGACCAGTTGGACGGCGCCGGGCTGGACGCGGCGCGGGTGGCCGCCGCGGAACAAGCACTGGCGTCGCTGTAACCGGCCTTCCATTGACCGGGCAGGCCCGGGCGCGTATAAATGCGAATCGTTATCAAGATCCCCGTGCGCGCCTTATGCTGCTTCTTCTCTCCGCCGTGCTGCTCGCCGGCACCTTCCTGCTATATCTCTCCGATCGCCAGCAACGGGCGCTGGACCGCCCGTTACCACCGGCTGCCCGGCTCGCCGGGCTGGTGATGGTGGCCGGCGCTTTCGCCGGTTGGGGTTGGCACCTGGGGCCCGGCGTGGGGCTGTTCACCGCGCTGTGGGTATTCGCCCTGGGGGCGATGGGGCTGCCAATGCTGGTCGGCCATTGGGTGGACAGTTACCGGGCCGGTCGCCGCAAGACCTCCAGGGGGCGGGTATGAGGGGCTTGCTGGGCTCCGTGCTGGGCTTGCCCCTGGCGATGATGCTGTGCGGTCTGCTGGCCGCCATATTGCCGATTGACTGGCGCGACTGGCTGGTGCTGATGATGCTGCTGTCGCTGCTGGTCTGGGCGCTTTTGATCGTGCTCTCCGGCATGGCGCGCACGCCCTGGCGCGCCGGCATTGGCCTGCTGGCGGCCAACGGCCTGGCCTGGCTGTTACTGCAAACCACCAGCCTGTACGGGGGAGCCTGATGCGCGCGGAGACCCTGAAACGCCATATTGATCTGCATGCCTGGGCGGGCATTCTCACCGGGTTGGCGCTGTTCGTGGCCTTCTTCGCCGGTGCCCTGAACATGTTCCATCACGAGCTGCATCACTGGCAGGAGCCGGCGGCGCGGGAAGCCGCCGCCCCGGACGCCAACATGCAGGCGTTGCTGGACACCGTGGTGGCCAACAATCCGGACGCCGGTCAATGGATGTTCCTGGTGCCCGGCGACGACCCCTCCGCCATCTGGCGGGACACCGTGGACGGCGAAGGTGTCTGGCGTACCGAGCACGCCTCGGACTTCAACGATGCCGGCGAAAAGGTGGCGCCCCCCGGCGGCTCCGGGCTGTCCGATTTCGTCAACGAGCTGCATTACGAACTGGCTATTCCGAAGTTTGGCCTCTACGTCATGGGCATTGTTTCGGTGCTCTATGGCGCCGCCCTGATCGGTGGGCTGGTGATCCACTGGTCGCGGCTCAAAAAGGAATTCTTCGCCCTCAAGCACCAGGGCAACCTGCGCCGCTACTGGAAGAACCTGCACAACCTGGTGGGCGTGATCAGCTATCCCTTCCATGTGATTTTCGCCTGGACCGGCGCCGCCATGGGCTGCCTGGCCATCGTCACCCTGGTGATGGGGGCCCTGGTATTCGGCCCCCGGTTCCAGTCCGTCTTCACCGAGGCCACGGAAGCCTGGCCCACCCCTGAAGCCAGTGGCACCCGCGTCGCCATGGCCAGCATCGACGACTACCTGGCCGGCGCCCGGGAAGCGATGCCGGAACTGGATGTGGGCTGGATCGAGCTGCAGCAGTACGGCGATGAGAACGCGGTGGTGGACGTGGGCGGTTCGGTGCACGGCAAGGTGGCGCACTATTCCCATGTGGTGATGCGCGGCGACAACGCCGAGCTGCTCACCGTCAGCGGCCCCGGCCAGCGCTCCTTCAACCATTTCCTGATGGCACCGGTGTATTCCCTGCACTTCGGTGACTATGGCGGCCTGTTCGTGCGGCTGATGTATTTCGCTCTCGCCCTGTTGGGCTGCCTGCTGTTTTTCTCTGGCAATATCATGTGGTGCGAGCGGCGCACCGATCGTCAGGGTCCGAGCCGCTCCGCGGCCTTCATGCTCAGGCTGACCCTGGGCGTTACCTTTGGCGTCATGGCTGGTCTGGCCATGGCGTTCATCGTCAGCAAACCGATGCTGTATTCACCCTGGCAGGCGTGGACCGCCCCGGCGGAAAAAATTGCCTTTCTGGCCACGCTACTGGTCGCCCTGGTCGCCGCCTTCCGGGCCGCGCCGCTGACCACCGCCGGGCTGTGGCCGAAGCTGTGCGCCGGTCTCTATATCCTGGCGCCGCTGGTTCAGGGGGGCATCGAAGGCTTCCACACCTGGCTGGAGCCGGACTTCCTGCTGGTTAACGGCGCTCTGCTGGCGGTGGCCGCCAGCCTGATCCTGGTGGATCGCCTGCGCCGGCGCCGTATGCGCCGGGCCGCGCCGCACCCGCTCTGGGTGGGCGCCGCCCATCCGGTGACGGCGGCCAATCCGGTGGACCCGGATCCGGCCTGATGGCCACCATTGACGCGCACCAGCTGCAAAGGGACTGGGCGGACATGACGCCGGCCCGTGCCCGCGCCCTGCAACGCGAAAGCGCCGCCCGGGTCCGGTTGCGAACGGAAGTGGCGTTGCCGCCGGACACCGTGGCCGGCGTGGACGTGGGCTTCGAAAACGGCGACACCGCCCGGGCCGCGGTGGTGGTGCTGCGTTACGCGGACCTGGAGCCGGTGGACTACGCGCTGGCCCGGCTGCCGGTGACTTTCCCCTACGTGCCCGGCCTGCTGTCGTTTCGTGAATGCCCGGTGATTCTGTGTGCCCTGGAGCAACTGCGCGTGGCGCCGGACCTGCTGCTGTGCGACGGCCACGGGGTGGCGCACCCTCGCCGCCTGGGCATCGCCGCCCACCTGGGTGTGCTCACCGGCCTGCCCACCGTGGGGGTCGCCAAGAAGAGGCTGTGCGGGCGCCATGGCGCGGTGCCCGAAGGGCGGGGTGAATGGACTCCGCTGAAGGACGGCGACGAGACCCTGGGCGCGGTGCTGCGCACCCGGCCCGGGGTCAAGCCGTTGTTCATCTCACCGGGCCACCGGCTGGATTTGCCCGCCGCTCTGGAACTGGTGATGCACTGCACCACCCGCTACCGGCTTCCGGAGACCACCCGCTGGGCGGACGGCCTGGCGTCCAACCGGGGCCAGCGCTGGCTGGCCCGGCTTGATCAACTGCGCTGACGTCGCGGGCGGATCAGGATCAGGGCGCCAGGGAGAGGCGGTGATCCGGCCCGGGCGCGGCGCCGCTGACCGGTTCGATTCTGGACAGCGTGGCGCCGACCCACTCGGCCACCTTCGCCTTGCCCACCACCTCGCCGGCGCGCCACGCCACCACCTGACCGGTGGGGGTGCGCACCGGCCGGCCCGGTTCGCGTACCTCCAGTACGGTGCCTTCCGCCAGGCCGTTGACGCGGCCGGCGGCGATGTACAGGGCATTGCCTTCGCCCTGGAACGGGCGCGCTGACCAATCCGCCGTGGCGGCCTGGCTGGCCAGGCTATCGAGCAGGCGGGCGGCGCCCTGATCGTTGTTGGCGACGCGCTCGGTGAGTTCCTTGTCCAGCGCCGTGTCCCATACCCGGACGGCGACCCGGCCGCCGTCCTCGGCGCGGGCCTGGACCAGCAGGCGGGCGCCGGGGTAGAGCGCCAGTGCCGAGCGGCAGGCCTGGCTGGCGAGATCGTTGCATTCGGCGGTGTGGGCGATGGCGTCCTGGACCAGACCCTTGGGCAGGATCAGCAGGCCACGGTCCGCCGCCTCGGCGGTCAGTGTTTCAGGCAGAGCGGCTTCCACCGGCCCTTCCATCACCAATGCCACGTTGGCGAGAGGTTGATCGCGCCGGTTGAAGCTGACGGCACGGGGCTCGCCGCCGTTATTATCGGCGGGTTGAGCCTGGCTCCACCGTTCCCAGAAAGGCGTGTCCCAGTCCGGTTGGGGCGTATTCAGGTTGGAAGGGCCGTCGGCGATCTCCAGGGCTTGCTCCGCTTCGGCGTCGGTGAGGGCGCAGCCACTCAGGCTGAAGGCGGCGAGAGCGCTGGAGAACAGCAGGGTTCTGGTAGTGAGCTTGATCATGAAAGTAGTTCCGTATCAGAAAAGCGGGAGCGGGGACCACGGAGTTTGGGCAACCGGCAAAGACTTTGTCCAGTGGTGGAGTGGAGGAGCGGGGCGTGCGTCCCGCAAATGAAATCGGGGCGACCAAGGTCGCCCCGATTTCGTGCCTGACAATGCAGCCCGTGGGCGTTTAGAAGCTCACGCTCATGTTCAGGCTGGCGGCTTTCACATCGTCCTCGGCGAAGGTGGCGCCGGAGGTGCTGCCGATCAGGTCGTTGCCGCTCAGGGTGGCCACGTCGTTCTCCTCGATCATGCCCACGGACAGCCAGGTACGCAGGCTCTTGTTGGCCTGGTAGGCGAACTGCAGGTCGTAGACCATGCTGTCGTCGTCGGCGGTGCCGTTGTCCACGGAAAGCTGGCCCACGGCGCCGGTGATGGAGAATTTCGGCGTCAGGTTGAACTTGGCGCGCGCGATCAGCAGGTCCTCATCGAAGTCCTTCATGCCCAGGGTGCCGCCCATGCGGTACAGGCTGCTGGCGCTCTGGGTGGCTTCCGGGTTGGAGTTGATCAGGCTGGACCAGGTGTCGAAGCCGGGGGAGATCAGACCACCGTCACGGGTGGCGGCGTACTGAACACCCAGGTCGACGATGCCCACGTTGGTGCCCAGACGCAGGTAGGCGGACGGTGCGTCTTCCTGGAAGAAGCGGTCGTCGCCGGGCACGCCGGTTTCAACGTTGCCGTTGGTGAACAGGTTGAAGCCCACGGCCAGATCCAGGGCCTCGCCGATGGAGCCGTCCAGGTAACCGGAGAACAGGGTGGTGTTGGACAGCGGGTAAGCGGTCGGGGTCGTGGTGAGCGGGCCCTCGGAGTTGTTGTACCACTGTACCCACAGCACGCTGGCGTCCCAGTCGCTGACCTTGGTGGTCAGGCCGAGAAGGGACATGTCGCCGTTGTCCACGTCGGAATAGCTGTTGCTGTCGCGGCGGCGGTCATAGCCGGCCACCACGCTGGTGGTCTTGCTGAACGGCTGAACCACCAGAATCCGGTCACGACGGTCGTCGCACACCAGGAAGCAGTTGTTGTAGCTGGTTGCCTGGCGGCCGACCCGGAATACGGTGTGGCCCACCGGAATCTGTACATAACCCAGGTCCAGGCGAACGGAGTCACCGCGGCTGGTGCTGTTGTAGGAGGGGCCGTAGCTGGTTCCATGATCGTCGCCGCCCCAGCGGTCGCCGGCCACTTCCACGCTGGTGTACACGGAGATGCCGGTATCCTCGTCGAGGAAGTTGCTCTTCACGCGGATCAGGTGGCCGAAACCATTGTCGCTATCCTTGCTGGCACCGGCGGGCAGGCCATCTTCATCGAGCTGGTTGGCGAATGCGGTGGCACGGTACTCCAGGCCGAAATCGGTTTTGATGGCCTGGGCCATCGGGGACAGCGCGGCGGTGGCGCCGAACACGGCCGCCATGCCGATGGCTTTGGTCAGTTTGGAAAGGCGGGGCTGGTCAGAATGACTGTTCAGCGCTCCCTGAGCGTCTTTGGTCCACTTAAGTGCCATTGTTTTTGTCCTGTTTCTTCGAAGTTTATTGGTATGTCAGAGGGTCGTACTCCGGTCATCCATCACCGGCCACCACCCCCGGGGTGACAAACCCGTTTCAGGCGATGAACGATGAAACCCTCTCGTATGCCCTTCCCAGGGCATCGTCTCCCGAGCGGACACGTTCGTGGTGAACAAGTCCACTAGACTTTTGGCGAAGCGCCGTGATTACACGGTTTCACCCCACCGTCACGGGCTATCTTAGAGCCCCTTTTGTCGCCGAAGCAATACTGTAAAGCGGCAAAATACCGGTTGGTATGTTGGCGCCGAGTGGAATCCGTCACGCCCACCGGGTGAGAAAGTGAACACTGGTTGATTTTTGGTGAGTGGCCGGCGGGTTTTAAAGGTCACCGGGAATCGGCTGACGGGGGCGGGGCCCCGCCGCCTCTCTGGAATCCACTATAGTGACGCCGCCACCGATCCTGAAAAATGAAACGTCCTGCCTCCGGGTGTTCCATTTTTCGAAATGGAAACAGTTGTTCACTCGTTCAGGTTGGTGGGGAACCGGGTCCGGGGCCGGCCGAGAAATACCCTGAAAATGTTGCGAGATGTGTCCGCGCGGGTGCTCAGGGTTCGCCCACGGTGACGATTTTCAGTGTGTTGGTGCCGCCACCCACGCGCACGGCGTCTCCCCGGGTGAGAATGACCCGGTCTCCGTCGGCCACCTGGCCGGCCTTGAGTAATTGGCGGACCGCTTCTTCGTTGGCCCGGTTTTCGGGGTGCGAGCCGAGATCGAAGCGGCGTGGCTCCACGCCCCGATAGAGGGCCACCCGGCGCTGGGTGCGCGGGTCCGGCGTGAAGGCGAAGATCGGCATGCCGGAGCGCACCCGGGACATAAGTCGCGCGGTGGTGCCGGTTTCGGTCATGGCGATGATCGCCTTGACGCCGTCCAGATGGTTGGCCACATGCATGGCGGCGCGGGCAATGGCCTCGTCGGTGCGCTGCATGGCCAGTTCCGGGCGGTGGTTGGGTGGCCGGTTCTGGTAGGTGCGCTCGGCGCCGAGAATGATGCGGTCCATGGCTTGTACCGTGGCCACCGGATAATCGCCCACCGCGGTTTCCGCCGACAGCATCACCGCGTCGGTGCCGTCCAGCACCGCGTTGGCCACGTCCGAGACCTCGGCGCGGGTGGGCTGGGGGCTGTGGATCATGGATTCCATCATCTGCGTGGCGGTGATCACGAAGCGATCCAGGTCCCGGGCCCGGCGGATGATGTGCTTTTGCACGCCCACCAGCTCGGCGTCGCCGATTTCCACCGCCAGATCGCCGCGCGCCACCATGACGCCGTCGGACGCCTTGATCAGGGCGTCCAGGGTGTCCGGGTCGGCCACCGCCTCGGCGCGCTCGATCTTGGCCACCATGTCGCCGTGGCCGCCGGCGTCCCGGTACAGCCCACGGGCCTGGTGAATGTCGTCGGCGTGGCGCGGGAAGGACAACGCCAGGAAATCCAGGTCCAGCTCCGCCGCCAACAGCAGGTCACGACGGTCCTTGTCGGTGAGAGTGTCGGCATTGAGGCCACCCCCCAGGCGGTTGATGCCTTTATTGTCGGACAGCTCGCCGCCCACGGTGACGTGGCAGCGCACGCGGGAGCCCTCCACGGCGTCCACTTCAAGCTGAATCAGGCCATCGTTGAGCAGCAACACGTCGCCGGGCCGGCAGTCCTCGGCCAGGCCGGCGTAATCGGTGCCCACCGCGTCGCCGTCGCCGGCGTCCTTGTCCAGGGCGGTATCGATGGTGAAGGGGGCGCCGGCGCGCAGCATCACCGGGCCGTCACGGAATCGGGCCACGCGGATCTTGGGGCCCTGCAGATCGCCAAGCAGGGCGACGGTGCGGCCCAGGCGTTCCGCCTGTTCGCGTACCCGAGCCGCCACGCTTCGGTGGTCGTCGGCGCTGCCGTGGGAGAAGTTGAGGCGGAACACATTGACGCCGGCGTCGATCAGGGCGGCGAGGGTGTCGCTGCCGGAGGAGGCGGGGCCAAGGGTGGCAACGATCTTGGTGCGTCGGAACATCGCGAGCTTTCCCGGAACGATGGAGAGTGATGACGCTATTGTGGCAAAAAAGGGTGACGGTTTGGGGGCGACGGACAGCGATAGGGGGAGAGGGAAAGGAAAATGGCCCGCCCGTCAGGATTCGAACCTGAGACCTTCGCCTCCGGAGGGCGACGCTCTATCCAGCTGAGCTACGGGCGGATATCGGCGTGCCACGGGCCTGGGCCGGCGGGCTGCCGATAAGTGGCGCGCATGATAGCGGGTTGCGGCGGGGGAGTCCATGGGAAGAGCGGGGTTTGGGGCCGGCGTCCCGGGCCGGTATGATGGCGCCCGCCGAACGGTGGTGCGCTCGGCGCGGCGGCATTTTACAATCTTTTCCCGCCAACCGGAGTCCGTTTGGTTACCCTCTTGCAGCATTGGGATGGAGTAAAAAACGGTGCGTATTGCTTACCTAGAAGACGATCACGCCCAGGCCGAGCTGGTCACGCACTGGCTCAGGGAATCCGGGCACACGTGCACGCATCTCTCCAGTGGGCGGGAATTCATGAGCCTGCTGCGCAGGGATACATTCGATTTGCTGGTGCTCGATTGGGAAGTCCCCGATATGAGTGGCTACGCCGTCCTGGAGGAGGTGCGCGCCAGCGGCAACAAGACGCCGGTGCTGTTCGCCACCCAGCGTGACGACGAGTCCTCCATCGTTGGGGCGCTCAGCCAGGGGGCCGACGACTATATGGTTAAGCCTGTGAAACAAGCGGAACTGCTTGCCCGCCTCACCGCATTGGGGCGGAGGGCGGGCGTGGCCGACATGGATGATCAAGGAATGATGACCGTGGGACCCTGGACGATCGACCGTGGTCGGCGCCAGATTTTTCTCGACGAGGAACCCATCAAGCTCACCGACAAGGATTACGAGCTGGCCTGCTATCTGTTCCAGAACGTGGGCAAGCTGATGTCGCGGGCGCACCTGCTGGAGAAGGTCTGGGGCATTATGACCCCGATCGAATCCCGCACCGTGGACGTGCATATCAGCCGCATTCGTCGTAGTCTGCAAATCCGGCCCGAGCGTGGCTATCGGATCAAGACGGTATACCAGCACGGTTACCGCCTGGAGCCGGTCGACGAGTAATCGTCCCGGCTCCTTTTTGGCCCGGGCGCCACGCTACGGTGTCCCGCCGATCGTTCCGAAACGCTGCCCCGGCCGGGCTGTCAGCGTATTATCGACTCTCCGTCGTCCCGCCACCGGCTTGCGCCGGGGGTGCGGGGTGGCACGGCCCGGAGCGGGCCGGAGGCGCATAACGATAGGGCTGGCGGCGGCGCAGTAACGACTTTCAGGGGCACCATGGCGAACCCGGGTTCCGAGCAAAAACGCTATTTCATCGAGCACCTCTCGGTGCTGCTGGTCGTGGCGGGGCTGTGCGTGCTCCTGTCGATCAGCGGCGCGCTTTCCTTTTTTAACCGTTATGTCTACGACAGCATGATCGGATGGCTGCCCATGGAGCCCTCCGGCGACGTGCTGATCGTCGGCATCGACGAGTACAGTCTGCGCGAGATCGGGCGCTGGCCCTGGGACCGGCGGGTGCATGCGCAACTGCTGGACCAGCTTCACAAGCAGGGCGCGCGGGCCATTCTCATGGATCTGATCCTGTCCGAGCCGGACCGCGCCCGACCGGAGTCGGACCGCGCCCTGGTGGACGCCATTGGCAACGCCGGCAATGTCTATCTGCCCGTGCACGTGGAGCAGTTGCGCTCCGGTGGGCAGCTCACCGAGGTGCTGCCCCATGCCCCCTTCGCCCGGGCCGCCAAGGGGCTGGGCCATGTGGACCTGGAGCTGGACGGCGACGGCGTGGCCCGGTCGGTGTACATGCGCTCGGGAATCGGCCAGCCCTGGTGGCCGCACATCACCCAGGCGGTGTTGGAAGGCGAGGGGCTGCTGTCCCCGGATATCTATCCGGCCGGGGACGGCGAAGGCTTCTCCGGGCTCGCCAACGTGCGCAAATATCCGCGTTACATTCCCTTCGTGGGCCCCGCCGGCACCTATCCCCAGGTATCCGCGGTGGACGTGCTCGAAGGCCGGGTGCCGGATCAGTTGATCAAGGACCAGTTCGTGCTGATCGGCGCCACCGCCGCCGGCCTCGGCGACGTGTTGCCCACGCCGCTGGCCGGCCAGGGTGAATTGATGGCCGGGGTGGAAATCAACGCCAATATTTTCGATGCCCTGCGCAGGGGCGAGCTGATTCAGGGCCTGTCGCCGGTACCCACCATGTTGCTGGGGGTGTTCCTGGCACTGCTGGCGCCGCTGGCGTTGCCGCTGGTGTTGCCGCGCTGGAGCATTCCGCTGGTGCTGGCGTCCCTGGGGCTGACCCTGGCGGTGTGCTATGGCCTGCTGGCGCTGTTCGGCCTGTGGTTCTCCCCGGCGGCGGCGTTGCTGTCGGCGATCGTGGCCTATCCACTGTGGACCTGGCGCCGCCTCGAATACTCCATGGCTTATATGCGCAACGCCCTGGCGCGTCTGTCGGAATACAGTGATCTCAACCGCCGCCTCACCGAGCCGGCGCCCATGTCGCGTATGCTCAGGATGCTTGATCAGGTGTTGCCGGTACGGGCCTGGCGCATGCAGACCCAGGGCGGCGCCCCGGTGTCCGGCGGTGAACAGCTGGCGCCGGTGGACTGGCGCGGCCCGCTGGCCCGTCGCTATCCGTTCCGCCACGAGGGCAAGCGCTACGAACTGTCGGTGGCCTGGCGCCAGGGCCTGGATGCCGACACCTACGATTACTGGATTCGCGCCATGCTGGCGCGCACCGAGGCGCGTGGCCGCAGCGGCGGCCCGCGTTACGAGGTGATCGAGAAGCACGTGGAAAAGCTGCGCAATGAGGAACAGCGTCAGCAGGCGCTGACCCGCTTCTTCCAGGTGGGGCTGGCGCAGATGAGCGAGGGCGTGCTGATCTGCGACGCCTGTGGCGGGGTGGTGTTCATTAACCCCCAGGCCGCTTACCTGCTCAGCCTGGAGGGCGTCGGCCAGGACACCCTGGGGCTGGCGGACATCGGTCGCGAGCTTGAATTCAGTGGCGAACGCCAGTGGGTGGATCTGGTGCAGACGGTGCTGGCCGATGGTCGGGTGCAGAAAGAGTGCCGCAACCGGCGCGGCATGGACCTGTATCTGGACATGATTCTGGTGCACGCCGGGGATCAGCCCGGACGCATGCTGATCATCAGTCTCAAGGACATCTCCGACGTCAAGCAGGCGATGCGTACCCGTACCGAGATGCTCGACTTCCTGTCCCACGATCTGCGCTCGCCGATGGTGTCGGTGCTGGCATTGATCGGCAAGATGCGCCATGGCGAGGAGGGTGAGCGCCTGCGTGACTTCCTGGACAACGTGGAGCATTACGCCCAGCGTAACCTGAATATCGCCGAGCAGTTCCTGCAGCTGGCCCGGGTGGAGTCCGAGGAAGCGGTGGAAATGATCGAGCAGGACATGCTCGACGTGGTGGAATCCGCCGTGGACCAGGTCCAGATTCAGGCCCAGGCCCGGGATATCCGCCTGCGCTTCGATTACAACGAGGACGAGGACGTCTGGGTGCGCGGCAACAATGAGCTGCTTGAGCGGCTGGTGGTCAACCTGCTCACCAACGCGGTCAAGTACAGCCATGAAGGCGGCGTGGTGGACGTGCGTCTGTATGCTGGTGACGACCGGGTGCTGTGTCAGGTCCGCGACCACGGCGTGGGGATTCCGGAGGCGTTCCAGGAGCGCCTGTTCGAGCGCTTCAGCCGGGCCAGCACCAGTGGCGGCGCGCGTACCCGCGGCGCCGGCCTGGGCCTGCGCTTCGTCAAGGTGGTCACCGAGCGCCATGGCGGCGATATCACGGTACAGAGCGAGCCCGGCGAAGGCAGCTGTTTCACCCTGTCGCTGCCGCGTATCAGGGTGGATCATCTGTAACCTTTTTCCCCGTGTTTTCTACGGGTATAATCCGGCGGCCCCCGGGGCAAGTCGCAGCTATCAGAGGTGTCATTGTGAAAAAACTGCTGTCAGCCAGCCTGGTTCTCCTGGCCACCCTTTTTGCCGGAACCGCCGTGGCGGCCGAGAATTCCTCCTACCCGCTGGGTCAGCGTTCGATTTTCAGTGACCGCGCCACCGCCGAGCGTCTGGCCCCGGTGGGCAGCGTCTGCGTCGAAGGCGAGGAGTGTGGCGCCCAGGTAGCCGCCGCCGAGGCTGGCTCCGGGGAGCCGCGTTCCGGTGAGCAGGTCTATAACAGCGGCTGTGCCGCCTGCCACGCCAGCGGTGCCGCCGGCGCGCCCAAGCTGGGCGACAGCGCCGCCTGGGCGCCGCGTATCGACAAGGGCATCGATACCCTGGTCAAGCACGCCTACGAAGGCTTCAACGCCATGCCGGCCAAGGGCATGTGCGCCGATTGCTCCGAGGAAGAGATTCACGCGGCGGTGGAATACATCGTCGGTCAGAGCAAGTAACCATGCGCGCCGCCGGCGCCCTGGCGCTGGCCTTGGCGCTGGCCGGCTGCGGCGATCCGGAGTCGGCGCGTGACGTCGGCACGAAGACCGCCGAACCCCGCCCACCTTCAGCCATTTATGGCCGCTACTGCGTTAATTGTCATGGCCGCGGCGTGGCCGGAGCGCCCCGGGTGGGGCCGGCGTTCCGGCCGCTCTGGTCGGACAAAGTCGAGCAAAAGGGTCTGGAATATCTGTTCCGGGTGGCCATCGAGGGCCGGATGGGCATGCCGCCCAGGGGGACCTGCTTCGATTGCAGCGACCAGGAACTGGAAGCCACCGTCATCCATATGCTCAAGAGGAGCGGCGCCCGGTAGCGGCTAAAGCCGCTCCCACGGCAATACGGCGCGGTGCTCAGTCAAGCAGAGCCTTCAGGTTGGCGATGCTGTTTTCCGCCACCCGGTCCTCCACTTCCTCGTCCTTTTCCACCCCTTCCCCGATACGCATCAGGTCGTCCAGGGGCAGTTCGTCCAGAAAACGGCTGGCGATGGTGTCCACCTTCTCGCCGTACTGCTTGCGGGTCAGCGCCTGGGTCAGCGCCAGGCTTTCCCGGGCCCGGGTGATGCCCACGTACATCAGGCGGCGCTCCTCGACGATATTGTCGTCCTCGATGCTGGCCCGGTGCGGCAGCAGTTCTTCCTCCACGCCCATCATGTAAACATGGGGAAACTCCAGCCCCTTGGAGGCGTGCAGCGTCATCAGCTGCACCCGGTCGGAGTCGTCTTCCTCTTCCTGCTGCTCAAGCATATCCATCAGTACCAGCTTGCCGATCACCGCTTCCAGGTCCGAGGCGCCGTCGTCCTCTTCTTCCTGTTTTTCCAGCATGCGCTGGATATTGCGCACCAGTTGCCAGACGTTCTCCATGCGCTTCTCGCCGATGCGCGGGCTGGAGGCGTTCTGCATCACCCAGCCCTCGTAGTCCATCTCGGTGATCAGTTCGTGGATTGCCTGCAGGCTGTTGTGGCCGAAACAGGCGCGGCGCTTCTCATCCAGCCACTGCTTGATGCCGCGCAGCTTCTCCGCCGCCTTGCCGGGCATCACTTCGCCCAGGGCGAAGTCATCGCAGACGTGGTACAGGCCCTGGTCCCGTTTCGCCGCCCAGCCGGCCAGCTTTTCCAGGGTGGCGGGGCCGATCTCCCGGCGCGGGGTGTTGATCACGCGCAGGAAGGCGTTGTCATCGTCCGGGTTGACCAGCAGCCGCAAGTAACACATCAGGTCCTTGATCTCGCCCCGGGCGAAGAAGCTGGTGCCGCCGGACACCTTGTAGGGAATCTGCAGGGATTGCAGCTTCATCTCCAGAATTCGCGATTGGAAATTGCCCCGGTAGAGCACCGCGAAATCCTTCCAGCGCAGGTTGCCCTGCAGGCGCCGGTGGAAGATGTCGCCGGCGATCCAGTCGGTCTCGGCGTCCTCGTCGCGCAGCGCCGCCACGCGGATCGCCTCGCCGTAGCCGTGGTCGGACCAAAGGCTCTTCTCGAACACATGGGGGTTGTTGGCGATCACCGTGTTGGCGGCTTTGAGAATGCGACCGGTGGACCGGTAGTTCTGCTCCAGCTTGACCACCCGCAGCGCAGGCCAGTCATCCTGCAGGCGGGCCAGGTTTTCCGGGCGGGCGCCACGCCAGGCATAGATCGACTGGTCGTCGTCACCGACCACGGTGAAGCGGCCCTCCGGCTGGGTAAGCATGCGCACCAACTCGTACTGGGCGCCGTTGGTGTCCTGGTATTCGTCCACCAGCAGGTACTGGATACGGTGACGCCATTTGTCGAGGATGCGCGGCTGCTCCCGGAACAGGTGCGCCGGCAGCAGGATCAGGTCGTCGAAGTCCACCGCGTTGCAGGCCCGCAGCATGCGGCTGTAACCCTCGTAGGCCATGGCGGCGCGCAGCTCGGCGGCGTCCTCGGCGCGGCTGATCGCTTCCTGGGGCAGGATCAGCTCGTTCTTCCAGTCGGAGATGCGCTTTTGCACCGCGTCCACGGCGTTCAGGTCCTGCTCGGATTCGCCCTGGCGCAGGATCTCCTTGAGGATTTCCTTGCTGTCGGTCTGGTCGAGGATCGAGAAGCCCCGGCGCAGGCCGCTGGCGGCCAGTTCCTGCTTGAGGATACGCAGCCCCAGGTTGTGAAAGGTGGAGACGATCAGGCCCCGGGTCTGGCCCCGGTCCACCAGGCTCTGCACCCGCTCCTTCATTTCCCGGGCCGCCTTGTTGGTGAAGGTGACGGCGGCGATGCGCCGCGCCGGCACGCCCTTCTCCTGGATCAGCCAGGCGATCTTGCGGGTGATCACGCTGGTCTTGCCCGAGCCCGCCCCGGCGAGCACCAGCAGGGGGCCATCGGTGTACAACACGGCTTCCTGTTGACGGGGGTTCAGCGTCGACATAGAGCTCCGGCGATCAGGGTCGGGAAAACGCGTATCATACCAGCGAATAGCCACCCCGTAGCAGGGATCATTCGACGAGGAGCCGATGCGGCTGGATCGCTTTCTGGCGCTGCACACCGACCTGGGCCGGCGCGGCGCCCGCCATGCCCTGGCCCAGGGCCGGGTGACCCTGGACGGGCGCACCGTCACCGACGGTCACTGCCCGGTGGACGATTTCAGCCCGGTGGCGCTGGACGGCGGCAGCCTGCGCCGGCGTCGACCGCGCTATCTGATGCTCCACAAACCCGCCGGCTGCGTCAGCGCCACCCGCGACCCGGTGCATCCCACGGTACTGGATCTGATCGACGAACCGGAGGCCGACAAGGCGGAGCTGCATCTCGCCGGGCGCCTGGATTTCAATTCCACCGGGTTGCTGCTGCTCACCAATGACGGCCTTTGGTCACGGCGCCTTACCGAGCCCGGCGCGGGTCATGACAAGGTCTACCATGTGCGTACCGAGGACCCCATCGGCGCCGATTACGCGGCGGTGTTCCGGCGCGGCCTGTATTTTCGCTACGAGAATCGCGTCACCCTGCCCGCCGGGCTGGAGATCCTTGGCGAGCGCGAGGCCCGGGTGACCCTGCGCGAAGGCCGTTATCATCACATCAAGCGGCTGTTCGGGCATTTCGATAATCGGGTGGTGGCGCTGCACCGTGAACGTATCGGCGCCATCGTGCTTGACCCGGCCCTGGCGCCGGGACACTACCGGCCGTTGACCGAAGCGGAGATCGCCGGCTAGCGGCGCGCCCTACCAGTGAGCGAACAGGGCGCGCAGATGGCGGGCGCCGATCCGGTTGAGGGTATCGATGTTGCGCTCGGGGATCGCGTCGGCGTCCGGGTAGGCGGCCAGGGCCCGTTCCAGGCTGTCCTCGCGGAGCAGGTGCAGAATCGGGTAGGGCGCGCGGTTGCTGAAATTCTCCGCGTCTTCCGGGGCGGTGCCGGCGAACTGATAGTGCGGGTGAAAGCTGGCCACCTGATAGACCCCGCCGCCGCCATGCTCCGCCATCAGTGCATCCACCGGGTCAAGCAGGTCGTTGTAGTCGAGGAAGTCCGCCAGGGCCAGCGGCGTCACCAGTAGCGTGGTTTCCACCGCCGGATGGTCGTCGAGATGAAGAAGTTCCCGGTGCAGGTCGGCGAGCACCGTTTCCCCATCCCGGGCCGTGCTGACCACCAGCCGCACCCGGCCCTGGTCATAGGGGCGCCGTGCGAAGGGGCACAGTTTCAGGCCCAGCACCGCGCCTTCCAGCCAGGCGCGGGTGCGCCGTTCCACGGTGTTCAAACGTTGTGCTCCGGCGTGACGGTGGCCTCGATGGTGTCGCCCTCGCGCAGCACGCCGGAGTCGAGGATTTCCGCGCGCAGGCCGCCCCGGCCCATCAGGGCGCGAATCACCTCGCTGGGGCTCAGGCCCGGGCGGGCCAGCAGCCGGCCCACCACGGCGCAGGGCTCGCACAGCTCGATGCCGCGCATGCGCACGCCGCCGACGCTGAATTCCCGTCCTTCCAGGGCGTTCAGATCAATGCCCTCGGTGATCAGATTGCGGCGCAGGCTGCCCGGCTCCACCTCCAGACCGTACTCCTGGTTGAATGCCGTCACCCGTTCACTTTCGATCAGGGTGATCTGTTCCGCCGGCGGGGTGTCGCGGCGGTAGCGCCGGTCGCCGACGATGCCACGGCCGGCGTCCACTTTCACCGCCGGCTGACGGCTGACCGGGCCGCGCTTCTCGGCGGCGATGTAGAGGGCTTGAACGGTGGCCATGCCGGCTTCCCCTGGCTGTGCGACGAAGACGGCCAATGGTACGTCAGCGCAGCTCGCTTTGCAGCGCCATCACGTCCACGGTGCGTTCGCGCCGCAGCGGATCGATCAGGGTGTGGGCATCGCGGTACACCCGGGGCGTGCGGTAGAGCATCACCAGCGCCCGCCAGTGGCTGGGGCACACGTAACGGTCGGGCATTTCCCGTTGCAGCCAGGTACGCACCCGGGGGGCCTGGTCGGAGCCCAGTTTCGGGAACAGGTGGTGTTCCACATGGTGGCTGAAGTGGAAGTGCAGCGGGTCCAGCCAGCGCCACTGGCGCACGCTCATGGAATTGTCCACCGGGTGATTGTTGTCCAGCTGCGGGCGCAGCATGTGGTTGGTGAGGATGTAACCCTGTCCCAGGGCATTGGCCACCATCAGTGGAATCAGCACGGTGAACGGCGCCAGCGGGCCGGACACCACCGCCAGCAGCAACCAGGCGGCCGCGCAGGCCAGCGATTGACGGATCGCGCGGGCACGATCGAAGCCCCGGAACTCCTGGCGCCGCCGGGTTTGCATCCACAGCACCAGCTGGGCGTGGAAGACGAACGAATAGAACAGGAAGAAGTAGCTGTACCAGGTGCCCGAGCCCGGCGCCAGACGGGTGAAGTTGGCCAGCTTGGGGTGCTTGCGGTAGCGGTGCTCGGTGCCGAACGAATCCGGGTCCTGGTCACCCAGGTTGGTGTGGGCATGGTGGGCCACGTTGTGCCAGCGTCGCCAGAATTCCGGTGGTACCAGCAGCGGGCCGAAACCGACCCAGCCGAGCAGGTTCTGGGTACGCCGGCTCAGTCCCAGGGCACCGTGCAGCACCTCGTGGGCGAGCAACGCCTGGCAACCCAGGGTGTGGCCCACCAGCAAGGCGGTCAGCAGGTTGCCCCACCAGGGCAGATCCAGGGTCAGAATGGCGGCCAGACCGACCACCACCAGGGCGCTCATCGGCAGGAACCACAACGCGCGCCGGGGGCGCGGACGGAACGCCTCCGGGCCCAGATCGCGCTTCACCGCGTCGCGGATGGCACGGGCATCGTCGGCGCCGAACTGGCGCTGGTAGCCGGAGGAAGAAGTCATCGGGGGATCTCCGTGATCATGACAGGGCGCCGCCATTTTCGTTGGCCGGCGGCGCCGGAACGAAGAGCCGGGGCGGACACTGTCCTGTCATTTTCGGACAAAGCCGAGAACGGTTGTATTCTTGGCGTCATGAATACCGATGGCACGGACCTCAATGACCTGGCCGGTGATCGCACGCCGATCCCGGTCAACTATGTGCGCAACCTGCTGGAGCTGATCCAGGAGTTCGGGCTGGACACCGAACGGCTGCTGGCCGAGGTGGGGCTCAGCGAGGACGCCGTTTACGGCGCCGAGCCGGCGCTGCGCTTCGACCAGTTCCGCCGCGTCATGGAGGGCGCCCGGGCACTCAGCGGCGATCCGGCCATCGGTCTGGCCCTGGGCCAGCAACTCACCGTCACCGCCCACGGCCTGCTCGGCTACGCGGCGATCAGCAGTGCCGATCTGGGCGAGGCCCTGGAATTGCTGGAGCGCTATTTCCGCACCCGCACCCGGTTGTGCTTACCGCGCCTGCGGGCGCATCCGCGCTGGGTGCGTTTCTGCCTGGCGGAACCCTACGACCTGGGAGACATCCGCGAACCCTACCTGGAAGTGGTCACCGCCGCTCTCGTGGGCGGCCTGCGCTACCTGCTTGGTGAGCGCTTCCGTGACGCCACCCTGGAGCTGCCCTATCCGGCGCCGCCCCACGCGGAGCGCTACACCGAGGTGCTCGGCATGCCCGTGACCTTCGGCAAGCCGGTGGCGGCGCTGCGTTTTCCGGCCCGCCTGATGAGCGAGCGCTTCACCCTGGCCGACCCCACCTCCCGGCGCATGGCGGCGCAGAAATGCGAGGAGGAGTTGCAGCGCCTGGAAGCGGACCAGGACTGGGCCTCGCGGGTACGCTCCCGGCTGATGCAGGCCGAGGGCATGTTGCCCAGCCTGGAACAGCTCGCCGCCAGCTTCCATCTCACCTCGCGCACCCTGCGCCGGCACCTCGCCGCCCTGGGCGTAAGTTACCGCAACCTGCTCGAGGAGGTACGCATGGCCCGGGCAGTGCGTTACCTGCGCGCCAACCAGCCGGTGCAGAAGGTGGCCGACCTGCTCGGCTACGCCGACCCCAGCAATTTCACCCGCGCCTTCCGCCGCTGGACCGGCCACCCGCCCAGCTACTACCGCGACTGAGCCGCCGTCCGGCGCAGCGATCCCCGTCGTTTTCCGTTACAGTAAAGTCTTTTGACCGAATCGTTGTGCCGCCGCTCCGGCGACGGCTGAGGAGAGAATCATGAGTGACCGCTGTTTCGACATTTCCGGCAAGCGCATCCTGATCACCGGTGCCTCCAGTGGTTTTGGCGCCCATTTCGCCCGGGAACTGGCGGAGCGCGGCGCCGATCTGGTGCTCGCCGCCCGGCGCGTGGAGAAGCTCCAGGAAACCGCCGAGGCGGTCCGCGCCCAGGGCCGTGACGCGGTGGTGGTGCCCATGGATGTTTCCGATCATGCCAGCGTGGAGAAGGCCTTCACGGAAATGCCGGCCCTGGACGTGGTGATCAACAACGCCGGCATCACCCGTGAAGGTGGTCTGGATACCCTGGAAGAAGAGGACTGGAACGCGGTTATCGACACCAACCTCAACGGCGTCTGGGCGGTGAGCAAATTCGCCATCCAGCAATGGCGCCGCGACGGCCGTCCCGGCAATATCATCAATATTGCCTCCATTCTCGGCCTGCGGGTGGGAGCCCTGCTGTCGCCGTACACCGCCTCCAAGGCCGCCGTGGTGCAGCTCACCAAGTCCATCGCGCTGGACTACGCGCGCCACGATATCCGTTGCAACGCGATCTGCCCTGGCTACGTGGAAACCGACATCAACCGGGACTTTTTCCAAGGGCCCCACGGTGAGAAGCTGATCAAGCGCATTCCCTACCGGCGTCTGGGACGCATCGACGAACTCATGGGGCCGCTGTTGCTGCTGGCGTCCGACGCCTCCTCCTACATGAGCGGCGCCGCCATCCCGGTGGATGGCGCCCATCTCTGCAACAGCCTCTGAGCGTTCCGTAATCACTGGCGGGGCCGGTTGGCGCCCGTCTCGAGGAGTTCGTTTTGGCCTACCTGTTTCCGCTGGCCGCGGTGATGCTTTGGTCGGGCAACAACGTGGTCAACAAGCTGGTCGCCGGGGTGCTGTACCCGGCGGAGATCGGTTTCTATCGCTGGCTGCTGGCCGGCGCCCTGCTCACCCCGGTGATGCTGCGACCGCTATGGCGCCAGCGCCACGCCATCCGGCCGTGGCTGTGGCACAACGTGGTGCTTGGTATTCTCGGCATGGTCGCCTACCAGACCCTGGCCTACTACGCCGGCATTTCCACCAGTGCCACGAACATGGGCATCATTCTCTCGTTGATGCCGCTGCTGGCGCTGCTGTTGTCAGCGCTACTGCTCGGCCAGCCGCTCACCCTGGGCGCGGTCACCGGGGCGCTGATCTCCCTGGCCGGGGTGATCGTGGTGGTGTCCTCCGGCGACCCGGCCGCCCTGATTCACCAGGGCGTCAACATGGGCGATCTGTTGATGTTGTTGGCGACACTGTCCTACGCGGTCTACGGCGTGTTGCTGAAGCGCTGGCGGCCGGACCTGCCGGCGCTCACCCTGCTTTACCTACAGGTGCTGGTGGGCATCGTGGTGCTGCTGCCACTGATGTTGCTGTCGCCGCGTCAGGGGCTGAGCACCGAGGCGCTGCCGCTGATCGCCTACGCTGGCGTGGCCGCCTCCATCGCCGCGCCCTGGTTGTGGATGAATGGCATCACCCGGCTCGATCCCAGTCGTGTCAGCCTGTTCTTCAATCTGGTGCCGTTATTCACCGCCGCCATCGCCGCCGTGGTGCTGCGCGAGCAGCTTACCTGGGCGCATCTGTTCGGCGGTCTGCTGACCCTGGCCGGGGTGATGCTGGCGGAACTGTGGCGGCGCTTCAGTCCGGCTCGCTCTCCCGATAGCTGAGTGCCTCGCGCAGGTGGGCGCGCTCCACCTCGTCGCTGGCGGCCAGGTCGGCGATGGTGCGCGCCACCCGCAGGCTTCGGTGCAGGGCCCGCGCGGAGAGATCAAGGCGCTCCATGACGCCGCGCAGCCAGGCGCGGTGGGCGCGCAGCCCCTGGTTCAGGGCGTCCGACGGCAGGTCCCGGTTAAGGCAACCCTGGCGGTTCCATTGTCGCTCCCGGGCGATCGTCACCCTGGCTCTTACCGTGGCGCTGGGTTCGCCGTCACCGTCGGCGAGCAGGGTGGCCGCGTCCACCGGCGGCACCGTCAGGTGCAGGTCGATGCGATCCAGCAGCGGGCCGGACAGCCGCTGCCGATAACGGCGCGCCTTGTCGCAGCGGTAGCCGCAACCTTTGTTCGGGTCGTCCAGATAGCCGCAGGGGCACGGGTTCATGGCCGCCACCAGTTGGAAGCGGGCCGGGAAGCGCAGTTGCTCGGCGGTGCGCGCGATGTGCACCTCGCCGGTTTCCAGGGGCTCGCGCAGTACCTCCAGAACCTGGCGGCCAAACTCCGGCAGCTCATCCAGGAACAGTACGCCGTGGTGGGCCAGGGAAATTTCCCCGGGCCGGGGCCGGCCGCCGCCGCCCACCAGCGCGGTGGCGGAGATGGTGTGGTGCGGGCTGCGGTAGGGCCGGGTCAGGAACGCCGACGCCGGCCTCGCGGTGCGCAGGGAATGCACCGCCGCCACTTCCAGTGCCTCTTCCCGAGCCAGCGGCGGCAGCAGCCCCGGCAGGCGTGCGGCCAGCAGGCTCTTGCCGGCCCCGGGCGGGCCGCACAGCAACAGTGAGTGGCCCCCGCCGGCGGCGATCTCCAGCACCCGCTTGCCGGCGGGCTGACCCCGTACATCACTCAGGCAGGGCAGGGCGGTTGGTGGCGAGGCCGGCACCGCCGGTGCCGGGTGCGGGTCCAGGCGTTCAGCGCCGCGCAGATGGGCGCACAACGCCGCCAGGCTGGCCGGCGCCAGGGTGTGGGCACCGGCCAGGGCGGCTTCGTCGGCGTTGTCCGGCGGCACCACCAGGGTGTGGCCGGCGCGGGCACAGGCCAGGGCCGCCGGCAGCAGGGCCGGCACCGGGTTGAGCCGGCCGCTGAGGGCCAGCTCGCCGACGAATTCCAGCCCGCCGGTGTCCACCCGCCCCAGCTGGCCGCTGGCCAGCAGGATGCCGAGGGCGATGGGCAGGTCGAAGCGTCCGCCGTCCTTGGGCAGATCCGCCGGGGCCAGGTTCACGGTGATGCGCCGCTGGGGGAAATCAAAGCCGGCGTTGACCAGGGCCGAGCGCACCCGGTCGCGGCTCTCCCGCACCGCCGTGTCCGGCAGGCCGACGATGGTGAAGCCGGGCAGGCCCGGGGCCAGATGGGTTTCCACGCGCACCGGCACGGCGTCGACGCCTCGGGCGGCGCGGCTGTTGAGGCTGGTGATGTTCATGGGCCCAGCTTAACGCGGCGGGCCGGTGTGGCCTGTGCGAGATGCGCCCGTCGTGGTGTAGGTGTTTTGCCCGTTGGCGGTTAAAGGCGGCCCACGCTGCGTTCGATCAGGGCCAGCGCCTTCTCCGCCGCCGGCGCCGAAACGCACCTCGCCCAGGTCCTGCTGGCGGATACGGCGACCGCAGCGATGTGCTGTTCGCCCAGCACCACTGGCCTACCTGGGGCGGCGACAACATCCGCGAATTTCTCGCCGACCAGCGCGATATGTACGCCTTCCTCAACGACGAAACCCTGCGCCTGCTCAACCACGGGCTGACGCCGCTGGACATCGCCGATCGTCTGAAACGCCTGCCGGAGCCCCTGGCCAGCCGCTGGTACGCCCGCGATTACTACGGCTCGGTGAGCCACAACGTGCGCGCGGTCTACCAGCGCTTCATGGGCTTTTACGACGCCAACCCGGCTCACCTGAACCCGTTGCCGCCGGTGGACAGCGCCCGCCGCACGGTGGCCTGGATGGGTGGCGCCGCCGCGGTGCTGGAAAAAGCGCGGGTGGAGTTCGAGCGCGGTGAGTACCGCTGGGTGGCCGAGGTGGTCAACAAGGTGGTGTTCGCCGAACCGGACAACCGGGACGCCCGCGAACTGCAGGCCGACGCTCTGGAACAGCTGGGTTATCAGTGTGAAAACACCACTTGGCGCAATGCCTACCTGACCGGCGCCCAGGAGCTGCGCCTGGGCGTGCGCCGGGTGGGCGGCGGCCAGGCCCCGGATCTGGTGCGCTCGATGACGCCGGATTTGTTTTTCTCGTTCCTGGCGGTGCGTCTGAATGGCGAGCGCGCGGCGGGCGAGGAACTGGTGCTGAACTGGACCTTCCCGGACCTGGACGCGCCGGAGCAGCACCGCTTCGCCCTGACCTTGCGCAACGGCGTGCTCACCCATCTTGCCGGCCGCCACCACCCGCACCCCCGGGTGTCGGCAACCATGAACAAAACCGACCTGGACCGGGTGGCCATGGGGCGCCTGTTCGCCCTGCTCGACGAATTCGCCCCGGGTTTCGACATCGTCACGCCTTCCGCTACGAGTATGGACTGATACCGTCGACACGCCTCCCCGGTAATAATGCACAAAAATGGTGTGAGCCAGGTTGCAAAACCAATATGCCGGTTGGCGCATTTTTGTTGTGGGTTATAGGGGATAACAATGACATCTTTCCAGGCTTGCTACCGTCTAACGGGAGCCGGTGGCGCTCTTGTTCTGTGTTGGGGGCTGGCCGCGGCCGGCCCGGCGCTGGCGGCGCCGGTGGACTATCTGATCGACGACGGCGAGGTGGTCGAACTGCCCGGCGACCGCCCCGATCCTTGGGATACCGGAGGCCATTTGTTCGTTGGCTTCGACGGCGCCGGCGAACTGACCGTGGCCGATGGGGCCGAGGTCAACGCCGGCTTCACCATTCTCGGCAACCTTGATGACTCGGCGGGCACCCTTACGGTGATCGGCGCGCAAACCCGGTTCAACAGCGCCAACGGCATGGTGTTCGGCGCGCTCGGCAGCGCCGATGTGCGGTTCGCCAACGGCGCCACCATCTCCTCCAACGGCTCCACCCTGGCCCAGGAAGAGAGCGGCGAGGCGGTGATGAGGGTGGAAGGCGCGGACACCGATTGGAACGTGGCCGCGACCCTGACCGTGGGTCAGCGCGGCCAGGCTGACCTGACTATCCAGAATGCGGATGTGCACTCCGACAGCTATCTGGTGCTGGGCCGCTACACCACCGGCAAAGGCACGGTGCACCTGGACGGCGGCCAACTGAGCAATGCCTTCTATGCCGCCGTGGGCCAGGCCGGTGAGGGCGTGGTCACCATGAGCAACGGTGCTCGCGTGCACACCGCCCAGGGCCTGCTCGGTTGGGAAAGCACCGCTCGTGGCGAGCTCCACATGACCGGCGCCGACACCCTCTGGTCCGGCCAAGGCTATCTGTTCGTGGGCTACCAGGGCGAGGGTCTGGCCACCGTGGCCGACGGCGCCACCGTGCGTATTGCCCCGGCGGGGGAGACACCGTCCCTGGTGATTATCGGCGGCCATCAGGATGCCCGCGGGCGTGTCTACCTGGGCGGCGAGACCACCGCCACCGGCGCCGGCTTTCTGGACGTGCAGGAAGTGCGTTTCTCCGGCGGTGACGGCGCCCTGGTGTTCAACCACACCGACCAGGGCTATGAGTTCCTCCCGGTGTTCAACGGCAATGGCCTGATCGAACACCGGGCTGGCGACACCGTCCTCAATGGCCAGTCCACCGGCTTCAGCGGCACCGCCAGGCTCACCGGCGGCACCCTGACGCTGGCCGCCGACCAGGCCTTGGGCAGCGGCACCCTGGAATTGGACGGCGGCACCCTCGCCACCCGAGGCACCGTGACCCTGGGCAATGCCCTGCGCCAACTCGCCGACACCACGCTGTGGGCCGGTGCGGGCACCGCTACCTTTACCGGCGCCCTGGACCTGGGTGACCACCTGCTCACCGTGGACGGTGACGGTGATACCGTCTTCTCGGGCGATATCAGCGCCGGCGCCGGTGCCCTGGAGAAAGTGGGCGGCGGCCGCCTGTCCCTGCTCGGCGATGCCAGCGCCTACGCCGGTCTGCATGAAGTGCGCGCTGGCGTGCTGGCGGTGGACGGCGCGCTCGGTGGCGAATTGACCGTGTTCAGCGGTGGGCGCCTGCAGGGCAATGGCCAGGTGGGCAGCACCGAAGTGCGCGCCGGCGGTATCCTGGCACCGGGCAATTCCATCGGCGCCCTGACGGTGGACGGGGATCTGACCCTGACGGACGGCGCCGCCTTCGAGGTGGAGGTGGACCCGGCCGGTAGCGCCGCCGATCACCTGCACGTTACCGGCCAGGCGACCCTGGCCGGCTCCGTAGTGCACATCGGCGAAGCCGGTGAATATCGGCCGATCAGCCGCTACCGCATTCTTACCGCCGACGGTGGGCTGGTGGACGGCTTCGACCAGGTGGCCTCGGACTTCCTGTTCCTGGACGCGGCGCTGCTCTATGACGCCAATAACGTGGACCTGGAACTGCGCCGTAACGACCTGAACTTCGCCGCCGTCGCCGAAACCGACAACCAGCGGGCGGTGGCCGCCGGGGTGCAGAGCCTGGGCGCCGGCAACGTGCTGCACGATACGGTGGCGCTGCAGACCGGCTCGCCGGCGGCGTTGGCCGCCGCCTACGACAGCCTCAGCGGTGAGGTGCACGCCAGTGCCGCCGGGGCGCTGCTGGAAGACAGCCGGCTGCTGCGGGACGCGGCCCTGGAGCGCTTCGGCGACGACGACCGGCTGGCCGCCGGCACCACTTTGGCGCGGGGCCAGGGCGTCACTGCCTGGCTGCGAGCCTACGGCAACGTGGGGCAGACCGATGGCGAGCCCGGCACCGCGGATCGTGACCGCGACACCCAGGGTGCTCTGCTGGGCGTGGATCGGGTGTTCACTGGCGGCGGCCGTGCCGGCGTTCTGCTCGGCGCCGGCCGTACCGATCTGAACCTGGCGGACCAGCGCGGCAGCGCCGACATCGACAGCGTCCACGCCGGCCTGTTCGGCGAGTACCGCCACGGCCCGGGTGCCCTGCGTGGCGGCCTGTTCTACAGCCATCACCGCATCGACACCCGTCGTCGGGCGGTCATGGGCGGGCTCAATGAATCCCTGGCCAGCGACCGGGACGCGGATACCTGGCAGGCGTTCGTGGAGGCGGCGCACCGCTTCGGGACCACTCGCAGCGTGGAACCGTTCGTGCGGCTGGCGCAGGTGCGCACGGTATTGCACGGTGGCGACGAGCACGGCGGCGACGCTGCCCTGCACGGCGCCCGGGAAACCCTGGACACCACCTTCAGCACCCTGGGGGCGCGGCTCTCCACCACCCTGGCCGGTGAGCCCACCACTCGCCTGTACGGCAGCCTGGGCTGGCAACATGCGTTGGGGGACACCACGCCGGAGGCGTCACTGCGTTTTGCCGGCGGTGGAGCCTTTACCGTTGAAGGGGCGCCACTGGCCCGCGATACCCTGGTGATGGAAGCCGGCTTCAGCTGGCTGCTGGCCCCGCGTGCCACCCTGACTCTCGGCTACCTGGGCGAGACCGGCGACGGCCGGGCCGACCATGGCGGCCAGGCCCGCTTCGGCTGGTCGTTCTGATCGCTTACCCGATGCCTTCCTGGCTCAGGGCTGATCGGCGGCGCTTTCCAGCGCCGCCACCTGCTTCTCCAGCGCTTCCAGGCGGGCGCGGGTGCGCTCCAGCACTTGGCGCTGCACCTCGAATTCCTCGCGGCTGACCAGATCCAGGCGGGTCACGGTCTCGCCCAGCACGGCACGCACGCTGTGTTCCACATCCTGGCGCAGACGGCCCAGGTCGGCGGGCAGATGGCGGCTGATGTCGGCCATCAGGCGGTCGATAAAGGCTTGGCTTTGCATGGCCGGAAGCTCCACTATTTGCGGGTCGGGCGAAAAGGAGTCCGATGGTAGCATGGCGGCCGGGATGCGGAGCACCGCATCGGCGTGCACTGTTTTGGGGTGTGCTCCAAAGCGGTGCACCATAAAGCCGCTACCGACCCGGCAGGATGCCAGGATCCAGGTTCCAACCCTCTGAAAATGCGTGACTTTTTAAAACTGGCATGGGTCGTGCAGAAAACGGGCTAGAGCGTTCGATCATGTGGACGGATCGGGAACCAAAGCGGGGCCTGAAACCCGGCGGACGCGTCAACGGACGCAGCATAAGCGTTTGAAGGAGATAGAAATGAAACTGGTTACAGCCATCATTAAGCCGTTCAAATTGGACGACGTGCGTGAAGCACTGTCCGAGATCGGCGTCCAGGGCATCACCGTTACCGAGGTGAAGGGCTTCGGGCGTCAAAAAGGCCACACCGAACTGTACCGCGGCGCGGAATATGTAGTGGATTTCCTGCCCAAGGTGAAAATCGAAGTGGCGATCGCGGAAGCCAGCCTGGATCAGGTGATCGAGGCGATCACCAAGGCGGCCAATACCGGGAAGATTGGCGACGGCAAGATTTTCGTCACCACCCTGGAACAGGCCATTCGCATCCGCACCGGCGAGACCGGCGAGGACGCGATCTAAGTTTCAAAGCAACGTGTAATACGACCCATGCCAAGGTCCTGAACACGCTTCCAAATTCTCGGAGGGTTGCAACGTGGAAAATCAAATTTTCGAACTTCAGTACGCCATCGACACCTTTTATTTTCTGGTGTGTGGCGCGCTGGTAATGTGGATGGCCGCCGGCTTCGCCATGCTCGAGGCGGGTCTGGTTCGCGCCAAGAACACCACAGAGATTCTTGCCAAGAACGTGGCGTTGTTCGCCATCGCCTGCATCATGTACCTGGTGTGCGGCTACGCCATCATGTACGACGGTGGCATCTTCCTGAATGGCATTGAGTCCTTCGATCTGGCCGGCGTGCTGGCGGATTCCGCCTCCAACGGCTTCGACGGCGATTCCGTGTATTCCGCCGCGTCCGACTTCTTCTTCCAGGTGGTGTTCGTGGCCACCGCCATGTCCATCGTTTCCGGCGCCGTGGCTGAACGCATGAAGCTGTGGGCGTTCCTGGCCTTTGCCGTGGTCATGACCGGTTTCATCTATCCGATGGAAGGTTCCTGGACCTGGAACGGTGCCGACGTGTTTGGCATGTACAACCTGGGTGACCTGGGCTTCTCCGACTTCGCCGGTTCCGGCATCGTGCACATGGCCGGCGCCTCCGCCGCCCTGGCCGGTGTGCTGCTGCTCGGTCCGCGTAAAGGCAAATACGGCCCCAACGGTGAGATCCACGCGATCCCCGGTGCCAACCTGCCGCTGGCGACCCTGGGTACCTTCATCCTGTGGATGGGCTGGTTCGGCTTCAACGGTGGTTCCGTTCTGAAGCTGGGCGACGCCGCCAACGCGCACTCCGTGGCCATGGTGTTCCTGAACACCAACACCGCCGCCGCCGGTGGCGCCGTGGCCGCCCTGATCGTGGGCCGCTTCCTGTTCGGCAAAGCCGACCTGACCATGCTGCTCAACGGTGCCCTGGCTGGTCTGGTGACCATCACCGCCGAGCCTTCCACCCCGACCGCGCTCACCGCCACTCTGTTCGGTGCCCTGGGCGGCGTGCTGGTGGTGTTCAGCATCGTGGCCCTGGACAAGATGAAGATCGACGATCCGGTGGGCGCCATTTCCGTGCACGGTGTCGTGGGTCTGCTGGGCCTGCTGCTGGTGCCGCTCACCAACGACGGTTCCACCTTCACCGGCCAGATCGTTGGCGCTATCACCATCTTCGTCTGGGTGTTCGTGGCCAGCCTGATCGTGTGGGGCATCCTCAAGGCGGTCGTCGGTATCCGTGTCTCCGAAGAGGACGAGTACGAAGGCATGGACCTGGTGGACTGCGGCATGGAGGCTTACCCGGAATTCGTGAAAAGCTGATTCTGTTTCCTTCCTTGGAACAACCTTGGGCGCCTTCGGGCGCCCTTTTTTGTTCATCGCGGATTCTCCACGGGCGGTTGCGCTGGTATTGCCGTAGGAGCGACTTCAGGCTCGATGAAAAGGGCACCGCCGCTGATCGCGACTAAAGTCGCTCCTGCACCACGCTTCCGCGTTCTTCGCGAATATCCGGCGCCGCACC
Organism: Alloalcanivorax marinus; assembly: GCF_016785095.1. GTDB lineage: Bacteria > Pseudomonadota > Gammaproteobacteria > Pseudomonadales > Alcanivoracaceae > Alloalcanivorax > Alloalcanivorax marinus_A. The sequence continues at coordinate 673,412 of NZ_JAEKJB010000008.1, read as the reverse complement.
CAGGTGATCTTTTTGCGCTCTTTTACCCCCTGGTTACGTTCCGTGCCTGGAGTGGCCGGAGCGGGCTGCTAGAGTGAGTTCATGTCCGACTCACTCTCCCGGCCCTCCGGCCCGGCGGTGGTATGCCATGATTGCCACCTGCGCCTGGCGCGGCCCGGCGCCGACCGGGGCCATTGGTATTGCCCGCGCTGCGGCGCCCGCCTGGGCTCGCAGCACCGCTTGCGAGCCCAGGCGGTGATCGCGTTGGCGGCCACCGCCCTGGTGCTGTGGCTGCCGGCGATCAGCTTGCCGCTGGTTTACGTGGACCAGTTTGGCGCCGCCGGCTCGGTGACCGTGCTGTCCAGCGCGGCGGCGTTGTTCGGTGATCGGTACGGCCTGGTGGCCGCGGTGGTACTGGGCACTCTGGTGGTGATGCCGGCGGCGCAGATGACCGCGCTGCTGGTGGCCATGGCCCGGCTTCACGCCGGAGGCCGGCCGCGCCGCTGGTTGTGGTGGTACCGCCAGGGGCGGGAGTGGGCGATGCCGGAGATCTTCCTGCTTGGCGCGTTGATCGCCACCACGGAACTGGGTGAAAACACCAGCCTGCGGCTCGGTACCGGCCTGTTCTTCCTGCTGGGCCTGGTGGTGGCGCGCTGGGTGGCGGAAGGGCTGGCGGACCCGGCGGTGCTGGATCGTATTCTTGAACAACGGGACGCGGAGGCCGGTGATGCCGCCCGCCTCTAGACGGCTGGCCGCCTGGGCCCTGCTTGGCGCCGCCGCGGTTTGGCTGGTGCCCGCCAATCTGTTGCCGATCATGACCTTCGAGAGCATTGGCCGCGAGCAGTCCGGCACCATCGCCGATGGCGTGGTGCGGCTGGTGCAGTCGGGCATGCCGGTGCTGGCGTTGGTGGTGTTCACCGCCAGCCTGCTGATCCCGATTCTCAAGATTCTGGTGCTGGCGGTGGTGTACTGGCGCACGCCGGCGCACCCGTCCCCACGGGCGGCGATCCGTGCTTATCGTCTGGTTTACTGGATTGGCCGCTGGTCGATGCTGGACGTGTTCGTGGTGGCGTTGCTCGCCGGGTTGATGCGCTTCGGCAAGCTGGCCACCGCCAGCGCGGAGCCGGGTATTACCGCCTTCGCGCTGGCGGTGGTGCTGACCATGCTGTCCGCGCATGTTTTTTCCACTTCGCAACTCTGGGACCCCGACCATGGAAACGGTGCAAACCCGTAGCAGCCGCTGGCCCTCGCCAATCTGGCTGGTGCCCTTGATCAGTATCGTGCTGGCCGGCTGGCTGCTGTATCAGGAATTCCTCAGCAGCGATCGCCAGGTGGTGATCACCTTCGCCAACGGTGGCGGCCTGAAAACCGGGGTGCCGGTGAAGTATCGGGGCGTGCCGGTGGGTAAGGTGGACGAGATTCGCCTCAGTGACGATCTCAAGCAGGTGGAGGTGCACGCCAGCCTCAACCAGGACGCCAGGGAACTGGCCCGGGAGAACAGCCGCTTCTGGATCGTGGAGCCGGAAATCGGCGTGGCCGGCGCGCGCAACCTGGATACCCTGGTGGAAGGCAAGTACATCGCCGTGAAACCCGGCGACGGTGAGCCGGCCACCCGCTTCAAGGGGTTGTCGGCGCCGCCGGAGCAGCAGCCGGAATCCGGCCTCAAGCTGACCCTGGTGGCGGACACCCTGGGCTCGTTGAAGCAGGGCCGGAAGGTGTTCTACCGGGATCTGCCGGTGGGCACCATCGGCGAAAGCAAGCTGGCCCGGGATGCCCGCCACGTGGAAATCGAAGTGGTGATCAAACCGCGTTACGCCAAGCTGGTGCGCACCAACTCCCGGTTCTGGAACAGTTCCGGGTTGGATGTGGATTTCGGCTTGTTCAGTGGCGCCGACATCCGCGCCAGTTCGCTGGAGAATTTGCTGCGCGGCGGTGTCAGCTTCGCCACCCCCGACGAGGCCGGCCCCCTGGCCGGCGCCGGGCGTCGTTTCGAGTTATACAGGGAAGCCGAGGACGAGTGGCGGGAATGGGCGCCGGTGCTGGGCTGGCAGTAGCCGGTCAGGTCAGCCGGCGCACCATGGACAGAGGCAGAATGCGCATCGCCAACCCCAGGGGCGCCCAGGGCCAGGACGGCACGCAGGCCTTGGCGGGCTCCCTGTCGATGGCCGCCACCAGGGCCTTGCAGCCGGTTTCCGTATCGACCATGAACGGCGCTTTCTCCACTTTCTCGTTGATCTCCGAGCGGATATAGCCGGGATAGATGGTGCTGATTCTGATCGGTTTGCCCAGCATCTCCATGCGCAACCCTTCCGCCAGGCTGGCGACCCCGGCCTTGGTGGCCGCGTAGGTGTTGATGTTCTTGCGCATGCCGCGCATGGCGCTCATCGAGGACATCACCACCAGATGGCCGGCGTTCTGGGCGCGGAAAATCTCCATGGCCGCCTCGCACTGCGCCAGGGCGGCCACGAAATTGGTCTCGGCGGTCTGGCGGTTGGCGTGGAAGGCGCCGGTGCCCAGTGGCTGCCCCTTGCCCAGGCCCGCGTTGACGATGATGCGGTCCAGTTGACCCATTTCTTCCTGGAAGTCATGAAACACCTGGAATACCTGGTCGTAGTCGTTCACGTCCAGTGGCTTGATACGCACGGAGATCGACGGATTGATGCTTTCCAATTCGGCTTTCAAGGCTTCCAGGCGGTCCAGCCGCCGGGCGCACAGCGCCAGGTTACGGCCCTGGGCGGCGAACAGCCGGGCCATGCCGGCGCCCAGGCCGGAGCTGGCACCGGTAATCAGGATGTTGTTGCGGGTGGTCATGGGCGATTCCTTGGCGCGGCGATTACCGATAGGTGAGCAAATCTCCGCTCAGGTGTAAATGCTCATTGAGGGTCGCCAGGCGCAGGCGCCCGGTGTTCACCAGCAGCCGGGTGACACTGGTGTTCACCAAACCCCGATTGAAGGTGATCAACGCCTCTTCGTCCAGTTCCAGCAGGTGCTGGATGGCCACGCTGATGGCGCCGCCGGAAGTGAATACCAGGGCGCTGTCGCCACTTTCCAGGCCGTTGGCCAGGCTGTATAGCGAGGCCAGCACCCGTTCGCGGAACGCCGGCCAGCTTTCCGGGTAGTCGTCCTCGCCGCGCTGCCAGCGTCTCAGGGCTTCCTCGAAGCGGGCCTGGAAGGCGCGGCGGGGTTGCGGCTGTTCGCTCATCCAGCGGGCCAGGAGGGCGCGGTCCTGGGATTCCGGCCAGTGCACCCGCATCAGGCTCTGGTGATCATACTCGTTGAAGCCGGCGTCGGTGTGCCATTCCGTCGGCAGGCCAAGGGCCTGCAAGGCCGCCTCGGCGGTTTCCCGGTGGCGCTGCATGGCGCCGCACAGCACCCGGGGGGCGCCCAGGTTCTGTTCACGCAGATGCCGGCCCAGCACCCGGCTCTGTTCCCAGCCATGGTCGGACAGGGCATCGTAATTCGCGGCGCCGAAGCTGGCCTGGCCGTGACGTATCAGGTAAATGACGGGCATGAGAGCTCCTGCACACTGCTTGACCTCATGCTAGGGAGCGGTTTTGAATAAATCGAATGAATCTTGAAAATAATCGCGGATAAATCGGATGCATGTATCGCGCTTTGACCTGAACCTGTTCGTGGTCTTCGACGCCATCTATACGGAAGGCTCCCTGACCCGGGCGGCGCGGGTGCTCAACCTTACCCAGCCGGCGGTGAGCCATGCGCTTGGCCGGCTGCGAGAGCGGCTCCAGGACCCGCTTTTCGTGCGCCAGGGCGCGCGCATGGTGCCCACCAGCCGGGCCCGCGCCATGGTCACGCCGGTGCGCCACGCGTTGGGCGGCCTGCAGCGCTGCCTCAGCGACGAAGGTGGTTTCGACGTGGCGGAGGCGGAACGCACCTTCGTGCTGGGGTTGCGCGACGGTCTGGAGGGGTGCCTGTTGCCGCCGCTGATCGCCGGGCTGGTGGATGAGGCTCCGGGGGTCAAGCTGCAGTCGATGACGGTGCCTCGCCGGCAACTGGCCACCGAACTGGCCAGTGGTCGTCTGGACCTGGCCGCCGATGTTCTGCTGCCGCTGCCGGAATCCGTTGAGCATCGGCCGGTGGTCAGCGGCCCGCTGGTGGTACTCATGCGCCCTGGTCATCCGCTGGCCGGGCGACTTGATTTGCCGGCTTATCTGGCCGCCCAGCACGTGCTGGTTTCATCGCGGCGGGAAGGTCCGGGGATGGAGGATTTCGGCCTTTCCCGGCTCGGTTATCGCCGCAACATACGGTTACGTTGCCAGCATCACATGGCCGCGCTGGCCACGGTAATGGGGTCAGACCTTTTACTGACGCTTCCCGGCCTGCTGGCGCGGCTGCTGGCGCCGCCGGGCAGCCACCTGGAGCCATTGCCCGCCGACGTTCCGGGCCTTGAATTGCACTTGTACTGGCACCGCGACCAGAGTGCCGATCCCGGGCATTCCTGGTTGCGCCAGCGGGTCATGGCGATGCTCGCCGAGCAGCAGGCGCTGCAAGCCTGACCGTAAATATACGTACCGCTCTTCACGTCCCCGTCACGCCTTCGCCGTATTGCGTGGCCCGCCCCTCCGGCGCAGGATCAAAGTGTGATATGTGTCACATTTTGGTTGTGCAAAAAATGAGTAAGAGATCCCGGGGGGGACCCAAAATGAGCCTTTTCAAGGAATTGGCGTTGGTGGATTGGAATACGGTGGGACGTCGCGTCGTGCTTATTCTGATTCTTGGCGTGGTGGCTTGCGCTCTGGCGGTGATGGTGGGCGGTTAGCGCCTCCGCCGGTTTCCGGCGCGGGCAATAGGGTGTCCGTGAACGCCGGGTTCTGACGCACGCGAACGTCGCGGGGGGCGACCGGTTCGCCGCATGCGCCGCAGGTCAGCCTGGCTTCCAGGCGGTGTCCGCACGTCCGGTGCTCATGGAGCAGCGGTGCGCCGCGTTCGTCCGCCAGATAGCGATCACCCCACTGTACCAGGTGCACGATGACCGGGTGTAGCGCCCGCCCCATGTCGGTAAGCCGGTATTCCTCGCGACGGGGACGCTCTTGATAGGCGGCCTTTTCCAGCACGCCCTGGTGGACCAGCTTGCGCAGCCGATCGCTGAGCACATGGCGGGTCACGCCCAGGCGTTCCTGAAAATGGTCGAAACGGCGCACCCCCAGAAAGCAATCGCGTAGCACCATCAGTGTCCAGCGGTCGCCGATTACGGCCAGGGCGCGGGCCAGGGAGCAGGGTTCTTGGTCCAGGTCTTGCCAGCGCACGTGGCCTCCAGCCTCGAATAGGGGTGCCCAGTTTAGCGAATTGACAGGTTCTGAAAAAGAACCCACTATCCGGTGCCAAAACAACCGTGAGGACAACACCATGAGCCAGGCCGCCATGCTGGTGATCGGTGCCGGTGATGCCACCGGTGGCGCCATTGCCCGCCGCTTTGCCCGGGAGGGCTACACCGCCTGTGTCACCCGTCGCCGCGAGGCGGCGCTGAGGCCGTTGGTGGAGCGGATCGAGAGCGACGGCGGGCGCGCCCGGGCCTTCGGGTGCGATGCCCGGGACGAGCAGGCGATGGTAACCCTGTTCGATACCGTGGAAGAGGAGGTGGGGCCCCTGGAGGCGGTGGTGTTCAATATTGGCGCCAACGTGAATTTTCCCATCCGCGATACCACCGCCCGGGTCTACCGCAAGGTTTGGGAGATGGCCGCCTTCGCCGGCTTTCTGGCCGGTCGGGAGGCGGCCCGGGTGATGGTGCCCCGGCAAAAGGGAACGCTGATTTTCACCGGGGCCACCGCTTCCCTGCGCGGCGGCGCCGGTTTCAGCGCCTTCGCCGGCGCCAAGTTCGCGTTGCGGGCGCTGGCCCAGAGCCTGGCCCGGGAGCTGGGGCCGGAAGGCATTCATGTGGCCCATCCGGTGATCGACGGCGCCATCGACACCGCTTTTATCCGCGACAACTTTCCCGACCGCTACGCCCTCAAGGACCGCGACGGCATCCTTGATCCGGAACACATCGCCGACCAGTACTGGATGCTGCATTGCCAGCCCCGGGACGCCTGGACCCATGAGCTGGATCTGCGGCCCTGGATGGAAACCTTCTGACCCCGCCGATACGAGGCCCGATCATGACCGAGACCCTGGAATTCTTCTTCGACGTGGGCAGCCCCGCCTCCTACCTGGCCTGGACGCAACTGCCGGCGCTCGCCGAGCGCACCGGCGCCGTGATCCGCTACCGGCCGATGCTGCTGGGCGGTGTTTTCAAGGCCACGGGCAACGCGTCGCCGGCGGCGGTACCGGCCAAGGGCCGTTATACACACCATGACATGCAGCGCTTCGCGCGCCGCTACGGCGTCACCCTGACCATGAATCCGCACTTTCCGGTCAATACGCTGATGAGCATGCGGCTGGCCACGGCGGCGCTCGACACGGAACACCGGGACGGCATGCTGAGCGCCCTGTTCGAGGGGATGTGGCGCCGCGAGCGGGATCTGGCCGACCCGGCGGCACTGGCGGCGACCCTGGCCGAGGCCGGCCTGGACGCGGAGTACTGGGCGGCCCGGGCCCAGGACGTCGAGGTGAAGGAGGCGCTTAAGGCCACCACCGAGGAGGCGGTGACGCGCGGCGTGTTCGGCGCGCCCACCTTCTTCGTGGAGGAGGAAATGTATTTCGGCCAGGACCGGCTGGATTTCGTCGAAGCGCATCTGAACGGCGAGCCGGTGTGAGCCGCTCCTACCGTGGGTTTTGGCACGAACGCCACCGGAACGCGGCGGGAGCGGCTTCAGCCGCGATATCTTTCCACCTCAGTCGAGATCCGACAGGGCATCCTGCATGAACGGTGGTAGAACCAGCGCCGCCTTGTGGATGTCGGCGCTGTAATACTTGGTGGCGAAGCCCTTGCCGGTGGCGTCGCTCTGGCGGAACCCGCCCACGTCATGGTTCTTGCCCGCCAGGGTGCAGCTCCACCAGCCGCTGGGGTAGACCGGTTGCGGGAACGGCAGGGTGCGGGTGTGGCTGAAGCCGGCCTCGCGCATGTTGGCGTGCAGGTCGCGGATGATGGTGTCGCTGTGCAGCAGCGGTGATTCGGATTGCTGCACCAGCACGCCGCCCTCGGCCAGGGCACGATGGCAGTGCTGGAAGAACTCCGCCTTGAACAGCCCCTCCGCCGGGCCCACCGGGTCGGTGGAATCGACGATGATCACGTCGAAGCGGCCTTCCTCGCACTCCTGCATGAACTTGACGCCGTCCTCGAAGCGCAGCTCGGCGCGCGGGTCGTCATTGGACTCGCACAGCTCCGGGAAATATTTCTCGGAGAAGCGGGTCACCTGTTCGTCGATGTCGATCTGGATCGCCTTGGCCACGCCGTCGTGGCGCAATACCTCGCGCAGGGTGCCGCAATCACCGCCACCGATGATCAGCACGCTGGTGGCGCCGGCGTGGCTGAACAGGGCCGGGTGAGCCATCATCTCGTGGTAGAGAAAGTTGTCCCGGGTGGTGAGCATGGTGGCCCCGTCGATGGTCATCAGGTAGCCGAAGGTCTCGGTGTCCCACATCTCGATGTGCTGGTAGGGCGTCTTCGCCTCTTCGAGCTTGCGCTTGAGACGCAGGCCGAAGGCGGTGCCGGCGGAGTCGAAATGCTCGATGAACCAGTTGTCGTCTTGGGTAGCCATAACGGGAATCCACAGCGTGAAGGGAAACAGGGTCGGCATTGTACGGTGGCATGGATGATTTGCCACCGTGCGTGCAGGCATAATGCCCGCAACAACACCGCCAATACCACCGCCGCCCTTGAAGGAAGCGACCATGACCGACACGCCCACCCCGTTCGATGCCATCTATAACGTGGATCGCTGGGGCGATGGCTATTTCCGGATCGGCGCGGATGGCCACCTGCGGGTGCGGCCGAAAGGCGAGGTCGGCGGTGAGGCCACCCTGGAAGCGGTACTGGCGGCGTGCCGCGCCGCCGGCCTGCGTACTCCGGTGCTGGCCCGTTTCTCAGGCATTCTGCGCGACCGGGTACGGCGCCTCTCCGGAGCCTTCCGCGACGCCATCCAGGCCCAGGGTTACGGGGGGCATTACACCCCGGTCTACCCGATCAAGGTAAACCAGCAGCGCCGGGTGGTGCACGAGATCCTGCGCGCCCGGGATGAAGGTGAGCGCATTGGCCTGGAGGCCGGCTCCAAGCCCGAGTTGCTGGCGGTACTGGCACTGTCCAACCCGGGCGACACCGTGGTTTGCAATGGTTACAAGGACCGCGAGTACCTGCGCCTGGCGTTGATGGGCGAGAAGCTTGGGCTGCAGGTGCAGATCGTGGTGGAGAAACTGTCCGAGCTGCCCATGCTGCTGAGCGAGGCGGCGGCCCTGGAAGTGGCGCCGCGCATCGGCCTGCGCGTGCGGCTGATGAGCATCGGCAAGGGCAACTGGCAGAACACCGGCGGCGAGAAATCCAAGTTTGGCCTGAGCGCGCCACAACTGATCGAGGCGGTGGAGCACTGTCGCCGGGCCGGCAAGCTGGATTGCCTGCGCATGCTGCACTTCCATCTCGGCTCGCAGATCGCCAACATCCAGGACATCAAGGCGGGCATGCGTGAGGCTGCCCGCTATTACACCGAGCTGCGCGGCCTGGGCGCGGCTTTGGACACGGTGGACGTGGGCGGCGGTCTGGGGGTGGATTACGAAGGTACCCACTCGCGTTCCTACTGCTCCATGAACTACAACCTGGCGGACTATGCCTGGCACATCGTTCAGACGCTGTCCGAACAATGCGCGCGCCACGGTCTGCCCGAGCCGCATCTGATCTCCGAATCCGGGCGCGCGCTCACCGCTCACCACGCGGTGCTGCTGCTCAATATCACCGACGAGGAACGCCAGGCGCCGGTGTCGGTGGCGGCGCCCGGCGATGACGATTGCGTGGAGCTGCACGAGCTGTGGCGGTTGAACCGTCTGCTGGAAGGCGGCGGCGTCAATTTGCTGGAGATTCATCCGGAGCTGCTGGGCGCCTGGCAGGACCTGCACCGGCGCTATCTCAATGGCGAGCTGGATATCCGTGGCCGCGCCGTCGGTGAGCAGCTTTACATGAATGGCCTGCTGGCGCTGCGCGGGCGACTCGATCCGCGTCGCCGTCAGCAGCGCGAACTGCTCGATCGCCTCAACGAGCTGCTCGCCGACAAACTGTTCGTCAATTTCTCCGTGTTCCAGTCGGTGCCGGATGTGTGGGGCATCGATCAGGTGTTCCCGGTGCTGCCGCTGTCCGGCCTGGACCAGCCCGCCAGCCGTCGCGGCGTGCTGCAGGACATCACCTGTGATTCCGACGGCCGTATTGATCAGTACGTGGACGGCGAGGGCGTGGAGGCCAGCCTGCCGCTGCCGGAAACCCTCAACGGCCACCTGGCGATCTTCATGGTCGGTGCCTACCAGGAAATTCTCGGCGACATGCATAACCTGTTCGGCGACACGGATTCCGTGGACGTGAACCTCAACGACCAGGGGGGCATCGAGCTGACCCATGCCATTCAAGGCGACACCGTCAGTTCGGTTCTGCGTTACGTGAACTTCGATCCGGAACGGTTGCTCGGCACCCTGGAAGAGCGCTGCCATCAGTCCCAGCTTCGCGACGACGAGCGCCAGCGATTCCTGGGCGAGATCCGTGACGGCCTGGCCGGCTACACCTATCTGGAATAACCCACCGGGGAATCACACCATGGATGAACAACGCAAAGCCCGCCAGGAAGCGGTGCTGAAACGGCTCGACCGGTTCAGCCGCTTCACCGATTCCAGCCTCCGGATTCCATTCACCCGCTTCGAGCTGGGCGCGGAAGCGATCATCGGTCTGATTCCCGGCATCGGCGATCTTGCCGGGCTGGTACTGGCCGGGTACGTGCTGGTGGAAGCGCGGCGCGCCGGCGCCAGCGGCGCCACTCAAAGGCGCATGGTGGGCAACATGCTGATCGATTTCCTGGGCGGTCTGGTGCCGGTGGTGGGCGATGCGTTCGACGCTATCTACAAGGCCAACACCCGTAATACCCGGCTGCTGCGCAAGGAACTGATGCGTGACCTGGGGCGCGAGGAGAAAAAGCCGTTTCCCTGGGCCACCCTGGTGGGCCTGTCGATTCTGTTCGGCGCCATCACCGCCGTGGTCGCGGCGCTGCTCTGAACGGAACTCAGGGCGTGGCCCGGGCCAGCCGGTCCAGAAAACGACGGGTACCGGACAGCAGCGGCTCGCCCAGGGTGGCACTGCGGTGGCGCAGCATCCTCAGGGCGGCGTTACCGCCAGCGCGCCAGTGATGATGGCAGAACACCCGCAACACGAAGGCTCGGGCGAACAGGGGATCATCGAGATCACAGTCGTTGGCCATCGGCAGGCGCGGGTGGCGGGCCGCCAGGGCGTTGGCGAAGGCGCCATCACCCAGTCCCCGGGCGGAGCCCCGGGCATCGTGCACCGGCGTGGTCCCCAGTCCGCAACTCGGCGAGCGGCTTTTCAGTACGAAACCGCTGAGCGGCCCGGGCAGCCGCCCGGCCTGCTCGCTCAGGGCCTCGGTAAAATCCTGGTCGGGGTCGGCCACGCCGCGCACCCGGCGTTGGTTGTTTAACTCCACCACCTGGATCGGTGGTCGCGGCACCGGCAGGCCAATGCTCACTTCCGGACATACCGGCGTTACCCGCACCAGCGCCGCCAGCTGGTCATGGACCAGCGCATGCCGGCGGTGATCGCCATCATGGCGCACCGGCTCGCCCATCAGGCAGGCGCTCACGCCGATCACGGGTTTGTCGATGTCGCGGCGGGGCGTTTCGAAGCCCATTTGCCGCAGCAAATCCGGTAGCATGGAAGACCTCCCGGTCCCAACCAACGGCGATAGTGTTTCATGAAAGGTGTCATTCTCGACAGTCAGACCCTCAAGCCCTCGGAGCTGGATTTCTCCGCCCTGGAGAACGAGCTGCCGCACTGGACATACTACGAGCAAACCGGCCCTGACGATGTAAAAAACCGTTTGCATGGCGCCACCGTGGCGATCACCAACAAGGTGGTGATCGACGAGGAGGCCCTGGCGGCGGCGCCGGATCTCAAGCTGATTGGCATCTCCGCCACCGGCACCAACAACGTGGACCTGGACGCCGCCCGCCGGCGCGGCGTGGTGGTCTGCAACGTCAGCGGTTACGGCACCGAAACCGTGGCCCAGCACACCCTGGCGCTGGCACTGGGGCTGGCCACCCGCTGGCACCAGTACGACCGTGACGCCCGCCAGGCGTGGCCGCGTTCCACCATGTTCTGCCGCATGGATTACCCGGTGTTTGATCTCAGCGGCAAGACCCTGGGGCTGATCGGCCATGGCGCCCTGGGTGGTCGCGTGGAAGAACTGGCCAAGGCGTTTGGCATGCGCGTGCTGGTGGCCCGTTCGATGCGCCCGGACGCGGTGCCGGACCCGGCCCGGGTGCCCCTGGAACAACTGCTGGCGGAAGCCGATCTGATCAGCCTGCATTGCCCGCTGACCGAGCACACCGACAAGCTGGTGAACCGGGATTTCCTGGCCGCCATGAAGGCGGGTGCCGGGCTGATCAACACCGCCCGGGGCGGCCTGGTGGACGAGCCGGCCCTGGCCGAGGCGTTGCGCTCCGGCCACCTGGGCGGCGCCGCCCTGGACGTGCTCAGCCAGGAGCCGCCGCCGGCGGATCACCCGCTGCTGGCCGATGACCTGCCCAACCTGATCATCACGCCGCACAGTGCCTGGGTCAGCACCGAGTCCCGCCAGCGGTTGCTGGATGGCGTGGTCGCCAACCTGCGCGCCTGGAAGGCGGGCCGGCCGATCAACGTGGTGAACGGCTGAGCGGGGAGGTTCGAGGTATGTGGCAACAACGGATTCTACGGCTGGCGCCCCGGTCCCGGGGCTTCCATCTAGTCACCGGGGAGGTGCTGGAGGAGATGCCGGAGATCGCCGAGCTGCGCGTCGGCCTGCTGCATCTGTTCATCCAGCACACCTCCGCGTCCCTGGCCATCAACGAGAACGCGGACCCGGACGTGCGCGGGGATCTGGAGCGGCACTTCAACGTCATGGTGCCGGAGCGCGCGCCCCATTATGAGCACACCCTGGAAGGGCCCGATGACATGCCGGCGCACATCAAGACGGTGCTGATCGGCGAGAGCCTGACGGTGCCGATTCGCGATGGTGCCCCGGCGTTGGGCACCTGGCAGGGCATCTATCTGTGCGAGCACCGCGACCACGCCGGTGGCCGGCGGGTGGTCGCCACCCTGCAGGGAGAACGGTAGGAACGACTGTGCGGCGTTCCGCTTCAGTCGCGATACCAAGCGTCGATGATCGCGACTGAAGTCGCTCCTGCAGCCGTTCTTGCAGCCGTCTTCTTACCGGGACAGCCACTGCAGGAACTGGCGGCGTTCCTCCGGGGTGGCCTGATTCCACTGGGCTTTCAGGGTGTCCAGGTAACCGCCGCTCTGGGCGCCTTGCGCGGCGGCGGGAGCCGGGGCGGCGGCTTGTGGCTGCTCGCTTTCCGGTGCCACGGTGGTGGCTTTGCGGGGCCGCGCGCGCACCGGCTGATCGGTGCCGCCACCGCCCTGGGGCGCGACGCTGGCGGAGGCGGCGCTTTCCACATTGGTGCCGGTGATGGGCGCCAGCAGGCCACGGTTGAGTACCAGGCCACTGTCCTCGGAGGGAGTCTTCTCGCCGGTCTGCATGTTCTCCACCCAGCCGGAGAAGTCGTCGGCCAGCTCACGGGCCTGCTCCGGGCCTTCCGGCCGCTTGAAGCCGAGCCGGTAGAACTCACCGCCCTGACCGTCCACCACGAACTTCGCGGGGTCGGATTTCATCACCTCGTGATTGTCCGGATCGAGATCCCAGAGGCGCTTGTAGAAGGCAACGATCTCGTAGCGACCGGGGGTCAGTTTGAGGTCTTTGTAGCCGCTGCTGAAGAAGGTGTTCACGCCGTCGATTTCACGGCCATTGATGGTGAACACCTCCAGGTCGGACGGCACGCGCACCGTCAGAACCTGGGCGTCCGGTTTCTGGGCGCCATCATAGAGCTGCACCACGGGACTGCGGGCGCAGGCGGCCAGCAGCAGAGCCGAACCCAGAAGCAAAACGAACGAACGCAATAAAGCCATGTTGGTCTCCCGATTGGCGGACCCGCCAGTGTGAGCGGGGCCGGTAACGATTTTATGACACTGATCCGATAACGGGGCGGATCAGAAGCCCCAGCTGGTCAGGTTCGCCGGCGGCTGCCCCCGGCCCAGACTGCGTAGCCCGCGGATGCAGCGCACCAGCCACCACACGCCGATCACCACCAGCAGCAGCCAGCCGATCAGCGCCAGGGTGGTGATGCCGGCGATCAGGTAATAAAGCAGGCCGATCCAGAAGGTGCGGTACTGGAAGCGGTAGTGGGAGCGTTCCGGCTCCCCCGCCTCCGGCGCGTTCAGGTGGGCGATCACCGCCCCCACCAGGGCGGTTACCCCACCGGTGAGCAAGCCGATCAGCAGCAGGGCATAGACCACCCTGAGCAATTGCCGGCTCTGCTCGTTCACGGCATTTCTTTCCCTTGCAGGTTTGGTGCCGGGGCGTAACAGCTTGCCATGCAGCTATCCATTGTCTCGAACGGTACGCTGCCCTCGCAGCCGCCCCAGGTGAATTCCTCGCAGCGGTCGGTTTCCGCGTTGTAATAGTAGCGTGGCACCGCCGCGCGGCACTGGCCGGCGTCCGGTTCCTGGAAGCAGGCCTCCGGCAGCGGGTGAGCGGTGCGCCCACTCTGGCAGCCGGCCAGCGCCAGAGCGCCGCCCAGCACGATCAACAACATGCGCATGGTCATTCCTCCTTGGATGTCGCCGGCCATCATAGCAGGCCCGGCCTAACCCATCAGGCGCCCGCGAAACAGAAAGAACACCGCCCCCATCAGGCAGAGCCCCGCCCACAGGTAGTCCCAGCTCAGTTTCTCCTTCAGGTAAAACAGGGAAAAAGGCACGAACACCGCCAGGGTAACCACCTCCTGGGTGATCTTGAGCTGACCCACCGTGAGCACCTGGTGGCCGATACGGTTGGCGGGCACCTGCAGCAGGTACTCGAACAGGGCGATGCCCCAGCTCACCAGCGCGGCCACGATCCAGGGCTTGTGGGCCATGTTCTTCAGGTGGCCGTACCAGGCGAAGGTCATGAACACATTGCTCAGGGTGAGCAGGCACAGGGTGGTCAGAACAGGCTTCATGGCGGGCCTCCGCGTCAGCGGCAGTGTTTCCGGTCCGACGGCAAGTCGTCGCCGCGCAACAACGACGACAACCCGAACGCCCCCAGCACCACCGCCAGGGACAGCAGAATCTTCACGAAAAAGGCGGACATAACCAACCCGATACCGTCACCGTAAAAGGCCACAGTCTACCCCCGCCACCCCCCACCTCAAACAACTCGGCGGTGATGTTTTCCATGAGAGAGAAGGGCCGTGCCGGGGCCGGCCGGGACCGTTGGAGGCAGGGACGCCGGAAACGAGCTACAGGGATGTACTTGCCGCGTGTCCCGGCCGGCCCCGGCACGGCCCTTCTCGCCCCCGCTGGAGAATCAACGCCGGGCGATCTCCACCGGCAAGCCATCCTTGGGCATCGCCAACGGCACCAACTGCACCGGCATCTCATACCCCTCCCGTACCGCCACCCGATAACGGCGCAGGAAATGGAACAGAAAGGTCTTGGTCTGGATCTCCGCGAAGTTCAGCCCCAGGCACTTATGGTGGCCACCGCCAAACGGAATCCACTGGAAATGGTGGCGCTTGTGCTCCGCCCGGGCGTCGCTGAAGCGCTCCGGATCAAAGCGCTCCGGATCACTCCAGTACTCGGGCATGTAATGAGTAAACAGCGGCGACAGGTTCACCAGCGTATTACGCGGAATCCGGTAGCCCTGGAATTCCACGTCCTCGGCGGTGCGGCGCGGGAAGGTGGTGAGTGCCGGTCGCAGCCGCAAGGTCTCGCGGAACACCCAGCCGGTCTCCACCATCTTCTCCAGATCCTCGTAGCCCGGCTGGTCGCCGGCCATGTCCTTCGCCACCCGGTCCATCTCCGCCGCCAGCCGCTGCTGCCATTCCGGGTTCTGGCAGAGCAGATAGATCAGCGAACACAGCGTGCTGGTGGTGGTGTCATGGGCGGCGAACAACAGAAAGATCATATGGTTGGCCACGTCCTGATCGGTGAGGCCGCCTTCCTCCTCCGCCGCCTTGCACAGCTCGCTGAAGAAGTCCGGGGACCGAGAACGGCGCTTCTCGGCGATCGACCCGGCGATAAACTCCTCCAGGAAACGCCGGCCACGCAGGCCCCGGTACCACAGCGTGCCCGGGATCGGCACCCGCAGCACCGCCAGGGAGGCGTCCGCCGCGTCGATGAAGGATTGGTTCACCCGTTCCGCCCGGGGCCCCATGTCCAGGCCCAGGAAGATTTGCGCGCCCACGTCCAGCAGCAGGCTCTTGATGTGGTCGAAGAAGGTGAAGGTCTCGCCCACCGGCCAGTCGGCCACGCCCTCGCGGATGCGCGGATTCATGCGCTCCAGGTAGCTGGCCAGGGCCGGCTTCTTGAACGCCTGCTGCATGATGCGGCGGTGGAACTTGTGGTCAGCGAAATCGCGCAGCATCAGGCCGTCGGTGAACAGCCGCTCCAGCAACGGGTTCCAGGCGGCGCGGCTGGAAAACACATGCTCCTTGTCGCGCAGCACGAACTCGTTGGCCTCGGGCCCCAGCAAGGTGACGCCACGCTGGAACATGACGCTGCCCTTGTGCACCGGCCCGTAACGGTCCGCCTGCTCGCGCACCAGGCCCTGGTAGTCACGCAGAAAGGCCAGGGTCTGGCCCAGGAGCGGCCAGCCATAGTCGCCGGGAATATGGCTCAGTTCGCGCTGGGGCATGCGCGGCAGCAGGGCCGCGCGGGCCCGGGCTTCTTCCATGGATGTCATGGCGTACTCCGATAAACAGGCTGTATATACCGGCAAGGTAATCGGGCCGGTGCCCCTCGACCAGGGGATGTCGGCAGCGGTCAAGCGGTGCTGTTCCGGCGGGTACGATGGGCCGTGGATGCCGCCGGACCACGGCGCTGGTAACATCGCGGGTCCGCAAAGGAGGAAACCGCCATGGCTCATCACGACACCGACTTCCAGCCCCTGGCGCTGGCGGTGCTCACCGTCAGTGACACCCGCACCCCGGACAACGACACCTCCGGCGATCTGCTCGCCGACCGCGCCCGTCAGGCCGGCCACGAGGTGGTGGCCCGGGACCTGGTGCGTGACGATATTTACCAACTGCGCCGGGTCGTCTCCGCCTGGATCGCCGACCCGGCGGTGCAGGTGGTGCTGGTCACCGGTGGCACCGGGTTTTCCGGTCGGGACAGCACCCCGGAGGCGCTCGGCGTGCTGTTCGACAAGGAAGTGCTGGGCTTTGGTGAACTGTTCCGCCAGGTCAGCCTGGACGAGATCGGCCCGTCCACCATCCAGTCCCGCTGCCTGGCGGGGGTTGCCAATCGCACCCTGATCTTTTGCCTGCCCGGCTCCAACAACGCTTGCGCCACCGGTTGGGACAAGATCATCGCCAACCAACTGGACAGTCGCACCCGGCCCTGCAATTTCGCGGGCCTGGTACGTCGCGAGGTCTGATCATGTCTTTGATGCCGGTGGATGAAGCCCGTGCCAGGCTGCTGGACAGCGCCCGTCCTCTGGGTCGGGTGGCACGCCTGCCGTTGGCCGAGGCTCGCGGCGGCTGGCTGGCGGAGCCGGTGGCCGCCCGGGTCACGGTGCCGCCCCACGACAATTCGGCGGTGGATGGCATCGCCGTGCGCCACGCCGACCTGGGAGATGGCTCGGTGACGCTGCCGGTGACCCTGCGGGTGCCCGCCGGTGATCCCCCCGGTGAGTTGGCCCCCGGCGGCGCGGCGCGTATCTTCACCGGCGCTCCGGTACCCGCCGGCGCCGATACCGTGCTGATGCAGGAAGACTGCGAGTTCGGCGAGGGCACGGTGACGCCGCCACCGGCGGCGCGGGCCCAACCTGGCCAGAACATCCGCCCCGCCGGCCAGGATGCCCGCGAAGGGGACACCGTGCTGGTCGCCGGCACCCGGGTTTCCGCCCGGGTCATCGGCCTGGCCGCGTCCGTGGGTGCGTCGGAGCTGGCGGTGCGCCGGCCCCGGGTGGTGGTGCTGAGCAGCGGCGATGAGCTGCTGCCCGCCGGCGCGCCACCGGCGCCGGGCAAGATCTACAACAGCAATGGCCCGCTGATGGAAAGCCTGCTGGCGGACAGCGGCTTTCCGGACGTTACCGCCCTGTGGCTGCCGGATGATCGCGGGCGCACCCGGGAGGCCCTGGACCAGTTGCTGGCCGATCCGCCGGATCTGGTGATGGCCAGCGGTGGCGTTTCCGTGGGCGAGGAGGACCACCTGCGGGCGGTGCTCGAGGAACGTGGCGATCTGGATTTCTGGCGCCTCGCGATCAAGCCCGGCAAGCCGTTTACCTTCGGTCGCCTGGGCGACGCCGGCGTGCCCTTCTTCGGCCTGCCGGGTAACCCCTCGGCGGTGCTGGTCTGTTACCTGATGCTGGTGTTGCCCTATCTGCGGCGCTGTCTGGGCGCCGGGCCGGTGCTGCCGGCACCTTACCGGCTGCCGGCGGACTTCGCCGTCAAACCGGGCCCGCGCCAGGAATACCTGCGCGTGCGCCGCGTGGCGCGCGACGGTGGCGCGGTGCTGGAGAAGCATCCCAACCAGAGCTCCGGCATGCTCAGCTCGGCGGTATGGGCGGACGGTCTGGCGGTGGCGCCGGTGGGGCACGGCCAGGCCGCCGGTGAACCGCTGGACTACTACAGCTTCGCCGACCTGCTGGCCTGACGCGACAACAACAAGGATTTCGTCATGAGTGAATCGAACCCCGCCGCGCGCAAGGTGGCCATCGTCACCGGTGCCGGCACCGGCATTGGCAAGGCCTGCGCTCTGGCACTGGTGGGGGCCGGCTATCGGGTGGCCTTCGCTGGCCGTGACGCCGAGCGCCTGGCGCGCACCCTGGCGGACGCCGGGCTGGACGCCGACCAGGCCCTGGCGGTGGCCACCGACGTGGGTGATCCTGAGCAGGTGAAAGCACTGTTCCAGCGCACCGTCGACGCCTGGGGCAGGCTCGATCTGCTGTTTAATAATGCCGGCACCGGCGCACCGCCGGTGCCCCTGGAAGAGTTGACCCCGGCGCAGTGGCAGCGGGTGGTGAACACCAACCTGTCCGGTGCTTTCTACTGCACCCAGGAGGCCTTCCGCATCATGAAGGCCCAGGACCCCATGGGCGGGCGCATCATCAACAATGGCTCGATCTCCGCGCAATCACCGCGTCCCAATTCGGCGCCCTACACCGCCACCAAGCACGCCATGACCGGCCTCACCAAAGCCACTTCCCTGGACGGTCGCCGCTACCGGATCGCCTGCGGGCAGATCGATATTGGCAACGCCGCCACCGAGATGACCGAGCCCATGAAGCGCGGTATTCCCCAGGCCAATGGCGAGATTCTGGTCGAGGACCGCATGGACGTGAGCCATGTGGCCGAGGCGGTGGTGCATATGGCGGCCCTGCCGTTGGACGCCAATGTGCAGTTCATGACGATCATGGCCACCCGCATGCCCTTTATCGGGCGCGGCTGACCCCTTCACGGAGCACGCCTTGGCCAAGAAGCCGAAATCGGAACAGGAGGTGGCGGCTTTTCGCGAGCGGGTTCGTGACGCCGCCACCCGGCTGTTTCTGGAGCGCGGGCCGGATAACGTGACGATGCGCCAGATCGCCGCGGAAATGGGTGTCAGCCCGATGACCCCATACCGTTATTTTCGCGATAAGGACGAAATCCTGGCGCTGGTGCGCGCCGCCGCCTTCAATCAGTTCGCCGAGAACCTGGAACAGGCGGTGCGCGCCGCCGGCGATGCCCGCGCCAAGGCCCGGGCGGCGGGCGCCGCCTACCTGGATTTCGCGCGCCGCTTCCCGGACACCTACCAATTGCTGTTCGAGCACACCCAGGACGACGAGGACCGTTATCCCGAGCTGGTCAAGGCCCATGCCCGAGCCAATGAGGGCATGGCCGGTTACGTGCAGGAGATGATCGACGCCGGCCTGGTGCGCGGTGACGCCAAGCTGATCGGTTATATGTTCTGGGCCACCATGCATGGCACCGTGGTGCTGGAGCAAAGCGGAGCCCTGGGGCCTGACATGGATGTGGATTTTTTGCGCCAGACCACCATGCGCACCCTGTTCGCCGGCATGGGGGTGTTGCCGCCCTACTGGGATGATGGTGATCGCGACTGGCCAGAATCACCAGTCAGTTGATCGCAAAGGTCACCGCCGTGGCGTTTTCGGGGTTGTCGGCAATGGCGATCCCGGCATAAAGTATACGCCGTAAATTATTGGACCCATTTGCCCTTGGAGAGAGTCCGACATGGCTTTACCCGCGCATTTGGCGGACCGGCTGCGTTTGCCGGTGATCGCCTCCCCACTGTTCATTATTTCCAATCCGGACCTGGTGATCGCCCAGTGCAAGGCCGGCATCGTCGGTTCCTTCCCGTCGCTGAACGCGCGGCCGGTGTCGCAGCTGGACGAATGGCTGCACCGCATCACCGAGGAACTGGCCGCCTGGGACCGGGACAACCCGGATACCCCGTCCGCGCCGTTCGCCGTCAACCAGATCGTGCACAAGACCAATGACCGCCTGGAAGAAGACCTGGCCCTGTGCGAGAAGTACAAGGTGCCCATGGTGATCACTTCCCTGGGCGCCCGGGAAGACCTCAACAAGGCGGTGCACGGTTGGGGTGGCATGGTCATGCACGATGTGATCAACGACCGCTTTGGCCGCAAGGCCATCGAGAAGGGCGCCGACGGCTTGATCGCCGTGGCCGCCGGGGCGGGCGGTCACGCCGGCCAGCTGTCGCCGTTCGCCTTGATCCAGGAACTGCGCCAGTGGTTCGAGGGGCCAATCGCTCTGTCCGGTTCCATCGCCAATGGCGCTTCCATTCTCGCTGCCCAGGCGATGGGCGCGGATCTGGCCTACATCGGCTCCATGTTCATCGCCTCCAAGGAAGCCAACGCGGTGGAGGGTTACAAGCGGATGATCGTGGACAGCAGCGCTTCGGATATTGTTTACAGCAACCTGTTCACCGGGGTGCACGGCAACTACCTGGCGCCGTCCATCGTCAACGCCGGCATGGACCCGGCGAATCTGCCGGAGAGCGATCCTTCGAAGATGAACTTCGGCTCCGGCGGCGGCAGCAAGACCAAGGCCTGGAAGGACATCTGGGGCTGCGGCCAGGGCATCGGCGTGGTCGACGACATCCTGCCCGCCGCCGAGCACGTGGCGCGCCTGACCCGCGAATACGAAGCGGCCAAGGAAGCCCTTCGCGCCAAGATGTAAGGTTCATCGCGCTTTAAATCGGTCCCGGAAGGCACCCACACAGCTCCGCTTCGAGGTGGCGGAACCGTTCCGGGTGCGAACAACGATGAACCAGGGTGGGTTGAGGGGCGGCTTCGTAGAGCCGGTGGCGTCGAGGATCACTGCTAAGCGGCTCAGGGCGCGACGTACTTTCGTTTCGGTTACAGGTGCCCCGGGTTGCGCAAATCGCGCTCCTCCATGGGCGGCGGTGACCACTGGTAAATCCAGGTCTCGGTGAGCGGCGCGCCGTCGCTCTTGCGCTTGAGAAACAGGCGCAGGTTGATCGGCGTGAGATCGTCGTCCGGCGGCACCAGGTCGAACATGGCCCGGTAGCCGTCGATCTCGTGCAGCGGCCGCGCCGAGGTGATTTCCACCCGGCCCGCGCTACTGTCGATCACCGGCTCCACCTCGCCCATGCCGGGCAGTTCGCCGGCGGAGATCGGCCCGCCGCGGAAGTCCACCACGAAGCGCCAGCTGAAGTGCTCCCGGGGTTGTCCCACTACGCCGCCCAGGCCGGTGCGGGTGGCCACGCAGCGGGCCAGGGGCGGGCGGGGTGGCCGGCCGGTCCAGGACAGCCGGTAGCCGAACAGATATTCCCGTCCCGCTTGCACCGGCTCTTCCGGGCGCCAGAACGCCACGATATTGTCGAAGGTCTCGTCCAGGGTGGGGATCTCCACCAACTGCACCGCGCCCTTGCCCCAATCGCCCCGGGGTTCCACCCACAGACTCGGGCGCCGTTCGTAGAACACGCCGTCGTCCTGATAATGATCGAAGTCCTGGTCGCGTTGCAGCAGGCCGAAGCCGCGCGGGTTGTCATCGCTGTAACTGTTAAAACGCAGTTGGGGCGGGTTCACCAGGGGGCGCCAGAGCCATTCGCCGCCGCCGGTGTGCATGCCAAGGCCGTCGGAATCGTGGATCTCCGGGCGCCAATCCCAGGCTACCCGGCGGCTGTTCTCACCCACCTGGTACATGCTGGTCAGCGGTGCCACGCCGAGGCGTTCGATGGCCCGGCGCGGGTACAGTGCCGCGTCCACGTCCATGATCAGGTCGCCTTTTTCCCGGGCGATGGTGAACCGGTAGGCGCCGGTGACACTGGGAGAATCCAGGAAGGCATACACCCGCACCTGGTCCGGGTTGGGCAGATGCTCGAACCAGAAATGGGTGAATTCCGGAAACTCCTCCGGTTCCGGCAGGGCGGTGTTCACCGCCAGGCCCCGTGCGGACAGGCCGAACTGGCGCGAGGCGCTGGTGGCGCGGAAGTAGCTGGCGCCCAGGAAAGCCGCCACGTCACGTTCCCAGTCACTGTGGTGGAGCAGGCGGAAGCCGGCGAAACCGAGCCCCTCGGGCAGGTCCGCCGGGTCCACGTCACTGTCGCTGAAGTCGAACAGATCGGTGCGGTAGGGGATCGACCGGGCCTCGCCGTCGACGATCTCGTGGATCTTCACCGGCGTCTTGAAATGCAGGCCCAGGTGGAAGAACTGAAAGCGGAAGTCGGCGTCCGGGCGGTCCGCCCAGAGGGCGTGGTCGGGCCGGTAGCGCAGTGCCTGGTACTGGTCCCAGGTCAGGTCGCGGATTGCCTTGGGCAGGGTTTTCGCCGGGTCCCGCCAGGGGCGCCCGGCGAAGTGCCGGGCCATGCCCTTGAGGCCGGCGTAACTGAACGGTTCGCCCCGGCCTTCGCGGCCCACGCCGGGGGCCTCCAGGGCCCGGGCCAGGGCCGGCGCCGCCGGTAGCAGGGCGGTGCCGAACAGCCCCAGGGCTTTCAAGACGTCGCGTCGATCCATGCCGTTCTCCGCTGTCGTTCCATGATGTCCATGCAGGTTGGAGCCGGTGACGCCGGCCCCGGTTCCTGATGGTACACGGCTAGCGACGGGCGAGGAGACCGGAAATCAGCAACAACAGGGCGGCGGCCAGCAGGGTGGCGCCACCGATGCGGAAGATCAGCGGCCCGGGGTGGTGGGCGTACGCCGCCGCCATGGCGTAGGCGGCGCCGGCCTGCCCCACGGCGAACAGGGCGGTGGCGCGGCCCCAGGTCTGGGTGGCCAGGCGCGGCGGCACCAGCTCCGCGGTGCGGCCCATCACCGAGGACACCATGGCCGGGATCATCGCCCCCACCAGGTAGGACGACAGGGTCACCGCGGCGAGCCCGCCCACCGTCACCGGCAGCAACACGGCGCCGCCCTTGACGGTGAGCGCGCCGATCAGGGTGCGGTGCCAGCCCAGGTGGCGGGCGGCGGCACCGGCCAGGAAAGGCCCGCTGATCGCGCCCACGGCGAACACGCCCCATTGCAGGGCGCTGGCCCAGGTACTGAAATCCCGTTGCCGTTCCAGATAATCCACCCAGAACACGGTGTGCGGTACGAAGCCCACGGCGTCCAGCAGGTAGGCCAGGTAGACCGCCACCAGCAGCAGCCCGGCGCCCTGGCCGGGGCCGGCCTCGGCGCCCTCGCCGGTGGGCATGGGCGGCCACTGCCGCCACAGAAGCCACAGCGGTGGCAGGCACACCAGCGCCAGGCCCAGCCAGGCCCGTTCCAGGCCGCTGTCGATGAGCAGCGGCACCAGGGTGGCGGAGAACAGCACGCCCAGGCCGACACCGGCGAAGATCCAGGTACTGCCGCGCTTGCGCATGGACAGTGGCAGTTGCTGGGCGATCAGCGATGGCGCCAGCACCATCAGGAAGGCGCCGGTGACCCCGGCCACGAAACGCCACAGGCTGAACCACCACACCGGCGCCGGCCAGGCGCTGGCGGCGAAGCCCACCGCCACCAGCAGGGCGGATAGGCGGATCACGCGGCCCGGGCCCAGCCACTGACCGGCGCGACCGGCGACCACCGCGCCCACCAGGTAGCCGAGCAGGTTGGCGGCGCCCACATAGCCGGCGTCCGCCTCGCTCAGCCAGCCGGCCTTGATGACTCCGGGCAGCAAGGCGGCATAGGCGAAGCGGCCCAGGCCGATGCCCACCAGCGTGGCCGAACCGGCCATCACCACCAGGCGAATCGGGGAGGGAAGCGAAGGGTCGCGGGTCATACGCAGCTCCAGCCGGGACGATGCAAAGCGACAGTAAAGCAGAGCACTGGTATCACTAGAAATGATTTTTTAAGATTGGACTCATCACTTCCAATGAAGCCGAGGCCGGCGATGCTGATACGTTCCCTGGAAATCTTCCGCGCCGTGGTGGACTCCGGCAGCTTCAGCGCCGCCGCTGATCGTCTGCACACGGTTCAGTCCAACGTCACCGCCCACATCAAGAAACTGGAGACGGAGCTGGGTGCACGCCTGCTGGAACGCCGCAATCCGGTGGTGGCCACGCCGGCCGGGCGCCAGTTACTGCACTATGCGCGGCGCATCGTGGAACTGCACGACGATGCCCTGTCGCGTTTCCAACCCGGGGGCGAGCCCCTTGGTGAGTTGCGTTTGGGCAGCATGGAAACCAGTGCCGCCGTGCATTTGCCGCCCCTGCTCACCGACTTCAGCCAGCGCTGGCCGCAACTCAGCGTGCACCTGCACACCGGTACCACCGGTGAACTGATCGAGGAGGTACGGACCGGGCAACTGGACGCCGCCTTCGTGGTGGCGGAGAACGCCGGCGACGATCTGGCCCTGCGCCCGGTGTTCCATGAGCGCCTGGTGCTGGTCAGCGGGCGCCCGCTGAAGAGCTTTCCCGGACGGGCGGAGCTGGCGCGTACGCCGTTTCTGGCGTTCCGGCCAGGATGCGGCTACCGCACCACCATCGAGGTGCTGCTGGCGGACATGAAGGTGGCGGCGCCGCGCATTCATGAATTCGGTAGCCTGGATGCCATCGTCGGCTGCGTGGGGGCGGGCATGGGGCTGGCGCTGCTGCCGGCTTCCACGGTGCGTCAGTATCGGCGCCGCTTCGACCTGCACACTCTGGCGTTGCCCGGTGACCGGGGCAAGGTGACCACGGTGATCGCCACCCTGCAGCGGCCCAGCTGGAGCCGGGCCCTGGAGGTATTCATGGAAGGGGTGCCATCCCCGGATCGGGCCGAAACGCCGATCCGGGACGCGGGCTGAGGGCGTCTCAGAAGTTGAAACGCACCATGCCCTGCAGGCGCACGGCGTCGCCTTCCCGGCCATCCACTTGCTCGCGCGTGTGGTAGCCGGCTTCCACGCCGTAGGTGAGGTAGGGGTTGGTGGACCACAGATAGTTGATGGTGCCGCTGGTGTAGCGCTCGTCGGCGGTACCGGCGATGGCGCCGTCCCGGTAGGCATCGTCCACGTCGGCCTGGGCCACGCCATAGGCCAGGGTCAGCAGGCCCGGGCCGGTCTTGGCGCTGAGGCTGACGCCGCCGCCGGTGCCCTCGATGGTCTCCAGCTTGCCGCTGCTGCTGACGTAACCCGGGGCCGCCGGGCTCAGATACAGATAGCCGCCGATACCGTCACCATGGGTCACCGAGCCACGCAGGGTGAGGGTATCGGTGAGCTGGGCGCGGGCTTCCGCCATCACACCCCAGCCCGTGGCGGAGTCGTCGCTCCAGGCGCTGTTGCTGACGGTCTCGCCTTCCGCGTCATATTCCAGGAAGCGCACCAGCGCCGCGGTGGCGAATTGCACCGGCCCGGCGGTGTTCTGGTAACGGGCGGTCAGGTCCGGGAAGCGGAACTGGTTGGTGTCCTCGGCGATCACCTCGCCGCCGGCGTGGCCGGTGCCGGTGCCTTTCGGGTCTTCCACGGAGAACGAGAACGGGCCGGTGGTGTAGCGAAGCTGCGCCTGGCGACCGCCGCCCTGGCCCAGGTCGCGGTTGAAGTCGATGGTCTCGTAGAGGCTCAGCACATTGCCGAAGTTGGTCCAGGTCTGGCCGGCCAGTAGACCCTTCCATTCACCGTAGGCGTGGCGCAAACGCAATTCACCACCGCCGTCGGCGAAGCCGCCGCCGCCGTAGAAGTCGGTTTCGATCACGGTGCGCAGCACATCGCCGTCGATCAGGGTGGACGTGGTGAACCCCAGCCGGCTTTCGAAGGCGTGCATGGTCAGGTGCCCGTCGGCACCGGGTTCATGGTCGAGCGGAATGCGGTTGCGCAGAACCGCATTGCCGAGATCCGCGTCGAGATCGTAGATCACATCCAGCTTGGCGTAGCCATACAGATCCACATCGGTGTTGCCGGCTTTGAATTCCACCGCCTGGGCGGTGCCGGCGAGGGCGGTGAAAACGGCGCCCAGTGACAGAGTCGAGAGTTGTTTCGAAGTTATGATTTTCATGGGTTCCCCTCGGGTAACGCCGGGCTACCCGCTGTCAGTTTGTTGGAAGGGATGGGTGTTTATATGTAATCTTTATAAGACATTTAAATGTATTCTAAACAGGTCTTTGCGGAGATTGCAAACCGCCTGCGCGGGGGCCGGGGTGTTCTTCCGTAGGAGCGGCTTCAGCCGCGATAGCGGGCGTGGATGATCGCGGCTGAAGCCGCCCCTACGAAGTTCCCTGAAGGGAACGATCTCCGCGGGAGCGGCCGCCGTTGACCAGCGTCGGGCGTTTAGCCCGACAGGGATGGGAGCCAGGTGACGATGGCGGGGAAGGTGGTCAGCAGGGCGAGCAGCAACAGCGAGCACAGAATGTAGGGGATCGCCGACAGATAGATTTCGCGCATGCTGGTGCCGGCCGGTGCCACGCCCTTCATCACGAACAGGTTCAGCCCCAGGGGGGGCGTGGAGAAGCCGATTTCCAGGGCGATCAGGGTGACCACGGAGAACCATACCGGGTCGAAGCCCAGGGTTTGCGCCAGGGGGAAGAAGAACGGCACCGTGATCATCATGATTGAGATCGCCTCCATGAAGGTGCCCAGTACCAGCAGTACCAGCAACATGGCGCCGAGCATCAGCAACGGGTGCAAATCGAAGTGGGTGGCCCACTGGATCAGGCCATGGGAAGCGCCTGAGAACGCCAGTAACTGGCTGAAGGTGGCCGAACCGAACACGATCAGATAGGCCATCAGCGTGACCTTGAGGGCGCCGGTCACCGACAGTTTGAACGCCTCCCAGGACATGCTGCGGAACACCAGTGCCAGCACGATCACGCCCAGGGCGCCGAAGGCGGCTGATTCCGACGGCGTGGCGAAGCCGGTGAGCATCATCACGATGATCATGACGATGATGCTGAGCATGGGCAGGATGTCCCGACCCAGGGTTTTCAGTTTTTCTCCCAGAGGAAGGGCGGGCACGTCGTAGGCCGGCGCCGAATCCGGCTTGAGGCGGGTCTTCAGCCAGATGGTCGCCATGTACAGCGAAGCCAGCAGTACGCCGGGCAGGACGCCGCCGATCAGCACGTCGCCGATGTCGATCTTGGCCAGGGTGGCGAGCAGCACCGCGATCGCCGACGGCGGAATGATGATGGCCAGGCCGCCAGTGCCGAGGATCGGCCCGATGGACATGTATTTCTTGTAGCCACGACGCTCCATTTCCGGCACCAGCAGGGAGCCGAGCAGGGCGGTGGACCCCATGGAGGAACCGCTCAGGGTGGAGAAGGCGGTGCCGCCCACCACGGTTACGTAGGACAGGCGCCCGGGCACCCGGCCCATCAGGTGGTCGATGGCGTTGAACATGCGCATGCCCAGCCCGGTGCGGAAGAACAGCTCCCCCATCAGCAGGAACAGCGGAATCGGCACCAGGCTGAAGCTGGACAGGGCACCGAAGCCGTTGTTCAGCAACTGGATCAGGCCGGCATCGCCGCGCATGAATACCCAGGCGCCGATCAGGTTGGCGCCGATGAAGGCGATCGCCACCGGCACGCCGATGAACATCAGAATCAGAACGGAGGAAAGCAGAAACAGCAGAGCGAGATGCCAGTCCATGTCAGAGCGCCTCCGTCTGGTTGCCGTGATAGGTATCGCGTGAGAACACGAAGCGCAGGAACTCCAGGCCCATCAGCGAGAAGCTGATCGGGTAGGTGATGGTCAGCATCCACATCGGGAAGTAGTAGGTGCGCACGTCGTAGTCCACGCGGTCGATGTTGGTGGCCACCAGCTCGGTGCCCTTGACCGCCAGCACGAAGCAGATCACCGCGCAGATCACCATCACCAGCCGGCTGAGCAGTCGCTGGACGGTCTCCGGCAGTTGATTGATGACGATCTCGATGTAGACATGCCCTTTTTCACGCACCAGCCAGGGCGCGCCAAGCAGGGTCAGGTAGAACATGGAATATTCGGTGGACGAAAACAGCCAGGCCGGTGATTGCACGCCCAGGTTGCGGATCACCACGGACAGCACGATGGCCGCCATCAGCCACACCAGCAGGGTGGCGGCGATGAACGCCATGGCGTCGATCAGCCGGTTATAGATACGGGTCAGGGAAGACATAGCGGCACTTATTCGGGTTATTGGTTCGGGTTATTGGTCGGATGGTTCAACGGACGGCTCGTTGAACTTGTCGATCAACTCCTGGTAATGGCTCAGCCCCCCGGGCTGATGCTTCATATAGCGCTTCATGCGCCGCCAGGAGGCTTCACGGGCGGCGTCCAGATAGTTCCGGGCGGCTTCGCCCTGGAGCACGAACGGCGTCATGCCGTTCTGTTCCAGTTCCTTCTGTTGTTGGCGCGCCGCCTTGGCGAACCGCAGGGCGCTGTCGCGCTCATGCTCGATGGCCACTCGCTGCAGGATGGTCCGGGCTTCCGTGCTGAGCTTGTTCCAGCTTTCCAGGTTGACGATCACGCCCATGTCCGTGGAGTAGAACGCCGGGTCGATGCGGTAACGAAGGAACTTGTCCCAGCCCAGATCACTCATGCCGATCTGGGTCCAGCCGGTGGCGTTGACCACGGAGCGTTCCAGGGCGGAGTAAACGTCGGTGGTGGGCAGGCTGATCGGCTGGGCTTTGAGGTAGTCGGTAAAGAAGGCGTCGTACACCGGATTGCTGCGCAGACGCAGACCGGGTAGCGCCAGATCGCCGTTGTCGTCCACCGCCGGCTTATTGATGGTGTAGAGGTTGTACTTGATGCCGCTGTCGAACCAGCCCAGGTAGTAGACCCCCATCTTGCGCTGGTGGATGCGATTGAGCAGCTCGATGCCGCCGCTTTGACGGGCATGGATGGCGTTGCTGTTGGAGGAGATCAGGGCGTCCCGCTCGGGGAGGGTCCCGGCGTAGAAACTGGCGGCGGTGTAGGCCATGTCCACCACGCCGTTGCGTACCGCGTAGGGTTGTTGGGACAAGCCGATCACCTCGGGGCCGCCGAGCACGTTGATGCGGATCACCCCTTCCCCTTCCCGGTTCACGTCGTCGACGAACTCCAGGAAGCTCTGCGTGTAAATCAGCGATGGCGGAAAGGCGTGCAGCGCTGTGATCACCTGCTCCTGGGCATGGGCGGCGTACGCCCAGAGCAGAGCAAGGCCGGCGACGGCCATGCGCGAATATCTGTTCATGGAAACCTCGTTTCTTGGTGTTCTTGCTATTCAGGCCGCGTCCAGGGATGGGCGGCGGTGTAGGCGTTCCGGAACGCCTCGATTTCATCGTGGCGGGCCCGGGTCAGGTCGATGTCGTCCCAGCCATTGAGCAGCTTGATCTTCCAGGTGGCGTCGATCTCGAACGGAAACGACTCGCCGAAAGCGGTAATACGTTGTCGCTCCAGATCCACGTGGATTTCATCGGGCCCTTCATCGAGCAAGGCAAGCAGTCTTTCCGCGTCCTGTTCGGACACCACCGCCGGCAGCAGGCCGTTGTTCACCGAATTGGAGGAAAAAATGTCGCCGAAGCTGGGGGCGATCACGCAACGGAAACCGTAGTCCACCAGCGCGTAGACCGCCGCCTCCCGGGACGAGCCAGCGCCGAAATTACGGCGGGCAACGAGGATCTCGCTGCCCTTGGCGCGGGGGTGATTGAGAATGAAATCGGTGGCCGTGCCGTCCTCGTCGAAGCGCATGTCGTGCAACAGGAAACGGCCATAGCCCTTGTCCCGGGATTCCTTCATGAAGCGCGCCGGGATCAGGCGGTCGGTGTCCACGTTTTCCAGGGGCAGCGGGCAAGCGAGCGCGGAGAGTTCGGTGAAAGGCGTCATGGGATTACCTCGTCAACTCGCGGAGATCGGTGAGATGGCCGGTCAGCGCCGCCGCCGCCACCATCGCCGGCGACATCAGATGGGTACGCGCGCCGGGGCCCTGGCGGCCTTTGAAATTACGGTTGGTGGTGGAGGCGCAGCGTTCGCCGCTGGCGACCTGATCACCGTTCATGCCCACGCACATGGAACAACCGGATTCGCGCCATTCCAGGCCGGCTTCGGTGAAAATCCGGTCGAGGCCTTCTTCCTCCGCCTGCTGTTTCACCAGGGTCGAGCCCGGTGAAACGATGCCTGGCACCTTGCAGCGCCGGCCCTTGAGTACTTCGGCGGCGGCGCGCAGATCCTCGATACGGGCGTTGGTGCAGGAACCGATAAATACCGAGTCCACGGTCACCTCGGTGAGAGGCTGGCCGGGGATCAGGCCCATGTAGTCGAGGCTGTCGCGGATGCGCGCCGCCTCCGCCTGGGAAGACGCCAAGGCCGGGTCCGGCACACGGGCGTCGATGGGCAGGGCTTCCTCGGGCGATACGCCCCAGGTGACCTGTGGCGCGATCTCCTCGCCACGCAGGGTGATTTCCCGGTCGAAACGGGCGCCCTCGTCGGTGTTGAGGGTGCGCCAGTATTCCACCGCCCGCTCCCAGTCCTTGCCGCCGGGTGCCAGGGGGCGACTCTTCAGGTAGGCCAGGGTTTTTTCGTCCGGCGCGATCATGCCGCAGCGACCGCCGCCTTCGATGGAAAGGTTACACAGGGTCAGGCGGGCTTCCACGCTCAGGTCGCGGATCACCTCGCCAGCGTACTCGATGGCGTAGCCCCGGGCGCCATCGGCGCCGAGCCGGGAAATCCAGGCCAGAGCGATGTCCTTGGCGCCGACACCGGGCCGCAGTCGGCCTTCCACCTTGATGCGCAGGCGCTTGGGTTTGGTCTGCCAGAGTGTCTGGGTAGCCAGCACGTGGGCCACTTCCGAGGCGCCAATGCCGAACGCCAGGGCGCCCAGGGCACCGTGAGTGGAGGTGTGGCTGTCGCCGCAGACCATCACCAGGCCGGGTTGGGTGATGCCCTGCTCCGGGCCCACCACATGGACGATGCCCTGGCGCGGATCGTCCAGGCCAAACAGCGATACGCCGTGCGCGCGGGTGTTGTGCTCAAGCTGCTCGATCACCGAACGTACCTTGTCGGTAACCACCTTGATGGAGCGGCCCCGGGTAGGTACGTAATGGTCGGCGATGCCGGTGGTGCGTTCCGGATGGGCGACCTTGAGGCCGCGATCATTGAGCTTGTTGAAGGCGTGGAAGGAGCCCTCGTGGACGAAATGCCGGTCGATCCAGAGCAGGCTCTGCCCGCTCTCGTTACGCAGGATTTCGTGGGCGTCCCAGATCTTATCGAACAGGGTTCTCGGTAGTTGTGTCACGGCCGTGCCTATGGGGTATGCGCCTAGGGGGCCGGAACCGCGGGCCCGCCCCGAGGATGTATTTATCTGTATCTGATATATGTATTAAATGTACTACAGATAAAGCAAAGATAGACGCCCCCCACGGGCATGTCAAACCGGAATCACAGCCCCCCTTCCGGGTTGCCGCCGGCCAACGGTTCCCAATAACGGGAGTCTTCGTCGCCGGTACGGTTCAGGTCGATCTGGAAGCGGTAGCGGTCCGGCCGGTAGAGAGCGTCCAGATGCTCCACGCCCTTGCCGTTCTGGTCGTAGACCACCCGGGTCAGGGCCAGCAGGGGCGAGCCCACCGCCACTTCCAGGGCCTCCGCTTCGGGCTGGGTGGCCAGGGTGGCGGAAATCGTCTGGGTGGCGTGATCGATGGTCACGCCGCTTTGTTCGAGCAGCACGAACAGCGGCGTATGGGCCAGGTCGGATTCGCTGTAATGGTGGGCGATGCTGGCCGGCACATGGGTGGTCAGATAGGAAAACGGCCGGTCCTCCACCTGCCGCACCCGCACCGAACGTTGGGTTTTCTCGCCATCGTCCAGCTTCAGGCGCTGGCGGATCGGCGCTTCCGGCGTCACATAGCTGAACTCCAGCAGCCGCACCTTGGACGACTGGCTCATCTTCAACATGTTGGGCAGCAGGTTGGACACGCTGGCGGTCATCACCGTGGCCTCCAGCGGCTGCTCCAGCACCACCGTACCGACCCCGGGGCGCCGCGCGATCAGCCCGGCCTGGCGCAGCGCGTCCATGGCGCGCCGCACGGTGACCCGGGACACCTTGTACTGCTCGGCCAGCTTGAGTTCGCCGGGCAGCTTGTCACCGGGGCTCAGCCGCCGGCTCAGAATGGCGTCGCGCAACAGCAGGAACAGATTGTGCGATTTGGTGCCGCTGACGGCGGTGTGGAGAGGGTTGTTGTCATTCATGTGAGCTTCCCACGGGCGTCGGGTAGGGGCGGGCCATGGCTTGACGCCGTTCGTCTTTAAACATATAAATGTATTATATATAAGTCATTTTGATGTTTGGTGCTGCGCGCATTGTAGGCCAGTTACGGATGGCTGTTTAGTCCGTCGCCCGCTTTGGCACCACCCCGAGGACCAGTAATGTCAGTAATGAGAGGACCGATGAGCCAAGCAGGTAGTAATTTCAAGGAGCAGCTTCTTCAGGATGATATCGTGGTGGCGCCTGGCGTATACGATGCGCTGAGCGCGTCGATCGCCGAGCAGACCGGCTTCGGTACCGTGTATCTGTCCGGCGCCAGCATCGCCTATACCAAGCTGGGCCGCCCGGATATCGGCCTGACCAGCTTCACCGAGGTGGTCGACACCCTGGCGCACATTCGCGAGCGCTCCGAGGTGTCCATCGTGGTGGACGCCGATACCGGCTTCGGCAATGCCATGAACGTGGGCCGCACCGTGCGCCTGATGGAGGCGGCGGGCGCCAATGCGATTCAGCTTGAAGACCAGACCTATCCCAAGCGCTGCGGCCACCTGCGTGGCAAGAGCCTGGTGCCCAAGGGCGAGATGGTGGGCAAGATCAAGGCGGCGGTGGACGTCCGTCGCGACGAGCGCACCCTGATCGTGGGCCGCACCGACGCGCTGGCCGTGGACGGCCTGGAGGCGGCCCTGGAACGGGCCGAGGCCTACCGGGAGGCGGGCATCGACCTGCTGTTCGTGGAAGGCTTGCGCGGGGCCGACGACATCGACGCCATCCTGGGCCGTTTCAAGGGACGGGTGCCGGTAATGGCGAACATGGTCGAAGGCGGCGACACGCCGATCCAGGATGCCGCCTCGCTGCAGGCCCTGGGTTTTTCCATGGTGATTTTCCCGGGCGCTCTGGTACGCGCCTTCACCTTCATGGCCAATCGGTTCTTCGGCACGCTGAAGAATGACGGTACCACCGACAACTTCCGCGACCACATGCTCGACTTCAAACAACTCAACGAATTCCTCGGCACGGAACGGCTTCTGGCCCAGGGCAAGCAATACGAAAACTAGGCGGAGAGATCATGATCACCACCGACAAAACAGCCAAGCAGATTTTCCAGGACGTCATCGCCAACCCGCAGCGGGTACCCTTCGGGTTTGGCAAAAAGGCGGTGCTGGTGAACGTGGACCCGCAAAAAGCGTACACCCGCACCGACCTCTACAAGACGGCCTACGAAACCGACCCGCGCCAGCTCGAGTACGTCAACGCGCTGGCCGAACGCTTCCGCGCGCTGGGCTGGCCGGTGGTCTGGACCCATGTGGCCTTCCTGGAGTCCGCCGAGGACGCCGGCGTCTGGGGCACCCGCACCGACACTCCGGACTCGCTGCAGAACATCAAGTACGGCTCCGACCGCGCCGACTTCGATGAGCGCGTCCACATCGATCATGACCGCGACGTGATCTATACCAAGCGCATGCCGTCGGCGTTTTTCGAGACGCCGCTGCAGTCGCTGCTGGTATGGCACCAGGTGGACACCGTGATCATCACCGGCGGCTCCACTTCCGGCTGCATCCGCGCCACGGCGGTGGAAAGCCTGTCGCGGGGCTATCGCACCATCGTGCCCCAGGAGTGCGTGGCGGATAAGCACGAGAGCTACCACTACGCCAACCTCACCGACCTGCATCTCAAGTACGCCGACGTGATGAACGTGGCCGACGTGCTGGCTTGGCTGGACGGTGAAATCGCATGAAGGAAAGTCTCGGCGTTTACGATTACTGGCCCTACGAGGACCGCCCCAGGCTGGAGTGGCCCAACGGCGCCCGGGTGGCGTTCTGGGTGGCTCCCAATATTGAGTTCTACGAACTGGACCCGCCGGCCAACCCGCACCGCAAGGCCTGGCCGCAGCCGAGCCCGGCGGTGCCCGGATACAGCATCCGCGATTACGGCAACCGGGTGGGCCACCGCCGGCAGATGGCGTTGCTCGACAAGTACGGCATTCGCGGCTCGGTGTCCCTGTCCGTGGCGCTGTGCGAGCATCACCCGGAGATCATTGATATGTGCCGGGAGCGGGATTGGGAGCTGTTCAGCCACGGCATCTACAACACCCGCTACACCTATGGCATGAGCGAGGCCCAGGAACGGGCCATGATCCGTGACGCCATGGAATCCATCCATCGCCACACCGGCCAGAAGTGCGCCGGCTATCTGGCGCCGGCGTTGTCCCATTCCGAGCGCACCCTGGACCTGTTCGCCGAGGTGGGCAGCGAGTTGTTCGGTGACGAGGGCGGCTTCTACACCTGCGATCTGTTCCACGACGACCAGCCCACGCCGGTGTCGGTGCGCAACGGTAAGCGCTTTATTTCGGTGCCGTACTCCCTGGAGATGAACGACACCATCGTCTACGCCGTCAACAAGGTGGAGCCGCGCCATTACGCCACCATGCTCAAGCGTCACTTCGACCGGCTCTACGAAGAAGGCGCCGAGTCCGGCACGGTGATGTGCATTCCCACCCACAACTACCAGGTGAGCTGTCCGCACCGCATCAAGGCGCTGGAAGAAGCCCTGGAATACATCACCGGTCACGATGACGTCTGGGTCACCACCGGCCGGGAGATCGCCGAGCACTACCTGGCCCACCATTACGACACCGCCCTGGCGGACATCGAGAAACGCAAAGGAGGCGCGCGATGAGCCTGGACGACGCCTATTTCGACTACCCATGGCGCCGCCATGGCTACGACCACGAACGCTATGACTGGTCCATGCTCGCCGACCGCCCGGCGATCAACTGGCCGGAAGGCAAACGACTGGCGGTGTGGGTCAACCTGTCGCTGGAGTTCTACCCGCTCAACCAGCGCGGCGAACCCTTCCCGGTCCCCAACGGCATGAAGATGCCATACCCGGATCTGCGTCATTTCACCCTGCGCGACTACGGCAACCGGGTGGGCGTGTACCGTTGCCTGAAAGCCTTCGACCGCCATGACGTGCGCCCCAC
Organism: Alloalcanivorax marinus; assembly: GCF_016785095.1. Lineage (GTDB taxonomy): Bacteria > Pseudomonadota > Gammaproteobacteria > Pseudomonadales > Alcanivoracaceae > Alloalcanivorax > Alloalcanivorax marinus_A. The sequence continues at coordinate 638,700 of NZ_JAEKJB010000008.1, read as the reverse complement.
GGTGGCGATCAACAGCCAGTTGGCCCGGGATACGCCCTACCTGATTCAACGCCTGGTGGAACGCGACACCGAGCTGCTGTGTCACGGCTGGAACATGGATCATCTCCATTACGGTGGTCAGGACCCGGAGCAAGAACGTGAGCTGGTGAAGCGCTCCCTGGACACCCTCAACCAACTGGCCGGGCGCCCGGTGCGCGGCTGGCTCAGCCCGGCGCGCAACCAGAGCTGGCACACGCCGGACCTGCTCGCCGAGCACGGCGTGGATTACTGCGCCGACTGGGTCAACGACGACATGCCGTACCGGTTCAGGACCGGGCATGGCCCGCTCACCATGATGCCGCTGTCCACCGAAATCGAGGACCAGTTCGTGATCGGCCAGAACCTGCACTCCGAGGATGCCTGGGTGGAACAGGTCAAGGACGCGGCGGATTTCCTGATCGAGGAAGCGCGCCAGCAGGGCGGGCGCATGCTGGGCCTGAGTCTGCACCCCTGGATGATCGGCCAGCCGCACCGCATCGCCTGCCTGGAGGCGGTACTGGCGGACCTGATGGGGCGCCCGGAGGTCTGGCAGGCCACCGCCGGCGAGATTCTGGACGTCTTCAATGCGCAATCGAAGGCCTGAGCCGTGGTTACCCTGAAAACGGACGGCGGCCACATCGGCTTTGATCTCAGCCTGCCGGTGGTGGTGATCGGCGCCGGCGCCTGCGGCCTGGTGGCGGGCCTTGCCGCCAAGGCCCGGGGCCTGGACGTGGTGGTGTTGGAACGGGACGCGGAGCCCCGGGGCAGCACCTTCATGTCCTCCGGCTTCGTGCCCGCCGCCGATACCCGCTTTCAGCGCCAGGCCGGGGTGGAGGACAGCGCCGACATCATGGCCGCCGACATCCAGGGCAAGAACCACGGCCAGGCGGACCCGGACATCGTCGCCACCCTGGCATCGCGATCCGGTGCCGTGATCGAGTGGCTGGCGGACCAGCACGGCGTGCCCTTCGAGCTGGTCCAGGGCTTTCTGTACCCGGGACACAGCCGCCTGCGCATGCACTGCACTCCGCGCCGTACCGGGGAAGAACTGATGGCCTGCCTGCTCAACGCGGCCCGGGCGGCGGAGCTGGACGTGCTCACCCAGGCCCGCGTCACCACCCTGCACGTGGACGACGGTAACCGCGTGCGCGGCCTCACCTACCTCCGTCCGGACGGCGCCGAGGAGCGTCTCGGATGCGACACCCTGGTGCTGGCCTGCAATGGTTTCGGCGGCAACCCGGATCTGATCGAGCGCTATATCCCTTCCATGAAGGACGCGCTCTATTTTGGCCACGAGAGCAACCAGGGCGAAGCGGTGCGCTGGGGCGAGGTCCTGGGCGCCAGCCTCAAGGACATGGGCGCCTATCAAGGGCATGGTTCCCTGGCCTGGCCCCATCAGACGCTGATTTCCTGGGCGCTGATGATGCAGGGCGGCGTGCAGGTGAACCGGCTCGGTGAACGGTTCTCCAACGAGCACGGCGGTTACTCGGAGCAGGCCGCCCGCGTGATCGCCCAGCCCGAAGGCGTGGCTTTCAACCTGTACGATGGCCGTATTCACGAGCAGGCATTGGCTTTCGAGGACTACCGCAACGCCCGGGACACCGGCGCGGTGCGCACCTTCGACAGCCTGGAGGCGTTGTCCGAAGGGCTGGGGCTGCCGCTGGCGGCGCTGCGCGGGACCTTCGCGGAGATGAGCGCCCGCGCCGGGGACGGTGAGCCGGATCGTTTCGGCCGGCGCTTCGAGCCGGTGCACCGGCTGACGCCACCTTATTACGCGATCCGCGTTACCGGGGCGCTGTTCCACACCCAGGGCGGGCTGGAGATCGACACCCGCGGGCGGGTGCTGGATACCGGCGGGCGTCCGTTTCCCAATCTGCTCGCCGCCGGTGGCGCCGCGCGGGGCGTATCCGGTGCCGGCGACGACGGCTATATGTCGGGCAACGGCCTGCTCAGCGCCGTGGTGATGGGGGCCCTGGCCGGCGATACGGCGGCTGAGCTGGCCGGCGCGAGCCACGGCTGAAACGAAAGAAGGCCCCGTTTGGGGCCTTCTTTCGTTTCCGGCTCGCCAGGAACGACGCCGGCGCGGGCCAGCGATGTTCCCGGTGGCGCCGGGCGATCAGTGCTCGTGGCCGTCCGGGCCGTGCACGTGACCGTGTTCCTTCTCTTCGTCGGTGGCCTCGCGAACCTCGGTGACTTCCACGTCGAAGTTCAGGGTCTCACCGGCCAGCGGGTGGTTGCCGTCCACGGTCACTTCATCACCCTCCACGGCGGTGATGGTGAAGATACGCGGGCCGGCCTCGGTCTGGGCCTGGAACTGCATGCCCGGCTGCAGCTCGCCGCCGGCGCCTTCGAAGGCGGAGGCGGGAACCTGCTGGATCAGGCCTTCATGGCGCTCGCCATAGCCTTCTTCCGGGGCCACCTTCACTTCCAGCTTATCGCCGGCTTCCTTGCCCACCAGCGCTTTCTCCAGGCCCGGAATGATGTTGCCGTGGCCGTGCAGGTAGTTCAGCGGTTCTTCCCGCTGACGGGAGGAATCGATGGTCTGGCCGGCTTCGTTGGTCAGAGTGTAGTGGAAGGCCACTACCTTGTTGTCTGCGATTTGCATGGATGCCCCTTTGGGGTTGAATGTATGGCGGATGAATGCCGGCGCGAAACGCCGTGATCATCTATGGTAACAGTCCCGCCAAGGGGCTGACCAACCGCCGCCGGTGGCTGGCTCGAAATGACCATCATTCGGGGGGCGTGCTCCGCCGCGCTTTCTGGCATCATGGCAGCCATGCTCGAAGACCGTTTTGGACGCATCATTGATTACGTACGGCTGTCGGTGACCGACCGCTGTGATTTCCGCTGTGTGTACTGCATGGCGGAGGACATGACCTTCGTGCCCCGTGCCCGGGTGCTCACCCTGGAGGAGATGGCGCGGCTGGGCCGCGTGCTGGTGGCCCAGGGCGTGCGCCGCATCCGTCTCACCGGCGGCGAACCTCTGGTGCGCCGCAACCTGACCTGGCTGGCCCGGGAGCTGGGCGCCCTGCCCGGGCTGGAGGAGCTCAACCTGACCACCAACGGCGCGCGGCTGGGCCGCTATGCCGGAGAACTGCGCGACGCCGGCGTCACCCGGGTCAACATCAGCCTCGATTCCCTGCGCCCGGACCGCTTCCGGGAGCTGACCCGCACCGGCCGCCTCGAAGACGTACTGGAGGGCATCGAAGCGGCCCGCGAGGCGGGCTTCCAGCGCATCCGGTTGAACAGCGTGGTGATGCGGGGCCGCAACGAGGATGAAGTGAGCGACCTGGTGGGCTTCGCCCTGGAGCGGGGCCTGGACATCGCCTTCATCGAGGAAATGCCGCTTGGCCAGATCGGCGAGCACAGCCGCCAGGAAGCCTTCGTGTCCTCCGCGGAACTGCGCGAACTGATCGGTGAGCGCTACCCGCTGGTGCCCCTGGCCGCCGGTACCGCCGGTCCGTCGCGCTATTGGCGCGCCGAGGGCCACCCGGGTAGCCGGGTCGGTTTCATCTCGCCGCACTCCAATAACTTCTGCCACGCCTGCAACCGGGTGCGGGTCACCGCCGAGGGGCGCCTGCTGTTGTGCCTGGGCCATGAACACAGCCTGGACCTGCGCGGCATCCTGCGTGCCCACCCGGACGACGACCAGCCGTTGATCGATGCCCTGCACCGGGGCATGGAGATCAAGCCCGAGCGCCACGAGTTCAATCTGGCCGAGGGCGAGCAGCTGGTGCGCTTCATGAACATGACCGGCGGCTGAACCGCCGGCCGGCGGGGGCGCCGCCGCCAAACTTTGAAAGACTTTTCACGTTGCAGCCCGCTGCCATTTCGGCATCATGGGTCGATTCCGAATGGGAGCTGATTCGTGAAAACCCTGCCTGAACTGTTTCAAAAGAACGAAGAGTGGCGCCGCGACATCGAGCTGGATAACCCCGGCTTCTTCAAAACCCTGGAAAACCAGCAGAGCCCGCGCTTCCTGTGGATCGGTTGCGCCGATTCCCGGGTGCCCGCCAACCAGATCGTCGGGCTGCTGCCCGGCGAGCTGTTCGTGCACCGTAACGTGGCCAACCTGGTCAACCACACCGACCTCAATCTGCTGTCCGTGCTGCAGTTCGCCGTGGACGTGCTCAAGGTGGAGCACATCATGGTCGTCGGCCATTACGGCTGCGGCGGCGTGAATGCCGCCATGGACGATCAGCCCCACGGGCTGATCGACAACTGGCTGCGCCAGGTCCGTGAACTCTACCTGCGTAACCGCAGGGCTCTCGCGGAACTGCCGAACGACAGCGCCCGCCTGGATCGCCTGTGCGAGCTGAACGTGGCCCGCCAGGTGATCAACGTGGCCAACACCACCGTGGTCCAGGAAGCCTGGCGCCGTGGACAGCCGCTCAGCATTCACGGCTGGATCTACTCCATCGCCAACGGCAAGCTCAGCGACCTGGACCTGGGCGTGCAGACCAATCAGGAACTGCGCGACCTGGAAGCGGAAAGCTATCAGGACTGACCCGCTCTTCGCTTTACGGGAACAGGGCCCGCCGCCAGGTGGGCCCGACCAGTGCTTGCGCCGGTGCCGCCACGGCCCGGCTCTGCACATGGCTGAGCCCGTGGCGCCGCGCCATGGCGGCGTCCGCGCCCAGCAGTAGTGCCGCCGCTCCTCCCAGGCGCGGGCGAGCCGCCAGTACCGCCTCCCTGGCGCCGCTTCGTTCCGCCAGATCCGGATGCAGTTTGATCAGGTCCGGCGGGCGTGCCGCCCACACCTTGTCATCCGGTGGTGTCGTGATCCGGTCCAGAGCGATGCGATAGCCGTAATCCCGATAGCTGTCCACCGCCGTGGCCAGGGCCCGACTGTCCCGGTACGGGTCCGGCTGAATCTCCAGCATCACCCGCGACGGCTCCAGCCCGCACTGACGCAGAATCCGCTCGAACGCCAGGCCGTGCTCGCGGCGCACGCCGGCCAGATGGCGAGGATGCACGTTCAGCGACAACAGCCCGCCCACGCTCGGTTGCAGTAAAAAATTCAGTGCGTGCAGGGTCCGGCACAGGCGGTCCAGATAGACGATCTCCTCGGCGGTGCTTGCCAGCATGAACAGCGATGAGGGCGTCAGCCGGCCGCCCCGACCGGTGACGCTGAGCAGTGCCTCGTGGCCACAAGGCTGCTCCGGCTCCACCGGCAGCATGGGCTGGAACAGGGTGCCCAAACGCAGGCCGGCGTACTCGGCCACCACCCGACCGTTGCGCATCCGCAGGGCGTCGCGCAGTGCCAGCCGCTCGCCATACTGGCGCACCTGTTCGCGGTTGAAGTAATCCAGAAGTTCGCTGATCGGCATGGGGACCTCCGCCCGCCAGTGACATTTCCAGGCAGGGTAACGGCGACCCGCTTATATTTAAAAAGAATAATTCAATAGAAATATATTACTTTATGATCTTTTGGGCCGGCTCTTAGGATAGCTCTCATCGCCGAATGGTTCGGCACGGCCCACCCGACAGCGGGAGGCGCGATTCGCTTGTTGAGTTTCACGCTGTCTGGAGAACACCGCTATGAAGAACGGGATCGTGCTGGCCTCCGCCGCGCTGCTGGGGAGCCTGCCCGCCGTCGTCGGCGCCGCCGGCCCCACCCTGTACGGCAAGGTAAACCTGTCCCTGGAGAACATCGATTTCGAGGGCGCCAGCCTGGCCGGTCCGCGCGTCGCCGAGGGATGGGAACTGAATTCCAATAATTCGCGGATCGGGATCAAAGGCGATTTCGATCTGGACGTGGGCAATCTGAAAGCCGTTTACCTGGCCGAATTCGGCATCGACGTGGACGAAGGCGACAGCGGTGGCGAGACCTTCAGCCAGCGCAATGTCTACGCCGGCCTTCAAGGCGCCTACGGCACCGTTATCGCCGGCAAATTCGATACCCCGCTGAAGCGTATCGAGGGGCCGGTGGATCAGTTCAACGACCTTTACGGCGACCTGGACACCTTCATCGGTGGCCAGAACCGTAGCAACAACATCATTCAGTATCAGACGCCGGTACTGTGGAACGGGCTCACCGTGAAGGCGGCCTTCTCGCCGGCGGAGCAGGACGACGTGGACGGTGATGGCGACGAGGAGGACGGCCTGGCCGATACCGTTTCCGCCTCTTTGGAATGGCAGCGCGATGGTCTCTACGCGGCGCTGGCCTACGAGACCGACCAGGCGGCGCGGCGCTCGGTGGACGGCATCGACCGCGCCGACCTGCTGCGCGCCAGCCTGTCCTACCGGCTCGGCGCCCTGGAGCTGGGCGCCCTGGCACAGCGCGCCGAGGACGCCAGCCCCGGCGGTGACCTGGAGGATCGCAGCGTGCTGGCCAGCGCCGCCTGGCATTTCGAGCGTCTCACCCTGAAAGCCCAGGGCGGGCAAACCAAGGGCGAGGAAACCGGGGAACAACTGAAGCTGTGGGCGCTGGGCGCGGATTACCGCCTCGGCGCCGGCACCCTGGCTTACGTGTACTTCTCGCAACTGGAGCGGGACGACGCCGGCACTGAGGACCGGGCCGCCGGTACCGGCCTGGCGTTTAAATTCTGAACCCCAGGGTCTGAACCATAAGGAGGGATCGACATGAGTGATCCGAACGCACAGCGCACGCCGGCGCCGGACGACGGTGATCTCGCGGCGCTGATCGCTTCACTGATCAAGGATCTGCGCTTCGGCGCGGTGGAGATCACCGTCCACGAAGGGCGCGTGGTCCAGGTCGAGCGCAAGGAAAAGTACCGTTTCGACAAACGCTGAGGCTCGACGCGACATCGGCTGACCGGACCACCGGAGGCCTCCATACCGTTATTGAAAGCACCCTTGGAGGCTGAACATGAATTGGAAAACCTGGCTTGCCGCCGCCACCCTGGGCCTGGCCCTGGGCCAAACCGCCCTGGCGGACCGCGAGATACTGAACGTGTCCTACGATCCCACCCGGGAGCTGTACGAGGCATTCAACAAGAAGTTCACCGAACACTGGAAACAGGAAACCGGTGAAACCATCACCGTGCGCCAGTCCCACGGTGGTGCCGGCAAACAAACGCGGGCCATCATCGACGGCCTGGAGGCCGACGTGGCCACCCTGGCGCTGGCCTACGACATCGATGCCATCTCCGAGAAGACCGGCATCATCCCCGGGGACTGGCAGACCCGCCTGCCACACAACAGCGCGCCGTACACCTCGACCATCGTATTCCTGGTGCGCGAGGGCAATCCCAAGAACCTGAAGGACTGGGACGACCTGCTCAAGCCCGGCGTCGAGGTGATCACGCCGAACCCCAAGACCTCCGGCGGCGCGCGCTGGAACTATCTGGCGGCCTGGGCCTACGCGGAGAAAAAGTACGGTTCCGAGGAGAAAGCCCGGCAGTTCGTCGGCAAGCTTTACAAGCAGGTTCCAGTGCTGGACTCCGGGGCGCGGGGCGCCACCACCACTTTCGTGAAACGTGGCATCGGTGATGTGCTTCTGGCCTGGGAAAACGAGGCGTTGCTGTCCATCAACAAGCTGGGGCGCGGTGATTTCGAGATCGTGGTGCCGTCGATTTCCATTCTCGCCGAGCCGCCGGTGACGGTGCTCGACAAGAACGCGGAGAAACACGGCACCACGGACATCGCCAAGGCCTATCTGGACTATCTGTACAGCCCGGTGGGCCAGGAGCTGGCGGGCAAGAACTACTACCGTCCGGTGGATCCGGAGTACGCCAGTAAGTACGCCGGTACCTTCCCGGAAGTGAATCTGGTCACCGTCAACGAAGCCTTTGGCGGCTGGCAAAACGCGCAGCGCACGCATTTCAATGATGGCGGTGTGTTCGATCAGATTTACAAGCCTGAGTGAAGCGCAATCATGGCCAAACGAGTCATACCCGGCTTCGGGTTGTCCCTGGGCTTCGCGACCTTCTACACCAGTCTGATCGTGTTCATCCCCCTGGCGGCGTTGTTCGCCAAGGGGCTGTCCCTGGGTGGCGCCGATCTGTGGCGGGTGGTCAGTGATCCACAGGCGCTGGCCAGCTACAAGCTCAGCTTCGGCGCCGCCCTCGCCGGAGCGCTGATCAACCTGTTGTTCGGGGGGCTGGTGGCCTGGGTGCTGGTGCGCTATGCCTTCCCCGGCAAACGTATCGTCGACGCCCTGGTGGACCTGCCGTTCGCGCTGCCCACGGCGGTGGCCGGTATCGCGCTCACCGAGCTATATGGCCGCAACGGCTGGTTCGGCGCGCCACTTGGGGAGCTGGGCCTGAAGGTCGCCTACACGCCGATCGGCGTCACCGTGGCGCTCACTTTCATCGGCCTGCCGTTCGTGGTGCGCACGGTGCAGCCGGTACTGGCCGGCCTGGATCGTGAACTGGAGGAGGCGGCGGCAAGCCTTGGCGCCGACCGTTGGCAAACCTTCCGGCGGGTGCTGTTCCCGGCATTGCTGCCGGCGGCGCTTACCGGTTTCGCACTGGCGTTCGCCCGGGCGGTGGGAGAGTACGGCTCGGTGGTGTTCATCAGCGGCAACATGCCGTTCCGCACCGAAATCACGCCGCTGCTGATATACAGCAAACTGGAACAGTACGACTACGCCGCCGCCTCCGCCCTGGGCATGGTCATGCTGCTGTTCTCCTTTGTCCTGCTGCTGCTTATCAACGGTCTGCAGTTCTGGACCGTGAAACGGGCAGGAGGCTGATATGGCGACCCTCGAGATCAATGTTTCCCGTGTTACCGAGCGCGCGGTGAGCGAGGCGCCATGGCTGCGCCGGCTACTGGTCGGCATTGCCCTGGTATTTCTGCTGGCGTTCCTGCTGGTACCGCTGTTCCTGGTGTTTCGGGAGGCGTTCTCCCAGGGTGCGCGGGTTTATCTGGCGGCTCTGTCCAACCCGGATGCCCGACACGCCATCAAGCTCACGCTCACCGCGGCCGCCGTGGCGGTGCCCTTGAATGTGATCTTCGGTCTGGCCGCCGCCTGGGCGATCAGCAAATTCCGCTTCCGTGGCAAGCAAGTGATGATCACCCTGATCGACCTTCCGTTCGCCGTGTCGCCGGTGATCGCCGGTCTGATCTATGTGCTGTTGTTCGGCAGCCGGGGCTGGCTGGGTCCGTGGCTGGAGAACAACGGCCTGCACATCATCTACGCGGTGCCCGGCATCGTGCTGGCCACCGTTTTCGTGACCTTTCCGTTCGTGGCCCGGGAGCTGATCCCGGTGATGCAGGAGCAGGGCGTCACCCACGAGGAAGCGGCGCTGACCCTGGGCGCCGGCGGCTGGCAGACGTTCTGGCGCGTGACCCTGCCGTCGGTGAAGTGGGGGCTGCTGTACGGGGTGATTCTGTGCAACGCCCGTGCCATGGGTGAATTCGGCGCCGTGAGCGTGGTGTCCGGCCACATACGCGGCAAGACCAACACCCTGCCGCTGCATGTGGAGATTCTCTACAACGAATACGAGTTCGCCGCCGCCTTCGCCTGTGCCTCGCTGCTGGCGCTGCTCGCGGTGGCCACGCTAATCGCCAAATCGGCCCTGGAATACAAGCACCAGCGGGATCGTGAGCGGTCGTTGCGCGCCGCCGCCCGCCAGGAGGAACCATGAGCATTGAAGTCCGCGACCTGAGCAAACGGTTCGGCGCCTTCCAGGCGCTGGACGATGTATCCCTGACCTTCAACAGCGGCGAACTGGTGGCCTTGCTGGGGCCCTCCGGCTGCGGCAAGACCACCCTGTTGCGCATCATCGCCGGCCTGGAATACGCCGATACCGGCGCCGTATTGCTGGCCGGCGAGGATGCCACCGCCACCCATGTGCGAGAGCGGGGCGTGGGGTTCGTGTTTCAGCATTACGCCCTGTTCCGTCACATGACGGTGTTCGACAACGTGGCCTTCGGCCTGTCGGTACGGCCGCGCCGCCTGCGCCCGGATAAAGGGGACATCGCCCGCCGCGTTCATCGCCTGCTGGAACTGGTGCAACTGGACTGGCTGGCGGACCGCTACCCGGATCAGCTCTCCGGCGGCCAGCGCCAGCGCATCGCCCTGGCCCGGGCCCTGGCGGTGGAGCCCCGGGTGCTGCTGCTGGACGAGCCCTTCGGCGCGCTCGACGCCCGGGTACGCAAGGACCTGCGCGCCTGGCTGCGGCGCCTGCATGACGAACTGCACGTGACCTCGGTGTTCGTCACCCACGATCAGGAGGAGGCGCTGGAAGTAGCGGACCGGGTGGTGGTGATCAACCAGGGCAGGGTGGAGCAGGTGGGCACGCCCCAGGAGATTTACAACTCGCCCGCCACGCCGTTCGTGTACGGTTTTATTGGCGACGCCAATCGGTTGAGCGGTCAGGCCGCCGCTGGTTGGGCCGATTTTCATGGGCTGCGGGTGGCGGCGCCGGAGTTCGGGCAAAGCGAGCCCCGGCCGGTGACTGGTTACATACGTCCCCATGATATCGAGCTGAAAAGCGAGGGCGGGACCGGTGTGGCGGGTCGCGTGGAAAGCGTCGCGCAGGTGGGCGCGGCGCTACGCATCAGCGTGCGCGTGGGAGAAAGCGCGCCGTCGCTGCAGGTGGAATTGCCCCACCATGGCGGCCACTGGCCGTTCGCGGTGGGGCAGGCGGTGCACGCCCGGCCTCGGGCCGGGCGTGTGTTCGCGGGCTGAATGGCCGCTCAGAACCAGAGTCGCACGCCGGCCACCAGGGTGGTCTCCTCCACCTCGCCGCCGGCGACGCGGGTGCGCGACGCGGTGTCACCGAATTGCCGCTCCCAGTTCACGCCGATGTAGGGCGCGAACTCCCGGCGGATTTCGTAGCGCAGCCGCAGGCCGGCCTCCAGGTTCATCAGGCCGTCGCCGGTGTTCAGCTCGTCGTCCGCCTTGCCGGCCAGGTTCATTTCCAGGGCCGGCGCCAGGATCAGCTTCTGGGTGAACAGCAGCTCGTACTCGGTCTCCAGGCGCAGCTGGGTGAGGCCGTCCTCGCCGATGAACAGGTTGACGTCGGTTTCGAACCGGTAGGGCGCCACGCCCTGCACGCCGATGCTGGCCCAGTCCCGGTTGGGGTCGTCCGGCTGCCAGTCCCGGCGCGCGCCCAGTTGCCAGTCCCAGAATGGCGCGAAGGCATGGCTCCAGGCCAAACGGGTTTCGAACGACTCGGTTTCACCGCCCTGGTCCATGAGCCGCTCGCCTTCGGTGCTCAGGTACAGTTTGTCGATGTCGCCGCCGTACCAGGCCGAGGCCTCCCACACCGCCAGGGTGCCTTCGTCCACGTCGCGGGCCTCCAGCTCGTCGATGATCACGCGGCTGAAGGCCGGCTCACGCATGTCCATGCCATGGGCGCCGCTCCACAGAGCGAGCCCCGCCACGGCCAGGGCCGGGGTCAGTGCTTTTGTCTTCATCAGTGATGCCCCCCGTGTTGATGGCCGTGGTGCGGGTCGCCGTGGTCGGGCGCGGCCGCTTCCACCACGCGCACTTCCCGGAACATGCCCGCCTGCATGTGGTACAGCAGATGGCAGTGGTAGGCCCAGCGACCGGGAGTGTCGGCGCGCACCAGGTAGCTGAGTTTCTCGCCGGGCTTCACGGTGATGGTGTGCTTGCGCAGCAGGCGTCCGTCGCCCAGTTCCAGGTCGCTCCACAGGCCATGCAGATGGATCGGATGGGTCATCATGGTGTCGTTGACCAGGGTGATGCGGGCGCGCTCGCCGTGCCGCAGTTCCAGGGGCACGGCGTCGGCGAACTTGATGCCGTTGAAGCTCCACATGTAGCGGTCCATGTTGCCGGTCAGGTGCAGCACGATCTCGCGGTCCGGGTGGGAGCTGTCCGGGGCGCCGCCGGCGGTTTCCAGGTCCGCGTAGGTGAGCACCTTCCAGGGCCTTTCACGCAGGCCGATGCCCGGATCGTCCAGCAACGCCGCCGGCGCCGTGGCGCGCATGTCCACGCCGGGACCGTACTCGGAGTCCAGGTGCTCGGTGGCGTTGGCGCGGGGCGCCAGATCCGGATTGCCGGGTACGTTGGCCAGGGGCACGTGCCCGCCCGGCGCGGCGCCGTGATCCGTGCTCCCGTGCGCCATGCCGTTCATGTCGCCGCCATTCATGTCGCCATGCCCCATGTCGGCGTGGCCTATGCCACCATGGTTCGCGGCGCCGTGGCCCATGCCCGCCATGGCGCCCATGCCCATCTCCGTGTGACCGAGCAGCGGCGGCGGGTCCATGGCCGGCACCTCGGCGCGCAGGGCCGGGTCCGGGGTCAGGGTGCCGCGGGCGAAGCCGGAGCGGTCGATGCTCTGCGCGAATACGGTGAACGCCTGCTTCTCCTCCGGGGTGACGATCACGTCCAGGGTTTCCGCCACGCCCAGCCGGCACTCGTGAAAGCGCACCGGCTTCACCGGCTGGCCGTCCATGGCCACCACGGTCATGTCCAGGCCGGGGATACGGATGTCGAAGAAGGTCATGGCGCTGGCGTTGATAAAGCGCAGGCGAACCCGCTCGCCAGGTTTGAACAGGCCGGTCCAGTTGCCGTTGGGGCTATGGCCATTGAGCAGGTAGGTATAGGTGTAGCCGGTGACATCGGCCAGGTCGCTCTGGCTCATGCGCATGGTGTTCCACATGTGCCGGTCCTTGAGCGTTCGGGCCACGCCTTTTTCGCGGAAATCGCGCAATGTGTCGAATACCGTGCGTTCGTTGAAATTGTAGTAGTGGCTGAGCTTTTTGAGGGTGGCGTAAAGCTGGTCCGGGGATTCGTCGCTCCAGTCCGAGAGCACCATCACGTAGTCCCGGTCCACCGGGTGCGGCTGTGTTTCCGCCGGATCAATGATGATGGCGCCGTACAGGCCGGTCTGCTCCTGGAAGCCGGAATGGCTGTGATACCAGTAGGTGCCGTTCTGTTTCACCGGGAAGCGGTAGGTGAAGGTCTCGCCGGGGGGAATGCCGTCGAAGGACAGGCCCGGCACGCCGTCCATCTGGAATGGCAGCAACAGACCGTGCCAGTGGATCGAGCTGGTCTCCGGCAGGCGGTTGGTCACCGCCAGGGTGACGGTGTCGCCTTCGCGCCAGCGCAGGGTGGGCGCCGGCAGGCTGCCGTTGACCAGGGTGGCTGGGCGGTGGCGGCCGGTGAGGTTCACCGAGGCGGTGTCCAGGGTGAGATGGAAATCCGTGCCGCTCAGTTCGGCGGCGCCGGTCTGGCCCTGCCTGGCCAGCAATTGCCGGGGCGAAAAGCCCAGGCCGAGGACGGCGCCGCCCAGGGCAAGGCCCTGCACGAAGCGACGTCGCCCCAGGGACGGGGTGTTCGAAGTCATGTCGAAACTCCTGATGCGTTTTTAAAGGCCGCGCATGGCGCGACCGGTATCACGGGCGATCAGGAAGGCAGGGACGGTGGTCGCCAGGGCGGCGAGGAAAAACCGGCGAGCGGGTTGTCCGGCAGAGGGCTGGCGGTGCCGGGGCCGGTGCGCTCCGTGCCATGCGGGGAGGCACTCCAGGGCAGGCTGGCGGACTGGCAGGCCGGTGGGCAGGGGCAGGCACCGGTGTGTTGCTCGCAGCCCGAGGCGTGGGAGGGTGCCCGGGAGGGGGTGTCGGCACGGGGCGCCATCATCGCGCCCGTCGCGGCGGGGGCGTGGTGGGCCTGGTGCGCGAGGGTGCCAGTCACGGCGGCGGCGCCGGTCTGGGCAAGCAGGCCAAGACCGGCCACCCATCCCAACAGGCACAGCAGCACGAATCGATTCATAGTGGGAGCATAAAACCCCGGGGTGGCCCGGGGGTCAAGCGTGCTGTCGGTTTGGCTCGTCGCGTTGGGTCAGTAGCCAGCGCAGATCCTGCAGCCCCTGTCGCCATTCGCCGACACCGGAGGCGGCGTTGATATGCCCCAGGTCGCCGCCGTTGCGGAAGGCGGCGCCCCAGTGGCGGGCCAGCCGCCGGCTGTCCTCCAGGTCCATCCAGGGGTCCGTGGTGCTGGCGATCACCCGTGCGGGCACCGGCAGCGGGCCGGCCAGATCGTCGATGCACAGCGGCGCCGGGCACGCCGGCGCCACCAGCAGCAGGCCGGCCACCCGTTCCGGCCGCGCCATCGCGTAGGTGGCGCAGGCCAGGCTGCCGAAACTGTGGCCGATCAGCACCGCGGGCTCCGACAAGGGGGCCAGGGCCCGCTCCAGGGCTACCTGCCAAAGGGCCAGATCCGGTTGGCTCCAGTCCTCCAGTTCGATGTGCCGGAGCCAGGGCATGTGCTGGCGCCAGCGGCTCTGCCAATGGTGTTCGTCGCTGCCGTTCAGCCCCGGCACCAGGATGCCCTGGAAGGGGCCGTCGCTCTCGGCGGGGCGAACCCGGGCGGACACCGGCGCGCGCCGGGCCGGGCCGACGGACGGTGAGATTACCGCTGACATGAAGCTCTCCTTGGCGATTCAGGAACCGGCGCGGGCCGGAAACGGCGCGAACCATAAGCGGGCGCGCGTGAGGAACGCGCCATAGCATGGGGTCGCGCCCTCGCCCGGGAAGGCTAAGGGCGAAGGTTTATGATTGTTTTACCGATGCTGGACGATTCGGTGACAACCCGGCTGTCGTGCCGGGCGTGTGCTTGCTCCGGATCGCTCTTGTGCATAGAATGAGAACGATTCTTATTATTGTAAGGGCCCCGGGTCGATGATTATCGCCGGGGGGTTGGGAGGGCATGTGTCGACCACCGAACTGGCCCGGCACGAGGGCATCACGGTGCTGTATACCGAGCACCATGGCTGGCTGCTGCACTGGCTGCGGCGGCGTCTCGGCGATGCCGGCGTTGCCGATGATCTGGCTCAGGACACCTTTGTCAGCCTGATGAATTCCGGCAACGCGTCGGACATTCGCCAACCCCGTCCTTTTCTGGCCACCATCGCCCGTCGCTTGATCGCCCACCGACACCGCCGCCAGTTGCTGGAGAACAGCTATCTGGATTATCTGGCCACGTTGCCGGAAGAGGTGGCGCCGCCGCCGGAGCGGCGGCTGCAGGCACTGCAGGCGTTGCAGCAAGTGGACCAGGCCCTCGATGGTCTGCCGGCCAGGGTACGGGAGGCCTTTCTGCTCGCGCACCTGGAAGGACTGCGCTACGCGCAGATCGCCGAGCGGTTGGGGGTGTCGGCCAGCTCGGTCAAACAATACCTGACTCGCGCTAACCGGCAGTGCCTGTTCGCGTTGGCGTTCTGAGCCATGAGCGATTCCGATTCCGTGCACGTCGGCCCCATGGCCGAGGGCCAACCGTTGGATGAGGCCGTGGCATCCCAGGCGGCGGAATGGCTCACCCTGCTGATGTCCGACCAGGTGGATGAAGCGGACCGGCGACGTTGGCGGCACTGGCGCCGCGCCCATCCGGATCACGACCGGGCCTGGAGGCATATCGAGGCCGTTACCGGCCGGTTCCAGGAGATGGTTCCCGGCGCCGCGTACCGTGCCCTGTCGTCCGAGGATAAAGGGCCCTCGTCACCGGGGCGTCGCAAGGTACTCGGCGCATTGCTGATGGTCGGTGCCGGCGGAGCGTTGGGGGCGTATTCCGGAAGCTGGCGCCGATGGAGCGCCACCTACGCGACCCGGATCGGAGAGCGCCAGGCCTGGACGCTGGCCGACGGGACCCGGGTAACGCTCAACACCGGCAGCGCCCTGGATGTGGATTTCAGTGCTGGCCAACGACGTTTGCGCCTATTGGCCGGTGAGGTGTGGGTGGTAACCACGCACGCCGTGGGTGGCGAGGACCCGCGCCCGCTGACGGTGGATACCGTGCAAGGGCGGTTCCGCTCCCTGGGTACCCGCTTCAGCGTTCGTCAGGAGCAGGGTCGCACCCGGTTGGTGGTGAGCGAGAGCGCGGTGGCGGCTCGCTCATGGTCGCCAGCCGAGGCTCCCCGGGTGGTACGCGCCGGGCAGACGGCGGTGTTCAGCGACGCGGGGCTTGAGACCCTTGAGACGGTGGCCCCCGCGGAACCCGGCTGGGTGCGTGGCCAGATCGTGGCCGACGATATGCCGCTGGATGAATTTCTTGATGAACTGAAACGATACCGGCCAGGGCTGCTGCGCCACGATGACTCGTTGGCCGGACTGCGCGTCTCCGGGGTGTTCCCGCTGGATGACACGGACCGGATTCTGGAAACGCTGCCGAGGGTGATTCCCGTGAGCGTGAATTGGCGCACCCGCTACTGGGTGACGGTGACACGCGCGCCCTGAAATTTTTCTGCCCGATTTTCGTTCTCGCGGCACCTACTCGATGAAGCCTTTGTTTTTTGCCTGATTCGAGGGAACCGCATGATCACGACACAACCTCCGCATCGCACCAGGGTCGCCGTGGCCCTGGTTCTGCTCGCCCTGTTCGCGGCGAGCCCGGCGGTCGTCGGCGCGCAGACCGATCCGGGTAGCGCCCGGGAGGCCCGCGAGCATTATGAAATCGCCGCCGGGCCATTGGCCCCGGCGTTGCGTGCGCTAGCTAGCCGGGCCGGCATTCTGCTCACCTACAGCAGCGAGCAGACCACGGGCAAAACCACGCCGGGACTGAGCGGCGATTTTTCCGATCGGGAAGCATTGAATGCTTTGCTCGTCGGCACCGGCCTTTATGCGGAGCGGCTTGAAAATGGCGGTTATGTGTTGCGTGACAACGCCGACTCGGTGACCCGCACGCTGGCGCCGGTGGCGGTGACCGCCAACCAGCTCGGGCAGATCACGGAGGGCACCGATTCCTACACCACCGGCGCCATGGCCACCGCCACCCGGCTTGTGCTCACTCCCCGGGAAACCCCGCAATCGTTCAGCGTGGTAACACGCCAGGAAATGAACGATTTCAATCTCACCAATATCGACGAAGTGATGGCGCACACGCCCGGTGTGAACATCGTGACCTACGACAGCGAACGGACCGAGTACTACGCGCGCGGCTTCGCGATCCAGAATTTCCAATACGATGGTATCCCGATGACGCGCAATTCCGCCTATTCGGCGGGTAACACGCTCAGCGACATGGCCATCTATGACCGGGTGGAGGTCCTCAAAGGGGCCACCGGCCTGCTCACCGGCAGCGGCGATCCGGGCGCCACCCTCAATCTGATCCGCAAGAAACCCACCTATGATTTTCAGGGCCACCTGACCGGTGGCGCCGGCTCCTGGGACAATTATCGCGGTGAGCTGGATGTGTCCGGCCCGCTCAATGACAGCGGCAGCGTGCGCGGCCGAGCCGTGGCCGCGTACCAGGACCGTCACTCCCATTTGGACCGCTATCAGCGCCAGACCTCGGTGTTCTACGGCGTCGTGGAAATCGACCTGTTCCCCGATACGCTGCTCACCCTGGGCGCCGACTACCAGGACAACGAGCCGGAGGGCTCAACCTGGGGCGGCATCCCCATCTACGATACCCAGGGGCACTTTAATGACCGGTCGCGCTCGTTCAATAACGGCGCGGACTGGAGTCACTGGGACCAGTACACCCGGACGGTCTTCGCCACCCTGGAGCACTACTTTGAAAATAACTGGGTGACCAAGCTGCAGTTGAATCATCAGATCAACGGTTACGACGCGGCGCTGGGGGCGGCGGCGTCCGGAAACCCGGACCCGGCCGATGGCTCCGGTGTGGGGCTCTGGCTTGGCCAGTACGTGGGCAAAACCCGCAGCAACGCCGCGGATTTATACGCCAGCGGCCCGTTCGATTTGTTCGGCCGGCGCCACGAGCTGGTGGTCGGCGGTAGCGTCAGCAAACGCATTTGGACCAACAAGGGCTATGGCGCGCCCGCCGGGTACACCGGCTCCGTGCCGGATTACTACGAGTGGCGCGGTGATATCCCCGAACCGGACTGGGAGCTGAACGGCAAGGACCGGGAGGTCATCGAAGAAAACGGTGTCTACGCCACGGCGCGTTTCAGCCTGCGTGACGACCTGACGTTGATCACCGGCGGCCGGCTGGCCAATTACCAAAGCGAGGACGTGGAAGAATCCGATGTGCCGGTGCCCTATCTGGGCCTGGTCTACGACCTTAACCACCAGGTCGCCGTGTACGGCAGTTATACCGGTATATTCAAGCCGCAGTCCGAGCGTGATGAAAGTGGTACCACCCTGGACCCGGTGGAGGGCATCAATTACGAAGCCGGCGTCAAAGTGGGGCTCTTTGACGACCGGCTGAACGCCAGCGCCGCCTATTTCCGTCTGGAGCAGGATAATTACGCGGAAGCCACCGGTGGCCTGACACCCGGTGGCGACACCGCCTACCGGGCGCTGGACGGGGTGGAGACCAAGGGCTATGAGCTGGAGCTGAGCGGGCGCCTCACGGATCGTTGGGAACTGCACGCCGGCTATACCCACAAGGTGGCGCGGCTCGACGGCGAGAAAGTCGATACCCTGGCGCCGGAGAATCAGTTCACTCTGTTCACCACCTATGATCTGAGCGGCCGGCTGGCTGGCCTCACCCTGGGCGGCGGCGCGCGCTGGCTGGACAAGACCTGGGGTGATGTCACCTATCCGCCCTCCGGCACCACCCGCCACACCGTGGACGATTACTGGGTGGTGGACGCCATGGCGCGCTACCGCTTCAACGACAGGCTGTCCGCCACCCTGAATGTGAACAACCTGCTGGATGAGGAGTACTACACCATCTTCAGCTGGTACAGCACCTATACCTGGGGTGAGCCGCGCAGCGTCAATCTGAGCGCTACCTGGCGTTTCTGATTGGTTTTGGATCGCGGTTGCGATCGGGTACCATTCGCGAGCCGCTTTTATTTACATCCTTGTCAATCCGAGTCCGATGCTCATGGCCAGTCTCACCGTTTCCCGGTTTCATCTTGTCTCACGCGTGGCCGCCGCCGTGTTGGGCGGTTACCTGTTTGTGTGGGGCGCCATGGCATTGGGCGTGGCCGGTCTGTTCGCCCTTGGCATGTCGTTTCATGATGCCGAGCACCTGTGTGCCATGCTGGCTTTTCTGGTGTATCTGGTGGTGTTTCTGTGGAGTTTCGCGGCGCCGGATTTGCGGCGGGTGTGGCTGATACTGGCCGGCGGCGGGGCGTTGATGAGCGTGCTGGCTTCCCTGATCCAGCATGCCTTGATCTGAGCGGAGTCCGATTATGATGCAGAACTTCCGCCTCGCCATGGCCTGGGTGCACACCTGGTTCGGGTTGTTGCTGGGCTTCGTGTTGATCGTGGTGTTCTTCTTTGGCTCGCTGTCCGTATTCGACCGGGAGATTGATCGCTGGGCGATTCCCGAGACCCGTTTCGAGCCACAGCCCATGCCGTCCTTCGATGAAATCCTGAGGCCGGCGTTCGAAAGCATGCAGCCCACCGAGGAGAGCGTGGCGGCCATGCGCGGCCGGGTCGACGGCCCGATGCCGGCCCATTTCGACACGCCGATTCGCTGGGGCGCCTACACCACCCACCGGGACCCGGTGCTGGGACTGTTCGCCGGCTATCAGGTGCCCAACGCCAAAAACCCGGACGAATTGGTCTGGGGCAACCGCACCATCGATCCGCGCAGCGGTGATGCCTTGCCCGACGACCGGTTGAAAATCGGCAGCCGTTTCTTCTACCCACTGCACTACAGCCTGAACCTGCACTGGATGGACCTGGGCTACTGGATCGTGGGGCTGGCGGCGCTGGTCATGCTGGTGGCCCTGGTCACCGGCGTGATCATGCACCGAAAACTGTTTCGTGAGCTGTTTACCTTCCGGCCCGGCAAGAGCAAACAGCGCAGCCTGCTGGACCTGCATAACCTGACCGGCGTGGTGGCGCTGCCGTTTCATTTCATGTTTGCCTTCACCGGGCTGGTGATCTTCGCCGGCATCTATTTCCCGGTGACGCACACCCAACTGGAACCGCTCCACGAATTGCACGAGGTGCTCGACGCCGAGGAAACCGGTCTGCCCCACGAACGCGCCGGCAAGCCGGCGGCCATGGCCTCCGTGGACGCCATGGTGCGTGAGGCGCAGCGGCGCTGGGCCGAGCGTGACATGGCCGGCGAGGTGGGTTTCCTGGCGGTGCAATACGTCGATGACGCCAATGGGTACGTGAGCGTCTACCGCGCCGGCACCGACCGTATTGCGTTGACCGGTGAAGGTATTCACTTCAAGGCATCCACCGGCGAGGTGCTGCGCGAGGACCCGCCACCCTCGGTGGTGGAGCGGGTGGACGAATTTCTTACCGGCCTGCATTTGCAGCATTTCCGCCATTGGATGCTGCGCTGGTTGTATGTGTTCGGTGGCCTGATGGGGTGCGTCTGCCTGGCCACCGGTTTTCTGTTCTTCGTCGAAAAGCGCAAGCGTCAACACGCCAAACGCGGTGAATCCGGTGCCCGTGTGGTGGATGCCCTGGCGGTGACCACGGTCACCGGCATGCTGGTGGCGACGCTGGCCATGTTGGTCGCCAACCGTTTGCTGCCCGACCATCTGCCGGGACGGGGCGATTGGGAACAATACAGTTTCTGGGGCGCCTGGTTGCTGGCCATGGCGCATGCCTTTCTGCGCACCGCGCCGGTGGCGCGGGCGCGACTGGCGCCGGCCTGGCGGGAACAATGCCTGGCCGTGGCGGTGATGGCGGTGACGGCGGTGCTGCTTAACTGGGTCACCACCGGCGACCATTTGCTACGTACCTTGCGTGACGGCTATTGGCCGGTGGCGGGTGTGGATCTGTTCATGCTGACGGGCGCGGTGATCGCGTTGCTGGCGGCGCGACGACTGGGGCTTCGGCGGCGACCGCTGCCGGTGGCGCTGACCGACGAGGAGGCAGCCCATGCCTGAGGCCCTGCTTTTGTCGCTGGCGGCGTTGCTGTGTTTGATCGGTATGGGCTGGCTGGCGCTGGCTCTGAACGTGCATTGGAAACAGGTACGGGGGGCCGCGTCGCGCGGTGTTTTCACCGCCCGGCGGCTACGCGCCATGGCGGCACTGGCGCTTCTCAGCGCGTTGCTGCTGTGCCTGAAAGTGGATCACGCCACCATGGCGTCGCTGGTGTGGGTGATGGTGCTGGCCGCCGCCGCGCTGGCGGTGGCCCTGATGCTGGCCTGGCGTCCTCGCTGGCTGGCGGTTCTGCTGGCCCGGGCGCCCCACCGCTGACGCCCGGGCCGGCGCCTATTTCAGATGGGCACCGCCGTCCACGCGCAATGCCTCGCCGGTGCTCAGGTCGCCGCCGATCACCAGGCCCAGCACCGCTTGCGCCACGGTCTCCGGGGAGGCGGCGTCGTGCAGCGCGGCGCCGGCCTTGGTCTTCGCCAGCATCTTGCCGTAGGCCTCCGAGCCCAGCCCCTTCTCCAGCCATTCGCCCTGCACGAAGCCCGGGCAGATGGCATTGACCCGAACCTCCGGACCCAGCACCCGCGCCAGCGACTTGGTCATGGTCAGCAGGGCGCCCTTGGACGCGGCATAGGCGATGGAACTGCCGACCCCGGCCAGCCCGGCGATGGAGGCCATGTTGACCACGTGGGCCAGGCCGGCGGCACGCAGCGCCGGGGTGGCGGCGCGGGTCATCTGGTAAGCGCCCACCGTGTTTACTTCATAGAGGCGCAGGAAGTCGTCCTTGTCGAGGCCGTCCAGGTCGTGATGCGGGCAGAATTTAGTGGTGCCGGCGTTGTTGACCAGCACGTCGAGACGGCCGAATTCGGCCACGGTGGCGTCCACCAGGGCACGGCACTGGGCATCGTCGGCCACGTCGGCCTGGTGGATCAGGGCGCGCACGCCTTGAGCTTCGCAGTCCCGGGCCACGGCGCGGGCGCCGTCCTCGTTGCGGCTATAGTTGATTACCACGTGGCAGCCCTGTTCCGCGAACAGGCGCGCGGTGGCGGCACCGATGCCGGAAGAGGAGCCGGTGATCAGGGCGACGGCGTTGTTCAGTTTCATTGTTATGGTCCCGTATGAGTCAAACGATGACTCGGGACGTTACTGCATTCGCCCGCCGCTGTCGCCGGTGGCGGCGGTGAACAGGTTGGCCAGGGCGTCGAGCTGGTCCTTGAGTTCCCAGTTCACGTCCTGGGAGAGAACATGCAGCAGGATCATGGCGTTGATCGGGCCGTCGGAACCGCCCTGGCGGAAACGCTGCACGAAGCAGCGATTCAGTTCACCGAGATCGCGGTAGGCCCGGTTCAGGTCGTCCAGATCAAGGGTTCGTTCCTCGCCGGAACGGGTGGCCAGATAGCGGCCCAGCAGATAGAACCCCACGGTACGCGCCAGGGTTTCGGTTTCCGTGCTGACCGGCAGGTGAAACAGGGCCATGGGACGCAGGAAGCGGGTATGCGGGCAGTCGCTGAGCGCGCACACCAGCCCGAACAGGGAACTGAGGGCCCGTTGCACCGTGGTGTGAGTGCGATATTCGCGTTGGCTATCCTCCACCCGCAGGTCGATCTCGCGGAACGATTCCCCCAGGTCCTGGTGGGGCAGGGTGTAGGCCAGGTTACGGGCGATCGGGCAGTCACGGTGGCGGGCCGGGTCCAGTGGGCAGTGACTGCACTGGCAGTGTTCCAGGCGCGCCCAGGGAGGTGCTTCATAGTCGTCGGGTACCACCAGGCCGTGGTGCTCCGGTGACAGCGTCAGGCGTACCTGGATGGCGTCCGTGTCGCCGTCGTGCAGGAAATAGCGAATCTCAGGCGGCATGGGCCTTGCCCTGTTCCGCCAGTGGCAGGCGGATGTGGAAGCGGGTGCCCTCGCCGGGCGTGCTTTGCGCGCTCAGGTTGCCGCCATGGCGTTGGATGATGTCCTGGGAAATGGACAGCCCCAGGCCGGTGCCCTTGCCGATCGGTTTGGTGGTGAAGAATGGCTCGAAGATCTGCGCCAGTTGGTCCTCGGCGATGCCGACGCCGTTGTCGGTTACCGTCAGGTGGTACCAGTGGGCGTCGGCGTGGGCCTCGATGGCGATCTCGCCTTCTTCCGGGATCGCCTGGGCGGCGTTCACCAGCAGGTTCATGAACACCTGGGAGAGCTGGCTCTCGGAACCCACCACCCGTGGCAGCTCCGGGTCGATGGCTTGTTTCACGCGCACCCGGTGCCGCAGTTCATGGCCGGCCAGGTTGAGCGCCACGTTCACGCAG
This sequence comes from Alloalcanivorax marinus, assembly GCF_016785095.1. Classification (GTDB taxonomy): domain Bacteria; phylum Pseudomonadota; class Gammaproteobacteria; order Pseudomonadales; family Alcanivoracaceae; genus Alloalcanivorax; species Alloalcanivorax marinus_A. The sequence goes on along the minus strand of NZ_JAEKJB010000008.1, from coordinate 615,763 downwards.
CCGGCCACGTCCACCGGTGCGTAGTCCTCCTGTTTGTTGTAGGAGAAGTGCTTGAGGTCGTTGATGATTTTCTTGATGCGCTCGATGCCCTCGGCGGTCTCGCGCATCAGGGCGGGGTGGTCGCGCAGCACCACCTCCAGGGAGCGCACATTCAGCTTCAGGCTCTTCTCCGCCTGCATGAACTGCTCGAAGCGCTCCGGGTCGATGCGCCGGCGCAGACCCTGAATCACCGATGCCAGCCCCGCCAGGTATTCCTCGCAGCGGCGCAGGTTCGCCGATACGAAGGCGATCGGGCTGTTGATTTCATGGGCGATGCCCGCGGAGATGGTGCCCAGGGAGGCCATTTTCTCCGAGTGCAGCAGCATGGACTCGACCTGGTTGATCTTCTGATCCTTGTCGCGCACGGCCTGGATCAACTCGCTGTTCTGCGCCTTGATCTGGGTGATGTCGGTGCCGAAGTAGATGTAACCGTCGTCCTCGTCGGTGATGTAGGAGAGCGGGAACAGGAACATATTCACCCAGTACAGATCGCCGTTCTTCTTGCGACAGCACACCTCGCCGTTCCAGACCCCGCGCCGGGCCTGCTCGCAGCGCATGAAATGGTTTTTCAGCTCCGGGTGGTCGAGCGGGTGATGAATGCTTTCGTGGTGGCCGATCAGATCGCGGAAGTGAAAGCCGCTCAGGGTCAGGAAGCTGTCATTGGCGAAGGTCACCTGGCCCCGGGTATCGGTGGTGAGCACGCAGTATTCGTCGATGATGCGCGCCAGCGGGCCGAGTACCTTCTTGTTGAGTTTGTATTCGTTGGCGTTTACCTCGATCAGCCGCAGTTTACGGCCGAAGCTGCTCTGGCTGAGTGAGGAGAATTCCGCCAGCTTGGCCTCCACGTTCATGGATGCCCGGTAGGTTTTGTACAGAAAGAAGATGATGATCAGAAGGATCAGGGTGGACGACACCAGGAACAATCCCTGGCTGCCCATGTTGGCGAACGGCCCGTCGAGCCCCTGTAGCAGATCCATGCGCCGTTACCCCCTCGGCGTGGTTGTCATCAGCCGTCGTAGCCCATGCTCTTCAGGGCTTCGCGCTGGTCGCGCACGGTCTGGGCGAGAATCTTGTTTTCCAGCAGGACATCGCGGAATTTCAGGCCCTCCTCGATGCACTGAATCAGGTGCTCGTCCTCCCAGGGTTTGGGAATAAAGCGAAACGCGCTGGCCTGGTTGATCGCCGACATCAGGGTGTCGATGTCGATGACGCCGGTGAGCAGGATACGGATGGTGTCCGGCTGCATCTCGCGCAGGGCCTGGAGCAGTTCGATGCCGTCCAGATCCGGCATGCGGTAGTCGGTGATCACCGCGTCGAATACCGTGGTGCGGGCCCGGCGAAGGGCCTGGTTCGGATCGGTATAGGTCTCCACCTCCCAGTCCTCGCGGTCGGCGAGCACCCGGCGCAGAGCCTTCAGAATGTAGTCTTCGTCGTCGACGACCATGATCCGGTGCATGGCGGTTTCCCCTTCTTCTTATCCGGTGGTGTTGGCTGTTTTGTAACCGGAGCGGTGCCATTATGAGCGCTGCAACTCAGAAAATCACCGTATTCTCACTGATAGATCACCGATTACTACGAAGTTACTACTACCCTGGCGTCCTGCCAATGCAAATCATCGCCCCACTGCTACCGGTCGTACCCCCCGGCGGCGGGTTTTGCCCGCCGCGCGGGGGTTGCCTATACTGCTCCGGTCCTCAATCGGTTTGGCCCTGGATCCGGATGCCCCGTTTTCGCGTGCTCGTCTATCTGCTGCTCTCGCTTACCAGCATCCATGTGCTGGTGGCGGACGTGGGTGTCCATGAGCACATGATCAGCCACGACGGCGACCCGGTGCTGAGCCAGAACGAACATACCCACGCCGCCGGCGGCGCCACCGAGCTGTCGCCGCATTGCTGCCAGTGCCACGGTTTCGTGTCGCCGCTGGCGGTCGCTCCGGCACCGGTGCCGCTGGCGCCCGCACCGCGCAACAGCGGCGTGCCGGCCCTGCCCCCGGCGCCCACCTTCCAGCCTTACCGCCCTCCCATCGCCTAGCCTCCGGAGCTCCGGCTCCCCGGTTTCACCACGGGCCCGTCGCCCGTGTTATCCCGTTAACGAGGAGGCAATCCCATGAACATACTCCGGGTGTATACCCTGGGGCTGGTTCTGCTGCTGTGCGCGCCCCTGGCGAGCGCCAACGAGCAGGACTGGGCGCGCTGGTTGCAGGGGCGGCTCGCCGAGCTGCCGGCCAGTGGCGCGATCCAAGCGCGTCTCGACGCGGACCTGGCGGACAGCCGGGCCCTGGCCGAGCCGCTCTACAACCCTGAACTGAACATTGGTTACGAGAACAGTGCCGAGACCACCAGAACCGTGGGGCTCAGCCAGACCCTGGATTGGTCCGGCAAGGGCCGGGTCGGTGGCCGGGTCGGTGAGGTGGCCGCGGACCTGGCGCGGGTCCGTGGCGAGAAAGCCGCCGCCGGGCTGACCGCCGACGCCCTGCGGGCGCTGATCGATTTCGACGCCGCCCGCGCTCGCCTGGCGGCGGCGCGGGAGCAGGAGCAGCGCCTGCGGAGGCTCACCGAACTGGTGCGCCGCCGCGAGCGCAGTGGCGACCTGGGCCGGGTGGACGCCAGCCTGGCTTACCTGTCGCTGGCTCGGGTGCAGCGGGCCCTGGCGGAGGCGGAAAGCGCCGCCACCGCCGCCACCGTGGTGCTACGTGAACGCCTGGCGGTGACCGCCCCGGGCCGGCCGCTGCCGGACGCCGAGCGCTGGCGGCCCCTGGCCGGCGAGCCGGACGCCGGCGCGCGCTTGCCCTACAGCTATGACCTGCGCCTTGCGGAGCGGCAACTGAGCCTGGCCGAACGGGCCTCGGACCTGGCCCGCAAGGAGAAAAACACCGATCCCACCCTGGGCCTGCGGGCCGGCCGCGAAGGCGGCGAGAGCCTGTGGGGCCTGGATTTCTCCCTGCCGTTGCCGCTGTTCAACACCGGCGCGCCGGAATACCAGGCCGCCCTGGCCGGTACCGAGCGCCGCCGGGCGCTACTGGAGAAGACCCGCAACGACCTGCTGGCGCGTCTGGAAGGCGCGCTCACCGACTACCGGCAACGCCGCCAGCGCTGGCGGCAGTGGCGGCATCTGGCCGACGCGCCCCTGGCCGACAGCGGCGACCTGCTGGAACGGGTCTGGCGCCAGGGCGAGCTCACTACCCAGGACTATCTGCGCGCCCTGGATGAACGGCTGCAAACACGTCAGGCCGGCGTGGAGCTGCGCCAGGCCATGCAGCGGGCCTGGGTGCACTGGCTGTATGAGAGCGCGGGCCTTTCCGGCTGGCTCCGGGGGCTCGCCGATGCCCCGGCTCCCGCCGGCGAACCTGCCGTCACCGAAGCTTCCGTCACCGAAGCTTCCGTCACCAAACAAGGAACCACGCCATGAAACACCTTATCGCTATTCTGGCGCTGGCCCTGTGGCTGGCGCCCCTGGCCGCCGCCGAGGACGACGGCCACGACCATGAGCGCGACCATGCCACGGCCTCAGGGCCAGGCGGGGAACAGGATCACGATCCCGCGGAAATCACCCTCGACGAGAACCAGCGCGCCATGCTCGATGTGCGCGTCGAAGCCCTGCGGGCGCGTCCGGATCAGGTACGCGCGCTGACCGTGCCGGCGGAAATCACCAGCAATCAGTACCGCACCTGGGTGGTGCCGGTGCGCATCGACTCCCAGGTGCTGGCGCGGCGCGTTTCCTTGGGCCGCCACCTGAACAAAGGCGACGCCATCGCCACGCTGTTCAGCCCGGTGATGGCCGAGCTGCAAAGCGATCTGGCCACCGCCGCCGATGAATGGCGCCGCGTGGGCCAGCTTGGCCGGCGTACCGTGGGCAATCAGCGTTATCTGGACGCCCGTGGTCGTTACCAGACCCTGCGCGCCCGGGCTCTGGGTTACGGCCTTGGCGAGGCCGATCTGGAGGCCCTGGAAAAAGGCGAGGCGGAAGAGGGCGTTTATACCCTGCGTGCCCCGGATGACGGGCTGGTGCTTACCGATGCCTTTCAGCAGGGCGAGTGGCTCACCGCCGGCCGGCCCCTGGTGACCCTGGTGGACGAGTCGACTCTGTGGGCGGAAGCGGCGCTGCCGCCCCGGCCGGGCCTGAGCGTGCCGGCCGGCACCCCGGCGCGGGTGTCCGTGGACGGCACCGAGGTGGTCGGCGAGGTGATTCAGTCCGGCCACCGGCTGGACCCGGTGACGCGTACCCTGAGCGTGCGCGTGGCGGTGCCCAACCAGGATCATCTGCTGCATCCCGGCATGTTCGCCGATGTGGCCCTGCAACTGCCGTTGCCCGACGACACCCTGTCTTTGCCCGAGGAGGCCCTGACCCGTGGTCCGGACGGTGACTGGCAGGTGTTCGTGGAGCAGGAGCCGGGCCGTTACCGGGCCATGGAAGTCACCGTGCTCGATCAGCTCGAAGGCCGGCGGCGCATTACCGGCCTTGAGCCGGGCAGCCGGGTAGTCACCCGGGGCGCCTTCTTCCTGGCCGGCGAACAGGCCAAATCCGGTTTCCAGGTTCACCAGCACTGAGGAGCGACCATGTTCAATCGAATCGTGGACTGGGCGGTGGCCAACCGTCTTCTGGTCCTGCTCGCCCTGCTGGTGCTGGTCGGCGTTACCGCCTGGCGGTTGCCGAGCCTCAAGCTGGATGCTTTCCCGGATGTGACCAATGTTCAGGTGCAGGTTAACACCGAGGCCCGAGGCCTGGCCGCCGAGGAAGTGGAGCAGTTGATTACTTACCCGATCGAGGCGGTGATGTACGCCTTGCCCCAGGTCGATGAGGTGCGTTCCATCTCCAAGACCGGCCTGTCCATCGTCACCGTGGTGTTCGATGAAGGCACCGACATCTATTTCGCCCGGCAACTGGTGTTCGAGCGGCTGCAGGCGGCGCGGGAGGATATCCCCGACGGCGTGGGTACCCCGGAGATGGGGCCCAATACCTCCGGCCTGGGGCAGGTTTACCAGTACCTGCTCACCGCTGAACCGGGCTCCGGCATTGATGCCATGACCCTCCGCAGCCTCAACGACTGGGTGGTGAAACTGCTGCTCATGCCGGTGGGCGGCGTCACCGACGTGCTCAGTTACGGGGGCGAGGTGCGCCAGTACCAGGTCAACGTGAATCCCACCCGCCTGCTCGCCTATGACCTGACCCTCAGCGACGTCATGGACACCATCCGGGCCAACAACCGCAATGCCGGTGGCTGGTATCTGGATCGCGGCGCCGAGCAGATGGTGATCCGTGGCATGGGCTGGGTGGGCCATGGCCGGCAGGGCCTGGAGGACATCGCCGCCATGCCGGTCAAGGAGGTGAACGGCACCCTGGTGCGCGTTGGCGACCTGGCGGAGGTGGGCTTTGGCCCGGAAATTCGCCAGGGCGCCCTGACCATGACCCGGCGCGACGCCGACGGCGACCCGGAGGCGCTGGGTGAGGTGGTGGCGGGCATTGTGCTCAAACGCATGGGCGCCAATACCAAGGCCACCATCGATGGCATCGAGGCGCGGGTGGCGCGCATCGAGCAGGCATTGCCCGAGGGCGTGCGTTTCGAGCCTTTCTATAATCAGGCCGGTCTGGTCGAGAAGGCGGTATCCACGGTGGTCAACGCCCTGCTGTTGGCGTTTCTGTTCATCGTGCTGGTGCTGGCGCTGTTCTTGATGAACCTGCGCGCCACCCTGCTGGTGTTGCTGTCGATCCCGTTGTCCATCGGCGTGGCGTTGCTGGTGATGGCGTCGTTGGGCATGTCCGCCAACCTGATGTCCCTGGGGGGGCTGGCGGTGGCCATCGGCATGCTGGTGGACGGCTCCGTGGTGATGGTGGAGAACATCTTCAAGCACCTGAACCGACCGGACCCGCGCCACCCTGGCACGGGCGCGCCGCCGCCCGGCGCCAGCGCGCCGGAGGGCATAGCCCTGCGCATCAAGGACGCCGCCCAGGAAGTAGCGCGACCGGTATTTTTCGCCGCCACCATCATTCTGGTGGTGTTCGCGCCGCTGTTCGCCTTCGAGGGCGTGGAGGCGAAGATGTTCGAGCCTCTGGCGGTGAGCATCATGCTGGCCATGGCCGCCGCCGTGGTGGTGGCCCTGGTGGTGGTGCCGGCGTTGGCGTCATTGATGTTCCGCCGCCCGCCCCGGGAACGGGAAAACCGTCCGGTGGCGGCCCTGGAACGTGGCTACCGGCGGCTGCTGGCGCGTGCTCGGGGCGCGCGCAAGGCCGTGATCGGCGGTGCCCTGGGGCTGCTGGCGCTGGTTCTGGCCACGTTGCCCTTCGTGGGCACAGAATTCGTGCCCACCCTGCAAGAGGGTACCCTGGCCTTGCGGGTCACGCTGGCGCCGTCGTCCAGCCTGGCCACCTCCCAGGAGGTGGGCCGCAAACTGGAACGGGAATTGATGACCTTTCCGGAGGTGACCTATGCGCTCAGCCGCGTGGGCCGCGCGGAAATCGGCGGCGACCCGGAGCCGGTCAGCAACGTGGAAATCTACATCGGCCTCAAGCCCCAGGACCAGTGGACCAGCGCCAATAGCCGTGAAGATTTGCAGCGCCAGATGCTGGCGCGGCTCAACCGCCACCCCGGGCTGCTGTTCAACTTTTCCCAGCCCATCGCCATGCGCGTGGATGAGCTGCTTTCCGGGGTCAAGGCGCAGCTTGCCATCAAGCTGTTCGGCCCGGACCTGGCGGTGCTGCGGGAAAAAGGCGAGGCCATCAACCGGGTGGTGGGCGGCGTCGACGGCGCCACCGACGTGCAGCTCGAGCAGATCGCCGGCGAGGCGCAGCTGGTAGTGGAGCCGGACCGTCGCGCGTTGAGCCGTTACGGCCTCAGCGTGGACCGGGTCATGGAGCTGGTCAGCCTGGGGCTGGGTGGCGCCAGCGCCGGCCAGGTGATCAACGGCAATGAGCGCTATGACATCCAGGTGCGGTTGGCGGAGGACGCCCGCGCCAACGCCGAGCGTATCCGCGAGCTGCGTCTGGAGACCCCGGACGGTGCCTGGGTGCGCCTGGCCGATGTGGCCCGGGTGGAGCAGATCAGCGGGCCGCCGCAGATCAGCCGCGACGACGTGCAGCGCCGGGTGGTGGTACAGGCCAACGTCAGCGGCCGCGATCTGGGCTCGGTGGTGAGCGATATCCGCGCCGCCATCGACCGGGACGTGGAGCTGCCCGCCGGCTACAGCGTCGACATCGGCGGCCAGTACGAGAACCAGCAACGGGCCCAACAACGGTTGCTGCTGGTGGTGCCGGTGGCGGTGGCGTTGATCGCGCTGCTGCTGTACTTCGCGTTCGGTTCCCTGGCCCAGGCGCTGCTGATTCTGGTCAACGTGCCCCTGGCGCTGATCGGCGGCATCCTGTCCCTGGCGCTCAGCGGCCAGTACCTGTCGGTGCCCAGCTCGGTGGGGTTCATTACCTTGTTCGGTGTTGCCGTGCTCAACGGCGTGGTGCTGGTGGAAGCCATCAACGCCCGCCTGCGCGACGGCGAAAGCGTGGAGCAGGCGGTGTTCGAAGGCGCTGTCTCGCGGCTACGACCCGTGCTGATGACCGCGCTTACCTCCATGCTGGGGTTGATCCCGATGCTGCTCGCCACCGGCGTCGGCAGCGAGGTGCAGCGCCCGCTGGCGGCGGTGATCGTCGGCGGCCTGCTCAGCGCCACCGCTCTCACCCTGCTGGTGCTGCCGGCCCTTTACCCGCTGTTCTCGCGACATAAAATCCGCGAACTGCAGCGCTGACCCATGCCGCCCCGGGCCCCGGGGCGGTTCCCGGTGCTACACTGCCCGGCGATTCCAATGTCATTGTCGGTGAGGATATGCGCAAGGGACCGTTCTGGGGCTTTCTGGTGGTGTTCGTTCTGATGCTGGTTGGCAGCCTCGCGATTAATTTTCTCACCGACCATACCCTCTATCTGGCACCGGTGATCGGTCTGGCGGGCAGCGTCTGGGCCCTGTTGCGTCTGCGCGGTATCACTCATCTGGCGGGGCTGCGCATCGGCCGTAATGAAGGTCTCGAGCGTCACCGGGACTGATTGTTTTTCGTTAAGTCTCGCTTAAGTCCCCGGTTCCACCCTGCTTTGGTGATTTGGCTGAAGAGAGGACCGGGACATGACGATTACGCATGTCGCTCCGGGCTGGTGCGCCGATCCTGGCGCCCGGGATTTGCTCACGTTCGATGACTGGTGGCGGCTGCCCGCTGATTGGGTGGAACCACCCAACTTCCGGCGTGGTGGCTGGAGCGCGGTGAGCCGCTTGACGCTGCCGGGGCCCACCGGTGAAGCGGAAACCCTTTATGTAAAGCGCCAGGTGGCTCAGTTCCGGCGCACGCCGGCCACCGGAGGCCGTCTCCGGCCGACCTATTTCCACGAATTCCAGGCACTGTCCTGGTCGCCGACGCTGCCGGTGGTGGACTGGGTCTGCTACGCGGAGCGAGGCGACCAGGCGATCCTGGTGACCCGGGCGCCACGGGGGTTCGTGCCGCTGTCCGTGCTGGCCGGGCGAATGCCCGGAGCGCATCTGGCCTGCGCGCTGGTATCGGTGGGCGCCGCCCTGGCGGTGCTGCACCGGCGCCGTCTTCAGCATGGCGCCTGCTACCCGGACCATATTCTGGTGGACCCGATCACTCTGCGGGTAAGGCTTTTGGATCTGGAACGTTGGCGTCGCCGGCTGACCGTGGCCGCCGCCGCCCGCTCCGATCTGGATCAACTGTTGCGCCGGGCGCCCTTTCTGGACCAGGCCGGTCGCGACAGCCTGCTGCGTACCGCCTGCCTTTACGCTCCCGGCTTGAAGCTGCCCGCGCCTCGCGCGCCCGATGGAATCCCTGATTATGTCTGAACAAACCCTGCCGGACCGGCGCCGCGTAAAAGCGGAGCCGAGCGCGGTACAGCATTACACGCGGCGTAAGCCCGCCAAGCACCACGCGGAAATGGCGCTGGTGGCGCGGGCGTTTCCGGCCTTGCCGCCCGGGTCGCGGGTGCTTGACGCGCCATGCGGCGCCGGCCGCCTGAGCCTGTGGCTGGCGGAACGGGACCTGCGCGTGGCGGCCCTGGATCTTGGCTCCGCGGCGGTAGTTCACACCCGGACTTTGCTGGCCACCGATGGCGCGGACGCCGAGGTGCGCGAGGGCGATGTGTTCGCGCTGCCCTGGGAGGACCGGGCCTTCCAGGCGGTGGTGTGCTTCCGCCTGCTGCATCACTTCCAGGAGCGCGCCCGGCGCCTTGCTCTGGTGCGCGAGATGGCGCGGGTCTGTGACGGTTACCTGCTGGTGTCTTACTTGTCGCCGTGGTCATTCACCGGCCTCAAGCGGCGCCTGCGCGCCGCCCTGGGCGGTCGCCGCCACCGCCAGAACCATACGTCCCTGAGCGAGCTGGTGGCGGACCTGAAGGCGGAAGGTTTTCAACTGGATCGCGACCTGGCTCAGCGGCGTTTTCTCCATTCGCTGCACCTGGCCCGCTTCGTGCGCAAGAGCCGCTAATGGAATTCGCCCGCGCCACCCGACCGCTACGGTTCTTATGCTCCGGAGGCATGGCGACCCTGGTCCACTGGCTGTCGATGGCCGGATTGATCGCGGTGGGTCTGGCGCCGGCGGTCGCCACCGCCGGTGGTGCCCTGGCCGGGGCGACCACTAATTACCCCCTGCAGCAAAAGTGGACCTTCGCAGGCGGCCGTCCCGCCGGCGCGCTCCCCGGTTACGCGGTGACCTGTGTACTGGGCTGGGTATTGAACGGCGTGTTCTTTGTATTCCTTCACCAGACGCTGGCTCTGGCGGTGGCGCCGGCCCAGGTATTGACCACCGCTCTGGTGGCGTTGAGTAACTACACGCTCTACAAAAGGTGGGTCTTCCATGACGGCTCTCATCCCACGGGTTAGAACCATGGCGGAACCGGTGATCAGCCTGGTGGTGCCGTTCTACAACGAGCGCGAAGTGTTGCCGGAATGCGTGGCAAGACTGGCGCGGGTGATGGCGGGCACCGGTCTGCCGTTCGAGGCGGTTTTCGTTGACGACGGCGGTACCGATGGCGGCGCTGAATGGCTGATGGCGCGATGCACCGAGCGCCCCTGGATTCGCGTGGTGCGTTTGTCCCGGAACTTCGGCAAGGAGGCGGCGCTTACCGCCGGCCTGGATCATGCCCGCGGCGAGGCGGTGGTGGTGCTGGACGCGGACCTTCAGGACCCGCCCGAGCGCATACCAGCGATGATCCAGCGTTGGCGCGCCGGCGCCGACGTGGTGCTCATGCAGCGCCGCTCGCGGCCCGGCGAAACCCGCCTTAAACGGATCAGCGCTCATCTCTTTTATCGTTTGCTGCGTGGTTTGAGCCGCTCGGACATTCCCGCCGATACCGGGGACTTCCGGTTGATGAGCCGGCGCGCGGTGGAGGCGATGAGACGGCTGGACGAGCGCAACCGGTATATGAAGGGGCTGTTCGCCTGGGTCGGTCTGCCCACCGTGGTATTGCGCTATGACCGTGAGGCGCGGGTCGCCGGCGATAGCAAGTGGGGGTATTGGCGACTGGTGGGCCTGGCGCTGGAAGGCATTACCTCGTTTTCCGTGGCGCCGTTGCGTTGGGCGGCGGTGATTGGTGCCCTGGCCGCCATGCTGGGAGGGGGCTACGGATTGTGGATCATCGCCAAGGCGCTGATGTTCGGGGTGGCGGTGCGCGGTTATCCCTCCCTGACGGCGCTGATTACTTTTCTTGGCGGGCTGCAGTTGCTGACCATCGGCATCGTGGGCGAGTACGTCGGCAAGGTATATCTGGAAACCAAGCAAAGGCCGATCTATCTGGTGCGTGACGTGGTGGATCGCGCCAGCCTCCGCCGCGAGCCGGCGCCGCCCCGGCGCCGCTCCCTGGGAGTGCCCCATGCGGATGCCGGCTAGCCGCCGGATCGCGCCGTGGGTGTTGCTGGCGGTGGTCGTGTTAAGCCGGTTGCCGACCATGGCGCTGCTGCCTCTCACCGATACCACCGAGGCGCGCTACGGCGCCATTGCCCGGCTGATGGCGGTGACCGGCGACTGGATCACGCCCTGGTTTGCCCCCGGCGTACCGTTCTGGGGCAAGCCGCCGCTGGCGTTCTGGGTACAGGCACTGTCTTTTCTGACCCTGGGCGGCAACGAGCTGGCGCTGCGCCTGCCGTCCTGGCTGGCCTGTCTGCTGATCCTGGCGTTGGTGGCCCGTTACGCGCGCAGCCTGAGCGGCCGCGATAGCGCCCCGGTGGCGGCACTGATCGCGGCGTCATCCGGCTTGCTGTTCGTGTGCGCCGGCGCGGTGCTTACCGATCCGTTCCTGGCTCTGGGAACCACTACCTCCCTGGTTGCCGCCGGGCTGGTACTGCGTGGTGAGGGGCGGCCCTGGGGCGCGTTGTTCTTTCTCGGTCTGGTGGTGGCGTTGCTGGCCAAGGGGCCACTGGCCCTGGTGTTGGTGGGCACGCCGTTGTTCGCGTGGGCGCTATGGAGCGGTGGCTGGTGGCAACTGTGGCATCGGCTACCCTGGTGGCGCGGCGGGCTGGTCACGCTGCTGCTGACGTTGCCCTGGTACCTGGCCGCCGAACACAAGACGCCGGGGTTCCTGCATTACTTCATCGTTGGCGAGCACTTTCAGCGTTTCCTCGACGCCGGCTGGTCCGGTGACCGTTATGGCACCGCCCACGACCAGCCTCGGGGCACCATCTGGTTACTGACGCTGTACGCCGCCTTCCCCTGGTCCCTGTGGGCGCTGGTGCTACTGCCGGCCCGGCTCCGTGATGCCGAGGGGCGCGCCCGGCTGCGCGCGGCGCTCCGCGATAACGACAACCGGTTGCTGATTCCGGCCGCCTTCGTGCCTACTCTGTTTTTCACCTTTTCCGGAAATATTCTGGCCACCTATGTGCTGCCCGGGTTGCCGTTCATGGCGTTGTTGTTGACCCGGGCCCTGGGCGGGCGCGGGCGGGCATCGCGCTGGGTGCCGGGGCTGGCGTTGACGGTGCCGGTGTTGTCCCTGGTGGCGGGCGCCTATGTGCTCGCGAACCCGGGCACCCTGCGTACCGAAAAGGCGTTGCTGGCCTGCTATCAACGGCAGCCCGCCGCCCTTTGGGCGCCCCTGGTGTATCTGGACGAAGTGCCGTTCTCGGCCCGTTATTACGGCCGCGAGGCGCCTCGCGTCTGGACACCGGAGCAGGCCCGGCAGGTGCTCCGGTCGGCGCCCGGGCGACCGCTTTATCTGGCGGTGCGGCCCCGGGAGCGGGCCGCTTTTGAGCGCGGCCTGTCGGTGCCGTTGTTCGCGCTGGCGAAGGATCGTCGCTACCTTCTGCTTACCAATGTGCCGGTGGGGGCGGAGGGGTGCCGCTGAGCGTTGGCCCGGAAAAATCGATGGCACCGCGTCAATGGTTCAATCCATCGCCGGTGTCGGGCGGCGTATCCTGAAGGTCCATATCGGGAGAACGTCATGTCCTACATCGCTTACCTCACCCACGGTGGTGGCCCGCTGCCGCTGCTGAACGACCCCGGCCACCGGGAGCTGGTGGCGTCCCTGCGGGAGTTGGCGGCGGTCGCGCCGACGCCGAAGGCGATCCTGTTGGTGAGCGCCCATTGGGAAGCGTCGCCGGTGTCGCTGACCGGCCATCCGTCGCCGTCGTTGATCCACGACTACTACGGCTTCCCGGAAGCGGCCTACTCGCTGCGCTATCCGGTGCCGGGGCAGCCGGCGCTGGCGGAAAGGGCCCGGGCGCTGTTGGAGGACGCCGGGGTGCCGGCATCGGTGGACCAGGAACGCGGTCTGGACCACGGCGTGTTCGTGCCTCTGTCGCTGATGTACCCGGCGGCGGACGTGCCGGTGGTGGAGATGTCGGTGCATTCCTCCCTGGAGCCGGCTCTGCACCGGCGGCTGGGCGCGGCGCTGGCGCCGTTGCTGAATGATGGCGTGGCGCTGATCGGCTCCGGCTCCTCATTCCACAACATGGCGGTGCTGATGGGCCGGGACCGTTCGCTGGCGGCCCTGGAAGCAAACCGGGCGTTCGAGGACTGGCTGCGCGACACCCTGGCCGAGCCTGGGCTGTCGACGCTCGAACGGGGGCGGCGGCTGGATCAATGGCGGGCCGCGCCGGGCGGCGCGTTCGCCCATCCCCGCGAGGAACACCTGATGCCGGCGCTGGTGTGCGCCGGCGCCGCCGGTGACCGGCCCGGGCGGGTGTTCGCCGGCCGCATGGGCGCGGCGAACGTCAGCTCGGTGCTGTGGGTTTAGGGCGCTAGCCGGCGTCGGCGTGGGGGGCTAGCCGGCGGCCTGGAGCAGTGAGCCCAGGGCCAGCACGCCGAGGAAACCCACCGTGTAGGCCACCAGCAGGTAGCCGGAGTACTTCAGGTAGCTGCCGAAGGTGAGACCGTCCACCTTGCTCATCGCCACCACGCCGGCGGCGGAGCCGATCACCAGCAGGGAGCCGCCCACGCCCACCGCGTAGGTCAGGGTCAGCCACTGATCCAGGGTCATGCTGATGCCGGAGTTGAGCAGGGCGGCGGTCAGCGGCACGTTATCGAACAGCGACGACACCAGGCCCATCACATAGTTGGCGGCCAGCGGTGGCAGGAAGTCGTAGAGTTTCGGGAAGTAGGCCAGCACCCCCTGTTCCTTGAGCATGCCCACCAGCAGCAGTACGCCCAGGAAGAACAGCAGGGTGTCGAACTCGATCTTGCGGATGTAATCCAGGGTCGGCTCGTCGCGGTTCAGGAACTGCACCACCATGAACATCAGCGACAGCCCGAACAGGAACGTCAGCACCGGCGGAATGCCGAAAAACACATTGCCGAAAATGGTGCTCAGGATGGTGCAGAAAAACAGCACCGCCACCGCCTTGTCGCCGTTGGCGACCTCGGTGTGGCGCTTCTCCATCACCAACTCCCCGGTCAGGCCTCGGGACAGCAACAGCGACAGCACCGCCACCGCCATGAAGGCCGGCAGGCTGAGCAGAATCAGATCCGGGATTTCCACCTTGTCGGCCAGGAAAATCATCAATGTAGTAACATCGCCGGTGATCAGCGCTGTGCCGCCGGCGTTCACCGAGAACACCACCAGCACCACGTAACGCAGCATTTTCTTCCGGGGCAGACGCAGGTTCATCAGCACCGCGATGCACACCAGGGTGGCGGTGATGTTGTCGGCCATGGATGAGAAGCAGAACGCGAACAAGCCGGTGAGCAGCATCAGCTTGCGTTCGCTCATGCGCTCCGGCAGCAGGGCGTTGACGATGCCGTCGATCACCCCTTTGTGCGACAGATACGCCACCAGGGTCATGGCGGCCATCAGGAACAGCCACAGGGAGGCGATGTCGAGCAGGTTGTCATCCAGGGACGCCATCAACCCTTCAAGGGTTTCGCCGGCCGGGGGAAAGATGAAATGCAGCACCCAGACCAGGGACCCGAAGAACAGGGTGGTCTTGGCTTTATCGATGTGGACCAGGTCCTCCGCCACGATGGACACGAACCCGAGAGCCACGAGAACAAGCAGCACAACGGACATTGGGGTACTTCCAGGCAGGACTGCGGGAATGAGGCGGGGGCGATTCTAACCCCGGAGGGTCAAGAAAGCGACCTAACCGAAAGGAGGAATCGGCTTCAACCATGGTCGTGGCGGCACAGCCGGTGGTCTCCAAGCACCTCGATGACTCCGCAGTGGGCCACGTCGCCGCCGGCGCAGCGCCGGATCATGCGGTCCAGCTCGTCGCGCAGGGCGGTGAGCGCGCGGATACGATCGGCCACCGCGTCCCGGTGGCGCCGGGCCATGGCGTCCACGGCGGCACAGTCCCGATGTTTCCGGTCGCACAGATCAAGCAGCTCGCGGATGGCGCTGATGCTGAAGCCCAGTTCACGGCCATGACGGATGAAGTGCAGCCGCTCCCGGTGGCGGTCGGCATAGCGGCGCTGGTTGCCGTCGCTGCGCGCCGGTTCCGGCATCAGGCCGATCTTCTCGTAGTAGCGGATGGTTTCCACCTTGCAGTCGGTGGCGCGGGACAGGGCACCGATGGCGTACATGTTTTTCCTTCTCGTTGTCCGTCATTGGAACCTGTAATGATTACAGGTATCGCGCCGGGGGTTCAGTGAAGCGGACGTGGTTTGGTAAATGCGCGCTGGATATGGTCATCATTCGGTGACATATTTGATGCTTCCCGGGCGTTTTCCATTCCCGTGCCGAACCGCCGGGGTCAGGAGGTTAGCATGCGTACCACCATCAACATCGACGATGAACTGCTGGCCGAAGCCCAGCGGCTGTCCGGCGTCAAGGAGCGCACCCAGCTTATCCGCCAGGCGCTGGTGGCGCTGATCGAGCGCGAGAGCGCGCGCCGGCTGGCGCGGCTGGGTGGCTCCGAGCCGGACCTGGAGGTGGCGGCCCGTCGGCGCCCCGATTACCGGTGAGTGCCGCCGCCTCCATGGTGCTGGTGGATACCTCGGTGTGGGTCGACCATCTGCGCGCGGGCGACGCGGGTCTGGTGCGCCTGCTCGAGGCGGATCGGGTGCGCATGCATCCGTTCGTGGTGGGGGAGCTGGCCTGTGGCAACCTGGCCCGCCGTGATGAAGTCCTGGAGCTGCTGCGCGGCCTGCCCGGCGTGCCGGTGGCGGACCAGGACGAGGTGCTGTTTCTGATCGAGCGGCACGGTTTGATGGGGCGGGGCATCGGGTTCGTCGACGCCCATCTGTTGGCCGCCACGCGGCTGAGTCAGGCCACCAGCCTGTGGACCCGCGACCGTCGGCTGGCCGAGGCGGCCCGGCGGCTTGGCGTGGATGGCACGCCCGGGCCGATGATTCACGACCGGGCTTGAACCTGTAGCCACTACAGGTGTTTTACTGGCGCCATCGCACCCAAGGAGGCTTATTTCATGCCCCATGACCACGGCCGCCATCATGGCCACCCTCACGGCCACGCCCATGGCGCGGCGCCGAATCTGAACGGCGCCTTCGCGCTGGCCATCGCCCTGAACCTGGGCTTCACCGTCGTGGAATTCGTCTACGGTTTCCTGGCGCACTCCTCGGCGCTGATGGCCGATGCCGGCCACAACCTGTCCGATGTGCTCGGCCTGGTGCTGGCCTGGGTGGGTGCATTGCTCGCCCGCCGCGTGCCGGACAACCGCTTCACCTACGGCCTGCGCGGCAGCTCCATCCTCGCCGCCCTGGGTAACGGCATGTTCCTGATGATCGCCTGCGGCGCCATTGGTTGGGATGCCATCCGCCGCCTCATGGACCCGCCGGAGGTGGCCTCGGTAACGGTGATGGTGGTGGCCGCCATCGGCGTGCTGATCAACACGGTTTCCGCCTGGCTGTTCGTGAAGGGAAGCAAGGAAGACCTGAACATTCGCGGCGCCTTCCTGCACCTGGCCGCCGACGCGGCGGTGTCGGTGGGCGTGGTGCTGGCCGGCCTGGCGATCCTCTACACCGGCTGGAACTGGCTGGACCCGGTGGTCAGCCTGGTGATCACCGTGGTGATCGTGGCCGGCACCTGGGGCCTGCTGAGGGATTCCCTCAAGCTGGCCCTGAACGGCGTGCCCGACAACGTCGACCTGCCCGAGGTGGACGCCTGGCTGCGTGATCGCGAGGGCGTGCTCGACATCCACGACCTGCACATCTGGGGCATGAGCACCACGGAAACCGCTCTCACCGTGCACCTGGTGATGCCCGACGGCCACCCCGGCGACGCCTGGCTGGATCGTCTCGCCGCGGACTTGCGAAGCGGGTTCAGCATCGACCACAGCACCCTGCAGGTGGAGCGCGGCGACAACGAACACGTCTGCATGCTGCACGGCCACGGCCACTGAAACCCGCGTCAGGGGCGCTCGGCGTTGGCAGGCGCCGCCGGGCGCGTTAGGCTGCCGTCGTTTTCCGCTCGAATCCGGCATGCCATGAGTTTCAAGAACGAAGATCTGATCGCCGTCTGCCAGCGCACCATGCCCTTCGGCAAGTACCAGGGGCGGCCGCTGGTGGACCTGCCCGAGGCTTACCTCCTGTGGTTTGCCGATCGTGGTTTTCCGCGTGGCGAGCTGGGCCGTCTGATGGCCTTGGCGATGATTCTGAGCGTGGAGAATCTTACCCATCTGGTGGCGCCGTTTCGGGAAGGTGGTGACGGCTGAGCGTGCACGCTGGTTGCGTGTGGTGCTCATATTGTTTGCATCTTTTCGCGCTAGGGTGGGCCTATTCTTAATGCAGGCGATTTCGTGATGGGTTGGATCAAGCGTCATCCTTGGGTGTCTCTCTCCTTGCTGGTTCTGGTGGTCGCGCTGGGCGCCTGGTTGTGGCCCGCCGGCGACGGCGGCGCCGGCCAGTGGCGCACCGCCGAGGTGGAGCGCACCGACATCGAGGATCTGGTCACCGCCCTGGGCACCCTGGAGCCGCTGGATTACGTGGACGTGGGCGCCCAGGTGTCCGGGCAGTTGGAGAAGCTCCACGTGGACGTGGGCGACACCGTCAAGGAAGGCCAGTTGCTGGCGGAGATCGATGCCTCCGTGCAACAGGCCCGGGTGGAAGAGGGCAAGGCGGAACTGGACGCCCTGCGCGCGCAACTGGAGCAGCAGCACGCCGAGCTGGAACTGGCGCGCCTGCAGTTCGAACGCCAGGAGCGGCTGCGCGAAGCGGACGCCACCAGCGATGATGCCTGGCAAAGCGCCCGCGCCACCCTGGCCACCACCCGCGCCCAGATCAAGGTGCTGCAGGCACAAATCAAGCAAACCCAGTCTTCCCTGGAAGGCGATCAGGCGACCCTGGGGTACGCCACCATCTACGCGCCCCGGGACGGCACCGTGGTGACCCTGGAGGCGCGCCAGGGCCAGACCCTGAACGCCAATCAGACCACGCCCACCCTGATGCGCATCGCCGACCTTTCCACCATGACGGTATCCACCCAGGTGTCCGAGGCGGACGTGGACCGGCTCTCGCCGGGCATGCCGGTGTATTTCAATACCCTGGGCAATGGCGAGGCGCGTTACGACAGCACCCTGCGGCAGGTGCTGCCGACCCCGGAGGAAGTGAACAACGTGGTGCTTTATACCGCCGAGTTCGATATCGACAACCCGGAGGGGCGCCTGATGTCCGGCATGACCGCCCAGGTGTTCTTCGTGGTCAACGCCGCCGACAACGCCCTCAGTGTGCCCGCCGGCGCGGTCAAACGGGACGCCGAAGGCACCTATGTGCGGGTGCTGTCGGCCAAGGGCGCGCCGCGCCGCCAGGCGGTGAAAACCGGGGTCACCGATCGGGTGCGCACGGAAATCACCGAGGGATTGGAAGAAGGACAAACCGTGGTGGTGGGGCAGGTTCAGGCCAAGCAAAGTGATGAACCCCGGCGCCGGGGTCTGTTCTGATGACCCCGCTGATCGAGCTGACCGGGATTCGCAAGCGTTATCCCGGCGGCGAACAGGACGTGGAGGTGCTGCACGGCATTGATCTGCGCATCGACGCGGGCGAGTTCGTGGCGATCATGGGCAGCTCCGGGTCCGGCAAGTCCACCCTGATGCACATCCTCGGTTGCCTGGACCGGCCCAGCGATGGGCAGTACCGGTTCGCCGGCCGTGACGTCAGCGAGCTGGATCACCAGGAACTGGCCTGGCTGCGCCGCGAGATGTTCGGGTTCGTGTTCCAGAGCTACCATCTGATCGGTACCGCCAGCGCTTGGGAAAACGTGGCGCTGCCCGCCATCTACGCCGGCCTGTCCCGGGACGAGCGCCGCGAGCGGGCCTGTCATCTGCTCGCCGGGCTGGGCCTGGGCGAGCGCCTGGATCACCGGCCCAATCAGTTGTCCGGCGGCCAGCAGCAGCGCGTTTCCATCGCCCGGGCATTGATGAACGGTGGCCGGGTGATCCTCGCCGACGAGCCCACCGGTGCCCTGGACAGCGCCAGCGGCGACGCCGTCATGGCGCAACTGCAGAGCCTGGCGGACCAGGGCCACACGGTGATCGTGATCACCCATGACCCGGAGGTGGCCGCCCACGCCGACCGGGTGGTGGAGCTGCACGACGGCGACATTCTGTCCGATACCCGCCGGCGGCCGTCCCGGGCCGCGCCGGAAACGGCGCCGGATACCCTGAGCCCGCCCCGTGAATCCGCGTTGCCGGAGTTCGGCGAGGTGGCCGAGGCGGTGATCATGGCGTTGCGCTCACTGCGCGCCAACTGGCTGCGCACCCTGCTTACCCTGCTGGGGATCGTGATCGGCGTGGGCGCCGTGGTGGTGATGCTGGCCATTGGCCAGGGCGCCAAGCAGGACGTGGTGGCGCGCATCGGCGACATGGGCACCGACCTGCTGGTAATCCGCCCGGACCGCGGCCAGCGGCGGGTTTCCGACGGCGTTATCGCCACCCTGGTGCCGGCGGACGCGGAAGCGCTGCGGGAGGTGCCCAATGTGCGCATGGCGGTGCCGGAAATTTCCGGCAGCGTCACGGCCCGGGCCCAGGGCCGCGACATCACCACCAGCGTCAAGGCGGTCTCCAGCGACTATCCTTCCCTGCGCGACTGGCAGCCGGTGAACGGTATCTTTTTCTCGCAACGGGACCAGGATCGTTACGCGCCGGTGGCGGTGATCGGCCAGACCGTCCGTGAGAACCTGTTCGGCGACGCCGATCCTCTGGGCCAGTTCGTGTTGCTCGACAGCATCCCCTTCCAGGTGATCGGCGTGATGGGCGAGCAGGGCGCCACCAATTGGGGCGACGACCAGGACGATGTGGTGTTCGTGCCGCTGTCCACCGGCACCCTGCGTCTGTTCGGCCAGAACTACCTGCGTTCCATCACCCTGGCGGTGGACGACGTGGACCAGATTGACGTCACCGAGCAGGCGGCGGTGGAATTGCTCACTCAGCGCCACGGCACCGAGGACGTGCGCGTGTTCAACATGGCTTCGCTGCTGGACATGGTCTCCGACACCCAGAACACCCTGACCATGCTGCTCGGTTCCATCGCCGCCATTTCCCTGCTGGTGGGTGGCATCGGGGTGATGAACATCATGCTGGTGAGCGTCACAGAGCGCATTCATGAGATCGGTATCCGCATGGCCACCGGTGCTCGCCAGCGCAATATCCTGCAGCAGTTTCTCACCGAGGCGGTGGTGGTGTCGGCGCTGGGCGGTTTGATCGGCGTGGCGCTGGGCGTGGCGGTGGGGCTGCTGCTGCGGCTGTTCGGCCTGCCAATCCTGTTTTCCGCGCCGGTGGCGGTGGCCGCTTTCCTGTGCGCGGCGGTGATTGGCTTGGTGTTCGGGTTCGCGCCGGCGCTCAAGGCGGCGCGTCTGAATCCGGTGGAGGCCCTATCCAATGAATAAAGGCCCAATGAACAAAGGTTTCAAAGTACAGGCCGCGCGCCACAAGCGGGTGCTGGCCATGCTGGCGCTGTCCCTGGTGGTATCCGGCTGCGCGGTGCGCTCCGGGCTGGAAACGCCGGAGCCGGAAGCGCCAGCGCAGTGGGAGAACCAGCTCGCCGACAGCCGCGCGGCGGTAACGAACCCGGCCTGGTGGCAGGGCTTCGGCAGTGATGAACTGAACCAGCTGGTGGCCCGCGCGCTGACCGACAACACCGACCTGCAGGCCGCCGCCGCCCGGGTGCTGCAGGCGGAAGGGCGTTTGCAGCAGGCCGGCTCGTCCCTGTTTCCGAGTTTGTCACTGGGAGGCGGTGCCTCTACCTCCGGCACCTTCGGAGGCGGCGATGGCGGCGACCAGTTCCAGGTCAACGCCAATGCCAGCTACGAGCTGGATCTGTGGGGGCGGTTGCGCAACAACAAGGCAATCGCCGAGGCCAACCTGGACGGCAGCCGTTTCGACCGTGACGCGGTGCGGCTCACGGTGCTTTCCAGCGTCGCCAGCACCTACCTGCAATGGCGCTACCTCCAGGATCGCCTGACCCTGGCGGAAGATAGCCTGGCCCTGGCCGAGCGCGTGCTCGAGGTGGTCGAGGCCAAGGTACGTTACGGCGCTGTCTCGCCCCAGGATCTGGCCCAGCAGCGCACCCTGGTGGCCAATCAGCGGGCCGCCCTGCCGGACCTGCGCCAGCAAACCCGGGAAACCCGCTATGCGCTGGCGGTGCTGGTGGGCGAAACGCCCCAGGGGTTCGTGCCTCGCGGAGGCGGCCTGGCGGCGCTGGAAGTACCGGACATTCAACCCGGGCTGCCCGCCGACGTGCTCGCCCAGCGGCCGGACGTGGGCAGCGCCCTGGCCGGCCTGATGGCCGCCGATTACGGCGTGGCCGTGGCCCGTACCGCCTACTGGCCGTCGCTGACCCTGACCGGCAGTGCCGGTTACGCCAGCAGCTCCCTGGGTGACCTGTTCGACGGCGACGCGGTCTACAACCTGGCCGCCTCCCTGAGCCAGTTGATCTTCGACGGCGGCCAGACCCGTGGCGAGAACACCGTGGCCCGGGCCGCCTGGCTGGAGCAGGTAGCCACGTACCGGGGCGTGCTGCTCTCCGCGCTGTCCGAGGTGGATCAGAGCCTGGGCGCGGTCAACGCCCTGGACGAGCAGGGTGCTCATCGTCGCGAGGCCCTGGCCCAGGCCCGGCGTGGTTTCGAGATCGCCGAGGCGCGCTACCGGGAGGGCGAAATCGAGCTGACTTCGGTGCTCGATGCCCAGACCAGCCTGATCAGCGCGCGCCAGAACCTGCTGGAACTGCGCTACAACGAGCTGGTGGCCCGCGTCACCCTGTACCGGGTGCTGGGGCAGGGGCTGGCGAGCCCGTTATAATCGCGGCATGTCGATTCCCCTGGTTTATCACCCGAGCTACAGCTTCCCGTTCCCGGCACGCCACCGCTTTCCCATGGAGAAGTTCCGGCTCCTCCATGAGCGGCTGCGCGACGCCGGCATCGCCGGGGCGGGCAACCTGCACCGCCCGGGCCGGGCGCGCGCGCCCCTGCTGTCGCTGGCCCACTGCCCGGACTATCTGGATCGTTTCCTGAACAACCGCCTCGACGACAAGGAAGCCAAACGCATGGGGCTGCCCTGGAGCGAGGAGCTGGCGCGGCGTACCTGCATCGCGCCCATGGGTACCCTGGTTACCGCCCAACTCGCCCTCAAGCATGGCATTGCCTGTCATCTGGCGGGCGGCACTCACCATGCGCATTACGACTTTGGCTCCGGCTTTTGCATTCTCAATGATCTGGCGATCACCGCCCGGGCGTTGCTGGCCGAGCAACGGGTGCGGCGGGTGCTGATCTTCGATTGCGATGTTCACCAGGGTGACGGTACCGCCGCCATCCTCGCCAGCGAGCCCCGCGCCTTTACCTGCTCGGTGCATTGCGAAAAAAACTTTCCCACCCGCAAGATGCACAGTGACCTGGACGTGGGCCTGCCGGTGGGGCTGGGCGATGACGACTACCTGACCATTGTCACCGACACCCTGGATGGCCTGTTGGGCGCGCTGCGTCCGGATCTGGTGTTGTACGATGCCGGGGTGGATGTCTATCAAGGCGATCCGCTCGGGCGCCTGTCCCTGAGCCTGGCCGGCCTGGCGGAGCGCGAACGTCGGGTGCTGGCGCTTTGCCGCGATCATGACGTGCCGGTGGCCACGGTGATCGGTGGCGGCTACGACGATGACCGCGCCGCCCTGGCCCGCCGCCATGCCCTGGTGGTCGAGGCGGCCCATTCATTGTGGAGGTAGTGGTGAGAAAAGCCCTGTTGATCATGGCCCACGGCAGCCGCGCGGAGGCCGCCAACGAGGAGTTCAAGGCGTTGGTGGACGCGGTGGCGGAGACCACCCGGGAAGATTACGCCGCCGTGTTGCCGTGCTTTCTGGAACTGGCCCGGCCGTCGCTGCAGGAAGCCTTGCAGCAACTGGAGCACCAGCCGGTGGATACCGTCTATGTTTATCCGCTGTTCTTCAACAACGGCAAGCACGTGGCCACCGACATCCCCGCCCAGGTGGAAGAGGCCCGCGAGCGCCACCCGCACCTGACCATCGAATTGCTGGAGTACTTCGGCACCGCTCCGGGGCTGGCGTCACTGGTGCGCGAGCACATCGCCGGGCAATAGCCTGGTGTGAACAGGCCCTAGAACGTTTTTGCCACGATCAACCCGCCCCACAGCACATTGCGGTCGGCGGTGCCTTCGCGCACTTCCGAGGTGTGGCCGCGCAGTACATAACTGAGCCGCCAGCCGTTGGTGAACGAGCGGGTGTAGCCCAGCCAGGCTTCCAGAATCAGGTGGTTCAACTCGTCGCTGTCGTAGGTCACCTCGCTGTCGCGGAACTGACCCTGAAGAAAGGCGTTGTAGCCCCGCGCCACCACGGCGGCGCCGCCCCACACGTAGCTCTCGGTGGGTGCCGGGCTGCCCACGCCCCGGGAGGAACCGTCCGCGTAGCTGGCCAGCTCCGGGTTGAATTTCCACCACCGGTCGGCGATGCGTCCGCCCCGGAAACTCAGGCTCCAGCGCGCCTCGGTGAGGTAGCCGGCGGAAGCCTGCAGGGTGCTTTTCACTTCCAGGTTATCCGACGACGGATTCAGATATTTCTGCCTTGCCAGGGTGTAGCGGGCGGTGGGTTCGCCGCCTTCGCTGATCTGATGCTCCCAGCCTTCCGCGTGTTCGCTGCCGATCACCTTGTGCACCGCGTTCTGGCCGTTGCCGACGATCGCCAGGCCCAGAGCGCCAAGGGTCAGGCTGCTGTGCCAGGCCACGTTCTCGTCCCGGTCGATCCGTACCCGGGACTGCGACATGTAGAGCAGGCTGGCGTAGGGTCGGTCGTCGTACAACGGCGCCGAGGCTTCCTTGTCTTCCGGGGTGAAGCCGAACAGGCCGAACTCAACGCTATGACCGTCGATGCGTTCGCGGGCGTGGTCGCCCACGGCGAACAACCGGTCCAGGCCGGTCAGCACCGGGTTCAGGGAATACCAGACGTCGCGGGCGCTCCGGCCAGTGTGGGAAAAACTCAGGCCGTAGGTGTAATCCTGGTCGCGACCGGTGGGCACCAGGGCGTCGTTGTCGAACGCGAACGACCAGCTTTCCCGCTCCGGTTCCCGGGTCGGGTCCGACCGTGGCCGGCGGGGCGTTCGCTCCTCGCCGTCGAGCATGGCCAGCCGCGGGTTGTCGCGGTCAATGAAGGCCGCTGTGGTGGCCGGCGCCGATTGCGCCAGGGACGCGGGCGCGGTGATAACACCGATCAGAAACGCGGCGCCCAGCAGGCCGCTTTTAAGGTGAACGCCTCGCGTTCGGGAGGCGTGTTCGAATGCATCGTCCATCGTTCTCCGTTCCACGGAAATAGGTTTGTCGGATCCCGCCGCCAGGAGAGTGCCGGTATCCGGGAGCGCTATCCTGCAAGGCGCGCCGCCGGAGGCGGTAGGTCAAAGCTGGGCTTTTCTTGCCTGTTTCTGCGTCGCGGTAGGGTCTGCGTGGCGATGTTGTTAGTAGCCGTCCTGGCCGTGGCCGGGATCCTTCCCATGACGGTGCCCGCGGGCGCCGCCGTCGATCGATAGCATTGGTGATCGCGGAACGATGCGCGAGAGGGGGGATGTAAAAGCTTGTGCAAGCCGGGTGTGGACGTGATCACGTCCACACCCGGTTGTCGACGGGTTCGACGGTTCAGCGAAGCTGGTAGGTCACGGTGGCCATGACACTGCGCTCGGCGCCGAAGTAGCAGTAGTTGAGTGAATAGCAGGACGCCACGTATTCCTTGTCGAGCAGGTTGTTGGCGTTGACCCGGGCGCTCAGACCGTCGATACCGAGATGGCTGAAGTCATAACCGAGTGCCGCGTCCACCAGGGTGTAGGACGGCACTTCCCGAGTATTCTCCCGGTCCGCCTGAATGCCCTCGGTGTAGCGTACCCCGGCGCCCAGGTCGAAGCCCGCCATGGGGCCCTGGTCGAAGCGGTAATGGCCCCAGGCGGTGGCCTGGTTGCGGGGAGCCTGGTTGACCCGGTTGCCTTCGATCCCGGGCTCCGCCTTGCTGTATTCGATGTCGGTGTAGGTGTAGCTGCCCTGTACCCGGAAGCGGTCGGTGAGCAGGGTCTGTGCTTCCAGTTCCACACCCCGGGAGCGGATTTCACCGACCGGCACATAGAACGGGTTCTGCGGTTCACGGATCGCCAGGTTCTCCTGGTCGATGTGGAACAGCGACAGGGTGTAAAGGCCACGGCCGTCGCGGGGCTGATACTTGACGCCGGTTTCGTACTGGGTGCCTTCGGTAGGCTTCAGCGGGTCGCCGTTCTGGTCGGTGTAGACGCTTGGGTTGAACGACTCCGAGTAGCTCAAATAGGGCGCGAGACCGTTGTCCAGGCGGTAGAGCACGCCGGCCCGGCCGCTGAACTGCTCCTCGTCCTGGCTGGAGCGGGCACCGGTGTCCTGATTGACGTTGGCGGTACGCACCCAGTCGTAGCGGCCCCCCAGGGAGAAACGCCAGCGGTCCAGCGCGATCTGGTCACTAAGATAGACGCCGGTCTGGATCAGTTTGCGCTCATGGGGCACCGGGTCGCCAATGGCGGTGGGGGCCGCGCCGTACACTGGATCGAAGGCGTCGATGGCGGGGAAGGCTCCGCTGCTCCAGGCCGCGTCCACATCGCGGTGCTGGTAGTCGGCGCCAATCAGCAGGGTGTGTTGAAGATCGCCGGTGGCGAAGTCGGCGCGGGCCTGGTTGTCCACGGTGTAGGCATCGAGCTGTTCATCGGCGCCGGAATAGTAACGGCTGAGCTGATCACTGTTGCCCACCCACTGGTAGGAATACACCTGCTGCAGCTTCACGTCGCTGGTGATGTAGCGGAAATTCTGCCGCAGGCTCCAGGTGTCGTCGATGAAGTGCTGGAGCTGGTAGCCGAGCATTTTCTGAGTGCGCTCGAACTGCTCGTAGTCCGGCTCGCCTTCGAAGAAGGTGTTGTCGATATAGCGGCCGTTGCGGCGGTACAGGCTGCCCTCGGCGGGCACGCCGCTGTGGCTGCCGCCTTGCGGATCGTCCTGGTAGTAGGCCATCAGGTCGAGCAGGGTGTTGTCGCCCAGTTCCAGGGTCAGGCTGGGCATGATCGCCCGGCGTTCCTGTTCCAGATGATCGAACTGGGTGTCGCCCTTGTCGGTCAGGCCCACCAGCCGATAGGCGACCCGGTCATTGACCGGGCCGGAGAAATCGAAGCCCGCGCCCCGATAGTTGTTGGTGCCGACGCCGAAGCGCAGTTCCTGGCGGGTTTCGAACAGCGGTTTCTTGCTGGTCAGGTTGACCAGGCCGCCGGGGGAGGCGCGACCGTACAGCACCGAGGTCGGGCCCTTGACGATTTCCACCCGTTCCAGGAAATAGGGGTCGATCTGCATGGAGCTGAAGGTGCCCCCATCGCCCATGGTCTTGAGGCCATCCAGATAGATGTTGTCGATGCTGTCGTCGGAGAAACCACGCAGCGACACATAGTCATAGCGCTTGGACGCGCCGATCTGGTCGGTGAACACGCCCGGGGTATAGCGCAGGGCCTGCTGAACGGTGTCCGAACCCTGTTCCTCGATCTGCCCGCGACGTACCACGGAGATCGATTGCGGTGTTTCCAGGGTGGGCGTGTCCACCTTGGTGGCTACCTGGGCGTTCACCGCCACCGGGGCCAGGGTGCTTTCGGTTACCGGCGCCGGTTCCAGGGTGATGCTGCCGTCGTCGTTGACCTGGTAGCGCAGGCCGCTACCGGCCAGTAGATGACTCAGGGCCTGGGGCGCGCTGTAGTCACCGCGCAGCGCCGGGCTCCGCTTGTCCCGGGTGATGTCGGCTTTGTAGAGCAGCTGCACGCCGGTGGCTTCGGCCAGTTCCGCCAGGGCGGCATCCAGGGGCTGGGCCTGGATGTCGAGCTGCGCCGCCCGGACGGGGCCGAGCAGCATCAACCCGGCGGCGAGCAGCGCCAGGCGGGGGTAATTCATTGATTTCATGGAGTCGGTACCCTTTTTCAAAACGATGCAAATAGAAACCATTCGCGACAAAGGCACCCAGGAAGACGATGGCGGCTTCCATTTCTGAACCCCAAGAAGAATTTTTTTTCGTTTAATACAGCACCACCACGCCGGGCAGCTTCAGCGCCCGTACCGGCAGGGTCTGGGTGAGGGCGCTCAGCACCGCCTCGGGCTGGTCGGTGGAGAAGGTACCGCTTACCCGCCGTCCGGAGAGATCTTCGTTGAGCAGGACCAGCCGGTCCGGATGGTAGGGCCGTAGATCGCCGAGCAACTCGCCCAGGGGGCGGTCGCGGAACACCAGTCGCCCCCGCGCCCAGGCCAGCACGGCGTCGGCGTCCACCGCCGTCACCTGGCCGATGTGGCCGTCGCGCCAGTGTACTTGCTGGTCGGCGGTGAGATGCCGCTGGCGGCGCCCATCGCCGGCCACCACGCTGCCCTCGGCCACGGTAAGGCGCACCGCGCCATCCCGGTGGCGCACCTCGAAGCGGGTGCCGGTGACCCGTACCCGGGCGTCGCCGGCGCGCACCAGGAACGGGTGGGCCTTGTCCCTGGCCACCTGGAACAGGGCTTCGCCACGCACCACTTCCACCCGGCGATGGTCGCCGGTGACGTCGATGTTGATGGCGCTGCGACCGTTCAGGGTCACCCGGCTGCCATCCGCCAGGGTCAGGGTGCGCTGCTCGCCGGCGCCGGTGCGCGCGTCCGCGTTCCACACCGACCAGGGCAGGCCGGCGGCCACCACGAGCAGCACCGCCACCGCCGCCAGCAGGGCGCGGCAATGGGCCAGGGCGCGGGCGATGTACTTGCCCGCCATGCGTTCGGATACCCCCAGTCGCTGGCCGATTTCGCGCTGGCTGACGCCATCCAGCCGGTTCCATAGCAGTGCCTGGCGCTGGTGCTCGGGAAGATCCGCCAGGGCGTTGTTGAGGCCGTCCACCGCCTGGGCGCTGCGGGCGGCGGATTCCGGTGTCGGGGTGTCGCTTTCCAGGCTCAGACCAGGGTCGGTGAGGGCCACGGTGGTGGGGCGGCGGCGTTGCTGGCGGAGATGGTCGATCAGCAGGTTGCGGGCGATGCGGAACACGAAGGCACGGGGATTGCGTGGCGTCTCCTGCTGGCCCTCCAGCCGGCGCAGACGCAAATACACCTCATGGCACAGATCGGCGGCCTGTTCCGGCGATTCCAGGCGTCGGCACAGGTAGCCATTGAGTTCCCGGGCGTGCTGTTGAAAGAGGTCGTCGGCCTGCATGGGGTGGCGCCCGCCCCAAGGGGCCGGCCATCGTGATTGAGAATGATTCGTGATCCGTTTGCGGCATTATGCCACCGCCGCGCGGCCCCGCGCCAGGGGCCTGGATCAACGCGGTGACCGGTAAGCATGGACACGGTGCCCGGGCTTGGAGAACACCCATTGCCAGAGCTGGATGGTACGGGCCCGGAAGGCGCCGGCGCACAGGTTCAGATAGTAGTGCCACATGCGTTGGAAACGTTCGTCATAGCGGCCCTTGAGCTCCGGCCAATGGGCCAGGAAGTTGGCGTCCCAGGCTTTCAGGGTACGCGCGTAGTCCGGGCCGAAACTGTGCACGTCCTCCACCACGTAACGGTATTCCGCGTGGCGGGCGATCTGTTTGATGGAGGGCAGCTCGCCGTTTGGGAAGATGTATTTGTCGATCCAGGCGTCGTGGCTGTTGGTGCTTTCGTTGTTGCCGATGGTGTGCAGCAGCATCAGGCCCCGGTCCTTGAGCAGATGCCGGGTGGTTTCCATGAAGGTCCGGTAGTTGCGGCGGCCGACATGCTCGAACATACCCACCGACACCACCCGGTCGTATTGGCCGCTGATCGTGCGGTAGTCCTTGAGCAGCACCTCCACCGGCAGGTCCGCGCAGCGCCGCCGGGCCAGTTCCGCCTGCTCGGTGGAGACGGTGACGCCGAGGGCACGCACCCCATAGTGGCGGGCGGCGTGGTCGAGCAGGCTGCCCCAGCCACAGCCGATGTCGAGCAGGGTCATGCCCGGTTCCAGCTCCAGCTTGCGGCAGATCAGATCCAGTTTGGCTTCCTGGGCTTCGTGCAGGGTGGTGGCATCCTTCCAGTAGCCGCAGCTGTAGGCCATGGTCGGGTCGAGCATTTTCTCGAACAGATCGTTACCCAGATCGTAATGCTGTTCCGCCACCTGGCGTGAACGTCGCAGGCTCTGGCGGTTGCGCAGGTTGTGGCCGAGCAACTGCAGGGCGAGGGTCCATTTGTTCTTGCCCAGGTCCTCGGCGCCGGCGCGCAGGATGCGGTGGATGAACTCGTCCAGGGCATCGCAGTCCCACCACCCGTCCATGTAGGATTCGCCCAGTCCCAGCGAGCGCCGGGCGGCGATGCGTGACAGGGTATCCGGGTGGTGAATCTGCATGTCCCAGGGGCGCCGGCCATTGATTTGAATGTCGGCGTTGGCGAGAACGGAGGCGATCAAGTCGTCGATGGCGCGCGACCCGGTGCGGGGGGCGTCGTCGCGGCTGCGTGAACCGAGCATACAGCATCTCCTTCAGGGTTGATTGAAGACTGCATGGGTGTCACGGGCGTCAGCATGGCTGCCCTGGGACCATTCTTTGACGCTCGTTTCACGGAAGCAAGCGCCCGGCATCATGAAAAATCGCCGAAGTTCCCCGCGGAACTTTGTTTTTACAATAATATTCAAACAGTTGGCGCGCCGGCTCCCATGGTATGAACACCTTCTATGGGTGTGATTTGGGTCCGCTATTCTTCTTTCTCGCGCTTTTTCTGGAGCAGTACATGGATTCTTTGACGCAGGCGGCGCTCGGCGGCGCCCTGGGTGGCGCGGTGCTGGGCAGCCGGCTTGGCCGTGGCGCCATTGTCGGCGGCGCGCTGCTGGCCACCCTGCCGGACCTGGATGTGCTGATCGATTACGGCGACGCGGTGGCCAACTTCTCCGAGCACCGTGGCTTCAGCCATTCACTGCTGGTGCTGGCGCCCCTGGCCACGCTGCTGGCGTGGGCGCTGAGCCGCTGGAAACCGGCGCCTGGTTTAGGCCGTTGGTGGGCGTTTACTACCCTGGTGCTGCTGACCCACCCGTTGCTGGATGCCTTCACCACCTATGGCACCCAGCTCTGGTGGCCGCTGGGGGCGCCGGTGGCGCTCAACAGCGTGTTCATCATCGATCCGCTGTACACCCTGCCGTTACTGATCGCGGTGCTGATCGCGCTGATCAAGCCGCCGGCGCTCACCGCGCTGTCCGTGGGGCTGGGGTTGTCCAGCGCCTATCTGGCCTGGAGTCTGGTGGCCCAGCAGTGGATGACCGGGCGGGTGGAAAACGTCCTGGCGGAGCGGGGGCTTGAGGGCGCCCCGCTGATGGTGCAGCCGATGCCGTTTTCCACCCTGCTGTGGCGTGCCACCGCTGTCGCACCGGATCGTCGCCTGGAAATGGTCACCGGGGTGTTCGACGGCGACCAGCCTCTTTATGTGGAGGTCTTTCCCCGCGATCCGGGTTTGCAGGCCCAGGCCGAGCAATTGACGGACGGGCGTCGCCTGGCCTGGTTCACCGGTGGGTTTCTGGATTACCGTCGCGATGGCGACCGCCTGGTGGTCACCGACGTGCGCCTGGGCGTGCCGGGCGCCCATCCGTTTCAGTTCGTGATCGCGGACCAGGGGCTGGACGGTTGGCAACCCCTCACCAGCAGCCGGTTGCCCCGGCCGATGGTCAACGAGGAGGCCTGGCCGGCGCTATGGCGGCGCACCTTCGCTCTGGCGCCGGTGCTGTGCCTGCGCTCGCAGACCGCTGGCGACAGCGTCGCCGCCTGCCGCTAGCGGTCAGCTCCAGCCGGCCAGCACCAGCTTGCCGATGGTGGCGCCGCCTTCCAGGCGGCGGTGGGCTTCCTTGAGGTTGTCCGCGTTGATGGTGCCCAGGCTTTCGGAAAGGGTGGTTTCCAGCACGCCTGTTTCCATCAGCCGGGCGGCCTCGGCGAGGATGCGGCCCTGGCGCTCCATGTCCACGCCGAACAGGGCGCGGGTGAACATGAACTCCCAGGCGAAGCGGGCGCTCTTGGGCTTCAGCGGGTTGGTGTCCAGCGGCCCTCGGGCGTCGACGATGGAAACGATGCCGCCCAGCGGCGCCACCAGCTGACAGACGTCGTTCCAGTAACCGTCCGGTTCCTGGGCCAGCAGAATGGCGTCCACCTGCTCGATGCCCAGTTCCTTGAGTGGCGCCACCAGGCCCTGGCGGTAGTCGATGGTGTGGTGGGCGCCCATGGCCCGACACCATTCGGCGGAGCGTTCGCGGCCGGCGGTGGCGATCACCGTCATGCCGAAATGGCGCGCCGCCAGTTGCGTGGCGATGGAACCGACACCGCCGGCGCCGCCAACGATCAGCAGGGTTTTGCCCTTGGCGTTTTGCGGGGTGAGGCCGAGCTGGTCTTCCAGGGCTTCCCAGGCGGTCAGGGTGGTCAGCGGCAGAGCGGCGGCCTCCTGCAGGCCGATGCCTTCCGGCGCCTTGGCGACGATGCGCTCGTCCACGCACTGGTACTGGGCGTTGGAGCCCTGGCGTTGCATGGCGCCGGCGTACCAGACCCGGTCGCCGGGCAGAAAGCCGCGTACTTCCGAGCCCACCGCCTCGACGCGCCCGGCGGCGTCGTAGCCCAGCACCTTGTAGTCTTTTTCCGCCAGGGGGCGTTGGCGTACCTTGGTGTCCACCGGGTTCACCGACACCGCCTCCACCGCCACCAGCAGGTCCCGGGGGCCGGGTCGCGGCTGGTCCAGCTCGATGTCTTCCAGGGCGTGCACGTCCTCGATGGCGCGGGGTTGGTTGAAGCCGACTGCTTTCATGGGGCCTCCGGGCTAATGTGCTTCGTGGGGAGATTGTGGCACCGTAGGAGCGCGCTCCTACAAACAACAAGGATACCATCATGAATTTTGAAGAATACCGGCGCCACGACGGTCTGGGGTTGGCGGAGTTGGTGGCCAAGGGGGAGGTCACCGCCGAGGAAGTGCTGGAGGTGGCGATCCAGCGCGCGGAAGCGGTGAATCCCAAGCTCAACGGACTGATCATCCCGCTTTACGAAGAGGCCCGGCGGCGTGCCGGCGAGCCCCTGGAAGGCTCCTTCGCCGGCGTGCCCATGCTGGTCAAGGATCTGTTCCAGGAGATCGGCGGCGCGCCGGCTTACAGCGGCAACAAGGCGCTCAAGGAGCAGGATTTCCGCGCCCCCCGGGATTCGGAACTGGTGCGCCGCTGGAAGGCCGCCGGGGCGGTACCGTTCGGGCGCACCAATACCCCGGAGTTCGGCTCCAAGGGCGTCACCGAGCCGGAGTCCTTCGGCGCCAGCCGCAACCCCTGGAACACGGACCATACGCCGGGTGGTTCCTCCGGCGGCTCGGCGGCGCTCACCGCCGCCGGCGTGGTGCCCTTCGCCGGGGCCAACGATGGCGGCGGCAGCATCCGCATTCCCGCCGCCTGCTGCGGCCTGTTCGGGCTCAAGCCCGGCCGTGGGCGCACCCCCTGGGGCCCGGAATTCGTGGAAGCCCTGCACGGCATTTCCGTGAACCATGTGGTGAGCCGCTCGGTGCGTGATTCCGCCGCTCTGCTGGACGCCACCCACGGCGATGAGCACGGCAGTCTGTTCCACATCGCGCCGCCGCAACGGTCCTATCTCAGCGAACTGGAGCGCGACCCGGCGCCGCTGAAAATCGGTTTCTCCCTGACCTCGCCCATCGGCACCCCGGTGGACCCGGAGGCGGTCAAGGCGGTGGAGGACACCGCCCGTCTGCTGGAAAGCCTGGGCCACCACGTGGAGGAGGCGGCGCCATCCCTCGACATGATGGCCATGAGCATGGACTGGCTGGGCATCTGGTTCACCAAGTGCGCCTCCGAGGTGGCCCGGGTCAAGCAGCTCACCGGCTGTGGTGACGAGGGCTTCGAGCTGGATACGCTGGCCATGGCCGCCTTCGGCCACGCCACCAGTGCCGACGACTACCTGGGCTTCTACCAGCGCGGCCAGCTCTACTCCCAGCAACTGGCGGACTTCCATGACCGCTATGATTTCTGGCTCACTCCCACCCTGGCCATGCAGCCGGCGGCCATCGGTGCCTCCGCCACGCCGGCCTGGCAACAAAACGCCCTCAAGGTGATCCTCAAGCTGCGCGCCAGCAAGCTGGTGATGAAATCCGGGCTGGTGGAACAGATGGCCCGGGAAAACATGAAGTACGTGCCCTTCACCCAGCTCGCCAACTTCACCGGCGTGCCGGCCATGTCGGTGCCCCTGCACTGGTGCGAAAGCGGCCTGCCCATGGGCGTGCAGTTCGTCGGCACCCATGGCGACGAAGGCCGGCTGCTGGCTCTGGCCGGGCAACTGGAAAAAGCGAAACCGTGGTTTGATCGCTGGCCGGCTGTTTAGGCTGGCGACTTATTCTTTTTTTGAATTAAAAGATATGAATTTATAATTTTAAAAGCGAGGAGCCGCTCTCTATAGTGGCGGTTCCTTTGCCCCTACCGTACCCGCGGCGGCGCTCAATATTCCGTTTGTTTGATGAGCCGCTGCGCCATGATTCCTGCCGTCGCCGTTGTCGCTGATACCCCGTCTCCATGGCCGGGCTTCCCTTCCCGGGAGGCCCGTTGATGGAGTGGTTTGCCCATTTGGCGGTGGTGTTTGAACCCCTGAATCTGCTCATTCTTTTACTGGGCGTCACCGGCGGTCTGGTGCTGGGCGCGATTCCCGGTGTCAGCCCCACCCTGTCGGTGGCCCTGCTGGTGCCGTTCACCTTTCATATGGCGCCCACCACCGGCCTGATTCTGATCGGCGCGGTCTACGCCAGCAGCATTGCCGGCGGCGCGGTCAGCGCCATTCTGATTAATGTGCCGGGGGCGCCGGCGAACATCGCCACCACCTTCGACGGTCACGAAATGGCGCGCCAGGGGCGTGCCAGTGAAGCCATGCAGTATGCGTTTACCAGCACCCTGGTCGGTGGCGTGGCGGGCATGCTGATCCTGATTTTCCTGGCGCCGCTGTTCGTGGATTACGTTCTGCGCTTCGGTCCGGCCGAGATGTTCTGGGTGGCGATCGTCGGCATCACGATCATGGCTTCCCTGGGCACCGGCTCGCTGCTCAAGGGGTTGTTCGGCGGTGCCCTGGGTATCTGGATTTCCACCATCGGTATCAGCCCGGCCACCGGGCAATCCCGGTTTGTTTTTACTCACTATCTGGACGGCGGCATCCACATCGTGGTGGCGCTGATCGCGTTTTTCGCCATCCCGCAGGTATTCCGGTTGTTGGAGTCCAGGGCCACCGTGGCCAGCCAGGCGGTGGTCAGTCAGGCGAGCCGGCTGACCACGGTCGTGCGGAACGCCCTGGGCCATCGCCTGGCGATGGGCCTGGGCACGCTGGTGGGCGCCATCGTCGGCATTATTCCCGGCGCGGGTGGTCAGGTGGCGAGCATTATCGGCTACGACCAGGTGCGCAAGCTCAGTCGTGACAACGCCACCTTCGGGCACGGTGACCCCCGTGGCGTGGTGGCCTCGGAAAGCGCCAACAGTGCCATGGTGGGGCCGTCCCTGATTCCCCTGCTCGGGCTTGGCGTGCCCGGCAGCCCGACCTGCGCGGTGCTGCTGGGCGGCCTGCTGATTCACGGCATCTTTCCCGGTCCCAAACTGTTCGAGACCAGTGGCGGCGTGATCTGGCCGTTCCTGGGAGCCCTGCTTCTGGCGCAGGTTCTGATTTTCTTCGTGGGGCTGCAGCTGTCCCGGTTGGGGCATCTGGTCACCCGGGTTTCGCCGGCTCATCTGGCCGCCGGCATTCTGGTTCTTTCGGTGATCGGTACCTACAGCATTCAGAACAACCTGGGAGACGTCTACGTCATGGCGGGCCTGGGTGTGCTGATGTACCTCGGTATCAAGGGCGGCTTCCAACCGGCTCCGGTGGTGTTGGGCGTGATTCTCGGTCCGATCGCGGAAGAGAACTTTCAGATGGGACGCACGCTCGCCGGCCCGTCGGGCAGCGTGCTGGACTATTTCACTTCCGGCGACATCGTGCAGGTGCTGATGGCGTTGGCGGTCATCTCCCTGGCCTACGGCATGCTCGCGCCGATCTGGCGCGCTCGACGTCGGCCGGCCACCTCGGTGGGCGCCGGCCTGTGAAGGACATCGCGATTGCCCTGGTGGCGCTGACGATTTCGGTGGGATTGCTGTGGGCCGGTCTGGTGCCGGACAAACCCAAGGTGTTCGCCTTTCCGAATTTCTGGGCCTGGGCGTTGTTGTCGCTGTCGCTGGGCTTGCTGGTCCAGGCCCTGGCCCGCCGCGCGGTACGCGGCGTCGGTGCCCGGGATGCCGCCGCGGTGACTGATTCCTTGACGCAGCTCGCCCCGCTGCTGGTGATTGGCTTTGGGTACTTCATGCTGTTTCCGGTGCTCGGCTTTTATGCCAGCGCGTTGTTGGCTTTCGCTCTGGTGTCGATGTTTTACGACTCCCTCGGCGTCGCTGCCCGGCCCTTGTTGCATGGCGCGGTGTCGCTCGTCTTTACGCTGATTCTGTATCTGATCTTCGGGGTTTTGCTGGGTGTTCAGGTGCCCGGCGGATGGCTTTTTTAATCGTACAAATACTATTGGAGACTGATAATGGCGAATCATTCAAAAGCCAAGACGGGGAAACTGGCCGGCCTCGCCGCTCTGGTCGTGCTGATCGTGGTTGCCGCCTGGGGGCTGCGGCAAACGGGCAGCGACGGCGCCCTGGTCGGCGAGGGGGACGATTATCCGGACAAGCCCTTGTCCCTGACCGTGGCCTACGGGCCCGGCGGCGCCACGGACCTGCAGGCGCGCATTGCCGTCGAGCCGGCCGCCGAGGTGCTCGGCCAGCCGATCAAGGTGGTGAACCGCCCCGGTGCCGGTGGCCGGGTCGGCTGGAACTGGGCGGTGGACAGCGGCGGGCGCGATGGCTATGAGCTGATCGCCTATAACCTGCCGCACATGATCGCCCAATGGACCCACGAGCCGTCACTCAGCTACAACGCCGACAATGTGGTGCCGGTGGCCAATTGGGGCGCGGATCCGGCGGTACTGGTGGTGGGCAAGGACAGTCCCTTCCAAACCGTGGCGGACGTGGTCGATTACGCGCGCGCTCATCCCGGTGAGCTGTCGGTGTCCGGCGCCGGGTTGTACACCGGCCATCATGTGGCGGCCTTGCAGTTCCAGCGCGCCGCGGACGTGGACATCAACTTTCTTCCCGCGGAACAGGGCGGTGTGCAGGCGCTGCAGTTCGTGATTGGCGGTCAGGTTCAGGCCGGTTTCAACAATTTGTCGGACTCTTGGCGTAACCGGGACTCGCTGAAAATCCTGGCGGTGGCCGACACCGAGCGCAGCGAGTTTCTGCCGGACGTGCCCACCTTTCAGGAGGCCGGCGTGGAGGTGGACGATCTGAGCACCAACCTGCGCGGGGTGGCCGTGGTCAAGGGCGTGCCGGAACCGCACGTCGAACGTCTGGCGGAGAAACTGCCGGAAGTGTTCCGCCTGGAACAGGTGCAGACCAAGCTTAAGAATACCGGCTCCGGGTCGCTGGTCCTGGGTCTGCGGGAAACCCGTGAGCTGTTCGAGCGTAAAACCCGGGCCATCAAGGCGCTGCTCGCCCAGGACGATGCCCCGTGACGTGGACGTTATCCACCGCCGACCAGGTACGGGAGCGTTGGGTACAGGGGCGCGAAGTGGCCGTGCTCGACGTGCGCGAAGAAGGGCCGTTCTCCCGAGCCCATCCCCTGTTCGCCGCCTCCGTGCCTCTGTCGCGGTTGGAGTTGACGATCCGCCAGCGGGTGCCGCGTTCGAACGTGCCGCTGGTGGTGTACGACGACGGCGAAGGTCTGGCCGGACCGGCGCTGTCCCGGTTGGAGGCCCTGGGGTACACGAACCTGAGTGTGCTGGATGGCGGCCTGCCCGCCTGGAGCGCACGGGGGGAGCTCTATCGGGATGTGAACTCCGCCAGCAAGGCGTTCGGGGAATGGGTTGAGGCGCGTTATCAAGTGCCCGGCCTGGCGGCGTCGGAGTTCGAACAACGGAGGCGGGCGGGCGAGGCTTTCCTGCTGGTCGATGCTCGCCCCTTCCATGAATACCAGACCATGACCATCCCCGGCAGCGTGAGCTGCCCGGGCGCCAATCTTGCCGCGCGGGTGCCGACCTTGTTGACGGACCCGGAGACGCCGGTGGTGGTCAATTGCGCCGGGCGCACCCGCAGCCTGATCGGTGCCCAATCGCTGATCGACAGCGGCTTGCCCAACCCGGTCTACGCGCTGCGCAATGGCACCATCGGCTGGTTGCTGGCGGGCCTGGAGCTTGAATACGGCGCGCGGCGTCGAGCCTCCGATCCCGACCCGGCTTCTCTGCCTGTGATTCGAGAGCGGGTGCGGCGCCACGCACTCGACACCGGCGTGCGTTACGCCGACGGCGATGAATATCGCGCCTGGTTGGCCGAGGTGCATCACCGAACCACCTATTTCTTTGACGTTCGCGAAAGCGAGGAAGTGGAGGCCGGGCCGCTGGCGGGCTTCCGTCACGCACCGGGCGGGCAGTTGGTGCAGGCCACCGACGATTATCTGGCGGTGCGGCATGCGCGCATCGTGCTTGCCGATGACGACGGGGTGCGTGCGCCAATGACGGCGTCCTGGCTGCGCCGGATGGGATGGCGTGACGTCATGGTGGTGAGCGTACCGATGGTTCGCGCCGAAGCGGCGCCGCCGAGAACGGCTCCGCCGCCCCCTCCGGACGTCCATGGCGTGACTCCGGAACAGGTGGACAGGTGGCGCCGGGAGGGGGCCGTCGTCCTGGACGTGAGTCGCAGCGACGAATACCGGGCAGCGCATGTGGAGGGCGCGCTGCAGGTAAACCGTAACCGGCTGGCCGACGCCATCGACGTGCTGAAAGTGCCCGGCCAACGGTTGGTCGTGACCAGTCAGGACGGCGCGCTGGCGAACTTCGCGGCCGCCGATCTGAAGGCGCACGGCATCGCCGTGCCGGTGCTGGCCGGCGGAAACCGGGCTTGGGCTCGGGCAGGACTGCCGCTGGTCAGCGGTGAAGGGGATTTTTTTGATGTTCCTGACGATTGTTACCGGCGGCCCTACGAAGGGACCGCCCATGGTCGCGAAGCCATGCAGGGCTACATCGACTGGGAACTGGAACTGGTCGGACAACTGCGGCGCGACGGCGTTGCCGGCTTCTTGATTTAAGTAGTGCAAGGTGAGGAAACAGCAATGAGTTTATCCGAACAGTTGCCACGTATTGATGCCTTTGACGCGCCCCTGGGCGCCGAGGTGGTGGGTGCCGATCTGAGCGGTGACGATATCCGGCGGGACGTGGCCCAGACCAAGGCGGCGCTCGATAAGCACCTGGTGGTGCGTTTGCGCGGGCAGAAACTGGACGAGGCGTCGCTGATCGCGTTCAGCCGCCACTTTGGAGAACTGCAGCCGGCGCCGGCCTCGGAGTATTACAGCGCCGGCGCCATCGAGCGGTATCCGGAGATCTTCGTGGTGTCCAATATTCGCGAAAACGGTCGCGTGATCGGCACCCTGGGCAACGCCGAAGCCGAATGGCACACGGACATGTCCTATGTGGACGTACCGCCGGGGCCGACGATTCTGTACGCCAAGGAGGTCACGCGCAGTGGCGGTGAAACGTCTTTGTGCAACATGTTCCTGGCCTACGAGGCGTTGCCTGAAGCGTTGAAACGCCGCGTGGCCACGTTGCGATGCAAGCATGACTCCTCCTACACCAGTGCCGGTGATCTGCGCAAAGGCGCGGACGCGGTGACCTCGGCCCGTGAGGCGCCGGGCGCCATCCATCCGCTGGTTCGGGTACATCCGGTCAACGGTCGCCGTGCCCTGTATCTCGGCCGGCGCCGCAACGCCTATCTGGTGGGTCTTTCCGAGAAGGACAGCGAAGCCCTGCTCGACGAGCTTTGGTCCTACGTGACCAGACCGGAGCATATCTGGACGCAGCAATGGCAAGTGGGTGACGTGCTGCTGTGGGACAACCGCTGGACCATGCACCACCGCAATCCATTCGACAGTGGTGAGCGGCGGCTGATGTTGCGCACCCAGGTGTACGGTGAGCGGCCGCTGGCGGCGTCCGCCTGACCGCGAATCTTGCGTAGGTGCGGCCCGAGAGGTCGTCGATCGCGACTAAAGTCGCTCCTACAGCGCCGTTATCATGTCGTAGGAGCGACTTCAGTCGCGATCAGGTGTCCGGGGACAACGTGTCGTCGAGGATCTCGATCCAGTGCCGCACCGGGGTGCGGCCGGCGGCGGTGAGGTGCATCTGGCAGCCGATGTTGGCGGTGGCGATGGCATCGGGCTGGCCGCTTTCCAGGGCGTCGAGTTTTTGGTCGCGCAGTTGCCGGGCCATGGCCGGTTGAGTGATCGAATAGGTGCCGGCGGAGCCGCAGCACAGGTGGGCGTCCGGCACCGGGGTGAGGTCGAAGCCCAGCCGGGTGAGCACGCTTTCGGTGACGCCGGCCAGGCGCTGGCCGTGCTGCAGGGTGCAGGGGCATTGGAAGGCCAGCCGGCCTTCGGCGTGCACCGTCAGCGCTTCCAAAGCTTCTCCAGCGAGAAATTCCGCCGGGTCACGGGTGTGCTCGCTGACGCGGCGGGCCTTGTCGGCGTAGGCCGGGTCGTCGCGCAGCACCTTGCCGTATTCCTTGATAAAGGCGCCGCAGCCGCTGGCGGTGGGGATGATGGCTTCCACGCCGTCGTCCAGGGCGGCGATCCAGGTGTCGATATTGCGTTTGGCCCGGGCCAGGCCGGTGGCCTGGCCGTCCAGGTGCCCGCCCAGGTGATAGTCCACCGCACCGCAGCAGCCGGCCCCGGACCAGACTTCCGCGCCGATGCCCAGGCGGTCCAGCACCCGGGCGGTGGCGGCGTTGGTGTTGGGCGACAGGGCCGGTTGCACGCAGCCGGCCAGCAGCGCCACCCGGCGCGGATGGCCGCCGCCGGGCCAGGTGCCCGCCGACGGTATCCGGGCGGGGATTTTTTCCTTCAGCGCCGCCGGGGCCAGCGGTCGGGCCAGACGGCCCAGCCCCATCAGCGTGGCGAACAGCCGGGGGCGCGGCATCAGGGCGCGCAGGCCCCGGCGCAGCAGGCGTTCCCGAGGGGAGCGGGGCACCCGGCGTTCCAGCTCCGGCCGGGCGATGTCCAGCAGGGAGTGGTAATCCACCCCGGAGGGGCAGGTGGTTTCGCAGGCGCGGCAGCTCAGGCAGGCGTCCAGATGTTGCTGGGTGCCTTCGCCGGGTTCGTTGCCTTCCAGCATTTCCTTGATCAGATAGATGCGTCCGCGCGGACCGTCCAGCTCGTCGCCGGTGAGCTGATAGGTGGGGCAGGTGGCGTTGCAGAAGCCGCAGTGCACGCAGCTGCGCAGAATCGATTCCGCCTCCTCGGCACGGGGCAGCTGGCGGGCGGTGTCGCTGAGTCGGGTTTGCATGGCCGGCCTCCGGTTACAGGTCCGCGTAGAGCCGGCCCGGGTTGAAAATCCGGTTTGGGTCCAGGCGGGCTTTCAGCGTCTGGTGGTAGCGCAGCAGGGGCGCCGGCAGCGGGTGGAAGGGCGTGTCCTCCGGTTCCTCGCCGCTGAAACGGGTGGCGGAGCCGCCGGCGCTGGCCGCCAGTTGCCGCAGGGTGTCGGCGTCCGCGTCGCTTTTCAGCCAGCGCTGGGCGCCGCCCCAATCGCTGAGCCGGGTGCCGGGCAGGTCCAGCTCCGGGGTCGCCGGCGGCAGGGACAGGCGCCACAGCGGTTTGGCGCCGTCGAAGAACGGCAGTCTTTGGTCGCGCAGTTTCTGCCAGTAGTGCGCGTCCTCCAGCGGCTCGCCGCCGATCTCCGCCACCGCCGCGTCCACCGAGCCCTGGTTGCCTTCCAGGCGCAACCGCAGCAGGCCGCCGCCGTGGCAGGCGGCGGACACGGGCAGGCCGCGTCGGCGCCAGTTCAGTATCCGTTCCCGGGCCTGTTCGCCGGTGAGGCGCAGTTGCAGAGAGCGGCTGGCGCGTGGGCGCGGCAGCACCTTGAACGACACTTCCGTGATCAGCCCCAGGCAGCCGAAGCTGCCGGCCATCAGCCGGGACAGGTCGTAGCCGGCCACGTTCTTCATCACTTCGCCACCGAAACGCAGGTGCCGGCCCTCGCCGGTGATCACCCGGGTGCCGAGCACGAAGTCCCGCACCGAACCGGCCCAGGGCCGGCGCGGACCGGCCAGGCCGCTGGCCACCATGCCGCCGACGCTGGCGTCGCCGCCAAACAGGGGCGGCTCGAACGGCAGCATCTGGCCCTGCTCCGCCAGGGTGGCGATCAGTTCGCTGACCCGGGTGCCGGCGCGGGCGGTGACCACCAGCTCGCTGGGGTCGTAATGGACCACGCCGCTGTGGCCCAGCGTATCCAGCACCTCGCCGTCCACCGGCCGGCCCAGGTGGGATTTGCCGCCGGTACCGCGCGGGCACAGCGGGCGGCGCTCGGCGCGGGCGGCGCGTACCCGCTCCAGCAGGGCTTCGGCCTGGTCGCCCATCAGAACCGCTCCAGTTCGGGGAACGGCAGTTCGCCACGGTGAATGTGCATGGCGCCGAACTCCGCGCAACGGTTCAGGGTGGGGATGTTCTTGCCCGGGTTGAGCAGCCGCTGCGGATCGAAGGCGGCTTTCACCGCGTGGAAGCAGGTGATCTCGTCGGCGTCGAACTGGCTGCACATCTGATTGATCTTCTCGCGGCCCACGCCGTGCTCGCCGGTGATGCTGCCGCCGACTGCCACGCACAGCTCCAGGATGCGCCCGCCCAGGGCCTCGGCCCGGTGCAGTTGGTCGCTGTCGTTGGCGTCGAACAGAATCAGCGGGTGCATGTTGCCGTCGCCGGCATGGAAGACGTTGGCCACGCGCAGGTCATATTCCCGGGACAACGCCTCGATGCCGGCCAGCACCTTGGGCAGCTCCCGTTTGGGGATGGTGCCGTCCATGCAGTAGTAGTCCGGCGAGATACGGCCCACCGCCGGGAAGGCCGCCTTGCGGCCGGCCCAGAAGCGCTGGCGTTCGGCGTCGTCGCGGGCCTGGCGGATGTCGGTGGCGCCGGCGTTTTCCATCACCGCGCGCACCCGCTGGCAGTCCTCGTCCACGTCGCTTTCCACGCCGTCCAGCTCGCACAGCAGAATGGCGGCGGCGTCGCGGGGGTAGCCGGCGTGGGCGAAATCCTCGGCGGCGCACAGCGCCAGGTTGTCCATCATCTCCAGACCGCCGGGAATGACGCCGGCGGCGATGATGTCGGCCACCGCCTGGCCGGCGTTCTCCACGCTGTCGAAGCTGGCCAGCAGCACCTTGGCGCGGGGCGGCGTCGGCAGCAGCTTCACGGTGATCTCGGTGACGATGCCGAGCATGCCCTCGGAGCCGGTGAACAGGGCCATCAGGTCGAAGCCGGGGGTATCCAGCGCGTCGCTGCCGAGCGTCAGGCACTCGCCGTCCACGGTGACGATTTCCAGCTTCAGCAGGTTGTGCACGGTGAGGCCGTATTTCAGGCAGTGCACGCCGCCGGCGTTCTCCGCCACGTTGCCGCCGATGGAACAGGCGATCTGTGACGACGGGTCCGGCGCGTAGTACAGACCATAGGGCGCGGCGGCCTGGGAAATGGCCAGGTTGCGCACGCCGGGCTGCACCCGGGCGGTGCCGGCCTCGGTGTCGATTTCGAGAATGCGGTTGAAGCGCGCCATCACCAGCAGGATGCCCTTTTCCAGCGGCAGGGCGCCGCCGGACAGGCCGGTGCCGGCGCCCCGGGCCACCACCGGCACCCCTTCCTCGCTGGCGATGGCCATCAGCGCCTGGACCTGCGCCAGGGTGTCCGGCAGCGCCACCAGCATGGGCACGGTGCGGTAGGCGGACAGGCCGTCGCATTCGTAGGGCGTCAGATCCTCGCGACGATGCAGTACATGCAGGTCGGGCAGGTCTCGCCGCAGGCGGTTGAGCAGGGCCGCCTTGTCCACTTCGGGCAGGGGGCCGTCGAGCCGTTCATCGTAATGCATGGTTCCGCCGGACTGATGTTATTGGAATCTCGGAGGCCGGTCGTCAGTGTGCAACGGGGCCAGGGTGGCGGCAAGGGAGGCTCGACGTTGGTCGAAAGCGGTGTCGCCGATGCTATGATGAGCGCGGTTTGAACAGGGGCACTATCGTGACGGCAAACGTGACGGCACACATTCTGATCGTTGACGACGAGCCGAGGGTGGCGGAGCCGCTGAGCTTCGCCCTCAAGCGGGAGCATTTCCGGGTCACCCACGTGGAGCGGGGCGAGCAGGCGCTGGCGGTGCTGGATAAGGACCCGCCGGCGCTGGTGGTGCTGGACGTGGGCCTGCCGGACATCAACGGCTTCGACGTGCTCAAGCGGGTGCGTCGGGACAGCGAGGTGCCGGTGCTGTTTCTGACCGCCCGCGAGGACGAACTGGACCGCATCCT
This sequence comes from Alloalcanivorax marinus, assembly GCF_016785095.1. GTDB lineage: Bacteria > Pseudomonadota > Gammaproteobacteria > Pseudomonadales > Alcanivoracaceae > Alloalcanivorax > Alloalcanivorax marinus_A. The sequence goes on along the minus strand of NZ_JAEKJB010000008.1, from coordinate 572,500 downwards.
GGGCCTGGAGCTGGGCGGCGACGACTATGTCACCAAGCCGTTCAGTCCCCGCGAGGTGGTGGCCCGGGTGCGCGCCATCCTCAAGCGCCAGGGCGCCGCGCCGGCGGCCACGCCGGTGCCGGACTGGCGCGTGGACGAGCACGCCGCCCGGGCCTGGTTCCGCGACCGGCCCCTCACCCTGACTCTTTCGGAATACCGGATTCTGGAAGCCCTGGTGCGGCACCCGGGCCAGGTGTTCAGCCGCGCCCGGCTGCTGGACATTTGCGGCAGCGAGGAAGACAGCTTCGAGCGCGCCGTGGACACCCATATCAAGACCCTGCGCGCCAAGCTCCGGCCCCTGGGCGGCGATGCCTGGATCGTGACCCGCCGTGGCCTGGGCTATGTGCTGGAACGGCCATGAAGCTGAGCCGCCAACTGCTGCTGATTTTCTTCCTGGTGATGGGGCTGGTGAGCTGGTTCACCATGGACCTGGTGCTCGGCGAGGCCAAGCCGCTGGTACGCCAGTCGGCGGAGGAGACCCTGGTGGACGCCGCCAACCTGCTGGCGGAAATCATCGCCTCGGACGCGGGCGAACAGCGGCTGACGATTACCCCGGATTTGCGGGCCGCTCTGCAGCGTTACGCGGACCGTTCCCCCGCCGCCTCCATCTGGGGCCTGAACAAGAACCGCACCGACACCCATATCTATGTCACCGATGCCCGGGGCGTGGTGCGGTTCGATTCCCAGGGTATGAACGAAGGCGAGGATTTCTCGCAATGGAACGATGTGTTGCTGACCCTGCAGGGCAAGTACGGCGCCCGTACCACCCGCTCCGACCCGGATGATCCCACTTCCTCGGTGCTGTACGTGGCGGCGCCGATACGTCACGACGGCACCCTGATCGGCGTGGTCACCCTGGGCAAGCCCGGCGCCTCGATCCAGCCGTTCGTGGCGCAGGCGGAGAGGCGGCTGATCCGCTACGGCTGGATGGCGCTGACCGTGTGCCTGCTGATGGGGGTTGGCCTGGCCTGGTGGATCAGCCGCCGGGTGGGGAGGTTGCGCGCCTATGCGCTGGCGGTGGCGGAAGGCGGGCGGCCGGCGCCGCCGCGCTTCCGGGTACGCGACGAAATTCACGATCTGGCGCGGGCGGTTACCGCCATGCGCCGGCGCCTGGAAGAGCGCTCCCGTCTGGAAAATCACACCGCCATGCTCACCCATGAAATGAAAAGCCCGCTGGCGGCGATTCGTGGTGCCGGGGAAATTCTCGCCGAGGAAGTCAGCGACCCGGCCCTGCACCGGCTCACCGACAATGTGGTGCACGAGAGCCAGCGGCTCAGTGACCTGCTGGATCGCATGCTGGCGCTGGCCCGTCTGGAAAAACTGGAAAGCCTGCCGCCCCGACGCGATCAAGCTCTGGCACCGTTGCTGGAAGAGTGGCGCCGCAGCCGCCAGGTGCTGCTTGATGGCAAGCAGCTTGTTGTGGCACTGGAGGGCGAAGCGGTGCTGCGCCTAGACCCGGACACCGCCCGGCTGGCGCTGTTCAACCTGCTCGACAATGGGCTGCGCTTCGCCGACGCCGGCTCCACCCTGGTGGTGGCTGGCTGGCGCGACGGGGACAGCGGAGGCGTCACGGTCACCAACCACGGCCCGCGCATTCCGGACTACGCCCTGGAGCGCGTCAGCGAACGCTTCTATTCCCTACCGGCGCCGGGCGAGGAGAAAAGCTCCGGCCTGGGCCTGGCCATGGTCCGCGAAGTGGCTGAACTGCACGGCGGCTGGCTGCGTGTCGAAAACCTCGACCACGGCGTGCGCGTCACGCTTTGCCTGGGCTGAGAGCGCACACGAAACGCCCACATTCCCCCCACACCCGCCGGGCAAGCTGGCCGCTCCGAACCAAGGGAGACGACCATGGCCCAGAGCCCATTGAAAAAAATCCTGATCATCATCGGCCTGATGATGGTGTTGGTGGCGCCGCTGCTGATGATCCAGGCGAAGATCAACGAACGCCAGCAGCGCGCGGCGATGGTAAGCCAGGAGGTAAGCCGCCAATACGCCGGCGAGCAGACCGTGTCCGGCCCGGTCATCATGGTGCCCCAGGTGCGCCGCCACGAGGTTGCCTACCAGGACCAGGAAAGCGGCGAACGCCGTACCCGCGCCGAGTTCCGGCACGAGCTGGCCAGCCAGGTGCCGGACACCCTGACCATCGAAGGGCAGCTCAAGACCCGCACCCTGTACCGGGGCATCTACGGGACACCGGTCTACCAGAGTGGCCTGAACCTGGAAGCGCGTTTTCCGGAAAACTGGCAGCAGGTGTCCGACCGCGCTGTGCGCGATCGCGGCCCGGCGCTGTTGGTATTGCGGGTCGGCGATTTGCGTGGTTTGGCGGAACGGCCCCGGCTGCGTATCGGTGAACGAACCCTGCCGCTGCTGGAGCCCGGCGAGATACCGGAAGCCCTGGGCGGCAATGTGCTGGTGGCGCCGCTGCCCCGGGAACTGGAGGGGCCCTTCACCGTTTCCGTGGACCTCAACCTCAATGGCAGCCGGTCGCTGGCGGCCCTGCCCCTGGCCAAGGAAACGCGCATGACCCTGCGCGGCGACTGGCCGCACCCCGGGTTCACCGGCCTGTTGCTGCCGGCGGACCGGGAGATCTCCGACCAGGGGTTCATGGGGCGCTGGTACACCAACAGTCTGGCGGCGGCGAGCACCCTCGCCTGTGCCAGGGACACGGCGCGGTGCCAGGAGCGCGACAAGGCGTTGCGGGTGGAGCTGGTGCAGCCGGTCACCGGCCTGCTTTCCAGCGAGCGGGCACTCAAATACAGCTACCTGATCGTCGGCCTGACCTTCGCCGCTTTCTTCCTGTTCGAGGTGATGCGGCGCGTGTCCGTGCATCCCATGCAGTATCTGCTGGTGGGGCTGGCGCTGGCCATGTTCTATCTGCTGCTGGTGGCGTTGGGCGAACATCTGGATTTCGCCTGGGCCTATGGCATCGGCGGGCTGGCCTGTGTCGGCCTGATCGGCGTGTATCTCAGCGCCGTGTTGCGTTCCCGGAAAGCGGGGTGGGGGTTCGCCGGCGCCCAGGGGCTGGTGCTGGCGTTGATCTACGCCATCCTCAATGCCGAGGACTACGCCCTGCTGATGGGATCGCTGTTGCTGTTCGCCACGCTGGCGGCGGTGATGTTACTGACCCGTCATGTGGATTGGGGCGCCCACGCTCGTGGTCAGCAAGGTACTTCGTGAAGGAAAGAACGGGCCGGGGCAATGAATGCCCCGGCCGTGGCGGTGTGATCAGCCGTCGATGGTGGCGGCGTCGGAACCCTGCATGGCGTTCACTTCTTCCACGTCCACCAGGGTACGACCGTCGTCGTGGTCCACTTCGCCGACCAGGTCCAGGCGCGTGCCGGTCTGCAGCTGGCGGTCGCCGGTGAGGCCGGTGTCCAGTTCGATCTCGATGGTGCCGGCGGTGTCGCGCAGCAGGTAATGTTCATCTTCCATGACCTGCACCACTTCACCGCTGAGGTGCACCATCTTGCCTTCCTCAATGCCCTGCTTGATGGCGGCGCTGTCCGCCTGGATGGCGTCGCCGGCGTGGGCCACGGAGAAGGTACCCGCCAGGGCGGCGGCGATGATCAGCTTTTTCATGGCAATCCTCCTTGTTCGCTCGGATACGAGTAAGGAGTATGGCAGCCGAAAGGGCCCTTTGTTGCCGCCTGGTTGTAAAGGAGCATTAAAAGCCGGGGTGCGGCTCCATAGGGTGGGGGACTGTAGGAGCGACTTCAGTCGCGATGAAGATGGCACGGGCCTACACCGAGACGCGGTCTCAGCTGGAGGGTTCGGCCCCCGATTACCGCTAAGGCCCCTCGCCCTGCGGCAACGGCGGCCACCACCCCTGAATGGCGCCGTCCTCTATTGCCGCCAGATCACCGAACTGCAGTAGCACGAATTCGCTCTGGGTGGGCCGGAAGAAGATCAGGTCGCCCACCTCCAGGTCGGTGGCCGGGGAGCCGTTGTACATCATCTGGTTGGTGCTCACGCCATACAGACTATTGCTCTCGATGCCCGGCGGCGACACCGGTTGCGCTTTCCAGTAGCCGCCATAAATGAAGTAGGTGCGCCGTCGGTTCGGGTCCCACAGGGTCCAGGCGTCGCCGAGGGGCACCGGGCCGGGCAGGTCGAGGCCGTTCCGGGCCTTGAGCACCGGGGTGGCGATGAACGCCGCCGGCTCGAAGGCGGCCAGGGTGTCCAGGTCGAAGTCGCTGGGTTTGACCAGGGCGGAGCCGGCGGCCAGTTCGTTGAGTGGTGTTTCGTCGCCGTGCAGGGCGAAAGTGGGGCTGCCGGCGCCGTTGAAGGTGAGCGGCTGGTCCCGGTAGCGCGGATGGGTGTGGTACAGCCGGTCGATGAAGCCCTGGTACACCGCCTGGCTTTTGCGCAGGGAGTCCTCGCGGCTTTCCAGAATCGCCGGTACCTTGCCGACATGGGCGTCGTAGCCCATGAAACCGCTGAACGCCAGATGTTCGGGGTGGGCGTCGATCAGGGTCATCAGGGCGTCCAGCTCATGGGGGTCGGCGAGGCCTCCCCGGTGCAGGCCCACGTCCAGTTCCAGGTTGACGCGCAGGCGCCGGTTCAGGCGCCGGGCCAGGCCCAGGTATTGTCGCAGCCGGGGTTCGCTGTCGATCAGCCATTGCAGCTGGCGGTCCGGGTCGAAGCCGGCGTCCGCCGGCAGCTCCTCATAGAAGCGCGCCGCCGCGTTCACCGGCATGGGCTTGCCCAGCAGCAGGTCGCAGCCCGGCTCGGCGGCGGCCAGGGCATTGATGAACGGCTGGTGGAACACCATGGCCCGGCGGCTGCCGGTTTCCGCCATCACCGCCTGGATCAGCGGCACGCTGGGCAAGGACTTGGCGACGATGCGGTAATCCCGGCCCGGTGGCAGGCGTTCCATCAGGCGCCGGCAGTTGTCGGCCAGCCGCTGGCGGTCGATAAGCAGCACCGGCCGGCCCGGGCCCCGGTTGCGCAGCAGTTCGTTGAGGCCCTGGAAATAGGGCGGATGGGGCGCGCCCCGGTCGCCGGGTTTGAGCCACCAGGCCACCGCCAGGCCGCCGCCGAGGGCGAGCAGGAAGGTGCGTCGTTTCATGGTTGTTATCCGTTTTCGAGGAACAAACGCCTGAGGTGATCATTGAGCAGACGGCCGTTTGGGTCCAGTTCCTGGCGGATTGCCAGGAAGTCGTCGAAGCGCGGGTACAGCGCGCGCAACTCCGTGGCGCCCAGGCCATGGAGTTTGCCCCAGTGGGGCCGGCCCTGGCAGCGCCTCAGCACCGGTTCGGTGGCCTCGAACAGTGGCCGGTAGTCCTGCTTGTAATACTGGTGCACGGAGATACTGGCGCCGGGGCGCTGGCTGAACATGGAGAGCAGGGTGTCGTCGGCGGCCACATAGCGGAACTCGATCGGGAAGAACACATTGATGTCGCGCTCGCGGATCGTCTCGCACACCTGGCGCAGGCAGTCCACGCCCCGCTCCGCGGGCACCGTGTATTCCATCTCGTTGAAGCGCACCGTGCGGCGGTTGGCGTAAATCTTGTGGGCCGGCCCCCAGCGGCGGTTCTCCTCGACGAAGAAAGTCACCAGTTTCTGCAGCGTCGAAGTCAGCCAGCCGGCGCGCATGGCCAGCTCGGAGACCATTTCCAGCAGGTCGTTGCTGTCGTCCTGGGCCAGGTTGTCGTCTTCCCGGTCGGTGGGCGTCATGGTTTTCACGATGGCGGTACCGCCCAGGGGGAAGGCGAAGAATTCGATGTTGCGGAAGTTGTCCTTTTCCCGCGCCACGAAGTCCATGGCTTCGTCCAGGGGCAGGGTCCAGGTGTGCTCCTCCAGGCGGTAGGCGGGCGTGGTGCGCAGCGACACCTCGGTGACCAGGCCCAGGGCGCCCACCGAGCAGCGCGCGGCGTCGAACAGCTCGCCGTCCTTCGCCGTCAGCCGGTGGCGCCGGCCGGTCATGTCCAGCAGGGTGAGCCCGTCCACCTGGGCGGACAGGCTGGGCAGCCCCAGGCCGGTGCCGTGGGTGCTGGTGGCGATGGCCCCGGCCAGGGATTGCAGGTTGATGTCCGGTTCGTTGATCAGGCTTTGCCCCTCGCCCCAGGCCTGGGCGCCGGCCTGGGCGATGCGGGTGCCGGCGCCGAAGTGCAGCACGTCGCCATCGCGGCCGCGCAGGCCGGCCATCGCTTCCAGGGAGACCAGGGTGTCGTCGGTGGGCACCACGCCGCTGAACGAGTGGCTGCCGCCGAAGGCGCGCACCGTGCCGGTGGTGGCGGCCAGCAATTGCTTCAGGGCGTCCTCGGTGGCCGGATAGGCCAGATCCCGGGGGCGGGCGCTCTGGTTACCGGACCAGTTTTGCCACTGGCCGCCGCCCGGTTGCTCCGAGGCGCGGGCCAGGGTGGGCAGGGCGCCGGCCCCGGCGGTGGCCGCCAGCGCCTTGAGAAAGCCGCGGCGGTCCAGGGAAAGATTGAAAGCCATGATGGTTCCCGTTTGTTTTTATGGAACCATCGTACCAATCCCGCAGCGAGGCGCAATTGACTCAGGGGCCGTCCGCCCCGGGGTCGGGAGTCACAGCCGGTAAGCGGCCAGCCACTGCTCCAGTTGCGCCGGCTGCATGGCGCCGGCCTGGCGGGCCAGCTCACGGCCCTCGCGGAACACGATCAGGGTGGGGATGCTGCGAATGCCAAAGCGCCCGGCCAGGGCCGGCTCCGCTTCGGTGTCGAGCTTGGCGAAGCGCAGGTCCGGCTCGAGCCGGCCGGCGGCCTGCGCGAACACCGGCGCCATCACCTTGCAGGGGCCGCACCAACTGGCCCAGAAATCCACCACCACGGGCAGCTCCGAGCGTTCCACCACGGCGCTGAAATTGGCGCTGGTAAGGGTGATCGGGGCGCCCTCGAACAGGGGGCGTTTGCATTTGCCGCAGCGCGGGCCGTCGGCGCGGCGGGCCGCCGGAATGCGGTTGACCGCTCCGCAGTGGGCGCAGCCCAGGGTCAGGGTGTCGGACATGACGCGGGTCTCCGGTTACGCATCCTGTTTATATGATGGCGCCGGGACCCGCTTCAAGCGCTGTCAGAGATCAATGCCGAGCTGGTCCCAGAGTTCGTCCACGCGCTGCTTCACGTCCGCGTCCATGGTGATCGGCGTGCCCCACTCGCGGCTGGTTTCACCGAGCCATTTGGTAGTGGCGTCCAGGCCCATCTTGGAGCCCAGGCCGGCCACCGGAGAAGCGAAGTCCAGGTAGTCGATGGGGGTGTTCTCCACCAGCACCGTGTCCCGGGCCGGGTCCATGCGGGTGGTGATCGCCCACATCACGTCCTTCCAGTCGCGGGCGTTCACATCGTCGTCGCAGACGATCACGAACTTGGTGTACATGAACTGGCGCAGGAACGACCACACCCCCATCATCACCCGCTTGGCGTGGCCGGCGTACTGCTTCTTCATGGTCACCACCGCCATGCGGTAGGAGCAGCCCTCCGGCGGCAGATAGAAATCCACGATCTCCGGGAACTGCTTGCGCAGGATCGGCACGAACAGCTCGTTCATGGCCAGGCCCAGCACCGCCGGCTCATCCGGCGGCCGGCCGGTGTAGGTGCTGTGGTAGATCGGATCGCGACGGTGGGTGATGCGCTCCACGGTGAACACCGGGAAACGCTCCACCTCGTTGTAATAACCGGTGTGGTCGCCGAACGGCCCTTCGTCCGCCATCTCGCCGGGATAAATATGCCCCTCCAGCACGAACTCGGCGCTGGCCGGAACCTGCAGATCCGAGCCCAGACACTTCACCAGCTCGGTTTTGCTGCCGCGCAGCAAGCCGGCGAAGGCGTACTCGCTGAGGCTGTCCGGCACCGGCGTCACCGCGCCCAGAATGGTGGCCGGGTCCGCCCCCAAGGCCACCGCCACCGGGAACGGCTCGCCCGGGTGCGCCTCCTGCCACTCCTGGAAATCCAGCGCCCCGCCCCGGTGTCCCAGCCAGCGCATGATCAGCTTGTTACGGCCGATCAACTGCTGGCGGTAGATGCCCAGGTTCTGGCGCTCCTTATGCGGCCCCCGGGTGATCACCAGCGGCCAGGTCACCAGCGGCCCGGCGTCGCCCGGCCAGCAGGTCTGGATCGGCAGTTGGCCCAGATCCACGTCCTCGCCCTCGATCACCTGCTGCTGGCAGGGCCCGCTGCCGCTCACCTTCGGGCTCATGCTCAGCACCTTGCGGAAAATCGGCAGCTTCTCCCAGGCATCGCGGAACCCCTTGGGCGGCTCCGGCTCCTTAAGAAACGCCAGCAGCTCACCCAGCTCGCGCAGCTCCTGCACGGAATCCCGGCCCATACCCAGCGCCACCCGCCGCTCGGTGCCGAACAGATTGCCCAACACCGGAATCGAAGAGCCCTTCGGGTTCTCGAACAACAACGCCGGCCCGCCCGCCTTCAGCGTGCGGTCGCAAATCTCCGTCATCTCCAGGCGCGGGTCCACCTCGGCGGTAATGCGTTTCAGCTCGCCCTGCTGTTCCAGTTGCTGGATGAAGTCACGAAGATCGCGGTATTTCATGAAAAACGGTCTCGCCGGCTACAAGGTGGCGGCAGTATAACAGCCCACCCGCCGCGCACGATGCCATGACGTCCACCCTCCGCGGGTCTGCAGTAGGAGCGACTGGGCGGGGCTCCGCTTCAGTCGCGATAAGCGCCCCGAAGATCGTGACAGAAGCGGAGCCCCGCCCGGCCGCCCCGGCCGCAGCCCACACGGACGCCATGCTTGATGCCGGCAAACAAAGCGGTCACGCGAACGGGGACGGACCCCTAATGATAGGTTTGTAACTATATGAAATATCTGGTTTATTCGGCTTTATATCAAAACACAGAAGCTGGGATATGACGCTGGCGCGTTCATTGGATATTCGAGCCGGCGTCCTAATACCTGTTATGTGTACCAAGGAAATTTGAGTGCTATATCTGATTGGTCTTGTGTTCTTTGCCTGGGTTCTTTTTTTCGGCGGAGCCGGGCGCTTAGAAAATACAGTTTTAGGTTATTTCGATTTTGGTTTGGCGGGTGAGGAAACTGTCTTTATAAAAGCCGTGGCTTGGGCCGGTCTCATCGTTTGCGGGCTGTTTTAGGTTTCTGGTTTGTCTGGCTAGTGCACAAGGCCCGAGAAAGCACATAACAAGTTGTTGTAGTTTGTTTCGGCCTGCGGCCTCCACCGGACGCCCCTGTCGGGGCGCCGCTAAACAAAAGCGTTAGATGAATACAGGTTTATAGATGAAATGTTTTCAGAACTAGTTAAATATAAAACAGAAGAAGAGTATCTGTACAACGAGCAACCGGAAATAACGGAGCGTGTTCTTGTGCTGAGAGATATAATACAGAATCGAAAGATGAGCCATCGAGTACTTGGAATTTCTGGAATATATCCATTTAAACGGCCAAGAAAGATATATGAAATGAGGTTTGTGACAGTTAGTACAAATAGAACCTACTTTGCGGCCTTGAAAGAGGTTAAAGGTGTATTTGGATTGTTTTATCAAGAGACTGGTATCCTGCCGTCAATAAAGCCAATGCCTAAGGAGTTTTTAGAGCACCCTAAAGGTATTTCTCCAAATACTTACAGAGCCTTATTAACAAGAGGGATGTGTATATATGGCGCTTAAGAATGATTATTTACAAATAGCGAAGAGAGCGTTAAAGGCTAGTAATGACACCCGAAAAGTGCAAGAAAAATCAGCTTTTCTAGCCTATCATGCGTTTGAGTCGGCTGGGTGTGCTTTAGCTGACCACGACGGACAAGGCGTGGGTCCCAGCGTTAGTCACAATCAGAAGATTCAGCGGTTTCAGCAGGCTGCTGTTAACCATTGTGACAGCGCAACGCAATCAAAAATTGCGACAACTGCTGTTCTTTTGCATAACTTGAGAAATAAGCTTTTATACCCCAATTATGATGCTTCTAGTGGAACATTTTCTAGGCCTGAGAATATGCTAACACAAAGTCAATCTAACTCATTGAGAAATGATGTTAAAGGTATTGCAGACGAAGTGGGAAAAATCATCTAATAAAGAATTTAAAAATGATTCGAAAAGCTTGGTAGTTTCGCTTCGCTCAAGTATAGCCAAGCGCTGCTCACACCTTAATGCGGCGTTAGCACTACCTTGGCTTCAAGCCATAAATTTATAAGGAATCTGAGTTGGATTTTGATTTACTGCTAAAAAAACCAAATATTGAACCGTTAGATAACAATACTCAGCGAATCAGAAGGAATCTATTAGTCGCTTCGAGTATCGGAATTATTTTAACCATTGGCTCTGCAACTTTTGGCAGTCAAAATGGGTTCTCAGGCTTTAAGTTTGAGGACTTAAACATACTCCATGTTTACCTGTTCCTCATTGCAGCGTTGGTGTACTTTCTATGTCACTTCTTGTGGGCGTCTTCAGATCATTTGAAAGAAAATAGACACAGACTAACAGGTATAAAAATACCTAAGGCTACTGCCGCGAGCTACGCGACCTCATCAACATTTGAGCCTCGCACTAACGAGGAAAGACAGACTACACTGTTTTCATGGTGGAAGGGGCAGCGACAACAATCTGAACGCTTTCAAACTATAATTAATTCTATTGAGGAAAATATAGAAGAATATCGGTATGAAACGGCAATCAATAGCATCAAAAATCAAATCGAGGAAATGAGTTCAAAAACTGAATACATTGAATTCGCATTAATTAGGTTTGAAAGTGGTTTCTGGAAACATCAACGCAGCCAAATTCTTAGGTGGTTTTTGTTTGATATAGGTATACCTTGTCTGCTGGCAAGCGCTTCTATTATTTTGTTGTCCATAAAAGTATATGGCTTAATTTGTGAATAATGCTGACAAAAGCTTGTAGACTGACGCCAAACCTTCCTCATTTTTGTGTCACTCGCTGCGCTCAAACATTAACACAAAAACGCTCCTGTTTTGGCGCAGCTGAAGCGGGCGTTAAGCGTCTACAGGGCCATTGCATCACTCGAAGAATCTTGGAAAGTAACGATAAAGCATCTGAGAGCAGGCCGTGGTTTGCTGCCTCCGGAAATGCTCTTTGAAGAAGAAAGGTATGTGACGAGGAATATGCCGAATACTTTGATCACAATGAATTAGAGTTGGCCATGAATGCTCTTGATGATCTTGGTCTGCTATGTGGAGCACCGAATGAGTTCTGGCATCAGCTCGAATCGGCAGCATCAAATATGGGGCTTGCAGATGATGCGGAACGGTTCAAAATGATAAAAAAACTTAATAGCTTATTTCAGTACGTTTCCGCCCTGCTGGGTCCCCACCGGACTGCCTTTTCTCAGCTTCTCGGCCCTGAGGCCGCTGGTGAATGTGGGCATTAGGAAATTCAGGAGGCATGCGATCGACTCCGATATAGATAACGAGCTGTCGGCCGTTTATGAAGAGATCATGTGGCTTGCTGGTCGCCCAAATGTCACCCCGAGTGTGGCTCGATCTTGGTATACCCATGCAACTGTCGAGCGGCTCAAGAAGAGAGTTCGCATGTTTACGGGTCGCGTCTCGAAACGAGCCTCCTGTTTCGAGGAGGAGTTGCGGCTGGAGCACTTTTTGAGAATTCAGACCACACTGACGCAACTGGTTAAAAGGCATCTTACGGACGATTACCGAGACGCCCAAGAGTTTATCGAAACCATCAAGCGCTGCGAGCAGGTTCATATTGTAACTAGATCTGAGAATTATGCCGCGATGAAAGCAAAAGGCGACTATCAGGATGCTGGTATAGAGCTCGTGGACTGGTCTTCGCTGGACTATGAAACTCAATCTAAGCTGTGGGAAAAAATGCTAAGGGGAAAGGTGGCCAATCATGATGAGTACCGGCCGAGAGGTTATTCGTAATAGAGTGCATCAGTACGAGGCCGGTGGCGCCTGGCGCCACTGTCGTGGACCCGCTTTTCTCGACGTTATGTGTGAATCATGCTAAAGAAAATTGCTTGGTCCTTCGTTGTGATTCTTTTTGCGGTCGTGCTATTGCCGCAGTTCGTGTATTGGTGGGGGCTGTCGAATTTAGATCAACCACCAAAGCCTTCGGAGTCAAAATTGACTCCTGAGCGCGAATTGAAAATCTGGCTGGATGGGAAAGAAGTGGGAGTGCCTAAAGTCCAGCCAATAACTGCTTATGGTTATATTATGAACGTGCACTGTCAGGCAAAACAGGGGTTGTATGCCGAGGTTTGTATGGGTAAATATCCTGGGCTTAGATTGGCGTCACTGGCTGTCAGGCCCCAAGTATCGGATGCCGTTCATGGCAAAGGTAGTTCGATATGGCAGGTTACATGGGCTGCATACGCAATCTGGGCCACCAGAAATTGGGATATTCATCAAATCCTGGCAACCTATGATGAAGCGTATGGCACATAAAAGAAGCAGCGGGCCGATCCTTGGCAGCTGTGCCAGACGTTAGGAAAAAATGAAAGCCGCTCTTTTCTTATATCGCGCCGCAGCATTTTTAATACTGATATTCCAACAGTGGTATTCTATTCGGGCTATTCGCATGTGCTCGGCTTTGAGCCATTCTATTGGATCGCGCGCAGCAAAGCTGCGCCGGTGTTTGAGACGTCAGAAATCTATGAAGAAGACCTTGTTATTTTCATTGCTGCTGCTCGTGTCTGGTTGCACTCACTTATACAAAATGTATGAGTACGAAGGAGTCGATCTAGAAAGCAAGTTTGGCACGATTGGGGTTTCTGTATCTGGAACGTGGAATGAAATTAGCAAAGAGCCAGAAATTACAGAATTGGCTTCCCCATACACTATGCGTATTGGGTTTGTTACGCCTGACGAGCCTGGTGAAAAAATAATGATAAAGGTGATTTCTATCGGGCCTAGCTTGGAAGCAGTTAACTATTGCAAAGCAAACGAAAATGGTAGAACCAAAAAGTCATTCGCCTATAAATCAGAATCAAAAAGCTCCTGGTATGCTGTGGTTATCTCCAATATAAAGCCAGATCACAAGCCGTTGACATTAAAATTTGAGCTCCATTATCAGGGTGCCATTGAATATTACGAAGTTGTGCTAAATCCAAAATACTGGGAAGAGCACAGGAATAATTTCTACGATGGAATTATGAGCGTGTAAATGCCTAAAGGCCGCTTTAATTCGTTCCCGTCAAAAAAGCGTGGCCTCCATTGCGCTCGCTAACGTTCGCCGTTTAGCGGGGGTGGTATGGATTATGAGGTTTAAGTGCGACTTAAAGTGATTAAATTTGTGTCGGACGAGCTGGAAGATTGGCCCTCTCTGAGGGAAAAGTATATTTGTGATGGTTCCTGGTCGGCCGAGTTTCATTTGGTTATCACCAATAAAGGTGTTCTTGAACTTAGGCCATGCTCTGACGAGATTGGCCCTATGGGATTGATGCCAGATAGTGCTTAAAAAGGTCGCAGCCGGGTTCGCCAAAGGCACCACGGGAATCCCGGTCAGGGTACTATCCTGGCGTTAGTCATCACGTGAGAGCGGTAGCGCAGAAATGATGGAAGAGAAGAAACAAAAAAGTTCGGTGCGGAAGCGCGCGGATGAAATAAAAGGTGACCGCTGCAAGAACTTGATTGCCGTGATTGAAGACCCGAGCGATATCAGGAATATAGGCACGGTCATTCGCAACGTGAATGCCTTGGGTGTGGAGAAGGTGTACGTGATCGATCCCCGGTCAGCCCTTCCGGACGATTGGCAAGAAATGCGGGAAACGAAAGCGCTCAACCAGACATCCGTTTCAGCTATCAAATGGAGTTTCGTCAAGCGCTTTGACAGCACCGAAGACTGCATAGTGCACCTGGAGAAGAATCGCTTTGTGTCGATCGTGACCTCTCCGCACGTCAAGGGGCGAAACAATGGCGTTCTCGATGAGGTGGACTTTACTGAGTGGTACAAGCTGGCCGTTTGGTTTGGCAATGAGTCTCGGGGTATCAGTGATACCGCTATTGCGCACAGTATCCTGTGCGTCAGCATCCCCATGTTCGGAATGATCGAGAGCTTTAATCTTGCCACCACATCCGGGATCGTCCTTTATGAGGTCACTAAGCAGCGCCGTGGATACCAAAGGAAGTATCGGAAAAGGAACAGGCGGGTTTCGGTGGATGATGCCTGACAAGTCGTCCTTTATCGCGACTGAAGTCGCTCCTACAGTTGCGGTACGTTCTGACGTTGGCCTGAAACGCAAAACGCCCCGGCGATGACCGGGGCGTTTTGCGTTACGGGGTCTTGTGGAGAGACCGTTGGTGTTACTTGCGCTTCATGGAGTCGAAGAACTCCGCGTTGGTCTTGGTCTGCTTCATGCGGTCGATGAGGAATTCCATGGCGCCGATTTCGTCCATGGGGTGCAGGACCTTGCGCAGAATCCACATCTTCTGCAGTTCGTCCTCGCTGACCAGGCGCTCTTCGCGGCGGGTGCCGGAGCGTTTGATGTTCATGGCCGGGAACACGCGCTTCTCGGCGACCTTGCGGTCCAGGTGCAGTTCCATGTTGCCGGTGCCCTTGAACTCCTCGTAGATCACTTCGTCCATCTTGGAGCCGGTTTCCACCAGGGCGGTGGCGAGGATGGTCAGGCTGCCACCTTCCTCGATGTTCCGGGCGGCGCCGAAGAAGCGCTTGGGTTTTTCCAGGGCGTGGGCGTCGACACCACCGGTGAGCACCTTGCCGGAGCTGGGCTGCACGGTGTTGTAGGCGCGCGCCAGACGGGTGATGGAGTCGAGCAGGATCACCACGTCCTGTTTGTGCTCCACCAGCCGCTTGGCTTTCTCGATCACCATCTCGGCGACCTGCACGTGGCGGGCCGGCGGTTCATCGAAGGTGGAGGCCACCACTTCGCCGCGCACCGTGCGTGACATCTCGGTCACTTCCTCGGGCCGCTCGTCGATCAGCAGCACGATCATGTGGGCTTCGGGATTGTTGCGGGCGATGGAGTGGGCGATGTTCTGCAGGAGCATGGTCTTACCGGCTTTGGGCGGGGCGACGATCAGGCCGCGCTGCCCTTTGCCGATCGGCGCCACAAGGTCGATCACCCGGGCGGTGATGTCCTCGGTGGAGCCGTTGCCGATTTCCATGACGAAGCGTTCCGTGGGGAATAGCGGCGTCAGGTTCTCGAACAGGATCTTGTTCTTGGCGTTTTCCGGGCGGTCGGTGTTGATCTCGTTGACCTTGAGCATGGCGAAGTAGCGTTCGCCATCCTTGGGGGGGCGGATCTTGCCGGAAATGGTGTCGCCGGTGCGCAGGTTGAAGCGCCGGATCTGGCTGGGGGAGACGTAGATGTCGTCCGGGCCGGCCAGGTAGGAGCCTTCCGCGGAGCGGAGGAAACCGAACCCGTCCTGCAGGATCTCCAGAACCCCGTCGCCGTAGATGTCGGAGCCGTTCTTGGCGGCTTTCTTGAGGATGGAGAAGATTACGTCCTGTTTGCGGGTTCTCGCCAGGTTCTCCAGGCCGAGTTCCTTGGCAATATCCAGCAGTTCGCCGATCGGCTTCTGTTTCAGTTCGGTTAGATTCATTGGAGTTTTACAGGGTGTCCAGAAATGAATTGACGGGATGCACCATGGGGTGGTGTCTCGATGGTCCGGCGCATCCGGGCCGACGGGCCTCGGGATGCTCTAATTGATTCGTTTTTCGGATCCAAAAATGGCGTGCATTCGCTGGGCCCTGTTTCGGCGGCCCTTACCAAAGCAATAAAGGGGGGCCGGACATGGCCTGACGCATCAAACGGGAACGAGTAAAGATGTGACCCTTGCGAATCACCGTGCGGCGGGGCCTGATTCCCAGGGGCCGGCGGCGGTGATTACCCCGTTAAGGACGTTTGCCGGAAAGGCGCAAAACGGACAAAACGGTGATCCCTGCCAGAGGGTGCGAATACGCTGATTCGGGAATGTACCATCGGGTTCGGGGGCTGTCCAGCCCGTGAAGCCAACCATTTGCGCTGGTCCCCACGGGGCTGGGCCGGTTACCGGTCCCGGTTCAGAGCGTGCTGTCCAGGAAGGCGGTGAGCTGGGACTTGGAAAGCGCGCCCACCTTGGTGGCTTCCACGTCGCCGTTCTTGAACACGGTCAGGGTGGGGATGCCACGTACGCCGTATTTCTTGGGCGTTTCCGGGTTGTCGTCGATGTTCAGCTTGGCGATGGTCAGCTTGTCCGCGTATTCGCCGGAGAGATCCTCCAGGATCGGCGCCACCATCTTGCACGGGCCGCACCAGGGCGCCCAGTAGTCCACCAGAACCGGGCCGTCGGCTTTCAGGACTTTCTCCTCGAAATCCGCGTCGGTCACGTTGATAATCTCGCCGCTCATTGAAATCTCCTGCTAGGCTCGCGGGATGTGGGGCACGCCATGCGATCATGGCAATGCAGAGGGTCATTAATATCAGGGTCTGGGGCGCGGATTTCAAGCGCGCCGGGCAATGGTGCCGACAGCGGCCGCCTATGGAGGCGCCGGCCGAATCCGCCGAGGAGGACGGTTTTGCGACAACCCGAACACATGGCCGCCATCGATCTGGGGTCGAACAGCTTCCACATGGTGGTGGCCCGCCAGGCCCAGGGCGAGGTGCGGATTCTGGAAAGCCTCTCCGAAAAAGTGCAGCTCGGCGCCGGTCTGACGCCGGATAATCAGTTGGACGCCGCGGCCCAGGAAAGGGCGCTGGAATGCCTGGGCCGCTTCGCTCAGCGGATCGCCGGCGTGCCCCAGGGCAATGTGCGCGTAGTGGGCACTAACACACTTCGCATGGCCCGTAATTCAAGCCGTTTTATCGCTCGCGCGGAGGCTCAGCTGGGCCACGATATCGAGGTGGTGGCGGGCCGCGAAGAGGCGCGCCTGATCTATCTGGGGGTGGCCCACAGCCTGGCCGATGACGCCGGCACCCGGCTGGTGGTGGACATTGGCGGTGGTTCCACGGAGCTGATCATCGGCGAGCGTTTCGAGGCCGCCGAAACCGAATCCCTGCACATGGGATGCGTCAGCTACGGGCAGCGTTTCTTCGCCGACGGGCGCATCACCGAGGCGGCTTTCCGCAAGGCGGTGACCGCCGCCCGCCAGGAAGTGTTATCCATCGAGACCAACTATCGCCGGCTCGGCTGGGCCCAGGCGGTGGGGGCTTCCGGCACCGTCAAGGCGATTGCCCAGGTGTGCGAGGAGAATGGCTGGAGCCAGGAAGGGGTCTCCCTGGAAGGGTTGGAGAAAGCACGCCGCAAGGTGATCAAGGCGGGTAGCGCGGAGGCTCTTTCGCTGAAAGGATTGCGCGAGGATCGCAAGCCGATCTTCGCCCCCGGCCTGGCGATCCTGCTTGGCATTTTCGAGCAATTGGGTCTCGCCCATATGCAGGTGTCCGGTGGTGCCCTGCGCGAGGGGCTGCTTTACGATCTGCTCGGGCGTTTCAGCCATGAGGACGTCCGTGAGCGCAGCATCCAGGCGATTCTCAACCGCTACCATGTGGAGCGCGCCCAGGCGGAACGGGTCTCCGCTACCGCCCGCCGGCTCTACGACCAGGTGGCCGCCGCCTGGGAGCTGGACGATGAAGGCGCCGCCGATACCCTGCGCTGGGGGGCGCTGCTCCATGAACTGGGGTTGGCGGTGTCACACAGCCAGTTTCACAAGCACGGGGCCTATCTGGTGACCCACTCGGACCTGCCCGGTTTCTCCCGGGAAGAGCAGCAGGCGGTGGCGTTGCTGGTGCGTGGCCACCGTCGCAAGCTGCCGTTGTCGTCCCTGGCCGAGGCGCCGGAAGATGAGCAGGCCCGCTGGTTGCGGCTCTGCCTGATCCTGCGGCTCGCCTGCCGCCTGCACCATGCCCGCAACGACGACCCGGTGCCGCCGATCACCCTGAGCGCGGACCCGCGCGCGCTGACGCTGGAGTTCCCGGCCGGCTGGCTGGAGAACCACCCGCTTACCCAGGCGGATCTGGAGCAGGAACAGGAGTATTTCCAGGCGGCGGATTACACTCTTACCGTGCTGTAGAGCCGCTCCTACAGGCTGGTTTGGCCGTCAGGCGCCCGCCAGGGCGCTGAGCAGGGCCTGCTGGGCCAGGAAGGGCGCTTCCCCTTCCGCCGGTTGCACGCGGCTGTAGCTGCCGTCGGCATTGAGCCGCCAGGCCTGGCCATTGTCGCGCAGATAGAAGCCAAGCCCTTGCTCCAGCACCTGCGCCTTGAGTGCCGGGTCGTTCACTGGAAAGCAGGTTTCCACCCGGTTGAACAGGTTGCGATCCATCCAGTCGGCGCTGGAGCAGTAGACCAGGTCGTCGCCGGCGTGGTGGAAATGGTAGATGCGGGTGTGCTCCAGGAAACGGCCGATGATGGAGCGCACGCGGATGTTTTCCGACAGGCCCGGGATGCCCGGCCGCAGGCAGCAGATGCCGCGCACGATCAGATCGATTTCCACCCCCGCCTGGCTGGCCCGGTACAGGGCCTGCATGATGTGCTCCTCGGTAAGGGAATTGAACTTGGCGATGATGCGCGCCGGCTTGCCGGCCCGGGCCTGCTCGGTCTCGAAATTGATCCACTGGATCAGGCTTGGATGCAGGGTGAACGGCGAGTGCTTGAGCTGCTTGAGCCGCGCCGCCTTGCCCATGCCGGTGAGCTCCTGAAAGATCTTGTGGACGTCCTGGCAGAGTCCCTTTTCGGCGGTCATCAAACCATAGTCCGTGTAAATCTTGGTGGTCTTGGTGTGGTAGTTGCCGGTGCCCACATGGGCATAGCGCTTGATGCCATCGCCGTCGCGGCGCACCACCAGCAGCATCTTGGCGTGAGTTTTGTAGCCCACCACCCCGTACACCACCATGGCGCCGGCTTCCTGCAGGCGCCGCGCGCCCTCGATGTTGGATTCCTCGTCGAAGCGCGCGCGCAGCTCCACCACGGCGGTCACTTCCTTGCCGTTGCGGGCGGCGGTTTCCAGGTGGTCGAGAATCTCGGAATTGGTGCCGGTGCGGTACAGGGTCTGCTTGATCGCCAATACCCTGGGGTCCCGGGCCGCCTCGGCGAGCAGGTTGACCACCGGTGAAAAACTCTCGAACGGGTGGTGCATCAGAATGTCGCCCTGATCAATGGCGTCGAAGATGCTCTCGGTCTTGCGCACCGCCGCCGGTATGCGAGGCGTGAAGGGCGGGTAATGCAGGCGTGGCCGGTTCACGCTGGTGAACATGCGCGCCAGGTTCACCGGGCCGTTCACTTCATAGGCGTCCTGCTCGGTCAGCTCGAATTGCTCCAGCAGGTAGTCGATCAGATGACGCGGGCAGTTGTCCGCTACTTCAAGCCGCACCTCATCGCCATAGCGGCGCGACAGCAGTTCCCCCTTGAGCGCGCTGGCCAGATCCTCGACGTCCTCGTCCACCTCCAGGTCCGCGTTGCGGGTCACCCGGAACTGGTAGCAGCCGGTGGACGACATGCCGGGGAACAGATCGCTGACATGGGCGTGGATCATCGACGACAGAAAGATGAAGTTGTCGTTGCCGTTTTCGCAGATGTGCTCCGGCAGACGGATCAGCCGAGGCAATGAACGTGGCGCCGGCACGATGGCCAGGCCCGTGGAGCGGCCGAAGGCGTCCTTGCCGTCCAGGGGCACGATGAAGTTGAGGCTCTTGTTCACCAGCCTCGGGAAGGGGTGAGCCGGGTCCAGCGCGATCGGTGTCAGCACCGGGTACACCTGCTCGCGGAAGTACTTCTTCACCCACTCCGCCTGCTGGGGTGTCCAATGTTCGCGGCGCAGGAAGTGCACGCCCTCCTCGGCCAGCGCCGGCAGCAGAATGTCCTGAAGAATGTGGTACTGGCGCTGCACCGCCTCATGGGTGACGCGGGCGATTTCGTCGAGGATCTCCTGGGCCAGCATGCCGTCCGGGCCGGGCTGTCCGGTACCCGTCTCCAGCCGGTTCTTCAGGCCCGCCACGCGGATCTCGAAGAATTCATCCATGTTGGAAGAGAAAATCAGCAGGAAGTTGAGCCGCTCCATCAGCGGGTGGTTCTCGTCCATCGCCTGCTCCAGCACCCGCAGATTGAACTGAAGCAGGCTCAATTCCCGATTGATGTAGTAATCCGGATTGTTCAGGTCGATGGCGTTGGGGTCGATGGCGATGTCGTTCATGGTCTCTTCCTGAAGCGGGCGCGGGGCCTCCCATTCCATGACATTGGTGTGACAGGGGTGTGACAGGGTGCCCGCCCGTCCCAGCTTACTCCCTTCGATCGCTGAGCGGGGAGAGGTGAGCGGGGCTTAACAATTGGTAACTGGTAAGTATAATGCGAACCATTATCATTACTTTTGCCTGATTCTGATTGTTCTGGAGCTCCCTGACCATGCTGGACTTCTTCTCTCCTGACGGGCGCCGGGTCGCCGGGTCCGTCGTTGCGCTCTGCGCGGCCCTTTGGGCCCCGGCCTCCCTGGCCCGGCAAAGCGGTACCCTGGCCCCGGTGGAAGTGGCCGACGAGGCCCCGGGCGACGATTACATTACCGCCGATGAACGCCCGCAGGCGGGTAAGCTGGACGTGCCGGCGGAGGAACAGCCGTTTGGTATCGAAGTGGTGGGCCAGGAGCTGATGCAGGATACCGGCGCGAAGAACATTCAGGACGCCCTGTTGTACAGCCCCGGGGTCCACAGCGGCAATTTCGGTTTCGACACCCGTGGCGACTCCGCCAAGGTGCGAGGCCTGAACCCGTCCTTTTATGTGGACGGCCTGCGCTATCTGTACGGTTCCTATAATTCCGTGCGCCCCAACATCTACGCGCTGGAAAGCATCGAGGTGCTCAAGGGGCCGTCGTCGGTGCTGTATGGCCAGTCGGAGCTGGGCGGCATCATCAACGCCGTTTCCAAGCTACCCAAGCCCGACCGTCAAGGTGAGCTGTGGGCCCAGGTGGGCTCCTACGATCGTAAACAGGTGGCAGCGGATATCACCGGGCCGCTGTCGGAGGACGGCAAGGTCCTGTACCGGTTGGTCGCCCTCAAACGGGACAGCGGTACCCAGGTGGATTATGTGGACGACGACGGCTATCTGTTCGCGCCCTCAATCACCTGGTTGCCCACCGACGACACCACCATCAGCCTGTTGCTGAACAGCCAGCAGGATAATGGCGCGGTCTCGGCGCAGTTCCTGCCGGCGGAAGGCACGCTGCTGCCCGGCCCCCTTGGCGATATCGGCTCGGAGACCTTCGTCGGCGAGCCGGACTGGGATCGCTATGACCGCAGCCGTGACGAAGTGACCTTGTTCGTGGATCACCGCATCGACGAGCAATGGGGCATCGCGTTCACCGGTCGTTACTCCGAGAGTGAAACCGAAACCCGTGAGCATTGGGCGGCGATCGGCGCGGCCCCCGCGGCGGACGGCACCATCAATCGTGTCATCTACATGGATGACAAGGGCACCGAAGTGACCAACTTCGATGTGCGCCTCAAAGGTGACATCGCGGTGGGTCCGACCCGCCATAAGCTGGCCATTGGCGTTGATCGTCAGGATGCGTTGTGGACCGAGGACAACGTCTTTTCCGGCGTGGGTACGCCCCTCAACGTGTATGACCCGGATTACGGTAACGTCAATTACGCCGTGCTCGATCCGGAGGACGCGGATGACAATGAACTGAAGCAGACCGGCGTCTATCTGATTGATCATATGGAAGTCGGCCGGGTGGTGGTCTCCGGCGCGCTGCGCTATGACGATACCACCAGTACCCAGCTGGGTACCGACGGCGTTGACACGGACAAGGACGACCACGCCACCACGGGACGGCTTGGTCTGATGTATCGCTTCGACTCCGGGCTCTCCCCGTACATCAGTTACTCAGAATCCTTCGTTCCCAACCTGGGTGTGTCCGGTGGCCAGACGCTGGACCCGACCACTGGTGAGCAGCGCGAAGCGGGGATCAAATACCTGTCCGAGGAGCTGGGGCTGGCGGTCACCGCCGCCTGGTTCGACATCGAGGAGACCAACCGGGTGATCGCGGGGGCTACCCCGCAAGAGGTGGACCAGACCGGCGCCACCGTGGACGGTTGGGAAATTGGCGTGAAGAAGCAGTTCGGTAATCTCAGTTTGCTCGCTAACTACACCAAGCTGGACGCCCAGCAGGATACCACCGGCAAACGCCTGCCGTTCGTGGCGGAGGAAGTGGCCTCGGCCTGGACCAAGTACGAGATGGAAAGTGGTCTGCGCTTTGGTGCCGGCGTGCGTTACCAGGGCTCCACGGTGGGCTACGACTACGGGACCGGCCCGGGGCCGGAAGTGCCTTCCGTGACGCTTTACGATGCCATGATCGGTTATGCCACCGGCCCCTGGGACTTCTCCATCACCGGTAAGAACCTGGCCGATAAAGAGTACGTGTCCTGGTGTCGGGGTGAATACGCCGATCAGGTCTATGACTGTGGTTATGGCGAGCGCCGCATGATTCTTGGCGACGTCCGCTACCGCTTCTAGGCCAGGTCCGTTTCGGGGACACTTTACTTCAGGAATACATAGGTGAGGCTGGCCTGCACCCGCGTGGCGTAGCCGGTTTCACCTTGCTGATCCCGATTGCGGCCGCGCAGCACTTCAATACCGGTGGTCAGACGGTCGTTGTAGTCCCACACCAGGTTGGCGGAGCCATAGCGGCTGGAGCGGAATTCATCGTCGGCGAGCAGGTCGTTGCGTTCCAGGCGCAGGTTGCCCGCCACCAAGGTGGTGCGCAGCCGGTCCGACCAGGGATGGGTAACGCCCAGGTAGCCGCCACTGGCGCGCAGCGGTTCCACGTCGCCTTCGCCATCCACCACCGCGTCGTAACCGCTGTCGCTGATGTCGCTCAGGTAATGGGCGAAGCCCTCGCCGGTATAGCCACCGAAGGAGAGCGTCTGGCCGCCGAGCGCCACGGTGCCGGTCAGTCCGGCGGCGGCGGCCAGCCGGCTGTCCGAGCCGTCGCTCAGGCGGCGCCCCACCAGGGACAGTTTCAGGTGGCCCCGGTCGTTCTCATTCTTGTAGGCCACCACCACGTCCGGGGCGTTGCTGTCGCCGCCGCCGCCATAAAGTTCGGTGTCCGGATCTTCCAGGGAGAACAGAAGGGCGTTGTGCTCGTCCAGGGGGTGACGGTATAGCACGCCGGCCTGCAGCCGGTAAGCGCTGGCACCGGGGCCCTCGTTGTCCAGGGTGTCCGGGAAAGCGTCGATGTCCATGAAGTTGCTGAAGCCATAGCCGGCGTAGAGTCGGCTTACCTGAAAGTAGGCGTGGCGCAGCTGCAGTTGATAGCCGTCGCTGTCACCGAACCAGTCCACCTCCAGGGCGCCCCGGGAGCCGCTGTCATGATCAATGACGTCCACGCCAATACGGCTTTGCTTGGCGTGGAACCCGAAGTGATCATCATCGCCGCCACCTCGGGTGGGAATGCTGGCGGTGACGAATTGGTCGCGGTTGCCGACAGCATGGAAGTCATAGATGCCGTCGAGCTTGATATAGCCATGGGCTTTGACTTCCACGCCGCTGTTGCCACCGGCGGTGGGCGGCCAGGCGGCGGAGCCGGACCCCAGCCGTGAGATGGTGTCGGCCCGGCCCGCCGGATTACGGGTGTTTTCCAGTTCCCGATCATCGATTTGTTGCTTGAGTTCCAGGACCTGCCGTTCCAGGTTTTCCAGGCGCAGGTTCAGATCCTCGTCGTCGGCGTGCGCCAGCGGCGTGGTGGCCAGGCCGGCCAGGGCGATCAGCGCGCCCAGACGAATCGTTTTATTCAAGGCCGGTTTCTCCCTGGGTGCTATCGGTGGCAGGGCGGCTGTCGGTGGAGTGCGCCGGGGACTCCATCACCGCTTCCCGACCTCTGATTTGCAAATTGTCATGGCGCCCCACGGACAGCCAGAACATCAGAGCCAGCGCCACCAGCGTCACGGTGAGGGTGAGATAACGCACCCAGTGAGGTGAAACGCCGCCGGGTGTTTTGCGCGCTTCCTCGATATCGTGCTGGCGGTTGAGCGCCAGCGCGTAGAACACGATGGTGGCGATCACGAAGATCAGCGACCAGCGGGTCTGTTCGCCATCGGAACCGATCAGCGCCAGCAGGCTGTAGGCCGCCGCGAACAGGATGATGATGGTGTACACCGTGTACTGGCGGTGCGGCATCTTCTTGTAGCCGAGCACCTTCAGGGCGATGGCGGAGTAGATGTAGGGCAGCAGGGTCATGATCACCGCCACCGAGGCGATCTTGCCGAATTGCTCGCTGGCGGTGGGGGACATGGTGGCCAATACTTGCAGGCTCATCAGAACGGCGACCAGCACCAGGCCAGCGGAGGGCACGCCCTTGGCATTGGTGCGCGCGAACAGGTTGCCGAACAGGCCGTCGTCGGCGGCGGCCTTGGCGGATTGCCCGACCAGCAGGGTCCAGCCGGCCAGCGAGCCAAGGCAGCCCAGCGCGGCGCACACCGCCACGATATTGGCGGCGGTATCGCCGAAGGCGATGCGCGCCGCGTCGGCGAAGGGGGCCGAGGAGCTGACCAGTTCCTGGTTCGGGATCATGCCCATGATCACCGAGGAACTGAGGATATAGGCCACCGACGCCAGAATGACGCCGCCCACCGTGGCGATGGGGATATTGCGGCGCGGATTCTTGACCACCGCCGCCGACACCGAGGCGCTTTCCACGCCAATGAACGCCCACAGCGTGAAGGTGAGCGTGGACATGATGGCGCTGCCCGAGCTCTTGCCGGACACGTTCCAGCCGGACGTGAAGGTATGCCCGTCAAACCAGAACCAGCCCAGCAGTGCCGTGGCCAGAATCGGAAACAGCGCCAGCATGGTGGTCATGGACTGCACCCGGCCGACCATTTTCGGGCCGAGAATATTGAAGTAGGTGAACAGCCAGATCACCGCGATCTGAGCGATGGCGAAGATCAGCGGGTTTTGTAGTGATGGGAAGAACCCGGACAGATACCCCAGGCCGGCGGTGGCCAGGGCCACGTTGCCCACCACATTGGCCAGCCAGTAGATCAGGTTGGTCTGATAACCCATGTAATTGCCGAACGCCTTGCGGGCATAGGCATAGGGCCCGCCCGCGGCGGGGTCGAGAATCGCCAGCTTCGCGAATACCAGCGCCAGGGCCACGGCGCCGCTCAGGGTGATCAGCCAGCCCACCACGGAGATGCTCCCCACGCTGGCCAGGTTGGCGGGCAGCATGAAGATGCCCGAGCCCATCATATTGCCCGCCACCATCAGGGTGACCGGCAGCAAACCGATCTTGTTGTCTTCGGCTACGCTCATGGCCGCTCCCCGCTCAGTCGTTCTTGATGCAGTACAGGTGATAGGTGCCGTCGATGACCTCGACGCCATGGTTGTCGTGCTCAAAGCCCGGGAAGCGGCGGTCGAATTCCTGCAGTGCGTTCAGGTAGCCGAGCACCGGGCCCTCCGCCGGGCCGGCGTTTTCGCCGGGCATCAGCAGCGGAATGCCCGGCGGGTAAGGCACCACGCCGGTGGCCAGGGTGCGGCCGGCCAGGGCGGAAAGCGGCAATTGCTCAACCTGGCCCTGCACCAGTTTTTCGTAGGCCCGCACCGGTGACAGGTCGGGGCTGGGCAGCACCGAGAAACTCTCGCTCATCAGCGCGGTGGTGCGCAGCGCCGCCATGGCATCGAACATGGACACCGCCAGCGTGCGCAGCCCCTGGTCCGGGTTCAGACCATGGCGGTCGGCGAAGCCGGGCATGCAGCGATGCACAGGCGCGTTGGCGTCGAAATCCCTTTTAAAGGCCATCAGGGCGTTGATCAGGGTGCCCCACTTGCCTTTGGTGATGCCGATGGAAAACAGGAACAGGATAGTGAAGTCGGTGGTTTTCTCGACCACGATGCCCCGTTCATCCAGATAGGCGCTGACCACCGCGGCGGGAATGCCGGAGGCCTTCAGCTTGCCGTCGAAGCCCATGCCCGGCGTGGTGATGGACACCTTGACCGGGTCGAGCATGCAGTAATCCGCCTCCAGATTCTTGAAGCCGTGCCAGCGCTCGCCGGGGTTCAGGGTCCAGCATTCAGGCGTGCCGGCGAGCAGCTCCAGGGGGGCCTCGTGGAAGAGGTAGCGTTCCTTGCTCATCGGGTCGGTGGCGGTTTCCGGCTGCCAGACGCCGAAAAACCATTGCCCTTTCTCATCGTATTCCGTGTTCAGGCGCGCCATCACCTGGCGGAATGCCACCGCCTCGCGGATCGCGTCGCCGGTGAGCCGTTCACCGCCGGGGCCGTCCATCATGCCGGCGCTGACGTCGTTGGAGGCGATGATGCTGTACAGCGGCGAGGTGGACGCGTGCATCATGAAGGCTTCGTTGAAGCGGCTGTGTTCGATCGGGCGGCGACCATCCCGGATATGGATCATCGAGGCCTGGGACAGGGCCGCCAGTAGTTTGTGCGTGGACTGGGTGGCGAACAGGGTGGGTTTGTCGCCACGGTCCTCGCCAGGCTCGCCGTGCATGGCATAACGCTCGCGATAAATCGGATTGAAGCGGGCATAGCCGTACCAGGCTTCATCGAAATGCAGACGGTCGACGCTCTTTCCGAGCAACTCCTCCACTCGGGAAACCTTGTAGCAGAGGCCGTCATAGGTGGAGTTGGTGATCACCGCGTGCACCGGATCGCTGTTCTGGAGCCCCCGGCACAGCGGGCTGGTGGCGATGTCGTCGCGAATCGCCTCGGGCGCCAGCCGTTCCGGCGGGATCGGGCCGATCAGGCCGTAGTGATTGCGGATCGGAACCAGATAGGACGGTACCGCGCCGGACAGAGTAATCGCGTGCTCCACGGATTTGT
The DNA here is from genome assembly GCF_016785095.1 of Alloalcanivorax marinus. GTDB lineage: Bacteria > Pseudomonadota > Gammaproteobacteria > Pseudomonadales > Alcanivoracaceae > Alloalcanivorax > Alloalcanivorax marinus_A. Next base: position 545,801 of record NZ_JAEKJB010000008.1, on the reverse strand, counting down.
GGCAGTTGCGATCGCACAGAACGACCTGGTCGCGGGTCGCGGAGGCCATCAGGATTACCCGGTTGGAGGTCGAGGAGCCGTTGGTCACGTAGTAGGTCCGATCGGCGCCGAACACCCTGGCCGCGTAGCGCTCGCCGGCGCCGATGGGGCCGCTGTGATCGAGCAACGAACCCATCTCGCCCACCGAGATGGAGAGATCCGAGCGCAGCATGTTTTCGCCGTAGAACTCGAAAAAGGCGCGCCCCACCGGTGCCTTCAGAAAGGCGGCGCCGCCGTGGTGGCCAGGTGTATGCCAGGAATATTCATGGACCCGGGAGAAGCGCACCAGGGCGTCGAACATGGGCGGCAGCACATGCTGCCGATAGCGTTCGATGGCCGCCAGGATGCGACCGCCAATAAAGGATGGGGTGTCTTCCATCAGCCAGATGTAGTCGCTGGCCATCTCCATGGCACGCATGGGAATGGTCTTCGCGGTTTCCCGGCTGGCGAGCAGGAAGGCGGGCACGTCGGCGCTACGCTCGCGCAGGGCCGACAGCACCTCCAGAGCGCCATGATGGGTATGGACGCCGGGCAGGCTCCAACTGGTCAGCACGCATTGAATGGCGGGTTCCGCGGTGAGCATGGCCACGGCGTCCTCGCTGTTGAGGGCGGTGACCACGGTCACGTCGCGGCGTTCCAGGTCCTCGATCAGGGCCGAGATGGCGTGGCCGGCGGAATTATCGGCGTGGCAATCCTGGCTGGCGATCAGGACCAGAATACCAAGGGGTTGGCGTTCAAGAGCGGACGGCATCGGGGGCTCCTTGCGGGCGGGGGTCCGTAATCAGTAACGCCCCGATGTAACGGGGTTATGAAAAATTATATGAATCAGTCAACTTGGTTGTCTTGATGCGGATCACGAAACCGCTGGCGATGCCCGGGCCGGTCAGGCCCGGGGCGAACAGCAAGGAAAGGAGGGAGGGAAGAAGGAAAGGAGGAGGGTCAGTCGCGCTGGTTGAGCTTGAGCGCGGCGGCTTTCGCGAAGTAGGTAAGAATGCCGTCGGCGCCGGCGCGCTTGAAGGCCAGCAGGGATTCCATCATCACCTTGTCCTGGTCCAGCCAGCCATTCTGGAACGCGGCCATGTGCATGGCGTACTCGCCGCTCACCTGGTAGGCGTACACCGGCACGCGGAATTCATCCTTTACCCGGCGCACCACGTCCAGGTAGGGCATGCCCGGTTTCACCATCACCACGTCGGCGCCCTCGGCCAGATCCAGGCCGATCTCGTGTAGGGCCTCATCGGAGTTGCCCGGGTCCATTTGGTAGGTGGTCTTGTCCGCCTTGCCCAGGTTGCCGGCGGAGCCCACCGCGTCGCGGAACGGGCCATAGTAAGCCGAGGCGTATTTGGCGGAGTAGGCCATGATGCGGGTCAGGATGTGGCCCTGCTCCTCGAGCGCCTCACGGATGGCGCCGATGCGACCGTCCATCATGTCCGAGGGAGCGACCATGTCGGCGCCGGCGTCGGCGTGGGACAGCGCCTGTTTGACCAGGGCGGTGACGGTGGCTTCGTTGAGCACGTAGCCCTGGTCATCGAGGATGCCGTCCTGGCCATGGGTGGTGAACGGGTCCAGGGCCACGTCGGTGATCACGCCCATTTCCGGCACCGCCGCCTTGATCGCGCGGGTGGCGCGCTGGGCCAGCCCTTCCGGGTTCCAGGCTTCGGCGGCGTCCAGGCTTTTGACTTCCGGCGGCGTCACCGGAAACAGGGCCATGGCGGGCACGCCGAGACCGGCCAGTTGTCGTGCTTCCTCCACCAGCAGGTCGATGCTCATGCGCTCCACGCCGGGCATGGAGGGCACCGCTTCGGTGCGTTGCTCGCCGTCGAGCACGAACACGGGATAGATCAGGTCGTCCACGGTGAGGGTGTTTTCCCGCATCAGGCGGCGGGAGAAGTCGTCCTTGCGCATGCGGCGCATACGCGTGGCCGGCCAGGGGGCGCGGTGGTAAGACATGGGCCGAACCTCTCGGTAGGAAGCGATGAAAGAATTGGGAAACGAAGTTTACCAAGTCGGCGCCGGGATGGGAAAAGGGTGCTTGGGCGGCGCCTAAATCCCGTTCGCCGCGATGATGGCCTCGGCGATGCTGGCGATGCTCTGTTTGCTGCGCATGGATTTCTCGCGGATGCGCTTGTAAGCGTCGGCCTCCGAGATGGAGCGGCTTTCCGAGATGATCTGCACCGCTTGCTCGATCTTGCGGCGGGCTTTCAGGGTTTCGTCCAGCGAAGCGACCCGCTTGTTCAGCCGTGCTTCATGGCGGGCCAGGCTGATGGCGGTGGTCAGGGCGGCGAGCACGCCGAACAGCCGGATCGGTTTGGAAAGCACGCCATGGACGTGAAGGCGTTCCAGTTCCTCGAGAATTTCCGGGGTTTCAAAGGCGATGATGCCAATGCGGGCGATGTCCTTGGAGGTCGCCATCCAGGACAGCGCGCCCTCATCGTGAATCCGGTTCACCAGGAACAGCACCACGTCCGTCTTTTCGGGAAGCGAGGAGGGCGCCGGCCACATGCTGTCCACCCGGCAGCCGATTCGACGCAGGTGCGCGAGAAAGTTTTCCCGCTCACTATCGTCCGGATGGATCACGAGTACCTGCATGCGCCGCAAGCGGCGCAGCAGTGTCTCGCTGCGAAAAGAGAAATCGTCGCTCATGTGGCACCCGGTTCCATGACGGATCGATCATAACCGACCAGGTACGGGTCCGGTCGAATGGCGCCGTCGCCGCGCCACAGGATGTCGAAGGTCCCGTCCGCGGTGGCGCGGCCGATCAACGGGCGGATCGAGACGTGGTTGGTGTCGGCGTCCACGAACAGATCTCCGGCGGGTCCCTTCGAGACCGCGCCGGAAAGGGACGACAACAGCGCGTCGGTGTCGTCGCCGCCGGCCTGGCGCACGGCGGCGGCGAACAGATGGACCTGGGAATAGCACACCTCGGAGTAGGAACTCGGTGCTTCATCCTTGCCGTAACGCTGTTGGTAGGCGGCGCGAAAGGCGCTGTTCGCCGGGTTGGTCAGGGTCGAGAAATAGGCGGTTACCGAGATGTGGCCGCGCCGGGCTTGTGGCTGCATGCGCCGGAGTTCCGATTCCGTGGTGGTCAGCGAGGCGATCGGCAGGCGCTCGCCGCTGAAACCTTGGCGGGAGAACGCGTCGTAGAGTGAGATGCTGTCTTCGCCGACCACGGTGGAGATGATGGCGTCCGCGCCGCCATCATGCAGCGCCGAGAGCACCACGCCAAAATGGTCCTCGCTGGCACCGATGGGCACGTAGCTTTCCTGGACCACCTCGCCGCCGCTCTCGCCGAGAAACTCGTTGACGATACGGTTCACCTCCCGGGCGTAGAGCGTGTCCGAGCCGATCAGGGCAATGCGCCGTCCCTGATTCTGGAAAAGGTACTCAAGCATGGGCAAAACCACCTGGTTGGGCACCGCGCCTCCGTACACGACATTGGGTGAATACTCGAACCCTTCGTAAACCGAAGGATAGAACAAAATGCCGTTGAAGCGCTCGATCACCGGCAGCACCGCCTTGCGGCTGGCCGACAGGCAGGCGCCGAAGATCACGTTGACCCGGTGCTGCACCAGCAATTCGGTGGCGAGCGCCGCGTATTTCTCGTCGGAGCCGGCGGGATCAAGAATCACCGGCTCCAGCTTCCGGCCCGCCACGCCGCCGGCATCGTTGATCTCCTCGCATGCAAGGATTATGCCCTTGAGATGGGCGTTTTCCGTCACGGCCATCGGCCCTGATTGAGAAAACAGAACACCAATTCCCAATCGATCCGCGCTCACGATACCTCCTTACCATTGATCCGTTCGTTCAGCAGGCCGGCGATCGCCAGCAGTTCCTCGTCCTTGCCCGGGCGACCCATGAGCATCATGCCCACGGGCAGGGCGGAGGCCGGGTTCGGCACCGGCAACGTCACGCAGGGCAGCCCGGAAAGATTACCGAGCCAGCAGAACCAGGTCATGCTGTCCTGGGTGGTCACCCGCCGCCCGCCGAAGCTCTGCCACTCTTCCCCGACCATCGGCGCGGTCACCGGCAGCGTTGGCAGGACCAGGGCATCCCATTCGCCGAGCCGGTTCAACAGCAAGCTGGTGAAGTGGGCGCGGATCGACTGGGCATTCAGGTATTCCCGTCCGGAGAGCTGTTTCCCCGCCTCAAGATGGGCCCGGGTGACGGCGCCGAAGCCTTCCGGATGATCGGCCAGACGCCGGGTATGGTAGGCGGTGGCTTCACAATGCAGGATCGCTTCCCAGGCGGAGAAGTAACTGTCCATCTGCTCAAGCTCAACGGTGGGCACCGGCAGGCCGGTGGCGTTGAGTGCCCCGACAAGGGCCGCCCGCACTTCATCGGACCGTTCCAGGCCGGCCCCGTCCAGAGCGATCAGCGCCGGCGCTTCGGCAATGGGGGGGCCGGGGTCGCGCATCGCGACGGCCCCGAAAGTGGAAGGGTCGCGACGATCCTCGCCCAGGAAGAAGGGCAACAGCAATTCCAGATCGCGCAATGTCCGGCCCAGCGGCCCGGGTGCATCCAGGGACCAGCTCAGTGGCAGTACGCCGTTGCGCGACGCCCGGCCATAGCCCGGCTTGAAGCCGTATACCCCGCAGGCCGCCGCCGGAATGCGGATCGAGCCTCCGGTATCACTGCCGAGGGCGGCACCCACGATGCCCGCCGCCACCGCTGCCGCCGAGCCGCCGCTGCTGCCGCCGGTGATGCGGCGCCGGTCGCGCGGGTTCAGGGTCTGGCCGATGGCGGACAGGCTGTTGGTCGCGCCATAGGCCCACTCATGCATGTTGGTCTTGCCGAAAATAACGGCGCCGGCGTCACGTAACCGGGCGACCACCGTGGCGTCCCGGGGGCGCGCGCCGGGCAGCGCCCGGGAGCAGGCGGTGGTGGGAAAGTCCCGGGTCAGGTAGTTGTCCTTGACCGCGATCGGGACCCCGTCGATGGGGCTCAGTGGCCGGCCGGCCTGGCGGCGATCCGTGGCCGCCGTGGCCTGGGCCATGATCGTTGTCGGATCGAGAGCCACGAAAGCATTCAGAGCCGCCTGTTGCTCCGCTCTTTGCAAGGCGTCTTGCGCCAGGGTAGCGGGCGTGACCGTGCCGGCGGCCAGAGCGGCGGCCTGCGCGGAAAGGCTTTCAAGCGCGTTTGTCATCGAAGGCCTCCGGCTTGAAGGTGTGGGCGGGTTCCTGGGGCCGCGTGGCGCGGAACCGGGCGAGGCCGCCGCGAATACGCTTCAGAGTGGCGTCGATCCGGTTTTGCTGATCCTGGGAAAGGGGGACGGTGCGTTTCATCTCATACCCCCAGCAGTTCTTGTTGAAGTGCTTTGTCGCGCTCCAGGGTGGCGCGGTCGGTCTCCATCCGGATCGCCCCCTTTTCCATTACATAGGCGCGGTTGGCGATGGAGAGGCAGAAGTCGAGATCCTGTTCCGCCACCAGCATGGCGATGCCGCGTTCAATGTTGATGCGTTTAAGAACGCCGGCGATCTCATCGACGATCGAGGGCTGCACCCCTTCGGTGGGTTCGTCCAGCAGCAGTACCGTGGGCCGGATCGCCAGTGCCCGGGCCAGAGCCAGCACCTGCTGCTGGCCCCCGGAAAGGCCGCCGGCCAGATCGTGGACCTTGGGCTTGAGCATCGGGAAGTAGGTCAGCGCCTCCTCGACGGCCTCCTTGCCGTTGTGACCATTGCTTTCCGCGGCGACGGCGATGTTCTCCAGCGCCGTCATGCGAGGAAACACAAAGCGCCCCTGGGGTACGTACCCGAGGCCGTGCCGGGCCCGCCGGGCGGGTGCCGCGGGCGCGGCCAGGCCATCGATTTCCACCGTCCCGGCGATGGCCGGAATAAGCCCGGTGGCATAGCGCATCAGAGTCGATTTACCGACCCCGTTGCGGCCCAGCAGGGCGACCACGTCACCGCTGCCCACGTACAGGGATACATCCCGGATAATGATGGTCTTGCCGTAGCCGCCGGTGGCGTTCGAAATCCTAAACATGTTCCCGCCTCCCTAGATAAATATCGAGAACCCGCTCGTCTTCGCGCAGCGTGTCGATGTCGCCTTGCGCGAACAGCCTGCCTTGATGGAGCACGGTGACCTGCCCCTCCAGGGTGCGCACGAACTCCATGTCGTGTTCAACGACGATGACGGTGGTGAACCTGGCCAGGATGCGCACCAGGGTGGACAGTTCCCGGGTTTCCTCCTTGGTCATGCCCGCCGCGGGTTCGTCCAACAGAACGACCCGGGGCGCCAGGCACAGCACCATGCCGATATCGAGCCATTGCTGCTGGCCATGGGACAGCACCGAAGCCCGTACCTCCGCTTGCGCCTCCAGGCCCAGCATGGAGAGCACCCGGGCGGCGATGCCGTTGGCGCGCTGGCGGTGTCGGACCCGCGAATAGGCGGCTACCCAGAGGTTCTCCCGCACCGACAGTTCGCCGAACACCTGGGGCTTCTGGTTCTTGACGCCCATGCCCGCGCGTACCCGTTGAAAGATAGGCGCGCGCGTCACATCCCGGTCGCCGATAAGAACCCGTCCGCCTTCCGGCCGGTAAACACCGACGCAGGTCTTCAGGAACGAGCTCTTGCCCGCCCCGTTCGGGCCGATCAGGGAGAACGGCTGCCCGGGAATGAACGCCAGTGATACCTCGTTGACGGGAATGACGCCGCCGAAGCGCTTGAACAACGTCTCGGCACGCAGTGATTTGGCGGGGCCGGCCTGCGCTTCGGCCTCGGACAGAATGTCCGCCAGCTCATCCGGATCGATGGATACCGCGCCGGCGCCACGGGCGGCCTCGTTGGGGTCCGGCAGCCGCGACCGCCACAGGTCGCCCAGTCCGCCGAGCACGCCTTTCTTGAGGAACAGAACCAGGCCGATCAACACCACGCCGAGGATCAGCGTGGTCTGGCCGCCCACGGCGCCGCCACCCAACCAGAAGGACAGGCCACCGATGAGCGTGGCGCCGACGAACGGGCCCGCCAGGGTGCCGAGCCCACCGACCAGTACGTAGATGGGGACCAGCAGAGCTTCCTGCACCGAGAAAATCGACGGGTTCAGATAGTTGGACCAGCCGCCGAACAAGGCCCCGGCCAGTCCGGCAAGCAGGCCGGACCAGGCGAAGTTGAGCACTTGATAACGGCGCACGTCATAGCCGAGCAGCTCCGTCTTTTCGATGTCGAGACGAATGCTGTCGATGATCTTGCCGAACGTGCCGGTCATCAGCCGTTGGGTGGCGAAGTACGCAAGCGCCGCCACCAGCACCACGAACATAAGCGCGCCGGCCGGTTCCAGTGCCTCGGCACCGGCGCCGAAGCCCGGGATATAGCCGGGAATATTCGACATGCCGTTGTCGCCGCCGATCACGGCGCTGCCGGCGTCAAGCTTGAACGACTGGCTCACCGACCAGAGCAGCAGCGTGAAGGTATAGGACAGGATCGTGCTCTGCAGGGCGCCCATGCGCGCATAGAAAATAATCCAACCCAGAGCGCCGGCGATCAACGCGCCGAACAGGGCGCCGGCGGGCAGACTCCAAAGCAGGGAGTGGCCGGTGACCGCCGACAGGTTGATGGCCACCACGCTGCCGAAGTAGCCGCCAAGACCATAAAACGCGGTCTGCGCCAGGCTGAGGAAACCTCCCCGGCCCCACACCACGTCGAGGCTCAGCCCGAGCAGGCCGAAGATCACCCAGGAGGTGGCCACGTAGGCGAGGTAGGGATCAATGATTCGCGCCAGTCCCAGAGCGAGGATGGCGGCGATGAACGGGAAAATGGTTCCCGCCCGATGGTGGATAGCGTTCGAATATGACATGACCTCACCTCACAGTTTGCGGCGCCACTTGGCCGAGATCCCAAGCGGATAAAGCCAGAGGAGAGCGGCGGTGATCAGGAAGAAGAAAATGTCTCCGGCCACGGAGGTAAGGAAGCTGGCGGTGATCGAGGCCCCGCCGCCGAGCCCGATGGCGGTGAGCACGGAGCCGGTCAGAGTCACCGGGCCGGCGACCACCACGGTCAGGAACGCCTTGATGACAAAGGAAAAGCCCATGGAGGGCGTGGCGGGGACAATGGGCAGAAGTACAGCGCCGGCGAAACCGGCAAGACCACAGCCAATCGAGAAGGTGAGCGTGTTCACCCGGGTCGATTCGATGCCGATGGCCTGGGCCATTTCCGGCTGCTGAATCGATGCGCGCGCCTTCATCCCATAGACCGTGCGGGTCATCAGGAAATAGACGAACAGGCCCATCAGGGCGGCCACGCCGATCATCAGCAAGGGGTAGCCCGCCAGGCTGTAATCACCGATCTGGATATTGGATTGTGGCATGCCGATACCGGGGGTCACGGTGCCGAAGATCATCACCGCCAGTTGGTAAAAGACGATGCTGATGCCCCAGGTGGCCAGCATGGTGTCGAAGATGCGCCCATACAGGCGCTTGATGATGAGAACCTCGACCAGGGCGCCGATCGCCATGGTTACGGCGACCGCGATGGGAATCGCGAGCACGAAAGGCACGCCCATCTGCGTCGCGGTCAGCGCCGAGTAGGCGCCGATCATGAGGAACTCCCCGTGGGCGAGGTTGATCACGCCCATCAGCCCGAACACCACGGCCAGACCGATGGTGGCGATAAGCAGAATGGACGCGCTGGAAAGCGACGACAGGATAACCGTCGCCAGATAGTCGATATCCATGAAAATCTCCTGAAAAATGGACGCTTGTCTTGGCGGTCAGTCCGCTTCAGGAGAGAAGTGCTCGACCAGATCGGGATCGGCGATCAGATCGCATTTCTCGTTTTCATAGAACGGCGCCACGCTCGGGAAGGTTTCGAGAATGGTGAAGTCGTGCTTGTCGTTACCCCGCGCGATGTAGATGTTCTGACGCAGGTGATGGGAGCCGGGCTCCAGCTTGACCGTGCCGTTGGGGGCCTCGAAGGTGAGGCCGCTCTCCAGGGCTTCGATAACCGCGTCGGAATCGGCGCTGCCGGCTTTTTCCACCGCTTTCGCCCATAGGTTCACCGCATTCCAGACCGCCACCGCGCCGGAGGTCAGCGGTGCCTTGATGGGATGCCGTTGTTTCCACAGTTCAATGAAGTCACGGTTGGTGGGGTTGTCCACGGCCATGTAGTAACCCTGATTGGATATGATGCCATCGCCGGCCCGTGGTGAGACCACGACCTGCTGGTTCCCGGAACCGTAGTTGCTGGAAACGATGCCGATGGAGTCCTTCAGGCCGGCGGCGGAAAACTGCTCAAGAAAGCCGGTCTGGTTGGAGCCGACCGGCAGGGCGACCACGAAATCGGGTTTGGAGGCCTGTATCTTCTGGATCGTCGGGGTGAAGTCGGTGACGGTGAGGGCGAGGAAATCCTGGCCGACCACCTGGGCGCCAAGCGAACGGGCATACTCATGCACCCAGTGCGCGGAGATGGTTCCGAAATTGTAGTCCGGCGCCATGATATAGATGCGCTTGCCGTACTCCTTCACGGCCCACTCGATCAGCACCGAAAGCTGCTGGGAGGCGGATGTGCCGGTGACGAAGGTCTGTTTGTCGCAGGCGCCACCTTCGTACAGCGAGGCGTAAAAATAAGGGATGTCGGCTTTGCGGATGATCGGGCGTATGGCTTCCCGGGAAGAGCTGGTCAAACCGGCGAACAGGGCGTCCACCTTGTCGCGCAGGATGGCGGTGTGGGTGAACTGGGTATACTTGCTCAGCTCGGACTGAGCATCATAGCTCACCACTTTCACGGGCTCGCCGAGCAGTCCGCCGTTTTCATTGATGTTGTCCACGGCCAGTTCGAGAGCGCGCTGCTGCTCGATACCGTAAATGTTCAACGGACCGGTGACATCGAAGATGGCGCCGATTCGGGTTTCAGCCTGCGTGGCGTGGGCCGCCATCAGGGCAATGGCCGCGATGCCGTAACGAAGGAACGGAAGGGTTTTCATTGTGGGTGTCCTCTCTTTTTTTGCTGAGAGCCGGACACCAGATCAGGAATGCGAAAAATACATAGCGGGGCAACCAAGACATGATGTCCAGCTACGTCGCTTGTATTTTCCGGTGCACCTTTGCACGGGGTTGAAGCTAGCGAGCCCGGGCCGGCCTGTCAAGGGCGCTGCCGTGGGGCAGGGTCATGGCCGGGGGTTGGCCAGGCGCGCCGGCGGCGGGTAATCTGCCGATCGTCGCGATCACCGCAACCAGGAGATAACGCATGGGTCGTTGGCGCCCGAAAGGCAAACCCGCCTCCAAGTACATCACGCCGGCAGGGTACCGGAAGCTCAACGAGGAACTGCAACGCCTCTGGAAGGAGGAGCGCCCGCCGATCACAAAATCGGTGCAGGAAGCCGCCGCCCAGGGCGACCGTTCCGAAAACGCCGAGTATATTTATGGCAAGAAGCAGCTCCGCGAGATCGACCGGCGCATCCGCTTTCTCAGCAAGCGCCTGGACGGCATGACGGTGGTGGATCGTCCGCCGGAGGACCCCGGGAAGGTGTTTTTCGGTGCCTGGGTGGAGCTTGAAAACGACGACGGCGAGACGGAGACCTACCGGCTGGTGGGGCCGGACGAGGCGGTTGGCGGCGAGGGGCTGATCAGCATCGACGCGCCCCTGGCCCGTGCCTTGCTCGGCAAGCGGGTGGACGATGAGGCCCGGGTTCGAACGCCCACCGGGGAACGCTGTCTGTATATCAATCGCATCTGGTATGACCACCCATGAGTAACAATCGAGTCTGGTTCTTCATTCGTAAATCCCTGTTGGGCGGTCTGGTGATCCTGCTGCCCATCTCGATCGTCGCGTTCTTCTTCAAGTGGATCTACGAAGCGGTCACCAGCCTGATCGCGCCGTTCACCGCCCTGGTGGTGCGCGGCTTCGGCCTGCCCAAGTTCGCCGCCGACTGGGTGGTGGTGACGGTGCTGGTGGTGTTCTGCTTCCTGGTCGGCACCCTGGTGGCCACCCGCCTGGGCGGCTGGATCTGGCAGCGGCTGGAAGAGAGGGGCATGGCTCATGTCCCCGGCTACCGGACGGTGAAGGAAGTGATCGTGCAGCTGTTCGGTGGCAGTCAGGACAGCCTGATGCGTGGCGAGGTGGCGCGGGTGTGGCTGTACGGGCGTCAGGTGTCGGTGACGGTGCTGGGGCTGATTACTTCCCGGCATGACGACGGCACCCTGTCGGTGTTCGTGCCCACCGGGCCCAACCCCACCTCCGGGTTCATCTACCACGTGGATGAAAATCTGGTGGAGCGCCGACCGGACATTGGCGTGGAGCAGATGATGAAGACCGTGGTGGCCTGTGGCGCTGGCAGCGCCGCCCTGCTCAAGCGCGGCGAGGCCGTGGAGCGGGATAATCGCGACTGAAGCGGAACGCCGCCCGGTCGCTCCTACGGCGTTCTTCTGGACAGTAGGAGCGACCGGGCGGCGTTCCGCTTCAGTCGCGATACCAGAAGCCGGCGCCGCGACACGGTAGGGGCGGCCGGGCGGCGTTCCGCTTCAGTCGCGATCCAGGTCAGAGCGACGCTTCCGCCTCTTCCAGCTTCTCCATGGCCTCCAGCAGCGCCATTTCCAGCTCTTCGTGGCGGTTTTTCAGTTCGCCCTGGCGGGCCAGCAACTGGTTCAGTTCGTCCTTGCGGCCGGCATCGGTATAGAGCGTTTCGTCGCCGAGCCGGCTTTCCACCTCGGCCAGGGCCTGGCTTTCCCGGTCCAGGGCCTTCTCCAGTTTCTCCATGTCCTTTTTCAGCGGCCGCAACTGCTCGCGCCGTTTGGCGGCGTCCTGGCGCCGCTGGCGGGCATCGTCGCGACCGCCGGCGGGTTCCGCCGGGCGCCGGGCGGCCTGGGCATCGCGGCGGGACTGCTGTAACCAGCGTGCATAGTCGTCCAGGTCACCGTCGAAGGGCCGCACGGTCCCCTCGGCCACCAGTTGGAATTCATCCACGGTGGTTTCCAGCAGATGACGGTCGTGGGACACCAGCACCACCGCCCCTTCGAATTCCTGCAGGGCCAGGGTGAGGGCCTCGCGCATCTCCAGATCGAGATGGTTGGCCGGTTCGTCGAGCAGCAGCAAGGCCGGCTTCTGGTGCACGATCAGCGCCAGCGCCAGGCGTGCTTTCTCGCCGCCGGAGAACCGGCCCACCGGCTCGAACACGTCATCGCCATGGAAGCCGAAGGCGCCCAGTTCGTTGCGTACCTGCTGCTCCGTCCATTTCGGGTGGGCCCGGTTGATCAACTGGTAGGGCGTGTCGTCGGCGGCCAGCCGGTCCACCTGTTGCTGATGGAAGTAGCCCACGGTGAGATCCGGGTCCCGCTCCAGATGCCCGGCCAGGGCTGTAAGCTCACCCACCAGGGTGCGGATCAGCGTGGACTTGCCGGCGCCGTTGGGGCCGAGCAGGCCGATGCGCGACTCCGGTCGCAGGCTGAGGGTCACGCCGGCCAGAATCGGTGTGCCCGGGTAGCCGCAGGTGGCGTCGTCCAGGGTGACCATGGGGTTGGGCAGCCGGTCCGGCTTGAGGAAACCGAAACTGAAGCCGGAGTCCACGTGGGCCGGCCCGATACGCTCCAGTTTCTCCAGCGCCTTGACCCGGCTCTGCGCCTGCTTGGCCTTGGTGGCCTTGGCCTTGAAGCGGTCGATGAACTTCTGCAGGTGGGCGATCTGGACCTGCTGCTTCTCATGCATTTTCTGCTGCAGAGCAAGCTGCTCGGCGCGCTGGCGCTCGAAGTCCGAATAGGTGCCGCTGTAACGTTTCAGCCGGCCCTTTTCGATGTGCAGGATCTCTTTGACGGTGGCGTCCAGGAAGGCGCGGTCATGGGAAATCAGCATCAGCGCGCCGGGGTGCTGGATGAGCCACTGCTGGAGCCAGAGAATGGCATCCAGATCCAGGTGGTTGGTGGGCTCGTCGAGCAGCATCAAATCGGCGTCGCTGATCAACACCTGGGCCAGGTTCAGACGCATGCGCCAGCCACCGGAGAAGGCGCTCACCGGCTGCCGTTGCCGCGGTTCGGAAAAGCCCAGGCCGGCCAGCAGAGCGGCGGCGCGGGCCGGTTGCTCCCAGGCGCGCAGGGTGTCGAGGTCGGCGTGGGCGGCGGCCAGCCCGGCGTTGTCGCCGCGCGCCTGGGCGTCGGCCAGGGCGGCCTCGGCGCGGCGCAGTCCGTGATGGCCGTCGAGCACGTACTCCAGCGCCGGTTGCTCCAGTGCCGGTACTTCCTGGGCCATCATCGCCAGGCGCCAGTCCGCCGGGAGATTGAGTTCGCCGCCGTCCGGCTCCAGCTCGCCCATGATCAGCTTGAACAGGGAGCTTTTGCCGCTGCCGTTCTTGCCCACCAGGCCGACACGGGCGCCCTTGTGCAGCACGAAGCCGGCGTCCTCGAGCAGCAACTCGGAACCACGGCGCAGATTAATGTGTTCCAGGGACAGCATGGTATAAGGGGCCTCGGAGGTCGGCGGTCGAGACCGGCGCAGTGTATGGCAAGCGCCGGCGTAACAGAAGGGGACCCTATGGAGAACAACGCCACGTTATGGCGATTCGCCCTGCGCCTTTGGCGCGACAAGCGGGTCGAGAAGCTGTGCCTGCGCCTGCAGGATGAATACGGCGTGCCAGTGGCGGTGCTGCTGGTGGCGCTGTGGCTGGCGGAGGCCCGACGGCGGCCGGATGCCGCTCTGGGCCGCCGGCTGGTGGCCCGGGCTGAACAGTTCGAGGAGAACTACCTGCGACCGCTGCGGGCGGTGCGGCGGCGCGCCGCCGACCAGGGCGCTGGCCTGGTGGAGCTCAAGCGCCAGATTCAGGAGGCGGAACTGGAGGGTGAGCGGCTGCTGCTGGCCCGGCTCGGCGAGTTGGCGCAAACCCAGCCCGGCGACGAGTCGGTGTCCGCCCTCGGCTGGTTGCTGGTGGTGGTGCCGGAAGTGGGCCAGTGCCAGGGTTTGCAGGTGTTGCTGGAGGAGCTGGCGTCGGTCAGCGAAAACCTGGCAGTGAACGGATGAGATGGCGCTGTACTTCCAGCCACTCGCCGATCAGCCGCCAATGATGCTGGTCGGTGTCGGTGCGCGGGCCGGCGGCCTGATCGAGCATGCTCAGCCCGTCCGCCATGGTCTGCACGTACTGCTGGGTATCGCGTAGCGTGACCAGATAGGGAATCTTCAGGCTGGTGAGAAACTGACGCAGCGCTTCGTACATGCGCGTGCGGGTGCGTGCCCGGTTGGCGATCACCGCCAGCCGTCGCGGGCGGCGCCGGTAGCTGGGCGAGAGCATCACGTTCTGCACGAAGCGGGTGGTGGCGCGAATATCAATGGGGCTGGGCAGCACCGGAATCAGCACCACCTGGGCCACGCGCAGCACATGATCCAGGGTATGGCGGTCCATGCCCGCCGGCGAATCCACCACCACCACATCGCGGGCACGCTGCAACTGGTCCTGAAGGCGCCCCAGCGAGACCGGCTCGTCCGCTGGCCAGCCCAGCGCCTCCACGCGCGGGTCCTGGCGCAGGCGCACCCACTGGGTGGCGGATTGCTGCGGGTCCAGATCAAGCAGCGTGACCGCCTGCCCGGCATGGGCGAAGTAGGCCGCCAGATTGGTGGCCAGCGTGGTCTTGCCGCAGCCCCCCTTGCTGTTGGCCACCAGAACCACCAGCCGGCGCTCGTCCTGGCGGGCGACCCGACGAGCCACCGGCGGGGCCACGGACGGGTCCGTGCTGTTGTTCGGCATAATGATTTCCCCTCCGGCCACACTATACCCGCAATCCGTGTTTTGACAGTAGCGGTGGGACAGGCACAATGAGGCGCGCTTGGCGGGCCGTCCGGCGCCGCCAGGGGAACCAACCGGGGGGGAACGCGGTCATGCGTTATCCAGTCACATTATTCATGTTGGGCGGTGTCTTCGTGATCGCGTCCTTCACCGTGCCCCTGGGGCACGGCGAGCCGCTGCTGGACTGGCAGCGGATGCGGGATCACTGGTCACAGCCCGATCAGTGGCTGACATCCTCGCGCCTTCTTGATGGTGGCGGCGCGGGGCGAGAGGTCTATCGCTGGCGCGATGCCACGGGAAACTGGCAGTATGGCCAGATTCCACCGCCGGGCGTGGACGTGCAGACCGTTGAAGTGGAGGCGCCGACCATCATTAGCGCTCAGGATATGCGCGGCGAGGGAGCAACGGCGCAGGGAAAATAAACGTAAGCCAATGGAGGCAGAATGAAGAAGATTGCAATCGTGCTCGCCGGCAGCATCCTGCTGGCGGCCTGTGGTGGAAACGACGATAAGAGCAGTGACGTTGAGCTGAAGACCGAGGACCAGAAAGCGTCCTATGCCCTGGGTTACCGCAGCGCCGAGCAAATGAGCGCCATGGAGAACCTGGATCTGGAAGCGATGATCGCCGGTCTGCGCGACGGCTTCAGCGAGGAGCCGGAATCACGCCTCGGTGACGAGGACCTGGACCAGCTGATCCGCGACTACCAGACCCGCATGATGGAAGCGCGTCAGAAGAAGCAGGAAGAGCAGGCACAGAAAAACCTGGAGGAATCCAAGGCTTTCCTCGAGGAGAACGCCAAGAAGGATGGTGTCGAAACCACCGACAGCGGTCTGCAGTACGAAGTACTGAAGTCCGGTGAGGAAGGCGCCGAGTCCCCGACCCTGGAAGACACCGTGGAAGTGCACTACAAGGGCTCCCTGGTCGACGGCACCGTGTTTGACAGCTCCATCGAGCGTGACAAGCCGGCGGTGTTCGGCCTCAAGCACATCATCCCCGGTTGGCAGGAAGCTCTGCCGATGATGAAGGTGGGTGACAAATGGAAGCTGTTCCTGCCGCCGGAGCTGGGCTATGGCGAGCAGGGCGCCGGTGGCGACATCGGTCCCAACCAGGTGCTGATCTTCGAAGTGGAACTGCTGGATGTGAAGAAGCAGGGCAACGAAGACGCCGGCGCCGAGGCCGCCACCGAGTAATTTCGGCGTGCCCCGATCGTATTGAAAAAGGCCACCTCCGGGTGGCCTTTTTCGTACCCGGCCATCATCGGGTGCCGATAGGAGCGGCTTCAGCCGCGATTCCGTGCCGCTGGCCGGCTTTCAGTGCCGCAGGGCGTGGCGGCGCGGCGCCTGGTGAACGCTGAGAATCAACTGATCTTCCAGGGCGAAGCGTTCCTCCAGCGCCAGGGTCAGCCGGTCCAGCCGTTCCGGCAACTGCTCCAGCAGCCCCAGGCAGTGATCGTCGGTGTCGAAGTCCTCGTTGAAGGCCAGGGCCTCCTCGGTGGACAGGTCCAGGCGCCGCAGAATGTGTTCCGCCAGCGCCGGTGCCGGCGCGTCCCGGTAGCGGCGCGCCTCGCGCACCAGCTCCCGGTAAACCTCGAAGTAGCCGGCGCTGATGTAGTCCATCAGCAACTGGCAGAAATCCCGTACCCGACCCTGGATGGGCGGTGGCTGGTGCTCCTCGAATTCGTTCAGGCCCTGCAGGCCGCACAGCAACACGATCAGTTGCTGGCGCTGTTCCAGCCAGGCACGCACCAACGCTTCGATGCGGCGCCATTGCATCAGGGGGGATGACGCGGACATGGCCATGGCGGTCGCTCCTTGTCCAGATTCCAGATGGGTTTTCGAGGCTAGCCCCGTCGCCGACATGGCGGCAACGGGGTAAATCGGGCGAATACCGATGGTGGCGGGAAAAACGCTGGTGGTTCATAGGGTTGCCGGTAAAGACGGATTCTTCATAAACACCGCTGGTTATATTCCGAACAGCAGGCCGGCAACCCAGGGCCACAGCCAGGGCAGCGCCAGAGCGGTGACCAGGCCGGTCAGTCCCAGGGCCAGACTGGCGAAAGCGCCGGCTTTCTCACCGTATTCGAAAGCCCGGGCGGTGCCGATGGCATGGGCCACCAGGCCCAGGGCGAAACCGCGAATACGATCATCGCGCACCCGCAACAGCCGGAACACCGGGCCGGCCACCAGGGCGCCGACGATGCCGGTGATGGCCACCGCCCCGGCGGCCAGGGCGACGAAACCGTCGGTGCTGCGCACCACCTCCACGGCGATCGGCGTGGTGATCGATTTCGGCGCCAGGGAGCCCACCACCGGCTCCGGGGCGCCCAGCCACCAGGCCAGCAGCACGGCGATGCCGGCGGCCAGGACGGCGCCCACCAGAGTGGTGATCAGCACCGGCTTCCAGACGCTGCGCACGGTGCGCAGTTGCCGGTAGAGTGGCCAGGCCAGCGCCACCGTGGCCGGCCCCAGCAGGAAGGACAAGCCCTGGATCTGCTCGCGATACTCCTCGTAGGACAGCCCCGCCAGGGGCAGCACCACCACCACCGGAATGGAGGCCACCAGAAACGGGTGGAACACCGGCAGGCTGTGGGCCTTGCCGTAAATCCAGGTGGCCACCCGGTAGCTGGCCAGGGTGAGCAGCAGGCCGAACAGGGGGGTGTGCAGCAGATCAGTCATGGTGGTGCTCCCGGGGCATCAGCACCTTGAGCAACAGGGTCACCAGCACCATGGTCACGATGGTGCCGAACACCACCGCCACGGTAAGGGCGAGGGCGTAGTCCTGATAGCGGCTCCATTGCAGCACGATGCCCACGCCCAGCGGGAAGATCAGCAGGCTGATATGGCGGATCAGGGCGCCGGCGGCCTCGGAGACCCGGTCACCGCCGGGCAGATTGAACATCAGTGCCAGCAGCAACAGCACCATGCCCACCACCGGCGCCGGTAATGGCAAGCCGGTGAAGTGGATCACCACCTCACCAAGGAATTGGAACAACAGCAGAATCAGCAGACCATCAAGCACGGTTCAGTCTCCGCGGGCCGGATACACACGGTGGCGCGGGGCCAAACCAAATCGCGGCTGAAGCCGGCTCCTACCGAAGGGGTCGTGTAGGAGCGGCTTCAGCCGCGATTATTATGCTATTGGGTTCAGCCCCGGCGCGGGCGGAACAATTGTATCAGAGCTACGATCAGCACGCCGCCGAACACCACCAGGGACCAGCCCGGGATGGTCAGGCCGAGAAAGCGCCAGCTCACCTCGGCGCATTCCCCGGAGCCCGACAGCACCGTGGCCAGTACTTCCTGGAGCGGGAAGGCGTCGAGCATGTAGTCCAGGGATGGGCCGCAGGAGGGAACCTGATCCGGCGGCAGGCTTTGCAGCCACAGGTGGCGAATGGCGATGGCGCCGCCGCCCAGGGCGGCCAGGCCGGTCAGTATCGCGTAGACGCGCACGCCCACGCCCTTGGGGCCATGCAGGGTGGCGATCAGCAGGATCACCATTACCACGATCAGCGCCACGCGCTGGAAGATGCACAGCGGGCAGGGCTCCAGGCCCTCCACGTGCTGCATATAAAGGGCGCCCAGAAAGGCCGCCAGACAGGCAAGCAAAGTCAGTCCGTAAAGCGCGCGCGGCGCCGGGAGAAGGGTTTTCATGGTGGTTCCGATCCTTTTTTTGAGTCCTTTGCTGACTCAGACGTCGCGGGACGTGGCGGGTTCCCGGCGATCGCGCCAGGCGGCGGCGCCGGCTTCCCAGCCCTGCACCCACCATTCCATCAAGGCCTCGTCGAGGTAGGGGCACTGATTCACGCGTCCGCCGGCCATGCCCCACATGCAGCCGCGGTTATAGGCCTTCTCGAACGGATCCGACGTCGGCTCGAACATTTCCCCCTCCTTGCCCGGAAAGCGCCGGGCGCGCTGGGAACTCCATGATCGAGACTAGCACCGGAGGGCGTGGCCGCCATGGCCACTCGTTAACATTTTTCGACCCTTTATCCGACCGTCAGCCCTGGAAGTAGGCCTCCAGGTATTGTTCGAAGGGGATCTCCGGGCGCGCTTCGCATTCGGCCTGTTCGGCGAGGCTGGTTTGCGCCGCCTGGCGCAGCCGCTGGTCCACCGCCGGGTCCAGATTCTCGCCCAGGAAGTGATCCCGGTGCGCCAGTGCCTGGTTCATGGCGAAGCGGAAGAAGCCCTGGTCGTGGCTTTCCAGGGTGTCCAGGATGCGTCCGGAAGGGGTGGCGTCCGGGGTGCGGATCTTCTCGCGCTGAACCTCCAGGGCGTGGGCGTAGTCGCTACCGCCGTGGCAGCGGTCGAACAGCTCGGCGATGGGGGTCATCTGGTCGAGTTTCTCCAGGCCCCACTGGCGCAGGGTCACCGCCTTGCCCCAGTTGTCCAGCCGCACGCTGGTGTCACGGCCCTGATAGACCACCCGACGCAGGTTTTCCTTGCTGGCGTTCAGGTCGCAGCGCTCCAGTTGCTGTGATTCGCGCAGCAGGCAGTAGGTGGCGAACAGGTCCAGGAAGCGAATGTCCTGCTGATTGATGCCCACCGGCTCGAACGGGTTCAGATCCAGCGCCCGGATCTCGATGTACTCCACGCCACGCCGCTGCAGTGCCAGGGTGGGCCGTTCGCCTTTGTTAATGGCGCGCTTGGGGCGGATCGAGGAGTAGTACTCGTTCTCGATCTGCAGGATGTTGGCGTTGAGCTGCTGGTAATCGCCGTTGGCGTCGAGCACGCCGAGCTGTTCGTAGGCCGGTTCCGGCGTCTTGATGGCGTGGGTCAGGGTGTCCACGTACTCCTGGAGATTGTTGTAGCTGATCGCCAGGGACGACTGGGCGTTGTTCTGGTAACCCAGGTCACTCATGCGCAGGCTGGTGGCGTTGGGCGTGTACAGGCTGTGGTCGAAACGCTCCAGCAGGTGATGCTCTCGGCCGGCCAGGAACGAGGCGCACAGGGCCGGCGAGGCGCCGAACAGGTACACCAGCAGCCAGGAATAACGCTGGAAGTTGCGGGTCAGATCGAAGTAACGCTGGGAAATATGCGCCTGCAGGGGGCGGTCGTCGCCTTCCAGCTCCCGGTTGATGCGCCAGAACTCTTCCGGGAAGGAAAAGTTGTAGTGGATGCCGGCGATGGTCTGCATCTTGCGCCCGTAGCGGTGGCCCAGACCGATACGGTAGATGTGTTTCATGCGGCCCACGTTGGAGCTGCCGTACTCGGCCACCGGCACGTCCTCGTCCTGGCCGATCATGCAGGGCATCGAATTCACCCACAGCAGTTCGTCGCCAATGTGCCGGTAGGTGTAACGGTGCAGCTGTTCGAGGAATTCGATCGGTCGGCGCAGGCAGGTGGTGGGCGGCGTGATGAATTCCAGCAGTGCCTCGGAATAGTCCGTGGTGATGTACGGGTGGGTCAGCGCCGAGCCCAGTTCCCGGGGGTGTGGCGTGCGCGCCAGGGTGCCCTGCTCGGTGATACGCAGACTTTCCTTCTCGATGCCGCGATGAATGTCCGCCAGGGTGGCGGCGGCGTCCGAGTCCAGCAGGGCCTGGATTCGCTGGCTGAGCATGTCGGTCATGGGCCTTTCCATCTGACCGGCGGCGCCGGGGCGCCGCCAGGGGTTGTGGGCGTGATCAGCCTGTATGGTAGGGCCTGTGCGCGGGAATCGCGATCCGCGCGCGGGCCCGGCGGTCAGCCTCGTTTCTTTTGCTGTTCGAAGGCCTTGGCGAACGCCGCTCCCAGGGCCCCCTGGGATTGCGACTGCTGCTGGCCGCCGCGCTGCTTGCCACCGCCGGAGCGCTGGCCACCCTTGCGGTTGCGCGCGTTGCCCGCCGGCGCGCCGGCGGCTGGCTTGTCCTGGTGGCGGTCATCCAGGCGCATGGTCAGGCTGATGCGCTTGCGCGGCATGTCCACCTCCAGCACCTTCACCTTGACGATGTCGCCGGGCTTGACCACGTCGTGGGGGTCTTCCACGAACTTGTCGGCCAGGGCGGAGACATGCACCAGGCCGTCCTGGTGCACGCCGATGTCCACGAAGGCGCCGAAGTTGGTCACGTTGGTCACCGCGCCTTCCAGCATCATGCCCGGCTTCAGGTCGTTCAGGGTTTCCACCCCTTCCTTGAACTCGGCGGCCTTGAACTCCGGGCGCGGGTCGCGGCCCGGCTTTTCCAGTTCGCTCAGAATGTCGGTGACGGTGGGCAGGCCGAAGGTGTCGTCGGTGAACTCCGCCGGTTTCACGGATTTCAGGAACGGTGCGTCGCCGATCAGGTCCTTGAGCGGACGGCCGTGCTTCTCGGCGATCTTCTCCACCACCGGGTAGGCTTCCGGGTGCACGGAGGAGGCGTCCAGCGGATTCTCGCCGTTCATGATGCGCAGGAAGCCGGCGGCCTGCTCGAAGGTCTTGTCGCCCAGGCGCGGCACCTGCTTGAGGGCGTCGCGGTTATTGAAGGCGCCGTTCTTCTCGCGGAAGCTGACGATGTTGCCGGCGATGGTGGCGTTGAGGCCGGCGATGCGCGCCAGCAACGGCGCGCTGGCGGTGTTCACGTCCACGCCCACGGCGTTCACGCAGTCTTCCACCACCGCGTCCAGGGAACGCGACATCTTCACCTGGCTGACGTCGTGCTGGTACTGGCCCACGCCAATCGATTTGGGATCGATCTTCACCAGCTCGGCGAGCGGGTCCTGCAGGCGGCGGGCGATCGACACCGCGCCCCGGAACGACACGTCCAGATCCGGGAATTCCCGCGCCGCCAGTTCCGAGGCGGAGTACACCGAGGCGCCCGCTTCGGAGACCATGATCTTCTGCATCGCCTGCTTGTCGCGCAGGGCCTTGACCAGCTCGCCGGCCAGCTTGTCGGTTTCGCGGCTGGCGGTGCCATTGCCGATGGCGATCAGGTCCACGCCGTGCTTGGTGCACAGCTTGGCCAGGGTCGCCAGGGACTGGTCCCACTGTTTTCTGGGCTGGTGCGGGAAGATGGTGGTGTGTTCCAGCAGCTTGCCGGTGGCGTCCACCACCACCACCTTGACCCCGGTGCGCAGGCCCGGGTCCAGGCCCATGGTGGCCTTGGGGCCCGCCGGGGAGGCCATCAGCAGGCTCTTCAGGTTACGCGCGAACACCTGGATCGCCTCTTCCTCGGCCAGCTCGCGCACCCGGCCCAGCAGCTCGGTTTCCAGGTGGGTGTTGAGCTTGATCTTCCAGGTCCAGCGCATTACCTCGCCCAGCCAGGCATCGGCGGCGCGGCCCTGGTCCTTCCAGTCCGCCACCTGGGTGACCATGGCCACGCAGGGGTGGGGATCGGCGTTTTCCAGTTCCTCGGGCAGCACCATGGACACATGCAGCACGCCCTCGTTACGGCCACGGAACAGGGCCAGGGCGCGGTGGCTGGGAATTGCCTTAAGCGCTTCGCCGTGTTCGAAGTAATCGCGGAACTTGGCGCCTTCCTCTTCCTTACCGTCCGCCACCCGGGCTTGAATGTGGGCCTGGTCCCACAGCCAGGTGCGCAGCCGGGTGAGCAGCTCGGCGTTTTCGGCGAACTCCTCCATGAGGATCTGCTTGGCACCGTCCAGGGCGTCCTTGGCGGTGGCGATCTTGTGTTCCTCGTTGAGGTAGCCGGCGGCCTCGGTCTCCGGGTCCAGGGCGGGGTCCCCGATCAGCGCCCGCGCCAGCGGTTCCAGGCCCGCCTCCCGGGCGATCTGCGCGCGGGTACGGCGTTTCGGCTTGTACGGCAGGTAAAGATCTTCCAGGCGGGTCTTGGTGTCCGCCTGCTTGATCGCCTTCTCCAGCTCCGGGGTCAGCTTATCCTGCTCGGCGATGCTTTTGAGGATGGTGTCGCGCCGTTCCTCCAGCTCGCGGAGGTAGCGCAGCCGCTCCTCCAGGGTGCGCAGCTGGGTGTCGTCGAGACCGCCGGTCACCTCTTTACGGTAACGGGCGATGAAGGGCACGGTGGCGCCTTCGTCGAGCAGGGCCACGGCGGCCGCCACCTGGCGGGGCTGGGCATTGAGTTCCTGGGCGATGATCTGTTCGATGCTTTCCATGGTGGTTCCTGGCTTGCGCGTGGGCACGTTGCATGCGGGCGCTTCGATACGAAACGACCGGAATCATAGGGAATGACTCCGGTCGTTCATAGATTGACTTGACGGGGTGGGGTGTGGTTATCCCAGCACTTTACCGATCATCGCCGCCAGTTCCGCCTCCTGGGGCGGTTTGACGATGTAGCCCACGGCGCCCTGGCGCTCGCCCCAGACTTTGTCGGTCTCCTGGTCCTTGGTGGTTACCAGGACCACGGGAATGTGGTTCAGATCCTCGTCCTTGGCGATCTTGCGGGTGGCCTGGAAGCCGTTCAGCTCCGGCATCACCACGTCCATGAGAATCAGATCCGGTTGTTCCGCCCGCGCTTGCTCGATGCCTTCCATGCCATTGCTGGCGGTCACCGCCTGATGGCCCTGGCTCTCCACCATCTTCACCAGGTTGGTCAGCTGGGTCGGGGAATCATCGACCACGAGTATTTTTGCCATAGTTCGTTCCTCCACGCCGGGCAATGATAGCAAGGGCGCGGGGCCCCGTAACTTGATGAAAATCGGCACAGATTGCCAATTTGCGTCACGGCCTGGAGCGCGGTGCCGGTAATCTTTCTATACAATCCAGGCTTGCCCGGCGCCCCCCGGGCGCGGTACACCAGCCGGGCGGCAAATCCGAGGAACGTCATGAGCGAACAAGTGGAAAAGATACTGGTGGTGGACGACGACGCGCGCCTGCGTGGTCTGCTGCAGCGGTTTCTGGAAGAGCAGGGTTACGCGGTCAAGGCGGTGGCCGACGCCGAGCAGATGGACCGGGCCCTGTCGCGGGAAATCTATTCCCTGATGGTGCTGGACCTGATGTTGCCCGGCGAGGATGGCCTGTCCATCTGCCGCCGTCTGCGTGACGGCGACAATAACCTGCCGATCATCATGCTCACCGCCAAGGGCGACGACGCCGAGCGCATCGAGGGCCTGGACGCCGGCGCCGACGATTACCTGCCGAAGCCGTTCAACCCCAAGGAATTGAGCGCCCGCATCCGCGCCGTGCTGCGTCGTCATGTGCGCGAGGTGCCCGGCGCGCCCAGCAAGGAGGAATCGGTGGTCGGCTTCGGCCCCTGGACCCTGGATCTGGGCAACCGCACCCTGGCCCGCGATGGCGATCCACAACCGCTCACCACCGGCGAATTCGCGGTGCTCAAGGCGCTGGTGCAGAACCAGCGCGAGCCGCTTACCCGCGACAAGCTGATGAGCCTGGCCCGGGGTCGTGAATGGTCCGCCATGGAGCGTTCCATCGATGTCCAGGTGTCACGCCTGCGCCGTCTTCTTGAAGACGATCCGTCCAAGCCGCGCTATATCCAGACCGTGTGGGGCGTGGGCTATGTGTTCGTGCCGGACTGAGCGCTGAGCCGCCGTGGCCAGCCTGCTGCCAAAAACCGCCTTCACCCGGGCGGCGCTGATCGTCGGTCTGGTGATCGGCGTCAGCCAGGGCGTCACGCTCTGGTTTTTCGCCCGTAACGCCTACCTGCCCGGTATCCGTGAATACGCCCGCCTTACCGCTCTGCAGGCGGAATTGGTGTTCCAGCCTGGAGTGGATGCCTCCCTGGGCGAGCGTCTGGGCGAGACCACCGGCATCCTGCCCGGCACGCCGCCGGACGTGCGCACGCCCCAGACCCTGGTGCTCTCCAAACCGGTGGTGGATCGCTTCCGCCAGGAGCTCTCCGAACGCCTGGGCGAGCACGCCACGGTGCGCCTGGAAGACGACCGGCAGCCGGTCCTGTGGGTCACGGCGCCTTCCTTCGAGGGCGGCTGGCTGCGGGTGCCGATGGCGTTCTTCCGCGATTACGACCGCTATTTGCTGCTTGGCTGGGGGGTGACGGTACCGCTGCTGGCGGTGATCGGCGGCCTGCTGATCGCCCGCAGCCTGAACCGGCCGTTGCGCCGGCTGGGCCGGGTGGCGCTCAAGGTGGGGCGCGGCGAAGCGGTGCCGGTGCTCGACGACCGCACCGGCCCTACCGAGATCCAGGCGGTGAACCGGGCTTTCAACCGCATGACCAGCCAGCTCCAACAGGCCCAGCGCGACCGGGCCCTGCTGCTGGCCGGGGTGTCCCACGACCTGCGCACGCCGCTCACCCGGCTGCGCCTGTCGGCGGAATTCCTCGACGATGAGGAAATGTCCCAGGGCATCATCGAGGACATCGAGGACATGGACGCCATTCTCGACCAGTTCATCGCCTTCATCCGCGATGGCGCCGATGAACAGCCGGACTACGAGAACCTCAACAGCCTGATCGACGAGGTGGTGGGCAAGTACCCGGCGGAGAAGCTGCGCATCCACCAGCAGGATCTGCCGCGCCTGATGCTCAAGCGGCTCACCGTCAAGCGCATGCTCTCGAACCTGATCACCAATGCGCTGAAGTATGGCGCGCCGCCGGTGGAAATCGACACCGAGGTGGACGACAACGCCCTGCGGCTGACCGTGCGCGACCACGGCAAGGGCGTGCGCGAGGAAGACATCCCGCTGCTGCTGCAGCCGTTTTCCCGGGGAGAAGTGGCGCGCACCCTGTCCGGCAGTGGCCTCGGGCTGGCCATCGTCAAGCGCATCGTCGATATGCACCACGGCGACATGCGCCTGGACAATCACCCGGACGGTGGCCTGCGGGTGCGCATCCGTTTCCCGCTCACCGGCCAGCTGGTGCAACCGGAGCCGCTCTCCGCCGGCGTGCGTTAAAACCTTTCGCGGCTGAAGCCGCTCCTGCAACGGCGCCGTCGTAGGAGCAGCTTCAGCCGCGATCCGCCGACCTCTTCTCCGCCCGGCGCCCGGCCAGGAAAATCAGGATGCCGCCGATCGCAAGAGCCGCGCCCACCAGCCCGGTGCTGGACCACACCGCGCCCTGATCGATCACCAGCCCGGCCAGCCAGGCGCCCAGGGCGTTGGCCAGGTTGAAGGCGGCGTGGTTGAGCGATGCCGCCATGGTCTGAGCGTCGCCGGCCACGTCCATGAGACGGGTCTGGATCGCCGGCCCCAGGGCGATGCTGGTGCCCACCAGACCCACGAACAGCAGCGCCGGCGCCACCCAGTCGGCGACGAAGAAGAACAGTGTCTGCACCACCAGACACCAGGCCAGAATCAGCGGGATGGCGCGGATCAGGTTCCAGTCCGCCACTCGCGCGCCCACCAGGGTGCCCAGCAGGGTGCCGACACCGAAGATCGCCAGCACCAGCGGACCCAGGGCCTCGGCCATGCCGGCCTGCTGGGTGAGGGTGGGCATCACATAGCTGAACACCGCGAACATGCCGCCGAAACCGACGCTGGCGATGCCCAGGGTGAACAGCACCTGCTGGTTGGCCAGCGCGCCCAGTTCGCGCAGCGGCGAGGCGTCACGGTCGGCGGGCACGAACGGCACGAACAGCCATACCATCAGCGCGGTGGTGGTGGCGATCACCCCCACCGAGGCGAAGGCCACCGGCCAGCCGAACTGATTGCCGGCCCAGGTGCCCAGGGGCGCGCCGAGCAGAATCGCCACGGTCAGCCCCAGCATCACCCGGGCCACCGCCCGGGCGCGCTGATTGCCGGGCACCGCCGCCGCGGCCACCAGGGCGGCGACGCCGAAATAGGCGCCGTGGGGCAGGCCGGCGATAAAGCGCAGGCCCACGAACGACCAGAAGCCCGGCGCCAGGGCGCTGGCCACGTTGCCCAGCGCGAACAGCAGCATCAGACCGATCAGCAGGGTGCGTTTGGGCACCCGCGCCGCCAGGCAGGAGATCAGCGGCGCGCCTACCACCACGCCCAGGGCGTAGCTGCTGATCGCGTAGCCGACCCTCTGCGGGTCCACCGCCAGGTTGTCGGCGATCGGGTTCATCAACCCCATGATCACGAATTCGGTGGTGCCGATGGCGAAGCCGCCCAGGGCCAGGGCCAGTTCGGCGAGACGGGGGTGCGAAGCGACGGCGGGGGTATCCGCGTCGGTGGAAGAAGACATGCGCAAGCTCCGGACCGTGGGTAACGGGGAGAAAAGAGAAGGGGCGATCAGCCCGAAAAGGCGGATTTTCCCAGAAAGGGGTGAACAAACGAAGTGGGTTTTGTCTATCGCCGCCATCCATGGAGGCGAACTCAGCGTTTGCGAATGAATCTCATTTGTGCAAGCATTCCGGGATCGTTTCCCTGGCTGACGCACCCATGACCGTGGCTTCCCACAGCAACGTGCAATCCCTGTACACCGATCACTGCGGGTGGTTGCGGGCCCTGTTGTACCGGCGCCTGGGTTGTCGGGACACCGCCGCGGATCTGTCCCAGGATGTGTTCGTGCGCCTGCTGCTGAAGCCGGCCGGCACCTCGCCCCGGGAGCCCCGGGCGTTTCTGGCGAGCATCGCTCACGGTCTGGTGGTCGATCACCATCGTCGCCGGGCGGTGGAGCAGGCCTGGCGGGAAACGCTGGCGGTGCTGCCGGCGGAGAACCAGCCATCGCCGGAAGAGTATTGGGAAATCGTGGATGCGCTGGCCCGTCTGGATGCGCTGTTGGAGCACCTGCGCCCGCGCGCGCGTACCGTTTTTCTGATGGCCAAGCTCGATGGCCTCACCTACCCGGCCATCGCCGAGCGGCTGTCGGTATCCCTGAGCACCGTGGAAAAGGACATGGCGCTGGCGCTGCGGCACTGTTACCGGGTCCTGATGGGCGGTTGAGCGCCCGATCACCGCCATGAATCGCCACGACGACCTTCCCCCGGCCATCATCGAAGCCGCCATCCACTGGTCGGTGACGATGGCCTCGGGCACCGCCGACGCGGCCCAGCGCCGTGACTACCAGCACTGGCTGGACGCCGACGAACGCCATCGCCGCGCCGCCGAGCGTTTGGGCGCCATCGACGACGAGGTGCGTGGCGCGCGGCGGGCCGGCCTCCCGGTCACCGATACCCTGGATCATCTGCAACGCCGCCGGCGGCGCCGGCGCGGTCTGGGCGGTGGCCTGCTGGTCCTGGTGCTGGTGGCGGTGGGTCTGGTGGGTGGCGATGTATCGCGCCTGAGCCGGGATTATGTCACCGGCACCGGGGAGCAACAGCGCCTGCGTCTGCCCGGCGGCACCCGGGTGGTGCTCAACGCGGATACCGCCCTGGACGTGCTGGCCGGGGAAGGGAGGCCCACCCTGCGGCTGCACGCCGGCGAGATTCTGGTGGATTCCGAAGCCGCCGCCGTGGCGGACAAGCCCCGCGTGGTCACCGATGACGGTCGGCTGGATGCCCTGGGCACCCGTTTCCAGGTGTCCGTGGGCGGCTCGGGCACGGGGCTCACGGTATTGCAGGGCCGGGTCGCGGTGCATGCCGCCGGCGGCGAGCCTCTGGGCGAGGTGCGCCCCGGTCGGGGCTGGCGCCTGGCGGACGGCACGTTGGCGCCGGGCACCACGGGGCTGCGCGCCGGAAGTTGGGAAGACGGCGTGGTGGAGGCCCGGGACGCGCCCCTGGCCGAGGTGCTTAAGGCGCTGGGGCATTATCGCGCCGGCTGGCTTGGCTACGACCAGGCCGTCGCCGGCCTTAAGGTCACCGGTGTGTTCCAGCTCAACGATACCGACGCCGCCCTGGACGCCATCGCCCAGAGCCTGCCGGTGCGCGTGGTGCACCGTACCCGGTGGTGGGTGCGCGTGGAGAAAAAATAATTTACGGGTTCCGGGTGTCTGGTTCGGCATGGAAGTAAAGACACCATCAGGGGACGACCTTCATGCCTATCTCCACTCCTTCCGGCTGGCGGGCCACCTGCCGCCGGCTGTTGCTTCCTGTTTGCCTGGCCGCGCCGCTGGCGCTACCGGTCGCGGTGGCGGCGCAGAGCGCCGTGGACAGCCGCCATGCCACCCATGACTTCGCGATCCCGGCCGGGCCCCTGGCCGATGCACTGGCGAGTCTGGCCCGCCAGGCCGGCCTGACCATGTCGGCGTCGCCGGCGCTGCTGGACGGGCGCCAGGCCTCCGCCGTGCAAGGCCGATATGGCGTTCAGGATGCCCTCGACCGGATGCTCGCCGGCACCGGCCTGCGTTACCGCTTCACCGGCGACAACAGCTTCGTTCTGGAGCCGGCTCCGGCGCCACGGGCGGCGGTGCTTGGCCCGGTAAAGGTGTACGGCGCCAAGACCACCACCCAGCTTGAGGACACCACCGCCAGTGTCGGCGTGGTCACCAGCGAGGAGATCGAGCAGGGCGAGATCGGCAGCTTCCGGGATGCCTTCCGTACCCTGGGCAACGTCATGGATGGCGACTGGCCGGACGCCGGCTTCGTGATCCGGGGCATCAATTCCGAGGGCCTGACACCGGGCGGCGATCCGCTCGCCAGCCTCTATGTGGACGGCGCCCGGCAGACCGTCAACGGCGCCCGGCGCGGTGCCCGGGGGCTGTGGGACGTGGAACAGGTGGAAGTCTATCGCGGCCCGCAGTCCACGCTCACCGGTCGCGCCGCTCTGGCCGGCGCCGTCTACGTGAAAACCAAGGACCCGACCTTCGAGCCGGAATCACGAGTGCGCCTGGCCGGTGGTTCCATGAAGACCCGGGAAGCGGCGGTGATGAACAGCGGCCCGCTGATCGATGACGAGCTGGCGTATCGTTTCTCCGCCGAGTATCACACCAGCGAGAACGACATCCATTACCCCACCTACGAGTCGTTCAAGCGCTACGATGACTTCATCGAGGATGAGTACTATCAACTGCGCGGCAAGCTGCTGTGGCTGCCGGAGGCGCTGCCCGATACCAATGCCCTGCTGAGCTATTCGTTCTCCCATGATTCGCCCTATGTGGACGACATCGGTGGCCCGCAACTGGGCTTCGATTACGATGACCGGCGCGGCGACTTCAACACCCCGGTGTTCGTCGAGGCGCGCGAGGCGGAGACCCACAATCTGTCGCTGGAGATCACCCATGCCCTGGGCGCCGATCTGACCCTGACCTCATTGACCGCCTGGTCGGATACCGACATGGACCGTCCCTCGGTGAACGAGGGCACCGCCGGCGAGACCAACGTGATGCGCGGTGACAGTCAGCAGAGCATCATCAGCCAGGAACTGCGCGCCAACTACGACCGGGATCGCTGGCGCTGGGTGTCCGGCCTGTACGCGGCCCGTGAAGAGGATCGGGGGCGCTACGCGCGGCCGGATTATTTCGGTAATTCCGACGTCAGCCGCACCGGGCGGGATCTGGATAACCTAGCTCTGTTCGGGGAGGCGGGGTATCGCTTCAAGCCGGGCTGGGAGGCGGTGCTGGGGGGGCGCGTCGATTATACCTCGGTGGACGAAAATGCCTTCTTCGCCCGCAATGGCGGCGTGGTCACCGATGATCGCACCTCCCACAGCAACACGGTGTTCCTGCCCAAGATGGCGCTGATCCGTACCCTGGCGCCCATGCACACTCTGGGCTTCACGGTGCAGAAAGGCTATCGCTCCGGTGGTGCCGGCATTCAGCGCAGCAGCAACACCGAGTACCGCTACGACGACGAGCAGACCTGGACCTACGAGCTGTCCTACAAGGGCGTGGCGCTGGACCGGCGCTTGCAGTTGTCCGCCAACCTGTTCTACACCGACTGGAGCGACCAGCAGGTCGGGGTGCTGGCCACCCCCGGGGACTCCACCTCCCGGCGCGTCACCAACGCCGGTGAATCGTCCCTCAAAGGCTTCGAGCTGGAAGGCCGCTACCGGTTCAACCCGCGCTGGTCCGGGTTCGCGTCCATCGGCTATGTGGACACGGAATTCGACGAGTTCGTCGACAACAGCCTGGGCGATCTGAGCGGCCTGCCGTTCCCGGAAGCGCCGGAATGGAACGCTGCCCTGGGCGCTTTCTACCAGCATCCGCGCGGTTTCTTCGCCGGCGCCGATGCCAAGTACGTGTCCCGCTACCTGGCCCGCTTTGGCGCCGACCCGCAGGAATACGTGGATGGTTACACGGTCACCAACGCGCGGCTCGGTCTGCGCGCCGATGGCTGGACCGTGACGCTGTACTCGGAGAACGTGTTCGAGCGTGATTACTACGTCTACAACGACCGCAACACCAGCGGCGACGTGGCCGCGACCCTGGGGCCGCGGCGCGTCACCGCCTTGAGCGTGGAAATGGAGTTCTAGCCGGCCGGCACCAGCGGGATGTTCACCCGCGACGGCATTGCCGGCGTGCTGTACACGGTGAGCGCGCCGAGCAGACCGCGCAGCAGATCCGGAACCGGGCTCAGACCATGGGGCAGGTCGCTGGCGCCGACGCTCACGCGCAGCCTGTGGCCAGCGGGGATCACGGCGCTGGTGGGGAACACCTCCACGTCGGCGCGGAACGGTCGCAGCGGCCGGATTTCCTGGCCACTGCGGGCGGTGAAGGGATGCCAGGGCTGCACCAGCTTGCCATTCATGAAGCGCGAGCGCAGCGGGTCGAACTCGCTCATGGAGGCCATCTGGATGCCGTTGGTGAGTTCCCTGGACAGGCCGTTCGGGTCCACCACGCTGACGCGCACCACCACATTGGTGTCCAGGCCGGTGGTGGAAGCCCAGATCTGACCGCCAATGGGGCCGTTGATGACCATGTCCTCTTCCAGCGGCTCGCTGGTGTAGACCGCCTCCAGCAACTCCGACAGGTTGTTCTGCTCGCTGCAGGGCGGTGTGATCAGGCCCAGCACGCCGGCGGTCCACTGGCTGGCGCTGGCCGAACACAGGCCGTTGAGCGGCGTTTGCAGCAGCGAGGTTTGCGCGCCGTCCGCCCCGGGCGCCTCGCGGTCCAGAGCGCCGAACAGGGGCAGGCCAGGCTGGCCGTGCAAGTAGAACACCTCGGCGCGGGCTTGCGGATGCGGCCAGTCCTTGGCGGTGCGGTAATGTTCCTCACCGGTGTGGTACTGAGTCACCGGCGGGAAGCGTTCGGCGCCGGTGTCCATGCCCTTCAGATAGTGGTCGAACCAGGCCAGGCGGATGTTGGCCAGCGCCGGCACGCCGTCGGCGGGCAGCCCGGCGCCGCTGGAGCCGTCCAGATGTTCCCAGGGGCCGATCAGCAGCTTGC
Organism: Alloalcanivorax marinus; assembly: GCF_016785095.1. Taxonomy (GTDB): domain Bacteria; phylum Pseudomonadota; class Gammaproteobacteria; order Pseudomonadales; family Alcanivoracaceae; genus Alloalcanivorax; species Alloalcanivorax marinus_A. Next base: position 514,068 of record NZ_JAEKJB010000008.1, on the reverse strand, counting down.
TGTCGGTGCCGTTGTTCTTCAGCGCCTCGTAAATCAGAGGCTCGCCCCGTTGAAAGATGTCGCGCAGCCCACCTACCACGAAGGTCGGCGCCTTGATCCGGTCGATCCGTTCCAGCGGTGAACGGGCCCGCCAGAACTCAGTGTTGTACTTGTGCTCGTCGCCGAGCAGGGCGCCGCCCACCACCGGAACCGGAAACTCGGTGAGGGTGCCGGTAAGGTGGTCGAGCAGCGTTTCCAGATAGTAAAGCGGCTGGTCGTTATCCAGGCCCACCGGCGTGGGCACCAGCCCCAGGCCGGTGACCAGGGCCACCCACAAGGGAATGAAACCGGCGTTGATCTGGCCGCCCTGGAACACGATGTCCCGGTAGGCGTCGCCCATTGGCACGATGGCGAAGATGGCGTCCACGCCGGCCGGGCGCTGGGCGCCGGCGAGCAGGCCGGTGATGCCCATGTAGGAGGCGCCGTTCATGCCCAGGGTGCCGTTGCTCCAGGGTTGGGCATCGATGTAATCGAGCAGTTCGCCGATGTCCTCGTGGTCGGTTTCCCCGAACGCCTGCCAGGTGCCTTCCGAGGCGCCGGTGCCGCGCAGGTCGGCGATGATGTAGGCGTAACCGCGCTTGACCAGATAGGGATCGGCGGCGCCGATCAGTCCCAGTGCCTGGTTGTAGCCGGTAAAGGTGGCCACCACCGGGAAGGGGCCCGGCGCCGGGTTGCCGTCCTCGTCGGCGGGCAGGGTCACCGAGGCGGACAGCCGGATGCCGTCGCGCAGGGTGATCAGCTGTTGCGGCAGGGTGACGGTGTTGGGGTATTCCTCGGGGCGGTCGTAGGGGGCGTCCCAGTCCAGGTTTACCGGCTCCGGTTCTGGTTCTGGCTCCGGTTCCGGTTCCAGGGGGCCGCCCGTGCCGCCGCCGCCGCCGTCATTGCCGCCGGCGTTGGGTGTTTCCACGGTTGATCCGCCCCCGGAGGCGGAGCCCCCTCCGCCGCCGCCACAGGCGGTAAGAACGATTATCAGGGAAGAGAGCAAACAGAAAAACGGCAGGCGTCGACGCGCCGGCGGGGTCAGTAGCATGGTTGGATCTCCGGATATTGTTGGACGTAGAGGAGTGGTCCAGAGGATCGCTCAGGGTAAGCGGGAGAACGGGCCGGTTCTGTTGCGCGGTGGTGCGCAACGGTGAAGAAAAAAGACCTTTTCTTGTCATCGTGTAAAGCATCGCGCGGGTCTGAACGCGGGCCCCGGGCTGGTATGCTGGGTGGCCGAGTTTCGATACGCGCCAGGGCGCGTCCATCCAGCAGGAGAAGTTCATGAGCGAGGACAAACGGCGCCGTTATTCCGCCCCCGTGGTGGATGGCCTGGGCAAGGCGCCCAGCCGTGCCATGCTGCGCGCCACCGGTTTCACCGACGAGGATTTCCAGAAACCCCAGGTCGGTATCGCCTCCACCTGGAGCCGGGTGACGCCCTGTAACATGCACATCGACGGCCTGGCGGACGAGGCCGGCCGAGGCGCCGACGGCGCCGGCGGCAAGAGCGTGATCTTCAACACCATCACCGTGTCCGACGGCATCGCCAATGGCACCGAGGGCATGAAGTATTCGCTGGTGTCCCGGGAAGTGATCGCCGATTCCATTGAGACCGTGGCCGGCTGCGAGGGCTTCGACGGCCTGGTGGCCATCGGTGGCTGCGACAAGAACATGCCCGGCTGCCTGATGGGCCTGGCGCGGCTCAACCGGCCCTCGGTGTTCGTCTACGGTGGCACCATCAAGCCGGGCAAGAACCACACCGATCTGGTGTCCGTGTTCGAGGCGGTGGGCGCCCACGCCAAGGGCGACAAGTCACTGATCGAAGTGAAGCAGGTGGAAGAAGAGGCGATCCCCGGGCCGGGTTCGTGCGGTGGCATGTACACCGCCAACACCATGGCCAGCGCCATTGAGGCCCTGGGCATGAGTCTGCCGGGCAGTTCCGCCCAAAACGCCGAGGACAACGACAAGCTGGAGGACTGCCGCGCCGCCGGCGCCGCCGTGCTGGAATTGCTTGAGCGGGATATCAAGCCCCGCGACATCCTCACCCGGGAAGCGTTCGAGAACGCCATTACCGTGGTCATCGCCCTGGGCGGCTCCACCAACGCCGTGCTGCACCTGCTGGCCCTGGCGCACACCGTGGACGTGCCCCTGTCCCTGGAGGATTTCACGCGCATCGGCCAACGCGTGCCGGTGCTGGCGGACCTGCGCCCCAGCGGCCACTACATGATGAGTGAACTGGTGGCCATCGGCGGTATCCAGCCGTTGATGAAGACCCTGCTCGACGCCGGCCTGCTGCACGGCGGTTGCCTCACCGTCACCGGCAATACTCTGGCGGAAAACCTGGCCACCGTGGCGCCCTATCCGGAACAGCAGGACATCATTCACGCCCTGGACAACCCGATCAAAAAGGACAGCCACCTGCGCATTCTGTACGGCAACCTGGCGCCCACCGGCGCGGTGGCCAAGATCACCGGCAAGGAAGGCACCTTCTTCAAGGGCACCGCCCGGGTGTTCCACTCCGAGGAAGAGGCCACCGACCGCATCATGGACGGCACCGTCACCGCCGGTGACGTGCTGGTAATTCGTTATGAAGGGCCCCGGGGTGGTCCGGGCATGCGGGAAATGCTGACCCCCACCTCGGCGATCATGGGCCGGGGTCTGGGCAACGACGTGGCGCTGATCACCGACGGCCGCTTCTCTGGCGGCAGCCACGGTTTCGTGGTCGGGCACGTGACCCCGGAGGCTCAGGAAGGCGGGCCCATCGCCCTGGTGGAAACCGGCGACGAGATCGTCATCGACGCCGAGGCGGACACCATCACCCTGAACGTGGACGACGCCGAGTTCGAGCGCCGCCGGGCGGCCTGGACCGCGCCGTCGCCGCGCTACACCCGGGGCGTTTTGTCCAAATACGCCAGGACCGTCAGCTCCGCCTCCCTGGGCGCCATCACCGACGGCTGATCCCGGGGTGCCGGGCAGCGTTCCGCTTCAGTCGCGATCCGCGCATGCTGAATCGCGACTGAAGCCGCTCCTACGGTTCAGGCGTTCACTACTTTCCGGCCCCGCGCCACGGCGGCCCGCACCTGATCCGGGGCGGTGCCGCCGATGTGGTTGCGGGCGCTCACCGAGCCTTCCAGGGTCAGTACCTCGAACACATCGTCGTCGATCTGGTCGCTGAACTGGCGCAGCTCCGACAGGGACATCTCGCTGAGGTCCTTTTTCTTGTCCACGCCGTAGGCCACCGCCTTGCCGACAATCTCGTGGGAGTCGCGGAAGGCAATGCCCTTGCGCACAAGATAGTCGGCCAGGTCGGTGGCGGTGGCGAAGCCGCGGCGGGCGGCTTCGCGCATCACTTCGCGGTTCGGTTCCAGGGCCGGGATCATGTCGGCGAAGGCGCGCAGGCAGCCGGCCAGGGTGTCCACCGCGTCGTAAAGCGGTTCCTTGTCTTCCTGGTTGTCCTTGTTGTAAGCCAGCGGCTGGCTTTTCATCAGGGTCAGCAGGGCGATCAGGTGGCCGTTGACGCGGCCGGTCTTGCCACGCACCAGCTCGGGCACGTCCGGGTTCTTTTTCTGCGGCATGATCGAGCTGCCGGTGCAGAAGCGGTCGGGCAGGTCGATAAAGTTGAACTGGGCGCTGGTCCACAGCACCAGCTCCTCGCTGATCCGCGACAGGTGAGTAACGCACAACGCGGTCAGGGCGCAGAATTCGATGGCGAAGTCCCGGTCGCTGACCGCGTCCAGGGAGTTCTCGCAGACGCCGTCGAAACCGAGCAGCTCACAGGTGCGTTCGCGCAGGATCGGGTAGGTGGTGCCGGCCAGGGCAGCGGCGCCCAGGGGCATGCGGTTGACCCGTTTGCGGCAATCGCGCAGGCGCTCGCGGTCGCGCTTGAGCATTTCGAACCAGGCCAGCAGGTGGTGGCCGAAGGTCACCGGCTGGGCGGTCTGTAAATGGGTGAAGCCGGGCATGATGGTGGCCGCTTCGCGCTCCGCCAGATCCAGCAGGCCGGTCATCAGGCGGGTCATCTCGCCGTCGATCAGGTCGATCTCGTCGCGCAGCCACAGGCGGATGTCGGTGGCCACCTGGTCGTTGCGGGAACGGCCGGTGTGCAGCTTTTTGCCGGTGATGCCGATCTTGTCGGTGAGCCGTGCCTCGATGTTCATGTGCACGTCTTCCAGGGCCACGGACCACTGGAAGTCCCCGGCCTCGATCTCGGCGCGGATCTCGTCCAGCCCCTGGATAATGGCGTCGCGCTCGTCGTTGGTGAGCACGCCGGCCTCGGCGAGCATGGTGGCGTGGGCCTGGGAACCCTGGATATCCTGCCGGTACATGCGCTGGTCGAAACCGACGCTGGCGGTGAATTCCTGCACGAAGGCATCGGTGGATTCACTGAAGCGGCCGCCCCAGAGTTGGTTTTGCTGCTGATCACTCATCTCGTTGCTCGCGTCCGGCGCTGAATTGACGGGGCGCGCAGTATAGCACCGCCGGACGGTGGTATCGTAGGCGGTAAAACGATAAGTGACGCCATGACCGAACCGCGAGCCAACGTTTTCCTGCCCAACCTGTGCACCACCCGCGCCGTGCTGGTGGTGGTGGTGGTCTCCGAGCTGATGGCCATCGTCATCACCCTGGTGGCGGGCTACTTCGAGCCGTTCGGGATCGAGCGGCTGGCGCTCACTTCCCTGTTTATCCAGTGGGTGGGGCTGACCTCGGCGGGGTTGGTGTGCCACCTGCGCGACCGTCTCAATCGCTTGCCCTCGGCCTGGTCGGCGCTGGCGGTGGTGGGCCTGGTGGTGCTCGACACCCTGGTGTTCAGCCTGCTGGCGCGTGGGTTGCTGGGCTGGGCCTCCGACGGCGCGGCGGTGGGGGCACTGTGGCACTGGGACATCCTCTCCAACGTGCTGATCGCGGCCATCGTCGCCGGCCTGATCATGCGTTACTTCTACGTGCAGGAGCAGTTGCGCCTCAAGGAGCGCGCCGAGCTGCGCTCGCGCATTCAGGCGCTGCAGTCGCGCATTCGTCCCCATTTTCTGTTCAATTCCATGAACATCATCGCCAGCCTGGTGCGGGTCGATCCGGACGCCGCCGAACAGGCCGTGGAGGACCTGTCGAGGCTGTTCCGCGCCAGCCTCAGGGACTCCTCCGACCACCAGGTGACCCTGGCCGAGGAACTGTCGCTGTGCGAGCGTTACGCGCGCATCGAAAGCCTGCGCCTGGGGGACCGGCTGCGAGTCGAATGGCGGGTGGAACTGGACCCCGAAAACGTGTTTCTGCCGCTTTTGACGTTGCAGCCCTTGCTGGAAAATGCGATCTATCACGGTATCCAACCCCTGGCCGAGGGGGGCGTGGTTACCGTTCACGCCCGCCAGGAGGGGGCCCGGGTGATGATCGGGGTGCGTAATCCGCGCCCCGATCACGGCAGCGACCACCGGGGCAACCGCATGGCGCTGGACAACATCCGGCACCGGCTCGAGGCGCTGTACGGCGCCGCCGTGCGGGTGGAGGCGATGGACGAACAACAATACTACGAGGTCCGGATCAGTTATCCGTCCGGCGAACGGCCCGGCTAGAGGGGAAGGCGATGGAGGACGTAGCCAAGATGAAGGTGCTGGTGTGCGACGATGAAGCGCTCGCCCGCCTGCGACTTAAACGGCTGGTGGAACTGGCCCACATGGAGGTCACCGGAGAAGCCGCCAGCGGCCGTGAAGCGGTGGAATGCGCCGGTCGCACGCGCCCGGACGTGGTGCTCATGGATATCCGCATGCCGGACATGGATGGCCTGGAAGCGGCCGCCCATCTGCAGAAGATGGAGCACCCGCCGGCGGTGATTTTCTGCACCGCCTACGACGAGCACGCCTTGCAGGCGTTCCGTGTGCACGCGGTGGATTACCTGCTCAAGCCGGTCAACGCCGACGATCTCAACCGGGCCCTGCGCAAGACCCGCTCCCTGAACCGGGTGCAGGTGGCGGAGATGAGCCACAAGCTGCTGGTCAACCGGCCACGCCGCCGCCGTCATCTGAGCGCCCGTACCCACCGCGGTCTGGAGGTGGTGCCGATCGAGGAGGTGCGCTATTTCCAGGCCGACCAGAAATACGTGGCGGTGCATTTCGGTGGCGGTTATGTGCTCATCGACGAGCCGCTCAAGGCGCTGGAAGAGGAATTCGAGGATCTGTTCGTGCGCATTCACCGCAGCACCCTGGCCTCGATGCACTACATCGAGAGCCTGGAGTGCTCGCCCCAGGGGCACTTCGAGGTGCACCTGCGTGGTGTCGAGGAGCCGCTGCCGGTGAGCCGGCGGCACATGGCCGGTTTGCGCAAGGCCCTTACCGGCAAGAAAAAATAGCCGCGCCGGCGTTCGGCGAAGCATCGCCTTTTCCATTACAATCCGGCTTCCATTCGTCGTTCCGGAGCTTCCATGTCCGCCGAGATCCTGCGCATCGCCACCCGTTCCAGTCCCCTTGCCGTCTGGCAGGCGGAATACGTGCAAAAACGGCTGGAAGCCCTGCACCCGGGTTTGCGCGTGGAACTGGTGCGCATCAAGACCCAGGGCGACAAGATTCTCGATACCCCCTTGGCCAAGATCGGTGGCAAGGGCCTGTTCGTGAAGGAGCTGGAAGAGGCGATGATGGACGGCCGCGCCGACATCGCCGTGCATTCCATGAAGGACGTGCCCATGGAACTGCCCGAGGGCATGGCGCTGCCGGTGATCTGTGAGCGTGAGGACCCCCGCGACGCTTTCGTTTCCAACCACCATGAATCGCTGATGGCGTTGCCGGAAGGCGCTCGTCTGGGTACCTCCAGCCTGCGCCGTCAGGCCCAGGTGCTGGCCAACCGGCCGGACCTGCGTGTGTCCAGTCTGCGCGGCAATGTGCAGACCCGCCTGGGCAAGCTCGACGACGGCCAGTTCGACGCCATCATCCTGGCTTCCGCCGGCCTCAAGCGGCTGGAAATGCATGAGCGCATTCGCTACGACATGCCGCCGGAGGAGTCCCTGCCGGCGGTGGGGCAAGGCGCCGTGGGCATCGAGTGCCGTGATGGTGACGCGCGTACCATCGAGCTGCTGACTCCGCTCAGTGATCCGCGGACCTGGGACCGGGTCACCGCCGAGCGCGCCATGAACCGGCGGCTGGAAGGCGGCTGTCAGGTGCCCATCGCCGGCTTTGCCCTGCTCGAGGATGACGACCGCCTGTGGCTGCGCGGCCTGGTGGCCAGCGAGGACGGCAAGACGGTGCTGCGCGCCGAGGATCGCGCCCCCCGGGAACAGGCCGTCGAGCTCGGCCGAAGCATCGCCGAGGCCCTGCTGGAGCAGGGTGCCGACCGCATTCTCCAGGATCTCTACGACCGGGCATGAGCCGGGTTCTGATCACCCGTCCCGCCGGCCAGGGCGAGGTGCTCGCGGCGCGGCTGCGCGCCGCCGGCCATGACGTCGAGCTGGTGCCGGCGCTGCGCATCGAGCCGCTGCCGCTGGCCGACGAGCACCGGCGCCGGCTGCTGGATCTCGACCTTTACCACGCGGTCTTCTTCGTCAGCGCCAACGCCGCCCACCACGCCCTCGCGGCGATGGCGGACCTCTGGCCGCAGTGGCCGGTGAGGCTGCACTGGCTGGCGGTGGGTGAATCCACCGCGGCGGTCATCCGCCAGGCCGGCCTGACACCGGAATACCCGCGTAGCGGGTTCAACTCCGAGGCGGTGCTGGCGTTGCCGTGCCTGGCGGAGGTGAGGGACCGGCGCATTCTGATTTGCCGTGGTGATGGCGGCCGCGACTGGCTGGCCGCGCGCCTGCGCGAACGGGGTGCCACCGTGGACGTGATACCGTTCTACCGGCGCCTTCCCGACCCGCGCCGGCACTGTCCCGACGGCATCGATACGGTGATGATCACCAGCGTCGAAGGCTGGCGGGCCCTGGCCGACCGGATCGCGGCGGACATCACGGTGATCGCCGCCGGCGATCGAGTGGCCGCCGCCGTGGCCGCCAGCCACGCCGGGCCGGTGATCACCGCCGCCAGTGCCCACGACTCGGACATGCTGGCGGCCTTGCCCGGCTAGACGCGCCGGGTCGCGCTCATTATCTTGAGTTGATTGCCGGGAAAGGGAACACACCAATAAAGGGAGACCCCATGACGCACCGCCCCCTCCGCCGCCAACAGGGCCTGAGCCTGTGGCCGCTGCTCATCGTGATCGTGATTCTGGCCGCCCTGGGCGCCGCCGGCTGGTGGGGCTGGCAGCAATGGCGGGTGCTGGAAAACGATCGCCAGAGCCTGGACGGCCGCATCGCCGAACTGCGCGCGGAGCTCGATCAACAGAGCCGCGAGCGGCGCCAGGCGGAGCAGGCGCTGCGCGATCAGCAGGAACGCCTGCAGGCGCGCCTGGCCCGGGATCGTGAAGCGTTGGCGGATGTGCGCCAGGGCGGCCAGACCCTGTGGCTGGCCAACGAGGCGGAGGCGCTGGCCAGCCTGGCCGGGCAGCGGCTGCTGCTCACCGGTGACGCCGCCGCCGCCCGGCGCTTGCTGGAGGCCGCCGACCAGACCCTGGCACGGCTCGACGATCCTGACGCGCTGCCGGCCCGCCAGGCCCTGGCGGTGGACATGGAGAAGCTCAACGGCGCATTGCAGGTGGACATTCAGGCCATGGTGCTGCGCCTGGGCGCCCTGCAGGCGCTGGTGCCGGAGCTGGCGATGCCGGAGCGGGACGCGCCGCCGGAGGCGCCGGCGCCGGACCAGGACCAGGGCTGGTGGGCCCGGTTGCTCTCGCAACTTCCGGTGACGGTGCGCCGCCACGAAGGTGAGGTGCCCCTGCCGCTTACCGAAACCCAGGCCGCCACCGTGCGCCTGACCCTGGATGCCAGCCTGCAACAGGCCCGGCTGGCGTTGATGCAGGGCCGTGAAGAAGCCTATCGCCAGGCCCTGGACAGCGCCCGCGCCACGCTTGACCAGTGGTTCCGCGACGATCAGGGCCGGGTGCGTCAGATCCGTGCCGCCCTGGACGAGCTGGACGGTCAGGCGGTGAGCCAGGCGTTGCCGGACATCGGCGCCGGTCTGGATGCCATCCGCCAGCTCAAGCGTGACCTGCTCAAGCGCGAGGAGGGCGGCCAATGAAGAAAGCCCTGCTGCTGATCGTGGCGGCCCTGGTGGCCGCCACTTTGCTGGGGCGCTGGATGGCGGCGGATTCCGGCTACCTGCTGGTGATCCGTGACCACTGGCGTCTGGAAAGCACCCTCGGCTTCGCGGTGCTGGCGCTGATTCTGGGCGCGGTGGCCCTGGTGGTGCTGACTCTGTTCCTGAACCTGCTGTGGAATGCCGCCGAACCGCTGCGCGCCACCCGTCGTTTCCGCCTGCGGGTGGCGCGCCGGCGGTTGCGCAGCGGTTTCATCCTGCTTATGGATGGCGAACCGGAAAAGGCGGAGCGGTTGCTCAGCGCCGCCGGTCGTGATGGCGACTGGCCCCTGGCGGCCTGGCTGCTGGCCGCCGAGTGCGCCCGCCAGCGCGGTGACGCCGAGGCGCTGGAGCGATATCTGGATGCGGCCGCTCGCTGCCGCCGGGGCGACGCCGTGGCCGGTCTGATGCGTGCCCGTTTCGCCCTGGACGAAGGTCGCCCGGACCAGGCCCGGCGGGAGTTGCAGGGGCTGGCGGAACGGGCGCCGGGCAACCGCCGCGTGCAGGTATTGTACGCCGACGTGCTGGAACGCGAGCGGGACTGGGAGGCGCTGTGCGCCCTGTTGCCGCGCCTGCGCCGCGCTCTCGGCGAGCAGCAGGCGGCGCGTCGGGAACGGCGCGCCTGGCTGGCGCGGTTGCAGCACCTGGGCCAGAAGCCCGGCTTCAATGACGCGGAAAGCCGCGCCAGGGAACTGCGCGAGCTGTGGAAGGCGGTGCCTACCGCCCTCAAGCACGATCCGGCCATGGTGGCTCGCTATGCCGGTTTCCTGGCGCAATTGGGGGAAGGCCGCCGCGCTCTGCAACTGGTCCGTGATCAGTTGGAGCGGGACTGGGATGACCGTCTGCCGCCGGTGCTGGAAGCCATCGACGATTTGTCGCCGGATGATCTGCTGCAGACCCTGGAAAAATGGCTGGTGGAGCGCCCCGGCAACGCCGCCGTGCTGGTTACCGCCGGGCGGGTGGCGCTGAAGGCGCGGCTGTGGGGCAAGGCGCAGAATTTCTTCGAAGCCGCCGCTAACTCCAGCCAGAGCGCCACCGCCCTGGCGGAGCTGTCACGGCTGTACCTGGCCCTGGGGGATCGCACCAAGGCGGCCTGGGTGCTGGAACGGCGGGTGGCGGAGCTGGGCGGATCGCTGCCGGCTTTGCCATTGCCGGAGAATGCGACTCAGCATTCTTGAGGCTTCAGTCGCGATCATCCCGATCACCGGAATTCTCCACTCTGGCGTCGTGCTTCAACGCCGCCAGCCGCCGGGCGATATCCCCGGCTGCTTCCATCCAGGCGGCGTCCAGGCGCAGCACCAGTTCCTCGTAACCGTCCCGCTCCAGCGCCTGGCGCTTGTCGAAGGTGCCGCCGACCGGGGGCCCGCCCGTGCCCTGGAAGCGCCATTCGCCGCTGACCCGGGCATCGCCGTCGGTGGTGCCCTGGAAGCGGCTCACCGTGACCCGCAATTCGCCGTCCGTTTTCGGCAGTGCCGCCGCGAGTGATCGTTTCAACTGCTCCTCCAGGGGCTCGGCCCAGCGGTGCGAGCGGGCACTGGTCAGGGTGGCGGGGCCGGTTTCCAGCACCAGGCCGGCCTGATCCAGGTAGCCGGCCACCTGAAGGCGCAGCGCCAGGGGCTGCTGTTGCGCCGCCAGGCGGGCCGAGGGCAGCAGGTAATGCCGTTCGCCGGTAACGGGTGCCTGGGCGCAGGCGGTCAGGGCCAGCAGCATCAGTAGCAGGAGAGGAAGTCTGATTGCCATCTTTGGCTCCGGGCGGTTGTTTGGTTGGTCATTGTCATGCGCTCAAGGCTGTCCATCCCGCGCTCAGGGCTGTTCATCTCGCGCTCAGGGCTGTTCATCCCGCGCTCTGGGCAGGGGATCCTCCGGCGGTTCGCGGGAGAAGATCAGGGCGTTGGGCTTTTCGCGCAGGGTGCGCAGCAGCGGCTCGGCGTCGCGCAGCACCTGCTCCAGGCGCTCCAGGGTATCGGAGAGCTGCTGGCCATCGGCGCCGGACAGGCCGTCCAGGGTTCGCTCCAGGGAGGCCAGGGTGTCGTTGAGCTGCCCCGGAAGCTGCCGGGTGCGCGGGTCGCCGAGCAGGGCTTCCAGGCGCTGCGCGGTGGCGCTGATTTCCTTGAGGGTGGCCTCGGAGGCGGCCAGGTTGCGGTCCAGCCCCTCGGCGATGTCCCGCAGCGGCAGGCTATTGAGGGTGTCCAGCAGGCCGCTGATCTGATTCTCGATCTGCGCCAGGCCATTGGAGGTGGTCGGGAACACCGGCACGCTCTCGAACCGGGTCGGCTCGTAGGCGGGCACGTCACGGTGGAAGTTGAGGTCCACGAACAGGGCGCCGGTAAGCAGGTTGCCGGATTTCAGCGAGGCGCGCAGGCCGTTGCCGAACATGCGCTCCAGGCGTTCGCGCCAGTCGTCCAGCAATACCTCGCTGCCCTGGGTGATGCGTTGCGGTTCGACGCGGATCAAGACCGGTATCGAGAAGCGGCTCAGCGAATCCGGCTGTTCACCGGTGAATTTCCAGGGCACCTGCTCCACGGTGCCCATGCGCACGCCCCGGTATTCCACCGGCGCCCCCCGGCTCAGGCCGCGCACCGTGTCTTCCACCAGCAGGACATATTCCAGGTACTGATCGAACAGCCCCCGGCGGGCCGCCTCCTGGTCGGCGTAGAGGGTGTACTCATCGCCCTCCTTGGCGGGGCTGCCGGCGGGCATGGTGTCGTCGGGCACGCCGAAGGCGATGCCGCCGCCGAGCAGGGTCTCCAACGATTGCAGATTGACCCGGAAGCCCTGGGAATCGAGCTGAAAGCCGACCCCGGACACACTCCAGAAGCGCGTGGTATCGGAGACCAGCACGTCGTAGGGCTTCTCGATGAAAATGCGGTGCTCGATGCTGCGGTCCTCGGCGATGAATTCGGTGTCCACCACCCGGCCTACGGTGAGGTTGCGGAACGTTACCGGATCGCCAGTGGTGACGCTGTTGCCCGGTTCACTGTGCAGGGTCAGGTACAGACCCCGGGCACCGGCCTCGGTAACCGGTGGTTGCTCCTCCACGGTGAAGCGGCGCTTCTTCTCGTTACCATCGCCGGGCAGCAGCTCGATGTAGGCGCCGGACAGCACCGTGCCCAGGCCGCTGATCCCTTCCCGGCCAATACGGGGTTTGACCACCCAGAAGCGGGTGTCCTCGTTGAGCATGCGGTCGGCGCCGTCCTGCATGCGCGCGGTGACCAGGGTATGGCGCAGGTCCTCGGACAGGGTCACGGTCTCCACCGTGCCGACCTGCACGCTGCGAGTCTTGATCGGCGTCTTGCCGGCCTCGATGCCTTCCGCGTCCTGCAGCTTCAGGGTGATCATCGGGCCCTGGCCGGCGAGATGATCGAACGCCAGCCACAGGCCGATCAACAACGCCGCCAGCGGGATCAGCCAGACCGGCGAGAGACGGGGCAGGCGCTCATGAACGGCGCGCGAGGGAGTCGAGCTCATTGTCATCCCGGGGTTGGGCGTCCGGTTCCGGGGCCGGCCCCTGCCGGTCCCAGATCAAACGCGGATCGAAACTGAAAGCGGCCAGCATGGTCAGCACCACCACCGCCGCGAAGGCCAGGCCACCGGGACCCGGGTCGATGGACAGCAGATTGCCCAGTCGCACCAGGGCCACCACGATGGCCACCACGAACACATCGATCATCGACCAGCGACCGACCCATTCGGTAATCCGATACAGGCGCATCTGGGCGGCCATGTCGAGGGGCGCGTCCCGGCGTGCCGCCAGGCACAGCCAGGCGAGGGCCATGATCTTGCCGAAGGGTACCAGAACACTGGCGGTAAAGATGATCAGGGCGATCGGCCAGTCGCCGTGCTGGAGAAACTGCAGCACGCCGGAAATGATGGTGGCCGGCTGGGTGTGGCCCAGGCTGGTGGTGATCATGATCGGATACAGGTGCGCCGGAAAGCAGAACAGGGTGGCCGCCACCAGTAGCGCCCAGGTGCGCTGCAGGCTGCCCGGGTGGCGCCGATGCAGGCGACCGCCGCAGCGCACGCAATGCCGGTGGCCATCCAGGGCCTGGAGCTGGCCACACTGCTCGCAGCCCACCAGGCCCTGGGCGGCGGCGGTCATACCGGGCCGGGCCCCGGCGGGAACCTGTGGCGGGCCGGCCAGGCGCGCCCACAGCGCCAGCGGGTGAAGGCGCTGAACCGTGATCAGCAGCGCCAGGGCGAAGCCGGTGAAGGCCCAGAAGCCCGGTTCCAGGGACACCTCCGCCATGCCCACGATCTTGATCAGGCTGACCAGGGCGGCGATGGCGAACACGTCGGCCATCATCCAGGGTTGCCAGCGGGGCAGGGCGCGCACCAGGGCGGCGGTGCCGGGCAGTGGCCCGGCGCGCCGGCGCAGGCTGGCGTGCACCCACAGCAAAGCGCCCAGGAAACAGGCTGGCAGCACCACGATGGTGGCGAACACCACCACCGCCAGGGCGGGGTGGTGGAAGGCGGCCAGCTGGGTGGCGGCATCCAGCAGCCCCATCTGGTCGCCGACGCCATTTTTCTCGAAGCGGATATAGGGAAACGCCAGCGCCACCGCGAGCAGGATCAGGGCGGTCACCGCCAGGGCCGGGCTGGTCTGGTCATGGACCGTATGGCGGGCCAGCGGGTGCCGGCAGCGCGGGCAGCGCACCCATTCCCCCGGCGCCGGATCGGTCACCGACAGCACCAGGTCGCACTGCGGGCAGGGCAACAGGGTGGCGTGGGGATCGGTGCTCGGGGGGCGGGTATCGTCCATGGGGCGACCGTAGACTGGGGATGGCTTATTGTGCCGGGCTGGGGGTGTGGACGCCAGACGCCGGACGCTGGACGCCGGACGCTTTAACCCGGGCCTGAAATCCATGGCGCGCCACGGCCAGGAAGGTGAGGCCGGGCAGGAAACACACCATTCCTTCCAGCTCAGGGTTTTAGCGTCCGGCGTCCAGCGTCCAGCGTCCAGCGTCCGGCGTCCAGCGTCTGGCGTCTGGCGTTATTCCCGAGGCGCGTAATCGAACACGTCGGAGTGGATGTTCTCCGCCGGCACCCCTTCCTCCACCAGAGCGTCGAACACCGCCCAGGCCATGGCCGGGGAGCCGCCCACGTAGAACAGCGGTTCGCGGGGTTCGGCCAGGGCTTCCAGGGCCGCTTCGTGGACCAGACCCACGGCGTGGCCGGGCTTGCTCATGTCCGACAGGGCGGTGACGGCGTGGAAGTCGCGCAGTTGCGCGCTCCAGCGGGCGGGCAGGTCGGGCAGATAAAGGTCATCCTCGGTGCGCGCGCCCCAGAACAGGCGTACCGGCAGCGGATAGTCCAGCTCGATCAGACGTTCGATCATCGCCTTCACCGGGGCGAAGCCGGTGGAGCCGCAGATAAACCACAGTGGCCGGTCGGGGGCGCCATCGATGAAACGCTGGCCGTCCGGCAGGGTCACCGCCACCGTGGCGCGTTCGCTCAGATCCGCCATGATGGCGTGGGCGGCACTATTGTCGGTGGCATGGCGCACATGCAACTCCAGATCGCGACCGCCGGGGGCGTTGGCGATCGAGAACGGGTAGCTGCCATGCTCCAGCTCCAGAATCAGGTACTGGCCGGCGTGCCAGCGTACCGCCTTGCCGGCGGGCAGACGCAGCCACACCCGGGTGACATCGTGGTTGAGCGGTTCTCGCTGGACAATCTGGCATTGCAGTCGGTGCACGGGCAATTCGCCCGGCGCGGTGATCTCTGGCACGTCGATCTCGCAATCGCTGATCGGAATGGCCACGCAGTATAGCACCCGGTCCGCCCGGGGCTCGCCGGCGTGGATGATCGTGTCTTCGTGGGCGCCGCCACCGCGAGTGTGGCGTACCGAGCCGGCGCCGAGCCGGCCCTGGCAGCGCTCGCAGACGCCGTTGCGGCAGGCATGGGGAAAGCCGAATCCGGCCTCCCGACCGGCGCTCAGGATGGGGACGCCGTCCGGGCAGATCAAGGCATGGCGCCCGTTGATCAGGACACGGTGGGCCACGGCGGGCTTCAGCCCACCTTGCGGCCGGTGATGATGCTCTTCACATGCTCCAGGTCCGCCCAGGCCCCTTCGGCGAAGATTTTCTTCACGTCGTCCACCACCGCCTGATAGCCATAACGGGGATGGGCGTCGTGCACCGCCACCCGGGCGCCGGGGTTGAGGTGTGGCTCGAAATCCTTGAAGTCCCGGTAAGCCTGTTCATGGTTGCCGTCGATCCACAGGAAGTCGATCTTCACCGACGGGTCCCACTGGGCGGCGGCTTCCTGGGAATAGCCCTCGATCAGGTCGAACATGCCTTCGAAGCCGTTGCGGCGCAGCCGCTCGGCCACCAGCGCCTTGGTGGGCTTGTTTTCCAGCGGCACCAGGTTGTCGGTGAGCTCCTCCTGCTTGTCCAGGTCGGAGTTGAACGGGTCGATGGCGTAGATGTGTCCGCCTTTCTTCTTCAGGCCGCGCAGCAGGTAACTGGTGGACAGACCGCCGTAGCAGCCGATCTCCACCACCACGCCGCCCTTGGGCACCTGGCTTGACCACTGGGTGAGCATGGCCGCCTCGGTGTGGCGGATCATGCCGCCGTAGGCGCGTTTGTCATACTTGCGGCCACGCAGCAGGCCCATCACGTTGTGATAGACCGGCCGCGAAAAGCCGCTGATCAGTTTCGGGCCTTTCTCGGTCCAGGCTTTTTCCAGAAAGGCGTTGGTCGATTCAGTTGCTGCCATCTTTAACCCGCGGTGCCGACGAAAAGAGCAATGATACAGCCCATGCCGAAAAACCACACCAGGGAGCGAGCGCTGGCCCAGTCGGCGATGTAACAGACGCCATAGAGCACCCGGCTGAGCACGAAGGCCACGGCGATGCCGTCGATGGTGCCCTGGGGCGCGGTGTGCGCCAGCTGGGCGATGATCACCGCCGCGGCAAATGCCGGGTTGATCTCGAAGCTGTTCTGCTGGGCCCAGTGGGCGCGTTTGCGGGCGCCGCTCAGGGTCTCCAGGAATTCCCGGGGGTTATGGTTCTCGCGGAGGCCGAAGCCGCCCTGGAACTTGGCGAACCCGGTGAAGGCGAAGGGAAGCAGAAAAGCGACCAGTACACACCAGAAGGCTAACGTCATGAATCAGGTCCTCGCTGTATTTGTTGTGTTGTGGAGCGGCTGAACAGGCGAGCCGCCCGGCCGCTCCTACGGTGGCCCGGCGGGCCGCCGGGATCAATGACCGTTGCGTAACAGGACCCGCTCCACCAGGGCCAACCGGTCCTGGCCCCAGATCAGGGTGTCGCCGTTCTGGAAGCTCGGCACGCCCCAGCCGCCGGCGTCCATCATCGCCGCCCGGTTGGCCTCGGCGCGGGCCTGCCACTGGTCGTCGCCCAGCCAGCGGCGGGCCCGGTTCCAGTCCAGGCCGGCCTGCCGGGCCAGCCGCGACAGGCCGGCGTCGCCGGCCATGTCCACGCCCTGGCTCCAGATGCCCCGGGCGGCGGTGAGCAGCCACTCGCGCAGGCGGCCCTCCTTTTCCGCGAACGGCCACAGCGCCATGCAGCGTTCCACGCCCGGGCCCACCGGGTCCTGGATCTTGCCGAACGGCACGCCGTGCAGCCGCGCTTCCCGGGCCGCGTCGGTGACGATGTAGAGACGCTTGGCCCGGGGCACGGTCAGGCCGCGCATCACCATGGGCAGTACCGGCCGTACCTCCAGCTCCACGCCGTAGTGGTCGGCCAGGGCGTAGGCGCGCTCCAGGGCCAGGTAGGAATAGGGGCTGCGAAACGAGAAATAGAATGCCAGACGTGTGCCTTCCGGTGCCGCCGGGCCGTCCAGACGGGCGTGCTTGGCGGCCCCGTAGTCCAGCGGCCAGGGCCCCCCACCCAGGCCCAGTGCTTCCAGGCGCCGGGCCAGATGGTCGAGCCGTTCCAGGCTCCAGTACCACTCACCCTGGTAATGCAGCGTGGCCGTCAGGTAGTGGCCGTCGGCGAGGAACTGGTCGCGGCGGGCCTCCATGGCGAGCCGCGCCTGGTCCTCGGGCTGTTGGCCATGGCTGGCGAGCAGTTGCTCCAGGCGTTCGTCGTCGCCGGCCCAGAGCGCCTGGCCCAGAGCATGGGCCAGGCTCCAGAAGCGTTCGTCGCCTTCATGCTTGAGCAGGCAGCGGGTTGCCGCCAGGGCGCGTTCCGGGTCCGGTGGCGTTGCCCCGGTGGGGAATTCCAGGCCGTGCAATTCGGCCAGGGCGGCGGCGTCCTGGGGCGCCAGGTCGCGCAGCATATCCGGCGCCGGGTACAGATTGGCGTCCAGGTAGAGCATCACCCGGGGAATGATGCGCAGCCCGAAGTGCTCGCCGAAGGCCGGCAGAGCCTGGGCCATGAGCAGGGAATAGGGGTCGTCGACGCGGAAATGGAAGGTGGCTTCGTGGGGGCGGCGGGCCAGCCGCCGGCGCCATTCCAGAAGCCGGCGGCGCCAGCGCTCCCGGCCCGGGCTGGTGAGCAGCCGGGCCAGGTGGGGCATCAGTCGGCGTTGCTGGCTCATCCGTGACCCTCCCGCCGTTACTCGCCGATCTGGCCGAGGTCGCGTACCGCCCCGCGGTCGGCGCTGGTGGCCAGGGCGGCATAGGCGCGCAAGGCGGTGGATACGTTGCGCTGCCGGATCTCCTTGGGCCGCCAGGCCAGCTTGCCGCGTTTCTCCATTTTTTCCCGGCGGTGGGCCAGTTCCTCGTCGCTTACCGCCAGACGGATGGTGCGGTTGGGGATGTCGATCTCGATGGTGTCGCCTTCCTCCACCAGGGCGATGGCGCCGCCCTCCGCCGCTTCCGGCGAGGCGTGGCCGATCGACAGCCCGGAGGTGCCGCCGGAGAAGCGGCCATCGGTGAGCAGCGCGCAGCTTTTACCCAGGCCCTTGGATTTCAGATAGCTGGTGGGGTAGAGCATTTCCTGCATGCCGGGGCCGCCTTTCGGACCCTCGTAGCGGATCACCACCACGTCGCCGGCCACGATCTGATCGCCGAGGATGGCGCGTACCGCGGAGTCCTGGGATTCGAACACCCGCGCCCGACCGGTGAAGGTGAGGATGGAGTCGTCCACGCCGGCGGTCTTTACGATGCAGCCCCGTTCGGCGATGTTGCCGTACAGCACCGCGAGCCCGCCGTCCTTGCTGTAGGCATGCTCGTAGTCACGGATGCAGCCGTTGGCGCGGTCGGTGTCCAGGCTGTCCCAGCGGGTGTCCTGGCTGAACGCGGTCTGGGTGGGGATGCCCGCCGGCCCGGCGGTGTACATCTTCTTCACCCCCTCGTCGCTGGTGCGCACCACGTCATAGTGCTCCAGCGCCTCGGCCACGGTGGCGGAATGCACCATGGGCAGGTCCCGGTGCAGCAGGCCGGCCCGGTCCAGCTCGCCGAGAATGCCCATCACGCCGCCGGCGCGGTGCACGTCTTCCATGTGGTACTTCTGGGTCGCCGGCGCCACCTTGGACAGGCACGGCACCTTGCGGCTGAGCCGGTCGATGTGCTCCATGGTGAAGTCCACCCCGCCTTCCTGGGCGGCGGCCAGCAGGTGCAGCACGGTGTTGGTGGAGCCGCCCATGGCGATGTCCAGGCTCATGGCGTTCTCGAACGCCTTGAAGGAGGCAATGTTGCGCGGCAGCACGTTCTCCATGTCCTGTTCGTAATAGAGCCGCGCCAGGTCGACGATGCGGCGGCCGGCTTCCAGGAACAGTTCGCGGCGGTCGGCGTGGGTGGCCAGCAGCGAGCCATTGCCCGGCAGCGACAGGCCCAGGGCCTCGGTGAGGCAGTTCATGGAGTTGGCGGTGAACATGCCGGAGCACGAGCCGCAGGTGGGGCAGGCGGAGCGTTCCACCTCGGCCACGGTGGCGTCGTCCACCTTGTCGTCGGCGGCCATCACCATGGCGTCCACCAGGTCCAGTTTCTGCTCGCCCAGTTTGGTCTTGCCCGCTTCCATGGGGCCGCCGGAGACAAAAATCACCGGGATGTTCAGGCGCATGGCGGCCATCAGCATCCCTGGGGTGATCTTGTCGCAGTTGGAGATGCACACCAGGGCGTCGGCGCAGTGGGCGTTGACCATGTATTCCACGGAGTCGGCGATGATGTCGCGGCTGGGCAGCGAATAGAGCATGCCGTCGTGGCCCATGGCGATGCCGTCGTCGACCGCGATGGTGTTGAATTCCTTGGCGATGCCGCCCGCGCGTTCCACCTCGCCGGCCACCAGTTGGCCCATGTCCTTCAGATGCACATGGCCCGGCACGAACTGGGTGAAGGAGTTGGCGATGGCGATGATCGGCTTGCCGAAATCGTCGTCCTTCATGCCGGTGGCGCGCCACAGGGCACGGGCGCCGGCCATGTTGCGGCCATGGGTGGTGGTGCGGGAGCGGTACTGGGGCATGGGATCCTCGCTGCTGCCGGGTGTTCGGGACCGGGCATTGTAGCGCAGCGCGGCGGGCAAGGGGGAATATCGCTTGTCCCGGTGTGGGCCAGGGCGCACACACTATCCGGGATGTCCTACATACCAGCCTGTGCGGGAGAGTTAGCGTTCGCCGTGAACGGAACAAAAAGGAGGCAGGACATGGAAAGTCGAATTGAGGAAGTGGCGTATATCCCGTTGACATATACAACACGAAGAGCGAGCATGGCGGCGTTGATCCGTAATCCGGAGGAAGGCGCCATGGAAAAGACCACTGTATTCAAGAGCAACCGCACCCAGGCGGTGCGCCTGCCCAAGGCGGTCGCCTTCCCGGATGACGTCAAACAGGTGGAGATCGTGGCCCTGGGCCGGGCGCGCCTCATCGTGCCCGCCGGGGAGGCGTGGGACTCCTGGTTCGACGGCCCCGCCGTGAGCGCGGATTTCATGAGCGACCGCGAACAGCCCGACGGGCAGGAGCGCGAGGGGTTCTGATGCTGAAGTACATGCTGGATACCAATATCTGCATCTTCACCATCAAGAACCGGCCGGCGGCGGTGCGCGAGGCCTTTCGGGAGCGGCAGGGTTCGCTGTGCATCAGCAGCGTCACGCTGATGGAATTGATCTACGGCGCCGAGCGGTCCGCGCGGCGCCGGGACAATCTGGAAGTAGTGGAAGGCTTCGCCGCCCGCCTGGAGGTACTGGATTACGAAGCCGAGGCCGCCGCGCACACCGGCCAGCTGCGCGCCGAACTGGCCGCCGCGGGCACGCCCATCGGCCCCTGGGATCAGATGATCGCCGGCCACGCCCGCAGCCGGGCACTGGTGCTGGTCACCCACAACACCCGTGAGTTCGACCGCGTGCCGGGGCTGCGCATCGAGGACTGGTCTTACTCTACATGATGCACTTTATGCGATGACTGATAAAAAAATCAGTGTGCAGTCCGGTCTATTTGTTTCGGCTCGGAATAAAGAAAAAGCTTCTTTGCGTCTTTAGGTTTAAGGTGTCGGTGGGCTTTATAGAGTTTGGGCTGCGGCGCTTCCCTCCTGATTCTGTTGTTACTTCCATGTCGACGTTTTCGATAATCATTTCATGGATGTCCTGGCTGTGCGCGGGTGTTTGGTTATATGCATCTGAATAAAAATTTTCCATCTTGATTTTCCCGCCGTGGCGCTCTAGGAATCTGGGAATATCATCATAGAGAGAGTTTTTTGCAGCCTGTCTTGAGTCAACGTCGAAAAGGTATAATTGCCCTTCTGATTTTGGATCATAAGAGAGCATGTTTAAGCCGGGGCGGCCAAAATGGGCCTGGGCGTCGCTTTGGTGCAATATGTCGTTATAAACTTGTCTTGCTCTATATGATCCGGCAAAGTGCATTAGCCAATACTGCCAGCCTTCGGGATTGTTTATTGAGAAAGGGCTGACAAATGCTGCGCAATCCTGCAAATAAAGGTATGCCGCTTTCTCTGCGTTCCCTAACCACTCTCTTTTTCCAATGGGTTGGCCATCTTCTATGGTGGTAAGGATTTCTCTTAGTTCGGTTTCTATTGAGCTGTTCTTTTGAATTCTTTGTGGGGAGAGGAATGTCAGCATGCTTTGAATCATAAAGGTTAGCAATATTTCGGCTGACCTCCATGAATTCATGATGTCTTTTATTATTTCAGAAGTTACTTTTGAGTAGCCGCATTGGTCTAGGTTGAAGAATACGTTGAAACATTTTTTTTCTTTTAGAGTTTTTTTTATACTGGGAAAGGCTTGTTCGAAGTCTTGATTTAGGTAGGTGGGGGTTATTTGTAGGTTCTTGCATTCTTCTTTGGCCATTATTAGGGCTGGGGTGGTGTTTTTCTTGACGGCCCTTGCGACCTCTGGGTCTTTGTCGTTGATTATTATCAGGCACTCTATTTTTATCGGCCTCATGCCTTGAGATGCCCGATGGATGTTTATGTCATTGGCTGCCTTGGTGAGCGTTTCGATGAATATAATGGGGGAGCCGGGTTCGTTATTTTCATATAGGCCTGCGCCTGAAAATCCGTCGACAATAGCGAGCCTAAATTTTTCTTGTCTCGGGATTTGACATCTTGTTTCGAGGTATTTAAGAAAATAATTTTTCAGTATCTGATGCTTCTTTTTGGTGTGTGGTGCTAGCGGTGCTCCGTTTTCCCAGTCATAAACTTTTGTAACCATTTTGGAACTTCCTTGTCATATATTTATTATTGAGATGTTCGGCATCTGGTCCCACGTTTTTCCTTTATAGGTGCGACCGTTGGCTTTTTTGGAACGTTTTTGTTCGTCTCTTCCCCAGGTTCCCCATTGTTTAAAAAAGAAGGCTGTATCGCTTTTTATGCAATGGCTGTGAATTTCGTCTATCCAGGATTCTTTTATTGGGCGAGCTTTGCTGCCGCTTTCGCCGCCGACTATGGCCCAGTGAATGCCATCCAAACAAATGTCTCCGACTGGCCCGATTAGTGGCTCGAAAGAAACAAATCTTATCGATGCGGGGGTCTGTTTGAGATGGGAAATACGATGTTTGACGTCGCTGTTTTCTATGCTGGTTCCCACCCAGACGTTTGGAAGGGTCTTCTTTATTTCTTTGGAAAGGATTTCTTTCATCCTCTCTGGGCGCTTGGTTAAGATTTGGTAGTTATGTTGGGGGGTTGCCTGCATCACCTCCCAGACAGAGATGATGAATTCATCAGAAACGTCTTGGTGGAAAAGATCACTCATTGAATTGACAAAAATATTTCTAGGCTTTTTCCATCCATACGGTATTGATAGTGATTTGTGGTCTTCTCTAACCACTCCATTCCAGGTGACGCTTCCCCCTTTTGTTTGCGTTAGCCCTTGGTATTTGGGTGTGCCCATCGCTTCAAGGCGGTGAGCCATTTTCATAGCATAGCAATTTGTGCAGCCGGCACTTGCTAACGAGCAGCCAGCTACAGGATTCCAGGTGGCGTCGGTCCATTCTATTTGTGTTTCTGCCATGAGTGCATCCTGCTACTTTTTCGTATTTCTATAGGAAAAAGCATATCTAATCGCGTATAAGCCTGGAAGATCGTAGATATAATTTAATTTAATATTTATCCCAGATTTTTTACGAACACCTTGGAGTTGCGCTGCCAGTTGTAGAGCGCCTGGCGCTGGGCCGGAAGCGCGTCCACGCTGGCCGGCTCGAAGCCCTGTTCCCGGAACCAGTGGGCGGTGCGGGTGGTGAGCACGAACAGCTTTTGCAGGCTCTGCTCGCGGGCGCGCCGTTCCAGGTAGCGCAGCAGTTGCAGGCCGCGCTCGCTGTTGCGGTAGTGCGGGTGCACCGCCACGCAGGCCAGCTCGCCGATTTTCTCTTCCGGGAACGGGTAGAGGGCGGCGCAGCCGATCACCATGCCGTCGCGTTCGATGATGGCGAAGCGATGAATCTCGTTTTCCAGCCGTTCCCGGGAGCGGCGCACCAGGGTGCCGTCCTCTTCCAGGGGGGCGAGCAGTTCCAGGATGCCGCCGACGTCGTCGATGCGCGCGCCGCGCAGGGTCTCGTAGGTTTCCCGGGTGACCATGGTGCCGCAGCCATCGCGGGTGAACAGCTCGCGGATCAGGGCGCCGTCCTCGCGGGCATCAAGCAGGTGGGCGCGGGCCACGCCGTTGCTGGCGGCGTGGCAGGCGGCGGTGAGCTGGCGGTCCACCGGGTCGGTGCTGAAGCGCTCCTGGGCGAGCAGGCGGCCGGCCTCCTGGGGGGTGAGTTCGCGCAGCAGGCGGCCTTCATCGTCGTCCACGCGCAGGCCCTCGCCAAGCACGATGAGCTTGTCGGCGGCCAGGGCGATGGCGGTGTTGGAGACCACTTCCTCGGCGTTCAGATTGAACAGTTCACCGGTGGGCGAGGCGCCCAGGGGTGAGAGCATGACCACGTTGCCGGCGTCCAGCTGGCGGCGGATGGCGTCCACCTGGATGCGCCGCACCTCGCCGGTGTGCTGGTAATCGAAGCCGTTGCGCACGCCCACCGGTTTGGCGATCACGAAGTTGCCGCTGATCAGTTGGATGGCGGCGTTATGCATGGGCGAGTTGGACAGCCCCATGGAGAACAGCCCTTCCAGCTTGAGGCGCAGGGCGCCCACCGCGGCGGTCACCTCTTCCAGGGCGGCGGCGTCGGTGATGCGGGTGTGGTTCTCGAAGCGGCTCTCCAGCCCGGCGGCGTCCACCCGCCGGCCGATTTGCGGCCGGGCGCCGTGCACCAGCACCAGCCGCGCGCCCAGGGCGTTGAGCATGGCCAGGTCATGAACCAGCGCCGGCAGGCGCGGTGAATCCAGCACCTCGCCGCTGATCAGCACCACGAAGGTGCGATCGCGGTGAGCGTTGATGTACGGCGATGAATTGCGGAACCAGGCGACCTGGTTGTCGGTGTCGGACACGGGGCTCTCGGTGTGGGTGGTCATGGTGGGAGTATAGCGAGAAAGAGAGGTTTGCACGCAACACGCAACACGCTACACGCACGCGCTTCGCGCTACACGCAAACACGCCAAGCCTTTGGGCGAGGGTTTTGACTTCGCGTGCAAGCGTGCTTGCGTGTAGCGCGTGCGTGCTGCGTGTTCGTGTTGCCCCTTAAGCCCCGAACAGCCCCTTGAAGAAGTAGAAAAACAGAATCGACAGCAGCGCTCCGGCCGGGAGCGTCACCACCCAGGAGGTGAAGATGGTGCCGATCACGCGCAGGTTCAGCGAACCGATGCCGCGCGCCATGCCAACGCCCAGCACCGCGCCCACCAGGGTGTGGGTGGTGGAGATCGGCAGGCCGGTGCCGGAGGCCAGCACCACGGTGGTGGCGGCGCCCAGCTCGGCGGCGAAGCCGCGGCTGGGGGTCAGGGCGGTGATCTTGGTGCCCACGGTGGCCATCACCCGGGCGCCGAGAAGGGCCAGGCCGAAGACGATGCCCATGGCGCCCACCAGCAGAATCCAGCTGGGCATTTCAGCGGCCTCGCCGATGGCGCCCTCGTTGACAATGACGCTGTTGATGGCGGCCAGCGGCCCCACCGCGTTCGCCACGTCGTTGGAGCCATGGGCGAAGGCCATGGCGCAGGCGGTGAAGATCATCAGTACCGCGAAGATGCGTTCCACGGAGCTGTAGCGGAAGTCCTTGTCGGCTTCCGGGTCCGGCTTGATGCGCGACAGGATGGCGCCGCCCAGCAGCGCCACCGCCACACCGCCGATCAGTGCCCAGGCCAGGCTGGCGCCGAAGCTCACGTCCAGACCGATGTGTTTGAGGCCTTTCACCAGCGTCACGGCGGTGAGCACGTAGCCGACCAGGAACATGTAGAAGGGCACCACTCGTTTGGCGCGCTGGAAGGGGTCGTCGTGATTGAGCACCAGGCGGTGCACGCTTTTGATCAGGAAGAAGGAAATAAAGCCGGCCAGCAGTGGAGAAGTGATCCAACTGGCGACGATGGAGCCCACTTTCTCCCAGTGCACCGCGTCCATGCCCACGCCAACGGCGGCGAACCCGACGATGGCGCCGACGATGGAGTGGGTGGTGGACACCGGCCAGCCGGCCCAGGATGCCACCACCAGCCAGATCCCCGCCGCCAGCAGCGCGGCCAGCATGCCGTAGATCAGATAATGCGGTGTCTCGCTGAACACGCCGGCGTCGACGATGCCCTTGCGCACCGTGGCGGTGACCTCGCCACCGGCCAGGTAGGCGCCGGCGAATTCGAAGATGATGGCGATCAGAACCGCCTGCTTCACGGTCAGCGCGCCGGCGCCCACCGAGGTTCCCATGGCGTTGGCGACATCATTGGCCCCCACGCCCCAGGCCATCAGGAAGCCGAACGCGCCGGCGATAAGCAGCATCAGCATGCTGTGTTCGAGCATCCACTCCATTGAGGAACCCCTGGTCTTGGTGCTGAGTGGTTTTTACCGGGCGAGCAGCAGTTGCAGACGGCCGCCCACCTTCTGGGCCCGGTCGGCCAGGTCGCCGATCCAGTCGATGATTTTGTAGAGAAAGATCACGTCCACCGGCGGCAGCTCGGCTTCCAGCTTGAACAGCTGCGAGCGGATGATGATCTGTTGCTCATCATTGGCCCGTTCCAGGCGGTCGAGCTCTTCGATGAGGTCCTCCACCAGCCGGATCTCACGACCGCTGAAGCCGGTTTCCACCAGCTCATCCAGCTCGTTGATCGCCTTGCGGGCCTGGGCGGAGGTGTCGATGGCGCCCTGCAGATAGTCGTTCATGGCGGTGGCCAGGGAGGCGGGGATGGTCATCTGCCGGCCCAACATCAGCCCGGCGATGTCCTTGGCCTTGTTGGCCACCTTGTCCTGAACGCTGACCAACTCCAGCAAATCGGAGCGTGGCACCGGCAGGAACAGGCTCTTGGGCAGGTTGAGGCGAAACTGCTTCTTCATTTCGTCGGCCTGGTTTTCCAGGTCGGCGACGCGCTGGCGCGCGGCCTTGGCGCGCTCCCAGTCACTGGCGCTGATGGCGGCGAAGAAATCACCCAGCCCCACTGCGCATTCATGCACCGTGTCGTAGTGCTGTTGCAGGGGTTTGATGGGGGAGCGGCCGAACAGGCCGGCGATCGAGCTTCCGAAGGACATGGGGGTCACCCTGTAACGGAAAGGTCATATTTATGGGGCGCGAGTATAGAGGGGATGCCGCGACCCGTCCACGGGACCCCGGCCAGGGCCTGGCCGGGACCGGTTCAGATTCCGATGAATCGGGGATGGCGGCAAGCCCCGGCGCGGACTACAGTGGCCTGAAACCGAACCAAGCAGGGGGAACATCGTGTCCGTCACCGCCGTGCCCGCGCACCGCCAGGGCCAGGAAGTGGACGTCCGCTGGGTGATGCGCGAGCTGCTCGAGGAGCAGCGCGTCAGCCGCGAGGACTTCAATGTCATTTCCACCACGCCGCGGGAGAACAAGGAACTCAACTGGCATCCGCTGGAAGTGGTGGCCAAATACCGGCTGGTGGACCTGAGCCATGGCCAGCGGGTGCTGGACATGGAGTTCCTGTCGCGATGGCTGGCGGAAAAAAGCGGCCTGCCGCTGTATCACATCGACCCTCTCAAGGTGGATGTGGACCAGGTGACCCGGGTGATGAGCTACGCCTTCGCCGAGCGCCACGGCATCGTTGCCCTGGAGAGCCTTCGCGACCGGGTGGTGGTGGCCTGCGACCAGCCGTTCAAGCTGGATTGGCGGGAACACCTGCGCCAGGTGCTCGGTGATCGCGAGCTGGAAACGGTGTTCGCCAACCCGGAGCAACTGCGCCGCTACCGCATCGAGTTCTACAACCTGAGTCGTTCCATCGCCGGCGCCGCCCGCGCCGGAGGCCAGGAACTCTCCAATATCACCAACTTCGAGCAGTTGCTGGAGGTGGGCAAGGGGCACCACGACGCCGACGATCAGCACATCGTCAACATCGTCGACTGGATTCTGCAGTACGCCTTCTCGCAGCGCGCCAGCGATATCCATCTGGAGCCCCGCCGGGACCAGGGGCGCATGCGCTTTCGCATCGACGGCGTGCTTCATGACGTCTACGAATTGCCGGCGGCGATCATGGCGGCGGTGACCAGCCGCCTGAAGATTCTCTCCCGGCTTAACGTGGCGGAGAAACGCAAGCCCCAGGACGGTCGCCTGAAGACCAAATCCCCGGATGGCGACGAGGTGGAGTTGCGTATTTCCACTCTGCCCACCGCCTTCGGCGAGAAGATGGTGATGCGCATCTTCGACCCGGACGTGCTGGTGCGCAGCTTCGCCCAGCTCGGCTTCAGCCGCGAGGACCACGAGCACTGGCGGGCCATGACCGGCCACACCCATGGCATCGTGTTCGTCACCGGCCCCACCGGTTCCGGCAAGACCACCACCCTGTACTCCACCCTCAAGCAACTGGCCACCAGCGAGGTCAATGTCTGCACCATCGAGGACCCCATCGAGATGGTGGAGCCCAGCTTCAACCAGATGCAGGTGCAGGCCAATATCGAAGTGGATTTCGCCCAGGGCGTGAAGGCCATGCTGCGCCAGGACCCGGACATCATAATGATCGGCGAGATCCGCGACCTGGCCACCGCCGACATGGCGATCCAGGCGGCGCTCACCGGCCACCTGGTGCTGTCCACCCTGCACACCAACGACGCGCCGTCGTCCATTACCCGGCTGGCGGATCTGGGCGTGCCTCCCTATCTGATTTCGGCCACGGTGATCGGCGTCATGGCCCAGCGTCTGGTGCGGACCCTGTGCCCGCACTGCAAGGCGCCGGCGAAGCCGGACCCGGCGGCCTGGCAGGAGCTGGTGCGCCCGTTCAAGATGGCCATGCCGGACACCGTCCATCAGCCGGTGGGTTGCCTGGAATGCCGGGGCACCGGCTATTTGGGCCGCATGGGCGTGTACGAGACGATGCCCTTCAACGGCGCCCTCAAGGGCATGGTGGGGCGCGGCGAGGACCTGGAGACCCTGACCCGCCAGGCGGTCAAGAATGGCATGAGGCCGCTGCGCATCAGCGGCGCCCGCAAGGTGGCCCAGGGCCTCACCACCATCGAGGAAGTGATGCGGGTGACCCCGTCCCAGGACGTGCTGCTGTGATCCTTGGAGAATGCAGGAGCGGCCGCTTCTTGGATTGGCTTTCCCCTCAAGGCCGTGGACAATAGCCCACCATGACGGATCCTGACTATTCGAGCCTGCCCGACGAACTCTCCGTGCTGGTGACCCGGCACTGGCAGCGTTTTCAGGAGGTGGGCCACGCTCTCCCCGACGACCTGTTGAACGACCTGCCCCGTGTGTGGGCCGGCTCCGACTACGTGGCCGAGCAATTCATCCGCGACCCGGAGCTGGGCGAATGGCTCGCCGCCAGCCCGTTGCGACGACGGCTGGACGGCAGCGAGCTGGGCGGGCAGGTGCGCGAGGCGGTGATGGCGTGTGACGACGAGGACGCTCTCAAGGCGACCCTGCGGCGCCTGCGTCATCGCCACATGGTGCGGTTGATCTGGCGCGATCTGGCCGGCCTGGCGGACTACCATGCCACCGTGGCCGACCTGTCCTTGCTGGCCGACACCCTGATCGACACCGCCCTGGAGCGGCTGCACGGTTGGGCCTGCGAGCGCAACGGCACGCCCCGTGACGAGCATGGCGACCCGGTCCGGCTGGTGGTGCTGGCCATGGGCAAGCTGGGCGCCCGGGAGCTCAACCTGTCCTCGGACATCGACCTGATT
The DNA here is from genome assembly GCF_016785095.1 of Alloalcanivorax marinus. GTDB lineage: Bacteria > Pseudomonadota > Gammaproteobacteria > Pseudomonadales > Alcanivoracaceae > Alloalcanivorax > Alloalcanivorax marinus_A. The sequence goes on along the minus strand of NZ_JAEKJB010000008.1, from coordinate 485,349 downwards.
TTCGCCTACGAGCACGAGGGGGAGATCCCCGGCGAGCGTCGCAACCTCACCCACCATCAGTTCTTCCTGCGTCTGGGTCAGCAGTTGATCAAGGTGCTCGACCAGAACACCGCCGACGGCTTCGTGTTCCGCGTGGACATGAGGCTCCGCCCCTGGGGCAAGAGCGGCGCCCTGGCGATCGGCTTCGACGCCATGGAGCACTACTACGAAAACCAGGGTCGCGAATGGGAGCGCTACGCGCTGATCAAGATGCGCCCGGTGGCCGGCGATCTGGGCGCTGGCGCCCGCCTGATCGAGCGGCTCAATCCGTTCGTGTACCGTCGCTACATCGATTACGGCGCGTTTGAATCCCTGCGCGAGATGAAAGCGCTGATCGAGCGGGAGGTGAACCGCAAGGGCATGCAGGCGGACGTCAAGCTGGGCGCCGGTGGCATCCGCGAGGTGGAGTTCATCGTGCAGGCGTTCCAGTTGATCCGGGGTGGTCAGCTCCCGGCCCTGCGCGAGCCCAACCTGATCAGGATGCTGCCGCGCCTGGCCGAGGAGGGCATGCTGCCCGAGGACGTGGTCGCCGAGCTGGGTGACGCCTATGTATTCCTGCGCGACGTGGAGCACCGTTTGCAGGCGGTGGCCGACCGCCAGACCCAGCGCCTGCCGGACGACGAACTGGGCTGGCAGCGCCTCACCTTCGCCATGGATTTTTCCGCCCGCCCGGCCTTCGAGCGTGCTTTACGCCGTCATCGCGAGCAGGTGCGCTTCCACTTCAGCCAGGTGATCGCCGACCCCCAGGAAGAAACCGAGGTGTCCGAGGGCGACCAGGAGCTGCTTGACCTGTGGCTGGGGCAGCTTGATCGCGACGACGCGGTGGCGCGCCTGGCCGGGGTGGGCGTCCAGGAACCCGAGGAGGTGCTGGCGGCCCTGGAAGGCCTGCGCGAATCGCGGGCGGTGATGAACATGCAGCGCATCGGCCGTGAACGTCTCGACCGGCTCATGCCGTTGCTGCTGGAAGCCCTGGGCTACCAGGGCCACGGCAAGGTCACCGCCGAGCGGCTGGTGGCCTTTATCGAGGCGGTGGCGCGGCGCAGCGCCTACATCGCGCTGCTGGTGGAGAACCCGGGAGCGCTCACGCAACTGGTCAAGCTGTCCGGGGCGAGCCCCTGGATCGCCGAACGCCTGGCCCGTCACCCGGTGTTGCTCGATGAACTGCTGGACGTCAGCACCCTCTACTCGCCACCCAACCGCGCCCAGCTCGACGACGAACTGCGCCAGCAATTGCTGCGCGTGGCCGAGGACGACCTGGAACAGCAGATGGAGGTGCTGCGTAACTTCAAGCAGGCCCACCTGCTGCGCGTGGCCGCCTCCGAGGTCACCGAGGTGCTGCCGCTGATGAAGGTCAGCGACTACCTTACCTGGCTGGCCGAGGCGATTCTCAACCAGGTGGTGCTGCTTGCCTGGGAGCCCCTGGTGGAGCGCCATGGCCGCCCCGAGCGCACCGACGGTCAACCCTGCAACCCGGATTTCGTGGTGGTGGGCTACGGCAAGCTGGGCGGCATCGAGCTGGGTCACAATTCCGACCTGGATCTGGTGTTCCTGCACGACGCCGCCTCCGGCGGCGGCACCGACGGCGACAAGCCGGTCTCCAACGAGCAGTTCTATGCCCGCCTGGGCCAGCGTATCGTGCATATCCTTTCCACCCGCACCATGAGCGGCCAGCTCTACGAGGTGGATACCCGATTGCGGCCCAGCGGCAGCGCCGGCCTGTTGGTGTCGTCCATGGACGCTTTCCGCAAATACCAGCTCAACGATGCCTGGACCTGGGAACACCAGGCCCTGGTGCGTGCCCGGGTGGTGGCCGGCTGCAGCCGCGCCCGGGAGCGGTTCGATGCCATCCGCCACGACGTTCTGTGCCAGAGCCGGGACGCCGGCAGCCTGCGCCGCGATGTGCTGGCCATGCGCGAGAAGATGGTCGACCACCTGGCCGCGAGTCAGCCGGGCCGGTTCCATCTCAAGCAGGATCCGGGAGGTATCGTCGATATCGAATTTATGGTGCAATATGGTGTACTTAGATGGGCCTCCTCCCACGGTGAACTGACCCGGTTCACCGACAACGTGCGGCTTCTTGAAACCCTCGCCGCCCTGGAATTGATGCCGGCTCAGGATGCCGGCCTGCTGCGGGAAGCCTACCTGGCTTACCGGTCCGCGGCTCATCGCGCTTCACTGCGCAAGGAAAAATCCATCGTCGACGACTCCCAGTTCCGCGATCTGCGGGAGGGGGTGCGGGCGACATGGGAACAATGGTTTGCGGACGCCTAACCCTATTTGAATGAGGAGAAAAACCGCCATGTCCATGGCTGATCGAGACGGTGTTATCTGGTTGGATGGCGAGCTGGTTCCGTGGCGCGATGCCAAGATCCACGTGCTGACCCACACCCTGCATTACGGCATGGGCGCGTTCGAAGGGGTGCGGGCCTACGAAACCGACCGTGGTCCGGCGATCTTCCGTCTCAAGGAACACACCGACCGGTTGTTCAACAGCGCCAAGATCCTGTCCATGAAGGTGCCCTTCACCAAGGAGCAGATCAACGACGCCCAGACCACCGTGATCCGTGAAAACAAGCTGCCCCACGCCTACCTGCGTCCGCTGGTGTTCTACGGCAGCGAGGCCATGGGCCTGCGCGCCAACGGCCTGTCCGTGCACGTCGCGGTGGCCGGCTGGGAATGGCCGTCCTACATGTCGCCGGAAGCGCTGGAACTGGGCATCAAGGTGCGCACCTCCAGCTACACTCGTCACCACGTCAACATCACCATGTGCAAGGCCAAGTCCTCCGGCAGCTACATGAACTCCATGCTGGCGCTCAACGAAGCCCTGTCCGGCGGTGCCGACGAGGCCCTGCTGCTGGACAACGAAGGCTACGTGGCGGAAGGCTCCGGCGAGAACGTGTTCGTGATCCGGGATGGCGTGCTGCACACCCCGGAGTTGACCTCCTGCCTGGACGGCATCACCCGCAAGACCATCATCGAGTTGGCCGAGGAGCGCGGCTACAAGGTGCGTGAGCGGCGCATCACCCGCGATGAGCTGTACATCGCCGACGAGGCGTTCTTCACCGGCACCGCCGCCGAGGTGACCCCGATCCGCGAGCTGGATGGTCGTATCATCGGTGAAGGCAAGCGCGGGCCGATCACCGAGGAACTGCAGTCGGTGTACTTCGATCTGGTGCGCGGCAAGTCCGACCAGCACCGGGACTGGCTCACCTTCGCGTCCTGAACCGAGTGACGGAACCGGCGCGCCCGCGCATTCTGGTGGTCGGCCCATCCTGGGTGGGCGACATGGTGATGGCGCAGACCCTGTTCGCCGATCTCAAGCGCCAGGGTGACTGCGACATCGACGTGTTGGCGCCGGCCTGGTGCCGGCCGCTGCTGTCGCGCATGCCCGAGGTGCGCCGGCCTCTGGATCTGCCGTTCGGCCATGGTGAGCTCAAGCTGCGCCAGCGCCGCGCCGAGGGCCGCGCTCTGCGTGGCCGCTATGACCGCGCCTATGTGTTGCCCAACTCCCTGAAATCAGCGCTGCTGCCGTTCTGGGCCCGGGTGCCCCGGCGCACCGGTTGGCGGGGTGAAATGCGCTACGGCCTGCTCAACGACGTGCGTACCCTGGACAAGGAACGCTACCCGCTGATGGTGCAGCGTTTCGTGGCCCTGGCCCGGGCGCCGGATGCCCCGGTGCCGACCCTGGACGAGATTCGCCCGCCGCACCTGGAGGTGGACCCACTGGCCGTGGACGCCGCCCGGGAGCAGCACGATCTGGCCGCTGACCGTCCGGTACTGGGACTGTGCCCCGGCGCCGAGTTCGGCCCCGCCAAGCGCTGGCCGGAATATCACTACGCCGCCGTGGCCCGGGACTGGATCGAGAAAGGCGGGCGGGTGTGGCTGTTCGGCTCCGGCAAGGACCGGCCGGTGGCGGACGCCATCATCGCCGATCTGCCCGAGGCCCAGCGCGGTGAAACCCGCATCCTGGCCGGCGCCACCAGCCTGGAGCAGGCGGTGGATCTGCTGTCCGCCACCGATGCCGTGGTCAGTAACGATTCCGGGCTGATGCACATCGCCGCCGCCCTGAACCGGCCCCTGGTGGCGGTGTACGGCTCCACCTCGCCGGGCTTCACGCCGCCGCTCGGCGACCGGGTGGCGATGGAACGCCTGGGGCTGGATTGCAGCCCCTGTTTTCAGCGCGAGTGCCCCCTGGGCCACCTCAACTGCCTGCGTCAGCTGGAGCCGGACCGGGTGATCCGGGCGTTGGCCGGCTTGTCCGACGACGCCGCATAGGGGACGCTACACCGTTATGCGCGTCCTTCTGATCAAGACGTCGTCGATGGGCGACGTCATCCATACGCTTCCGGCCATCACCGACGCGGCCCGGGCATTGCCCGGGCTGCGTCTGGACTGGGTGGTGGAAGCGCCGTTCGCCGACCTGGCCGGGCGCCACCCCGCCGTGGACCGGGTGTTGCCCAGCCGGCTGCGCGAATGGCGCCGGCACCCGCTGCGGGCCCGCCGTAGCGGTGAATGGGGCGGCTTCAAGGAGGCCCTGCGCGAACACAACTATGACACGGTCATTGATGCACAGGGTTTGATCAAGAGCGCCTTCGTGACCCGCTTGGCCAAAGGGCCCAAGTATGGCCTGGACCGTATTTCCGCCCGCGAAGGGTTGTCCGCCCGGGTGCTTGATCACCCGTTGCCGGTGCCCCGGGGCGGCCACGCGGTGACCCGGGTGCGCACCCTGTTCGCCCTGGCGCTGGGTTACCCGCTGCCCGACGACGATCCGGATTATGGGTTGGTGCGCGAGCACACGCCGCGTCCGCTCACCGAGCCCGGCGCCGAGCTGGTGTTCTGCCACGGCACCACCTGGCCCACCAAGCATTACCCGGAAGCCTATTGGCGGGCCCTGGCGGAAAAGGCCGCCGGCGCCGGCCACCGGGTGCATCTCCCCTGGGGCAATGACGTGGAACGGGCGCGCGCGGAGCGGCTGGCCCGGGACCTGGACGGCGTTGCCGTGCTGCCGCGCCTGTCGCTGTCGGCGCTCACCGACAGGTTGCTGCACTGGGACGCCTTCGTCGCCGTGGACACCGGCCTGGCCCATCTGGCCGCCGCCGCCGGCTTGCCCGGGGTCGGCCTGTACGGGCCCACCGATCCTCGTCTCACCGGCGTGTGGGGCCCGCGCGCCCGATCCCTGGCGGCGGAGTTTCCCTGCGCCCCCTGTGTGCAGGAGAAATGCACTTACCGGGGCAGCCTGGGCCAGGGGGTGGAGCCGCCCTGTTTCAGCAGTTTGAAACCGCACCGGGTGTGGCAACGGCTGATCGAGGTGAGCGGGCCATGAAGCTGGCGTTCCTGTTGTTCGAGTATTTCCCCTACGGTGGGCTGCAGCGCGACATGCTGGCCATCGCCGAGGCCGCCGAGGCGCGTGGCCACCAGGTGACGGTATTCACCCGCGCCTGGCACGCCGAACGGCCCGCGATGCCCCGGGTGGAAACCGTGGCGGTGGCCGCGCGCAGCAATCACGGCCGTGACGCCGCCTTCGTGGCGGCGGTGCGGGGCCGGCTGGCCGGTTTCGACCGGGTGGTGGGGTTTAACAAGATGCCCGGGCTGGACTGGTACTACGCCGCCGACGGTTGCCTGGCGGCCCGTTACCGGGGACCGCGTCGCTGGCTGCCACGTTATCGCAGCAAGCTGGCCATGGAGGCGGCGGTGTTCGACCCGGCCGCGGCCACCGGCGTGCTGTCCATCTCACCGCTGCAACGGGCCCTCTACCAGCGTCACTACGGCACCCCGGACGCCCGTTTCGTGGACCTGCCGCCGGGCATCCGCCACGATCGCGCCCTGCCGGAAGATTACGCCCTGCGCCGCGCCCGCCTGCGCACCGAGCTGGGCATTGGTGAAACCACGCCGATACTGTTGTTCGTGGGCTCCGGGTTCCGCACCAAGGGGCTGGACCGGGCGATCCGCGCCCTGGCCCGGCTGCCGGAGGAAACCCGCCTGTTCGTGGTGGGTGACGACAACGCCGGACCCTACCGGCGCCTGGCCCGGCGCCTGAACGTGGACAGCCGGGTACGCTTCATGGGCGGTCAGGACAACGTGCCCGAGTGGCTGTGGTCGGCGGATTTGCTGATCCACCCGGCCTACGCCGAGAATACCGGTACGGTGCTGCTGGAAGCCGCCGTGGCCGGCCTGCCGGTGCTGACCACCCGCGCCTGCGGCTACGCCGGCTATATCCGTGACGGCGGCCTGGGCCGGGTGCTGGGCGACCCGGACGGCGAGGAACTGGCCGCGGCCGCCACCGACCTGCTGGCGCGCCCCCGGGATTACTGGCGGGAACAGGGCCGGCGCTTCGCCGCCGACGCCGACATATACGGCCTGGTGGAGCGCGCCGTGGACGCCATCGAACAGGACGCCACTGAACAAAAGGAACCGCGATGACCCTTTACCTGCGCGACGACCTGGCCCGGGCCTGGGACGGCCAGGACCCCTTCGAGCAGGCGGCGCGCCAGCGCGGCGATGTGTTCCGCGCCCGCGAAGGGCGGCGCACCCTGCGCTTCGAGGCCGGCGGCCGGCACTATTTCCTCAAGTACCACGCCGGCATCGGCTGGAAGGAAATCTTCAAGAATCTGAGCCAGGCCAAGCTGCCGATTCTGGGGGCCCTGTCCGAGGTGCGCGCCATTCGCGCCCTGGAAAACGCCGGCGTGGCCACCTTGAGCATCGCCGGTTACGGCCAGCGTGGCGGCAACCCGGCGCGGCGCCGGTCGTTCCTGGTCACCGACGAACTGATGCACACCATCAGCCTGGAAGAGCTCGGCGAACGCTGGCGCACCGACCCGGGCCCGGCGCCGTTCAAGTGGGCCCTGATACACCGGGTCGGCGAGATCGCCAAGGCGATGCACGACGCCGGCGTCAATCACCGGGATTTCTACCTGGGGCATTTTCTGATCGCGCGCTCGGCGGTGGAACGCCACGACGCCAGCGCGCCGCTCCATCTGATCGACCTGCACCGCTCCCAGGTCCGTGGCCGGGTGCCGCGCCGGTGGCGGGTCAAGGACATCGGTGGCCTGTATTTTTCCACCGCCCGGCTCGGGCTGACCCGCCGTGACCTGCTGCGCTTCGTGCGCGCCTACACCGACATGCCGCTGCGCGATGCCCTGCCGGACAAGGCTCGTTTGCTGGCGGCCAGCCGCCATGAAGGTGAACGCATCTATCGTCGCTACTTCGAGAAGGAGCCGGGTTTCCCGCTGCCATTCAGCGAACACCCGGGCAAGGATATATGAGCGGCGCTCCCGGTTTCTCGATCGTCATTCCGGCCTACAACTACGCCCACGTCATCGAGCGGGCGCTGGCCTCCGCCGTGGCGCAGGAGTACGCGCCCTTCGAGGTGATGGTGATCAACGACGGCTCCACCGATGACACCGCCGAGGTGCTGGCGGAGCTGGCCCGGCGGCTGCCCGTGCCGTTCCGTGTCATCGACCAGGACAACGCCGGCCTGGCGGCGGTGCGTAACCGGGGCGTTCGCGAGGCCGGCCACGACTGGCTGCTGTTTCTGGACGCCGACGATGAATTGTGCGCCGGTGCCCTCCGCCGGCTGGCGGACACCATCATCGCCAGGCCGGCTGCGCGCATGATTATCGGTGGTCACCTGGCCGACGATGGCCGGCGCCGGGACCGCATCACGCCGCCGCCGGTGAGCGACGATCCGCGCGGTAACTTCCAGGCCTACCTGGACAAGACCCTGACGCTGTCCAACGGCGCTTGCGCCATGCACCGGGAGCTGTTCACGCGCACTGCCTACGATCCGGCCCTGCGTCACACGGAGGACCTGCCGGTGTTCGCCCATGTGCTGGCGAATTACCCGGTGGCGGTTTGTCCGGAGCCGGTGGCCGTGATCCATAAGCACTCGGACAGTATGCGCCATGATCTGGATGCCGCCCTGGCGGTGGGCATGGACCTGGAGGCGATAATCTTCGACAACAATGGCCTGCCGGAATGGGCCGCCGGGGACCGGCGCCGTTACCGTGCCCGCCGGGCGATCTCCCTGCTCAAGCTGGCGGACCGTCATCGGCGCCCGGAGCTGGTGCGGCGCTTTTTCCGCATCGCGTTGCGCGCCGACTGGCGCCAGGCATTGCATCCACGCTATCTGCGCCGCTATCTTGCCAGCTTGATCCGAGGGACCGGGGACCGGACTTGAGCGGCGACGACAGCACTCCCACCTACGACGATTGGCACGATCTGGCCCGTCGCGACTGGCGCAGCGCCGGTCTGTTCACGGTTTCCGTGGGCAGCCGGCCGCTGCGCGCCGAGGCGATCCTGCGCCACCTGCCCGGGCGGCGCCTGGCGGTGCGCGCCCAATGGCGCGGCGAGACCGTGTTCGCCAAACTTTTCTTTGCTGGCCACCAGGACGAAGCGCGCCGGGAAGTGGCTCGTCACCGGGAACTGATCGAGGCCGGTCTGGCGGTGCCGGCACTGCTCTATGAAGGCTTTGACAGCCATGGGGCGGTGCTGGTCACCGACTGGGTAGCCGGCCAGTCCGGTCAGGCGGCCCTGCGCGGCGAGCAGGGTGTGGCGCTCGGCGAGGACCTGCTGGACAGTTTGTTCAGCCTTTACCAGGCCGGTCTGCGCCAGCTCGATCTGCACCTGGACAACTTCCTGTACGATGGAGAACGCTTCCTGGTCATCGACGCTGGCGAGATGGCGCCCCTGCCCGGCGGCCTGCGCGCCGAGCCGGCGATCCTCGACAACCTGGCGCTGTTCTGTGCCCAACTGCCCCTGGATCTTCGCGACGCTCTGATGGAGAAGGTCGTCGAGCGCCTGCGCCGCACCGGCATCAGCCCGGCGCCGCTGGCCGCCATGGTGCGGCGGCGCAGCAACCGCCGGCTGAGCAGCGCGATGAGAAAGTGGCGCCGTGAATCCTCCGCCATCGGTGTGTGGAGCGAAAACGACGAGGACTGGTTGTACCGCCGCGCACTGGCCGACGACGAGCGCGATGCCCTGGCCGACGCGCTCCGCGAGCCGGCGTCGTTGCCGAGCATCAAGCAGGGCAGCCGTATCAGCGTGTACGGCGACGACCGCTGGATCATCAAGCATTACCGGGAAACCGGCTGGAAGGCGCGCCTGCGGCGCCGTTTGTTCCGGGGGCGTGGTGACGTGTCCTGGGTGATGGGTTGGACCTGGGCGCTGCTCGGCGTGCCCACGCCGCGCCCGGTGATGCTGCGCCGCTGCCCGGACGGCCAGGCGGTGATCGCTTTCCCTCGCCTGCCCGGCGAGCCGCTCAGCCGGCTGATGGAAGAGCAGCGCGAACGGGCGCTGCGGGTGGCGCCCACCGTTTTGTCCTGGCTGGACCGGTTGCACCGCACTGGCTTCTGGCACGGCGACACCAAGGCTCAGAATATGCTGGTGGATGATGCCGACAACCCGTCTTTCATCGATCTGGACGGCGCCGGTTTCAGCCCCTGGCGGCACCGTGCCATGGGTAAGGGCGCCCGGGAAAACCGGCGCTTCGAGGCGAACTGGTCGCAGTTCTCCGAGCAGTAAGGTTGCTCAGGGCAGGCTGGCGACCGGGGTTGGCGCCTTGCCCCGGGCCAGCGCCACGATGGTGTCCGCCAGGCTGGCCACGGGGCGCTCCCGGTGTTCGATGTGATGGCGGGCGAAGGCATCCAGGCGCGCTGCCCAGTCCCGCCCGTCCCCGTTCAGGCTGGCCATGGCCTGTTCCAGCCCTTGCGGGGTCGTTACCCGGGGCAGTCCGAACCGTTCGCATTGGAAATAATCCGGGTGCTGGCCCAGCACCATCACCGGCACGCCGGCGATGGCGCAGTCGATGATGGCGTTGGTATAGCCGCTCCACACCGCCGTGATCGCGGCCATCGCCTGTTCCAGGGTTTCCCCTTCCGGGCGCATGCGGATCGCCAGGTCGCTGCCGGCCCAGTCGCGCCAGGGACGGCCGCTGCCACGCGGGTGCGGGCGCACCCACAGGGTCCAGTCCGGATGCGCCGCCAGCCACTGGCGGGCCAACTCACAGCTCTGCCGGTAGGCGTCACCGTCTTCCTCATCGGGGCCGGCGCCGAGAAACAGCAGCGCCTTTGAAGGCGCGGTGGCCGGGTCGCGCGGCGCGGGCAGCGGAAAATAGGGCCCCGCGAAAAGTACTTGGGTGTCGCCAAACCCGGGCTCGCCCTGGCGCAGGTATTCCAGTGAGCTGTTGCCGAACACCGCGTAGTAATCGAAGTCGTGGAAGCGCAGCTTGCTGGACTGATCGCTAAGGATGCCGTGGGCGAGATGGAGAATCCGCGTTTGCGGTGGCCGGAAGGCGCGCAGGAAGGTGCTTACTGGCGAACCGTTGCGCTCGGTAAGAATCACCCGGGCCCGGTGGCGCGCCAGCAAATCGCAGGCATGGGCGGCGGCGGCGTATAGCGGCGCCGGGACCGGCCGGGGAGGTGGGCGCAGCGCCCGGCGATCGTCGCCAGCCACGGTTTCCGCGACGCTCAGACCGGCTTGGCGCAGTGCGTCCAGCAGGGCTGCTTTGCGGCCCAGGCGGCGGGATTTTTCCGAGGGGTGGACCAACAGCACATCGCAAGCATGGGGCGTCACCGGCGGGTTGCGTGAAAGCCCGCGTGCCCACAGGCCGCGCAGGCTCTCGCGTAGCCACCAGATCGCCCGGTCCGGCGCTGGGCGGTGGGCGGTCAGATGGCGTTGCAGTGCCTTGAAGTGCGGGTCGTCGCGCATCCGTAGCCGGTCCCCCGGGAGTGTCGGTCAGGCGGGCCGCCGCTGGCGTTGCGTGCAGGCCGCCAGCAGCGCCATGGGAATCCATACGCTGGGCCAATTGTACATAAAGGGTGTGTACGGATGGACGCCGTCGAACAGTACCGCGGTCAGCCCGGTGGCCAGGGCCGCCAGGGCGAGATGGGCTTTATACCCGGGGTACAGAGAGCGCCACGCCGAGGGCAGCCAGATCATGATCCACAGCGCCAGCCCCACGAACCCCAGATAATAAAGCACCGACAGGTAATAATTATGCGGGTGGCTGTACACATCCGGCCTGCCGTTATCCGGCCGGATGATGTGAAGGTCCGGCATCTGGCCGGCCATGGCGTGGCCAAACAGGGGCCGCTCGGAGATGGCGTTCCAGGTTTCGGTCCAGATCGCGAAGCGGTTGCTGGCGCCGCGCTCGACGATGATGTCCGGTTTGATCACGAAGATCGAACCGATGATCACGCCGACCAGAAGTAACGGCACGATCAGTTTCTTCTTCAGCGTCACCAGCGGCAGGATCAGGCAGCCCGCCACCAGCGCCACCAGGGTCGAGCGTCGCTGGTTGGCGATCAGATAGACCACGATCATCAGGGTGGCGGCGTAAGGGGCGAGCCGCACCATCAGGCTCTGGGGTAACCGGGACGCGGCCAGGAAGGCGAAGAACGGCAGCGTCACGAAGTACATGCTGGCATGCAGTTGGTTGGTGGAGAGGGTGATGAAGCGGTTGATATGGAACACTTCGAAATTGCCGTACAACTGATCCGAGAACGGCCGCCCGACGACGAAGTAGTAGCAGTAGAAATCCACCATCGCCACCAGGGCGCCGAACAGAATGCCGCCCAGCAGGGCGCGCCAGAACAGGGTGGCATGGGTGCGCAGAATCGCCTGGGTAAAGGCGAACAGGGTGAAAATCTGGAAGAAGGCGCGGGTGAAGCGGGTCACGTTGGGTTGTTCGGCGAAGAAGGTGGAGGCGGTGGCGAACACCAGGAACACCAGCAACCACAGGTTCTGCTTCAGGAAGCCGCGCACATCGCTCAGATGCACCCGGACGGCGTACACGAAGGCGGGCACGAAAAACAACACATCGAGTACGTTAAGCAGCCGCGGGCGGCGGTCGAACATCAGCAGACCGCCGAAAAACAGGCAGAATGACACCGTCATCCACACCAGCAGCAGCTTTTCTTTTCTAGTCATTCAGGCACTCCATGGGGTGGGGAGCTCGTTCGGGAAAGCGCTCGTCACGGCCGCACTCTTGTTGTCAGGGACGATACGGTGAGCGCCCGTCCGGTTGGTGCTTGAAGCGCTTGTGCACCCACAGGTACTGCTCCGGGTGCTTGCGCACATAGTGTTCGATGGTGCGGTTGATGCGCGCGGTATCCGCCTCGTCGTCGCCGCCCGGGAAATCCTCCAGGGGCGCGCCGAACTCGATTTCGTAGCGTCCCCCGGGCAGCCGGTAATGAGCGCACGGGATGACCACCGCCTTGCCCATTCTGGCGATGCGGCTGGTGGCGGTGATGGTGGCCGCCGGCACGCCGAAAAAGGGCACGAACACCGCGTGCCGGGTGCCGTAGTCCTGGTCCGGCGCATACCAGACCACTTCGCCCTGGCGCAGCAGTCGCACTGTCTGGCGCAGGTCGTTGCGGTCCACGGAATGGTTCACCCAGGCGCCCCGTCCCTCGGAGATCAGCTTATCCAGCAGGGGGTTGTCGTTGGGACGATAGACCACGCTGAAGCGAAAGAATTTCCCCAGCAGGCGGCTGCCCACGTCAATCGAGTTGAAGTGCATGCCCAGCAGCAGCACGCCACGACCTTCCGCGCGGGCCGCTTCCAGGTGCTCCAGGCCGGTGACGTTCAGGCGCTCGCCCAGGTCGATGCGCCGGTTGTGGAAGCTGCCCGCCATCTCCAGGATCGCCTCGCCGGTGCTGACCATCACCTGGCGCGCCAGGCGCTCGCGTTCCGCCTCGGACAGTTCCGGGAAGCACAGCTTCAGGTTGATCAGGGCGACCCGGCGACGGTCCCGGGCCAGATACCAGGCCAGCCGGCCCACGCCGCGTCCGGTGGCCAGCAGCAGATCCCAGGGCAACTGCCCGATCAGCCAGAACAGAGCCAGCCCCAGGCGTGTGGGCCACAGGCGCGGGTCGGCGGGATGCGCGGGGCGTTGGCGGCGCTTACCCATGCGTTAGCGGAGCGGCGGAAGCCGGGAGTCGCGGTGGCTGAGGCTGGCCAGCATCAGACCCAGGGGCAGCCACAGGCACATCCAACTGGGATGGAAGGGCACCAGCAGGTAGGCACCGGCGCTGAGCATGGTCAGCAGGCCGGGCAGCAGGCTGACCAGAAACACGGCGCCTTCGCGGTGCTTCTGGTCGCTGTCGGGCAGGTTCCAGGCGGGCACCGCCCAGGCCGCCAGGAACAGCACCAGACCGATCAGGCCGGTGCTGTGGATCACCGCCAGCAGAATGTTGTTGGGGTGCGGCAGCACGCGCAGGCCATCGGGGATGCCCTCGAGCAGCGAATCACCGCCCTCCTGGCTAAAGCCGTTGCCGAAAATCGGGTGGCTGAAATACATTTGCGCCTGGCGCAGCACCTCGAAGTCCAGTGCCAGGTACAGCGCCACGGCGCCGGCCAGGGCGGCCAGTACCCGCTGGCCGTAACGCAGCAGTATCCAGCCCAGGGCCATCACCAGCAGCATGATGCCGGTGTGGGCCTGCACCGCCACCAGGAAGGTGAAGCCCACCAGAGCGCCGGCGCCACGGCGCGCGCCCTTGGGAGTCAGGCCTTCATCCAGGGCCTGGGCGAGCAGGATGAACGAGGGCGCCACCAGGCCCATGGTGCTGATCAGCGGGCCGGGCTGGGGCAGATTGAAGATCAGGCTGGCCGGCTCGCTGAACAGGGGGCTATCCAGGGGCTGGATGGTGTAATAGCTGACCATGATCACCGCCAGTACCACCATGGCGGTCATGGCGCCGTTGGCCAGGGACAGCTTCAGGGTGTTGCGGTAATACAGATGCAGCCAGCGCAGCATGCCCACCAGGATCACCACCTGGACCACCGCGCGCACCGTGCGCGAGGCATTCACGTCCTCGGCCCACAGCATGCTCAGCATGGTCCAGCCCAGGAAGGCGTATAAAGGCACCAGCCAGGGGTCGAGCAGCAGCTTACGGTCGCCGCTCACCAGGGCGCGGGTGAGCAGCGTCAGGGAAGGCACGAAGAACAGCACATCGACGACGTTGAGCAGAGCCACCCGGGAGTGGAACAGAAAGGGGCCGGTGAACATCACCGCGAAGGAGACCGTCAGCCACAGTCTTAACCATCTGCCCTGCTGCGCGTTGTGGCGCAATGCCGTCATAGAGTTCCGTCCCGTTCGATATGCAACAACCGGCCGGCGCGGCGTGCCCGCGGCGGCGAGCGGGAAAGTGTACTCAGCCCGGCTGCCCGCATCCACCGCTATGCTACACTTCGCGGCTATCATGAGCCTAGATGGAGTAGGGCGATGCCCAACCTGGAGATCCCTCCGTTCGGCCAGGCCCGGGTCCTGGTGGCCGGTGACGTCATGCTCGACCGCTACTGGCACGGCCCCACCGGTCGCATCTCACCGGAAGCACCGGTGCCGGTGGTACGTGTCACCGAGCTGGAGGATCGCCCCGGCGGCGCCGCCAACGTGGCCCTGAACATGGCGGCCCTGGGCGCCCGCGCCGAGTTGGTGGGCATCACCGGCGACGACGAGGCCGCCGGCATCCTGCGGGAGCGCCTGGCCGCCGCCGACGTCACCTGCGATTTCCAGAAAGTGCCCGGGCTGCCCACCATCACCAAATTAAGGGTGGTGAGCCGCCAGCAGCAACTGCTGCGTCTGGACTTCGAGGAATCCTTCCTGGACCAGGACCCGGCGCCGTTCGCGGACAAGGTGCACGCCCGGTTGGCCGGCTGCGGCGCCCTGGTGCTTTCCGATTACGCCAAGGGCGCCCTGCGTGATTGCCCGGGGCTGATCCGGCTGGCCCGGGAGGCCGGCGTGCCGGTGCTGGTGGACCCCAAGGGCAGCGATTTCGAGCGCTATCGCGGCGCCACCCTGCTGACCCCGAATCTATCCGAGTTCGAGGCGGTGGTGGGCCCGGTTCCCGATGAGAAGACCCTGGCGGAGAAAGGCCAGGCGCTGATGGCGGAGCTGGACCTGGAGGCGCTGCTGGTGACCCGCAGTGAGCGCGGCATGACGTTGCTGCGCGCTGGCCAGCCGGAGCGCCATCTGCCCACCCACGCCCGCGAGGTGTTCGACGTCACCGGCGCCGGCGATACGGTGATCTCCACCCTGGCGGTGGCCCTGGCCGCCGGCGCGCCCCTGGAGGACGCCGTGGCTCTGGCCAACATCGCCGCCGGCATCGTGGTCGGCAAGCTGGGCACCGCCGTGGTCAGCGCCCCGGAACTGCGCCGGGCGGTGCACCAGGCCGGTGGCCCGGGTCGCGGCGCGATGACCGAGGAGCAGTTGCTGCTGGCCATCGAGGACGCCCGCGCCCAGGGCGAGACCATCGTGTTCACCAACGGCTGCTTCGACATCATCCACGCTGGCCATGTGGGCTACCTGGATTCCGCCCGCCGCCTGGGCGACCGGCTGGTGCTGGCGGTCAACAGCGACGAGTCGGTGAAGCGGCTGAAAGGGCCGGGCCGGCCGATTAATCCCCTGGACCGCCGCATGGCGGTGCTGGCGGCGCTTGAAGCGGTGGACTACGTGGTGGCGTTCGATACCGACACCCCGGAGCCGCTGCTGGAGAAGATCAAGCCGGACGTGCTGGTCAAAGGCGGCGATTACACCGTGGACCAGGTGGTGGGCGCGCCCATCGTGCAGGCCTACGGCGGGCGCGTCGAGGTGCTCGATTTCGCCGAGAATATCTCCACCACCCACATCGTGCAGCGCATCCGGGGCGAGTGACCGCTCGCGTCGTGGGCTAGCCGCGAACCGCGGCGGCGGGGCTGATGCCGCCGCCCGCTTCTTCCTCGCCGTTCCCACCCTGGTCGCCGTCCTGGCTGAGCCAGGCGTGCATCGGGGCCCAGTCCCCCTGTTCCACGGCCTTCCCAAGGGCGGCCTGGAAACCGGGCCGGCTGGCCTCCAGGGCCTGGCGGAGCGGACCGTTGGCCTCGGCGGCCAGTTGTGCCAGCGCCGCGTCGGGTTGGGCGGCGTCGATAATCTCGATGCTGCGCGCCGGCAGATAGAGGCCCGCTTCCGGGTCGGTGGCGCCATGCTGCTCTTGCAGCGCCGCCAGGCGTTGGTCCAGCCGGCCCAGGGCGCAGCGCAGCGCGACCGCCCCCACCGGTGCGTCCTTGGCCAGCGCGTTCAGATCCCTTGAAAGCTGCGCGCCGGCCAGCCGCAGGTAGTCACGCCGGCGTGCCGGGGCGTCCACCGCCGGGACGCTTTCGCCTCCGTCCGTGGTGGGTGTCGGGGTGGCGGCGCCGGCCTGGAAGTCCATCGCCTGACGCGGCGCGTCGGGCACCCCGGCCAGCAGCAAGCGCAGCGGCTGAAAGCCCAGCGCCACCTCGCCGTCGGCGGTGGCGCCCTGCTGCCGGCGCAGGCTGGCGGCGGTCAGTTCCAGGGCCGGGTCGTTGACGATGCCGGAATCCGGCCAGGCGGGCAGGCCGTCCACGTAGGCCGGGTAGAAAGGCCAGGCATCGAGGCGGTTCAGACGGTCCAGCTCGCCGTGCTGGCAGGCACCGGCGGCCAGCATCAGCCAGTGGCGGTTGAAGGCGCGGTACAGGCCCTCCCAGGCGCCCTGGGCGGTGGCCAGGGTGTCCTCGTCCGGTTGTTCCAGCAGGGCGGCCAGGGCCTCCCGCCAGGCCTGGTGCTGTTCGTCCAGGGCGCGGGCGCCGGTCGCGTCACTCAGGGTGGCGGTGGCCGGCGCGGCGAGGTCCTGGCGGCTACCCTGGTCCGGGGTGTCCGGTGCCGCCGGTTCCTGCTGCGGGGCGTCGCAGGCCGCCAGGGCCAGCGCCAGGGTCAGGCCCAGCCACCGTTTCACGACAGGGCTCCGGCGGTTTCGTCGCGCAGCGACAGAATCGGCCAGCCGCGTTCCCGGGCGGCCCGCGCCAGGGTCGGGTCCGGGTCCACCGCCACCGGGTGGTCCACTTTGCCGAGCAGGGGCAGATCGTTGTGCGAGTCACTGTAGAACCAGCTGCCCGCCAGGCTTTCGCCGTGGGCGTCGAGCCAGTGGCCGAGGCGCTCCACCTTGCCTTCGCGGTAGCTGGGCACGCCGGCCACCCGGCCGGTGTAGAGGCCGTCGCCGTCCCGCTCCGCCCGGGTGGCGATCAGGTGTGGCACGCCCAGGCGCTCGGCGATTGGCGCGGTGATGAAATCATTGGTGGCGGTGATGATCATCAGGGTGTGACCGCGTTCGCGATGGTCGGCCACCAGCGCTTCGGCGCGAGGCAGCCAGAGGGCGTCGATAACCTCCTCCATGAAGGCCTGGCGCAGAGCATCCAGCTCTTCCAGCGGGCGCTTCTTGAGTTCCGAGAGCACGAACTCCTGATAGGCCAGGATGTCCAGACTGCCGTCCAGGTAGTCCTGATAGAAGCGGTCGTTGGCCGCCTGGTAGCGCTCGGCGTCCACCTCGCCGCGGCGGACCAGAAAATCCCCCCACTGGTGGTCGGAATCGCCGGCGATCAGCGTATTGTCGAGGTCAAAAATGGCCAGTGTCATCGCAGCAACTCCCGGTATTCGCGTGCGCGCCGTAGCTTACCAGAGCGGCCCGTGGTTGGCAGTCGATTGATCGGCGCCGGGCCGACAAGGTTTAATGGGAGCATTGCGCGCCTGTACGGCTGGGCTTGGCGATTTCTCGCCCGCCCCGTGCCGCGCCATGGGATTGAAGGCAATGACAGGCATCATCGACGAGAAAGGATATCGGCTTAACGTTGGCATCGTGATCGCCGGCCCGGATGGCCGGGTGTTCTGGGGCCGCCGCATCGGCAACCGGGATGCCTGGCAGTTTCCCCAGGGCGGCATGATGCCCGGCGAAAGCCCCGAGGACACCCTGTTCAGGGAACTGGAAGAGGAAACCGGCCTGTTGCGCGAGCACGTCAGTGTGCTCGCCACCACCGAGGGCTGGCTCACCTACCGTTTGCCGCGCCGCTTCCTGCGCCCGCCGCGTAACCGCCCGGTGTGCATCGGACAGCGCCAGAAGTGGTTTTTGTTGCGGCTCGACGCCGCCGATGAAGCCATTGATCTGGCTCGTTCACCGGCGCCGGAATTTCAGGACTGGCGGTGGGTAAACTACTGGTACCCGATCCGCAAGGTGGTGCACTTCAAGCGTGGCGTCTATGCCCGGGCGCTGCGCGAGTTGGCACCGGCCTTACGTGGCCGCCGCTAGCGGCCATCCCGATCACAAAGGAGAATATCGCCCATGCTCGACACCCTGCGGCGCATCGTGCAGGAAGTGAACAACGCGCCGGACATCCGCTCCGCCCTGGACCTGATGGCCCAGCGGGTGCGCGATGCCATGGGCACCGAGGTGTGTTCCATTTATTTGCGTGACAACACCGAGGAGCGTTACGTGCTGATGGCCTCCGAAGGCCTCAAGCGCGAGGCGGTGGGGCGGGTCAGCCTGGGTTTTTCCGAAGGTCTGGTGGGGCAGGTAGGGCTGCGTGAGGAGCCGATCAACCTGGAAGACGCCTTTGCCCACCCCAAGTTCCATTATCTGGCGGAGACCGGCGAGGACCCGTTCCATGCCTTCCTGGGCGTGCCGGTGATGCACCATGGCAAGGTGCTGGGCATCCTGGTGGTGCAGCAGCGCGACGCCCGCCGCTTCGACCAGAGCGAGGAAGCTTTCCTGATCACCATTTCCGCCCAGTTGTCGGCGGTGATCGCCCATGCCCATGCCTCCGGCGTACTGTTCGAACAGCTCGATGCCCACGAGGACCTGCCCAGTTTCCATGATGGCCAGCCCGGCGCTTCCGGCGCGGCCATCGGCACCGGCGTGCTGTTGTTTCCGGAGGCGGATCTGTCCGCGGTGCCGGACCGGGAACCGGAGGACATCAGCGCCGAGATCGCCCTGCTCGACGAAGCCCTGGTGCGGGTGCGCCAGGAAATCCGCGACCTGGCGGAGCGGGCCAAAACCACCCTGGGCGCCGAGGAGCAGGCTCTGTTCGATGTGTACCTGCGCATGCTCGACCGCCATGCCCTGCCCGCCGAGGTGGTGGCCAGGATTCGCGAGGGCCAGTGGGCCCAGGGCGCCCTGCGCACGGTGGTGGACGCCCATGTGCACAACTTCGAGATGATGGACGATCCCTACCTGCGGGAGCGGGCCGCCGATGTGCGCGACCTGGGGCGGCGGGTCCTGGGGCAGCTGCAAAGCCGCAGCCGGCGCCGTATCACCTTCCCGGAGCACTGCATCCTGCTGGGTGACGACGTGTCCGCGCCGATGCTCATGGAGCTGCCCCAGGAGAACATCGTCGGCATCGCCACCACGCGCGGCTCGCGCAACTCGCACATGGCCATCGTGGCGCGGGCCATGGGCATTCCCACCGTGGTGGGCGCGCAGAATCTGCCGCTCAAGAAGCTGGATGGCAAGGAACTGATCGTCGATGGCTTTCGCGGCCGCGTGATCGCCAACGCCTCGGCGGAACTCAAGGAGCAGTTCCAGGAAATCATCGCCGAGGAACGCCACCTGCAGGCGGGCCTGGAAAAACTCCGCGACCTGCCGGCGCAAACCGAGGACGGCGAGCGCATTCGTTTGCAGGTGAACACCGGTCTGATGACGGACATCAACCGCTCCATCGAGCGTGGCGCGGAAGGCGTCGGCCTGTACCGCACCGAGATTCCCTTCATGGTGCGCGACCGCTTTCCTTCGGAGGAAGAGCAGCGTTTGATTTACCGCGAGCAGCTGTCCGCCTTCGCCCCGCACCCGGTGACCATGCGCACCCTGGACGTGGGCGGCGACAAGGCGCTCAGTTACTTCCCCATCGAGGAGGAAAACCCGTTCCTCGGCTGGCGCGGCATCCGCCTGACCCTGGACCACCCGGAAATCTTCATCGTGCAGGTGCGCGCCATGCTCAAGGCCGCCGAGGGGCTGGATAACCTGCGCATCATGCTGCCCATGATCACCAGCGTGATCGAGGCCGAGGAAGCCCAGCACCTGATCCACCGGGCCTGGCTGGAAGTGCGCGAGGAAGGGGTGGACGTGGCGATGCCCCCGGTGGGCGTGATGATCGAGGTGCCCGCCTCGGTGTACCAGGCCCGGGCCCTGGCCCAGCGGGTCGATTTTCTGTCCGTGGGCACCAACGACCTGACCCAGTATCTGCTGGCGGTGGATCGTAATAACCGGCAGGTGTCCGACCTCTACAACTCCTGCCATCCGGCGGTGCTGCACGCCCTGCTGCATGTGGTCGAGCAGGCCCACGAGGAGGGCAAGCCGGTGTCGGTGTGTGGCGAAATGGCCGGCGACCCGAGTACCGCCCTGCTGTTGCTGGCCATGGGCTACGACACCCTGTCCATGAACGCCTCCAACCTGCTGCGGGTGAAGGCGGCGGTGCGTCAGGTGAACATGGGCTTCCTGCGCCAGTTGCTCAACGAGGTGCTGGCCATGGACAACGGCGAGGTGATCGCTTCCTACCTGGACCTGCAGCTCACCAAGGTGGGCCTGGGCGACCTGATCCGCCACCGCAAGGCCGCCTGAAAGAACCGCCGCCCGGCCGCTCCTACGGAGAACCGGCGCTGTAGCGTGGCGGGCCGTCGGGATTGCCGTCCGGGCGCCAGCTTTGTTCCGCCATTTCCGGCTCGCCGTGGGCGTGCAGTTTCACCGCCGAGCTGGCGCGGGTGCCGTACTCCGGGGATTGAATGAACACCGGCGCCACCAGGCGCTCCAGGGCCAGGTTCACGCCGGTATCCGGCAACGCTGAATCCGGCGGCTGGTGGCGATCGTTCACCACCTCGAGCAGCGCACCCAGGTCGGCGCCCCCGGCGATGGCCGCCGTCAGCCGTGCCTTGCCGCGCTCCACCTTGGGCCAGGGGTCGTCCAGCAGACCGTTGGACAGCCCGTGCACGCCCGGCGCCACCGCCCGGGGCGGCGCGCCCCGGTTGCTCAGATACCAGAGCGCCTGGCGGTCCCCCACCAGCAGGTTGAAGCCGGCGTAATGGTGCTGGTGTTCAGTCAGGGCCCGGCAGAACGCTTCCGGGGTGTCCTCGCTTTCCAGGAAGGCGCTGGGCAGCAGGCCCCGGGACAGCTCGCCGTCGCCACGCTCGGCCACCGGCTCCCGGAAATTGGTGATCACCGCGAAACGCCCGGCCCGGTGGATGCCCAGCCAGGTGCCGCCGGCCCGGCGGTCCAGGCCATGGAAGACCTGGCCGCGCCAGCGCGCCGGCTCCGTGGGACGGGCGTGGAATTCATCCCGGTTGGCGGCCACGGTAAGGGGCGTGTCGGCGCCGGGGCGCCACTCGAACAGCACGATGCACATAAGGAGACTTCGCTGGATAGGACAGGATCAAAACGGCCTGCTAGCATAACCGCCATTTCCGGCAGGGGACATCCATGACGCTAGTGCTGATCTGCGCCCTGATCGGGCTCGCCGCCGGCCTGATGGGCGGCGCCCTGGGCCTGGGCGGCGGCGTGGTGATCGTGCCGCCGCTGATTTACCTGTTCCATGGTCGTGGCTTCGACGAGGCGATCGTGGCGCAAATGGCGGTGGGCACCTCCCTGGCGACCATCATCGTTACCGCGCTCAGCTCCGTGCGCGCTCACCATAAAGCCGGCTATGTGCGCTGGCCGGTGGCCGGGCGGCTGGCCGGGGGCATCGTGGTAGGGGCACTGATCGGCGCGGTGGTCGCCGACCGCCTGTCCGGCGTGGCCCTGACCCGGCTGTTCGGCTTTTTCGCCATCGTCATCGCGCTGCAGATGCTGCTGCGCCGTCCGGCGGCGACCCCGGTGGGCGAGGACCTGCCGGAACGGCTGCCCGGCACCGGCGGGCTGGCCGCCGCCGGTGGGCTGATCGGTGGTATTTCCAGCCTGTTCGGCATTGGCGGCGGTTCGCTGACGGTGCCGTTTTTGTCCTGGTGCCGCCTGCCGATGCAGAACGCGGTGGCGATCTCCGCCGCCTGCGGGCTGCCCATCGCCCTGGCCGGCAGTCTGGGATTCGTGATCACTGGCTGGGGGCGGTCGGAATTGCCGCCCTGGAGCCTGGGATATGTGTACTTGCCGGCCGCCCTGGCCATCGTGGTGACCAGTTTTCCGATGGCCAAGGTGGGCGCGCGGCTCAGCCACCGCCTGCCCTCGGCCCTGTTGCGACGTATCTTCGCGCTGTTCCTGATCGCCATCGGTCTGGAGCTGCTATTGTGAGTGGCCGCCGGCCCTGACGGAGTAAAGGCATGGAGTTTCCCCGTATCGATCCGGTGGCGCTGGCCATCGGCCCCCTGCAGATTCACTGGTATGGCCTGATGTACCTGGTGGGTTTCGTGGGGGGCTGGTGGCTGCTGCGCCATCGCGCCGGTCGCCCGGACAGCGGCTGGACCCGGGAGCAGGTCAGCGACCTGGTGTTCTACGTGGCGCTGGGGGTGATCCTCGGCGGTCGGGTCGGCTATGTGCTGTTCTATAATTTCGGCAAGTTCCTGGACGACCCGCTGTGGCTGTTCGAGATCTGGACCGGCGGCATGAGTTTCCACGGCGGCGCCCTGGGCGTGCTGGTGGCGTTCTGGCTGCTGGCGCGCAAATTCGGCAAGCGTTATTTCAGCGTCGCCGACTACGCCGTGCCGGTGGTCCCGATCGGTTTGGGCGCCGGTCGCCTGGGTAACTTTATCAACGGCGAGTTGTGGGGCCACCCGGCGGATGTACCCTGGGCCATGGTCTTTCCCGCCGATCCCATGGGCGTGCCGCGCCACCCTTCGCAGCTCTATGAATTCCTGCTCGAGGGTGTGGTGCTGTTCCTGGTGCTGTGGTTCTATTCCGCCCGCCCGCGCGCGGCGGGCGCCGTCACCGGGCTGTTTGGCCTGGGCTATGGGCTGGCCCGCACCTTCGTGGAGTTTTTCCGCGAGCCCGACGCGCACATCGGCTACCTGGCCGGCGGCTGGCTGACCATGGGCATGCTGCTCAGCATCCCGATGATCATCCTCGGCGCCGCCCTGATGTTCTGGGCCTACCGGCACGATGACCGGGCGGCCCCGGCAAGGAAGTAATGGCATGAAGCAATACCTGGACCTGCTCCGCACCGCCCGTTATGAGGGCGTGATCAAGGGCGATCGCACCGGCACCGGCACCCGTGCCCTGTTCGGCCACCAGATGCGTTTCAATCTGGCCCACGGTTTCCCGCTGGTGACCACCAAGAAAGTGCATCTGAAATCCATCATCCATGAGCTGCTGTGGTTCCTGTCCGGTGACACCAATATCGGCTACCTGAAGGAAAACGGCGTCAGCATCTGGGATGAATGGGCCACCGAGGACGGTGATCTGGGGCCGGTGTACGGTGAGCAGTGGCGTTGCTGGCCCACCGCCGATGGCGCCGTCATCGACCAGATCGATGAGGTACTCGCCGAGATTCGCCGCAACCCGGATTCCCGCCGCCTGGTGGTGAGCGCCTGGAACCCGGCGGTGCTGCCGGACCCGCGCCTGTCGCCCAGGGAGAACGCGGCCATGGGGCGGCAGGCGCTGCCACCGTGTCACTGTCTGTTCCAATTCTATGTGGCCGACGGCAAGCTCAGTTGTCAGCTTTACCAGCGCAGTGGCGACATCTTTCTCGGCGTGCCCTTCAATATCGCCTCCTACGCACTGCTGACGCTGATGATCGCCCAGGTTTGCGATCTGCGGCCCGGTGATTTCGTGCATACCCTGGGGGACGCCCATCTCTACAGCAATCACCTGGAGCAGGCGGATCGGCAACTGGCCCGCGAACCCCGGCCGTTGCCACGCATGAAGCTCAACCCGGCGGTGAAGGACCTGTATGCGTTCCGCTATGAGGATTTCACCCTGGAAGGCTACGATCCACACTCGCACATCAAGGCGCCGGTCGCGGTCTGACCGCTGTCGGCCACGAGGAGACCCAATGAGCATTCGTCTGGCGATGATGGCCGCCAAGGCCAGCAATAACGTCATCGGCCGCGACAACAAACTGCCCTGGTACCTGCCCAACGACCTCAAGTACTTCAAGCAGGTCACCCTGGGAAAACCCATCGTCATGGGCCGCAACACCTGGGAATCGCTGAAACGGCCTCTGCCGGGGCGTACCAATATCGTGATCAGCCGCCAGCCGGACTACCAGGCGGAAGGCGCGAAGGTGGTGGAGACTCTGGACCAGGCGTTGGAGCTGGCCGGGCACGTTGCCCACATCGATGGCCAGGATGAAGTAGTGGTGATCGGTGGTGCGCAGATTTACGCCCTGGCGCTGCCCCGGGCGGATCGGCTCTACCTCACCGAAGTGCACGCCGAGGTGCCCGGCGACACCTATTTTCCGGTGCTGGACGCGGCGCAATGGCGGGAAATCGGTCGGGATGATTTCCAGGCCGAAGGGCCCAACCCCTACGATTATTCCTTCGTGATTTACCAGCGCGCCTGAACGGCGCGCCCGTTCACGACAATCCCTTGCTGTCGCGAATGTCCTCGGCAATGCGCATAAGCAATCGCCGCCGCGACGGCGTCAGCGCGGAAACGATGCTGATCAGCTCGCGGGTTTCCTTGTCGAAGGCGCTGGCCGGGTCGCGGAGATGGGGCGTTCTGGAACGCCCCTCCAGTTCCTCGAACAGCTCGGTGAGCGACATCTCCAGGGCCGCGCACAGGCGCCCCAGACGCTGCACGGACACGTCCTGACGGTTGCGTTCGATGCGCGACAGATTGCCCGCGTCCGTACCGGCCCGGTACGCCACCTCTTCGAGGGTTTCTTCCCGGCGCTGGCGCCGTTCCTTGAGAATGCCACCTATATCCATGCTGATAAGTGTCGGTAGCCGCTCTGGCGCCCTCAATGTGTTAATTGCAACCGTGCAAATCACGGTTTGTGCTTATAGGCAATATGACGTGGCCGCCCCTTGAAATCGTGCAAGGGCGGACGCCCGTTACTCCTTGCCGGGCGCCAGGCGCGCGGTGAACGACACCTGCAGACGGTCGCCGGAGGTCAGTTCCAGCCCGCCGCCGGAGGCGCCGTTGTAGTCCGCCGCCACATCGCCGACATGGTGGCCCCGGCGGCGCTCCAGGCGGCGCACGAACTCTTCCGGCTTCCAGTTCAGGGCATCGCACAGAGCGAGCATGCGGGGCACGCTGAGCTGCTGCTCGTTGCGTTCGATGCGTGACAAATTGCCCGGATCGGTGTGTGCCCGGGAGGCGACCTGTTTGAGGGTCTTGCCTTGTTGAAGACGGCGTTCGCGCAGAAGGCCGCCGATGTCGAGATCCTTGGTCATGGTTATGTCCTTTCCTTGAGTGGTGAGGGGCGAGACCGGAAATCCGGTCTGCGCTCTGGGTTTTTGTAGTCTTCCGGCTGCAAAATAGCAAGAATTTTCCATTGCTATTGTGCCAAATTGTATGATTTGATTTTTGCAATGCAAATGGAAAATGACAAAACCATGGATGAACGGACATTCTGGCCGGTCCCGGGGGAGGGGCTGGAGCCTTTGGCGCTGGCGGACCCGGGCGGTGATCACGACGAGGGCGATTACGCCTTCATCTGGCCGGGCAAGGCGGCGGCCCGGGCCGGGATCCGGGCGCCGGCACGGGGCGTGCTGCGCGCGCTGCCGGAGCATTCCCTGCGCTTCGAGGATGCGCCCCACTCGGTGATCGAGGGCGATAACCTGGTGGTGCTGAGGAGCCTGCGCGCCGCCTATCAGGGCCGGGTGAAGATGATCTACATCGATCCGCCCTACAACACCGGCCGTGATTTTCTCTACCCGGATAACTACCGCGATGGCGCCGGCGCCCACCCGGACGGGCGTTACCACGGGCGCTGGCTGAGCATGATGTACCCGCGCCTGGCCCTGGCCCGGGAGCTGCTGAGCGAGGACGGTGTGCTGTTCGTCAGCATCGACGACCACGAGGTCCATGTGCTGCGTCTGGTGCTCGACGAGCTGTTCGGTTCGCGTAACTTCGTGGCCATGTTCCCCTGGCAGTCGCGCACTTCCCGACAGAACGATACCGATCTGTGCGTGCAGCACGAATACGTGCTCGCCTATGCCCGCCGGCGCCGTGCCCGGCTGCGTCGCCTGAAACCGGATAACCAGGCCCTCTGGTATCGTGAGCCGGGTTTCGCCGCCTACCCCGAGCCGGTGAAAAGCGATCGCTACCGCAACCCGGACAACGACCCGCGTGGCCCCTGGAAAGCGGACCCCTTCGATGCCCCCAATCGCCGGCCACGGCTGACCTACCCGATCCGCAATCCGCACACCGGCGAGGAGTTCTGGCCACCTCCGGGCCGCTGCTGGCGCACCGGGCCCGAGCGCTTTGAAGCATTACGCGCGGACGGGCGCATCGTGTTCGGGCGCAGTGGCCGGGCCCGCCCGCAACTGAAAGTGTTCCTGGAGGAAAAGCGCGCTTTCGGCGAGGTGGCCGCCACCTGGCTGGATGGTGTCACCTTCGGCACCGCCACCGGAGGCACCCGGGAACTGCAGGCGCTGTTCGACGGCGAGGTGCCGTTCGCCTATCCCAAGCCCACGGCGTTGTTGCGTTTCCTGTTGCGGCTGGCCACCGGGCCGGATGATCTGGTGCTGGATTTCTTCGCCGGCAGTGGCGCCACCGGGCAGGCGGTGCTGGCGCAGAACCTGGAGGACGGTGGCCGCCGTCGTTGCCTGCTGGTGCAGCTACCGGAGCCCACCGGTGATTCGCGTTGGCCGACCATCGCCGATCTGACCCGGGAGCGGCTGCGCCGGGCCGCCGTGGCGCTGGGTAGCGAGGAGGGCTTTCGAGTCTGGCGGCATGCCCCGACGCGACCGGCTCGTCCGGACCCCTGGCACTGGTTGCCGGAACTGGGGCTGCCCCTGGATACGCGGTTGCGCGCGGTGCCACTGGGCGCGATCACCGCCCACGCCCTGGAACATGAGGGCCGGCGCTGGCTGTTGGTTGCCTCGGAGGCACTGGAGGAAGCGGAGCAGGACGCGCTGCTGGCGCGGGACATGGACGTGCTGGTGCTGTCGCGGCGGGCGCTGACGGCGGCGGTGGACTTCCGGCGCCGCCTGGAGGCGTTTCCCGAGACCCGCCGTCCGGAGCTCAAGACCGTGCCCGCCTGAGCGGGTAGCGCGCCGGCTCAGTCCCGGGCCGGCGCCGCCGGCGGCTCGTCCGCCAGGGTCCAGAAGCGGAAGGCCACCACGTTCACCAGGGTCGCCAGCAGGCCCGTGATCAGGCCGGTGACCAGCAAGGTGCCGGCGTTTTCGCCGAGCAGCCCGATCACCAGGCTGTTGACCACCGCCGCCAGCGCGAACACCAGCAGGCCGGACAGTACCAGGTTCAGCAGCAGTGGCCACTGGCAGGCCGATGACCGCTCGAAGGCTGACTGCAAGGATTGCAGCGGCCCTTCGTTACGCAGCAACAGCCGGAAAGGCGAGAAGCAGAGGCGGGCATAGATCCACAACGCCGGGAAGAACAGCAGCATCCACCCCACCGATACCGCCAGGGCCATCATGAAGTAGGTGGCCAGCAGGAACGGGAATCGCGCCAGCGCCGGTAGCACACAGGCGAGCAGCCCGCGCGGGCGGCCATGCTGAATGCTGGCCAGTTGCACGATCAGGGCGCCTTCGGCGAGCGGACGGATCAGCAGCAGCAACGCCATGCTCAGCGCGTTGAACCCCACCACCTTGCCGTCGGCGCCGTTGACGATCACCGGCCCCAGCAGCCATTGCAGGGCTTCACCGAGCAGCGTGAACGGGGCACTGACCAGAAACAGGGCGGCCAGATGGCGGCGCCAGAAATAGAGGGATTCCTTGAGACGTTGCAGGATCATGGCGGGGTACCTTGCGCGAACCGCCGACACCATACGTCAGCCGCCGGGCCTTGACCAGCGCCGCGGCGCGACGCTGGCCCGCCCGGTCACCACCAGTACTTGCCCCAGTTTTCCGGGTTCGCCCAGAAGCGAGGGTTGTTCCAGGAACGCCGGAAGTTGTAGCTGTCCAGGTCGTAGCTGTAGATATCCAGTTCGCGGCCTTCCTGGGCGAAGTGGCCTTCCTCCCGGCAGCCCAGGGCGAGGAAGCCGTTGTGTGCCCAGCGCAGTTTCTCCGGCGCCAGACGCGGCTGATACACCGCGACGATGGAATCGGTGTGCAGGTTGCGCAGCAGGCCCAGCAGGGCCTCGCCATCGCGGCGGCTCATGTACTCAAGCTGATCGGCGACCACGGCCATGTCCACCCGCTGGATGCGTTCCAGTTCGTCGAACGGATTCAACTCCTGAATATGGATGAGTTCGCAATCGTGGTCCCGGGCCCAGTGTTCGGCCACCGGCACCGGATTGAGGCTGAGGGTCAGCAGGCTTTTCGGCTGGTGGCTGTCGAGAATGGCCGCCAGCTTTTCCTGCGGCGTTTCAATGGCGTTGGAAGCAATGGCTGTATTCATGGCTTTCAGTCTAGGGCGGTTAAGGAAGGACCTCCAGGCCCGGCCATCGGGAATAGGCCGCCTTTTGGCTGTGACGCTGTTAAAAATTGTTTGCCACGAGGGTCACAAGGGCGTTGACGGTATCGATTTAACTAATGATAATGATTCTCAAATACATTTAAGGAGAAATGTCATGTCCCAAGGCACCCTGACCCGCGCGCACAATCCCGCCCTGGCCAGCCGCCGGCCCGCCGGTCGTCGCATCGCCATCGCCGACGACAGCAGCGTGGCCAGCCGGGCACTGCTTAACCAGGACGGCAAGCTGTGGATCGAGCACGGTGGCGAGCGCTACCTGCTGCGGCGCACCGCCAACGACCGGCTGATCCTGACCAAATAAAACCGAGTTCTCCCTGACTGTGGAAAGCCAGCCGTCGCCAGCTGCCCACTCCCTGATTTCGCAAGGAGGCCCGCCGTGACGGTGACAACCCTGATGCCCAAGACCCAGGCATCCACCACTTTTCATCATTGCCGAGCCGCCCTCGGTGACCGGGTACTGCGGCTCCAGGACGAGCCCCTGGCCATCCTCAAGGGGCTCTATCGGCTGGGGGCCCTGGTGGTCACCACCTTCGCCGACGGTGGCCGGGTATCCCAATCGATGCGCTATCCGGCCCTGCTTAACGGCGAGGACGGGCTGGAATCCAGGGGCAGCCAGTGCCGCCTCAACCAGCACCTGAACCTGCCCCTGTGGCGTTCGGTGATGGCGGTGCTGGCGCCGGTGGCGGATCTGCCCGCCCGCAGCCTGCTGTTCTTCGACCGCTTCGGCGAACCGGTGCAGCAAATGGCGGTGGCGCCGGAAACCGGCGGCCTGGCCTTCGAGGAGCTGGTGTGCGCCATGCTGCACCCCGATCAGCGCCAACTGGGCGCGCCGCCGCCACGTCTGCCGGTGCCGCCGGCGGCGGTGCCCTCGGTGGCCGAGCTGGAGCGGCAGTGGTCCCACGGCGACGACGACGGCTTCAATGAGTTGTTGGCGCGGGTCGGCGACCGCCGCCAGGTGTTGTACCAGGCGGTGCGCGACAAGTTCGCCTGCCCGGTGCGGGCGGAGACCGTGCCCTCCCTGCTGGCGCTGGCCAGCCGCCGGGAGCACGGCTTCACGGTGTGCACCGGCAACAGCGGCGTGCGGTTGTGCATGACCGCGCCCTGGTCGGCGCCACGCTGGCAAAAGGGGCATTGCCATCTGGCCCATAACGGCGTGTTGGTGTCCCTGGACATGGGCCGGGTGGCCAGTGTCTGGCGGTTGCGCCGGCCCGGCGCCGGCCGGGTGGTCACCGCTCTTGAAGGGCTGGATGCCCAGGGCCGCTGGCTGTGGACTCTGTCCGGTGGTGAGGATGAGAACGGCTGGTTGGCTTTGTTGGGCGACAGCCTGATTCAGGAGGGGGCGCCTGGCCGCCGCATGGCGTAGGGCGTGATCGCGACTGAAGTCGCTCCTACCGCGGTCTGGATCGTGCTGTAGGAGCGACTTCAGTCGCGATCTCACGGTTAGAAGTGGTCGTCGAACTCGCGGAGCAGGTCCACCAGCCGGTCGGTTTCCTCGGGCAGGTCGCGCAGGGTTTCCTCGGCCAGTGGCGCCACGTCGCATTGCGCCGGCAGCGGGTGGTTCTCGGCCAGGATCGCCCGGAAGCGGGCGATGAACACCCATTGCAGCCATTGGGTAAAGGCCATGGTGTCGGCGAAGAAGGGGGTGGCGCTTTCGAACGCCGCCGGCTCCGGCGGCAGGCCTTCCCAAAGGTTCAGGCTTTCCATTTCCGTCTGCAGGTCGTCGAGCAGGCCGTTCAGGGCGAGGCGGGTGTCGGTCATGGCGATCAGTTGTCCAGTAGCGGCAGCAGGTCGGTGAGTTCCCGCAGATGATGAATGTGATGGGCCGGCCGGTCCAGGTCCGCCGGCCAGTCCAGATCGATCAGGTTGGCCCACACCGCCTGAAAACCGTGCCGGCGGGCCGCATCCACATCCTCCAGCGGATGGTCGCCCACATGCAGGGCCTGGTCCGCTGATACTCCGGCGCTGCGCAGGGCGGCATGGAACATGTCCGGCTCCGGCTTGCGCCGGCCCACGCTTTCCGCGGAATGATGGAAGGCGAACAAGTCGTCGATGCCGACTCGCTTCAGATCCGAATTGCCGTTGCTGAGTGCCCCCAGGGCGTAGCTGTCCGCCAGGGTCTCGAGTACCTCCAGGGCGCCGGGGAAGAAGGTCACCTGGTTGCGCGCCTGGTGGAAAACCTGGAAAGCATCGGCGGCGATATGGCGGGCTTCCCGGTCGGCGAAGCCGGCGGCGATGAAGGCCTCGGCCATGGCGTCGCGGCGTAGCCGGGTGAGGTTGTTCAGGTAATCCGGGTGTTCACGCACCAGGCGGTCGCGTACCGCGCGGATGCGGCCGGCGGTGAGCGCCTCGGCGGCGTCCGGGTGGCACTCGGCGATCCATTCGCTGGTGGCGCGCTCCGCCTGCCGGATCACCTCGTCCACCGGCCACAGGGTGTTGTCCAGGTCGAAGGTGATCAGTCGCAGCGCCATGTCAGGAATCCTCTTTTTCGTTCTTGCGTTGTGCCCGTGGGTGGGCGCCGTCGTACACCTTGGCCAGGTGCTGGAAGTCCAGGTGGGTATAGACCTGGGTGGTGCTCAGGTTGGCGTGGCCAAGCAATTCCTGGACGGCGCGCAGGTCACCGGAATTCTCCAGCACGTGGGTGGCGAACGAATGACGCAGCTTGTGTGGGTGCAGATGATCGCCCAGACCACGGGCACGGGCGGCGCGGCGCAGTCGCTGCTGCACGGCGGAGGGCGACAGGCGGCGACCGCGCTGGCTGACGAACAGGGCGCGCTCCTCCGGGTCGTGGGCCAGGCTGGGGCGCGCCTGGAGCCAGGCGCGCAGGGCCGCCAGGGCCGGCTTGCCCACCGGCAGTACCCGGGTCTTGTTGCCCTTGCCGGTGACCACCAGCTCCGCCGACCCGGCGGAAACGCTGTCCAGGTCCAGGCTGAGCAATTCCGCCAGCCGCAGGCCACAGCCATACAGCAGCTCCAGCATGGCCTGGTCGCGGCGCGCCAGGGGGCCGTCGCCGTCCGGGTGGTCGAGCAGGGCGCGGGTCTGGTCGGCGTCCAGGGCCTTGGGCAGGCGGCGTCCGCTTTTCGGGGCGCGCACGTCCAAAGCGGGATTATCGGTGGCGCGCCGTTCGCGGATCAGCCAGGTGTAGAAGGTGCGCAGCGAGGACAGCAACCGCTGCAGGCTGCGCCCGCCCAGGCCGCGCCGGTGCAGGCGCGCCACCAGGGCGCGCACGTCGTGGGCGGTGACCGCCGCCCAGTCCAGATCCAGGGCTTCGGCGGCGGTGTTCAGGTCGCGGCGGTAGTGTTTGACGGTGTGCGGCGACAGCCGCCGCTCACTGGCCAGGTGGCGGACGAAGGCGTCGATGGCCGCCTGCCGGGAGTCCACGGCGGTCAGGCGCGTTGCGCGTGGCGGGCGGCGGCGGGGCCGCTCACTTCCACCAGCCGGCGGCTGAGCACCTGGCCGATGTGGGTGATGAACAGGGTGCCCAGGGAACTGCGGAAGTGCATG
The DNA here is from genome assembly GCF_016785095.1 of Alloalcanivorax marinus. Lineage (GTDB taxonomy): Bacteria > Pseudomonadota > Gammaproteobacteria > Pseudomonadales > Alcanivoracaceae > Alloalcanivorax > Alloalcanivorax marinus_A. The sequence goes on along the minus strand of NZ_JAEKJB010000008.1, from coordinate 453,532 downwards.
GCATCGGCGCTGCCAATGGCCAGCACGCCCAGGCGGCCATTATGCTCCAGGGGCACCACGGCGGCGGATTTGACCTGCTCCGCCCGGTCCTGGAACAGCGCTTCCAGCTCCGCCTGGCGCAGGATGCCGCACACCGCCTTGCCGGTGCGCAGCAGCGGGCCCAGGGCGCTGGGCAGGTCGTCCGGGTCCATGAATCGCACCTGTTTGCGCACCTCGCCAAGCAGCTTGGCTTCCCGGTCGTGGAGCAACAGGGACACGGTGTCGCAGCGGAATTCATCCTCCAGGCCGCGCAGCAACTGGCGCAGCAGCTTGTCGGTGCTGCGCGCTTCCAGCAGCGCCAGGGTCAGGCGGCGGGTGTGTTCGAACAGCAGGTCGTTTTCCCGGGCCACGTCGATCAGCCCGTTGAGCCGTTCGCGCAGTTCCTGATTGCGGTCGCGCAGGATCGAGGCCTGGCGTTCCAGCAGCGAAACCGCCGGCCCGCGCGGGTCCGGCAAACGCATCAGTTCGAGCAGGTCGGGCCGATCCTGGAAGAATTCCGGATGGCGGCGCAGAAAGGCGGCCACCTGATCGGCGCCGGGCAGGGTATCGTCGGTCATGCGGGAGCCTCCACGTCGATTTCGCCATCATAGACACGGCTGGCCGGGCCTGTCATCCGGATGCCACCCTGGCCGTCGTAATGCACCTGCAGGGTGCCGCCGGCCAGATGCACGGTGACGTCATCGTCCAGCAGGCCACGGCGCTGGCCACACACCACCGCGGCGCAGGCACCGGAGCCGCAGGCCAGGGTTTCGCCGGCGCCGCGCTCGAACACCCGCAGGCGGATCTCGTGGCGGTTGAGAATCTGCATGAAGCCGGCGTTGACCCGCTCCGGGAAGCGCTCGTGGCGCTCCAGCTCCGGGCCCAGGGTGGCCACCGGCGCGGTATCCACGTTTTCCACCAGCAGCACCACATGGGGGTTGCCCAGGCCCACGGCGGACACTTCATAGGCGTTCTGGCCGGCCACCAGGATATAGGTGTCCGCCTCGGCGTCGGCCTGGAACGGGATCGCCGCCGGCGCCCAGCGCGGCGCCCCCATGTCCACGGTCACCAGGCCGTCGTCGGTGACTTTCAGGGTCATCAGGCCCTCGGCGGTTTCCACCCGGATTTCGTGCTTGCGGGTCAGGCCCTGGTCGCGCACGAAGCGTGCGAAACAGCGCGCCCCGTTGCCGCACTGGCTCACCTCGGAGCCATCGCTGTTGAAGATCCGGTAGCGGAAGTCCACGCCCTCGTGGCGGGGCGGCTGTACCACCAGCAACTGATCGAAACCGACGCCGAAGTGACGGTCACCCAGGCGTCGCAAATCCGTCTCCGACAGCGGAGGGCCATCCTCGGGGAGGGGCTGCGACAGGCCGTCGACGACCATGAAGTCGTTGCCGAGGCCGTGCATTTTGGTAAAGCGAAGGCGCATGGGGGAACCCGTCGGGCTGTTTGTCTGGACGCACTATTGTACGGGCCGCTCGGGCGCGGGAACAGGGCGGGGAGAGGACCGGGGCAACGGAGAGGCCGGTCCGGCCGCGGCAACAGCAAAAGTCTATCGCGGCTGAAGCCGCTCCTACCTACAATGGGCGGCTCCCAACGCCGCGGATGCACCCATGCTCTCCTATCGCCACTCCTACCACGCCGGCAACTTCGCGGACGTGCTCAAGCATATGGTCCAGGTGGCGGTGCTCGATCACCTGCGCCTCAAGGACAAGCCGTTCGTGGTGCACGATACCCACGGCGGCGCCGGGCTGTACGCCGTGGACGACGCCCATATGCAGAAAACCGGGGAATACCGGGAAGGTATCGGTCGCCTTTGGGAGCAGCGCTTCGAGGCGCCGCTGATCAACCGCTACCTGAATGTGGTGGCCGGTTTCAGCCGCCCGGGAGCGCTTAGCCATTACCCCGGCTCGCCGGCGATCAGCGCCGCCCTGCTGCGCGAGCAGGACCGCCTGCAGGTCACCGAACTGCACGGCACCGATTTCGAACTGCTGGAAGCCCGTTTCCAGGACGACCGGCGCGTCCGCGTGGTCAAACAGGACGCCCTGGCCGGCATCAAGGCATTGCTGCCGCCGGCCCACAAACGGGGGCTGGTGCTGATCGACCCGTCCTATGAACTGGGCGGCGACGAGGCCGCCACCCTGGCGGCCGTGGAGGAGGGGCTGCGGCGCTTCAATACCGGTTGTTTCGCGATCTGGTACCCGCTGCTGGAGCGGCGCCGGGCGGACCGGTTCGCGGCGCGGCTCATGGCCCTGGCGCCCCAGCACCTGCGCGCGGAGTTGTGCGTGCTCCGCGACGGCGGCGCCCGGGGCATGACCGGCTCCGGCATGGTGGTACTCAACCCGCCCTGGACCCTGGGCGAGCAATTGCGGGCGGCTCTGCCGGTCCTGCACCGCACCCTCAGCCAGGGCGGCGGCGGCCAGCAGTTGGTCCTGTCTCAGTAGGAGCGGCCCGAGACGCGGCCCAGATGGAGAGACCAACCCTTCAAACGTCCCCGGCGTTGTCGAGCTCCACGGCTTCGTGCAGGCGATCCAGCAGATCCGGGAAGGCCGCCTGCACCCGGTTCCAGCTGGGAATGAAGGGCTTGTCCCGGGGATGCTCGAGGAAGGCGTGGCCGGCCACCATCAGGTTGTCGGCGAACAGCTCCACCGCCTGCTCCTCGCTGTGCCGGTCGAGTTTAAGGCCGTTCATCAGGGCGTCGTTGTAGTAAGCCTCGATCAGGTCCAGAGCGATGCGGTAATAGGTTGCCTTGATGGTGCGGAAATCCTCCGCGTTAATCTGCACCCCCAGGGTCGCCAGTTTGCGGTACAGCGCCTTGGCGATGTCCAGGCTCATGCGGTTCAGGCCACCGGCCTGGTCGTCCTCGGACATCGGCTGGTGCTTGTGGTCATAGGCGTCAGCGATGTCCACCTGGCACAGCCGCTTGGTGGAGTAATTGCGGTGTACCTCGGAAAGCACGCCGATCTCCAGCCCCCAGTCGCTGGGAATACGGATGCTCTCCAGCAGGTCGGTGCGCATGGAGAACTCCCCGGACAGCGGATAGCGGTAGCTGTCCAGATACTCCAGGTAGGGCAGGTTGCCGTAGATCTTCTTCAGAGCGCGCAGCATCGGCGTCACCATCAGCCGCGCCACCCGGCCATTGAGCTTGCCGTCGGCGATGCGCGGGTAATAGCCCTTGCAGAACTCGTAGTTGAACTGGGGGTTGGCCACCGGGTAGATCAGCCGCGCCAGCAGGCCACGGTCGTAGGTGACGATGTCGCAGTCGTGCAGCGCCACCGCCTCGGTGCGCCGGGAAATCTGCGCGTAGCCGCCGCAATACCAGACATTGCGGCCCTTGCCCGGCTCCGAGGGCGCCAGGTCCTCGGTCTGAAGCTCCGCGTCCAGGGCGCGCAGGCGCGGGCCGTCGTTCCACAGGATGCGGTGGTGCTGGGGCAGGCGGGAAAAGAACTCGCGGGCGCGCAGGAACTGGTCCCGGTCGGCCCGGTCCAGGCCGATGATGATCTCGTTGAGGTAGGGCACCCGCGCCAGCTCATCGACGATATGGTTCAGTGCCGGCCCCTCCAGCTCCGAATACAGCGACGGCAGGATCAGCCCCATGGGCCGGCGCCGGGCGCAGCGCACCAGCTCCTGTTCCAGATCCTCCAGGGAACGCTGGTTCAGATTGTGGAAATTGGTGATCACGCCGTTCTGGTAGAAATCGCTCATCCGCCGTCCTCCAAGGAATTGCTCAACCAGTGGTCCAGCCCCTCCGCCCAGCCCCGGGGGCCGCTGTGCCGGGTGCGGTACAGATGCTCGTGGGGCACGGTTACCGGCAGCCCGTGGGCGCCTCGAATCAGCACCGCCCGGTCCGAGGCGGTGAGCAGGGGCACATCGTTGGGGCCGTCGCCCAGGCCCAGGGTGGCGGGCCGCACCCGGTGCAGGGCCCGGAAACGCTCGGCCAGCCAGCGCACCGCCCGGCCCTTGTCCACATGGCCCATGACGTGATGGAAGCGCCCTCCCCGGGTCACGGTCAGGCCGTCCCGTTGCAAGGCCATGCAAAAGCGCCGCCAACCCGGCTCATCGCCATCCCAGATCAGCGGCTGGCTGCCTTCCCGGCGGCGCGCCAGGGCCGCTTCCGAGGGCGACAGGCCGGTCAGCTCGGCCACCTCCGCGTCATTCAGCTCCGACAGCAGGCGCACCGGCGCATCCTGTTCGGCGGCCAGCCGGTGCAGACGCCCGGCCAGGGAGGCGGCATCGTCGCCGGGGGTAAGCAGGGTAAGGTCATCGACGTCGGCGGGCGGATCGTCCGGGCGTCGCCAGGTGGTGGGCAGGCCGATCACGGCGCCGTTCTCGGCCACGAAGGGGGTGCCGGCGAGACCCAACTCCCGGCGCAGGGCGGTCAGTTCGGCGCGGGTCTTGCTGGTCACCGGGATTACCGCCGCGCCGGCGGCGGCCAGCCGTTCCAGCCAGGGCGCCGCCGGCGACCAGTCGTAGTCGTGGTGATCCAGCAGGGAGCCGTCCAGATCCGTGAACACCAGTAGTCGGCGGTCGAGGATCATGGCGGCGTCCCCGGCCTCAAGGGAGCAGGGTTTCCAGGCGCAACTGATCCTCGAGGGTCTCCCGAGCGCGCACCAGGAAGGCCTGATCGCCGTCCACCATGACTTCGGCGGGACGGTTGCGGCTGTTGTAGTTGCTGGCCATGGCGAAGCCGTAGGCGCCGGCGGAACGCACCGCCAGCAAATCGCCGGGCTCCAGGGCCAGGGCCCGATCCTTGCCCAGGAAGTCGCCGGTTTCGCACACCGGGCCCACGATGTCCCAGTCGCGGCAATCCGCCTCGTGGGGCGTTACCGGCACGATGTCCTGCCAGGCGGAGTACAGGCTTGGCCGGATCAGATCGTTCATGGCGCCGTCGACGATGGCGAAGTTACGGTGCTCGGTGGGCTTGAGGAACAGCACCTGGGTGATGAACAGCCCGGCGTTGGCGGCGATCGAGCGGCCCGGCTCGATGTGCACCGGCAGTTCGCCGGGGATGTGCTTGAGCAGCGCCGCCACATAGTCCGCCGCCGCCGGCGGGGTCTCGTCCCGGTAGGTCACGCCCAGGCCGCCGCCCAGATCCAGGTGGTGGATCTCGATGCCCAGGGCCTGCAGTTCGCCGAGCAGCTTGAGCACGCGCTCCAGGGCATCCTCGAACGGGTCCAGCCGGGTCAACTGGCTGCCGATGTGGCAGTCGATGCCGCGCACCGTGATGTGCGGCAGTTCGGTGGCGCGCTGGTACAGCGCCGGTGCCTTCTGGATGTCGACGCCGAACTTGTTTTCCTTGAGCCCGGTGGAGATGTACGGATGGGTCTGGGCGTCCACGTCCGGATTGACGCGAATCGAGATCGGCGCGCGGGTGTCCAGCTCGCCGGCCACCAGATTGAGCAGTTCCAGCTCGGCGGCGGATTCCACGTTAAAGCAATGGATGCCGGCCTTCAGGGCAGCGGCCATTTCCTCGGCGGTCTTGCCGACCCCGGAAAACACGATCTTGTCCGGGTCGCCGCCGGCGCGCAGCACCCGCTCCAGCTCGCCGCCGGAGACGATGTCGAAGCCGGCGCCGCAGCGTGCCAGCACGTTGAGCACCGCCAGGTTGCTGTTCGCCTTTACCGCGTAGCAGATGCGGTGCGGATGGTCGCCGAAGGCCTCATCGAAGGCGTTGTAACGCTCCTCCAGCGCCGCCCGGGAATACAGATAAAGGGGCGTGTCAAAGCGTTCCGCCAGTTGTGCCACTGGCATTTCCTCGGCGAACAGCGTGCCGTCGCGATAGGAGAAAGGGTCCATCAGTCTTGTTCCGAGTCGTCGTCCTGTTTGCCGTCGGCGTCCTCATCGTCGGACGTGGCCGCGGGCGTGTCCTGGGCCGGTGGCGCCGCCCGGGCCGGCTCCTGGGGCGCGAAGTACAGCGGGCCTTTCTGGCCACAACCGGCCAGCAGCGCGGTGATCATCACTACACCGAATGCGCGCATCGAAAAACTCCGGGTTGAGCGATAAGGTCGGGGTCCGTGAACCCGGCAGTATAGCCGCTCTGGCGCGGCGTATCAGTGCCCCGGCCGTGAAAAAAGGTCGGAACCCGGCACGAGGCCGTCCGCTGGTTTGCCGTGAGAATGGTTATTATTTATATTGCCCGCTCTTTCCAATGGCAAAGGGCGAGGGGCCGCGCGGCATTCCTATGACCGACAGAGCGGAACGCAACCAAGCGCAAGCGAGCCTGCGGCGGGAACTGGGCGTGCTGTACGCCGACCACCACGGCTGGCTGTCCGGCTGGTTGCGGTCTCGGGTGGGCTGTTCCCACACCGCCGCCGATCTTGCCCAGGACACCTACTTGCGGGTGTTGGTGCGGGGCCGGTTGCCGGAGCCGCACCAGTCGCGCCGGCATCTGACCCGCATCGCCAAGGGGTTGATGATCGACCTGTTCCGCCGCCGGCGCATCGAGGCTGCCTACCTGGAGGCCCTGCGCGAGCTTCCCGAGCCGGAGGTGCCTTCCGAAGAGACCCGGGCCCAGGTAATCGAAACCCTGGTGGAAATCGACGCCCTGCTGCACCGCTTGCCGGACAAACCCCGCCGCGCCTTCCTGATGTCCCGTCTGGAAGGTTTGTCCTATGCCGTCATCGCCGAGCGCCTGGGGGTGTCCGTGTCCTCGGTGGAGAAGTACATCGCCCGGGGCCTGGAAGTGTGCCTGCGTGCCGCCCTGGAGCGCCGCCCGTGAGCGACGACCTCCTGGACCCGGCCCTGGTGCGCGAGGCAAGCCGCTGGCTGGCGCGCCTGGGCCGGGACGACGCCGACCACGGCGATCACGCCGCCTGCGACGCCTGGCGCCGGGCGGACCCCCGCCACGAGCGGGTCTGGCGGCACCTGCTGGAGCTGGACGGCGCCCTGCGTTCGGTACCGGCCCACGCTGCCCGTAGCGATCTGCTGGCCCGGCGCGCGCCCCTGACCCGGCGCCAGGTGCTGGGCCTGGGCGCGGCGGCGCTCACCCTTGGCGCCCTGGGCTATGGCGGTGCCCGCCAGGGCCTGTGGCAGCGACAATGGGCGGATCTGGCCACCGGCGTTGGCGAGGCCGCCACCCATACCCTGGCCGATGGCACCGTTCTGGTGCTCAACACCGATACCGCCCTGGACGTGGACTTCAACGACCGGGGGCGGGAAATTCGCCTGCACCGGGGGGAAGTGCTGGTGACCACCGGCCATGGCGATGCCCGGCCTTTCCGGGTGCGCACCCGGGACGGCGCGGTGCGGCCCCTGGGCACCCGTTTCACGGTACGCCGCACCGACCGGGACACCCGCGTGGCGGTGTACCAGGGGGCCGTGTCGCTGCGCGCCAGCGGCGAGGCCCGGCCGGTGCGTCTCGACGCGGGTCATGGCGCGGCCTTCCGCGCCGGCCGGGTGGGCACGCCGCGCCCGCTTACCGAGGAGGCGCCGGCCTGGCGGCGCGGGCAACTGGTGGCGGAGCGCATGACCGTGGCGGAATTCGCCGGCGAGCTGGCCCGTTACCGCCACGGGCTGGTGCAGTACCAGCCCGAGGTGGCCGGCCTGCGGGTCACCGGTGTGTTTTCGCTCACCGACACGGACCGCGCGCTGGACGCGCTGGCCCGGGCTCTGCCGGTGCGGGTGCGCCACTACACGCCGTTGTGGATCCGCATCGAGAAAAAAGATTGAGGGATCGCCGCGTTCGTTCGGAAGACCAGTAGAAGACACTGAAATTCCGATGTGATCGAGAGGGGACCCCATGACCGTATTTTCGCGCCGCGCCGCCGGCTCCGCCGTGGCTGGCCTGCTGGGCGCCGCCACGCTGGTCGTCGTGCCGGCCCTGCTGGTGCCCGCCCCGGCTCGCGCCCAGGCGCCGGCGGCGGCACCCGCGCAAGACACCCGCCAGCGTTTCGACATTGCCGCCGGCGACCTGGACCGGGTGCTCAACCGCTTCGCCGTGGCCGCCGGCCTGGAACTGTCCATCGACGCCGGGCTCACCGCCGGTAAGGCCAGTCCCGGCTTGCGCGGTCGCTACAGCGCCCGGGAAGGGCTCGCTGAACTGCTTGCCGGCACCGGCTTGTACGCCGACTTCCAGGGGCCGCGCACGGTCGCCGTGCATGCCTCCCGGACGCGTCGGCTGGCGCCGGTATCCGTGCGCGGCAGCGGGTTGGCCGCGGACCCGGGCCGCACCGAGGACAGCGGGGCCTATGCCGCCGAGGTGGTGACCATCGGCAAGAGCGCCCGCTCCCTGCGCGAAACGCCGCAGTCGGTATCGGTGGTCACCCGCCAGCAGCTCGACGAGCAGAATGCCCATACACTGGCCGAAGCCATGCGCTACGCCACCGGCATCACGGTGTCCGGCTACGGCACCGGTACCGACAACGTCTCGTCCCGGGGCTATGACTTCAACAGCTACCAGATCGATGGCATGCCGGTGGGCGCCGGGCAGGGCACCTGGAGCACCAGTTTCTTCGACATGGCGCTCTACGACCGCGTGGAAATCTGGCGCGGCCCCACCGGCTTGCTGGACGGCGCCGGCGACCCCGGCGGCACCCTGAACTTCGTGCGCAAGCGCGCCCGCCGCCAGTTCCAGGCCAGCGGCGCGTTGTCCGCCGGTTCCTGGGATGCCTACCGGGGCGAGCTGGACGTTACCGGCCCGCTTAGCGAGGGCGGTCGTCTGCGCGGCCGGGCGGTGGCGGTGTACGACGACCGCCAATCGTTCACCGATTACGTTTATTCGAAAAAGAAGGTGATCTACGGCACCCTGGCCTACGACCTCACGGACCGCACCACGCTGACCGCCGGCGCCGCCCACCAGAGCGGTGATTTCCGGCCCTTTTACGGGGTCTCGATCTATCCGGACGGGGAGCTCGCGCATCTGTCCCGCTCCACCTTCGTGGGCGCGGACTGGGGCTACAAGGACGACAGCATCACCAGCGTCTTCGCCGAGCTGGCCCACGCTCTGGACAACGGCGGCCGCGCCACGGTGAGCGCCCGCCGGCTGCGGCGTCGCGCCGACAGCAAACACCTGGGCTGGGGGGCCACGCCCATCGACCCCAACACCGGCCTGGTGGGCATGCTGCCGATCGCCATCGAAACCGAAGAGGTGGACACCGCCGTGGACGCCCACCTGAACCTGCCGTTCGCCGCTTTCGGTGGCCAGCACGAACTGCTGGTGGGCGCCAACTGGCGTCGCAACCGCCGGGACGTGGGCTACAACCTGTCCAGTTACGGCCAGGGCATCATCTACCAGGACATCTTCAACCCGGACGTGCATGTCCCGGAGCCGGATCTGGCGGTGGAAAACAGCACCGAAGCCACCACCGAGCAGTCGGCGCTCTATGGTCAGGTGCGCCTGCGGCCCCTGGACAACACCACCGTACTGTTGGGCGGGCAGCTGGCCTGGTGGAACACCGAGGACCGGCTCAACGACCAGGCGGAGCAAAGCCGGCCCCGGGAGTTCGTGCCTTACGCCGGCATCGTCCAGGATCTGACCCGGCGGCTCTCGGCCTACGCCAGCTATAGCACCATCTTCGCGCCGCAGACCACCCGTGATAGCAACGACGACATCCTGGAACCTCGCGAGGGCCGCCAGTACGAGATCGGCCTCAAGGCCGAAGGGCTGACGCGGCGCATTACCGCCCAGGCGGCGCTGTTCCGTATCGAGGACCGCAACCGCTCAATGACCGATCCGGCGGCGCCTCCGGGAACCGGCTACGCCATCGCCGCCGGCGAGGTGGTCAGCGAGGGCGGCGAACTGGAGATTAGCGGTGAGCTGCTGCCGCGCTGGAATCTGAAGGCCGGCTACACCTACACCGACACCGAGTACCAGGAAGGGGGCGAGGGCGTGTTCAACAGTCAGGTGCCACGCCACGCTTTCAGCCTGTGGACCCGTTACCGTTTCGCGCCGGGGTCCCTGGATGGCCTGTCCGTGGGTGGCGGGGTGCGCTCGCAGAGCCAGATCTGGTATGAGACCCAGGGCATCCGCGCTACCCAGGAGCACTTCACCGTGACCACCCTTCAGGCGGGCTACCGTTACGCGCCGGGCTCCGAGGTCACTCTTACCGTGGACAACGTCTTCGACGAGTACTATTACTCGCGCCTGGGTGGCACCCGGCAGACCTATTTCGGCGCGCCGCGCAGCGTGACACTGAGCCTGCGCCACGCCTTCTGAGCGTCAGGCGCCGGGCATCACCGGCACGCCGATCAGCCAGGCGTGCAGCACGCCGGCGAACAGGCCGTACAACACCAGGCCCAGCACCACGGTGATCAGGGTGGCGGCGCCCCGACCGCCGCCACCGGCGGCCGGCTCCCGGCGCCGGGCGGCGCGGAACGCCAGGATCGCCCAGCCCAGGAAGGCCGCGAACAGGATGATGTCGCCGAGCCGGCCATTGGCCAGCAGGTGGGCCAGGGCCCACACCTTCACCGCCAGCAGCATGGGGTGGCCGAGACGGGCCTTGAGGGCATTGCCGGGCACATAGGCGGCCACCAGCAGGATCATCGCCGGAATCATCAGTAACAGGGTGAGGTGGCGAAGGGCGGTGGGTGGCTGCCATACCCACACCGGGTCCAGCCGGGTCTGGCCGTAGCCCCAGATCACCAGCACCAGCCCGATCAGGGCCACCACGGAGTACAGGCCTTTCCAGGCCATCGGACCCATTCGCTGGATGCGTGCCTGGCGCCAGGGCTCGGCGACGATGCGAATCGAGTGCACGCCGAGGAACACGACGAGTCCCAGAATCATTATGGCCATGACCGGCTTCCTTATATCGGTGGCTGAGTCTCCGGCGAGCATAGCCGACCGGCGCCGGGCCGGTCACTGACCCGGGCGCCTGCTCAGGTGATCAGGATGGCGCGGAAGTCGTTCACGTTGGTGCCGGTGGGGCCGCTGTCCAGGCTGTCGCCGAGGGCCTGGAAAAACCCGTGGCCGTCGTTGTCATCCAGGGCGGCGCGGGCATCCAGGCCGCGTTCGGCGGCGCGGTCCAGGGTGTCCGGCGTCCACCAGGCGCCGGCCAGTTCGGCGCCGCCGTCGACGCCGTCGGTGTCGGCGAACAGGGCGTGCACGTTGGGAGCGGGACCGAGCGCCAGGCCAAAGCCCAGAAGCCCTTCCACATTGCGCCCGCCCACGCCCTGGCCGCGCACCGTCACCGTGGTCTCGCCGCCACTCAGCAATACGCAGGGCGCCGCCACCGGCTGGCCGTGGCGGCGTGCCTGGCCGGCGATGCCAGCCAGCACCCGGCCCAGTTCCCGGGCTTCGCCTTCCAGGCCGTCGCCGAGAATCAAAGGCGTGACGCCGGCGGCCCGGGCGGCCTGGGCGGCGGCCTCCAGGGCGGTCTGGGCGCTGGCCGCCAGGGTTACCGTGTTGCCGGCCAGGCGTTCATCGTCCGGTTTCACGGTTTCGCTGTCCGGCTGCTCCAGGTGGGCGCGCACCGACGGCGGCGTGTCGATGTGGTAACGACGCAGAATGGCCAGCGCGTCCTGGCGCCGGGTGGGATCGGCCACGGTGGGCCCGGAGGCAATGTCCCAGGGGGCATCGCCGGGCACGTCGGAGATCAGCAGGCTGTGCACCGGGGCCGGGTGGCAGGCGGCGGCCAGGCGACCGCCCTTGATCGCCGACAGATGCCGTCGAACGGTGTTCATCTCGGAGATGGTGGCGCCGCTGCGCAACAGTGCCCGGCTGAGAGCCTGTTTGTCGGCCAGGGTCAGGCCGGGGGCGGGCAACGGCAGCAGGGAAGAGCCGCCGCCGGAGATCAGGGCGATCACACGGTCCTCGGCGGTGAGGCCTTCGGCCAGCGCCAGCATGCGCCGGGCGGCCTGTTCGCCGGCGGCATCCGGCACCGGGTGGGCGGCTTCCACCACTTCGATGTGGCGGGTCGGCACCGCCTGGCCGTGGCGGGTCACCACCAGGCCCTCGAGACACGCCGGGTCGCCGGGCCAGTGTTGCTCCAGCACCGCGGCCATGTGCGCCGCGGCCTTGCCGGCGCCCAGCACCAGGGTACGCCCTGGCGCGGGCCCGGGCAGGCGCGGCGGCAGGCAGTGTTCGGGAAGAGACGCCGTCACGGCGGCGTGGAACAGGGATTCGAGAAAAGCACGGGGATTGTTCATCCCCACAGCTTCGATCATTGTGACTCGCGACGGAAGACCACTCTGAAACGGTTGCTCATATTGATGACACCGGTCACATGGCCCGGGCTATTTGGGCTAGCCGTCCAGCGGCGGATTCAGGCGCAGCAGGGCGCCGTCCGGACTGTCGGTTAGCAGGTAGAGGTGCCCGTCCGGGCCCTGGCGGACATCGCGGATGCGTTCGCCCCGTTTGTTCAGGTAGCGCAGTTCCGCCACCGCCTCGGTGCCATTGAAGCGCACCCGGTTCAGGTGGGTGAGTTTGAGCGCGCCGGACAGCACGTCGCCGCGCCAGTCCGGGTAGCGCTCGCTGGTGACGAAGGCCAGGCCCGAGGGAGCGATGGAGGGCACCCAGTAGTGCAGAGGCTGGGCGTAGCCTTCCTTCTTTTCCTCACCGATAGTGGGGCCATAGTATTCCTTGCCGTAGGTAATCACCGGCCAGCCGTAGTTGACGCCGGCTTCCACCCGGTTGATCTCGTCGCCGCCACGGGGGCCATGCTCATTGAGCCAGGGCTCGCCGGTGTCCGGGTGCAGCGCCAGGCCCTGGGGGTTGCGGTGGCCCCAGCTCCAGATTTCCGGCCGGGCGTTGGCGTCGCCGACCAGCGGATTGTCCCCGGGTACCCGGCCGTCGTCGTGCAACCGCAGCACGCTGCCGCCATGCTCGCTGTTGTCCTGGGCGCGCTCGCGCTGGCCCCGGTCGCCGATGGTGAGAAACAGGTAGCCGTCGTCGTCGATGACCATGCGCCCGCCAAAGTGCTTGGCGGTGTCGGTGCAGGCGCTTTCCGCCACGAACAGATTCTCGAAGTCGACCAGTTCACCGTCGTGGTACACGCCCCGGCCCACCGCGGTGGTGGCGCCGCCGTCGCCGCAGGCCTTGGCGTAGCTCAGGTAAACCAGCCGATTGTTCTGGAAATCCGGATGGGGCAGCACGTCGAACAGGCCGCCCTGGCCCTTGGCCACCACCGCCGGCACACCGGTGACGGGCTTGTCCCGCAATTCACCCTGGACCACCCGGCGCAGGGTACCGCCGCGTTCGCTGATCAGCCATTCGCTGTCGGACAGAAACGCCAGCGACCAGGGATGGGCCAGCCCTTCCACCACCGGCGTCGCGGTGAGGTCGGTGCGTTCCTGGGGCGTCAACGGGGCGTCGGCTCCGGCGCAGCCGGCCATCAGGGCGGCAAACAGGACCAGGGCGGAGTGAGAAAGACGGGGCGGCATGGCGGGCTCCGGTGCTGGGGGAGACGGCCATTGAGCATGCCATGTCGCCGAGGCGCCGTGAAGGCGGTGGTTTATTTGCCGCCGCGAGCGTATTTGAGGAACTTCGCCATGGCGGCGTCGCGTTCGGCGGCCACCTGCTTGGCGCTGTCGCGCTGGTTGAGGCGCTGGAGCAGGTCGGCGCTGCCTGGCGCTTCGGCAAGCAGGTCCAGGCCGAACAGCTTGCCGGCCACCGCCTGGGCCAGGTCGGCGCTGTACAGGAACAGAGCGTCGGCGGCGCTGAGCAGGTCACCGGCCAGGTAGGGTGAGAAGTCCGCCACCCGGTTCAGGGCGCGAATGCCCTTGAGCAGGGCCTCGCGGGTCTGTTCCTTGGTTTCGTCGCTGACCTGGCCGCCGAAGAACACTTCCGGATAGCAGCGGCGGGCGGGTAACTCGATGTACAGTTCCACCAGCTTGGCCAGCTCCTTGACCCGGGCGCGCTGGAACGGGTCCGCCGGATAGAAGGCCGGGCCGTCGGTGGTATCGTCCAGGTATTCCAGGATCACACTGGTTTCGCACAGGTGACCCTGGTCGGTTTCCAGCACTGGCACCTTGCCCATCGGGCTGACCGCCAGCACGGCATCGTCCTGGGTGGGGTAGAGGGTGACCTGCTCGAAGGGCACGCCCTTTTCCAGCAGGACGAATTTCACCATGTTCACATAGTTGCTGGCGTCGAAGCCGTGCAGTTTCAGCATCCGGTTTCTCCCGAAAAAATAAAGGTAGGTTGGATCAAAGCGCGGTCAGGCCGCCGTCCACCGCCAGTTGATGGCCGGTGACGAAGGACGAAGCGCCGGACAGCAGCCAGCGCACCGCCTCGGCCACTTCGCCGGCTTCGCCGACCCGCCCGAGGGGATGCATGGCGGCGTGGAACTGGCGCTGTTTTTCCTCGCTGGCGTAGCCGGCCCGGGCCGCCTGCTCGATGGCGCGCTCCATCATGGCGGTGCGAATGATGCCCGGGCAGACGGTGTTCACGCGGATACCCTGGCGGGCGTACTCGGCGGCCACGCTCTTGGTCATGCCCACCACGGCGTGTTTGCTGCCGGCGTAGGCGGCCTTGCGTGGCGCGCCCACCAGCCCGGCCACGGAGGCGGTGTTGACGATACTGCCGCCGCCGTCGGCGGCCATGGCGGCGGTCTGGTGCTTCATGCACAGCCACACGCCCTTGACGTTAATGGCCATGATCCGATCGAACAGGGCCTCGTCCACCTCCGCCACCTTGTGGTTTTCTTCCTCGATGCCGGCGTTGTTGAAGGCGCCGTCCAGGCCGCCGTAGGCGTCCACGGTGGCGTTCACGAGAGCCGCCACCTGATTGTCCCGGGTCACGTCCACCCGCTGGGCGCGGGCTTCGCCGCCACCGGCGCGGATCGCCCGGGCGGCGGCTTCGGCGGCGTCGGCGTCGATGTCGCCGAGCATCAGGCGGGCACCCTCGGCGGCCAACCGTTCGGCGGTGACCCGGCCGATGCCCGAGCCCGCTCCGGTAATCACGATGGCCTTGCCGGCCAGTCCTTGATCGCCCATGGCGCTTTTCTCCGTTGTTATCGAATAGTCGTTATCGAATACCTACTGTAGCGGATTGGCGACACGGTCCGGCATTGTCAAAAGCGCCAAGAAAGTAGTGACAGGCGCCTCGCGCCTCAGGCCGGCGGTTCCGCCGGCCCGTCGTCGGACGGGGTCTCGGTGAAGTGGCGGTAAACGCGTACCGCGCTGGCGCTGGGGCGTACCGATACGCCCCGGGCCTCGGTGTGGGCGCGGGTGATGGCGGCGCCGAACAACAGGATCAGCGACGAGTAGTAGACCCACAGCAACAGCAGCACCAGGGAACCGGCGGCGCCGTAGGTGGAAGCGGTGGCGGTGTGTGACAGATAAAAGGCGATCAGGAAGCGCCCCAGGATGAACAGCAAGGCGGTGATCAAGGCGCCCAGGCGCACGTCCCGCCAGCGCAGCACCGCGTCCGGCAGCACCTTGAAGATGGTGGCGAACAACAGGGTGATCACCGCCACGGAGACCAGGCTTTCCAGGCCCACCGCCAGGCCGGCGGGGATCGGCAGCCAGTCCCGGGCGAACACCATCACGCTTTGCACCAGCACGCTGAGAAACAGCGATACCAGCAACACGAAGCCGATGGACAGCACCACCGTGAGTGACATCAACCGGCTCTTGAGCAGCGCCAGGATGGTGTTGCGCGATGGTCGCGGCGCCAGGTCCCAGATGGTGTTGAGCGAGCGCTGCATCTGGCCGAACACCGTGGTGGCGCCCACCAGCATGGCGCCAAGACCGACCAGGGTTGGCACGATGCCGCTGCTGTCCAGGCGGCTGCGTTCCACCGCCTCGCGTACGGTCTGGGCCGCTTCCGGGCCAACGGTGTCGTTCAGTTGCGTCATGATCTGGGCCATGGCGGCGTCGGTGCTCATCACCAGGCTGATCACCTGTACCGCCAGGATCACCACCGGGGCGATGGAAAACAGGGTGAAGAACGCCAGCGCGCCGGCGTGGCTGATGGCGTTGGCGTCCATCCAGAAGCGCAACGCCTGGCGAAATACATCAACCCAGTCACGCACCGCTGCTTTCATCGCCGCTCTCCGTTGGCCGGTCCGTCGCGGGGGCGGTCAGTGCAGTTTCAGGCGTGGGCGCACCAGTTTGCTGAAGCGGCCGGCGGCCAGCAGCAGCAGGGTGCGCGGCCAGCCGTACAGCGCCGCCTGGTGCATGCGGTACAGGCCCACGTACATGATGCGCGCCAGCCAGCCCTCGACGAAGAAGTTGCCTCCTTTCAGGTTGCCCATCAGCATGCCCACGGAGCTGTAATTGGACAGTGACACCAGGGAGCCGTGGTCGCGGTATTCGAACGGCTTGGCGTCCCGGTTCATCAGCACGCGCTGCAGGTTCTTGGCGGTGTGATGAGCCATTTGCTGGGCGGACTGGGCCCGGGGTGGAATCGGCTTCTCGGCGCCTTCCGGTTTCAGGAAGGCGCAGTCGCCGATCACGAACACCCGCTCGTTGCCCTTGGCCTGCAGTGTGGGTTCCACTTCGATCTGATTGATCTTGTTGACCTGGAAACCGTCCAGCTTGCCAAGAAATTCCGGTGCCTTGACGCCGGCCGCCCAGACCATCAGGTCCGCCGCCAGGGTTTCGCCATCCTTGGTGATCAGGGCGTGCTCGTTGGCTTCGGCCACCATGACGCTGGTGCGCACGGTCACGCCCAGGGCTTCCAGGCGGGTTTGCGCGGCGGCGGAGACTCGCTCGGACAGCGCCGGAAGAATGCGTGGCATGGCTTCCACCAGGGTCACGTTGAGCTGCTTGCGATCCAGGTGCTCGTGGCCGTAGAGCTTGAGCATCGCCACCGCGTGGTGAATTTCCGCCGCCAGTTCGACGCCGGTGGCGCCGCCACCGACGATCGCCACGGACACCGGGTCGTTGCGGTAGTTGGCCTGCAGGCAGGTGTTCATGAAGCGTTCGCGGAAGCGTTCCGCCTGGGCGCGGGTGTCCATGAACAGGCAGTGTTCGCGCACGCCGGGGGTGCCGAAATCGTTGCTCTGGCTACCCACGGCGATCACCAGGTAGTCGTAATCCAGTTCCCGCTCGGGCAGCACCTGCTCGCCGTCGGCGTCGGTGATCGGCGCCAGCACCAGGGTGCGCCGTTCCTTGTCCACCCGGGTCAGGGTACCCGGCTCGAAGCGGTAGTGATTGAGGCGTGCGTGGGCGCGGTAGTCCACCGCGTCCAGGTCCGCGTCGATGGCGCCGGTGGCCACCTCGTGGAAACGCGGCTTCCAGACATGGATGCTGCTGGTGTCCACGAGGGTGATGTCGGCACGGCCGTACTTGCCGAGCTTGCGGCCCAGCTGAGTGACCAGTGGCAGGCCGCCGGCGCCGCCGCCGACCACGACAATCTTGGGTTTGCTCATCAATGGACTCCTTGCGTCACGGCGGCCAGTCTAACGCCGTGGGGGAAAGGCGTGAAATTGTCCGTTGGGACTGTTTTTCGACTTTTGACCCATGGGTCAAAGGGCCATGAACGAAAAAGCCCGCCGGTTGGCGGGCTTTTTCAGCGGCGGAGCCGGCGGCTCAGGCCTTCGGCCCGGCGTTATGGATCTCGTCGGAGACGTCCGCGTACTTCTCGGCGAAGTTGGCCTCGAACTGGCGGGCCAGATCGCGGGCACTGGCCTCGTAGTTCTCCGGGTTGGCCCAGGTGGCCTTGGGCTGGAGCAGTTTGTCGTCCACGCCGGGCACGCTTTTGGGCACGTCCAGGTTGATGATGTCCAGGTGCTCGGTTTCCGCCTCGTCCAGCTCACCGCTGAGGATGGCATCGATCACGCCGCGGGTGGTGGGGATGCTGAAACGCTCGCCTTCACCGTAGGGGCCGCCGGTCCAGCCGGTGTTGACCAGGTAGACCTTGGAGCCGAATTCCTTGACCCGCTTGATCAGCAGCTCGGCGTATTCGCCGGCGCGGCGCGGGAAGAAGGGGGCGCCGAAGCAGGTGGAGAAGGTGCTCTTGATGCCCTTGCCGGCGCCCACCTCGGTGGAACCCACCAGGGCGGTGTAGCCGCTCAGGAAGTGGTAGGCGGCGCCTTCGTGGGTGAGCCGTGATACCGGCGGCAGCACCCCGGTCAGGTCACAGGTCAGGAAGATCACGTGCTTGGGTTCGCCGGCGTGGTTCTCGATCACGCGCTTTTCCACGTTTTCCAGCGGATAGGCGGCGCGGGTGTTCTCGGTCAACGACACATCGTTGTAGTCCGGCACCCGGGTTTCCTCGTTGAGGATCACGTTTTCCAGCACCGCGCCGAAGCGGATCGCGTCCCAGATGATCGGCTCGTTCTTCTGGCTCAGGTCGATGCACTTGGCGTAGCAGCCGCCTTCGATGTTGAACACCACGTCCTTGCCCCAGCCGTGCTCGTCGTCACCGATCAGGTAACGGGCCGGGTCGGCGGACAGGGTGGTCTTGCCGGTACCGGACAGGCCGAAGAACAGGGCCACGTCGCCGTTCTCGCCGACGTTGGCGGAGCAGTGCATTGGCAGCACGTCTTTTTCCGGCAGCAGGAAATTCTGCGCCGAGAACATGGCCTTCTTCATCTCCCCGGCGTAGCGCATGCCGGCGATCAGGATCTTGCGCTGGGCGAAGTTGAAGATCACGCAGCCGTCGGAGTTGGTGCCGTCGCGCTCCGGGTCGCACTGAAAGTTCACCGCGTGCAGGATCTGCCATTCTTCCTTGGCGCGCGGGTTGTACTTGTCCGGGCGGATGAACAGGGTGTTGGCGAACAGATTGTGCCAGGCGGTCTGGGCGGTGACCTTGACCGGCAGGTAATGGTCGGCGTCGGCGCCCACATGCAGGTGGGAGACGAAGGTGTCGTCCTCGGCGGCGAAGGCCGCGACCCGATCCCACAGCGCGTCGAACTTGTCCGCCTCGAACGGGCGGTTGATGGGGCCCCAGTGAATGTGCTCACTGGTGCTGGGCTCATCGACGATGAAGCGGTCCATGGGGGAACGGCCGGTACGGTGGCCGGTTTCCACCACCAGGGCGCCGCTATCGGAGAGGCGACCCTCGTTGCGCTGAATGGCCAGCTCAACGAGCTGTGCCGGGCTGAGATCGTTATAGGTCATAGGATTGGTCATGGTTCTTCCTGGGCTTTCCGCCTGGCTACGCTGACAGGCGCGCGATTATGACAGAAAAGCGGCCCGCTGGCGACGCCGCCCCGGGCCCGTGCCGCCGGGGTTATCGGGTTTCCGCTTCGCGGACCAGTTCGGCCAGATCCACGGCGTCGAAGTGCTCCCGGGAAAGGCAGAAATCGCAGGTCAGGGTGGCTTCGCCATCTTCCTTGAGAAGCTGGCGAAGCTCGGCGGCGCCCAGCGACAGCAGGGCGTCGCGGGTGCGTTCCCGGGAGCAGGTGCAGCCGAAACGCAGCCCCTGTGGGGTGGGCAGCCGGGGTGGGGTTTCATGGAACAGCCGGCGCAATACCGTCTCGGTATCCAGGTCCAGCAGCTCCTCCATGGTCAGGGTATCCGCCAGGGTCTCCAGGTGCCGCCAGTGTTCGGCGTTGTGCTCATTGCCGGCGGCGCGGTCCGGCAGGCGCTGCAGAAGCATGCCCGCCGCCCGGCCGTTGCCGGCGGCCAGCCACAGTCGCGTGGGCAATTGTTCGGACTGCTGGAAGTAGCCTTCCAGGCAGCGTGCCAGGGTGTCGCCCTCCAGGGGCACGATGCCCTGGTACTGGCGGCCCCGGGCCGGGGTGATGGTGATCACCATGGTGCCGTCGCCGATCAGATCGGTGACCGTGGCCGGGCAGTCGGCGGCCCGCTCGTCGTGGCGGGCCAGGGCGCGTAGCTGGCCGTCATGGGTGCACTCGGCGAGCAGCAGGGACACCGGGCCACGGCCCTGGGCCTGCAGGCTCAGCCGGCCCTCGAACTTGAGGGTGCCGGTGAGCAGCGCCACGGCGGCCACCGCCTCGCCCACCAGCCCCTGTACGACCATGGGATAGTCATGGGCGCCGAGCACCTCGGCCAGGCTGCGCTCCAGGCGCACCAGCTCGCCACGGATATCGGAATCGGGAAACAGGAAGCGTTGCTTTTGGTCGGCTGCCGGGTTGTCGGTCACAGTTCACCTTCATGGTCACGTCGGAAGCGCGCCAGGTCGCGGCGCTCCTTCTTGCTTGGTTTGTGGTCGGGGATCGGGGCGGCCAGGCGCGCCAGGCGGCGGCGCTCGGCGCCCTGCTCGCGCAGGGCGATGCTGTCCTCGGTCTCCCGGTACAATTGCTGGGCGGCGCTGGCCGGGCCGCGCTTGTTGCTCAGGCCCTCCACCACCACCGTCCATTGGATGTCGCCCTTGCGGATGGTAAGCACGCTGCCCGGCTGCACTGCCTTGCTGGGCTTGGCCTTGGCGCCATCCACTTGCACCTTGCCGCCCTCGATGGCCTGCTTGGCCTGCCCCCGGGTCTTGAAGAAGCGGGCCGCCCACAGCCAGGAATCGACGCGGGTGCCGTCGCTCATGGCAGCACCCGCAGGAAGTCGTCGATGGCCGGGAACGGGTCGGTGTCGGCCCGCGCCGGCAGGCTGGAGTCCGGCTGCCGGATGCTGGCCAGATGGCCCAGGCCGTACCGTCGCCCGGAGTGCAGCACCGGCAGGGAATCGTCCACCAGCAGGGCCCGTTCCGGGTCGAACGGGTGGGCGTCGCGCAGCCGGTGCCAGAAATCCTGGGCTTCCTTGGGGTGCCCGTAATCGTGGCTGGACACCAGCGCATCGAAATAGCGGTCGATACCGGTGCGCGCCAGCTTCAGCTCCAGGGCCTGGCGGTGGGCGTTGGTGACCATGATCACGCGTCGCGGGCTGTCCGCCAGGGCCGCCAGGAACGCTTCGGCGCCGGGGCGCACGCTGATGCGATGGGCCGCCGCGCGTTTCAGGTCGGCGATGTTCAGGTTCAGCTCGCGGGTCCAGAAATCCAGACAGTACCAGTTAAGGGTGCCCAGATGGCTGGCGATCCAGTCGTGCAGGATGCGCTCCGCCTCCGGGTAGTCCAGGCCGCGGCTGAGTGCGTACTGCTCGGGCACGTGGCACTGCCAGAACCAGTTGTCGAAGGCCAGGTCCAGCAGGGTGCCGTCCATGTCCAGCAGCACGGTGTCGATGTCGGTCCAGTCGATCATTGCCTCGCCTGCGTCAGGGGCGGTGGATCGCGGCTTCAGCCGCGATCCACCGAGGGCGCACAGTATGCAATATAGGGGCGGTCGCCGAAATACAAAGGCCCCGGGCGCGGTTACAAACCGGGCCGGGTAGGGCAGAATGATGTCATTCCGATAACAACAACAGGTGTCGCCGGTGATCGACGACCGGTTCCTCTACGAACGTATCAGCCGCCGTCTGCTTGAGCAGATTGGTGCCGGGTCCTTCGCCGTGGGGCAGAAACTGCCTTCGGTGCGGCGCATGAGCGCCCTGTTCAAGGTCAGCGTCAATACCGTGATGCAGAGCTACCGCCAGCTCGAGGCGGAGGGCTACCTGGATATCCGCCCCCAATCCGGCGTTTATGTGCGCAGCTCCGATGTCCTCGACATCCCGGAACCGGACGGTTCCCGCTACCCGCTGCTGCCGGTGGAAGTGTCGCTCAGCGAGCAGGTGCTGCATTACATGGAGCTGCACGCGGACCCGGCCATGGTACGGCTGGGCATCGCCCTGCCGGGCCCTGAGGTGCTGCCGGTGGACCGGGTGATGGCCACCATCCGTGATGTCACCCGCCACCATGCTCTGGACGCCTGGGACTACATGCACCCCAACGGCTGTCCCCTGTTTACCCACCATCTGGCGCGCCGCAGCCTGTCCTACGAGGTGCCGGTCACCGCCGAGGACATCATCGTCACCAGCGGCGCCATGGAGGCGCTGTCCCTGGCGTTGCGCAGCGTCAGCCGGCCGGGTGATACCGTGGTGGTGGAATCGCCCACCTACTACGGCGCCCTGCTGCTGCTGGAAACCCACCAGCGCAAGGTGGTGGAGGTGCCCACTCATCCACGCCAGGGCATCAGCCTCAGTGCCCTGGAACAGGTGTTCCGGCGCGGTGGCGTGGCCGCCTGCCTGGTGTCCACCAATGCCCAGAATCCACTCGGCTTCACCATGAGCCTGGAACGCAAGGCGGCCCTGGTGGCGCTCTCCGAACGCTACCAGGTGCCGCTGATCGAGAACGACGTTTGGGGCGATACCGTTTACCGGGAGCAGGCGCCGCCGGCCAAGGCGTTCGATCGCAGTGGGCTGGTGCTCTATTGCAGCAGCTTTTCCAAGAGTCTGATGCCGGGCCTGCGCATCGGCTGGGCGGCGGCGGGCCGGTTCCAGAAGCGCTTCCGGGAACTCAAGCAACTGAGCACCATTACGTCCACCTCGATCTCGCAGATCGTCATGGGGCGGCTACTGGAAAGCGGCTTCTACGCTCAGCATCTGCGCGAACTGCGCGGCCATCTGCAACAACAGGTGGACGCCATGGCCCGGGAGGTGCGCCGCTGTTTCCCGCCCGGCACCCGGCTGACCCGACCCACCGGTGGCTGCGTGCTGTGGGTGCGCCTGCCCGGCCGGGTGGACACCCGGGCCCTGTTCCAGCGCGCCGCCGCCCGTGGCATCCATGTGTTCCCCGGCGGCGTCTTTTCCCTGGATGGCAAGCACGCTGATTATCTGCGCCTCAACGCCGGCAGCCCGGTCACCGCTCAGGTGCGCCGGGCCTTGTGCTGGCTGGGGGAAACCGCCGCCGAGCTGGCGGCGGAGAACAAGCGGCGCTAGTCGCGGCTGAGGCCGGTGTAGTCGTCGCTGTAGCAGGGCGTGTTCCCGCACACATCCACCACCGCGCCGAACGATTTCAGGAATTCCGACTTTTGCAGCCGGGCGCTGACCGTGTTGCGCGGCGATTCGTGGGGGTCCTCGCCGGCTACCGGACCGGTGTTGGTGAGCGGCGCGAAGGGCGTGCCGTGGCCGCTGAGCGGGTCATGGTCGCCGCTGTCCCAGACCATCAGGGCATGGCCGTGGTAGGGGTATTGCTCGATGCGGTCGATGTCCACATAGGGGTTGGCGTCCGGATGCTCGCCGAGGCGGGCGGTGGGCTCGTGCATGGCGGCGCCGATGGTGCGGGCCATGATTTCCGCGCTCCATTCCGTGACCAGGTGATCGCCCAGGGCCGGATGCAGCAGCACCCGCTTGCCGGTGGGGGTGCCGGGCAGGTAGCGACCGGCCAGGTGGCTCAGATAGCCGTTGTTCTCGGCCCGGTCCCAGAGCATTTGCATCAGGCCCAACGTAAGGCTGCGGTCCAGTTCATTGGGATAGGCCTGATAGAGAATCACCCCGAAACGTTCCGCGAAGGGGCCATAGCGGCGTAGCAACAGACTGTAATTGCTGCCCGGCACGCCCAGTACGCCGCGCTGGATATTGGGCGCGGTGGCCACCAGGGCGCCACCCAGGATGCCGCCCTGGCTATTGCCATCGTAGAACACCTCGGTGGGGTCGTAGATCAGGGTATCGTCTGGTCCATGGTGGAAGGCCGGATGAGAGGCAAAGCCGTCCGGGTGCCGCAGCAGTTCGGCCAGGAACATGGCGTTGAGCAGGCCCTGCTGACTGCGGTCAAGCTGGTTGGGCAGCTGCGACAGGTCCGCCAGAAGGCGGTGGATCACCCCGGCCAGGAAATCCTCCTGGGCCATGCCGATCCAGTCGGTGGCGCAGAACAGAATGTTGTGCTCGGTCTGCATGGCGCGCACGTTGCCGGAGCGGAACTCACCGCCGGGCCCTTCGCCGAACAGACCATGGCCATAGAGCGCCGCCCGCGCCGGCGTCACCGGGCTGTTGGGATCGTCGAAGTCGGCCACCGCGGTGTCCGGTACCTGGCAGCGGAAGCGCGCGGTGACGGTATCGTCGCCGTTGAACCGGGTGGGCAGGGCATCCGGGTCGGTGTTGTCGTCATAGTGGAAACGGGAGCCGGGCACGCCGCCGGCCTGATTCAGGAAGTTGGGCACCTGGAAGGTTCCGCTGATGCCCCTGCTCAAACCGGAGCGCGGGCTGCCCTGGATGCTCTCGCCCACCTCGTCCACGGTGAACGACGGCGCGCCGCCGCCCAGGCTGGCGAAGGCCTGGTCGCGGATATGCAGCAGCCGTTCGGTGAGGCTCTTCTGGCTGGCCACGGTGAACGACCAGGCCTGCACCAGCCCGTCCCGCTCGATGCCATGGCTTTCCAGGGTGGTGAACAGGGTGTTCATGGCGTCCCGCCGGGCCTCCAGCACCGGCTGGCCGGTATCCAACCCGTCCCGGTAAGCCCTGAACAGGGGCGTCGCCGCGATGGCCTGGCCCTGGCTGTCCACCAGATTGCGCAGTACCACCAGATAGGTGCGTCCTTCGATCAGGTTTTTCGCCGGGCGGATGATCAGCGCCCGACCCTCGTCGCTGCTGGCGTTGGCGTCCAGTTCCGCCCAGATCAGTTGCCGCTCGCCGGTTTCAGCGTCCAGCACCAGGATCGGCGCGTCCGGATTCCTGGCCTCGGACAGATCCCCGATGCCCACCGCGCCGCTGGCGGCCAGGTCCACATCCGCCACCCGCGTCTGAATCATGGCCCCCGGTGAAAAGCCGTCGTTACGGTTCCACTCGGTGGGATCGATGGGCGTGGCCTCGGTGGTCTCCACGCCGGTGGGCGCATAGGGGTTGGCGGCAATGGACACGGGCTGGGCCACCGGCATTGCCTGGGGCTGGAAATTCACCCGTCGGCCGGTGGGCGTGGTGCTGTCGGCGCGGGTAAAGAAGTCGTTGGGGAAAGGGTACAGGCAACGGTCGGTAACGGTCAGATCGCAGTATTCGGCGGTGTTCAGATCCAGGCCGGAGAGGTCCACCCCGGGGGCGGGTTCCGCCCCGCCGGAGGAGCTTGAGCCGCCGCAGCCGGACAGCAGGATGAATACGCAGGCGGCGCCGGTGGCCAGGGCCGCGCCGGGGAATCGGAGCAAGGGCATGGTTGGGTCTCCCGAAATTTATTTGTTGTTGTGTGCTGATTATTGGGCCACTCAACCGCTGGGTGAACCAGATACAGTTGCCAGGATTCCACTGCAACAGTCCCGCCACTGTGTCAGCCATTTACGGAAAACTGTATCTGTTATGCCGCCGCCGTCGCTCCTACCTTGAAGCCACCGGGTCATGGCCTGGATAACAACAATATCGAGGAGAGCATCATGTCAGTACGCGTAACGGGCGGCGCGCTCGCGTTGGCGGTCGCCAGTCTGCTTGCCGCCTGCGGCGGCGATTCCAGTTCCAGTTCTTCCGAGGCGGCGCCGTCCGCCAGCCTGCGGGTGGTGTCCAGCGAGCCACAATGGGTCAGTGGCGGTGATGCCCGGGTGGCGGTGCGCGGTGATGCCGACCTGCTGGCCGGGGCGCGCCTGCGCCTCAACGGCGAGGACCTGGACACCGAAGGATTCCAGGCCAGCGGCGAGGGCGTCGAGGGGATGGTCCGTGGCCTTGAACAGGGCGACAACGAACTCACGGTCTGGCACCCGGACCACGGTACCCTGGCCCGCCTCACCCTCACCAACTATCCGGTGGAGGGACCGATGTTTTCCGGCCCGCATCAGTACCCCTTTGTGTGCACCACGGTATCCGAGCTGGGCAAGCAGCCGCTGGTGGACACCGATGGCAACGAGGGCTTTCCGGTCTATGACGACCAGAATCAGCAGATCGGGCTGAGCCGCGACTGCGGCATCGAGCCCTACACCGAATACTGGTACCGCACCACCGGCGGCCAGTATCAACGGCTGCCGGATGGCGGTTCCCGCCCGGCGGACATGGCCACCACCATCCTGTCGGACGGCCGCGAGGTGGATTTCGTGGTGCGCTGGGAACGCGGCACCATCAACCGCTTTATCTATTCCATCGCCATGCTCGCCGAGGCCGGCGAGGAAGCCGGTTCCCTGGACACCGGCCTGTGGAACGGGCGCCTGATGTTCCGCTTCCAGGGTGGCGTGGGCATCGGTCACACGCAGGGCAGCATGGATTACAAACGCCGTGCGCTGCAGCCGGATGTGCTCGGCCAGGGCTACGCCATCATTTACTCCACCGGCACCCGCATGAGCGAGCACTACAATATGCAAGTGGGGGGCGAGACCGCGCTGATGGTCAAGGAGCGGTTCCTGGAGGAATACGGCGAGCCACTGTACACGGTGGGGCTGGGCGCCTCCGGCGGTGCCATTCAGCAATACGTGTACGCGCAGAATCACCCGGGTTTGATCGACGCGGCGATTCCGGTGCAAAGCTACCCGGACATGGTCACCCAGACCATCCACATCGGTGACTGCGAGTTGCTTGAGTACTACATGGACGCCACCGACAAGGACAACCCCAAGTGGGCGACCACCAAGAACCGTACCTGGCTGGTGGGCCTCAACGCGGAGGACGACGTGGAAGATCCGCTCTACGCCGCCAAGCAGCAGCTCGGTTATGGCGGCGCGCCGGGTTCCACCGAGTGCGTGGAATCCTGGCGCGGCCTCACGCCCCTGACCATGAATCCCTACTACGGCCAGGCCGACAACCAGGATCAGATGCAGCCGCCGGGTCTGATGGCCACGGTGAACTGGAGCCACTACGACGACCTGCGCAACATCTACGGCGTCGATGGCGACGGCTATCCGCACACCCTGTTCGACAACGTGGGCGTGCAGTACGGCCTGGAATCATTGAACGCGCACCGCATTACCCCGGAGGAATTCCTCGACCTGAATGCCCGGGTGGGGGGTTGGAAGGACCAGAAGGACATGGTGCAGGAAGGCTTCCCGTTCCTGGGCAGCGAGCAGGATGTGATGAACGATCCGTCCATCTTTGACCCCTGGAGCAGCCGCAACATGACCCTGGGCAGCGACCCGTCGTCGCCGGCGCCGCGCACCGAGGGTGACCTGGAAGCCATGAACGGCGCCTACCAGTCCGGGATGGTGTTCCACGGCGAGGCGGAAGGCATTCCGATCATCGATTACCGTCCCTACCTGGAACACGAGCTGGACATGCACAACGTGCATCAGTCCTTCGTGGTGCGCCAGCGCATGCGGGACCATGACGGTGATGCGGACAATCAGGTGATCTGGTTCACCGACGCGCGGCCCGAGGAAAACTACAGCGCGGTTCCCCTGGCTCTGGAGGTGATCGACGACTGGATGGCCAATCTGCGCGCCAACCCGGAAGCCGGCGTGGCCGGCAACAAACCGGAGCTGGCGGTGGATACCTGCTTCGACACCGACGGCAACCTGATCGCCCGGGGCGACGATGTCTGGAACGGCATTCTGGATGAGCAGGACGACGGAGCCTGCACCGCGCACTTCCCGGTCCATTCCACCTCGCGGATCGTCGCCGGCGCGCCGATTCAGGGCGATGTGTTCAAGTGCGCGCTGAAGCCCGTGTCGGTGGCCCTGGAGGACGGCACCTACGGCACCTGGCAGCCCACTTCCGACCAGGTGAACCGCCTCAACGCCATCTTCCCCGACGGCGTGTGCGACTACAGCCAGCCCGACCAGGGCCGGCCGGAGGGTTTGTGAGATAGCGCCCAGGCGCTTGATCGGGAGAGCTCGATCCTTGTGTCCTCGTCAGGCTCGGGACGCCGGCAACGGTGATGTTTGACGAGTCTCGGCCCCGCTTCGGCGGGGCTTTTTTTGTTGATCGAGCTTTGGCGGGAAATCGATGCGGGAGGTCTCTATCCGGGACGCGGATCTGTGTGGGTGCCTTCCGGGATCGCTCAAGCCATCCCTGAGCCGCGCCCCGGCTGGAGCGAAATTTCCTGCCAAAGCGCGGCTATGCCTCCCCGCAGGCGCGTCGGGCCTTGGCGACGTTCTCTTCCAGGTGCGCCGGATTCACGGTGCCGGCGATCACCGCGCCCACGCCCGGCGTGCCCAGCACCAGGTCCAGGCTGGCCTGTACCGGGTCCGGGTGGTCGGCGGCCAGGTGGCCGCTGGCGAAGGCCTTCTTGATCAGAATGCCCTTGCCGTGTTCAGCGGCGTAGTCGATCACCGGCTTTTCGTCGCGCTCGGCCAGGTTGTAGGTGACCATGGCCAGATCGGCGCGGCGCAGGGTTTCCAGGCCGCCTTCCACGGTCTTGGTGGAAACGCCGGTGGCGCGGATTTTCCCTTCCCGTTTCAGATCGTCGAGCACTTCCAGGGTGCCCTGGCGCAGCACCTCCAGATCGTTGCCGTCGGAGTGCACCAGCACGCAATCCAGATAATCGGTGGCCAGCCGGCGCAGGCTGCGTTCCACCGAGGCGCGGGTATGCTCCGGGCTGAAGTCGAAGTGGCTTTGGCCATTGTCGAATTCCTCCCCCACCTTGGAGACGATCACCCAGTGGTGGCGGTCGGTAAGCAGCTCGCCGAGCCGCTCCTCGCTGCGGCCGTAGGCCGGGGCGGTATCGATCAGATTGATGCCCAGGTCCCGGGCACGGGCCAGCAGGTGGCGCACCGCGTCGTCGTCCGGGATGGAGAAGGCGGTGGGGTATTTGACGCCCTGGTCGCGGCCGATCTTCACCGTGCCCAGGCCCAGGGCGCTCACCGTCAGGCCGGTGTCGCCGAGCGCGCGCAGGAAACTCATCCGTGCTCTCCGAAGCAGCGGTACCACTGGGGCTGGCCCACCGGGGCCCGGGGCAGAGCCTCGGGCAACTCGCCCAGGGGCGCGCCGGGGGTCAGGCCGTGCTCGGCCACCAGGGCGTCGACCCGGTCGCCCAGGTCCGGGGCCAGGGTCAGCTTGGTGGGCCAGGTGATGATCAGATCGCGGTCCCGGCGGGCGTAGGCGTTGTCCGGCTTGGCCAGGCCATGCTGGCGCGGCTCGGCGCGGGCCACATCGAGAGTGGCGAAACGGGCGTCGCTGAAATCCAGCCATGGGAACAGGGCGTCCAGCTCGGCGCGGGCGGCGGCGATCTGCTGTTGGTCGCTGCGTTCCACGCCTTTTTCCGCCAGTTCGCCGCCCAGGTACCAGACCAGGTCACCGTCCGGCAGCTCGTGGGTGGTGACGGTGAGGCGCGGCTTGTTGCTGGCGCCCACGCAGTGCGCATAGAGCCGGTGCCCCAGCCGGTGCTTGACCAGTACCATTTTCAAGGGCCGGCTCTGAGCCGCTTCGCGGGGAAACAGCCGGCTTTTCTGGGCGTCGGCGAGCAGGGCGGCGTTGCCCTCGCCGGCGGCCAGCACGGTGAGGCGCGGCTCGATGCGCACGCCGTTGATGGATACCGCGCGCAGGCCGTCATCGCTCCATTCCAGCTGGTCCCGGCCCGGTTCGAAGCACAGCAGCCGGTCGCGCACCGGCGCCACCAGCACCCGCAGCAGGCTTTCCGTGTCCACCACCAGATCGTCGAGCCGGTAAACCCGGCCCTTGAAGCGTGGGTTGGCCAGGGCCGAGGGGAACTGGTCACGGCTCAGTTTTTCGATCCGCCCGCGCAGCATCTTGCTGGCGAAGAAACTGGTCATGCGGCTGGCCACGGAGCCGGTGGACCACAGGTTCTGGGTATCGGAGAGCACCCGCAGGCCGCTCAGGTCGACGTTGTCGCGGCCGTCGATGGCGGCACGCCAGCGGTCCGGCATGCCGGCGATCGCCTCGGACTCGCTGGACAGGCCGCCGCCCAGAGCGTATTTCAGGCCGCCGTGGATAATGCCCTGGCTGGCCAGGGTCTGGGCGCCGCCCAGGGTGCCGGTTTCCAGCAGCAGGCACTGGAAGCCGCGGGCCCGCAGGCTGTGCATCAGCCACAGGCCGGCGATGCCGCCGCCGAAGATCAGAATGTCCGGTGTCAGGCTGGGCGCCCGGGCGTTGTCGGTCATGGCTCTACCTCGGTTCAATGCGCGGCTATGCTAGCATAGGAGGGGAAAGACGCTTGCACGCAACACGCTTGCACGTCCGCCCGCGGCGCGTGCAAGCGTGTTGCGTGTTTGCGTGCAGGTGCTCTCCCAAGGATTTTTCATGCGCTCGCTGTACACCCTGCTCTGGTACTTCTCCCTGCCCCTGTTATTCCTGCGCCTGTGGTGGCGCGGCCGGCGCGCGCCCGCCTACCGGCAACGCTGGCGCGAGCGCCTGGCGCTGGGCTACCGGCGCGGCACCCTGAATGGCAGCGTCTGGGTGCACGCGGTGTCCGTGGGCGAGACCCTGGCGGCGGCACCGCTTATCGAGGGGTTACTGGCGGCCCATCCGGACACGCCTCTGGTGGTGACCACCACCACCCCCACCGGCTCGGAGCGGGTGCGTGCTTTGTTCGGCGAGCGCGTCACCCATGTTTACTGCCCCTGGGAATTGCCCGGTGCCTACCGGCGTTTCCTGGATGCTTTCGATCCCCGCCTGGTGGTGATCCTGGAAACCGAGCTGTGGCCGAATCTGTGCGCCGCCGCCAAGGCCCGGGGGGCGAAACTGCTGCTGATGAACGGCCGGCTTTCGGAGAAAAGCTACCGGGGCTACGCCAGGCTGCCGCGCCTGGTGCGGCCGATGCTGGCGCGTTTCGACACCCTGGCGGTGCAGACCGAAGCGGAGGCCCGCCGCTTCGAGGCATTGGGCGCGAGCCGGTCGCGGCTGGTGGTCAACGGCAGCGTCAAATTCGACCTGGGCCTGGATGACGCGGTGCGTGAACGGGCCGCCGCGTTGCGCGTGCCCTGGGGCGAGCGGCCGGTGTGGATCGCCGCCAGCACCCACCCGGGCGAGGACGAGATCGTGCTGGCTTCCCACCGGCGCTTGCGGGCCACGCATCCGGACGCCCTGCTGATTCTGGTGCCGCGCCATCCGGAGCGCTTCGACGACGTCGCCGCCCTGGTACGGCGAGCCGGCCTGGGGCTCGCCCGCCGCAGCCGGCAGGAGGCGGTGGACGACGGCGTCGCGGTTTACCTGGCGGACACCATGGGTGAGCTGCTGATGCTGTTCGGCGCCGCCGATCTGGCTTTCGTGGGCGGCTCCCTGGTGCCGGTGGGTGGTCACAACCTGCTGGAGCCGGCGGCCTGGGGCAAGCCGGTGCTGACCGGGCCCCATCTGCACAATTTCACCGCCATCGCCGCCCTGCTGGACGAAGCCGGAGCGCTCTCGGTGGTGTCGGGAGAGGAGCAACTGGCGGCGACGCTGGCCGCCCTTCACGACGACGCCGGCGAGCGCCGGCGTCGGGGGGAAGCGGCGGCCGGGGTGGTGGCCGCCAATCGGGGCGCGCTTCAGCGCGGGCTGAACATTTGCGCTTCGCTCTGGCCTTCCAGGTCCGGGTTGTAAAGATCCAGGGTCTCCTGGCCGGACAGCCACTCGTTCACCGCCACCAGATCCTCCACGTCCAGTTCGCCGGCGGCGGACTTCAGCGTCAGGGTATCCAGGATGTAGTCGTAGCGGGCATTGGCGTAGTCGCGCTGGGCGGCGTACAGGGCCTGTTGGGCGTTGAGCACGTCGACCACGTTGCGGGTGCCCACCTCATAGCCGGACTGGGTGGCTTCCAGGGCGGAGCGGGCGGAACGGATCGCCTGCTTGCGGGCCTGCACGCGCAGGGCGTCCGCTTCCACGGTGCGGTAGGAGGTGCGCGCCTGCTGGCTGATGTCGCGGATCGCCTGCTCGTATTGCTGCTGGGCGGCGTCCGCTTGCAACGCGGCCTGCTTGCGCTGGCTGTTCAGGCCGCCGCCGCGGAACAGCGGCATGCTCACTTCGATACCCACCTGGGTGCCGTGGTTGTCCGGCGTGATACCGGTGCTGCCACTGCCCACGGCGGCGCCGGAATCGTCGTCCGGGTCGGTGTGGTTGTGGGTGTAGCTGCCCACCAGTTGCACCTGGGGCATCATGGCGCCGAACTGGCGGTCGGCGGTGAAGCCGGCGGCCTTGGCGTTGTACTGGGCGGCCAGGATCTGCGGGTTCTGGTAAGCGGCCTTGTCGATCCAATCGGTCATGACCGCCGGCTCCGGCCCGGCCATGGGCAGCTCCTCGCGCAGTTCCGCCAGGGTTTCCCACTGACGGCCGGTGAGGGTCTCGAGCTGGTCCCGGGCGATCTCGAATTCCTGGCGGGCGACGATCAGGTTCACCCGGGTCAGGTCATAGGCGGCCTGGGCTTCTTCCACGTCGGTGCTGGGCACCAGGCCCACGTCGAAGCGTTCCTGGGTCTGTTCCAGCTGGCGGCCGATGGCCTTCTCCTCGGCCTGGGCGGAGACCAGGGTGTCCCAGGCGCGCAGCACGCCGAAGTAGCCCTGGGCGGTGCGCAGCACGAAGTCCTGGCGGGCCTGGTAGAAATTGGCCTGGGCCACGGAGGTGAATGCCTTGGCTTCCTTGTAGCCGTAGAAGGCGTCCAGGCGGAACAGCGGCTGGGCCAGGGTCACGGTGGTGGCCTCGCTGTCATACTCGAGATCAACGTCGCCGTCCTCGATGGTGCGATCGTTCCGGTAGCTGCCGTAGGAGGCGTCGAGGGTCGGCAGCAAGGCGGCGCGGCCCTGTACCAGGGTTTCCTGCTCCGCTTCCCAGGTCTTGCGATCGGCGCGCCAGGTGCCATCGTAATCCCAGGCCGCATTGGCCACGTCGGTGAGATCGGCGGCCTGGACGGCGCCGGTGGCCAGCAGGGCCATCAGCATGCCGAGGGGCGTTAGGGAACTGCGCTTCATGGGTTCATCCACCGTGTTTAGGGTTCTTGGAAAGCTGAACTGGGCAGTATGGTAATAGTAAGTCCACCGGATTGACACTCCCGCCCGACCGGAATGCCGCCGTGTCGCGGTTGTTCGGCTTTGACGCCGTGGCTATAGTGGGGCCTGCCGCCGACCTCCCCCCGTGGGCCGTCCGCCGGACGGGTTCCGGGAGCGGGGCGTCTTCCTCCCTATTCATACGCAGCCTGGAGGCCGAACGTGCCCGACGAGCAACGTCACGCCGTACCCAATGCCATCGACGAAGCCTGCCAGCCTATCGCGGGTTCGCGAAAAATTTATGTGACCGGCAGCCGGGCCGATATCCGGGTGCCGATGCGGGAAATCCGCCAACAGCCCACGCCTCTGGCGGACGGGAAGTTCGAGGATAACCCGCCGCTGGCGGTTTATGATACCTCCGGTCCCTACACCGACCCGGACGCCAGCATCGATGTGCGCCAGGGCCTGCCCGCCCTGCGTGGTGCCTGGATCGAGGAACGGGGCGACAGTGAGCAACTGGATGGCCTGACCAGTGAGTTCGGCCGTCGCCGCGCCCGCGACATCGCCACCGAGGGATTGCGGTTTCCGCATGTGCGCGCGCCGCGCCGCGCCCGTGCCGGCGCCAATGTATCTCAGATGCACTATGCCCGGCAGGGCATCATCACGCCGGAGATGGAGTTCATCGCCATCCGTGAAAACCAGCGGCTGCGCGAGCACCGCGAGGCGGGGCTGCCCACCGGCCAGCATCCGGGGCAGAGCTTTGGCGCCGCGATTCCCGATGAGATCACGCCGGAATTCGTGCGCGACGAGGTGGCGCGCGGTCGGGCGGTGATCCCGGCCAACATCAACCACCCGGAAATCGAGCCGATGATCATCGGCCGCAATTTCCTCACCAAGATCAACGCCAATATCGGCAACTCCGCGGTCACTTCGTCCATCGAGGAAGAGGTGTCCAAGATGACCTGGGCCACCCGCTGGGGTGGCGATACGGTGATGGATCTGTCCACCGGCCAGAACATCCACGAAACCCGCGAGTGGATTCTGCGCAACTCGCCGGTGCCGATCGGTACCGTGCCGATCTACCAGGCCCTGGAAAAGGTCAACGGCATCGCCGAGGACCTGACCTGGGAGATCTATCGCGACACGCTGATCGAACAGGCGGAGCAAGGCGTCGATTACTTCACCATCCACGCCGGCGTGCTGCTGCGCTACGTGCCGATGACCGCCAATCGCACCACCGGCATCGTGTCGCGCGGTGGCTCGATCATGGCCAAGTGGTGCCTGGCGCATCATACGGAGAGTTTCCTCTATACCCACTTCGAGGAAATTTGCGAGATCATGAAGGCCTATGACGTCACCTTCAGCCTGGGCGACGGTCTGCGCCCCGGGTCCCTGGCGGACGCCAACGACGAGGCCCAGTTCTCCGAGCTGCGCACCCTCGGCGAACTCACCAAGATTGCCTGGAAGCATGACGTGCAGGTGATGATCGAGGGCCCCGGCCATGTGCCGATGCACATGATCAAGCAGAACATGGACGAGCAGCTCAAGCACTGCGACGAGGCGCCGTTCTATACGCTTGGGCCGTTGACTCTTGATATTTCCCCGGGCTACGACCACATCAGCAGCGCCATCGGCGCCGCCATGATCGGCTGGTACGGCACCGCCATGCTCTGCTACGTGACGCCCAAGGAGCACCTCGGGCTGCCCAACCGGGAAGACGTGAAGGAAGGCATCATTACCTACAAGATCGCCGCCCACGCCGCCGATCTGGCCAAGGGCCACCCGGGTGCCCAGCTTCGTGACAACGCGTTGTCCAAGGCGCGCTTCGAATTCCGCTGGGAAGATCAGTTCAACCTGGGGCTGGACCCGGACCGGGCGCGGGCCTTCCACGACGAGACCCTGCCCAAGCAGGCGCACAAGGTGGCGCATTTCTGCTCCATGTGCGGGCCCAAGTTCTGTTCCATGAAGATCAGCCAGGAGGTACGCGATACCTATGGTGATGGTCGTGCCCAGGTGGCGGAGGCGGAAGCCGGCATGGAAGAGAAGTCCCGGGAGTTTCGTGACAAGGGAGCGGAGATTTATCACAAAGCCCATGAATGATCCGAAACCGGTCTTCACCGTCAAGGACGTGGAAATCCTGGAACGGGAAACCCCGTTCCAGGGCTTTTTCCGGGTCGAGCGGCTGACTCTGCGTCACCGCCATTACGAGGGCGGCTGGGGCGCGCCGGTCACGCGTGAACTGTTCGTGCGTCCGCCGGCGGCGGCGGTGCTGCCCTATGATCCGGTGCGTGGCGAAATTCTGCTGGTCGAGCAATTTCGCGTCGGCGCGCTGGAGTGGCGCGACACCCCCTGGTGCCTGGAGCTGGTGGCCGGCCTCGCCGATAAGGAAGGCGAGCCGGTGGCCGATCTGGTGCGCCGCGAAGCGTTCGAGGAAGCCGGCGTGGAAATCGGCGATCTGCGCCCGGTAGCCCATTACATGCCCAGCCCCGGCGGTTCCAACGAGCGGCTCCGGGTGTTTGTCGGCCAGGCGGATTTGAGCGAGGCCGGCGGCATCCACGGTGTCGCCGACGAAGGGGAGGACATTCGCGTGGTGGTGCAGCCGGTGTCCGCCATCGAGTCGTTGCTCCAGAGTGGCCGGGTGGACAATGCCGCCTCGCTGATCGCCCTGCAATGGCTGCTGTTGCACCGTGACGCTCTGGACCGGGAGTGGCGCCCGTGAGTGGCGCGCGCCGCTACCGGCTGGACTTTCGCGACCTGATGGCTCAATGCGAGTCCAACTACGCGCGCCTGCAGCCGCTGCTGCGGGCCCTGGGCGAGCGCGACAGCCTGGACCTGACCTTGGGCCGCGAGCGCGTTCGCACGGTGTCGATCCAGGTGCTGGAGCGTTCCCCCTACACCACCACCCTGCGCCTGCAGGACCAGGCGGTGCACGATGCCATGCCGGCGCCCCGGCTCACCGTGCGCCTCTACCACGATGCCCGCCTGGCGGAAGTCACCGAGGCAAGCCCGTTCCGGCGTGTGCAGGCCCGCTATCCCTATCCCAATTCGCACATGCATCAGCGTGACGAGAAGGCCCAGTGGAACCGCTTCCTGGGAGAATGGCTCAGCCATGTGCGCGATCACGGGCACGACACCGCCGAGCCCTGGCGCCGTTCCGGCACCGGGGATTGACGGCGGCTGCTTTTCGGAGTGCGTAATGGTTCCTGAAACGGGAACCCCCTTCTGGCAAACCGCCACTATCTTAGATATAACCGTATGTCCGCCGGCCTCCAAGGGGAGGAGACCGGTATCGCCGCCTGGGAACGCCGGCATCAACGACGACGACCTGAAATAACGAGAACGCGGGGGATCATGAACGACGGGAGCGGGGCTTTGACGCAACCGGTGAGACCGCTGCGCGTGGTGCAGCTATCCGACTTTCACCTCTTCGCCGATCCGCAGGGCTGTCTGCTGGGGCTGAACACCCAGTTCAGTCTGGATAAGGTGCTGGAGCGGGTGCGACAGGAGCAGGCCGCGCCGGACCTGGTGGTGGCCACCGGCGACCTGTCCCAGGACGGTTCCTTCGAATCCTATCAGCGCCTGGAGCGGACCCTGGCGGAATTGCCGGCGCCCATCTACTGGCTGGAAGGCAACCATGACAAGCCGGCCCCCATGATGCGTGCCCTCAAGGACCATGAAGCGCGCATCAGCCCCTGTGTCGCCGAGCTGGGCAGCTGGACCCTGGTGCTGCTCGATTCCACCATCCCCGGCGAGGTGCCCGGTGACCTGTTCGAGGAGGACCTGGCCTTCCTCGACCGGGCCCTGTCCGAAGCCCGCGGCGAGCACCTGCTGGTGTGCCTGCACCATCACCCTGTGCCGATGAACAGCCGCTGGCTGGATACCCAGCTGGTCGGCAGCGCCGAGCGCTTCTTCAAGGTCATCGATGCCCACCCCCGGGTGCGCGGCATTCTCTGGGGGCATGTGCACCAGGAATATGACGGCCACCGTAATGGGGTGCGCTTGCTGTCGGTGCCGAGCACCTGCGTGCAGTTCAAACCCGGCAGCGATGACTTCGCCGTGGACGACGCCAACCCCGGTTACCGCTGGCTGGACCTGTACCCCGACGGCGGCATCGAAACCGCCGTCAGCCGGGTGGAGGGCATCGACTTCAAGGTCGATTTCTCCGTGAAGGGCTACTGAACGCCGGCCCGTCCGGTTCCTCGAATTCCAGCGTTGAAAACGCCACCGCGCAGAACAACGAGTTCAGTCTTTTCATGTCGCCAATCAGTTCCAGGTGCAGGGAACTGGTCTCGATGCTCTGCACCACCCGGCGGTGCAGACGTTCCAGATGGGCGTGGGAGAGCTGGCGCTGGCGGTCCCGGAAGCGGTCCTTCTCGATCAGCAGCTGGCGGGCGCTTTCCGGGTCGCCGTCGAGAAACACGGACAGGCCCAGGCGCAGGTTGTCATGCAGCTGCCCATGCAGATCGATCAGTTCCCGCAGGCCGCTGTCGGAGAATGCCCGGCGCCGGGCGGTCTTGCGGTCGCGGACCTTCTCCATCATGTGCTCGATCTGGTCGCCGGCCTGCTCCAGGTTGATGCTCATCTCCATTACCTGGGACCAGCGATGCTGGTCGGTGTCGTGCAGTTGCTCCCGGGACACCCGGGCCAGATACAGCTTGATGCCGGTGTAGAGCGCGTCCAGTTCGTCGTCCTGACGGCCCAGGTCCCGGGCCGGGCCGGGGCGTTCGTCGCGCAGCGCCTCGAGGATGGCATCAAGCATCGCTTCCACGGTGTCGCCCATGCGCAGCACCTCCCGGGTGGCGTTGGCCAGGGCCAGCCGTGGCCGGTCCAGGGCCGCCGGGTCCAGATGGCGGGGCCGGGGAGCGTCGCCGTCACTACCTGAGTCCGGCATCAAACGGGTGGTGAAGCGCGCCATGACACCGGTGAACGGCAGCAACAGCAGGCAGCGGGCGCCGTTGTAGACGACATGAAAGCCGATCACCCGGTCCTGATCGTCGAACGGCAGGGTGGTCAGCCAGTCCGCCAGCCAGGGTACCGCTGGCAGCACCAGGGCCAGCCCGAGCAGCTTGAACAGCAGGTTGCCCAGGGTCACGCGCCGGCCGGCGGCATTGTGCAGGCTGGTATTCATCAGTGCCAGCAGGCCGCTGCCCACGTTGGCGCCCACTACCAACGCCAGGGCCACCGGCAGCGGCAATACCCCGGCGGCGGCCAGGGTGGCGGTGAGCAGCACCGCCGCCAGGCTCGACCAGGTGAGCATGGCGAACAGGGCGCCAACCACGGCGTCCAGCATCAAGTCGCCGGTGAGGGACTGGAACAGCACCTGCACGCCCCGGGCCTCGGTGATCGGGGCCATGGCGTCGATGATCAACTCCAGGGCCAGCAGGATCAGCCCCAGGCCGATGGCCACCCGCCCCAGCTGGCCGGCACGGCTCTGCTTGCGAGACAGAAACAGGGGCACGCCGACGATCACCAGCAGCGGCCACAGCCATGACAGGTCCAGGGTCAGCACCCGGGCCATCACTGCGGTGCCCAGGTCGGCGCCCAGCAGAATCGCCAGGGCGGTGGCCAGGGGCATCAGCCGGTCGGCCACGAAACCGCTGGCCAGCAGGGCGGTGGCGTTGCTGCTTTGCACCAGCGCGGTGACGCCGGTGCCGGCGGCGAACGCCAGCGGTCGGTTCAGGCGGCCGCCCAGCAGGCGCCGCAGGCGCGCGCCATACACCCGCAGCACGCCTGTGCGGACGATGTGGGTGCCCCATACCAGCAGGGCCACCGCGGAAACCAGGTGCAGCAGGGTCATCATGGTGGTGCCGGCCTCCCGCTCCTTCGGATGGTCATCGCACCGTTATAACACGTCGCCGGCATTGGCCGCCGCCGACGCGGCGGGTACCCTTGGTGCCCGTGACCGATCCCGACGCCCAGGATGGACCCCCGATGAGTCAGACCGCTCTTTCCCTCGTTTACATCCATGGCTTCAACAGCTCGCCGGCGTCATTCAAGGCCGGCGTATTGCGCGACGTGTTCGAGCGCGCCGGTGCCGGCGAGCGCCTGTATATCCCGGCGCTGCCGCCGGAGCCGCGCCGCGCCATGGCAACCCTGGAGGCGACCCTGGCCGCCGCGGGGCCCTGCGCGCTGCTGGGGTCGTCCCTGGGGGGCTTCTATGCCACCTGGCTGGCGGAGCACCATGATCTGCGCGCGGTGCTGGTCAATCCGGCGGTGCGGCCCTGGCGACTACTGGACAAATACACAGGTATCAATCATAACTATCACACCGGCGAAGCCTATGAGCTGGACCCGGCCTGGGTGGAACAACTACGCCACTACGCGGTGCCGGAGCCGGGCAAACCCGAGCAGTTGCTGCTGCTCACCCAGAC
Source organism: Alloalcanivorax marinus (assembly GCF_016785095.1). Lineage (GTDB taxonomy): Bacteria > Pseudomonadota > Gammaproteobacteria > Pseudomonadales > Alcanivoracaceae > Alloalcanivorax > Alloalcanivorax marinus_A. The sequence continues at coordinate 414,747 of NZ_JAEKJB010000008.1, read as the reverse complement.
CGGCGACGAGTCCCTGGACTGGCGCGAGGGGTGGGAATACTACGCCGACTGTCACCTCTACCGGGGACTGGGTGGCAGCCACGGCTTTGATGACTTCGACGCCTTTATTCCGCTAGTGTTGCGCTTTTGCGGAATAGAGCTTTAAACCGCCTGACGCTGGACGCCAGACGCCGGACGCTTGAATTGCCCGGCGCCTGGCGTCCGGCATCAAGCGTCAAGCGCATTTAGGAAATCTATGAGCAACGCCTACACCTCCGAGAACATCGAGGTCCTCTCGGGCCTGGAACCGGTGCGCAAACGCCCGGGCATGTACACCGACACCAGCCGCCCCAACCACCTGATCCAGGAAGTGGTCGACAACTCCGTGGACGAGGCCCTGGCCGGCCACGCCAAGAGCATCCGCGTCACGCTGCTGGCGGACGGTGGCATTGAAGTGGAAGACGATGGCCGCGGCATGCCCGTGGACCCGCACCCGGTGCAGAAGAAGCCCGGCGTGGAAGTGATCCTCGCCACCCTGCACGCCGGCGGCAAGTTCTCCAACAAGAACTACCAGTTCTCCGGCGGCCTGCACGGGGTCGGCGTGTCGGTGGTCAACGCCCTTTCGAAAAAGCTGGAAGTGCTGGTCAAGCGCGACGGTCAGTTGCACCGCATGGAATTCGGCGGCGGTGAGAAGGTCAGCGACCTGGAAGTGGTCGACACGGTGGGCAAGCGCAACACCGGCACCATCATGCGCTTCTGGCCGGACGAGAAATATTTCGATTCACCGAAGATTTCGGTATCGCGTCTGCGCCACCTGCTGCGCGCCAAGGCGGTGCTGTGCCCGGGGCTGAACGTGACCCTGGACAACAAGCAGACTGGCGAAAGCGAAACCTGGGAATTCGCCGATGGCCTGGTGGAATACCTGGTGGACAGCACCCGGGGCTGGGAGCGGGTACCGTCGGAGCCGTTCGATGGCGCCATGAGTGGCGACACCGAGGCGGTGGACTGGGCGGTGCTGTGGCTGCCGGAAGGCGGCGAGCTGGTCACCGAGTCCTATGTGAACCTGATTCCCACCGCCCAGGGCGGCACCCACGTGAACGGCCTGCGCTCCGGCCTGCTGGAGGCGATGCGCGAGTTCTGCGAATTCCGCAACCTGCTGCCGCGCGGCGTCAAGCTGACCCCCGAGGACATCTGGGACCGGGCCTGTTACGTGCTCAGCGTGAAAATGCAGGACCCGATGTTCGCCGGCCAGACCAAGGAGCGGCTCAGCTCCCGGCAGACCGCGCCGTTCGTGTCCGGAGTGGTCAAGGACGCCTTCTCCCTGTGGCTCAACCAGCACACCGACGAGGCCGAGCGCCTCGCCGAGCTGTGCATCAACAACGCTCAGAAGCGCCTGCGGGCCGCCAAGAAAGTGACCCGCAAGAAAGTGGTCAGCGGCCCGGCGCTGCCCGGCAAACTGGCGGACTGCACCAGCGACGATCCGGCCCAGACCGAAATTTTCCTGGTCGAAGGGGACTCCGCCGGCGGCTCCGCCAAGCAGGCCCGCGACCGGGTCTACCAGGCGATCATGCCGCTGCGCGGCAAGATCCTGAACACCTGGGAAGTGGACCCGGGGGAAGTGCTGGGCAGCCAGGAAATCCACGACATCGCCGTGGCCCTGGGCATCGAGCCGGGCAGCGACGATCTCACCGGCCTGCGCTACGGCAAGGTGTGCATCCTCGCCGACGCGGACTCCGACGGGCTGCACATCGCCACCCTGCTGTGCGCCCTGTTCCTGCGTCATTTCCCGTCGCTGGTGCGTGGCGGCCATGTGTTCGTGGCGATGCCGCCGCTGTACCGCATCGACGTGGGCAAGGACGTCTATTACGCCCTCGACCAGGAGGAGCGCGCCGGCGTGCTCGACCGCATCAAGGCGGAGAAAAAACGCGGCAAGGTCAGCGTCACCCGCTTCAAGGGGCTCGGTGAGATGAGCCCCCTGCAGCTACGCGAGACCACCATGGCCCGGGACACCCGCCGCCTGGTACGCCTGAGCGTGGATGGCGCTGACGATACCCATCAGCTGATGGACATGCTGCTGAGCAAGAAGCGCGCCTCCGACCGCAAGGTCTGGCTGGAACAGAAAGGCAACCTGGCCGAAGTATAAAGGCGCTTGCACGCGACACGCTTACACGCTGGCGCGCTTTTTCGCGTGTAGCGTGTCAGCGTGTTGCGTGCAAGCCAACGAGCATAGCGAGTAATCATGGCTGACGATTTCGAAGATCTTTCCCTCCGCGATTACACGGAGAAGGCGTACCTGGACTATTCCATGTACGTGATCATGGACCGGGCCCTGCCGAAGATCGGCGACGGCCTGAAGCCGGTGCAGCGGCGCATCATCTACGCGATGAGCGAGCTGGGCCTGAAGAACACCGCCAAATACAAGAAGTCCGCCCGCACCGTGGGCGACGTGCTGGGTAAGTTCCACCCCCATGGCGACTCGGCCTGCTACGAGGCCATGGTGCTGATGGCGCAACCGTTCAGCTACCGCTACCCGCTGGTGGACGGCCAGGGCAACTGGGGCAGCCCGGATGATCCCAAGTCGTTCGCGGCAATGCGTTACACCGAATCCAAGCTGGCCCCCTACGCGGAAGTGCTGCTCTCCGAGCTGGGCCAGGGCACGGTGGAATGGGTGCCCAACTTCGACGGCACCATGGACGAGCCCAAGCTGCTGCCGGCGCGTCTGCCCAATGTGCTGCTCAACGGCACCACCGGCATCGCCGTGGGCATGAGCACCGACATTCCGCCGCACAACCTGAAGGAAGTGGCGCGGGCCTGTATCCATTTGCTCAAGGACCCGGGTGCCTCGCTGGATGATCTGCTTGAGCATATTCAGGGCCCGGACTTTCCCACCGAGGCGGAGATCGTCACGCCCCGCAATGACCTCATTCGCATGTACGCGGAGGGCAAGGGCAGCCTCAAGCAGCGCGCCGTGTACGAGCGCGAGGAAAACGACATCGTGGTCACGGCGCTGCCGTACCAGGTGTCCGGCGCCAAGGTGCTGGAGCAGATCGCCGACCTGATGCAGAAGAAAAAGCTGCCGATGGTCAGCGACCTGCGTGACGAATCCGACCACGAGAATCCCACTCGCCTGGTGATCACGCCGCGTTCCAATCGCGTGGACGTGGAACAGCTGATGAGCCATTTGTTCGCCAGCACCGACCTGGAGAAAAACTACCGGGTCAATCTGAACATGATCGGCATCGACGAGCGGCCCCAGGTGAAAAGCCTGGACACCATTCTCAACGAGTGGCTGCAGTTCCGGCTGGTCACCGTGCGCCGGCGCCTGCAGCATCGTCTGGACAAGGTACTGGACCGTCTGCACATCCTGGAAGGCTTGCTGGCGGCGTACCTGAACATCGACGAGGTGATCGAGATCATCCGTCGGGAGGACGCGCCCAAGCCGGTGCTGATGGAGCGCTTCGGGCTCAGTGACCGTCAGGCGGAAGCGATCCTGGAACTGAAACTGCGCCACCTGGCGAAGCTGGAGGAAATGAAGATTCGCGGTGAGCAGGACGAGCTCGCCGAGGAGCGCGCGCATCTGCAGGCGACCCTGGATTCGCCGGCCAAAATGAAGAAGCTGATCGCCTCCGAGCTGGAAGAGGACATGGAGAAATACGGCGACGAGCGCCGTTCTCCGCTGGTCGAGCGCGCCGAGGCCCGGGCCCTGGACGAGACCGATCTGGTCAGCGCCGATCCGGTCACCGTGGTGTTGTCCGAGAAGGGCTGGATTCGTGCCGCCAAGGGCCACGACGTGGACGCCGCCGGCCTCAGCTACAAAGCCGGGGATAAATTCCTGGCCGCCGCCCAGGGCAAATCCAACCAGCCGGTGTGCTTCCTGGATTCCACCGGGCGCAGTTATTCGCTGCCCACCCATACCCTGCCCAGCGCGCGGGGGCAGGGCGAGCCCCTGTCCGGCCGCGTCAGTCCGCCGTCCGGCGCCAGCTTCGTGGCGGCGGTGATCGGCAAGGAACAGGACGCCTACCTGATGAGCACGGACGCCGGTTACGGTTTTATCGTCCGCTACGGCGACCTGCTGGCCAACAAGAAGGCCGGCAAGAACGTGCTCAATGTGCCCAAGGGCGCCAGGGTACTGGCGCCGCGCCCGGTGGGTGACCCGCGCCAGGATGTGATCGCGTTGGTTTCCAACGAAGGCCGGTTGCTGGTGTTCCCGGTGCGGGATCTGCCGGAGATGGCCCGGGGCAAGGGCAACAAGATGATGTCGATCCCGTCGGCGCGGGTGGCGGACCGCTCCGAGTTCGTCCAGGACGTCCAGGTGCTGGGGCCGGAGGACCTGCTGGTGATCCGCGCCGGCAAGCGCCACCTGAGTCTCAAACCCGGCGATCTGGAGCACTACATGGGCGAACGTGGCCGGCGCGGCGCCAAGCTGCCCCGCGGCTTCCAGAACGTGGATGTGCTCGAGGTGGAGCGGCGCGGTGATTAAGCTTTTTCGGTATCATCCGCTTTGATCCGAGGAAGAGGAGCGGGCGGATGCGGGCCCAGTTGACCGGTATCGTTACGTTTTTGCTGTTGTTGTTGAACACCCTGGTTTTGATCGGGCCGATGATGCTGGTGGCGTTGCTCAAACTGGTGGTGCCGGGGCGGGCCAACAAGGCCCGCCTGTCCGCCTGGGTAATGTGGATCGCCGAGACCTGGGCGGAAATCTGCAAGGCGATCTTCGCGTTAATGACACCCACCCGCTGGGATATTCGTGGCGATGAAGACCTGCGCGGCGATACCTCCTACCTGGTGGTGAGCAACCACCAGTCCTGGGTGGACATCGCCGCCCTGGTGCAGACCTTCAACCGCAAGACGCCGTACTTCAAATTTTTTCTCAAGAAGGAACTGATCTGGGTGCCGTTCCTGGGGCTGGCGTTCTGGGCCCTGGATTACCCCTTCATGAAGCGCCACACCAAGAGCCAGTTGGAAAAGCGGCCGCACCTGAAGGGCAAGGATCTGGAAATCACCCGGGCAGCCTGCGAAAAGTTCGTGGACATGCCGGTGACGGTGGTGAATTTTCTGGAAGGCACCCGCTGCACGCCGGAAAAACAGGCCCGGCAGAATTCGCCGTACACCCATCTGCTGCGGCCCAAGGCCGGTGGCGTGGCCTTCGTGCTGGCGGCCCTGGGCGAGAACCTGGATGCCTTGCTGGATGTGACCGTGGTGTACCCGGGCGGCAAGCCGCCGGGCTTCTGGGCGCTGCTCAGTGGTCGGGTGCCACGGGTGATCGTGGACGTGCGCACGCTCAAGCTGGAGCCCTGGTTGTGGCAGGGTGACTACCAGGAGGATCGGGCGTTTCGCGCGCGGGTACAGAAGTGGGTGAGTGGCCTGTGGGCCGAGAAGGACGCCCGCATCGAAGCACTGATGAAGGAATAGCCGGGTCGTGTGCCGCCCGGTCGCTCCTACCTACGTGCCTCCGTTGTAGGAGCGACCGGGCGGCGTACCGCTTCAGTCGCGATGGCGTCAGAACGCCAGGGTGGCGGCGAGATAGGGCCCGCCGATTTCCAGATCGGAATCCAGGTCGCCCACGTCATCCAGGTCGATTTCCATGCGCGAATAGCCTGCTTCCACGCCCAGCAGGAAGTCCGAGCGCCAGCCGACACGGGCGGTGTAATCCCGCATGCCGCTGCCGTCGTACTCCACCGCGTTGACCTCGCCGCCCACGTACACGCCGGTCAGCGGCAGGTTGGCATGCACCGCCAGATGGCCCATCGGGAACGTCTCATCGGCCTTCTCGTTGGCGGCGTTGCCGAGGGTGTCGGAGCGGATGGTGATGTCCGCCTCCAGGCGCCGCACGGTAATCCCCAGATCCAGCTTCACCACGTTGTCCAGCGGGGTCCAGTAGAAGGTGCCGTCGAGCATCTCCAGATCGTATTCGGAGGACACCTCGCCGGTGAAGGTCTGGTCGTCGAAGGTCACCGGGTCGATCAGGGTGTTGCGTCCGTCGTCGGACAGGTCCATGTGCCGCAGGCGCACATTGGGCAGGATGGGCACGGCGTGTTCAACGCCCACGAACAGCACGGTCTGGTCGCTGTCGTCGAAGCCCAGGTCATCTTCCATGTCGATGTCGTTACCGCCGGAGGCGATGGTGCCGGAGGTTTCCGTGTCCCAGCTGTAGCCGCCGGCGTAGACATCCACCAGGGGCGCGGCCTGGGTGACGGGGGCGGTGGCCGCCAGCGCGGCGAGCAGAGTCAGACGCTTCATGGTTCCTGGTCCTTCTTTTGATAGGTATCGGGGGCAGTATTGCATTGCCATAAACAGCCACAAAGGCGGTTAATCAGTGTTTTACCTTTGTCGGTCGCAGGATGGCGTCAAGGCGGCGCTTTCCTTTATGCTCATGCCGTCAGCAAACCTGTGCACGGATTCACCATGGCCAATTCATTGCAAGACCAGCTCATGAAAGCGGGGCTGGCGGACAAAAAGAAGGCGCGCCGCGCCAAACAGGCGAAGCGCGAGGATGCCAATCGCGCCAAGCGAGGCGAGATCGAGTTCGAGGACCCGGCGGAGCGCGCCCGGCGCCAGCGCGCCGAACAGGCGGAGCGCGACCGCGCGCTCGAAAAGGAGCGCCACGAACGTCAGCGCGAGCGGGAAATCGCCGCCCAGATCCGTCAATTGATCGAGACCCACCGGATTGATCGCGGTAACGGCGAGCACAGCTACCAGTTCGTGCAGGACAAGAAGATCAAGAAGCTCAATGTCACCGGCAAGCAACAGGATCAGCTTGCCCGGGGGCTGATCGCCATCGTCATGCTCGGCGAAGGCCATGAACTGGTGCCGGCGCCGATCGCCGAGAAAATCCGCCAGCGCGATCAGCGGGTGGTGGTGCTGCTCAATGAAAAAGGCGCCGCCGACGAAGGGGACGACCCCTATGCCGATTACCCGATTCCCGACGACTTGATGTGGTGAGCACCGACCATACGGGCGATTGCCCCTCCATCGGTGCCGTCGCGGTCTTGCCGGTGGCACGCCGAGTACGCGCCGGGCTGCTGCTGGATGGCGGAGCCCTCGGCGAGCTGTTGCTGCCGGCCCGGGAGCTGGGCGACGGCGAGCCGCCGGCGGCGCTGCGTGTGTTTATCTACCAGGATGGCGACGGGCAGGCCCGGGCCAGCGCCCGCTTGCCCCGGCTGCTGCCCGGCCAGGTGGGCCGCTTGAAGGTGGTGTCGGTGAGCCGGGTGGGTGCCTTCCTGGACTGGGGGCTGCCCAAGGATCTGTTGCTGCCGTTCGCCGAGCAGGGTAACCGGCCGGAGCCGGGCCGCTGGCAGACCGTGCGTGTGGTGCGCGATCACGAGGGGCGCCTGTTCGCCAGCGCGCGCCTCGACCGGTGGCTGGCGGATACCTGTGACGACTTCGCCCAGGGGGATGCGGTGTCCCTGGTGGTGGTACAGCGTACCGAGCTGGGCTACAAGGTGGCGGTGGAGGGTCGCTACTGGGGCCTGCTGGCGGAGGAAGGCCAACGTGACCTGAAACCGGGCCAGCGGCTCACCGGCTATGTGCAGCGGCTGCGCGCGGACCGGCGCCTGAGCCTGTCTCTGAACCCGCCCGGCGCCGCCAAGCGCGAAGGGGTGGCGGAGCAGGTCCTGCGGCGGTTGCAACAGGCGAACGGTTTTCTGCCGCTGGGCGACAAGAGCCCGCCGGACGACATCCGTGCCACCTTTGGCTGTAGCAAGAACGCGTTCAAACAGGCCATCGGCAAGCTCTACAAGGAGGGTTCGATCATCATCGAGCCGGCCGGCATTCGTCTGCGCTAGGGCCTGTTCGTCACCGAAAAAACCAATAACAACTTCTCGGGAAGCGAACCATGGCGCATCCAAACCGTTTGTACGTATGGGACGACCGGTTTCTGTATCTGACCGACGCCATCGTGTCCGGCCTGACCCAGCGGCATACGCTGACGCTGCTGGTGTCGCTGGGCGACGAAGGCTTCCGCCTCGGCGATGAGCAGGGGCGGGTCGGTGAGTATCCGGCGGCGCTGGTGGGCAATCAGACCGCCCGCTCCCTGGACGCCAGCCGCGCGCCGTTGCTGTCCATGAACTTCGACCCGCAAAGCTACGAATACCATTGCCTGGCCGCCATGCTCGGCCGTCACCCGGTACGCCCGGTGATCGTCACCCCCGGGTGGATCGACCCGGCCGTTCTGCGCACCGCCCGGGAGGGAACCCTGGATGCCGCCGGCCTGTTCCGGCTGAGCACCGCCTTGCCGCGGGCCTTGAGCGGTTATCGCCCGATCCGCATGCCGATGGACATGCGGGTGATCCATATCGCCCAGAAGATCAAAAAAGAGCTGCCGCTCACCAGTACCCTGGAGGAACTGGCCGCCGAAGTGGGGGTGTCCGCCCACCGTCTGCGTCATTTGTTCTCCGACAAGCTGGGTATCTCGATCAAGAGCTATACCCTGTGGGCGCGCATGCGCCGGGCGGTGGAGCTGATCGCCCACGGAGAAGCGCTGTCCGTGGTGGCCCACGATGTAGGATTCTCCGACGCCGCCCACCTGACCCGTACCCTCAAGCAGTTTTTCGGGCTGACCCCTTCCTTCGTGGCCCGGGGCATGGACGTGCGCATGCTGTAATAGCCGCTGCGTTCAAGTGCCGGCGCCCGCTTTGCCCTAGGCTTTCCCGACTGGATACCGCCCGGTGTCCGAAATAACAAGAATCGGGAGACTTCAATGAAAACCCTGTTCCGACCCTCCATGTGGTCGCGGGGCGCCGTGATCGGCGCCGCCGTGATCCTGGCCGCCTGTGGCGGTGACAGCTCCTCCTCTTCGCCGTCGACCGACAGTGACGGCTACCAGGCCACCATCGAACGCACCACCTACGGTATTCCGCACATCACCGCCGAAACCTACGGCGGCGCCGGTTACGGCCACGGTTACGCCATCGCCGAGGACAATCTGTGCGTGCTTGCCTCCGCCTATGTCACTTTCCGAGGCGAGGGCTCCCGCTACTTTGGTCCGGACGCCCCGGCGGCGCCCATGGGCACCTTCGGCAGCCCGACCAACAAGGACGCCGATTTCTTCTTCCGTTTCGTGGTCAACGATGACCAGGTGGCCATGTTCCGCGACGCGCAGCCGGCGGATGTGCGCGAGCTGGCCCAGGGCTTCGCCGCCGGGTTCAGCCGCTACGTGCGTGAGGTAAAAGGTGGCGAGCACGGCGGCCGTCATCTCACCTGCCGGGACGAGCCCTGGCTGGCGACCATCACCGAGCAGGACGTGTTCCGGCGTCTGGTGGCCTTGAACCTGGCCGCCAGCAGTTCCAACCAACTGGCGGCCATCGTCAACGCCCAGCCGCCCTCATCGCCCAGCCCCACCGGCCTGGTGCGCGCCGCCGCCGAGGTGCCCCTGGACGAACACCGCTTCTGGGTGGGCGGCGAGGAAGGCATCGGCAGCAACACCCTGGCGTTCGGCGCCGACGCCACCGAATCCGGCGGCGGGCTGTTGTTCGCCAACCCGCACTGGTACCTGGAAGGCGTGGATCGCTTCTATCAGTTGCAGATGACCATTCCCGGCGAATTGAATGTTTCCGGGGTCTCCATCATGGGCGCGCCCATGGTGCTGCTGGGTTTCAACAACAACATCGCCTGGGCCCACACGGTGTCCACGGCGCGCCGCTTCACCCCGTACTTTCTGCAGATGTCCGATGCCACGCACTACATGAAGGACGGCCAGGAAAGGGCGCTGGAAGCAGTGGAAATCACCATCCAAAAGAAACAACCGGACGGCTCCCTGGTGCCGGAAACCCGTACCCTGTACCGTTCCGAATACGGTCCCATGGTGGATTACCACAACCCGCAACTGCCGGGCTGGACCAACACCACCGCGCTTACCCTGCGTGATATCAACCTGGAGAACACCCAGTCCTTCCAGAACTTCCTGGCCTTCGATCAGGCGGACTCCCTGGACGATTTCTATGCCGCCATCGAGGAGCACGTGGGCATCCCCTGGGTGAACACCACCGCCATCGGTCGGGGTGATGAGCGCGCCCTGTACTCCGACATCACCGCCGTGCCCAACGTGCCGGACAGCCTGGTGGCTAACTGCGCCATGGGCATGCTGGCCAGCGGCCTGCCACTGCTTAACGGCACCACGTCCGACTGTGACTGGCGTCAGGACCCGGACGCGGTATTGCCCGGCGCCTTTGGCCCGGCCAACCTGCCTCACCTGTTCCGCCGTGATTACGTGGCCAACATGAACGACAGCTACTGGCTCACCAACGCCAATGCGCCGCTCACCGGCTATGCCGGCATTATCGGCCAGCAAGACTATCAGCAGAGCCTGCGCAGCCGCATGGGCCACACCCTGGTGGAAGACCGCTTCAACAGCCGTGACGGCTTCGCCGGCTCGCAGATCAACAGCACGCGACTGCGCGACATCGTTCTCAACAGCCGGGTGCTCAGCGCCGAGCTGCTCAAGGAGCCGGTGCTTACGGCGGTCTGCGGCGGCACCCTGAGCGCGGATGAGCAACAAGCCTGCCAGGTTCTTCAGAACTGGGATAACACCGGCAACCTGAATGCCGTGGGCGCCCATGTCTGGACCGCCATCCATGAACGTCTTGCCGCTATTGAGGATCTGTGGGCGGTGCCTTTCGACGCCCAGGACCCGGTGCACACGCCGCGCGGCCTGAACACCGGCAACAGCGACGTGCTCACCGCCGTGCGGCAGGCTTTCAGCGACGGCGTGGCGGAGGTGGTGGACAATGGCGACGCGCTGGATGCTCCGCTGAGCGAGGTGCAGACCTACGCCAAGGCCGACACCGACATCCCGCAATATGGCGGCGAGGGCAGCGAGGGCTACTTCACCGTGCTGCGTAACACCTACCTGCACGTGGTGGATTTCCCGGAGGGTGAGCCGGTGCGTGCCTACACGCTGCTGTCCCACGGCGTGTCCACCGATCCCACCAGTCCGCACTACGCGGATTACACCGAGGCCTACTCGCGCAAGCAATGGCACCGGGTGCCCTTCACCCGCGAGCAGATCGAGAACGCGCGCATCTCCATTACCGAGATCAGCGAGTAACCGACCCGGGCGGCCCCGATCATCCGGGGCCGTTCGCCGGCCCGACGGGCCAGAATGCCCGGCGGCGCTTGTGGGCGCGGCCGGGCTTTTTTATGTTGTGCGCCTGTCCCCATCGAGAGAGAGGCGCCCATGGCCACCGGCACGGTGCACAGCAACGGTATCGAACTGTTCTACGAAACCCGCGGTCCGCAGGATGGCGTTCCGCTGGTGTTCATAATGGGCCTGTCGGCGCAGCTGGTGTTCTGGCCCGAGGGGTTGCTCGACGCCCTGGCCAATCGCGGTTACCGGGTGATCGCCTTCGACAACCGGGATGCCGGCAAGTCCACGCGCATCCGCAAGCCTTTCAAATACGGCCCTGTGCAGGCGATGCTGCGCCACATGGTGGGCCTCAAGGTGCACGCCCCCTACACCCTGAGCGATCTGGTCGACGACACCATGGGCTTGTTGGATGCCCTGGATATCCAGAAGGCCCACCTGGTGGGCGCTTCCATGGGGGGCATGGTGGTGCAGCTGGCGGCGGCCACCCGGTCGGACCGGGTGCTCAGCGCCACCTCCATCATGTCCAGCACCAACAGCCCGCTGTTGCCACCGCCCAAGCCGGCGGCGCTGAAAACCCTGGTGGCGCCCCGGGTGGAAATCGAAAACGTGGATCAATACGTGGCGTTCGGCCTGGACATGATGGCGAAGCTGGGCGGCACCCTGGACCCTGGCCGCGACGAGCTGGAGAACATGTTCCGGCGCAGTTGGGAGCGCGGCCTCAACCCGCGTGGCATCCGCAACCAGTTCCTGGCCATTCTGGCCACCGGCAACCTCACTAAAAGGCTCAAGCGGGTGCGCTGCCCGGTGCAGGTGATCCACGGCGGCGCCGACCCGCTGATCCGCCCTGCCGGTGGCAAGGCCTCGGCGCGGGCCATCCCCGGCGCTCGGCTGACCATCATCGACGGCATGGGCCACGACCTGCCGCCCTCGGCGCAGCCGCGCATCGTCGAACTGATCGACGCCAACTGTCAGCGGGTGGCGGAAGAGAAAGCGGTGGCGGTGGGGGTTTGAGGGAGGGGCTGGACGCCGGACGCTGGACGCCAGACGCCAGACGCCAGACGCCAGACGCCAGACGCCAGACGCTCAACCCGGGCCTGAAACCCATGGTGCGCTACGGCCAGGAAGGTGAGGCCGGGCAGGAAACACACCATTCCTTCCAGCGCAGGGTTTTAGCGTCCAGCGTCCAGCGTCAGGCACCTAAAGCTCATGCTCGCCCGAAGGGAAACGGCCACACCCGCTCAATACGCCCGGCGCCGCTGAGCACCATCTGTAGCCGCTCCAGGCCCAGGGCCACGCCGCTGCACGGCGGCAGGCCCGCCCGCATCGCGGCCAGCAGATAGAGGTCGGCGGTCATCGGCCGTTTACCGGCGGCGCGGCGTTTTTCATTGTCCCGTTCGAAGCGGCGCGCCTGTTCGTCGGCGTCCAGCAGCTCCTGGTAACCGTTGGCCAGCTCCAGGCCCCGGTGGTAGATCTCGAAGCGGCGCGCCACCCGGGCGCCGTCCCTGTCCTCGGAGGTTTGCGCCAGGGCCGCCGCCCAGCCGGGGAAATCCGTGACCACGGTGAGCAGCGCCGGGTCCAGGGCCGGCTCCACCTCCAGGGCCATCAGGTAGTCCACCGCCTGGGGGCCGCTCAGACCCGCCGGGGCGCCGGCCTGTTCCGCCCGGGCGGCCAGCTCCGCCGCCGCGCTGGTGAGCGGGTCCAGCCCGGTCACCGAAGCGAACAGCTCGCGGAAGCGGCGGCGCTCGGCGCCGGCGCCGCACAGCGGGCCCAGCAGCGCCAGACATTCGTCCACCAGGGCATCCAGGTCGAAACCGGGCCGGTACCATTCCAGCAGGGTGAATTCCGGGTTATGGCGGGCGCCGGCCTCGCCATCACGGAACGCCCGGGCGATCTGGTAGATCGGCCCGCTACCGGCGGCCAGCAGCCGTTTCATATGGTATTCAGGCGAGGTTTGCAGCCAGCCGTGGCCGGGGACTTCGATGGCGTCGATGTGCTCGTCACTGACGGCGTGGGCGGCCAGCAGCGGTGTGCTCACCTCGAGCACGCCGCGCGCATCAAAAAAGGCGCGCACCGACCGTAGCAGGTCGGCGCGCGCCTTCAGGGCATCGTGGGCGGTGGTGGGGCGCCAGGATGCATCGCTCATCAGCGTGCTCAGTTCTTGATGCGGCCCACGTATTCGCCGGTGCGGGTGTCCACCTTGATCACCTCGCCTTCCTGCACGAACAGCGGCACGCGAACCACCGCGCCGGTGCTCAGGGTGGCCGGCTTGCCGCCGGTGCCGGCGGTGTCGCCCTTCAGGCCCGGGTCGGTCTGCACGATCTCCAGCTCCACGAAGTTGGGCGGCGACACGCTCAGCGGCTCACCGTTGTACAGGGTGACCTCGCACATGTCCTCTTCCTTCAGCCACTGCTTGGCGTCGCCCACGGCGTCGGCGCCGGCCGGCTTCTGGTCGAAGGTGTTGGGGTCCATGAAGTGCCAGAATTCGCCATCGCTGTAGATGTACTGCATGGTGACGTCGAGAACGTCGGCGCCTTCCAGGCTGTCGCCGGACTTGAAGGTGCGCTCGATCACCTTGCCGGTCTTCAGGTTACGCAGTTTCACGCGATTGAAGGCCTGGCCCTTGCCCGGTTTGACGAACTCGTTTTCGATGATCGAACACGGGTCGCCGTCGAGCATGAGCTTCAAGCCGGATTTGAATTCGCTGGTAGAATAGCTGGCCATAGACTCTGATCCACTGTTGCGGGAATTTCCGGATGGCTTTGAAAAGGTTGGCCATGATAACTCAGGAGGCCGACGGTTGGCAGGTGCCCGATTGGCGCCGCCTGCAGGCGGACCTGGTCACCGACGTGGCGGTCCTGTGTGAGAGCCTGGGACTGGACCCGGCGCGGCTGCCCGGCGGCGTCGACACCACCAGCGATTTCCCGCTGCGCGTGCCGCGCCGTTACCTGGAGCGCATTGAGCCCGGCAACCCGGACGACCCCCTGCTGCGCCAGGTGCTGGCCAGCGGCCGGGAGCGGGAAAGCGTGCCCGGTTATGGCGCCGACCCCCTTGACGAGGCCACCCACACCCCGGTGCCCGGCCTGCTGCACAAGTACCATGGCCGCGCCCTGCTGGTGGTTACCGGGGCCTGCGCGGTGCATTGCCGCTACTGTTTCCGCCGCCACTTCCCGTACCAGACCCATCTGTCCGGGGGGCGCTGGAAGCGGGCCCTGGAGTGGCTGCGCGGCCGTGATGACATTCGCGAGGTGATCCTCAGCGGCGGCGACCCCCTGACCCTGGGCAATGAACGGCTGGCCTCCCTGCTCGAGGAACTGGCGGCGATTCCCCATCTCGACCGGCTGCGCCTGCACAGCCGCACCCCGGTAGTGATCCCCGAACGTCTCGACGATGGCCTGTTGAGCCTGCTGGACACGCCGCGCTGGCGCACCACCCTGGTGTTGCACGCCAACCATCCCCGGGAGATCGACGCCGGGCTGGTGGACCGCTGCCGGACCCTGACGCGGGCCGGCGTGACCCTGCTCAACCAGGCGGTGCTGCTGGCCGGGGTCAACGACGACGCCGACACCCTGGCGGCGCTGTCCGATGCGCTCCACGACGCCGGCGTGCTGCCTTACTACCTGCATCAGTTGGACGCGGTGGCCGGCGCCGCTCATTTCGCCGTGCCCGATCACCGCGCCCGGGCCCTGCACGCCGCTTTACGCGCCCGCCTGCCCGGTTTTCTGGTGCCCCGGCTGGCCCGGGAAGAGCCCGGCGAGGCGGCCAAGACAGTGCTGGCTGGTTAATTTACAAGCAGGTGTTTTTCCCGTACGGTTTTGTGATTCAGTTCACAAAATAGCGGGCGACGGGGCCCGTCGGTGAGGGAGACACCGATGCACGAGGCTTGGCCAACGGATTTGGCATGGGCGCTGCCGCCCGATGCCGATCAACCCATCGAAACACTGTCCCTGGGCAGCGACTGGCCGCGACGCCTGCGCGCCTGGCTGGCGACACTGCCCATCGATGAACCGATGAGGGACCCACGGCGTGGCGTGCTGCCTCTGCTGCGGCTTGTCGAGGAGCTCGCTCGCCTGCGGGTGGATGCGCGCCGCCGTCTGGCGCTTCTTGAGGAGGTGCGTTCCTGTGTGCACCAGCTTGCCCAGGTCCTGGAGGCGGATTTCCTGAACCAGCCCCTGGTGCCACCGGCGCGCAGCCGGGCCGCCGCCGACCACGCCCAGGCTCTGTTCGAGCAACTGGCGCGGGGCTACCAGGCGGTGGCCGTGGCGCTGCTCAAGGGGCGTTTGGGCCCGTCCGCCCGCCAGGCCGCCGCCACTGCCTTGCAGCGGGCCGCCGAGGCACTGGCCCAGCGATTGTGCCTGGCCTGGTTGCTGTATACCCCGGTGCCGGAAGGTTTGTGGAGGCGCCTGCACCGTCTTTATGCCACCGCTGAACACCATGCTCTGCAAACCGTCACGGTGGCCGATTCGCTGCTGCCCGGACGCGAGGGCTCGGTGCACAGCGCCTACGCCCGCTTGCTGCTGGTGGCCAGTGCCCAGCCCAACCGGTTGCGCCCCGCCGCCTTGCTCGCCCTGTACCGGGGGGCGGGCCACTGGGCGCATTGGCTGTCGCTGCACGGGGATCGCCGTCAGGCCCGTTTCCGGGTGGACCCGGAAAGCGACCAGGGGCCATGGCCGGTGGGCCGGACGGCCCCGCCCGGGCACCTCTATTTTGACCCCCGGCCCCTGGCCCAGGCCCTGGTGGATGGGGACGGAGGCCCCGGTGTCAGCCCGCAGGGCGACATTCTGTTGAGTCAGTTGCGAGCGGTCTGGCTGAGTGTGCCGGATCGTGCCCGGCCACGGCATGCGGTCACCGGCGAGGCCGGCCTGCTGCTTGGCCTGAAAGCCGCCCACGACAGCCTGGAACCGGGCGGTGGTGAGCTGGACCCGCATCCGGTGCATTGGCTGGACCGTGCCGAAGGCGGCTGCCGGCTGGCCTGGGAAGGCGCCACGCCTCGGGGCCTGCGCACCGGCGCGCCGGTGGCGGTGCGTGACCCGGAGGCCGGTGTTTGGCGGGTTGGGGAGGTACGCTGGGTAGCCCGCCAAGGCGACGGCGCACAGCTGGGCGTGGCCCTGTTGCCCGCCGGTACCCGTCCGGTACGGCTCAGTCATGGTTACGGCGACACCCTGCCGTCCCCGGCCCTGTTGATCCCCGGTGGTGTCGATCGGGCGGAGGAATCCCTGCTGGTTCCCACCGCCGAATTTCGCCCAGGGGCGCGGATCACCCTTTGGGAGGGGCCGCCCCGACTGGCCCGCCTGGCCACCCGGGTGGCCGCCTCCCCGGATGTCACTCGCTTCATCTTGCGCCCGGATTGACCTCCGCCGAGGCGATTGCGTTGATCCAGGTCTTTGGCGAACGGAGCGGCGTCAGGCACAATGTATGCCCTACGAATAACGGATGAGCACTGGCGCCGATGACATACGCTCTCGATACCCTCCGCTTGCTGATCGCCCATGACTCCCAGGATGAAGCCGAGCAACTGATGAACGCTCTGCGCAATGCTGGCCGGGCGACCCGGGCGCAACTGGCGTTGAATGAGGACGACCTGGTGCGGGCGCTCAAGGGCGGGGCCTGGGAACTGATGCTGTGCCGGCCGAGCTTCGGCAACGGTACCTTCGAGAGTGCCATGGCCCACATCAACCGGCTCGGCAAGGCGCTGCCGGTGGTTTTGCTCAGCGACGACTACAACGCGGAAATCGTCCGTGACGCCTACAATGCCGGTGCCCGCGCGGTGGCCCCCAAGGACGACCGTGAGCTGCTGATGCAGTGTGTCGACCGGCTCATGGAGTTTCTGCGCCTGCGCAAGGAGCTGCAGCACTCGGAGATCACCCGCCACGAGGCGGAGAAGCGTCTTCGATTACTGATGGACCAGAGCCGTGACGCCATCGCCTATGTGCTGGACGGCATGCATATCCACGCCAACGAAAACTATGCCCGTATGTTCGGCTATGACGACGCCGATGAGCTGGCCGGCGTGCCGATCATGGACATGGTGTCCGCCGATGACCACGATCGCCTCAAGCAGTTGCTGCGCAGCCGCGCCCAGGATCAGAGCCAGACCAACGAACTGGAATGCCGGGGCGTGCACACCGACGGTAACGAGTTCGGCGCCAACTTCATTTTCTCGCCGAGCACCTTCGATGGCGAGGCCTGCACCCAGATCGTGATTCGCGCCACCGGCCTGGATGAAAACGCCCTGCAGGAGCGGCTTCACGAGATCAGTCAGACCGACCAGGTCACCGGCCTCTACAGCCGCACCTGGTTCATGGAACAACTGGATCAGGCGGTCAGCGACGCGGCCCGGCAGGGCGAACTGGCGGCGGTGCTGTATCTGCGCCTGGACGATTTCGAGCATCATCAATCGCGCCTCGGCATGGAAGGCGCCGACGACGCCCTGCGCGTGGTGGCGGACTGGCTGCGCGGCCACTGCGTCGGCGCCAAGCTGGCGCGGGTGGACGGCGAGGATTTCGCGGTGCTCAAGCCGGTGGCCGACATCGACGAAGCGGCTGCCCTGGCCGAGGAGCTGCGCGCCGGCATCGAGACGCTGATGCCCGAGGTGGCGGCGCGCACCGTGCACATCACCGCCAGCCTGGGCGTGGCTTTCGCCCGCGAGGACGCGCGCAGCAGCCAGGACATCCTCACCAAGGCGCTCAAGTGCTGCAACCAGGCCCAGCGGCAGAACGACGAACAGGGCAATGCCATCAAGATCCACGATCCCATGGACGATGTGGCCGCCGGTTCCAACGAGGCGGTTGCCCTGAGCATCCGCCAGGCCCTGGAAAAAAGCAGCTTCCGTCTCAGGTATCAGCCGCTGATGAGCCTGCGCGACGAAGGCGAGCAGATTTTCGAGGTGTTCGTGCACATGCCCCAGAAACAGGGCGACGACCTGGCCGCCGCGGACTTCATGCCGGTGGCGGCGGAGCTCGGCATGGCTGGCAAGGTGGATCGCTGGGTGGTACTCAACGCCATGCGCGCCGCCGCCGCCCTGGACGAGAAGGTTACCCTGCTGGTCAATCTGAGCGGTTACTCCCTGGGCGAGGCGGGGCTGGCGGAATGGCTCACCAAGGCCATGCGCGCGGCGCGTCTGTCCGGTGAGCAGGTGATCTTTCAGTTTTCCGAGGGCGACGCGGTCAACTACCTCAAGCAGGCCGGCGCCTTCGCCGAGACCATGCGCAAACAGGGCTGCGGGCTGTCCATCAGCCGCTTCGGCGGTGGCCTCGACCCGTTCAAACTGTTCGAGCACATCCCCGCCACCATGGTGAAGTTCGAAGGCTCGTTCACCCAGGAGTTGGGCAAGGCGGAAAGCCGCGAGCGTTTCGCGGAACTGATTCAGCAAGTGCAGGGCAGCGGGCGGCGCACCCTGGTCGGTTTCGTGGAATCCGCCGCGCAGATGCAGACCCTGTGGACGCTGGGTGGGGTGGATTACCTGCAGGGCTATTACCTGCAGGCACCAATGGATCGCCTGGAGGCGGCGGAAACCACCGACGGCTGAGAATCGCGGCTACCGCAACAGCTCCGCCTGGTCCTTGTCCCGCACCCCGATCAGATAAAGGATGCCGTCCAGCCCCAGGGTGGAAATGGAGTGTTCGGCGTTCTTCTTCACCAGCGGTTTGGCGCGGAAGGCGATGCCCAGCCCGGCGGCGCCCAGCATGGGCAGGTCGTTGGCGCCGTCTCCCACGGCGATCACCTGCTCCATGTCGATGCCCTCGCGGGCGGCGATCTCGCGCAGCAGCTCCGCCTTGCGCTCACCGTTGACGATCGGTTCCGCCACCTCGCCGGTGACCCTGCCTTCCTTGATCTTCAGCTCGTTGGCGTAGACGTAATCGATGCCCAGCAGCCCCTGCAGCCAGTGCCCGAACCAGGTGAAACCGCCGGATAGAATCGCCGTACGGTAACCCAGTGCCTTCAGCGTGCTGACCAGGCGGCGCGCGCCTTCCGTCAGCTCGATGCGGTCGCGGACCCGCTCCAGGGCCCCTTCATCCAGGCCCTTGAGCAGCGCCACCCGGGCGCGAAAGCTCTCGTTGAAGTCCAGTTCGCCGCGCATGGCCCGTTCGGTGATGGCGCTCACCTGTTCGGCGACGCCGGCCTCCACGGCCAGTTCGTCGATCACCTCGGATCGGATCAGGGTGGAGTCCATGTCGAACACCACCAGCCGGCGGTTGCGGCGGAAAGCATTGTCGCGCTGGAAGGCGATGTCCAGGTTGCGTTCGTTGGCGATGCCCAAGAAGGCGGCACGCATGGCGGCGGTGTCGCGGGGTTCGCCGCGCACCGAGATCTCCACGCAGGCGCGCCCGTCCGGATCGCCGTCCTCGCCCTCCAGGCGCACGCGCCCGGACAGCCGCGCGATGCTGTCGATGTTGAGGTTATTCTCCGCCACCACGGTGGTTACGTCGCCGAGCTGCTCGGCGGTGATCTTGCGAGACAGCAGGGTGATGATGTGGCGGTCCTTGCCCTGGCCGGACACCCACTGCTCGTAGCGGTCCTTGTCGATGGGCCGGAAGCGCACCGAGGTGTCGCGTTTGTGGGCCTCGAACAGCAGATCCTTGAGCATGGAGGAAGCGTCCGCCCCGGGCGGCACCTCCACCAGGATGCCCAGCGACAGGGTGTCGTGGATCACCGCCTGGCCGATATCCAGGATGTTGAGGTGGTAGCGGGCCAGAATACGGGTGAAGGCGGCGGTGAGTCCGGGACGGTCGTTGCCGGACACCTGGATGAGAATGATCTCGCGCACGCTCTGGGGCTCTCCTTGGGGGCCGTGGGTCGCTGAATGGAACGGCGTCCAAGATTACCAGAAAAGCGCCGCCGGTTGAGGCCCCGGCCAAGCGGGGCGGCGCCAAGGCGGGTATACTCGGCGCCCATTGAACCAAGCGAGGATGGCACCGCATGGCCTTGTGGCAACAGCTTTTGGAGCAAGGGCGTCCGTACCTGCGGCGCGAAAAACGGCTGCTGTGGGAGCTGGCGTTGATGTTGCTGGTGGCCCTGGTGATCGGCGTTTATTTCCTGGAACACTTCTCCAGCCGTCTGGCCGCCGAGCAGCGCGTGCAGTTGGAAGCCCTGGCGCGCCAGACCGCGCTGCGTGCCGCCGAATCCCTGGCCGGCGACGATCTGATCGGCCTGAACGTGATCGCCCGGGAAACTCGCGCCCTGGCGCCGGTGGCCGGAGCACGCTTTCTCGATACCGCCCGGGAGCCGGTCACCGGTGAGCTGCTGGAGCAGGCGCCGGTGGTCGTGGAGGTGCCAGTGGCCCTGCCCGACGGCGAACTGGCCGGTTCCCTGCAGCTGGCGGCACGGGCCGACCCGGCGCCGCGCCAGCGGCTGGAGACCGGCTATGTACTGGTGGTGCTGGGGATACTGATGCTGCGGCTGGCCGGCGAGGCCATTTACCGGCGGCTGTTTCGCCCGGAACCTCCCGCCGCGCAAACGGCGCCGCCCCCGGACGATCGTCCGGCGCCCCGGGTAGGGCCGGACGAGCCGGAGCAGGATGCCGGGCCGGCGGTGGAGTTGCGCCTGAGCGTGGTGAATTTCGATTACTACCAGCAGCGCTACACCCGCGCCGCTCTGGAACACCTGCTGGACGATTACCACCGGCTTCTGGACCAGGTGGTGGCGCTCTATGGCGGTCGCGTGGTGGTCGGTCTGGGGGAGCGGGCGCGGGTACGTTTCAGTGCTGAGTCGTTGTCCGCCGCCG
The DNA here is from genome assembly GCF_016785095.1 of Alloalcanivorax marinus. Lineage (GTDB taxonomy): Bacteria > Pseudomonadota > Gammaproteobacteria > Pseudomonadales > Alcanivoracaceae > Alloalcanivorax > Alloalcanivorax marinus_A. The sequence continues at coordinate 393,964 of NZ_JAEKJB010000008.1, read as the reverse complement.
CTTTCTCGGCGCTGTGCGCCGGCTTGTTGTTCCTGCGCGTGGCGCGTCTGCAGGCGCCGCGCCGCAAGGCGGCCCAGTCCCCGGCGCTGGAGTTCAAGGCGCTGATCAGCGAGCAGTTCCGCGAGACGGAAAGCTGGGCGCTGTGCCTGGCCGGCGTGCCCGGCCGGCTGCATGTGCCGGAAAGCGAGCTGACCCGTGCCGAGCTGGATGTAAAGGCGCTCTACCAGACCGATCGGGCCCTGGTGGTGCGGGCCGGCGAGCAGCAGGTGCGCCTGCAGCCGGTGGAGCAGCTCGCCTACCGCTACCAGACCCTGCTGCGCACTCAGGCGGAAACGGTGATGGGTGCCGGTTCCGGAGACAATGGCGAAGGCGAGACCTCGTCCAGCAAATAGGCACGCATGGCGGCGCCCACCCGTTGCGGCAGGTCGGCCATGCCCTGGTTGCCGAACAGCCGGTTGAATTCCAGCACATAGGGTTGGTCGTCCACCCAGGCCACGTCGAAGCCGGCATGATCGATGCGCAGGCGGTGGGCCAGGTCCAGCACCAGCTCCAAGGCGGCGTCGGGCACCGGCAGGTCCACGCGCACCCGGGCACCCCGGGCCAGGTTGTTATGGAAGCTGGTGCCCTCGCGCCAGTAGCTGGCGACCACCGCGCGGCCCACCACCACCACTCGCAGATCGCGCACGATGGGCAGCAGCTTCTGGATGTACAGCGCCTCGTGGCGAGCGGCGTAGTCCAGGAACTGCTGGCGGTTCTCCACCAGGAACACCCCGTCGCCCTCGCTGGAGCGCACCCGCTTGGCCACGAACGGGAAGGTCCAGGTGTCCAGGATGCGGCTCACGCCACTGTGGCTGGAGGGCAGGATCTCGGTTTCGGGCACGTTGTCCGGGCAGGCCAGCCGCAGGGCCCGGGTCATCTCGATCTTGTCGTGGCCCAGGTGGTAGGTGGCCAGGCTTGGGAAGATCGGCCGACCGAGCACATAGTGCAGCGCGTGCAATTGCCAGTAGGCGGGAAACAGCAGCCAGTCCGCGTTGGCCAGCTCATCGCGCTGGGCGAACATGTGCTCGGGTTTGATATAGCGCACCCCGGGCAGGCCCAGGGTGCGGAAGGGATCGAAGGAAATCAGTTTCAAGGCCGACGGACCTCGCGCAACGTAACCGGCGATTTATAGGACGAAAACCGACCGCCGGCAAGCCCCCGCGCGACGCTTCCGGTCATGGCATTCCCGCCGGCGGCGCACTAACCTTTCGCGCAGTGAATCAATCAAGGGAGACAACCGTGGAATTACCGGCACCGGAAAGCGGCCAGATCCTGGTCAAGACCACTGAATCGGTGATGGCGATCACTTTGAACCGGCCCGACAAACTCAATGCCCTGACCGGCGCCATGTATCAGGACCTGGTCAGCCTGCTGGCGTTCGCGTCCGACAGTGACGACATCGGCGCGGTGTTGATCGAGGGCGAGGGTAAGTCGTTTTGCGCGGGCAACGATCTGGCCGATTTCCTGGCCGCCGGCAACGGTACCGGGGATGGCACGGAGGCCGGCGCGGCGCCTTTCATTCGCGCGGTGAGCCGTTTCGAGAAGCCGCTGGTGGTGGCGGTGCAGGGCAACGCGGTGGGGGTGGGCACCACCATGCTGTTGCACGCGGACATCGTGGTGGCCGCCGACGATGCCAGGTTCATTACTCCGTTCGTCGATCTGGGGGCGGTGCCGGAGGCCGGTTCCTCGAAGTTGCTGCCGGCCTGGCTGGGTTATCAGCGCGCGGCGCGCATGCTGCTGGTGGGCGAGCCGTTGACCGCCGAGGAGGCGGCCCAGGCCGGGCTGGTGGCGCGGGTGGTGGAGCGGGCGCAACTGGAGGGCGCCGCCCGCCAGTACGCGGTGGCCCTGGCCGCCAAGCCGCGCCGTGCCATGCGCGAGAGCAAGCGACTGATGCGCGAGGCGGCGGAAATGCGTCTGCACGATCTGGTTGATCACGACCTGGCGTTGTTCGCGGAGATGCTCAAGGGTGACGAGGCCAAGGCGATTCTGGCCGCCAAGGTCGGGAAGAAATAAGGGCCGCGAGTCGGCGTGGTCCCCCCTTCCGGGAACGCCGTGAACCCGTCCCTGGGGGCTCCCGGTTTGACATCCTGTCAAACAGGGTCCCGGAAGGGGGGACCACGCCGACTCGCTACGGGGTAGCGTCACGCGCGGCTTCGTAGGTGTGTGTGGGGGGCGGTTACCGGAACCGCCCGAAGGCCTGGCCCATGCGCACGGTGTCGCCGGGCAGGGCGGCGGCGTCGAAGCCGGCGGTGCCTTCCGGGAACAGCAGAATCACCGTGGAACCGAGCATGAAGCGGCCCAGCTCCGCGCCTTTCTCCAGCACCACCGGCCTTGGATCGCGGTAGTCGCGGCGCGTGATGTCGGTGGCCTGGGGCGTCACCTGGCCGGCGAACACGGTTTCGATGCCGGCGACGATCATGGCGCCCACCATCACCACGGCCATGGGCCCGCGTTCGGTGTCGAACACGCACACCAGCCGTTCGTTGCGGGCAAACAGCCGTGGCACCCGTTCCGTGGTGGCCTGGTTCACCGAGAACAGTCGTCCTGGCACATGGATCGTTTCCCGCAGGGTGCCGGAGCAGGGCATGTGCACCCGATGGTAGTCCTTGGGAGAGAGATAGACGGTGGCGAAATCGCCGTTGCTGAATTCGGCGGCCAGGGCACCGTCGCCGCCGAGCAGTTCGAAGGCGGAGTAGTGGCGTCCCTTGGCCTGGAACAAGTCGCCGCCGCGCAGGCTGCCACGCTGGCTGACGGTGCCGTCAGCCGGGCAGGCGAGTGCGTTGTCGTCGTCGGTGATCGGTCGGGCGCCGTCCTTCAGGGCCCGGGTGAAGAAGGCATTGAAGTTCTCGAAGCGATCCGGGTCCTCGATGTCCGCCTCGCTCAGGTCCACGTCGAAGCGGCGGATGAAGGTGTTGATGAAGGTGGTCTTGATCCAGGGGATTTCGCTGCGCGCCACCCAGCCCACCAGCCGCGACAGCCAATGCTGGGGCAGGCAGTACTGGACGGCCACGAATACTTTGTCTTTCAGCTCGCTCACGGCGGGCTCTCCGTACGGGCCGGGCACGGGCCCGGCGGGGTGGGTGGTGTTATTCGGATTTTTCCACCGGCGTATCCGGGTGGTTGCCCCATTCGGCCCAGGAGCCCGGGTAACCGCGGATATCCTGGAATCCCAGGATCTTGCCCAGCAGCCAGGTGAGGCTGGAGCGGTGGTGGGTCTGGCAGTGAGTGATCACCTGCTTGTCGCCCCGGATGCCGCGCTCCGCCAGTTCCCGGCGCAGTTCGTCCAGGTCGCGCAGGCGCAGGTTATTGCTTTTGTCCATGGCGTCGGTCCACTCATAGTGAACGGCGCCGGGGATGTGGCCGGCTTTCTGGGCGAAGGCGCGCACCCCGGAAAATTCTTCCTCGGAGCGGGCGTCCCAGATCACCACATCCGGGTCCTGGTGGTGGGCGAGCACATGTTCCAGGTCCACGCTGGTGCGCGGATCATGCTCCGCCACCCGGTAGTCGCTGGCCTCGGGCTCGGTGGTTTCCGTTTCGGTACGCAGGTCCTCCGCCAGCCAGCCGTGGATGCCTCCATTCAGGTAGCTGTAGCGTTTGTGGCCGATGGCGTCCAGGGTCCACAGCAGGCGCCCGGCCCAGCCGCCGCCCTCGTCATCGTAGGCCACCACCCAGGTGTCCGGGGTCAGGCCGAGTTCCGAGAACAGCGCCGCCAGGCGGTCGTCGTCGGGCAGCAGGCCCGGTGCCGGCTGGGTGCCGGCCAGCAGGCGCTGGTAATCCAGGTGGATGGCGCCGGGTACATGGGCCTGTTCGTACACCTGGCTCTTGCACAGATCGATGATCAGCAGATCCGGCGCGTCCAGATGGCGGGCGAGTTCGGCGGGTTCGATGAGAAGCGGCAGTTCAGTGGTCATGGTGAGTCTTCGTGGTTGCCGGTGGGGGCCATTGTAATGAACGACAGGGAAGGTGTCAGATCGGTTCCTGGCCAGGATCAGGACTGATAACGCTGTCGCGCCTGTTCATCCAGGGTGGTGGCGATCTGAAAAAAGTTATTAAGCCGCTCCGCGCTGATCCGGCCCTGGTCCGCCGCTTCTTGCAGAGCACAGCCGGGCTCGTGGCGGTGGGTGCAGTTGCGAAACCGGCAATGACCGGCCAATTCCGCCAGTTCCCGGTAGCCGCGCAGCAGCTCCTCCTCGCCGATGTGCCAGAGGCCGAATTCGCGGATGCCCGGGGAATCGATCAGATGGCCCCCGCCGTCCAGATGGAACAGGCGCGCGGTGGTGGTGGTGTGCTGGCCCAGGCCGGACACGTCCGATAGCGATCCCACCGCCAGCTCCGCCTCCGGCAGCAGGGCGTTGACCAGTGACGACTTACCCACGCCGGACTGGCCCACGAACGCCACCGTGCCGCCGGTCAAGGCGGCACGCAGTTCCGCCAGGCCGTCCCGGGTAGTGGCCGATACCCGCGCCAGCGGGTAACCGAGGTCCTGATAAAGGGCCACCAGGCGGTCCACGTTGGCGGTATTGTCCGGGGTCACCAGATCCGCTTTGTTGAGCACCAGGGTGGCGGGGATGCCGGATAGCTCGGCGGCCACCAAATAGCGGTCGAGCAAAACGCTGGAGGGCTCCGGGCGCGGCGCGAATACCACCAGCAGCCGATCCAGGTTGGCGGCCACCGGCTTCAGGTTGCCATAGTTATCCGGGCGCTTGAGCACGGTGGCCCGGGGCATCAGCGCGGTGACCACGCCGTCCCCCTCGCTGCGCGGGGCCTGCCAGATCACCCGGTCGCCTACCACCAGTTGCTCCAGGTTGGCGCGGAAATGGCAGCGCGTCGGCGGGGCCTCATCGGCCTCCACCAGCACCTGCCCGCCGAAATGCGCCACCACGGTGCCTTCCTGTTCCTCGCCCAGGTCGGTGGCCGTCGGATGGGCATGTTCCGCCTTGCGTTGCGCGCGGTCGCGCCGCTCCTGCTGAATCTTTTCGATACGCCAGCGCTGCCGCCGGTTGAGTTTACGTTTTGCCATAAAAGCGTGGCGATTTCGCCGCCGATACAGGGTGAAGGATGCAGGATACAGGAACCCGGGCGTCGCGGGCACGGCCTTATGGCTGGCAGGTCCGGCTCCGCGCTGTATCCTGTACCCTGAATCCTGTATCGACTTTTTTGCCGGGAAAACCATGACGCAATCACGAGACAACCTGATCTGGATCGATCTGGAAATGACCGGGCTGGACCCCAGCCATGACCGTATCATCGAGGTCGCCACCATCGTCACCGACGCCCACCTGAATATTCTGGCCGAAGGGCCGGTGATGGCGGTCAGGCAAAGCGACGCCCTGCTTGACGGCATGGATGAGTGGAACACCCGTCACCACAACAATTCCGGCCTGGTGGAACGGGTCCGTCGCAGCGATGTGGACGAGGCCGAAGCCGAACGCCGCACCCTGGCGTTTCTGGAGCAATACCTGGAAACCGGCGCCTCGCCCATGTGCGGCAACAGCATCTGCCAGGATCGCCGTTTCCTGGCCAATTACATGCCGCGTCTGGAGGCATTCTTCCACTACCGGAATCTGGATGTCTCCACCCTCAAGGAACTGGCCCGGCGCTGGAAGCCGGACATCCTGGCCGGCTTCCAGAAAGCCAACAAGCACCTGGCCCTGGATGACATTCGTGAGTCCATCGAGGAACTCGCCTACTACCGCGAGCATCTCATTCAGCTTTAGGGTCGTTACCGGGAGGGTTGATCGTGAAAGGCGCGGAGCAGCGAACGGAAAAAGGGCGGGTCTGGGATCTGCCCACCCGCTTGTTTCACTGGACCCTGGTGGGGCTGTTCGGTTTCCTGTGGTATTCCGGCGGCGGCAGCAGCGCCGAGATGGACTGGCACATGCTGGCCGGTTACGCCTTGCTGGCGCTGTTGCTGTTCCGGGTTCTGTGGGGCTTCTGGGGCTCGCGGCACAGCCGGTTCCGTGACTTTCTCACCGCGCCGGCGGCGGCGGCGCGCTACGGGCTGGCGTTCGCGCGCGGTCGGGCGCCGGTCTACCGGGGGCATAACCCCCTGGGGGGCTGGATGGTGGTGGTGATGCTGGTGTTGCTGCTGGCCCAGGTGGTCAGCGGCCTGTTCGCCACCGATGACATCAGTATCGACGGCCCCCTCAATCACCTGGTGTCCTCGTCACTGGCCGGCGCGTTCACCGATTTCCACGGTCTCAATATCAACCTGTTGCTGATGCTGGCGGGCCTGCACGTGGCGGCGGTAGCCGCTCACCGGCTGCGCGGCGAGCGGCTGGTGGGCGCCATGATCAGCGGGCGTAAGCCCGGCGCGGATGACGCCGCCCCGGCTCCCGTCTGGCGGGCCCTGGTGCTGGCGGTGCTGGCGACGGCGGTGGTGTGGCTGGTGCTGGCGCTGGCCGGCTGAAGCCGCTCCTACCGCTATCCGCCATATGTAGGAGCGGCTTCAGCCGCGATCGGCCGGCGGACGATTCGCAGCTACTTGCGGTAATCGTCGTGGCAGGCCTTGCAGGCCTGGCCCACCTTGCCCACCTGGTCGAGCATGGCTTGCTGGTCGCCTTCCCGGGCCAGGCTGGCCAGGGTGCTTGCCCGTTCCTCGAAGTCGCGGGCCTTGGCATCGAAGTCGTCCCGGTTCTCCCAGATCGCCGGCTTGGCGTCGCTGCCTTCCGCGGTACCTTCCTGGAAGCCCTCCCAGGGCAGCGTGGAGAGTTCCTCCAGAATACCCGCCTTGCGCTCGAAAACGGCCTGGTCGAACGGCTGCTCGCCCTTGGCCATGGCACCCAGGGTGCCGAAGTGCCAGGCGATCACGTGGAAGATGGAATGGCGATACCCGGCCGCTTCGTTGGGCCCACTGGAGCAGGCGCTCAACAGTGGCGCGGTGATGGCGAGCATGATCAGGGCTGGCTTTTTCATGGCTGGCGTTCCCTCTTGGTCGATAATTGAAAAACGTTCCCCCGGTTTGAAGGCGTCATCCCGACGGCGGTTCCCCGAAGGCGGTCCTGACAGTCTAAAGAATACGAACTTTACATGCTGGTCTTGTTTCGCAACCGGCGCAGAGCCCATTCCACATGTTCGCGCACCAGCTCGCTGGGGTCCTGGCGGGCCGCTTGCAGAGCCGCCAGCGCCACCGGGCTGGCCGGGCCATTGCCCAGGCCGACCGCCAGATTGCGCCGCCAGCGCTGAAAGCCGGCGCGGCGGATCGGTGAGCCGGCGGTGCGTTCCAGGAAGGTGGCTTCGTTCCATTCGAACAGCTCCACCAGCTCCCGGTCCTCCAGGCCGTGGCGTGGCCGGAAATCGGTCTCGCCGCTGTGCGAGGCGAAGCGATTCCAGGGGCACATCAACTGGCAGTCGTCGCAGCCGAACACCCGGTTGCCGATGCCCGGCCTGAGATCCTCGGGAATCGCGCCGTCATGCTCGATGGTCAGGTAGGAGATGCAGCGCCGGGCGTCCAGTTGGTAGGGCGCGACGATGGCGTCGGTGGGGCATACCGTCATGCAGGCCGAGCACTTGCCGCAATGGTCCTCGCCGGGGGTGTCCACCGGCAGCGGCAGGTCGGTGTACAGCTCGCCAAGAAAGAACCAACTGCCGGCGTCCCGATTGAGCAGCAGGGTGTGCTTGCCCTGCCAGCCCAGACCGGCCTTTTCCGCCAGCGGTTTTTCCATCACCGGGGCGCTGTCCACGAACGCCCGGGCCAGGCGCGTGCCGCTGACTTCCTGGCGAATCCAGTCCGCCAGCCGCGCCAGGCGTTTGCGGATCACCTTGTGGTAATCCCGGCCCAGGGCATAGCGCGATACATAGGCTTTGTCCTTTTGCCGCAGCACCTTCACCGGCTGGGTGTCCGGTGGCAGGTAATCCATGCGGAACGACAGCACGCGCACCGTGTCCGGTTCCAGCTCCGTGGGACGCGAGCGCTTGTTGCCGTGGGCGGCCATCCAGTCCATGCCGGCATGGCGGCCCGCGGCCAGCCAGTCATGCAGACGTTGTTCCGCCAGGTTCAGATCCGGGTCGGCCACGCCCATCTGCTGGAAGCCCAGTTCCCGGGCCTGGTGGGCGATACGGCGCTTCAGGTGGTCGAGGTCCATGGCGTCCGTGAATCAGTCGGTGGCGGCCACCGGCGCCGGTTCGCGCCGTTGCCGGGCGGTAACGAACAACGAGGCCGCCACCACCAGGGCGCCGCCGGTGATGGCCAGGGGGCCTGGAGTTTCCGACAATACCAGAGCCGCCAGCAGGGTGGCGTAGGGGACCTGCAGGGCCAGGGTGAACGACACCGTGGTGGCGCTCAAACGGCGCAGACCATGGGTGATCAGGGTGTGCGGTACGGCGGTGAACACCGTGCCCAGCAACAGCAGCAGGCCCCAGGTGGATGGTGCCAGCTGCAGCGGCGAGGTACTCAGGAAAGGCGCGAACACCAGGGCGGTGAGCGCACCCTGGTAGAGCATCACCTGAGGGCCGGAGACACCCTCCAGGAAGCGTTTTTGCAGCAGATTCCGCAGTGAATAGAGCACCGCGGAGAAGATCCCCACCGCCAGCCCCAGGGGCACGTTGCCGCCCAGGCCGCTCTCCAGACCGATCAGCGTGACGCCGGCCAGCACCGCCAGGCCGGCCACCAGCGCATAGCCGCGCGGCGCCCGGCGGTGCAGCAGGGGCGGTTCGATCACGGCGGTGATCACCGGGAAGGTCAGCAGCGCCACCACGCCCACCGCCACCGAGGACACCTGCATGGCGTGGAAGTAGGTCATCCAGTGCACCGCGAACAGCAGGCCGCCCACCAGCATGGCCAGATAATGGCGCGGTGACGGCAAGCGGAGCCGGGCGCGGCCCAGCAGCATCACCACCAGCAGGGCGAGCGCGGCGATGCCGCCGCGCAGGCCGGTGATGTCCAGCGCCGGCAGCGGCACCAGCTTGGCGAACAGTGCCGTGCCGGCGAGCATGAAGGCGGCCAGGTGGAGGCCGTAGAGGTCCCAGTGGGGCTCGGAGCGAGGCGGCATGATGGTCCCGTGGTCGGTATAAAATAGGAACAGGTATACTGTCGTCGCATACCGCAACGACGGAGCCAAGGATAGCAGCGAATGCCCCTGAGATCGTTACCCGACCGCCTCTACAGCGCGGCGCAAACCCGCGAATTGGACCGACTGGCCGGCGACGCCGGTTTGTCCGGCGAGGAATTGATGGAGCGCGCCGGTCGCGCCGCCTTTGAACTGTTGGTACAGCGCTGGCCGGGCCTGTCGCGGCCGGTGGTTCTGTGTGGCGGCGGCAACAATGGTGGCGACGGCTATGTGGTCGCGCGCCTGGCCCGGGAAGCCGGCCTGGACCCGGTGATCCTCCAGGATAAGCCGGTGGAGGCCGTGAAAGGCGATGCCCTGACCATGGCCCGCCGGGCGCGGGACGCCGGCGTGCCGATGCGTCCGCTGAGCCTGGACAGCCTGCCAAAAGATGCGCCGGTGCTGGTGGATGCTTTGCTGGGCACCGGCCTGTCCGGGGCCCTGAGCGAGGACAAGCGTGCCCTGATCCTGGCCCTGGACGCGTTGCGCAAGCCGGTGCTGGCGGTGGATGTGCCCTCCGGGCTGGCGGCGGACACCGGCGCATCCACCGGCGCCGTGCTGCACGCCCGGTGCACGCTGACCTATATCGGCGTGAACCGGGGGCTGCTCACCGGCATTGGGCCGGTCTGCACCGGCGAGCTGCTGTTCGATGACCTGGGTGTCGATGAGCGGGTGCACGCCCGCATCGACGCGCCGGTATGGCGGCCGACCCCGGCGGACCTGCGCCGTGCCCTGCCACGCCGTGCCCGGGACGGATACAAGAAAACCTACGGCCATGTCCTGGTGATCGGCGGTGACCACGGTTTCGGTGGCGCACCGATGATGACCGCCCAGGCCGCCGGCCATGCCGGCGCCGGCCTGGTCAGCCTGGCCACCCGCGCCGAGCACGTGGCGCCGCTGTTGGCGCGCCAGCCGGAAATCATGGCGCGGGCGGTGGACGGCGCGACGGATCTGGCGCCGCTGCTGGAGCAAGCCACGGTGGTGGCGGTGGGGCCGGGGCTGGGTCGTGATGCCTGGGGACGGGCCCTGCTGGAAGCGGCCCTGGACAGCGGCCTGCCGCTGGTGGTGGACGCCGATGCCCTGACCCTGTTGGCGGAGTGGGGCGTGGACGCCCGCGACGACTGGGTACTGACGCCGCACCCGGGGGAGGCGGCCCGGCTGCTGGGCAGCGACACCGGCGCCGTCCAGGCGGACCGTTTCGCGGCGGTGGAAAGCCTGGCGGCCCGTTACGGCGGTACCGCCCTGCTCAAGGGGCTGGGCACCCTGGTGCGCGGCGCCGAGGGCACCGCGCTGATCAGTGATGGCAACCCGGGCATGGGCAGCGGTGGCATGGGCGACCTGCTCACCGGGGTGATCGCCGCCCTGCGCGCCCAGGGGCTGGCGCCTTACCGGGCCGCCGCCCTGGGCGCCATGGCCCACGCCCGCGCCGCCGACCGGGCCGCCGCCCGGGACGGCGAGCGAGGCCTGCTCGCCACCGATCTGCTTATCGACCTGCGCCGGGAGTTGAATGACTACTGAACGCCATTATCTGGCCGACGAGGCCGCCACCCTGGCGCTGGGCGCCGACCTGGGGCGCCGTCTGACGCCGGGGAGCTGCGTCTATCTGCGTGGTGACCTGGGTGCCGGCAAGACCACGCTGATGCGCGGCCTGCTTCACGGGCTCGGCCACCGGGGCGCGGTAAAAAGTCCCACCTATACCCTGGTGGAACCCTATGAAGTGGGTGGGGTCCCTATCTATCATTTCGACCTGTATCGGTTGGGCGACCCCGAGGAACTGGAGATGATCGGCATCCGCGACTATTTTGACGGACGGGCCCTGTGCGTGCTGGAGTGGCCCGACCGGGGCCGGGGCATGATTCCCGAACCGGATCTTACCGTGACCCTGACCGTGGACGGTCGGGGACGACAGGCGAATTTGGATTGGGCCCATGGCCAACATTGAGCGACCGACTCCGCCCCGACTGATCGCCCTGTGCATACTGGCGCTGGGTTGTCTGGCCTCGGTGCCGGCCGCCGCCGTCACCGTGGACTCGGTGCGCCTGCACCGGGCGCCGGATCACACCCGCATCGTCTTTGATCTGCCCGAGCCGGTGGAGCACAGTCTGGACAAGCTGGCCAACCCGGACCGGGTGGTGGTGGATCTGCCGGACACCGAACTCGACTTCGATATGATGTCGCTGGACATCAGCGACAGCCCGATCAAGGACATCCGCGTCGGCAAGCACCCGGACATGACCCGGGTGGTATTCGATCTCAACGAGGCGGTGCGGCCACGCACCAACCTGCTCAAACCGGTGTCGCCGCACAACTGGCGGCTGGTGGTGGATCTGTTCGACAAGGACCCGAAGCCGGTGAAGACCGTGGACAAGCCGGACGCGGCCACCGGCGCGCCCCGCGACATGATCGTCGCCATCGACGCCGGCCATGGCGGCGAGGACCCGGGTGCGTCCGGGCCGGGTAATCTGCGTGAAAAGGACGTGGTGCTGCAGATCGCCAAGAAGGTGAAGGCGCGCATCGACGCCCAGCCCGGCATGAAGGCGGTGATGGTGCGCGATGGCGACTACTATGTGCCGTTGGCGGAGCGGCGCCGCATCGCCCGCCAGGACAACCACGCCGATGTGTTCATCTCGATCCATGCCGATGCCTTCACCGATCCGCGCGCCCATGGCGCCAGCGTGTTCGCCCTGTCCAACCGGGGCGCCACCAGCGCCCGTGCCCGCTATCTGGCGAAAATGGCCAACGAATCGGACAAGGTGGCCGGCGTCTACGAGGAAGAGAAGGACGATTCCAATCTGCTCAGCGTGCTTGCCGACATGCGCATGAGTGGTTCCATGGCGCACAGCCTGTATCTGGGCCGTCAGATCCTCGCCGAAATGGGCCAGGTGACGCGCCTGCACGGCGGCCGCGACACCGTGGAGCAGGCCGCGTTCGTGGTGCTCAAGGAGCCGGAGATGGTATCCGTGCTGGTGGAAACCGGCTTTATCTCCAATAAGGAAGAAGCGCGGAATTTGCGTTCCAGCGCCCATCAGGAGAAACTCGCGCGCTCCATCGAGGCCGGCGTGGAGCGCTATTTCCGCACCCACCCGGCGCCGGGTAGCTGGTTCGCCGCCCAGCGCAGCCAGAACGGCGACCAGTATCGCATCCAGCCCGGCGATACCCTGTCCGGCATCGCCCGCCGGCACCAGGTCAGCGAGCAGTCGCTGCGCTCCGCCAACAATATTCAGGATGACCGCATCATCGTCGGCCAGACGCTGGTCATCCCCCAATCCTGAGGTTTTTCACCGTGGCAAAGATTCACCGCCTGGATTCCCGGCTCGCCAACCAGATCGCCGCCGGCGAGGTGGTGGAGCGGCCCGCCTCGGTGCTTAAGGAACTGCTGGAAAACGCTCTGGACGCCGAAGCCCGGCAGATCACCGTGGATGTGGAGCAGGGCGGCATCAAGCTGATCAAGGTGCGCGACGATGGCACCGGCATCGGCGAGGAGGATTTGCCGCTGGCGCTGTCCCGGCATGCCACCAGCAAGATTCAGAGCCAGGAAGACCTGGAAGCCATCGGCACCCTGGGCTTTCGCGGCGAGGCGCTGGCGGCGATCAGCTCGGTGTCCCGGCTCACTCTGGCCAGTAACGACGGTGCCCAGGCCCAGGGCTGGCAGGTGTCCGTGGAGGGCCGCGACATGGCCCCCAGCGTGGCCCCCGCCGCTCACCCGCGCGGCACCACCGTGACCATGCGCGACCTGTTCTTCAACACGCCGGCCCGGCGCCGTTTCCTGCGTACCGAGAAGACCGAGTTCAACCACCTGGAAGAGGTGTTCCGGCGGGTCGCCCTGAGCGAATTCCAGACCGCCTTCCGGCTTACCCATAATCAGAAGGTGATTCACCAGTTGCCCGCCGGCGACGACGCCACCCTGCGCGCCGCCCGGGTGGCGCGGCTGTGTGGCCGCGCTTTCATGGAGCAGGCCATGGAGGTGGACATCGAGCACGGCGGCCTGCGCCTGCATGGCTGGATGGGGCTGCCCACCTTTTCCCGCTCCCAGGCGGACCTGCAGTACTTCTACGTCAATGGCCGGGTGATCCGCGACAAGGTGGTCAACCACGCGGTACGCCAGGCTTACTCCGATGTGCTCTACCACGGTCGCCATCCGGCCTATGTGCTGTTTTTCGAGGTCGACCCGGCGTTGGTGGACGTCAACGTGCACCCCACCAAGCACGAGGTGCGTTTCCGCGAGCAGCGCATGGTGCACGATTTCCTGTTCCGCACCCTGCACCGGACCATCGCCGAGGTGCGCCCCGGCGCCGACGGCCATGCCGAAGTGCCGCTGACCGATCAGGTTCAGCCGGCGCCCACCCAGGGCAGCATGCCGCTGACCACGCCGCGTCCGGATACCGGCGGCGGTGGTGTCGGGGGCGTGGGGGGCTTCGGCGGCGGGGGCGGCTATCCGGGGCCGGTGCCGGGGCGGCCAGCGACGGTGGCCGATGGCGCCCGCCAGGCCGGTGCCTACGGTGCTCTGGTGGGTGCGCCCGCCGCCGACACGCCCGCCGCCGCGCCACAGCCGGGCCAGACCCCGCCGCTGGGCTACGCGGTGGCGCAATTGCATGGCATCTTTATCATCGCCGAAAACGAGCACGGCATGGTGCTGGTGGATATGCACGCCGCCCATGAACGGATTACCTACGAGCGCCTCAAGCGCGACTGGGCCGAGGCCAAGGTGCGCAGCCAGCCGTTGCTGGTGCCGGTGTCCATGGCGGTGTCCTCCCGGGAGGCGGACTTCGCCGAGCAGCAGCCGGAGGTGTTCGAGCGCCTGGGCTTTCTGGTTGAACGCGCCGGGCCGGAAACCCTGGTGGTGCGCGAGGTGCCGGCGCTGCTGCGTAACGCGGACAGCGAAACCCTGGTGCGCGACGTGCTTTCCGACCTGCTCGCCCAGGGTTCCAGCGAGCGCATTGAGCAGCAGCTCGATGCCTTGCTCTCGTCCATGGCCTGCCACGGCAGCGTGCGCGCCAACCGGCGCCTGACGGTGCCGGAAATGAATGCCCTGCTGCGGGACATGGAAGCCACCGAGCGTTCCGGCCAGTGCAATCACGGGCGGCCTACCTGGACCCAGATGAGCGTCAAGGAACTGGATCGCCTGTTCATGCGGGGTCAGTAATGGGCGCCGTACCCGGGGCATCGCTGCCGGTGATCTTGCTGATGGGCCCCACCGCCGCCGGTAAGACCGACCTGGCCATCGAGGCCGCCGAAACCTTGCCGGTGGAGCTGATCAACGTGGACTCCGCCCTGGTCTATCGCGGCCTGGACATCGGCGCCGCGCGCCCCTCCGACGATGAGTTGGCCCGCGCCCCGCACCGCCTGCTGGGTTTTCGCGACCCGGCCGAGCCCTATTCGGCGGCGGATTTCCGCGCCGACGCGCTCGGCGAAATCGAATCCATCGCCGCCGCCGGCCGGATTCCGCTGCTGGTGGGCGGCACCATGTTGTATTTCAAGGCCCTGGTGGAGGGGTTGGCGCCGCTGCCGGAGGCGGACGCGGCGGTGCGCGCCGACATCGCCGCCCTGGCGGCGCGCGACGGCTGGCCGGCGGTGCACCGGGCGCTGGCCGAGGTGGACCCGGCCAGCGCCGCCCGTCTCAAGCCCACTGACCGCCAGCGCCTGCAGCGCGCCCTGGAGGTATACCGACTCACCGGTCGCCCACTGAGCGCTTTCCACGGCGAACACGATACCGCCGCCGAGCCCCTGGCGGATGGCTTTTATCGCTTCCCGGGCCTGGCCCGACCGGTGCTTAGTCTGGCGGTGGCGCCGCCCCGCGAGGAGCTGCACCGGCGCATCGAGTCCCGTTTCCATGCCATGCTCGAGGCGGGGCTGGTGGAAGAGGTGGCGGCACTGCGCGCCCGCGCTGACCTGCACGGCGAGCTGCCGGCCCTCAAGGCGGTGGGCTATCGTCAGGTTTGGCGTTATTTAGAGGGCCAATGGGATTACATGACCATGGTGGAAAAAGGTATTATCGCTACCCGGCAGCTGGCCAAACGGCAGCTCACCTGGCTGCGTAAATGGCCCGGTCTTACCTGGTACGACGGCGCCCGTGACGAGAGTCGCAGGGCGTGCGTTGCCCGTCTTGCAGGCGTTTGTAAAACCGTGTTTAGTTGAATCGAGGGTTCCGGAGGGCGCAATTGCTCCCTTGAGGCTTGTTTTTATTGGGACCAAGCCCCATAGAGGACCACGATGACGCAGGGCTTTACGAAGGGTGGGGCTGAAACCTTTTTCGGGGAAGGCTGCCAAAGAGAAGTCCTTGGCCCGCGGGCCGTCCGGCAGGGATGGCCGGCCTCGCGAAGCCCGGACGTAAGCGCTGATGATTGCCCGAACGCTTGGGCGCTCACTTTTTATGAACGTTAAGGAGATTTGCCATGTCAAAAGGGCACTCGCTACAAGACCCTTTTCTCAATGCGCTGAGAAAGGAACGCATCCCGGTTTCCATCTTCCTGGTGAACGGCATCAAACTGCAAGGGCAGATTGAGTCCTTTGATCAGTATGTGGTTCTGCTGAAAAACGCGGTCAGCCAGATGGTTTACAAACACGCTATTTCCACCGTGGTACCGGCCCGCAACCCGCGCGCCGCGGGCGGAGGCGGCAACCCGGCAATGCAGGGCGGCCAGCAAGCCGGCCACCAAGGGGGCATAGGTGACGATTTCGGCAACCAGTAAGCCGCCAATCGCCTTCCTCCCTCGCCAAAGCCACGCCGAACGGCGTGGCTTTGCTTTTTGTGTCCTTTACACTGGAACCCATGGATCTTTTTGATCGTACCGAACAGGTGCGCACCGGCGCCGGCGAGAAAGCGGTGCTGGTTCATCTGGAACTGCCCGACGCCCTGGGGCGTGAGGACCTGGACGAATTTCACCATTTGGTGACCTCTTCCGGGGTCGAGCCCGTGGCGGAACTGGTGAGCAAGCGCGACCGGCCCGACCCGGCGCTGTTCATCGGCTCCGGCAAGGCCGAGGAGCTGGCTGACCTGGTGCGCGAGCACGAGGCCGACGTGGTGCTGTTCAACCATGCCCTGAGCGCCGGACAGGAACGGAACCTGGAGCGCGCGGTGAAATGCCGGGTGCTCGACCGCACCGGTCTGATCCTGGATATTTTCGCCCAGCGCGCCCGCACCCACGAGGGGCGGCTGCAGGTGGAACTGGCCCAGCTTCAGCATTTGTCCACCCGCCTGGTGCGTGGCTGGACCCACCTGGAGCGCCAGAAGGGCGGCATTGGCCTGCGAGGGCCCGGTGAGACCCAGCTGGAAACCGACCGGCGCCTGCTGCGCGAGCGCATCCGTTCGATTCAGACGCGGCTGGATAAGGTGCGCAAGCAGCGCGCTCAGGGCCGGCGTGCCCGGGATCGCTCGGAAACCCCGCTGATTTCCCTGGTGGGCTACACCAACGCCGGCAAGTCCACCCTGTTCAATGCGCTGACCACCGGTGATGTCTACGTGGCCGACCAGTTATTCGCCACCCTGGACCCGACCCTGCGCAAGGTGCGCGTGCCGGGCGTGGGCCCGGCGATCCTGGCGGATACGGTGGGCTTCATTCGTCATCTGCCGCACCGGCTGGTGCAGGCGTTTCGCGCCACCCTGGAAGAAACCGTTAACGCGTCCTTGCTGCTGCATGTGACTGACTGTAGCGCCGAGGAACGGGACGCCAATGTGGCGGCGGTGGACGAGGTGCTGGAGGAAATCGGCGCCGATCAGGTGCCTGTGTTGCACGTTTACAACAAAGTGGACCGTCTCGAAGAGGGGGCCCGCCTGGAGCGCGACGAGCAGGGACTGCCCTGGCGAGTGTGGTTGTCGGCGGCCACCGGTGAAGGTTTTGACCTGCTCAACCAGGCGATCGCCGAACGGCTGGCTGATCGTTGGGTGGACCGCTGGTTGCGGCTGCCACCCTGGGCGGGCAAGCTGCGCGCGCGTCTGCACGAGGCCGGCGAGGTGACCGATGAGCAGGCGGCCACGGATGGGGGCATGCTGTTGCGGGTGCACGTCAATCGGGTGCACTTCGAGCGATTGCTGCGCGAGGCGGGGCTGGACGAGGAACAGGTAAAGGTACCGGACCCGTCGGTTGCAGACGCGGAGACCCCTTCCTACAATCCTGGACGCTCGCACAGAGCGGGATAACGGAGAATTCAATGGCCTGGAATGAACCCGGCGGCAACAAGCCCAGGGACCCCTGGGGCGGGGGTGGCGGTGGCGGCGATCAGCGCCCACCGGATCTCGATGAAGCACTGAAGAACCTCAAGGATCGTATCAACAGCCTGTTTGGCGGCAAGAGCGGCGGCGGTGGCGGTGGCAAGAAGCCGTCCGGCGGCTTCCCTGGCGGCCTGCTGGCGGTGGTGCTGGTGATCCTGGTGGTCGGCTATGTATTGATGGGCTTCTACGTGGTGGATCAGAGCCAGCGCGCGGTGGTGCTGCGTTTTGGTGAGTTCAACCGCATGGTGGACCCGGGCCTCAACTGGCGTGCCCCGGTCATCGAGCAGACCATGAAAGTCGATGTCGGCCAGAATCGCAGCTACGAGCTCAGCGAGGAGATGCTCACCGAGGACACCAACATCGTGGCGGTGACCCTGGAGGTGCAGTACAAGGTGCTCGACCCGCAGGCCTACCTGCTGCGCGTCGGTGCCCCGGAAGCCATCCTCGAACACGCCACCAGTTCCGCGCTGCGGCACGTGGTGGGCAGTTCCACCATGGACGGCGTTCTCAAGGACCGCCGCGAGGACATTCGTCTTGAGGTGCGCGAGCGCCTGCAGGATTACCTGGACCGCTACAATACCGGCCTGGTGATCAACCAGGTGGTGCTGGACAAGACCGCCGCGCCGGAAGCGGTGCGCGACGCCTTCGACGACGTCGCCAAGGCCAAGGAAGACGAGGACCGTTTCAAGAAGGAAGCGGAAGCCTATTACAACTCGGTGATCCCGCAGGCCCGTGGTGAGGGGGCCCGCATCGGCGCGGAAGCCGAGGCCTACAAAGCCCGGGTGGTGGCGGAAGCCGAAGGTGACGCGGCGCGCTTCAACGACCTGGTGGCCGAATACCGCAAGGCGCCGGAAGTGACCCGGCAGCGCCTCTATCTGGACACCATCACCGAAGTGCTGAGCAAGTCCAGCAAGGTGCTGGCGGATATCCCCAACGGCGACAGCCTGATGTACCTGCCCCTGGATCAGATGCTCAAGGGTCGCGCCGGCAAGACCGACACCCGCGGCGGCGCATCCAGTGGCGGCACCGGTGGGGCGTCGAATCCGGCCAGCGCCGGCGCCGATGACGGCGGCAGTGGCCGCAAGACGTCGCGCAGCCTGTACCAAAGCAACCGCACGGAGATTCGCTGATGAGCACACGTAGCTGGCTGGTGCTGGTGGCAGTGGGCGTGCTGTTGCTGCTGGCCCTGGATTCGTTCTACATCGTCAATGAAACCGAGAAGGCCGTGCTGAAGCGCTTCAGCCGGGTGGAGCAGGCGGACATCGAGCCGGGTATTTACCCCAAGGTGCCGCTGATCGACGAGGTGATTCGCGTGGACGGGCGTCTGCTCACCCACGACGTGCCCACCCAGTCGTTCCTCACCGCCGAGAAGAAGCTGCTTAACGTGGATGCCTTCGTGACCTGGCGCATCGCCGACGTGCAGCGCTATATCGTCAGTGTCGGCGCTGGCGCCAACAGCGGTCTGGCCATGGAGCGGCGGGCGCGGGAACTGCTCGATCCGCGCGTCAACGAGGCGTTGCGCAACCAGTTCGCCTCGCGCACCGTGCAGGAAGTGGTGGCCGGTCGCGGTGGTGCCCTGCCCGATGAGGCCCTGGACCCGTCCGCGGTGAGCAGCGGAGAATTGATGAACGGGACCACCTCCGCCGCCGAGGAGGCCGATGCCACCACCTCCGGGGATGAGAGCGCCGCCTCCGGGCAGCCGGACCCGGACGCCGGCAGCGGCCCGCCGCCGGAAAAGGACGACCAGCGCGAGGAGTTGATGAACTCCGTGGCCGAGGAAGTGAACGCGGCCACCATGGAGGACCTGGGGATCGAAGTGGTGGATGTGCGCGTCAAGCAGGTCGACTGGCCGGAGCAGGTTCGCGGTCGGGTATTCGACCGCATGCGCGCCGAACGGGCCCGCGATGCCGCCGAGCATCGTGCCCGTGGTCGCGAGGTGGCCGAGCGTATCCGCGCCGCCGCCGACCGTGAGCGCACCGAAATCCTGGCTCGTGCCTACGAGGGCGCGCAGAAGATGCGCGGTGAGGGCGACGCCCGCGCCACCAACATCTATGCCAACGCCTACTCCAAGGACCGGGAATTCTTCCGCTTCTATCGCAGCCTGCAGGCCTACCGGGACAGCTTCAATTCCTCGGACGACCTGCTGATCCTGTCGCCGGACAGCGAATTCTTCCGCTACATGAAGGATTCGGGTTCGAACTGATCCGCGCCGACGATGAAAAAACCCGCCTTCTGGCGGGTTTTTTTTTGGTTCATTGTGCATTACCGCAATAGGCGTTCCGCGCGGCCTGGCGGGCTGGATACCCCTGTATGAGCGGCTTCAGCCGCGCCCTCCGGGCAAAGCGCCCGCCGTTGCCTTTCTGGCCTCGCCGGTGGGGGTCGACGAAGGTGGCAATGGGGAAGGTGGAACAATAATGGTAATAATAGGGTTTCGCGGAGCGTATTCCTCGCGTGAGGATTCGATTAGGGTGAAGGGCTTGAGAGTGAATTACCATTAATCAAATAATGGCATAATGAGGAGTCGGGAGTCCCCCTGATGGGCGGGCCTTCGAGGCCCTCCGTCCACGCGTGCCGCCAGCGCAGGGAGAACAAGGCTGAATGCACAGAAAAGCGCGGTATTGGCTGGAACGGGTAGTGGGGGAGGGTGACCGTCACGGCGCGGTGACGCTGCAACTGGTGTTGCTGATTCTTGGCGTGCTGATCCCGTTTTGCTGGTTGCTGCGGCTGTTGGGCGGCGGGCCGCTGGGGGAATTGGAACGATTTTATCTGGTCATCCACGGTTGGGTGGCGGGTTTTGCCTGGCTGGGTTTTCTGTTGATTCGCCGCGGGCGATTCCGGTTCGCCGCCCGGCTGTTTCTGGCCGGCAGTCTGGCAATGATCATGCTGGTGTATCTGCTGTCCGGTATCCGCAGCCCGGGGCCGGCCCAGATCGCCCATGTGTTTCCTTTGGCCCTGGCCGGCGTCTTGTTCGGACGCCGGGCATTGTGGGGGGTGCTGGTGTTTACCTGGTTGTGCGTGCTGGTGGGGGTCGGACATGAACTTTATGTCGGTACCGCCCCGGGGTTGGCCCTTGAGATCGCCGCCGGCCTGATGGTCAGTTTTCTCGTCGTGGCGGTGGTCTTCGACGGCTCGCTGACCAGCCTGGCCACCAGCCTGGACGATGTGGAAACCCGGCGCCGGGAACTGGAAGCGGCGCGTCGCTCCCTGAAAGCCGAAAAAGAAGAACGGGAACAAACCATGGAGCAACTGGTGCACGTACAGAAGGTCAAGGCCATCGGCCAGTTGGCCGGCGGCGTGGCCCATGATTTCAATAATATTCTCGGCGTCATTCTTGGTTACGCGCAGTGGCGTGAACGGCGCCGTGAGCCAGCGGAATTGCTCGAGGCCCTGGCCGGCGTGGAAACCGCCGCCCGGCGCGGCGCGGCGATCAGTCGCAAATTGCTCAACTTCAGCCGCCAGGACGTGGCGCACCCGGAAGTGTTTGATGTGTGCGAGGCACTACGAGGCCTGGAGGGCATGCTGCGCCAGTTGTTCGATCCGCGCGTGCGCATCGAGTTGCTGTTGCCGGAAGAGGTTCTGCCGGTGCGCATTGACCGGGGACAGTTCGAACTGGCGGTGCTGAACGTGGCCACCAACGCCCGCGATGCGATGCCGGAAGGCGGCCACTTCCGGTTGGCGGTCGGTCGGCAAGAGCAAGACGCCTCGCGGGTGGAAATTGACCTGAGCGATACCGGCGTGGGCATGGACGAGAACGTGCGCCGGCGCATCTTCGAGCCGTTCTTCACCACCAAGGGGCAAAGCAGCGGCACCGGGTTGGGGCTGGCGGTGGTCGGCAGGGTGATCAACGAAGCCGGCGGCGCCATCGAGGTGCAAAGCCGGCCCGGGGCGGGCAGTCGCTTCCGGCTGCTGCTGCCGCACCGCGAGCTGGCGGCGCCGCCCGGCGGTGTGCATTCGCCGCTGGTGCTGCTGGTCGATGATGACGATGAATTGCGCGCCATGCTTGGCGCGACCCTGGAAAACGGTGGTTGTCGGGTGCTTGGTGCTCGCGATGGTGAGGAAGCCTGGCGGGTGATCGGTCGTGGCCGGATACCGGATGTGCTGGTCACCGACCTGCGCATGCCCGGGCTGGGCGGGCCGGCGCTGATTCGACGGTTGCGCCCGCTTTACCCCGAGCTGGCGATTATTCTGATCTCCGATTATCTGCCCGAGGCGGGGGCGCTGGCCCGGGAGCTGCCGCCGGACGTGGAGCGGCTGGTGAAGCCGTTCTCCCCACACCTGCTGTTGCAATACGTGTTTATGTTGACCACTTGGACGCTGGAAGAAGGCAAAGAAGGAGAGGGTGGATGAGCGAACGACGTCTTGATGTGGTGGTCGTCGAGGACGACCCCGAGCAACGGGAACTGGTGGTGAATGAAATCGCCGCCAACGGTTTCAACGTCAAGGGCTGTGCCGATGCCACTGCCCTGTGGCGCCATATGACGGTATCACGCTGCGACCTCATCGTGCTGGATGTGGGGCTGCCCGGCGAGGACGGCCTGTCGGTGGCGGAGCATCTGCGCAGTGCCTCCCAGGTGGGCATCGTCATGCTGACCGGCTACGCCACCAGCTCCGACCAGGTGAACGGGCTGCGCCACGGTGCCGACGCTTACCTCACCAAGCCGGTGGACTACGGCGTCCTGGTGGCCACCCTGGAAAGCCTGGGGCGGCGTTTGCGCGGCACCATGGATGTGCCGGAGATGGCGGATCCGGAGCCCGGCCAGGAGAACCTGTGGCGGCTGGTGGCCGATGGCTGGAAACTGCGCACGCCGGACCAGCAGGACGTCACCCTCACCGCCTATGAACGTGACATGCTGCGCTGCCTGATCGAAGCCGGGGGGCGACCAATCGATCGGGAGACCCTGATCGGTGCCCTGACCCCGGACGTGCACGATTTCGATCCGCACCGCCTGGAGATGGTGATCTACCGGTTGCGCCGCAAAATCCGCGCGGTCAGCGAATGGACCCTGCCCCTGGAGGCGGTACGTGGCGTGGGCTACCTGGTAAACGACATGCGAGAGTACAGCGGCGTGCCCGGGTGACCGGAGAGCGGCAACGGTTCAGGATGGGGTTGTGAGTCAGTGGTGAGTGGGCGGCTACGTCCAGATTGGTGAAGCGGATCACACTTTTCCCTAGAGTCCCGCAAACCAGATAGCGAACCACGACCCTGTCCGCCGGAATAGTCGGCGTTCCGATCACCTGACCTTGGGGACGCGCCGGACGGTACCCCGCGGAACGGGGCCGTCATGGTGACGACCGTTCTTTATGCCGTTTTTGGGAAAGCGCCGAGGCCACCGGCGAGCGCCGCGGGCCCCGGTTACTCCGGGGGGGCGCCGTCGTGGCTGACCGCCCGCTCCGCGTGGCGGTGGTCGAGGACTACGGCCCGATGCGGGCGCTATTGGTGCGCGAGCTGGTGGCCGGCGGATTCCGCGCGGTGGGGTACCCGGACGCCGCGTCCCTGTGGAGGCACTTCCCCGGCGAGGTCTTCGACCTGGTGGTCCTCAATATCGGCCTGCCCGATGAGGATGGTTTCTCGGTCAGCCGGCGGCTGCGTCGGGAGAGCCGGATACCGGTGGTGATGGTATCCGGTTACGGCAGCAACGAACATCAGTTGCTGGGCCTGCGCGAAGGCGCCGATGCCTATCTGGTCAAGCCGGTGGACATCCACGTGCTGGTCGCCACGCTGGAGCGGCTGGCGCGGCGGCTGCGGCTGGAGGACCGGGGCGCTCCGCCACGCTCCGCCGGCTGGTGGCTGGCCGAGGACGGCTGGCTGCTGCGGACCCCGGACAACCGCGAAATCGCTCTCAACGGCCATGAACGGGTGCTTCTGTCGCGCCTGCTGGCCGCCGCGGGTGCCTGGGTGCCGGACCCGGAACTGGTGTCCGCCCTGGCCGGCCAGTCGCGCCCCGGAGAGCGCCCGGTGCCGGCCCGCCTGTTCCGCCGCCTGCGCCGTAAGATCGCCGCCTTTACCGGCCTGCCGCCGCCGCTTGAAAGCCGCGCCGGTGCCCATCGTTTCGCCACCCTGATCAACGAAGATGCCTATCGCCGGCGGTGGTCGCCGTGAGGCGGCCATGAGCCGGGGAAGACCGGGCCATGGGTGTGCGCGGGCGGTTCACCGCCTAGCATTGGGGCCGCTGATCGGGACCGGGGAAAAGGGATGAGAAGTCTGAACCACCGCTTCGCCACCGTGCTATTCGTGCTGCAGGTGCTGCTCGCCGCCTTTGCCGTGGGGCTCGCCGTGCATGGCCAACTGGCCCGTGCCGGGCCGGCCGATGACGCCGGCTCCGCGAAGGTGTCTGTGCTTTGGAGGACGTGTTAGAATGCCGTAACCGGGCCCGAGGGACCCGGTTTTTTTGTGGCTATCGGGCGGTGCGATGGACGCGAGCGTACTGATCACGGCGCTGTGCCTGGTTCTGGTCATCGAGGGCATTCCCCTGTTCCTGGCGCCGGCGCGTATGCGCCGGGCGGCGCGGGAACTGGCCGATCTGGATAGTCGCGTGCTGAGACTCATCGGGCTGGCCGCCATGTTATTGGGTGCCGGCCTCCTGCTGCTAACACGGTCCTAGGATGAATCAGGAAGAACAGTGGCTCCTGCCCGACGGCGTCGAGGAAGTCCTCCCCGAACGCGCCCGGGCCATCGAAGAATTGCGGCGGCGCGCCCTGGATCTGTACCGGTCCTGGGGCTACGAACTGGTGTTCCCGCCGCTGATCGAATTCCTGGAATCCCTGCTTAACGGCGCCGGCCGTGATCTCGAGCGGGATACCTTCAAGATCACCGACCAGCTCAGCGGTCGCCTGATGGGCGTGCGCGCCGACATGACTCCGCAGGTGGCGCGCATCGACGCCCACGGCCTGCGCCGCGACGCCCCCACCCGGCTGTGCTATTGCTCCACCGCCCTGCGCGCCAAGCCGCCCCAGGCCGGCGGCACCCGGCTGCCGTATCAACTGGGCGTGGAACTGTTCGGCCATGATGGTGCCGACAGCGACCTGGAAGTGATCCTGCTGCTTCTGGAAACCCTGGATCTTGTCGGAGCCGGCGACCGGGTGGTGTTGGATCTGGGCCATGTGGGCATTTTTCGTGCCCTGGTCGCCGCCTGCGATCTGTCGGAAGCCGACCAGGCCGCCCTGGAAGACATCTACCTGCGCAAGGCACGCACCGAACTGGAACAGTTCGTGGCCAGCCGCGCGCTGCCCGATGCCGCTCGCCACGCCCTGGCGGCGCTGCCGTTCCTGGACGGCGACGCCACGGTGTTCCCGCAGGCGCGCGAACTGCTGGCGGCGTTTCCCGCCGCCACCGAGGCGCTGACGGAGCTGGAAAGCCTGGTGAGCGTACTGCGCGCGCGCGGGGCCCGGGTGCACCTGGACCTGGGTGAACTGCGCGGGTACCACTACCACACCGGCTGCGTGTTCGCCGCCTACCTGCCCGGCGACAGTGAGCCGCTGGCCAAGGGCGGCCGCTACGATCACATCGGCGAAGTGTTCGGCCGCGCCCGGCCGGCCACCGGCTTCAGTGCCGATCTGAAAAAACTGGCGTCGTTGGCGCCGGTCACCCGGGGCGGCGGTATTCTCGCCCGGGGCGTGCTCACCGATGCCGTCTTTACCGATCGCGTGGCGCGCCTGCGCGCCGACGGCGAGCGGGTGGTGCTGGCTCTGGCCGGCGCCGACAACGACCCGGGCGAGCTCGGGTGCGACCGCGAACTGGTGGCCGCCGACGGCGGCTGGACCCTCCAACCCATTTCCTCCTGACAGGCCAAAGCGAACAGCCATGGGCAAGAACGTCGTAATTCTCGGTACCCAATGGGGTGATGAAGGCAAGGGCAAGATCGTCGATCTGCTCACCGACCAGGCCGCCTATGTGGCCCGCTTCCAGGGCGGCCACAATGCCGGCCACACCCTGGTGATCGACGGTGAGAAAACCGTCCTGCATCTGATTCCCTCCGGCATCCTGCGCGAAAACGTCCAGTGCCTGATCGGCAACGGCGTGGTGCTGTCGCTGGAGGCGCTGCTCAATGAAATCCGCGGCCTGGAAGAGAAAGGCGTGCCGGTGCGCGAGCGCCTGCGTCTGTCCTCCGCCTGCCCGCTGATCCTGCCGGTGCACGTGGCCCTGGACCAGGCCCGGGAAGTGGCCCGTGGTGCCCAGAAGATCGGCACCACCGGGCGCGGCATCGGCCCCGCTTACGAAGACAAGGTGGCCCGTCGCGGCGTGCGCCTGGGCGATGTGTTCCACCGTGAACGGTTCGCCGCCAAGCTTGGCGAGGTGATGGACTACCACAACTTCATCCTGCGCAGCTTCTACAATGCCGAGCCGGTGGATTTCCAGCAGACCCTGGATGAGACTCTGGCCCTGGCCGAGGAGATCCGGTCGTTGGTATGCGACGTCACCGCGCGCTTGCACGGGGCACGCGAGCGGGGCGAGAACATTATGTTCGAAGGTGCCCAGGGCACCCTGCTGGACATTGACCACGGCACCTACCCGTACGTCACCAGCTCCAACACCACCGCCGGCGGTACCGCCACCGGCTCCGGCTTCGGCCCGCTTTACCTGGACTACGTGCTGGGCATCACCAAGGCTTACACCACCCGGGTCGGTGGCGGTCCGTTCCCCACCGAGCTGTTCGACGAAACCGGTCGCCACCTGGCGGAAAAGGGCCACGAATTCGGTGCCACCACCGGTCGCGCCCGTCGCTGCGGCTGGTTCGACGCCATTGCCTTGAAGCGGGCCATTCAGATCAACTCGATCAGCGGCCTGTGCCTGACCAAGCTGGACGTGCTCGACGGCCTGGAAGAGGTGAACATCTGCGTGGGCTACAAGGGCCCGGACGGTGAGACCCTGGAATGTGCCTGGGACGCGGACAGCTACGCGGAAGTGACGCCGGTGTACGAATCCGTGCCTGGCTGGCGGGAATCCACCATCGGCGTGAAGAAGCTCGAGGATCTGCCGGAAAACGCCCGCGCTTACCTCAAGCGCATCGAGGAAGTGACCGGCGCGCCCATCGATATCATCTCCACCGGCCCGGACCGGGCCGAGACCATCATCAAGCGCCACCCGTTCGGGTAAGCCACTACATGGGCCCCGCCACTCGGAGGGGCCCGTGCTTTCCCTTCGCCGTTAGCCTTTTTTCAGTGGGATTGTGACCGGGTTCCGGTTGTCTGGCTGCTGTCTTTTTCCTATCGCCTAACTGTCATGAAGCGCCGTGATACTCACCTTTGGGACCGACCCGGGGTTAGTAAAGGTCGGCGGAAATGGACACCATGACAGGATAATCCGATGAAGATGCTCAAGATGGCAGGGCTGGCCCTGGCCGTGACTCTGGCGGGTTGCGGCGGTGATAGCGACAACGACAATAACGGTACGCCGCCGCCCTCTGAAACCAGCAAGAAAAACGTATTGTTCTTTCTGGGTGATGGTATGGGGATCACCACGCTGACCGCCATGCGAATCTACGAAGCGGGAGAAGCCGGCAGCATCACCATTGATGAGCTTCCCGAATCTGCCTTCGTGCGCACCTATTCCGAGGACGGTCAGGTGACCGATAGCGCGCCGTCCATGGCCGCCTATATGACCGGCGTGAAGATGAAGAACGAAGTCATCTCCATGAGCACCGGCACCAACGCCTACGCGCCGGACGGTTCCCAATACGTGGACGCCGACGGCAACACCACCTGTGAGCAAGGTAATGGTTCACCGGTACCCACCTTGCTGGAAAAAATGAAAGCCAGCGGTTACGCCACCGGCGTGGTTACCACCACCCGGGTCACCCATGCCACTCCGGCGACCACCTACGCGCACCTGTGCAACCGTAATGGTGAGAACACCATCGCCGCGCAGATGGTGCCCGGTGGAGAAGGCTACAACGCCGCCCTGGGCGATGGTATCGATGTGGTGCTGGGCGGCGGCCGTCGTCATTTTCTGGCTAACGACAACGGTGGGCGTCGCACCGATGGTCGCGATCTGATCGCGGAAATGCAGGAGGCCGGCTACCAGTACGCCTCCAGCACTTCCGAACTGATGGACGTGGCCGATGAGGACCGTGTGCTGGGTATCTTCACCAGCAGCGATATGAGTTATGAGCTGGATCGCGTTCCCCAGCAGGAACCCAGTCTGGAAGAGATGACCAGCAAGGCCATCGACATGCTGCATGCCCGTGACAGCGGTTTCTTCCTGATGGTGGAAGGGGGGCGTATCGACCACGCGTTGCACGCCAGCAATGCCAAGCGCGCGCTGACCGACGGTATCGCCTTCGATAATGCTATCGCCGCGGCGTTGGAAAAAATGGAAAACATTGACCCGGGCCTGAAAAACACCCTGATCGTGGTGACCGCCGACCATGATCACACTCTGGTGATCAATGGCTACGCCGAACGAACCGGAGCAACCACTGACGGTCACGCCGGCGTGCTGGGCCTGGTGCGCAACTATGCCAACGGTCCGAACAAGGGGACTCCTCGCACCGATGTGGACGGCAACCCCTATACCATTCTCGGCTTCGGCAATGGTCCGAACCGACCGGACAGCCGCGTGGCCCTGGATGAGACCACCACCGCCGGGAACGATTACCTGCAAGAGGCCGCCATCCA
Organism: Alloalcanivorax marinus; assembly: GCF_016785095.1. Classification (GTDB taxonomy): domain Bacteria; phylum Pseudomonadota; class Gammaproteobacteria; order Pseudomonadales; family Alcanivoracaceae; genus Alloalcanivorax; species Alloalcanivorax marinus_A. Next base: position 366,058 of record NZ_JAEKJB010000008.1, on the reverse strand, counting down.
GTTGAGCAGCGAAACCCACGGTGGCGGCGACGTCTACCTGGGCGCCACCGGCATGGGCGCCGACGGCTTCCACGGCGTCATCGACAACACCGAGGTGTTCGAGAAGATCACCGCCATCCTCGATCTGGAATAAACCGCCAACCACGCAGGAGAACATCATGAAAGCTTCCATCATTGGCGGTGCGCTGATTTGCTGTGCCGCCGCTCTGGCCACTCAGAACGCGGCCGCCGAGGCCAAGAACATCATTTTCTTCCTGGGCGACGGCATGGGCCCGGTGACGCAAACCGCCGCGCGCATCTACGCGGGTGAAAAACTCGGCCTGGAGATTCCGGAGCGGCATAAGCTGGCCATGGAGCAGTTGCCCTACGCCGCCCGCATCAAAACCTACTCCGAAGACGCCCAGACCACCGACAGCGCCCCGGGCATGGCCAGCTACATGACCGGCATGAAATCCAAGAACGAAGTGATTTCGATGACGCCGGACACCAACCCCAACGACGCCAACGGCAACCCTTACCAGACCAATGGCGACAGCACCTGCCCGGCCAGTGGCAACGGCGAGCGCGCGCAAACGCTGCTGGAAATCCTCAAGGCGCGCGGCTATGGCACCGGCGTGGTATCCACCACGCGCATCACCCACGCCACTCCGGCTACCACCTACGCCCATATCTGCAATCGCAACGCGGAGAACACCATCGCCGCGCAAATGGTGCCGGGCGGTGACGGCTACAACGGCGAGCTGGGCGACGACGGCATCGACGTGATCCTCGGCGGTGGCCGCCGTCACTTTCTGCCCACCACCGACGGCGGGCGGCGCACCGACGGCCGCGACCTGCTGGTGGAAATGCAGAACGCCGGCTACACCTATGTGAGCACCGGTTCCGAGCTGGCCGGCGTGAACCTGGCGGGCACCGACAAGCTGTTCGGGATCTTCAACAGCAGTGACCTGAATTACGAGCTGGACCGGGTTAACGGCGACTTGAACGAGCCGAGCCTGGCGGACATGACCAGCGCCGCCATCGACATCCTGTCGCGCAACCAGGACGGCTATTTCCTGATGGTGGAAGGTGGCCGTATCGACCACGCGCTGCATGGCACCAACGCCAAGCGCGCGCTGGAAGACACGCTGGCCTTCGACGAAGCCATCGCCACGGCGGTGAGCAAGGTAGATATGGAAGACACGCTAATCGTGGTTACCGCCGACCATGACCACGTGATGGCCTTTAACGGTTACTCCAAGATTGGCAATCCGGTGCTTGGGCTGCTTAAGGAATATCGCAGTGGTGAGCTGGCGTTGGACGCTCAGGGCAAGCCCTTCACTACCCTGGTGTTTGGCAACGGTGGTGGCCCCCGCGAGGCGAGCCGTGCCACCCTGACTGAAAGCGAGGTTTTGGAAGACGATTACCTGCAGGAAGTGGGTGTGCGTCTCGGTGGTCCGGGCAGCGAGACGCACGGTGGTGGTGACATCCGTCTCACCGCCGGCGGCGCAGGTAGTGAACAGTTCAAGGGCACCCTGAACAACATCGAGGTGTTCGGTCTGATTCAGGACGCGATGGGGCTGTAATGCTTCGCGTTTCAAAGGGTGGTCGTTTCCGGCCACCCTTTTTTATGGAGAAGGAAAACGTGAGTAAAGTTATCAATCGCATGGGGTGCCTGGCCGTGGCGCTGGTTCTGATGATGCCGCCGGTCGCCTCGGCCGAGCCAGTCGAGGCGTTGCGTGTCGAATACCAGCAATGGCAGATCGGGCGTGACGGCGTACGCCAGCAAATGGACTACGCGGAAACCCTGTACCGCGAGGAAAACGCCCTGTGGATCGAGCGTGAGATCCCGGAGGCGGCGGAACGGGAACACGACCAGCACGCCCACGGCGGGTTGGGCCACAAACATGCCGATGTGGTGGGCGCGCCGCTGTGGATTCGCCGCGATGGCCAGGGCAACCTGGACGTCAAACTGGTGGATCGCCACGAGAAACGACTCATCGATATCGCTCGCCCCTACTATGGCAACGTGGGGTTCGACGGCCATTGGGCGGAAAGCTGGGCACTGGCGGACCCGCGCGCACTGGAGTCCCTGAAGCCGGCGTCCACCGACGAAAATGGCAGAGAAACCTATCAATTGGAGCGGGGCGATCATAGCATCACTCTGGTATGGGACCCGACTGGGCGTTACGCGGTGTCGATCATCGCGCAGGGCAGGCAAGGCCTGTCCGGGCGTACAATTCGTGCCACCCCGTTGGCGGCACCCGACAACATGCCCTGGGATGACCTGGGAGATTATCGGGACCGGGATTACTCGGATTTGCTGGATTGAGTCGGAAGGGCTCAGCGCCGGCGGCGGGTGATGATGACCAGGGCGATGGTCAGGCCCAGGACGCCGGCGGGAAACAGCAACAACAGGCGCTCGCGGCGTTCGATCTTCTCGCGTTGGGCATTGGCTTTCTGGATTTCCGGATGGACCGCGCCGTCATCCTGCTGGGCGGGGGCGGGCGGAGCCATCGTCAGGCCCAGGGCAAGCATCAGGGAAAGGATCAATAAGCGCATGCGGTACCGGCGTCGTTCACGAAGGAGATGCTGGCCGCCTTTTCGCGGGCGGCTCCGAGGCCGGATAGTGGGCCAGTTCGGCGGGGCATGCAAGGCCACCGGCCGGGAGTCCGGCCGAGAAACGAAAAAGGCTCCCTGTTGGGAGCCTTTCTCTAATTGGTGCCGAGGAGAGGACTTGAACCTCCACGGGGTTGCCCCCACTAGCACCTGAAGCTAGCGTGTCTACCAATTTCACCACCTCGGCAAGTCGCGATTCGTTTCGAGAACGCTTCATCGCGAAAGCGCGTGCATTCTAGTATATGATGACCGGATGTCAACGGTTGATTTCCTCTCTTTTCCCGCTGCGTTAAGGTAGCCGCCACTGGCGCCGCCTCGGGGCGCGCTAATACATGTATTTTCATAGAGGTTGTTGAATGTCCAGGAAACGCTACAAGGATCCCCACGCGGACCGGGAAGCGGAGAAATACGAAAATCCGGTGCCCAGCCGCGAATTGATCCTTAAGGTCCTCGACGACCAGGGAAAGCCGCTCGGCAAGCATCAGCTCGCCGACATCCTGGAGGTGGGTGAGGACGGCGAGGTGGGCCTGGAGCGCCGCCTCAAGGCGATGCTGCGCGACGGCCAGTTGGTGGAGAACCGCAACGGCAAGGTGGGCATCGCCTCGCGCATGGACCTGATCGCCGGTCGGGTGCAGGCGCACCGCGACGGTTTCGGCTTCCTGATCGCCGACGAGCCCGGTCGCAAGGATTTGTTCCTGGCCCCGCGCCAGATGCAGAAGGTGATGGACGGCGACCGGGTGCTGGTCAGCGTGGCCGGCTTCAACCGGTTTGGAAAGGAAGAGGCGCGCATCGTCGAGATCGCCGAGCGGGCGGTCACCGAGATCGTTGGCCGCTACCGCCAGGAGGCCGGCGTGGCCTTCATCGATCCGGAAAACCGCCGCATTACCAAGGAAGTGCTGGTCGAGGACCACAACGACATCAAGCCGGCCCCCGGCGACCATGTCCGTGCCGAGATCACCCAGTACCCGTCCCGGGACCACAACGTGCTGGTGCGCCTGGAAGAGATCATCGCCACGCCGGATCAGCCGGGCATGGAAGTGGATGTGGCCCTGCGCCGTTTCGAGATTCCCCACCAGTGGCCGGAGGGCGTGGAAGCCGACGCGGAGCGCTTCGGCGCCGAGGTGCCCCATCCCGCCAAGGCCCACCGGGTGGACCTGCGCGACCTGCCGCTGGTGACCATCGACGGCGAGGACGCCCGTGACTTTGACGATGCCGTCTACGTGGAGCGCCGCAAGCGCGGCGGTTGGCGGCTGATCGTGGCGATCGCCGACGTCAGCCATTACGTGCACCCCAACAGCCCGCTGGACAACGAAGCCCACAAACGTGGCAATTCGGTGTACTTCCCCAACCGGGTGGTACCGATGTTGCCGGAGGCCCTGTCCAACGGTCTGTGCTCGCTGAACCCCCATGTGGACCGGCTGTGTCTGTATTGCGACATGCTGGTGTCCGCCAATGGCCGGGTGTCGCGCTTCGTGTTCCGCGAGGGCGTGATGCGCTCCCGTCACCGTCTCACCTACACCAAGGTGGGCGCGCTCATCGAGGAGCCGGAATCGCAGCTGGCGATCAAGACCGTGGACAGCCTGGACGACGAGTCCCTGGATTCGATCTGGGCCTTCCACGAGATGTACACCGCCCTGCGCCGGCGCCGGGAGCTGCGCGGCGCCATCGATTTCGAGAGCGACGAGAGCCGCATTCTCTACGACGAGCACCAGAAGATCCGCGACATCGTGCCGGTGCATCGCAACGTGGCCCACGTGATGATCGAGGAGGCCATGCTGGCCGCCAACATCTGTGCCGCCCGCCTGCTGGAAAAAGCCGGCGTGCCGACCCTGTTCCGTAACCACGAGCCGCCCAAGGAAGAGCGCCTGGCCAATCTGCAGCAGTTCCTGGGCGGGCTGGGTCTGAGCCTGGCCTGGTCGGAAGGCTCCATCACCCCGCAGGTGTTCCAGGAACTGGGCGAGGCCATCGCCGAGCGTCCGGACCGTCAGGTGATTCAGACCATGATGTTGCGCACCATGTCCCAGGCTAAGTACGAGGCGGAGGTGAAGGGTCACTTCGGGCTGGCGTACAACGCCTATACCCACTTCACCTCGCCGATTCGCCGTTACCCGGACCTGCTGGTGCACCGCGCCATCCGCTATCTGATCCGTGGCGGCGCCGAGACGCCCCACGCGGACAACCCGGGCGATTTGCCGGCGATCCCCCAGGATCACATTCTGCCCTACAGCCAGAGCGGCATGGTCGCCATGGGCGAGCACTGCTCGATGACCGAGCGGCGCGCCGACGAGGCCACCCGCGACGTGGTGCAGTGGCTCAAGTGTCAGTACATGGAGGATCACCTGGGCGAGGAATTCGATGGCGTGGTCAGCGGCGTGGCCGCCTTCGGTCTGTTCATCCAGATCCAGGATCTGCACATCGACGGTCTGGTGCACGTGGCCAACCTGGACAGCGACTATTACCACTTCGACGACGTCAACATGGCGCTGATCGGGGAATCCTCCGGGCGCCGTTTCAGCCTTGGTGACGGCGTGCGGGTGAAGGTGGCCGGCGTGCACACCGACGAACGCAAGATCGACCTGGAACTGATCAGCAGCACGCCCGCCAAGGGGCGGCGTGGCGGCGGCAAGAAAAAAGCCGCCAGCGGCAACAAAAAAGCCTCCGGTGGGCAGTCCAGGGGCGGCTCCGGGAAAGGTGCTTCCGAACGCGAGAAGCTGGCCCGGGGCGAAATCCCCAAGGGCGGCAAGGGTGATGGCAAGAGCGATGGCAAGGGCGGCGCCGGCAAGCGCCGTCGCCGCCGCTGAGCACGGTCGCCATGAGCGACCCGCAAGCGCCGCGCCGCCCGGCCGGCAAGCCCGGTGCCCGCAAGGGCGGCCAGGCCAAGCCGCTGATGTATTCCGGCATCCACGCCGTGGAGTCGTTGTTGAGGCATCGCCCGGAGGGCGTGCTGGAGCTGTTCGTGCTGGACAGCCGCGCCAGGCGCGGTGACGCCCGCCTGGAGACCCTGATGATCGCCGCCCGGGACCAGGGCATCGCCGTGCAACTGGCGCGCCGCGAATCCCTGGACAAGCTGGCCGGCCCGCAGAACCAGGGCGTGGCTGCCCGGGCCCGACCGCGCCGGCCCGGTGACGATGCCGCCCTGGCCGATTATCTGGATCGCCTGGGCCGCCCGCCGCTGCTGTTGATCCTGGAAGGCGTCACCGATCCGCACAACCTGGGCGCTTGCCTGCGCAGTGCCGACGCCGTCGGGGTAGATGCGGTGATCGTGCCGCGTCGCCATGCCGCCGGCCTGACCCCGGTGGCCTGCCGCAGCGCCGCCGGCGCCGCCGAGTCGCTGCCGTACTTCGAGGTGGGCAACCTGGCACGGCTGCTGGAAGGCCTCCAGGAGCGCGGCATCCGCGTCGCCGGCACCGCCCTTCAAGAGCACAGCGCGTCGCTGTTCGAGTATCAACCGCCGGCGGCCCTGGCGTTGGTCATGGGCGCCGAGGGCGAGGGCCTGCGGCGCCTGACCCTGGAGCGCTGCGACGATTTGCTGGCGATTCCCATGGCCGGCTATGTACAGAGCCTGAACGTGTCCGTGGCCACCGGGGTGGTGTTGTTCCATATCCGCGCCGCGTTGGCGCGCTAACACGCTTACATGCTGGCACGCTAAATCGGTGCCACCGGCCCGTCTTGCGGGTTTGCAGAAAGCGGGGTGCCAATTCGCAATCCGTTCCGCCGCGGGTTTTGACTTAGCGTGTAAGCGTGTAAGCGTGTTGCGTGCCAGCGCCCTTGAGCCCGGACGCCGTCTGGGCTAGAATCCCCGCCCTTCCGCTTTTCCGGTCCGCCGGGAGGGCGGAACTCCTTGCCTCACCGCCTACCGTGGGAGGCTGCGCAATCCGAAAGGAGACCACAATGCGTCATTATGAAGTCGTGTTCCTGGTCCATCCGGACCAGAGTGAACAAGTTCCCGCCATGGTGGAACGCTACGTCGCCATCGTTACCGATGGTGGTGGCATCATCCACCGTCAGGAAGATTGGGGCCGCCGTCAGCTGGCCTACCCGATCAACAAGATCCACAAGGCACACTATGTGCTGCTGAACATCGAATGTGACGGCGACACCCTCGCCGAACTGGAAAACACCTTCCGGTTCAACGATGCCGTAATCCGTCACCTCGTGGTTCGCCGTCATCGGGCCATCCCCGAAGCCTCGCCGCTGGCGAAATCCAACGAGAAGGAGGAGGCCGCCAGCTGATTTCCGACGGCAATCACTGCCAGATGACCGGTGTCATCGCCCGCCTGGAACAGGCGGCGGTTACTCCGGCCGGTGTGTCCCGCCAGCGGTTCTGGCTGGAACACCGCTCCCGGCAGGAGGAAGACGGTCACCCCCGTGAAGTCCAGGTACGTCTCGCCGTGGTTCTGGTCGGTCGCAAGGCCGAACTGATCCAGGGTTTGAAGGAAGGACAAAACGTGAAGGTGACGGGGTTTCTCAGCCGGGCCGGTTACAAGGGCGAAGCCCGCGACCGGGTGCAGTTGATTGCGGAAACACTGGTGCCCCTGGACTAGGAATCGAGAGGAGAATTATCCATGGCCCGTTTTTATCGCCGTCGCAAGTTCTGCCGCTTCACCGCGGAAGGTGTCGAGTTCATTGACTACAAGGACCTCGACACCCTGAAAGCCTACATCACCGAGACCGGCAAGATCGTGCCCAGCCGCATCACCGGCACCAAGGCGCGCTATCAGCGTCAGCTGGCCACCGCTGTCAAGCAGGCCCGCTTCCTGGCGCTGCTGCCGTACTCCGACAGCCACGACAATTAAGCCGAGGGGACCGTCATGCAAGTGATCCTGCTGGAAACCATCAAGAACCTGGGTGACCTGGGCTCCGTGGTGGACGTTCGCCCCGGTTACGGTCGTAACTTCCTGATCCCGCAAGGCAAGGCCCTGCCGGCGACCAAGGACAATCTGGCCGAGGTGGAAGCACGCCGCGCCGAGCTGGAGAAGCAAGCCGCCGAGCAACTCAGCGCCGCCGAAGGCCGTGCCGAGAAGCTGGCCGAAGCCAACGTTACCGTGGCCGCCAAGTCCGGCGACGAAGGCAAGCTGTTCGGCTCCGTGGGCACCGTCAACATCGCCGATGCCATCACCGAGCAGACCGGCGTGGAAGTGGCCAAGGCCGAGGTCAAACTGCCCTATGGCGCGATCCGCCAGACCGGCGAGTACGAGATCGACCTGACCCTGCACGCCGACGTGACCGTGACCATCAAGCTGACGGTGGTGCCCCAGGAATAAGGGCCTCGCCGCCAGTGTTCCCGGCCGGGTTTGCCCGACCGGGGGCGCGGTGACAGAATCAAGGGCACCGTCCGGTCTCGGGCGGTGCCTTTTTCGTTTACGCCATGCGGACCCGCCATGACCGAACCCCTAAGCCTGGACGATCACCTGCCGGATAACTTGCGCGTTCCCCCCAATTCCCTGGAAGCGGAACAGGCGGTACTGGGGGGGCTGCTGCTCAACAACGACGCCTGGGACGATGTGGCCGAGCGGGTCGGCGTCAAGGACTTCTACCGCAAGGAACACCGGCAGATCTTCGAAGTGATCGGCCAGTTGGTGGAAGAGGAAAAGCCCAGTGACCTGGTGACCGTGTCTCAGGCGCTCACTCACCTCGGGCAGTTGGAAGAAACCGGCGGCATGACCTACCTGTCGGAGCTGGCCCGCAACACTCCCAGCGCCGCCAACATCACCGCCTACGCGGACATCGTCCGCGAACGCAGTATTCTGCGGCAGTTGATCCAGGTGTCCCACCGCATCGCCGACCAGTCCTTCCAGCCCAAGGGCAAGCCTTCCCTGGAGATCCTCGACGACGCCGAATCGTCGATTTTCGAGATCGCCGAGCAGCAAAAAAAGGGCGATGGCCCTCAGAACATCAAGGCGGTGCTCAAGAAGGCGGTGGACCGCATCGACGAGCTGTACCGCAACAAGAACTCGCTGACCGGTCTGACCACCGGTTTCGAGGAGCTGGACAAGATGACCGCCGGCCTGCAGCCCGCCGACATGGTGGTGGTGGCAGGCCGGCCTTCCATGGGTAAGACCACCTTCGCCATGAACTTGTGCGAGAACGTGGCGCTCAAGGCCCACAAGCCGGTGCTGGTGTTTTCCATGGAGATGCCCGCGGATTCCATCGTCATGCGGATGCTGTCGTCCCTGGGGCGCATCAACCAGGGCGCGATCCGTTCCGGTCGCCTGGAGCAGGACGACTGGCCGCGCATCACCTCGGCGATCCAGATGCTCAGCGAACAGAAGTTCTACATCGACGACACGCCGGCGCTGAGCCCGCTGGAAATGCGCGCCCGCGCCCGCCGGGTGGCGCGCGAATGCGGTGGCGAGCTGGGCATGATCATGGTCGATTACCTGCAGCTCATGCAGGTGCCCGGCGCCGACAGCCGGGTCAACGAGATCTCGGAGATCTCGCGCTCGCTCAAGGGGTTGGCGAAGGAACTCAACTGCCCGCTGATCGCGCTGTCGCAGCTCAACCGCTCCCTGGAGCAGCGCCCCAACAAACGCCCGGTAATGTCGGACTTGCGGGAATCCGGGGCCATCGAGCAGGACGCCGACTTGATCATGTTCCTCTATCGCGACGAGGTTTATAACCAGGACACCACGGAAAAAGGCATCGCCGAGGTAATCATCGGCAAGCAGCGGAACGGCCCCATCGGCACGACACGCCTGGCGTTCCGCGGTGAGTTCACCCGCTTCGACGACCTGGCGCCGGAGTACTATCAGCAATACAGCAGCGACGAGTAGGAGCGGGCCATGCGCGGTACCCTGCTAGAGCTGCGCCCCGCCGCGCTCGCCGCCAATGCCCGCCGGGCGCGGGCGCTGGCCGGCGGTGCCCGGGTGTTCGCCATGGTCAAGGCGGACGGCTACGGCCACGGCCTGGGGCTGGCGGCCAGGGCCCTGGCCCACCAGGTGGATGGCCTGGGCGTGGCGGTAATGGAGGAGGCCCAGGCACTGCGCCACCTGGGGCTGGCCCATCCGCTGCTGGTGGCGGAAGGGTTCTTCGACGCCGACGAGCTGGCTCTGGCCGCGCGCCTGCACGCCGAGGTGGTGGTGCATTCGCCCTGGCAGGTGGATCTGCTGGTCGCCCGCCCCCAGCCGGTGGGCGTCTGGCTCAAGGTCAATACCGGCATGAACCGTCTCGGCATGGCCCCGGACCTGGCCCGCGCCCAGGCCGCCCGGCTGCGCGGTCTGAAGGGCGTGCGGCTGCTTGGCGTGATGAGTCATTTCGCCTGTGCCGACGTCGCGGACGATCCGCTCACCGAGCATCAACTTGAACTGGCCCGAACCCTGGCCGGCGAGTTGGGGGTGCCGCTGAGCGCCGCCAACTCCGCCGCGCTGATTCGCTACCCTCGGGCCCGTGCCGAGCGGGTGCGCCCGGGTATCATGCTGTATGGCTCTTCCCCCTTCGCATGGCGCGCCGCCGCCGACCTGGACCTGAGCGTTACCCAGCGTTTCAGTGCCCGACTGATCGCCATCAACCCGGTGCAGGCCGGCGATAGCGTCGGCTACGGCGCCACCTGGACCGCTACCGGACCAGGGCGCATCGGCGTGGTGGCGGTGGGCTACGGCGACGGCTACCCGCGCCATGCCCCCAACGGCACGCCCCTGGCGGTGAACGGCCGGCGCACCGTGCTCGCCGGGCGGGTGTCCATGGACATGATCACCGTGGATCTGAACGGCATCGATGCCCGGGTCGGCGATGAGGTGGAGCTGTGGGGTGATGTGGTGTCCGTGGATGAAGTGGCTGCTGCCTGCGGTACCATCAGCTACGAATTGTTCTGTCAGATCACTGCTCGACCGGTGCGGGTGATCACCGAATCGTGATACCGCCACTGTAGGAGCGCCGCCGGGCCGCTCCTGCAGAGCGAATGAAGGAGCCGTCGTGGCAAAAAAGAAAACCGCCTTTGTGTGCACTGACTGCGGTGCCGACTTTCCCAAATGGCAGGGCCAGTGCCCGGCCTGTGGCGCCTGGAACACCCTGCAGGAATTCGTGGTCGACCAGGCCACGCCGAAAACCCGTTCCAGTGGTCGCGGCGGCTACACCGGCCAGCTCTCCGAGGTGCGCAACCTGGACGAGATCGTGCTGGAGGAAACGCCACGCATCGGCACCGGCATGGGCGAGCTGGACCGGGTGCTGGGCGGCGGCCTGGTGCCGGGCTCGGCGATCCTGATCGGCGGCCACCCGGGCGCCGGCAAGTCCACCCTGCTGCTGCAGACCCTGTGCCGACTGGCCGACCAGCAGCATTGCCTGTACATCACCGGCGAGGAATCCCTGGCCCAGGTGGCGCTGCGCGCCGACCGTCTCAAGCTGCCCAAGGACAAGCTGCGGCTGGCGGCGGAAACCGACGTGGAGCAGATCATCGAACTGGCCCGCAAGGAGCAGCCGCGCCTGCTGGTGGTGGACTCGATCCAGGTGATGTACCTGTCCGGCCTGCAATCGGCGCCGGGCTCGGTGGCCCAGGTGCGCGAATGCGCCGCCGCCCTGACCCGCTTCGCCAAGCAAACCGGCACCGTGTTGCTGCTGGTGGGTCACGTCACCAAGGACGGCACCCTGGCCGGGCCCAAGGTGCTGGAGCACATGATCGACTGCTCGCTGATGCTGGAAGGCTCCACGGACTCGCGCTTTCGCACCCTGCGCGGGCTGAAGAACCGGTTCGGCGCGGTCAACGAGCTGGGTGTGTTCGCCATGACCGGCGAGGGTCTGAAGGAAGTGAAGAACCCGTCCGCCATCTTCCTCAACCGCGCCGAGGAAATCGCCGCCGGGTCCCTGGTGACGGTGGTCTGGGAAGGCACCCGGCCGTTGCTGGTGGAGCTGCAGGCGCTGGTGGACGCCAGCCACTTCGGCAATCCGCGCCGGGTGTGCGTGGGTCTGGAGGCCAACCGGCTGGCGATGCTGCTGGCGGTGTTGCACCGCCACGGTGGCATTCAGGTGGGTGACCAGGACGTGTTCGCCAACGTGGTGGGCGGCGTCAAGGTGGCGGAAACCGCCGCCGACCTGGCGCTGGTGTTGTCGATCGTGTCCAGCTTCCGGGACCGGCCCCTGGGCCGGGACCTGGTGGTGTTCGGCGAGATCGGCCTGTCCGGCGAGATCCGCCCGGTTCCCCAGGGCCAGGAGCGTCTGCATGAAGCGGTGAAACACGGCTTTCGCCGTGCCATCATTCCCAAGGCCAACCTGCCCCGGCAGCGGCCGGAAGGCGTCGAGGTGATTGCCGTGAGCACCCTCGCCGAAGCCCTGGAACAGTTATAGTAGGAGCGACTTCAGTCGCGAAGCGGAGGTCATTCGCGGCTAAAGCCGCTCCTGCAAAAACCGGAAAGGAGCGTGCATGAAGAAGCAATTCGCGGTAATCGGGCTGGGCGGGTTCGGCGAGGCGGTGGCCTTGGAGTTGATGCGTCTCGGCCATGAAGTGCTGGGCGTGGACTCCGACCAGGACAAAGCCAACCACCTGGGCGACAAGCTCACCCAGACGGTGATCACCAACGCCACCGACGAAGACGCCCTGGCGGAACTGGATCTGGACCGCTTCGACGCCGTTCTGGTAGCCATAGGCGCTCATATCGAGGCCAGCATTCTGTGCACCATGATGGTCAAATCCCTGGGCGCCAAGGAGGTCTGGGTCAAGGCCATCACCCCCACGCATCACAAGATCGTCGAGAAGCTGGGCGCCGACCGGGTGCTGCATCCGGAATACGAAATGGGCCTGCGCGTGGCGCAGAGCCTGGCGCACCCCAACATGCTCGACTACATCGGTCTGGGGGATAACTACTTCGTCATCGAGATCCGCCCCGGCGAGGTACTGGAGGACCGGCCCCTGTCCGACCTGCGCATCGATGATTTCGAGGTACGCCTGCTGGCCATCAAGCATGGTCAGAGCGTGAGCCTCAGCCCGGACCCGGAGCAGCGCCTGCGCCGCAACGACCACCTGGTGCTGGTCGGCGAGGAACAGGCCCTGCGGCGTTTTTCGGCGAGCCTGTGAGAACCTGGCACCCGGGCCTGCGCGGCCGCGCCGCCCGCCAGTTGCGCCGCGCCTGGCGGTACGGACCGCCGGTGATCCTGGCGGCCAGCTTCGCGGTGCTGATCGTGATCGGTGCGCTGCTGTTGTGGCTGCCGGTGGCCAGCGAGGACGGCCTGAGTTTGTGGCAGGCGCTGTTCACCGCCTGCTCGGCGGTGACCGTCACGGGCCTGGTGGTGGTGGACACCGGCGCCCAGCTCACCCTGTTCGGGCAGGCCGTGGTACTGGTGCTGATTCATCTCGGTGGTCTCGGCCTGATGACCTTCGCCGCGCTCACCGTGATGGCCCTGGGCGGACGCTTCGGCCTGCGCGGCCAGCGGTTGGTGCGTGAAGCACTGGACCAGACCTCCCCCGGTGACGTGCTCGCCCTGGTGCGTCATGTGGCGCTGCTGGCGTTTTCCCTGGAAGCGGTGGGCGTGATCCTGTTGGCCACTGTCTGGGTGCCGGAAATGGGCTGGGCCCGCGGGCTCTGGTTCAGTCTGTTCCATGCCGTCTCCGCCTTCAACAACGCCGGTTTCGGCTTGCTGCCGGACAGCCTCTCCGCCTGGGCCGGCCATCCGCTGGTCAATATCGTCATCACCGCGTTGTTCATCATCGGCGGCCTGGGGTTCACCGTGGTGGTGGATCTGTGGCGCCGCCGCCGTTTTCAGGCCCTGACCCTGCACAGCAAGCTGACCCTGGTGGGCACCCTGGTGCTGGCGGTGGGCGGTGGCTTATTGATCCTGCTGCTGGAATGGAACAACGCGCGCACCCTGGGGGCGCTGCCGGTGGGCGAACGCTTCTGGGCCGCCTGGTTCACGGCGGTGACGCCGCGCACCGCCGGTTTCAACACGGTGGACACGGCGGGCCTGGGCGTGCCGGCCATGCTGTTGGTGATGTTCCTGATGTTTATTGGGGGCGGCAGCAACTCCACCGCCTCGGGCATCAAGGTCAGCACCTTCATGGTTTTGCTGCTGTCCACCCGTGCTTTTCTGATGGGCAATGCGCAGACCACCATCTTCCGGCGCGCGGTGGCCCGGGACGCGGTATTCCGCGCCCACGCGGTGGTCATGCTGAGCCTGATCCTGCTGGCGCTGGCGTGTTTTATTCTGGTGGTGCTGGCGCCCGAACAGGCGCCACTGGATGTGTTTTTCGAGGCGGTGTCCGCGTTCGGCACGGTGGGTTTGTCCCGGGGCCTTACCGCCGATCTTTCCGCGCCGGCCCAGGGCATTCTCATGCTGCTGATGTTCGTCGGTCGCATCGGGCCGTTGGCGTTCGCCTATGCACTGGCTCGCCCGCGGCCCGCCAAGGTACGTTTCACCGAGGATCAGGTTCAGATCGGTTAGTGCCCGGCGCCATCGTTGAGCGACCAGTCGTAGTCGAGAAAGTCGATTTCCAGGTCGCCGTCGCGCAGCGCCGCACGGACCGTATCGGGCAGGCCCAGGGCATCGCCGTGGGCCGCCAGCCAGGCACCGAGATCCCCGCCCGCCGTTTCGAAGTCGGATTCATACCAGTTGAAGATCGGCGAGACCTCCAGGGCGCCGTCGCGGTAGCGGTTGCGTTGCCGGTCGGAGAGAAAGCGGCGGGTGGCGTCGTCGAGCTGGTCGTTCAGACGGGCACCGGTGTAGGCCTCCGGGCGCAGTGCCGGGCAGCCCACCGAGGCGCAGTTCACGGCGAAATGAATGCGCTCGTCCATCAGCGCCGGGTTGCCCCGGATCATTCCGTGCTCCAGTTCGTCCAGGGTGCGTTCTTCGCCGAGCAGTGAGAAGAAGCGTTGTTTCCAGGGGCCTCGGAAGATCGAGCCAATATCGCGGATGGAATCGGGACGTGGCTCCTGGCGCAGGATCAATTCCACGGTGAAGGCGTTGTAGGCGTTGATCAGGAACGCCAGCCGTGAAGCCCGGGGAAAGCTCTGGAAGCGTTCGGTGGGCAATGCGCTGAGTTGTCCCAGGTAGCCGCGCAGTGCTTCCCGGTCGGCGGCGAAACCGTCGTAATCCACCGTCGAGGCGACGCCGTCGCGGCGCCAGGTCACATGCTGCTGGAGCAGCCTGTCCCAGGCCGAGTGATCGAAGTCCGTGGCGGCAAGGGCCGGGGGCGCCGCCCAGGGCATCAGCAGTAACAACAAAAGCCAGCGGGGAAGGCGCATGGCGGGTCTCCTGAAGCGAATGCACTTCAGAATACCCGCTTGCGCGTGGTGTTGAAGTGAGGGGGTGGCCACGTCAGCGTTGCCAATCGTGAAAGCGTTGCACCCAGTTCAGCAGGGTTTCGGGTTTGTGCGCCTGCTTCCACTGGCCGGCGGCGAACTTGTTCGCCTCCGCCCGGGTGGGGTAGATGTGGATAGTGCCGAGGATCTTGTTCAAACCCAGACCGTGCTTCATGGCCAGCACGTATTCGCTGATCAGATCGGAGGCGGCCTCGCCCACCAGGGTGACGCCAAGAATGGTGTCCTTGCCCGGCGGCGTCAGTATCTTCACGAAACCCTGGTCGCTGCCGTCGGCGATGGCCCGGTCCAGATCGTCGATGCCATAGCGGGTCACTTCCACTTCGATGCCCCGTTCGCGGGCTTCGTCCTCGTTGAGGCCCACCCGCGCTACCTCCGGCGACGTGAAGGTGGCCCAGGGGATGACCCGGTAATCCGCCTTGAAGGTCTTGATGCGACCGAACAGGGCGTTCACGGCGGCGTACCAGGCTTGATGCGCGGCCACATGGGTGAATTGGTAAGGGCCGGCCACGTCGCCGCAGGCCAGGATGTTGGGAAAGCGCGTGCGCAGGCGCTCGTCCAGTTCCAGGGTGCCATTGTCGCGGGTGGCGATGCCCAGTTGCTCCAGTCCCAGGCCGGCGCTGTTGGCACGCCGGCCCACCGCCACCAGCACCGCGTCGAAAGCCAGGCGCCGTTCGCCGTCCTGGCTCTCCGCGTACAGCACCTGCTCCCCTTGCTCCACGGCGAAGCGCGCGGCGCGGTGCCCGGTGAGCAGGGTCACGCCATCCGCGGTCAGGGCGTGGGCCACGGCGTGTGCCGCGTCCTCGTCCTCCCTGGGCAATACCCGCGGAGATTGCTCCACCTGAGTCACCGCGCTGCCCAGACGGGCGAAACTCTGCGCCAGCTCGCAGCCGATCGGCCCGCCGCCCAGCACCAGCAGACGGCGTGGCAGCTCATTCAAATCCCAGAGGTTTTCCGAGGTCAGCACGCGTACCTGGTCGATGCCGTCGATGGGCGGTACGAACGGTCGCGCGCCGGTGGCGATGATTATCGCCCGGGTGGTCAGCCGTTGCTCGCCATCGGCGGTGTCGATGGCCACTTCCCAGGGGGATACGAGCCGCGCCCGGCCGCGGATGCAGTCCACCCCCAGGGCGCTGTAGCGCTCCACGGAATCGTGGGGTTCGATGCGGTCGATCACTCGCTGGATACGGGCCTGGATATCGGCGAAGTCGAACTCGGTGATAATGCGCTTGAAGCCGTAACGGGCCGGCTCTTTTCCCAGATGTGCCAGGGACGCGCTCTTGATCAATGCCTTGGACGGCACGCAGCCGGTATTCAGGCAATCGCCGCCCATTTTGTCCGCCTCGATCAGCGATACTTTCGCTTTTACCGTGGCGGCGATATAGGCACTCACCAGGCCGGCGGAGCCGGCACCGATCACGATCAGGTTGCGATCGAAGTGCTTGGGTTTTGAATAATCGCGATAGACCTTGCGCCGTTGCACCAGCGCGAGCACCGCCTTGGCCAGCCACGGGAACAGGCCCAGCAACACGAACGCGCCCAGCAGTTCCGGCGACAGCAACCCGGACAGCCGGTCCAGCTCGCCCAACTGAGTGCCCGCGTTCACATACACCGCGGTGCCCGCCAGCATGCCCACCTGGCTTACCCAGTAAAACGTCCAGGTCCTCAACGGCGTCAGCGCCATCACCAGGTTGATCACGAAAAACGGGAACGCCGGAATTAACCGTAACGTGAAAAGGTAAAACGCGCCGTCCTTCTCCACCCCCGCATTGATCTTCTTCAGCCGCTCGCCGAACCGTTCCTGCACCGCGTCCTTGAACAGAAACCGGGCGGCCAGAAACGCCAGTGTCGCTCCCACGCTGGACGCGAACGATACCAGAAGCAACGCCACCCAGAACCCGAACAACGCTCCCGCCGCCAGCGTCATGATCGCCGCCCCCGGCAAGCTCAACGCCGTCACAAGCACATACAACGCGAAGAACCCGCCCAGCACCGCCACCGGATGTTCACCGGCCAACGCCTGAAACGCTCCGCGCTGCTCCTTCAAATAATCCAGGCTCAGGTACTGACCCACATCGAAAAAGAAGTAGCCCGCCACCAGCGTCACGATCACCAACAGCAACGCCACCTTCTTAATACTCATAACCTCTCCTGAATCCGAATTACCGGAGCGCTGAGGTTTCCGGATAGCGCTGTGCCGTTTCGCCCCTCTGGAGGGTCAAGCACTCACTAACAACAAGCATCGGGCGACGAACCAACGTCACTTTCCTCGAAGGGCACACTCAACCCACACCCCTCGAAAATCCCAAAATGCCGGGAAAAATCCCCGATAAATTCAAAATGCCCGGCAAACCGGCTCTCCGCCAACATCAACCAGGTATTCCCGCAAACGGGAAAGACCCGCCCGGTCTCCATCACATGGTGATCGTCCAGCACGAAGGCGTCTGGCTGCTCCGCCAGCGTACCCCGGTAAATCACCGCCTGGCCGTAATCCTCGCAGGCCGGCTCCAGAGTCTCGATATTGAAAAGACGGTAGGTGGCGGAATAAAACCGGATACTGCCCAGCTTTGCCTCGATGGCCGGGTTGTCCACGGTCAGACGCCGGGATTCCACCAGTCGGGGATCGCCGAACCCGCCCCTCCTGGCAAGATTGAGAAAGTCATTCCAGTACAGAGCGCCCGCCAGACACTCGCCGTACAGCACCGGGTCCGTGGTCAGCGCCGCCGGTACCCGCCGGTCCGCGTACACATCGGAAAAATAGAACTCGCCGCCGGGTTTGAGCAGCCGTTTAACGTCGCCGATCACCTTGGCCTTGTCGGTGCTCAGGTTGATCACGCAGTTGGACACCACGATATCGAAATAGCCGCTCTCCAGCTCGAGAGCGTCCAGTTCCTCTATGTAGCCTTTCAGAAAGCGCACGTTGCTTTCGGCGAACCCGAACGCTTCCCGGTGGTAATCCTGGTGGCGCCGGGCCACGGCCAGTTGCTCGTCGGTCATGTCCACGCCCACCACCTCACCGGTTTCCCCCACCAGGGCCGACAGCAAATAAACGTCGCGACCGGAGCCGCAGCCCAGATCGAGTACGCGCATGCCCTCCAGAGCCGCCGGCGCCACCAGACCGCAGCCGTAATAGCGGCTCACCACCTCGTCGTGGAGGCGGGCGAGCAGGGGTTTGAGGTGGGCCGGCGGCGTCTGGTCGCAGCAGGCGTTGGTCTGCAGGTCCTGGCTGCCAGAGAGATGCTGGCCGTAATACTGTTGAACGTCTTCACGCACGGGGAGAACCTCTTGCTGTAGCGGCGAAACGGGGCACCAGTCCGACGCTATCAGGGGTCGGGGCCCTTCTCCGTGAAGAAAACAGGAAAGTCGGCCCTAGTCCAGGCCGGCGAGGCGGAGGGCTTCCTCCAACTGAAGGGGTTTGCCGATGAAATAGCCCTGTACCTTTTCCACGCCGAGCCGCCGCAGGGTGTCCAGCTCGGTCTCGGATTCCACCCCTTCGGCGATCACCCGGGCATTGATAACCTCCGCGAAGCGAATCAGGGCCGCCGCCAGAGCCTGGCGGGCGCGGTCGGTGTGAATGTCGCGGATCAGGCTGAGGTCCAGTTTGATGGTGTCCGCCGATAGCTCCAGTACATGCTGGAAGCTGGCGTAACCGGCACCGGCATCGTCCACCGCGATCTGTACGCCTTTTTCGCGCAATGGTGCCAGTGCCGCGCGCAGCGCCTGATAGTCGGCGATGCGCGCGTGTTCGGTGACCTCCAGCAAAGTGCGCTGTGGCGGCCAGTTGGAAAGGCAAGCCAGGAAGTTATCCTTGAGCAGATGGGCGGGGGAAACGTTCAGGGAAACATAAAGGGGCGCGGGGATCGCCCGTGCCGCCTCCAGGGCGCTCTCCACGGCCAGCTTTTCCAGCTCCAGACCCAGCCCCACCCGCTGGGCATCCGCGAACCATGAATCCGGCGAGCGATACGGCTCGGAGTGGAAGCGGGTCAGTGCCTCGAAGCCCACCACTTTGCGCTCGGTCATGTGAAAAATCGGCTGGAACAGGGTGGTAAGCCGGCGCCCCTCGATGAGTGTGAGTACGCTTTCCTTGATGCGGCGCCCTCGGTTTTGCTGTTCTTCCTGCTTGTTGATCAGGCGCCCGGCAAAATCCGCGAACGCGCGTAAAAGGGCGAGATCCCGCTGGTCGAGATCGGCGCCGGTCTGGTGGTCGAAGCAGCAGAAACTGCCGTACAGAGAGCCATCCGGCAGCCGGATGGGCACGCCGATGTAATTGGCGATGTTCAACTCGCCGGTGACGGCCATGTGCCGGGTCAGCGGATTTTCGGCGGTATTGGGAACGATGCCCGCCAGCTCACCGGTGGAGATATAGTGGCAGTAGCTTTCTGGAAGGGTGTGTGAGTCGCCGGGCTGCATGGCGGCGGCTTGCCGCCGGCTGTCCACGTAGCGGATCAGGCGTCGGCCATCCACGAATTCGGAAATAAACGCCACGTCCATGCCCAGGTGGCTGCGCAACGTGGTAAGAATATGCTGGATGTCCTGGGTATCCTGGTCCAGATCCAGGTCAGCGACGTCCTCTTCGCCGCTGGCGAGGAGCGGGGTGATCAGGCTGTCATCCCCCATGATATTCCCCGAAATAAGGCACGGAGGTTTCAGGCTATCGCCCGCTTTGGCAAAGATCAACGACCCGCCTCGGGAAGGGCGGGCCGGTATCATCAGGCGATACGCGCCGGCGCTGGCGAATGGTGGTCAGTGTGGCCGGTCCTGAGTCGCGGGCGGCGGCGATTCGCTACCGCCGGGGAGGCGGTGCCGGCGCCAGGTACGTTCCCACCATATGCCACTGATCAGCCCGAGCAGGAGGCCGCCGGCACCCAGGGCCGGACGCCAGCCGGCGAGATCGAATGCCGGGGCGCGGATGGATGCCGGGAAATAGCGGGTGACGGCGCCGGGGCGGCGGCTGAACCGCTGCAAGTAGGCACCAATATGGTCGCCGGTGGCGAGCGGAGCCGGGCTTTGCACAGTGAGCCGTTCCGGGCCCGGGCCCGGCCAGACGACACGCACCTCGCAGCGATGGCCGAGCCACGACAACAACGGGTCGCGCTGGCAGCCGTGTAGCGCCGATACCGTACCGGTGCGCAGGGCTTTGCCTTTATCCGCGTACAGCACCGTGGCGATATCCATGGCCGCGGTGGGAATCAGAAAGCCCACCGCCAGGCAGAGGATCACGCGCAGGTGGCCGACGACTTTATCCCCGCCCGGGCTTTGTTGAGGATGAGCCAGGCCCCGGCGGCAATGGCGCAGGTCCAGGACCGCCAGGGTTACCAGCGCCGCCAGCAGACCCGCCAGACACAATGCCAGAAAGCCGCTCACCGGACCCGTCCTTCGCGGTCAGGCGATGCGTGCGGGGGCACGGCTGGCTTCCAGACGAATGGCGATCAGCTTGGAGGTGGGCGTGAAACTGCCATCGCCATAGCTGTCCATGGGCACCAGTGGATTGGTTTCCGGGTAGTAAGCAGCGGCCTGACCGGCGGGCACGTCGTACTCCAGCAGGGTGAAGTCGCTGACGCGACGCTCCACCCCATCACGCCACAGCGACACCAGATCGACTTTGTCGCCGGGGCGAAAACCCAGGCGCTTTATGTCGGCGCCGTTGGCGAACAACACCTTGCGGCCATTGTGCACGCCCCGGTAGCGGTCATGCAGGCCGTAGATGGTGGTGTTGTACTGATCGTGGGATCTCAGTGTTTGCAACACCAGATCCGGCTCGTCGCCACGGGCCAGGAGCTCGCCGTCCACCAGACTGTCCGGCAGCGGGTTGGCAGCCACGCGCGCGCGACCGCTGTCGGTATGCCATGCACGGTCGCGGGCCGGATTGCCCAGGTAAAAGCCGCCCGGGTGCTTGAGCCGTTCGTTGAAACGCTCGAAGCCGGGAATGGTGTCCTGAATCAGGTCGCGGATGCGATCGTAGTCCTCCACCAGGGCGGACCAGTCCACCGGCGTCTTGCCCAGGGTGGCTTCGGCGATACCGGCGATGATCGCCGGCTCGGACCGCATCTGTTCCGACAGTGGTTTCAGCTGGCCGTGGGAGATATGCACCATGGAGAAGGAGTCCTCCACGGTCACGCCTTGCGGTCCGCCTTTCTGGATGTCTATGTCGGTGCGGCCCAGGCACGGCAGGATCAGCGCCTCGGTGCCGCACACCAGATGGCTGCGGTTGAGTTTGGTGCTGATCTGCACGGTCAGTTCGCAACTGCGCAGGGCCTCGTGGGTGCGCGGTGTATCCGGGGTGGCCTGGGCGAAGTTGCCGCCCAGCGCCAGGAACACCTTGAGCTTGCCGGCCACCATGGCCTGCAGGGTGGTGATTACGTTGTAGCCCGGCTCCCGGGGCGGCTGAAAACCGAAACGTTTCTCCAGGGCGTCCAGCAGCGCCGCCGGCGGCTCGTCGGCGATGCCCACGGTGCGGTCGCCCTGCACGTTGGAGTGGCCGCGTACCGGGCACAGGCCGGCGCCTTCGCCGAACTGGCCACGCAGCAGCTGCAGGTTGGCGATCTCCTGAATGGTGGGCACGGAGTGTTTGTGCTGGGTGATGCCCATGGCCCAGCAGATGATCACCCGCTTGCTGTCCCGGTGGATGCGCGCGGCATGCTCGATGACATCGCGGCTCAGGCCGGACTGTGTTTCGATCCGCTCCCAGGAAGTGGCGTCCACCTCCGCCAGATAGTCGTCCATGCCGTCGGTGTGCTCGGCGATAAAGGCGTGATCGAACACCGGCTCGCCGCCGTTCTCCGTGGCCTCCCGGTCCCACTGCAGCAGCCATTTGACCATGCCGCGCACCGCCGCCATATCGCCACCCAGGGCCGGACGGAAGTAGGCGGTGTTCAGGGGCGAGGAGCCGCCGGTGAGCATTTCCCTCGGGTCCTGGGGCGCCTGGAAGCGTTCCAGGCCGCGCTCGCGGAGCGGGTTGAACACCGCCACCTGGGCGCCGCGTTTCACCGCGTCGCGGATCGGCTCGAGCATGCGCGGGTGGTTGGTGCCCGGGTTCTGGCCAAACAGGAACAGGGCATCCGCCTTCTCGAAATCCTCGAAGGTCACGGTGCCCTTGCCGGTGCCGATGCTTTCGGACAGGGCCACGCCGCTGGCCTCGTGGCACATGTTGGAGCAGTCCGGGAAGTTGTTGGTGCCGAAGGCGCGCACGAACAGCTGGTACAGGTAGGCCACTTCGTTGCTGGCTCGGCCCGACGTGTAAAAGGCGGCGTCGTGGGGGCTGTCCAGGTTCTTCAAATGACGGGCGATCAGCGCGAAGGCGTTGTCCCAGGCGATCGGTTCATAGTGGTCCGTGTCGCGGTTGTAAACCATCGGCTCGGTGAGCCGGCCCTGGAATTCCAGCCAGTAATCGTCCTGCTTGAGCAGATCGGAGACACTGTGTTTCTCGAAGAAGGCGGCGTCCACACGGCGGCTGGTGGCTTCCCAGTTCACCGCCTTGGCGCCGTTCTCGCAGAATTTGATCATGCCGCCCTGGGGCGCTTCGCCCCAGGCGCAGCCGGGGCAATCGAAACCGTTGCTCTTGTTGGTTTTCACCATGGCGAACAGGTTCTTGAACGGCTGCTTGCTCTCGAACCAGTGGTCGGTGACGGCGCGCAACGCGCCCCAACCGGCGGCGGGGCCCGGGTAGGGCTTGAAGCGCAACCGGTCGGCGGGGGTATGAGGATCACTCATGGGGTTCTCCGTGTTCCCGGGCCCGATGTCCGGGATCAGCGTATCGGGCTGTACAGGCGCGGCGCGCCGTGTCGGGGTTGATGAATCAGGTTCAGTTCGCTGCGGCGCGCCTGGCGCACGCTCAGCGAGGACGGCGCGGACAGGCTCACCAGGGTGCCGGCGCCTGCACGCACCGCCTTGTGGATCAGCTCCAGGCCGCAACGGCTGGTGACCGCCAGGAAGCCGTCCGCCGGGTCCAGCCCCTGGCGGGCGCAGGCGCCAATCAGCTTGTCCA
Source organism: Alloalcanivorax marinus (assembly GCF_016785095.1). Lineage (GTDB taxonomy): Bacteria > Pseudomonadota > Gammaproteobacteria > Pseudomonadales > Alcanivoracaceae > Alloalcanivorax > Alloalcanivorax marinus_A. The sequence continues at coordinate 343,237 of NZ_JAEKJB010000008.1, read as the reverse complement.
GGGCGTTGTGCCGGCCAATGTCCTCCCGGCAGATCCGCGTTTCGCCGGTGCCGTCCACGTAGATTGCCGCGTGCATGGCGCCGCTGTGCCGGGCCAGCCGCTGGGTGGCGTCGAAACGCTCGCGTAATCCTTCCAGGTGCTCTCGAGGCGGCGGAGGCTCCCACTCGCGCACCGGCAGTGGCGGCAGCGCCTGGTCCAGGGCCTCCACGCCGCACAGCCCACAGCCGCCGGTGCCGGCCTGGCCGCGCCGCTGCTGCTTGAAGCCGGCGAAGGCCCGGCTGCTCAGGGTCACCGCCACGTCCACCGCGTCTTCCAGGGCCGTCAGTTCGATGTCGTAGAGGGCACTGGCGTGGTCCACCAGCCCGGCGGTCAGCGTGAAACCGGTGACAAAGTCCTCCAAGTGTTCCGGAGTGGCCATCATCACCGCGTGATTGATGCCGTTGTAGCTGATCGCGACCGCCACCTCGGCGGCCAGCGCCTGCTCACCGCCGGCGCCGTCGGCGCCGTATTCCCGGTAAGCAAAGCGGGGAGACGGATCGTTCAGCGTTTCCTGGATGGGATCATGCCCGGCGTCGTGCCGGGGCGGGGAGGTCATGCCGGTGCCTCTTGCGGTCGGAAAGCATTCTGCCCGAGAGGATAAGCGCTTCGCGCGCGCTGGCCAAATAACGAATGCCTATCGGCCAATTGGCCGTGCCGTGGCCTTGGCGCCCGGGCCGGAATCGTCGATGCTTTGGTCACTCGTTGACGAGAGGCAGGCGCAGTGAATCAGGGACGCTACGATACGGCCGGTTCACCGGAAGGCGAATGGGAACCGGGCTCGGAGGAACAGGTGCTGGCCAATCAGCTTGGGGTTACCGACCCCTGTCTGATGGACCAGATTGAGCTCGATGGTTTGAACTATCTCTATCAGAGTGTGTACGAATCCGTGACCGAAGACGAAACGCTGGGCATGGAGGACATCATTGCCTGGCACCGGGAATGGCTGGGGGGTATTTACGCCTGGGCGGGCCAGTATCGGACCGTCAATATGAGCAAGAATGGCTTTCCGTTCGCCGCCGCCGCCCAGTTGCCCCGTCTCGCCGAGGAGCTGGATCAGATGATCCAGGAATCAACGCCATGTCTTTGTATGACGGAGGAGGAACTGGTTGCCGCGATTGCCAGAACCCACGTCGAGTTTGTTCTTGTGCACCCTTTTCGGGAAGGCAATGGGCGCATCGCCCGGTTGCTGGCGGATATCATGGCCCTTCAGGCGGGTAAGGCGGGGCTGGATTTTTCCAGTTGGGACCGGGACCGGGATAATTACTTCGCCGCCATTCAGCAGGGGCTTGGTGAGGATTATGGGGCGATGGAAGCGTTTGTCAGCTCTGCCTTGCGGGACGCCGAGTCGGATGTTTTTTGAGTTTGGCCTTGATCACCTTTACTGATTCGCCGGTTTCAATGGCGGTGGAACTGGCCACGGAGCGGGCACGAACACGCCACGCGCCGCCTGCCCGGCGGAGATGGGGGTTGGTCTCGGAAAGAGGTGCGGTGCCGCGTTTTCTATTCATGACGCCATTATACCCGCTCTGAAACCTATCCCGAAAGCGGTTTGAAAGCGTTAACGCCGTGGTTCCAGCCGCTCCAGCACCGCCCGGGTGTCGCGTTCGTTCAGGGGCGGCGGCGGTTGGTGAAGGTGGTGGGTGAGGGCGTCGAGCTGGCGCAGGTAGCGGCGACAGTGGCGGCAGATCAGCAAGTGCGTTCGCAACGCCATCCTCCGACCGGTGCGCAGTTCGGCGCCGTCGATCAGCAGGTCGGCCTGATTGACCAGATCTCGGCATTTCAGCATTCGCCGGTCTCCTGAAAGTGATCCACCATCTGGAAAATGCGGGCCCGGGCCCGGTGCAGCAGCACCCGGGCATTGGATGCGCTGACCTCCAGGATGTGACAGATGGCGTCGAAATCCAGCCCCTGCACGTCACGCAGCTGCAGCAGCAGGCGCTGGTTGTCGGGCAGAGCCGCCAGGTTCTTTTCCAGGCAATGCTGCAGCTCATCCCGGGTCAGCAGGGTGTCCGGCCCGGTGAGGTCCCAGTGACGCGGCGGGTCCCGCCAGTGGCCGCCGGGTTTGAAGCGGTGGTCCAGGGCGTCGCCGCCGTCCTCGGTGGGATCGAACGGTATTTCCCGGCCGCCACGACGCAGCTGCATGCGGGCCTGGTTGATGACGATGCGGGTGAGCCAGGTAAGCAGGGTGCTGCGGCCCTCAAAGCGGGGCAGTGCACGGTGGGCGGCGATCCAGGCGTCCTGGACCGCTTCCTCGGCGTCCGCCGGGCTGACCAGGGTGCGGGCGGTGGCCAGAAGGCGCGGATGATAGCCGCGCACCAGCGCCGCCAGGGCGGCACGGTCCCCGGCGCGCAGGCGGGCGATGAAGTCGTCGCTTTCCAGATCCTGCTCCGTCATGGGCCTTTATGGCTCCCCGATTTTTTCGCGTCCAGCGTCCAGCTATACCTCGATACGCTTGTACTTCATGCGCTTGGGTTGCAGGGCGTCGTCGCCGAGCTGCTTGCGGCGGTATTCCTCGAACTCGGTGTAGGAGCCCTCGAACCATTCCACCTGCGCATCGCCCTCGAACGCCAGGATGTGGGTGGCCACCCGGTCCAGGAACCAGCGGTCGTGCGAAATCACCACCGCGCAGCCGGGGAAGGCCAGCAGCGCTTCCTCCAAGGCCCGCAGGGTTTCCACGTCCAGGTCGTTGGTAGGCTCATCGAGCAGCAGCACGTTGGCGCCCTGCTTGAGCAGCTTGGCCAGGTGCAGGCGGTTGCGCTCACCGCCGGACAGGTCGCCGACCCGCTTCTGCTGGTCGCCGCCCTTGAAGTTGAAGCGGCCCAGGTAGGCGCGGCTGGACACCTCGTAGTTGCCGATTTTCAGAATGTCATTGCCGTCGGACACTTCTTCCCAGACCGTCTTTTTGCTGTCCAGGTCCTCGCGGCTCTGGTCCACGTAGGCCAGGTCCACGGTGTCGCCCTTGTCGATCTCGCCGGAATCCGGGGTTTCCTCGCCGGTGAGCATGCGGAACAGGGTGGTCTTACCGGCGCCGTTGGGGCCGATGATGCCGACGATGGCGCCGCGCGGGATCGAGAAGTTCAGGTTCTCGTAGAGCAGCTTGCCGTCGAACTGCTTGCTGACATCCTTGATCTCGAACACCTTCTCGCCCAGGCGTTCGCCGGGTGGAATGTACAGCTCCTGGGTTTCGTTACGCTTCTGGAAATCCTGGCTGGCCAATTCCTCGAAGGCGTTGACCCGGGCCTTGTTCTTGGCGCGCCGGCCTTTCGGATTCTGGCGCACCCACTCCAGTTCTTTCTCCACGGTCTTGCGGTGGGCGCTTTCCGCCTTGGCTTCCTGTTCCAGGCGCTGCTCTTTCTGCTCCAGCCAGGAGGAATAGTTGCCTTTCCAGGGGATGCCCTCGCCCCGGTCCAGCTCCAGAATCCACTCGCAGGAGTTGTCCAGGAAGTAGCGGTCGTGGGTCACCGCCACCACGGTGCCGGGGAATTCGTGCAGGAAGCGCTCCAGCCAGGCCACCGACTCCGCGTCCAGGTGGTTGGTGGGCTCGTCCAGCAGCAGCATGTCCGGGGCGCTCATCAGCAGCCGGCACAGCGCCACCCGGCGACGCTCACCGCCGGACAGATTGGCCACGTTGGCGTCCCAGGGCGGCAGACGCAGGGCGTCGGCGGCGATGTCCAGGCGCCGCTCGATGTTGTGGGCGTCGGTGGCCTCGATGATGTTTTCCAGTTTGGCCTGTTCCTCGGCCAGCTTCTCGAAGTCCGCGTCTTCTTCCGCGTAGGCGGCGTACACCTCTTCCAGTCGGGTCTGGGCGTTGCGGATCTCGGACAGTGATTCCTCGACGATTTCGCGCACGTTCTTGTCCGGGTCCAGCTCCGGCTCCTGGGGCAGGTAGCCGATGTTGATGCCCGGCTGCGGACGCGCCTCGCCGATGTAGTCCTTGTCGACCCCGGCCATGATGCGCAACAGAGTGGATTTACCCGCGCCGTTGAGACCCAGCACGCCGATTTTGGCGCCCGGAAAGAACGACAAGGAGATGTCCTTGAGAATCTGCTTCTTGGGTGGGACGACCTTGCCCACCTTATCCATGGTGAAGATGTACTGGGACATAGAAAGAAACTGCCTGAAATCGCTTTGAAAAGCCCGCCATACGGGGCGCGGACGGAATGGCGCCTAAACTAACCGAACCCGCGCCGGGATGAAAGCCCGCTCAAGTTCCCGGCGCCCGCGCCGATACCCAGCGCGAAGAACAATGAATGGTGGGTGCCATGTACGCCCGCCCTGACCCGCACTGAGGAGTCGAGCCGTGTTTGCCAATTTCAACCGGATCAATGTGAAGTATGGCGCGGCCTTTATCGGCGTGGCCTTGGCGTTGCTGGTGGTGGTCACCGCCAACGCCATGCTGGTGCACACCGTGAAGACGCGCATGGTGGAGGTGGCGGAGGTATTCAACCAGGCTTTGTCGCTGACGCTGAACGCCGACCGCGACTTGTATCAGGCACGCATCGCGGAGATGTCCTATCTGGCCACGGTGCCGGATACCGCCGAGGCGCAAGCCAGCCGCCAGGCCTTCGAGGAGAACGCGGATCAGGCCCGGGACCGTCTTAAGCAGGTGGCGGCGCTGCTGGCGCCCTACACCGACACCGACGAGCAATTGCAGCGGTTCCAGGTGCTTTACGGCACCTGGCGCGAGGACGCTACCCGGGTATTCACCCTGTATGACGACCAGGATATCGGTGGTGCCATGGAGCAGCTTGATGGTGCCTCCCGGGATGCGTTCCAGGCGCTGCGCGGCTTTTACGATGAAACCGGGCAGGCCGTGGATGCCCGGGTCCAGGCTTTGGAAGCGGAAACCCTGGCCCAGGTGGCGCGCCAGCAGACCCTGGTGATCGGCTTCGCCGTGGTGGTGGGGCTGATGGCCGTGGCGGTGGCACTGATCGGCCCGCACCTGATGTCCAAGGCGATCCGCCAGGTCAGCCAGCGCATCCGCGAGATCACCCAGGGCGATGGTGACCTCACCGCCCGCATCGACAGCCACCGCCGGGACGAAATCGGTGAGCTGGCGCGGGAGTTCAACGCCTTCATCGAGCGCATCGACACCACCCTGCAAGCGGTGCGCGACAATGCCGTGGGGGTCAACCGGGCTTCCGATGAGATCGCCCAGGGCAGCCAGGACCTGGCCTCTCGCACCGAGCAGTCCGCCGCCAACCTGCAGCAGACCTCCGCCTCCATGGAGCAGATCACCACCACGGTACGCAATACCTCCGACGCCGCCCGGCAGGCCGAGGGCATGGCCCAGGCCACCGTGGACGTGGCTCGTCGCGGGCAAGAGGCGATGCGCGAGGTGGAAGCCACCATGGACGAAATCAGCGATTCGTCCGCCAAGATCAACGAAATCATCGCGATGATTGATGGCATCGCCTTCCAGACCAATATTCTCGCCCTGAATGCCTCCGTGGAGGCGGCCCGGGCCGGCGAGCACGGCAAGGGCTTCGCCGTGGTGGCCCAGGAAGTACGCACCCTGGCCGGTCGCTCCGGCGACGCCTCCCGGGAGATCCGCGCGCTGGTGGACCGCTCCGTGAGCTCCACCCGGAACGGCGCCGGCATGGTCAAGAACGCGGGCCGCACCATGGAGGAGATCGTCGAAAGCATCGACAAGGTGACCCGGGTGATCAGCGACATCAGCACCGGCGCCCAGGAGCAAAGCCAGGGCATCGGCCAGGTGAACACCGCGGTTACCGAGCTCGACACCATGACCCAGCACAACGCCTCCCTGGTGGAGGAAACCAGCGCCGCCGCCGAGTCCATGCGCCAGCAGGCGGCGGCCCTGGCACGGCTGATCGCCGGCTTCCGCCTGAGCGATGGCGGCGGTGGGCAACCGGAAAGCCGCGCGCCGATGCTCCGCGCGGTGCCGTCGGATCGCACCGGCGGCGGGAAGGACCTGGCCGCCTGAAACCCGGGGGCCACGGGCGTAAGCCGCTTCCACGATGCTCTCGGGCCTCCATGGGAGCGGCCTCCGCCGCGAAACCCATCCCGCGTCATCTTGAGCCCCGGTCATGGTTTTCCTGAATCCCCTTCAAGTGCCATCCGGCGCGGTTTTGGGTAGAATACGCGCCCCTGACACCCACCATTGCACGACGACAGGTAACCCATGTTCCCGAAATCCATGTCCATCGCCGAGTTCGACCCGGAAATCCAGGCCGCCATCGACGCCGAGCGCGAGCGCCAGGAACAGCACATCGAGCTGATCGCCTCCGAGAACTACGCTTCCCCGCGGGTCATGGAAGCCCAGGGCTCCGTGCTCACCAACAAGTACGCCGAGGGCTACCCGGGCAAGCGCTACTACGGTGGCTGCGAGAACGTGGACGTGGTCGAGCAACTGGCCATTGATCGCGCCCGTGAGCTGTTCGGCGCCGACTGGGCCAACGTGCAGCCGCACTCCGGTTCCCAGGCCAACGCCGCTGTCTACATGGCGGTGCTCAAGCCCGGCGACACCGTGCTGGGCATGAGCCTGGACGCCGGTGGCCACCTGACCCACGGCGCCAAGCCCAACTTCTCCGGCAAGATGTACAACGCCGTTCAGTACGGCCTGGACAACGACACCGGCCTGATCGACTACGACCAGGTGGAAAAACTGGCCCGCGAGCACAAGCCGAAGATGATCGTGGCCGGCTTCTCCGCCTACTCCCAGGTGGTGGACTGGCAGCGCTTCCGCGACATCGCCGACGAAGTGGGTGCCATTCTGCTGGTGGACATGGCCCACGTGGCCGGCCTGGTCGCCGCCGGCGTCTACCCGAGCCCGGTGGGCATCGCCGACATCACCACCACCACCACCCACAAGACCATCGGCGGCCCGCGCGGCGGCCTGATCATGGGCAAGGCCAACGAGGATCTGCAGAAGAAGATCAATTCCGCGGTCTTCCCCGGCGGTCAGGGTGGGCCCCTGGAGCACGTCATCGCCGCCAAGGCGATCTGCTTCAAGGAAGCCATGGACCCGTCGTTCAAGACCTACCAGCAGAACGTGGTGAAGAACGCCAAGGCCATGGCCAAGGTGTTCATCGACCGTGGCTATGACGTGGTTTCCAACGGCACCGAGAACCACCTGTTCCTGCTCAGCCTGATCAAGCAGGACATCACCGGTAAGGACGCCGACGCCGCCCTCGGCCGCGCCCACATCACCGTGAACAAAAACGCCGTGCCCAACGACCCGCGTTCCCCGTTCGTCACCTCCGGCCTGCGCATCGGCTCCCCGTCCATCACCCGCCGGGGCTTCAACGAACAGGACGCCACCGAGCTGGCCGGCTGGATCTGCGACATCCTCGACAACATGGGCGACGAGAGCGTGATTGACGCGGTACGCGGCAAGGTCAGCGAGATCTGCAAGCGTCTGCCGGTGTACGAGCGCTAAAAAGCCGATACAGGATGCAGGATTCAGGATGAAGGGCGACCGTGGGATCGGCCGATTTTCCCTGTATCCTGTAACCTGCATCTTGTATCGCGGCCGAAGGCCGCTTCGGAGAACACCATGTATTGCCCCTTCTGTGGAGCTCAGGACACCAAGGTTATCGATTCCCGCCTGGTCGCCGACGGCGGCCAGGTGCGGCGTCGCCGCGAGTGTTTGAGTTGTTCGGAGCGTTTCACCACCTTCGAAACCGCCGAACTGGTAATGCCCCGGGTGATTAAATCCGACGGCACCCGCGAGCCCTTCAACGAAAGTAAGTTGCGTGCCGGCATGCTCCGCGCCCTGGAAAAGCGACCGGTGAGCATGGAGGACCTGGAAGCCGCGATCAGCCGTCTGTGCCATCGGCTGCGGGCCACCGGCGAGCGGGAAGTGCCGGCCCGGGAAGTGGGCGAGTTCGTCATGGAAGCCCTGCGGGAACTGGATGACGTGGCCTATGTGCGCTTCGCCTCCGTGTACCGCAGCTTCCAGGACATCTCCGAATTCGCCGCCGAGGTGGACCGCCTGCGCAAGGGCGGCCGCAAGGACGGCCCGGGTGACGACCAGGGCGGCGCATGAGCGACGCCGCCTTCGATCAGCAGTGCATGCTGCGCGCCCTCTACCTGGCCCGGCGCGCGCTCTACACCACCGACCCCAACCCCCGCGTGGGCTGCGTGCTGGCCCGCGATGGCGCCATCATCGCCGAGGGCTTCCACCCGCGTGCCGGTGAACCCCATGCGGAACGCCATGCCCTGGCCGCCGCCGGCGATGCCGCCCGGGGCGCCACCGCCTACGTCACCCTGGAACCCTGCTCGCACACCGGTCGCACCGGTCCCTGCGCCGATGCCCTGATCCAGGCTGGCCTGGCCCGGGTGGTAGTGGCCATGCAGGACCCCAACCCGCGAGTGGCTGGCAACGGCCTGCGCAAGCTGCGCGACGCCGGTATCGAAGTGGAGGTGGGCCTGCAGGAGCAGGAAGCACGGGCGCTGAACCCGGGGTTCATTCGCCGCATGACCGGCCAGCGTCCCCTGGTGCGCATCAAGGCCGCCGCCAGCCTGGACGGGCGCACCGCCATGGCCAGCGGCGAATCCCAGTGGATCACCGGGCCGCAAGCCCGGGAGGATGTGCAGCGGCTGCGCGCGCGCAGCTCCGCCATTGTCACCGGCGTTGGCACGGTGCTGGCGGACCGGCCCTCCTACACGGTGCGCCCGGAGCAATGGATTCTGGGCCGTTACCATGATTATGGCGACGGCGAGGTGCGCCCGCCGCTGCGGGTGATCCTGGACCCGGCCCTGCGTACGCCGCCGGACAGCCCGGTGGTCACCGCCGATGGCCCCTGCCTGATTGCCCATGGCGAGGCCGCCCCGGCGGAACCCCGGGCGGCGCTTGAGTGCGCCGGCGCCGAGCTGCTCGTCCTGCCTCTGGCGCCGCGCCCGGAGGAGGGCGCCGCGGAAGCGGCCCGGGCGGAGGGGCGGCGCGGCCTGGATCTCGCCGCGCTGCTGGCGGAGCTGGCCCGCCGTGAGTGCAACGAGGTGCTGGTGGAATGCGGTGCCACCCTGGCCGGCGCCTTCGTGCGTGAGCGCCTGTTCGACGAACTGATCGTCTACATGGCACCCACCCTGCTGGGCCGTGACGCCCGCGCCTTGTTCGACCTGCCCCTGGAACGCATGGCTGATCAGATGCGTCTGCGCTGGACGGACGTTCGCCATCTGGGCGACGATCTGCGCCTGACCCTGACTCCGGCTTGACGCTGCCTCGGACCTGACGCTCAGGGCGCGATGGCGAGCCGGTTGCGGCCCTCCGCCTTGGCCCGGTACAGCGCCCGGTCGGCGCGCTCCAGAGTCGCCCGCCAATTGTCGTCGGTCAGCTCCGCGAAGCCCACGCTGGCGCTCATCTCCAGGCCCGGCGTGCCGGTATCCAGATGGCGGAATGCGTGCAACAACCGCTCCGCCACCGCCAGCGCCGCGTCACTGTCCGCCTCGCTTAGATAGACCACGAACTCGTCGCCGCCCCAGCGGCAAGCCAGATCCTGCTCGCGCAGGGTATGGCGGATGCCGTCCGCCACGGCTCGGATCAGGCGGTCGCCCTGTTCATGGCCATGGAGGTCGTTGACCGCCTTGAAGTGGTCAAGATCGATAAACAGCAGCCCGCCAGTGGCGCCATCCGGCAGCCGGTCAAGGTGCTGCTCCATGTAGGCGCGATTAAACAGCCCGGAAAGCGGGTCCCGGGTGGCCTTATCCTCCAATCGGCGCATCTTGTGATCATAGTGGGTGCGCTCACGCAGGGTTTTGGAGTAATGCATCGCCATGGCGGCGAAGGCACCGATCTGGAACACCGCGCAGCCCAGCGTGAGGCCGCTGAAAGGTAGCGCCTCCAGCCCCAGCTCCCGCAAGGTGTCATGCACCCCGGCCAGAAAGAATACCGTGAAACCGAACACCGTCATTCGCCACAGCAACCGCCCGTGGGCCCGGCGTGCGCGGCGCAGCATGGCGAAAGCAACCGCCACCAGGGTGGCCAGGCAGGCCACGTAGACCGGCGCGGCCAGGGCGCCGTAATCCGCGAATACACCCACCGGCGTCACCCGATACCGGTCGGAGGCAATCACCAGCCGTGGGTCGTCGACCCAGAACAGCCCGGCCAACAGGGCGCCCAGCAGATAGATCGGCAATAAGCGCCTTGATGGTATGCGACGGTCACCCAGTACCTGGTGCAGCGCCACCAGGGAGGCCAGCGATAGGATCACCGCGCTCAGGGACACCCGGTACGGCACCATGACGCTTTCCAGGCGGTTTTCCATCAGGCAGATGCGCACAGCGATGTCGCCGGCCACGTAGGTGGTGGCGCACAGGTTGGCCACGGTGAAATGCAGCGCCACTGGCGCTTCCCGGTCGCCGTTGCGGTACAGCGCCACGGTGAATACCACCAGCAGGCTGGACAGGGTGCCCGTGGCGCCCACCGCCATGATCTTCGCCCACAATGCCCAGGTATCCACGCCCGAGCCCGTCAGGCCGGCGACCACGATTTCATTCGGCATACAGCCCCATCCGCGACAACAACTCCCCGCGAAAAGGGTAGCAAAAGCGGTGGCGGGCCGCCGCTTTCCGAGGTGTTAACGCGTTGTCTTTTGGTTCTTGCCTCATAGAGGGAGCCCCGCAGTACCGGCTCTGTATCGTATTGTTAATGACGGTGGGGTTGGGAGGCCATCGACGGGGCCTGGGTAACACCAGGAAATGGCAGAGGTATTGCCATAAAAAACAAGGATTTATGTATATTCATGGCGGCAAGAAAAACGACCATCATCAATATGATACGTAATTGAGATATTGACACTAAATTATGTGTCGTATAAAAAGGAGCCATTCATGGCGGAAACCCCGGCCCCGGCGTTCCGCCCACGCATCAAGGAGGCACCATGTACGCACAACAGGTGGACACCGGCAGCAAGGGCCTGAAGAGCCTGGACGAGATGAGCCCGGAAGAACGCCACTTCCAGGAGAAGGTGGACGGGGAAGTCCGCATCGAGCCCAAGAACTGGATGCCCGACGGCTACCGCAAGACCCTGATCCGCCAGATCTCCCAGCACGCCCACTCGGAAATCGTCGGCATGCTGCCGGAGGGCAACTGGCTGACCCGGGCGCCTTCGTTGAAACGCAAGCTGCAGCTGATGGCCAAGATCCAGGACGAGGCCGGCCACGGCCTGTACCTGTACAGCGCCATGGAAACCCTGGGTGCCGACCGCGACGAGGAAATCGAGAAGCTGCATCGCGGCGAAGTGAAGTTCTCCTCCATCTTCACCTACCCGACGCTGACCTGGGCGGACATGGGCGCCATCGGCTGGCTGGTGGACGGCGCCGCCATCGTTAACCAGGTGCCGCTGCAGCGCTGCTCCTACGGCCCCTACGCCCGCGCCATGATCCGCGTGTGCAAGGAAGAGAGCTTCCACCAGCGCCAGGGTTACGAAATCCTGCTGACCATGATGCGCGAAGGCACCGACGAGCAGAAAGAGATGGTGCAGGACGCCATCAACCGTTTCTGGTGGCCGTCGCTGATGATGTTCGGCCCCTCGGACGAAAACTCTCCCAACTCCGCGCAATCCATGGCCTGGAAAATCAAACGCCACGGCAACGACGAACTGCGCCAACGCTTCCTGGATCAGACCGTGCCGCAGCTGGAATTCCTCGGCTGCACCGCCCCGGACCCGGACCTGAAATGGAACGAGGAAACCGGCCACTACGACTTCGGCGAGATCAACTGGCAGGAATTCTTCGACGTGCTCAAGGGCCACAGCCCCTGCGGCATCGAGCGCATCCAGCAGCGCAAGAAAGCCATCGACGACGGCCAGTGGGTGCGCGACGCCGCCGTGGCCTACGCCGAGAAGAAACAAGCGAACAACGCCGCCTGAAGGCGATCGCGGCTAAAGCGGAACGCCGCCCGGTCGCTCCTACGGGGAGGCATCCACATGCTGTAGGAGCGACTTCAGTCGCGATCCCCACAACAAACGCAAACGCAGCACAACCGGAACACGACAATGGCAGACTGGACCCTCTTCGAAGTCTTCGTGCGCAGCAAGCACGGCCTCAACCACAAACACGTGGGCAGCGTGCACGCCGCCGACGCCACCATGGCCCTGGAAAACGCCCGCGAGCTGTACACCCGCCGCAGCGAAGGCGTGAGCCTCTGGGTGGTGCCCGCCGAGCAAATCACCGCCAGCGCCGGTGACGAGAAAGAACCCTTCTTCGACCCGGCCGACGACAAGGTCTACCGCCACGCCAGCTTCTACAAGCTGCCCCCGGAAGTGGACCAGATGTGAGGAGCGCGACGATGACTAACGATCAAGCACTCACCGAATACCTGCTTCGCCTGGCCGACACCGACATGGTGCTGGCCCAGCGCTTCTGCGAATGGTGCGGCAACGCCCCGGCGCTGGAAGAAGAAATCGCCATGATGAACGTGGGCCTGGACCTGATCGGCCAGGCGCGCAACTGGTACGACTACGTCGCTGAACTGCGCGACGACGGCCACGATGCCGACTTTCTCGCCTTCCGCCGCAACGAACGGGAATACCGCAACCTGCTGATCGCGGAACAGCCCCGCGGCGATTACGCGGTGACCACGGCGAAGCAGTTCTTCTTCGACGTCTGGCACCACCTGGTGCTCACGTGCCTCACCGAATCCAACGACGAACGCATCGCCGGCATCGCCGCCAAGGGCTTGAAGGAAGTTACCTACCACCGCCGCCGCTCCACCGAATGGATGCTGCGCCTGGGGCAGGGCACCGACGAAAGTCACCGCCGTCTCACCGACGTCGTGCAAACCCTGTGGCGCTTCACCTACGAGCTCACCGACACCGACCAGATCGAGGACCAGCTCGCCGAGGCGGGCATCGGCGCCGGCAACGTGGGCGACGCCTGGCGCAACGAAGTGGCCCGCGTGTTCGCCGAGGCCGGCCTGGCGCTGCCGGAACCGGCGCGCCACTTCTACATGGACGGCAAGAACGGCAAACACACCGAGCATCTGGGCTTCTTGCTGGCCGAGATGCAGTACCTGCCCCGGGCCTACCCCGATGCAACCTGGTGATCTGATCTACCGCGAGCGCAAAGCCTACCAAGGTATGCCGCTCGGCGAAGACGACCTGCCCCGGGCCTGGGAATGCCTCACCGAGGTGATGGACCCGGAAGTGCCCGTGGTCAGCGTGGTCGATCTGGGCATGATCCGCGCGGTGGAATGGGACGGCGACCGCCTCAAGGTGAAAGTCTCGCCCACCTATTCCGGCTGCCCGGCCACCGAAGTGATCGAGCGCGACGTACAAGAGGCCCTGGAAGACACGGGCTTCAAGAACCCGCGCATCGAACGGGTGCTGGCCCCGGCCTGGACCACCGACTGGATCACCGACCAGGGCCGCGCCGCGCTCCAGGCCTACGGCATCGCGCCGCCGCCGAAAGGGCAGGGCCGTGACACCTTGCACGACCCCGGCCCGGCGGAATGCCCGCACTGCGGCGGCACCGACACCGTCCAGGTCAGTGAATTCGGCTCCACCGCCTGCAAGGCGCTCTACAAGTGCCGCGACTGCCTGGAGCCGTTCGATTACTTCAAGTGCCTCTGAATCGGCCACCTGAATGCGGTCTTTTGAATCAAGAGCGGGCCGCCGCCAACGCACGCGGCCCCTCGAAACCGAAAAGTGAAGAGTTCGCGCCATGAACCAATTTCATTCCCTGACCATCCGTGAAGTGCGCCCGGAAACCCGCGAAGCCGTCTCCATCGCCTTCGACGTCCCCCCGGAGCTCCGCGACACCTTCCGCTTCACCCAGGGCCAGCACCTGATCGTGCGCACCCACATGGACGGCGAGGAAGTGCGCCGCTCCTACTCCATCTGCACCGGCGTCCACGACGGCGACCTGCGCGTGGCGGTGAAAAAAGTCCCCGGCGGCCGCTTCTCCGGCTTCGCCAACGGCGACCTGAAAGAAGGCGACACCCTGGAAGTGATGCCCCCAAGCGGCCACTTCTTTGTCGAGCTGGACCCGGAGCGTGAGGCCCACTATCTGGCCGTGGCCGCCGGCAGCGGCATCACGCCGATCCTGTCGATCATAAAAACCACCCTGGAAGCCGAGCCCCACAGCCAGTTCACGCTGCTCTACGGCAACCGCTCCAGCAACTCCACCCTGTTCCGCGAAGCGCTCAGCGACCTCAAGAACGCCTACCTCGGCCGCTTCAACGTGATCTACCTGTTCAGCCGCGAGCAACAGGACGTGGACCTCTACAACGGCCGGATCGACGCCGACAAATGCGACGCCATCTTCTCCCGCTGGCTCGACACCCCGAACCTGCACGCCGCCTTCCTCTGCGGCCCGCAATCCATGACCGAAACCGTCCGCGACCGTCTCGTCGCCAACGGCCTGGACAAAAGCCGCGTGCACTTCGAACTGTTCGGCGTGGAAGGGCAAACCCAGCGCAAGCACCGTGCCCCGGAAGAAGTGACCGACGACGAAGACAAAACCCAGGTCACCATCATCGCCGACGGCCGCGAAGTGCTCGTCGAACTGCCCCGGGACAGCAAGAACATCCTCGACGCCGCCAACGAAAACGGCGCCGACCTGCCGTTCTCCTGCAAGGCCGGCGTCTGCTCCACCTGCCGCTGCAAGGTGGTGGAAGGCGAAGTGGAAATGGACAACAACTTCGCCCTGGAAGACTACGAAGTCGCCGCCGGCTACGTGCTCTCCTGCCAGAGCTATCCGGTTACCGACAAAGTCGTGCTCGACTTCGATCAGCCGTAGGAAATGCATTGAAGCGTGGGACGCTGTTTGCTGACGCCGGACGCCGGACGCCGGACGCCGGACGCCGGACGCCGGACGCCAGACGCCAGACGCCAGACGCCAGACGCCAGACGCCAGATGCCAGATGCCAGATGCCAGATGCCAGATGCTTGAAAACCAATCGCGACTGAAGTCGCTCCTACAGCGGTTTCGGACCGGGCTGTAGGAGCGACTTCAGTCGCGATAACCAACGCCAAAAACCGGCACACCGCCAGATGCGGCACGGGTCACCAGGAAGCACAGCCTTCCGCCGTCACATCACGGCGACCCAAACAAAACCCAGGCCGCGGCCCCAAGAAGCCGCGCCCATACGCAGACAAACAAGGAGCCACGCCATGACCGTTCTCCAAAGCTACCTCGCCGGCCAATGGCTCGGCACGCAGCCCGCCAAACCCCTGGCCAGCGCCATCAACGGCGAAATCGTCGCCCACACCCACGACGACGCCCCCGACTTCGCCGCCGCCGTGGACTACGCCCGCACCACCGGCACCCGCGAACTGCTCAAGCTCGACTTCCAGGAACGGGCCGCCCGCCTCAAGGCCATGGCGCTCTACCTGCAGGAACACAAAAAAGAGCTCTATAAACTCTCGCGCCACACCGGCGCCACCAAAGGCGACAACGCCTTCGACATCGACGGCGGCTTCGGCACCCTGTTCGCCTACGCCAGCATGGGCCGCAAGGAGCTGCCCTCCGGCAATGTCCTCCACGAAGGCCCGGCGGTCCCCCTCGGCAAGGAAAACCACTTCGCCGCCACCCACATCCTGGTACCGCGCCGTGGCGTCGCCGTGCACATCAACGCCTTCAACTTCCCGGTCTGGGGCATGCTGGAAAAATTCGCCGGCAACTTCCTCGCCGGCATGCCGTGCATCGTCAAGCCGGCCACCGCCACCAGCTACCTCACCGCCGCCTGCGTGCGCCTGATGCAAGACTCCGGCGCCCTCCCGGAAGGCGCCCTGCAACTGATCATCGGTGGCACGGGTGATTTGTTGGACCAGCTCGACGAACAGGACATGGTCACCTTCACCGGCTCGGCCAACACCGCCCGCAAGCTGCGCGCGCACCCCAACATCATCAACCGCTCCATCCCCTTCAACGCCGAAGCGGACTCCCTCAACAGCGCCATCCTCGCCCCGGACGTCACCCCCGACGACGAGGAGTTCGACCTGCTGGCCAAGGAAGTGGTCCGCGAAATGACCGTCAAAGCCGGCCAGAAATGCACCGCCATCCGCCGCATCCTGGTGCCGCACCAGCATCTGGATGCCTTCGCCGACCGCCTGATCCAACGCCTGGAAAAAATCACCCTGGGCGACCCGGACGAAGAGGGCGTGCGCATGGGCGCGCTCGCCTCCCTCGACCAGAAAGAAGACGTGGCCGCCGCCGTCAACGACCTGCTCAACACCTCCGAATGTATCTTCGGCGGCAACGGCGACCCGCAGCCCATCGGCCAAGGCACCGACAAAGGCGCCTTCTTCGGCCCGCGCCTGCTGCGCAGCAACGACCCCCACGCCGACGGCGGCGCCCACGACATTGAAGCCTTCGGCCCGGTCAGCACCCTCATGGGCTACGGCGACCTGGATGAAGCCATCGCCCTCGCCGACAAAGGTAAAGGCAGCCTAGTCACCACCTTCGCCACCAAGGACCCGGACAACGCCGCCCGCGCCATCCCGGTGCTCGCCGCCCGCCACGGCCGCCTGCAGATCCTCAACGCCGAATCCGCGAAGGAATCCACTGGCCACGGCGCGCCCCTGCCCATGCTCAAACACGGCGGCCCCGGCCGCGCCGGCGGCGGTGAAGAACTCGGCGGCATCCGCGCCGTGCGCCACTACCTCCAGCGCACCGCCATCCAGGGCTCTCCCTCTATGCTCGTCGCCGTCACCGGCGAATACGTACGCGGCGCCGACGTCCTCGAAACCGAAGTGCACCCCTTCCGCCGCCACTTCGACGACCTCGCCATCGGCGAATCCCTGCTCACCCACCGCCGCACCGTCACTGAGGCTGACATCGTCAACTTCGGCTGCCTCTCCGGCGACCACTTCTACATGCATTTCGACGACATCGCCGCCAAGGACTCCCAATTCGGCAAACGCATCGCCCACGGCTACTTCCTGCTCTCCGCCGCCGCCGGCCTCTTCGTCTCCCCGGCTCCCGGCCCCGTCCTTGCCAACTACGGCCTCGACACCCTGCGCTTCATCACCCCCGTCGGCGCCGGCGACACCATCCGCGCCCGCCTGACCTGCAAGCGCAAAATCGACCAAGGCAAAGCCGCCCCCGACGGCACCCCCCAAGGCGTGGTGGTCTGGGACGTGCAGGTCACCAACCAGAACGACGAACTCGTCGCCAGCTACGACATCCTCACGCTGGTGGCGAAGAAGAAAGGGGACGCATAACCGCCATGTGGTGAGTTAGTCCTTACTCTTTAAATTCAGGCTTCCTTGGTGATGGCCGCTCCTTTTGGGGCGGCCTTTTTTTGTGCTAAAAACTTACTTAAGAGCTGGTTTGGCTCTTTCTGCCAGAGAGGCAAAAATAATAAGGAGCCAGGATGGATAAGCAAATAGCCAAAATTTCATTTTTTTTGGGTAAAGAGGGGCAAGATTTTAAATCTATAGTCAAGGAAAAGAAAATCCCGGGGGAGACCGAAAACTTCAAAATAAGAGATATCGAGTTGGATGGGGTTTTCGTTAGATTCTTCTGTGGGAATATTAGGAAGAATGACAGTAAGAATCCGGCCTGGTTGGATTTCATAAATGAAAAGATTGAAGATGAAAGCGATAAAATAAACTTCCCAACAAGCGTAATGCGCCCTAGCGGGTTGCTGCTTATTAGTATAAATGACAGGGTGCTCGCGGCGTGCTTCGGTGTGCATGGGGCTAGTTGGCTGGAAAAGCTCAATTGCGAGCCAGATTTCGGTATTATTACCGCAATGAATATGTGTGGAAATAAAGAGATCCGTCAGACCAGGTCCAGTCACAGAACGGTCGACACTAAAAGTATAAGCAGAAGTTTGAGTAGGCCCTCGGAGTCTTCAACGATAGGTATGGAGGAGTCGGAATACTTAGAGTTTATGTCCGCGCATCTAAAAGATAATAATCGAGTTACTTTGCAAGGTAAAGATAGCCTTACCGTAAAAGTTATTGGTGATGACAAGATCGATTGGGAAACAATGATCGGGTATGCGCGAAATTTTCTGGATAATTATCGCTCTGATGAATATAAGGAGCTTTTCCCTAATTATCCAAACTTCCAAGACGTGCAAGAAGAAATGATTGGGAGGCTTGATGAATTATTGATTGAAAAGATCAAAAATAGAGATGTTGATAGGATGCATTTGGCGATTCCAGAGTTTATTCCTGAAGATGAATATAGTTTTTCATACTCTGCCAATAGTAAAAGAAATAACAGGATACACTCCTACATAGAGGTCTCTCATCTTTGGAGTGAGAAAGCCATTGATGTTGATCAGCTTTCTGCTGATTCCCTAAAGAGAAAAAAGATATACGCTTATTCACATGATGAAGATGCGATACTAGGATATAAATTTTGGTTCTTGTACTCATGCATTGTGGTCGATATAGAGGTTGATGGGGATTGTTATTTTCTCTTTGATGGAAGGTGGAGAAAGATTGATTCTGATTTTTATCAATCTATAGAAGATTTTATAGAGATCGAGCTCCAGGAGGTCGAGGTCGATGATGAATATAAGTGGATTGATATATTTGACGAAGAAGACAAGAAGAATAAAGAGGCGATTTTTAACAGCGAGTATTGTAAGAAAAATATATTTGCTGTGAAGTTTGATCAGGCCAAGTTGAAGATTGGTGGTAGTAAGAAAGATAAGGAATTTTGCGACATCCTTGAGATGGATGATGATGTTATATATATAACGCATGTGAAGAGATACGGTGGTTCCAGCTCCCTGAATTATCTCTTTTCACAGGCTAGGTTTTACTGCCAATTCTTTCTTTCTGATCAAGTTTTTCTTGATGAGATAAGGGGGCATATAGGTGAATCTGGTTATGATTATAAAGACGAGATTCTTGATAGGGTTGGTGGAAGCATAAAGGATGTTAACGGAAAGGATTATGGTGTTCGGTTATGGATTCTCTATGACCAAACTGGCTCGAAGCCCTTAAAAAATGATTTGCCGCTGATGGCAAAGTACGAGATTAAGTTAACTTATGAGCGATTGATAAATTTGAACAAGTATCAATTTGTTAATATGAGTATGATTCCGGTCCATGTGACGAAGCATGTGGAAGAAAGGGAAGGAAAATAACTATAAGTTATTTTGTTTTCTTTGGGTGGTGTGAGAGCATGAAGACACTGCCTCCGGGTGCGGCAACACCCGAAGGCAGCTAACCACAACAGACTGATACGGAGTCCATCATGGCTGCTCGCAATCATAAGCCACGCGCCCGCGTGGGTAAAAGCGAAACCCCCAAACCCAACCGCGAATTTCCCTATATTCGCCACCTCAAGGTCCACCCCGGCCAGTACTACTCGTCCGGCGGCCCTCTGTATCTCCACCTAAGCCGACCGCCCAAGCCACCGGTGCCCTGGGTCCACGTAAAGGGCTATTGGCTCGCCGAGGCCGGCTTCGTCGTCGGCACCCAATTGGAGGTGGAAGTCAGCGAAGGCCGCCTGGTGATCTCGGCGGCCCCAGAGCCCTCCGGCGCCTGACCGCCGCCCGCGCCGCCGCCTTGCCGGGCGGCGGCTTTCCAGCAAGCTTGTGTCGCCGGGCGTCCTCCTTCAAGGGTTGCGTTTACCGGCCAGTATGTTCTGCTGGGCTGGGTAAGGACATTGGTCTGGCTTTACTGCTGCCACCAATAAAGGCGATCAAAAACAATAGGATGCGAACTGGGGGAGCCAGGGATCGGCCCATAGGCAACGAGTATCCTGGCTTGTAGCATGTAGCGATACAGGGTACAATTCGTCGTGATCAGTGAGTTCAGAGATCAGTGGTTGGATGACTATTACTTTGGTGGTCAATCAACACGGCATATTCCCAGCAACATAGAGAGTGCGTTAAGGCGAAAGCTTCAAATCATCCATGCCGCAAAGGGAGAGAAGGATCTTATGGTTCCTCCCGGCAATAAGTTTGAGCACTTGAGCGGTAAGTTGAAGAGATGGTGCTCAATCAGAGTCAACAAGCAATACCGGCTGGTCTTTCAGTGGGACCATGGTGAGGCCCGAGGTCTCTATCTGGACCCACATACCTACCGGTGACGAGAAAATGAGGTGCGTTATGGCTGAAGCATTGAGGATCCCGGCGCATCAACCCACGAGTGTTGGTTTGATGCTCAAAGAAGAGTTTCTTGAACCCTTGGGGGTTACCCAAGGCGAACTCGCTAAGGCAATGGGCGTGGGCCGGAAAACAGTTAACGAGCTCTGCGGTAACCGCCGCGGCGTCACCGCTGAAACGGCTTTCCTGCTTGCTAAAGTACTGGGCACCACGCCGGAGTTCTGGCTCAACTTGCAGCTACTCAACGACATGTGGCTGGCCAAGCACAGCGAAACGCTGGCGGCCAAGCTCAGTGTGGCCCGTTCATTAGTCGCGGCTTGACGCTCATACAGACCTGAACGGCGGAGGCGGGCCACTTCGTGGCCGCCTCCCCCTAAGCGCCAGTGAAGGGTCGCTCAGATACCCGCCTCGCTTTACGGCCGTTTTAACGCTCTCCTGTCACTCTGTACCCTTAGATCTTTTCATCGATCCCTTGATTTCTGCCCTTTGCAAGGCTGCAACCAAGAGCGCATACCCGTTATGATCCCTGGCGAACAATAGTCGTCGACGCTCTGGCTTTGGCCTGCGCGTCTAGGCAGTTCGATTGGCTTGGGGAAGCACAGTGTTTGAAGTGGGGAAGGAGTATCACCGCCGTTCGCAGATCCATGAGGTGTATGGCGGGCAGCAGCAAGGCGGTATTTCCACGCCAAAGAACGCTCCCTACGTGTTCCTGTTCATTTCAGAGACCGGCGGTCGGCACGGTTACACGGACGAATTCAAAGAGGGCGTGTTCTTCTACACCGGGGCGGGGCAAGTCGGGGACATGGCGTTCACCGGCGGCAATCGCGCCATTGCTCATCATCAGCAAGATGGTAAGACGTTGCACCTCTTCGAATACACGCGCCGTGGGTACGTTCGTTATATCGGTCAGGCGGACTGCATTGGTTACCACCAGGAAGAGCGTCTTGACCGGCATGGCGAGCTGCGTCAGGCCTTGGTGTTTCATCTCGATGTGAATTCGTCGCCTCCTTCCACGTTGGTGCGGGAGGCGCGGCCGCTCTACGACCCGGGCGATACAGATAGGCTGAAGCGCTATTCGCTGACGCAGCTTCGGGATGCGGCGCTTCCGAAGGCCGTTAGCACCGTCGAGCCACAGACTCGAATGCGAGTTGCCTACTACCGGGCGGAAGCTATTCGACGCTATGCATTGGGGCGTGCCAAAGGCTATTGCGAGGGCTGTGCCCAGCCGGCGCCGTTTTCCTCGTCACAAGGTCCTTATCTTGAGTGTCACCATCTTCACCGTGTGGCCGATGGTGGGCCTGACCACCCCGAGAACGTGATTGCGCTATGTCCGAATTGTCATCGGCGGGCCCATTACGCCAGGGATGCGGTGAGCTTTAATGCCCGGCTGGTACAGATTGCAAAAGCTGCTGAGGGTGCGTCGTAAACTTCGCAGAATCTCGGCTCTCCGGCTCATGAGCGTAACTCTCGGCGGCTTGCGGGGTAAGAGATCGGACATGGACAGGGGCCGTTGGCCCATGGACAATGCTCTGCCAGAAGTGCTGTCATTCCGCAGGTAAATACTATGTTGCTCTACACCGCCGGTTATGAAGGTGTTGATATCGAGGCCTTCGTGCAGGGTCTCAGAGACGCCGGTGTCGACCAGATCATCGATGTGCGCCAGTATCCGATTTCCCGTAAGCGGGGCTTTTCTAAGACGGCGTTCTCCGAGAAGCTGGCAGAGGCCGGTATTGCCTACCGCCATATCCGGGAGCTGGGGTGCCCCAAGCCGATCCGGGAGCAATATAAGCTTGATGGCGACTGGTCCCGGTATGAGAAGGACTTTCTGCGTTACATCAAGAGCCAGGAGGCAGCCCTGAATCAAGTGGTGGATCAGTCACGTGCTACGTATTCCTGCCTGATCTGCTTCGAGGCGGACGCCACCTTCTGCCATCGTCGCCTGGTGGCAGAGGCGAGCCAGAAGATTCAGCCTCGCCTCACTATCGATCATCTGTCGATCAGAAAAGAGTTTGCTGCGGCTCTTTAGGTGGATAGATCAGGCTGACGATCAGCCACTGATGCCTGTGCCGGTGCATATTGCCCATTAGAAAGAGCAAGTCGGTTTCGCCCAATTGGCGCATTAACTTATCCCGGAACGGTGCTTGCCAGCCTTGCGGCCCGTGTTGCGCGATGAGTTTGCGATACAGGGCGCAGACTTCCCAGTCCACGATTTGTTCTTATGAATTTGTGGTCCCGCCGGGGTTTTGCACTCGTAGTGGTAGTGAAAATCAAAGGGGATCTTCTGGAGAACACGAACGCTGCTTCGGGTCTCTTGAAAAAGCTCACCTTGTTTCTGGAGCTGCATCAATTTATCCAGCTCCTCCGCCGTCCAGTCCTTTTCCTTGGTGGGGTTAATTTCCAACTCCACCAATTTCTTGGGGCGGAGTAAGCCGAGCGAGATGTCTTGTTCTACTCGGGCGCGCTCCAGATCATCGAAGCTGCTAAAGATGGGGATTGATTGTATCGCTTGCCGGCGTTCTAGCCAGCCTTGGCGTGTAGAAAGCGGCTCTTGACGCTCCAGGTCGTCGACGTAGATGCGATGACTTTCCGGGCGATGATCGTCCCTGGTCTTTTCGATCCTTGCGTTGATCCATTGCCATTTTCTGAATTTCTGCTCCTCGGTGAGGAACCGGAAAGGAACGGGATAAAGCCGGATCAGGCGCCCGGTCTCTTCCATGCCGGCCACGCAGGATGTTTCAGCGTATCGCTTGCTCGGTGATGGGTAGGTCTTGCACAGAATAAGAATATTGGCTCTTCGAGTAGCCATAACATCCCCCAACTTTTCCTTGTCAGTGTTTTTTTATCCCTTTTACGATATCGCTATTGGGTAAGCAATAATTTGTGTCTCTTCCGCAATAATCGCCTCGCCAAGGAAATCGGCGTACCTGCGCAGCACATCGGCGATATCGTCGCCGGCAAGTGCGCCATCACCGCGGATACGGATCTGCGGCTGTGTCGTTTCTTCGGCCTGTCCCGTGGTTATTGGCTGCGGGCGGAGGTGGCGCACGATACCGAGGCGACCGAGCGTGAGCCGATTGTCCTTTGTACTGGAAGTAGGCGGGGCGGTGTTTGAGCGCTGTTGCTGGCTGGGTACCCAATTTGGGGTTCTGGGGACTCAATATGAGTTTTCTCATATGAAGATACTCATATTGGGTTTATAGTTACCCATTATGGGTATAAATCACGGTATCGAAACCAATCCCGGCCGCCTCTCCCTGGCCGACGCCTTGTTCTCCAGCACCCAGCAGCGGGTGCTCGGGCTGCTGTTCGGCCAGCCGGAGCGGAGCTTCTTCGGCGCCGAGGTGATCGGCCTGCTGGGCATGGGGTCCGGCGGGGTGCAGCGGGAGCTGAAGAAGCTGGCCGATAGTGGGCTGGTCCGGGTGTTTCGGGTGGGGAATCAGAAGCACTACCAGGCCAATCCGGAATCGCCGATCCATGCCGAGCTGGTGGGGCTGATTCGCAAGACCGTGGGGCTGGTAGGGCCGCTGCGGGGGGCGCTGGCGGCCTCTCCGGAGGCCGTCGATCTGGCGCTGGTCTACGGCTCGGTGGCGAAGGGTGGGGCGACGGCGGCGAGCGATATTGACCTGCTGCTGGTGTCCGATACCCTGACTCTTGAATCGGCCTACGGGATGCTGGCCGATGTGGAGAGCACCTTGGGGCGGCCGATTAATCCGACGTTGTACACCAACGCGGAGTTCGAGAAGCGGCTGCGGGACGGCAATCCGTTCCTGCATAAGGTGCTTTCAGGGGACACGATACTGTTGCAAGGACGCTTACCCGATGACTTCCGATCCTCTGGAGAATCTGGCCCGCACCGGCCAGCTCAAACCTGAACCGCCCGCCGAGGCCGAACTCAACGGCCTGTTCCTCTCCGGCCAGCGTCGACTGGCCGATGCCGAGCAGGAAAGTCTGAGCCTGGAGAGCCGCTTCGATCTGGCCTACAACGCGGCCCATACGCTGGCGCTTACCGCCCTTCGCTTGCAGGGCTACCGCTCGGAAAGCCGCTATCTGGTCTTTCAGTGTCTCAAGCACACGGCGGATTTGCCGAACGCTCAGTGGCGGGTGCTGGACCAAGCCCACCGGAAACGCAATCTGGCTGAGTACGAAGGCCATCTGGAAGTTGACGAATCGCTGGTGGCCGCGATGATTCGGGTGGCCCGCGATGTCGAGGCTTCGGTGCGGTTGCGCCTGCAAGGTTGACGACTGGCAGGAATCAGGTTGAACGGCTCAGTGCCTTAATTAGATCGTCGGTGGGTGCAGGCGGGTTTTCAACGGTGTCGAGCACCCGGCAGAAGTCCTCGTTACTGACGCGGGTGACCACGCTCTGGCTGAGCAGGCGCTGAGCGCGGGCTTTGGCGCTGCCTTGAATAAACTCCGCTAAGCGCAGACCGCTGACGTCAGCCGCTCGCTGCAACAGCGTCTTGGTAGTCGCATCCATGTGTAAAGTGATCCGTTCTATGTCGCAATCGGAACGGGCGGGTAGCTTTTTCATTGTGGTTGCTCCGGCATGGCCGTTCTTCCAGTGATTCAGCTGAATCTATTCTGTGAATAACCTGCTCTCGGCTCGATCAGGCTTCAAGTCATTTGCGCCAAACGCTCCTTCAACGCCCCCTCCACCGCCTCGATAAAATGCCGCACCCGCGGCGACAGCAGCCTGCTGTGCGGAAACACGAACTGCACGGGCATGGGCGGCGGGTTGTAGGCGGTGAGCACGGGCACCAGGGTGCCGCGTTCGAAGTCCTGTTGGGCCTGGTAGCTGAGCACGCGGCAGAGGCCGAGGCCGTCGCGGGCGGCGGCGAGTTGGGTGTCGATCTGGTTGGCGCGGATCAGTGGGTCGATGCGTTGGGGCCAGGGTTTGCCGTCCACCTGGAAGCGCCAGGTGCTGCCGGCGGGGGCGAAGCAGACGGTGGGCCAGTGGGCGAGGTCCTGGGGGTGTTGGGGTTGGCCGCGTTGTTCGAGGAGGTGGGGGCTGGCGCAGAGGACGTAGCCGGTGTGGCCGAGGGGGCGGGCGATGAGGGTGCTGTCGGCGAGGTGGCCGATGCGCAGGGCGAGGTCGAAGCCTTCTTCGAGCAGGTCGGTGACGCGGTCGAGGAGGGTGAGTTCGGCGCGCATGTGCAGGTGTTGTTTGAGCCAGTGGTTGAGCAGGGGGGTGAGGTGGAGGTGGCCGAACATCACCGGGGCGGTGATGGAGAGGGTGCCGGCGGGTTCGCTGCGGTGGCTGTCGAGGCGGGCTTCGGCGGTGTCGATGTCGGCCAAAATCTGGCGGCAGTGTTGCAGGTAGTCGCGGCCTTCGTCGGTGAGGGCGAGGCGGCGGGTGCTGCGGTTGAGCAGGCGCACGCCGAGGTGCTGTTCCAGGCCGGCGAGGGTGCGGACGATGGCGGCGGGGGAGCGGTCCAGTTTGTCGCCGGCGGCGGAGAGGCTGCCCTGGTCGACGATGGCGACGAAGGTGCTCATGGCTTTGAGTTTGTCCATGGGAGGCGTGCGGCTCCATTTTTGCGAAAAGCTGAATAAAGCTAACAGGTTGGCGCCATTTATTGAACTTAAAGAAAAGCGTGTACTGGGCTTCTTTTTCACAGAGGGAGCCAGTGATGAAACAGCCGCAGCCCATTCGCGAGTACGACCATGTGGGCATCCGGGTCAGCGATCGCCAGGAGGCGGTGGCGTTCTATGAGCAGCTCGGGTTCACGGAGGTGCGACGCTTCGAGAAGGCGGAAGCCAACGAGATGGAGACGCCGGGTGGCGTGCGCATCAATCTGATTTTCAACGGCACGCGGTTGCTCCATGGCCGCAACGTGCTGCTGGACGAGCCGGTGAAGCTGCCGGGCGTGACCCATCCGGCGTTCGTGGTGGATGACTTGTATGCCTTGAAGGATTGGCTGGATCAGGCGGGCATCGAGATCACCGAGGGCATCCATCGCCTGGGCCCGCGCCGCATCACCCTGTTTATCCGCGACCCGGATCGCAACGTGCTGGAGTTCAACCAGCTGCTTCCGGAAACCGAATAAGGAGTCTCGCCATGAAACTGTACGATATGGAATTGTCCGGTAACTGCTACAAGGTGCGCCTGTTCGCCGCTTTGGTGGGCATCGAGCTGGAGCGGGTGCCGGTGGATCTGGCCGCCGGCGAGCACCAGCAATCGCCGTTTATCGATCTGAACCCCTGGGCCCAGGTGCCGGTGCTGGAGGATGGTGAGGTGCTGCTGCGCGATTCCCAGGCGATTCTGGTCTATCTGGCTCGCCAATACGGCGGCCATCAATGGTGGCCGGACAGCCCGGTCCATCAGGGCGAGGTGATGCAGTGGCTGTCCACCGCCGCCAACGAGATCCACGCGGGCCCTAATGTGGCGCGGCTGATCGACAAGTTCGGTTACCCGCTGGATAAGGCGCGGGCCCTGGCGGTGAGCGACCGGGTGTTGCCGCTGATCGAACGGCACCTGAGCGAGCATCGCTGGATGGCCCTGGGCCGGCCGACCCTGGCCGAGTGCGCGGTGTTCCCCTACATCGCCCTGGGCTGGGAAGGCGGGGTGA
Organism: Alloalcanivorax marinus; assembly: GCF_016785095.1. GTDB lineage: Bacteria > Pseudomonadota > Gammaproteobacteria > Pseudomonadales > Alcanivoracaceae > Alloalcanivorax > Alloalcanivorax marinus_A. Next base: position 316,651 of record NZ_JAEKJB010000008.1, on the reverse strand, counting down.
CGCTGGAGCCATACCCGGCGATCCGCGCCTGGATCGAGCGCATCAAGGCGTTGCCGGGGTTCGTGGCGATGCCTGGCGTGTAACAAAGGCCGATAGCCGAAAAGCACCTTTATGTTTATTCACTAACGTTCGAGTGAATATGGTCGCCTGCCGTCCTATGATGCCAGAACACCGTGCCCGCGCCGGGCACGGTGCCAAGACAGACAACCCGACCAATAACGACAACACCGGGAGAGCATCATGAAAACAACAAACGGCCTGCAACGGCTGGGCATCACTCTGTGCGGCCTGTCCGCCCTGGCCCTGGTGGGCTGCGGTGGCGATAGCGACCACGACGACGTCGAACAACCCCAATCCTTGAGCTGCGAGCAGTTGCCCGGGCTGGCGATTCCCGCCGATGCGTTCGCGCTGGCGACCTCCGGCGGTGAGGTGACGGCGGCCACGGTGGTGGCCGCCAGCGGCAGCGGCGCGGCGGCGTTGCCGGAGCACTGTCTGGTGGAGGGCCGCATCGCGCCGGTGGACCCGGCGGCGCCGGATATTTTGTTCAAGGTGGCGTTGCCCGCCGACTGGAACAAGAAAGCGCTGATGTTCGGCGGCGGCGGTTTCAACGGTTCCATCCCCAATATCACCGGCAATATTGCCCAGGGCGCGGTGGACCAGCCGCTGCCGGTGGCGCGCGGCTACGCCACCTTCGCCAGCGACTCCGGGCACCAAGCCAATGCGCTCGGGTCCCAGGACGGCCGCTGGGGGTTGAATGACGAGGCGGTGGACAACTTCGCCGGCGATGCGCTGAAGAAAACCCGCGATGCTTCCATGTTCATCATCAACAAGCGTTACGGCAGCGCGCCGGCGCACAGCTATTTCGCCGGCGGTTCCACCGGCGGCCGCGAGGCGCTGACCAGCATCCAGCGCTGGCCGGACGATTGGGACGGGGCCATCGCCTGGTACCCGGCCTGGAACGACGCGGAAGCGCTGCTGGCCGGCCAGCATTACAGCCGCGCCCTGTCCCAACCCGGCGCCTACCCGAGCTTCGCCAAGCGGCAGTTGCTGCTGGACGCGGCCCTGGAAGCCTGCGACGAGCTGGACGGGCTGGCGGACGAGCTGATCAATGACCAGCGCCAGTGCAATGCGATCTTCGATCCGTCCACGGCCATGGTGAACGGCAACCCGCTGCGTTGCCCCGGCGGCGGTGACGACGGCGACAGCTGCTTGTCCGACGCGCAGATCAACGCCCTGAAAACCATGGACCAGGGCGTGACCTTCAACTTCCCGCTGGCCAGCGGCGAGACCGGCTACCCGGGCTCCAACGTGTGGGGCGCGGATCTGGGCATCGACACCAGCACGCCGATCGGCAACACCATCACCTTCCTGAACTTCGGCTACACCGCGCCGGTGTTTCCGAACATGCCGCAGTACGCGCCCTACCTGAGCGTGCTGGTGGATCAGTGGGTGAAATACTCCGTGGCCCGGGACGCCTCGTTCAACTCCTACAACCTGGACCCGATCAACCCGGCGCCCCAGTACGCGCAGCGCATCAGCGAGCTGAGCGTGGGCCTGAACGCGGGCACCAACATTTCCGCGTTCGAGGCGCGCGGCGGCAAGCTGTTGCTGGCCCACGGCATGTCGGATGTGCTGGTGAGCACCCGCGCCACCGAGATGTACTACGGTCGGCTGCTGAACCAGATGGGCGCGGAAAAAGTGGATTCGTTCGTGCGCTTCTATGAAGTGGCGGGCTTCGGCCACGCGGCCAGCCTCAGCTTCAACGCCACCTGGGATTCGCTCACCGCGCTGGAAGAATGGGTGGAACAGGGCACCGCGCCGGAGAACCAGGTGACCACGGACACCGTGGGCGCACCGGGCCGCACCCGGCCGCTGTGCGACTATCCGGCCTGGCCGCGCTATATCGACGGCGGCGATCCCATGGAAGCGGCCTCGTTCGAGTGCGCGCTGGAGTAACGGCCCGGCGCGGACCCGTAATCGGTTGGCGGTGGCAATGCGGCCCGGCTCACGCTCCGTGAGCCACCGCGTTGCGCCGCTGCGCCCCGCCGGGTAGGTTCTGGATAACGAACCGACCGGTGGGGCGGAGCCCCTTCTACCATCATGGCCGATACCCGATCTTCTGCTCGCTCCGTTTTGTCCCTGGTGGTGCTGCTGTCTCCGATCTCGCTGGCCGCGCCTTTGTCGGTCATGCCCCTGCCCCTGGACGATGCGGAACAGGCGGAAGCGTACCGCTTTCCACTGGTAACCGGCGGTGTGGAAGCGGAGGCCATCAATACCTGGCTGCAGGTTCAGGTGCTGGAGCGTTATCCGTTCTCCACGGAAATCGCGCCGTTGGAGCGCGTCGGCCTGGACCCGCACGGCTGGGGCATCCGCCGCCTGGATTATCAGGTCACCGGCAACACCCCGGCGTATCTGTCGCTGGCCATCGACGGCGATTTCCTCGGCGCCTACGACACTCAGTACCAAAGCCACTTTACCTTTGATGCCGGTACTGGCCGGCCCCTGGATCTGGCGGATTTCTTTAGCAAGGACGGCCTGAGCGATTTCCAAGCGCGGGTACAACGACAGTGGCGGGACGAAATCCGCGCGTTGCTGTCGGCCCCTTCGGAGCTGGACGACGAGGACCGCCAGGTACAGCGCGAGCACTACGAAAACTGTCTCGACGTTCTGAAGGATTCGCGAACGTCCTGGGATTTTTTTGTGGATGACGCGGGCCTGCATGTGCGTTGGCAGTGTGGTTTCGGCCGCGCCTACCGGGCCCTGGATGAGCTCGGCACGCTGCAAGCCGACGGCGATGCTGAAACGTTACGGCCCTGGCTCAGCGACTTCGGGGCCTGCGCGCTCGCCGGTGACCGGACATCGTGCCCACGCACCTACGGCGAGAAGGGCGTGTATTTCGGGCGCATTGACCGGCACCGGATCGTGCTGGTGCTGGATGGCGAGGACGGTGGTTCCTACGCCTACCGAAACGTGGGCACGCCGATTCCCCTGCGTCTGACCCGCCGGAAAGACGAGGCGCTGGTTCTCAAGTGGGAGGGCGACACGCCGGCGGGGCGGGAAATGTTCATTCTGGAACCGGAGGCGGACGGCTTCCGGGGTGTCTGGATGCGAAGGACCGATCCGGCACCGTTCGACGTTGAACTGATGGCCAGGCCTCAACCATGAGCCGGGTGGCGCGGAAAGCGCGGAAGGCGCGGAGCCTGGTCGGAGCGCTCGCGGGAGTCGCTATGTCCTTGTTCATGGCCCCGGCGGATGCCGGCGACTTTCCCGAAAAAAGCCGCGCGGATTGGCGGGCGTCCACGGAGCGAGAGGCATTCTTGCCGCGCACCCCCGCCGCGCTGCGGGTGCCGGTGGTGGTGTTTGGCGAAGGCCGTCGCTTTGCATCCGAGCGGGCGGTGGTGCTGGTGGACGCCGACTACGAGACGGTGCTTGAAGTGATCGAGCCCGCCTGGGCCAGGCTTGGGTGGACGCTGGATACGGCGCCGCAAACGGTGGCGGATTGGCCCGACCCCTGGCGCCGCTGGTGGCTGGCGGCCAGCCCGGAGGCGCGCCGTGCCTGGGTGGACCAGGGGCTGGCGCCGGCGCTGCGGCGGGCGGTGAGCCAGGGCGCCCTGACGGAACCGGAAAGCGCCGCCCGCCAGCGGCGCTTGCTGGCCAATGTGGCGTCCGACCCGGAAAGGATGCGTGGCCTGCCCGGCTTTTCAAGCCGGTTGGCGGGCGCGCGCTTCGTCCACGAAAGGCGGGAGGACAAGGTGCCGGTGACGGACTCCGCCCGGCTGCTGGACCTGAGCCCGATCCTCGGGCGGCCAGCCTCCGCCATCGTGCTGCAGCGTTGCCAGTCCATTCCGCTGCCGGAACCGGTGGCGGGTAACTGGGGCGCGGCGCCTCAATTTAAGCGGCAATGCGTGGTACCGGCCTCCTGGCTGACCACCACCCTGGAGGCGCTGGCCGGCCACTGGCCGGAGCAGGCGCTGCGCCTGTCCGATGAGGTGGCGCTCTGGGTGCCTGACATGCGGGTGCCGGAGACTCTGCCAGCGCGCCGCTGGCGAACGCCCGAGAAGGCGGGGGCGCCGTTGAAGCCGAGGGTCCGGGACCTGCGCAGCGACGATGCCCTGCAACTGAAAGCCATGGCGCCGGGGAGCGACGGCGCCTTTTTGCTGGGCGTGGACCGCCAGGCGCGGGTGGAGGGCGAGGACCGTATGATCGCCGAGCTATGGCGCCTGGACTCGGAGGCGGAGCAGGTCCAGGTGCTGTGGCGGGCGGCGGAGGGCGCCGCCCGGTTCACGGCCACGGTCTCCGGCGTGTATTTTTCCGGCCGCCCGTTCGGCGAATCGCTGCCCGCCCTGTTTCGTTATCACGATGGCGAAGTGACGCACCTGCCGTTGCCGGAAGACCGCCGCCGCGCCCTGCAGGGCGGTGCCTGGGTCGCCACCGGCGACCGGTCGCAACTCGTGGAGCGGGGCGTGGACGGAATACGCGCCTGGCAGGACGGGGCGCTATCGCCCCGGCGGGCGGTGCCGCGCGTGACGGCAATGCCCGGGCGCTTACGGGTGCTGGGCGGCGGCGACAGCCTGTGGGTGGAGGACGATCACGGCGTGGCGGCGCTGAGTTGGAAGGACGGCGCGACCCGTCGCGCCTTCCCGGTACCGCCGCGTGTGGCCGGGGCGCCGGCGGTGACCTACCCGGACGGCCTGGACCCGCGCACCGCCCTGGTGGCGGGCACGGGCACGGTGTCGGAGGCGGGCCGCTGGCTGGCCACGGCCTTCGCCGTGGAAGGCCCGGATGCCCGGGCCGGCGTTCATGTGCTGGACACCGACAAGGGCACCGTGCTCGCTTCCATCGTTCTGCCCGGCGCCACCGGCGTGCGGCTGGCGGCGGCCTCGCCGGATGGCCGCTACCTGGCCCTGTACGACGACGGCGGCGCGCTCACCCTGTGGCGGCCCCGCGCCGGCACCGTGGCCAAGACACTGGCGCCCCCCGCCAGCGCCCTGGCGGACCTGAGCTTCTCGGCGGACGGCGCCACCCTGCACGGCGTGGGCGGCCGTTTACTGATGAGCTGGCCGCTGGACTGAGTGCTGCCTGGGTACACAGCGCGGCCCACCCGCGGGCATCTCTGGGAAATTGCCTTTCTTGACCTGGGTCAAGGAGGTCCGGGGAGCCTCTGCGAATCTGAATACTTCGTGATCAATCCTTTCGGTCTCGCGTTATTTCGCTGGGAACGTTCGCGCTTGGCCGACGGCTAACGGGAGGTTTGTCGTGAGCAATAAGCAAACGCATCGTTTTCAGGCCCTGACCCGCCGCCAGCTGCTGAAAGCCGGCGGCGCTTCGATGCTCGGCGGGTTGGCCCTGGGGGCCGCCGGCCTGAGCCGCCAGGCCCGCGCCGAGGCTATGCCGGACAAGATGCCGGCTAAGTGGGACGAAGAGGTGGACGTGGTGGTGGTGGGTTCCGGCTTCGCCGGGCTGGCCGCCGCCCATGAGGCGGCCAAGGCCGGCGCGTCCGTGGCCCTGCTGGAGAAAATGCGCACCCCCGGGGGCAATTCCATCATCAGTGGTGGCGTGATCGCCGCCGCCGGTTCGCCGTTGCAGGCCAAGCAGGGCATCAAGGATTCGCCGGACAGCCTTTATGAGGACATGCTCAAGGCCGGTCTCTATTTGAACCAGCCGGAACTGGCGCGGATCGTCGCCGACCAATCGGTGGAGACCGTGCAGTGGACCATCGACGAACTGGGCGTGGAGTATTCCGGGTTGTCGCACATGGGCGGGCACGCGGTGCCGCGCTCCTACAGCGTCGCGTCCGGCAGCGGCGCCGGCATCATCGAGCCGCAGCTGGCCCGGCTCAAGGAGCTGGCCGTGGAGCCGCGTACCGGCATGCTGTTGAAGCGCCTGTTGCGCGACGACGATGGGCGGGTAAAAGGCGTGATCGTCCATCGCGGTTTCCGCCATCCGGACCTGGAAAGCGGCACGCCGGTGGCCATCAAGGCGCGGCGGGCCGTGGTCATGGCCTCCGGCGGCTTCGGCGCCGACCCGGTGTTCCGTGCCCTCCAGGACCCGCGCCTGGGCGGCGACCTGGACACCACCAACCAGCCCGGTGCCACCGCCGAGGCGCTGCGCGCCGCGCTGCACGCCGGCTGCATTCTGGTGCAGCCCTCCTGGATTCAGCTTGGCCCCTGGACCAGCCCCGATGAACGGGGCTTCGGCATGGCGCCCCATTTCGTGCAGGGCGTCACCGCCTCCTACGGTCTGTGGGTGGACACCCGCACCGGCAAGCGCTTCGTCAACGAGCTGGCGGACCGCAAGACCCGCGCCGACGCCATTCTCGCCGCCGGCAACAAGACCATCGCCTTCGCCGACGCCAAGGGCTATGGCAAAGGCACCATGGATACCTCGCAGCAGCGCCTGGGGCGGATGAAACGGAGCGGCGCCCTGATGGAATACGGTTCCCTGGAAGAGATGGCGCGGGCCCACGATATTCCGGTGAGCGAGCTGAAGGCCACGGTGAAGGCGTTCAACGACAGCGTCGACGCCGGCAAGGATTCGGAATTCGGCCGCTACATGGCCGCCAACGTGGACAAGATCGACACGCCGCCCTACTACGTCATGCGCCTCTCGCCGAAGATCCACCACACCATGGGGGGCTGCGCGATCAACAGCCGGGCCCAGGCTCTGGACGTGTTGTCCAACCAGCCGATTCCTGGCCTGTATGTGGCCGGGGAGGCCAGCGGCGGCGTGCACGGCGCGTCCCGGTTGGGCTCCTGCGCCTACGCGGACTGTCTCACCTTTGGTCGCATCGCGGGGCGTAATGCCGCCGCGCAGGAGCGTTGGGCATGAGACAGGCGCAGGATCGCCTGGGCTTGAGGCTGGTCTTGCTGGTGGCGCTGGTCGGGTTCGCCGCCGGAGCGGCGGCGCAGCTCGACCAGCACCACGCCCTGAACGACGTGCCCTGCCAGGCCTGCCACGGGGCGGCGGAGCCGCCCACGGCGGTGGCCACCGAACAGTGCCTGGGCTGCCACGGTCCGCTGGAGGACCTGGGGGCCCTCACCGAGAAGGTGTCGCCGACCAATCCCCATTCCACGCCCCACGGCGCCACGTTCGCCGAATGCGACCTGTGCCACCGGGTGCATGGCCCATCGGAGAACTTTTGCGCCCAGTGTCATGACTTCAAATTCACCGTGCCATGAACGTGGCCGGGAACACAGGAGATGAGCAATGGCGATGCTGACCAATAAAGTGGCTTTGGTAACCGGCGCCGGCGCGGGCATTGGCCGCGCCACGGCACTCAAATTCGCGGAAGAAGGCGCCCGGGTGATGGTGGCGGATCTGAACGTGGCCGGCGGCGAGGAAACCGTCGCGCTGATCAAGAAGCAGGGCGGCGAGGCGCTATTCACCCGTGCCGACGTTACCGACGCGGCGGCGGTGGACGCCCTGATCCGCACCGCCGTGGACAGCTTCGGCCGCCTGGATTGCGCCTGCAATAACGCCGGCATCGAGGGCGCGGTGGTGCCGTTCACCGACCAGTCCGAGGACGACTACGAAGCGGTCATGAGGGTCAACGCCAAGGGCACCTTTCTGTGCCTGCGCGCCGAGATCCGGCAGATGCTCCAGAACGGCGGCGGCGCCATCGTCAATCTCGCCTCCATCGCCGGGCTGATCGGCTTCACCGGGCTGGCGCCCTATGTGGCGTCCAAGCACGCGGTCAACGGCCTGACCAAGAACGCCGCCCTGGAGTTCGGCAAGCAGGGCATCCGCGTCAATTCCGTGTGCCCCGGCGGCATCGATACCCGCATGCTGGATTCCCTGGCGGACCAGGCCAGCGGCGGCGCGCAATCTTCCCGGGACATGATGGAGCCGCTGCACCCCATCGGCCGCATCGGTACGCCGGAGGAGGTGGCGGAGCTGATCGTGTGGCTGTGTTCGCCCCGGGCGTCCTTCGTCACCGGCGCCAACATTCCGGTGGATGGCGGCTACGTGGCGCAATGAGCGCCGGCCGCGTCAGGCGCTGAATTCGTCGTTGAGGATGGCGGTGGGCTCCACGCCCTGCTCATCAAGCATGGTCAGCACCGCCTCCATCATCAGCGGCGGGCCGCACAGGTAGTATTCGCAGTCCTGGGGCGCGGGGTGGTGCTTGAGGTAGTCCTCGTACACCACCTCGTGGATAAAGCCGGTGCGGCCGGTCCAGTGGTCCTCCGGGTCCGGCTCGGAAAGGGCCGCCGCCCAGGAAAAATTCCCGTGCTGTTCCGCCAGGTCATCGAACTCCTGCCGATAGAAAAGATCGGCCAGGCCGCGCGCGCCGTACCAGAAACTCATGCGGTGGGTGCCGCCCCGGGCGAGCTGATCATGGATCATGGCCCGCAGCGGCGCCATGCCCACGCCGCCGCCGATAAAGATCTTTTCCTTGTCGGTATCGCGCACGAAAAAATCGCCGAACGGCCCGGAGACCGCCACCGGGTCTCCGGCCTTCAGGCTGAACAGGTAGGACGAAACGATGCCCGGCGGCACCGGGCCGGCGCCGACCGGCGGCAGCGCCAGGCGAATGTCCAGCACGATGCGGCCCTGGTCCCGCGGTCGGCTGGCGATGGAGTAGGCCCGGTGGGTGGGCGCCGGGTTGTGCGCGCTGAGCGTTTTCACGCCGAGCCGCTCCCAGGCCGGCTCGAAGCGTGCTTCCACCGGCAGGTCGGCCAGATTGAGCGCGTAGGCCGGTGCCTCGATCTGCACATAGGCGCCGGCCCGGAAGCGGAATTCCGCGTCGTCCGGCACGCGCAGCACCAGTTCCCGGATCAGCGGCGCCAGTTGGGTGGCCCGCTCCACTTCGCAGGTCCACTGCTCCGCCGCCAGAATGTCGTCCGGCACCGTCACCGACAATGGCCCCCGGATCACCACCTGGCAGGCCAGCCGCTGGCCGTCACGCAGCTGCGCCGCGCTGAGCAGGGCCTGCTCCGTGGGCAGCGCGGCGCCGCCGCCCGCCGTGACCTTCAGACGGCATTGGCCGCAGGTGCCGGCGCCGGCGCAGGCCGAGGGCACCGCGATGCCGGCGTTATTGAGGGCGCCGAGCAGGCGCTCCCCGGTGGTGGCCGTGACCTCGCGATCACCATTGACGGTGAGCGTCACCGGTTTGGCCGGCGACAGGGCGGAACGGGCCGTCATCACCAGCAGCGACAGCGCCAGGATCAGGGCGACGATCAGGCCGGTGGCAAGCAGCGTCTGCGTCATGGCCCGATCTCCGCGAACGCGGTGAAGCCCATGGACAGCAGGCCGGTGACGATGAACGCCATGCCCAGCCCGCGCAGCCCGGCGGGGATGTCGGCGTAATTGAGCCGTTCGCGCAGGGCGGCAAGTGCCACGATGGCCAGTGCCCAGCCCACGCCGCTGCCGAAGCCGAACACCAGGCTTTCGCTGAAGGTGTACTTGTTCTCCACCATGAACAGGGAGCCGCCGAGAATGGCGCAGTTCACGGTGATCAGTGGCAAATAGATGCCCAGGGTGCGGTACAGCGCCGGCAGGTAGCGGTCCAGCACCAGTTCCAGAATCTGCACCATGGCGGCGATCACGGCGATAAAGGCGATCAGCTTGAGGAAGGTGAGGTCCATGCCCGCCAGGCCCAGGGCGGCCCAGGTATCGGCCCGCAGCAGATACTCGAAGATCAGGAAGTTCAGGGGCACGGTGATGGTTTGCACCACGATCAGGGCGATGCCCAGGCCGGCGGCGGTGCTCAGGCGTTTGGAAACAGCCAGGAAAGTGCAGATGCCGAGAAAGAAACTGAGCGCCAGATTGTCGGCGAACACCGAGCGCAGGAACAGATCGATCATGGTCGTCTCTCCTCGGTGTCCGGCGCGATCTTGAAGTCCGGCGGCTCGATCTGCCCTTGGCGCACGGAGCGCAGCGCCCAGATCAGCAGGCCGAGAATGAAGAAGGCGCTGGGTGCCAGCAGCATGAACTTGAGCGGCGTGAACCCGCTGCCGTCGGTGGCGACCGGCAGCACCGGCCAGCCGAACAGGGTGCCGGCGCCGAACAGCTCCCGCAGGAAGGCGACGATCAGCAGAATCAGTGAGTAGCCCAGGCCGTTACCCAGGGCGTCCAGGGCCGCCGGCCCCGGCGGATTGTGCATGGCGAAGGCCTCGGCGCGCCCCAGCACCAGACAGTTGGTGACGATCAGCCCCACGAAGATGGACAGCCGCTGACTGATCGGGAAGGCGTAGGCCTGGATGATTTCGTCCGCCACCACCACCAGGGAGGCGATCAGGGTGATCTGCACGATCAGCCGGATGGACGAGGGAATGTGTCGGCGGATGGTCGAGATGATCACGCTGCTGGCCATCAGCACCAGGGTGAGAGCCACTGCCATGGTGGCGGCGGTGGTCAGCGAGGTGGTGACCGCCAGCGCCGAACAGATGCCGAGGATCTGCAGGGTCACCGGGTTGTTGTCGAGGATCGGGTGGGACAGCACGCGCAACCATTTCATCGTTCAGCGCCCGTCCTTCGCCAGCCTTTCCAGCACCGGGCCGAAGCCGTCCGGGCCGAGCCAGAATTGAATGCCGTTATTGATGGCGTTGCCGGTGCGGGTGGCGCCGGTGATGCCTTCCACCTGGAACTCGTCGGTGCCACCGCCGCGCACCACGCTTAAGCGGAGCTGGCCATCCGGGCCGGCCACGCGCTTGCCCCGCCAGCGCGCCTGCCAGGCCGGGTCGTCGATGCGCGCGCCCAGCCCTGGAGTTTCCCCCTGCTCGATGATGGAGAACGCGGCCACCGTTTGGAGATCGCCTTCCAGGGCCAGGTTGGCGCGGATGGTGGACTGGTAGCCCTGGGTGACCACCGGCAGGATCACCAGCCTCAGCCGACCGTCCTCGCGCAGCACATGGATCGGCACGAGGTCGGGGCGCTCGCCGAGACCGGCCAGGTCGCGCTCCGGGTCGAGCGGCGTGGTGGAGACCGGGTCGCTGAAGGCGTGCTCCACGTCCAGGGTGTCGGGGGCGACGTCCCGCGCCGGCTCGCCGGTACGCAGGTCGATGATCAGAGTTTCCAGCTCGTCGCCGCCGGTGTGCTCGATCAGGGCCGCCATGTCCGGCATGGCGGCCAGCATGGCGTCCATGCGCGCTGCCTGCTCGGCGCGCCGGTTGGCTTGTTGCACCGGGTCCAGGATCACCGCCGTGGCGGACACGATCACGGTGCACACGGCGGACACCAGGAAGGCCACCGCCAGGGTCTTGGCGCGGCTCTCATTGGGCAGCGCCAGCAGCTTGCGCCACAGGCTCAGCGGGTTCAGGTCAGGCATCGGGCGGTCTCCAGGAGCGGATCGTGGCGGCGATCACGGCGGCGTCGATCAGTGGCGCGAACAGGGACGCGACCAGGGTCGCCAGAACCACCGCCCGGGGGCCGTCAAAAACGCCGTCGTGCCAGCCGAACAGCACCAGCAGCACGCCGGCGAGGGCCCCCTGGAACCAGCGCCCCGGCCGGGTCGCCGAGGACGCCACCGGGTCGCCGGCCAGGAACACCAGGCCAAACAGGGCGCTGCCCTGGCTCAGGACCGCGCCGGCGGCCTGGTCCATGGCCAGGGACGTGGCCATCACGCCGACCAGGGTGGCGAGCAGCAGTTGCCAGGAGAGTACGCCGGTGACCAACAGCATCAGCGCGCCGGGCACCACCGCCAGGGCCAGCGGCGCCCCCCCGGTGGGCACCGGGGTGGCCGGGAAGGCGAAGTACAGAAAAGCCAGGGTGGCCACGGCCGGATTGATGATGTTGCGTCCCCAGCCACCGAAAATCTGTTCGCCGAGCACGATGCCGAAGCTGGCCGCCAGCAGCATTTGCCAGGGCTGGAAGTCGCCGGCGGCCAGCACGCCCACGGCGAACGCCGTGGCCACGGCAATGGGCGACACCGGTTGGGCGCGGGTCCACAGAAACACCAGTTGCCAACCCAACGCCGCCAGCAGTGTCCAGACCATGGCCTCCAGGGCGGCGACGCCGAAGCCGGCGATGGCCCCGGCCGCCGCCGGCAGGGTGGCGGCGACGATCAGCCAGGCCAGGGTGTCGCGATGCCAGACGCCGCCTCTCATGCTTCTCTCTCCAGGTGGTCGAGAACGGCGCGCAGTCGTCGTCCGAAATCCGTTTGGCCGCCGGTGACGTAGGTGGCCAGGGCCAGATCTTCCTCGGCGAGATGCAGGCAACCGAGGCGCGTGGCGGCTTCCACGTCGCCGATGGACAACGCGCGCAGAAGTGGCACCACAGGGGCGGTGCTGCCCAGGGTCCGCTCCAGGCTCTGGGTGGGAATGAACGGCGCCGGTCGCCGCGCCTGGCGTAGAGCGTCGAGCAGCCAGTGGGTACGGCGCGGCGGTGGCCGGTCGAGTACGGTGACCTGGCGGTGATAGCGGCCCAGGAAGGCACTCTCGCGACCGGCCAGCACCGGGCCGGACAGGATCACCTTGGCGCCGGAGGCCGCATCGGGCCCGACCAGGGCGTGCAGATCGGCGCCCTGGGGCGCGCGCACCAAGCGTGGATCGCGGCTGCCCGGGCCGGACAGCGCGACGATCCGGAACGGGTCGATGCGACCGGTGGCGAGCAGATGGCCGATGGCGATCAGGTCCTGATAATCGATGTGCCAGACCACCTCGCCACGGCGGGGCAGCCACAGCCTGGCGATGTGGGTGCCGACCAGACCGGCCGGGTGCGGGCCCGCGCAATCCACCACCCGGAGTTGAGCGTCCCCGGTGGACAGGGGTGGCCCGGGGGCCTGGCAGAGGAACACGGGGCCGTCGGTGAGCAGCCTTACAGCCGCCAGGCCACGCGCGAAATGGTCGCCCCGTTCCTGGATGAGGGGGCGCGGGTCCGGGGCGTGGGGCGCGGTGTCGATGGCGGTGACGAACACCGCCGCCGGGGAAGTTCGCGGCGCGGCGATGCGTTCGAAGGGGCGGGCGCGAAGCGCCGGCCATTGGCCGGCTTCGAGCAGCAGGGCGCGCAGGCCCCAGGCGTCGTCGGCGCGGGAGACATCGAAGGCGCGCCGCTGATCCTCGCCGTCGGCGGCGATGACAAGGGCGGCCAGCCGGCGCCGCCGGCCGGTCTCGATGCGCTCCACCCGACCGGACAGCGGGGCGCAGAACAGCAGGTCGGGGTCGGCCCGGTCGCGCAGAACCGGCGTGCCGGCCAGCACCGGCTGGCCCGGTTCCACCAGCGGTTCGACGCGCCGGTGGCCCAGGTCGTCGCCGAGCAGGCCGATCCTGGAGGGGACGATGTCCCGATCGACCCGGGACGCCGGCGCGCCCTTAAGGGGAACGGTCAGTCCACGCCGCACCACAATCCGCATAGGCCCCTCAGATCCGTGCCGCCCCACGGCCAGCGTGGGGCGAGGTGGGTGCCCGGGCCGGCCCCGGACGCCGGGCAAACATCCCAGCAGCTTAGGAGTGGACCACTGGTTGTTTATTGATCTGCGTCAAGGTGGCGCCGGAGTCCGGCGCGTGCCTGTCCAGGCAGCGGGCCAGCATGGCGAAGCCGAGCGCCTCGTCACCCAGGCCGTCGGGACGAGGAATACGCACCACATGGCCGTCTCCGGGCGCCACCTGAATGGTGTCGCCCTGTTGATTCTCCAGCCCGTCCAGTTGGAAGCGACGGTTACCCTCCGGCGTGATCAACAGCACCTGGTCGCCGCGCTCGAAGCGGTTTTTCACCGCCAGGGTCAGCCAGTGGTCGTCGGCCTCGATCACCTCCGCCGCCAATTGCTGGCTGCCCAGATGGGCGGTGCCGGCTTCGTAATGCTGGTAGGCCTGGGGCGGATGGCGGCGGAAGAAGCCCTCGGTGTAGCCCCGGTGGGAGAGAGCTTCCAGGTCGTCCATGAGCGCCATGTCGAAGGGCCGCCCGGCGGTGGCGTCATTCAATGCGCGCCGGTACACCTGGGCGGTGCGGGCGGCGTAGTAGACCGACTTGGTGCGGCCCTCGATCTTCAGCGAGTGCACGCCCATGTCCGCCAGGGCCTGAACGTGCTGCACCGCGCGCAGGTCCCGGGAGTTCATGATGTAGGTGCCGTGCTCGTCCTCGTGCAGGGCGATGGCGCGGCCCGGGTCGTTGGGCTCCGCCACCAGCAGCGAGGGGGGCTCGCGCACCGGGATCAGGTCGCCGCTGTCGTCGGTGCGGGCGGCCACCGGCTTGTAGTCCCAGCGGCAGGCGTTGGTGCAGGCGCCCTGGTTGGCGTCGCGGTGGTTCATGTAGCCGGACAGCAAACAGCGGCCGGAATAGGCCATGCACAGGGCGCCGTGGACGAACACCTCCAGCTCCATGGCCGGCACCTTTTCACGGATTTCCCGGATTTCGTCCAGGGCCAGCTCCCGGGACAGGATCACCCGCTGGATGCCCTGGCGGCGCCAGAATTCCACGGTGGCGTAATTGACCGCGTTGGCCTGCACGGAAAGATGGATGGGCTGCTCCGGCCAGCGTTCGCGCACCATCATGATCAGGCCCGGGTCGGACATGATCAGCGCATCCGGACCCAGCTCGATGATGGGTTCCAGATCGCGCAGGTAGCTGCGCACCTTGTCGTTGTGCGGGCTGACGTTGGAGGCCAGATAGAATTGTTTGCCTCGGGCGCGGGCTTCGGCGATGCCCTCCGCCAGGGCGGCTTCGTTCTTGAAGCTGTTGTTGCGCACCCGCAGGGAGTAACGGGGCTGGCCGGCGTAGACGGCATTGGCTCCGTAGGCGAAGGCGTAACGCAAATGCTTGAGGGTGCCGGCCGGAGACAGCAGCTCCGGCGCGGCGGGGGTGGTATCGGGCATGGATGGGTCTCGGAGGTGGCGCGCGGTACTCAGAGGTCGTCCAGCTCGCCGGCGTCCCGGGCCATGCGCCTGGCTTCGTTCTGTTCCAGTTCCAGCAGGTTGGTCATCAGCGCCTGGGTGCTGGGCACTTCCGCGCGGCTGGCCATGTAACGGTAGAACTCGATGATCTTGGTGTGCTGGGCCAGCACGGCGCTGATGATCTCGTCCGTACTCTTGTTCTTGAAGTCGGCGGCGCAGGCCTCGTGGGGCCGCACCGGCGCCTTCTCGAAGAATTCGTAAGCCCAACTGTGCAGCGCCGCCGGGTCGGCGTCCTTCTGGCTGCTTTCCAGGATACGGTTGAGGCGGGTTTCGTGCTCCTGGACATAGTCGAGCAGCATGCGCACTTTCTCCTGGCGGCTGCCGGCGCCGCAGTGAGCGGCGCAGTCGGCCAGGTTGCGGTGCACGGCCCGGGTCCAGTCCAGGACATCGGAGAAGGTCTCTACTTTCATCGCGATCCGCCTGGCACGGAGCCCGTGCCGATAAGAGAAACAGTGGAAAGCAATAGACTAGAGGCGTTGCGGCGGTTGCTTTTTGATCTGCATCAAAACCCTGCCACCGAGGGCCGTTTCACGGTTCGGCGCGGGCCCCGTTGCCCCGCCCTCCGTGCTTGGGTAGGTTGGTCCACTCTTTTGATGCGTTTGCGGGATGGACAGCGGTGGAGAGAACCTTGGCGTCGTTGGGGCGTTGGCTGGCGTTGTCGGTGATCGGCGGCGTGGCACTGTTGCTGGCGGTGGCCCGCTGGGGCGAGCCGGCCCGGGCGGAGGAACGCGGCGGCTGGCTGTACCGGCAATTTGGCGATCAGGGCGTGGTGCTGGGCATGCTGGCGATGGGGCTGCTGTTTCTGGTACTGGGGCTGATCGGTATGTTCCGATCCGGCCGGGCGCTGTGGCGTTATCGTCAAGCGGGCAGCTCGCCGGACCCGCTTCAGGCCGCCACCCCCGGCGGCGTGCGCCTGGCCGGTTGGTTATTTCTATTGGCGGGCGCTATCTGGACGCTCTTCTACATGGGCGGCAAGGCTCGTGCGCTGGCCGCTGGCGCGGCGTCCGTGGAGTACGCTTACCCGGCGGTTCTGATCGGGCCGCTGGCGGTGGCTCTGGGGCTGTTCTATCTGCTGGTACGGCCCGGCACCCTGCAGGGCGTGCAGGCCATGAGCCCCCGTGAGCGGGCCTGGTTCCTGGTGTTCCTGGTGGCCGGGGTGCTCGCGGGCGTGGGGTTGGGCGTCGGCTTGCCGGCCTGGGCGCCGCTGCTGGCCGGAGGCGGCTGAGCGCGCTTGGGGTACACTGCCCGGGCGGCGCGCTGACAAGGAGAGAACCATTAAAACCCCCGCCCTGATCCTGTTGTTGCTGGCGTCCCTGTTGTCCGGGTGTGCCTTGCCGTCCCTGGAGGGTCGCTCGGTGTCCCATGCTCTGTCGCCGGAGGAAAGCCGCGCCACGGCGCTGGGGCGGGCGTTGCGCCCGGAGGCGCTGCGCCATCCCGGCCTCACCGGCGTGTCGCCCCTGCCGGACGCCCACGATGCCTTCGCCTCCCGGGTGCTGCTGTCCATGGCGGCGGAGAAAACCCTGGATGTGCAGTACTACATCTGGCACGACGACGTCACCGGCATGCTGCTGTTGCGCGCCCTGTATCAGGCCGCCGAGCGGGGCGTGCGGGTGCGCCTGTTGCTGGACGACAACGGCACCGCCGGGCTCGACGACGACCTGGCGGCGCTGGCCACGCACCCCAATATCGAAATCCGCCTGTTCAATCCGTTCGTGGTGCGCCAGCCGAAATGGCTGGGCTATGCGTACGACTTTTCCCGGTTGAACCGGCGCATGCACAACAAGGCGTTCATCGCCGACAACCAGGCGCTGATCGCCGGCGGTCGCAATGTGGGTGACGAATACTTCGGCGCCTCCGACGGCATGTTGTTCAACGATCTGGATGTGCTGCTGGTGGGCGAGGTGGTGGATTCGGCGTCCCGGGATTTCGACCGCTACTGGGGCAGCCGCTCCGCCTATCCGGTGGCGCGGATTCTGTCGTCCCCGCCAGAGGACGCACTGGCCGGTTTCGTGGCCCGGGCGGAGGCACTCAAGGCGTCGCCGGCGGCGGCGGACTACCAGCGCGTGATCGCCGCCTCGCAATTCGTCACCCGGCTGATGGAGCGTTCCCTGGAACTGGAATGGGTGCCGGTGGAAATGGTCAGCGACGACCCGGCCAAGGGGCTCGACGAAGCCGAGCCGGAAGGCCTGCTGATCCATCAGATGGAAGCGGCCCTGGGCGCGCCTCGGGATTCGCTGCTGCTGGTCTCGCCCTATTTCGTGCCCACCGCCGACGGCACCGACGCCTTCCGCGCCCTGCGCCGTCAGGGCGTCACCGTTAAAGTGCTGACCAACTCCCTGGCCGCCACCGACGTGGCGGCGGTGCACGCCGGTTACCAGAAACGACGCAAGGCGCTGCTGAAAGCCGGCGTGGAACTCTACGAGCTGCGCCGGCTGTCGCCATCGAAGCGCAACGAAAGCGCCGGGCCGTTCGGCAGTTCCGGCTCCAGCCTGCACGCCAAGACCTTCGCCGTGGACGGCGAGCGGGTGTTCGTGGGCTCGTTCAATTTCGACCCGCGCTCGGCGAACCTGAACACCGAGCTGGGCTTCCTGATTCACAGCGAAGCCCTGGCCAGCCGCATCGACGCCGCCTTCGAAACCGTGATTCCGGCCAACGCCTACGCGGTGAAACGGGATGACGACGGCGATCTGTACTGGCTGGAGCCGGACCAGGGTGGCACCGTTCGCCATGAGCGGGAACCGGCCACCAGTGTCTGGCGCCGGGGCTGGGTGCGCTTCGTCTCCTGGCTGCCGGTGGAATGGCTACTGTGAACAAGCCGGGCGGCAATGCCGCCGGGACCTCTTTGTTTCGGTTGTGCTAGATTCAGAAAGGCGCAGGCCGCCCGGGCAGAGGTGGCCGCGCCTGTTCACTCGATTATTGCTTTAAAGGGAGTTTCATCATGGGGCGGGACGGTCTTCGATTTTTCTCTTTCTCGGTTTTTCTCGGCGCGGCGATGAGCCCGGGTGTGAGCCCGGCTTCGGTACTGGATGACGGTGAGCCGGTCAGTCTTTATGCCGCCGACGCCGATGCCCGGTTCGTGGGCTTCGACGTGGCGGCGCTGCCGGACAATGACTTCGCGGTTACCTGGGTGGAGCGTAATTCGGTTGATCAGACCGAATCCGTTCGGCTTGCCCGTTTCGATCGCAATGGCGAACCTCGTGGTGCCGCCCTGACCGTGGATGACACCCCCGATCAAGCCAACTTTCCGCGCCTCTCCGATCCAGTCGTGGCGACGAACGGCGCGGGCAATAAGGTGGTCGTCTGGAATAGCGGTGCCGCCGAGGGCGCCTCGGAATGCCGGCGGTTCGTCCAATTCCGGCTGGTGGATAACAATGGCACGGCCTCGCCCACGCAATTTTTCCAGGACACCGCGAACGGCTTCAATTGCAATCTTGAAGTCGCAATGAATGAACAAGGGCTGTTCATTCTGAGCGTGAAGTATGGTCTTGAGGACAACTACCTTATGCAGGTACGTGGCGAGGACGGCACCGGTGTGGGGGCTCCCGTTACGCGAGGGCAAGCCGGTGGAGCCAGCCATCCAATGGTGGTGGCGCTTCAGGAAAGTTCGGGCATGGCGGTCTGGTCCGAGCAAGCTGGCGCCGGCACGGTTCTGCTGGCTTCCCGCTTCGACCTGTCCGGCGATACGCTGGGGGGCGGTGACTTCCGCTTTGACAACAATGCCCACGACGCCGACGGTCTGAACCAGAGCGCGGTCAGCCTGGTGGCCACCCCGGACGGCGGCTACATGGGCGCCTGGTTGCAGGTCGAGAGCGATGGTTCCGAGCCGGTTTATAGCCAGCGTATACAGCGGTGGCGGGCCGATGGCACGGTGGCGGGCTCGGCGCGCGTAGGCGCCACGCCGTTCGACGTGTCCTCGGATCGGGTGGACCTGGATGTCGGCGCTGGGGGTGGCGCCATCACGGCGTGGACGGGCAGTCATGACGATGGCGCCCGTGACCGTTACGCCACGGTGATTAACGGCGATCAGGCCGTGGGAGATGCCCCGGTGGTAGTCGCGCGAAGCGACGCGGCGTTGTTCGACAGTTCCGAAACAACCAAGGTGGCACTGGCGGACGAGATCGCGATGGTGGTCTGGTATGAGCAGAGCGATGAAAACAGCGGCCCGATTCTCAAGGCACGGATCGGCACGCTGTCGGAAGCCCCCGCCGATTCAGCGGAAGGTGGCGGCGGTGGTGGCGGCCCAATGGGGCCCTTGGTTCTGTTCGCCACCCTGGCTCTGCTGTTCAGAAAGAAAAAGCCGGGCGGCAATGCCGCCCGGCTTGATCGTTCCGGCGACTAGCGCAGGTCGGTGACGGACTTGAGGCTGTACTGGTTCGGGTCCAGGGCCGGCAGGGTCTGGTCCGGCAGCTCTTCGCGGAAGTACTCCAGCAGCGGCACCACATAGGTGACGTTGGAGTCCTCGAAGGCATCCGGGTTGTTGGCCTGTACCTCGCCGAAGGTGACGTAGCCGTCCTTGCCCTGGCCGGTGAAGGAGTTGGTGGCCACGGAGTAGGTTTCGCTTTCCATGATGGGCGCCCAGTTGCCGTTGTCGTCGCGCACTTCCACGTTTTCGATGCCGGTGCCTTCCGGGGCGCCCAGCGTTACGTCGTAGCGCAGGCCGGCGGAGTAGGGGAAGGCGCCGGTGGAGGCGGAGATGCCCTGGGCATAGTCCAGGCCTTCGTTGAGCACCTTGACGATCTGCGCGCCGGTCATGTCGATGGTGACCACGGTGTTGGAGAACGGCAGGATGTCGTAGGCGTTGGCCACGGTGAAGGTGCCGTCGTTCAGCGGCGCGCGCACGCCGCCGGCGTTCTGGATCGCCACGTCGGCCTTGGGCAGATACTTCAGGAAGGCGTCGGCCACCACCCAGGCGGCGTAGCTGCCGGTGGGGGTGTCGCCGGCGTTGAACGGCGCCGGGATGCGCTCGAAGGGCATCGGCTCGGTGACCTGGCCCAGGGTTTCCTGCTTGAAGCTTTCCATCTGCTCTTTATAGGGTGCGAGGATGTCCAGGATTTGCTGGGATTCCTCGGCGGTGCGGATGGTGGTGAGATCGTCGATCACGCCATTGATGCGGGCGGTCTGGTCCGCGTCGGCGGTGACCCAGGCGCCGCCGCCGTCCTGCACCTGGTAGGGGCCGCCCACCAGCAGTTCCATGTTGCCGTCGATGTCGGTGACCACGCCGTCCGCGTCGAAGTCGATGTTCAGCCGCCCGAGGCCCTTGGCGTATTCCCAGGCTTGCACGATGTACACCGGCTTGCCATCCGGGTCCTGGACCACGGTGGGGTAGTCGCCGTCCACCTCCAGGCCCATGGCGGCCAGTTCGCCGGTGGAGTCCAGTACGTTGTGGGTGTCGCCGCCGATGATCACGTCGATGTCGCGCACGCTTTCGGCGAGCACCTGGTCGAACTCATAGCCCAGGTGGCTGAGCACGATGAATTTGTTGATGCCCTGATCCTTCAGCGCATAGATGTGGTCGCGCACGGACAGGATCTCGTCGTCGAATTCCACCGCGTCGGTGACCAGGGAGGACTCCCGGGTTTTTTCCACTTTCAGCACGCCGATCACGGCCACCTTCTCGCCGTCGATCTCCTTGACCACGTAGGGCTTGATGTCGGAGTTGAACAGCGGGCTGTCCACGGTGGGATGGATGTTGCCGGTGATCACCGGGAAGTTGGCGGTTTCCAGCAGGTCGCGAAGGTGTGCCTCGCCTTCGTCGAACTCATGGTTGCCGAGCTGGTAGGCGTCCAGGCCCAGCGTGTTGAACACTTTGAAGTCCACCTCGCCCTTGAACAGGCTGAAATAGAGGGTGCCGTTCAGCTCGCCGTTGTTGAGCACCAGGGTATGGTCGTCCCGGTAGTCGTTCATGGCGGTGATGATGCGCGGGAAGCCGCCCAGGCTCAGCCGCACCGGCTCGTTGCCAGGCTGGTCCGGGTCGTAGTCGATGTTCAGGTCGTAGCTCTGGCCTTCGAAATAGGAGTGGTGGTCATTGGTGTACAGAACCTGGAGGTTAAGTGGCTTCGCCTCTTCGGAGGCGTTGCCATGGTGGTCATCATCGCCCCCGCAGGCGGCGAGAAAAAGTGACAAGCCTGTGACGGCAAGGGCCGGAAAACGGAGTTGGAAAGACACGGTCGGCTCCCATGGATTCGAATTAAAGGTCAGCCCGCGAGGCTAGACAGCGGGGATGACAGGGCGGTGGCAGTTTCGTGTCGGCGTTGTTTTCGTATCGGTGTTGTCTTGATCGCCGACGGCGCCCTGATTCCAATTGGTGAAGCTGGTAAAGTGCCGCCCTCCACAGGCAGGACCAACACTCACGAGGACGACCATGAACCAGGAACTCGCCGATCGACTCACGGCCATGGCCGAGGACGACAAACGCACCCTGGCGGCGCTCACCGAGCGCGGTGAACTGCCCGCGCCGGACTACCACCCGGAGATGCGCGCCGTTCATGAACGCAACGCCGAGGCTCTGGAACGGATTCTCGATGAGCACGGCTGGCCCGGCGTGACCCTGGCGGGGGAGGCAGGTGGCGAGGCGGCCTGGCTGATCGCTCAGCACGCCATGTCACGGCTGGACCTGATGGCGCGTTGCGCCACGGCGGTGGAAGAGGCCGCCTCGGTGGGCGACGCTCCGGGCTGGCAGTCCGCCTATCTGCGCGACCGTCTGTGCGTGCTCAACGGCGAGCCGCAGCGCTACGGCACCCAGTTCGACATGGACGAGGAGGGCTGGCCGGTACCGTGCCCGATCGCCGACCCGGCCATGGTCAACCTGCGTCGCTGGGCCCTGGGTCTGGACAGCCTGGAAGACCGGGTGGAAAAACTCCGCGAGCGGGAACGCGAGCGCCGTGCACGAGGCACTGAATCATGAAAGTCACTACCGTGGCCGGTGGCGGCCTGCTGCTTTTTGGTGTCCTGACCCTGGCGGGCAGCGGTGCGTCGGCGGTGAGTACTTCCCGTTTTCTGGAGACGGCGGTGACCACCTCCGGCGTGGTTACCGACCTGGTGCCCAAGCGGGACAGTGACGGAGACGTCCTGTACAGCCCGAAGGTGCATTTCCGCGACCGTGACGGTCGCAGCGTGGTGTTCGTGCCCAATATGAGCAGCCGCCCACCGGCTTACTCGGTGGGCGAGGGTGTGGAAGTGCTGTACGCGCCCGGCGACAGCGGTGACGCCCGGATCAGGAGTTTCTTTTCCCTGTGGGGCTTATCGCTGATCGCCGGGGTGGTGGGCCTCATTCTGACCGTGGTGGGAACCGGCTTGCTGCTGTGGCCCAGATGGAAAGCGCGCAAGGTGGCCTGGCTGCGCAAGAATGGCCAGAAGGTGGCCGCCGAGCCGGTGGAGGTGGTGTTGGACCACTCACTGCAAGTGAATGGCCGCCACCCCTACCGGATCGTATGCCAGTGGAGCGATCCGGTGAGTGGCGAGACCCATGTGTTTCGCAGCGACGCGCTCTGGGCCGACCCGAGCCCGGCCCTCGGCAGTCAGCCGCTGACCGTCTGGGTGGCGCCGGACAATCCGCGCCGTTACCACGTGGATCTCGCGTTCCTGGAAGCGCGATAGAACGCGCCTACTTTTTTGGTGGGATAAAAAAACGCCGCGACGGTTAAGGCGAACGTCGCGGCGGTGAAAACGGCGCCCGGGGCGGGCGCC
Source organism: Alloalcanivorax marinus (assembly GCF_016785095.1). GTDB lineage: Bacteria > Pseudomonadota > Gammaproteobacteria > Pseudomonadales > Alcanivoracaceae > Alloalcanivorax > Alloalcanivorax marinus_A. The sequence continues at coordinate 294,140 of NZ_JAEKJB010000008.1, read as the reverse complement.
GGTGGAGTCGAACCCCGTAAGGGAAAAATCAGCGCACTTCGATCAATACTTCCCCCGGCGTCACTCGGTCGCCCTTGGCGACGAAGATGCCCTGCACGGTGCCGCCGCTGGGGGCCTGTACCTCGGATTCCATTTTCATTGCTTCGATCACCAGCACCGGTTGGCCGGCTTTCACTTCGTCGCCTTCCGCCACCAGCACATCGACGATGTTGCCGGGCATGTTGGTGGTCACGTCGCCGGGGCCGCCGGCCTGCTTGCGGCCGCCTTCCCCGTCGCCTTTCTGGTAGGCGTTGAGCGGCTCGAAGATCACTTCCTCGGGCATGCCGTCCAGGGTCAGGAAGAAGCGGCGCTTGTCGCTGCCCTTCAGGCCCACCCCGGTGATCGCCACCTGATAGGTTTCGCCGTGTACGTCGATCATGAACTCGGTGGGCTGGCCGGCCACTTCGGCGGCGGCCTGGCCGCTGTCCGGCGGCAGCAGCGGCTCGGGCTTGAGGGTGCCGGCGGCGCGTTCTTCCAGGAAGGCACGGCCGATGTCCGGGAACATGGCGAAGGTGAGCACGTCCTCTTCGTTGCCGGCCAGCTCGCCGATGTCCCGGCGCAGCTTGTCCAGTTCCCGGGGCAGCAGGTCCGCCGGGCGCTGGTCGATGACCTCCTCGTTGCCCACGGCGCGCCGTTGCAGGGTGGTGTCCACCGGCGCCGGCGCGGCGCCGTAGTGGCCCAGCAAATAACGCTTCACTTCGTTGGTGATGGTCTTGTAGCGCTCGCCGGCGAGCACGTTCATCACCGCCTGGGTGCCGACGATCTGCGAGGTGGGCGTGACCAGCGGCGGGTATCCCAGGTCCTTGCGCACCCGGGGGATTTCCGCGAACACCTGGTCGATCTTGTCCAGGGCGCCCTGTTCCTTAAGCTGGTTGGCCAGGTTGGACATCATGCCGCCGGGCACCTGGTTGACCTGCACGCCGATGTCCTCGCGGGTATAGTCGCTTTCAAACTGATGGTACTTCTTGCGCACCTCGCGGAAGTAGTCGGCGATGGGCTGCAGCTTTTCCAGATCGAGCCCGGTGTCGTAAGGCGTGCCTTTCAGGGCCGCCACCATGGACTCAGTGGCCGGATGGCTGGTGCCGCCGGCGAACGGCGACATGGCCGTATCGATATGGTCCACGCCATTCTCGATGGCTTTCAGTTGGCACATCGGGGCCAGCCCGGAGGTGTTGTGAGAATGCAGGAACAGGGGCAGGTCCACCGCGTCCTTGAGGGCGGCCACCAGCTCGCCGGTGGCATAAGGTGTGAGCAGGCCGGCCATGTCCTTGATGGCGATGGAATCACTGCCCATGTCGGCGAGGCGCCGAGCCAGAGCCACGAACCGCTCCGGGGTGTGCACCGGGCCGGTGGTGTAGCAGAGCGTGCCCTGGGCGTGCTTGCCGTTGGCCTTCACCGCGCGCAGGGCGGTTTCCAGGTTGCGCGGGTCGTTCATGGCGTCGAACACCCGGAATACGTCGATGCCGTTGGCGGCGGCGCGTTCCACGAAGGCGTCCACCACGTCGTCGCCGTAGTGGCGGTAGCCGAGCAGGTTCTGGCCGCGCAGCAGCATTTGCAGGCGGCTGTTGGGCAGCGCCTGGCGCAGTTGCCGCAGCCGCTCCCAGGGATCTTCCTTGAGAAACCGCACGCAGGCGTCGAAGGTGGCGCCGCCCCAGACTTCCAGGGACCAGAAGCCCGCCGTGTCCAGTTGTTCGCAGATCGGCAGCATGTCCTCGGTGCGCATACGCGTGGCGATCAGCGATTGGTGGCCGTCGCGCAGCACCACGTCGGTGACTTCGATTTTCTTGCTTTTTGTGGCGTTCGTATTCATGGCGGGATCTCCTGCGCTTAAAGCCCGGTGTGAGCGGCAATCGCCGCGGCGATGGCCAGCGCGATCTCTTCGGGATTGGATTTTTCCGAGTAACTCAGCAGTTCCGGATGGGCGTCCACGTAGCCGGTGTCGAACTGGCCGCTACGGAAACCGGGATCGTCGAGAATTTTCAGGTAATAGGGCGCGGTGGTTTTCACTCCCTGCAGGCGCATGTCGTGGATGGCGCGCTTGGCGCGATCCAGGGCGCCTTCCCAACTCAGATTCCAGGCGATCAGTTTCAGGCACATGGAATCGAAGTAGGGTGGGATGGTGTAGCCGGTGTAGATGGCGGTATCCACCCGCACGCCCGGGCCACCCGGCGCGTAGTAGCGGCTGATGCGGCCGAAGCTGGGCAGGAAGTTGTTCTTCGGGTCCTCGGCATTGATGCGGAACTGCAGCGCGAAGCCTTGGTGGCGGATGTCGCTCTGTTGGTGGGCCAGGGGTTCTCCAGCGGCCACGCGGATCTGTTCGCGCACGATGTCCACGCCGGTGATCTGCTCGGTGATGGTGTGTTCCACCTGCACCCGGGTGTTCATCTCCATGAAGTACACCTGGTTGCCGGTGAACAGGAACTCCACGGTACCGGCGTTGGTGTAGCCCACCGCCTCGGCGGCGCGTACCGCCAGGTCGCCTACGTAGGTGCGTTGCTCCGGGGTGAGCTGGGGCGACGGAGCGATCTCGATCAGCTTTTGATTGCGGCGTTGGATCGAGCAGTCCCGTTCGAACAGATGAATGGTGTTGCCGTGATGGTCGGCGAGGATCTGCACCTCGATATGTCGCGGGTCGACGATGCACTTTTCCAGGAACACGTCGGCGCTGCCGAACGCCTTGGTGGCTTCCGAGACCACCCGTTCGTAGTTGCGCGCCAGCTCGTCCTCGTTGTCACAGCGGCGGATGCCACGACCGCCGCCGCCGGAGGTGGCCTTGAGCATCACCGGGTAGCCCACCCGGCGCGCTTCGCGGCGGGCCTCGTCCAGGTCCGCCAGGTTGTTTTCCGAGCCCGGCGTCACCGGCACGCCGGCTTCGATCATCGCCTGGCGGGCGCGGGTTTTGTCGCCCATGCGGCGGATCACCTCCGCCCGCGGGCCGATGAAGGTAATGCCGCGCTGGGCGCAGATGTCCGCCAGTTCGGCGTTCTCGGAGAGGAAGCCGTAGCCCGGGTGCAGGGCATCGCAGCCGGTCTGCACCGCCACGTTGACGATATGGTGTGGGTTCAGATAGCCCGCCAGCGGGTCGTCGCCCAGGCTGTAGGCCTCGTCGGCGCGTTTCACGTGCAGCGCGTAGCGGTCCGGTTCGGTGTAAACCGCCACCGAACGAATGCCCAGCTCCGCGCAAGCGCGGACGATGCGCACCGCGATCTCACCACGGTTGGCGATGAGGATTTTTGTTATGGCCATGCGTGTACTCCCGATCAGCCCAAGGGCCGCTTAATGTTCCGCAAGGTACCGGGAACATGGCGGCCAAAAGAAATTGATATTACTATCATCAGGCATAACCAATTCATTATGTGTGAGCGCTCGCTCTCTTGGGAAAGCAATGAGTACGGCCTATCTGAATCGTCTGACCCTGCGCCAGGTGCGTATCTTCCTCACCGTCTGTCAGCAGGAAAGCTACTCCCGGGCCGCCGAGGAACTGGCTCTCACCCAGCCGGCGGTGAGCGCCCAGGTGCGCAATCTGGAGGAGTTGATCGGCGAGCCACTGTTCGATTACGTAGGCAAACGGCTTTCCCTGACCCCGGCGGGACGGGCCATGCGCCGCGCCGGCCAGGATCTGATGCGCCGCCTGGTACGGGTGGAAATGGAGCTGGCGGAACTGCGCGGGGTGATGCAGGGCACCCTGACCCTGGCGGTGGAAAGCAGCGCTCAGTACTTCATGCCCGAGCGGCTGGCGGCCTTCTGCCGGCGTCACCCGGAAGTGGAAGTGCGAATGCGCGTGCTCAACCACGGCGAGGCCCTGAAGAGCCTGCGCGAGGACCGCTACGACCTGACCATCATGGGCCAGGTGCCGGACGACCGGCGGCTGCGCTTCGTGCCCTTCCGCCAGAACGATCTGGTGGCGGTGGCCGGTCCGGGGCATCCGCTGCGGGACACCGAAGCGGTGCCGCTGACCCGTTTCCTGGAATTCCCCCTGCTCAGCCGGGAGCCCGGCTCCGGCACCCGGCTGGTGTTCGAGGAGTTGTGCCAGAGCCGTGGGCTGCGCCCCGGCCGCCGGCAGCAACTGGGCTCCCAGGAGGCGGTCAAGGCCGGGGTGATCGCCGGCCTGGGGCTGGCGGTGCTGCCCCGGGACGCCTGCCGGGAGGAACTGGCGGCCGGGCGTTTGGTGACCCTGGACGTGGACGGACTGCCCCTGAAGCGCTCCTGGTGCGTGGTGCACCCCCGTGCCCGCCACCTGACGCCGGTGGCCGACGCCTTCCTCCAGGCCCTCACTGCTCCTATGGGGCGGGCGGTTGGCGGCGGGTGAGGTACTTCGCCCACAGCGGTGCCACCAGCATAAGCGCCACGATGCGCAGTAAGTGATGGAAGGCCACGAACATGGGGTCCAGGTTCAAGGCCACCGCCAGGATCGCCAGCTCGCCGATGCCGCCCGGGGCCATGGCCATCAGCGCCACGTCCCGGGGTACCTCGATGGCTTGATGCACGAGCTCCGCGAACAGCGCCAGAATCAGCAGGGAGAGCAGCGTCGCCACGAACGACTCCAACAGGTGGCGGCGCAGCAGCGACAGGGATAACCCGCGGAACCGGGAGCCGATGGCGCAGCCCAGCACCAACAGCATCAGGTTCATGCCCCAGTCCGGCATCCGCAGGGAGGCGACTCCAAAGCCGGACAACAGGCCGGATACCACCAGGGGCAGCATCAAGGCGGCGGTGGGGATGCGCAGCCGGTTACCGAGCGGAATCAGCAGCGGCAGCATGGCTATCAGCCAGAGGTTCTCGAAATGCGGCGCGGCGTTGTCGCCCCGGCCTCCGTCCACGCCTTCGTAGAGCCAGAACAGCGGTGGCAGGATCAGCAGCACCAGAATAATGCGCAGGGACTGAGAAATCGCCACCCGGCGCGGATCGCCGCCGCTGGCTTCGCCCATCATGATCATCGCGGTCATCGCGCCCGGCGCCGCCGAGAACCAGGCGGTAACCGGGTCGAAACCGCAACGCCGGAACCAGGCGGCGACGACACTGGTGGACGCCGCCACCCCGGCCAGCAGCAAGGCGCCGGAGATCGGCCAATCCACCAGCCGGGCAACCAGCTCCGGTGTCATCCGGCTGCCCAGGACCAGCCCCAGCACGCCAAGGAAAGCCAGCCGCAGATTCTCCGGCACCGCCACCCGGGCCCCGCCGATGGAAGCCGCCAGGTTGGCCACCAGGGGGCCGAGCATCCAGGCCAGGGGCAGACCGATATGGGCGGCCAGTACGCCGCCGACGGTGCCCACCATCAGTGAGCGTAGCAAAGGTGGGCCCCAGCGATCCGTCATCCCCGGGGCCATGGCGTTGCGCTCCCGGTGGACGGCGGCGTCGATGCGAACGGCATCATGAAAACACGTTGCGCATGCCATGGTAGCCGGCCTGACGACGCTCATAGTCAAGGAACGTCTCGGTGATGTGCTTGCCCCGATTGCCGCCGCGCACGGAGCCTGGGCGGGTGTCCTTGAAGGCGGCCACCCAGTCGTCCGGCAGCGGCTGGGAATTGGGGAGCGTCATCCACAGGCGCAGCATGTGCCGTTTTTTTTCTTCCTCCTCGAAGTCCTCGAAATCGGTTCGCGAATGTACCACGGTGTAATTGTTGAGAAGCTGCATGTCGCCCTTCTCGATGTTCATGGAAAAGCAGAAGCGCGGGTCCGGCAGCAGGGTGTCGAGAAGATCCAGCACCTCCACCTGTTGGTCGGTGAGCCGGGGCACCTGCTCGAAGTATTCCTGGGCGGCGGTGATGTTCTTTCGGTTGGTGCGGAACGCGGGGAAGCCGTCCTTTTCCCCGTACAGAGGGCAGGGGTAGACCGGAGGCTCGTCGTCGGCGCCGGCGCCTTGCAGGCTGAAATAAAAGGGCGTGCGCAGGGCGTCTTCCAGGTCCGGGCGGGTCCGGCGGATCTCGTCGATCACCGCCAGGGAACTGGTGATCAGGCTGGTGCCGCCGGCCTTGGCCGGGTGCAGGCACAGCAGCGACACCACGTCGCAGAAATCCACGTGGAAATCCAGGCCGGCGTTGGTGTTGTAACCGCGCCCGCCGTTGACCTTGTAGCTGCCGCTGGCGTCTTTCACCGAGGTCATGATGTCGCTGGCCCGGTTCTGTGTCCGGCACACGCCGATGTGCAGCCCCAGGCCCCAGTAGATCCGCCGGGCCTCCTCCACCGACCAGCGTTCCACGGGCATGCCGCGAATCAGGCAGAAGCCCCAGTCGCGCTGGGTGCTGTCGAAGGCATTCTTGAAGAAAGCGCGGGCGTGTTCGCGGAGGGGGAAATCGTCCGGTGTCCAGTCGAGCATTGCTTTGCCCGTTTCATCGGCGTGCTGGAGGGCGCGATCGAGATCGTCGCCCAGGGTCGGGTCGAGCGGTCGAATCCAGCTCCGGTCGTTGCGGACGTCGTCGGCCAGCCATGGGCGGCACTGGGTTTTCCGGTTCATGGAGTTCTCCTTTTACATCGGTCGGTCAATGGGCCGCGGCCCGCCGAAGGCGGGCGCGGGTGAATCGGGTCAGGGGCTTAAGCAATGAAAAGGCGATCACCGAAACCGTGAACAACGCCAGCCCGACGGACAGCGGGGAAGGGAATAGCGCGGTCCAGGGATCGACGCTCAGCATGAAGGCGAGTCGCAGGTTCTCCTCGGCCATGGGGCCGAGCAGGACGCCGAGAACAATGGGCGCCAGCGGCACCTGGAAGTGGGACAGCACCATGCCAATGGCGCCGAACACCAGCAGCAGTTGGATGTCGAACAGGCTGTTGTTGACCGCGTAAACACCGACCATGCTCAGGGAAAGCACGATCGGGATCAGCAGAGCCGGCGGAATGTCGAGCACCCGCACGAATAACCGTGAGCCGAGCAGCCCCAGGGGAATCAGCAGCGCGGCGGTGATCACCATCTGCAGCATGAAGCCGTACACTTCGTTGGGGTTGCTCTGAAACAGTTCCGGTCCGGGTTGCAGGCCGTGCACCAGCAGGCCGCCGAGAATCACCGCCGACACCGAGCTGCCCGGCACGCCCAGGGTCAGGGCGGGCACCAGGGCGGCGCCATTGTCCGCGTTGTTGCCACACTCGGCGGCGGCCACGCCTTCCTCGGCGCCGTAGCCGAACCGTGCCGGGTCGCGGGCGGAGCGCTTGCTTTCGTTATAGCTGAGAAAAGACGCCATGTTGCCGCCGACCCCGGGCAGCAATCCCACGAACACACCGATCAACGACGATTTCAGCCAGGTGGGCAGCAGCTGGGGCAGATAGGGACGAAGCCGGCCATCGCCGGCGTCCTCCGCCCGGTCCGTTTCCCGCCCGCCGGGGAGGGCACCCGCGGCAAGCTTCAGGGTGGGCGGAATACCGAACAGCCCGATCAGCACCACCACGATATTGACGCCGTTCACCAGCTCCACGAAGCCGAAAGTGAAGCGTTCCTGGCCGCCGATGGTGTCGATGCCGATCAGACCGATGAGCAAGCCGAAGCCGGCGGCGAAAACGCCCTTGGCGATGCTTTTGCCCAGCAACAGGGAGAGGCTGGAAAGCCCGAACAGGGCCACCCAGAAATAGTCCGAGGGCCCGAACAACAGGGTTACCCGGGCAAGCGGTGGTGCCAGCAACAACAGCACGAGCCCGCTGATCAGCCCGCCGATGGCGGAGGAAAACACCGCCACGCGCAGCGCCAGCTTGCCCCGGCCTTGCTCCGCCATGGGCCGGCCATCGAAGATGGTGGCCACGGAAGCCGGTGTGCCCGGCACGCCCAGCAGAATGGAGGGAATCGCGCCGCCATACATGGCGCCGTTGTAGATGCCCGCCATCAGCCCGAGCCCGACCAGGGGATCGAGGCCGAAGCTCAGCGGGATCAGCACGGCGATGCCCATGGTGGCGCTGAGACCGGGCAGGGCGCCGATGCAGATGCCCAGCAGGGTGCCGCCCAGCATGGCGATGAGGTTAGCCGGTTCCAGGATCACCAGGAACGCGGAGAGAATGGAGTCAAACATAGGGAAACCGGTTGCTGATTACGAAAACGGAACGCCCGAGGGAAGCTGCCTGCCGAAGCCCTCGATGAAGACCAGGTACACCAGCGCCTCGAATGTCAGGGCGGTAAAGGCGATCACCCGCCAGTGCCGGAAATCCAGAACCAAAGGCACGATGATGAGCAGCAGGGTGGTCGCCGGGAAGTAGCCGACCCAGGGCGTCAGCACACAGGTCAGAAGGAAAGCCAGGCCGGCGCCGGCGCCGCGTTTGAGGGCGCCGCCTTCGGGGAACGGGGGGCGCGCGGGGCGGTGGCGCAGCAGCTTGAGCGCGCAGACGCAGAGCATGGACATGCCGGCCAGTGCCATGACGGCGCACACCGCCAGAGGAAACCAGCGACCGGCGCCGGAGAGGCGAAGCGCGCTGAACGACGGAACGGAGGTACCGGCCAGGACCAGAACGGCGAACACCAGATCGTGCCAGGGGGCGGTATCCGCTGCATCGGGGTGACGGCTCATGAGGACTCCCTTTACGTTGGTGAATGGGGACCGGCCCTATCCGTCGGGCCGGTCGTGGCACCTGTTACTGGTCCACCCAGGGTCGCTTTTCCCACAGGGCGGTCATTTCCTGGTACAGGGTGTCGGCGAGACGCTGCTGCTCGGGACCGGACATATAGCGCAGCAGATACAGCCGCTTGCGTGCCGCTTCGCGGAATTCCGGGTTGGCGACCGCGCGCGCCAGCGCATCGTGCAGCCTGGCCTCCACCTCCGTGTCCAGGCCGGCCGGCGCGATCATGCCGCGATAGGAGCCGCCCACCACGTCGTAGCCCAGCTCCCTGGCGGTGGGCACCTCGGGCAGCAGATCGCTGCGCTGCTCCGCCATCACCGCGAGCACCCGGATACCACCGGATTTCACGTTGCCGGCGGCTTCCGCCAGGCCCATGGAACTGGCCGAGATGTGGCCACCCATCAGCGCCGCCCGGCTTCGGGAGCCGCCGTTGAAGGGAATGCTGGTGGCTTCCACGCCGGCCGCCAGCAGGAAGCGTTCGAAGGTAGTGTGCTGGGCGCCGCCCCGGCCCGGGTTGCCGACCCGGGCCTCACCGGGATGAGCGCGGGCGTTCTCCACCCATTGATCCAGGCTGTCGAACTCGCTGTCGGCGTTCACCAGGATGGCGGTGGGGTCGAGGATGATGTTGCCCAGGAAGGTGAAGTCCTTGAGGGCGTAGTCCGGCTCCCGCTCGATCAGTGGATTGATGATGCCCGGCATATTGGACATGGCCAGGGTGTAGCCGTCCGGTTTGGCGTGGGCGATTTCGGTGAAGCTGATCTCGCCGCTGCCGCCGGGCCGGTTGACCACGTTGATGGTGATGTCGCCGCCCAGCTCGTCTTCGAGATAGGGAGTGAGCGTGCGCGCCAGTACATCGGTGCTGCCGCCGGCGGAGTAGCCGACGATCAGATCGATATCGCGGTTCGGGTAGTCGGCGCTGGCGGTCTGCGCGGAGAGGAACAGTATTCCGGCGGTGATCGCGGCGATGGCGGGGTGGTTAGAGAACATGGCGGGTCTCCTTTGTTGTGAGTATTTCTAGAATTTGATGCGGCTGCCGGTGACCACCATGGCCATGTCGTCGTAGCTGGCATGGCGGCGGTCCAGCTCGAAACGGCGCACCGCGCCGAACACCTCCAGCCAGTCCAACGGCTTGTAGACATAGTTGGCGCCCACATAGGTGGCGCGGTCACCGCGCCGGTCCAGGTCATCGGTGATGCCGTAATCCACGGATGAAGCGTGTTTGCCGGCACGGTAGCCGAGCCGGAAGGTGGTGTTGGTGGCGGAACGGGAAGCGTCGGTGTCGAGGCGCGAATACGAAATCGCGCCATTGAGACCGTTGTCGAGCAGTACCGAGGCGGAGCCGCCCAGGGTTTCGTTGTCGTCGGCGCCGGGGACCTTTTCGCTGGAATAACCGACGCCCACCGAGACCTTGGCGAAATCCGCCCGGGCGCTGTACAGCGCGGAGGCTTCATAGACCATGTCGTCCTTGCGACCGACGCTGGCGCGCAGCGTCAACGGGCCCGGCCCGGCACTGTGATAGGCGATACGGTCGTAGCGACTTTCGAAGTCGAAGTTGGCCATCACGTCGCTCAGCGTCGGGCCGGCGTTACCCTGTTCGAAAAACGTGAAGCTTCCGCCCATCAGGTGGGCGTGGCCGAGCAGCGACACCATGTTGGTGCCGGACAGATCCACGTGGGTCAGGCCGTTGGCGGCGCCATCGCCCTGGCCCAGATAGACGGCGCCAAAGCCGCCGCTTATGAACAGCTCCGCGCGGCGCTCCTTGAGCTCGGCGGAAACGCTGGGCCGGGTGCGGGAGATCGACGACGAGGGGTTGGATTCATAGCCCATCTCGAACCGTGCGCCGGCCCGCAGGCCATCGTGGATGCGGTCGCTGGCCACGATCCGGAAGCGACTGGCGCTGTTCTTGTTATCGACAAAGTACGTCTCGGCCCCTTCTCCATCATCCAGCGCCAGGATCGCGCGGTTGATGTGGCCGGAAACCGTTACCTCGGGAGACGCCTGAACCCCGGTGCACAGAAACAGTGGCACCAGAACGCAGGCCGGATGGATTTTTGTTTTCATCACTTGGCCTTTTCCTGTCATTAAATGCGATGACGATTCCCGGATTTTTCGAAAAATTGTTTGATGGATAATTTTTGGAAGATTGCCGGGAGCGACGGAAAAGGTAGGAAAAATACGGTGCCGGGAACAAACGAAATAAATTCGTTATGGAATAAACATTTTCTTATGTGTTTTTTGTTGCGGGTTAAACATTTAAATTGCGCCGCCGTCGCGATGGATTAAGTTGATGGGTTCCATGCCGCGCCCGGGGCGGTTCTTTCCCGGGCCTTAGTGCGGAGCTGAACCCATGAAGATCGATTTTTTCATCACGCTTCAGAAAGCCATCGATACCGGCAGCTTCGCGATGGCGGCGAAGGCGGTGCATGTCACGCCCAGCGCGGTCAGCATGCAAATGAAATCCCTGGAGCGCTATTTCGGGAAGGCGCTGTTTCATCGCTCCGGGCAGCACGTACGCCCGACCCGGTTCGCCCTGGAGTTGAGCGACCGGATCCGGCCGACGGTGGACTGCCTTCTTGAAATGAAAGGCGGCGACCGGGATGCACTGGGCGGCTGCGTGGCGCTGGGCGTGGTGAGGATGATGCAGCCGTCGGTGCTGCCGACGCTGTACCGGACCCTGCGCGACCGGGGGCATGACATCCTGATCCGCTGCGTGCCCGGGCGCTCCCGGGATCTGATCGAGGCGGTCAAGACCGGCGAGATCGGCGCGGCGGTGGTGGCGGAGCCGGACGGCGCCCGCCGCAAACAACTCAGCTGGCGGTTGATCCGTGAGGAACCCTTCTACCTGATGACCCCCTGCGGGGTGCGCTACGGCGGCAACAGGGCGCGGCTCCGGGAACTGGACTGGGTCGGTTATGACCGGGACACGGTGCTTGGCCGGCTGTCCCGGAAGATCGCCGGTGATTATTTCCAGGCGGCGGCGCCGACCCTGGAACTGCAGTCTCCCCAGGCGATCTCCGCCATGGTGGCGGCGGGCTTCGGCGCCGCGGTGATGATCCTGCCCGGCGAGGATCCGCGGCGGCTGAAGGGGGTGGACGTGCACAGGCTGCCGGACACGGCGCCGGTGGTGCGCTTCTCCCTGCTGACCCGCAAGGCCGATCGGCGCGACCCGGTGCTCGATGAGGTAGCCCGCTGCATCCTGCCTTGTAGCCCGCCCCCGGCCTGACCGCGAAGCAAAAAAAAGCGCCGCGGCGGTGGCCCGCGCGGCGCCTGCTCGATAATCGGGGCGGGCTCAATGCCCGCCGGGTCAGCCGCCCAGGTAGGCGGCCTTCACACTCTCGTCGTTGAGCAGCGCCTCGCCGCTGCCGGTGGCGACGATGTCGCCGGTTTCCAGCACATAGCCGCGATCGGCGATGGCCAGGGCTTCCGAAGCGTTCTGCTCGACCACGAAGATGGTGATGCCTTCGCGTTTCAGTTCCGTGATGATGGCGAAGATCTCCTCGATGATCAGCGGCGCCAGGCCCATGCTCGGTTCGTCCAGTAGCAGCAGGCGCGGTTTCGCCATCAGTGCCCGGCCCATGGCCAGCATCTGCTGCTGGCCGCCGGACAGATTGCCGGCGTGCAGGCGGCGCTTTTCCTTGAGGATCGGGAAGCGCCGGTACATGGCTTCCAGGTCGTCGGCCACGCCCTTGTCGCGGCGGCGGCTGAAGGCGCCCAGCATCAGGTTGTCCTCCACGGACAGGCCAGCGAACACCTGGCGTCCTTCCGGCACCTGAACGATGCCGCGGTGAACCCGGTCGGCGGCCTTGCGCCGGTTCAGATCCTCGCCGTCGAAGGTGACGGTGCCGGCGGTGAGCGGTTGCAGGCCGGAGATCACCCTCAGCAGGGTGGACTTGCCGGCGCCGTTGGCGCCCACCAGGGCCACGGTCTCGCCGGGGTGGATGGCCACGTCCAGGCCGTGCAGGGCCTCGATGCGACCGTAGCCGGTGCGGATACCCTTCAGGTCCAGCAGGGGCGTGTCGCCCTCGGCGATGGGGCCGGCGCCGCCGTCGGCGCGTTCACCGGGGGTGGCGCCGTCGTCGAAGGCACGCGACCGTTGTTCACTCCGGGGCGCGGCGGGCGTGGAGAGGGTGGCGTTCATGCGGTGGCCTCCTCGCGGGGATTGCGGTTGCCCAGGTAGGCGTCGATCACGTCCGGGTTGGCGCGGATCTCCTCCGGGGTGCCCTCGGCCAGCTTGCGACCGTAGCAGAGCACCAGTACCTGGTCGGAAATGCTCATCACCAGTTTCATATCGTGTTCCACCAACACCACCGTGATACCCCGGTCGGCGATCCGGCGGATCACGTCGCGCAGGGCGTCGGTTTCGTTGCGGTTGAGTCCGGCGGCGGGTTCGTCGAGCAGCAGGATGTCCGGTGAGGACGCCAGGGCGCGGGCGATTTCCAGACGCTTGAGGGCGCCGTAGGGCATCGCCGAGGCGTGGTGCTGGACATACTGGCCGCAGCCGACGAACTCCATCAGCTCAGCGCATTCCTCGCGACACTGCTGATCCGCCCGGCGCAGGGCAGGCAGCTTGAACAGGGAAGTGAAGGTGCCCTGTTTGAGGTGCCGGTGGCGGCCCAGCATGACGTTTTCCAGGGCCGTCATATTCATGCAGATCTGCAGGTTCTGAAAGGTGCGGCACATGCCCAGCGGCGCCAGTTCGTGGGGCTGGTGGCCGGCCAGACTGCGGCCGTTCAGATGCACGCTGCCACTGCTGGGCTGGTAGAGCCCGGTGATCAGATTGAACAGGGTGGTCTTGCCGGCGCCGTTGGGGCCGATGATGGAATGGATGCGGCCTTTTTCCACCTGGAAGCTCAGGTCCTCCACGGCGTGCACGCCGCCGAATTCCTTGCCCAGCTGGTCCACGGAAAGCAATGCGGTCATGGGGCCTCCTTCTGGAAGCGGCGCGCCAGGGTCGGTACCAGGCCGCGCGGCATGAAGATCATTACCGCCATCAGAATGGCGCCGAACAGCACCATCTCCAGCTCCTGGAAACCGGTCAGGAACTGCGGAATCAGCAGCAGGATGGCGGCGCCCAGGATTACCCCGTAGGTGGACGCCATGCCGCCCAGCACGACGATGGTGATCAGCTCGATGGAGTGGGTGAACGAGGCGATGTTGGGAGTGATGAAGCCGCCATAGTAGCCGTACAGGCTGCCCGCCAGGCTGGCGTAGACGGCGGAGATCACGAACACCCGCAGCTTGAATTTGCCGGTGTCGACGCCGGCCACCTGGGCGGCGATCTCCGAGCCGTGCAGGGCGCGCAGGGCGCGGCCCAGGGGCGAGTCGATCAGGTTCAACGCGAACAGCACCGACAGAAACAGGAAGCCGGCGGCGATGCCGTACCACACCTGGGTGCCGGTGATGGTGAGGCCGAACAGATCATAGCTGCCGAACACGCTCAGCTCATGGCCGAATACGCTCAGTGGCGCCACCGGCAGGCCGTCCGGCCCGCCGGTGAGCTGGTCCTCGTTGTTGAGCACGATGGCGGCGATCACGCCCAGGCCCAGGGTCGCCATGGACAAGTAATGGCCCTTGAGGTGCAGGATCGGTTTGCCCACCAGCCAGGCCAGCACCGCGACCCCGGCGGCGGCCAGCAGCATGGCCGGCACCGGCGTGATCCCGTGGTTCTGCACCAGCAGGGCGCTGCCGTAGGCGCCGGCGGCGTAGAACGCCGCGTGGCCCAGACTGATCTGGCCGGCGTAGCCCACCAGCAGATTCAGGCCCACCGCCACGGCGGCGGTCAGGGCGATCTTGATCATCAGGTCGTAGTGGTAGTCGTTGCCGGCGAACAGCGGCAGCGCCAGCAACACCACGGCCAGGGCCAGCAGGCCCGGCCATTTGGCGGGCGCCCGGACCCGGGATGGACGGTGCGGAATCGCTTCGCTCATTACACTCGCTCCACGGCGCGGCTGCCCAGCAGGCCGTTGGGCAGGAAGAACAGGATGGCCAGAATGATCACGAACGGCACCGCGTCCTTGTAATCCGACGAGATGTAGCCGGCGGTGTAGGCTTCGGCCAGGCCCAGCAGCAGGCCACCGAGAATGGCGCCGGTACTGCTGCCCAGGCCACCGATGGCGGCGGCGATGAAGCCTTTCAGGCCGAGCATGATGCCGATGTCATAGGAGGTCAGGGTGATGGGCGCCACGATCACGCCGGCGGCGGCGCCGATCACCGCCGAGATGCCGAACGCCATCATCAGGATGGCGCTGGTCTTGATGCCCATCAGGCTGGCCGCGTCCTTGTTCATGGAGGTGGCCAACAGTGCCTTGCCCAGGGCGGTGCGGGTGAAGAACAGCCCCAGGGCGGTGACCAGTACCGCGGCGATGCCGAGAATCCACAAACTCTGGGTGAGCAGGGTGGCGCCGCCCAGGCTGATCGATTCGGTGGCGCTGAAATTCGGCAGGGCATGGTATTCCTTGCCCCAGAACACCTGCGCCAGCCCGCGCAGGAAGATGGAGGCGCCGATGGTGATGATGATCAGCGTCACTACGTCGGCGTTCTTGGCCGGCGCGATGGCCAGGCGGTGCAGCAGGATGCCGGCCACCCCGGCCATGGCGATGGCCAGGGGGATGGCGAAGTAGATCGGCACGCCGGCGTCCATCAGGACCACGGTGCCCATGCCGCCGATCATCAGGAATTCGCCCTGGGCGAAGTTGATCACGTGGCTGGCGTTGTAGATCAGGGTGAAACCCAGGGCCACCAACGCATAGATGGCGCCCAGGGTGATCCCCGAGAAGGTGAACTGGAAAAATTCGCTGAACATGATTCTGCCCGGGATGGTCGTGGGAGGAGGGCGGCGGGGGACGGGGCTGGGGCGGAGGATCGCGACTGAAGTCACTCCTACATCGTGCCAGGCAGGCACGGCCCGGTAGGAGCGGCGTCAGTCGCGATTCGGCCTTGGGATTATTCCGTCAACGCCCAGTCGCCATCCTCCACCTGAAGGATGCGGAAGGATTCTGCGTCGAGGCCCATGTGGTCCTCGGCGCTCATCCGGTAGGTGCCGGTGACGCCCACGGCGCCGTCGATGCTTTCCAGCGCGTCGCGCACCTTGGCCTTGTCGGTGCCGCCGGCCTTGTTGATCGCCTGGATGGCCAGTTGCAGGCCGTCGTAGGCGTAGGCGCCAAAGGTGGAAACCGACTCGTCATAGCGGCTTTCGTAGTCGCTCTTGTAGCGGTTCAGCACTTCGTACTGGGGATCGGATTCCGGCAGCTTGTCCGCCACCAGCAGCGCGGAAGCGGGCAGGCGCAGGCCTTCGGCGGCGTCGCCGGCCAGTTCCAGGAAGCTGTCGGAGGCCACGCCGTGGGACTGGTAGAACGGCAGATCAATGCCCAGTTGCGCGTAGTTGCGGGTCACGATCGCCGGGCCCTGACCAAAGTCGAAGTTGAGAATCGCCTGCACGCCGTCGGTGTTGCGGATGCGGGTGAGCTGGGCGGTGGTATCGGTGTCCTTCGGGTTGTAGGTCTCGTCGGCAACGATCTCGATGCCGAAGTTGCCGGCCTCTTCCTTGGTCACGTTGCGACCGGAGGCGCCGAAGCCGCCAGTGCCGGAGATCAGGCCGATCTTGGTGAGGCCGCGTTCCTCCATGTCCATCAGAATCCGGCGCGCTGCCTGACGGTCGGACTGCGGGGTCTTGAACACCCATTTCTTCACCGGGGTGGTGATGGTCTCGGCGCCGGCCAGGGAGATGAACGGCACGCCGGCCTGTTGGATCAGCGGCACCGCCGCCATGGTGGCGCCGGTGGTGGAGCCGCCGACGATCAGGTCGACGCGGTCCTGGCGCAGCAGGCGGTTGGCGAAGGTGCGTGCCTTGGAGGCGTCACCGGCGTCGTCATAGTGGATCAGCTCCAGCTGTTTGCCGAGCACGCCGCCGCGTTCGTTGATCTTGTCGATGTACAACTCCAGGGTTTTCAATTCCGGATCGCCGAGGAAGGAGGCCGGTCCGGTAACAGAAAGGAAGGAGCCGATTCGGATGGTGTCCGCGGCCTGGGCGGGCACGGTGGCCAGGGTCAGACCGAGGGCGGTGACCGCGCCAGCGGCCAGCTGTTTCAGCGTTCTTTTCATTATCGCACCTTTTGAGCGTATGCCAGTTGTTCTTATGCGGGCCTCTGTTGTCCCATCGGGCCCGTCGATAGGCACAGGTATAAAGCGATACGGCATGCAAGTCAATACGGCGTTTAATGTGTCATAAAAGTGGACCTATGCCGCCAAGTCCCCGATTTAGCGTGGAATTCGTGTGTTGTTTGTGTCATACAGATGGGCCGTTTGGTAGTATGTCGAATCTTTTCGAGGGACCGTTCCGGCAATGGGGGTAGGGTTTTGGACCTGCAGTCCGATCATCTGGAAACGCTGATCAAACGCTTTCAACAGCGCCGCCCGCTGCGCACCGGCTCACTGATCATCACCGTGTTCGGGGATGCCATCGTGCCCCGGGGCGGCACCGTCTGGCTGGGCAGCCTGATCGAGCTGCTCGCGCCCATGGGCGTCAATCAGCGCTTGGTGCGCACCTCCGTGTTCCGCCTCACCCGCGAAGGCTGGCTGATCGCCGAGAAGGTGGGCCGGCGCAGCTACTACGGCCTCACCGGCGCCGGGCGGCGCCGCTTCGAAAAAGCCTTCAAGCGCGTTTACTCCGGAGGCCAGCCGGCCTGGGACGGTGCCTGGACCCTGGTGGTGCTCAACCAGCTGGACGCTGACCGCCGTCGTGATGTGCGCCAGGAGCTGGAATGGATGGGCTTCGGCGCCTTCGCGCCCACGGTGTTGGCGCACCCGGGCGTGGATCGGGCCGAGCTGAACGCCTCCCTCCAGGAGCTGGGCGCTTTGGATGACGTCATTCTGTTCCAGACCGACACCGTGGATCAATTCGCCACCCGGCCCCTGCGCCGCCTGGTGCGCGAGGCCTGGAATCTGGATCAGCTGGCCGAGGGGTATGGCGAGTTTCTGAATCAGTTCCGTCCGCTGTGGAACCAGATGCGCAAGGAGAAGAACCTGTCTCCCAAGGAGTGCTTCCTGGCGCGCACCCTGCTGATCCACGAATACAGGAAACTACTGCTGCGCGATCCGCTGTTACCCGACGAGCTGTTGCCCGCCGATTGGGAAGGCCGCGCCGCCCGGCAACTGGCCCGCAACCTCTACCGGCTCACCGGCCAGGGCGCGGAAACCTGGATCAGCCAGCACGCCGAAACCGCCCAGGGCCCGCTGCCGGAGGCCGGGGACGGCTTCTACCAGCGCTTCGGCGGCCTCGACTGACACGCTCGCCGGCACCACCCCGCCGGCACCACCCCGCCGGCACCACCCCGCCGGCACCACCTCATCGGCGCAATCCCGCCGGCACAATGTAGGAGCGGCTTCAGCCGCGATCCGCCCTGGCGTTCGGCCTGGACGGCATCGCGACTGAAGTCGCTCCTACGCGAACATGTTGCAGCTTTTACCCCGCCGCCTTCTCGCCCTTCGGCGCGATCTTGTTGGTTTGCATGCGCGGGCGGTCCGCTTCCATTTCGGTGAGTGGATCGCAGGGCTTCATGGCTCGCTGGTAGCGGCGCGCCAGCTCCTGGTATTCCAGGGTCCCTTCGTATTTCCAGCGCACTTCTTCCTCGCTGAGCTCGCGCTTCACCACCGCCGGGGCGCCGATCACCATGGAGCGCGGCGGGCAGCTGAAGCGGCCCTTGACCAGGGCGCCGGCGGCGACGATGGAAGATTCGCCGATCTCCGCGTAATCCAGGATCACCGCGTTCATGCCCACCATGGCATTGCGCCCGATGCGGCAGCCGTGCAGCACCGCTCCGTGGCCGATGTGGCCGTCTTGTTCGACGATGGTGTCGGTGCCGGGGAAGCCGTGCATCACGCAGGTATCCTGCAGGTTGGCGCCGCGCTCCAGTATCAAGCGGCCGAAGTCGCCGCGCAGGCTGGCGCAGGGGCCCACGTAGCAGTCCGGGCCCACGATCACGTCGCCGATCAACACGGCGGTGGGGTCCACATAGGCGTCCGGGTGAATCACGGGGGTGATGCCTTCAAGCTGGTAACAGGGCATGGGGAAATCTCCAGGAAAACGGGCCCGAAGGCCGTGACGGGGTGGCCGATTAAGCTACATGACCTCTAAAGGGCGAGCAAACAGGCAGTTTTGTAACACTAGAGAGTGCCCGTTAAGGGTTTCGCTAACCGGCTGATAAAAAAGGAAAATTAGGTTGAGAAGTGGCGTAGATGTTTTCTAGTTAATCTAAATGCGATACATGAATTGGATAACTATGTATTGACTGGTGTCATGTTTGGGCTATGCTCGTTACCAGGTCGCGGCTCGCCGTGGGCGGCCGCTTTTTCGTCAGCCAGTCACTGCCAGCACAGAGGCGTACCATGGCCTACGACACCATTGAATTCTCGCTCCGCGACGGCGTGGCCACCCTGGTCCTGAACCGTCCGGATCGGCTCAACAGCTTCAACGAAGCCATGCATCAGGAAGTGCGTCAGGCGCTTACCGAGGTGCAGGCGGCGGTGGAAGCCGGCGATTGTCGGGCGCTGCTGCTCACCGGCAACGGCCGTGGCTTCTGCGCCGGCCAGGATCTGTCCGACCGCGCTGTTTCTCCTAAGGACGGAGCGCCGGGCGCCGAGATGCCGGATCTGGGTTATTCCATCGAGACGTACTACAACCCGTTGATCCGCACCCTTACCGCCCTGCCGGTACCGGTAGTGTGCGCGGTCAACGGCGTGGCCGCCGGTGCCGGCGCCAACATCGCCCTGGCCTGCGACCTGGTGCTGGCGGCACGCTCCGCCAGCTTTACCCAGGCGTTCGCCAAGATCGGCCTGGTGCCGGATTCCGGCGGCACCTGGCAGCTGCCCCGGCAGGTGGGGCTGGCCCGGGCCAAGGGTCTGGCCATGTTGGGCGATAAGCTCAGCGCCGAGCAGGCCGAGGCCTGGGGCCTGATCTGGCAAGTGGTGGACGACGAGGCCCTGCGCGACGAGGCCGCCGGCCTGGCCGCCCATCTGGCGACCCAGCCCACCCGTGGGCTGGCGTTGATCAAGCAGGCGCTTAACGAAAGCGGCACCAACGATCTGGACACCCAGCTCGACCTGGAGCGCGACCTGCAGCGCCAGGCCGGCCGCACCGCCGATTACCGGGAAGGCGTCGCCGCCTTCATGGAAAAACGCAGCCCGAAATTCTCGGGCCAATAAGTCAATAAATACATACGCAGAGGGGCCTTGGCGGTTCTGGCGCCGGGGTCCCCAGGGAGAGCAGTACCATGCCCGAGTCCTCCGCCACGGTGGATGCCGGCGCCCTGGCACGGCAATGCGCCGACGCCATGTACGCCCGTGACCGCGCCAGCCAGGCCCTGAACATGCAAGTACAGAGTGTGGCGCCGGGCCACGCCGTACTCACCATGCCGATCACCGAGACCATGATCCAGGGGCACGACTCCTGCCACGGTGGCTATATTTTCACCCTGGCGGATTCCGCCTTCGCCTTCGCCTGTAATTCCTATAACGAAGCCACCGTGGCCTCCGGCTGCTCCATTGAATACGTGGCACCGGGCAAGCTGGGCGACACCCTCACCGCCGACGCCAGGGAACAGACCCGCAAGGGCCGCACCGGCGTCTACGACGTGCGCGTCACCAACGGCGACGGCGAGCTGGTGGCTTTGTTCCGTGGCAAGTCCTACAAAATCCGTGGCCCGGTGATTCATGAACAGGAGAGCGACGCATGAGCGACGCACTGATTTTCGACGCCATCCGTACCCCGGTGGGCCGCTACGGCGGCGCCCTGGCCGCCGTGCGCGCCGATGACCTGGGCGCGATTCCCATGAAGGCGCTGATGGAGCGTCACGCGGACGTGGACTGGAGCGCCGTGGACGATGTGTTCTACGGCTGCGCCAACCAGGCCGGCGAGGACAACCGCAACGTGGCGCGCATGAGTGCGTTGCTGGCGGGCCTGCCGGTGGACGTGCCCGGCGTTACCCTGAACCGCCTGTGCGGCTCCGGCATGGACGCGGTGGGCAGCGCCGCCCGCGCCCTGCGTTGTGGCGAAGGGCAGCTGATGATCGCCGGCGGCGTGGAGTCCATGTCCCGGGCGCCGTTCGTGATGGGCAAGGCGGAGCAGGCGTTTTCCCGCCAGGCGGACATCTTCGATACCACCATCGGCTGGCGCTTCGTCAATAAACTGATGAAGGACCAGTACGGCATCGACTCCATGCCGGAAACCGCCGAGAACGTGGCCGAGCAGTTCAAGATCAGCCGCGAGGACCAGGACGCCTTTGCTGTACGCAGCCAGCAGAAGGCCGGCCGGGCGATGGCCGACGGCACCTTCGCCGACGAGATCGTGCCGGTGAGCGTGCCGCGCCGTAAGCAGGACCCGCTGATCGTCCGCGACGACGAACACCCGCGTCCGCAGACCACCCTGGAGGCGCTGGCCAAACTGCCGACGCCGTTCCGCCGCGAAGGCGGCAGCGTCACCGCCGGCAACGCCTCCGGCGTCAACGACGGCGCCTGCGCCCTGCTGATGGGCAGCGAGGCCGCCGCGCAACGCTGGAACCTGAAGCCCCGCGCCCGGGTGCTGGGCATGGCCACCGCCGGGGTGGAACCGCGCATCATGGGCATCGGCCCGGCGCCGGCCACGCAAAAAGTGCTGGCCACCACCGGCCTGAAGCTGGCCGATATGGATGTCATCGAGCTGAACGAGGCGTTCGCGTCCCAGTCCCTGGCGGTGCTCCGTGAGCTGGGCCTGCCGGACGACGCCGAGCATGTGAACCCCAATGGCGGCGCCATTGCCCTGGGCCATCCCCTGGGCATGAGCGGCGCGCGCCTGATCACCACCGCCCTCCACGAGCTGGAGCGCCGCCAGGGCCGCTACGCCCTGTGCACCATGTGCATCGGCGTTGGCCAGGGCATCGCGGTGATCATCGAAAGAATCTGAAGCAACGCAGCCGGGCGCGGCGCGCCCATTCATTAGAGAATAAAGAGAGGCGGAGATGGATATGCCATTCAACCTTGAGAACCGTTTCGACTCGGTGGAGATGAGCGACGTTGCCCAGCTCCGCGAGCTGCAGCTCGACCGCATGCGCTGGAGTCTTACCCACGCCTACAACAACGTGCCCTTCTACCGGAAGAGCTTCGATGATGCCGGCGTGCATCCCTACGACCTGCGTAGCCTGGACGACCTGCGGCACTTTCCGTTCACGGTGAAGAATGACCTGCGCGACAACTACCCGTTCGGCATGGTGGCGGTGCCCATGCGCGAAGTGGTGCGCGTGCACGCCTCCAGCGGCACCACCGGCAAACCCACCGTGGTGGCCTACACTCAGAACGACATCGACGTCTGGTCCGACGTGATGGCGCGCTCGATCCGCGCCGGCGGCGGCCATGCCGGTGACAAGGTGCACGTGGCCTACGGCTACGGCCTGTTCACCGGCGGCCTGGGTGCCCACTACGGCGCCGAGCGTCTGGGTTGCACCGTGATCCCCATGTCCGGCGGACAGACCGAGAAACAAGTCCAGCTGATCAACGACTTCAAGCCGGACATCATCATGGTCACCCCCTCCTACATGCTTAACATCGCCGACGAGATGGAGCGCCAGGGCCTGGACCCGAAAGCCTCCAGCCTCCGGGTGGGCATCTTCGGCGCCGAGCCCTGGACCCAGACCATGCGCGAGGAGCTGGAAGCGCGTCTCGGCATCCACGCCCTGGACATCTACGGCCTCTCCGAAGTGATGGGTCCCGGCGTCGGCATGGAATGCATCGAAACCAAGGACGGCCCGACCATCTGGGAAGACCACTTCTATCCGGAGATCATCAACCCGGAAACCGGCGAAGTGCTGCCCGACGGCGAATACGGCGAGCTGGTGTTCACCTCGCTCAGCAAGGAAGCCCTGCCGATCATCCGCTACCGCACCCGCGACCTGACCCGGCTGCTGCCCGGCCAGGCCCGCCCCATGCGCCGCATCGACAAGATCACCGGCCGCAGCGACGACATGCTGATCATCCGTGGCGTCAATGTGTTCCCCACCCAGGTGGAAGAGCAGATTCTCAAGATCGAGGCCCTGGCCCCGCACTACGAAATCCACGTGGAAAAGGAAGGCAACCTGGACCACGTCACCGTGCGCGTGGAACTGAAACCGGAAGCCGCGCCCCAGGCCGAAACCCTCACCGTGGAAGTGGTCAAGGAGCTGCAGCACCGGGTGAAAACCCACATCGGCATCAGCACCAAAGTGGACCTGGCCGCCCCCGGCACCCTGGCCCGCTCCGAAGGCAAAGCCAAACACGTCTTCGACAACCGCCCCAAATAATCACGTCCCAACGCGCGCTCACCGCGCTACCGGCCGCGCCGCCACCCCGGCGTTGGCCGGCCCCTCCAAAAGCCGCCCACAAGGCGGCTTTTGCTTTTATCGGTTTCCGCGAAGGACCTCTCCATCCTCGGCGCCTCGGTTCGTTCTGGCCGGGGAAATGATCGCTGTAGGAGCGGCTTCAGCCGCGATCCTCTCCGAGCCCCGCCTGCAAACCCAGAACCCAATCCCGCACCGCCTGGATGGCCGGTTCCTTGAGGCGTTCCGGCGGATAGACCAGGTGGAAGGGCTCGCCGGGCAGTTCCGGGCCGAAGGGTTCCACCAGCCGGCCGTCGGCCAGTTCCTCGGCGATCAGGGTACGGCTCATCAGGGCGATGCCCTGGCCGCCCAGGGCGGCGGCGATGGTGTGGGTTTCGTCGGAAAAAACCAGTCCCTTGCTGATGTCCAGGTCGGGCACCCGGGCGAGCTTTTGCCAGGCGGGCCAGCTGAGCAGGGCACCTTTGTGGTTGGGCGGTTCGTAGTGGATCAGGGTGGCGTGGCGCAGGTCTTCGTGGGTGCGCAGACCCAGGGCCGGGCTGCAGGCGGGCACGAAGGTGTTGTCGAACAGCTTCTCCGCTTGAAGGCCGGGCCAGTGGCCGGCGCCGTAGCGGATCGCCAGGTCCGCGGCGACGCCGTCCAGGGGCACCAGATGATGAGAGATCTGCAGGTTCAGGTTCAGATCCGGGTAGGCGTCGCGCAGTTCGCAGACCCGGGGCAGCAGCCAGCGCGCCGCCACCGCCGGGATGGTGGAGAGGGTGACGGTATGTTGTTGCGGCGCCGGGCGCAGGCGCGCCACGGTGTCCGCCAGGGCATCGAAGGCGTCGCTGGCGGTGGCGAGCAGCTCGCGGCCTTGCACCGTCAGTTCCAATTGGCGGGGCTTGCGGATGAACAGTGCCAGGCCGAGCTGTTCCTCCAGCTGGCGGAGCTGGTGGCTGATGGCGGTGGGCGTCACCGACAGTTCCTGGGCGGCTTGTTTGGCGCTGCGGTGGCGGGCCGCCGCCTCGAAGGCGCGCAGCGCGGAAAGCGAGGGCAGTTTACGGGCGGTCATGGCGGGCCTGATGGATGAATTTCATTTTGCCGTTCCGGCAAGAAAAGGTCGTTTGTCGCTGACCTGAGCCTCGGGTTTCATGGTGCGGGTGTCAAGCATGGGTGAGGCAGTTTCACCCAGGAACGAACCCGAACCGAGGCCCGAACCAAGGAGAGAACCGATGACCCGCTTACTGCATCTTGACGCCAGCCCGCGCCCCGGCCGGGCCGGGACCCATGAGCACGGCTCCCTGAGCCGCCGCCTGAGCCATCATTTTATCGAGCACTGGAAGGCGGCCCGGCCCGACGACCCGGTGACGCGCCGGGATCTCGGCGCCCGGCCGCCGTCGTTGTTGACGGTGGACTGGATCGAGGCCGCTTTCACGCCCACGGAGCGCCGTTCCGCGCGCATGGCGGCGGCCCTGGCGGAGAGCGATACCCTGGTGGACGAGGTGATCGCCGCGGATGTGCTGGTGTTGGGCGTGCCGCTCTATAACTTCAGTTATCCGGCGGCCTTCAAGGCCTGGATCGACCAGATCGTGCGCCTGGAGCGCACCGTGAGTTTCGATGCGGAGAACACCGAGGAGCCCTTCGTGCCGCTGCTTGCGGATCGCCCTCGTCACGCGGTGATTCTGGCGTCCCGGGGTGGCCACGGGCAGAGCGCCGGCGGCCCCATGGCGCACATGAATTTTCTGGAAGACAGCGTGCGCACGGCGATGACGTTCATGGGCATTGAGCAGGTCCATGAGGTGGCCATCGAATATCAGGAGGAGGGCGGCGAACGGTTGCGGCGCTCCATTCGCGATGCCCTGGCGGAGGTGGAGAGCCTGGTGGCCCGTTTGCAATCGGCAAGCGGGGATTCCGCCGCCGCCTAGGGGCCGCGCTTCCGGTGCCACTGATTTCATGGAGCCCGGTGCCCTGATTGATCCGCATTTTCCGCCTTACGAGGATGCGCGTGCGTCACACTCGAATCGCATCAGGCGTACATCCACGGTGACGTTGAGCGTTTCAAGAGCCGCCGCTCGCGCCCGGCCTTCGGCGCTGGCGCGGTAGAGATGCGGTGTCATCGCCAACAGGTCGGCGATGGGTTGCGCGCCGGCCAGCTTGAGCGGATAGCGAATCGTCTCGGTCCCCAGCAGGGTAAAGCCCGGTGGCGTTTCCGGGCTGCCCGCGCGCTCCGGCTTTAGTGCCGGATAGATGATCTCGCGCAGCTCACGCAAATGATCGGGCCCGGCATCGACCTGCAACAGCACGCCGCCGGGTTTCAGCGCGCGCGCGAACTCGTCGTACATAGGAAAGCCGAACAGGCACAGCAGCCGGTCGAGCGTGGCCGGTAGCACGGGCAACCTGGCGTTGCTGCCCACGACCCAGCGGGCGTGTTTATCCTGTTTCGCGGCGGCCAGCACCGCCGGTTTGGAAATATCCACCCCGATTAGTGCCAGGGGCGGCTTTCCATCGGCGAAACGGGCCAGTTCACGCAGGTAGTGGCCCTCGCCGCAACCGGCATCGAGACAGTGAGCCATCGTATCCGCCGATAGCCCTTCCAGCGCCGCGCGGCTCACCGCTTCGGCAATCGGGAGGTAATGACCCGCGGCGAGAAAGCGCTGACGGGCCGCCACCATTTCCGTGCTGTCGCCCGGGTCGCGTGACCGCTTGCGCTGCACCGGAAGTAGGTGGACGTAGCCCTGGCGGGCGATATCGAAACTGTGGCCGGCGGCGCAACGCCAGGTGCGGTCACATTGCCGCAGTGGCTCGCCATCCAACGGGCAGGCCAGCGCCTGAAAAGGGGTAATGTTCATGGTTGGCCGCGTGCCCCGCATGATGCTACGAAGAGCCCGCCGATAGACGGGCTCTGAAAGGCTTCATTCTACCCTGTGAGGCTTTTTAAAACCGGAGAAGCATTTATAAATCAATAAGCGGCCGGGGGACGACTCCGATGGGATGGTCCGTTCACCCTAGGGGAGGGCGATCCAGATCATCAACAGACCGGCGGCGAGGCCGAGGAAGAACAGGCCCCATAGAGTGCCGATATTGGTTTCGTCGCCGAATTTGTCGGAGAGTTTGATGGCGCGGGCGAACAGGGCGATGCCGGATACGGCGCCCAGGATCAGCAGCGCCAGGCCGACGATCAGCAGAATAATGTCGAAGGGAGTCATGGTGGTCCTTATTCCACGTCGAATTCGCGCACGCCTTTATGGGTGCGGCACTCTTCCACGTACTGGCGAAGTTTCTCGCGCAGCTCCTCGCCGTTTTCGATGGCCCGGATGGTGACCACCGGGCTGGTGCGATCGGAGGTGCGCAGGATCACGTTGCCGAGGGAAAACAGACGCAGAAAGAAAGGTTCTTCAAGCTGGTAATCGCGGACCCGGTACAGCTCCAGCTCGTTGGTCTTGCGGTTGAGCACGCCGTGGCGCGTGCGCAGCCGCTGGGTGGTGAGTTCGTACTTGGTGTACTTCACCTCCAGCCAGCGCCACAGGGCGATAAACAGCGGGATCACCAGGAAAAACAACAGCCCGCACACAATGAAGGTGCCCAGGTTGACCACCTGGGAGGGGGTGCCGTACCAGACGTCTTTCTCTTCGCGCATGGCCATCTCTTTGTCTTCGATAGCCGGTTTGTACCATTGACGGCGGCGTGGCTCGACGCCGTTTTACAGTTTTAGAGGAATTTTGCGGGATTTGACGCCGATGGGCCGGGTCAGGCGTGGGCGCCTTTGTGGAACAGAAGGGTGCCGGCGGCCACCAGCAGCACGGCCAAACCGAGGAACGGCGGCGGTGCTTCGCCCAGGGCAAGGATGGCGATCAGGCTGCCGACCACGGCGGCCACGGTGCCAATCTGGCTCAGGTAAACCGGGCCGGCCATTTTCTGCAGCACGAAGTAGAACGAATACAACACCGAGAATACCCCCACCTCCACCCACAGCAGGCGCACGGTGTCGCGGTTGGCCAGCAGCTCCGCGCTTTGCTCCGGTTCGAGCAGCAGCACGCAGGGCACCAGCATCAAGGCAGCACCGATCTCCATCAACCCGGCCAGAAACAGCGGCGAGGTATTCGCCGGCCAGCGCAGAGAGCGGTACACATTACCGGCGGCGAGCATCATCGGCATGGCCAGTACTAGCAGGGCCCAGCCCGGTGAAGCACTGGCGCTGCCCGCCTTGGCGGCGGCCAGCAGGAGGCCGCCGGCCAGGCCCAGGGCCACGCCGGTGAAGCGCAGCAGTCTCACCCGCTCAAGGCGCATCAGCGTGGCGATGATCCAGGTGAACAGCACCGGGAAGGCAAAGCTCATGGACAGGTAGCCGGCGCCCACATGGCGCACCGCGAGAAAACCCAGCGCCGTGGGGGCCGCCAGCAGAAAGCCGGAGACCAGGCCGTATTCCAGGGTGCGGCGGTTGATGGGCATGGGCTGGCGGGCCAGTGCGGAGAGCGCGGTGAGGATAAGCCCGGCGCCGCCGATCCCCACCATCAGAAAGGTGAGCCGGGGTGCGCCGGCCTGGTCCGCCAATTTGGCGAGAATCAGGGAAAGACCTAGGAAGGTGCCCACCAGCAGCAGGCAAGCGAACGCCGCCGGTCCGGCCTTGCCGGTGCCTGTAAGGTTTGACATAACCTTCTCCGTGGCGGGTGGGCGGAATTAAAAAAGGCGCGCCACACGGGCGCGCCAAGAGGGTTACACGGGGTGGACCAGTGCGTTATCCAAGAGCAGGTTGTCGTAGATGGCACGCCGTTCCTGGAGTTTGAGCTCGCCGTTTTCGAACACGAAGCGGTCCAGGTAGCAGCCCACCTGGTGCAGGGTAGCGGTGGGCTGGTCCATCAAAACCTGGGTGAGCATGTAGTTGGCGCCGGCGACGATGGTGCCGTCGTCCTGGGGCTCGGCGTAGGTGTTGGTGACGAAGTGCCGTAAATAACGGGGCGCGTACATGGAGGTTTCCAGGATCGCCAGGGCGCGGTCCTTGAGCATGCCCTTGCCTTCGCAGTAAACCAGCCCCACCGGCAACCGGGCGCTGTGATTCTCCCGGGCGGACACCACGTAGTAGGCATCCTCGGTGAAAAATTCCACCCAGTCGTGCAGGCGGCCGTCGTCCAGGGCGCGGCAGTAGTCAGTGTTGAAGCGCTCAATGGCGTGGACCAGTTGCGCCTGGTCGAGCCCGGGAGCGGCTTGGGTTTTTTTGATGGCTTCCATAATAATCTCCCTTATTCGATGTCCAGGGCCTTGCGCCAGCTTTGGTACATGGCGCGGATGGCGGATTCGGAAATCAGCGTATCGGCGGTGCCGGCGGGGGTGTCCGGGTCCAGCGCCACCAGGTGCTCACCCGGTTGGGTCCGCTTCATGCCGTCCTGGACGAACTTGATCGCTTCGTTGTCTTCCAGACCGAGGAAACCGGCGGGGCCCATCAGGTTGCCTTGCCGCAGACGATGGCGGGTCATTTCCTCGTCGTCGTCGGCGAAGCCGAACATGGTCCAGTTCATGACGAATTCATCGGGGCCGCTGGGCACGATCTGACGCACGCCCAGGGTGTTCATTTCCCGCTGCACGATCAGGTTCGGCCAGACGGTGAGCATGGTCACGCTCCAGTCCGAGTTGAACTCGGGGATGAAGTCGAGCATGTCCTCGCGCTCCAACTGGAACTCCGGACGATAGGCGCGCATTTCCTTGCGGTTTTCCTCGCTGACGTTGCTGCCATCGCTTTTCGCCGAGGCCATGGCGCCGTGCAGGCCGGTTTCATCGCAGATCATTTGCGACTTGTTGCCGGCCACCAGCAGACCGAAGCTGACCAGGAAGGTGTGCAGCAGGGTGGCGTGGTAGGGGTCCTTAAGGTTCTCGTGGTAGAGCTTCCAGTTGCCCGGCAGGGAGTTGCGGTAGTAGCCCAGCAGCTTCAGCTCGCGGCCGTCGAAGGTGGCGTCGAACTCGCGCAGCATGTCCGGGCCCAGGTAGTCTTCCAGCGGCTTCATGTCGTGGTCGAAGGACGCGAACACCACGCCGTGGCGGGTGGTCACCTTCAGTTTGGTGGGGCCATGGTCGCAGGTCTTGAAGTCCTTGGGCATGCCGCCTTTGCCGTCCACGCCCCGCCGGAAGGGTACCCCGGCCAGGTTGCCCTTCAGGTCATAGGACCATTGATGGTAGGGGCACACGAACTCTTCCGCGTTGCCGCGCAGGTCACGGCAGAACTGGGCGGCCCGGTGGGAACAGCGGTTGACGAACACATTGATGTCGCCGTCTTCGTCGCGGCTGACCACCACCGGCGTCGGGCCCACGTTGCTCTGTTTGAAATCACCAGCGTTGGGGATTTCCACTTCCAGGGCCACATAGTTCCAGGTCGAGCCGTGGAAAATGCGCTCCACTTCCAGTTCGAAAATGTAGGGGTCGGTATATACCCAGTCCGGCACGCGGGTCAGACCTTCCCGGGGCCAGACATAGTAGTTGGACAGATCGCTCATCGTTCCTCTCCGGAGTGGGGCGGGCAGTCGGGCATCACCGGCGGCGCCGGCGGTGTTTTCCAAAAGGCGGTTCAGGGCATCCACGGACAGGCCCCGGCGCAGCCATTCACGACCCCGGCGGATGGCGCCGGGGTCGTTGAAGGCGATCACCCCGGTGAGGCGCTCGCCATTGTGAAAGTACAGGGTTTCGGCACCGTTCGAGCCGGGTTTGGCGACCATCTGGTCGTCCGCCGTGGGCAGGCCCAGCATCTGGATGTTGTGCGCGAACTGGTCGCTCCAGAACCAGGGCACGACGTCGTGGGCGGTGTCCTGGCCGGCCATGGTGCGGGCGGCGGCGGCAGCCTGTTCCTGGGCGTTCTGCCAGGATTCCAGCCGCAGCAGGGTGCCGTCCTCGCGGCGGGTGACGGCGACATCGCCGGCGGCGAACACGCTGTCCAGGCTGGTGTGGCCGTAGCGATCCACCACGATGCCGTTATCGATTTCCAGGCCCAGGCTCTCCGCCAGGGCGGTTTCCGGAATCACGCCGATGCCGACCAGCACGTTGTCCGCTTGCAGGGTGTCGCCGTTGTTCAGTTTCAGAGCCACGCCGCCGTCGGACGCTTCGAAGGCGGTGGTTTGCACATCGGTGAGAATGCGTACGCCGTTTTGTTCGGCCAGCTTGTGCACGCGCAGTGCCGCCAGCGGATGCAGCGCGCGGCTGCAGATGCGCGGCGCGGCTTCAACGAGGGTCACTTCGCAGCCCCGTTGGCGGGCCGCCGAGGCCACTTCCAGGCCGATAAAGCCGCTGCCGATAATGGCGATATGGCGGCCGGGTTGCAGGGCGCGCTTGAAGGCGATGGCGTCTTCCAGGGTGCGCAGGCTGTGCACCGCCGACAGGTCCGCGCCGGGAATCGGCAACGGGCGCGGCGAGGCGCCGGTGGCGAGTAACAGTTGATCGTAGGCGTGAGTTTCGCCGTTGCTGGCGGTCAGCGTTTTCCGTTCCGCGTCGATGGCGGCCACGGTTACGCCCAGGTGCAGCTCCACGTTCAACTGCTCCGCCGCCGGCCCGTCCAGCAGGGTCGGCCCATGCAGCGGGGCTTCACCGAGCAGGATCGCCTTGGACAGCGGCGGGCGCTCGTAGGGCAGCGCCTGCTCGCGGGCAAACAGCTTCACGGTGCCGGTAAAGCCGGCGTCGCGCAGGGCGCGGGCGGCGCTGGCCGCGGCCTGGCCGCCGCCGACAATGACGAAGCAGCGGTCATCGCGCTCCTCGGCCATGGCGATGCGGTTGTCGGCGGGCGCCTCGGCAATCTCCGCCGGGCGGCTGACATCCACGAACACCTGGCCGTCTTCCACCTTCACCGCGTAGGTGTCGAGATCCTTGTTCACTGGCCCGGACAGAGCTTTGCCGGTACGTACATCGAACACCGCCTGGTGCAGCGGGCATTCCACGCAACCGTCTTCCACGAAGCCGTCGCTGAGCAGAGCGAACTGGTGTGTGCAGATGTTGCCGGTGGCCAGGTAATCCTCGCCGAACCGGTACAGCGCTACCGCCACCTTGTCGATGGTGACGGCCATGACGCCGCCGTCGGGGGACAGGTCCCCGGCGTTTTCTATCAATGTCCAGGCCATGATGATCGTCCTCGATATTTAATCAGTATACTTCCTATTTGTTCGTGAGGGTACACCACCGCCCCCTTCCGGTCAGTGCAATAGCTGAGGCAGGAAGGTGGACAGGGGCGGGAACAGGGTGACCAGGGCCAGGACCACCAGATTGACCAGCAGGAACGGCCAGATACCGGCGATGATCTCCGTTACCGGTACGCGCAGGGCGCTGGAGGCAACGAACAGATCCAGCCCGAACGGGGGCGTGATGGTGCCGATGGCCACGTTCAGTACCACGATGATGCCGAATTGCACCGGGTCCACGCCCAAGGCCATGGCCACCGGCGCCAGCACCGGCACCAGCACGATCTGCATGGATACCGGGTCCATGAACATACCGGCGATCAGGAATACCACGTTCACCACCAGCAGGAACTGCAGCGCGGTGATGTTGGCGTCGGCGATGAAGCCGCCGATGGCGGCGGGTACGCCGGCCACGGTGACCAGGTAGCTGGCGAAGCTGCCGACCGCCAGGATGATGAACAGGGTGGTTGTGACCAGTGCCGAGGATTCCGCCACCTTGGCCACGCCCTTCCAGCTCAGTGCCCTGGTGATCAGGGTCTCCACCAGCAGCGCGTAGAGCGCCGCCACGGCGGCCGCTTCGGTGGTGGTGAACGCGCCGCTGTAAATGCCGCCGAGAATGATCACCGGCATGCCCAGGGGCAGCAGTGCCGCGCTTACCGCCTTGCGGCGGGTCTCACGGTCCGCTTTTTCCTGCAGCTTGGGGGCATCGCGCAGGCTGCGGATGTGCACGTAAACGGAAAAGCAGAATGCCAGCAGGCAGCCCACGGCCAGACCGGCGGCGAACAGATCGATGATCGAGGTGCCGGTGAGCCAGCCATAGATGATCAGGGTGATGCTGGGTGGCACCAGCAGGGAAACCTCGGCGGTGGCGACGATCAGGCCTACCGCGAAGGAGCGGCTGCTGCCGGTCTCGATCAGGCGTGGGAACAGGATCTTGCCGAGCCCGGCCACGGTGGCCGGTGCCGAGCCGCTCACCGCGCCAAACGCGAAGCAGGCCCCGGTGGTGGTATGGCCGAGCCCGCCCCGGCGATGGCCGATGAATGCCTCCACCATGCCGGTGAGACGGGCGGCGATGCTGCCCCGCGCCATTAGTTCGGCGGCGAAGATGAACAGCGGGATGGCCAGCAGGGTGGACTGGTTTATACCGCCGATCATCTTCTGGATCATCACGATGTCGGGCAGGTTTTCCAGGAACAGATGCTTACCGACCAGGCCGGATACACCCAGCACCAGGAAAATTTCCGCGCCGGCGATGAACAGCGCCACGGCGACGCAGGTTACGAGAAACGGTTTCATGAACAATCCTTGCCGTCGGGGCTCATTCGGCGTGGTCGTCCGGCGCCGGCCGATGGGTGGGAAACAGCACGTAGCGCAGATAACGCAGTGTCAGCAAAGCCATGCCCAACGGTAGCGCCGCGTACAACCAGCCCATGGAAATATCCAGCATGTTGCTGACCTGGCCGGTGGCGACGATGCGCTGCAGAAACTGCCAGCCGAGCACCGCCACGTAGGCGCAGAACAGCGCGCCCACCAGATCGAGAACGCGCTGAATCCACAACAGCAAGGCCGGGCCGATGAACCGTTGCAGCAGGTTCATGGACACATGGCGTCCCTTGTCCATGGTGTATCCCAGGCTCACGCAAACCAGCCAGACAAGCAGAAAGCGGGACAGCTCCTCGATACCGTCGAAATGCCGCGCCAGGCCGGGGGCCAGATTGTAGAGAATCACGTTGAGGCCGTAGAGGCAGGGCAGGGCCAGCATCAGACAGACCATCAGGGTCCGTTCCGCGAAGGCCAGCCCGGCCCAGAACTTGATCCACATGAGCCGCTCCGGAGCGCCGTTATTGAGTGATGTCGTCGTACACGCCTTCGTACAGGTCGATCAGCTCCTGCCCTTTGTCACCGGCCTGGTCGAGAAAGGCATCCCGGGCGGCGGGGTACATTTTGTCGCGCAGGGCCTGCTGTTCGGCGGCATCCAGCTCATTGATGGTAAGGCCGGAGGCTTTGATTTCTTCCAGAGCATGCTTCTGGTTCTCACCTTTCACGCGGGCCAGTTCCAGAGCGTTATCGGTGAATACCTGGCGCACGGTGTTCTTGTCGTCGTCGGACAGGCCAGACCAGAAAGTGGGGCTGAACAACACCACGTTTTCCACCACGCCATGGGCGGACAGCAGCAGGTATTTCTGTACTTCGTGGAATTTCATCCGGGCGATGGAATCCAGCGGGTTCTCCTGGCCGTCGACCACGCCGGTTTGCAGGGAGGTATAAACATCACCGAACGGGATCGGCATGGCCTGGGCGCCCACTGCTTCGAACTGGGCGCGCAATACGCGGGAATCCATGATGCGGAATTTCTGGCCCTGGAAGTCGTCGATGCCCTCCAGTTTCTTGTTGGAGGTGAAATGCTTGAAGCCGCCGGGCCACAGGGCCACGGCCACGAAGCCACGATCCTTGAAGGAATCGAGCAAGGCTTTGCCGAACTTGCTTTTGCGGAGCTGGTTGGCCTGGTCGTCGTTGGTGGGCAGTAGATAGGGGATATCGAGGATCGACACAAGCGGGTTGAAGCCGCCGATGAAGGCGGCGGGTACCACCACTGCATCCTGCATGCCCAACTGCACCGCTTCGGTCATGGCGCGGGCATTACCCAGTTGCGAGGACGGGAACACGGAAAAGGTCACCCGTCCGTCGGTTTGTTCCGCGATTTGCTCGGCGCTGAGTTTGAGGACCTGGTCCAGGGGTTGGCCGGAGGCCTCCACATGGCCGACGCGGGCTGCCTGGCCGAGGCCGGGCAGAGTGAGGAGCAGTGTGCCGAGAATGAGAAGACCGTGGCGTAAGGCTGCGTATGCTTTCATCGTTCGATACCTATTGCTGCGTTGTTAATAGTCAGTATGCTGATTGGTTGCCTGGGGCTAAGGGGTGATTAGCAAGCCCCGTGCCAGACAACGATGCCGCAAGTCCTTGGTTTGATGGACTTTTGGCAGCGGTCCTCGACTTTTTTTGTATACTAGAGCACTTGGCTGGTGCGTTTGCACCGCTTCGGTTCAAATGGCGGGTCGCTGCGCCTTATTTTTATATTCGTGATGCGTTTTTGGGTCGCTATTCAGAGTTTAAGAAGGCGTTTGGCGTTGCCTCGGCATACTTTCTCTCGCACCGCGTCACTCATCGGTGCTTCCTCGATGAAGCGGGCCGCCAGTTCGGTGGATTCATAAGGGTAATCCACGGAGAACAGAACCGCGTCCTCGCCCATCTCGCCGATGGCGGCCATCAGGGTGGGGGCCGAGCACACGCCGGAGGTGGTGATCACGATATTGCGACCGAAGTACCGTGAAGGTGGCAATTCCAGGGACACGCCCTGGGCGTACACCGGGAAGCGACTGTCGAAACGCCAGCGCATGAACGGCAGACCTTCGCCCATATGCCCCAGGATGATCTTCAGGTCCGGGAAGCGATCGAACACGCCGCCGAACAGCAGGCGCAGGGCATGGGTACCGGTTTCCACGCCCCAGCCCCAGACCGCGCCGGCCAGTTCCGGGTGGCCACGCATGGAATCCACTTCCTTCCAGGGGTTGATCGGGTGCAGGTACATTGGCACGTCCAGATCCTGCATGCGTTCCCAGAACACATCGTAGGCCGGGTCGTCGTAGTAGGCGCCGTTGGTATGGCCGTTGATCAGTGAGCCCTTGAAACCGAGTTCGCGCACCGCGTGTTCCAGTTCGTCGGCGGCGGCCTTCGGGTCCTGCATGGCCAGGGTGGCGAAGCCCGCGTAGCGGTCCCCATGGGGCGCAATGCGTTCAGCCAGGTAATCGTTGTTTTCGCGGGCGCGGCGGATTGCCCGGGCGGTATCGGCTTCCGCCTGAACGCTGGGCCCGGACTGGGAAAGCACCACGGTTTCGATACCGTGGCGATCCATCTCTTCCAGGCGCAGACGGTCGAAATCGTCCAGGCGCGCGGCCAGGTCGCCCTGGTTGGCGGTATCGATCTTGTCGAAAAACATGGCGGTGTATTCCTGAAAACCCGGTGCCATGAAGTGCTCTTCCAGAGCGATTTTTCTAATCGTGGTCATGGAGAAACCCTTTTTCTTGCAGGTGTGCGAGGAAGTCGGCGCCGTCGATCACGTCGCCGTACTTACCGTTGATGTCGAACAGGTTGGCCTCGTGGGGTTGCGGGTGGCGGTCGCCCACTGCCTGGCGGATGACCATGACGCGGAAGCCGTGCTGAAGGCCGTCCACCGCCGAGGCGCGGATACAGCCGCTGGTTGAGCAGCCGATCAACACCAGGGTATCGATGCCGAGGGCGGTGAGGGTGGCGGCCAGGGAGGTGCCGAAGAAAGCGCTGGCATACTGTTTGGTGATCACCAGCTCGTTATCGCGCGGTGCCACTTCGTCACAGAATTCCGCCAGCGGATTGCCGTCCACCATGGCCTTCATCACCGGCGCTTTTTTCACCCAGACGCCACCGTCAAGGAATTGCCCTGGCTGGTAACGGATGTTGGTGTGGATCACCGGAATGCCAGCCCGGCGGGCGGCGGCCAGGGCCTGGGCGGCGTGGGGCAGGGCAGCCACCACGCCGGGGGCATGAAGATCGGCGCCTTCGGTGGTGTAGGCCTTCATGAAATCAATACTGAGCAGAGCGGCGCGCTCGCCGAAGCCGATGCGCGTGTCCCAGACGCCGGCGTAGTTGTCACTGGGGGAACTCATGATGCCTTGACCTCCGGCGTCGGATAGCGGCCGCTGAGCAGGGCACCAGCGCCGGGCACCACCGGTTCCAGGCCGAGCCGGTCGAGCATGCCGCGCACGGTGCACACGGCGGTGGACACCACCGGGATGCCCAGCGCGTCTTCCACGGTCTGGATCGCCGGCAGCGAGGGCATTTGCACGCAGGCCGACAGCACCACCGCGTCGACGCCGGCGGT
This sequence comes from Alloalcanivorax marinus, assembly GCF_016785095.1. Lineage (GTDB taxonomy): Bacteria > Pseudomonadota > Gammaproteobacteria > Pseudomonadales > Alcanivoracaceae > Alloalcanivorax > Alloalcanivorax marinus_A. The sequence continues at coordinate 258,193 of NZ_JAEKJB010000008.1, read as the reverse complement.
CTTCAGTTCGGCGACGTCCTCGATCAGCTTCAACGGATCGCGACGACCCACTTCCAGGTTGTCGGGTATCTCGAAGCAGCGCCAGTCGCTCACTTGCACGCCTTCATGCTCGATGTAGGCCACCACCTTCTCGGTGAGCGGCTTCATGTAGGGCGCCAGCAGTGCCACTTTCCTGGCGCCGAGAATCTCCAGGCCTTCCACCAGGGCGCCGGCGGAGGTCATCACCGGCGCGTCGCAGTGGTTGTCCCGGGCGGCCTGGCGCAGTTCCGCCTCGGTCTGGCGGTGGTAGCCCAGACCCTGGGCCATGATCGCCACCAGGCAGGCGGTACTCATCACGTCCACGCGGGCGTCCGCCAGTTCCGCGGCGCAACGCACGCCCTGGCTGTTCATGGCCTTCAACTCCTCCGGCGTTACCTTGTGCATGCGCATGCGGCTGGAGTGGAAGGTGAAGCGTTCCGGGAAACGGCTTTCCCGGGCGTGCAGCATGGCCGGGATTTCCGTTTCCATGGTGGTGTTGGAACTGGGGACGATCTGTCCGATGCGATAGGTGGTCATGGCGGAGTCCTGTAGCGGGCGTCGGTTAGAGGGGCTGGCCGAGCAATTCGGAGAGCGCCTGGAAAAAGCCCTCGAAATCGTCCCAGGGGATCATGTGGCCGGCATTGCCGGCGCGGGCGATGCGCAGACCCGGCGCCAGTTGGCGCAGCTCTTCTTCGTCCTCGGGCTGAATCACGCCGCCGCGACCGGCCACCATCAGGCCAAGGTCCAGATTGCTCAGCGCCGGCAAGTCGGCGTGCACGTCGTCCTGGTGGAAACCGTCGAAGCTTTCGCGCACCGCGCGCGGGTCGCAGGTGTGCAGCCATTCGGCGCGTAGCCGCACTTGTTCGTCGCTCCAGGTGGGGCAGTAGTGGCGCATGCGCTCGCCGTCGATACCGCGCTGGCATTCAAGGATGGAGTCCTCGTACCAGGGCCAGGCACTGGGATATTCGCGGCGCCCGGGGCCGGAAACCGGCGGGTCCACCAGCATCAGACGGCGGATACCGCTGGCATTGCCACCACGGCGGGCGGCACGGATGCCATGGCGAGCGCCCATCGAGTGGCCGACCAGGGTGACATCGGCCAACGCCAGGGCGTCGATCAGCGCAAGAATGTCGTCGGCGCAGGCATCCAGGCCATAGTCCAGATGGTCGCCGCTTTCCGAAAGGCCGCGGCCGCGTACGTCGAGCACCCAGGTGTCGAAGTGCCGGCCCAGGCGCTCGGCGACGAACTCCCAGGTGATCGCCGGGCTGGTGATACCCGGGATCAGCAGCAAGGCCGGGCCCTGGCCGCCATAACGCAGGAAATGCTGGCGGATGCCGTTAGCGTGAATCTGGCCGCCGTACTGAAAAGTGCGGGTCATGGTGCCTCCCCGAACAAAAAAAGGGCGCCCCCCGGCTCCTGGCGGGGCCGGGGGGCATGGAAGTCACTGGAATATATATCAGTATACTTCCTAATTTCAAGGAGGGTCTCGCCGAAGAGGTGTTTCCTAAGCCTTTGTTTTTAATGTGAAAAAATATCGCATCCGGTCCGTGTCGCCAAAATAATATAGTCAGTGTGCTTCCCAAATGGCGGTAATCCCGGATGCCAAGGGTTCATCGGGAGGGGGGTCAGGTGGGATGAAAAACGGCACGCCCAAGGTGGTTATTGGCGCTGACCAGCCGCATCAGCATCATGATGAAGGCGTTCTGATCTTCAGGGGGCAGCGGCGCAAGCAGCTTTTCCTGTGCCTGGCGCATGCTGTCGTACATCTCCTTGGTGACCCGCTCGCCGTCCGGGGTGAGCCGGCTCAGCTTCATGCGACGGTCGCGCTTGCTGGGGTGGCGGCTCACCAGTCCGCGCTTTTCCAGGCGGCGCAGAATGTCCGCCGCGTTGCTGCGGTCGATGCCCACTTCCTGGGCGAGGGAGATCTGGTCGATGTCCGGGTGTTCCCGCAGCTCGGTGAGAATGCCGTACTGAACCGGTGTCAGATCGAACTCCTCGCATTCGCTGAGGAACAGCGCATAGTGAATCTGATTGAGGCGTCGGATCAGAAAGCCGGCCCGGCTCCATAGCGGCATGGTTTCCGAGTCCAGCGGCAATGGGTTGATGGGCCCTTTGTCTTGCTTCTTCATTACCCCTGTTTCCTCCAATGATCGGGGCCGGCGTCGCGCGGGCGCCGGCCGGGGGGACACGGTTGATGGGAGTGTCGGGTTCGAGGCAGGCAAATAGTGCATGTTTTTCCTGTTCCCGTCGAACCGGTGTCGGGCTCAGCGTGTCAGGGCCCGGCGCAGGGTGCGGGCCGGCGGTTCGCCGAAGCGGGCGCGGTAGGCGCGCGAGAAATTGCTGACGTGCCCGTAGCCCACCCGCGCCGCCACCACCTTGACCGGTGCTTCGCCGGTTTCCAGCAGTCTCTGGGCCAGGTCCAGGCGTTCACCGCGAATGAACTCCGCGCAGGAGCGTCGTTCCCGATGCTGAAATAACTGATTGAGACGGCTTTCGGACAGGCCGGCGCGGTCAGCCAGGGTGGGAATCGACAACGGGGCGCCCGGGTCGTCGAGAATGGATTCGCGGATTTCCCGGAAGGCCTGCTCCTCCCAGGCGGGCAGTTCCTCCGACGTCGTGCTGTCGCAATAATTTTCCAGAATTTCGGACAGGAACAACAAAGCCGCGCCCTCCATCTTCATGCCGCGACACAGGCCCTGGGCGTGCACCGCGAACAAGCTGGTGGCGAGCTGCCGAAGGCGACCGCTAGGATGCAGGGCGCGCACCGCCACCTTGTCACCATAGTCGCCGAGAAACGGCGCCAGGGTGGCCGGCAGCTCGCCGCCCAGGTGCTCGCGCAGTACATCCAGGGTACAGGCCACGCCAATGTGTCGGACCTGTTCGCCCCGACTCAGGTGAAAGCAGGTGCCGCTAATGTCGGTGCGCACCAGCAGGGCGCGCTCGGGCGTCACCTTGTGTTGGCTGCCGTCGGGGAGCGCCATGCCGGACTGGCCCTGAATATGGAAAATGCTACCGATCCAGGGCTGCTGAAAGGTGGGGCGATCCAATTGCAGTGCGCAATCCTCTCCTGCCCGATAATCAACCCGGTACAACACCAGGCCGCTGGCCAGTTCCAGCCGTTCCATTCTTCCCCGCACGCCAGGCAGCTCGAAGCGCTCCCCTCCACCCATTTCCAGCTCATGGACAGTGTCCGTCTGGTTGTTTTTTCCGCTCACTCCGGGCCCCCCTTTTAGATCATCCCTGTTGTCTTTTTTGAATGATAACTTTCACGAAATTCATAAAACGACGCCGTGGTGAGGCGACCGGCGCCTTGCTATTTTTCTGCACCATCGTTGATAAAAATACCGAATCGAGGGTGCGATGTCCTGTTCTCCTTCCGGCCCTTGGGGGGCTGCTTTTATTCAAAAAAAATACATCGGGTTGTGTTTTTCCATGGTGCTGTTGCCGGCGATGGCGTCGGCGGTGTCCGGTACGCCGGGCGCCGGTGGCAGCGGTTCAGATGGCGTGCGCGGCGGCGCTGGGGGCGAGGGCGGCGGCGCGATGATCAACGCCGATGCGTCGCTGTCCATCGGCGCCGGCACCGAGTATGAAGGGGGCGCGGGTGGTCAGGGACATGCACTGGATGGCTATTACGATGCCGCGGACACCGCCGTCTTCGGCTTGGACGGAGCGGCATCGCTGGCCGGCCAGAGAGGTATCGCCGCCGGTGACAGCTTCAGTATCACTATTGGTGGTGTAACGAAAACCATCACGATCAGCGCCACCGATACTTTGCCGGACATCGCCAACAAGATAAACGGTGCCTTCGCCGGCGGTCGTATCAGCGCCTATGCCACGAACCGTGGCGGCAGCGATTACCTGTCGATCACACAGACGGCGTATCTCTACAACATCGAGATGAACGACGTGACCAACACGCCGCTGGCGGCCCTGGGGCTCGACCGGGTGCTGGCCCGGCCGTTTGATCACGGCGGGCATGGTGGCGCCGGTGGCGACGGGTTGGTGCGGCAAGGGGCGGATCGGGTCACCGATAATGCCGGTGAGCTGTACGGTGGCCAGGCCGACGATGCCATGCTGAGCAACGGGTTCGCGGGCACTGGTGCGTTCCGCAAAACCGGCACCGGCTGGTTGACGCTCGGCGGGGACGGCACCGCTTTCACCGGCGCCACGCGGATCGGCCAGGGTGGCCTGGCGGTAAACGGTGATTGGCGAAGCAGTGCCATGACCGTGGCCGACGGCGCCACCCTGGGCGGTAGCGGCCGGGTCGGCGCCACCGAGGTGGAAGCCGGCGGTACCCTGGCGGCGGGTAACTCCATCGGTACCCTGGCCGTGGACGGCGACCTGACCCTGAACAGCGGCGCCACCCTGGCGGTGGAAGTGGACCCGTCCGGTGGGGATGGTGACCGCGTCGAGGTGACCGGCCAGGCCAGCCTGGCCGGTTCGGTGGTCCATGTCGGCGCCGATGGCGGCTATCGACCACTCAGCCAGTACACCTTTCTCCACGCCGATGGGGGTATTGTCGGCCAGTTCGACGACGTCTCCTCGGACTTCGCCTTTCTTGATCCGTCCCTGGTGTACGACAGCCATGATGTGAGCCTGCTGCTGGCGCGCAACAACGTGCGCTTTGCCAGCCTGGCGGAGACCGACAACCAGCGGGCGCTGGCGGCCTACGCGGAAACCCTGCCCACCGGCGAGGCCGCGCAACAGTATTTGCTGCAGCTCAGCGGAGCCCGGGTAGCGGCGGCGTTCGCGGCGCTTGGTGGTGACAGCCTGCTGGCCGGCCCCACGGTGGCGGTGGCGTTGCAGCGTCAGTTCGCGGATGCCCTGCGTCAGCGTGGCGGTGCCCTGGACGGCGGCTCGCGGGCCACGCTGAACGAGCGCCTGCAACGGGGGTTGCAGGCGCTGGCGGCACCCGGTAGTGGCGGCGAGCGCGCCGTAACCCCCACCGGGCTGACGCCGAACCGCGCGGCCGCCGACGGTGGTGACGAGCACGGCGGCGTCTGGGTGCAGGCGCGTTCCTCCCGTTACCAGGAGGACAGTGATTTCCCCACCGGCAATGCCGCCTACACTTTCCGGGGCGAGCAACTGGCCGTGGGCCTGGACGGGCGCCGGGGTGCCTGGCTGCTGGGCGCCGCCGTCGGGCGCGGGCAGGGCGAGTTTCACTATGATAACCGGGACGCAGATGGTGACCTGAAGGCATGGTTCGCCGGCCTTTACGGACGCTGGCAGGGGAACGATGGGCTCTACGCGCGGGGCGACCTCAACTACGGCCGCGCCCGGGTGGATCACACTCGCACCATCGGTGCCGGGGTACTCGCCGAGTCCGACAGCGACCTGCGCAGCCTGCGTGTGGATCTGGAAGCCGGCGTCGATCTGATCCAGGGCGACCTTGTGTTGCGGCCCTATGGTCGCCTGGCCTGGACCCGGCTGGAGCGGGACGCCTTCACTGAAACCGGAGCCGGAGCGCTGGGGCTGGCCGTGGACGACACCACCCTGGGCGTGGGGGAAGCCGCCGTGGGGGTCGACGGCGCCCGTTACTTCCAGCTCGGGCGCCGGCGCCTGAGTCTGCACGCCGGGCTGGCCCTGGAGCGTGGCTTCGGTGACGCCCGTGCCGAGCAGGATGCCGCCTTCGTCGGGGCCGGGGGTGCCTTCCGGGTGGCCGGAGCCGAACGTGACCGCCTGCAGCTGGCCCCGCATCTGGGCGTGGGGCTGGCGGTGAATCCGGCTCTGTCCCTGTGGGCCGGTTATCAAGGCCGTCTGGGTGGCGAGCACCACAGCCAGGGGGCGCTGATCAGCGGCCGTCTTACCTGGTAACCCTTCCCCTCCCTTCTCTCGCCGTCGCCTTCCTCGCCCCGGGTTTGGACTGAATCCCCCGGGGCGTTTATGATTGCGCTCCTCCTGCATATTTCCGCGCGCCCGGCGGTTCTCCCGCACGTTCGGCCGGTCTTCACCGGCGTCCGCATCCGGCACAGAGGTACAGTCATGTTTACAGGCATCATTGAAGCCCAGGGACGGGTGGCGGCGCTGACCCCCGCCAACGGGGACGTGACGCTGCGCATCCAGAGCGCCGAACTGGATTTCGGCGACGTCAAACTGGGCGATTCGATCGCCGTCAACGGCGTTTGCCTGACGGTCACCGCCCTGGACGGCGGCGACGCCTTCAGCGCCGATGTGTCCGGCGAGACCCTGTCGCTGACCTCCCTGAAGCAAATCAAGGTCGGCAGCCGGGTGAACCTGGAGAAGGCGATGACGCCCTCCACGCGCATGGGCGGCCACCTGGTCAGCGGCCACGTGGACGGGCTGGGCACGGTCAAGGCGATGACCCCGGACGCGCGCTCGGTGCGCATCGACATCGAGGCGCCGGCGGAGCTGGCCCGCTACATCGCCCAGAAGGGCTCGATCACCGTGGACGGTATCAGCCTGACGGTGAACAGCGTGGACGGCGCGGTGTTCTCCCTGAACATCATTCCCCACACGCAGGAGGTCACCACCATCCAGGATTGGGCGGTGGGGACGCCAGTGAACCTGGAAGTTGATATCATTGCGCGCTACCTGGAGCGGCTGCTGCTCGGCGAGCGCGCCGCCCAACCCGGCTCCCAGGGCATTTCCACGGCCTTTCTGGCCGAGCACGGGTTTCTGAAATAAGGCGGACTTATGCAGTTGAACAGTATCGAGGAACTGATCGAGGACATTCGTCAGGGCAAGATGGTGATCCTGATGGATGACGAGGATCGGGAAAACGAAGGCGACCTGGTGATGGCCGCCGAGCACGTCACCCCGGACGCCATCAATTTCATGGCCCGTTACGCCTGTGGCCTGATCTGCATGCCGATGTCCAAGGAACGCTGCGAACAGCTCGACCTGCCGCTCATGGTCAGTGCCAACGGCAGCGGCTTCGGCACCAAGTTCACGGTCTCCATCGAGGCCCGCGAAGGGGTTTCCACCGGCATTTCCGCCGCCGACCGGGCGCGCACCGTGCAGGCCGCGGTGGCGCCGGACGCCAAGGCCTCCGACATCGTGCAGCCCGGCCACATCTTTCCGCTGATGGCCGAACCCGGTGGCGTGCTGCGCCGCGCCGGTCATACCGAGGCGGCCTGCGACCTGGCTTCCATGGCCGGCTGCGAGCCCGCCGGGGTGATTTGCGAGGTGATGAACCAGGACGGCTCCATGGCCCGTCGCCCGGACCTGGAAACCTTCGCCAAGGAGCACGGCATCAAGATCGGCACCATCGCCGACCTGATTCAGTACCGGGCCCTCAACGAGCAAACCATCGAGCAGGTTTCCGAGCACCCGCTGGATACCTGGTACGGCCAGTTCCGGCTGGTGGCCTTCAACGATACCGTGGATGGCCACCTGCACGTGGCCCTGGTGAAGGGCGAGATCCACGAGGACAAGGAAGTGGTGGTGCGCGTGCACCAGGTGGACCCGCTGCGCGACCTGATGAGCGCCAAACTGGATGGCCGCACCGGCTGGAACATGCACCGGGTGCTGGAAGCGCTGTCGGAAGCGGAAGCCGGGGTGGTGATCATCCTCGGGCAGGACGAGGATTCCGAGCCCAGCCTCAACCGGCTGCGCGCCTTCTTTGAAGGCGCCACCCCGCAACCCAAGGGCGAGTCCCGGGCCTATCGCAACATTGGCACCGGCTCACAGATTCTCAAGGCGCTGGGCGTGCGCAAGATGCGCCTGCTCAGCTCGCCGATGCGCTTCAACGCGCTCTCCGGCTTCGGTCTGGAGATCGTCGAATACGTGGAAGCGGACGGCTAAAACGCTGGACGCTTGACGCCGGACGCGAGACGCTGCTTCCCGGAAAGCGTCAGGCGTCCAGCGTCGAGCGTCCGGCTTCCCTCTAAAAACGCCGTAAACATTGGCCCCTGCCAATAGCGATCGGCCAGAAGGACGGAAACATGCACGACATCAAGACCTTCGAAGGCACTCTGAACAACGTGGGTGGCCGCTACGCCCTGGTGGTGACCCGTTTCAACAGCTTCGTGGTGGAAGCCCTGCTCGCCGGCGCGGTGGACGCCCTGGTTCGTCATGGCGTGAGCCGCGACGACATCGAGATCATCCGCGTACCCGGCGCCTGGGAACTGCCGGTGGCGGTCAAGAACCTGCTCGCCAAACGCGACTATGACGCGGTGGTGGCGCTGGGCGCGGTGATCCGTGGCGGCACCGCTCACTTCGAGTACGTGGCCGGTGAAGCGGCCAAGGGCCTGGCAGCGGTGCAGAACGAATCCGGCGTGCCGGTGGCGTTCGGTGTACTGACCGTGGACAGCATCGAGCAAGCCATCGAGCGCAGCGGCACCAAAGCCGGCAACAAAGGCGCCGAGGCGGCCCTGTCCGCTCTGGAAATGGTTTCCCTGCTCAAGGCGCTTTGATGACCGTTCCGTCTTCCCCCAGCGCGCGCCGCAAGGCTCGCCGTTACGCTCTGCAGGCGCTCTACCAGTGGCAACTGGCCGGCAGCGCGCTGAGCGACATCGAGGCGCAGTTCCTGGCCAGCAACGACATGGAAAAGGTGGATCGAACCTATTTCCATGATCTGCTGCACGGCGTGCCGGCTCGGGTCGGCGAGCTGGATGAGGCGTTGCGGCCCTTCCTGGACCGCCGGGTGGAGGAGTTGTCCCAGGTGGAGAAAGCGTTGCTTCGGATCGGTGCCTTCGAGCTCAAGGAGCGTCTGGACGTACCCTACCGGGTGGTGATCAACGAGGGCATCGAACTGGCCAAGGTGTTCGGTGCCGAGGACTCCTTCAAATACGTCAATGGCGTGCTCGACAAGCTGGCGCGGCGGCTGCGCTCGGCGGAAACCGCCCACCGTCGCCGCGAGCCGGGCAACGATGGCCAGGCGGACAACGACGGCCAAGAGGGCGGCGACGCCTGAACCGACCGGGAGGCGGGCCATGGATGAATTCTCCCTGATCGAACGATACTTTCGCCGCCCCGGCCCGGGCGGCGAGGGCGTGCTGCTGGGGCCCGGCGACGACGCCGCCCTGCTGGCTCCGCCCGCCGGCGAACAGCTGGTGATGACCCTGGATACCAGCATCGCCGGCCGCCATTTTCCCGACGACCTGCCCCCCTTCGAGACCGGCCACCGCTGCCTGGCGGTGAATCTTTCCGACCTGTACGCCATGGGTGCCCGCCCGCTCTGGTTCCTGTTGTCGTTGACCCTGCCCGAGGTGGACGAAGCCTGGCTGGCGGAGTTCAGCCGGGGGATGTTCGCCCTGGCGGACCGGGCCGGCATCGACCTGGTCGGTGGCGACATGACCCGCGGCCCGCTGAGCGTGGCGATCCAGGCCACCGGCGCGGTGCGCGCCGACCGGGTGTTGCGCCGCGACGGCGCGCTGCCTGGCCAGCTTCTGGCGGTGGGCGGCGTGCCCGGCCTCGGAGGCCTGGGGCTGCGCCACTGGCAAGCCGGCCAACGGGACAGCGCCAGCGCTCGCCATTTCGCCGCCCCGGATCTGGATCTCACCTTGGGACAGCGGCTGGCCGGTCGGGCCGGGGCCTGCATCGACATCTCCGACGGCCTGCTCCAGGATCTGGGTCATATGCTCAAGGCCAGCGGCGGCCTGGGCGCGGTGATCGACACCGCGGCCCTGCCGGTGAACGACGAGCTGGCCGCCCTGGATTTGGCCGACCGCCTGGCGCTGCAGTTGTCCGGCGGCGACGATTACCGTCTGCTGTTCACCTGGCCCGCCGACGAGCCCTTGCCGGAGGGCACCCATGCTATCGGCCGCGTCACCGGCCCCGGCCCGGTGCGCCTGCGCGACGCGGACGGCGCCGAGCGCCCCGCCGACGCCCCCGGCTGGCGCCATTTCCCGTAGGAACGCCGCGGCATTGTTGTGTAGGAGCGGCTTTAGCCGCGATGGCCGCACCGGTTGATCGCGGCTAAAGCCGCTCCTACAGAGGAGAGGAGCGTTACGGCGGCCATCGCGGCTAAAGCGGATTGCCGCCCAGTCGCTCCTGCAACAGCCGCACGGAATCCAACCAAGGAAACGCCCTATGCATCCGGAATCCTTTCTCGTCCTGCTGGCCCAGGGCCTGGGCGCCGGTCTTTCCCCCTGGGCGCCGGGCACGCTGGCCTCGTTGCTGTTTCTGCTGCTCTGGTGGCCGCTGGCGCGGCTGCCTCGGTCTCGCTATCTGTTGGTGGTGCTGGTGGTGGCGGCGGCCGGTGTGCCGCTTTGCGGGCTGGCCTCCCAGGCGCTGGGCATCCATGACGCGGGCTCGGTGGTCTGGGATGAACTGGGTGGATTGTTGCTGGCCCTGGCGGTGGTGCCCCGGCGCCCGGTCTGGGGGCTGGCGGGGTTCGCCGTGTTCCGATTTTTCGATGTGCTCAAGCCGGGGCCGGTGGGCTGGGCGGACCTGCACCTGAACGGTGGCCTGGGGATCGTGCTGGACGACCTGGTGGCCGGCGCCCTGGCTCTGGTGGTGCTTTCCGCCGTAGGAGCGGCTTTAGCCACGATGGCCGCACCGGTTGATCGCGACTGAAGCGGAACGCCGCCCGGCCGCTCCTACAGACAGGGCCGGGTTCAGGCCCGGTGGGGCAGGGCGGTGTCCAGGCGCTTGAGACGCTCGCGTACGCTGGCCTCGATGCCGTCGGCGTCCAGGCCGTGCTGCGCCAACAGATCCTCGCGCTTGCCGTGGTGGATGAAGTGGTCCGGCAGCCCCAGGTTAAGCACCGGTACCGCCAGGCCTTCTTCCAGCACCAGCTCGTTCACCGCCGAGCCGGCGCCGCCCATGCGCTGGTGATCTTCCAGGGTGACCAGCAGGCCGTGCTGGCCGGCGGCGTCCAGCACCGCCTCCCGGTCCAGGGGTTTCACCCAGCGCATATCGATAACGGTGGCGTCCAGCTTTTCCGCCGCCTTCAGAGCCGCCGGCACCAGGGCGCCGAAGGCAAGCAGGGCGACCGGGCCCTTGCCCTGGCGCAGGGTGCGGCTCTTGCCAATGGGCAGTGGCGTCATTTCTCGCTGGATGGTGGCGCCAGGGCCGGTGCCACGGGGGTAACGCACCGCCGCCGGACCCTGGTGCAGCCAGGCGGTGTAAAGCAGTTGCCGGCACTCGTTCTCGTCGGAAGGCGCCGCCACGATCATGTTGGGCACGGTGCGCAGGTAGGCGAGATCGAACACGCCGCCGTGGGTGGCGCCGTCCTCGCCCACCAGGCCGGCCCGGTCCAGGCCGAAGGTCACGTCCAGGTTCTGCAGCGCCACGTCGTGGATCAACTGATCGTAGGCGCGCTGCAGGAAGGTGGAATAGATCGCCACCACCGGCTTACGGCCCTCGCAGGCCATGCCGCCGGCCAGGGTCACCGCGTGCTGCTCGCAAATCGCCACGTCATGGTAGCGGTCCGGAAAGCGGCGCGCGAAATCGACCATGCCCGAACCCTCGCACATGGCCGGGGTGATGCCGATCAGGCGCTGGTCGCGCTCGGCCAGATCGCACAGCCAGTCGCCGAACACCTGCTGGTACTTGGGGCCCGCGGCCGGGGCCGCCGGCTTGGCCGGCGTCACCTTGGGCTTGGGCTCGATCTTGTTGATCGCGTGGTAGCCCACCGGGTCCGCCTCGGCGGGGCCGAAACCCTTGCCCTTGGTGGTGTACACATGCAGCAACTGCGGACCTTCCAGGTCACGCATGGTGGCCAGGGTGGCGGTCAGTTCATCGAGATCATGGCCGTCGATGGGGCCGATGTAATTGAAGCCGATGGCCTCGAACAGCATGTCCGGGCTCACCATGTTCTTCATGCTCTCCTCGGTGCGGCGCACGAAGTCCCAGGCCGCCGGCATGGCCGAGAGCACCTTCTTGCCGCCCTCGCGCAGGGCGATGTAGGTCTTGGAGGCCCAGATGCGGGCGAAGTAGTTGGCCAGCCCGCCCACGTTGTGGCCGATGGACATGGTGTTGTCGTTGAGCACCACCAGCAGGTTGGCGCGGGTGTGGGCGGCGTGGCTGAGCGCCTCGAAGGCCTGGCCGGCGGTCATCGCGCCGTCGCCGATCACCGCCACCGTGCGGCGTTTCTCGCCGGCGTTCTCGGCGCCCAGGGCCATGCCCAGGGCGGCGCTGATGGAGGTGGAGGAATGGCCCACGCCAAAGGTGTCGTACTCGGATTCAGCGCGGTTGGGGAAACCGGACGGGCCATCCTGCTGGCGCACCTTGAGCAGGTCGTCGCGACGGCCAGTGAGGATCTTGTGCGGGTAGCACTGGTGGCCCACGTCCCACACCAGCCGGTCGTGGGGGGTGTCGAACAGATAGTGCAGCGCCACCGTCAGTTCCACCACGCCCAGGCCGGCGCCGAAGTGGCCGCCACTGCGGCCCACCGCGTAGAGCAGGTAGGCGCGCAGCTCGTCGGCCAGCCGTTCCAGCTCCGCCTCGGGAAGGCGGCGCAGGTCCGCCGGCGCCAGGACATCGTCCAGAAGGGGCGTGCGCGGGCGGGTCAGCGGAATGTCGGTGAACGTTTTTGGCATGGATATCGAGCCTGATTCAGTCGGCGGCGAAGGCATCGATTATAACGGTCGGAGCGGGTCCCCGTCAGGGGTGCCGACCGACCCCTTTGCCGGGCGCCGGGGTCAGTGGGTGCGTTGCACGATGTAGTGCGCCAATTGTTGCAATGGGCGGGCGGCTTCGCCGTAGCCCTCCAGCGCCCGCCGGGCCTGATCGCACAGAGTCTGGGCGCGCTGGCGGCTGGCCTCCAGGCCGAGCAGCGCCGGGAAAGTGCTTTTACCGTGTTTTTCATCCGACTTGCTGGGTTTGCCCAACTGGTCGGTGTCGGCGGTGACATCGAGAATGTCGTCCTGAATCTGGAACGCCAGCCCGATGGCGTCACCAAAGGCGACCAACGCGCTTTCCAAAGCCGGGTCCGGCCGTTCCGCGGCGTGGTAGCCAAGCAGCAGACTGGCGGTGATCAGGCGACCGGTCTTCAGGTAATGCATGCGCTCCAGGGCGCTCACGTCCTGCAGCTGGCCGTGGGCGGCCATGTCCAGCATCTGGCCGGCGGCCATGCCGGCGCCGCCGGCGGCGCGGCACAGCACCCGTGACATGGCGACCCGGGCGGCGTCGGAGTAATCACCGGCGTCGCTGAGCAGCTCGAAGGCCAGGGTGAGCAGGGTGTCGCCGGCCAGGATCGCGGTGGCCTCGTCGAAGGCCCGGTGGCAGGTGGGCTGGCCCCGGCGCAGGTCGTCGTCGTCCATGGCTGGCAGGTCGTCGTGGACCAGGGAATAGGCGTGGATCGATTCCACCGCCACCGCCGCCACGTCGGCCTGGTCCGTGTCGCCGCCGGCCAGGCGGCAGGCGGCGTACACCAGCATCGGACGGATTCGCTTGCCGCCGGCCAGGGCGGCGTAGCGCATTGCCTCTGCGAGGCGCGGGCTGGCGCTGTTGGCGGGGTCGGGCAGGAGGTGGCGCAGGGCGTTTTCAAGCCGGGCGCGGCTGTCCTCGGCAAAGTCGTCGAAATGGTTCAAGTCAGGCGTCATCGCGGTTTTCGAACGGGGCGGGTTCCCCTTCCGGGTCCTGATCAAGCAGGATCCGTACCTTCTGCTCGGCCTGGGTCAGGGCCTGCTGGCATTCCCGGGTGAGCTTGACGCCCTGTTCGAAGGCTTGCAGGGATTCCTCCAGGGTGAGTTCACCGGATTCCATCCGCTCCACCAGGGCTTCCAGGCTGTCCAGGGCTTCTTCCAATTGCGGGGCTTTGTTGGCCATGAGTCTCTCTCTCTGAACGCGGCGCAACACTACTGTAGCGCCGCGGAGGGGTCAATCCGGGCCAGCGCCCGACCCGGGGTGGCCTGGTTTTCAGGTGTTGGGGGTTTGTGAGTACTTCTTAGCTCCAAGCCCCGGCTCATACCAGCCGGCCCGATCGTCCCAGAAGATGTGGTCGTCCGGGTCCTGGCCGGGGTCCCGGTCCAGGCCGCCGGCGGGGACGATGGCCAGATCGTCGCGGGTGTGGGGCACCATGCCGCCACATAGCTGGCAGAAGGCCCGGGAGAATCGGGTTCCCGGCAGATCGTAGCGGCGCACCGAATCCTCGCCGGCGAGCCACTCCAGGTGGCTGGCCGGCGCCATCAGATTGGCGGCATGGGCGGTGCCGCTGAAACGGCGGCAGCGCGAGCAATGGCACAGATGGAATTGATGAAACGGGCCCTGGATGCGGTAGCGCACCTGGCCGCACAAGCAGCCTCCTTCATGGGTACTCATGGGGACAATCCTCATTCCAAAAGGGTCTAACCATGGCCTTCCGCCGGGGAGCGCCGGCTCCTATAGTGAAATGCCCGCCCGGTGGTCGCAAGCGGCTTCTTCCTCTGATCTCCTTTAATCTATGGCGTTTCGCTTGCGATACGGGCGGGGTCCCTCGCCGGCACCGCCACGCTGTTATACTCCGCGCCCATGAAACTGATCCTCGCCCCCATGGAGGGCCTGGCGGACTATTGGGTACGCCGGGCGCTCACCGATGTTGGCCATTACGACTGGTGCGTCAGCGAATTCGTGCGCGTCAGCGGCATGCTGTTGCCGCCACGGGTCTTTTATCGCTGGTGCCCGGAATTGCGCGATGGCGCGCGTACCCGGGCCGGTACGCCGGTGCATCTGCAGCTGTTGGGGTCCGACCCGGCCTGTATGGCCGACAATGCGACGCGCGCCGTGGAACTGGGAGCGCCGGCCATTGACCTGAACTTCGGTTGCCCGGCGAAGACCGTGAACCGCCATCGCGGCGGCGCGGTACTGCTGGATGAGCCGGAGCTGGTGCACGCGGTGACGGCGGCGGTGCGGCGGGCGGTGCCGGAGCCCGTTCCGGTATCGGTGAAGATGCGTCTTGGCAACGCCGATGATGCCCGTGCCCTGGATAATGCGCGGGCCGTGGAGGACGCCGGCGCCGCCTGGCTCACCGTGCACGGACGCACCAAGCGTCAGGGATACCGACCGCCGGCTTATTGGGATCGCATCGGCGCGATCCGCGAGGCGGTGTCCCTGCCGGTGATCGCCAACGGTGAAATCTGGAATGTCGAGGATGCGCGTCGCTGCCAGCGCGAAAGTGGTTGCCCGGACCTGATGCTGGGCCGGGGCGCGGTGGCCGATCCTTTGCTGGTGCGAGCAGTGCGCGGCGGTGCCCCGGCGAGCTGGCCCGAGGTGCTGGCGGTGCTGGGGGATTTCGGCGAGTCGATTTTCGATACCGGCACCGAGCCGCAGCTGTGCGGCCGCGTGAAACAATGGCTCAGTTATTCTCGCCGCCGCTGGCCGGAGGCGGCGGCGCTGTTGCAGAGCGTTAAGCGGGAAACCCGCATTCGCCCCCTGGTGGCGACCCTTCACCGCACGGCCTGAAGCCGCTCCTGCCGTTGCCGCCTTCGACCTTCGTCGAACCTCCGCCGGGCTGGAGCCCGCGTCAGCCGGGCCTTCGACTAAAGTCATACTGTGGCGACCCACCCCTTTGTTTAGTCTTCCTGGCAGCAAGAGTTTTACCGTCAGTACGCAGAGGGGTAAACCAATGAGAGAAGAAAACGCCCGCGCCTACTGGGCCGCCAACGTGAAGTTGATCCTGAGTTATCTGGTCGTGTGGTTCGTCGTGTCCTATGGCTGCGGCATTCTGCTCGCCGATGTGCTCAACAACATTCAGTTTTTCGGTTTCAAGCTGGGTTTCTGGTTCGCACAACAAGGCTCGATCTATGTGTTCCTGGCGCTGATCATCATGTATGCGCGCTCGATGAACAAACTGGATCGCAAATTCGACGTCCACGAAGAGTAATAACAAGAGGACCGGAAAAATGGATGTTCAACTGCTCACCTATATCTTCGTGGGCGCGTCGTTCGCGCTCTATATCGGCATCGCGATCTGGTCGCGGGCCGCGTCCACGAAGGACTTTTATGTCGCCGGCGGTGGCGTGTCGCCGATCGCCAACGGTGCCGCTACCGCGGCGGACTGGATGTCGGCGGCCTCGTTCATTTCCATGGCGGGCATCATCGCCTATGCCGGCTACGATGCCTCGGTGTATCTGATGGGCTGGACCGGTGGCTATGTGCTGCTGGCGATGTTGTTGGCCCCTTACCTGCGTAAGTTCGGCAAGTTCACGGTGCCGGATTTCATCGGTGACCGTTATTACTCCAACGTCGCCCGCACGGTGGCGGTGGTCTGCGTTATTTTCGTGTCGTTCACCTACGTGGCCGGGCAGATGCGCGGTGTCGGTATCGTGTTCGCCCGCTTCCTGGAAGTGGATGTGAACCTGGGCGTGATCATCGGCATGGCGATCGTGTTTTTCTACGCGGTGCTGGGTGGCATGAAGGGCATTACCTATACCCAGGTGGCGCAGTACTGTGTATTGATTTTCGCCTTCCTGGTACCGGCGGTGTTCCTTTCCATCCTGATGACCGGTCATGTCCTGCCGCAAACCGGGTTTGGTGCCACGGTGCTTGATGCCGCCGGGAATGACACCGGCGTGTATCTGCTCGAACGGCTTGATCAGATCGTCCAGGATCTTGGCTTCGGCGCCTACACCGACGGTAGCAAGAGCACCATTGATGTGTTCTTCATCACCGCGGCGCTGATGTGTGGCACCGCCGGCCTGCCCCATGTGATCGTGCGTTTCTTCACCGTGCCCACGGTACGTGACGCTCGTATCAGCGCTGGCTGGGCACTGTTCTTCATCGCCCTGCTGTACACCACCGCGCCGGCGGTGGGCGCGTTCGCGCGCACCAACCTGATCGAGACCGTCAACAACGCCGAATACGAGCAACTGCCGGAGTGGTTCTACAACTGGGAGAACTCCGGGCTGATCGGCTGGCTCGACAAGAACGGCGACGGCCGCGTGCAGATGGCCGCCGGCGACCCCTTCCAGGGCAAGCCCAACTTCGCCGGTGATCGCAATCAGACGGCCGGTGATTTCGGCCAGCGGGTGGTCACCAATGCCCCCACTGATAATAAATCCGAGGTCTATATCGACCGCGACATCATCGTGCTGGCCAACCCGGAAATCGGCAATCTTCCGGCCTGGGTGATCGCGCTGGTGGCGGCCGGTGGCGTGGCGGCGGCGCTGTCCACGGCGGCCGGCTTGTTGTTGGTGATCTCATCGGCGGTATCCCATGATTTGCTCAAGAAGACCCTGAAGCCGGATATCACCGAGAAGCAGGAGTTGATGGCCGCCCGGCTGGCCGCCATCGTGGCGATCTGTATCGCCGGCTACTTCGGGATCAATCCACCCGGGTTCGTGGCCCAGGTGGTGGCGTTCGCCTTCGGGCTCGCCGCGGCCAGCTTCTTCCCGGTGATTCTGATGGGCATCTTCTACCGTCGCATGAACAAGGAAGGGGCGATCGCCGGCATGGCGGTGGGCCTGATCTTCACCTTCTCCTACATCGTGTACTTCAAGTTCGTGTCGCCGGAGCTGAACAGCGCCGAGCACTGGCTGTTCGGGGTGTCGCCGGAAGGCATTGGCACCGTGGGCATGATCCTCAACTTCCTGGTGGCTTTCCTGGTGTCCCGCGTGACCGCGGCGCCGCCGGAGGAAATCCAGCACATCGTCGAGGATATCCGTGTACCGCGGGGCGCCGGCCAGGCCCACGCCCACTGACGCGCGATGACCCAAAACGGAGTAAAGTGAAAATCGGGGCGGCGCCTGGCGTCGCCCCGATTGCCGTTATGGAGGCCCCCGCGCGGGCGGGGTGAATCGCCATGATTGATGTGGATTTCGAGCAACCGCCGTTCTCATTGCTGGACGAAGGGCAGCGCGGGCGCCTTAAGGCGGCCATGGAAATGGCTTACTTCGAGGCCGGCGAGGTTTTGCTGGAGGCACGCCACCCGGCGCCCTCCGTATATCTGGTGCACAAGGGCGCGGTGCTGGAACTGGACCCGACCCTGCCGGCGGACGCGGGTCGCCTTGGGGTATATACCGCCGGGGATCTGTTCGGCGCCATGAGCGTGCTCAATGGCCGCAGCCGTTACCGTTTCGTCACCGAGGAAGAAACCCTCTGTTATCTGATCCCCGCCGAGCTGTTCAGGACCCTCTGCGAGGAACAGCCGGCGTTCGCGGATTACTTCCGGCAGCGGCTGGCGAGCAAGAACCGGCTGCTGGCCGAGCGCCGGGAAGGCGGCGTCACCATGGCCGGCTTCATGCTGGCGCGGGTCAACCAGTGCATGCGTGAGCCGCTGATCCTGCCCAGCGGAGGCACCGTCCAGCAGGCGGTGGCGGCGCTTAATGAGCGCCAGGTGGACAGCCTGCTGGTGGAGCGCGACGGCCATGTGGGCGTGATCACCAAGACCGACCTGCTGCGCGGCTTGGTCAACGAGGGGCTGACCCCCGCCTCGCCGGCGTTGTCACTGGCCACCTTCGAGTTGATCAAGGCGCCGCCGGAGGAGTACCTGTTCGCTGCCCTGGTAAGCATGACGCGCAGTCGCGTGGAGCGGGTGGTGGTGATGGAGGGCCGCAAACCGGTGGGCGTGGTGGAGCTTACCGATGTGCTCAGCTTTTTCTCCAGCCGCTCCTACGTGGTGGGCCTGGAGGTGGAGCGCGCGGACAGCCTGGAGGCGCTCTCCCTGGCCAGCGCCCGGTTGCCGGAACTGGTGCGGGCCTTGATGGCCCAGGGCGTGAAAATGCGCTTCGCCATGGATCTTCTGGCCGCTCTCAATGGCCGCATCATCAGCAAGGCGTTCCAGTTCGTGGTGCCCGAGGCAGACCAGGAACACGGCTGCCTGCTGGTGTTGGGCAGCGAGGGGCGCGGCGAACAGATTCTCAAGACCGACCAGGACAATGCATTGATTCTGGATGATGCCGCCGACTGGCCGGAGCGTGATGAATACATGCGCCGTTTCACCGAGACGCTGCTGTCGCTGGGGTATCCGCGTTGCCCGGGCAATATCATGGTGTCCAACCCGGACTGGGTGGGTTCGGTATCGCGCTGGCGCGAGCAGATTTCCCGCTGGGCCGGGCAGGGAGATGACGCGGCGATGATGAACCTGGCGATTCTGATCGACGCCCATCCGGTGGCGGGCCGGACGGAACTGGTGGCTGGGCTGCGCGAGGCTTTGTTCCAGCGCTGCAGTGGCGACCAGATCCTGCTGTCGCGATTCGCGCGGCCATCGCTCAAATTCTCCACGCCTCTGAACTGGTTCGGCGCGCTTAAGAAACCGGACCAGGGCATCGATATCAAGAAGGGCGGGCTGTTTCCGGTGGTTCACGGGGTACGCTCCATGACCCTTGAGCAACGGATCGAGGAGACCGGCACCCTGGCGCGGCTGGAACGGCTGGTCGACGCCGGACAGATGGAGGCGGCCTTCGCCGAGGAGTTGGGCGAGGCCATGGCGCTGTTTTCCGAGCTGCGCCTCAAACAGCAACTGATGCGCCTGGAGGGGGAGGCCGGTGATTTGCCCGGCAACCAACTGCAGGTGGAGCGGCTCACCGCTCTGGAGCGGGACCTGCTGCGGGATTCGCTGCAGGTGGTCAATGAATTCAAGAAACGCCTGTCCCGGCGTTTCCATCTGGAATATTGAGGTGGCGATGCTGAAAAGGCTGGTACAGAAGCGCCGGCATGGTAACGGCCCCCACGGTCATTTGTTCGAGACGCCGGATGGCAGTGAGCTGATGGCGCTGGATTGCGAGACCACCGGCCTGGACCCGCGCCGCGCGGAGCTGGTGTCGGTGGCGGCGGTGCCGATCCGGGGTGGCCGGGTGTGCGCCGGCGCCGCCCTGGACCTTCATATGGCGCCGCCGCCCAGTCTGGATGGCGAGTCGATTTGTATTCACCGTTTGCGCGGAGTGGATCTGGCCGGAGGCCTTGAGGTGGACGAGGCCCTGGAGCAGTTGCTGGCGTTCGTCGGCAACCGGCCCCTGGTGGGCTGGTGCCTGGATTTCGATCTGGCGGTACTCAATCGCTACCTGCGTCCCCGGTTGGGGTTCGCTCTGCCCAATCCAGTGGTGGAGTTGTCTGATCTTTATCGCAAGCGTGAGCGCTATCGCAGCCCGGAGGCGCTGCCGGATCTGCGTTTCGAGAAAGTGGCCGGTAAGCTGGGCGTGCCGGTGATCGGCCGTCATACCGCTCGCGGCGACGCCACCACGGCGGCGCTGATGTACCTGAAACTCAAGTAGCGGTCCGCGACGGTCCGCCGGGGAGAATAACAATGCAATATCTGCAAGGCGCCTTGTTGCTCGGCGGCCTGCTGTTGGTGGCGCTGGCCTACGGCCGCTACATCCGGCGTACCGGTGACTGGTCCGGCGTGCTGCGTTTCTGGGCCAGGGGCATGGCTCTGTCGGTGGTGGAATTCAAGATCCAGCGTGCCGGGCTGATGGTGCTGATGCTGGCGGTGGTGGTACGGTTCTGCCAGGTTTTGTTTCAGTGGTGATGCCTTGTTGAGTCTATGGCAACTGGGGCTGATGGCCCTGTTGTACGTGATGGTGCTGTTCATCATCGCCTGGTGGGGCGACCGGGCGGAGCGGCGCGGGCTGCCGGTGGTGAACAACGCCTGGACCTACAGCCTGGGGCTGGGAGTGTACTGCACCTCCTGGACGTTTTATGGCGCCGTGGGCGAGGCGGCCCACAGTGGCTGGACTTACCTGCCCATCTATCTGGGCCCGATCCTTACCATGCTGCTTGGTGGTGAGCTGATCTATAAGCTGGTATCGGTGGGTAAGCAGCACCACATTACCTCGATCGCCGACTTCCTGGCGGCGCGCTATGGTAAATCCCGGCAACTGGCGGTGCTGGTCACGGTGGTGGCCATCGTCGGCGTGTTGCCTTACATCGCCCTGCAGCTCAAGGCGGTGACCCTGTCCTTCGAGCATGTGGTGGGAGTCAGCGCCACGCCACCGTTGGATATCGCCCTGGCGGTTTCGGCCTTGATGGCGGTATTCACCCTGCTGTTCGGCACCCGCCATATCGACGCGACGGAACACCAGTCCGGCCTGATGCTGGCGGTCAGCTTCGAGTCCTTCATCAAGCTGGTGGCGTTCGTGATCATGGGGCTGTTCTGCCTGTTCGTGGTGTTCGAGGGGCCGGCGGACCTGTGGCGGCGGGTGATGGCGGCGCCGGATTTGCGCGCCACCTTCGAGCCGGCGCTGTTCTCGCAGAACTTCGTCACCGCCCTGTTGCTGTCGATGCTGGCGATCCTGTGCCTGCCGCGCCAGTTTCATGCCGGGGTGGTGGAAAATAATGACATCCAGCACCTGCGCAAGGCGCGCTGGCTGATGCCGTTGTACCTGGCGCTGTTCGCCGTGTTCGTGCTGCCGATCGTGGCCGCCGGGCTGCTGACCCAGCCTCACTCCGGGTCCGCGGACATGTACATGCTGTCGTTGCCCATGGCGGCCGGCAACAACGCCATGATGCTGCTGGCGTTTATCGGTGGTATCGCCGCCGCCACCGGCATGGTGATCATGTCCACCATGGCGCTGGCGATCATGCTCACCAATGAGGTGCTGATGCCGGCCTGGGTGCAGTACCGCATCCAGGGCGATGAGGAATTGTCCGACCTGAGCAACCAGGTGCGCCTGCTGCGGCGGCTGAGCATCGTGGTGCTGCTGGCCCTGGCGTTCGTGTTCCATATCATGATCGACCGTTTCGAGGGCCTGGCTCGCATTGGTTTGCTGTCCTTTGCCGCCGTGGCGCAACTGGCGCCGGCGTTGATCGGCGGCCTCTACTGGCACCGTGGCCACCAGAGTGGCGCCTTCGTCGGGCTGATCGTCGGTTTTCTGGTGTGGGCCTATTGCCTGTTGCTGCCTTTGCTGCTGCCCATGGAGTGGGTGGATTACCTGAATAGCCATGGCCTGTTCGGCCTCGGGTTGCTGCGCCCCTATGCGCTGTTCGGTATCGAGGGCCTGGCACCGCTTACCCATGGCGTGTTCTGGAGCCTGAGCCTGAACCTGGTGGCCTATGTGGCGTTCTCCCGGCGCGCCCGGCATTCGCCACTGGACGAGACTCAGGCCACCCGCTTCGTGGACACGCCCACGGACTGGTGGCGGGAAGGCATGGGCCATCCGTTGATCACCACCGGCGAGCTGCTGCAGGTGTGCGAGCGCGGGCTGGGGCACCCCCGTGCCCGGCCGCTGTTCTTCGATTACCTGCATCGCCGACAGATTTCCGAGGACCCGTCCCTGCCGGCCCCTCTGCACCTGGTACGTTACGTGGAGCGGCTGCTGGCCGGTGCCATGGGTGCCTCCACCGCGCGCATCGTGATGGGTTCTCTGCTCAGCAAGCAGAGCGTGCGCCGCGATGACATGGTGCGCATCATGGATGAGGCGTCGCAGCTGATTCAGTTCAACCACCAGTTGTTGCGCACCACCATCGAGACCATCAGTCAGGGTATTTGCGTGGTGGACCGGGACCTGAACATCGTCGCCTGGAACCAGGCCTACGTGAATCTGTTCGGCTACCCGGAAGGGTTTATTCGCCTGGGCCGGCCTATTGAGGAAGTTTACCGTCACAACGCGGAACGCGGCTTTTACGATGGCCGGGACCTGGAACAGGATGTGCGCAAGCGGGTACAGCTATTGCGCGAGGGCAGTGCCCACAGCTTCGAGCGGGAGCTGCCCAATGGCGTGATCGTGGAGGTGCGTGGCAATCCCATGGAAGGTGGTGGCTTTGTCAGCACCTACATGGATATCACCGAGCGTAAGCGCGATGAGATCGCTCTGCGTCAGATCAACGAGAACCTGGAGCAGATGGTCTCCGAGCGTACCCGGCGACTGTCCGAGGTGAACAGCCAGCTCGAGCAGGCCAACGAGGGCAAGACCCGTTTCCTGGCCGCCGCCGGCCATGATCTGATGCAGCCGCTCAACGCTGCCCAGTTGTTCGCCTCGTCGTTGTCCCAGCGGCTTGGGCAACGCGATGGTGAGTTCGGTTACGAACGTCAGGTGCTGGGGCACATCGACAGTTCCTTGCGCGCCGCCGAGCAGATTATTTCGGCGTTGTTGGAAATCAGCCGCCTGGACACCGGCACCATGCAGGCCAACCCCGCTACCGTGGCGGTGCGACCCCTGATGCAGCAGCTTGGCCAGGAATTCAGCGTGCTGGCCAGGGCCGAAGGGCTTTCCCTGCGCACCGTGTACAGCGATCTCTACGTGCGCACCGACGAGGCACTGCTGCGCCGGGTGCTGCAGAATCTGCTGTCCAACGCCGTCCGCTATACCGAACGGGGCAGGGTGTTGTTCGGCTGCCGGCGGCGTGGCGACACCCTGCGTATCGAGATCTGGGATACCGGCCCGGGTATCCCCGAGGACCAGCAGACCAAGGTGTTCCACGAGTTCATGCGGCTGCCCCAGCAGGGGCGCCGGCAGGTCAAGGGGCTGGGGCTGGGGCTGGCGATTGCGGACCGCATCTGCCGATTGCTGGGCCACCGCATCACGGTGCAGTCCTGGCCCGGCAAGGGCACGGTGTTCTCGGTGTACGTGCCGCTGGCCGGGGCGGCGGCGGTGGAAGAGACCACCCCGATCCCGGCCCCGGCACTGGAAGATCGCCATGATCTGGCCGGCACCCGCGTGTTCTGCGTGGACAATGATCCCGCCTTGCTGGCCAGCCTGGAAGCCTTGCTGCGCGCTTTGGGCTGCGAGCCGGTCACCGCCGGCTCCCGGGAGGAGGCCCTGCGCAAAGCCCATGGCCAACCGGAACCGGACCTGCTGCTGGTGGATTACCAACTGGATGGTGGCGAGACCGGTTTCCAGGTCATCGAAGCCCTGGATGGTTATTGGGAGGACGTGGTACCGGCGATGCTGATCACCGCGGATCGGCGCGCCGAGGTTCAGGCCCGGGCGCGGGAAAAGGGCGTTGGTTTCCTACAGAAGCCGGTCAGCGAGGAGACCATTCTCAATGTCCTGCGCGGGCTGTAACCGTAACGGCGTTATTCCAGGCCCGGCGGTTCGATGGCGAGGTCCTTGAGTGCCAGCACCGCCTGGGTACGGTTGCGCACGCCGAGCTTGCGGAAGATCGCCGTCATGTGTGCTTTCACGGTGGCTTCGGAAACCTCCAGCTCGTAGGCGATGACCTTGTTCTGCATGCCTTCCATGAGCATGCCCATGACCCGGAACTGCTGCGGCGTGAGGCTGGTGATGCGTTCGCGCATGCCGGCGAAATCGCCGGGCTCGGGAGGAAGGGGGCGACGGGCATAGTCCGGTACCCAGAGCTCGCCGTCGATGATTCTGGAAAGTGCCCGGGTCATGTCGTCCACGGACGCGGACTTGGGAATGAACCCGTCGGCGCCGAACTGGATGGAGCGCTGGATCACGTCCAGGGCCTCGTTGGCGGAGATCACCACCAGCGGCACCTTGTTGTACAGCTCACGCAGATAGATCAGGCCGGAAAAGCCATGGGTGCCGGGCATGTGAAGGTCCAGCAGGATCAGGTCGAAGGGCACCTGATCCTCGCCCAGGCGTTCCAGGGAGGCCAGGGAATCCGCCTCGAAAATGTCGGCGTGTTCGAAGCTCACGTCCACGGCCTGGCGCAGCGCGGCACGAAAAAGGGGATGGTCGTCGGCGATCAGTATTTTCATTATTGGGGCCTGTGACTCGTTGTCCCGGCAGTATACACGGCGGAAGCGGGCCTGCCGCCGCCGGCCTTCGGCAAAGTGATCCGATGGGCAAAAAAAGAGAGGGCCCCCCACCAGGGAGGGCACCGTGGAAACTCTCCGGAGCCATATTGTCGGAGCAAGGCAAGGTTGTCACCCGGTGCGCGGCGGGTTCCCCGACCGCCGCGTTGGTGCGGTTACTATCCAGGAACGCCCGCCGCCCCTGAATTAGACCTTGGTCGCAGAAAACCGACCGTGTGCCGAACACAAAAAAGCGGAGCCTTGAGCTCCGCTTTCGGGGGCGTGACGAACGCTGGCGATCAGTCCAGGTCAGCGGGATAGACGCCGTTTTCGTCGTGTACTTCCTTGCCGCTCAACGGCGGTGTGAAGGCACAGGCCACCACCATGTCCTCGTCCTCGCCACCGTACAGGTAGTGCTCGTCGTGCTGGTCGAGCAGGTAGATGGTGCCCGGGGTCAGCTCGTACACGTCGCCGGTATCGACCATCTCGATCTTGCCCTTGCCGGACATCACGTACACCGATTCCCAATGGTTGGCGTATTTGATGTGGGTCTTGGTGCCCTTGAAGATGGTGGTGATGTTGAAGGAGTGGCCCATGCCGTCTTCCTTCAGGGACAACCGCACGGATTGCCAGTTGCCATTCTCGGCCACCACGCGGCGCTCGGTTTTTTCGGCTTCCGCCAAGGTGCGAACGATCATCGACTACCTCCTGAACATTCTGAAACGCTGAAAGGGTAAATAGGGAAAACGGGCCGGCCACCCGGGGTGGCCGGCTCGGACGGGGTTCAACCCGCCAGGCTGGATACGGAGTGGGCGTCGCCGCGTTTGATGCGGTCCTTCATGACCTCGGCCACGCTTTCCTTGATCACGTCCATGGCGTGGTGCAGCTCTTCCTCGGACACGGTCAGCGGGCACAGGGTCTTGATTACCTGGTCGTCGGCGCCGGAGGTTTCGATCACCAGCTTGCGCTTGAACGCCGCCTTGGTGATTTCCTCGGCCAGCTCGCCGTCGCGGCATACCAGGCCCTGCATCATGCCCCGACCGTTCAGGTAGAACCAGTGATCATCATAAGCGCCGGCGATGTCGCGGAAGCGCTCGGTGATGATGTCGCCCTTCTTCTGCACTTCCTTGGCGAAGCTGTCATCGCTCCAGAAATGCTCCAGTGCCTTGGCGGCGGTGGCGAAGGCCAGGTTATGGCCACGGAAGGTGCCGTTGTGCTCGCCGGGTTTCCACTGGTCCAGTTCCGGCTTAAGCAGAACCACCGCCAGTGGCAGGCCGTAGCCACTCAGTGACTTGGACAGGGTGATGATGTCCGGCTTGATGCCCACGTCATCGAAGCTGAAGAAGGTCCCGGTGCGGCCGCAGCCGGCCTGGATGTCGTCCAGGATCATCAGCATGTCGTGCTTGCGGCACACGTGCTCCAGGTTACGCAGCCACTCGAAGCTGGCCGCGTTGATGCCGCCTTCGCCCTGCACGGTCTCGACGATCACGGCGGCCGGGTGGTCGATGCCGCTGGAGGAGTCGCACAGCACTTTGTCCAGGTACTGGGTGGTGTCGAAGGCATCGCCCAGGTAACCGTCGTA
The DNA here is from genome assembly GCF_016785095.1 of Alloalcanivorax marinus. Taxonomy (GTDB): domain Bacteria; phylum Pseudomonadota; class Gammaproteobacteria; order Pseudomonadales; family Alcanivoracaceae; genus Alloalcanivorax; species Alloalcanivorax marinus_A. The sequence continues at coordinate 232,133 of NZ_JAEKJB010000008.1, read as the reverse complement.
GGGCATCACGCTAACGCCGCCCATGGTCACGCCGGCGGCGCCCCGGTGGTGGCTGTTGCCGGTGGCGGACAGCGCACCCAGTGTCACCCCGTGGAAGCCGTTGGTGAAGCTGATGATATTCTCGCGGCCCTTGATGTTACGGGCGATCTTCAGCGCCGCTTCCACCGCGTTGGTGCCGGTGGGCCCGGGGAACTGAACCACGTGGTCCATTTCGCGCGGCTTGAGAACGTATTCGTCCAGTGCTTCCAGGAACTGGCGCTTGGCCACGGTGTGCATGTCCAGGCCGTGCACGATGTAGTCGTTCTCGATGTAGTCGAGCAGCACTTTCTTCAGGACCGGGTTGTTGTGGCCGTAGTTCAGGGTGCCGGCGCCGGCCAGGAAGTCCAGGTAGGCGATGCCTTCCTCGTCGTACAGGTAGCTGCCCTGGGCTTTCTGAAAAACCACCGGGAAGCTGCGTGCGTAACTCTGCACTTCGGACTCAATATTCTCGAAAATTTCCGTATCCATGGCTCTGTCTACCTCGCTAACTGTCTGGTCGAATTCCGGGTTCAGGCGTCGTCCCGATTGAACGGGCCGATGCGCAGCAGGTGTTCATCGTTGTGCTCACCCGCGAAGTGGATGCGTGAATCGAAGAGGATGAACTCCTCGGTGGGCATCCGCCGTTCATAGGCAAAGCTGCGGAACATGCCCCAGGACGCTTCATTGTCCGGGGTGATGGTGGTCTCGATGAACTGCACGTTTTCCGTTTCATCGCGATGGATGAGGTGGTCCAGCATGCGCTTGGCGAGACCCTTCCCGCGTGCCTTCTCGTGCACCGCCACTTGCCATACGAACAGGGTGTTCTGCTGTTTGGGCGGGATGTAGCCGGAGATGAAACCCACCAGATCACCGTCCATTTCCGCGGCCACGGAGGTATCCGCGAAATGGGTGCATTGCAGCAGATTGCAGTACACCGAGTTCTCGTCCAGCGGCTTGCACTCCGCGATCAGCTTGTGCACCCGCGCGCCGTCCTGACTTTCGGGCTTGCGGAGAATGATGTCGTCTTTGTCGTCAGCGGAAGATGAAGCCGCTTTTTTGTCGTCTGCGAGCATGATGTCACTTCTGGTCGGTTTCGAAGGAAGAGTCGGCGCGCCGGCGACCCGCAGTGGGCTGTACGCGATCGATGGCGCCCAGATCCAGCACCGGGGAGGCGTCGATATCGCCGGCGTTCATCATTGCCGCGACCCGCTGCAGTGAACTGAGAATCAGGGATTGTTCCCAGTCCTCCAGGTGCGAGAAGCGCGACATGAATTCGTCCTGCAGCGGCGTCGGCGCGCGCTCCATGATGTCGCGTCCGGCGTCGGTCAAATAAGCATAAACCCGCCGTTTATCCCGTTCACCCCTCTTGCGCTCGATCAGCCCGCGCTTTTCCAGGCGGTCGAGGATGGTGGTGACGGTGGCCTGGCTGACCGATACCTCGGTGGCGATATCACCCATGGTCATCTCGCCCTGGGACGCGATGGCCTGGAGGATCAGCAGTTGCGGCGCGGTGAGGCCGGCGACCTTGCTCAGCTTGCGAGAGTAGAGGTCGGTGGCGCGAATAATCTGGCGTAGGGCAATCAGCACTTCGTCGTGTCTGGCCATGGTCGTTAATTCTCTGGTTAACAAACCAATGTGACCGTGTGAAGACAAGGTCATTTTGATGTGAAAGCAGCGTTTGTCGAATGAATAACGGCCATGGCCGGGATATTCCTTGCGATCAGTGGTAGGCTAGTTTAGAGGTATAATATTTAGATGTCAAAGTAGTTATTGGCGGTGAGCGGTGTCCTTCCGCAACAGGCCGACATGCCGCCGTTGCGTTGATGAAAGGTAAACAGTGTGGTTGTATTGGGCCGATGAAGTTCGCGTTTAAAGGATTGCTTGCCGTCCTCGCGGTGCTCGACCGGACCATTGGCGTGCTTGAGCGCCTGGTGATCGGCGCCACCGTTCTGGTCATGGCGCTGTTGATGAGCGCCCATGTGGTGGGCCAGTTGATCTTCGACAAGGGGATTCCCGGCACCTACGAAGTCACCGAGATGCTGATCGTGGTGATGACCTTCGTGGGGGTCAGTTACGCTGCCCGTCACGCCCGCCATATCCGCATGTCCGCGCTCTACGAGCAACTGCACGGTGCCCCTCGCAAGGGCCTGCTGATGCTGATCTGTGCCGGCACCGCCGCCTTGATGTTCTATTTCGCCTGGAAATCCGGCCAGTACGTGGTGGACATCCACGACCGTGGCCGGGTCAGTTCATCCCTGGGCATGCCCATGTGGATCGTCTACCTGGCGCTGCCCGCCGGGTTCGGCCTGGCCGGTATCCAGTATCTGCTGACCCTGGCCCGCAATGCCTTGACGCCGGGCATCTGGCGCTCGTTCAACGAACGGGAAACCTATTCCGACGTGCCAGTGCACGGGGTGGAGGCGGGGGGCGAGTATGACGATCGCGCCTGAACCACTGTACCGCCATCATCGCCGGGGGGGAGGTCCCGCATGCTGATCGTTCTTGCCCTGATCATGCTCGTGCTGCTGTTGCTGGGCTACCCGATGATGGTGCCGCTGGCGGTGGGCACCCTGTTCATGATGTTCTCCGGCATGACCTTCTTCGGCCCGGAGCAGGCGGTAACCTGGATGATCACCGGGGTCGGCAGCTGGGTGCTGGCGGCGGTGCCGATGTTCATTTTCGCCGCTGATATTCTCACCAAGGGGCATACCGCCAACCGCCTGCTGGATCTGGTGGATGCGTTCAGCCGCCACTGGCGCGGCGGGTTGCCGATCACCACGGCGGCGGGCTGCGCGGTGTTCGGCGCGGTGTCCGGTTCCACCCAGGCGACCGTGGTGGCCATGGGGGGGCCGATGCGTCCGCGCTTGCTGGCCAAGGGCTATCCCGACAGCTTCGCGCTGGCGTTGATCATCAATGCCAGCGACATTGCCCTGCTGATTCCCCCGAGCATTGGTTTCATCGTCTATGGCGTGGTGATGGGCACTTCCATTGGTGACCTGTTTCTGGCCGGCATCCTGCCTGGCATTCTGGTTTTGCTGATGTTCGCCGCCTATTGCTGGGTGGGGGCCCGTCTCAAGGGTATTGAGCCGGAGCCCCGGGCCAGTTGGGACGAGCGTTTCAAGGCGATACGCCGGGCGATTCTGCCGCTGGGTTTCCCGGTACTGGTGGTGGGCGGCATCTACCTGGGCTTTTTCAGCGCCGTGGAGGCGTCCGCCGTGGCGGTGGCCTATGCGCTGCTGCTGGAGGTGGTGATTTACCGCAAGGTGAGCCTTCGCGATCTGGGTGGTCTGGCGTTGTCCTCGGGGATGATCACCGCCGTGGTGTTCATTCTGGTGGCGGTCGGTGCCGCTTTCTCGCATACCCTGGGCACCGCCGGCGTGCCGGAGCAGTTGCTGGGGCCGGCCATCGAGGCCATTGGCGACAACAAGACCGCCGCCCTGGCGCTGATCGCGGTGGCTTTCTTTATCGGCTGCATGTTCGTGGACCCGATCGTGGTGATCCTGATCCTGGTGCCGATCTTCAAGCCGCTGGTGGAGTCCGCCGGGCTGGACCCGGTGCACGTGGGGGTGATCGTTACCCTGCAGGCGGCGATCGGTTCCGCGACGCCGCCGTTCGGTTGCGACATCTTTACCGCCATCGCGGTGTTCCGCCGGCCCTATATGGACGTGATTCGCGGTACGCCGCCGTTCATCCTGATGTTGATGCTGGCCACGGTAATCCTGATTGCCTACCCGCAGATTTCCCTCTGGCTGCCGTCTTTGGGCAGCTCCTGACGGACGGGGCGCCGCGCCTTTCGGTAAATCCGTTGTGCCGCTTCGAGGTAGCGTCCCGGTCGTTCCTACAGCAATTCCAAAGCCCGGCGCGGGGCCGGGCTTTGGGGGCGTGGTGGGAATGGGGACTATTTGCCGCCGGCCTGTTTGAACGCCTTGAGCAGGATATTCAGGGACTGCTCGCCGCGCTCGCCGACCTCGTCGATGTAGGTCTGGCGCACCGGCTTGGCCAACTTGCGAAAGGCGTCCCGCTGGGCGTCGTCGAGCTCGATGATGGTGATGTCGCTCTTCGACTTGATGGTTTCCAGGCGCTCCTGGTTGAACCGGGTCTGCATGTCGTGGCCGGCCTGAACCAGGCGGGTGGTGACCTGGTCGAGCATGGCGCGCTGCTCGTCGGAGAGACCGTCGTACCAGTCGGCGTTGCCCATCAGGGTGGCCACGAACTGGGACTGGCGGGCGAAGATCATATGGCTCTGCACTTCGTAGAACCCCATTTCCTCATGGGCGAATACCGGCTGAATGTTGGCGTCCGCCTGGCCTTGTTGCAGCGCGCTGTACAGTTCGCCGTAGGCGATGGTGGTGGGGGAGGCGCCATAGGCCTGATAGGTGGTGCGCAGCAGGCTGTTGTCCATTACCCGGATCTTCAGACCTTTCATGTCCGCGGGGGATTGGATCGCCTGGTCGGCGGTCCAGACCTGATAGCCCTCGGGCAGCTCGGCCAGCGGCACCAGGTCGCGCTGGCGGAACGACTGCTGCCAGGCCTCGCTTTTCAGAAAGCCGTCGCTGTTGAGCACCTTGGCGGTTTCCAGCTGGTCGGCGGGCATGATGAAGTTGAGGTTGAGGAGCTGGCTTTCGGGGACGGTGCCGCCGAGGGCGCCGGAGCCGAAGCCGAGCTGGATGGCGCCGCCCTGGACCGCGTCGTAGAGGGCGGAATAGGTGGAGCCCCAGGTGCCATAGGGCAGCAGCTGCACGGTGATGTCGCCGCCGCTTTTCTCCTCGACCAGCTCCTTGAACTGCTCCGCGTAGCGGTGCTGAACGCTGCCTTCGATTTCTTCCAGGCCGATGCGCCAGGTTTCCGCGCTGGCGCCGGCGCTGAACGCCAGTAAGCCGAGCGCGGCCACGGCGCCCATGAGTCGTTGCTTTCTCATGAAACTCCTTGATGGTGGCATTCGGGGGTCAACTCACTACATTGCATACGGCCAGGCCTGTCAAGGCGTGGTGGTTCGCGTTCACGGCTTTCAGGCTGGCGCCGACCGGGGCTTAATGCCACCATACGCCGGCGTATCGGTAACCTATTGGTAAAGAGGAAAGGGTCTTGTTCAAGCGATGCCTGAAGGCGGTGATCTGGGGATTGTGGCTGACCATGAGTGTGGGCGCCGCGGCCCAGCAGGAGCCCGCCGAACCGCGTCCTGAAGCGGAGAGCGAGATCGAGAAGGGGCCGGTGATTTCCCAGTTTCGGGAGAACTGGATTCTCGGTGAATTGCGCTCCATCCGGCAGGACATGATGGAGTACCGCAACGACATGAACCGTATCGTCACCGACCGCGAGCTGGAGGTGGCGGACAAGGCCATGGGCTACGCCACCAATACGGTTACCTATTTCTTCTATCTGATCGCCGGTGCCGCCTCGATCCTGGCCCTGGTGGGCTGGTCCACGATCCGCGACCTGAAGGACAACATCCGTGTCTACGCCGAGAAGGAAATGTCCCGGCTGACGGTGGAATACGAGTCGCGGCTGGCGGACCTGGAGCAGGAGTTGCGCCAGAAGTCCCGCACCATCGCCGAGAACCAGGAAGAGATCGAGCGCACCAACGAGATCCACAGCCTGTGGCTGAAAGCCACCAAGGAAGGCAGCTACAAGGAGAAGATCGAGCTTTACGACCGCATCCTCGAGCTGCGCCCGGACGACCCGGAAGCGCTCGCCTGGAAAGCCGACGCCGCCCTGGAGCTGGGCGAGCAGCGCTGGGCGCTGAGCCTGTGCGACCGGGTGCTGGAGGTGGACGAGGACAACGCCCATGCGCTCTATCAGCGCGCCTGCGCCTGGGCCGGGCTGGGGGAAACCGACAACGCCCTCAACGACCTTCAGCAGGCGGTGAGCATTTCCGATGCGTTGCGCCGTCACGCCCGCGCCGAGGAGATGTTCGTTCCGTTGCGTGAAATGGACCGTTTCCAGGAATTGGTCGGCGGCCCCGAGGACGACCTGGACATCACCCTGTAGCGGGTTTATAGACCGGGCCTGTCGTCGCCATTGTCAATCCCTCATCGCCGGGAGGTCTATTTGTCCCGGTGATTCTGCTACACTTCGCGTCCCTGTGTGATCGGGCGATGACAATCAGGTTGCCATTCTGTTCACCTGATCGGCGTCATGCTTCGCCGCCGTCGTCCCTACGGAGATTCCCCATGAAGCGCGATAGTGGTGCCGGAACCACAAAATCCATGCCGGACGTGGCCTCCAATTCCATGGTGGACCACCTGCATACCACCCTGGACTGGGTCGGCATGAGCCAGATTCACCTGCCCGCCCGGGTCAGCGATACCCTGGCCGGCGAGCGTCCGGTGAGCACCTCGATTCAGGCCTATGTGAGCCTGTCCAACCCGGACGCCAAGGGCATTCATATGTCCCGGCTGTATCTGATGCTGGAGGAGACCTTCGGTGATCATTCGGTCAGCGCTTCGTCCATCGAAACCCTGCTCGACAACTTCCTGAACACCCACGAGGGGCTTAGCGACCAGGCCTTCGTGCAGTTCGATTTCGAGTACTCCATGCGCCGCCCCGCGCTCAAGAGCAGCTATGCCGGCTGGAAGAGCTACCCGGTGACCATCAAGGCCACCAAGGCCGGCGAAGGGCTGCGCCTGGAGCTGGCGGTGGAAGTGCCGTATTCCTCCACCTGCCCGTGCTCGGCGGCCCTGGCCCGACAACTGATCCAGGAGCAGTTCCGTGAGGACTTCGGTGGTGATGGCCAGGTGGATATGGAGAAGGTGTTCGAGTGGCTGGGCACCGAGGAAGGCATCATGGCCACCCCGCACAGCCAGCGTTCCGTGGCGCAGGTGCGCGTGGTGCTGGATACCGGTTGCGACGAGGCCTTCCCGATCACCGCCCTGATCGACACCATCGAGGGCGCGCTCAAGACTCCGGTGCAGACCGCCGTGAAGCGGGTCGACGAGCAGGAATTCGCCAAGCTCAACGGGCAGAACCTGATGTTCTGTGAGGACGCCGCCCGGCGCCTCAAGCAGGCCCTGAATGGCCAGCAGTGCTACCAGGACTTCTGGCTGCGGGTGAACCACCTGGAGAGCCTGCATGCCCATGACGCGGTGGCCATCGTCACCAAGGGCGTGGACGGTGGTTACCTGCCGATTCCCTGATTGGCGGCGGGCCGTTTCCGAATACAAAAAAGCCGCGCGACGCGCGGCTTTTTTGTGCCTGGCTGGGCCGGGTGACGCTCAGAAGCGGCCGTTCAGGCCAATACCGATATTGCTCACCTCATCGCCACCGCGATCCACGGCGCGCAGATACTCCACGCTCACGAACACCACGTCGGTCAGGCTGATATCGGCGCCCAGCCCCAGGGAGAGGTCCGTGTAGTTGTCGCCTTTGGAACCACCGCCGGGGTAATCAATGGTGGTTTCCATGCGGGTCAGGCCAATCAGGCCGTAGGGGCGCACCGGCAGCGTGTTGGGAAACTGACCACGGAAATAAGCACCGTAGTAACGGTCGATCTCCACGTCGGCGCCGCCACCCAGGCTGTCGTCACCGATGCCCAGGCCCAGGCGCAGTTCGCCACCCAGGGTCTCGTTGCGGTTGATCCAGCTACCGAATTTGAATTGCAGCGCGTTGGGATCGGCGCTGCCGCCACGGTCGGGCTCGATGTCGCTGCGCACGTAATCCAGGCCGGCGTAACCCGCCGCCATCGCGGGCACGGAAAGAACGGAAAGGGGCAGGGCAAGGCCAGCGGCCAACAGCCATCGTTTCATGGGGGACTCCGAATTCCACTGCTTTGAGGATGACCCCCATTGTAGTGAAAAGCCGCGCCCATGGCGACGCGGTGTATCGCGACTGAAGTCGCTCCTACAGCAATATCGTAGGAGCGACTTTAGTCGCGAAAGGGCGCGTGACGACGATCAATGCTCGTGATCGTGTTCGTCTTCCCCGGTTTCCTCTCCGTGGTCGTGCTCGCCGGCGATACCGGTCCAGGCCAGGCCGGTGGGGGCGAAGTCCAGGGCCACGGTTTCCACCGACAGGTTTTCCAGGTCGAGGACATGCAGTGCCGGTGCCGCCGGGTCGGTGACGAACGCCTGTTCGGCGGCGGCGCTCACCGCCAGGGCCGGCGCCGGGCCGGCGGCGGGCACGTCGTCGAGCAGTGGCACGGTGCCGCGATGGGACCAGTCGGCGGTTTCCAGCACATGCAGACTCCCCTCGCTGTCAAGGATCAGCAGGTGCTCTCCGTGAGCGTCGAAGGCCTGGGCCAGGGCGGTCACCGCGGCGCCGCCGCCGTCCACGGCACCGTCGCGCCAGTCGGTTTCGGTGGCGGTTTCCGCCTCCGGATCAATCACATAGAGGTTGTCGCCCGGGTAGGAAAACGCCGCCAGTTCCGCCACGTCGGGGTGGCCGAGTACCGAGGTCAGCCGTTCCGCCACCGCGATCTTGTGGGCGTGGAAGTGATCGTCGTGCAGCTCCACCAGCAGGGCGCCGTCCTGGCAGCCGAACACCGTGTACAGGCCGCTGGTGGCGGCGCCGTGCAGGCCCGGGCAGGCGGTGCCGAGCTCGCCTTCGTCGTGGAAATGGTCACCGTGCAGCTCGAACACGGTGACGCCGTCCGCGGCGTCGCCGCTGGTGGCCGTGTGACTGGCCAACACCAGGCCTTCCAGGGGTTCGGCAACGCCATGGTGGGCGGTGTCCAGCGTCTGGGAGGCCAGCACCCCGCCGGCTTCCAGGCTTTCATCGCTGAACAGTTGGAAGCTGCTCATTTGCGCGGCGCCATCGTCGCCGTCGAAGAACAGCGCGCCATGCTCGCCATTGACCCGGTAATGGGTGGGCGCCACCCCATTGAGCGTGAAGGCCAGCATGGAGGGCGCGTCCTCATGCACATGGTCGTCATGTTGGTGGATGCCGTTGTCCAGGAATTCCACCTGATCGTCGTCACGCTGAAGGATTACCGCGTAGCGGCTTTCCGGGCTGGCGTACACCGCCGTGGCCGGATGCACCAGGGCGAAATCGGCGATCGTCTCGCCGCTTTCCAGGTCATGCACATAAACCCGTGAGTGGGCGCCGTCGGCATGGGTGAATACCAGGCGACCGGCCGAGTCGGTATGTTCGTGATCATGGTCATCGCCGGGTAACTCGGTGCTGCCGGTGTCGTTGTTGCAGGCGGCAAGCAGGACCGATGCCGCCAGCAGGGCGGCGCCGGTGGGGGAAAAATACCGTTTCATTGTTGTCTCCGAATTCGTTTCGTCGTGGTCCGCGTCAGAAGGTCATGCGCACGCCGGCGGTCAGATTGCGACCGGGTTCCGGAACGGTGCGCGCCAGGAAGGACGCGTGATTCCACACTTCCTCGCCGAGCAGGTTGCTGCCGCGCAGGAAGACGCTGTATTGGGGGCTGCCGGTGAAGGTGTAGCTCACCGTGGCATTGAGCATGTCGTGGCCGGGGGTGCGGCTCTCGAAGCCGGCGATCTGGTCCTGGGCGAACACCCGGTAGAACTCCAGCTCCCCGTCGAAGGCGCGCCAGAAGGTGTTCAGGCGCCCGCCCAGTCTTTGCGCGGGGATGCGTGGCAGTTCGTTGCCACCGTCATCGAACTCGGCGCGCACCACGTCACCGAACAGGGTGGTGGAGAACCGCTCGGTCCACTGATAGGTGGCTTCGGCTTCCGCGCCGATGAAGGTCACGTCCGCCTGGCTGTACTTGATCAGGCGGAATTCCTCGATCTGGTCGAGGGTGCGGGCATAGACGTAGTTGTCCACCTGGTTATGGAACAGTCCCAGGTCGAAGGTCAGATCACCGTTCACCTTGCGCAGGTTGAGGCCCACGTTATGGGAGGTTTCCGTCTCCAGACTGTCGTCGTTGGCGCTGCCGCCACAGGTGTACCGGTCGGCGAGCAGGCCGCACTCATAGGTGTTGGTGGCCAGGTGCACCCCCTGGGCATAGACCTCCTGGGCCTGGGCCAGGCGCTGGGAGCGGGCCAGGGACAGCGACACGTTGTAGTCCGGGCGGAACGCCCAGGTCAGCGCGGTGGACAGGGAAGCGGCGCTATCGCTTTCCGAGGGCAGTGGCCGGTCCGCGTCATCCGGGTCGAGCTTCTGGTGCTCGAAGCGGGCACCGGCTTCCAGTTGCCAGCGATCATTGAAACGGTAGCGTTCCACGGCGAACAGCGCGGCGACCCGGGTGTCGGTCCTGGGCACCACCGCTTCCTCACCGGAGGTTTCGATGCGACCGTCGGAGAACTGGGTGCCCACGGTGCCGCGCCAGCCCAGGATCGGGGCGTGCTCCGCTTCTACCCGGGCGTCCACGCCGCGATGCCGGAAGGTGGTGCCGATGGCGTCTTCCTCGATTTCATGGTGGCGGTAGTCAGTGTGGCTGGCGCGCAGGCGTACCGCCTCCACGCCGGCGAACGGTTGACGGTACTCGCCACGCAGGTCCACCCGGCGGCTGTCGAGATCCACGAACGGCGCTTCGTGCTCACCGTGCTCGTGTTCGTGGCCGGCTTCTTCGCATTCCAGGCTGGCGCCGTTGGAGGTGCAGCCTTCGAATTCGTGACTGTGGCCCGGCAGTCCGTAGAGATCTCCCCGGTAGGAGTAGGCCAGGCCCAGGTAGCCCCGGTCGCCGATCCAGGACAGGCCGACGCTGGCATTGTTGCTCTCCGCCCAGGTGCCGTTGATGGTCGGGTCGGTGAAGCCGTTGACTTCATAGTCGCTCGCTTCGCGGCGGGCGCCTTCCACGTGCAGGGCCAGGTGCTCGCCGGCCCGGGTAGTCAGGCCCACGGCACCGGCGCTTTCGTCGGCCACGGTGTTGCCGCGCGCGGAGAAGAAGCCTTCCACCGGTTTATCCGGCATGCGGGTGGGGATCTTGTCATCCAGCACGTTGACCACGCCGCCGATGGCGCCGCCGCCGTAGAGCAGGGTAGACGGGCCGCGCAGCACTTCCACCTTGCGGCTGAGCATGGGTTCCACGGTGGTGGCGTGGTCCGGGGAAATCTCCGACATATCGAACAGACGGGCGCCATCGGATAGCACGCTGACCCGGGGCGCGGTCTGGCCGCGGATTACCGGCCGGCTGCTGCCGGCGCCGAAGGTGTCCGCGTGCACGCCAGGCAGGCCATTCAGCGTGTCGCCGAGAGTGGCTTCGCTTTGTTGGAACAGCAGGTCGCCGTCCAGCAGATCGAAGGAGGCCGGGGTCAGGTCGGCGTCACTGCCCAGGGGCAGGGCGGAGACCTCCACGGCCTCCAGTTGGTGGTCCTCGGTGGCCGGCTCGGCGGCGCTCACGTAGCCGCACAGGGCCACCAGGGCGGCCGCCGTGGCCGGCGCCGCCAGAGGGGCGTTGAAGCGTTTCATGTTGTCTCCTGATATACAGCCGCGACCGGCGTCCATGGCCAGGGGCCACGGAGGGACGCGGGATCGGCGCGCGCCGGGCGCGCCCTCGGAATGTTACGAATCCGGGGTCAGGAGAGTCGGGGGGGCGCACGCGCCAGGTGGACGCTGGCGGCGACCTGGTAGGGAGGGAGAACCGGGCCGGTATTCAGCGGTGCCCCGGCGGGGGCCGGCGGTGGTGCCACCAACAGCGACGGTGCCGCCGCCATGCCGTGGCCATGGAGCGCCTGGCAATCGTGCTGGGCCACCACGTCACGGTGGCTATCGAAGATGTGGCTGGGGGCGTGCCAGGCGAGCACCGCTTGCGCCACCAGCAGCAGGGCGGCGAACAGCAGGTGCCGGCGCGGGCGGAGGTCAGTCATCGGTCGGTTCGCCTTCGCGACCGGGCACCGGATCGAAACCGCCAGGGTGCCAGGGGTGGCATTTGCAAAGGCGTTTCGCCGCCAGGGCGCTACCGCGCAGGCTGCCATGGGTTTCCACCGCCTGCCGGGCGTACTCCGAGCAGGTCGGATAGAAACGGCACTGGTTGCCCACCCAGGGGCTGAGCACCAGTTGGTAGAGCCGCAGACTGGCAAGCAAAACGGGTTTCAAAACGGCATCCGAAACAGAGACTGAACGTAACTGCCCATCATAGAACGAACAATATGACAAAAACCACCATGGCTCCGGTGGTAGTCCACTTCAGGCGCGGGTCCAGCGGGTGCCCTCGCGGGTATCCTCCAACTGGATGCCGGCGTCCTTGAGCTGGTCGCGAATCTCGTCGGCGCGGGCGAAATTCCGGTCCTTTTTGGCCTGGGTGCGTTGGGCGACCAGGTCGTCGATGGCGGCGGCGTCCAGGTCGTCGTCGCCGGCCTTCTTGTTCTGGAACCAGGCGGTGGGGTCCGCGTCCAGCAGCCCCAGCAGGTCGGCGCCGGCCAGCAGCTCGGCCTTGAGCGCCGGCTTGTCGGCGGGCTCCGCCTTGTTCAGCCGGGCGGCGATGCCGTGCAGGGCGCTGATCGCCTCGGAGGTGTTCAGATCATCGAGCAGCGCCAACCGTACCGGGTGATCCTCGGGCAGGGTGTAGCCAGTCGCGGCGGTCACGGATTCGCCGCGCCCGAGCAATGCGTAGTAGAGAGAATCCAGGCTGCGTTCGGCCTGCTCCAGCAGTTCAGCGGAGAAATTCAGCGGCGACCGGTAATGGCTGGACAACAGAGCAAAGCGCAGCACCTCGCCGGGGTATTCCTTGAGCAGCTCGCGGACCAGGCGGAAGTTGCCCAGGGACTTGGACATCTTCTCGCCGTCGATGTTGATGTAGCCGTTGTGCATCCAGTAGCGCACGTACTCGGTGCCGTGGGCGCAGCAGCCCTGGGCGATTTCGTTCTCGTGGTGCGGGAAGATCAGATCCTGGCCGCCACCGTGGATGTCGATCACGTCGCCGAGGTGTTTGTGGATCATCGCCGAGCATTCGATGTGCCAGCCGGGGCGACCCCGGCCCCAGGGGGAATCCCAGCCGGGCTGGTCCGCGTCGCTGGGCTTCCACAGCACGAAATCACCGGGGTGGCGCTTGTAGTCGGCCACTTCCACCCGCGCACCGGCCAGCATGTCTTCCAGGTTGCGCCCGGAGAGCTTGCCGTAGTCGGGCATGGATTCCACCGCGAACAGCACGTGGTCCTGGGATTCGTAGGCGTGGCCCTTGGCGATCAGGGTCTCGATCATGGCGATCATGTCGCCGATGTGATCGGTGGCCATCGGAGTGATCGACGGGTCCAGAGCGCCGAGGGCGGCCATGTCTTCCTGAAAGGCGGTGGTGAAGCGCCGGGTGAGGGCGTCCATGGATTCACCGGTATCCGCGCAGGCCTTGATGATCTTGTCATCGATGTCGGTGATGTTGCGGGCGTACACCACCCCTGGGTAAAGGCGCTTGAGCAGCCGGTAGAGCACGTCGAACACCACCACCGGGCGGGCGTTGCCGATGTGCACGTAGTTATAGACCGTGGGGCCGCACACGTAGAGCGTCACGCGATTCGGGTCCAGAGGAACGAAGTCGTCCTTGGTGCCGGTGAGGGTGTTGTGCAGTTTCAGCATCCGGGTGCGGTCCTGGGGCTGGTTTATTTCGAGGTGTCTTTGCCGTACAGCTCCGCCGGGTCGATCAGCGGCGTCTTGTCGATGGTGGCCCGGTCGCCGTCCAGCTTCCAGTAGAAGCAATCCCGTCGCCCGGTGTGGCAGGCCGGACCGGTCTGGTCCACCCGCGCCAGCAGCACGTCGCCGTCGCAGTCCACGCGCAGTTCCTTGAGCGTCTGCACCTGGCCGGAGGATTCCCCCTTACGCCACAGAGTGCCCCGCGAACGGGAGTAGTAACAGACCCGGCCGGTGGCCAGTGTCTCCTCGATGGCGGCCCGGTTCATCCAGGCGAACATCAGCACCTCGCCGGTGTCGTGCTGCTGGGCGATCACCGGCACCAGGCCGGCGTCGTTGAGCACCAGGTTATCCAGCGCCTCGCCCAGCGATACGCTGAAGCCTTCCGGTTGCCGTTCGTTCTCTTTGAACATGATGCCTCCTGCCTCGCCGCCGTAGGAGCGACTTCAGCCGCGATCCGCAAGGCGGTTGATCGTGACTGAAGTCGCTCCTACAACACCGGGGCCGTCAGATCGGTGAGCGGGTCTCCCGGAAGAGGGCGTCCACCGCTTCTTCCAGGCCGGCTTCCTCGGTGTCCTTGGAGCCCAGGCTGCGGATCGCTACCTTGCGCTCCTCCGCTTCCTTCTCGCCCACCACCCAGATGCGAGGGGTTTTCGCCTTGGAGTGTTCGCGCACCTTGAAGCCGATTTTCTCGTTGCGGGTATCCAGCTCCGCCGGCACGCCCCGGGCCTTGAGCAGGGCCACCGCCTCGGCGGCGTAATCGTCCACCGCGTTGGTGATGGTGCACACCACCACCGGGGTGGGCGCCATCCACAGAGGCAGGTGGCCGGCGGTGGATTCAATCAGGATGCCGAGGAAGCGCTCCAGGGAGCCGAGCACCGCCCGGTGCAGCATCACCGGCCGTTGGCGCGAGCCATCCTCGGCCACGTATTCGGCGTCGAGTCGTTCGGGCAGCACGAAGTCCACCTGCAGGGTGCCGCATTGCCAGTCCCGTCCGATGGCGTCGCGCAGCACGAACTCCAGTTTCGGGCCATAGAAGGCGCCTTCGCCCGGGTTCAGTTCACATTCCAGGCCCAGGGATTCCACCGCCTCGCGCAGGGCCGACTCCGCCTTGTCCCAGGTGGCGTCGGTGCCGGCGCGTTTTTCCGGCCGGTCGGAGAATTTGATGCGGAACTGCTCGAAGCCAAAGTCCTTGTACACCTCACGCAGCATCTGGATGAAGGTGGCGGTTTCCTCGTTGACCTGGCCCTCGGTGCAGAAGATATGCCCGTCGTCCTGGCTGAACGAGCGTGCCCGCATCAGGCCGTGCAGCGCGCCGTGGGCCTCATTGCGGAACAGGGCCGTGAACTCGCCCATGCGGATCGGCAGGTCCCGGTAGCTTTTGATGCCCTGGTTGAAGATCTGCACATGGCCGGGGCAGTTCATCGGCTTGATCGCCATCTCCCGGTCATCGTGGGTACAGACCGTGAACATGTCGTCGGAATACTTATCCCAATGGCCGGATTTTTCCCACAGCACCCGGTCCATCATCTGCGGCGTCGACACCTCGTCGTAGCCGTACTTGATCATCTTGTCGCGGATGTAGTTTTCCAGGTTCTTGCGCAGGCGCCAGCCCTTGGCGTGCCAGAACATGCTGCCCACCGCTTCCTGCTGGGTGTGGAACAGGTCCATTTCCCGGGCCAGTTTGCGGTGATCGCGTTTCTCCGCTTCCTCGAGCTGTTTGAGGTAGGCGCCGAGTTCCTTCTTATCCCGCCAGGCCGTGCCATAGATGCGCTGTAGCTGGGCGTTGTCGGCGTTGCCGCGCCAGTAGGCGCCGGCCACCTTCATCAGTTTGAAGCCGTCGCCCAGCTTGCTGGTGGCGGGCAGATGCGGGCCCCGGCACAGGTCGATGAAATCGCCCTGACGGTACAGGGAGACTTCCTGGTCGGCGGGCAGGTCGCGGATGATTTCGGCCTTGAACTCCTCGCCCTGGTCCAGAAAGAAGCGGATTGCCTCGTCGCGGTCCCATACCTCACGGCGGATGTCCTCATTGCGGCGCACGATCTCCTGCATGCGCTTCTCGATCGCCTTGAGATCCTCAGGGGTGAAGGGCTCTTCCCGGTGAAAGTCGTAATAGAAGCCGTTCTCAATGGTCGGCCCGATGGTCACCTGGGTGCCGGGGAACAGCTCCTGGACCGCCTCCGCCATTACATGGGCGGCATCGTGGCGAATCAGCTCCAGGGCATCGTCGTGGTCCCGGGTGATGATTTCCACTTCGGTGCCATCCGTGAGCGGCAGGTAGACGTCCGTGAGGCGCCCGTCGGCCCTGGCGGCCAGGGCCTGCTTGGCGAGTTTCTTGCTGATCCGCTCGGCGATCTCCAGGGCGGAGGCCGGCTGATCAAACTCCATGGTTGCCCCATCGGGCAGTCGGTAGCGCACGCTCATGAATGAAAAGGGGTCCGAGGCTAAGGGTTGCGGAACCGAGGAATGGTAGGCAATCGACCGGCGCCGTTCAAGCGGCCCCGCTTTACCGGCACGATGGGCTGTGCCTATGCTAGGCCGGCCTGACAACGGAATGACGCCATGAGCAAGCTGGAAGGGGTGCCTGGCACCCAGCTACCACCCCTGTTGCGGGTGGCCCGCCAGATCAACGTCCAGAGCGACCTGGCGCCGCTCGCACGCACGGTGCTGAAGGAGGCCCTGGGGCTGGCCCGGGCCGAGGCCGGCGTGCTCTGGCTGCGTCGCGAGGAGCAGCATGGCGAGTGGCTGGAATGCGCCGGCCAGGCTCTGGACGGCGAGGACCCGGGCGCCGACCCGGGGCCGGACCAGCCGCGCCTGTCTTTGGACGAGGCCGGCGCCGGGCACCCGGCGGCACGGACCGTGCACCGCGGCGGCGTGCTGCATCTTACCGGCGCGGCGCTGGATGAAGCGGACCATACCCGTCTGGTACCGGGGTTGGTGACCCGGGTGGTGTCGCTGCTGCTGGTGCCGCTGACCAACCATGAAGGCCGGGTGGTGGGTGTGCTGCAGTTGGTCAACGCGCGCGGTGAAGCCGGTGCCGGGCCCTTTCCGGTGCGCACCCGGGCCCTGCTGGAAGCACTCGGTGGCTACGCCGGCATCGCCCTCAACAACCTGATGCTGGTCCAGGAACTCAAGGACCTGCTGGATGCCTTCGTGAAGGTGTTCGCCCGTGCCATCGACGCCAAGAGCTCTCACACCAGCGCCCACTGCGAACGGGTGCCCCTGCTCACCGAACTGCTCGCCCGTGCCGCCTGCGATGACGCCACTGCCTTCGCCGATTTCCAGCTCGACGAGGACGAATGGTATGAGCTGCGCGTGGCGGCATGGCTGCACGACTGCGGCAAGCTGGCGATTCCGGATTCGGTGCTCGACAAGGCCACCAAGCTGCACGGCCTGCATGACCGCATAGAACTGGTGGCGGCGCGTTTCTCGGCGGTGCGTTCGGAAGTGGAGCGGCACTATCTGCGCGATTGCCTGGAGTCCCCGGACCGGGAAGCGGAACACCGGCGCCGCCGGCAGGAGGACATTGATGCCCTGGAAGCGGATCTGGCGTTTCTGGAGCGCATCAATATCGGCGGTGAAACCATGGCCGCCGAGGACGTGGCGCGGGTGAGGCGTATCGCCGAGCGCCCCTGGGTGGATGCCCGGGGTGAAACCCGACCGCTGCTCAGTGATGACGAGGTGGCCAACCTCTGTATCACCCGGGGCACGCTCACCGAGGAAGAGCGGCGCATCATTAACAGCCACATGGACGTCACCCTGGATATGCTGGAGTCGCTGCCTTTTCCGCGCAAGCTGCGGCGTGTGCCGGAATACGCCGGGGGGCACCACGAGCGTATGGATGGCACCGGCTTTCCGCGCGGTCTGACCCGGGAGCAGATGTCGATTCCGGCCCGGATCATGGCCATCGCCGATGTGTTCGAGGCCCTCACCGCGCGAGAACGACCCTACAAAACGCCGCTGAAAATCTCCGAGGCCCTGGGCATCATGCAGCGCATGCGCGACAATCGGCACCTTGATCCGGACCTCTACCGGCTGTTCCTGGACGCCGGGGTCTGGCGCGACTACGCGCGCGCCGCCCTGGACCCGGAACAGCTGGACGTGGATGATCCCACGCCTTTCCGATAACGGACCCGAAAGCATGCCATCGAACGCCGCTCCGGCGACGATGCCGTCCTGGTTGGTGCTGATGCTGGCCACCGCCTGCGGCTTGATCGTCGCCAATATCTATTATTCCCAGCCCCTGGTGGGGCCCATCGCCGAGTCGCTTTCCCTGTCGCCGGGGGCGGCCGGTCTGATCGTCACCATGACCCAGGTGGGTTACGGCGCCGGTCTGCTGCTGGTGGTACCCCTGGGGGACCTGGTGGAAAACCGTCGCCTGGTGATCGCGGTGGTGCTGCTCGCCGCCTTGGCGCTCGTCGCCGCCCTGTTCGCCCGCCATGCGACCACCTTCCTGGCGGCCGCTCTGGGCATTGGCTTCGGCTCGGTGGCGGTGCAGATTCTGCTGCCCTACGCCGCCCATCTGGCGCCGGCGGAGCGCCGGGGGCAGGTAGTGGGCACGGTCATGAGCGGCCTGATGCTGGGCATCATGCTGGCGCGACCGGTGGCCAGCGCTCTCACCCAGGCATTCGGTTGGCAGGCGGTGTTCGTGGTGTCGGCGGTGATGATGGTGGCGTTGAGTCTGGTGCTGGCGCGGGTGATGCCGGAGCGATGGCCCAAGCCGGGCCCCGGCTATGGCGGTTTGCTGCTGTCCATGGGCTGGTTGCTGCGCCATACCCCGATTCTGCGTCGGCGCGCTCTTTACCAGGCCTTCCTGTTCGCCGCCTTCAGCCTGTTCTGGACCGCGGTGCCCCTGCTGCTGGCCAGCCCGCTATACGGCTTCAGCCAGGGCGGTATCGCTCTGTTCGGCCTGGCCGGGGTGGCCGGCGCGGTGGCGGCGCCCATTGCCGGGCGGCTGGCGGATCGGGGTTTTACCCGACCGGCCACGGTGGTCGCCATGCTGATCTCCAGCGCCGCCCTCGGCCTCACCCTGCTGGCCGAGCCCGGCTCCACCCTGGCGGTGGCGATGCTGGTGACGGCGGCGGTGGTGTTGGATTTCGGCGTGTCCGCCAACGTGGTGCTGGGTCAGCGTGCCATTTACGGCCTCGGCGACACCTACCGGGGCCGCCTCAACGGCCTGTACATGGCGACCTTTTTCACCGGTGGGGCACTGGGTTCCGCCGTGGGCGGCTGGTCCCAGGCCCACGGTGGCTGGTCGCTGACCGCCACCATCGGGGCGCTGCTGCCCCTGGCGGCGCTGGGTTATTTCCTCACGGAACTGGCGCTGGGGGTGCCGGAGCCGTCCTGGCTGGAAGGCGAAGCCTGACTCACAGGGCCAGCACCCGGCCCTGGTCATCCATGTAGGCCACCTGGTTGCGACCGGCGCCCTTGGCTTGATAAAGCGCCTCGTCGGCGCACTTGATCAGGGTATTGGCGTCGGCGGCCTGTTGCCCGGCACAGGCCACGCCGACGCTGATGGTCACCACCTGGCTGACCCGTGAGCCGCTGTGAGGCAGCCCCAACTGCTCGATACGGGTACGCATGCGTTCGGCGACCACCAACGCGTCCTTGAGGCTGGTGTTGGCGAGCACCACCATGAACTCCTCGCCGCCGTAGCGGGCCACGAAGTCCTTGTCGCCCTGGGTCAGGGCACGAGGAATGGACGCGATCGCCTTGAGGCACTCGTCGCCGGCCAGGTGCCCGTAGGTGTCGTTGTACTGTTTGAAGAAATCGATATCGAACAGCAGCAGGGTGACCCGCTCCTGGCCGCGCCCGAAGCCATGCAGTAGCTCATCCAGCCGGCTTTCCATGCCGCGCCGGTTGAGGCAGCCGGTCAGGCCGTCCACGGTGGCCTGACTCTCCAGGACCCGGTTGGCGGAATGCAGTTCGTCGCGGTGCTGGAACAGGACGTTCTCGGACAGGAAATGCTGGCGCAGCAGGCGCTCATAGATGTACTGGCCGAACAGGCTCATGCTGGCGCTGGACAACGACAGCAGCAACAACACCAGGGACAGCTCCTCGCTGGTGCCCCCTCCCCGATAGAGGCAGGCGGCGAGCACGCCGATCATCGCCAGGCTGCCGGTCACCGCCCAGTAAAAGGGCACCCGCAGCAGTACCGACATGAGCAGAATCGCCAGCGGCGTTTGCAGAAACAGGCTGAATGCCAACGGGTGGTTCACGGTCACCGCCATCCAATCGCCGGTGAGGGCAACCGCCATGGCCAGGGCCATGCTCATGCCATGCAGCCAGCGCCGCCATTCCCCGTGCCGGGCCACCAGCGCGGTGGCCACGGCCAGCATCAGACACAGCAGCCGTGGTCGCCAGGTGCTGGCGGCCACCTCCGGCGACAGGAAGAATTCCAGGGCCAGAGCCAGCGACAACAGCACCGCTACGTTGAGTGCCGCCCACGGCGCCACCCGCGCCACGCTGTCGCGGAAAAAGTCGGCGAAATCCCGCTCCAGGGGGGCGGGCAGGCGCAGGTGCCAGGGCAGATGGATGTCGTTGCCGCTGGGCAGCCGGCTCATCCGTTGCGATTCGTCCTTCAACTGCGTTCCATCCCTCCGACGTGCCCGCCCCATGGGCGGAAGCCATTTGTTAGGCGTACGGAAAATGTGCGTTTAAGAGTAACAGCATTGATTGGTTCAATGCGCCCCCGATGAAGGGGGCTCAGTCGAGCAGGGCGAGCAGGGCCTGGCGTTTGGCCGGGGAGAGGCCCCGGAAGCGGTCGAGCAGGTAGCGTTCTTCGTCGCCGGCGGGCACGGCCTGCCGAGCCACCGGCAGGCTGTCGGGCCAGTGCCCCAGGCTATGCTTCAAACGCGCCACGATTTCCGCATTCATACTGCGATGGCCGAGGTGGGCGGCGCTGGCGATGCGATCGCGCATACCGCCCGGAAAACGCACCACGAACTTCTCCACGCGTGGTTGCTCCTGCTGTTTCATAGTCCCTGCCGCACCTTGGGAAAAAGAGCACCATACGCATTAATTTGCTAAACGGCGATGTCCCCGGTGCCCCGTCGCTCCAGAAAGCGACCTGGTTAACAGTTAGAATTCCATCGGTTTCACGGGTTATTATTCAGACCATGAATCTCGCCAGCGCCGACCTCAATTTGCTGAAATACCTGGACGTTCTTCTGCGTGAGAAGAACGTGACCCGGGCCGCCGAGCAGCTGGGCATCACCCAGCCGGCCATGAGCAACAGCCTCAAGCGGCTGCGCCTGATGTTCGGCGACCCGTTGCTGATCCGTACCAGCGAAGGCATGACCGCCACCGATCGCGCCCAGGAGTTGCAGCCCCTGGTGCGCCAGTTGATTGCCCAGGCCGAAGCCCTGTTCACCCCGGAGGATGGTTTCCAGCCCTCGGACAGCCGGCGGGTGTTCCGCATCATGACCAGTGACTATGCCGAGGCCACATTGGTACCGCACATCGTGCGACGCCTGCGTGAAGAGGCGCCCAACGTGGTGCTGGATTTCCTGACCCCTTCGGACGTGAGCTACCCGGACATGGAGCAGGGGCGGGTGGACATGGCGCTGAACCGCTTTAACGAGATTCCCGGCTCCTTCCACCAGGTGACGCTGTGGCGCGACACCTTCTCCTGCCTGCTCAACCGGGATAATCCCATCGCCGATCACTTCGACCTGGACAGCTACCTGTCGGCCCAGCACATCTGGGTGTCGAAGACCGGCTTCGGGGTGGGCTTTGGCATGAATCCGGAGAAGCTCGGCGGGCTGGGCTGGATCGACCACGCCCTGCAGCGGTTGGGCCGCAGCCGCAAGATCAGCATCTTTACCCGGCATTATCAGATGCCGGCGCTGCTGGCCATGAACAATGACCTGGTGGCCACATTGCCCAGCCGGGTGGCGCGCATGCAGGTGCAAAATGACAACCTGGTGATCAAGGCGCCGCCGTTCGAGATTCCGGAGTTCGAGCTGAAGATGGCCTGGTCGCCCCTGCTGCACCACAACACCGCGCACCGCTGGTTGCGCCGCCTGATTCAGGAAGAAACCGAGAGCATCCTGGCGCAAACCGACTGAAAAGCGGTGAACAGTTAAGAGTTAACTGTTCACCGCTTTCAGGGCGGATCACAGCACTGAAGAGCCGGTGAGCCAGCCGCCCTTGGCGCGGCCCGGGTTGTCCTCGCCGGCCTCGGCGATGGCGCCCTTGCCGACGCCTTCGAAGGCGCGCACGCGGAAGCGCTTGCCCGGTGCTTCCCGGGCCAGTTCACCGGCGATGTGCCCGGCCAGGTTCTCCACCGTGGAGTCGTGGTTCACCAGATAGCAGTGGTCTTCCGGGATCACCAGCTCGAAGTGGCCCTGTTCGGCATCGTAGCGGAACCGGTGGTGGGGTACTTCATCCACGTAGTAAGTGCCTTCCAGGTCTTCCTCGGTGCCGATGTAGATGTCTTCCCAGCGGTCCGCCCAGAGCTTTTCCCAGTAGCGGCTGCGGCGGCCGTTCTCGAAAATTTCGATGCCGGAACGGTGACCATGGGCAATGCGCTGGCAATTGCCGTCGTGTTTCTTGAGACCGTGGGAGTAATGGTAGAAAGGCGCCGTGCCGGTGTCCTCCTCGCGCAGAATCACGCGTACCTCGGCGACATTGGACGGCACCGTCTCCCGGATCAGCTCCATCAGGTAGAGCGTCACGCCGGCCTTGGAAATCTCCATGCCTGGCAGGCTCAGTACCGCCGCCGCCGGCGATACCATGCGAATTTCGCCGGCCAGATAACGCCAGGCCAGGCTCAGGTGCCCGTCGTCACGCTCGTGCAGGTCGAGCTGTTCGCTGTCGCGGGGCACCAGCAACCGGTGGTCGACGCGCTCGTCGACGGTGCGTTTAACGGTTTTCTTGATGTGGCCGAAGTCGAACACCATGCCCTGGGCGTCCAGTTCACCGGACAGCTCCAGATCCACGATCCACGACTCGCCCACCATGCCGCGCTTGGCGTGGAGATAGGAAAAATCCACCACGGTCAGGTTTTCAACGAACAACGTGGCCATAAGGTCTCGTCGGTTTAGAGGGTGGGTGAAGTCAAGGCGCCATTATAGTCAGTCGGGCGCCGTGGACTCACCCCGGGTTTTGTAAATTGCTGGTGCCGCATGGTCGGGGTGTGATCGGGATCATGATCGACGTGAAGGCCGGCGTGTTCTATCGTTGGGCCTTTCCGATCCTGGCAGGCTGGAGACAGGCCATGAGCGAAACGATTTTTTCCAAGATCATCGACCGGGAGATTCCCGCCGATATCATTTACGAGGATGACCAGTGCCTGGCGTTCAGGGACATCAACCCCCAGGCACCCACCCATTTCCTGGTGATCCCCCGGAAACCGATCCCCAAGCTGTCCGATGCGCAAGGGGAAGACAAGGAACTGCTTGGGCATCTGCTGCTGGTGGCCGGTCAGGTGGCCGCCGAGCAGGGGCTGGAGGACTTCCGCCTCAACGTGAACAATGGCGCTGGCGCCAGCCAGACCGTGTTCCACCTGCATGTGCACGTGTTGGGTGGCCGGCCCTTTTCCTGGCCGCCGGGCTGAATTCCCCGCCCGGGCACCATGGACACGACGAACAATAATAATCAGGAGTGCGTGCGATGAAGCGATGGATGATTCCTCTTCTCTCCCTTTCCCTGGCCGCCCCGGTGCTGGCGGTGCCGCCGGAGAACCCGGATCAGGTGAAGGGAATGATCAACGATCTGGAAACCCTGGCGGGCCAGGGCCGTGCCCTCAAGAGCGGCCATGATCCGGCGGACCCGGCGGCGGTAACGGCATGCCGGGCGGAGCACGGTGCCCTTCACGACCGGGCCGTGGCCCTGCGTGATGGCGCCGCCACGCTGCCACAGCTGGCCTACCGGGTGAATCTGACCATGGCGGCCAGTGCCGCCGTGGCCTGCGTGGCCTGCGACCAGGGCGCCGACAAGTGCGACGCCGTGGCGCCGGCTTTGGAGCGGGTGCGCCACCAGATGAACACCCCGCCCGCCAAGGAGTGACCATGGAAAGCATGGCCAAGGATCGTTGGATCGAACCGGTGGTTCTGGAAGGGGAACGGGTGTGCCTGGAACCGCTGAGCCAGGCCCACGCCGGCGACCTGGCCGACGCCTGCCGTGACGGTGAACTGTGGAAGCTCTGGTACACCTTCGCCCCGGCGCCGGAACGGGTCGGTGATTACATCGCCACGGCCCTGGCCGGTCGGGAGCACGGCGAGATGCCGTTCGCGGTGCGCCACAAGGACAGCGGCCGGGTGGTGGGCAGCACCCGCTTCTTCCGTGTCGACGAGGACAACCGTCGCCTGGAGCTGGGGCATACCTGGTATGCGCGCCGCTGCCAGCGCACCGGGCTGAACACCGAGTGCAAGTGGCTGCTGCTGCGCCATGCTTTCGAGACCCTGGATGCGATCGCCGTGGAGTTGCGCACGCACTGGCACAATCGCGCCTCGCGGTCGGCCATCGCGCGGCTCGGCGCCAAGCAGGACGGCGTGCTGCGCAACCACACCATCAGCGCCGACGGGGTCTACCGGGATACCGTGGTGTTCTCGATCATCAACCACGAATGGCCGGCGGTGCGCCAGAACCTGCGCTTCCTGATGGAGCGGGGCGGCCGGTGAACTACTTCGCCCACCTGGCGCTGGCGCGGCCCACGCCGGCTTCCAAGGTCGGTAATCTGTTGGGTGATTTCATGCGCGGGGTGCGCGAGGAAGAGCTGCCGCCGCCGGTTCGTCAGGGGTTGCGCAACCACCGGCTGGTGGACCGCGTCACCGATGGACACCCGCCGGTGCGTGACAGCCGCCGGCTGTTCGCCGCCCCACGGCGCCGTTTCGCCGGGGTGGCCCTGGATGTTCTGTTCGATCACTTCCTGGTGCGCCACTGGGAACGCTTCCACGATCACGACCTGGACACCGCCCTGGATCACGACTATCGCTTGCTGCGCGCCGGCGAACCGTTAATGCCGGCGGACATGCGCGCGGTGGTGGAACGCATGGTCAGCCAGGACTGGATTCGTCGCTACGCGGAGCTGGACACCGTGGGCCGGGCGCTGGACCGGATTGCCGCCCGGGTGCGCTTCGCCAACCGCTTCCAGGGCTGCCAGACGGACATCGAGCGCCACTACCGGGAGTTGGAAGCGGTGTTCCTGGACCTTTACCCACGCCTGCAACGGGCGGTGGCCGAGCAGGCTCTAGAGCGGGTTGATGCCCAGTAGCGCCATGCTGTCCTGATAAAGCCGTTCCGCCACTTTCTTGTTGCGTGCCCGGGGCGACCGGGCGGCGGGGCCCTTGGCGTCGAAGTAGCCGCCGGTGACGCCGTCCAGAGCCGGGTCCATGGCCAGCCGTGCCGGCAGCCGCGCGGCTTTCTCCGGGGTGGTCAGGGTGGGGCGGATCAGCTTCATCAGCGGCTCCGGTACATGCCGGAAAATGGGGGTGTCGACGCCGCCGGGGTGCAGGGCGTTGCTGGTGATGTCCTGGCCGGCCAGGCGCTGGGCCAGCACATCACTGAACAGAATGTTGCCCAGCTTGGACTGGCCGTAGGCGTCCATCACCAGGTAGGGCCGGCGCCCGCGCCAGGTGCGGGAATTGATGCGCCCCAGCCAGTGGGCCACCGAGGCCACATGCAACACCCGGGCGCCGGGTCGTTGCTGCAGCAGTGGCAGCAGCAGGTGGGTGAGCAGCACCGGGGCAAGATAATTGACCCCGAACTGCATCTCGAAGCCGTCGGCGGTGAATTGCTGGCGGCTGGGCACCACGCCGGCGTTGTTGATCAGCACGTCCAGCCCGTCCAGTTCATCGTTGAGGCGGCGGGCGCAGCCGCGCACCTTGGTGAGATCCGCCAGATCCAGCTCGAACAGCCGTACCCGGGCATCGGGCTGGTTGTTCTTGATGCGTGCCAGGGCCGCCTGGCCCTTACTCCGGTCGCGGCAGGCGAGGATCACCTCCGCCCCCTGTTCCGCCAGTTGCTCGGCGGTGCACAGACCAATGCCGGAATTGCCGCCGGTGATCAGAACCCGTTTACTCATGGTGTCGCGGTCTCCTTTCCGTCGTGGGAATGAACAGGCCTCACAAGCCTAGCAAATTCGGCGCCAGTTACCGGGACAGTAACGCCGGCCCGGGGCCGTCATTCCGGCAACTCCGTCGTCGCCGGCAGCCAGGCGAGAATGGCATCCACCACTTGGGGCCAGTGCCGTCCCTGCAGCAGAAGGTGCGGGCCGTTCGTGAAGAAGCGGTAGGCGCCGTGATCGCCCAGGTGTGCGTTGAGGCGCCGGATGCCCACCGCCGGCACCGAGGTATCCTGGCCGCCATACAGCACCAGGGTGGGAAGGGAGAGCGCCGGCGCCGCGTCACTGGCGTCGTCGGCCAACAGGATCAGGCCCCGGTAGGCATCCAGGCGCACCCGCCGCATCACCAGCGGGTCCTCGGCCAGACGGCGGGCGGCCCCGGGGGCGAGCTTCGGGTCGTCCGGTGGCCGGGCTACCTTGAGCCGGTAGCCCGGCGCCACGGTGGCCGCGGCGGCGATCAGAACATTCCAGCCGTAGCGCAGTCGAATCCCTTCACGCACCGCCGGCGCGGCGAGGATCAGCCCGTCCAGGGGCAGATCCGGGTGGCGGGCCGCCACCAGCATGGCCACCGCGCCGCCCAGACTCTCGCCGAGCAGGTACAGGGGGCGATCAGGATAACGGTCCGCCAGCCGCCGGGTCAGCGCGGCGGCGTCGTCCACCAGCCGGGCCTCGCCGGCCCAGTGATCGTCGAGGTTTCGGCCGCCAAAGCCGGCCTGGTCGAAGGCATACACGCTGTAGCCGGCTTCGGCCAGGGCGGGGGCCGCCAGATTGAAGGCGGCGGCGTGGTCGCCGAAACTGTGCAAAGCGACAATCACGCCGCGCGGCTCGCCGGTCGCCGCCCACACCCGGGGTTCCGCCGGGGGCGGGGTGGGCGGCGCGCCGGCGCACGCGGAAAGAAGCAGCAGCATCAATGGGTACCAGAGGGAACGTAGCGATGTCATCGACGCAGTCTGACGAAAGCCGGGTGAAGAGCGGGTTCAGGGTGTTGGGCCTGGCGGCGTTGCTGCTCGCTTGTGGGCCGGTGGTGGCGGATTCCTTCGAGGAGGAGGCCAGCGTCACCGCCACGGCCTTCAATTCCCTGCCCGGCCAGGGCGCCGGTGATGATCACAGCCTGGCGGCCTGGGGCGACACCCTGGTGCCCGGCATGAAAGCCATCGCCGTGTCCCGGGATCTGCTCGGCCAGGGGCTGGATTACGGCACCCCGGTTCGCATCGAGGGCCTGGACGGCATTTGGTACGTGCGCGACAAGATGCACCGGCGCTGGCGCAACAAGATCGATATCTACATGGGCGAGGACCGCGACGCCGCCCTGGAGTGGGGCCGGCGCCGGGTCACCATCCAGTGGGACGAGGATTAGGGCCTGTTAACACTACTTGCATCGCACCTGCTGGCGCCTTTTTGGCCTCCAGCGTCGTTGTCAGTCGCTTATTTGGACTGACCAAACGGCGCTCCCTCCGCCTAGCTGGAGATCCAAAATGACACCCAGCAGGCGCGATGCAAGTAGTGTTAACAGGCCCTAGGGCCGGCTCAGCCAGCGCATCAGTTCCCGGGTGGCCCGGCGCGGCGTCAGCTTTTCCATCAGCACGGTGAGCCGGAACGGCAGCCCCACCGGGGTGTGCACCCGGTCGCTGCCCAGGGCGCGCTCCGCCGCCGCCGCGATTTCCTCGGCGCTCAGCTTCACTCCCATCCGCTTGACCACCGGCGCCTGGAAGGCCTGGTCGCGGACCATGGGCGTGTCCACGAACGGTGGCATCAGGTCCTGCACGCGGATGCCGTGGCGGCGCCATTCCAGGTCCAGGGCCTCGGTGAGGCCGCGCACCGCGAACTTGGACGCTGAATACACCGCCAAGTGCGGCACGCCGTAAAGCGCCGAGGCGGAGCTCATGTTCAGCACATGGGGCCGGTCGGCCCCTTTCAGGTGCGGCAGGCAGGCCAGGCACATATTGAGGGTGCCCTGCACGTTGATCTCCAGGGTGCGACGGTGCAGCTCCGGGTCCACGTCTTCCACGAACCCCATGCGCAGGATGCCGGCGCCATTGAACAGCACGTCCAAGCCGCCGGCCTCGGCCGCGAAGGCATCCGCCGCCGCCTGGCAGGCTTGCGCGTCGCGCACGTCCAGGGCGCGGCTCCAGACGCGCTCCCCCATTTCCGCCCGCAGGGCGGTCAGCGCCTGGTCGTTGACGTCCAGCAACCCCACCGACCAGCCCCGGGAATGAAAACGGCGGGCGGTGGCCTGGCCGATACCGCTGGCCGCGCCAGTGATCAGGATACGGCTCATGGCGCGCCTCGCGTGGCGCCGGCCAGGTGGCCGCTCAGGAAAGCCTGGATGTCCGCCAGCGCCCGGTCGGCGTCGGCGAGCACGCCGCCGTGCAGTTGGAACACATGCCAGCGACCGGGGAAGCACTGGTAGCGGGCTTCGGTATCGGCCTCGTCCAGGGCCTCCGCCAACCGTTCGCTGTCGGCGCGCAGGATCTCATCGCCCCCGCACTGAATCAGCAACGGCGGCAGGCCGTTGAGGTCACCGTGCAGGGGCGAGGCGGCGGGGTGGTCCCGGCGTCCCCGGGCATAGGCGTCGGCGGCGGCGTTCAGCCAGGGCAGGCTGAGCATGGCCTCGCCTTCCACCTTCTCCGGTGTATTCGCCAGGGTCAGGTCCACCCACGGCGAGAGCAGTACGCCCGCCGCCGGCGGTGGCAGGGTGGCGCCGTCACGCAGGTGCTGCAGGAACGCCAGGCTCAGACCGCCGCCGGCGGAATCGCCGGCTACCGCCATGCGCGCCGGGTCATGGTCCTGTTCCAGAAGGGCGCGGTATACGGTGATGGCATCGTCCAGGGCCGCCGGACAGGGGGCTTCCGGCGCCAGCCGGTAGTCCACCACCACCACGGTGGCGTCCAGATCCCGGGCCAGGCGGGTGGTCAGGGCGCGGTGGGTGCCCGGGCCGCCGCTGACGTAGCCGCCACCGTGCAGGTAGAGCAGCGTGGCGGCGCGGCCTTCGCCCACCACTTCCACCGGCACGCCGCCGAAGCGCGCGCGGCGACGCGGCACGCCCCGGGCGGGCAGGGTGGCGCGGGCCACCGTGGCCAGCCAGCGCCGTTGCAGGCCGACCGGCGCGCGCGCCTGGAAAGCGGGGCTGAGCAGGGTTTTCAGGCTGCCGCGCAGGGTGGCGGCGATCAGGCGTTGTGACGGGGTTTCCGTCACGCCGCCCTGTTCACGGATGCAACTCATAATCGCGAGGGTCCAGTCGTCGGGTGCGGTGCCGGTAACGGAAGGTGAAACCGGGCCAGTTGTTGGTGTTCTTGCCGCTTTCGGTCTTGTACCAGCTGTCGCAGCCTTGTCCCCAGACGCTGTCGCGCAGGCGCGCCTGGATCTCCCGGTTGAAGCGGTCCTGTACCTGAGCGGTTACTTCCAGGCCACCCACGCCGGGGCGCTCCAGCTCCTCCAGGGCGCTCAGCACATAGCTGATCTGGGACTCCAGCATGTAGACGATGGAGTTGTGACCCAGGTTGGTGTTGGGGCCGTACAGCATGAACAGGTTGGGGAAGCCGTGCACGGTGATGCCCAGGTAGGCCTCGGCGCCGTCTCGCCAGGCCTGGTTCAGATCCCGGCCCTGACGGCCCAGGATGGTCATCGGCGCCAGGAAATCGGTGGCCTGGAAGCCGGTGCCGAAAATCAGCACGTCGGCGTCGTGGTGGTGGCCGTCCGTATCCACGAGGCCGGTTTCGTCCACCGCCGCCACGCCGCCGGTGTGTACCTCGATGCCGAAGCGTTCGATGGCCTGGAAGTAATCGTTGGAGATCAGGATGCGCTTGCAGCCCATGGGGTAATCCGGGGTCAGCTTCTCGCGCAGCACGGGGTCGCTGATGGTGCGCCGCAGGTAGCGCTGGAACAGCCACTGATAGACTTTCATCACCCCCTGCAGGGCGGTGAAGCCCAGTACCCGGGTTTCGTTCTGGGCATAGACCCGGGCCCGGTCCAGCGTTTGCAGCCAGGGCAACCGGGCCATCAGCCGCTGCTCCAGGGGGGAGTAGGGGCGGTCCGGTTTGGGGATCACATAGGCGGCGGAGCGCTGGAACAGCTTCACCTTGCGCGCCTGCCTGGCCACCTCCGGCACGAACTGGATGGCGCTGGCGCCGGTACCCACCACCGCCACCGTCTTGCCGGCCAGGTCCGCGTCGTGGTCCCAGCGGGCGCTGTGGAAGGCCGGCCCCTGGAAACGCTCCAGCCCCGGTACCCGGGGCCAGGCCGGCCGGTTCAACTGGCCGGTGGCGGTGATCAGGGCGCGGGCGGTGAGCTCGCCCTGGTCGGTGACGATCCGCCACAGGCCGGCGTCCTCGTCGAAGCGCGCCTCGCGCACCTCGGTGCCCAGGCGCAGATGGCGTTCCAGGTCATGATCCCGGGCGCAGCGCTTCAAATAATCGAGAATCTCCGCCTGGGGCGCGAAGCGGCGTGACCAGTCGAACTTACGGGCGAAGGAAAAGGAATACAGATGGGATGGCACGTCACAGGCGGCGCCAGGGTAGGTGTTGTCCCGCCAGGCGCCACCGACCTGGCCCGCTTTCTCGAGAATCACCAGCGAATGCCGGCCCCGTTTTTTCAACTCGATGGCCATGCCCAGGCCGCCGAAGCCGGCGCCAATGATCGCCACCTGAAAATCCGCTTGCATGGAAGGGTCCCTGCCAGAAAACCTTACTCTAGCCCGCCGGCCGGCGCCGGGGGATGACCGTAACGCTCGACCGGGTGGCCGCCCTGGTCAGGTCGCGGCTCCGGGGCCGGCGTGGGGTGGTTTTATCGCAGTGGCACCGTGTCCGGTAGCCGGAACTCGCCGCGCTGATCGAAGCTCAGCGGCAGGGCCAGACCCTGGACCCGGGCGGTGCCCTTGATCCGGTAGTCCAGCGGCGCGCCGGGGTCCTGTTGCAAGGCTTTCAACTTGCTCAGGGTCTGCATCAGGCTGGTGGTGATGCGGGTGCTTACCAGGGCGTCGCCCATGGCGGGCAGGGTCACCTTGTCGCCGGTCAGGCCGCGCGCCAGCTTCTCGCCATTGACGAACAGTTCATAGTCCAGGCTTTTCAGGGTCAGATCCCGGTCATTGGGGTTGCGCGCGCGCAGTACCACCTGCCACTGTTGCTCGAACACGCTGACCTGCTCCAACCGGAGGCTGGAGAGGTTCACCTCCGGGGCCTCCAGGCCGCTCAGTGTCTGGCAGGCGCCAAGCAGTAACAGCAGCCCCAGAACGCCGCATCGGGCCAGGATTCGCATAGTTATCTCCGTGTAGTGATGAGAGAACCCCCGCCGCCGGATGATACCGTACGGGGGCGGCAATACCAGGAACCGATCATGAACCGCTTCACCATTGAATGTCGCCAGGGCGACATCGCCAACCAGACCGACATGGACGCGCTGTCCACCGGCGCCTTCGGCTATCCGCTGGCCGAGGCGGCGCGCATCGCGGTGACCACGGTGGCCGCGGAGGGCGCCGCCCTGGCCGCCCACCGGGCGGTGCTGGATGAACGGCCCGGTCACCGGGCTTGAAAAGCGCCGCCGGCGGAGCAATTGATGGCGGTATCGCAACGACTGTGTAGCCAAAGGAAGCGCCGATGACCGCTGTCTGGCCGCGGGTGGACGAACTGGGTCTGCTCACCGATCTGTACGAACTGAACATGGCCCAGGCCTATCACCTGGATGGCAAAAAGGGCGAGGCGCTGTTCAGCCTGTTCTACCGGGTGCTGCCCGGGCAGCGCAATTACGTGGTGGCCTGCGGCCAGGAGCACGCCGCCCGGCTGATCACCGAACTGCGGTTCCCGGAGGAGCAGGTACGCCGGCTGGCGCCGCTGGGGTTCCGCGCGGAGTTCCTCGACTGGCTGGCGGATTTCCGCTTCAGTGGCGAGGTGCGGGCGTTGCCGGAGGGAGCTCTGGTGTTTCCCCAGGAGCCGTTGCTGGAGCTGCGTGCCCCGGTGGCCGAGGGGCAGTTGCTGGAAAGCCTGCTGATGAATTACGTGAACCTGGAAACCCTGCTCGCCTCCAAGGCCGCCCGGGTGGTGCGCGCCGCCGCCGGCACGCCGGTGCTGGATTTCGGCATGCGTCGCATGCACGGCCTGGAAGCGGCCTGGCGTAGCGTGCGTGCCTACCGGGTGGCGGGCATCGGCGCCACCAGTAACGTACTCGGCGGGCTCAGTTTCGACCTGCCCCTGCGCGGCACCATGGCCCACTCCTACATCCAGTCTTTCGACCGGGAAATCGACGCCTTCCGGCGCTATGCCCGGGACTACCCCGGCACCACCCTGCTGGTGGATACCTATGACTGCCTGGCGGCGGTGGACAAGGTGATTAGCCTGGTGCGCGAGGAGGGGCTCGAGGTGGGCGCCGTGCGTATCGACTCCGGTGACCTGGTGGCCCAGGCCCGCGCCGTCCGGGACAAGCTCGACGGCGCCGGCCTCGATGGCGTGAGGGTGGTGGTCAGCGGTGGCCTGGACGAATGGAAAGTGGCCGCCCTGGTGGCCTCCGGCGCCCCCATCGATGGTTTCGGCGTGGGCACGGAAATGGGCTCGGTGGCCGATGCCCCGTCCCTGGATTTCGCCTACAAGCTCACCGAATACGACGGGCGCCCGCGTCTTAAGGCATCGCCGGGCAAGCCGGTTTACCCCGGCGCCAAGCAGGTGTGGCGACAATACGACGGCGAAGGCCGGTTGGTGGGCGACGAGATCACCGCCGCCCACGAGGAGCGCCATGGCGAGCCTCTGCTGCGGACCGTGGTGGCCGGTGGCGAGCCGGTGGTGCCGCCGCCGGACCCGGACGCCGCCCGCGAACGCCTGCGCCGGGAACTGGCTTCGCTGCCGGCGCCTCTGCTCGGTACCGACCGGGCCGACACGCCCTATCCGGTGACGTTCAGCGAGGCCCTGGAGAACCTGCGCCGGCGTACCCTGGACAGCCTGCCCTGAGCGGCCCTCTAGAGCGTATCGGTGAGCAGGATGCCCAGGCTGAAGCGGGTCTCGTAGTCGTCGTAGTTGATCATTGAGTCGCCATAGCCGGTGAACACCTGCACCAGCCCCTTGAAGCGCTCGTTGATGGGGTAGGAGTAATTGATGCGACCTGCGCCCTTGTTATCCGAGCGCAGGTTGTTGCGCAGCATCACCTCCACCACATGGTTGCCGAAGGCGCGCGACACCTCCAGCTCGAAATGGCCCATGTATTTTTCCATGTCCGGGTTGTTGTCGCCGCGCGGATCCAGGGGATAGTCCTTGTCATCCTCGGGAATCCGGTACCAGGGCATGAACGACACGTAATACTGGCCGATTTGCGAAATATGGCGCACGTAGAGCCGGTTCCAGCTTCGTGAGGTGGGCTCGTCCCGACCGTTGGAATCATGGCGGAAGCCAAAGGCCATCAACTCCGTCTTCACCGGCCCCAGCTCCCAGTTCATCGGCTTGGCGACGAAGATCTCCGGCGTGAAGTTGATTTCCCGGAACGGGCTCGATTCACTTTTGTTGTAGGCCTGCCAGAAGAACAGGCCGGTGAACGCCATGTACAGAGTGCTGCCGTTCCAGAAGTCATCGTAGAGCGGTGCCTTCAGCGAAATCTGGAATTTGACCTCCTCGGAGTCCAGGTTCTGGCCCTGGCGGTCCGGATCATTCCACTGAGGGTTGGACCAGTGGCTGTAGGGCAGCAGGTAGTTGCGCCGGTGCGGGGTGATCACAAAGGGGTTGTCCTGGCTGGAGCGTTCCAGAGCCAGGCGGGTGCGCAGGGCGTCCTCGTGAGCGGAGCGCTTTTCGGGCTTCTCCTTGTCCTCGAGGCACCAGCCGCGCAACTGGGCGGCGGTGATGTTATCGTCGGCGTCCCGGGCGGCGCGCAGCAGGCAATCGTTCTGCTTCTGCTCGGCGGTCATGGTCTGATCGGCTTCCGGTACCGGAGCCTGGTCGCCGGACTCGGCGGCATGCAGGGGCGCCGCCAGGGCCAGCAGCAGGGCGAACAGCGAGCGGGGCATGGACGGTCCTTACAGTGAGCGCAGCTCGTCTTCGCCGAGCGCGCGGGCTTCTTCCTCCAGCATCACCGGGATGCCGTCTCGTACCGGGTAGGCGAGGCCGCTGGCCTTGCATTTGAGTTCCTCGCGCTGCTCGTCGTAGATCAGCGGTGCCTTGCTGACCGGGCAGACCAGGATGTCCAGCAGATTGGGGTCGATCATGGGGGTACTCCTGTGGGCGAACCCAAGAATAAGAGGCCTTCGGAGGCGGACTATACCAGCCTTGTCCGACAAAAGTGATTTCAAACGCTTGTTTGACTTATGGGTCACAAATAGTTGTGGGCAGCGCCTCCAGGGCACGGCTACCATTTCAATCCCTGACGATGGACCCGCCCCGCCCGCTGTTTTCCTCTCAGCCCGTTCCGGGGCCGGTTTTCCCGCTTACCACAGAGTGTTTTAGGGAGACCTGACATGCCCGAATACAAAGCTCCCCTGCGCGACATGCGTTTCGTGCTCAACGAGGTTCTGGATCTGGATGGCCACTACGCCAAGCTGGGTCTGGAAGAGGTGAACAGCGAACTGCTCAACGCCTTCCTTGAGGAAGGCGCCAAGTTCGCCGAAAACGAACTGGCACCCCTGAACCGCTCCGGCGACGAGGAAGGCTGCCACTTCGAGGATGGCGTGGTGACCACGCCGAGCGGCTTCAAGGAAGCCTATGCCAAGTACGTGGAAGGTGGCTGGCCGGCCATCAATGGCGACCCGGAATTCGGTGGCCAGGGCCTGCCCGGCTCCTCCAGCATCGCCATCTCCGAAATGACCGGCACCGCCAACTGGTCCTGGAGCATGTATCCGGGCCTGTCCCACGGCGCCGTGGCCACCATCGAGGAGCACGGCACCGATGAGCAGAAGAACGCCTACCTGCCGAAGCTGACCAGCGGTGAATGGACCGGCACCATGTGCCTCACCGAGCCGCACTGCGGCTCCGACCTGGGCATCCTGAAAACCAAGGCCGAGCCCAACGCCGACGGCAGCTACAGCATCACCGGCACCAAGATCTTCATCTCCGCCGGCGAACACGACATGGCCGAGAACATCGTCCACATCGTGCTGGCGCGCCTGCCGGACGCCCCCAAGGGCACCAAGGGCATTTCCCTGTTCATCGTGCCCAAGTTCCTCACCGACGGAAACGGCGGTGTGGGCGAGCGCAACGGCGTGACCTGCGGCTCCATCGAACACAAGATGGGCATCAAGGCCTCCGCCACCTGCGTGATGAACTTCGACGGCGCCACCGGCTACCTGATCGGCCCGGAAAATAAAGGTCTGAACTGCATGTTCACCTTTATGAACTTCGCTCGTCTCGGTACCGCCATCCAGGGCGTGGCCCATGCCGAACTGGGCTTCCAGGGTGGCCTGGCCTACGCCAAGGAACGCCTCGCCATGCGCAGCCTGTCCGGCCCGAAAAACCCGGACGGCCCGGCGGACCCGATCATCGTGCACCCGGATGTGCGCCGCATGCTGCTCACCTCCAAGGCGTTCGCCGAAGGCGGTCGCGCGCTGGTCTACCTGTGCGCCCAGCTCGGCGACCAGGTGAAGCTGGCCCGCGACGACGCCGAGCGTGAACAGGCCCACGATCTGATGGCTCTGCTCACCCCGATCGCCAAGGCATTCGTCACCGAAGTCGGTCTGGAAGCGGCCAACCACGGCGTGCAGATCTATGGCGGCCACGGCTTCATCCGCGAATGGGGCATGGAGCAGAACGTGCGCGACGCGCGCATCTCCACCCTGTACGAAGGCACCACCGGCATTCAGGCGCTGGACCTGCTGGGCCGCAAGGTGATGATGACCCAGGGGCAGGCGCTGCGGAACTTCACCAAGATCGTGCACAAGTTCTGTGAGGCCCAGGCCGATAACGGTGAGCTCAAGGAACTGATCGACCCGGTGGCGGCTTACAACAAGGAGTGGGGCGAGCTGACCCAGGCGATCGCCATGCAGGCCATGCAGAACCCGGACTACGTGGGCGCCGCCTCGGTGGACTACCTGATGTACTCCGGCTACGTGACCCTCGGCTACCTGTGGGCGCGCATGGCCGCCAAGGCCCAGGAGCAACTGGCCGCCGGCACCGGCGACGAGGACTTCTACAAGGCCAAGATCAGCACCGCCCGCTTCTACATGAAGCGCATCCTGCCGCGCGCGGCGGGTCATAAGGGCGCCATCGAAGGCGGTCTCGACTGCATGATGGAACTGGACGCGGAACACTTCGCGTTCTGATCCGGCGCCCTTCGGCGACCCTGAAAAACCCCGCTCCGGCGGGGTTTTTTATGGACGGATGGCCGCGCCGTTGATCGCGGTTGAAGCCGCTCCTACGGCACCTCGTGACGGGGTCCGCCATCGCCGGCTTTATGTTTTATACTGCCGGCATGTTGCGTACTTTGTTATGGCGGAGTCTGGCGCTTCTCTGCGTGGCCCTCGGGCTGATTGGCGTGGTGGTGCCGGGCATGCCGACCACCGTGTTCATGCTGATCGCCGCCTGGGCGGGAACCCGGGGCTGGCCACGCCTGGAGACCTG
This sequence comes from Alloalcanivorax marinus, assembly GCF_016785095.1. Lineage (GTDB taxonomy): Bacteria > Pseudomonadota > Gammaproteobacteria > Pseudomonadales > Alcanivoracaceae > Alloalcanivorax > Alloalcanivorax marinus_A. Next base: position 196,067 of record NZ_JAEKJB010000008.1, on the reverse strand, counting down.
GCTGGTTAGCCATCCGCGCTTCGGGCCGCCGATCGTGCTGTGGCGCGAACAGCGCGCCATGTCCCGCCGGGCCAAGTGCGCCGCTTCCACGGTGATGCTGATCAGCGTCGCCATCATCGCCGTTTCCCCGGCGCCCAACGTGGTGAAAATCGGCGTGCCATTGTTCTTGTGCGGGCTGCTGTTGTGGATGTGGCGTCGGCCGGAACCGACCCCGGAGGATGAACGGCGGGTCACAAATAAACATTTACGGCCCGTTCGCCGGGACTAAACTATCCTCCCGCAACGCAAGCCAGCTTCGGGAGATTCACCAATGGCCACCTACAAAGCGCCGCTGGAAGACATGCGGTTCATTCTGAACGACGTGTTCCAGGCCGACCAACTCTGGGCGTCCATGAGCGCCACCGCCGACGTGACCCGGGATCTGTCCGACGCCATCCTGGACGAGGCGGGCAAGATGGTGGAGAACCTGCTGTTCCCGCTCAACCGTGACGGTGACGAAGAGGGCTGTCACTTCGACAACGGCCAGGTCACCACCCCGAAAGGCTTCAAGGAAGCGTTCAAGACCTACGCCGAAAATGGCTGGACCGCCTTCTCCGGCAATCCGGAATTCGGCGGCCAGGGCATGCCCAAGTCGCTGGCGGTGCTGTTCGAGGAAATGATGCACAGCGCCAACTCCTCGTTCGCGCTCTATCCCGCGCTCACCAACGGCGCCACCCTGTGTCTGGATGCCCACGCCAGCGATGAGCTCAAGCAGGCCTACCTGCCCAAGCTTTACAGCGGCGAATGGAGCGGCACCATGTGCCTGACCGAGCCGCACTGCGGCACCGACCTGGGCATCATGCGTTCCAAGGCGGTGCCCGCCGATGACGGCTCCTACGCGATCTCCGGTACCAAGATCTTCATCACCGGCGGCGAGCACGACCTGGTGGACAACATCATCCACCTGGTGCTGGCCAAGCTGCCGGACGCGCCCGCCGGGTCCAAGGGCATCTCCCTGTTCCTGGTGCCCAAGTTCCTGCCCGACGCCGACGGCAATCCGGGCGAACGCAACGGCGTGGCCGCCGGTTCCATTGAGCACAAGATGGGCATCAAGGGCTCCGCCACCTGCGTGATGAATTTCGACGACGCCAAAGGCTGGCTGATCGGCGAGCCCAACCAGGGCCTGGCCGCCATGTTCACGATGATGAACTACGAGCGCCTGTCCATCGGTATCCAGGGCCTGGGCCTGGGCGAGGTGAGCTACCAGAGCGCCGCCGACTACGCCCGCGAGCGCCTGCAGGGCCGCGCCGCCACCGGCGTCCAGAACAAAGGCGGCAACGCCGATCCGATCATCGTGCACGGGGACGTGCGCCGCATGTTGCTGACCATGCGCGCCCTCAACGAAGGCGGCCGCGCCCTCTCCACCTACGTGGGCATGGAGCTGGATAAAGCCAAGTTCTCCGAGGATGACGCCGAGCGCAAGGCCGCCCAGGACCGGGTGGCGCTGATGACCCCCATCGCCAAGGCGTTCTTTACCGATCGCGGCTTCGAGACCACCGTGCTCGGCCAGCAGGTATTCGGTGGCCACGGCTATGTGCGTGAGTGGGGCATGGAGCAGTTCGTGCGCGACTGCCGCATCTCGCAGATCTACGAAGGCACCAACGGTATCCAGGCGCTGGACCTGGCCGGCCGCAAGGTGACCCGCAATGGCGGCAAGTACGTGGACGCCTTCCTGGCCGACGTGCGCGCCTGGATCGATGACAACGCCAACCAGCAGGGCCTGGACAGCATCCGCGAACGGCTGGTGGCCGCCGTGGACCTTCTGGAAAGCACCACCGCCGAGCTGCTGCGCCAGGCCGGCGACAACCCGGACACGGTCAACGCCAGCGCGGTGGAGTACCTGGACCTGTTCGGCTACGTCACCTACGCCTGGCTGTGGGCGCGCATGATGGTCACCGCCACGCAACGGGACGACGACTTCGGCCGCGCCAAGGTCACCGTCGGCCGCTTCTACTTCGAGCGCCTGCTGCCCCGCGCCGGCGCCCTGGCCGAGCAGATCAAGGCCGGGCCGGCCACCATGATGGGGCTGGATCAGGACCTGTTCTGATCGCTTGAATAACGGCTGGCCGTTGCCACCATGGGAACCTCGCTGGATGGTTCCGGTGGGGGCGATGGTTTATCGCGGCTGAAGCCGTTCCTAGGGAGGCAAGGAATGCCCCACTGTAGGAGCGGCTTCTAGCCCCGTGGCAGCGCCACCCAGCTCAACACGCCCGCCTCTTCATCCCGCCATTGCGCGCTCACCACGGCACCCCGCCGCCACTGGTTGGACAAGTCGCATAGCAGCGCGATGCGATCCTCCGCCACCATCTCCGCGTCCTGAAAATAGAAGCGCACCCCGGTCAGTGGATAGAGCGTCTTGAACAGGCTTTCCTTGATGGAAAACACCCGGGTCAGGCGGCGGGCGAAGGCGTCATCATCCAGTTCGCTCAGCTCATGCCGTTCCCGAGGGGTGAGAATCTGGCCGGCCAGTCGGCGGGCCCTGGCCGGTACCAGCCACTGTTCCCGGTCCAGACCCAGGCCCAGCCAGAGCCGGCCATCGCCGGTGAGCGCGGCGGCTTCGCCGTGGGAGTGGGTGATGGCGCCGACGGCACCGTCCGGCCAGCGCGGCGCCCGGTCGGCGCCGGGCGCGGGGATGGCGTCCTGGCCCAGGGCCAGGGTCAGGCCGGCGCGGGCGCACACCCGGCCGGCCAGGTACTCGGCGCGGCGCTTGGCCACCGCCCGTTCCAGCCCCGGTGGCAGCGGCACGCCGGCCTGGTCGAAGGCGTCCTCGGTGAAGGCCTCGGGGCGGTAACCGCAGCGCGCCAGCACCAGGCCGGGGCCCCGGTCGAGGGTTCGCAGATCGTGCAGGCAGGCGGGCAGGGGGGCATCGGGCATGGCGCCTAGAATAGTGCCTGCAAGGCGGCCCGACCAGCGCCGGGCATTGCGTCCCGCACTCGGATAGTGCTAAACCCGGTGTTCGCATTCTTCACGCATTCCGCCATTGCACAAGGAGTCGACCATGCTTCGTCTGAATGTGATCATCGCCAGCACCCGCCCCGGCCGGGTGGGTTCCACGGTGGGTACCTGGTTTTATGAACTGGCCCGCCAGCACGGCAACTTCGATGCCCGCTGGGTGGACCTGGTGGATTTCAATCTGCCGGTGTTCGACGAGCCCTACCACCCCCGGCAGCAGAACTATCAGCATGAACACACCAAGCGTTGGGCCGCCAGCGTGGACGAGGCGGATGCCTACGTGTTCGTGGTTCCGGAATACAATTTCGGGCCTACGCCGGCGCTGCTCAACGCGCTCAATTACGTCTACCACGAGTGGAATTACAAGCCGGCGGCGTTCGTCAGTTACGGCGGCATTTCCGGCGGCATGCGCTCGGTGGAAGCCACCAAACCGACCCTCACTACCCTGAAGATGATGCCGCTGATCGAGCAGGTGGCGGTGCCCATGGTGCAGGAGCAACTTGAGAACGGCGCCTTCAAGGCCAAGGAGATCCAGGAGAAATCCGCCATTGCCATGCTCGATGAGCTGGAGCGTTGGGCGGACGCGCTCAAACCGATGCGCGGCTGAAAACAATAAACAACATATGGGAGAGCCTGAATGAAACGCCGTACTTACCTGATCACCGGTGCCACCAAGGGTATTGGCCGCGCCACCGCCGAGCGGCTGGCCGCCGCCGGCCATGGCGTGGTGGGCATTGCCCGTCATGGGGACGATCCGGATTTCCCCGGTACCCTGGTCAGCGCCGATCTGGGGGATCGCGACCAGACCGACGCGGTGCTCAAGGACCTTACCGGTCGCTTCGACTTCGACGGCGTGGTCAACAACGTGGGCATGATCAAGCCCCAGGCCCTGGGTGAAATCGATCTGGATACCTTCGACGCGATCCACGCCCTGCATCTGCACCCGGCGATCCAGGCCAGCCAGGCGCTGCTGCCGGGCATGAAGGCGCGCGGCTGGGGCCGCATCGTCAATGTCTCCAGCCTGACCATTTTCGGCCTGCCCGGGCGCACCGCCTACGGCAGCGCCAAGGCCGCCATGGTCAACTTCACCCGCACCTGGGCCCTGGAGCTCGCGCCGACCGGGATCACCGTCAACGCCATCGCCCCGGGACCCATCGAGACCGAGCTGTTCCGCGCCAATAACCCGGAAGGCAGCGACCGGGAAGCCGCCTACTTGGCCATGGTGCCCATGGATCGCCTGGGTGAGCCCCGGGAAATCGCCGCCACCCTGGCCTTCATGCTGGGCGAGGACAGCGGCTATATGACCGGCCAGACGATCTGCGTGGATGGCGGCGCTTCCGTCGGGCGGGCCGCGTTTTGAGCGGGCGCTGGGAGGCGTTGCGTGCCCTTCTGAGCGCCTCGACGACGATCACCCCACCGGCCGATCTGGCGGCGTGGAGCCAGGGCTGGGAGGAGCTGGTCGCCGGCGATCACGGCCCGGTGGCGCTGGCCTTGCACGGCGGTTTTGCCGCCGACCGGGTGGGCTGGGCATTCGCCGCCGGCTACCAGGCCGCGCTGCGCCGGCTGCTGGCCAACTTCGGCCTGGCCCCCGACGCCGCCATTCGGTTGGCCCTGTGCGCCACCGAGGAAGGCGGTAACCGGCCCCGGGACATCGCCACCGCGCTGCGCGCGGACGGCGCCGGTTGGCGGCTGAACGGCGGGAAAAGCTGGATCACTCTGGGGCCGGTCTGTAGCGAACTGCTGGTGGTGGCACGGCTGGACCAGGGTGGCGAGCCGTCGGCGCCGCCGACGCTGAAAGTGGCACGAGTGCCGGCGGATGCCCCCGGGGTCCGGCTGCGCGACAAACCCCCTCTGGCCTTCGTGCCGGAGATTCCTCACACCGCCGCCACCTTCGAAGCGGTGGCCCTGCCTGAAAACGCCCTGCTGGACGGGGATGGCTACGACACCGTGGTGAAACCGTTCCGCACCGTGGAGGACACCTTCATCGCCCTGGCCGTGCAAGCCTGGCTGCTCCGCGAGGCCCGCGCCCGGAACTGGCCGGCGGACTTCGCGGAAGCGCTGACCGCCAGCCTGGTGACCCTGGCCGCGCTCAGCGACCGGCCCGCCGATGACCCGGTGACGCATCTGGCCCTGGCCGGGGCCCTGGCCCGTACCCAGGCCCTGTATCAGGACGCGGACCGGCTGTGGGATGGTGAGGGCGACGAAGCCGCCGAACGCTGGCGCCGTGACCGGCCCTTGTTCCAGGTCGCCGGCAAGGCCCGTGCCCTGCGCGCCCAACGGGCCAGGGAACAACTGTAGCCGTTGTCGCAGGTGTTGTTGCAGGAGCGGCTTCAGCCGCGAAAGCGATATGCGGATCGCGGCGGGGGATGATCGCGGCTGAAGCCGCTCCTACAAACGGCGAAGCCGCCTCTCAGCGTACAGGGATGGCCTGAAGGAAACCGGCGCTTTGGTTGTCGGTGATTTCCACTACCCGGCTCTGCCGGTCCTGATGGACCGCCTGGCCGGGTGACACCGGCGGGTAGCCTTGCGCCGGCCAGCATCGACAGCGTCAGCAACCCGAGGAAAAGCGGTGGAAAAGGGGCGACCGGGATCAAGGCGAGTATCCATCCATGAACAGGCGCCCGTTATAACAGGCGAGCCCCCGGACCGGCCAGGAACCGCCGGGCAAACCGGTCATTGCCCGCACTGCCACGCCGATGGATAGTCAGGGTTTTATCGTAATGAGGACCTGGTCATGAAATGCTATGCGATTGCGATGATCGACTTTACCGACTCGGGTTGGATCAAGGATTATGTCGCCCGGGTCACGCCTATGGTGGAACGGCTCGGCGGCCGTTACCTGGCGCGTACCAACCGGGTCGACCGGATTGAAGGGGAGGGTCCGCCGCCGGGGACCTTGTTGATTATCGAGTTTCCCTCCCGGCAGGTGGCGGAGGGTTTCTACCACAGCGAGGAATACGCCCCCTTTAAAGCGGCCCGGCAACGGGGATCGGTGGGGCCCTTCTTCCTGGTCGATGGTATCGACGGTTCCGCCGCCCCAGCCTGACCCGGCGTACCGGTTCCAGCATCTTTCTTTCCTGGCAGGGAGCGATCAATGACACGCTCACCAGAGCAAACCGCCGCGGCCCACCAGGAGTGCCGCCATGACATCCCGGTGCAGGTTGGCGAGGACCTGTGGCTGGTGGATGGCCCGGTGGTGGACTTCTACCGGCTCTCGTATCCCACCCGCTCGGTGATCGCGCGCCTGCCCGACGGCGGCCTCTGGGTCTGGTCGCCGGTCCCGCTGACCCCGGCCCTGCGTGCCTTCGTGGACGATCTCGGCCCGGTACGGTATCTGATCAGCCCCAACAAACTGCACCACCTCTACCTGGGCGAGTGGCAACAGGCCTGGCCGGACGCTGAACTCTGGGGGCCGCGTTCCACGCAGCGCAAAAGGACCGATCTCACCTTCACTGGTACCCTGGGCGACACCGCGCCACCGGCCTGGGCGGATGCCCTGGATCAAATCTGGCTGCGTGAAGCCTTGTTTCTTGATGAAGTGGTATTCTTCCACCGCCCGTCCCGCACCGTGATCCTGGCGGACTTCAGTGAAGCGTTCAGTGACGATTTCCTGCGCCGCCACTGGAAGCCCTGGCAGCGTTGGATCGCGCGACTGTGGGGCATTACCGAACGGCCGGGCAAGGCGCCTCTGGAAGTGCGCCTGAGTACCCTGCGCCGCCGCCGCGCGCGGCAGCGGGTGCGCCGGATGCTTGCCTGGCAGCCGGAGAAGGTGATCATGGCCCACGGCGTCTGGCGTGCTGAAAACGGCACCGCCTTTCTGCGTCAGGTGTTCTCCTGGCTCAATGTGTAAGGCGGCGCGGCGCCTGGAGGCGGGCGAGCCCTCCGTGATAAAATGGAATGCAAGTACGACAAGAATCGAATCCACTTTATCCGAGCGTACGTTCTCCCCATGGAACATGGTGGCGTGGGAAAGCCGGACGGCAGGTGCATTGATAATGAAAAACGCTGAATCCCGGGCCAAGGCGGTTCTGGAAGAATCACAGCACAATACCGAGCCCGCTATTCGTACGGTGCTGGCGAAATTGCGCGAGAAAATCGTGACCGGGGAGGTGGCGCCGGGCACCCGTCTGCGTGCCGACAGTCTCGCGGAGCAGTTCGAGGTGTCCCGCACACCGGTACGCAGCGCGTTGGCGATTCTCGCCACCGAGGGCCTGGTGACCTACAACGTCAATCGCGGCTATACCGTGCACGCCGGGACCATCGGCAATGTCCTGGATTCCATGGACGTGCGCGCCAGCCTGGAAAGCCGGGCCTGCCGGCTGTGCGTGGATCTTGGCGTGGACGACGAGGATCTCGAGCGGCTGAAACAGGTCGTTGGCCAGGGGCGCGAGCTTGTCGAGGCGGGCGCCTGGTCCGAGCAAATCGAAATGGAATGGTACAGCTACAACGTCATCTTTCACCGTATGCTTCACCGGCTGACCAATAATGACGTGCTGCGCAATGCCATTCGAATGACCATTGTTTATCCCCTGCTGGGGGATGTGGTCCGCATCTGCCCGGCGGTGGCGGCCCATGTGCCGCAGAGCGCGCGACGGATGTCGGAGGTGGTCCCGGACCATATCGAGCAATCCCAGCGCGAGCATGAATCGCTGATCGACGCCATCGCCGAGGGCGACGCCGAGCGCGCCGAAAGCATCATGTTCGACCATGTAATGGCCACCAAGAAACGGGTGCATTCGGTGGCCACTCTGCGCTGACCCTTAGCACGCTTCCCCGGGGAGCCTCGCTCCCCGGTCGGCTCGAGTAGCCGCTTTCCCAGGTCGCTTTCTCCGCTCGCGTTTCAACGCTGTTTCGTTTCCCCTTCCGTGCTCCCTTCCTTCTCTTCGTTGTCTCCGCCCGCTAGCGGCCTCCTCCGGCCGCCGTCCGCGTGATCGGCCTGGTGCCGTGTATTGCTTTGCGGGAAATTGAATCCAAAATTTACAGAATTGAATCTAATCTATTGACTGAGTGAATCCAATATGGATACTCTTTGCCTCCTATCGAGTGACGCGAACACAACCACTCTGTTCAGCGCCGGCCGGTTCGGGGCTTCGAATTAAAATAAAAGACAAAAAGAGGTCATATGGATAAGCAGAAACTGCTCTTCATCCCTGTCGTATTGCTTTCCTTCCAGGCCGCGCATGCGGCGGTCATCAGCGACATCGATCTGTACAAGAAGGAAAACGAGCTCTCCACGTACCTTCGTTTCATCACCTTTGATACCCGCGCTCACAATGATCTGATTGAGAACCAGCTGGGCGGCCTGCCCACCGGTGAAAGGCTGGGCGCCACGGCACTCAGTGGCGCGGTGGATTACAGCTCCAAATACTATGGCGACACCATCGGCTTCGTGACCTCGGTTTATGGCGTGACCAAGCTGGATTCACGGCCCGACAGCCGCCAGATCCTGGATGACAGCGATGGCGGTAACGACGGCTTCGCGGAGGCGGGGCAGGCCTACATCAAGCTGCGCCAGGGCGGCGAGAACTGGTCCGCGGATCTTCAGGCGGGCCGTGGCCGCTTCCATGTGGGCACGGTGTGGACGCTGGACACCCGCGCCGTGCCAGGCTCATTCCAGGGCGCCCGCGCCCAGGTCAACACGGCCTTGCCGTCGCTTGGTCCGTTGCCGGCCGAGCTTACCTTCGAGGCCGGCTATATCGACAAGACTTCGCCCCGGGAGCGGCCGGAATTCGAGCACATCGTTAATGAGTCCGGCTCCACCATCGACAATATCTCCACCTATGCTTTGACTTATGACGCCAAGGCCGTGCGCCTGCAAGTGGCTCAGGGCGTGGCCAAGGACTTCAACAAGAACACGCGCTACGAACTGATCCTGAAAGCGCCGCTTGGCGATGACATGGGCGTGGTGCTCGACAACCAGTACTACTACCTGGAAAGCGATGGCGCGCTCTGGGGCGAGGACCTGGCTAATGGTGTTGCCGCCTACGATGATCATGCCGAGTGGCTGAACATCAATCTCGGTTTCAAGATCAAGAAGCTGCAACTGGGGCTGTCCTATTCCAAAGCCCGTGCTGAATTGTCCAATGGCCAGGTTGGCTACGCCTATTACGATCACGGTGAAAACGTGGACGGACGCCTGGACGTCTGGACGCGCAGCGGTAATGACGCCAACAACGACGGAGAAACCACCTGGCAGCTGGGGGTGGGCTACGACTTCTCCGGCATGAAGCTTGGCGGGCTGCCCCTGGATGGGGTCAGCCTTCTCGCGCTTTACCGGCAGGGTTCCTTCGACGCGCCCAATCCGATAAACGGCGGCGCCGAGGAGGAGGTCACTGAACGCCACCGCGAAGTGCGGCTGTCCTATTACTTTGAGGAAAAGGACTACAAGGGCCTCTCCGTGGGCGTCATGTACGTCGATTACTCGATGAACAAGGACTTCGTGCCGCTGGTCTCCGCTCAGCCCAACAGCGTGCTGTCCGGCACCGACTTCAGGGTCTACGCGGATTATGCCTTTTAAGCGCGCCTTACCGGGCATGCCGGTTGGCGTGCCCTCTCTGCATATACGGGTTTCGAGAGGTTTGGCATGACAAACAAGATGGCCGCCGGGAGCGGTGGTGGAAACGCCTATAGCTGGTACGTGTGTGGCGTTCTCACGCTGCTCTTCGCGTTCAACTTCATGGATCGCAGCCTGATCGCCGTGGTGGTCGAACCGATCAAGCAGTCCTTCGCCATCAGCGACACCATGATCGGTGTGCTGCAAGGCGCGGCATTCGCGATCTTCTACTGTCTTTTCATGTACCCCCTGGCGCGGATCGCGGATCACCGCAACCGGCGCAACCTGCTGATCATCGCGGTGGTTATCTGGTGCTCGGCGACGGTGTGGTGTGGCTTGGCTCAGACGGTGCCGCAGCTCTTCATGGGCAGAATCCTGACCGCTATCGGTGAAGCGGCCGCCGTGCCTTGCGCCATCTCCCTACTTTCCGACTATTTCGACCCGTCGCGGCGTACGCGCGCCATCAGCATCTGGTCCACCGGCGTTTATCTGGGCGCGGCGTTGTCGCTGGGCGGCGGTGGCGCGATCTTGAAGGCGCTGGGCGGCGGCACTGTATCCGTGCCGTTGCTGGGCGAGCTGGAGGCTTGGCGGATCGTGTTCATTACCATGGGTGGCGCCGGTTGTATCCTGGTGCCTCTGTTGCTGGCGGTGAAGGAGCCGGAGCGCCGCAACGACACCGGCGACGCCGCCGAGGCCCCATACTCCATGCGCCAGGTGCTCGCCGTCTTCAAGAAAAATCTGTACCCGCTGTGCGCGGTGATCGGCGGTTTCAGCGCCGTGTCCGTGGCCGGCCAATCGATCCAGGCCTGGGCCCCCACGTTGTTCGTCCGCCAGCATGGCTGGAGCGGTGGTGACGCGGGCATCTGGCTGGGGTTACTGGCCATTAGCTTCGGCCCCATCGGCGCGGTGGCCGGCGGCCTGGTGACCGACCGTGTGATGCGGCGGCGCCCCGGCGATGCCAAGGTGGTGGTGGGCGGTGTCTGCGCCGCGCTCAGCATTATTGCCTGCATCACCCTGACCGTTGAAATAGCGACCCTGGCGGTGGCCAGCATCGCCACGCTCAACTTTTTGATCGGCGCCAGTTTCGGTCTGGCGAAAACGGCGCTGATTGAAATCGTGCCCAACCGCATGCGCGCGCAAACGGTGGGCATCTATTCCCTGGTTGGCCAGCTTTTCGTGGCCACCATGGGGCCGCTGACCATCGGTGTCTTCAATGACTACGTGTTCCAGGACGATGCCAAGATCGCCTGGTCCATGCGCATCGTGCTTGGGATTTCATTTGTCATCGCGGCGTTGTTGCTGCTGGGCGGCCGGCATGCGGTGCGCCAAGCGTACGCTACGCGCCGGGCCGTGGCAGCCTGAGCCGGGTTTCACCATTGGTCATCATGGAAAAGTCGCTTGTTGCAGAGAAGGAATAACAGGATGACGGAAGAGAATATCAACCCGATTACGCTGGAAGTATGGTGGAGCCGTCTCGCGGCGATCGCCGACGAAGCCGCGACCACTTTGTTGCGCACGGCGTTCTCCACCATTATCCGCGAGGCGAACGATTACTCGGTGGTGCTGCTGAATGCGGACGGCGAGACCATCGCCGAATGCCGGGCCGGTATTCCGGCGTTTCACGCCATCATGGGCGTGATGACGCGGCATATACTGGAGAAGTTTCCGGTCGACACCTGGCGCCCCGGGGATTGCGTGATCACCAACCATCCGTGGATGGCCACCGGCCACCTGCCGGACATCGCCATGGTGGCGCCGATCTTTCACGGGGACCGCCTGGTCGGTTTCTCGGCCACGGCGGCCCATGTGCCCGACATCGGTGGCACGCCGACCATGGGCGCCACGGAACTGATCTCCGAAGGCCTGCTGATTCCCCCGGTGCGCATTGCCCGGGCCGGCGAGCGCAATCAGGATTTCGTCGATTTCCTGCTTGATAATGTGCGTTATTCCGATCAGGTGTTGGGTGATCTGGAGGCGCAGATGGCGGCCCATGACGTGTGTCGCCGGCGCGTCGTCGAGTTTCTCTTGGAGACCGGCCAGCAGGACCTGGTGATGTTGTCCACCGCTATGCACGATGCCGCCGAGCGGGTCATGCGCAAGGAAATCGAAGCGCTTCCGGATGGCGTGTACCGCTCTTCGCTGGATGCCGATGGCGTGGAAGGGCAGCCCACACGGATCGAATGCTCGATCACGGTGGCGGGCGACCGGATGCACATCGACTACGAGGGCAGCTCGCCCCAGGTCAATCACTCGATCAACTGCACGATCAATTACACCACGGCCTATTCCATCTATCCGGTGAAGATATTGCTTGATCCCCACACCCGCCGGAACGAAGGCTCCTATCGTCCGATCACGGTGAGCGCCCCGGAAGGATCGATCGTCAATGCCCGCTTCCCGGCTCCGGTGATGGCGCGCCATCTGACCGGCCATATGCTGTCTTGCCTGATTTATCAGGCCTTGGCGGAGACGGTGCCCGAGTCGGTGATCGCCGACAGCGGCGGCGCGCCGGCGTTGCGGGTTCAGCTGGTGGGCCGCGACGCGCAACAAAAACCGTTCAGCATGATCCTCTTCGCCTGCGCGGGGATGGGGGCTTCGTCGCGGCACGATGGCCTGTCGACCACGGCGTTCCCCTCCAACTCCGGCAGCGGCAGTATCGAGGCACTGGAGGTGGAAGCACCGATCCTGTTTCTGAAAAAGGAATACCGGCCGGATTCCGGCGGTGCCGGACGTTACCGCGGCGGTCTCGGTCAGGATGTGCGGGTGGAGAACATCACCGGCGCGCCGATGCGGGTCGCCCTGGTGGGTGACCGGGAGAAGAACCCGCCGGTAGGGATTCTCGGCGGTGCCCCCGGCGCCGGGGGGCGGGCCACCTTTTCTCATGGCGAGAGCGCCTCGCTTAAGTCCATGACCATGATGCCGGCGGACGCCAGCGTCACCGTCTCGTTCGCGGGGGGCGGCGGCTATGGACCGCCCGCCGCCCGGGACCGCGCGGCCATCGCGGCGGACATTGACGCGGGCCTGGTGAGCAAAGAGGCGGCGATACGGGATTACGGCTATGACCCGACCGACACGGTGGCCGGACAATGACAGGAGACAGCATGACAAAGACGACCCGAATCGGGGTGGATATTGGCGGTACCTTCACCGATCTGGTGCTGCACGACGATACCCGTGGCGTGACCTGGACCGGGAAACGCCTGACCACGCCGGAGGCGCCGGGCCGGGCGATCCTGGAAGGCATTGAACGGTTGCTCAAGGAATCCGGTACCTCCATCGACCAGGTGCACAGCGTGGTCCACGGTACCACCCTGATCACCAATACGGTCCTGGAGCGCACCGGCGCCCGCGTCGGCCTGATTACCACGGAAGGGTTCCGTGACGTGCTGGAAATGGGCAGGGAGATTCGCTACGACGTGGATGATCTGCATGCCCGACCGGTGCCCGTCATTGTGCCAAGGCAATGTCGTATTGGCGTGCCCGGGCGATTGCGCGCCGATGGCGCTGAGCATGTGGCGCTGGATGAGGACGCTGTGGTCGAGGCGGCCCGAGTGTTGGTCGAGGAACAGAATGTCGAGGCGCTCGCCATTGGCATGCTCCATGCCTACGTGAACCCGGCCCATGAGCGTCGTGCGCAGGCGCTGATTCTTGAACGCTACCCCGATCTTCTCATCACCCTGTCGTCCGAGGTGGCCCCGGAGATCAACGAATACGAACGCATCAACACCGCCTGCGTGAACGCCTATGTGCAGCCCCGTGTGCATGGTTATCTCAATGCTCTGGAGTCGGATCTGGCGGCGACCGGTTTCACCGGGGAGCTTTACATCATGCTCTCCAGCGGCGGTATTACCACGGTGCGCGAAGCCTGTGCGTTTCCGGTAGCGTTACTCGAATCGGGGCCGGCGGCGGGCGCCATGGCGGCGTCCTTCATCGCCGCCGGTATCGACGAAAACAAGGTGATCTCGTTCGACATGGGCGGCACCACGGCCAAAATGTGCCTGGTGGAGAGCGGCAAGCCGCACATTAAGCATGAGTTTGAAGCCGGACGTCTGGACAAGTTCAAGCCGGGCTCCGGGCTGCCGCTGAAGCTGACCGTGGTGGATATGATCGAGATCGGGTCCGGCGGGGGATCAATCGGCTCGGTGGACGATCTCGGCCTCTTGAAGGTCGGCCCGCGCAGCGCCGGTTCGGTCCCCGGGCCGGTGGCCTATGGTCGCGGTGGGGGCGAGCCCACGGTGACCGATTCCGACCTGATGATGGGGTATCTGGACGCGGATTTCTTCCTTGGTGGCGAAATGGGCCTGGCCATGAATGAGGTGGAAAAGGCCATGGAGGAGCGCCTGGCGAAACCACTGAACCTGGAAAACCGGGTAGTGGCCGCCGGCATTCAGGAGATCGTTACCGAGAACATGGCCGCCGCTACGCGCATGCACCTCGCCGAGAAGGGCCGCGACCCTCGTCAGTATACCCTGATGGCGTTCGGTGGCGCCGGGCCGGTGCACGCCTACGCGTTGGCTAAACGGCTGAAGCTCAATCGGGTAATCGTGCCGATGGGCGCCGGTGTGATTTCGGCCTTCGGTTTCCTGGTGGCGGCGCCGTCGGTGAACGACGTGCGCGGTTACCCCGCTCCCCTGGCGAGGGTAGACTGGGACACGGTGGCGGGGCTGTACGATGACATGGAGACCCGCGCGCGGGCTCTGCTGCTCAGCGCCGGTGGCAACGGGGAGGACATCGTCGTTCACCGATCCGCTGACATGCGCTACGTCGGCCAGGGCTTCGAGGTCGAGGTGGCGCTGCCAGAGGGCCCGGTGGGCGCTGCCATGCAGGCGGGCGTACGCGACAATTTCGAACGTGCCTACCGGGATCGGTTTGCCCGCAGCATGGCCGGCTATGACGTGGAGGCTATTAACTGGCGCCTGCATGCCCGTGTGCCCGGCCGTGATATCAGTCTCGCCTATTCGCTGGTGGACACACCGGCGGTGCGAGGCGAGCGCCGCGTCCATTTCGCCGGCTTCGGTGATTGCACAGCCAAGGTCTACGACCGTTATGCCCTTAAACCCGGCACCCGGATCCAGGGTCCCGCCGTCTTCGAGGAGCGGGAATCCTCCTTCGGTGTCGGCCCCGACTGCTCGGTGGTGGTGGACGCCAACTTCAACCTGGTGGCCGACATCGAAGGCGCTCCGGCGCCATAACGTTACCGGGTAGAGCGGCGGACCGGCCATGGCCGGTCCGCCGCGATGCGTTCAGTCGGACCAGTACAGCCGGTCCGGATTGTCGACCAGTATCCGCCGGCGCAGCTCCGCCGACGGCGCCCAGATGGCGAGCCGGTCGAAAAGCACCGCCCCGTCTGGCACCTGGCCCCGAATCGCCGACTGCGGGTGTGGCCAGTCCGTCCCCCAAAGGATGCGCTCCGGCGCCGCCTCGATAAGCCCGGCCGCCAGTTCATCCAGATCCGAATAATCTGGAAAACCACTGGCCGACGAGAGATACAGGCCGGACAGCTTCACATACACCTTCCCGCTTTCCAGCAGTTTGAACAGAGTGCGGGCGGTTTTGCTGTGCACTCCGGCGGGTTGCGGCGCCCAGCCAAAGTGGTCAATCACGCTCGGGCACGGCAGATTGAGGAGGGTGTCTTCCCATTCCACCAGAACCTCGGCTCTCGATGAACCGACGAACTGGAGGGAGCCGCCCAGGTCCGCGACCTTACGTCCCAGTTCGCGAACCCCCTCGCGGGTGGGAATCTGGTTTTTGTCGAGATAGACGCGGATGCCGCGCACGCCCCGTGAATGCAAGGATTCCAGCGTTTCCACGCTCACGTCGGTGGCGGTGTAGGCGACGCCCCGCGCCGCTTCCTGCCCGAGTTGGTCCAGGGCATCCATCAGACAAGCGTTGTCGGTTCCATAATTGGACGGCGCCACCACGATGGAACGGGATAAACCGAGGCGTCGCTTGAACAGCTGGTATTCCGGCACCGTCGCGGAAGGCACATGGATTTCCCCGTACTTCTGGAACCGGGGATCGAAAATATGGTGATGGCAGTCCACCGCGCCCAACGGGGCGGGCGTCGCGGGTGGCCGGG
This sequence comes from Alloalcanivorax marinus, assembly GCF_016785095.1. Classification (GTDB taxonomy): domain Bacteria; phylum Pseudomonadota; class Gammaproteobacteria; order Pseudomonadales; family Alcanivoracaceae; genus Alloalcanivorax; species Alloalcanivorax marinus_A. Next base: position 180,444 of record NZ_JAEKJB010000008.1, on the reverse strand, counting down.
TGCCCAGTGAATGAGGGACGGCGAGCGTTTCGCCTTGAACGGTCGCGGATAGTGTCGACATGGGCGCTTCCTGTTTGGGATTGCGGGAATCGATGAATTGTTGTTCGTTGAGAGAAGAACCCCGAGGCGCCCCAATGGAATAAGATAACGCCTATATGGATTCATTATATAATGATATTGAATCCATTTTATGGTGCAAGCTCTTCTCTGAGACATCGCACCTGGCGTCCACTGCCCGCTCCGGGCGATCATGCGCATATTCCTTTTTTGTTTTTTTCCGAGCCGCTTCATTGTTCGGCTCTTTGCTATAGGGAGCTTTTATGAGCCATGTTTCCAGCGTGATGGACGGTCTGCGACAAAGCAGTCCGGGACAAAACGAGTTCTACCAGGCGGTGGAGGAAGTGCTGGAGGTGCTTGCTCCAGTGCTGGATGCCGATCCCCGCTACCGGAGCGAGGGGGTGGTCGAGCGCTTGCTTGAACCGGAGCGCCAGATCCTGTTCCGCGTCGCCTGGGTGGATGACGCCGGCAACGTGCGGGTTAACAAAGGCTACCGCGTTCAGTTCAATTCCGCCCTCGGCCCTTACAAGGGCGGGCTGCGTTTTCACCCCAGCGTGAACAGCGGCATCATCAAGTTCCTCGGCTTCGAGCAGATCTTCAAGAACGCACTCACCGGCTTGCCCCTCGGTGGCGGCAAGGGCGGCGCGGACTTCGACCCCAAGGGCCGCAGCCAGGGCGAAGTAATGCGCTTTTGCCAGGCGTTCATGACCGCCCTGTACCGTCATATCGGCGCCACGGTGGACGTGCCCGCCGGTGACATCGGCGTCGGCCACCGCGAGATCGGCTACCTGTACGGCCAGTACCGGCGCCTCAGCGGCCGTTTTGAAGGGGTGCTCACCGGTAAATCCACCGGCTGGGGCGGCTCCCTCGGCCGCAAGGAAGCCACCGGCTACGGCTGTGTGTACTTCGCCGAGAACATGCTCGCCGAAAAAGGCGAAACCCTGGAAGGCAAACGCTGTCTGGTGTCCGGCGCCGGTAATGTGGCGCTCTACACCATGGAAAAACTGCTGGAGCTGGGCGCCCGGCCGATCACCTGCTCCGATTCCAGTGGCACCCTGATCCACACCGACGGGCTGGACGTGCCGCTGTTGAAGACCATCAAGGAGCGCGACCGGGCAGCGCTGCGGAGCTACCTCGATACCCACCACGACGCCACCTTTATCCCGGTCTGCGACTATGACGACGGCCGCCTGCCGGTATGGCGCCAGGAAGGTGACCTGGCGTTCCCCTGCGCCACCCAGAACGAACTGCTCGGAGCGGACGCCGAAACCTTGCTGGCCAACGGTGTGTACTGCGTCTCCGAAGGCGCCAACATGCCCTGTACCCGCGACGCCGTGTCCCTGTTCCTGCGCGCCGGCATCAGCTACGGGCCGGGCAAGGCCGCCAACGCCGGCGGTGTCGCCGTCAGCCAGCTGGAAATGCAGCAAAATGCCGCCATGGCGCGCTGGTCCGCCGAGCAGGTGGACCGCACCCTGCGCACCATCATGAGCGACATCCATCGCCGCGCCAGCGAAACCGCCCTGGAATTCGGCGCGCCGGGCAATCTGGTGCTGGGCGCCAACATTGCCGGCTTCCGCCGTGTCGCCGACGCCATGATCGACCAGGGGGTGTTTTAACCGGCATTTCATCACGCCGGCTTGCTTTATATTTTTGTTGGGCTATGGTCGAACGTTGAGTTCATTCATGGTTCGAGGCACGCCGTGATTATTTGTCGGATTTATCTGATCACTCCCCCCACCTTTCTCCGCTAAGCCGGACGGGTCCGCCCGTCCGGCGTCTCATCGTTTTCCATATTGTTTATTTCCAATCAGGAGATGTGCTGATGGCGCCCCGGTGTGCGCGTTGGCGCCTGCCCGGCTTTTCCGAAAAGGCGCGCGGATATCTGTCCGTTCGCGAATGGTGGATGTTGTCCCCCCATTTGCTCGGCGGCTTGTTGGCAAGAATGGAAGAAAGGAAGCGTAAACGGGACCACTCGGCGATCGCCGACATCGGCACCCGGGTCTGGATCGTCGACCTGGACCACGGCGGCGAAATGGATTTCGTCCTGGTGAAACCCGGCCACGCCAAGCCCAATCACCGCTTCATATCGATCCTCTCGCCGTTCGGCGAGGCGCTCTTCGGCGCCCGCGTCGGCGACATGGTCCACCCCCGTTTTCTCGGCCACGAATACAGTGTGCTGATCACACGAGTAGAACCCTGCAAGGAGTCAAATCATGAGTAAGGAAAAAGAAAAGAAAAAAGCGAAAAGATCGCTGAAGGAAAAACGCCGCGATAAGAAAGAAAAGAAATAGCGAATTGCCCGGCGCGAGCGAAGCGAGTGGTGGGGTGAGGAGGACCGAAGCACAGCTTCGCAGCGGACGAACGCTGAAACAGGGATGTTTCGGCTGGGGTGATATGAGGCACACACGTGGCGCCAGGGACGGCGGCGCCGGCGTTTGATGAGGGATGAGTGGTGGGCCCACCAGGACTTGAACCTGGAACCAACGGATTATGAGTCCGCTGCTCTAACCAATTGAGCTATAGGCCCCAAAAAAAATGGCCCGGGCGGCGATGCCGTCCGGGCCGGTAGTTATAAACCAGCTTACATGTCCGCGTCCAGGAAACTGCGGAGGTGTTCGCTGCGCGACGGGTGGCGCAGTTTGCGCAGGGCCTTGGCTTCGATCTGGCGGATACGCTCCCGGGTCACGTCGAACTGCTTGCCGACTTCTTCCAGGGTGTGGTCCGTGTTCATGTCGATGCCGAAGCGCATGCGCAGCACCTTGGCTTCCCGGGCGGTGAGGTTGGCCAGCACTTCCCGGGTGGCTTCTTCCAGGCCCAGGGAGGTGGCGGAGTCCACCGGGGAGTCCATGTTGCCGTCCTCGATGAAGTCGCCCAGGCTGGAATCCTCGTCGTCGCCGATCGGGGTTTCCATGGAGATCGGTTCCTTGGCGATCTTCAGTACCTTGCGCACCTTGTCTTCCGGCATTTCCAGCCGCACGCCCAGTTCTTCCGGGGTCGGTTCGCGGCCCATTTCCTGGAGCATCTGGCGCTGCACGCGGTTGATCTTGTTGATCGTCTCTATCATGTGCACCGGAATCCGGATGGTGCGGGCCTGGTCCGCGATGGAGCGGGTAATGGCCTGTCGGATCCACCAGGTGGCGTAGGTGGAGAACTTGTAACCGCGACGGTATTCGAACTTGTCCACGGCTTTCATCAGGCCGATGTTGCCTTCCTGGATCAGGTCCAGGAACTGCAGGCCGCGGTTGGTGTACTTCTTGGCGATGGAGATCACCAGGCGCAGGTTGGCCTCGACCATCTCTTTCTTGGCGCGGCGGGCCTTGGCTTCGCCGATGGAGATGCGGCGGTTGATTTCCTTGATGTCCGCCACCGGCAGGCCGACGATTTCTTCCAGCGTCAGGATCTTGCGCTGGTTGCGCTGGATGTCTTCCTTCATCAGGCCCAGCTTGCCGGCCACTTCCTTGGACTTCTTGCCCTTCAACTGGTTGTCGACCCAGTCCAGGTTGGTCTCGTTGCCCGGGAACACCTTGATGAAGTCGCGGCGCGGCATGCCGGCGCGGCGGATCGCCAGGGTCATGATCTGGCGTTCGAACTTGCGCACCGTGTCCAGGTGGTTGCGGGCCGCGTTGAGCAGCTCGTCATAGATGCGCGGCACCAGCTTGAACAGGGTGAAGTGATCGGCGAGGGCTTCCAGCGCCTTGGCGGTGCTGGCGTGGTCGCGACCGTTGCGCTTCAGGGAGCGCTCGGCCTTCTCGTAGCGCTTGCGCAGCTCGGCGAAGCGCTCCGCGGCCAGTACCGGGTCCAGGCCGCCTTCATCTTCCTCGTCGTCGTCGTCCTTGTCCTTATCCTTGTCCTCGTCGTCGTCTTCCTCGTCCTCTTCCTTCTTGGCGGCCTCGGCTTCCTCCTTCTTCTTCTGGCTGAAGCGGGGCTCCTTGTTGGCGGCGGTGGCGGCGGCGCCGTCGTCATTCGGGTCCAGATAGCCGGCGATCACGTCGGTGAGCTTGCGCTCCTCGTCGATGATGCGCTGGTATTCATCAAGGACCATTTCCACCGCGCCGGGCCAATAGGCCATGGCGTGCATCACTTCCCGGGTGCCTTCCTCGATGCGCTTGGCGATTTCGATTTCGCCTTCCCGGGTGAGCAACTCCACGGTGCCCATCTCGCGCATGTACATGCGCACCGGGTCGGTGGTGCGGCCGGGCTCATTCTCCACGGAGGCGAGCACGGCGGCGGCTTCCTCGGCGGCGATCTCGTCGGTGCTTTCCGCACTCTCGTCCATCATGATCTGATCGGCATCGGTGGCTTTCTCGACCACGGTGATGCCCATGTCATTGATCATCTGGATGATGTCTTCCACCTGATCCGTGTCAGTGATGGATTCGGGAAGGTGGTCGTTCACCTCGGCGTAGGTCAGGTAGCCCTGTTCCTTGCCCAGCGCGATCAAAAGCTTCAGCTGTGATTGCTGCTGTTTCTGAGACGTCATGCGAAAAGTCCGTAGGTTGACGAGGTGTCGTTGGGAAACGGCATATTATACGTGGATATGGGGGCTGGAGCCAGTTTGGTCAAGCCCCCGGGTCTTCACGCCAGGGTGGCCCGGGCCGGTCAGACGGGCCCCTGGCGGGCCCGGGAGCGGGCCTGGGAGAGCGCCTGGATCAGCTCCCCGAGGCGGGATGCGTCAGGATTGGGGCGGCGCTGCTCTTCTTCAAGGGCCTGCTCCAGAGCGAGGATGCGCAGGTGCCCCAGGGCGTCTTCCCAGTAGCGGCGCGCCACGTCCGCGTCCATGGGCGGCTTGAGCGCCTCGCGCAGTAGCGCCGACAGGGATTCGCCATGGTCCAGGGCCATGGCGGCACCCAGCAGCGCGGCCGGCGAGCCGCCCTGGTCCCGGGCGGTGGCGGCCACCTGCTGCAGCAGGTCGCGCTGGTCCAGTTCCAGCTCCTCCAGGCCCTCTGGCAGGGGGTGTTCATCCAGCACCTGCGGGTGCGAGAGGAGCACCAGCACCAACCGCTCCACCAGGGTCAGGCCGGCGCCCCGGGAGCGCGGCGGACGCCGGCGTGGAGGTCGGGCCGGGGCGTTTCCCTCGGGGAAATCCGCCCAGTCTGGTGGCGGGCCCGGGTCGCCTTCCGGCGGTGGTGTGTCCCAGGGCCCGGGATCAGCGTCCCTGGGCGCCGGTTCGGGCCGTGCCGGCGGCGGTTCCGGAGCCGTCCGGCGCGGTTTGGGCAGGCTTTCGCGGAGTTTTTCCAGGGCGCCGCGTTCCAGCCGGGTGAGCCGCGCCAGTTCCTCTTCCAGCAGAGCCCGGTAGACCGGGCCGGCGGGTTTGTCGAGGAACGGCAGGGCGAGCCGGGCCAGGCGGGCGCGACCGTCCACGGTGTTCAGGTCCAGCCCTTCGGAGAGGTGCCGGAACAGATAGGTGGCCAGGGTGTCCGCTTTGTCAGTGAGCGCTAACAAAGCTTCCGGGCCCTGGGCGCGTACCAGCGTGTCCGGGTCCTCGCCTTCGGGCAGGAACAAAAAACGCGCCTGCTTGCCGTCGTCCAGCACCGGCAGGGCGGATTCCAGGGCCCGCCAGGCGGCGCGCCGGCCGGCGTTGTCGCCGTCGAAGCAGAACACCACCTCGTTAACCTGCCGGAACAGGGTGTGGCAGTGGTCCTCGCTGGTGGCGGTGCCCAGGGTGGCCACCGCGTTGGGCACGCCATGCTGGGCCAGGGCGATCACGTCCATGTAGCCTTCCACCACGTACAGGCGGTCGGTCTTGTCCCGGCTCTGGCGCCACTCCCACAGGCCGTACAGTTCCTTGCCCTTGTGGAACACCGGAGTTTCCGGGCTGTTCAGGTATTTGGGCTTGCCGTCGCCGAGTACCCGGCCGCCGAAGCCGATGGTGCGGCCACGGCCATCGCGGATCGGGAACTGGATGCGGTCGCGGAATTTGTCGTAGGTGCGACCGCTGTCTTCCTTGCGCACCAGCAGGCCGGCGGTGAGGGCCTGTTCGATGCCCTCGTTGTCCAGGCTCAGGCCCTGGCTCAGATTGTCGTAGCCCGGTGGCGCGAAGCCGAGCCCGTAGCGGGCGGCGATCTGGCCGGTGAGGCCGCGACCCTTGAGGTAGCTCACCGCCTTCTGGCGCTCCGGGGCGTGCTTGAGCTGCTGGCGGTAGAAGCGTTCCGCCCGGGCCAGCAGGTCATAGAGGGTCTGCAGCCGGTCGCGGCGGGCCTTTTCCTTGCGGGCGTCGCCGCCCCCCTCGCGGGGCACTTCCATGCCGGCCCGGGTGGCCAGCTGTTCCACTGCCTCCGGGAAGCTGAGGTGGTCGTACTCCATCAGGAAGCCGACCGCGTTGCCGGAGGCGCCGCAGCCGAAGCAGTAGTAGAACTGCTTGTCCGGAGCCACGGTGAAAGAAGGCGTCTTTTCCTGATGGAAGGGGCAGCAGGCCGAATAGTTGCGGCCGGTCTTTTTCAGGGGCACGCGGGAATCGATCAGCGCCACCAGATCGGTGCGCGCCAGAAGATCCTGGATGAAGTGTTCGGGAATGCGGCCGGCCATGGAAGGGAATCTTCCTCGCAGTGACGCGCCGGATCAAGCAATGGCGCGGGCCAGCGATGATCCTAGGCTAGACGTTGTTTGACCTTGCCGCTGACGGCGCCGATGTCGGCGCGGCCCTGCAACCGCGGCTTGAGCACGCCCATCACCTTGCCCATGTCCTGCATGCCGGAGGCACCGGTCTGGGCGATGGCCTGCTCGATCAGAGCCTGGATTTCCGTCTCGTCAAGCTGGGTGGGCAGGAATTCCTGGAGCACCGCGATTTCCGCTTCTTCCACCTCGGCCAGATCGGCCCGGTTGGCGTCGCGGTACTGGCTGGCGGCATCCTTGCGCTGCTTGATCTGCTTGTCGAGCAGCGCCAGAACGCGCGCGTCGTCCAGCTCAATACGTTCATCCACCTCGACCTGCTTGATCGCGGCGGTGGCCATGCGAAGCGTTCCCAGGCGCGCTTTATCCCTGGCGCGCATGGCGTCCTTCACGGCGGCGTTGAGTTGGTCCTGGAGCGCGCTCATGACGAAACCGGAAACGCCGGGCGGGGCCCGGCGTTGTCCTTAGTACAGACGCTTACGCGCCAGCTGCTCGCGCTGCAGCTTTTTCAGGTGACGCTTTACAGCGGCGGCCCGCTTGCGCTTACGCTCCTGGGTGGGCTTCTCGTAGTTCTCGCGACGACGGACTTCGGAGAGCACACCGGCTTTTTCGCAGGAACGCTTGAAACGGCGCAGGGCCACGTCGAAGGGTTCGCCTTCTTTCACTTTCACCTGAGGCATGAAGTATCACCTACCTTGAATATTGAATATTGCGGTTAATTGGGGCTGTCGGGGCTCAGGTGTCCCTGGGGCGGCAATGGGCCACCCAGACAGCGAGGCGCGAATTCTACCTGAGCCCGGAGAAAATGCAAAGCATGGCCCTTGGCGGTATCATGCGCGTCCCGGTCGGGCATCGCGCCCGCGCCGGCGAAACGGGAGCAAAAATGCGCGTATTGGGCATCGAATCCAGCTGCGACGAGACCGGCGTCGCCCTCTATGACACGGAGCGCGGCCTGCTCGGCCAGGCGCTGTTCAGTCAGATCGACATGCATGCCGCCTATGGGGGCGTGGTGCCGGAACTGGCCAGCCGCGATCATGTGCGCCGCGTGCTGCCGCTGATCCGCCAGGTGCTCAGCGAGGCCGGCTGCGGGCCGGAGCAGGTGGACGGTGTCGCCTTCACCGCCGGCCCGGGCCTGGCCGGGGCCCTGCTGGTGGGGGCTGGCGTGGGCCGCTCCCTGGCCTACGGCTGGGGCGTGCCGGCGGTGCCGGTGCACCATATGGAAGGCCACCTGCTGGCGCCGTTGCTGGAGGAAGCGCCGCGGCCCGGAGAAGAGCGCCCCGATTTCCCGTTCGTGGCACTGCTGGTCAGCGGCGGCCACTCCCTGCTGCTGGAAGCCCGCGCCCTGGGCGACTATCGGCCCCTGGGCGAGTCCGTTGACGACGCCGCCGGCGAAGCCTTCGATAAGGTCGCCAAGATGATGGGGCTGGGGTATCCGGGCGGGCCGCGCATCGCCGCCCTGGCGGAGAAGGGCGAGGCGGGCAGGTTCCGCTTTCCCCGGCCGATGACCGACCGCCCCGGCCTGGACATGAGCTTCTCCGGCCTGAAGACCTTCACCCTTAATACCATCAATGATCTGGGTGGCGCCGACGCCCTGTCCGACCAGGACCGGGCGGACATCGCCCTGGCGTTCCAGGACGCGGCGGTGGATACCCTGGTGATCAAGTGCCGGCGGGCCATGGAGCAGACCGGCGGCGAGCGGCTGGTGGTGGCCGGTGGCGTCAGCGCCAACCGTTCGTTGCGGGAAAAGCTGGACGCGGCCATGGCCAAACGGGGCGTGCGGGTGTTCTACCCGGGGCTGGCCTACTGCACCGACAATGGCGCCATGATCGCCTACGCCGGAGCCCTGCGGTTGGCCGCCGGGGAGCACAGCGGCCTGCCCATCGCCGTACGCCCGCGCTGGCCGCTGGCGGAGCTGGCCCCGCTGAGCGCCTGATCGCGGGCTTTCATCGCGACTGAAGCGGAGTGCCGCCCAGTCGCTCCTACAAGGTCCGTTGTAGGAGCGACTTCAGTCGCGATCAGCCGCTACCGCTTACCGCGAAACCCCAGTTCCTCGCCGCTGAGCAGCTTGGCCAGATTGGTGCGGTGGCGGAAGATCATGATGGCGGTGAGCGCCACCATCGGCCAGAACGCCGCCGGCAGCCAGAACCACAGGCTGATGGGCGCGGCCACGAAGGCGCTCAGCGACGCCACCGAGGAAATCCGCGTCAGCGCGAACACCAGCAGCCAGACCGTGCCGGCCACCAGGCCGCTGGGCCAGTGCAGTGGGAACAGCAGCCCGAAGGCGGTGGCCACGCCCTTGCCGCCACGGAACTGGAAGAACACCGGGAACAGATGACCCAGGAAGGCGCAGAAGCCGACCAGGGCGGCGGCGAAGGCGTTCATGCCCAGGCCGTAGGCCAGCGCCACCGGGAGGGTGCCCTTGAGCACGTCGCCCAGCAGGGTGAGGGCGGCGGCGGGTTTGCCGCCGATGCGCAGCACATTGGTGGCGCCCGGGTTACTGGAGCCCTCGGTGCGCGGGTCCGGGTAGCCGAACAGCCGGCACACCAGAATGGCGCTGGAAATCGATCCCAGCAGGTAGGCGGCCGCGCACAAAGGCAGCAGCCAGACTCCACTTTCCTGTAATGCTAAGGTGTCCACCGGCTATAATCCCGTTCTCAGAATCGTCGGCATTATCAAGGACCAGCATGGACATCGTCTATATCAGCGACCTCAAGGTGGACACGGTGATCGGCATCTACGACTGGGAGCGCCGTATCCGACAGACCGTGAGCCTGGATCTGGAAATGGCGGCGGACATCCGCCGCGCCGCCGCCAGCGATCACATCGATGATGCCTTGAACTACAAGGCCATCGGCAAGCGCATCATCCAATACATCGAGGAGAGCGACTTCCAGCTGGTGGAGACCCTGGCGGAGCGGGTGGCGCAACTGGTGCTGGAGGAGTTCGGCGTGTCCTGGCTCAAGCTTCGCTTGAGCAAGCCCGGTGCCCTGCGCGGTTCCCGGGACGTGGGCGTGATCATCGAGCGCGGGGAGCGTGCCTGATGGCAAGGGTGTATTTAAGCCTCGGCTCCAATATCGACCGCGACCACAATATCCGCTCCGGCCTGGACCGGCTGGCCGCGGAGTTCGGTGACCTCGATCTCAGCCCGGTGTACGAAAGCGAAGCGGTGGGCTTCAGTGGCGACGCCTTCTACAACCTGGTGGCGGCCCTGGATACCGACCTGCCGGTGGGCGAACTGGCCAACCGGCTGCGCGACATTGAACGGGCCCACGGCCGGGTGCGCGGCGAAAAGAAATTCTCCAGCCGCACCCTGGACATCGATATCCTTACCTATGGCGACCTTACCGGCGAGGTGGAAGGCGTCAAACTGCCCCGGGGCGAGATCCTCAAGCACGCCTTCGTGCTGCGCCCGCTCGCCGATCTCGCTCCCTCCGCCGAGCACCCGGTGCTCAAGCGCGGCTACGCGGCGCTGCTCGACGAATACCGCTTCCCCGAACAGCGCCTGTGGCAGGTGCCTTTTCTCTGGCCCTGATTGCTAGAAAATGAAGTTGCCCTGGGACCACTCCAGAAAACCCTCGCAATCATAGGTGTCGGTGACACCATTCACGGTCACCTGGAGGGTCTCGTTGTCGATGATGGACAGGTTCAACGAGGTACCTTCGTCGCCTTCCATGGTCAGATCTCCACGATCTGGGCACTCGATCATTTCATCGTGTGAATGGTAGAGCGGCACATGGGTGGTCAGGGTGACGCTGCCCTGAAGCGGGCTGCTAAAACTCAGTTGCCCTTCCATGGTCAGCGATTCGGGCCCGCGGCCGCCCTCTTCGATCTCAAGGCCGAACCCGTTGAACGTCCAGCTCGAATCGACTTGCCACGGATTCTGGCTGCTACCTTGCCGGGACGTGAACTCCAGGCTGCCGTTGAAATCACGGATACTGGCGATCGCCATGCCGTAGCTCGACGGTGAGATATGCACGGCGCCGTCCGCTTGAAGTGTCTCTTCCCAATACGGGTCGGGGCGAAGGGTATGTAGCGCGTAATCTTCCATGGTCATGGTGAACGGCGATACATCCTGTTCGTTCTCGAACGCGAACCGGACGTGGCCATCCGCCCAGGTGGTCTCGCCGTAGTATTGCTCGACGGCGCAGTTGTCGAACCGCGCCTGGTCGGGGCGGTTGCCGGTCATGGCGCCATCCACGGTGCCCTCGGGATCGTTCAGGCAGGTTTCCTGGCTCGCGCCCATGCCCGCGTACATGACCAGATACAAAAGTGCATCGGGCAGAACGCGGGGTGTATCCAGCGCCAGTCGTAACGCCTCGGCGGCGTTCTCGTCGCTGAGCACCAGGGAATTGGGCGTCTCCGACCCTGGTTCCTCCGCGCTGCTCGAGGAGGATTCATTACAGGCGCACAGCAGCGCTCCCGTGGCGAGCAAGGCCGCCACGGCCGGATGTTTTCGAGTGAACATTTTTAGCCCCCAATGGAGAGAACGGGCCCGGCCCGCCGCCCGTTTCCATCGGGCGGTCGGATCCGAGCCCGGTTAGTGGATCAGTCTTCGATGAATGCCAGGTATTCGTCGCAGGTGCGTTCCGGTTGCGCCACGCCGTTCACCGACACCACGATGTGGTCCTCGCCGTTGAAGGTGACGCTGGTGTAGCTGCCGTCCTCGGCGGTCAGGGTGAGGGTGCCGGCGGTCGCGCAGGAGGAGCCGGAGGGGCGACGCAGCCCAGTGTCGCCGGTGTCGACGGTCAGATAGGTGTCACCGTCCGGTAGGGAAAGGCGGCCGCTCATGATCTGGATGATGTCGGTGCCACTTACCGAGCTTTCAACCACGAAATCCTTGAAGCTCATCGCCACGTTCTGATTGTCGGAAGGGAACTCGCGGATGAACCGGTAGTCGCCGTTGGCCGTATAGCTGGGCGGTGAGGACGGGCCGTTCGGGAACTCCATGGTGCCGTCGAATCTGACCTGCTGGTTATCATCGCCGAGCACGGTTTCCTCGGAGAAGTCGTCCATGATCAGGCCTGTCAGAGTGCCGCCCGCGTCATATTCAAACGTCACCACACCGTCGGTCAGAGATGAGAAACCGGGCCCGAAATCCTCGCTGCAGGCGTTGTAGGTGATCCGTGATACGCGGTTTTCGGCGTCGGTTTCCACCTGGACGTCACCACTGCTGAAGCAGGGTCCGGGGATCGCGTTATTGGCCAGCGCCGGGCCGTAGTTAATGATCTTCGGCGCAGCGAAATAACTGGCCGTGGATTGGTCGAGCGCGGTGGGCGCGCTGTCTTCGGACACCGTCGATTCCGGTGCGTGGTAGCTGTCTTCTTCACAGGCGGCAAGAAGCAGGCAGGCAGAGAAAGTAGCGACCATGCATAACGGTGTCGCCCGGCGTGAAGCGTAAGAATAAAGTCTCATTTTCGGATGTCCCCCGGCAATTTTTTCTTAAAAATAATGGAAAATTTGCAATAAAATTTTTTGGGAGACTATCCGCATGATGAGCAAAAAGGAAATGAATTTTTCCGGCGTGGCGGGATTCAGTGGGCGATTACCAGCACGTTCATCGGATCGGTGAGATCAAGCAGTTGACCGCAGTTGATCAGGTCGCCGTCGCCATTGGTGGTCAGCACCGCTTCATTGGCGTTAGGAATGGTCAGACGGATGTAGCCGCCGTCGGCGCCGGTCACGGTGAGGTCGCCGGAGTCCGGGCAGGCCGCCATGGAGGTGGAAAGCGGGGCGTCGGTGTACACGTCCACGAATCCCCGGGCCTGTCCGTCGCCGAACAGGGTCAGCCGTCCGCTGGCGCCCATGCCCATGCCGCCGGTCATCGGGTTCACGGAGAAAGGTATCGCGAAGTCCTGTAACCGCCACCGCCAATGGTTGAGGGCGATGTCGTCTTCCAGGTAGTCGAAGTCCAGTGTCAGGTCGGCGTCGCTGATACTGGCGAAGGGCAGGCCGGTGACCGGATCCGGCGTCATTCGCAGCGCGCCGTCGAGACGGGTTCGGTTGCCATACAGGGTGCCTTGTCGTGTTTCGCGCAGGTGGGAGGTAAACCCGGATGCCTGGATGCGGAAGGGGGAGCCCGGGGTGTCGTCCTCATAGTCGATGGCCAGTTCGCCATCCAGCGTCAGGGTGGTGTCGGGGCCCAGGGAGGTCAGGCAATCGCGGTATTCGATGGCGGTGATCCGCTGGTCGCCACCGGCCTGCCGATCCCGCCGCAGCGTGCCGTCATTTTCGCAGGAGGTTACCGGCAGCGCGAAGGTGTGGAGATTCAGGTCGTAGGTCACGTTCAATGTCATCAGCGTGGTGATGAACATCACTTCGCCCAACAGACCATCGCCGTTGTGTTCGTCGATGGTCAGGGCGGTGGGGGTGGTGGCTGGCGGTGATGCTTCGCCGCGACGATGATCGTGGTCACCGCCACAGGCGGCCAGTGAAAGAGCAAGCACGGGCAGTGCCCGGCGCAGCAGCGTTGAAGGCATGGAGGTTCCCCCTGAGGTGTCGTTATTGTGATGCTTGAGTCTGCCAGGGGGAGGCGGGGGGTGGCTTTCACCGGTGTCCCGGGAGGTTGTGCGGTTTGTCCCGCGGCGCCGGCTCAGGCGCCGGCCAGGGTGAGCGAGCGGCCGCCGTCCACGGCCAGGATCTGGCCGGTCACATAGGGCGCGTCGAGGGCCAGCCAGGCCACGGTGCTGGCGATGTCATCCGGGTCGCCGGCGCGCTTCAGCGCGGTGGCGCCAAGAATGGCGGCCTGATCCTCGCCGCCTTGCTCCGGCCACAGAATGGGGCCGGGGGAGACGCCGTTGACGCGTACCGCCGGGCCAAGCTCCCGGGCCAGGCTTTTGGTCATCATCGCCAGGCCGGCCTTGGCCATGCAGTAGAGAGGGTGGGCCGCCAGGGGCTTTTCCGCGTAGACATCGATGATGTTGACGATGGCGCCGCCACCGTCGCGGGTCAGGGCCTCGGCGAGCCCCTGGCTGAGCAGGAAGGGCGCGCGCAGGTTGCTGTGCATGAGTGCGTCCCAGTCGTCGTCGCCGGCATCCGCCAGCGGCGTGGGATAGAAACTGGACGCGTTGTTGACCAGCAGGTCCATGCCGCCGAAATGGTCAAGGGCGCGTGCCGCCAGGTCGCGTACCGCGTCCGGGTCGTTCAGGTCGGCGCGCAAGGTGGCGGCGCTGTCCGGGCGCAGGCCGTTGAGGCGATCGGCCAGTGCCATGGCGTCCGCTTCACTGTGCCGGTAATGAATCAGTACCCGGCAACCGCGTTCGTGGAGGGTGTGCGCGATGCGCGCGCCGATGCGGCGAGCTCCGCCGGTGACCAGGGCTATTGGCGCCATTGCTGGGTGAACTCCCGTTTGTATTCCCGGATGGCCTTGATGCGTTTTTCTTCCAGGGCGCGGCCCAGGGCGGGGCCGGCCAGGCCGGCTTCGCGCAGGGCGGTGGCGTCCACCTGGCGTACCGCCTCGGCCGCGCCATTGAGAAATTCGCCCTGCGGGAAGGGGGCCTTGGGGTCGGCGGCGCAGGTGCGCGCGTCGGCCTCGCAGGCGCTCAGGAAAAACTTCAGCCGCCGGGGGCGGCGAAGCACGTCCAGACTGTGAAGCAGCTCCCAGATGTCCACCGCGCGCAGATTGAAAACGCGATGCGCGCGCCGTTGCCAGCGGGCCATGGTGACACCGGCGTCGGCCATTTCCCTGGGCACCTTGAGTCGCTCCGCGAACTCCCGTGCCAGCACTTCGCTGCGCCGTTCGTGGCCACGGTGTTCGGGCCAGCCGTCCGGCGGTGTTTCCGCCTTGCCAAGATCATGACAGAGCAGGGCGAAGCGGCACGTCAAGGGCAGCTTCTGACGGGCGGCCTGGGCCAGACAGCGGTATTGATGGGTGAGCACGTCCACGGTGGGGTGGTGGTCCGGGCATTGCGGCACGCCGTCCAGGTTGGCCAGCTCCGGGAACAATTCACCCAGGGCGCCGCAGTCGTGCAGGGTTTGCAGGAACACCTGGGGAGAGCGTTCCATGAGCGCGCGGCTGGTTTCCTTCCAGACCCTTTCGGCGGGCAGATGCCTGAGCTCGTCGCTGAGCACGATGTCGCCCATCAGTTCCTCGGTTTCCTCCGCCACCCGGAACCCCAGCCAGCGGTAGCGGGCGGCGAAGCGGGCCACACGCAGCACGCGTAACGGGTCCTCGGCGAAGGCCGGGGAGACATGGCGCAATATCCGGGCTTTGAGATCGTGGCGGCCGTTGAAGGGGTCGATGACCTCGCCGTCGGCGGTGCGCGCCATGGCGTTAATGGTCAGATCGCGGCGGATCAGGTCCTGTTCCAGGGAGATGGACGGATCAGCGTGAAAGGTGAAGCCGCCGTGGCCGTGGCCGCTTTTGCGTTCGGTGCGCGCCAGCGCGTATTCCTCGCCGGTCTGCGGATGCAGAAAAACGGGAAAATCCTTGCCGACCGGGCGAAAGCCCTGATCGATGAGTTGTTGCGGGGTGGCGCCCACCACCACCCAGTCTCGTTCCTTGACCGGAAGGCCGAGCAGTTCGTCTCGAACCGCGCCGCCTACAAGATAGATATCCATTTGTTGTCACCAACCCTTTAACGCAGAATGGTCGCACGTCTGTTTTTATTCGCAAGCCAACGCGGTTGAGCCGCGTTTTTTTTGACCGACGCATTTTCCCCGGGTGCCCGGCCTGGGACAACCCCGCCCCTTTTTTTGTGAAGGAATGCCATGAACACCCTGGCTGCCTATTTGATCGTGATCGCCGTGTGGGCGACCACGCCCCTGGGTATTAAATGGAGCGGTGAGGCGTTGCCGGCGTTCGCCGCCGCCGGTTCGCGCATGGCGCTGGCGGCGGCGCTGGGCTTGCTCTGGTTGTTGGCGCGCGGGCAGGGGCTGCCGCTGCACCGGCGCGCCCTGACCAGCTACGGTGCCGCCTTGCCGGGCATTTTCGGTGCCATGGGCTGCAGCTATATGGCGGCCCGGGATTTGCCCTCCGGGCTGATTTCCGTGGTGTTCGGCATGGCGCCTTTGATTTCCGGGGTGATGATGCAGTGGCTGCCCGGCGGGCAGCGGTTCAACGGCTGGCACTGGGGGGCCTGTCTGCTGGGGTTGGCCGGGCTGGCACTGGTATTTGGCGACAGCCTGGGGACGCTGTGGGGTGGCGTCGAGGTGGTGGACCGGCGTGGCCGTGGCATGCTGTGGATTCTCTCGGCGGTCACGCTGTTCGCGTTGTCCGGCATCGTGGTGCAGCGCGTGGGGGCCGGTCTCGCGCCCATGCAGCAGACCGTGGGCGGGCTGTTGTTGTCGTTGCCGTTGTATGGCGCGGCGTTGCTGGCCACCGGCCAGGGCGTGGCGTGGAGCGGGGACGTGCGCGGTCTGGGTGCGATCATCTATCTGGCGGTATTCGGTTCCCTGGTGGGCTTTTATTGTTATTTCCTGGTACTGACCCGGCTGCCGGCGGCCACGGTGGCCCTGGTGACGCTGATCACGCCGGTGCTGGCGCTGTCGCTGGGCGCGTTGCTTAACGATGAGCAGCTCGGGCCACGGGTTCTGGCCGGCGCGGCGGTGATCGTGGCGGCGCTGGGATTTTACCTGTTCGGCGACCGGCGGGTGCGGCGTCAGGTCGTTTCCGCCACTGTTGGTGACGGATAAGATCATTGTCCTTGCCCGGGCGCCTGGGTAGGGTCGGCCAATCACCTTGGGAGAGAGATCGCCATGAAAACACGTCTTACCGAATTGCTGGGTACCCGTTATCCGATTATCCAGGGCGGCATGCAGAACGTGGGCTACGCGGAGCTGGCCTCCGCGGTGTCCAACGCCGGTGCCCTGGGTATCATCACCGGGCTGACCCAGCCGACGCCGGAGGATCTGGCTCGTGAGATCGCCCGTTGCCAGGAGATGACCGACCAGCCGTTCGGCGTCAACCTGACCCTGCTGCCGACCATCAAACCGGTGCCCTACGAGGAATACGCCCGGGCCATCGTCGAGTCCGGCGTCAAGATCGTGGAAACCGCCGGGCGCAGCCCGGAGCCGTTCATGGCGCTGTTCAACGAGCACGGCGTCAAGGTGATCCATAAATGCACCTCCGTGCGCCACTCGCTGAAGGCCCAGAGCCTGGGCTGCGCGGCGGTATCCGTGGATGGCTTCGAGTGCGCCGGCCACCCCGGCGAGGACGACGTCACCAACCTGGTGCTGCTGCCCGCCGCCGCCAAGGTGCTGGACATCCCCATGGTGGCCTCCGGTGGCATCGGTACCGGCGCGCAGATGGCCGCCTGTCTGGCCCTGGGCGCCGATGGCATCAACATGGGCACCCGCTTCATGGCCACCAAGGAAGCGCCCATCCACGACAACATCAAGCGCGCCATCGTCGAGGGCTCCGAGCGGGATACCACGCTGGTCTACCGCCCCCTGCGCAACACCGCCCGGGTGTACAAGAACAAGGTCGCCGAGCGGGTCAACGAGATCGAGCGCGAGGCCGGCAAGGACATGAAGTTCGAGCTGATCAGCGACATGGTGGCCGGCGCCAAGGGCAAGGTGGCGCTCACCGAGGGCGACGTGGATTACGGCATCTGGACCAGCGGCATGGTGCAGGGGCTGATCGACGCGATTCCATCCTGCGAGGAACTGGTGGCGTCGATCATCGACGAATGTACCAGCACCATTCGCCAGCGGCTGGTGAACCTGCTCGATTGAACCCGTTCGCGGCTAAGGCCGTTCCTGCGAATCCTGTGCAGGAGCGGCTTCAGCCGCGATCCGCCGTGAATACCACCAGGTGCTCCAGATCCAGGCGCACCGTCACCCCGGTGCCTTCCTCATGGGCATGGTGGCTGGGGGCCAGGCAGGGTAGCCGCTGGCCGTTGTCCAGCTCCAGGGTGTAGAGCATGCGAGCGCCCCGGAATACCCGCTCCACCACCCGCGCCCGGCGCGGCCCGGCATCGTCGATCACCAGATCGTCCGGGCGCAGCAGCACCTCCACCGCGTCGCCCGGGGACGTGCCGTCCGGTAGCTCCCCGCCGAGATCACCCAGGGCCGTCTCCACCCGTCGAGGTCCGCTGACGCGGCCGGGAATCAGCACGCCGCCGCCGATGAAATCCGCCACGAAGCGGTGTTCCGGCCGGTGATAGACCCGGTACGGCGTGTCCCACTGCAGAAGGTGGCCGTCGTGCATTACCCCCACCAGATCCGCCAGGGCGAAGGCTTCGTTCTGGTCATGGGTGACGAACAGCGCGGTAATGCCTTCGCGCCGCAGGATGTGCCGCACATCCCGGCTGATCTGTTCACGCAGCTCCGCGTCCAGAGCGGAAAAAGGCTCATCGAGCAGCAGCAGTCGGGGCCGGGGCGCCAGCGCCCGGGCCAGGGCGATGCGTTGTTGCTGGCCGCCGGAGAGCTGGTGCGGGTAGCGCCGTCCCAGGCCGGGCAGGCCCACCAGGGCGAGCAGTTCCCGCACCCGCCGCTGCCGTTGCGCCGCCGGCCACTGATGCAGCCCGAAGGCGATGTTGGCGGCCACATCCAGGTGCGGGAACAGGGCAATGTCCTGGAACACCATGCCCACCCGGCGCGCCTCCGGCGCCACCCAGTGGCCGTCGCCGGCCACCGTGTCGCCGTGCAGGGCAACGCGCCCGCGGGACGGTGACAGAAAGCCGGCGATCAGCCTGAGCAGCGATGTCTTGCCGCACCCGGAGGGGCCGATCAGGCAGCCGATATGGCCTTCCTCCAGGGTCAGGCTCACCGCCTCCAGCACCGGCTGGTGGTGGAAGCTCAGGGACAGATCATCGAGGGTCAGCATGGCTTTCTTCCGCATGGCTCTCCATGGACAGGCGGGCGCCGCCCGGCGCGCCGTGGCCGGCGGGACGCATGGAACGGGTCAGCAGCAGCACCGGCGCCACCCCGGCGAGCAGGATCGCCAGCGCCGGCAGGGCGGCGTCCGCGAGCCGCTCGTCGGAGGCCAGCTCGAAGGCGCGCACCGCCAGGGTATTGGTATTGAAGGGTCTGAGTACCAGCGCCGCCGGCAGTTCCTTGAGGGTATCGACGAACACCAGCAGGGCGCTGGTGGCCAGGGGCACGCGCAGCAGCGGCAGATGCACATGGCGCAGCAGGCCCGGTGGCCGCCGGCCCAGGGAGCGGGCGGCGCTGTCCAGGTTGGGCGACAGCGCCTGCAGGCCGGCGTCCAGGCCCTGCACCGGGATGGTCAGGAAGCGCACCGTGCAGGCGAAGATCACCGCGAACAGGGTGCCGGAGAACAGCAGGCCCGGCCGTGGCAGGCCCACGGCGGCGAGCGCGCCGTTAAGGCCCCGGTCCAGACCGGCCAGCACGATCACCACGCCCACCGCCAATACCGTGCCCGGCACCGCGTAGCCGAAGCCGGCCAGCCGTGCCGCCAGCCGCCGTGGGCGGTCGGCGTGCAGTCTTCGCGCCCAGACCAGCAGCAGGCCCAGAGCGGTGGCCGCCGCCGCCGTGCAGGCGGCGATCAGCAGGCTGGTGCCGAGCAGACGCAGGAACTCCGGTGCCAGCAGGCCGCGCCAGCGCGGCAGGCTCCAGGCCGCCAGTTGGATCACCGGTAGCAGGAAGCCGAACACCACCGGCAGCCACAGCAGAGTCGCCAGGAGCAGCCCCCGGCCCCGGGACAGCACTCGGGGTGGCGCCGGCGGACTTTCGGCGCCAGCGATGCGGCGCTGCTGGCGGGCACGCCGCTCCACCCACAGCAGGGCGACCATGGCCAGCAGCAGGACACCGGCCAGCTGCGCCGCCGCCAGGCGGTCACCCAGGCCGAACCAGGTGCGGTAGATGCCGGTGCTCAGGGTGGGCACGCCGAAGTAGGCCACGGTGCCGTAGTCGGCCAGGGTTTCCATCAGCACCAGGGCCAGACCAGCGACGATGGCGGGCCGCGCCAGCGGCAGGGCGACCCGGAAGAAACGGCGACAGGGACCGGCGCCCAGGGTGCGTGCCACTTCCTGGGCCAGGGCGGCCTGGCCGACGAAGGCGGCGCGCGCCATCAGGTACACATAGGGGTAGAGCACCAGGGTGAACATGGCCACCGCCCCGGTCGGGCCGCGAATGTCCGGCAGCGGCAAGGACAGGGCCCGTTGCAGGGCGCCCTCGCTGGCCAGCAGGCCGGTCCAGGTGTAGGCGATCAGATAGGCGGGGCAGGCCAGGGGCAGCAGCAGGGCCCACTCCAGCACCCCGTGGCCGGGAAAGCGCAGGCGCGCCACCGCCCAGGCGGCGCCCACGCCGATCACCAGGGTGCCCAGGCCGGTGCCGGCGGCCAGCAGCAGTGACAGCCGGGCGTAGTCCGGCAGAACGGTGGCGCGCAAATGGGCCCAGTTGGGGGAAGCGCCGGCCAGCCAGCTGCCGGCCACCACCAGTACCGGGGCGGCCAGCGCCAGGGCCAGGCTCAGCAGCAGCCAGGAGCGCGCCCGGGCACGCCTGGAGGAACCGGGAGGCAAGGGGTTATTTCCAGCCCGCCCGGTCCATCACCTTCACCGCCTCGGCGTTCAGTTCGCCGAGTTTCACCAGGGGCAGGTCGTCCTGCTTGAATTCACCCCAGGATTGCAGGCGCTCGCTTACCGGTACACCCGGGCGCACCGGGTATTCGTGGTTGGTTTCCGCGTACCATTGCTGGGATTCGTCGCTGACCAGGAACTCCAGCAGTTCCACCGCGTGGTCCGGGTTCGGGGCGTGGCTGGCGACGCCGGCGCCGGAGATGTTGACGTGGGTGCCTCGGCCATCCTGATTGGGCCAGAACACCGCCATGCGGTTGCCGATGTCACGGGTTTCGGCGTCCTCGGCGGCCTGCATCATGCCCAGATAGTAGGTGTTCACCACCGCCAGATCGCATTCGCCGGCGGCCACCGCCTTGATCTGGTCGCGGTCGCCGCCGACCGGGTCGCGGGCCAGGTTGGCCACCAGCCCCTCGGCCCACTCCTGGGTGTCCGCTTCGCCGTCATGGGCGATCAGGCTGGCCACCAGGGACTGGTTGTAGATGTTGTCCGAGGAGCGGATGCAGATGCGCTTGGCCCATTGTTCGTCGGCCAGCGCCTCGTAGGTGGACAGGTTGGCCGGGTCCACCCGGTCGGGTGCGTAGGCGATCACCCGGGCGCGCACGGACAGGCCAAACCAGCGGCCTTCCGGCTCGCGCAGGGCCGGCGGCACCTGGCGGTCCAGCTCGTCGCTTTGGGTGGCGGTAAGCAGGCCTTCCCGCTGGGCCCGGTACAGGCGGCCGGCGTCGGTGGTGATCAGCAGATCGGCGGGGCTGTGTTCCCCTTCCGCCTTCATCCGTTCCACCAGGGCATCGGCGCTGCCGGTGATCAGGTTGACGGTAACGCCGCTTTGTTCGCTGTATCGGTCCAGCAGCGGTTTGATCAGGGCTTCCTTGCGGGCGGAGTAGACGTTCACTTCCTCGGTGGGGGAGCCGCAACCGGTCAGGACCAGGGTGGCGGAAAGGGCGGATGCAAGCAGACCAAAACGGCGCATAAAAAGCTTCTCCAGGCTGGAAACAACACGGCCCGGATAGAAGCATTAATGAGAATATTTATCAATCAAGGTACCGGACGTATCACAGGTCCGGAATCGACAGGCGCTCCACCACGGTACCGTTGTCCACGCTTTCCAGGTGCACCTCGAACCCCCACAGCCGGTAAAGGTGACGCAGCACCTCGCGGCTGCTTTTCTCGTCCAGGGGCCGGTGATGCTGGCGGATGTGCTGCAGGGTCAGGGAGCGGTCGCCGCGCACGTCGGCGTCGTACACCTGGATGTTGGGTTCCTGGATGCTCAGGTTGTACTGCTCGGAGAGCTTGTTGCGGATTATCTTGTAGCCGCGCTCGTCGTGGATGGCGTCGATTTCGATGTAGTCCCGTTCGTTGTCATCGAACAGGCTGAACAGCTTGAACTCGCGGATCAGCCGGGGTGACAGGAACTGCTGAATGAAGCTCTCGTCCTTGAAGCTCTCCATGGCGAACTTGAGGGTGGCCAGCCAGTCGCTGCCGGCGATGTCCGGAAACCAGAGCCGGTCCTCGTCGGTGGGCCGCTCACAGATACGCCGGATGTCGGTGAACATGGCGAAGCCCAGCGCATAAGGGTTGATGCCGGAATAGTAGGGCGAGTCGAACGGCGGCTGATAGATGACCTGGCTGTGGTTTTGCAGAAATTCCAGCATGAAACCGTCACTTACCTGGCCATTGTCATACAGGTCGTGGAGCAGGGTGTAGTGCCAGAAGGTGGCCCAGCCCTCGTTCATGACCTTGGTCTGGCGCTGCGGATAAAAGTACTGTGCCATCTTGCGCACGATGCGGATCAACTCCCGCTGCCAGGGCTCCAGCAAGGGGGCGTTCTTTTCCAGGAAATAGAGCAGGTTTTCCTGCGGTTCCGCCGGATAGCGGAAATTGGGCTCGCGGCGCTGGGTGGCGGGCCGCAGGTCGGGGAACGTCTTCCACAGCTCGGAAACCTGCTGGCGCAGCACTTCCTCGCGCTCGCGCTGGCGGCGTTTCTCTTCCATGGCGGAAATCGGCGTGGGGCGTTTGTAGCGGTCCACGCCGTAGTTCATCAGGGCATGGCAGGAATCCAGGATTTCCTCCACGGCGGCGACCCCATGGCGCTGCTCGCATTCGGCGATGTAATGGCGCGCGAACACCAGGTAGTCGATGATCGCCGAGGCATCGGTCCAGGTCTTGAACAGATAGTTGCCCTTGAAGAAGGAATTATGGCCGTAGCTGGCGTGGGCGATCACCAGCGCCTGCATGGTGATGGTGTTCTCTTCCATCAGGTAGGCGATGCAGGGATTGGAATTGATCACGATCTCATAAGCGAGGCCCATCTGGCCGCGCCGGTAGCGGCCCTCCACCTCCACGAACTGCTTGCCGAATGACCAGTGGTTGTAGCCCACCGGCATGCCCACGGAGGAATAGGCGTCCATCATCTGCTCGGAGGAAATAACCTCGATCTGATTGGGGTAGGTGTCCAGGCCGTACTTGCCATGGGCCAGCCCGGCGATGGCCCGGTCATAGCGGTCCAGGGTTTCGAAGTCCCAGTCGGACCCGGTGGACAGCAGTTTGCTCTCGGTCACGGTCATACCGCCTCCATCCGTTTTCTGAACAACTGGCGGAACACGGGATAGATGTCGCCCGGCGCGTCGATCTGCGCCATGGAGAAGAAATCGCCGTTGCGTTCCATCACGCCCTGGTATTGATCCCACAGGGCCTGGTGACTGCGTGGCATGACCTCCACGTAGGAAAAGTGCTGCATGCGTGGCAGCAATTCCTTTTCCAGCAGGCTGGCGCAGCCCGGTGAATCGTCGTTCCAGTTATCACCATCGGAGGCCTGGGCACCGTAGAGATTCCATTCGTCCACCGGATAGCGTTCCTTGATGATGTCCAGGGTCAGCTTGAGCGCGCTGGAGACAATGGTGCCGCCGGTCTCCCGGGAGTAGAAGAATTCCTCCTCGGTGACTTCCTTGGCGCTGGTGTGGTGGCGGATGAAGACCACCTCGGTGTGTTCATAGTTGCGCTGCAGGAAAAGATAAAGCAGCAGGAAGAAACGTTTGGCGAGATCCTTCATGTCCTGGTTCATGGAGCCGGACACATCCATGATGCAGAACATCACCGCCCGGCTCACCGGACGCGGCACCTTGACGTGGTGGTTGTAACGCAGATCCACTTCGTCGAGGAACGGGATGCGTTCCAGACGCCGCTGCAGTTTGGCGATCTGCTCTTCCAGCTCCGCCAGCCGTTCCCGGCGTTGTGGGGACTGGTCCTGCTGCAGCAGTTCCTCGTGTTCCGCCTTGAGCGCGCGCAGCCGCTTGCGGCTGGCGGCGGACAGGGCGCGACGGCGCATGGAGGCCTGGCGCATGGAGCGCACGATGTTGACCTTGGCGGGGATGCCGTGGCTGACGATGCCGCCGTGGCGAAGGTGGAAACTGCGCGCGCCTTCCAGGTGACGCTTCACCAGATTAGGCAGCTCCAGGTCCTCGAACAGGAAGTTGAGAAATTCCCGGGGGTCGATCTGGAAGGCGAATTCATCCTCGCCGTCGCCGCTGTCGCCGGCCTGCTGCCCGCCGGCGCCGCCTTCGCCACCGGACGGTTTCTTGACGCGGTCACCCTGTTGGAATTCCTTGTTGCCCGGGTGCACCACATTGCGGCGACCGCCACTGCCGTGATGGAAGATCGGCTCGGACAGATCCTTCTGCGGGATGGTGATGCGCTCGCCCTGTTCCATATCCTGGATCGAACGGCGACCCACCGCGTCGTTCACCGCCTCGCGGATGTGCCGCCGGTAGCGGTCCAGGAAGCGCTGCCGGTTAACGGTGCTCTTGTGTTTGCCGTTCAAACGCCGGTCGATGATGTAGCTCATGGGAGGAACCTCCTTATCGCGGCCGAGGCCGCTCCTACCGGGAGGGGTAGGAGCGGCCTCAGCCGCGATCACGCCACCTATTGGGCTTTACGCACGCGCAGATACCATTCGGAAAGCAGGCGTACCTGTTTCTCGGTGTAACCACGGTCCATCATGCGCTTGACGAAGTTGTCGTGTTTGCGACGGTCGTCCTCGCTGCCCTTGGGGTTGAAGGAGATCACCGGCAGCAACTCCTCGGTGTTGGAGAACATCTTCTTCTCGATCACGTCGCGCAGCTTCTGGTAGCTCATCCAGCTGGGGTTGCGGCCGTTGTTGTTGGCGCGGGCGCGCAGTACGAAGTTGACCACCTCGTTGCGGAAGTCCTTGGGGTTGGAGATACCCGCGGGTTTTTCGATTTTCTCCAGTTCCTCGTTGAGGGACTGGCGGTCGAAGATCTCGCCGGTATCCGGATCGCGGAACTCCTGGTCCTGTATCCAGAAATCCGCGTAGGTGACGTAACGGTCGAAGATGTTCTGGCCATATTCGGAGTAGGATTCCAGGTAGGCGGTCTGGATTTCCTTGCCGATGAATTCCACGTAATGGGGGACCAGATACTCCTTGATGAAGCGGCGATACTGATCCTGTTTTTCCTGGGGAAACTGCTCCTGCTCAATGCGCTGTTCGAGCACATGCATCAGGTGCACCGGGTTGGCGGCCACCTCGGAGTGGTCGAAGTTGAACACTTTGGAAAGAATCTTGAAGGCGAAGCGGGTGGACAGGCCGTCCATGCCTTCGTCGACGCCGGCCATGTCGCGGTATTCCTGAATCGACTTGGCGCGCGGGTCGATGTCCTTGAGGTTCTCGCCATCGTAAACGCGCATCTTGGAATAGATGCTGGAGTTTTCCGGTTCCTTGAGCCGGGTGAGCACCGAGAATTGCGCCAGCATGTGCAGGGTGTCCGGCGCGCAGTGGGCTTCGCGAAGGCTGGAGTTGCGCAGCAGCTTGTCGTAGATGAGCTGTTCCTCGGTGACGCGCAGGCAGTAGGGCACCTTGACGATGTAGACCCGGTCGATGAAGGCCTCGTTGTTCTTGTTGTTCTTGAAGGTCTGCCATTCCGATTCGTTGGAATGCGCCAGCACCATGCCCTCGAAGGGAATCGCGCCCATGTGCTCGGTGCCGTTGTAATTCCCCTCCTGGGTGGCGGTGAGCAGCGGGTGCAGCACCTTGATCGGTGCCTTGAACATTTCCACGAATTCCAGCAGCCCCTGGTTGGCGCGGCACAGCCCGCCGGAGAAGGCGTAGGCGTCCGGATCTTCCTGGGCGAAGTCCTCCAGTTTTCGGATGTCCACCTTGCCCACCAGGGAAGAGATGTCCTGGTTGTTCTCATCGCCGGGTTCGGTCTTGGCCACCGCCACCTGATCCAGGATCGACGGGTAGCGGCGGACCACCCGGAAGCGGCTCAGATCGCCGCCGTATTCCTTGAGACGTTTCACCGCCCAGGGCGACATGATGCTGTTCACATAGCGCCGCGGGATGCCATATTCCTCTTCCAGAATGGGGCCGTCTTCTTCCGGGTCGAACAGGCACAGCGGCGACTCGTTCACCGGTGAATCCTTGATGGCGTAGAACGGCACCTTTTGCATCAATGCCTTGAGCTTCTCCGCCAGCGACGATTTGCCGCCGCCCACCGGGCCGAGCAGATAGAGAATCTGTTTCTTTTCCTCCAGGCCCTGGGCGGCGTGGCGGTAGTAGCTGACGATGTTCTCGATTACGTCCTCCAGGCCGTAGAACTCGCTGAAGGCCGGATAGCGCCGGATCATTTTGTTGGAAAATATCCGGGAGAGGCGCGGGTCCTTGGAGGTATCCACCAGCTCCGGTTCACCGATCGCCATCAACATGCGCTCGGCGGCCGAGGCGTAGACGCTGGGGTCGCTCTTGCACAGGGCGAGGTAATCCTCCAGGGACAATTCATCTTCCTGGGTGGCGTCGAACCGGGCCTGATAGTGGTGGAGAATACTCATGCCTTACTCCCTCCTGACGGTACGAAATCGGGAAAGCGATACGAATGCCATGCCAGTTTCGTTCCAACTTCCCCGGAGCGGGTATTTTTCCGTGGGCGTGAAAGCGGTTGGGGAGCGGGAAACGAGGTGGCGGAAAGAATTAAAGCGGGCCCGTGCCGTCCGGAGGCGGCGTGAAAAGCCGAAGCCTGGGTCCGCGCATAATTCATCGGGGTACTCCCGGCCGGCGCCCTTGGCGCCGACGTGATAACGGGGTCGAGCAATGCGGGCGGATTCGAAACGCGGGTGTCGTCGCGAATCACTCTGCCGACTAGCATGGCGCTAAAACGAGCGCCAAGTCAAAAGCAAAAAACGAACGAACGTTGAAAAAAAATCTGTTTTTTGTTTATCCGATAAACGGTGTAAACAACACGTCGAGAGGAGGAGGCCCGGCGTGCATGCCGGGCGTTTCGGGGGCTTTACGGCGCCGTGGAAGCGCCGCAATCGCAATGGAAACGAGCGCCATCGTCCAGGCGCAGGGCGGTCAGGGTGCCGCCCCAGACACAGCCGGTATCCAGGGCTTCGACGCCGGCCACGCCGGTGTGGCCTTCCAGCGCCGCCCAGTGGCCGAACAGCACCATGAGCCCGCGCTCCAGGCGGTCCGGGTGCTCGAACCAGGGCATGAAGCCCGCCGGGGGCTGGTCCGCTTCGCCCTTGGTGGTCAGGTCCAGGTCGCCCTGGCGGTTGACGAAGCGCATGCGCGTGAAATAGTTGGTGATTACCCGCCAGCGGGCTGCTCCGCTGAGGTCGTCGCGCCAACCGGCGGGCTCATTGCCATACATTTCCTGGAAGAATATGCCCGCGCTGGCCGGGTCCGCCAGTACCCGGGTGATTTCCGCCGCCCGCTCACGGGCCTGCTCCAGGGTCCACAGCGGCGGCAGGCCGGCGTGGGTCATCACCGCGTTGAACGCGGGGGCTTCCACCAGCAAGGGCTGGCGTTGCAGCCAGCCGAGCAGGGTGTCGCGGTCCGCCGCGTCCAGGATCGGTCGCAGGGTGTCCTTGTTCTTGACCGTGGCGTGGCCGTGGGCCACCGCCAGCAGGTGCAGATCATGGTTGCCCAGTACCACTTGCACATTGTCGCGCAGCTCATGGACCCGGCGCAGGGTGCCCAGGGAATCCGGGCCCCGGTTGACCAGGTCGCCGGCCAGCAGCAGCCGGTCCCGGTCCGGGTTGAAGCCGATGCGCGACAGCAGGGCGTCGAACGGGGCCAGGCAGCCCTGCAGATCGCCGATTGCGTAGGTGCTCATGGCGTGTTTCCTCGATTCCGTACGGTCCGGTTTAGTGCAGGGCGCGCGGTACCGCCAGGGTGAAGGCGGGAATGTCGGCGTCGAAACAGGTGCCGTCCTCGGCCAGCATCTGGTAGCTGCCGTGCATGGTGCCCACCTCGGTCTCCAGCACGGCGCCGCTGGAGTACTGAAACTCCTGACCCGGCGCGATGCTGGGCTGCTCGCCAACCACGCCCTCGCCGTGCACCTCCCGGGTGCGTTCCTCGCCATCGGTGATCACCCAGTGCCGGGTCAGCAGCCGGGCGGTCATGTCGCCCCGGTTATGGATGCGGATGTGGTAGGCGAACACCCAGCGCTGATTCTCTTCATCGCTCTGATCCGCCAGGTATTCGGTTTCCACGGATACCTGGATACGGTAGGGGTTGTCGTCCACGGCGGTCATCGGGACTCCTTCTTGTTCGCTGTGTCGGTGGCGCCGCCGCTGGCATTGGCCAGGGCCACGTAGTCCGCCACCGTGAGGTGATCGGGGCGCAATCCGGCATCGATGCCGGTGGTCGTGAAGATTTCGGCGGCGACCAGGGATTTCAGGCTGTTGCGGATCGCCTTGCGCCGCTGGCTGAACGCCTGGGCCACCAGCCGCGCCAGCCAGGCCGGATCGTCGGCGGGCCAGGGGGGCTCGCGGTAGGGCGTCAGCCGCACCACGGCGGAATCCACCCGGGGCGGCGGTCGGAAAGCGCCCGGCGGCACGAAGAACAGGTAATCCGCCTGGCAATGGTACTGCACCATCACCGACAGCCGGCCATAGTCCTTGCCGCCCGGGGCGGCGGTGAGCCGGTCCACCACTTCCTTCTGCAGCATGAAGGTCATGTCGGCGATGGTGCCGGCCTGGTCCAGCAGGTGGAAGATCAGCGGCGTTGAGATGTTGTAGGGCAGGTTGCCCACCACCCGCAGCGGGCCGTCGCCGGCCAAGGCCGCGAAATCGAAACGCAGGGCGTCGCTCTCATGGATGGTCAGCCGCTCCGGGGCGATGCGCTCGCGCAGCAGGGCGATCAGGTCGCGATCCAGCTCCACCACCTGCAGATGATGCACCTCATCGAGCAAAGGATAGGTGAGCGCCCCCTGGCCAGGGCCGATTTCCACCAGCGTCTCGCCGTCCCGGGGCGCGACGCTGCGAACCAGGCGGTCGATGATGGCCGGATCATGGAGGAAATGCTGGCCGAAGCGCTTGCGCGCGCGATGTTCGCTCATAACGCGGCCTCCGTGCCGGCGCGCCGGGCCAGATCGGCCGCCAGGGCGGTGGCGGCGCGCAGGCTGCCGGCCCGGACGCGGCCACTGCCGGCCAGATCGAAGGCGGTGCCATGATCCACGGAGGTGCGAATGAACGGCAGCCCCAGGGTCACGTTCACCGCCTCGCCAAAGCCGGCGTACTTGAGCACCGGCAGGCCCTGATCGTGGTACATGGCCAGCACCGCGTCGTGGCGTTCCAGCAGCTCCGGCTGGAAGGCGGTGTCCGCCGGCACCGGGCCGGTCAGGTCGAAGCCCTCGCCGCGCAGATGCTCCAGGGTGGGGATGATGATGTCCAGCTCCTCGCGGCCCAGGTGGCCGCCCTCGCCGGCGTGGGGGTTCAGCCCCAGCACCAGGATGCGCGGCCGCGGCAGGGCGAATTTGGCGCGCAGGTCGTCGCGCAGAATGGTCAGCACCCGGCTCAGGGTGGTGTCGGTGATGGCCTCCGGCACGCGTGCCAGGGGCAGGTGGGTGGTGGCCAGGGCAACGCGGAGATCACCGGCGGCCAGCATCATCACCACCTGGTCCACGCCGGCGCGCTCGGCCAGGAATTCCGTGTGGCCGGTGAACGTCGGGTCGGCGCTTTCGCAAATCACATTCTTGGCCACCGGCGCGGTGACCATGGCGGCGAAAGTGCCGTCCAGGCAGCCGTCGGCGGCACGCTTGAGCATGTTCAGGGTACCGGCGCCGGTGGCCGGGTCCGGCCGGCCGGCGTGAACCGGGGCCCCGGCCGGGCAGTGCCACAGGGCGGCGCCGGCGGGCGCCGGCTCGCCGGGAGCCCAGTCGGGCAGGGTGACCTCCAGGCCCAGGGCGGCGGCACGCGCGTTCAGCACGTCGCGGTCGCCCAGGATCACCAGCGATGGCGGCGTATCCCCGGCGGCCAGCGCCAGCGCCAGGTCCGGGCCAATGCCGGCGGGGTCGCCGCTGGTCAGGGCCAGGGGGCGGCTCATGCGTCCTCGTCGAGGCGGATGTCCACGTAGGCCTCCGCGCGCTGCTCCTGCAGCCAGGTTTGCAGCTCCTCGTCGAAGCGGCGCTTCTGCAGTGCCTGGCGGGCCTGGAGATCGCGGTAGCGGTCGCTCATGTCGGTATCGCGGGTTTCCTCCACCTCCAGGAAGTGCCAGCCGAACTGGGTCTGGAATACCGGCGAGAGTTGATCCTCCGGGGTCTCCGTCATCATCTGCTCGAATTCCGGCACCATCTCGCCCGGAGTCACCCAGCCCAGCTCGCCGCCCTCGCGGGCGCTGCCGGGGTCGTCGGAGTAGCGCTCGGCGGCGTCGGCGAAGCTCAACTTGCCGCTGGCCACCTCGTCGTGAACGCGGTTGATTTCCTGGCGGGCCTCGGCCTCGGTGGTGAGGGTGTCGGCGCGCACCAGCACATGGCGAACCCGATACTGGGTGACCACCTTGGCGGCGCCGCCACGGCGGTCGATCATCTTGAGAATGTGGAAGCCGGCGCCGGAGCGCAGCGGTTCGCTGATCTCACCCTTCTGCATGTCGATGGCGGCGTCGGCGAACAGACTCGGCCACTGGGCCGCCTCGCGCCAGCCCAGGTCGCCGCCTTCCAGCGCCTGGGGGCCGTCGGATTCGGCCACCGCGGTTTCCGAGAAGTCGGCGCCGCCACGCAGGCGCGCCACCAGATCCAGGGCCCTGTCCTTGGCCTGGCTGACCTGTTCCGGGCTGGCGCCGCCGGGCACCTTGACCAGGATGTGGCCGAGGTGGAAATCGGCCTGGAACATGCGTTTGCCGGTCTCCGACTGCAGGAAGCGCTCCACTTCCCGGTCGGTGATGCGGATGCGCGAGGCCACGCTGCGTTGCTGCAGCCGGGAGATCACCATTTCATTGCGAATCTGCTCGCGGAACTGGGTCCAGTCGTAGCCGTCGCCGCGCAGGGCCTCTGAGAATTGCGGCAGAGTCATGTTGTTCTGTCGGGCGATGCCCTCCAGGGCCTGGTTAAGGGCGGCGTCATCCACGCGGATGCCGGCGCGCTCGGCCATTTGCAGCTGCACGCGCTCGAGAATCATGCGGTCGAGCACCTGCTCCTGCATGACATTGAGCGGCGGCATCGGGCGATTGTCGGCGCGGAACTGGGCGGCGATGTCGTCGACGCGGGCGTCCAGCTCGCTTTGCATGATGACACCGTCATTGACCACGGCCACGATGCGGTCCAGCGGCTGCATGTCGGCCCGGGCGCCCAGGGAGAGCAACAAGGTGCTCAGCAACAGGGTGCCCAGTAGCCTGGCCACCAGGGTTTTCCTAATCATACTCGCTCCTGTATCCGGGAATGCTGCGTTCCAGCAGGGTGTCCACCCGGCCGCCGAAACCGCCCAGCCCGGTCATTTGAATCTGCATTAATACCGTGGAGTCGCCTTCCAGGGTGCCGTCGCCGTTGTCGTCGGCGAGTTCCCGCTGGCTGAGCAGACGAATCTTCCAGCAGCAGTTGCGCCATTCGGCGCCCGCCAGGGTTTCCAGGGTGCGCTGGTTCTCCATGTCGTAGAGCCAGCGCCCGATCAGCCGCCAGTTGTCGTGGATCGGTAGGATGGTGGCGATCTCCGACTGGCGGATGTCTTCCTGGGGTAGATCGTGGAAGCCCAGATTGAAGATACGGCGCTCCCGGTCGGTGTACCCCAGCCGCAGGGAGGAACGCTGGCGCTCGTTGGCGTGCGTGTCCCACTGGCCTTCGGAATAGAGGTACCAATCGTGCCCAAAGTTCCAGCGCATGTCCGCCACCAGCGGCGTCTGGTCGGCGTCGTCCGGGTCGGCGCCGTCCAGTTGCACCTTGCGTTCGCCGCTGTAATAGCCCTGGCCCATGCGCAGCCGCAGTTGCTCGCGACCGTCGTCGTCGCGCAGGAAGCGGCTGGTCACGCCGAGCGCTATTTTTTGCTCGTCGCCGATGCGATCGTAGCCGATGAAGCGGTTTTCCCGGAACAGGGTGTTATAGGAGAAGGTCAACTCGCCGGCGTCGAAATCCGGCAGGTCGTCCTGTTGTTCGTAGGCCACCTTGTTGATGAATACACGGGGCTCCAGGGTCTGGGTATAGCCGCGTCCGAACAGGCTGGTGCCGCGCTCCATGAACAACCCGGAATCCAGGCTGGCGCCCCAGGTGGTGAGAGTGGGGTCGACGCCGCTGTCCTCCGCGTTGTCCAGCTGGTAGCGGGTGTGATAAAGCCGGGCGCGTGGCTCCACGTAGCCCCATGGCTTTTCGAGCCGGGCGCTCAGGCCCGGTGCCAGGTGTACCCGGGCGCCGGTGGGGTTGCTGCTGGTGTCGTTGTCGGAGCGATCGAAGGCGGTCACGTCGCTCAGCCACAGGCCGCGCACCGGGCCCAGCAGGCGCGGGTCGCCGGAAAGCTGCAGCTGTGGCAGGCGCCGGTAGGGTTCCTGATCGTCCGGCAGGGTCGGGTCGATGGTCTGCCAGGACTGCAGACGCCCCAGTATCTGCCAGTGACGACCGAAATAGCGCGCCTCGCCGAGCCGCGGCAGGTGGGTCTGGGAGCTCACTTCCAGACCGGTGTCCAGGTCCTTGAAATAGAAGTCGTCGGATACGTAATTGACGTCGGCGGTGAGCTGCCAGCGCTGGATCGAGCCGCTGTGTTGCCAGCCGGCTACTTCCCGGTTTTCATCGTTGAACTGGCGGTCGCTGAACAGCACGCCGTAGCTCACCTGGCCCAGCCCGAAGCGGTTCAGGTAGCGGAACTCGGTTTCCAGGCCGCTGCCGCGACCGTCGATGTAGCGCGGCGCCACGGTGGCGTCCATCTGCGGGTGCAGATTGATGTACACCGGCTGGGTAATGTCGAGACCGCCGCTGTCGCTGCTGGAGATGGTCGGGAACAGCATCCCGGTCTTGCGCCGGTCGTCGATGGGGAAGGTGATCCAGGGCAGCCAGATCAGGGGCACGCCCTTGACCTTGAGGGTCACGTCGCGGGCCTCGCCCCAGCCCTTGCCACGGTCCAGCCGGATCTGCCGGCCCTTGAGCTGCCAGCCGTTGGAGTCCGGCGCGCAGGTGGTGTAGGTGCCGTGGTCCACGGTGATGAACTGATCCACCACGTCGATGTAATCGGCGGTGCCCCGGGCGCTCGGGCCGAACAGGGCGTAGCGTACCCGGTCCAGGCTCGCCTCGCGGCGGTCGGTCTGACCACTCATGCCGTCCGCCAGGAAGGTGAACTGGTCGGTCTCCAGGCGCAGGGCGCTGTTCACCTGAAACTTGCCGCTGGACTGGTCGAGCAGGGCGGATTGGGTGGTCAGCCGCCGACCGGGCTCCTCAATGAGCACGTCGCCGCCCATCTCGATCAGGCCGTCCTGGGTCAGGCTGGTGTTGTCCGCGGTGATGATGGTGTCGCTGCGCTCGGCGGGCATCCCCACGCGGGGGTTGTAATAGATGCCGCTGCACCACACGGGAATCGGGCGCTGTTGCACCGGGGGCAGGGCGTCCATGGTTTCCCGGTCGACCCAGTTGAGGTCGTCGTCGGCGCCGGCGACGCCGGCCAGGGTCAGGGCCAGGCCGGCTAAAAACGATGGTTTGGGCAGTGGCATCGGCTGCTCGGAACAGGTAAAAAGGCCGTTTCGGAATCCCCGACCGCGTCCATGATGGCGCTCGCCCTGCCGGTAGGGCCGGCGTTGTCGTGGCGGTACGGGTTTTCAGTCGAATCGCGGCAGTGTAATGGATTGAAGGTGGCAATGCAGCCAGAGAAGGGTAATGAGGATTCCCGGCGCGTGGCGCTGGACCAATGGGTAAGCGACTGGCTGGGCGCGCCGGTGGCCGGGGAGCCGGCCTCCGCCGACGCCAGCTTTCGCCGTTATTTCCGCTACCGGCATGGTGGCCGTTCCCTGGTGGCCATGGACGCGCCCCCCGAGCAGGAGGATTGCCGGCCCTTCATCGACGTGGCCAAACGGCTGGCCGCGGCCGGCGTGAATGTGCCGGAGGTTCTGCATCGCGACCTTGAGCGCGGCTTCCTGCTGCTTAGCGACATGGGCACGGAAACCTGGCTCACCGCCCTGGACGACGGCAACGCGGACGCCTGGTTCTCCGCCGCCCTGGACGCGCTGATCGCCCAGCAGCGTCACGCCGACGCCGCCGGCTTGCCGGTGTATGACCGGGCCTTGCTGCGCCGGGAGCTGGACCTGTTCCGCGACTGGTACCTGGACCGCCACCGTGGGCTGGCCCCGGGCGGCGACCGGGGACGCCGGCTGGAGGCCGTGTTCGAGACCCTGATCGAGGCGGCCCTGGGCCAGCCCCGGGTGTTCGTGCACCGCGACTTCATGCCGCGCAACCTGATGGTCAGCGATCCCAACCCGGGGGTGATCGATTTCCAGGACGCGGTGCACGGGCCGATCAGCTACGACCCGATCTGCCTGTTCAAGGATGCCTTCCTGAGCTGGCCGGAGGACCGTGTGCTGGCCTGGCTGCGGGTTTACCACGGGCGTGCCCGTGACGCCGGCCTGCCGGTGCCGGAGGCGTTCGACGAACTGCTGCGCTGGTGCGACCTGATGGGCGCTCAGCGCCATCTCAAGGTGATCGGCATTTTTGCCCGCATTCACCACCGGGATGGCAAGTCCAAGTATCTGCAGGACGCACCGCGCTTCTTCGCCTACCTGCGCGCCGTGATCGCCCGGCGCCCGGAGCTGGCGGACCTGGGCCGGCTGCTGGATGAATGGCAATGCCCGTGACCGTGGCGCCTCGGGCGATGATTCTCGCCGCCGGTTACGGCAAGCGCATGCGTCCGCTCACCGACCGCACCCCCAAGCCGCTGCTGGAAGCCGGCGGCCGGCCGCTGATCCAGTACCACATCGAGGCCCTGCGCGACGCCGGCGTGGGCGACATCGTGATCAACACCGGCTGGCTGGGCGAGCAACTGCCGGCGCGGCTTGGTGACGGCGAGGCCCTGGGCGTGCGCCTGCACTGGTCCCACGAGGGCGCCCCGCTTGAGACCGCCGGCGGCGTTCGCCGTGCCCTGCCATTGTTGGGGCCGGCGCCCTTTATCCTGGTCAACGGCGACATCTGGACCGATTACGACTTCCGCCACCTGGGGCCCTTGGCCGAGGGCGACGATGCCCATCTGGTGCTGGTGGACAACCCACCGCACAATCCGGGCGGGGATTTCCATTTAACAGGCAAGGGCCGGGTAAGCGATAATGCGGAGCCCCGGCTTACCTACCCCGGCATCGCGCTGCTGCGCCCGGCGCTGTTCGAACGCCTGGAAGAGGGCGAGCGGCGGCTGGCGCCGGTGTTGCGCGCGGCCATGGCGGCGGGGCGGGTGAGCGGCGAGCACCACCGGGGCCACTGGTGGGACATTGGCACGCCCGAGCGCCTCGCCGAGTTGGACCGTTTCCTGGCCGGTCGCCGCCCCTGAGCCACCCATCGAGGACAACACTTCATGGCCAAACAGACTCCCTGGATCGCGCCCTCCATTCTCGCCGCGGATTTCGCCCGCCTGGGCGAGGAATGCGACGCGGTGCTCGCCGCCGGCGCCGACGTGATCCACTTCGACGTGATGGACAACCATTACGTGCCCAACCTGACCATCGGCCCGATGGTCTGCAAGGCGCTGCGTCAGCACGGCATCACCGCGCCCATCGACGTGCATCTGATGGTCAGCCCGGTGGACGATCTGATCGGCATGTTCGCCGACGCCGGCGCCTCCATGATCACCTTTCACCCGGAAGCCTCCCGCCACGTGGACCGCTCCCTGCAACTGATCCGCGACGCCGGCTGTCAGGCCGGCCTGGTGCTCAACCCGGCCACCTCGCCGGATTGCCTTGAATACGTTATCGACAAGCTGGACATGATCCTGCTGATGAGCGTGAATCCGGGCTTCGGCGGTCAGAAATTCATCCCCGGCACCCTCAAGAAGATCGAGCGGGTGCGCCGTCTGATCGACGACAGCGGCCGCGACATCCGTCTGGAAGTGGATGGCGGTGTCTCCGAGAACAACATCGGCGAGGTGGCCGCCGCCGGCGCCGACACTTTCGTGGCCGGCTCCGCCATCTTTGGCAAGGACGACTACCGCGCGGTGATCGACGCCATGCGCGCGGCGCTGCCCTCGGCATGAAGGCGCCGGGCGGCGGGGCCGGGCTCGGGCTGCTGGTGTTGATTGCCCTGCTGGCCGGCTGCGCCAGCCGTCCCATGCCCGCCGTGGAGAGTCGCGACGCCGGTGGCGAGCCGCCGCCGTTGCTGCGCGACGACGTGCCGGTGGGCGATACCGCCTCGCCGGTGTTGCCGCTGTTGCGTGAGCAGGCCGACGCCTGGCGGGGGGTGCCCTACCGGCTGGGCGGCACCGACCGGCGCGGGGTGGATTGCTCCGCCTTCGTGCAGATTACCTTCCAGTCCCGGTTGGGCGTGGAGGTGCCGCGCACCACCGAGCAACTGGCCCGGGAGGGCCGGCGCGTGCCCCGGGACGATCTGGCGCCCGGTGATCTGGTGTTCTTCAAGACCGGCTTTCGCCAACGCCATGTGGGCATCTACATGGGCGGCGACCGCTTCCTGCACGCATCCACCAGCCGTGGCGTCATGACCTCGTCGCTGAACAACGTTTACTGGCGGCGTCATTACTGGAAGGCGCGGCGCCTGAACCTCACGGAGCCGCCGTCGGCGGTGTCGCTTTCGGACGAATCACGGTAGATTACGTCACTGTTTTTTATTCGATGACGTTTGACTGACCGGGAGTTTGTCCATGAGCGCTGATCTCGCGCCGTTGTTCCGCCCCTTTGAGTGCAAGTCCCTGAAGCTGCGCAACCGCGTGGCCATGGCCCCCATGACCCGTAATTTCTCGCCTGGCCAGGTGCCTGGCGAGAACGTGGCCGGCTATTACCGGCGCCGGGCCGAGGGCCAGGTGGGTCTGCTGATCACCGAAGGTACCACCATCAATCACCCGGGCGCGCCGGGCCATGACGCGGTGCCCGCTTTCCACGGCGAGGCGGCGCTGGCCGGCTGGAAGCGCGTGGTGGAGCAGGTGCACGGCGCTGGCGGCGCCATCATTCCCCAGCTCTGGCACGTGGGCGGCACCCGCCGGCCCGGCGTGGGTCCCGACAAGGACGCCCCCGCCTATTCGCCGTCCGGCCTGTTCAAGCCCGGCAAGCCCAATGGCAAGGCCATGGATCAGGCGGACATCGACGACGTGATCCGCGCCTTCGCCGACGGTGCCCGGGACGCCAAGGCGCTGGGCTTCGACGGGGTGGAGATCCACGGCGCCCATGGTTACCTGCTGGATCAGTTCTTCTGGGAGGGCACCAACCAGCGCGACGACCAGTACGGCGGCTCCCTGGAGAACCGGGCCCGCTTCGGCGTTGAGGTGGTGCGCGCGGTGCGGGAGGCGGTGGGCGAGGGCTTCGCGATCGTGCTGCGTTATTCCCAGTGGAAGCAGCAGGATTACGAGGCGCGCCTGGCGCATACGCCGGAGGAGCTGGAGCGTTTCCTGGCGCTGTTCGTGGAGGCCGGGGTGGACATTTTTCATGCGTCCACGCGCCGTTTCTGGGTGCCGGAATTCGAGGGTTCCGATCTGAACCTGGCGGGCTGGACCAAAAAGCTCACCGGCAAGCCGGCGATTTCCGTGGGCAGCGTGGGGCTGGATGATGATTTCATCGGCGCCAACAATCAGGGCATTGGCGGTACCGCCAACCACAAGGGCGTGGAGGAGCTGGTGCGGCGCATGGCCGCCGATGAGTTTGATCTGATCGCCGTGGGGCGGGCGTTGCTGCAGGACCCGAACTGGCTGGTGAAGCTGCGCGAGGACGACACCGAACATATGGAGCCGTTCACCAAGGCCGCCCTCGGGTCGTTGAGCTGAGCCACGGAGTCTCTGACGGGCTTGCTCTCCATCGGGGCCGCGCCTCGTCATGGTCCCCCTTCCGGGAACGCCATGAATCGCGGCTGAAGCCGCTCCTGCGGCGGTCTTTATCGCAGTGACAAAAAAGGCGGCGGGGGTACTCCCTCGCCGCCTTTTTAGTGTGCGCCCTTTGCCTGGCGCTGTCCGGTCAGGGCTCGCCGGTTTCCAGGCGGCGGTTGATGCGCAGGGCCAGCAGGGTGCAGATCACGCCGGAGAGCAGGTAGACGCTGACGTAGGCAAGGCCGAATTTGGCCGATAGCCCCAGGGCCACCAGGGGCGCGAAGGCGGCGCCGAACAGCCAGGCGAAGTCGGAGGTGAGGGCGGCGCCGGTGTAGCGGAAGCGGCGTTCGAAGTTGGCGGTCACGGTGCCGGAGGCCTGGCCGTAGGACACGCCCAGCAGCGCGAAGCCGATCAGGATGAACAGGTCCTGCTGCAGCGGCGAGCCGTCCATCAGCATCGGCGTGAACAGGCTGAACACGCCAATCAGCACCGCCAGGGTGGCTACCGTGGTGCGTTTGCCGATGCGGTCGGCGATCCAGCCGGAGAACACCGTTCCGCCCATGCCGATCAGGGCGCCGACGATCTGGATCGCCAGCACGTTGCTGATCGCCTGGGTGTCGCCCAGGTTGATCCAGGACAACGGGAAGATGGTCACCATGTGGAACAATGCATAACTGGCGAGGGCGGCGAAGGAGCCGATGAAGATGTTGTAGCCCTGCTTGCGCAGCATTTCCCGGGTGCCCAGGGGCTCCAGTTCACGCTCTTCCAGGGCCTCGGTGTATTCGTGGGTCACCACCAGCCGCAGCCGGGCGAACAGGGCCACCACGTTGATGGCGAAGGCGACGAAGAACGGGTAGCGCCAGCCCCAGCCCAGGAAGTCGCTGCTGGCCAGGCTGGAGAACAGGAACAGGAACAGGGCGCTGGCCACCAGGAAGCCGATCGGCGCGCCAAGCTGGCCGAGCATGGCGTACCAGCTGCGCCGCTCGCGGGGGGCGTTCAGCGCCAGCAGTGAGGGCAGGCCATCCCAGGAGCCGCCCAGCGCCACGCCCTGCAGGATGCGGAACAGCGCCAGGAGCAGGATCGAGAAGCCGCCCAGGGTCTCGTAGCCGGGCAGGAAGGCGATGCCGGCGGTGGCGGTGCCGAGCAGGAACAGCGAGGTGGTGAGTTTGACGCTGCGGTCCCAGCGCCGCTGGATGTTCATGAACAGGGCGGTGCCGAAAGGGCGGGCGATGAACGCGAAGGAGAACACCACGAAGGAATAGAGCGTGCCGTCGAGCCGGTCGGCGAAGGGGAAGAACACCGACGGGAACACCAGCACCGAGGCGATGCCGTAGACGAAGAAGTCGAAGTATTCGGAGGTGCGGCCAACCACTACCCCCACGGCGATTTCGCCGGGCGCCACGCTGGCGCGGTCCGCGGCGGGCCCCCGGGGGGCGTCGGTCAGAGCTGGTTCGTAGGTGCTGGACATGATCCGGTCTCGCTGCGTGCTGGTTTATTGGAATATATTGAGAGTATGCTGGCCCCGGCGGCGAAGTAAATCCAGCCCCCGTACGGTGCACCGTATCATTATTGTCGCGCGTGCGAAGTCTCGCCTGAAACGCGCGCCGCCGCCATGGGACAAAATGTCCAATTCCCGCCGGCCTTCACGGCGGGTAGAGTGCGCCGCACCCTGGGCCACGTCTGTATGATCCGGCAATGCATCTATTCAAGTTTTTGCGTTTAATCCCCGTCCTGATCGCCGCCGCCCTGATGAGTGGCTGTGACCTGGTGTTGATGTCGCCGTCCGGCGATATCGCCGCCCAGCAGCGCGACCTGATTCTCTGGGCCACCTTCCTGATGTTGCTGGTGATCGTGCCGGTCATCATCCTCACCCTGGTGTTCGCCTTCCGTTACCGGGCGGGCAGGAACGCCACCTACAAGCCCGACTGGGACCATTCCACGGTTCTGGAACTGGTGATCTGGGGCGCGCCCCTGATGATCATCATCGCGCTGGGCGCCATGACCTGGGTGAGCACCCACAAGCTCGACCCCTACCGTCCGCTGGAGCGTATCGACGCCAACCGGCCGGTGCCGGAGGGCGTGGAGCCGCTGGTCATCGAGGTGGTGTCACTGGATTGGAAATGGCTGTTCTTCTATCCGGAACAGAACGTGGCGGTGGTCAACGAACTGGCCGCCCCGGTGGACCGGCCGATCCGCTTCAAGATCACCTCCGAAGGCGCCATGAACTCGTTCTTCATTCCGGCGCTGGCGGGGCAGATCTATTCCATGGCCGGCATGGAAACCAAGCTGCACGCGGTGATCAATGAGGTCGGCGTTTATGACGGTTTCTCCGCCAACTACAGCGGCGCCGGTTTCTCGGATATGCGCTTTAAGTTCCACGGCCTCAGCGATGAGGACTTCGATGCCTGGATCGCCAAGGTCAAGGCCAGCCCCAACGCGCTGACCCGCGACGTTTATCGCGAGCTCGAGCAACCCAGCCAGGCCAATCCGGTCACCTACTACGCCAGCGCGGACGAGACGCTCTACCACGACATTCTCAACCGCTGCCTGGAGTCCGGTGACGTCTGCATGGACGAAATGATGGCCTTCACGGAACTGGGCCTGACCATGTGCATCGCCGGTGATCCCCGTGATCGCGAAGCCGGTAGCGAGAAAGAGGTGCGCGAACTTCTGGATCTGACCATGGCCGGTGACAACGGCCGGTCCCTCAATCAGTAAACGCTTCCAGCGTCGGTATACGAAATGTCTGAATTGGATCTGACAAAGTTGATCTTCGGTCGCCTCACTCTGGAGTCGATCCCGTATCACGAGCCCATTCTGATCGTGACCTTCGTGATGGTGGCCCTCGGTGGCCTGGCCTTGCTGGGGTTCATCACCTACAAGAAGGCATGGGGCTATTTGTGGAGCGAGTGGTTCACCAGCATCGACCACAAGAAAATCGGCATCATGTACATGGTGCTGGCCATCGTCATGCTGCTGCGCGGCTTCTCCGATGCCATCCTGATGCGCATCCAGCAGGCCTGGGCGGTCGGTGACGCCGCCGGCTATTTGCCGCCGGACCACTACGACCAGATCTTCACCGCCCATGGCGTGATCATGATCTTCTTCGTCGCCATGCCGATGATCACCGGCATCATGAACTATGTGGTGCCGTTGCAGATCGGTGCCCGCGACGTGGCCTTCCCGTTCCTCAACAACTTCAGCTTCTGGATGACCACCAGCGGCGCGGTGCTGGTGATGGCGTCCCTGTTCGTGGGGGAATTCGCCAAGACCGGCTGGCTTGCCTATCCACCGGTGTCGGGCATCATAAAGAGCCCCGGCGTCGGCGTGGACTATTACATATGGTCGCTACAGCTGGCCGGGGTGGGCACCTTGCTATCGGGGGTCAACCTGCTGGTCACCATCGTCAAGATGCGGGCCCCGGGTATGTCGCTGATGCGCATGCCGGTGTTCTCCTGGACCGCCCTGTGCACCAACGTGCTGATCGTGGCCGCCTTCCCGGTGCTGACCGCCGTGCTCGCCATGCTCGCCCTGGATCGTTATCTCGGTACCGCCTTTTTTACCAGCGATCTGGGCGGCAACGTGATGATGTACATCAACCTGATCTGGATTTGGGGTCACCCGGAAGTGTACATCCTGGTGCTGCCCGCGTTCGGCGTGTTCTCCGAGATCGTCTCCACCTTCTCGCGCAAGCGCCTGTTCGGCTATGCCTCCATGGTTTACGCCACCGTGGTGATCACCGTGCTGTCCTACCTGGTATGGCTGCACCATTTCTTCACCATGGGCTCCGGGCCGACGGTGAACTCGTTCTTCGGCATCACCACCATGATCATCTCGATCCCCACCGGGGCGAAGGTGTTCAACTGGCTGTTCACCATGTATCGCGGTCGCATCGAGATGGAAGTGCCGATGCTGTGGACCCTGGGCTTCATCATCACCTTCGTGATCGGTGGCATGACCGGGGTGCTGCTGGCGGTGCCGCCGGCGGACTTCGTGTTGCACAACAGTCTGTTCCTGGTGGCGCATTTCCATAACGTGATCATTGGTGGTGTGCTGTTCGGCATGTTCGCCGGCATCACCTACTGGTATCCGAAGGCGTTCGGTTACAAGCTGGACCCGTTCTGGGGCAAGATGTCCTTCTGGTTCTGGACCATCGGTTTCTATTTCGCCTTCATGCCGCTCTACGTGCTCGGCCTGATGGGCGTGACCCGACGCATGAACCACTTCGACGATCCGTCCGTGCAGATCTGGTTCATCATCGCCGCCTTCGGGGCCTTCCTGATCGCCATCGGCATCGCCAGCTTCCTGATCCAACTGGTGGTCAGCTACCGTCGCCGCGACGAACTGCGCGACGAAACCGGCGACCCCTGGCACGGCCGCACCCTGGAGTGGTCCACCTCCTCGCCGCCGCCTTACTACAACTTTGCCTTCACGCCGCGCGTGCACGATATGGATGCCTGGTGGCAGATGAAGGAACACGGCTACAAGCGGCCCGAGGAAGGCTTCCTGCCGATCCACATGCCCAAGAACACCGGCGCCGGGATCATTCTGGCGGGCATCGCCACGGTGCTGGGCTTCGCGTTGATCTGGCACATGTGGCTGCTGGCGGGCATCAGCTTCCTGGCCCTGCTGGCGGTGGCCATCGGTCATACCTTCAACTATGACCGCG
Organism: Alloalcanivorax marinus; assembly: GCF_016785095.1. GTDB lineage: Bacteria > Pseudomonadota > Gammaproteobacteria > Pseudomonadales > Alcanivoracaceae > Alloalcanivorax > Alloalcanivorax marinus_A. The sequence goes on along the minus strand of NZ_JAEKJB010000008.1, from coordinate 138,429 downwards.
ACTATCACATTCCGGCCGACGAAGTGGCCGGGATCGAGGCGAACCGTACACGGATGCTTGCGAACCATGTCTGAGACCACGCACGACACCCTGGCCGGTAACGCGGAGCGCGGCGAGCCGCTGCAGTTCCACGAGACCACCGAGCATCATCCGGAGACCGGCACTCTGCTGGGCTTCTGGATCTACCTGATGAGCGACTGTCTGATCTTCGCCAGTCTGTTCGCCACCTACGGCGTACTGGGGCGCAGCTACGCGGACGGTCCCACCGGCATGGAGCTGTTCGACCTGCCGCTGGTGGCGATGAACACCAGTCTGCTGCTGCTGTCGTCGATCACCTATGGCTTCGCCATGCTCAGAATGCAGGCCAATCACCTGCGCGGCACCATGGTCTGGCTGGCGATCACCGGCCTGCTCGGCGCCGGCTTCCTGGGCCTGGAGCTGTATGAGTTCAACCACCTGATCCACGAGGGCGCGGGCCCCTGGCGCAGCGGCTTCCTGAGCTCTTTCTTTGGCCTGGTCGGCACCCACGGTCTGCATGTGCTGTTCGGCATCGTGTGGCTGGTGACCCTGCTGTTCCAGCTCAAGAAGCATGGTCTGATTCCGGAGAACCAGCGCCGCCTGTTCTGCCTGTCCATGTTCTGGCATTTCCTGGACGTGGTCTGGATCGGCGTCTTCACCTTCGTATATCTGATGGGAGTGCTGCCATGAGTGGGTCCAACGATCATCACGGCGGGGACATGCCGCACAGCACCTTCAAGGGCTACATGACCGGTTTCGTGCTGTCGGTGATTCTCACCGCCATCCCGTTCTGGCTGGTGATGGCCGACGTGATCAAGGACACCGGCATGACCGCCCTGGTGATCCTCGGTTTCGCGGCGGTGCAGATTGTCGTGCACATGATTTATTTCCTGCACATGAACTTCCAGTCCGAGGGTGGCTGGAACATGCTGGCGCTGATCTTTACCTCGGTGATCGTCTTCATCGCCCTGGCCGGCTCGTTGTGGGTGATGTACCACCTCAACGTGAACATGATGCCCGGCTTGATGAAGGAGTATGGCTAACCACGGCCGCGGCGCTCCGGTGAGCGCCCGCCGCTGGGTGGCGAGGGGGGTTTGGGGCCTGTTGGCCCTGGGCGCCTTCGTCGGATTTCTGGCTCTGGGGCAGTGGCAGGTGGAGCGCCGCGCCTGGAAGCTGGATCTGATCCAGCGCGTTGATGAGCGGGTCCACGCGGACCCGCTGGCCGCGCCCCGGCCGATGGACTGGGACGGCGTCAACGAGGACCGCGACGAATACCGTCCGGTGCGCCTGCGCGGTACCTACCTGCACGACCGCGATACCCTGGTTCAGGCCGCCACCCGCCTGGGCAGCGGCTATTGGGTGATGACCCCTCTGCGCCGTGACGACGGTACCCTGGTGCTGATCAACCGGGGTTTCGTGGCCGGCCGCGACGCCGATTACGCGCGCCCGCAAGGGCCGGTCAACGTCACTGGTCTGCTGCGTCTCAGCCAGCCCGGTGGCGGCTTCCTGCGTGACAACGAGCCCGCCGCCGACCGCTGGTATTCCCGTGACGTGGCCGCCATCGCCGAGGCCCGAGGACTGGCGCCAGTGGCGCCCTACTTCGTGGACGTCACCGGCGACCCGGACGCCGCCCCCGAAGCCGGCCCGGTGCCGGGCCTCACGGTGATCGAGTTCCACAACAATCATCTGGTCTACGCCATTACCTGGTATATCCTCGCCCTGATGGTGGCCGCCGGCGCGCTCTATACCGCGCGTCAGGAGTTCCGGCCCGGGGACCAGGGAGACGACGACCATGAGCACACCGGCTCACACTGATCACGACGGCACCGGCCGCAAGAACATGCAGCAGTTGATCCAGCTGCGCTGGATCGCGGTGCTCGGCCAGATCGGCACCATCCTGGTGGCCCACCTGGTGTTCAAGGTGGCGCTGCCGATGCATTACATGCTGGCGGTGCTGGCCGGCCTGGTGGTTTTCAACGGCGTCAGCATGCTGCGCCTGAAGCTGGTGCGCCGGGATGTCAGCAATGGCGAGCTGTTCCTGGCATTGCTGGTGGACGTGGCCACCCTGACCTTGCAGCTGGGGCTCAGCGGCGGCGCCACCAATCCCTTTATTTTTCTTTATTTGCTGCAGGTGGTGCTGGCGGCGGTGTTGCTTGAGGCCTGGTCCACCTGGGCCATCGTGCTGATCACCGCGGCCTGTTTTGTCTCATTGGAATTCGCCGGACGCCCGCTCACCCTGCCGCCGGATTATGAGCGTGGTCCGTTCAGCCTCTACATTCAGGGCATGTTGATCTGCTTCGTGCTCAACGCCGTGCTGCTGGTGGTGTTCATCTCGCGCATTACCCGCAACCGCCGCGAGCGCGACGAGCGGCTGGCGGACCTGCGCCAGCGCGCCGCGGAGGAGGAGCACATCGTGCGCATGGGGCTGCTCGCCTCCGGCGCCGCCCATGAACTGGGCACCCCGCTGTCCACCCTGGCGGTGATCCTCGGTGACTGGAAGCATATGCCGGTGTTAAAGAACGACCCGGACCTGCGCCAGGAAATCGGCGAGATGCAGACCCAGGTACAGCGCTGCAAATCCATCGTCAGCGGTATTCTGCTGTCCGCCGGCGAGGCGCGCGGCGAGTCCTCCGAGGAAACCACGGTGCACGCCTTCCTCAACGACATCGTCGAGGAGTGGCGCGGCAGCCGGCCGGTGAATACCTTCTCGTTCCACGATCGTTTCGGCGAGGACGTGGACATTGTGTCCGATTCGGCCATCAAGCAGAGCCTTTATAATATGCTCGACAACGCCCTGGAGGCGGCCCGCGAGCGTGTCACCTTGACCGTGCGCCGTGACGGCGACGCCCTGGTGCTGGCGGTCAGCGACGACGGCCCCGGCTTCAGCGACGCCATGTTGACCCGCCTGGGACGACCCTATCAGTCCACCAAGGGGCGCCCGGGCAGCGGCCTGGGCCTGTTCCTGGTGGTCAACGTGGCGCGTACCCTGGGTGGTGGCGTGCGCGCCCACAACCGGCCCCAGGGCGGCGCCGAGGTGGTGCTGACCCTGCCGCTGGCGGCGATCATGCTGGAAGACGAGCAGGAAGGAGAACCCTGATGAGTGGCGATACCGGTCTCGCCGAGGATGCCCGGCGGTTGCTGATCGTCGAGGATGACGCCGCTCTGGCGCGCACCCTGGGCCGTTCCTTCGAGCGGCGCGGCTACGCGGTGCGGTCCCTGGAAGGCATGGACGGGCTGGCGGAAACCCTGGCCGACTACCGGCCCGGCTACGCGGTGGTGGACCTCAAGCTCAAGGGCGACGCCTCCGGCCTGACCTGCGTGCAGGCCCTCCACGACCATGACCCGGAGATGCTGATCGTGGTGCTCACCGGTTACGCCAGCATCGCCACCGCGGTGGAGGCGATTAAGCTGGGCGCCTGCCATTACCTGGCCAAGCCCTCCAACACCGATGACATCGAAGCCGCCTTCGAGCGCGCCGACGGCAGCACCGAGGTGGCGGTGGAAGGCCGGCCCACCTCCATCAAGACCCTGGAATGGGAGCGCATCCACCAGACCCTGGCGGAAACCGGCTTCAATATTTCCGAAACCGCCCGCCGCCTGGGCATGCACCGCCGCACCCTGGCCCGCAAGCTGGGCAAGCGCCAGATCAAATAATCCGCCGCCCCGTTTCCGGGGCGTTTGAAAGGTCACGGCATCAGGCGGGTGGGGGCGGTGTCGTCGACGCCCTGATAGCGCCAGTGCCTGTGCGGCTCGCTGGCCAGTTCCAGTACGTCCACCCGCTCCGCATCCAGCACCAGAATCGAAAAATTCCCGGCGATGCACGGCGCTGGCTCCGGCGGCGGTCCTTGATAAACACTGCCCGGCGGCGGGCCATGGAAACGCGCCCGGTCAGCGTCGCCGATCCGCTCCCACAGTCGCTGGCAGTCGTCCGGGTGGTCGCCGGGCAGCAGCAAGCGGATCGGGCCGCGAAAGCGCCACTGGACGCGGCTGGTGAGGTCGTACCAGCAGGCCTCGGCCCGGGGCGGGCCCTCGCTGGCGCGGCGCTGGCGGCGCAGTTCGGTGACCTTGTCGCTGCGTTGGTCGGTGGTGAACCACAGGCCGGTGCCATGGCGCTCGCGCAGGGTCAGGGTGCGGCAACGGGCGCCGTCGGCGGCCACGGTGGCGATCTGCATGAAACAATGGGGCGCGGCGGCCCGGGTGGCGTCGAACCAATCGGTCCAGGAATGCGGTTGTGTCATGGCGCTCAGTATGAGGGCGCCGGGGCCCCTTCGCCATTGGCATTTGGCCGTTTCGCGGGCTAGAATCCTGGCACTGTCGCTTTTGCCCAGGATGTTCGCGGTGATCCACCCCAGATCAAACAATCCGCTGCCTGCCTTCTCTCCCGCCCGCTGGCGATGGTGACGCTTGCCCTCGCGCGCCGCTCCCGGCGTGCCCGCCGATAACGGCGACCCTTTGTTTTCGTTACAATCCGACACCTGAATAAAAACCGGGGACCACCATGTCACCTAATCTGGACGATGCCGCCCGCCAGGGCTTTACCCGCGTACCCGTGGTACGTGAAGTGCTGGCGGATCTGGACACGCCGCTGTCCGCCTACCGCAAACTGGCCGCCGGCCCCTACAGCTACCTGTTCGAATCCGTGCAGGGCGGCGAGCGCTGGGGCCGCTATTCCATCATCGGGCTGCCGGCCCGGGAGGTGGTGCGTATCACCGGCACCCACATCGTGGTGGAAGGCGAGGGCGGCCGCGAGGCCTTCGAGCGCGACGATCCGATCGCCTGGATCGAGGAATACCGTCGGCGCTACCGCACCCCGGACGTGCCCGGTCTGCCCCGTTTCAATGGTGGCCTGGTGGGCTACTTCGGCTACGACAGCGTGCGCTACTTCGAGCCGCGCCTGGGGCCGGCCCCCGGCGAGGACGTGCTCGGCGTGCCGGATATCCTGCTGATGCGCTCCGAGGAAGTGGTGGTGTTCGACAACCTGCGCGGCAGCCTCTTCCTGGTGGTGCACGTGGACCCGGCGGAGGCCGGCGCCCTGGCCCGCGCCGAGGCGCGCCTGGAGGAACTGGAGCGCAAACTGCGCGCGCCCCTGCCGGAACCGGAGCACCGCGTCCACGGCGCGCCGGTGGACGAGAGCGATTTTGTCTCCGAGTTTCCCCGCGACCGGCACGCCGCGGCGGTGGAGAAAATCCGTGAGTACATCCTTGCCGGCGACGTCATGCAGGTGGTGCCGGCCCAGCGCATGAGCTGTGATTTTCCGGCCCCGGCCATCGATTTGTACCGGGCGCTGCGTTACCTGAATCCGTCGCCTTACATGTTCTACCTGGACCTGGAGGACTTCCACATCGCCGGCTCCTCGCCGGAGATCCTCACCCGGGTGGAGGACGACCAGGTCACGGTGCGGCCCATCGCCGGCACCCGCAAACGGGGTGCCACGCCGGAGCGGGACAAGGAGCTGGAGGAGGAGCTGCTCGCCGATCCCAAGGAGCGCGCCGAGCACCTGATGCTGATCGACCTGGGCCGCAATGACGTGGGCCGGGTGGCCGAGCCCGGCAAGGTACGGGTTACCGGCAACATGGAGATCGAGCGCTATTCCCACGTCATGCACATCGTTTCCAATGTGGAAGGCACGCTGCGCAAGGGGCTTGGTCCCCTGGAGGTGCTGGCCGCCACCTTCCCGGCGGGCACCCTGAGCGGTGCCCCCAAGATCCGCGCGATGGAAATCATCGATGAGCTGGAGCCCACCAAGCGCGGCGTCTACGGCGGCGCGGTGGGCTATATCGGCTTCAACGACGATATGGACATGGCCATCGCCATTCGCACCGCGGTGGTCAAGGATGGTCGGCTGTACGTGCAGGCCGGCGGCGGCATCGTCGCCGATTCGGTGCCCGACCTGGAATGGAAGGAAACCATGAACAAGGCGCGCGCCGTGTTCCGCGCGGTGAACATGGCCCTGGGCGGGCTCGACCTGGACGCCGCCCAACAGAATGGGGAGGGCAAATAATGCGCGTGCTGATGATCGACAACTACGACAGCTTCACCTACAACCTGGTGCAGTACCTGCAGGAATTGGGCGCCGAGGTGCTGGTGCACCGCAACGACCGCATCGACCTGGCCGGCATGGAAGCGCTCAATGCCGACCGGTTGATGATCTCCCCCGGCCCGTGTACACCCAATGAAGCGGGCATCTCGGTGGCGGCGATCAAGCATTTCGCCGGCAAGCTGCCGATTCTCGGGGTGTGTCTCGGCCATCAGGCGCTGGGGCAGGCGTTCGGGGGCAAGGTGGTGCGCGCGCGCACCGTGATGCACGGTAAGACCTCGCCGGTGTACCACACCGGCCAGGGCGTGTTCCGTGGTCTGCCGAGCCCCTACGTGGCGACCCGCTATCATTCGCTGGTGGTGGACAAAGCCACTCTGCCGGACTGCTTCGAAATCACCGCCTGGACCCGGGACGACGACGGCGGCATGGACGAGATCATGGGCATGCGCCACAGGGACCTGCCCCTGGAAGGGGTGCAGTACCATCCGGAATCGATTCTCACCGAGCACGGTCACGACCTGCTCAACAACTTCCTGAAGGGAGAGAGCGCATGAACATCAAGGAAGCCCTGGCCACCGTGGTGGATCACATCGACCTGACCATCGAGCAGATGCAGGACGTAATGCGCGAGATCATGACCGGTGGCGCCACCGATGCCCAGATCGGCGGCTTCCTGGTGGGGCTGCGCATGAAGAGCGAATCCCTGGATGAAATCACCGGTGCCGCCATGGTGATGCGTGAGCTGGTGACTCCGGTGGAGGTGGAAAACCGCCGCCATCTGGTGGACATCGTCGGCACCGGCGGTGACGGCGCCAACCTGTTCAATGTGTCCTCCGCCAGTGCGTTCGTGGCCGCCGCGGCCGGCTGCCGGGTGGCCAAGCACGGCGGTCGCTCGGTGAGTTCGCGCAGCGGGTCCGCGGATCTGCTCGAGGCCGCCGGTATCCGCCTCGACCTGAGCCCGGCGGAGATCGCGCGTTGCATCGACGGGGTCGGGGTCGGCTTCATGTTCGCTCCAGCCCACCACGGCGCCATGAAGTACGCCATCGGCCCGCGCAAGGAACTGGGCATGCGTACCCTGTTTAATATTCTCGGGCCGATGACCAACCCCGCCGGGGTACGGCGTCTGGTGGTGGGGGTGTTCTCCGACAAGTTGTGCCGGCCCATGGCCGAGGTGCTGGGTCGCCTGGGCGCCGAGCATGTGATGGTGGTGCATGGCCTGGACGGGCTTGATGAGATCAGCCTGGCCGCGCGCACCCAGGTGGCGGAATTCAAGAACGGCGCCGTGGAGACCTACACCCTGACGCCGGAAGACGTGGGCATGGAGTCCGATTCCCTGGTGGGCCTGGACGTCACCGACCCCCAGGCCTCGCTGGCGCTGATTCGCGACGCCTTCGGCAAGCGCAAGGGCGAGCACGCCGCCAAGGCCGCCGACATGATCGCCCTGAACGCCGGTGCCGCCATCTATGTGGCCGGGGTGACCCGCACCCTCGAGGAAGGGGTTCGGATGGCGGAGGATCTGGTCCACAATGGCGAGGCGGCGGAACGCATGCGCGAACTGGCGCAATTCACATTCGCCCTCAAAGAGGAGGTGTAGAGCGAACCATGAGTGAGAACATTCTGGACCGGATCATCGAGCGTAAACGCGCGGAAATCCACGCCGGTCAGCAGCACTACACGATTGGCGATTTCGAGGCCATGGCGAAGAATCAAGGCAAGGCCCGCGGGTTCGCCGCCGCCCTGTACCGCAGTGTCGCCGAGCGGCGACCGGCGGTGATCGCGGAGATCAAGAAGGCCTCGCCCAGCAAGGGCGTGATCCGCGAGGACTTCGACCCGGTGGACATCGCCCGGCGCTATGAGGAAGCCGGCGCCAGCGCGCTGTCGGTGCTCACCGACGAGGAGTTCTTCCAGGGCCATGAGGACTACCTGCGCGCCGCCCGCAACGCGGTGCGACTTCCGGTGCTGCGCAAGGATTTCATGATCGATCCGTGGCAGATCTTCCAGAGCCGCGCGATGGGCGCCGACGCCGTGTTGCTGATCGTCGCGGCGCTGTCCGACGCCCAGCTTGATGAGCTTTATCACGCCGCCCAGCGGACCGGTTGCGATGTGCTGGTGGAAGTGCATTCGGCGGAGGAACTGGAGCGGGCCATGAAGCTCAATATCGAGCTGGTGGGCATCAACAACCGGGATCTGCGCACCTTCGAGACGCGCCTGGATACCACGCTGGAACTGGCCGGCCAGGTACCCGGTGACCATCTGGTGATCACGGAAAGCGGTATCCATGGCCGCGATGACGTGCGTCTGATGCGCGATAATGGCATCAATGGCTTTCTGGTGGGCGAGGCCTTCATGAAAGCCGGTGACCCGGGGGCCGCGCTGAAGGCGCTGTTCTTCTGAGGCGAGAGGGCTGAAACGCCCGGCGGGAGCGGCCGCGATTCCTGGCCACCCCGGCGGCGTGATATCGCCGGGCCATCGTGGCTGAAACCGCTGCCGCGGCAGCCGGGTCGGTCGGGGTCAGCGGGTGCCGTACACCACCATGGTCTTGCCCTTGACGGAGACCAGGCCCTGTTCTTCCAGGTTCTTGAGCACCCGGCCCACCATCTCCCGGGAGCAGCCGACGATACGACCGATCTCCTGGCGGGTGACCTTGATCTGCATGCCGTCCGGGTGGGTCATGGCGTCGGGCTGCTTGCACAGATCCAGCAGCGTGCCGGCGACCCGGCCGGTGACGTCCAGGAACGCCAGATCGCCCACCTTGCGGGTGGTGGCGCGCAGGCGCCCGGCGATCTGGGCGGAGACCGCGAACAGGATATCGGCGTCCTCGCGGGTCAATTGGCGGAACTTGGCGTAGCTGACCTCGGCCACCTCGCACTCGGTTTTCGCCTTGACCCAGGCGGAACGGGACGGTTCCGCCTCGAACAGCCCCATCTCCCCGAAGAAATCCCCCGCGTTCAGGTAGGCCATGATCATTTCGCGACCATCGTCGTCCTCGATCATGACGGTCACCGAACCCTTGAGGATGTAATAAAGGGCGTCTGACTCATCACCCGCGTAGATGATGGTGCTTTTCGCCGGGTATTTTCGCCGATGGCAATTGGCGAGAAACCGATCCAGGTTTGGGATTATCTTATTTCCGTCGCTCATGGGCACTCTTTGCTTAATAAGGCGTTGCTGTCGCAGGCACGTTGCTGGGCCGGAAAAAAGTAGTAGCAACTTAAGCTAAGGGAGTTTGCCTTTTTTTCACGTGGCTGCCAAGGGACACGTCGCACAGTCTGCCGTATCCCGCCACGCCGCGCCACGCGCGGGCTATGGCGCCGCCCCCGGGTATGGTAGTCTGCGCGCCCATTGCGGGATGGTCCGATCAGGAGAACGCGAATGAAAGCGGTGGTTGAATGGCAGGGTGATGTCTGTTTCGAGGCCGAGTCCGGCACCGGGCACAGGATCCTCATGGATGGCCCGCCGGACCACGGTGGCCAGAACCGGGGCGCGCGCCCGATGGAGACCGTGCTCATGGGCCTGGGTGGCTGCTCCAGCTTCGACGTGGTACACATCCTGGGCAAGGCCCGCCAGGACGTGACCGCCTGCCGGTGCGAGCTGAGCGCGGAGCGCGCCGAGGACGAGATTCCCGCCGTGTTCACCAAAATTCACCTGCATTTCGTGATCGCCGGCCATAACCTCAAGGAAAATCACGTCAAGCGGGCGGTGGAATTGTCCGCGGAGAAATACTGCTCCGCCGCCATCATGCTCAGCCGTGGTGGCGTCGAGGTCACCCACAGCTATACCATTGAATCCTGATAACGCGGTAGCAACGGTCAGCGGGGAAACGCCGTGGTGAAAGATCCCAATCCCAAGATTTCGGTCCATGGTTTCAATAACCTGACCAAATCCCTGAGTTTCAACATTTTCGACATCGCTTACGCGAAGACCGAGCAACACCGCAAGGAGTACATCGAGTACATCGATGAGCTCTACAATGCCGAGCGGCTCACCGAGATCCTCACCAACGTGACCCGGATTATTGGCGCCAATATCCTTAATATCGCGCGCCAGGACTATGATCCGCAGGGGGCCAGCGTCACCATGCTGATCGCCGAGCACGAGACCCCGCCTTCCGGCGAGGACTGGGATGAGGAGGCGCCGGGGCCGCTGCCGGATTCCGTGGTGGCGCACCTCAACAAGAGCCACGTGACCGTGCACACCTACCCGGAATCGCACCCGGACAACGGCATTTCCACCTTCCGGGTGGACGTGGACGTGTCCACCTGCGGGGTGATTTCACCGCTGCGCGCGCTCAATTACCTGATCCACAGCTTCGATTCCGACATCGTCACCATCGACTACCGGGTGCGCGGCATGACCCGCGATCTGGATGGCACCAAGCACTACATCGATCACGACATCAACTCGATCCAGAACTTCCTCACCGAGGATACCCAGAACGCCTACCAGATGATCGATGTGAACGTGTACCAGGAGAACATCTTCCACACCAAGATGTTGCTCAAGGACTTCGACCTGAACAACTACCTGTTCGGCGCCGGCAGCGATGAATTCGATCAGCACGAATTGCGGGACATCCGCGAGCGGCTGCAGACCGAAATGCTGGAAATCTTCTACAGCCGTAATCTCTAGGAAAGACGGATAACTAGATCCTGTAGGTGGTGAAGGTCATCACCTTGCTCATCACCGTCATCGCGCCCCGGATCGGCGGCGGCAGCGGCGCCCCGCCGGCGTCGCTGGCGGTGACGGCGTGCTTGAGTTCATCGCTGCGCATCTGCGTGAGAATGGCCCGGCTGCGGCGATCGTGGGCGGGCAGGCGCTGCAGATGATCCTCCAGGTGGCGCACCACCTGATTCTCCGTTTCCGCCACGAACCCCAGGCTCCATCGGTCCCCGGCCAGCCCGGCGCCGGCGCCCAGGGCATAGCTCATGGCGTAGAAAATCGGGTTGAGGCGGCTGGGCACCCCGCCCAGCTCGCGGATGCGGTCCTCGCACCAGGCCAGGTGGTCTTCTTCCTCGCGGGCCGCCTCTTCCATGGCGTGACGCACATGGGGCAGGGTGGCGGTGCTCGCCTGGCCCTGGTACAGCCCCTGGGCGCACACTTCGCCGGTGTGGTTGATGCGCATCAGGCCGGTGACATGATGGCGCTCCGGCGCCGACAGCGGGCCCTCGTCACGGGCCTGGTCGAGGCCGGAGGGCTGGCGCCCGGCCCGCGCCGATCCCGGCGTCAGGGTGCGCATGGCGTGGTCCACCCGGCTCAGCAGGCGGTCCAGGGGGGAGAGCTGTCGCTCGGTCATGACGGTCTCCGCGGCAGTTGATGGGGGCATGCTAGCGCCAAAGGCTTGGGGGCGCCAGACGCCAGACGCCAGACGCCAGACGCCAGACGCCTGACGCCTGACGCTTAAACCCTGGCCGGAAAGGAAGGGCGTGTTTCCTGCTGGCGCCGGGCAGTAAACACCGCAATGCTTGCAGCCACGGGTTTGGCGTCCAGCGTCAAGCGTCCGGCGTCGGGCGTCCAGCGTCCGGAGCGCCGCTGGTAAAGCGCACCAGGGTGTCGCGCAGCACGCTCATTTCCACCGGCTTGGGGATGTGGGCGTTCATGCCCGAAGCCAGGCTGCGCTCCCGGTGCTCGCGCAGGATGTGCGCGGTGAGCGCCACGATCGGCACCGGCGGCAGACCATGCTGGCGCTCGTGATCGCGGATGCGCCGGGTCGCCTCGAAACCGTCCATTTCCGGCATTTCGCAATCCATCAGGATCAGGTCATAGGTGCGCTGGCAGGCCTTTTCCAGGGCTTCCTTGCCGTTGGCGGCCAGTTCCGGGTCGAGGCCCAGCTTGTTGAGCATGCCGCGAATCACCTTCTGGCTGAGCTTGTGATCCTCCACCACCAGCAGCCGTAAACCGGGAGCCGGTGTGGCCGGATGGCGGCCCTGGGGCGAGCGGTGCTTGAGCCCCAGTTCCTCGGCCAGTGCCTGCTTGAGGCGTGGCGCCGAGACCGGTTTGGCCAGCACCCGGTGAATACCGGCGTTGCGTGCTTCGGTGCCGTTGGGGGCGTTATTCACCCCGGTCAGCATGATCAAGGCGGTGGGGTGAGTGATCACCGGGTCCTCATGGATGCGTGCCGCCAGTTGCAGCCCGTTCATGCCCGGCATCAGATGGTCGAGCAGCACCACGTCGTAGGGCTCGTTGATGTTGGCCTGCGTACGCAGGGAGGCGAGCGCTTCCCGGGGATCGTGGCAGGCGGTGACGCGCATGCCCCAGCTCAGGGCCAGATGGCGGATCACCCGGGTGACCGTGGAGGAGTCGTCCACCACCAGCATGCTGCGGCCCTGCAGGATGCTGCCATCGGTGTCGGCGCTGTCCGGCGCCGGCTCCAGCGCCGGCAGCGGCAGCACGAACCAGTAGCCGGCGTCGCCGGGTTCGTCGCGCTCGCCATGGCGCCCGTCCATGGCTTCCACCAGTTGCTCGGCGATGGACAGGTTCAGGCCACTGCTGTCGCGGCGCGCGTCCTGGTCGCGCAGTCGGGTCAGCGTGCCCGGGCGCAGCGCCGTGCCGCTGAACTCAAAGCGCACCAGCCCGGCGCGCCCGGTGGGCTCCAGGGAGATATCGATGATCAGCTCGCCGGGCTGGGCGTGGCGGAGGAAGGCGCCGAGCAGATTGGTGAGCACCTGGCGCAGGCGGCCGGGGTCACCTTCCAGGCGCGCCGGTACGTTGGTGTGCACATGGGTGATCAGTTCCACCTGCTTTTCCTCGGCGCGCTCGCGGAACAGGTCCACCGCGTCCATCAGCAGGTCGTTGGTGTCCATGGCCTCCCGATTCAGATCGGCGCCCTGGTCGGAGAGCTGGGAGTACTCAAGCACGTCGTTGATGATCTTGAGCAGGTTGCCGCCGGCATTGCGAATGCCACTCACGCACTCCTTCTGGTTGGGAGTGAGCGGCGTATCGTCGAGGATCTCGGCCATGCCGAGAATGCCGCTTAGCGGCGTGCGCGCGTCATGGCCCATGCGCGCCAGGGTTTCCCGCCGGGTGGCGTCCACCGCCTCGGCCACCGCCCGGTCACGGCGCTGTGCCATGATCAGTCGTTGCCGGCGCAGGTATTGGATGCGCAGGCCCACCGCCTGGATGAAGGCGGCCAGATTGACCGCCACCATGACGCTGAGCACCAGGTCCAGGCCGCCGCCGGTGATCCCGAACAGGGTCAGGCAGGCGAGAATCAGCGGGCTGGCGATCACCAGGCTGGTGAAGAAATAGAGGCCGCCCAGGGGCGCCTCGCGATGCCAGGTCTGGTAAGCCAGTATCAGCATGGTGACGGCGGCCACCAGGGCCAGGCCAAAGGCCAGGGTCAGGCCGCGAACCGGTGACAACCAGGGGCCGATGACCAGGCCGGCCACCGCCAGCGCCGAGATCACCAGCAGCAGACGATGCAGCCAGGGAGCATAGCGGCGGCTGTCGACGAAGGTGCGGCCCACGCCACAGGCGCACAGGATCACCGCCATGATCGACACCAGCTTCAATTGCGGCAGCCAGGGGCCCCAGAACGGGCTGTCCGCCAGGTCGCCGGAGACGAACAGCAGCAGCGCCGCCATCGCCACCAGAAAGCCGGCGTGATAGCCGTGGCTGGGGCCGCCGCGCAGGGTCGCCACCAGGATGTTGTAGGCGGCCAGGGTGAGCATCATGCCGAGCAGTGCCCAGTACAGAATGAAGCCGGCGTCGCCGTCCAGGGCTGAAGCCAGAGTGCCCAGGCGGATGGAGTAGAGCAGGCCGCCACGGGGGTTGAGGCGCCAGTAGAACACCCGGGTCTCGCCGGCGGGGAGATCGACCAGATAGACCGGCGTGTGCTGCTGGAAGCGCTCGTTGGCGGAGGCGGGCCGGTAGCGGTCGCCGTCGGGCACGAACAGGGTGCTGTCGTGGTAGTCGCGCGGGCCCAGGATCAGGGCGAAACGGCGCTGGTCGCCCAGCTCGTTGCGCACCGCCACGCGAATCCACCAGGGGTGGTCGCTGAGCCCGAGCCGCTCCACGAAGCGGGCGGCGGGCTGGAAAGCGCCTTCGTGGTCACCGCCGGCCACCTGGTCCACGGTCAGGGTGCCGCCGGGGTCGGGCAGGTATTCCGAATAGATGGTGATCCGGGCCCGCTCCGGCAGGCTGCTGATCACATAGGGTGGCGGTGGCGCGGCGTGGCCCAGAGCGGCCAGCAACAGCAACACCGCGCCCAGCCAGAGGCGCGCCGCGCGGCGTGGCTCACCGCGACGCGGAGGCCTCGGCGTGGTCCTCGTTCTGAGTATCCCTGTTTTCATCGTCTCCCCGATCCAGCACCAGGGCGTCCAAGCCCGCTTCGGAGAGGATATAGGCTCCCAGCTCACTGCGTCGACCTTCCGCGCACAGGATGTACAGGAATTCCCGCTCCAGGCCTCGGGCACGCTGGCGCAGCTCATTGAGCGGCAGGTTGCGGGCGCCGGGAATGGTGTCGTGCCGGGACTCCATGGGCAGGCGTACGTCCACCAGCACCACGGCGCGTTCGCCCTCCAGCACCAGGGTGTCCAGGGCATCCTCGCTGATGCGGCGGATCACCGAGGCCTGCAGAATGGCCTGGAAATCGCTCTTGTCCAGGCACATCAGCTCGCCGTCGCTGGTCATGGTGACGGTGGCATTGCGTGGCTGATCGCTGATCAGGGCATCCTCGCCGAAGAAACGCCCGGCGCTGAGCGCGGCCAGGGTATGGGTGCCGGCGGGCGCGGCGCGGGTCACCATGGCCTTGCCGCGCTTGATCACATAGAACACCTCGCCGGGCTCGCCTTCCTCCACGATCACCTCGCCAAGCCCGACTTCGCGGGGGCGGAACTTGACGAACAAAGCGTGCAGCTTGGCGGGGGGCACCTGGGCGAACAGGCCGGAGGTGAGCAGGGCATCCATCCAGTTACGGTCGTCGGACTCGTCGTCGGGCAGCAGGTCCGGGGCCTGGGTCCAGGCCATCAGCAGGTCCAGCTTGTCCCGGTCGATGCCGTACAGGGTGGTGGCCTCGCGGGTGATGGCGTTGACCGTGTGGCGTGGATAGTTGTCCACCGCCAGGTAGTTTTCGTCGTCCTCGGCGGCGAACGGCCGCACCTGGTAACCGGCGTCGATCAGGTCCAGTTCGCCGTCGATCAGGAACCAGGCCTTGTCGGAGGCCTGGCCCCGCTTAAACAGCAGCCGTCCGGCGGGCAGGCGCTGCACCGTCACCTGGTCGCGGATCTCGGCCAGGTGCGAGGCGCTCAGGCCGTCGAACGGAATGAAATGGCTCAGCCGGGTCATATCGGCGTCGTCGCCGCCACTGGACGGGTGGCGGGTATCGGGCTCGGTGGCGCTCATGGAACTCCCCCTTTTGTTATCGCCGGCCGCCCCCCAGGACGACCGACCATCCACTGTAGGCGCTTTGCCGGCACGGCGCATCGACCGGGGGCGGTCAGTGTGATCCGGTGCGCGCTTACAGAAGCGCCAGCAGGGTCACGGCGCCGCCACTGAGCATCAGCAGCAGGAACACGAAGCGGCGCATGGCGCGCTCGCCCAGCGGCGGTGGGTAGCGGCGGCCGAGCCAGGCCGCCAGCGCCACCACCGGCAGGCTCATCAGGCCGGTGCGCAGCACGTCGCCGGTCAGGTCGCCGTGGGCGGCGACCACGGTGAGGCGGCCCAGGGAGGTGAGTGAGAACAGCGCCACCAGGGTCAGGCGCAGGGTGGCCGCCGGCACCGGCTGGCGGTAAAACTGGTAGACCACCGGCGGGCCGCCAATGCTGAACAGGCCGCCGAAGAAGCCGCCCAGGGCGCCGGCACCGATGAACGCCGGGGCCGAGGACAGGGTGTCACGCTGGTTGGGCCGGCGCGCCATCACCGCGCCGGCGGCGAAGATCAGGCCGCCCAGCAACAGGTGCAGCAGGTGCTCGGCGTTGCGGTCCAGGTAGCCCAGGGCGAGTACGCCCAGGGCCATGGCCGGCAGCCCGCCGGCCAGGCTCAGGGTAATCAGGCGCCAGTTCACCTGACGCAGACGCGGCAGCACCACCATCGAGCCGAGCAGCAGGTTCATGATGTTGAGCGCGGTGGCGGTGACCGGAATGGAGGCCACCTGGGTGAGGGTGACCACGGTGAGCACGAAGATACCCAGAGCGAAACCGGTGACCGTCTGGATATAGCAGCCGATCGCCACCGCCGCCAGGAACAGTGGGATCGATTCAGGCATGAGGCACCGTCAGGCCTGCTCGCGGGCCACCGCGCGATAGCCGATGTCGGTTCGATGGTAGGCGCCGCGCCAGGTGATTTTCGCCACCGCCTCATAGGCGTGGCGCTGGGCGTCGGCGACGCTGTCACCCAGGGCGGTGACGCACAGCACCCGACCGCCGCTGGTGACCACCTGGCCGTCCTGCTCGGCGGTGCCGGCATGGAACACCTTGACGATGTCGGAGTCGGCGTCGTCCAGGCCGCTGATCGCGTCGCCCTTGTCATAGCGGTCCGGGTAGCCGCCGGCGGCCATCACCACGCCCAGGGTGGGGCGCGGGTCCCAGTGCGCTTCCACCTGGTCCAGGGTGCCGTCCAGGGCCGCCAGGCACAGGGCCGCCAGATCGGAGCGCAGGCGCATCATGATCGGCTGGGTTTCCGGGTCGCCGAAACGGCAGTTGTACTCGATCACCTTGGGCTGGCCGTCGCCGTCGATCATCAGGCCGGCGTACAGGAAGCCGGTGTAGGGCATGCCCTCGGCGGCCATGCCGGCCACGGTGGGGCGGATTACCTGGTCCATGATGCGCTCATGCACTTCATCGGTGACCACCGGCGCCGGCGAATAGGCGCCCATGCCGCCAGTGTTGGGGCCGCTGTCGCCGTCGCCCACCCGTTTGTGGTCCTGGCTGGTGGCCATCGGCAGGATGTGCTCGCCGTCCACCATGACGATGAAGCTGGCTTCCTCGCCGTCCAGGAATTCCTCCACCACCACCCGGTGGCCGGCGTCGCCGAACTTGTTGCCGTCCAGCATATCGCGCACCGCGTCCTCGGCTTCTTCCAGGGTCATGGCGACGATCACGCCCTTGCCGGCGGCCAGGCCGTCGGCCTTGATCACGATCGGCGCGCCCTGCTCGCGCACATAGGCGAGGGCTTCATCGATGTCGGTGAAGTTGCCGTAGGCGGCGGTGGGGATGGCGTGGCGGGCCAGGAAATCCTTGGTGAAGGCCTTGGAGCCCTCCAACTGCGCGGCGGCCTTGGACGGACCGAAACACTTCAGGCCGCGGGCCTGGAAGTAGTCCACCAGACCTTCCACCAGCGGCGCTTCGGGGCCGACGATGGTCAGCGCCACGCCTTCGCGCTCGGCCAGTTCGGCCAGCGCCGTCTGGTCGCTCACGTCCACCATCACGTTTTCCAGCTTGGCGTCCCGGGCGGTGCCGGCGTTGCCCGGTGCCACCAGCACCTTCTCCACCGCCTCCGCCTGGGCGACTTTCCAGGCCAGTGCGTGCTCACGGCCACCGCCGCCGATGATCAAGACTTTCATGGTTGCTCTCACTTTGTTCGAGTCGCTTTCACGCACCACGCTTTACGCCGGCACGCAAAAAGCGTGGTGCGTGTGGCGTGTTTGCACGCCAGCGTCAGTGCCGGAAATGGCGCATGCCGGTGAATACCATCGCCATGTCGGCCTCGTCGGCGGCGGCGATCACTTCCTCGTCGCGAATCGAGCCACCGGGCTGGATCACGCAGCGGATGCCGTTGGCGGCGGCGTTGTCGATGCCATCGCGGAACGGGAAGAAGGCATCGGATGCCATCACCGAGCCCTTCACTTCCAGCCCGGCGTGCTCCGCCTTGATGGCGGCGATGCGCGCCGAGTTCACGCGGCTCATCTGGCCGGCGCCGACGCCGATGGTCTGCCGGTTGCGCGCATAGACGATGGCGTTGGATTTGACGAACTTGGCCACCTTCCAGGCAAAGATCAGGTCGTGCATCTCGGCTTCGGTGGGAGCCCGCCTGGTCACCACCTTGAGGTCACCTTCGCCGACCATGCCCACATCCCGGTCCTGCACCAGCAGGCCGCCGTTGACCCGCTTGTAGTCCAGGCCACCGGCGGTGGGGCCGTCAATCTCGCCGCATTCCAACACGCGCACGTTCTTCTTGGCGGCGGTGATGGCGAGGGCGTCTTCGTTGATGCGTGGCGCGATGATCACTTCCACGAACTGGCGTTCGACGATGGCCTTGGCGGTGGCGGCGTCCAACTCCCGGTTGAAGGCGATGATGCCGCCGAAGGCGGATTCCGGATCGGTGGCGAAGGCCAGGTCATAGGCCTGGTCGATACCGTCCAGGCTCACCGCCACGCCGCAGGGGTTGGCGTGCTTGACGATCACGCAGGCGGGCTTGGTGAAGGATTTCACGCACTCCAGGGCGGCGTCGGTGTCGGCGATGTTGTTGTAGCTGAGCGCCTTGCCCTGCAGTTGGCGGGCGGTGGCGACACTGGCGGCGGCCGGCTCACGCTCCACATAGAACGCCGCTTTCTGGTGCGGGTTCTCACCGTAGCGCATGTCCTGGGTCTTGCGGAAATTCAGGTTGATGGTGCGCGGGAAGTCCTGGTTGTTCTCGCCCACCAGCTTGCCGAAATGGTTGGCGATGGCGCTGTCGTAGGCGGCGGTGTGCTCGAACGCCTTGATCGCCAGGTCGAAACGCAGGGTGTCGGACAGGCGGCCATCACCGGTTTCCAGGTCGTCGAGGACCCGGGCGTAATCGGCGGCATCGGTGACGATGCCGACATGGGCGTGGTTCTTGGCCGCCGAGCGCACCATGGTGGGGCCGCCGATGTCGATGTTCTCGATCGCGTCCTCCAGGGTGCAGTCCGGACGCGCCACGGTCTGCTCGAAGGGGTAGAGGTTGACCACCACCAGGTCGATGCGCTGGATGTCATTGTTCGCCATCACCGCGTCGTCCTGGCCGCGCCGGCCGAGGATGCCACCGTGCACCTTGGGGTGCAGGGTCTTGACCCGGCCGTCCATCATTTCCGGGAAACCGGTGTAGTCGGAGACTTCGCGCACCGCGATGCCCGCGTCCTTGATGGCGCGGAAGGTGCCGCCGGTGGACAGCAGCTCCACGCCACGGTCCGCCAGGGCCCGGGCGAAATCGACGATGCCGGTTTTGTCGGAAACGCTGATCAGCGCGCGTTCAACGGCCTTGCTCATGAAAAGTCACCTTTGGTGACGCTTGCACGCTGACACGCAACACGCTTGCACGCGGGGGAAGGCGGAGGTGTTGGTGTGTGGCGTGTAAGCGTTATAAAAAGAAAAGAGGCAGTATCCACTGCCCCTGGCATCACGGCCCGATTCAGAGCAAGCCGTACTGCTTGAGCTTCTTGCGCAGCGTGCCACGGTTCAGACCCAGCAGCTCGGCGGCCTTGGTCTGGTTACCGCGGGTGTACTCCAGGACTTTTTCCAGCAGCGGGATTTCCATCTCCGCCAGGACCATCTGATAAAGCTCGCTGACCGGCTCGCCGTCGAGCTGGTTGAAATAATCGGCGAGGGAGCGACGCACGCAGTTGCGCAGGGTGTCGTGGGTCTCGCTGCGGGCCAGCGTCAGGTGGGGTTTGCGTGATTCGGCGGTATTCATTTCTGTGAGTGTCCGTGCTGCAGCGGTCTTCATTGAAGAAAGGGTCATGCGGCCAATGCTCCGTCTTTTTTCCGAGCTGAAGGGTTCCGGGCAGACACCTCGCCATAGCAACCGAAGCGGACACGGTCGCCGAGGGCGTTGATCTCTTGGAAAAACTGCTCAACGGCCCGCCGTTGCAGGCCGGCCTCTTCCAGCTTGTTGAACCCGCGCCGGAATGGCTCTCCACCGGGCAGGTACTGCGTGTACCACCCCAAATGCTTGCGGGCGATGCGCACGCCGGTGTAGTCCCCGTAAAAGTGGTGCAGATCATCAAGGTGCGCGAGCACCCGATCCCGCACTTCGTCGACGCGCGGTGCCAGGGGCAGCCGGCCATGCTCCAGGTAATGCAGGGTGTCCCGAAAGATCCATGGATTACCCTGAGCGGCGCGGCCGATCATAATACCACTGGCACCCGTGGATTCCAGTATCCGTTGGGCGTTTCCCGGTGATTTGATATCACCATTGGCGATAACCGGCAGCGTCACCGCCGCGGTCACCGCGCGCACCGTGTCGAACTCCGCCTCGCCGTTGAATTTGTCGGCGCGGGTGCGTCCGTGGATCGCCAGGGCCTGGATGCCCGCCTGTTCCGCGATGCGGGCGATGGCCACGGCGTTGCGGTTTTCGCGGTCCGGTCCGGTACGGATCTTGAGGGTCACCGGCACGTCCACCGCCGCCACCACCGCGTCCAGTATCCGGGCCACCAGGTCCGGGTCGGAGAGCAGGGCGGAGCCGGCGGCGCGCTTGCACACCTTCTTGGCCGGGCAGCCCATGTTGATGTCGATGATCTGGGCGCCCCGGTCCACGTTGGCCCGGGCCGCCTCGGCCATCATCTCCGGCTCGCCGCCGGCGATCTGCACCGACACGGGCCCCGGCTCGCCGCCATGGTCCAGCCGTTGCGCGGATTTGCGCGAGTTCCACAGGCGGGTGTCGGAAGTCACCATTTCGGAGACCACCAGGCCCGCCCCCAACTCCCGGCACAGGCGCCGGAACGGGCGATCCGTCACGCCGGCCATGGGCGCGAGAATCAGGGGGTTGGGAAGCACGTAGGGGCCGATCTGCATGGCGATGAAGGGTCGGTTGGCAGGATTTCCGTCTCAGGTGTCCGCCTGAAAAGGCGTTCATAGAGCCCGCGCGGTCGGCGCGGGGGCGACAATGATAGTGACCCGAAGGCCGGGGGGAAAGCCCGATTTGCCGGAAAAGCGCCTCAGCGGGTGGTGCTCACCCTTGGTGTCGGGCCGTCGGCGGCCAGCAGTCGCAGGTTGTAGTTCACCGCGCGGGGGCCCGGATCGACGATTTCCAGGCCGATATGCACCGGCGTCGCCACCGGCATGGCGCCGGCGCCGGCCAGTTCGCCGCGCAGGTACTCCGCGGGCGGGAAGCGCCGCGAGGCGACGATGTTGCCTTCCAGATCCTGGAATGTCAGCTCCAGCACCGGAAACGGCTGTGGCCAGTCGGCCTCGTTGAACAACAGGGCGTCGACCATCAGCGCGTTGCGGTAGTCCGGGTGGCTGCGCACCACCAGGTTGGCGCCGCGCAGGGCGCCGGGATCGGAGCGCAACGGCAGCGAGCAACCCAGCACCTCGCAGGCCTGGGCGTAGTAGGGCCGCCATTGGGGCGTGCGTGCCAGCTCCTGAAAATGGAACACCGCGTACTGGCCGGCCAGCACCAGCAGGGCGAGCAGTGACAGCAGTCCCCACTTGGCCAGCACCGCCGGGCCACCGGGCGGCGGTGCGAGATACTCGGGCTGGTCGTTGCCGTGCCGGCGCGCGGCGGTGCTGTTGAGGAACTCGAACGGATCGTCGCCGCGTTCCGCCGCTGGCCCGGCGGGAGGCGTGGCCCGGCGCGGCGCCGGTTCGGCCCGGGGCGGGGCGCCGGGCGGCGGCGAGCCGCCATCGCGGTCGTCGTCCAGTTCCTGCAGCAGGGCTTCGGCCCAGGACTCGTCGGCGTTGTCGCCGCCGGCGCCGGCTTCGTCGAGGTCGGCGAACGGGTCGGACGCCTCGGAGTCATCGCCGTCCAGGTCCAGGAAGTCGTCGCCCAGGCTCGGGCCGCGCTGGTCATCCTGGGGAGGTTCGTCGTCCATCGCGTGGCGCCAGCGGTCCGCCCGCGCTGGCGGCACCGCGTCACCCTGCAGATGATCGGTGGCTTGAAATATCCGCAGGCAGGAACCGCACCGCACCGCGCCCCGGGCCTGGCCGAGGTGCTCGTCGCTGATCTTGAACTGGGCGCCGCAGTGCGGGCAGCGGGTCTTATAGGGGCCGGCCATGGACAGTCGTGTTTCGGTGAGTCGGAAGATCGTTGTACAGAAAAAGCCGGGTACGCCGCAAGGCTGGGATGTGCCCTTTGTGAACAGGCCCTAGCCGCGTCTCACGCCGTCGATGCGCACCCAGTCGCCGCGCTGACGGGTGGGGCCGAGGTCGAACCAGGGCGTGTAGGCGTCTCGCACCGCCTGGGCCTGGTCGGCGAGAATGCCGGACAGCGCCATCGGGGCACCGGGGCGGCAGTAACCGGCCAGCATGCCGGCCAGGTCGATCAGCGGTCCGGCCAGGATGTTGGCCACCAGCAGGTCGCAGCGGTAGCCGGCGGGCATGGCTTCCGGCAGGCACAGATCAAGGCCGTTGGCGACGCCGTTGGCGGCGGCGTTGTCGGCGCTGGCGGTGAGGGCCTGGGGGTCGATGTCGGTGCCCAGGGCATTGTCCGCGCCCAACAAAAGGGCGGCGATGGCCAGCACGCCGGAACCGCAGCCGAAGTCCAGCACCCGGCGACCGCGCAGGTCGGCGCCGTCCAGCCATTCCAGGCACAGGGCGGTGGTGTCATGGGTGCCGGTGCCGAATGCCAGGCCCGGATCGAGCTTCAGGTTCACGGCGGCGGCATCCGGGGCCTCGGACCAGCTCGGCACGATCCACAGCCGTTCACCGAAGCGCATGGGCTGGAAATCGTCCATCCAGGCCCGTTCCCAGACCTGGTCGGCGAGCGCTTCCACGCGGTGGTCGGCGGGCTTCAGGCCCTGATCGGCGAGCGCCGTCAGCAGGGCGTCGCAGTCGGTGTCCTCGTCGAACAGGGCGGTGACCACGGTGGTGTTCCAGAGTGGCCGCGCGCCGGGCGGCGGCTCGAACACCGGCTGGTCGGCGCCGTCGGTGAGGGTGACGGCGGCGGCGCCCAGGTTTTCCAGGGCGTCCTGGAAGGCGTCCGCGTGCTCCGGATCGGTGGCGATATGCAGTTGCTGCCAGGCCATGAGGTCTCCGTGGCCGGTGATAAAGGTGGCGGCAGTATAGAGCAGGGCGTCGGGGCTGGCGATGCGGTGGCCCTCCGGCGTATAGTTAAGGTCACTTTCCCTTTCGGTGCTCTGATCCCATGACCGAGAACGCCGCGGAACTGATCGTGGTTTTGATGATGGTGGCCAGCCTGCTGTTGCATGGCTGTGATCCGCGCGTCGCGTCTCTGCGGCGACCAGGCCGCCACGGGCGGGACCTGGAGAAACGGGTTCTGCAGGTGCTGGTGGTGGTGGCGATGGTTTTGGTGCCGTTGCTGGACGCGCTGGTGCCCTGGTTCGAATTCGCGGATTTCGTATTCCTCGACGAGGTGGCCTGGCTGGGGCTGCTGCTGGGCAGTGCCTCGGTGTGGTTGCTATGGCGTGCGCGCCGCGACGGCCGTCCGGCGCCGGACGCCGATGGCGCCCTGCGGGCTCAGGGCGTGTACCGCTATCTGCGCCATCCGGGTTATGCCGCCATGTTGCTGTGGGCCCTGGCCCAGTTGCTGCTGTTGCAGAACTGGCTGGCCGGCCCGGTGGCGGCGGTGACCTTCGCCCTGGCCTATTTGTTGCGGGTGCCGGTGGAGGAGCAGCGGCACCTGGAGCGGCACGGGCACCGCTATCTGGACTACATGGAACGTACCGGGGGAATTCTGCCCCGTTTGACCCGTCACCGACCGGATTGAGACCCGGGCGGATGTCTCGCTGAAGGAGCCTGAATCGATGGTTCACATCCACCCTCTCAGCCGCGTGCAACTGGAACGCGTGGTGGAGCGGTCGGAAGTCGTGGAGCGTGATGCCCACGGCATCAAGGTGCTGCGGCTCAGCGATGGCCGTTACCTGAAATATTTCCGGCGCAAGCGGTTCTTCAATCGAGAACTGCTGTCTCCGGCGGCGGTGCGTTTCGCGCGCCATGCCCGCCAGTTGGAGCGCCTGCGCATTCCTACCCTTACCGTGGAGAGCCTGCACCGCGTGATCGGTGAGCCGCACACGGTGGCGGTTTATCAGCCGATGCCCGGCGACACCCTGCGTGCCTTGCTGGCCCGTGGCGAGACCGATGCTCAGTTGATGTACCGGGTGGGGGTGTTCCTGGCGCGGCTGCACCGCCAGGGGGTGTTCTTCCGGTCGGTGCATCCGGGCAATATCGTCATCGACGGGTTCCGGATCGGCCTGATTGACGTGCTGGATATGAAGGTGCGGCCCTGGTCCATGTCGCGCTGGGCGCGGCGCCGCAACTGGCTGCACTTTCTGCGTTGCGTGGAGGATCGTCCTCATTGGCGGCCGGAGTTGATCGATGCGTTGCTGTTCGGGTATCGGGACGCGGCGGATTTGTCGATGCGGGAGGTGGGGGAAGTGGCGGAGCGGATTCGCGACTTTCTGTTTTGAGGGGGGCTAGGCGCCGGACGTTAGGCTAGATGCTGGACGCTGGACGCTGGACGCTGGACGCTGGACGCCGGACGCCGGACGCCGGACGCTGGACGCTGGACGCCAGACCCGGTGCGGTGAACTTTCGGTGTGTTTCCTGATGTGCCGGCAGGAAACACACCTCGTCTTTCCGGCTAGGGGTTTTAGCGTCCGGCGTCCAGCGTCCAGCGCCTCAATGGTTGCCCAGTTTCTTTTCCAGGTGGTGGATGTCGACGCCGCCTTCCTTGAAGGCCGGGTCGCGGAAGATCTTGTCGCGGTGCAGGGCCACGTTGGTCTTGATGCCTTCCACCACGATTTCCTCCAGGGCGATGCGCATGCGTTCGAAGGCCACGTCCCGGTTCTCGCCCCAGGTGATCAGTTTGCCGATCAGGGAGTCGTAGAAGGGCGGTACCGTGTAGCCGCCGTAGACGTGGGAATCGACGCGCACGCCGTTGCCGCCGGGGGCGTGGAAGTAGGTGATCTTGCCGGGGCTGGGCACGAAGGTGGCCGGGTCCTCGGCGTTGATCCGCACTTCGATGGCGTGGCCCTGGAAGTTGACGTCTTCCTGCTTGATGGTCAGTCCCTCGCCACCGGCGATGCGCAGCTGTTCCTTGACGATGTCGACGCCGGTGATCATCTCGGTGACCGGGTGCTCCACCTGCACGCGGGTGTTCATTTCGATGAAGTAGAAGCCTTCGTTTTCGTAGAGGAACTCGAAGGTGCCGGCGCCCCGGTAGTTGATTTCCTTGCAGGCGTTGACGCAGCGTTGGGCCACTTCTTCCTTCAAGTGCGCGGGGATGTTGGGGGCCGGGGCCTCCTCCACCACTTTCTGGTGCCGGCGCTGCAGTGAACAGTCCCGGTCGCCCAGGTGAATGGCGTGGCCGGCGCCGTCGGAGAGCACCTGGATTTCCACGTGGCGTGGTTTCTGCAGGAACTTCTCCATGTACACGGTGCTGTCGCCGAAGGCGTTCTTGGCCTCGGAGCGCGTCAGGGTCACGGCGTTGAGCAGTTGCTGGCGGTCTTCCACCACCCGCATGCCGCGCCCGCCGCCGCCGGCGGCGGCCTTGATGATCACCGGGTAACCGATTTCCTCGGCCATCATCAGGGTGGCGTCCTGGTCGTCACCCACCGGGCCGTTGGAGCCGGGCACCGTGGGCACGCCGGCCGCTTTCATGGCTTCGATGGCGGACACCTTGTTGCCCATCAGACGGATGGTATCGGCGCGCGGCCCGATGAAGATGAAGCCGGAGCGCTCCACGCTTTCGGCGAAATCCGCGTTCTCCGCCAGGAAGCCGTAGCCCGGGTGAATGGCGTCCGCGTCGGTGACCTCGGCGGCGCTGATGATCGCCGGGATGTTCAGGTAGGAGTCGGTGGACGGCGCCGGGCCAATGCACACCGCCTCGTCGGCGAGGCGCACGTGCATCAGGTCGCGGTCCGCCTTGGAGTACACGGCCACCGTGCGGATGCCCAGCTCCTTGCAGGCACGCAGGATGCGCAGGGCGATCTCGCCACGGTTGGCAATCAGAACCTTTTCCAGCATGGGAAACCCCCGTTAAACGATGGAGAACAGGGGCTGGTCGAACTCCACCGGCTCGCCGTCCTCGACCAGGATGGCATCGATGGTGCCGGACTTGTCCGCCTCGATCTGGTTCATCATCTTCATGGCCTCCACGATGCACAGCACCTCGCCGGCCTGGACCTTCTGGCCGACTTCCACGAAGGTGGCGGCGCCCGGCGACGGCGAGCGGTAGAAGGTGCCGACCATGGGCGAGCGCACCAGATGGCCGCTGGGCGTGTCATCCCGGGGCGCCGGCGCGCTCTCGGCGGCGGGCGCGGGCGCCTGGGCCGGTGCCGGCGCCGCCATGTACTGAGGCGGGTACTGGGGAGCGGGAGCCGCCGCCTGGCGACCGCCCCGGCTGATGCGGACGGATTCCTCGCCCTCCTGGATTTCCAGTTCCTCGATGCCGGACTCTTCCAGCAGTTCGATCAGTTTCTTGATTTTACGGATGTCCATGCTCAGTCCTGTGCCTGATCCAGTTGTTCCAGGGCGGCGGTCAGCGCCAGCTCATAGCCGGCGGCACCCAGACCGCAAATCACGCCCTCGGCGATGTCGGAGAAATAGGAATGGTGGCGGAACGGTTCCCGGGCGTGGACATTGGACAGATGCACCTCGATGAACGGCACCGCCACGCCCAGCAGGGCGTCGCGCAGGGCCACGCTGGTGTGCGTGAACGCCGCCGGATTGAAGAGGATGAAATCGGTGCCGTCGGTCCGCGCCTCGTGGATACGCTCGATCAGCTCATGTTCGGCGTTGCTTTGCAGATGCTGCAGGCGGTGCCCGGCGCCCACGGCCCGTTCCACCAGCGCCTGGTTGATCCGCGCCAGGGTGGTGGTGCCGTATTTGTCCGGCTCGCGCTGACCCAGCAGGTTGAGGTTGGGCCCGTGCAGGACGAGGATGCTGGCCAAGACGTCTACCCCTGAATTTGCACTCATCTGCGTTGAACGTGTGACGAAATACCGGTTTGCCCGGCTTTTCGTCGACGCTCGCAGTCTAAGGGTATCCACTTGCCGAAATAAAGGACTTTACACCATTCGTTACATGTGGAGATCAGGGCGAAGTAACGGGCAGGATCTTGTTGTTCAGATGTTTCAGGAAGCGCTCGGCATCCATTTCGCCGAGCACCCGGGCATTGGGCACCTCCTCGCCATCCGGGTCGAAGAACACAAAGCTGGGCAGCCCGAAGATGTTGTAATCCTCCATGATCCGCTGGTTTTCGTCGTTGATCTCGGTGATATCCACCCGGTACAGGTCGAAGCCGTCCATGGCGTCCAGGACCCGGGCGTCCGCCAGGGTGGTTTCCTCCATCACCTTGCAGGCCACGCACCATTCGGCGAAGAAATCCACCAGCACCGGGCGGTCCGCCCGGGCCGAGGCGGCCAGTGCATCGGCCAGGGGGCGATGGCCGGCCAGGCTCACCCAGGGGCCGTGGTCGCCGTCCGGCGTGGGCCGGGCCGGCGCGCCATCGGCCCGGGCCGGTCCCGGCAAACCGGCGGCGGCCAGCGGCGCCGGATTGGCCATGGGCTTAAGCGGTTGCCAGGGGTCGGTGCCGCCGCTGGCCGCGCCCACCAGCATTACCGCGCCGTACAGCGCCAACACCAGGGCCACCGCCCGTTTCAGCCGCGAGCCGCCCTCCGCCACCGGCTCCAGGGCGCCGAGCTGCACGCCGTAGATCGTCAGCAGCAAGCCGTACAGGGCCAGGGTCAGGGTATCGCCGACGATGCGGTCGAGCAGCCAGATCGCGACGCCCAGCATGACCACGCCGAAGAATCGCTTGATCTCCTCCATCCAGTGCCCGGCGCGTGGCAGCAGGTGACCACCGCCGGTGCCGAAGATGATCAGTGGCACGCCCATGCCGATGGCCAGGGCGAACAGGGAAACGGCGCCGGTCAGGGCATCGCCGGTGCCGGCCACATAGAGCAGGGCGCCGGCCAGGATCGGCGTCACGCAGGGCGACACCACCAGCGCCGAGATGGCGCCCAGCACGGCGGCGCCCAGCAAGCCGCCACCGCCGGGACCGGCGTGATTGAGGCGGTCGCGCAGCGCGGCGGGCAGCTGCAGTTCATAGAGGCCGAACATGGACAGCGCCAGCAGGATGAAGATCACCACGCTGGTGATGATCGCCGCCGGCTGCTGAAGCAGGAACTGCAGGTTGAGGCCGGCGCCGAACACCGCCACCAGCAGGCCGGCCAGGGTATAGGGCACGGCGACGCCGAGCACATAGGCCAGGCTGAGCACGAAACCGCGCCGGGCGCTGGCGTGTCCATGGCCCTGGCCGGCGATGATCCCGGACAGGATCGGAATCATCGGAAACACGCAGGGCGTGAACGCCAACAACAGGCCGCCGGCGAAGAACAGGGCCACGATCAGGCCCAGGTCGCGACCGCTCATCCACTGGTTGAAGGCGTTGGCGTCCTCGGAAAACAGGGTGGCCAGGAAGCCGTCGTCGCTCTCCGCCACCGGTCCGGAACCGGTATCGGGAGCCGGCGCGCCGCTCGCGGTGTCGCCGCCGCCCGGGCGCGGAGGGCTGAACGAAAAGGTGCGGATTTCCGGCGGGTAGCACAGCCGGTCCTCGATGCAGCCCTGGTATTTCACTTCCAGCTCGGTGTCCGCGAGCGGGACGCTGTCCAGGGGCAGGACCACGTCCAACTGCCCGAAGAAGACCTTTACGTCGCCATAGATCTCGTCGGTCTTGTCCTCGCCGGGCGGCAGCTCCAGATCCTGGAAGTCATCCAGCAGGTTGCCGTTGGCGTCACGCAGGGTGAAATCCAGTTTGTGGCGGTACAGATAGACGTGGTCATAGAGGCTGAAGGTTACCCGCAGCCTCTGATTGTCCCAGTCCTCGTCGGGGACCACCTGGATGGCCTCGTCCACGGACGGCAATCCGCCGTTGTCGTCACCGCCCAGGCTGGAAAAGGCGCCGCGGTCTCCGCCGCCCAGGTTCAGCGCCGCCGCCGGCACGACCAGCAGCAGCCCCAGGGCAAGCACGAGCCCGCGCCACCCCCGCCATCGTTCTGAAAACGCCATTCCTTCCTCCCGCCGGTTCCTCGGTGTTGGATGCCTCCGTGACACGGAGGTTCCGGGCAGGCTGGAGGCCCGGGTTTAAGAAACCGTTAAGTTCCACCGTCCACGCTGGCCGGCGGCACATTGTCCCCGTAACCGCCGGGGGGTGCAAAAGGGCGCGCGCCGGCCATGGCGGCGCCGCCGGGGGCGTCCTATAGTGACGGCGCCTGTCAGTGATGGCGGAGGATCAGGGAGCCCGGCCATGCGCGTTCTATTGGTGGAAGATGATGAGCTGCTCGCCGACGGTCTGCTGCGTGCTCTGCGGCACGACGGTTACGCGGTGGACCACGTCATGCGCGGCGACCAGGTGCAACCGGCGGTGGAGGCGGGCCGTTTCGATGCCGTGCTGCTGGATCTGGGGCTGCCGGGCATGGACGGGCTTGAGGCTCTGCGCACCCTGCGCCAGCGCCGTGACCCGGTGCCGGTGATCGTGATCAGTGCCCGGGACCGGCTCGATGACCGCATACGGGGCCTGGACGCTGGCGCCGACGATTATCTGATCAAGCCGTTCTCGGTGGAGGAATTGCGCGCCCGCCTGCGCGCCCGCCTGCGTCGCGGGTCGGAACCGGCGCGGCCACTGCTGGAGGTGGGCGAACTGGTGATCGACCCGGACGCCATGACCGTCACCCGCGCCGGCGAACCGGTGCGCCTGCCGCGCCGTGAACTGGCCTTGCTGGTGGAACTGGCCCGTGGCCCCGGTCGGGTATTCACCCGGGCCCACCTGGAACAGGCCCTGTACGGCTGGAGCGATGAAGTGGAAAGCAATGCTCTGGAAGTGCACATCCACCATCTGCGCCGCAAGCTCGGCGGCGACCGTATCAAGACGGTGCGTGGCGTGGGTTACATGCTGGTGCCGCCGGTGGCCGGGGAAGGCTGATGTTCTCGATCCGCCGGTTCCTGATGCTGGCCCTGGTGGCGGTGATCCTGGGTGGCGGCACCCTGCTCGGCTGGGGCACCTATCGCACCCTTTATCACGAGCTGGACGAACAGTATGACGCCGAGCTGGTGCAAAGCGGCCGGCTGATGGCGGCGTTCTGGAATGAAGGCCATGTGCCGGACCCCAAGGTCGCCGGGCTGGACGAAAACGAGCACCGCTATCAGCGCTATTTCGTCTATCAGCTATGGGACGATGGCGAGCTGGTGCTGGGCAGCGACGGCGCCCCGAGCGAGCCGTTGCTATCGCTTGAGAACCCGACCGCCGCCGGTCGTTACCAGGAGGTCAACGGCTGGCACGCCTACGCCATGCCGCTGCCCGAGAATCGCTGGGTAGTGGTGGCGGAAAGCGACTCGGCGCGCCGTTCCCTGGTGGCCAACATGGCTGCCACCGTATTGTTGCCCTATGTACTCAGCGTGCCGGTGATCTTGCTGCTGGTGTGGCTGGCGGTGCGCTGGGGGTTGAGCCCGCTGACCCGGCTGGCGCGCTCGGTGCAGCAGCGTGACGCCAACAATCTGGCGCCGTTGCGGCACCGCTCGGTGCGCGAACTGGCGCCGCTCACCGAGGCCATCAACATGCTGCTGGCGCGTCTGGTGGGCACTCTGGAGAGAGAGAAGCGTTTCACCGCCGACGCGGCCCATGAACTGCGCACCCTGCTGATGGCACTGCGCCTGCACGCCGACAACGCCGCCCAGTTGTCCGACCCGGCGGAAGTGCGCGCCTCCCTGGTGCAGTTGCGCCGCGCCGTGGAGCGTGCCACGCGCACCGTGGAGCAATTGATGAACCTGTCGCGGCTGGACCCGGATGCCGATGGCTCCGAGGCGCGCTGCGACGTGGTGATGGTGGCCCGGGATTGCGTGGCGCTGATCGCGCCGCTGGCGGAGCAACGCGGCCAGACCGTAAGCCTGGACGCGCCACCGGAACTGTCGGTGGCGCTGCCCGCCGAAGCCACCGACATGCTGATCCGTAACCTGCTCGACAACGCCTGCCGTTATTCGCCTGCCGGCGCCGATGTGGGGATACGGGTGCGCGCCGCGGCCGGGCAGGTGCTGGTGGAGGTGTTCGACGGCGGCCCCGGGCTTACCGCCGAGCAGCAGCACCGTTTTACCGGTCGCTTCAGCCGGGGCCGCCAGGACATACCCGGGGCCGGCCTGGGGTTGTCCATTGTCGACCGCATCCTGACCATCTATGGTGGAGCGCTCCGTTACCGGCTGCGCGGCGAGGAACAGCCGGCCGCGGCGGTGATGACCCTGCCTGCGGCCTGACGCCGGGCTGGGGTATAGTGGAAGGGATGGAATCTGGGGAGCGCCCATGAAAGACGATAAATTCGGCCAGAAGGTAGGGGACACCCTGCTTGACCCGAAGAACAACCGCATCTGGAAAGGCCTGCTGGCCCTGCTGCTGATTTTGCTGCTGGTGGACGCGGTCCTGGGCTGGTACTGGAGCTGGGAACCGGATCTGGTGGAAGTGCGTCGCGCGGACGGCGCCGTGCCCGGCGAAACCATTACCCGGGAAGTGATTCATGTGGCCGGTACCCTGCTGGACAAGCCCGGCGGCTATCTCAGCAACGATATCCTGCCGCACCGGCTATGGCTGGATAACATGCCCAGCTGGGAATACGGCGTGCTGGTGCAGATTCGCGACGTGACCCGGGTGATGCGCCGCGACATGAGCCGCTCCCAGTCGCAAAGCCAGGAAAACCCGTTCCTGGCGGTGGCCGAACCGCAGTTTAATTTCGACGCCGAGAGCTGGGCCATGCCGGCCACGGAAAGCGAGTACCGCCGTGGTATCCGCGCCCTGGAAAACTACCTGGAAGCGCTCCGCCGCGAGGATGGCAGCGCCCACTTCTATACCCGCGCCGATAACCTTAACTACTGGCTCAACGAAGTGCAGAACCGCCTTGGCTCGCTGAGCCTGAGCCTGAGCCAGAGTGTCGGTCGTTCGCAACTGAACACCGACGAGGACACCCCGGTGGGCGAGCTGGACGAACGCGAAACCTATGTGCGGACGCCGTGGCTGGAAATCGACAACGTTTTCTATGAAGCGCGTGGCGCCTCCTGGGCACTGGTGCAGTTGATGCGTGCCGTGGAAGTGGATTTCGCCGAGGTACTGCGGCGCAAGAACGCCACCGTCAGCTTCCGGCAGATGGTTCGTGAGCTGGAAGCCACCCAGCAGACCCTGTGGAGCCCGGTGATTCTGAACGGTTCCGGTTTCGGCGTGTTCGCCAACCATTCCCTGGTAATGGCCAACTACCTGTCCCGCGCCAACGCCGCCCTCATCGACCTGAGAAAGCTGCTGCAGGAAGGGTAAACCGCGACCGAAGCAAGCTTCGCAGCGCGGTTTACGCCCGGCCAGGGATGGCCGGGCCGGGGCGCTGTGGTCGCGATGCCCCACGGCCATGAACGTTACGCCTTAACGCCAATAAACCCGGCGAAGTTATACCACTTGAAGAACATGTCCACGTTGTCCAGCCCGCTGCGCGCAAGAATCTTGATGTTCTCATCCGGCCGGTAGGGGATCAGCACGTTCTCCAGCGCCTCCCGTTTGCGGGCGATCTCCGTTTCCGAATAGCCGTTGCGCTTCTTCATGTCGTAATACAGCTTGATCCACAGCCGGTTGAGGAAGGCATCGCTGCCCAACACCTTCTCCACCAGGATCAGCGCGCCGCCCGGACGAAGCCCCTCCACCACGGAGCGCAACAGGCCCTCCCGGTTCACCGGTCGTACGAACTGCAGGGTCAGGTTCAGCACCACCACCGAGGCATTTTCGATACGCACGCCGTCGTTGAGGTCGCCGTGCTCAAGGCGCAGGCGGCCCGCTTCGAAGGGCCCGGCCAGATTGGCGCGGGCTTTTTCCAGCATGGCCCGGGAGTAATCCATGCCGACCAGCTCCACGCCCGGGTCCACCGCCTGGTGCAGGCTGTCGAGGGTGATGCCGGTGGAGCAGCCCAGATCGTAGACCCGCGAGCCGGGCAGGGCGAACTCGCCGGCCAGCTCGCCGATCATGCGCTGCAGTTCCCGGTATTGGGGGATGCTGCGATCAAGCATGTCATCGAACACCTCGGCGGTACGGGCGCCGAAGTCGAAGTCGGCGATCGCCTTGTCCTGTTCGCTGAACAGGCGGTCCCTGCGGTCGGATGTCATAGTGCGCCTCGCGGTCATTGCGTGCCCGGGGCCGCCCTTACCGCTGCCCCGCGTCGCGGATTGTAGCGGAACTTCGAGGCGCGGCGGAGCCCCCGCGCGGGCGCCGCCCTCAGGCCGCTTCCGATACCGCCGGTTCCGGCAGGGTGGCGCGCCACTGTTCAAGCAGGTGGCTGTTGTCATCCTGCCAGGGGTGGAAGCCGGGACGCAGATACTGGAACCAGGCGGGAATCGCCTGGCTGACCACGCCCCGGTAACCGAACATCTTCCACAGACCCTTGGCCAGCGTCAGCGGCCGGCGATGAACGCCGTCCTCCTTGAGAAAGCGCCAGGTGAAGTAGGTGCTGAACACCGCCAGGTAGGCGGTGCCGTAGAAAAAGGCGCGCTGGCGACGCCAGTAATCGCCGGACACATCCTGGTAGAGATCGAAGGCCACGGCCTTGTGCTCGGTTTCCTCGATGGCGTGCCACACCCACAACGGGCGTACCGACGGGTCCATTTTTTCCACCATGTCGCCGCGCTTGAGAATGGTGTCGGCGAGGATCGCGGTGATGTGTTCCAGGCCGGCGGTGGCCGCCAACTGGCGCTCGGCGCTGAGATGCTTGCGGGCACCGGCCAGCAGCCGCTGGGCCACGCTCAGGGCCTCGTTGACCAGGGCATCGTAGCCGTCGCCGTGGCCGGCCACGAGATCGTTGAACGCCTTGTGCTCCAGGGAGTGCATCGCTTCCTGGCCGATGAAGCCGGAAATGTCTTTCTGGCGTTGCGGGTCGTCCACCTGGTCGCGGAAGGCGCGTACCGCGTCGACGAAGAACCGTTCGCCGTCCGGAAAGGTCACCGACAGCACGTTCATGAAATGGGTCAGCACCGGATCGTTATCGAACCAGTAGCGGCTTTGCTCGAAACCCTGGAACCGGAAATTCATCCGCCGCGGGCGGATCGGCAGCCGCGCCATGGCGCGGCGGGGGCGGGATAACAGCTTCATGGGACTCTCCGGATCGGGATGCCATTGAATGATGGCAACAACTATGGTCCAGTCAGTGCTTTCCGGTCTTGTTGTGGAGGGCCAACCTGTGGTGATTTCGGGCCGGGCCTGGTTGACCCCCGGGGTTCCGGGAATCTACGTGGTATTGCTGTGCGACGTGCTCGCCGAGCTGGGCCATGATCCGGCGTCCCTGCTGCGTGAACTGGGCCTCCACCGACAGGAACTGCTGGCCCCGGAAAGCCGGCTGCCGCTGGATCGGGCCAACGCCGCCGCCGAGGCGGCCCTGGCCCGGGTGGATGAGGCTGGCCTGGGGTTCCGCTACGCCCGGGCCATGCGCATCACCCTGCACGGCCCGGTGGGGCTGCTGGCCCTGTCCTGCCCGAGTATCGACGACGGCCTGGAGGCGGCGCGCCGCTACCTGGGCCTGCGCGCCCCGTTCCTGAATGTATGGCGCGACCCCCTCGGTGAAAACCGACAGGCGCTGTGCTTGCGCACCGATTTCGGCCCCGGGCCGGTGCGCAACTTCGTTATCGAAGCCATGGTGATCGGTTTCGTCTACATGCTCGAGCAGCTCATGGAAGCCTCGCCTGGCGGCGCGGAAGTGCATTTCCAGGGGCCACCCCCGGCCCATGCGGCGGCCCTGCGTGGTACCGTGCCGGTGCCGGTACGTTACGACCAGCCCCGCGATGCCCTGATCCTGTCCCGCGAGCTGCTGGCTGCCCGCCCGCGTCTGGCCGACCCCCAGGCCGAGGCCCTGGCCCGGGAGCAGTGCGAGCTGGAATTCCGGCGCTGGCGCGCCACCCAGGAGGGCGCGATGCCGGAGCGGGTGCGCGCCGCGCTGCGCGATCAGGCGCCGCCATTGCCGGATCTGGCCGGCATGGCGGAACGGCTGGCGGTATCGCCACGTACCCTGAAGCGGCGCTTGCATCAGGCCGGCTTGAGCTACCGCGAGTTACAGGACGAAGTGCGTTATCGTCAGGCTCGCGAGATGCTTGCCGACCGCGACCAGCGCATCAGTGAAGTGGCCTATGCGCTGGGCTACAACGACGTGGCTAATTTCTCCCGCGCCTTCAAGCGCTGGAGCGGCCTGTCGCCCACGGAATACCGGGTGGGCGGCGTGCCCACCGGAGGCCGGTGACGACACGCCGGAACGCCGTCATGCACCCAGATACTGGCTGTCGCTTACCGGTTCCAGCCAGTCCACGTTCTTACCGTCCAGCATCTCCTGAACGGCGATGTGGGTCATGGCGGTGCTACTGGTGGCGCCGTGCCAATGCTTGTGGCCCGGCGGGCACCAGATGGTGTCGCCGGCGCCCACTTCCACCTTCTCTTCGCCTTCGCACTGCGTCCAGCCCTTGCCGGCGGTGACGATCAGCAATTGACCCAGGGGATGAGTGTGCCAGTTGGTCCGCGCGCCGGGTTCGAAGGTGACCTGGGCGGAAGTGAGCCGGGAAGGTGCCCGCGCCTCGCCGTGGATCGGGTCGATGCGGACACGGCCGGTGAACCATTCCGCCGGGCCGGCGACGGATTCCCGGGAACCGTTTTTGTTCAGAATCATGGTCGTTCTCCAAAAGCGTTTACGGGGTTACCAGGGCTGATTGGCCGGGCCGACGGTGAATTCATTGACCGTGGTGTCCTCCGGCAGATCCAGTGCGAACGCCACCACCTCGGCGACCCGCCGCGGAGAAATTCCGTACTGCTCGTAAAGACCGTTCATTTGTTGGCGGGCTCCGGTATCGGTGATCGTGCTCAGCAGTTCGGTATTAATGGCGGCCGGGTACAGGGTGGCGGTGCGGATATTGGTTTCTTCCATGGCCGCTTCCATGCGCAACACTTCCATGAAATTGCGCACGAACCATTTGGTGCCACCGTACACGGAGGCGCCCGGGTAGTTCTTCAGGCCGGCCACGGAGGAGACGGCGAGAATGTGCCCGGCCTTCTGATCGGTAAAGGTGGGCATGACGGCGGCAACGCCGTTCAGGACTCCTTTGATGTTCACGTCCACCATGCGATGCCATTCGTCGGTCTTCAGCGCGGACACCGGTGAGCTGGGCATCAGGCCGGCGTTGAGGAAGATGGCATCCACGCCGCCAAAGGTGTCCTTGGCGAGCTGGACGATGCGGTCGTTGTCTTCCTGGCGGGTGACGTCCAGTACCTGGTAAACCGCCTCGCCGCCGTTTTGTTTGATCTCGTCGTGGATGCGTTTCAGGTTTTCCTCCCGACGCGCGCCCAGGACCACCCTGGCGCCTTTTTCGGCGAGCAGCCTGGCGCTTGCCTCGCCGATGCCGGCGGACGCGCCGGTGATGATGATGACCTTGTCTTTAATCATGATGGCTCTCTTGTCGGATCGAATTGAAGTGCGTGGTGAGTGTCGCGGCTACTGGCCCGGGTGCCGCTCCAGGGCCTGGCGGGCGCGGGCGGCGCCGGCCGGGTCCACGTGCCGGGCCAGCACGTCGGTCAGGTTGTTAAGCTGGCTTTCGGTCAGGCCGGCATTCATGGCCATGCCCATGTGAGCGCGTAATTGGGGCTCGGCACCTTGCAGAGCCGCCAGCATGGCGATGGTCGCCAGCTCCCGGTCCCGCCAGCTCAGGTTGTCGCGGGCGAAAACGTCTCCGAATAAATGGGTCTTCAGGTATCGGTCGGCGGCCGGGGCGAACTCAAACAGCGGACCCGTCACCGGCTGCCCGGCCAGTTTCGTCTGGTTGGCCGTGCCCTGCGCCAGCAGTTCCTTGCCGGTGGGGATCGGGCTGTCCGGTGTGTCGCCGAGCGGGTCCTCGATGCCCTGGTCCCGGCGTTCCTGAATCACCTTCATGAAAGTGCCCAGGGCATTGAGGCTGCGGGGAAAGCCGGCGTAGGCATACAGCTGCACCAGCACTTCCTTGCCATCGTTGACGGTCATGCCCGTGTCCAGCGCGGTCCGCAGCGCGCCATCCAGCGCCGCCAGATCACCGGCGGCGGCGAAGTAGGCGATGGGGATGATGGCTTGCTGGCGTTGAGTGAGGTTTCGCTCCTTGTCCATGGTGGCTTCCTCGGTGTGCTTGGGAGTTGGTGTCGAGGGCGCGGCCTGGCCCATTGTCGGCAGCAGCAGTGCCAATAAGGCGGTCGGCAGAGCCTGTTTGAGGGTCATGGCGCGCCCCTACCGTTTCGCTTCGTGGTCGGAACCGTGGCCGGCGTATTGCTCGTCGGTCACCTTGTCCATCCAGGTCACGTTGTTGCCGTCCGCGTCCTGGCCGGTTACCACCAGATGGGTCATGGCGGTGTTCGGCGCGGCGCCGTGCCAATGCTTGACGCCCGGAGGACACCACACCACGTCGCCCGGCTTGATCGTTTGAATCGCCTTGCCCCATTGCTGGGTCAGGCCCACGCCCTGGGTAACGATAATGTGCTGGCCTTTTGGATGGCTGTGCCATGCCGAGCGCGCGCCGGGCTCAAAGGTAACGTAGGCACCGGACGCATTGATGGCGCCGGTACCGGGGAACAGCGGGTCCACGCGGACGTTGCCGCTGAAAAACCGCCCGGGGCCGGCCATGGAGGCCTGTGCCCCGGCGGGTGTGATGTGCTGCGCGGGCTGATCGGCCGATACCGCGGTGGAAGTGGTCAGCGCCACGATCCAAAGAGTCTTCTTTAGCGCGTTCATGTTGTTGCCCTTGCTAGTGATAAACAGAACATAAGGCCCAGGAGAGGGAGCAACAACCGGATGAAAGTCATTGGAATCATGAATTGAATGCATGATTGGGGCGCTTCTTATGAGTTAACATCCCGGTATTGTTATTGATTGCGTGGTTCTGCTCATCAATGCCGTCGTTTACTGGTCGTTGAAAACCGGAGCGGCGGGGTTGCCGGGTGGAACCTGGAGGTGCTTGAGCATGCGTGAAGAGTTGAGTGACCTGGCCTTGTTCATGGTGGTCGCGGAAGAAAAGAGCTTTACCCGGGCCGCCGCGCATCTGGACTTGTCCCAGTCCGCGGTCAGCCATGCCATGCGGCGCCTGGAGAGCCAGGTCGGCATCAAGCTGCTCAACCGCACCTCGCGCCGGGTGTCGACCACGGAGGCGGGAGAGAAGTTGTTGGCCGCCCTGCGCCCGGGGCTGGGCATGATCCGGTCGCGGATCGAGGAATTGCGCTTGCTGGGCGACGCGCCGCGCGGGCTGGTGAGGATCGCGGCGAGCAAGCCGGTGCTGCGCACCGTGCTATGGCCGAAGCTGTCGAGGATCGTCGAGGACTATCCCGAAATCCAGATCGAGCTGAATCTGGAAAGCCGCCTCAGTGATCTTACCGAAGGGCGTTTCGATGCCGGCATCCGGCTGCGGGAATTCGTCAGCCCGGACATGATCGCGGTGCGGATCAGCCCTCCCATCCGCATGGCCGCGGTGGCCGCGCCGGGCTATCTGCAGCGGCACGGGGTGCCCGCGCATCCCGACGACCTGGACCGCCATGCCTGTTTGGGGCTTCGGTTCCATGCT
This sequence comes from Alloalcanivorax marinus, assembly GCF_016785095.1. Taxonomy (GTDB): domain Bacteria; phylum Pseudomonadota; class Gammaproteobacteria; order Pseudomonadales; family Alcanivoracaceae; genus Alloalcanivorax; species Alloalcanivorax marinus_A. The sequence continues at coordinate 99,963 of NZ_JAEKJB010000008.1, read as the reverse complement.
CACGCGCCGACTTACGATTGGGAGTTCGAGAAAGACGGCGAGGCGATCGAGAAGAAAACCTCCGGGCCGTTCGTGTTCAGTGAGAGCGATATCTGCGTGGAGGCGGCCAGGGCCGGTCATGGTATTGCTTTCGTCACCGAACCGGAGGTGGTCGACGACATCGAGGCGGGTACCTTGCGGCGGGTGCTGGCGGATTGGTGTCCGCCTTTCGACGGCTATTACCTGTGCTATTCCGGAAGGCGCAACATCAGCTCCGCCTTCCGGCTGGTCATCGACCGGCTCAAGTGCGATGTGCTCGCCGAGGCCGGGGAATGAGTCAGGAGGCCAGGGCTTTCAGCTTGTCGCTGATCTCGTCGCGGCGGCCCTGATCGGCCAGTGGGCGTTGTGGCCGGGCCGGTGCCTGCAATGCTTTCTCGAAATAGCGTCGCGCGCCGGCCCGGTCGCCCTGGTCGAGCAGGAAGTCCGCGTAGAAGTAGTTGCTGTCGATCCCGTCGGGGTTGATTTCCAGGGCCCGGGTCAGCAGCTCGCGGGCCTTGTCGTCATCGCCGAAGCTGATCGGCCAGCCGGGTACCTGGTAGTAGAGGCTGCCCAGGGAGGTCAGAGCGGACCCGTCCAGGCTGCGCTCGTCCAGGGCGATGGCGGCTTGGAAATCCTGGCGTGCCTGCTTGACCAGGGACAGCGCCCCCAGGCCGCCCTTGGCGCCGGCCCAGGTGCCGAGCACGATGCCGTCCCAGATTTTCGCTTCGGCGCGGCGCGGGTGGCGCTCGGCGAAGGCCCGGGTGTGCTCGCGCAGGGCTTCGAAGGCGTCGGCCCTGTCGTCCTCGGCGAGCTGGTATTGGATTTCCGCCCAGCGCTGCTGGATGGTGAGAAGCTCTTCGTCGAAAGCGTCGGCGCGGGCCAGCCAGGGCAGGACGATCAGCGCCAGCAGCAACAGGCGCGGGGCGAGATGGGAAAGGCGTTCGGTCACGGGTTCGCTCCTTGTTTCAAAAAGCGTTGGATGGTGGGGAGTTGTTTGCGCAGCGCCTTGTCCACCAGGAACGGGAGCAGGGCATTGAGGCGCACGAACAGTTTTTCCGGCCAGCCCAGGAAGGTGCTGGCGGCGCCGCCATCCAGAGCGCGCAGCAGGCGCGCGGCCACCGCTTCCGGGGTGTCCATGTGGTTGCCCAGGGCATGGTTGAGCGCTTCCACCCGGGCTTCGTTCATGGCGGTGCGGGTGGCGCGGGGCGCCACATAGCGAACCCGCAGGCCGGTGTCCGCCAGCTCCCGGCGCAGCGCCTCGACGAAGCCGCGCAGGCCGAACTTGCTGGCGCAGTAGGCGGTATAGCCGGGGAAGCCGATGCTGCCGAAGGTGGAGCCCACGAACAGCAGGGTGCCGGTGCCGCGCCGGCGCAGCGCCGGCAGCAACTCCCGGGTGATCACCAGCGCGCTGCGAAGGTTGACGTCGAGCATGGCGGTCAGGCCGGCGTCGTCGTTGTGTTCGGCGGCGGCGAAGTGGTTGACGCCGGCGCAGTGGATCAGGCCGTCGGGCAGACCGCGCTCGGCGACCAGGTCGGTGACGCGGGCGCCCAGGTCCGGTGCCGCCAGATCCAGGCGCACCGGGATCAGCCGTTCGTGGTCGGGCCAGCGATGCTCACTTCGCTCCGCCACCAGGACGCGGTCACCGCGGGCCAGCAGCCGGTCCAGCAGAGCGGCGCCGATGCCGCCGCTGGCGCCCAGCAGCAGCCAGGTGCGAGGCTCAGCCATGGGCCATCTCCCGCGCGGTTTGTCGGGCGGTGACCGGCACCGCGTGCAACATGTCGCCGTAGAGCCGGTAGATCACACGGCTGGCGTGGATTACCGCCTGGCGGTCCTCGGCGGCCTCTATACGGTTCATCAGGTCGGTGAAGAAGCGGAAATGCTCCTGGTCCAGCGCGCCATGGGAGTAGAGATAGCTGAACGCTTTTCGCGGCAGGCCCAGGGTCTCCTGCACCTGCTCGCCGAGGGGGGTGGCGAGAGCGATGCTGGTGCCCTCCAGCACATGGACCATGCCGAAGAACGCCATCGGATTGCCACGCTCGATGGCGTTGTACAGCCAGGCCACCATCAGTTCGATGGGCGAATCCGGCTCGCCGTGGCGCACCGACTCCGCGTCCGCGCCCAGCGCCGCCAGATCGTTGAGGATCCACTCCTGGTGGCCGTACTCGTCACGGATGTACTCCACCAGTGCCTCGCGCACCCATTCCAGCCGCGCCGGCAGGCGCGCGCCGCAGGCCATCATCAGTGGCACGGTGTGCTTGACGTGGTGGTAGGCCTGGCTGAGGAAATAGCGGTAGCTGTCGAGGGTGAAACGACCTTCGGGGATCGCAGCCAGAACCGGCGCGCGTAGCAGGTGCTCGCGGGCGTCCCGGGTTTGCTGTTGCAGGGTATCGAAGAACATGGCGGAACCTCTCGGAATCAGACTCGGGACACCGGCGTGGCCGGCGCGTGGGGGTAACGGTGGGCAATGGCGTCGCGGCGTGGCCGGCCATTGGCGGTAGCCAGGCCGTTGTCGACGCTGAAGGGTTGCTCGGCGATCACCACCCGGGCCACGCGGGCGTAGTCCGGCAGGGTGGCGTTGACCGCTTCGATCTGGGCATGCAGGCGCTCGATATCGGCGCCGGGGGCGGGCACCACCACGGCGCTGAGAGCCGGCTCGCCGTCTCCCTGAACGACCAGGGACCGAAGGGTGTCGCAGCCCTGGAAGGCGCTTTCCACCCATTCCGGACTGACGTTGCGACCATAGGCGGTGATCAGCAGGTTCTTGCGCCGGCCATGCACATACAGGAAACCGTCGTCGTCCAGACGGCCCAGGTCGCCGGTGGGCCACTCGGCGCCGGCGTCCTGGTCCAGGTAGCCGGCCATCACGGCGTCGCGGACCCGGATCTCGCCGTCGGCGTCGATCCGGACCCGGGCATGGGGAAGCACCTGGCCAACGCTGCCGGGACGGTCGGCGCCGGGTCGATTGAGGGCCACCACCGAGCCACATTCGGACAGGCCGTAGCCTTCATACACCGGTAAACCCAGCGCCCGGGCCCGGGTCAGCAGGCCGCGATCGACCTTGCCGCCGCCCACGGCGATAAAGCGCAGCGACGCCGGCGGGGGCATGCCGGCCTCGGCCAGCATGACCAATACACGCAGCAATTCTGGCACCAGGATCAGGCTGTGTGGTTGCCAGCGGTGAAGCCCTTCGGCGAACACCATGGGGTCGAGTCGCGAGCTGCCGGTGAACCCCAGCGTGGCCAGGTCGGGCAGCAGGACCCGGGCGCCCAGCCACAGCGGCACGTACACACCGGCCACGTTCTCCAGCAGGGTGGCCAGGGGCAGCACGCACAGGTGGCGCGCGCCGGCGTGAGGCGCCAGCGCATCGGCCAGCGCCGTTACCGTGCGGCGCAGATGGTCGCCGCTCAGCCGTACGCCCTTGGGCGTGCCGGTGCTGCCAGAGGTGAAGGTGATCTTGGCCAGGTCGTCGACCGCCCGTATTCCGGCCACGCCGGTGCCGCTGAGCCGGTCCCGGTCGGCCTGATAGAGAGCATCCAGCCGGGCGACATTGACCAGGTGACGGCGTTGCTCATCACTGAAGAAGGGGGGCACCGGCACCACCGGTATTCCCGGTCTCTGGGCCGCCAGGTCGGTCACCACCCAGTCGCGGCCATTGCCGCCTTCCAGCGCCAGCCGCCGCACGCCAGCGGCGCGGAGCCGTTGGCTCCGTTGTTCGATGCGCCGCAGGAGCGCCGCATAGGTAAGCACGCCGTCGCCGTCTTCCAGGGCGACGGCTTCGGGCCGTTGCCGGGCGTGGGCGGCCAGCCGTTCAAGCAACCACGTCATGGCGCACCTCCGGGTCACCGTAATCGGGCACGGGATGGAGCCAGCCGGCATCGCTGAGTCGCCGGTGCCCGGGCGGCACATAGCCAGCCATGACGATTGGGTCGTGGCGATAATAGTCGCCCCAACGCGCCGCGCCCGCCTGCAGCCGGGCCGGGTCCGCCGGCGCCACCCTCACCGGCGCCAGCCCCAGCCGGGTGAACATGTTGCGCACCTGCACGGTGGCGGTGAAGACGATCCAGTCCACGCCCAGGGACGGCAGCAGCCCGGTCAGGGCAATGAACAACAGGCGCCCGGCGCCGGACCCGTCCGCCGCCAGGCCGGCCACCTCAAGAAGGCGGTGGCGCGCTACCGGTGCCCCCGCCAGCGAGCCCACGGCGTCTTCCAGGGGCTGGTCCAGATACTGTTCCAGGAACAGCCGCCGGCCCGGAGCCGGGGTCAGGGCGGCCACTGCCCGCGGCGTGCCGTCCGGCGCGCGCAGAGTCATCAAGGCCGGCGCGCTGATGCGCGGTCGGGCGTTGTAACATTGGCGGTAGCGTTGCCGCACAAAGGCGGCGGCGGATCGGTAGCCCGGCTCGTCGGGATGGCACAGGCGGGGCTCCAGGTGCTCACCTTGCAGCGTGAGAGGGCGGCGCAGGCAAAAAAGATCGAGGTCGGTCGGCGTCATGGGGCACTCCCGGTTCTGAGAGTTCCATTGCGCGCCGGCAACCTTAATAACGCCTTAACGAAAGAAAAGCGCCAAAAAACCGGAACCGTGACGATTCTCAGGTAATCGATAAGCAAAATCATTTTTAATCAGAATTCGAGAAAGAGGGGCCCGTTCATGGAAGACAACAACGCCAGTAATCTGTATCGCGCGCCCGAGGCCGATGTGACCCCGGCGGGTCAGGAGGTGGCGCCCTTTTATGTGGTTTCTCCGTTCAAGCTCACGCTGCTGTTCTGGATCACCATGGGGATCTACGACCTTTACTGGCATTACAAGAACTGGGCGCTTTACCGCGAAGCCCGTGGCGGTGGCGGGCTGCCGGTGATGCGCGCGCTGTTCAGTATTTTCTTCGCGCCGTCGTTGTTTCAGCGCATGTCGAAGGAAGCCCGGGAGGCGGGAGTGACGGGCGGGACACCGGCGGTGCTTCTGTCGGTGGTCTATGTGTTTTTTACTCTGATTTCCAACTTCACCTATATGGCGCAGGGCTCGGGGCCGGAAGCCTTGCTGGTGCAGTTGCTGTCGATGGGCTGCATGATTCCGATCTGGTGGGTGCTCTGGCGGGCCCAGAAACGGGTCAACGCCACGCTGGGCGATGCCGCCGGCGAGACCAATCATCGTCTTACCCGGGCCAACTGGATCTGGATCGTGCTGGGCGGTCTGCTGTGGCTGGCCACCTTGCTGTCGCTGGTGGTTTGGGTGGCCTCCCTGGCGGGAGTGGTGGACGGCTAGCGCCGTCCACGCCGGTCCCGGTGTTGCCGGTGCTCCCTGGAATCAGAAATCCAGGCTGTACCCCAGGGTGAGAAGCCGCCCACGGCCTTTGAAATACTGGTAGGAAAGGGTGGTGGCGCTTTGCGAGAAGTAAGAGAAATAGTCCTCGTTGAAAAGGTTTTCCACCCCCGCCGTGATCCGTCCTCGAGCGAGTTTATAACCCAGAGCCAGATCCACCAGATTGTAGCCCTCGAAGTGGTTGGCGTTATCGAAGGAGCGGCTGAAGTAATGGTGCCCGCTCAGCTGTGAGTCGAAGCGATCATTCCAGGCCGCGTGCCAGCGCAGCGTCAGTTTGTCCGGGGACACATTCACCGGGGTCAGGTCGGCGTCCAGATGACCATCCTGGTCGCTGTCGTATCGGCCGGTCACGTGGGAATAGCTGGCGCCGATGCGGTGGCGCTCGAGTACCTGCCAGTTAATATCCGCTTCCGCGCCATGAATCTCCGTTTTCTGGCGGCGCAGTTCATAGACGCCGTTGCGTTGCACAAGAATGGAGCCGCGGTCCGAGTCGGATTCGAAGTAGCTCAGCTCGAAAGTCACCGGGTCGTGGTTGAAACGCAGGCCGATTTCCCGGTTGTCGGTGTCCACCGGGCGTAGATCGAGGAAGTCGTCGACGCGCAGTCCGGGGCTGGTAATGCTGCGTAGCGCCCGGCCCACGTCGGGCATGCCAAAGCCTTCCGAATAGTTGGCGAACAATTGCAGCGGCTCGCTGATTTGATAGGTCAGGCCGGCGTTGTAAAGAGTGGCGTCGAAGCTTGGGGTGCCGCCTTCGACCCGGTTTCCCTGGGCGCCATCGCCGTAGGAGGCAAGGGTGGTGAAGTCGTCCACGTCCAGCTTCGCGTACTCATAGCGGACGCCGGCCTGCACGGACAAACGTGGTACCACCTGAAACTGGCTCTGAAGAAAGGGCGCGATATTCCGGAAGCGGGTTTCCGGCACCCAGTCCCGATTCGTGTAAAGCTGCGTCTGGCGAGTGGTGTCCTGCAGCACATCCAGGCCCGAGGTAAGCTTTAGTCTGCCATTCAGCATGCCGTCCCGGTTCACGGTGATCTTGCCGCCGATCTTGTCGGAGCGGTTCTCCGATTGGTCGAACAGCGTGCCGGCCGGCGCGATGCTGGTGTCCTGGTAGACGGCCGACCGGTCGCCGCCGAAGCGCGCCCGGAAACGCTGGAGATAGAGTTGCGCCTGCAGATCATTGCCGGCCAGATTCAGATGCCGGTAGTTCACACTGGTGGTCAGCACCTGGTTGCTGGTGGCCTTGCCCTCCGGGTGTCCCTTTTCGGAGGTGGTCGGCTGGCCGGTGGCGCGATCACCGTCCACCGTGACGTAGTCCTGATTGCCTTCCAGGGAAAAGCGGTTGAGGGTCACTTGCAGATTCTGGTTGTCGTCGAACCAGTAGCCGGCCTTGAGCAGCAGGTCGTAGCTTTGCGTATCCATCAGATCGCCCTGGGAGTTATCGATGCCGACGGCCCGGCCCTTGGCATCGTAGGCCACCCCCCGGGATTGGTACGACAGGGCGGCCAGATAATCCCAATCGCCATTCAGCCCTTCCACTCGATAGTCGGCCTTGTAGCCCAGGCCTTCGTGGTCATAGTCGGTCGGCGCGGAGGCGCTGATGCCCGCGTGCTGGCTGAGCTTGCCGCCTTCCGGCCGGCGCGTGACGAAATTGATGATGCCGCCGGTGGCGCCCAGGCCGTGCTCGGCGCTGGCGCCGTGGATCACTTCGATGCGTTCCACCATGGAAAGATCAATGGTGTTGCTGTCGCGGCTGCCGGGGCGCAGCGGGTTGGATTGCGGCACGCCATCGATCATGAACAGCGGCGCGCGGCCCCGGAAGCTCTCGCCCCAACTGGTCAGTTTTTGCCGGCTGGGCGAGTAATTGGGGATCAGGTTGCTGAGCACCTGGGAAGGATCACTGTTGACGGCAAGCTGTGCCTGCAGTGCCTCCCGGGTAATGACCGTGACTTTCTGAGCGGTTTGACCCAGTGCCTTGCCGGAACGGCTGGCGGTCACGGTTACCGGCTCCAGCGCGTTCACCGGTGCCGGGCGCACCAATACCACTGAACCGGTTGCGATTTGGCGCCACTGCAGGCCGGTGCCTGCCAGCAGGCGCCGCAGCGCCTGGGCATCATTGAAGTTGCCGCTCAGGCCCGGGCTGCGCTGGCCTTCGGTCAGGGCGGCGTCGGCGGACACGCCCCACCCGGATTGCGCGCTGAACCGGGCCAGGGCGGCGGCGAGCGGGCCCGCCTCGATATGGAACTCGCGGGTGTGCGCCGCGTCGTTGGTGGCCGGTTGAGCCTGGGCCCGGGCGAGGGGAGGGGCCAGGGCAAGTATCAGCGCCAGGCTGAGCGCCAGGGTGAGCGGCGCGGAGCGAAGCCGGAAAAGCATGTCGTTCTCCTGTTTCTCTGTCTTATCGAAAGGGCTTTGTTATCCAAGCCCCGCGACGGACGGAAACCGGAAAAAATAATGCGATATCAATGCGGACGCGGCGTCACGGTGACCCACCAGGGGGTTACCCGGGTCACCGTGACCGGCAGGGAGGCTTCGAGAAGATCCAGAATGCGATCGGTATCGGCCAGTGGAAAGGCGCCGGTCAGCCTCAGGTCGGCCACGGCGGGATCGTAGCGCAGCCAGCCATGGCGGTAGCGGCCGAGTTCATCGAGCAGATCGCCCAGGCGGCGGCCATCGGCCAGCAGTCGGCCTTGGCGCCAGCCCGGGTTGGAGAGCGCGCCGGGCAACGGGCTCAGGTGGCCGTTGCCGTCGAGCCGGGTGCCTTCTCCCGGGCCCAGGGTGGCGTCCGCGTCGCCCTGGCGGGCTTGTACCCGGACCCGGCCCTGGTCCACGGACACCCAGGTTCGCCGGTCGGCCAGCCGCACTCCGAAGGCGGTGCCCAAGGGCGAGACCCTTCCCTCCGGTGTGTCGATCCACAATGGTCGCGGGTCGTGGGCGGTGCGTAGATACAGCTCGCCACGGAACAGGCGCAGGCGCCGCTGCCGGTCGTCGAAGCGCACCGCCACGGCGCTGTCGGTATTCAGCCACAGCCGCCCACCGTCGGGCAGGGTGAACTCGCCGATCTCGCCCCGCGCGGTGCTCAGGTCCGAGCGTCCGAGCCCGGCCTGCCAGGCCAGCCACCCCGGGATCGCCACCGGGGCCAGCAGCAGGGCGCCGCCCAGGCCTTGCAGAAAGCGGCGCCGCCGGCGCTCCGCCGCGCTCAGAATGGAATCGGCGGATTTCACCGGCACCGCCCGGAAAGCCTGGTCGACGTGCTCCACCTTTTCCCAGGCCCGCCGGTGGTCGACGTTCGCGTCCAGCCACTGGAGCCACCGCCGCTTTTGTTGCTCGGTGACGTGATCGCCGCCGAGCAGGGCGAACCAGCGCGCCGCCTGTTCAAGCGCCGGCTCGGGGATATCCATCCCGCTCATGGCAACAGATCCGGCGCTGCTTTCAGACAGTGGAACATGGCCTGTTCCATGTAATTGCGCACCGTTCTTTCCGACACCTGCAATCGCCGGGCGATTTCCACATAGCGCAGACCATCCAGGCGGGACAGCAGGAACGCCTTTCGTACCTTGGGTTTCAGATCCGCCAGCAGCCGGTCCACCCGGTAAAGGGTTTCGACGATCAGGTAGCGGGTTTCCGGCGATATGGCCACCGGCTCGGGCTGGGCGAGCAGGGTTTCCTGGTAGGCCTGCTCGATGGCCTTGCGACGCCAATGGTTGGCCAGCAACCCATTGGCGATGCGTCCCAGGAAGGCGCGCGGTTCACGGATCGCGACCACGTTATCGCCGCGGTGCAGCAGACGGGTGAAGGTATCATGGGCCAGATCGGCGGCCAGTTCCGAGCATCCCGAGCGCCTGTATAGCACGGCGTGCAACCAGCGATGGTGTTGCAGGTAGAGGGCTTCCACCGATGAGGCGGACGGGAGGGCCTGAAACGTCATGAGAAAGAGCAAGCAGCTTGAGGACGGTTAATGATAACCATCCTCAATTGCAACAGGCAAGCGGGACAGCCCCGGGCGGGGCCGTCCTGGTGGGGCAGGGCTTAGAACTTGTAGCCCAGGCCGATCATGTAGACCCACGGGTCCACGTCCACGTTGACCTTGGTTTCGCTGATGCTCAGGGCGGTGGGTCCTTTCACGGTGGCATCGGTCTCGATGTCCATGTACCACACCGAGGCGTTGACCAGCAGGTTCTCGGTAAGCATGTAGTCGACACCGGCTTCCAGAGCCAGGCCCCAGGAATCATCCAGTTCCAGATCGCTGAAACCCTGTGCCTTGCGGGTGCTGGTCAGGTCTTCCTCGAAGAAGGTGGTGTAGTTGATGCCCGCGCCTACATAGGGCTGCACGGCGGAATCCGGGTTCATCGGGTAGTACTGCAGCAGCACCGTGGGCGGCAGATGCTTGACGTCCGCCAGCTTGCCGTCCAGGCCCGCGCCCAGACCCTTGACGCCGACCTCGTGTTCGAACGGTGTCGCGCCGACCAGCTCCACGCCGAGGCGGTCACTGAGCATGTAGGAGAAAGTCAGGCCCAGCTGGGTGTCGCTGTCCAGGGTGGCCTGGGTGCCGGCGGCGGAAACGCCGTCGAATTTCAGGGTGCCGCTGTCCTCACGCGGATCAACGGTGGCGGCGCCCGCGCGCACGATGAAAGAGCCGGCTTCGTGCGCCTGGGCCGCGCCGGCCATCGCCAGAATGGAGCCGGCCATTGCCAGCGTTACCGCTTTGCCCAGAGTGTGCCGTGAGAATGCCATCTTGCTGTCCCCTATGTGGTCCTGAATGTGGTCCTGATTGCGATGGGGGAAGCATGCCGCCAACACGGGGAAAAAGAATTGCCCCAAATCAAGGTCGGCGATGGTGGTGGGAAAAGCGCGCCAGGGGGCAAAGAAAAGGCCGGGCTGAACCCGGCCTTGTTCCGATCCTCAAGCGTGCGGGCCTTACTTCTTGTTGAAGGCTTCCACGGACTTGACGATTTCCTGCTTCGCGGCGGCGGCGTCTTTCCAGCCGTCGACCTTCACCCATTTGCCTTCTTCCAGATCCTTGTAGTTCTCGAAGAAGTGCTTGATCTGGGCGAGCAGCAGCGCGGGCAGGTCGGTGACTTCCTGGACGTCGTCGTAGAGCTTGCTCAGCTTGGTGTGCGGTACCGCCACTACCTTGGTGTCCTTGCCGGCTTCGTCGGTCATGTCGAGCATGCCGACCGGGCGGCAGCGAATCACGGAGCCGGGCACCACCGGGTAAGGGGTAACCACCAGCACGTCCATGGGGTCGCCGTCGTCGGACAGGGTGTTGGGAATGTAACCGTAGTTGGCCGGGTAGAACATCGGGGTGGCCATGAAGCGATCAACGAAGATGGCGTTGCTGTCCTTGTCGATCTCGTACTTGATGGGGTCGGCGTTGGCCGGAATCTCAATGGCGACGTAGATGTCCTCGGGGACGTCTTTCCCGGCGGGTACCTTTGCAAAATCCATGGTCTGTCCTTCAGCGATTGGGGGTCAGCGGGCAGGGGACCTTGGTGGTGCCCCGTACGACGGGCGCGGATTATAGCAACCGCGCCGCCCGGCTGGCTAATCGCGCAAAGTCGAACACGCCGGTGAGATGCGGGCGCCATGGGGGTACAATCGCCCCCCTGATGTGTACGACAACCGCCTTCAGCCGAGGAGCCGCGCCCATGCCTATACATGAAATTGCTCATCCACTGGTCAAGCACAAGCTCGGTCTGCTGCGCCAGAAGAGCCTCAGCACCCGCAGCTTCCGGCAGCTTACCGCCGAGGTGGCCAGCCTGCTGACCTACGAAGCCACCAGTGACCTGTTGCTGGAAAATTACGAGGTGGATACCTGGATGGGCAAGGTGCCGGCGCAGCGCATCAAGGGCAAGAAGGTCACCGTGGTACCGATTCTGCGCGCCGGCATCGGCATGCTGGACGGCGTGCTGGAGCTGATTCCCAGCGCCAAGGTCAGTGTGGTGGGGGTGTACCGCAACGAGGAGACCCTGGAGCCGGTGGCCTATTTCGAGAAGCTGGCCCACGGCCTGGATGAGCGGCTGGCCCTGGTGGTGGACCCGATGCTGGCCACCGGCGGCTCCATGCTGGCTACCATCGAAATGCTCAAGAAAGCCGGCTGCCGGCAAATCCGTGCCTTGGTTCTGGTGGCGGCGCCGGAAGGTATCCGCCGTCTGCGGGAAGCGCACCCGGATGTGACCATTTACACCGCCTCCATTGATCAGGGGCTCAACGAAGACGGCTACATCGTGCCCGGGCTGGGCGACGCCGGCGACAAGATTTTCGGCACCAAATAACGCGAGGGGGCGCGGAGCGCATGAGCGATTCACCGGGATTCTGGAACTGGAAGATCATTCTGATCGGCGCGCAGATGCTGTTCGTGGCGTTCGGCGCCATGGTGCTGATGCCGCTGCTCACCGGCCTGGACCCGAGCGTGGCGTTGTTCACCGCCGGCCTCGGCACCCTGCTGTTTCAATGGATCACCCGCCGCTCGGTGCCGGTGTTCCTGGCATCGTCGTTCGTGTTCGTGGCGCCGATCAGCCACGGCATCGACCAGTGGGGCATCGCCGCCACCATGGGCGCGCTGCTGTGCACCGCCGTGGTCTACGTGATCCTGGGTGCCCTGGTGAAATGGCGCGGCCCCGGCTTCCTGCACCGGCTGATGCCGCCGGTGGTCACCGGGCCGATCATCATGGTGATCGGCCTGAGCCTGGCGCCCACGGCGGTGAATTTCGCCATGGGCATGACCGGCAACGGTGCCGAGCGGCTGTTCCCCTACGGCGAGGCCCTGCTGGTGTCCACCGTGGCCCTGGTCACCACCATGCTGGTGGCGACCCTGGCCCACGGCCTGTTCCGGCTGCTGCCGATTCTGTGCGGGGTGCTCACCGGCTATCTGCTGGCGCTAGCCCTGGGCATGGTGGACTTCGGCGCCGTGGAGCAGGCGCGCTGGCTGGCGGTGCCGGATTTCGTGGCGCCCAGTTTCCACTGGCCGGCGATCCTGTTCATGATTCCCGTCGCCCTGGCACCGGCCATCGAGCATGTGGGCGATGTGCTGGCGATCAGCAACGTCACCGGCAAGGACTACATCAAGAAGCCGGGCCTGCACCGCACCCTCACCGGCGACGGCATCGCCAGCATGGCCGCCGCCCTGTTCGGCGGCCCGCCCAACACCACCTACTCCGAGGTGACCGGCGCGGTGATGCTGACCAAGGTGTTCAACCCGGTGGTGATGACCTGGACCGCGATCTTCGCCATCGCCCTGGGCTTCATCGGCAAGTTCGGCCAGTTGCTGCAGAGCATTCCCACCCCGGTGATGGGGGGCATTCTGATTCTGATGTTCGGCTCCATCGCCAGCGTCGGCATGAACACCCTGATCAAGGCGCGGGTGGATCTGCATCAGCAACGCAACCTGGTGATCGTGGCGGTGACCCTGATCTTCGGCATCGGCGGCATGGTGGTCGGCAACGGCGAGTTCACCCTGCAGGGCATCAGCCTGTGCGGCCTGGTGGCGGTGTTTCTGAACCAGGTGCTGCCGGCGGCCCCGGAGACCGCCGACGACCTGCACGAAGAGCAGGAATACGTGGCGGATTTGCTGGACCACGCCCGCGGCAAAAACGACAAGGACTGACCGGTTTTGTAGGAGCGGTCGGACGACCGCTCCTACGGCGCGGGCCCGGCCTACAGATCCCCTTTCCGAACCCAGGTTTTGGCTTCCGGCTTCTGGTAGTCCGCCATGCGATCCAGCAGCCGGGCCGGGTCCGATTCCACGATCAGCATTTCCCGGTGCGCCGGGCGCAGAAAGGCTTCCCCGGTGGCGTGATCCAGGAAGTGGGTCAGGCCGTCGTAGAAGCCGTCCACGTTGAGCAGCGCGCAGGGATTTTCGTGCCAGCCCAGCTGGCCCCAGGTCCAGATCTCGAACAGCTCTTCCAGGGTGCCGACGCCGCCGGGCATGGCGATGAAGCCGTCGGACAGCGCCGCCATGCGCGTCTTGCGCTCGTGCATGGAGGGCGTCACGTGCAGTTCGGTGAGCCCCGGGTGGGCCAGTTCCTTCTCCTGCAAGGCCTCGGGGATCACCCCGGTGACGCGGCCACCGGCGTCCAGCACCGCGTCCGCCACCACGCCCATGATGCCGACGCTGGCGCCACCATAGACCAGCCCCAGATCCCGCTTCACCAACTCCCCGGCCAGTGCCCGGGCGGCCTCGGCATACACCGCCCGGCGCCCCGGGCTGGACCCGCAATACACACAAACACTGCGCATGGTTTTCTCCACTGGTTGGCCGCAAAGGCGCCAAGCATGAACTGGCGGTCCGCGCCGCGCAAATCGGTCAGGTAGGTTGTCGGGGGCGGCCCAGGCCGGGGCTCCTACAGTGTGAGCGGTGTAGGACGTTAGCGGCGCCTGGTACGCATGGCCCAGATCACCGCCGCCACCGGCAATCCCAGGCCCAGCCAGGAGATCCAGTCCATGGCGCCATCGCCGAGCAGCGCCGCCACCAGCCCGATCAGGCTGGCCAGCGCGATCAGCAGCGGCAGCGCGAAGATACCGCCCAGGCCCCGGGTGGCGCGGGGCGCGCCCTTCATGGGGCACCCCCGGCCTGGGGCGTGGCCGGCGCGCCTGTGGCTCGCGGCGTCGGTTGTCGCCGCGCCAGCCACAGGTACAGCCCGCTGATCAGGACCACGATGGTGATCACATCCAGCACCGCCCACAGAATCTTCAGCGGCAGCCCGCCGTAATCACCGAAATGCAGCGGGCCGGAGAGGGCCAGGGTCTTGTTGTACCAGGGCATCTCGCGCAGGGCGGCGAACTCGCCGGTGCGCGCGTCCACCAGCGCCGGGGTAACGATGTGGGAGGTCAGTGGCGTGTTGCCGTGCAGGAACACCGCGTAGTGGAAATCCGTGGACCAGCCGCCGCCGGGGAAGGCCACGAACTGTAGAGTCTGGTCCGGCGCGGCGTCCTTGGCCCGGGCCACGGCGGCGTCCAGGGATGCCATTTCCGCCGGGGCGGGCACGGCGGCACCCTGGTAGCCGGCGGTAAGGTCCGCCAGGGACTGGTTCTTCCAGGTGTCGAGAATCGGCGTGGCCAGGGTGTTCACCACGCCGGTGAGGCCGACCACGGTGAGCCAGGCCACGGTGACGATGCCGAGCAGGTTGTGATAATCCAGCCATTTCAGGCGCCGTGAGCGTTTCACCCGCAGGGTGCCGAATTCCAGCTTGCGCATGAACGGCGCGTACAGCACCACGCCGGAAACAATGGCGGCCACCAGCAAAATACCCATGAAGCCCAGGAACAGCATGCCCGGCAGCCCCAGGAACATGTCCGTGTGCAGCTGCAGCAGAAACTCCATGACGCCACCCTGGTGGCCGGGTACCAGGTCGCCGCTGGTGCGGTCGAAGGAAGCGAAGTGCATGGCGCCGCCGGGGGCATCCGGGGTCGGCCCGGTGGTCACGTTGACCACCGGCCGGTCGGTGTCGAAGCTCATGAACAGCGGCACTTCGCCGGGCCGGTTGTCGAGCGCGGCCCGCAGCATCCGGTCCAGGGACAGCATGGGACCGCCCGGGTTGGCCGCCTGCCAGTGGTCGGTGTCGAAAGTCGCCTCGATCTCATCATGGAAGATCAACGGCAGGCCGGTCAGGCACAGCATCAGGATGAAGGCGGTGCAGATCAGGCTGGTCCATTTGTGAATCGCGGACCAGACGCGCAGGGTGCTTTGTTGCATGGGGTGCTTCATGGAAGACTGCCTGGGCGCCCCGGTGGCCGGGGCGCCTGGGTTGCCGGTTCAGAAATCGAGGGTGGCGGATACCAGCACGGTGCGTGGCGCGCCCACGGTCAGGTAGTCGGAGCCGGGGAAGCCGCCCACGGAGGCCCAATAGTCCTCGCCGGTGACGTTCTCCACTCGCGCCCGCAGGGTCAGGAACTGGCTGTCGCTGAGGGCGATCAGGTAGCGGCCGCCCAGGTCCAGCCGAGTCCAGCTGTCCACCTTCCGAGTATTGGCCGCGTCGGCGTATTGGGAGCTGGTGTAGATCACCCGGCCATCCACCGCCAGGTCCGGCAGTTGAGGCAGCCGGTATTCCAGATTCAGGTTGGCCTGGGTCTCCGGGGAGCCGATGGCTTCCTCGCCGTCCACATCCGTGTCCAGCAGGCTGACGCCGCCCAGCACGGTCAGATCGCGGGTCAGATTGCCGTAGGCCATCAGTTCCACACCGGTGTTTTCCTGGTCGTAGAGCTCCTTGTAAATATTGCCTTCGAGACCGGCCTCTGGCTTTTCGCTGCGGTAAACCGACAGGCTGCCGCCCAGGCCTCCGCCGTCATACTTGATGCCCACCTCGGTCTGCTGGGTCTTGTAAGGCTCCAATGCCTGACCGGCGTTCGCCACAGGATTGTTGTTGCTATCCTGCTCGGGCGCCACGTCCCCTTTTTCCAGCCCTTCAATGTAATTGGCGAACAGCGCCACCGATGGGGTCAGCTTATACAGGACGCCCAGAGAAGGCGTCAGCGCATGGTCGTCATAGTTGGCATTGCGCGGACCGCCGCCATAGTCATAGCTCTTGTCCTGAATATTCTGGTAGCGAGCGCCAAGCGTCACGAGCAGGCGTTCATCCAGCATCGACAACTGATCCGCTAGCGCAAAGCTGTTGAACCGGGTTTTGATGGTCATTTGAGGATTGTCGAGATCGCCGCCACTGAAATTGGTGCCAGGTTGGGCGATCTGAGGACGCGAATAGATATTGCCACTGACACCGACAAGGTCCATGGCGTAAGCGTTGTCGGACTTAAGTTCATAGGTGGAGCTGGAGACGGTCAGGGTATGGCCAATGCCCCCGGTGTCGAAGTTGACGCGCAAGCCGGTTTCGCCCGTGAGAACGCTGTCTTCCCGGGCCGTGTCGAAGCGGTTTGCGGTGTAATCGCCGCTGGTATTGTTCACGGTGGGGTTGGCGAAGATCGAATCTTCCTCGCCGTGGCGGGCGCCCACCGCCAGCCAGCCGGTGATATTGTCGGCGAAATCGTATTCGGCGCGCAGGGTGCCGAAAATGTCGTTGGAATCCGAGTAGGTCCAGGACTGGCCGATGGATTCGTCGGCGTCCGGGGCGTCGGTGATCGGCACGCCGCTGGCGAACGTGATGTTGGGCTGGCCACCATCGACGCGGTGTTTCTGGAAGCCCAGATCGGCGGACAGGCGGAACACCTCTTCGCGGAAGTCCAGACCGATGTGCGCCATGGAGAGTTCTTCCTCCTCGCCGTCCACGGCGGTGTCGCCGTCGCGGCGGGCGGCATTGACGCGGATGCCGAAGCGGCCATCCTCGGAGCGGTTGGCGAAATCGGCGGCGAGGCTGGCCTGGCCACCGCTTCGCGCGCCCAGGGTGACCTGGTTAAGCGGCTGGTTGGGGGCGCGCTTGGGCACGATATTGACCGCGCCGCCGAGACCGCTGCCGCCCGGCGCGGCACCATTCAGAAAGGTGTTGGCGCCACGGAACACCTGCACCCGCTCGATGAATTCCGAGGCCAGGTACTGGCGCGGCAGCAAGCCATAAAGGCCGTTGTAGGTCATGTCGTCGGAGAACACCGGCAGGCCGCGTACCAGGTAGACTTGCTGGTAGTTGCCGAAGCCGCGCGCCACCCGCACCGCCGGGTCGTTGAGCAGGATCTCGCCGACGCTGGCGGCCTGCTGGTCCTCGATCAGTTGTTCGGTGTAGGTGGTGTAGCTGTAGGGGGTGTCCATCACATCCTGGGTGCCCAGAATGCCGACCTTGCCGCCCTCGGCCACCTGGCCACCGGCGAACACCTCGCTCAGGCCCTCCTTGGAGGCATCGGCGCTGGATTGCACCTGGATCGCGTCCAGGTTGTAGCTGCCGTCGTCGTTCTGCGCGCTGGTCTGGGCCTGGGCCTGGGCCGTGCCGGCGAGCACGGCGAGAGTAAGGGCGGAAAGCCGGAAGGCGGTCGGTCGCATGCTGATCCCCGTTGAGTTATTTAGGCGGATTCGATAGCCGCGACTATACCCATAATGAGAATGGTTTGCATTATTTGTCCGGTCCGGTTCGGCCCTAGGCGCCGCCCAGACCGCGCCAGATGAGCTGCACGCCGATCAGCGCCATGGACAGGATGATCAGCCGGTAGAACAGCCGCTCATTGACCCGGGATTGCAGCCAGATGCCGTTGCGCACCCCCAGCCAGGCCACCGGAATCAGCAGGGCGGAGGTGCCCAGGCTGTCCAGGGTGAGTTCGCCGAGCCAGATGAAGGGGCCGATCTTGAGCGCGTTGATGAAGGCGAAGGTGACCACGCTGGTGGCGATGAAGGCTTCCTTGCGCAGCCCGCGGGGTAGCAGATAGAGGTTCACCGGTGGGCCACCAGCGTGGGCCAGGGTACTGGTGAAGCCGCTGGTGGTGCCGCACAGCGCCGCCCAGACGCGGCCCGGGCGGCGGTGCACGGTGGGCTTGAACAGCATGTAGGCGGCGAACGCCAGGGAGATCACCCCGAGCATCAGCCGCACTTTGTTCTCGTCCAGGCTGCCCACGGTCAGGGTGCCAATGGCGATGCCCACGGCGGCGGCGGGGACCAGGCGTTTGACCTCCTCGGCGGCGTGGCGGCCCCACCAGGCGCGCAGGCTGAGCAGGTCCATGACGATCAGCAGCGGCAACAGCAGGCCGGCGGCCTGCATCGGCCCGATCGCCAGGGACATCAGCGGCACCGACAGCGAGCCGAAACCACCGGCGAATCCGCCCTTGGAGACGCCGGTGATGTAGGTGGACACCAGGATCAGTGTCCACGCCAGCAGCGAGAAGTCCGGCAGCTTACACCTCGAAGTGGTCGTTGAGCTTCTTCGCCACCGGGGTCAGCTTGAGCTGCGCGAACTGCGGCAGGCCGTTTTTGTAGGGCGGGTAGGATTCGCCACCGATCAGTGGTTCCAGGTAGGCGCGGCCGGCGGGGGTAATGCCAAAGCCATCCTTGCTGATGAATTTGCGCGGCATCTTCTTCTCGACGTTGGCCACTTTCTTGAGCGGCGCCTCGCCGATGGTCCAGCCGTACTTCTTGGTTTTCTTGCGCTCGATGGTGGGCATCACCGCGTTTTTGCCGGCCACCGCGAACTCCACCGCCGCGCGGCCCACCGCGTAGGCCTGGTCCACGTCGGTGGCGGAGGCGATGTGGCGCGCCGCGCGCTGCAGGTAGTCGCTCACCGCCCAGTGGTATTTGTAGCCCAGCTCGTTCTTGACCATCTGCGCCAACACCGGCGCCACGCCGCCCAGTTGCTTGTGGCCGAAGGCGTCGGTGGTGCCGGCGTCGGCCAGGAAGGTGCCGTCGGCGGTGCGCGCGCCCTCGGAGACCACGATCACGCAGTAGCCCACCTTCTTGACCATGTCGTCCACCTTCTTGAGGAAGGCTTGCTGGTCGAAGGCGATTTCCGGAAACAGGATCACATGGGGCGCGTCGTCGGGCTGCTCCTTGGCGAGGCCGGCGGCGGCGGCGATCCAGCCGGCGTGGCGGCCCATCACTTCCATCACGAACACCTTGGTGGAGGTGGCGCACATGCTGGCCACGTCCAGGGCCGCCTCGCGGCAGCTCACCGCGGTGTACTTGGCCACCGAGCCGAAGCCGGGGCTGACATCGGTGATCGGCAGGTCGTTGTCCACGGTCTTGGGCACGTGGATGGCCTGGATCGGGTAGCCCATGGTCTTGGACAGTTGCGAGATCTTCAGGCAGGTGTCGGCGGAGTCGCCGCCGCCGTTGTAGAAGAAGTAGCCGATGTCGTGGGCCTTGAACACCTCGATCAGGCGCTCGTACTCGCGCCGCGAGGAGTCCAGATCCTTGAGCTTGTAGCGGCAGGAGCCGAAGGCGCCGCCCGGGGTGTGCTTGAGCGCGGCGATGGCGCTCTTGCTTTCCTTGGAGGTGTCGATCAGGTCCTCGGTGAGGGCGCCGATGATGCCGTTGCGACCGGCGTAGAGCTTGCCGATGGTGGCCTTGTTGTCGCGGGCGGCTTCGATGACGCCGGCGGCGGAGGCATTGATCACGGCGGTGACACCGCCGGACTGAGCGTAGAAAGCGTTTTTGCGCGCCATGGCGGACTCCTGCTGATATTCAGCCGCGCATTCTAGCCCAGGTGACCGTCAGTTACATGCCCGCGCCGGCAAAAGTGGAGTCCCGGGCGCGGCTCTGGAACAATACGCGGCCGAACAAGCCCGGGGACCTTGCGATGAATGCTCTGCTGAAACTGTTCGCCCGGCTGTGCGTGTTCCGCAGCGGCCCGGAGGACATGCCCTACATTCCACCGCTGCTGGTGATGATGCTGGCGGTGTGGCTGGCGCTGCAAATGCTGGCGGCCTCGCTGCAGGCGGACCTGAGCCTGGCGCGGATGGTGGGCGTGCAGTTGATCTCCCTGACCGTGCTGACCGGCGTAACCACCGCGGTGCTGGGCTTCAAGCAACTGCTGGAGCGCTGGCTGCAGACCATGATCGCGCTGCTCGGCGTGGACATCCTGCTCACCCTGGTGGCGCTGCCGTTGCTGCTGATCGGCCACGCCCTGGGCGGCACGCCGCCGTTCGTGAACGGCCTTTACCTGATCGTGGTGAGCTGGCAACTGGCGATCCAGAGTTTCATCTTCCACCGCGCCTTCGCCGTGGGCCCGCTGCTGGCCCTGGCGCTGGCGTTCGGCCTTTTGATTCTCACCTTCATGGTGGTCAGCGGCGTGATGCCCGAGGTCATGCAGGCCGGCTGACGTGGATCGCGGCTGAAGCCGCTCCTACAGCATCCTGTCCGGTAGGAGCGGCTTCAGCCGCGATCCGTCCTTATTGGCTGGTCAGGCAGCGCAGCGCCATGGCCGCCGCCGCCGTACGATTTTCCACTCCCAGTTTGCGAAACACCTGCTCCAGATGCTTGTTCACCGTGCGCGGGCTGAGCTCCAGGATCTGGCCGATTTCCCGGTTGGTCTTGCCCTGGGCGATCCACAGCAGCACCTGGGACTCGCGGCGGGTGAGTCGCAATTGCTGGCGCAGCAGCTCGCTTTCTTCCTCGCCGTCGCGCTGCAGCAGCCGGAACAGCCGCTCACCGGCGGCGGTGTCGCCCAGGTAGCGCAGCCGCAGCTCGCCCTGGTCGCTGTCCAGGGCGGACTGATCACCGGGCTCGGGGTGGCGGGCCAACCAGCGCCGCACCCGGGCGGCCAGGGCTTCCAGGCGCGGTGCCCGGTCGGCGCCGTGCAGGGCCAGGCGCTCCTCGGCAACCGGAGTGGCCCAGCGCCAGCGGCCCTCGGCGTCGGTGGCGAAGGCGGCCTGGCCGAGGCGGTCCAGGGCGGTATGGGCGCCGCGGGTGACGCGCGCGTTATTCAGGTGCACGCGGATGCGCGCGATCAACTCGTCGGGCCGTACCGGCTTGGTCACGTAGTCCACGCCGCCGGCTTCCAGGCCGCGTACCACGTCCTCGGAATCGGTCAGTCCGGTCATGAAGATCACCGGTACCGCCGCCAGTTCCGGGTGACGTTTGAGGCGCCGGCAGGTTTCGAAGCCATCCAGGTTGGGCATCACCGCGTCCATCAGCACCAGATCGGGCACCATCTTTTCGGCGATGCCCAGGGCCTGTTCGCCCTCCAGGGCCACCAGGGCGGTGAGTCCGGCCTGGTCCAGCGCATGGTGGATCATGCCCAGGGAATCCGGCGAGTCGTCCACCACCAGGATCACGTCCTTTCGTGCCGCTTGCATCATGGCTCGGGCTCCAGCAGTCGGATCAGGGCTTGGAAATCGAAGCGCGCCAGGGCGGCGCGCAATGGTTGGCCGGCGGCGGCGTCCAGGCGGCGTTCGCCCTCGGCGCGGTCCAGCGCGTCACGCAGGCCGGCCAGATGGCCGATCTCCGCCAGGGCCAGCAGTTCATCGCGCAGCCGTTCGTCCAGGGTGACGGCGGTCGCCGGTCGTGGCCTCGGCGGCGGCACGTCGGCGTCGCCCTGGTGGCGCCAGGTGAGCTCCAGGTGGCGGGCCAGGCTGTCCAGTAGCGCGCTCAGCTTGAACGGTTTCACCAGATAGTCGTCATGGAGGCCCGCCGGCGTATAGCTCTGGTTGTCCCGGGCGTTGGCGGAGAGCATTACCAGCGGGCCCCGAAAGCCCGCGCCGCGCAGTCGGCCGGCGGTCTGCCAGCCGTCCAGGCCGGGCATGGCGATGTCCAGCAGAATCAGGTCCGGCGGGGTTTGTGCCGCCAGGGCCAGGCCGGTTTCGCCGTCCGGGGCCTCGGTGACCTGGAACCCGAGTGGCGTCAGCAGATCACTCACCAGTCCCCGGTGAGAGGGGTCGTCGTCCACCACCAGCAGGCTGCGTGCCGGGCCCCGGTAGCCCACCACCGGCTGGTGGTCATCCGGCTCGGCGTCGCCGGCGGCCACCGTGGACAGCATGACCCACAGACGGAATTCGCTGCCCTTGCCCGGCACGCTGGTGACACGGATGTCGCCGCCCATGATGTCCACCAGCAGCTTGGTGATGGTCAGGCCCAGGCCGGTGCCATGTACCGCCGGCACCCCGGGTTTACGGACCCGTTCGAAGGGCCGGAAGATCCGTTGCAGATCCTCGTCGGCGATGCCCACCCCGGTATCGCGGATGGTGAACTCCGCCACCTGGTTGCGGTAACGCACGTGCAGCGTGACCCGGCCCTGGCGGGTGAATTTGATGGCGTTGGACAGCAGGTTGATGAGGATCTGTCGCAGGCGTTTCTCATCAGTGGCCACCCAGTCCGGCAGCCGTCCGTTGCTCTGGAAGTCGAACTCGATGCCCTTTTCCAGCGCCTGCAGGCGGAACATGGTCACCAGCTCGTCGATCAGGGAGCGCAGCCGCACGCGGTTACGGTACAGCTCCAGGCGGCCGGCCTCGATCTTGGAAATCTCCAGCAGGCCCTCGATCAGATCGGAGAGATGCCCGGTGCTGCGCCGGATCGCCGCCACCGCGTCGCGGCGGTTGGCGGGGATGCCCGGGTCGTGTTCCAGCAACTGGGCGTAGCCGAAGGCGGCGTTGAGCGGCGAGCGCAGCTCGTGGCTTAGCCCGGTGAGGTAACGGCTCTTGGCCTGGTTGGCGGCTTCCGCCAGTTCCTTGGCTTTTTGCAGCTCACGGTCGGTCTTCTCGTGGGCCTTGATCTCCGCCATCAGCATGCGCGTCTGGCGTTGCGATTCCTCCTGGGCCACCACCCGGCTTTCGTGGGCGAGTACGAACAGCCAGGCCACCACGCCACTGATGATGATCAGGATGGCGAACACCTTGGCCAGGGTGGCGGCCATCAGGGCGCGCGCTTGCGGATCGGTGACCGTCACCTGGTAGTAGACCAGGGTGAGCAGGCCGGCCATCACCAGGGTGACCAGACTCAACAGCCCGAGGAAGTGACCCAGCCGCGAGCGCAGCTGCAGCAATATCGGCTCCGGGAGGATGCCGGACAGCCAGTCCATCAGTTGTTCCTGGAAGCGCGCATGGTGCTTGCAGGCGTCGTTGCAGCGCGCGTCCAGGGAGCAGCACAGTGAGCAGATCGGGCCGTTGTAGGCCGGGCAGAACGCCATGTCCTCCTCGTCGAAGCGGTGCTCGCAGATGCAGCAGGGCTGGCCGCGCACGGCGGTGGCCGGTTCCGGGCGCCGGGCGATGTAGTAGCGTCCGCCGGTGATCATGGCGATCAGCGGCGCCGCCACGAAGGCGGTCAGCAAGGCCAGGAAGGAGGCCAGGGCGGCGGCGGTGTCGCCCCACAGGCCGGCCCGTGCCAACAGACCCACGGCGGTGGCCAGCAACATGGCGCCGAAGCCGACCGGATTCAGATCGTAGAGATAGGCGCGCTTGAACTCGATGTGCCGGGGGCTCAGGCCCAGGGGCTTGTTGATCACCAGGTCCGCCACCAGGGCGCCCATCCAGGCCACCGCCACCATGGCGTAGCTGCCCAGGATCGACTCGAACGCGCGGTAAATACCGATTTCCATCAGCACCAGGGCGATCACCACGTTGAACACCAGCCACACTACCCGGCCCGGGTGGCTGTGGGTGAGCCGGGAAAAGAAGTTGGACCAGGCGATGGAGCCGGCGTAGGCGTTGGTGACGTTGATCTTGAGCTGGGAGAGCACCACGAAAATACCGGCCAGCGCCAGCAGGGTAGTGGGGTGCCCGGTGATGTGGCTGAACGCCACCAGGTACATGTACATGGGCTCCTGGGCCTGGCTTTCCGGCAGGCCATGGGAGAACGCCAGCACCGCCAGGAAGGACCCGAACAGGGCCTTGAGCGCGCCCATCACCACCCAGCCCGGTCCGCCGGCCAGCATCGCCAGCCACCAGCGCCGCTTTTGCCCGGGGGCCGGCTCCGGCATGAAGCGCAGGAAGTCCACCTGCTCACCGATCTGCGCCACCAGCGAAAACAGCACGGTGGCGGCGGCGCCGAACATCAGCAGGTTGAAGCCGCCGCTGTCCGGGGACAGCCCGGGGAAACCGGCCCAGCGTTCCAGGGAGGCGGGGTCCTGGAACAGGATGAACACGAACGGCGCCAGTTGCAGCAGTAGCCACAGCGGCTGGGTCCAGATCTGGAACCGGCTGATGTAGGTGATGCCGTGGGTAACCAGGGGGATCGCCACCAGCGAGCTGACCACGTAACCCAGGGTCAGCGGCAGGCCGAACATCACCTCCAGGGCCAGCGCCATGATCGCCGCTTCCAGGGCGAAGAAGATAAAGGTGAAGGAAGCGTAGATCAGCGAGGTGAGGGTGGAGCCCAGGTAACCGAAGCCGGCTCCCCGGGTCAGCAGATCGATGTCGACGCCGTCGCGGGCGGCGTAGTAGCTCACTGGCAGGCCAAGCAGAAACAGCACCGTCATGACCGCCGCGATCGCCCACACCGCGTTGGTGAATCCGTAGTTAAGGGTGGCGGCGCCGCCGATGGCTTCCAGGGCCAGAAACGAGATCGCCCCCAGGGCGGTGAGCGCCACACGGCCGGCGGACCAGCGTCGCGCCGCCTTGCCCGTGAAGCGCAGCGCGAAGTCCTCCAGGGTCTGGTTGGCGACCCATTGGTTGTAGTTGCGCCGCACCCGGAAGATGCGTTGCTGAATGGCCATGAATACCGTTGTCCGCAAAAGCGCCCTGGGGCCTGTTCACACTACTTGCATCACGCCTGCTGGAGGCCAAATGCAAGTAGTGTGAAACGGTCCTAAGGACGCGAAGCACGATTCGTGCCCAGATGATTATTGACGGGCCCCCGACCCGTGTTCGCGAGCTTAGGCGGCGCCGGGCGGCCCCGGAATGCGTCAAATGACGTAGTGCCATGGCGCATTCACCGAATGGGCGGCCCGGGGGGCGGATTTCCATACTCGTTGGTGACAAGCAATCCGCTGACGACAATCCGCTGACGAGGGGAACACCATGAAATCTCAGACCTACCGTACGACGTCGCGTCCGCGCCGCCGCCTGCTGGCGGGCCTGGCCGCTCTGCCGGCGCTGATGGCACTGGCCTCTCCGGTCTTTTCCGCCGGCCCGCCCACCGCCGAGGTCAATACCACCGGCCTGGCGGTCACCGATGACACCGTCCAGGTGGGCATCCTGCACTCCATCACCGGCACCATGGCGATCAGTGAGATCGGTTCGGTGCAGGCGGAAAAGCTGGCCATCAAACAGATCAATGAAAGCGGCGGCGTGCTCGGTCGCCAGATTGAGTTCGTTCAGGAGGACGGTGCCAGTGACTGGCCCACCTTCGCCGAGAAAACCCGCAAGCTGCTGCGCCAGGATAACGTGGCCGCCATCTTCGGTTGCTGGACCTCCGCCTCAAGGAAGGCGGTACTGCCGGTGATGGAGCAGTTCAACGGCATGCTTTATTACCCGACCTTCTATGAGGGCCTGGAACAGTCTCCGAACGTGATCTACACCGGCCAGGAAGCCACCCAGCAGATCCTCGCCGGCATCGACTGGGCGGTGAAGGAGAAGGGCGCCAAGACCTTCTACCTGCTCGGCTCCGATTACATCTGGCCGCGTACCTCCAACAAGATCGCCCGCAAGCACATCGAGAAGAAAGGGCTCAAGGTGGTGGGCGAGGAGTACTACCCGCTCGGCCATACCCAGTTCAACTCGGTGATCAACAAAATCAAACTGCGCAAGCCGGATGTGATCTTCGCGTCCGTGGTGGGCGGCTCCAACGTGGCCTTCTACAAACAGATGAAAGCCGCCGGCGTGGACTTCACCAAGGAAAGCCCGCTGCTGCTCACCATTTCCGTGACCGAGGATGAAATTCGCGGCATCGGCGGTGAGAACGTGGAAGGCATCTACGCTTCCATGAAGTACTTCCAGAGCCTGGAAAACCCCAACAACGAGGAATTCGTGGCCGCCTTCAAGGAAGCCTATGGCGACGACATGGTGATCGGTGACGTGACCCAGGCCGCCTACCTTGGCCCGTGGCTGTGGAAGATGGCGGTGGAGAAGGCCGGCTCCTTCGACATCGACAAGATCCGCGAAGCGTCCCCGGGCATCGAGTTCAAGAAAGCCCCGGAAGGCTATGTGCGCATCCACGAAAACCACCACCTCTGGTCGAAGACCCGCATCGGCCGCGCGCAAACCAACGGTCAGTACGAAGTGGTCTATGAAACCAAGGAACTGATGGAACCGGACCCCTTCCCCGAAGGCTACAAATAACCGTCCGTACCCGGCGCCCCCGGTTTGGGCGTCGGGCTTTTTCCTGACCGCAGGGGAACCTTGCCATGTTCGCTGATTATTCCACCACGGAACTGATGTCCATCTTCGCCATGCAGGGGTTCGCCGGCTTGTCCCTGTTCTCGGTGTTCGTCCTGATGGCCATGGGCCTGGCGATCATCTTTGGCCAGATGGGCGTGATCAACATGGCCCACGGGGAATTCATGATTCTCGGGGCCTATACCACCTATCTGACCGCCAACCTGTTCGAGAATTATCTGCCCGGATTGTTCGCCGGATATTTCTTCGTCGCCATGCTGTTGGCCTTTCTCTTCTCGGCGGCCCTGGGGGCGTTCGTGGAGTGGGCCATGGTGCGCCATCTTTACCGGCGCCCCCTGGATACACTGCTCGCCACCTGGGGCCTGAGCCTGATCATGCAGCAGGCCTACCGTTCGATTTTCGGCGCCCGGGAAGTGGGCGTGGAGCTGCCGCAATGGATGATGGGGGCGTTCCAGGTCACCGATCTGGTGCAGATTCCCATTAACGGCCTGTTCGTGATGATCATCGCCTTGAGCATTGCCCTGGCGGTGTACCTGCTGATGTTTCGTTCCGGCTGGGGCCGTAAGGTGCGCGCCGTGGTGCAGAACCGCCCCATGGCCGAGGCGGTGGGCATTAACACCGCCGGCGTCGACCGCGCCACCTTCGCGTTGGGCTGTGGTATCGCTGGCGTGGCCGGCAGTGCCTTCACCATGATCGGTTCCACCGGCCCGTCGTCGGGCCAGGCCTATATCGTCGACACCTTCCTGGTGGTGGTGTTTGGCGGCGCCCAGAGCCTGATCGGCACCATCGTATCCGCGTTCACCATCTCCCAGTCGCAGTCCACCATGGAATTCTTCCTGAGCGGTTCCATGGCCAAGGTACTGACCCTGCTGACGGTGGTGATCATTCTGATGTTGCGCCCCGAAGGCCTGATGGCCCTCAAGGTCCGTCGCTAGGAGTCCGCCATGAAAAACTCTTCTCCCGTTAAATGGCTGGTGTCCCGGGAAGGTCTTTACTATCTGGCGCTGGCGGTACTGCTGGTATTGGTGTTGCCGGCGCTGCTGGATTCGTTCCGGCTCAACATGGTCGGTAAATACCTCACCTATGCATTCGTTGCCGTGGGGCTGGTGATGTGCTGGGGCAAGGCCGGCATTCTCAGCCTCGGTCAGGGCGTGTTTTTCGGCCTGGGTGGCTACTGCATGGCCATGTTTCTGAAGCTGGAGGCGTCCACGCCGGAAGCCACCGCGCAACAGTCCACGCCGGGCATTCCCGACTTCATGGATTGGAACCAGGTCACCGAACTGCCCTGGTTCTGGGAACCGTTCCACAGCTTCTCGTTCACCCTGCTGGCGGTGATCGCGGTACCCATGATCCTCGCCTTCATCATTGGCGTGGCGATGTTCAAGCGGCGCGTGGGCGGGGTGTACTTCGCCATTATCACCCAGGCGATCGCCTCCATTCTCACCATCCTGATCATCGGCCAGCAGGGTTACACCGGTGGCGTCAACGGCATCACCGACCTGCAGACTCTGCTGGGCTGGAATATCCGCACCGATGAAGCCAAGACCACCCTGTACTTCGTGTGCGTGGCGATGTTGTTCCTGTGCCTGTTCGTGGCGCGCTATGTACAGAACAGCAAGTTCGGCCGGATTCTGGTCGCCATGCGCGATCAGGAAAACCGGGTGCGTTTCTCCGGCTACGACGTGGCTTCCTTCAAGGTCTTCATCTTCTGCCTGGCGGCCGCCTTCGCCGGCATCGGTGGGGCGCTGTTCACCCTGCAGGTGGGTTTCATGTCGCCGTCGTTCGTGGGCATCGTGCCGTCCATTGAGATGGTGGTGTTCTGCGCCCTGGGCGGACGCTATTCACTGCTTGGCGGAGTCTATGGCGCGTTGCTGGTGAACGCCGCCAAAAGCGGCTTCTCGGAATCCTTCCCGGAACTGTGGCCCTACGCCATGGGAGCGCTCTTCATTGGCGTGGTGCTGGCCTTCCCCAATGGTCTGGCCGGCCTCTACCAGCGCTATGTGATGCCGCTGGAGGACCGTTTATTCAAACGCGGCAAGAGCGGCGACGCGGGCAATGACGACGCGGCGCTTTCCGGTTCCCTCGGCGCGGAGAAATCATCATGAACAAAGACCAATTCCTGCTCGCGGTGGAAGGGTTGACGGTGTCGTTCGACGGCTTCAAGGCGGTGGATGATCTGTCGTTCTATCTCGACCCCAAGGAAATCCGCGTGATCATCGGCCCCAATGGGGCTGGCAAGACCACGGTGCTCGATCTGATCTGCGGAAAAACCCGCGCCACTTCCGGCTCGATCCGCTTCCGGGGCAAGGAACTCACCAAAATGAAGGAACACCAGATCGTCCACGCGGGGGTGGGGCGCAAGTTTCAGAACCCTTCCGTGTTCGAGGACCTCACCGTGTTCGAGAACCTGGAAGTGTCCTACCCCGAGGGTCACACGGTGATGGGCTCGCTGGCGTTCAAACGGGATACGGCGGTGATGGAGGCGGTGGAGGAGGTGGCCGGCACCATCTTTCTCAAGGACCTGCTGGACCAGCCGGCGGGCCTGCTCAGCCATGGTCAGAAGCAGTGGCTGGAGATCGGCATGCTGCTGATCCAGAAACCGGATCTTCTGATGCTTGACGAGCCGGTGGCCGGTATGTCCGTGGCCGAGCGCAGGCAGACCGCCGAGTTGTTACGGGTGATTACCCGTGACCACACCGTGTTGGTGATCGAACACGACATGCAGTTCGTCGGCGACATCGCCGACCGGGTCACGGTGATGCACCAGGGCAAGGTGCTCTCGGAAGGCTCCATTGAGCACGTCAAGAACGACCCGAAAGTCATCGAAGTCTATCTGGGCCATTGATGCCCCGGAGGAGCACATGCTTACCGTCAATCATCACTCCGTGGCCTATGGCCAGAGCACCATCATCCGCGACCTGGATCTGTCGGTGGCGGAAAACGAGATCGTCGCCGTGGTGGGCCGCAACGGCATGGGCAAGACCACGTTGATGAAATCGCTGATCGGCATGACCCCGACCCGAGGCGGCAGCGTACAGCTCGGCGACGCCAACCTGACGCCCATGAAAAGCTTTCAGCGGGTGCGCGCCGGGCTCGGTTTCGTGCCCCAGGGGCGAATGATTTTTCCCACTCTGACGGTGCGCGAAAATATCGAAACCGGCCTCGCCGCGGTGGGCGAAAAAAAGGTCCCCCAGGATCTCTACGAGCTGTTCCCGGTGCTGGAGGAAATGCAGCACCGGCGCGGCGGCAACCTGTCCGGTGGCCAGCAGCAGCAACTGGCCATCGCCCGGGCCCTGGCGACGCGCCCCCGGGTGCTGCTGCTCGACGAGCCCACCGAGGGCATTCAGCCCTCCATCATCCAGGAGATGGCACGCACCCTGAAGCGCATTCGCGACGAGCGGGGCCTGTCCATCGTGGTGTCCGAGCAGGTGCTCAGCTTCGTCATGGACATCGCCGACCGCATCCTGGTGATCGAGAAAGGCGATATCGTCCATGAGGAAGCGGGCGAGGGCGCCGACCAGGAAAAAATCGCCGGCTATCTGTCGGTCTGACTCTTTTACAACGCACTTCACCCGACGAGGAGCGAACCCATGCGACACGGTGATATTTCCAGCAGCAAGGACACGGTCGGCGTGGCCGTGGTCAACTATAAAATGCCACGCTTGCACAGCCGCGCCGAGGTACTCGATAATGCCCGCGCCATCGCCGATATGATCAAGGGCATGAAGCAGGGGCTGCCCGGCATGGATCTGGTGATCTTTCCGGAATACAGCACCATGGGCATCATGTACGACCCGGATGAGATGATGGACACCGCCGCCACCGTGCCCGGCGACGAAACCGCCATCTTCTCCGCCGCCTGCCGGGAAGCCAACACCTGGGGCGTGTTCTCGCTCACCGGCGAACGCCACGAGGAACATCCGAAGAAAGCGCCTTATAACACCCTGGTGCTGATCAATAATCACGGCGAAGTGGTGCAGAAATACCGCAAGTGCATTCCCTGGTGTCCCATCGAAGGCTGGTACCCCGGCGACACCACCTACGTCACCGAGGGGCCCAAGGGCTTGAAGATCAGCCTGATCATCTGTGACGACGGCAACTACCCGGAAATCTGGCGGGACTGCGCCATGAAAGGCGCCGAGCTGATCGTACGCTGCCAGGGCTATATGTATCCGGCCAAGGATCAGCAGGTGATGATGGCCAAGAGCATGGCCTGGGCCAACAACTGCTACGTGGCGGTGGCCAACGCCACCGGTTTCGACGGTGTCTATTCCTACTTCGGCCACTCGGCGATCATCGGCTTCGACGGTCGTACCCTGGGCGAATGCGGCGAGGAGGAAATGGGCATCCAATACGCCCAGCTTTCGGTCAGCGAGATCCGTGACGCCCGCGCCAACGACCAGTCCCAGAACCATCTGTTCAAGCTGCTGCATCGGGGCTACTCCGGCGTGCATGCCTCCGGTGACGGTGACAAGGGCATCGCCGACTGTCCGTTCGAGTTCTATCGGACCTGGGTGATGGACGCGCAAAAAGCCCGGGAAAACGTGGAAGCCATGACCCGTTCCACGGTGGGGGTGGCCGACTGCCCGGTGGGTGAGCTGCCGGTGGAAGGCAAGGAAAAAAACGCTTGAGGGTGTGTCCGCGACCATGCCGTTCATCAACGACCGCCTGACGGAGAACCGGGAACAACTGAACCGGGAGCGCCGCGCCGCCCGGCCGGAACGGGCGGCGCGCTTCGTGTTCGAGCCGGACGGCGTGATGGCTCTGCTGCGCGCCCGTCTGGTGGGCCAGGACCCGGTGCTGGATGCCCTGGAGGACATGCTCTGGGTGCTCAAAGCGGACCTGGGAGACCCCCAGCGGCCCCTGGCCGTGCATCTGTTCGCCGGGCCCACCGGTGTCGGTAAAACGGAAACCGCCCGGCTGCTCGCCGAGGCCATCCACGGCCACCCCGACGCCCTCTGCCGTATCGACATGAACACCCTGGCTCAGGAGCATTACGCCGCCGCCCTTACCGGCGCGCCGCCGGGCTACGTGGGCAGCAAGGAAGGTCACACCCTGTTTGACAGCGATGCCATCCAGGGCAGTTACGGCAAGCCCGGCATCGTGCTCTTCGACGAGCTGGAAAAAGCGGATACCGATGTGATCCGAGCCCTGCTCAATGTGCTGGAACGGGGGCGTCTGGTGCTGTCAGGGGGCACCAGACGCCTGGATTTTCGCAACAGCCTTATCCTGATGACCAGCAACATCGGCGCCGCCGACGCCGCCGCCCATCGTCGCCGCCACCGCCAAGGCTGGCGCCGCTGGTTCGGCGCCGGCGACCGCGGCGCCCGGCAAAAAGTGGAGCAGGCTCTGCGGCAACGCTTCGATCCGGAATTTCTCAATCGCATCGACCGGATTCATCACTTTCAGCCCCTCGGCGACGACCGCCTCGACGCCCTCCTGGACATCGAACTGGCCCAGCTTCAGCAACGCCTCGCCCGCCGCGACGCCACCCTGACCCTGGACAACAGCGCCCGCGCCTGGTTGCAACAACACCACGACCCGGCCTACGGCGCCCGCCACCTGGCCCGCCGTTTGCGCACCCACCTGGAACCGCCCCTCGCCCGCGCCCTGCTCGAGCACCCGGACCAAACCCGTTTCCACGCTTCCCTCCACCAGGACCGTCTCCACGTCACCCCGGAATAACCCCAAACCCCGCCACCGATAACCCCGCCACTAACCCAACCCCACACCAACTACGGAGCCACCCACGATGCTCCAAACGGAGCGAGCCAGCCCACGCTGGAGAAACCGGCCCACGAGAGA
Organism: Alloalcanivorax marinus; assembly: GCF_016785095.1. Classification (GTDB taxonomy): domain Bacteria; phylum Pseudomonadota; class Gammaproteobacteria; order Pseudomonadales; family Alcanivoracaceae; genus Alloalcanivorax; species Alloalcanivorax marinus_A. The sequence continues at coordinate 68,201 of NZ_JAEKJB010000008.1, read as the reverse complement.
ACCCACCCCACGGCAGCCATCCCCGAACAATACGTCATCTGACGTACCTCCATCGGCCCTTTCACGAATGCCCCCCGTCGTCCATGCTGCCTAATCTAATAACGAAAACAGGCTCGCCAACCGGAGGCACCATGGCTGACACCATCATCAAGATCGACCTGAATAAATCCCCCTACGACAACGAAGGCGTTCATAACCGCTGGCACCCGGACATCCCCATGGCCGCCATGGTCAAGCCCGGTGACGATTTCATCGTCGAATGCCACGACTGGACCGGCGGCCAGATTGGCAACAACGACAACGCCGAGGACGTGCGCGACGTGGACCTGACCCAGGTGCACTTCCTCACCGGCCCGGTGGGCGTGGAAGGCGCCGAGCCCGGCGACCTGCTGGTGGTCGACATCCTCGATATCGGTGCCTTCGACGAAAGCCAGTGGGGCTTCAACGGTTTCTTCTCGAAACAGAACGGCGGCGGCTTCCTTACCGAACACTTCCCGGAAGCGCAAAAGACGATCTGGGATTTCAACGGCATGTTCACCAAGTCCCGCCATATTCCCGGCGTGGAATTCGCCGGCCTGATCCACCCCGGTCTGATCGGCTGCCTGCCGTCCAAGGAAATGCTCAAGGAATGGAACGACCGCGAAAAGGAACTCTATGACACCGAGCCGGACCGCGTGCCCGGGCTGGTCAATCTGCCGTTCGCCGACACCGCCCACATGGGCAAGCTCAAGGGCAGCGACCGCGACAGCGCCGCCGCCGAGGGCGCGCGCACCGTGCCGCCCCGGGAACACGGTGGCAACTGCGACATCAAGGATCTGTCCCGGGGCTCCCAGGTTTATTTCCCGGTATATGTGAAGGACGCCGGCCTGTCCGTGGGCGACCTGCACTTCAGCCAGGGCGACGGCGAAATCACTTTCTGCGGCGCCATCGAAATGGCCGGCTGGATTCACATGCGCGTCAATCTGATCAAGGGCGGCATGGAGAAATACGCCATCAAGAACCCGATCTTCAAGCCCAGCCCCATGGCGCCCAAGTACGATGACTACCTGATCTTCGAGGGCATCTCCGTGGACGAGCAGGGCAAGCAGCACTACCTGGACGTGCACATCGCCTACCGGCAGGCCTGCCTCAATGCCATCGAATACCTGAAGAAATTCGGCTACACCGGCGCCCAGGCCTACTCGCTGCTCGGCTGCGCGCCGGTACAGGGCCACATCAGCGGGGTGGTGGACGTGCCCAATGCCTGCGCCACCCTGTGGCTGCCCACGGACATCTTCGACTTCGACGTCAAACCGGGGCCGGACGGGCCGCAGCACAGCGTCGCCGGCAGCACCGACGTGCCGCTGGCCAAGGATAAGTAGGGGAGGGCGAACACATGCCGCTGTACGATTACAAGTGCGCCGAGCATGGCCTGTTCCACCAGCTGGTGGAGGTGGCGGACGCGGGGGAAGCCCGCGCCTGCCCCAGCTGCGGAACGCTGTGCGCCCGGGTGATTCTGGTGGCGCCCCAGGTGTTGGACATGGCCCCGGAACGGCGCGCGGCGTTCGCGCGCAATGAACGGGCCGCCCACGAGCCGCGCCGGGGCAATCACCACACGGAAAAGGAACAGGGCTGCTGCCACCACGCCAAGGCCAAACCCAAGGTCTTCTACACCGCCGACGGCAAGAAGATGTTTCCCTCGGCCCGGCCCTGGATGATCAGCCACTGACGCAAAAACGCACCGTAGGAGCGGCTTCAGCCGCGATCAGCGCTGATCGCGGCTGAAGCCGCTCCTACGGTGCGTTCAGAACAAGACCATCCCCAGGCTTTCCGCTACGCAGGCCGGCTTGTCGCTGCCTTCCAGTTCGATGGTGATCTCGTTGCAGAGCAGGTAGCGGCCTTCGCCTTTCTGCTGCACGGATTTCATGATGAAACGTCCGCGCACACGGGCGCCGGCGGGTACCGGGGCGAGAAAACGGCAGCCGTTCAGGCCGTAGTTGATACCCGCCTTGGCCCCTTCGATGGTGTAGATCTGGTCCTTGAACATGGGTATCAGCGACAGCGTCAGATAGCCGTGGGCGATGGTGCCGCCAAACGGCGATTCCTTGGCCGCCCGGTCCGCGTCCACATGAATCCACTGGAAGTCCCCGGTGGCCTCGGCGAACTGGTCAATGCGTTCCTGGCTGATCGTCATCCACTCGGTGACGCCCAGTTCCTTGCCCTCCCAGGCACTCAGTTCCTCGGGGCTGGTTATTGTCAGCATGGTCTCTCCTCGAACGATTCAAAGTTGCAGCCGATGTTGTATCCTGCCTGCAGCTGTTTTTCGAGGTTTTCATGCACATCCATATTCTCGGTATCTGCGGCACCTTCATGGGGTCGCTGGCGCTGCTGGCCCGGGCCAAGGGGCACCGGGTCACCGGCTCCGACCAGAACGTCTACCCGCCGATGAGCGATCAACTGGCCGCCGCCGGTATTGATCTGATCGAGGGCTACGACCCGGCCCAGCTGGACCCGGCGCCGGATTTGGTGGTGGTGGGCAATGCCCTGAGCCGGGGTAATCCGGCGGTGGAGTACCTGCTCGACCAGGGGCTGCCCTACACTTCCGGCGCGCAGATGCTCGCCGAGGTGGTGCTGCCGGGCCGCTGGGTGCTGGCGGTGGCCGGCACCCATGGCAAGACCACCACCAGCTCCATGCTGGCCTGGATTCTGGAATACGCCGGCCTGGCGCCGGGCTATCTGATCGGCGGCGTGCCGGGCAACTTCGGCGTTTCCGCTCGTCTCGGTGACACGCCATTCTTCGTGGTGGAGGCGGACGAGTACGACACCGCCTTCTTCGACAAGCGCAGCAAGTTCGTCCATTACCGGCCGCGTACCGCCATCCTCAACAATCTGGAGTTCGATCACGCGGATATCTTCGCCGATCTGGGCGCCATCCAGACCCAGTTCCACCATCTGATCCGCACCATCCCGTCCCAGGGCCGCATTATCCTGCCCGCCGGCGAGGCGGCCCTGGAAGAGACCCTGGACAAGGGCTGCTGGAGCGAGGTGGAGCGCTTCGCCGAGCGGGGGGAGCCCGGTTACCGGTTGGATCGCGCCGACGGCGGCGTGTTCACGGTGCTGGAGAACGGTCGCGAGGCGGCCCGGGTGGAGTGGGACCTGACCGGCCGCCACAACGTCAACAACGCCATGGCGGCGCTGCTGGCCGCCCGCCATGTGGGCGTGACCCTGGCGGACGGCGCCGCCGCTCTGTGCGAGTTCCAGGGCGTCAAGCGGCGCATGGAACTGCGCGGCGAGATCGGCGGCGTGCGCGTTTATGACGATTTCGCCCACCATCCCACCGCCATCGCCACCACCCTGGAGGGCCTGCGCCGCAAGGTCGGCGACGAGCGCGTGCTGGCGGTGATCGAGCCACGTTCCAACACCATGCGCCTGGGCCGTCACCGCGATGCCCTGGCGGCCAGTACCGCCGACGCCGACCGGGTGATCTGGTATCAGCCGCCGGGATTGGACTGGTCCCTGGACCCGGTGGTGGCGGAGTCACCGGTGCCGGCCTCGGTATCCCGGGATCTGGATGAGCTGGTGGCCACGGTGGCCGCCGAGCCGGGCCCGCTTAACGTGGTGGTGATGAGCAACGGCGGTTTCGGCGGTGTCCACGAAAAGCTGCTGGCGGCGCTGCGTGGGAGGCGGGCATGAGCAAGGCGCGGCAACGGGTGACGCTGGCCTTCACCGGCGCCTCCGGGGCGCCCTACGGCCTGCGCTTGCTGCGCTGTTTGCTGGCGGCGGATTGCGAAGTGTTCGTGATCCTGTCCAAGGCGGCGCGGGTGGTGATCGGCATGGAAACGGATCTCGCCCTGCCAGCGGGCACCGGCAAGGCGGAGGCGGCGCTGCGCGATTTCGCCGCCACCGACAAGGGGCGGCTGGTGGTGTGCGGGCTGGAACAATGGACCGCGCCGGTGGCCTCCGGCTCCGGCGCGCCGGCGTCCATGGTGGTGTGCCCGTGCTCCACCGGCACGCTGTCGGCGATCGCCGCCGGCGCCAGCGACAACCTGATCGAGCGGGCCGCCGACGTGGCGCTTAAGGAGCGCCGTCAGTTGATTCTGGTACCCCGCGAAAGTCCGTTCTCGGCGATCCATCTGGAGAACATGCTCAAACTGGCGCGGCTGGGGGTGACCATCCTCCCCGCCGCGCCAGGCTTCTATCACCGGCCGGCGAGCGTGGACGATCTGGTGGATTTCGTGGTGGCGCGCATCCTCGATCAGCTCGGCGTGCCGCAGACCCTGGTGAAGCGCTGGGGCGAGGAATAGCGCCCAGTCGCTCCTACAAACAAATCCCTCCAACAGAACTCCGGAGCCAACCGTGACGGTTACCTCGGAGCGTCTCGGAGTGATCCCCCTTCCGGGACCCTGTCAAACAGGATGTTTGACAGGGAGCCCCCATGGACGGGTTCACGGCGTTCCCGGAAGGGGGATCACTCCGAGACGCGGGCCAGGATAGAACCCCACCGGCCCCGGAGCCCCCCTCTAGAGCGTATAGTGAATCGGCACGGTCACCGAGATCGGCTCGCCGGCCAGCTCCGCCGGTGGTTCCGGGAAGCGCAGGCGGCGTACCAGTTCCACGGATTGCTGATCGAGAATGCGGCTGTCGGAGCTGCTCTTCAGGGTCACGTCGCTGGCGCGACCGTTGCTGTCCAGCATGAAGCTCACTTCCACCACGCCCTGCTGGCGGCGCATGCGCGCCCGGGCCGGGTATTCCTTGTTGTACTCAATGGTATCGCGCACCTTGCGCAGGTAGCGATTGAGCAGGTTGTCGTGGTCGCCGCTGCGGTGCACGCCCTTGCCGGGGTCGCCGGCGATGCCTTTCTGCCCCTGCGGCTGCTGCTGGCCGGAGGCGACGCGGGTCTGTTCGTCCACCTTGTCCGCCGGCGCGCCCTGTTGCGGCGCCGGTTCCGGGGTCGGTTCGGGCTCTGGCTCCGGTTTGGGGTCCGGCTTGGGCTCGGGCTTGGGTTCCGGTTTGGGCTCGGGCTTCGGCTTGGGTTTGGGCTTCGGCTCGGGTTTGGGTTTGGGCTTCGGTTTGGGCTTGGGTTTCGGTTCCGGTTTTGGTTCGGGCTTTGGTTCGGGCTTTGGTTCGGGTTTGGCCTCCGGCGCCGGTTGCGGGGCGGTGCTCACGGCGCTTTCCGTGGGCTTCTGGGCCAGGTTCAGGGTCACCGCCTGCTGCACGCCGGGGCGGGCCGGGCGGCCCCCGGCCAGGGTCAGGCTCTCTATGCTCAGCAGCAGGCTGGCGTGGGCGAGGAGGGCCAGGGTCCAGGCGAGAATCAGGCGCGGTTTACGGCTCACGGGGCGCTCTTACTCCGGGTTACCAGACGGACTTCCTCGATGCCGGCGTCACGCAGCACGTCCAGCTTGGCGCGCAGGCTTTTCAGGGGCGTGCCGGCATCGGCCAGCAGGCGCACCGGCTCCTGGCCGGCGGGGTGCTCGGCGTCCGCCTCGGCGGGGGCGTTGTCGGCCTGCCGTTGGCGTTCTTCACGGCGGGTTTGCACCAGAGCGGCCACCGCCTCGGCGTCCACCGGCTGGCCTTCATGCAGCAATTGCCCGTCGGTATCCAGCACCAGCATCAATTGGTCCGGGTTTTCGTCGGTGGCGGCGCTTTCGCTGCCCGGCGCTTCCGCGTCCCCTTCCGGGCGCGGCGCCAGTTGCCCGGCCACCATGAAAAAGATCAACAGCAGGAACACCACGTTGATCAGCGGCAGTACCGGCTCCAGGGGAGGTCGGCGACCGCTGTCAGGCGCTTCCAGGTTCATGGCATCAGCTCCAACTGCACGTCCTTGACGCCGGCGGCGCGCACCGCGTCCAGGGTGGCCAGGGCGGCCTGCAGCGGCGCGTCCGGCTCACCGGTGATCAGCACGGTCTTGCCGGGGTCCAGTTGCGCGGCCAGTTCATCCAGCGCGTAGGTGGTATCGCCGATTTCCACCTGGCCGCTTTCGGTCACCGTCAAGGTCAGCCAGTCGCGGTCCTGCTGGTCGGCGCTCTCCTCGCTGGGCAGCACGTTCACCGGCAGGTCCTTCCAGTCGCCGAAGCGGCTGGCCAGCATGAAGAACACCAGCAGGATGAACACCACGTCGATCAATGGCGTCAGGCTGATGCTCGGTGAGCGGTGGCGTTCCGGTTCCAGATGCATGGATCAGCCGGCCACGGCCTGGCGGCGGGGTGCTTCGGCGGCGGCCTCGGTGGCCGGCGCCGTGGCGCGCTCGCCTTGCCGGCGAATCTGAACCTTGAGGCGTGCCAGGCGGTCCTGGAGTTTCTCGCGGCACAGCTCGATGGTGCGGTCCGCCCAGTGGAAAGCGGCCAGGGCCGGGATCGCCACGGTCAGGCCGGCGGCGGTGGTCAGCAGCGCTTCCCAGATACCGCCGGACAGAATCGACGGGTCCACCTGGGAACCGGCGGCCTCCAGGGCCTGGAAGGCGCCGATCATGCCGAACACCGTGCCCAGCAGGCCGATCAGCGGTGACAGCGCGCTGATCACCTCCAGGGTGCGCAGACCACCGCGCATGTCTTCCAGGGCTTCGCGACCGCGCCGCAGGCTGTCTTCTTCCCAGCTGGCCGGGTCCATGCTCCGGTTCTGCCAGGCCTGGACGATCACCCGGTCGATGGGCGCCTGACCGGCGCGGATGTCGCCGGGGGCCTGGCCGTTCTCAAGACGTTCGAGCAGGGCGTCGGCCTGTTTGCTGGAGACCGGCCGGATACGACCGAACTGGAGGATCTTGGCGATCAGGGTGGCCAGGGCCACCACCGACAGGAGTGCGAGCAACCACATGGCGGGACCGCCGGCGATGAACCACTCCGGGAGCTGAAAGTGCAGGAAAGAAGTCATGTCCGAACTCCGGTTGACGAGCGGCCACCGCCATCAGGAAAGGAAGCGGGAAAGGGACGGTGCCGTCAGAGTGCCCGGGAGTCTAGCACTTGCGCATTCAAATGCAAGTCATTCCTATTTGCACTGATCCGGGGCGGGGGCGGGTGGCCGGAAGCGGTCGACGACCGCTTCCGGGGAGGTGGTTTATTGCTGCATAAGAGTGTAGTTGAGGTCGGAATCAATACGCTGGCCTTCGGCGTTGAGCATTTCCACGGCGTTGCGGCGGTTCTGCACGAAACGGAACTGCTCTTCCGGTTGCTCCGGGTTAAGCACGTAGAGCGGGTAGCTCTGGCCATCCAGCTGCATGCGCTGGCTGACCCAGTTGCCGCGCTCCACCTGGCCGGAGCCGGCCTGGCCGCGATCCAGGTATTGCTGACGCAGTTCGAAGCGCGATGCTTCGCCGTCCTGGTCGCGGTACAGGGTAAGGGTTGTCTTGATGCCGGCGCAGTCGGCGCAGGGCAGCACACCCTGGTAGACGGTGCTGGAGGCTTTGGGGTCGAGCGGCTGGCTTTGGCAGGCGGCCAGGCCCAGCGTGGCGGCCAGGCCCAGGGCGTGGAGGGTCTTTTTCATGGTGTGTCTCCCTGACAATGAAACCTGTGTTCGATAACAGGTCATCAGTATAGACAACACTCCGTGATGGATTTCACGGCTTTAACAGAGTTTAACGCGTGGGGTGTTACTGCTCCCGACGGCGGGCGAGGTAGCGTTGCACCCCTTCCGAGATCAGAAAGCCCACGGCCAGCGCGATCAAGAAATAGAGTAAAATCATAGTTCCCCGAATCGGCGGGATGCCGATTTTTTCAAGCGGAAATCCAGTGCGCACTTCCGGCAGCTTAGGGCGAAACCGCCCTTGAAACAGTAACTTACTGTTAGCGCTTGTAATTATTTGATGGGTCTGAAAGGCGACCCGGCACTCAGAATAACGGGGGAAGGGAGCGGCGTCAGAGGGATCGGATCGTTTTTTGAGCTGTGTCACAAATTGCATGGATGTCGGGAGGCGGCGAAACCTCCCGGCGGCGTTCAGGCACCCAGTAGCTGTAGTGGACCGCCGCGCTCGATGGCGCGCTGATAGGCGGGCCGTGCCTCCACCCGCTGAATGAAATCGCGGATATGGGGCAGGGCGTCCAGGTTGGCGCGGCTGGCCGCCGCCTGCAGGGGAAAGCTCATTTGCACGTCGGCGCCACTGAGCTGGTCGCCGGCGAACCAGGTGTGCCGTGTCAGATGATCCTCCACCAGGGCCAACTGGTCCTGAAGGCGTGGTTGCAGGAACTCGCTGTTCATCCGGCCGCTGATCTTGCGGGCGATGGGTTTGGCGAAGAACGGCATGGGCGCGGTGGCGACCCGGCCAAACACCAGCTTCATCACCAGCAGCGGCATCAACGAGCCCTCCGCGAAGTGCAGCCAGTACACATAGTCCAGCCAGGCCTGGCTATCGGTGTCGGGTTTGAAGTGGCCGTCGCCGTAGCGCTCCACCAGATATTCGATGATGGCGCCGGATTCCGCCAGCACGGTGTCGCCGTCGCTGATCACCGGGGATTTGCCCAGGCGGTGGACGCGCCGCAGGCTCTCCGGCGCCAGGCTGGTCCGCGGGTCACGGCGGTAGTGTTCGATTTCGTAGGGCAGTTCGAGCTCCTCAAGCAGCCAGAGGATGCGTTGCGAACGGGAATGTTCCAGGTGATGAACAATGATCATGGGCGCTCCTGACGTGAGGACAGGCTACGAGCATAGCACTGCCGTTGGCGTAGCCGGGAATTGACCCGCCGCCCGGGGCCGTAGAGAATGAGAATAATTTCCATTCAAGAAGCGGAGCTGTTCGTGACCGGGAGCGTGCCCACCGAGTCCGTCGCCGATCTCTATCACCGCCATCACGGCTGGCTGCACCAATTGCTGCGGCGCCGTCTGGGCTGCTCCGAGACCGCCGCCGATCTGGCCCACGATACCTTTGTGCGTCTGCTGCGCCGTCCGCGCCGTTTCGACAGCGCGGAGGGGGCCCGTGCCTACCTGAGCACCGTGGCTCGGGGTCTGTGCGTGGATCTGTGGCGTCGCCGGGAGGTGGAGCAGGCCTGGCTGGCGGTGCTGGCGGAACAGCCGCAAGCACTGGCGCCGTCCTCGGAGCACCGTGCCATCGTGCTCGAGACCCTGTGCGAAGTGGATGCGCTGCTGCGGCGCCTGCCGGAGAAGGTGGCACGGGCTTTCCTGATGGCCCAGCTGCACGGCAGGACCTATCGGGAGATCGCCGTGGAGCTGGAGGTGTCCGAGCGCATGGTGAAGAAATACATGGCCCGGGCCATGCTCCATTGCGCCTTGCTGGAAGTTTCCTTCGAGGAGGGCGCGAGCGGATGAGCGCTCCGGACTACCACAGCCTGGAGCAGGCGGCGGAATGGTTCGCCGTCCTCGGTGATGAGGGTGTTTCCCCGGCGCAGCGCGAAGCCTGGCGGCGCTGGCTGGAAGCCAGCCCGCGACATCAGCGCGCCTGGGACTACGTGGAAGCGGTGGGGCGTCGCTTCGGGCGCTTACGCGCCGACGGCGATCCGGCTCTGGCCGGCGGAGCCCTGGAGCGCCTGCGTGGCGAGCGCTTGTCCCGCCGTCAGGCCCTTAAGGGGCTGGCGGTGCTGGCCACCGGCGGGGTGCTCGGCTGGGCTGGCTGGCGGCACTCGCCGCTGCCGGAACTGGCCCGCGCCTGGCGCGCGGATTATCACACCCCGGTGGGCGGTCGCCGGGCACTGGTGCTGGACGATGGCACCCGGGTCTGGCTCAACACCAACAGCGCCCTGAACGTGGATTTCGACCGCCAGCGGCGACGGCTCACCCTGGTGGCCGGCGAGGTGCTGGTGGACACTGGCGCCGATCCGCGCCCGCTGTGGCTGCGCACCGGCGCCGGCGAGTTACGCCCGCTTGGTACCCGCTTTCAGGTACGCCGCGAAGGCGCCACCACCGAGCTGGCGGTGTATCAGGGCGCGGTGCGCGTACACACCGCCGGCAGTGGCGCCGAGCGCACCGTGCCGGCGGGGCATCGCACCCGTTTCGACGGCGAACGCATCGCGCCGCTGGATACCGCGGACCCGGCCCGGCAGGCCTGGACCCGGGGCCTGCTGGTCGCCGAGGAGCGTCCCTTGGGGGAGCTGGTGGCGGAGCTGGCCCGCTACCGCCATGGCCACCTGGCGGTGGACCCGGCGGTGGCCCACCTGCCGGTAATGGGCACCTATCCCCTGGACGATACCGACCGTGCCCTGGCCATGCTGGAAGCGGCCCTGCCGGTGCGCGTGCGTCGCCGGCTGCCCTGGTGGGTGACCCTGGAGCCGGTGGCCGATTAACGGAGTCGTGCGTCAGGTCAAAAAGCGGATAAACAAAAAAGCGCACCATGGCCGAATCGCCAATACCGTCATCGCATGGAAGGAGGAAGACGTCATGAGCCGCAACGAGACCCGCTCCGCCCCGGACTTTACCCCGGAACCGGACGCCAGCGCCGGCCACTGGGGCCACCGCCCCGGCGGCACCCAGCCCGAGCCGGATATGGTGGGCCCCTACGCGCGCCATCGGCCGCTGCCCCCGGAGGGCATCGAGCGGCGTCATGCCTACATCGTCGGCGGTGGCCTGGCCGGCCTGGCCGCCGCTTTCTACCTGATTCGTGACGGCCATATGCCCGCCGCCAATATCACCATCCTTGAGGATCAGGGCGTGGAAGGGGGCTCCCTGGACGGCGCCGGCAACCCGGAAGACGGTTACCTGGTGCGCGGTGGCCGGGAGATGAACGGCCATTACGACAATTTCTGGGACCTGTTCCAGGATGTGCCGGCGCTGGAGTTGCCTGAAGGCTACAGCGTGCTCGACGAATACCGGCTGGTGAACGACGCCGACCCCAACTATTCCAAGGCCCGGCTGCTTCACCACCGGGGCCGGATCAAGGACTTTTCCACCTTCGAGCTGAGCCGCTCCCAGCAATGGGAACTGGTGCGCCTGTTGTTGCGTCGCAAGGAAGAGCTCGACGACGTCACCGTGGAGCAGTTCTTCAGCCCCGGTTTCCTGGAATCCAATTTCTGGACCTTCTGGCGCACCATGTTCGCGTTCCAGAACTGGCACAGCGTGCTGGAGATGAAGCTCTACATGCACCGCTTCCTGGACGCCATCGACGGCCTCAATGACATGTCCGCCCTGGTGTTCCCCAAGTACAACCAGTACGACAGTTTCGTACGCCCCCTGGCCGGGCTGCTGCGCGAGCAGGGCGTGCATTTCCGGCTCGATACCCGGGTGCACGATATGGAGCTGACCGGCGAGGGCGGCAGCAAGACGGTGCGAGCCTTGCTGTGCCGCACCGCCGACGGTGAGACCCGCCTGGAAGTGGGGCCGGAGGATCTGGTGATGGCGCTCACCGGCTCCATGACCGAGGGCACCGCCTACGGCGATATGGACACCGTGCCGGCGCCCCGGCGCGGTCGTACCGAGCCCGGCGAGGACAGCGCCTGGACCCTGTGGCGCAATCTGGCGGCCAAATCGCCGGTGTTCGGTCGCCCGGACAAGTTCTACGGCGATACCGATCGCTCCAGTTGGGAATCCGCCACGCTCACCTGCGCGCCGTCACCGCTGGTGGACAAGCTCAAGGAACTGTCGGTGAACGATCCCTATTCCGGGCGCACCGCCACCGGCGGCATCGTCACCATCACCGACTCCGCCTGGTTGATGAGCTTCACCTGCAACCGCCAGCCGCACTTCCCGGACCAGCCCGACGACCTGCTGGTGCTGTGGGTCTACGCCCTGCACATGACCCCGGACGGGGATTACGTGAAGAAACCCATGCCCGAGTGCACCGGCCGGGAGATTCTTACCGAGCTGTGCTATCACCTGGACCTGCTCGATGATCTGGACACGGTGCTGGCCAACACCAAGGTACGCACCGCCCTGATGCCCTACATCACCGCCGAGTTCATGCCCCGCGCCGCCGGCGACCGGCCCCGGGTGGTGCCGGAGGGCTGCACCAACCTGGGCCTGCTGGGGCAGTTCGTGGAAACCCCCAACGATGTGGTGTTCACCATGGAAAGCTCGGTGCGCACCGCCCGGGTGGCCGTGTACCGGCTGCTGGGCCTGAACAAGGCGGTGCCGGACATCAGCCCCACCCAGTACGATATCCGCAACCTGCTCAAGGCCGCCCGGGCGCTCAACAACGGCGAGCCGTTCCCCGGCGAGCGGCTGCTGCACCGCCTGCTGGACCGCACCTACTTCGCCCCGGTGCTGCCACCGCTGCCCGAGGAGGATGAGCCGGCCCCCGGCGCCGCCAACCCCTTCGACGCCGAGCTCAGCGCCCTGGCCGACCGGGGCGGCGAGGCGCTCAAGGACCTGCGCGCCTGGTTCACCCACCTGCGCGACAACCTGCGCAAGGACCGCGACTGACCGCCGGCCCCTCCCTGGACCGGGCGTCACGGCGCAAGGTCCAGGGGCACGGCAGGAGCGACCGGAGCCGCCGGTGACGCTACCTCGGAACGCGGCCTATCTGGAGAACACCCCCATCCCCGCCTTCTCCAAAGCGTGAAAAAAATCCCCCCGAACGGTTCCCCTTTTGCCCGGCTGATCCGGTTCCTCCCATGACGACAGCAAAAAACCTTGGGAGGAACCGACCTGATGCTGAATCGAACCCTGCGGCCCCTGGCCCTGACCCTGCCGCTACTGGTCGGCGGCACCACCCTCACGGCACTGCCGACCCCGGCCCGGGCTGAAGCGGACGCCGCCGTGGATTTCCGCATCCCCGCCGGCCCGCTGAGCCGCTGCCTGAACCGCTTCGCCGACCAGGCCGGTATCTACCTGGGCGGCGCCGGAGAACTCACCGTCGGAAAGCAATGCGCGGGGCTGGACGGTCGCTACACCGCCCGCGCCGGCCTCGCCGAGCTGCTCGCCGGCACAGGCCTGGTGGCCCGTTTCTCCGATGCCCGCACCGCCACCCTGGAAGACGCCGAGGACGGCAACGCCCTGGAGCCGGTGTCGGTGAGCGCCGCGCCACCGGTGGGCCCGGACCCGGGCTACCTGGCCGAACGTACCCTGGTGGCCACCAAGACCAGCGTGCCGCTGTCGGAAACGCCCCGCTCGGTGAGCGTCACCACCCGTGAGCGCATGGACGACCAGGGCGCCCAGACCCTCACCGAGGTGCTCGGTTACATGCCCGGGATCTACGCGCCGCCGATGGCCGCCGGCGATAGCCTGGCCGGCGATTTCTTCTTTATTCGCGGCTTCAACGCCACTGACTACGGCTACGGGCTGTACCGGGACGGACTGCGCGTGCAGGCCAACCGCTACGACACCACTTCCGAGCCCTATGGCCTGGAGCGGGTGGAGGTGTTCCGGGGCCCCAGTTCCATTCTCTACGGCGAAAACGCCCCCGGCGGCATCGTCAATCTGGTCAGCAAGCGGCCCACCCACGAACCGCGCGGCGAGGTGCGCGCCAGCTACGGCAGCCACGACCGGCGCCAGCTGGCGGTGGACGTGTCCGGCCCCCTGGCCGGCAACGACGCGGTGCTGGGGCGGCTGGTGATGTTGGGCCGTGAGTCCGACACCCAGACCAACCATGTGCCCGATGACCGGGTGTACATCGCCCCCTCGGTGACACTGCTGCTGTCCGATAACGACCGACTCACGCTGATGAGCAGCTACCAGAAGGACAAGACCAAGCTCGAACTGGGCCTGCCCGCCGCCGGCACCCTGCTGGATAACCCGAATGGGGAACTGGACAGCGACACCCTGATCGGCCATCCCGACTGGGACCGCTTCGATCGCGAATTCTGGACCCTGGGCTACGAATACCAGCATTGGTTCAGCGACCGCTGGAACTTCCGCCAGAATGCCCGTTACCTGGAATCCCGGGTGCAGCGTAACGAGATCTGGTGGCAGCCGTTCACCGATGGCGCCTATGGCACCCTGGTTCCCACCTACGCCTACGACCGCCACAATGAAGCCCGCACCCTGGCCGTGGACAACCAGTTGGAAGGAACCTTCTACCGTGGCGACTTCAAGCACAATCTGCTGTTTGGCCTGAGCTACGACCGCACCTCCTGGGCCCAGGAGTGGGACGTGGGCTTCGGTGACACCATCAACATTTTCGACCCGCAATGGAGTGCGGAGCCAGCCACGCCGATGGCTCAGCAGGACGCCACCACCCGCCAGTCGATCACCGGTCTGTATAGTCAGTGGCATGGGCACTACGGCAACTGGATCGCGCTGGTGGGCGGTCGCTATGACACCGTGGACAGTGAGTACGAGGACAAGGTCTCCAGCACCGACCTGGATACCGACGATGAGGCCTTCACCTGGCAGACCGGTCTGATGTACCAGTTCGACAACGGTGTTTCCCCCTACCTGAGCTACGCCACCAGTTTCGCGCCGGTGCAACAGCTTTCCTCCGGCATCGAGACCCTCGAACCGATCACCGGTGAACAGGTGGAGGTCGGCATGAAGGTGGCGCCGCCGGGCGCTCGTACCCAGGTGGCGATGTCGGTGTACGACCTGCGCAAGGAAGATGATGTGGTGTACGACGGCAGCGTCGGCGATTACCGTCAGGTGGGCGAGAGCCGCTCCAAGGGGGCGGAACTGGAGGTGACCAGCGAGCTGAGCGAGCGGCTGCGGTTGAGCGCGTCCTATACCTACACCGACGCGCGCATCACCGAGAACGCGCCCGGATCGATGGAGGAGGACCGGCAGATGGTGTTCGTGCCGCGCAACCAGGCCTCCGCCTGGGTCAATTACCGCTTCCAGGAAGGCGCGCTGGCCGGGCTGCGCCTGGGGGGTGGTGTGCGCTATATCGGCGAGACCTACGCCTACACCAACCTGTACGGCACCCTGGAAACCGATGCCGTGACCCTGGCCGACCTGTCCCTGGCCTACCCCTTCGCCGGTGGCTGGAAGGCGGAAGTCAACGTGAGCAACCTGTTCGACAAGGAGTACTTCACCGGCTGCAACAACGCCGCACGCTGTTACTTCGGCGTCGAGCGCACCCTGCAGGGCAGCGTCAGCTACCGCTGGTAGCGGCGCGCCCGATTTTCCCGGGTGGCCGGTTTCTGGAAGCCGCCCGGGATCAGCCGCCCGGGGCGCTTCGGCCCGGGCGGTCGTCGCCGCGGCTTACCGTGGCGGCGTCGGTGCGCGGCAGGCCGCCCACCGCTTCCAGCACGTCATCGAGTACCGCCTGGCTTTTCCAGGCCGCCGGCGTGTTGATGATGGCCGATACCGCCCAGGTGGTGTTGTCGCGGTCGCGGGTAAAGCCGGCCACCGCGCGCACATTGGTCAGCGAGCCGGTCTTGATGTGGCCTTCGCCGCGCAGGCCGGTATCGCGCAGCCGGTTGTGCATGGTGCCGTCCATGGCCACCAGCGGCAGGGAGGCGATCAGCTCGGCGGCGAACGGGCTGCGCCAGGCCTGCTGCAGCATCTTGATCTGTTCCATCGGGCTGATGCGGGCCTGCCGTGACAGGCCGGCGCCGTTGTCCAGCACCACCTTGTCCGGGTCCATGCCCTTGAGCGCCATCCACTCGCGCACCGTGCGGTTGGCGGCGGCCAGGTCGTCGCTGTCCTCCGCCAGCCGGTGCTCGGCGCCGATGGTCAGATAAAGCTGCCGGGCCATGATGTTGCTGCTCCACTTGTTGATGTCGCGCACCATGGTGACCAGGTCCGGCGACGAACTGGTGGCCAGCAGGGAGGCCCCCTTGGGCAGCCGGCCGAAGCGGGTCTCGCCGGTGATCTCGCCACCCAGTTGCCGCCACAGGCCGCGCAGCAACGCGCCGGTGTAGTCGCCCTGATCCATCAGCGACAGGTACTGGCTGGCCTTGCAGCCTTCCGGCAGGGAGCCGGTCAGGGTGATCACGTAGAGGCCGTCCTCGCGACGCTCCGGGACGGCCTTCAGGTGGTGGCCGGACGGGCAATAGCGGCTGTTGGAGCGGGTCAGCTGGTTGTTGAGCAGCACCTTGTCGGTGACCGGTTCCACCCAGGCTTGGACCCGGTCCGGGCGGCCCATCATCTGGATATGGAAGACGTTCAGGTTGGTGAGCAGGGCATCCGGGCGCACCAGGTAGGGGGCGTGGGGGTCGCCGCCGTCGTCGTCGAAACGCGGCAGGCCGTCTTCCGGCAGCCGGAAATAGCCACCGTCCAACACCAGATCACCGTGCACCGCGCGGATGCCATAGGCGCGCAGATCGCGCATCAGCTTCCACAGACGCTCTTCGGTAAGCTTGGGGTCGCCGGCGCCGACCAGGATCAGGTCGCCTTCAAGCACGTCGCCCTTCACCTCGCCGTTGGTGTACACCCGGGTGTGCCATTTGAAGGTGGGGCCGAGCAGTTCCAGGGCCGCGTAGGTGGTCAGCAGCTTCATGGTGGAACCCGGGTTCATGACCCGGTCGGCGTTGACGAAACGGGCCTGGCCGGGGCCGTCCAGGGGCACCGCCGCCAGGGCCAGGGCGTCGTCGGGCAGGTTCAGTTCCTGCAGCCGGGACTGGATCGCCAGCGGCCAGTCGGCGTTGGGCAGGGCCTTGGCGTCGTCGGCGGCGAAGGCCGCCGGCACCGGCAGGCAGGTAATCAGGAATGTAAAAACGGCGATAGGAAAACGCACGGCAAGCCCCATGGACAGCACACTCTCGTTCGGGTTAGCGCTCACTAATCGTAGAGCAAAACCGGTAACCGGTCAGGGGGCGGTGGGTGGCGGAATTGTAAATTCTGGGGCGTGTTATAGTGACGCCCGCCACGGGCAACGGAACCGCACATGTCGAAACTGCTGATGAATCTGCGCCGCGTGCCCGATGAGGAGCGCGACGAGGTATGCGAACTGCTGGAGGAACACGGTATTGAGCATTACCTGACTCCGCCCAGCGTCTGGGGCGTGTCCGCCGGCGGCCTCTGGCTGCGCCACGACAAGGATTGGGAGCGGGCGCAACCGCTGCTGGCGGACTACCAGCAACGCCGTTATCAGCAGGAGCGGCGGGCCTTCGAGCAGGCCCACCAGGACGGCGAGGTGACCACCGTGGCGCGTAACCTGCGCCGCCACCCGCTGCGCACCCTGGCGTTTCTGGTGGCGGTGGCGGCGGTGTTGCTGATCGCCCTGGTGCCGTTCATTACGTTTGGCTGATGGCGGCTCGCGTGGGATCGCGGCTGAAGCCGCTCCTACGGGGCCGAACGCTACTATAGGAGCGGCTTCAGCCGCGATGGGCGGTGCGTCAGGCTTCGTGGCCCAGGTTGTCCGGGTCGCCCACGTCGATGCCCTTGTGCTGCAGATCCGCGTGGTAGGAGCTGCGCACCATGGGCCCGGAAGCCACCGAGGTGAAGCCCATCTTGCGGCCTTCGTCCGCGAACAGGCGGAATTCGTCCGGATGCACGTAGCGTTCCACCGGCGCGTGGAATTTGCTGGGCTGCAGATACTGGCCGATGGTGATCATATCCACGTCGTGGTCGCGCAGATCGCGCAGCGTTTCCAGTACCTGATCGTTGGTTTCGCCCAGGCCGACCATGATGCCGGACTTGGTGGGTACGTGCGGCACGCGGGCGCCGAATTGTTGCAGAAGCTTCAGGGAATGCTCGTAGCGGGCACCGGGGCGGGCCTTCTTGTACAGGTGTGGCACCGTCTCGATATTGTGGTTGAACACGTCCGGCGGCGTCGCCTCAAGAATATCCAGGGCGTCTTGCAGGCAGGGGCGGAAGTCCGGGGTGAGAATCTCGATCTTGGTGCCCGGGCTTTTTTCGTGGACCGCCTCGATGCAGTCGGCGAAGTGGCGGGCGCCGCCGTCGGGCAGGTCGTCCCGGTCCACGGAGGTGATCACCACGTACTTCAGGCCCAGGTCGGCCACCGACTCCGCCAGATGCAGAGGCTCATCCGGGTCCAGGCCGTTGGGGCGCCCGAAGCCCACGTCGCAGAATGAGCAGCGGCGGGTGCAGATGTCGCCCATGATCATGAAGGTGGCGGTGCCGCCGCCGAAGCATTCCGGCAGGTTGGGGCAGGCCGCTTCCTCGCACACGGTGTGCAGTTTCTGCCGGCGTAGCATGGACTTGATGCGCTGGATCTCGCCGTTGGCGGGGACCCGCACGCGAATCCAGTCGGGTTTGCGCTCGCGCACGGGGGCGCTTTCATTGACCACGGGGATGGTGCGGACCTTGTCGGCGCCACGCAGCTTGTCGCCGATCTGAACCTTCGCTTTCGCCGGGCGTTTGGCCTGGGCTTCGCTCATGGAGATGTCTCTCTCGCGGTTGGGTGCCTTTTGGGCGTCAGGATTGGGGAGCAGTATACCAACTAGGAGCGGGGGCTGTCCGGGGGGTGAGGCCCAGCCGCCGCGCCAGAATCGTTACCAGATCCTGCTCGACGCGCTCGCGGCTGGCGTCCAGACCCTGGTCGGCCAGGCTGGTCATCGGCTGGCCGGCGTGGCCGCAGGGGTTGATGCGCCGCCAGGGGGCCGGGTCGGCGTCCCGGTTCAGGGCCAGGCCATGGTAGCTGCCGGCGCGGCGGATACGCAGGCCCAGGGAGGCGATCTTGGCGCCGCCCACGTACACCCCGGGAGCATCGGCTCGGCTGGCGGCGTCCAGGCCCCGGTCGCGCAGGTAATCCACCACGCTGTCCTCGATGGCGCTGACCACGGCGCGGGCGCCCAGGGTTAGCCGCTGTACATCCAGCATCAGGTAGATCACGGTCTGGCCCGGCCCATGGTAGGTGACCTGGCCGCCCCGGTCGGTGCGCACCACCGGGATATCCCCGGGTGCCAGCACATGCTCCGGCTTGCCGGCCTGGCCCAGGGTGTACACCGGCGGGTGCTCCAGCACCCAGAGTTCATCGGTGGTGTCGGCGTCGCGCTGTTCGGTGAAGGCGCGCATCGCCTCCCAGCAGGGCTGGTAGTCGACCCGGGGCAGGTGGCGGACCAGAACGTCCATCAGAGCGTGATCTTGACGTGCGGGCAGGCGTCCAACTCGCGATAGATGGCTTCCACCTGATCGCGGTCGCGCAGCACCACGCTGGCGGTGAGCGACACGAAATTGCCCTTGGTGCTGGGCTTGCTGCTCAGGTGGGCGTGGCGGTCGAAATCATCCAGGTGGGTTTCCAGGATCGCCACCACCGCTTCTTCCAGCGGCGCGTCGGCGGCGCCCATTACTTTCAGTTGCATGCTGTGGGGGAAGTCCCACAGTTCTTCGCGGATCATGGTGCTCTCCAGTCGGCCCGGCGCCCGGTTACAGACCGCACAGGCGGCGTTTGAACTCTATATAGTGGCGCGCCACGGTTTTCCAAGTGGCACCGGGGTGGCCGTCGCCCACCGGTCGGCCGTTCAGTTCGGTGACCGGCACCACGCCCTTGGTGGAACTGGAAATCCAGATTTCATCGGCATCGTGCAGGGCCGGCTCGCTGATTTCCGCCTCGATCACCGGCAGGCCCTGCTCGCGGCACAGCTCGATGATCAGATCCCGGGTCACGCCGCCCAGGATGCAGTGGCTCAATGGCGGCGTGGATACCCGGCCATCGCGCACCGTGAAAACGTTACTGGCGGCGCCCTCGGTGACGAAGCCGTCGCGCAGCAGGATCGCTTCCTGGGCGCCGCTTTCCAGCGCCCGCTGGCGCAGTAGCAGATTGGGCAGCAGCGACACCGACTTGATGTCGCAGCGGGCCCAGCGAATATCGTCCAGGGTGATCGCCGCGACGCCCTCGGTGCGCGCCACCTGGTCCGCCGCCGGTACCGCCAGCGGCGAACTGGAAATAAACACAGTGGGAGGCACCGGCGGGTCCGGGAAGGTGTGCTCGCGGCGCGCCGCCGCGCCCCGGGTGATCTGCAGATACAGCGACAGATGGCCGCCGCCGTTGCGGGCCACCATTTCCTCGCACAGGCGGCGCCAGTGGGCGCCGTCGTGGGGATCGGTGATGCGTATTTCGCTCAGGGAGCGGGCCAGCCGGCGCAGGTGCTCGTCGAGCCGGAACAGCACGCCGTTGAAGGCGGGAATCACTTCATAGACGCCGTCGGCGAACAGAAATCCCCGGTCCAGCGGGGAGATCCGCGCCTGCTCGGCGTCCATGAAGTCGCCGTTGAGATAGACCGTGGCCATGTTGGCGGGAGCCCTAGTTAAACAGGCCTTTGAAGAACAGCACGATATGGTCCCAGATACGCGAGAAGAAACCGGCTTCCTCCACCGCTTCCAGGGCCACCAGGGGGCGCTGCACCAGTTCCTTGCCGTCCAGGCTCACGGTCAGGGTGCCGTACTGGCGGCCTTCCTCGATGGGGGCGCGCAGTTCCGGCTGGATCGACATCTCCGCCTTGAGCTGGTCGTGGCTGCCCTTGGGCACGGTCAGCACCAGGTCGTCCTCCAGGCCCAGGCGCACCTGATCGGCGGCCCCCATCCACACTTTCGGGGTGTCGAGCACGTCACCGGCGCCGTAACCCTCGTAGGTTTCGTAGAAGCGGAAGCCGTAGCTGAGCAGCTTCTGGGATTCGCGTGCCCGGGCCGCCTCGGAGTCGGTGCCCATCACCACCGAGATCAGACGCATGCCGTTCTGCTCGGCGGAGGACACCAGGCAGAAGCCGGCTTCCTCGGTGTGGCCGGTCTTCAGGCCGTCCACGGCGTCGTCGCGCCACAGTAGCAGGTTGCGGTTCTGCTGGGTGATGCCGTTGTAGGTGAATTCCTTCTGGGCGTAGATATCGTAGTGTTCCGGATAGTCGCGGATGATCGCCCGCGCCAGCCAGGCCAGGTCCCGGGCGGTGGTGTAGTGGTTCTCCGCCGGCCAGCCGGTGGCGTTGACGAAGTGGCTGTTGTTCATGCCCAACTGACTGGCCTGGTTGTTCATCAGGTCGGCGAAGGCACCCTCGGAGCCGGCCACGTACTCGGCCAGGGCCACGCTGGCGTCGTTGCCGGACTGCACGATCACACCCTTGAGCAGGTCCGCCACCGGCACCTGGGTGCCTTCCTTGACGAACATCCGCGAGCCGCCCATGCGCCAGGCCTTGACGCTGATCGGCACCATGTCCCGCTCACCGATGTTGCCGGCCTGGATTTCCTTTTCCACCAGGTAGGCGGTCATCATCTTGGTCAGGCTGGCCGGCGGCAGTTCCTTGTCGGCATTGTGTTCCACCAGCACCTGGCCGCTCTTGGCGTCCAGCAGCAGGTAACTGCGTGCTTCCACCTCGGGGGCGCGGGGGATCATGTTCTCGGCGCGGGCCAGGGGCGACACGGCGAGCAGGCCGGCCAGCAACAGCCAGAACAGGGAATAAGCGAGAGAGCGGGTTTGCATCATCATCGGGCCTTTCGGTCAGGTCTTTGCTTGCGGGGGCGGATCAGGGATTCACGGAAATCGGCGCGGCGAAGCCCGCCTCGGCGAGGGAGCGGCGCGCGCGGTCACGGTCGGCGTTGCTGGCGAACGGGCCCAGCCACACCTTGTACAAGCTGCTGGATTCCGGCCGTCGGACGGTCACCGGCAACTTGAGTTGCTGGCGCAGCCGCTGTTCCAGCGCGCGGGCGCCGTCCAGCCCCTGGAAGGCGCCGGCCTGCAGGTAGAGGTCGCCGCCGGCATTGGAGCCACCGTTGGAGCCATTATCGGCGGCACTGTCGGCGCTGGACGGCGGCGGCGGGCTGTCCACGGCGGCGCGTACCGCCGTGGGCACGCGGCCGTCGCTTTTGTTGGGGGTCGGGTCGCGGGTGGAGGTGAGCGCTTCCACGCGCACCCGTCCGGTGCCTTTCTGTTCAATGCCCAGGCGCACCGCGGCGGCCCAGGACAGATCAATGATCCGGTCGGAGTGGAACGGGCCCCGGTCGTTGACGCGCACCACCAGGCTTTTGCCATTGTCCAGGTTGGTGACCCGGGCATAGGTGGGCAGCGGCAGAGTGCGGTGGGCGGCGGTGAAGCGGTACATGTCGAACGCTTCGCCGCTGGAGGTACGGTAGCCGTGGAACTTGCGACCGTACCAGGACGCCAGTCCCTCTTCCTGGTAGCCCTCGGCGGTGGGCAGCACCTGGTAGCTCTTGCCCCAGACGGTGTAGGTATCCGGGTTGCCGTAGGCGCTGCGCGGCTCCACCTTGGGGACCGGCTCGGGCTGGGCGCTGACGTCACGGCGTTGTTCCGGGCCAGCGTCGGTGCTGTGTTCGTAGCGGTCGGAACCGGGGGCCCCGGAAGCGGGGCGATCCGGTTGCGGGGCGGGCCCGGGGGCGCGGCCCGGGCCGGTGGCGCAGGCGCCCAGGAACAGGCTCAGAGTGAGGATCGGTGCAACGCGTCTCACGGCTGGTCGGCCTCCAGGGCATCGGCCAGGCGGCGGGAAAGCTGCAACACGGCCATGGCGTAAAGCTCACTATGGTTGTAGCGGGTGATCACATAGAAGTTGTCGGTGGCCAGCCAGAATTCGTGGCCGTCCTCGCCTTGCAGGTCGAGCACCGCCACCGGCGTGGAGCCGGGCAGGCCGTCGTTCGACACCTCGAAACAGTATTCGCTGCTCAGCCTATCATCGTCGCAGGCCACTGCCACTACGCCGTTCTTCCGGGCCTGATCCAGGGTAAAGGCGGGTTTGTAGCCCTTCTTGGCCATCGCCACATAGCCGTTGCCCTCGACCCGGGCGCGGGCCGCCACCGGCAGGCCCGGCTGCCAGCGGTGCGCCTTGAAATAGTTGGCGACGCTGCCGATGGCGTCGGTGGGGCTGTTGACCAGATCGATGACGTCGTCACCGTCGAAGTCCACCGCGTAGGCCTCGTAGCTGGTGGGAATGAACTGTGGGAAACCCATGGCGCCGGCGTAGGAGCCGGTAATCTCACTGGCGTCGATGTGCGCGTGACGTTCCAGCTCGAACAGGGCGATCAACTGCTTACGGAAGAAGGCGGCGCGGGGCGGATAGTCAAACCCCAGGGTGGCCAGCGCATCGACCACCTTGTAGTTGCCCTTGTGGCGCCCGTAGCGGGTTTCCACGCCAATGATCGCCAGGATCACTTCCCGGGGCACGCCGAATTCCCGCTCCGCCCGGTCCAGGGCCTCGGCGTGCTCGCGGGCGAAGGCGACGCCCTGCTCCACGCGGCTGTCCTGCAAAAAAATGCGGCCGTATTCGGCCCAGGTCAGGGTGCGCTCGGCGGGCCGGGCGATGGCCTCGAGAATGCTGTCCTTGCGTTGCGCGCCGGCGAGCAGCTGACGGGCGCGATCCACGTCCAGCCCGCGCTCGCGTACCTCCTTGAGCACGGCGTCGGCCCCGGCGTGCTCGGCATAGTTGGCGGTGGCAAGGGCGGGGCCGGCCAGGGCGGCGCAAGCGGCGATCAACAGCCCGGTTTTCTTCACGTGGTTCTCCTCGGGAATCCTTGTCAGTAACTCATCAGCCGGCGGTGGGTATGCATGGACATGAGCATGCCGAAACTGGCCATCAGGGTGACGATGGACGTGCCGCCGTAGCTGACCAGCGGCAAGGGTACCCCCACCACCGGTAAGAGTCCGGACACCATACCGACGTTCACAAAAATATAAATAAAAAAGGTCATGGTCAGCGCCGCCGCCAGCAGACGCGAGAAGGTCTCCTGGGCCTGCCAGCTTATGAAGAAGCCGCGACCGACGATCACCAGGTAAATGGCCATCAGCAGCAGGAAGCCCACCAGGCCGAATTCCTCGCCCAGCACCGCCAGGATGAAATCGGTGGAGGACTCGGGCAGGAAGTCGAGCCGGGACTGGGTGCCATCCAGCCAGCCCTTGCCGGTGACGCCGCCGGAGCCGATGGCGGTTTTCGACTGGATGATGTTCCAGCCGGCGCCGCGCGGGTCCGCCTCCGGATTGAGGAAGGTGTCCACGCGGCTGCGCTGGTAGTCATGCAGCACGAAGAAATACATCAGTGGCGCGGCGATCATCAGCGCCACCAGGGCCAGGCCGATCAGTCGCCAGGACAGGCCGGCCATGAACAGCACCACCAGCCCGGCGGCGGCGATCAGGATCGAGGTACCCAGGTCCGGCTGGATCGCGATCAGCACCACCGGCAGGAAGATCAGCGCCAGGGCCACCAGCACATCGGTAAGTCGGGGCGGCAGGTTACGCTCGCTGAAGAACCAGGCGACCATGGCCGGCACCGCCAGTTTCATGATCTCGGCGGGTTGGAAGCGACCGATGCCGGGAATGTGCAGCCAGCGGGCGGCGCCCTTGGCCTCGGTGCCGATCAGCACCACCAGAATCAACAGCACCACGCCCAGGGCATAGACCATGGGCGCCCAGAAGCGGTAACTGCGTGGCGGAATCTGCGCCAGCACCACCAGCACCAGCAACCCGCCGCCCAGGCGCAGAGCCTGGCGCAGCACCATTTCCATGCTGCCGCCGCCGGCGCTGTAAAGCACGGTGAGGCCGCCCAGCACCAGCAACAGCAAAGCCGCCAGCAGCGGGGCATCCAGGTGCAGCCGGGCGGTCAGGCCGTTGCCCAGGCTGGGGCCGCCCTGACCGGGCATTTGTCGCAGGGTTTCGCGTACGCTCATGGCGTGCTTTCTCCACTGGCGGGCGTGCGTGGCAGGGGCGGCGGCACGTCCAGCTCGCCGTCGTCATTAAGCAGCCAGGCGTCCATCACCTGGCGTGCCACCGGGCCGGAGGTGGAGCCGCCGTGGCGGCCGTTTTCCACCAGCACCGCCACGGCGATGGCCGGATGCTCCACCGGCGCGAAACTGATGATCAGGGCGTGGTCGAGCAGCCGCTCGGCCAGCTCTTCCTCGTTGTAGGTCTCTTCCTGGCCCACGGAGAACACCTGGGAGGTGCCGGTCTTGGCGCCCATCTTGTAGGGCGCGTTTTCCGCCATCACCCGGGCGGTGCCCCGGTTTCCATGGACCACTTCCTCCATGGTCCGTTCCATGCGCAGCCAGTCGCCCTCGTCGTTGAGCTTGATGTCGGGGCGCGGCGGCGGGCGCAATTCGTCGGCGGCCAGGGTGGGCGTTACTTGCTTGCCGTGGTGGGCCAGGATGGCGGTGGCGGTGGCCAGTTGCAGCGGCGTGGCCAGCATGAAGCCCTGGCCGATGCTGGCGTTGATGGTATCGCCGTGAAACCAGGGCGTGCCCCGGGCGGCGCGCTTCCATTCCTTGGAGGGCAGCAGGCCGGCGGATTCGTTGTACAGGTCGATGCCGGTGGGCTGGCCCAGGGAAAAGTCGGACAGGAAGTCGTGCATGCGGGCGATGCCCAGCTTGAAGCCCAGGTCGTAGAAATAAGTGTCGCAGGACTGCACCACCGCCTTGTTCATGTCCACCCAGCCATGCCCCCAGCGTTTCCAGTCCCGATAGCGGTGGGGATTGCCTTCCAACTGGTAATAACCCGGGTCGAAGATGGTGTGTTCCCAGTCGGTGACGCCGGCGTTCAAGCCGGCCAGGCCGATGAACGGCTTGACCGTGGAGCCCGGCGGGTAACGGCCTTGCAGGGCCCGGTTGAACAGCGGGTTGTCGTGATCTTCCCGGTAGCGGGCGTAGTCCTGATGGGAAATGCCGTTGACGAACAGGTTGGGCTCGAAACCCGGTCGGCTGACGAAGGCCAGCACGCTGCCATCCCGGGGATCGATGGCGACCACCGCGCCGCGCCGGTCGCCGAGGGCGTTGTAGGCGGCTTTCTGGACCTTCATGTCCAGGGTCAGGCGCAGGTTTTCGCCGGGCACCGGCGGTTGCTCCTCGAGCACGCGCAGAATGCGCCCCCGGGCATTGGTCTCCACCTGGCGGTGCCCCACCGTGCCGTGCAGCCGGTGCTCGTAATAGCGCTCCACCCCGGTGCGGCCATAGTAGTAGGTGCCGGCATAGTCCGCCTGCTCGGTGAGCGTCATGCCTTCCAGGTCCTCGGCGCTGAGCCGGTTTACATAGCCGAGCACATGGGAGAACAGCTTGCCGTGGGGGTAGTGGCGCACCGGGTTGGCGGCCACGCGTACCCCCGGCAGGCGATGCTGATTGACGGTGAGCCGGGCGATCTCTTCCTCGCTGAGGCGGCCGCGCAAGGGGATCGGGTCCCACGGGCGGCGCGGGCTGCTCAGGCGTTTATGGAAGCGCTCCAGGTCGTCCGGTTCCAGGGTCACCAACTGGCCGATACGGGTCAGGGTGGCCTCCAGATCCGGTACCTGCTCGATGATCAGTTCCACCGCGAAATCCGGTCGGTTGGCGGCCAGGATTTCGCCGTTTCGATCGGTGATCAGCCCGCGTGGCGGCGGTACCGCCTGGGTTTGCACCCGGTTCTCGTCGCTGAGCGTGGTGTAGCGGCTGTGCTGGGAGACCTGCAGCCACACCATGCGGCCCACCAGCACCAGTGACAGGGCCACCACCAGAACGGCGCCCACCAGCAGGCGCAGGCTGAAGATCCGCTGCTCGTGGTGGTGGTCCTTGAGGGTCAGAGGTCGGCGCATCGGGGCCCGTGGTCCATGGTATCAGCGGTGGTAAGGGTGGCCGGTCAACAGAGTCCAGCCGCGATAAAGCTGTTCGGCGAGCAACACCCGCACCAGTGGGTGCGGCAGGGTCAGCGCCGACAGCGACCAGCGTTCGTGGGCGGCGGCGGAGACTCGCGGGCAGAGCCCGTCCGGGCCGCCCACCAGGATCACCAGGTCCTGGCCGAGATCCTTGAGGGTGCCCAGTTTTTCGCTCAATTGCGGTGTGCCCAGCACGCGACCGGTGACCTCCAGGGCCACCCGGTGGGCGCCGGGGTACTTTTCCAGGCGCTTTTCCATGGCTTCGCCTTCGGCGCGCACCAGGGCGGCGGTGTCGCCCCTGGAACGTTTAGGCAACGGAATCGCCTCAAGTTCCAGGCGCATGTCCGGCGGCAGCCGCTTCCGGTATTCCTGGAAGCCCTGTTCCACCCAGGCAGGCATTTTGGTGCCGATGGCGAGAAGGTGTATCCGCAAGGCGTGGCTCCCGGCGACGCTGCGGTCAGTGGTCGCGCTGGTCGCGGTCCGGATGATGATCGGGGGTGCGCCAGAGCCGCTCCAGATCGTAGAACTCGCGGGTGGCGGGCAGCATCAGATGGACGATCACATCGCCCAGATCCACCAGAATCCACTCGGCGCCGCGTTCACCTTCGGTGCCCAGGGGGCGGTAGCCGGCGTCCTTGGCTTTCTCCATGACGTTGTCGGCTAGTGCCTTGACGTGGCGGCTGGAGGTGCCGCTGGCGATCACCATGTCGTCGGCCACGCTGGTCAGGGCGCGCACGTCCAGGCTGGCGATGTTCTTGGCTTTCAGTTCCTCCAGTGCGTCGAGCACCAGATCCAGCAGAGGGGGTTGAGAACTCATGGGGCCTCGTTGTGTGCGTGCACGGAATTGTCGGTGTTGGCCGACGCATTATACAGCCCATGGCGGCGGATATGGGCGAGCACCGCCGCCGGCAGTTGCGGGCAGGGGCCGCCGGCGCGCAGCGCGCGGCGGATGTCGGTGGCGGCCACGTCCAGTACCGGGCGTTCCAGCATCAGGCGGCGGCCCGCCGGTCGCCGGCGCAGCAAGGCGGCGCCGGCGGCGGGGAAGGCCCGTTGAACCCTGAGCGGCGCCTTGGCGGCGCCGGGGCGGGGTACCACGGCCAGGTGGCAAAGGGCGGCGTATTCCCGCCAACGGTGCCATTGGTCCAGGTTGGCGAAGCTGTCCGCGCCGACCACGAACACCAGCGGCCGGTGGCCGATCAGGCGACGGAAGTGCTTGAGAGTGGCCAGGGTGAACGACGGCCTGCCGTCGGGGTGGCGCAGCTCCCAGTCGTCGGCGACCAGGCGCGGATAGCCGGTGCAGGCGTGACGCACCATGGCCAGGCGCTGGGCGCCGTCGGCGCGGGGCTGGGGCCGGTGCGGCGGCACCGCGTTGGGCAACAGATGCACCGGGGCGTCCCCCAGCGCCCGCGACACCGCCAGGGCGGCGCGCACGTGGGCACGGTGGATCGGGTCGAAGGTGCCGCCGAACAGAATGAGGGGCTGGACGCTGGACGCCGGACGTTGGACGCTAAGCACCGGGCCTCCCGGTTTTCAGCGTCCAACGTCCGGCGTCCGTCGTCCGGCGTGTTGGCAAGGCTCGATCGTTCAGAGCAGGCTCCCGCTATTGCCGCACATGGCCATCGCCGAACACCACCCATTTCTGGCTGGTCAGGCCTTCCAGGCCCACCGGGCCGCGCGCGTGCAGTTTGTCGGTGGAGATGCCGATTTCCGCGCCCAGCCCGTATTCGAAGCCGTCGGCGAAGCGGGTGGAGGCGTTCACCATCACTGAACTGGAGTCCACCTCCGCCAGGAAGCGGCGGGCGCGGCTGTAGTTCTCGGTGATGATGGATTCGGTATGCCCGGAGCTGTAGCGATGGATGTGATCCATGGCCTGGTCCAGGTCGTCCACCACCTTGATCGCCAGCAGCGGTGCCAGGTATTCCTCTTCCCAGTCGCTCTCGGAGGCTTCGGCCACCTCATCGCCGAGCAGCTTGCGGGTGCGTTCGCAGCCACGCAGTTCGACACCGGCCTGGCGGTAGTGATCGGCCAGCTCCGGCAGTACCCGTTCGGCGATGCCGGCGTGCACCAGCAGCGTTTCCAGGGTGTTGCAGGTGCCGTAGCGCTGGGTCTTGGCGTTGTAGGCCACTTTCACCGCCTTGGCCGGATCGGCGTCCGCGTCGATGTAGACATGGCAGTTGCCGTCCAGGTGCTTGATCACCGGCACGCGGGCATCCTTGCTGATGCGCTCGATCAGGCCCTTGCCGCCACGGGGCACGATCACGTCCACGAACTCGGGATGGCTGATCAACTCGCCCACGGCGGCCCGATCGGTGGTCTCGATCACCTGTACGGCGGTATCGGGCAGGCCGGCTTCACGCAGGCCGGCACGCAGGCACTCGGCGATCGCCTGATTGGAGTCGATGGCTTCGGAACCGCCACGCAGAATGGCCGCGTTGCCGGATTTCAGGCACAGGGCGGCGGCGTCGATGGTCACGTTGGGGCGGGATTCATAGATGATGCCGATCACGCCCAGGGGCACGCGCATCTTGCCCACCTGGATGCCGCTGGGGCGGTAGCTGAGATCGGTGATGGCGCCCACCGGGTCGGCCAGGGCGATGACCTGCTCCAGGCCTTCCACCATGCCGTCGAAGCGCGCCGGGGTCAGTTCCAGACGATCCAGCAGCGCCGGCTCCAGGCCATTGTCCCGACCGCGCTCCAGATCGCGCTGATTGGCGTCGAGAATGGCGCTGCGGTGGGCGCGCAGGGCGCCGGCGATGGCGCCCAACGCGGCGTTTTTCTCACCGGTGGTGGCCCGGGCCATGGCCCGGGAAGCGGCGCGGGCCTGCCGGCCCACGTCGGCCATGTACTGCTGGATATCCATGTGAAACGCCTGTTGGGAAACGAAAAGGCGCATTATACGGGGTTCCGGGCGGGCCGCGAAACAGCCCTGGCGCGCGGGAAAAAGGTTCATCGCGTTTTAGCGTGAAGTCGATGCGAGACGCCTTTAGCCGGGACGCGGATCTGCGTGGGTGCCTTCCGGGATCGCTCAAGCCGTCCCCGGGCGCTCCCGTTTTTGGCATCCCTGCCAAAAAGGGTCCCGGAAGGGCGTCGCGCCCCGGCTGGAGGGAAAATTCCCGCTCAACCGCGATGGCCCGAAGAAACTGGCGTTGGGAATCAGACCGCCTCGGCCTCCAGAATCCGCACCATGGGCGTGCCCCGGGTGCGCGGGATCGGCAGGGTGCCGTAGTAATCCGCCGGATCGTGCACGGTCAGCGTGGCGAAGCCCTGCTCGCGAAAGTGCGCCCCGGTGGCCCGGTCGGAGTCGAAATGGAAAGCCACATTGCTGCGCGACAGGGCGCCCAGCATCCCGCCGAGGGTCTTCAGGGTGCGGTGGAAGCGCATGTTGGCGTACAGCGGGTAGTTGTCGGTCAGGTAGACGCCGCGCGGAAACGCCTTCAGGCCCTCGGCGAGCCGCGCCCAGAACGGGCTGATGGTGGCCAGATCGAAGTAGTTGATCAGCCCTTCGGTGATGACCGCCACCGGCCTGGCCGGGTCCAGGCGGCCAAGCAGGGCGCTGACGCTGTCGTCGCCTTCCTCCACCAGAATATTCACCGTCTCCACCCGGTGCCGCTCGCCGAGCACGCCGTGGCGGGCCAGCAGGCGGCGTTTGCGGCGCGCCATGTCGGGCAGATCCGCCTCCACGTAGTCGATGCCCGGATGGCGCGCGCGCAGGCGTTTGCCGCGAGGGCTCAGCCCGCAGGCGATCTCCAGGATCTGCAGGTCCGGGTGGGCTTCGATCAGGGCCTCCAGCCGCGCATCGATGAGGTGATGGCGCTGCAGCAGGAAGGTGCGGATATTGCCGCCCAGCAGCCGTTTGCCCACCGCTTCGAACGGCGTCAGGGCGCCATACAGCAACGCTCCCGCCGGCGTGTGGAAGCCCGGTTCGGAGAGGCCGTGGCGCACCCACACCTGACCGGTGTAGAGGGCGGTGAAGCTGATCGAGGAGGTATCCAGACGTTGCGGCATGAGGGCTCCCTGCGCGGCAATGAACATTCCGGCACCCTAGCAAAGCCCCCGGCTCCGCGCGGGCCAATAAGCCGCGCCCCTTGCTTCTCCGCCGGCATGGGGTGGGCCCTCCATCAGGGCCGCGTCCCGCGCGGCTTCATGGAACGGTGTAGGAGCGACTTCAGCCTTTGATCGCGACTGAAGTCGCTCCTACAGTCGTTCCTACAAGGGAAGGGGATCCCCCTCAGCGGCTAACGGTTCCGTGGCCGGATGTGGGTTACTTTTCCAGGATGGCGGGCAGCGGCTGGCCGCACAGGCGCAGGATCAGGCCGGCCAGGAATTGCCAGGGGTCGCCGGGGCCCATGCCCTTGATGGCCTGGTCGGCGCGGATCGCCAGGGCCTGGGCGCGGTGCAGCTGGCGCGGTGGCAACTGGCGGGCGCGGGCTTCCAGGGCGCGCAGGCGCTGGGGCGGCATGCGCGGCGGCTGGCCGCCGGTGGCGAGGGCGTCCAGGGCGCGGATGTCGCGGCCCAGGGCCCACAGGATCACCGGTGCTTCCACGCCCTCGGCGCGCAGGGTGCGCAGAATGCGCAGGGCGCGGCGGGCGTCGCCTTGGCCGGTGGCGTCGGTGAGGTCGAAGGGGGTGTAGCGGCTGGAGTCGCCCACCGCCTGTTGCACGGTGTCCACCGCCACCCGGCCGTCCTCGGCGAGCAGGGCGAGTTTGTCCACTTCCTGGGCGGCGGCCAGCAGGTTGCCCTCGCTGCGTTCGATCAGCAGCGCCAGGGCATCGTCGTCGATGCTCAGGCCGCGACCGGCCAGGCGGTCACGCAGCCAGTGCTGCAACTGCTTGCCTTCCACCGGCCAGATTTCCAGTACCGCGCCGACTTTCTCCAGGGCCTTCACCCAGGCGCTGTTCCAGTCCTTGCGGCGGTCCAGTCGCGAGCAGCGGATCAGCAGCAGGGTGTCCGGGGAGGGCTGCGCCAGCAGGTCGCGGATGATCTGGCTGCCGGTCTTGTCCGGCCGTTTCTCGCCGAGTACCAGCTCGAGAATGCGGCGCCCGCCGAACAGGCTCATGCTTTGTGCTTCGTTGATCAGGGCGTTCCAGTCGATGCCGGTGTCGGCGCTGAAGCGCTGACGTTCGTCGAAGCCCTGTTCGCGGGCGGCGGCGCGCACCGCGTCCATGGCCTCGTCCTGCTGCAAGGGTTCGTCGCCGGCGATCAGATAGACCGGCAGCAGGTCGCCTTGAAGATGCTTGGCCAGTTGGTCGATGCGCAGACGCATGGATCAGTGCTCGATCTTGCGGGAGGCGTTGGCGAGCTGGTTGATCAGCCGGTAGCTGATGTCCTCGAACAGGTCGGTGCGCACCAGGTCCTCCTCGTCGGAGGTGGCGGTGACGTTGTCCGGAGAATAGGCGAAGCTGCGGATGGCGGCGATGCGGCGCGGCGGATTGAGCATGGCGCCGGTGTCGCGGTCGATCAGCTGCCAGGTGATCTCGTAGCGCAGCTCGCGCTCGGCGGCGCGGCCCCGGTCGTCCACGGCGGCGGTGCGGCGATCCCAGCGCTCATCGAGGATTTTGATCACGTAGGGCGCCTCGCCGTGTACCAGCACGCCGGCGGGTTCCAACTGATCCTCCAGGGTGTAGCGCAGCCGCGCGCTGGCGCCGTTCACGGTGACGCTTTCCAGGTTGGGCACCGAGGTCTGGCCGCGCAGTTGCCAGCCGGAACAGGCGCTCAGCAGCACAGCGGCGAGCAGAACGGGAAGCGCGGAGCGAAGCGTCATGTCAGTTGGCCACGATGTTGACGAGTTTGCCGGGAATCACGATTACCTTGCGCACCGTCTTGCCTTCGGTGAAGCGCTGCACATTGGGTTCTTCCCGGGCCAGTTGTTCCAGGGTGCCCTTGTCGGCGTCGGCGGGTACGTCCAGCTTGGCGCGCACCTTGCCGTTGACCTGCACCACCAGCTCGATGGTGTCCTTGACCAGGGCGCTTTCGTCCACCTCCGGCCAGGGCGCGTCCACCGCCGGCTGATCGTGGCCCAGCTCGGCCCACAGGGCGTGGGCGGCATGGGGGACGATCGGCGAAAGCAGCAGCACCGCCGCTTCCAGGGCTTCCTGGAGCGCCGCCCGACCGCCGTCGTCGGCGGGCTCGAAGCGGCTGATTTCGTTGCACAGTTCCATCACCGCCGCGATGGCGGTGTTGAAGGTGTAGCGGCGGCTCAGATCGTCGCTGACCTTCTGAATGGTTTCATGGGTCTTGCGGCGCAGGGTCTTGCCGGCATCGTCCAGGGCGCCCGGTTCCAGCGCCGGAGCGGTGCCGGCTTCCACATGCTCGGCGACCAACCGCCAAAGGCGCTTGAGGAAGCGGTGGGCGCCTTCCACGCCGGCGTCGTTCCATTCCAGGGATTGTTCCGGTGGCGCCGCGAACATCATGAACAGGCGCACGGTGTCGGCGCCGAATTCCTCGATCATCGCCTGCGGGTCCACGGTATTGCCCTTGGACTTGGACATCTTGGCGCCGTCCTTGAGCACCATGCCCTGGCACAGCAGGCGCTTGAACGGCTCGTCGGAGTCCACCAGGCCGGCGTCGCGCAACAGCTTGTGGAAGAAACGGGAATACAGCAGGTGCAGGATGGCGTGTTCGATGCCGCCCACGTACTGGTCCACCGGCAGCCAGTAGTTGGCGCGCTCCGGGTCGAGCATGGCGGTATCGTCGTCCGGGCAGGTAAAGCGGGCCGCGTACCAGCTTGATTCCATGAAGGTATCGAAGGTGTCGGTTTCGCGCAGGGCGGGCTGGCCGTTGTACTCGGTCTTCGCCCACTCCGGGTCCGCCTTGATCGGCGAGGTGACACCGTCCATTTGCACGTCCTCGGGCAGCACCACCGGCAGCTGGTCCTCGGGCACCGGCACCTGGGTGCCATCCTCCAGGGTCAGCATGGGGATCGGCGCGCCCCAGTAGCGCTGGCGGGAAACGCCCCAGTCGCGCAGACGATAGTTCACCTTCTTCTCGCCCAGGCCGCGCTCCGCCAGCCAGGCGGCGATGGCGTCAAACGCCTGGGCGGAGGTGAGCCCGTCGAATTCGCCGCTGTTGACCAGTTTGCCCTTGGCGGTGAACGCCTCGTTGGTCAGATCAATGGTCTCGTCCCCGGCGGGCTCGATCACCTGCTTGATCGGCAGATCGTATTTTTGCGCGAACTCGAAATCGCGCTGGTCGTGGGCGGGCACCGCCATCACCGCGCCGGAGCCGTAGTCCATCAGCACGAAGTTGGCGATCCATACCGGCACTTCCTCGCCGCTGATCGGATGGATCGCGTAACGGCCGGTGAATACACCTTTCTTCTCCATGGTGGCGAGATCCGCCTCGGCCACCTTGGTGTGGGTGCATTCCTCGATAAAGGCGGCGATCCCGGGGTTGTCCCCGGCGGCCTGTTGGGCCACCGGGTGCTGGGCGGCCACCGCCACATAGCTGACCCCCATCAGGGTGTCCGGGCGGGTGGTGTAGACGCTCAGCGCCTGGTCGCCGTCTTTCAGGGCGTCCTTTAATGCAAAGTCCAGCTGCACGCCCTCGGAGCGGCCGATCCAGTTGCGCTGCATGGTCTTGACCTGTTCCGGCCAGCCGTCCAACTGATCCAGGTCTTCCAGCAGTTCATCCGCGTAGGCGGTGATCCTGACGAACCACTGCGGGATGTCCTTGCGCTCCACCAGGGCGCCGGAACGCCAGCCGCGCCCGTCGATGACCTGTTCGTTGGCCAGCACGGTCTGGTCCACCGGGTCCCAGTTCACCGTGGACATCTTCTTGTAGACCAGGCCCTTCTCGTACAGCTTGGTGAAGAACCACTGCTCCCAGCGGTAATACTCCGGGGTGCAGGTGGCCAGCTCGCGGCTCCAGTCGTAGCCGAAGCCCAGCTGTTTGAGCTGGCCCTTCATGTACTTGATGTTTTCGTAGGTCCAGTAGGCCGGGGCGCTCTTGTTCTTCACCGCCGCGTTTTCCGCCGGCAGGCCGAAGGCGTCCCAGCCCATGGGCTGCAGCACGTTCTTGCCGAGCATGCGCTGGTAGCGGCTGATCACGTCGCCGATGGTGTAGTTACGCACATGGCCCATATGCAGCCGGCCGGAGGGGTAGGGGAACATGCTCAGGCAATAGAACTTCTCCTTGCCGGGCTGCTCGGTGGCCTTGAAGCTGCCGGATTCTTCCCAGTGCTTCCGGGCTTCATCTTCTACCTTCTTGGGCTGATACTGTGCGTCCATCGGTTCTCTATGAGTCGGGTGAGGAATGAGTCGGGTGAGGAAAGCCCCATAGGATACATGAGCGAACGGCGGGCAGACAGCGGATGCGCGGCATGTTGATCACGGCGGTGGCCGGGGTGGTGCTGGTGGCGGCCACCCTGCCGGCGGTGGTGCGCCAGTTCTACCCTCCGGCGCCGGCGCCGCTGGCGCACGGCGCGCCCGCCGTGGTGGTGGTGCTGGGCGCCGGCCGGCAACGCCATGGCAATGGTTACCGGCTCACCGCCACCGGCCTGCGGCGCCTGCATCGGGGCGTGGAGGAAGCCCGGCGGCGGGATTTGCCGCTGCTGCTCAGTGGCGGCGCCGAGGACCACGCGCCCCGCGACCCGGACAATTCCGAGGCCGGGCTGATGGCGGTGGAGGCCCGGCGGCTGTGGCCGGGGGCCCGCATCGAGATCGAGCCGGGCAGCCGCAGCACCTGGGAGAACGCGGTGAACAGCGCCGCGCAACTGCGCCGGCGGGGCATCGACACGGTGTTGCTGGTCACCGACCGGGTGCACCAGCCCCGGGCCCTGCTCAGTTTCCGCCGCCAGGGGCTGAAGGCGATACCGGCGCCGGTGGATACCCTGCCCGAGGCCGCCTGGCTGCCCTCCGCCGGGGCGCTGGCGGAGGTGCCGGTGATCTGGCGGGAGTGGGCGGCGCTGATCTGGTACCGGTTGCGTTATTTTTAGGGGCTGGCGGGCAAAGGGCGCATCGCGCCAGCGGCGCGCGTGGTTTCCGGGTCCAGCGTCTCCAGCGCCTGGTAATGACTGAGAAACACCTTCCCCGTTAGGCGCGCAAGGAAATCGCTGCGCTGCAGCTGATCCATCACCGGCCCCTTCACCTCGGACAAATGCAGGGTGAGGCCGGCGTCCGCCAGGCGCCGGTTGAGGGTTTCCAGGCTGTCCAGGGCGCTGGCGTCGATGTGGTTGATCGCCGAGCACAACAGCACCACGTGGCGCTGGCCGGCGCGGTTGAGCGCCGCGTCGTAGATGGCGTCCTCGGTGCGCCGGGCATTGGCGAAGTAGAGCGATTCATCCACCCGGATCGACAGCACCCGGGGTGAGGTGACCACCCGGTGCCGGCGTACATTGCGGAAATGCTCGGTGCCCGGCATTTGCCCCAGCTCCGCCATGTGCGGCTGGCTGGTGCGCCACAGGTGCAGCCCCAGGGCCGCCGCCACGCCGGCGATGACGCCGGTTTCCACCCCCGCCGCCAGCACCCCGACCAGGGTGATCAGCATGGCGGCGAAATCCGCCTTCGAGTAGCGCCAGGCCCGTACCAGGGCTGGCAGGTCCACCAGGGTGAGCACCGCCACGATGATGGTGGCCGCCAGGGTGGCCTTGGGCAGGTAATGGAACCAGGGGGTGAAAAACAGGGCGGTCAGGGCGATGCCGCCGGCGGTGAACACCCCGGCCAGGGGGGTGCGGGCGCCGGCGTCGAAATTGACCACCGAGCGGGAGAAACCGCCGGTGACCGGGATGCCGCCGCTGACCCCGGAGGCCAGGTTGGCGGCGCCCAGGCCGATCAGCTCGGCGTTGGAGTCGATGCGCTGGCGGCGCTTGGCGGCCAGGGTCTGGGCCACGGACACCGATTCCACGAAGCCGATCAGGCTGATCAGCAGGGCCGGCAGCCACAGCTGGCCGATCAGGCCGGCGTCGAACGCCGGCAGGGTCGGTGCCGGCAGGCCGCCGGGGACCTCGCCGACGATCGCCACGCCCTGGTTCGCCAGCCCGCCCGGGCCCGCCGCCAGGGCGGTGCCGATCACCGCCACCACCGGGCCGGCCTTGGCCAGCAGCTCCGCCAGCCAGGTGGGCAGGGCGGTGCGTGCCAGCAGGCGTTTGAGCGGCCCGCGCGCCCACATCAGGAACAGTACGGCGGCGCCGCCCACCAGGGCGGTAGCCGGGTTGAACGCCTGGAAATGTCCGGCGGCGGAGGCCGCCAGTTGCCACAGGGTGTCGCCGTGCAGGGGAATGCCGAGCAGGTGTTTGAGCTGGCTGGCGGCGATCAGAATGCCGGAGGCGGTGATGAACCCGCTGATCACCGAATGACTGAGCAGGTTGGCCACCCAGCCCAGGCGCAGCAGGCCCATGACCACCAGCATGACACCGGACAGCAGCGCCAGTATCACGGTGGCGGTCAGGTACAGGTCGGCGTCGCCGCCGGCCACCTGACCCGCCGCCGCCGCGGTCATCAGCGACACCACCGCCACCGGGCCCACCGCCAGGGTGCGGCTGGAGCCGAACAGGGCGTAAGCCACCAGCGGCAGGATGCTGGCGTACAGCCCCACCTGGGGTGGCACCCCGGCAAGCAGAGCGTAGGCCAGGCTCTGCGGGATCAGCATGATGGTGACGATCAGTGCCGCCATGCCGTCGGCGGCGGCGTCCTCGCGGCCATAGCCCCGCAGCCAGACGGCGGCGGGCAGCCATCGGGTCAGGCTCATTCGCGCAACTGCCGGGCCCGTTCCCACAGTTTGCCGCAGCGGTTGCCGGTGCGGCAGAAGGCCAGCACCGGGCCTGGCTGCCGGTCCACCAGCTCGGCGAAGCGGCGCGCGTCCTGGTCGTCGATCTCGCTGGCCACCACCGGCTGGTAGTGATAAGTCAGGCCGGCTTCCCGGGCCGCCCGTTCCATGGTGAGGTGGTCCGGCTGGTCCTCGGCTTCGCCGTCCGGACGGTTGTTGATGACCACGCGGAACCCGGCCCGGGCCAGGTCCGCCAGGTCGTCGGGGCGCAACTGCGGTGCCACCGCCAGATCAGGGGTGAGTTGGGTGTAATCGGCCATTGAGGCTCCCGGAGTCAGAGTACGTTAAGAGGGATTTTCAGGTAACGGGTGCCGTTGCTTTCCGCCGGCGGCAGATGGCCGGCGCGCATGTTGACCTGCACCGAGGGAAGAATAAGGCGCGGCATGCCCAGGGTGGCATCCCGTTTTTCGCGCATGGCCACGAACTCCGCCTCGCTGACGCCTTCATGCACATGGATGTTGTGGCGGCGCTGTTCGCCCACGGTGGTCTGCCAGTGAAATTCCTGGCGGCCATCGGGCAGGTAGTCGTGGCACAGAAACATGCGGGTGTCGTCAGGCAGTGCCAGCAGTTTCTGGATCGAGCGATACAGGGTGCGGGCGTCGCCGCCGGGGAAGTCGCAGCGGGCGGTGCCGTAGTCCGGCATGAACAGGGTGTCGCCGACGAACACGGCATCGCCGATCAGATGGCTCATGCAGGCCGGGGTATGACCGGGCGTGTGCAGGGCGCGGCAGGTCAGGTTGCCGAGCCGGTATTCGTCACCGTCGTGGAACAAATGGT
This sequence comes from Alloalcanivorax marinus, assembly GCF_016785095.1. GTDB lineage: Bacteria > Pseudomonadota > Gammaproteobacteria > Pseudomonadales > Alcanivoracaceae > Alloalcanivorax > Alloalcanivorax marinus_A. Next base: position 30,432 of record NZ_JAEKJB010000008.1, on the reverse strand, counting down.
CGAACTGGCTGCCGTCGCGCTGGAAGTCGGAATCCGCGTTGAATACCTTGCCGAAGGTGTCCTGCACGGTGCGGATCTGGTCGCCGATGGCCAGCTTGCCGCCCACCTGTTCCTGGATCCAGGGAGCCGCGGACAGGTGGTCGGCGTGCACATGGGTTTCCAGCAACCATTCCACGGTCAGCTCCCGGGCGCACACGAAATCCACCAGGCGCTGGGCACCTTCGTGGCTGGTGCGACCGGAATGGGGGTCGTAGTCGAGCACCGAGTCGACGATGGCGCAATGGTGGGTTTCCGGATCGATCACCACATAGCTCACCGTATTGGTGTCGGTGTCGAAGAAACTTTCGACCTGTGGGCGGGACGCTTGTGTGCTCATGACGGGCCTCCAGGGGTGGTCGCGGCCGCGCCCGGATGGCGCCGGCCGGACTCTGTTTATAGAGCTCCGCCGGCGGGAAGTCAAATTAAGTTATAAGCATATAGCTAAATAATATATAAGTCCCGGGCTGATTATAAGCCGCCGGTTATGAGCGCGGTCACGGTCGTGGCAAGGTATCCAGCAGGGAGCGTGCCCGCCGGCCCCGGCCCAGCACCACGAAGGCCAGGGCCAGCAGCAGGGAAGGCCAGGCCCCGGCTACCATGAAGGGCGTGTTGCCTTGGCGCGGCTGGTAATCGGCGAGCAGCACATCGCGCTCGAACTGGGGCAGGCGTTCCACCACCCGTCCCTGGGGATCGACCACGGCGGTAATGCCATTGTTGGTGCCGCGTAGCAGCCAGCGCCCGGTTTCCAGGGCGCGCAGGCGGGTCATCTGAAAGTGTTGATGAGGGCCCGCGGAAGTGCCGAACCAGGCATCGTTGCTAATGGTCAGCAGCACGTCGGCGCCGGCGCTGCGTGCCGCCACCAGATCCGGGTACAGAATCTCATAGCAGATAAAAGGCGCGACTTCCTGGCCCAGGGCGTGCAGGTTGGGCTGGCTGGCCCGGCCCGGGGTAAAGCTGGACATGGCCAGATCGAAGAACGGGATCAGCCCGCGCAGCAGATCCTGCATGGGGACGTACTCGCCGAACGGCACCAGCTTCTGTTTGTGATAGACGCCGTTGTCGTGGTGGGTGCCCACCACGGCGATGCTGTTGTGGTAGGTCACCGGCGAGCGCGACTCATCCCGCCAGGGCAGGCCGGTGATCAGAGCGCCGCCCTTGTCCGCCACCGCTTCGCCCTCACTGTCGACGAATCCCTTGATGTCCTGATAGAACTCGATCATCGCCGACTCCGGCCAGATCACCAGGGTGCCCTCGGGCAGGCCGTCGGTCAGCCCGGCATAGATGTCCCGGGTTTCCCCGCGCATGGTCGCCAGCCATTTCAGATCCTGGGGAATGTTGCCCTGCACCAGGGCCACCGGCTGGCGCTCGCCGGACGGTCGGGTGAACTCCAACTGGCCGCCAATAATGGCCGCCACGACCGCCAACACCGACGCCGCCAGCGGGCCGAGCGCGCGCCCGCGTTGCTCGATCAGCGCCACCGCCGTGGCGGACAGCACCACCGCCGCCAGGGTTACCGCCCAGATGCCCCCCAGCGGCGCCAGCCCGGCCAGCGGCGTATCGACCAGCGCATAGCCGCTGTACAGCCACGGGAAGCCGGTGAGCAACCAGCCGCGCACCCAGTCCAGCAGCAGCCAGGCGCCGGCGAACATCAGGGCGCCGCCCCCCAACCGCCGGGTCAGCCAGAAGGTGACTCCCTGGAACAGGGCCATCAGGGCGGCGAAGGCGCCGGTGAAGGGAATCGCCATCCACAACGGCATGAAGCCGTAGTCGGTCATCGACACATGCAACCAACTGATGCCAAAACCAAACAGCCCCAGACCATAGACCCAGCCGGTAAGCAGCGCGCGGCGCGGCGTCGGCGCCCGGCTCTGGCACCAGTAGGCCAGCGCCAGGCTGACGAACAGCAGCGGCCAGAAACCATAGGGAGCAAAGGCGAGAGGAAACAGAAGCCCGGCGATCAGGGCGAGCAGCAGGTTGAGCATGGGTGTCGGCGGTCCCGGCGCTGGATTCGGTAAGAGGGCATTGCCCGAGGCTAGTGACGCCACGTTATACGCAAATTAAGCGTGTCATGCCACGGGACGATAGCGATGGACGGCTTGCTATTGCTATAGAAAAAATAGATAAAAGGAGCTCTTTCATTACAAAAAACGATTTGCCGGGCCCGTCCCGGTGCCGTCGGGAGACGCCCATGAACCTGAAACAACTGCACGCCCTGGTGGCGGTCTTCGAGGAAGGCAGCTTCTCCGCCGCCGCCCAGCGACTGAATATCGTGCAACCGGCGCTTAGCCAGCAAATCATTGGCCTGGAAAAGGAACTGGAGGTTCAGCTTTTCGAGCGTACCAACCGGGGCGTGGCCTCCACCCGACATGGCCAGCGGCTGGTCAACCATGCCCGCTTGATCCTTCGCCAGATGGAAATCGCCCGTAACGATCTGCGTACTTCACGGGAATCGGAACCGGCCGGTGACGTGATCATCGCTCTGCCGGTCACCGTGACCCCCTTCCTGGGGCCCGGCCTGTTGGCCTGGCTGGAGCGGCACTATCCCAAGATCAACCTTCACATCGTTGAAGGGCTCAGTTCCGAAAGTGGCCATGTGGTGGAGACCGGCAAGGTGGAATTGGGCGTCAGCCCCAACGCCGCGGAGCTGGACGACGTGGAGTCCATACCGGTGCTGCGCGAGTACTTCTATTTGATTGGCGCGCCGAATCTGGTCGGGCCGGAAACCGGTGATATCGACCTGGCCGAAGCCGCGGCCCGGCCGCTGATTCTTGGCGACCGCACACACAATATGCGTCGCGTGATCGATGAGCATGTGGTGGCCGCCGGCGCGCAACTGAACCTGCGTTTCGAACAGAACGGTCCCAAAACACTGACGTCGGTGGTGGACGAAGGCATGGCCTGCATCATTGCCAACCTGCCCATGCCGTTGATGGATAACCGTACCTACCCACGGCAGGCGCGGCGCATTACAAATCCCATGATTCAGAGGCTGATGACCGTGGCCTGGCCCCGCAAGCGGCCCTTGTCGAGACCGGCGGAGAGAGTGCGTGACGGCATGATCCGGTTGATGGTCGAAGCCGCCGAAGCGGGGCATTGGAAGGCCGATGTGGTGCTGCCTCCCGAGCAGGTTTTGGCATTAAAAAATGTGATGCCAGATATCGTGAAATAATATTTTTTTCTCCTGGATGGCCGCCGTACTCTGCGGAAGACGTGGTGGCCGCCTTGGCCTCCGTTAAAAAACCGGGCGTCATGCCCATGGAGAGCAGAATGAGACTAATAAAACACTGCGCCGCCGCCGTCCTGGCGGTGAGCACGCTTTTCACCCTTGTGTTATCCGGTACGGCGCAGGCCGCGGACTGGCCGTCCAAGCCGATTACTCTATTGGTTGGGTTTTCCGCCGGTGGCGGCGCCGATACTCTGGCCAGGCTGATGGCTCACGCGTTGGAAAAAGACCTGGGTCAGCCGGTGGTGGTCGACAATAAAGCCGGCGGTGGTGGCGTGGTAATGGCCACCTTGCTACAGCGGGCGCCCGCGGATGGCTACACCATCGGCTTTACCTCGGATTCCACCTTTGATGCTCTGCCGTTTATCGTGCGCACCGCGTACCAGCCCGACGATTTTGATTATCTGGCCACCGTCACCGAGCTGCAGAATGCCTTGGTGGCCGGCGCCAGCGCGCCGTTTTCCACCTGGGATGAGATGCTGGCCTACGCCCGTGAAGAAGGCGGTCTTACCTTTGGTTCGCTGTCGCCGATTACCACTAAATTCGCCGAGCGCTGGGCGAAGAAGGAAGGCATTAATGTACGTACGGTGCCGATCAAGGGTGGGCGGCAGATTATCACCGACGTGATGGGGCGCCACCTGGATGTGGGTTGGAGCGCCGGGGTCCATCAGGCCTATCTGAACGATAAGGGCGTCAAGGTGATTGTCGGGATGAACGACAAGCGCCTGAGCACTTCGCCGGACGTGCCGACCATTGGCGAGCATGGTTATGGGCGAAGCTATACCAGCTACTTCATGCTGGCGGCCCCCAAGGGAATTCCCTCGCCGGTGCGTGAAAAGTTGTTGGCGGCGATTCGTAAGGCCGCTACGTCGAAAGATGTGGCGAACCTGGCCGAGGAAAAGATGAAATTCCCCAATGTGGTCCTGTCCGCGGAACAGCTCACCCGCTTTATCCAGACGCAAAGCATGGAAAACAAGCGCGAATTTTCCGAACAATAACCGCGCAGTCACGAGGCAACGTTGTCATGAACGCTCGGATCGTGGATCTGTCGGCGGGGGTGCTGGTCACTCTGGCCGGCCTCTTCACCCTGTTCTATCTGATTCCCCAACACATCAGTCCAAGCCTGGGCTTTGGCCTGTCGCCACGGGCGTTTCCCTATCTTTGCGCCGCGGCGATCACGGTGTTGGGCGTGGTGCTGGTGGTCGTCAGCGCCCGGGACCGGGCCCTGGCGGAACGCCCGGCGCCGGTCAGTCGCGCGGCATTGACGCGTCTCGTCGTGGTGCTGGCGGTACTGGTTCTGGTGCTGGCGCTAATGCAGTGGGTCGGCTTTCTCGCGGCGGCCTCGGTGGCGGTGGCGTTGCTGATGCTGTTGATGGGCGAGCGCCGCTGGTTGCCGATCGTGCTGACATCGCTGGGTTGGAGCCTGTTCCTTTGGGTTCTGTTTGATCGCGTGCTGGGCACGCCCCTGCCCTGAGGAGACCACAATGGACACGATACTCGCGGGTTTTTCCGATGCTTTCACGCTGAGCAATGTGTTGTTCGTGTTGCTGGGGATTCTGATCGGGCAACTGTTCGCCGCCGCTCCAGGCGTCGGCTCGCTGATCGCGATCACCATCGCCGTTCCCTATACCTTCTACATGAGCCCGGTGGCGGCGCTGGGCTTTCTGATCGGCATCAACAAGGGCGGCACCATTGGCGGCGCGGTATCGGCGATTCTTATGAACACTCCGGGCTCCCCGGAGGCCACCGCCAGTACCTTCGACGGTTATCCAATGACGCAGCAGGGCAAGGCGCGCAAGGCTCTCAGAGCGGCGCACTTCTCGTCGGTAACCGGCGATACCCTCAGCGATCTGGTGCTGATTTTCGTGGCCGCGCCACTGTCCATGGTGGCCATGAAAATGGGACCACCGGAAATGGCCGCGGTGATTCTGGTGGCACTGGTGATCATCGCCGGCCTGGTGGGTAACTCGATGATCAAGGGGTTGATCGCGGCCTTCCTCGGTTTGTTCATGAGCCTGGTGGGCATGGATCAGAGTACCGCGGCGGAACGGCTGACTTTCGGTATTCCGGAACTGATGGATGGTATCTCCATCACCGCGGCCGGCATCGGCGTATTGGCGTTGGGTGAGATCCTCCGGCAGATCGTATTCTCCGCCAGCCTGCCACGTCTGGACCAGAAGAACAGTGAATCGGTTAAGTCCGGCGAGCCCTTTACCTGGCAGGATTTTCGTACCATCCTGCCGACCATTCTTCGCTCCACCATGATCGGCACCATGATCGGGGCGATTCCCGGAATCGGCTCCAGCGCCGCCGGCTTTCTCGGTTATACCGCCGCCAAGCGTGCCTCGAAAAATCCGGAGCGCTTTGGCAAGGGTGAAATCCGGGGCGTGGCCGCCTCGGAGGCCGCCAACAGTTCAGTGGTCGGGGCGAATTTCATCCCGCTTCTGTCCCTGGGTATCCCGGGTAATGTGGCGGCGGCAATTATTCTTGGCGCCTTTCTGATTCACGGCATCACGCCCGGTCCGCAACTGTTCTCGGAACAGCCGCGACTGATCTACTCCCTGTTCGCGGTAATGTTGATCGGTGATCTGCTCAATCTGATCACTGGTCTTTTCACCATGGGTTTTTTCGCCCGGGTCATTCGCATTCCGCTTACCTACATCATCCCCTGCGTGGTGGTGCTGTGTATCACCGGCGTGATCGTGGCCGACAGCTTGTTCGATGCCTGGCTTTTGATTGCCATGGCGGTGGCCGGTTTCTTCATGCGCATGCTCAACTTTTCGTTTGTTACCTTCATTATCGGCTATGTGCTCGGGCCGATGTTCGAAGAGGCTTTTGGTCAGGCGATGATCATGGCCGATGGTGATCCGCTGTATCTGTTTGAGCGTCCGATTGCCTGCGTGTTTATCCTGCTTGCGGTGGTGGTGCTGGTCAGCCTTTTGCGGCAGCACCGCCGCGCGGGGCGCGCCATGGCGGTGATGAAATAATTTACCCTTTGTCTCCCTAAGGGCTGGCCGGTCTCCAATGACCGGCCTTTTTTTTGAAAAAAATAGTCGATCGATATTTTTTTGTTAAAAAGAAATGTGATGGCGAAAATCATAAAATAATATTTTTCAATGTATGTCTCCTTGGCCATGATTTTTTGAATGATTCGCCGCCGTTCCGGCGCCGCCATTCGAATAACAGGAACAGGGAGAATGCAGTGAACCTTGGTCATCTGGTGACCCGCAGTGCACGCTATTGGCCGGACCGCCCGGCGGTGGCGGACCGTCATCGCCGGGTCAGTTACCGGCAGCTCGAAGAACGTTCCAACCGGCTTGCCAATGCGCTGCTCGGCCTGGGCCTGGAGCCCGGTGACCGGGTCGCCCTCTACAGCCTCAACCGCGCGGAGCTGGTGGAAGCGGAAGTGGCCTTGTACAAGGCGGGGTTGGTCAAGGCGCCGCTGAACGCGCGTCTGTCCACCGAGGAAGCCCTTCACGTGCTTGAGGACGCCCAGGCGCGGGTGCTGATCGTCGGGCCGGAACATGCCCCGGGGATTCTTGAACGTCGCGACGACCTGCCCGTCGTGGAGCGGGTGGTGGTGATCGGCGCCGATGGCGCGGAGAGCTTCGAGGCGCTGCTGGCCAAGGGTGACGCCGCGCTGCCGTCGGTCCAGGTGGATCCGGATGCGCCGGCGGTGCTGCATTACACCTCCGGTTCTTCCGGCCGCTTGAAGGCGGCGGTGCAAACGTTCAATAACCGCCTGGCGTTGGTACGCAAATCGCTGATGCTGCCGGAAGGCCGCTTCGCCAAAGATGAGGTGATTGGCCATGTCGGGCCGGTGACCCACGCCAGCGGCATGCAGATCATGCCGACGCTGACCACCGGCGGCTGCAACTACCTGATCGATCGCTTCGATATCGCCGAGCTGTTCGCCACCATCCAGCGCGAGCGCATTACCCGTTTCTTCGCGGTGCCGACCATGCTGTACCGGTTGATCGACAGCGGTCTGGCCGGCGAGTACGACCTCTCCAGCCTGCGTCGCATCACCTACGGCGCGGCGCCGATGGCGCCGTCGCGGTTGCGCGAAGCCATGGACGTGTTCGGGCCGATCTTCACCCAGGGCTACGGCGCCGGCGAGACTACTTCGACCATCTCCATCCTGACCCTGGAAGATCACCTGCGCGGTCTGCGCGACAAGCCGGAGCTGCTCAGCTCCTGCGGACGCCCCTATGGCGAGTCCGAGGTGATCATCGCCGACGACGACGGCAATCCGCTGCCCGATGGCGAGGCCGGTGAAATCCTGGTGCGCGGGCCGGACGTGATGCAGGGCTACTGGAACGCCCCGGACCTGACCGAGGAAGTGGTCAAGGACGGCTGGTACCACACCGGTGACGTGGCGCGCCGGGACGAGGAAGGCTTCCTTTACATCATCGATCGCAAGAAGGACATGATCATTTCCGGCGGCTTCAACATCTACCCGGCGGAGATCGAAACCGTTCTGTTCCGCCACCCGACGGTAGCGGAGTGCTGCGTGGTCGGCGCGCCGGACGCGGAGTGGGGCGAGCAGGTGATCGCCTTCGTGGTGTGCCGGCCCGGCGAGACGGCGGACGAAGCCACTCTGGTCGACTATTGCGCCGAGCACCTGGCCAGTTTCAAGAAGCCTCGTCACGTGCGTTTTGTCGATGAGCTTCCCAAGAACCCCAACGGGAAGGTGGCCCGGCGCCTGGTGCGCGACACCTTCTGGAAGGATCACGACCGTCAGGTCGGCTGATCCCCGTCCGCGCTAACAGGAGCATCATCATGTACGAACGCTTCACCGCCAGTGAAAACGGCGAACGGGTGCGCGCCGAGGCCCGCGATTTCATCGACAACTATCTTAAGCCGCTGGAAGCGGAGCACGATATCGGCTTCGAAAGCGAGCCGTCCATGGAACTGCTGCGGGGAATCTGGAAGGCATCCCGGGACGCTGGCCTGTACGGTGCTCAACTGCCCGAGGCTCAGGGCGGCCGTGGCCTGAGCGTTTATGACCAGTGCCTGCTCAAGGAAGACGTGGCCGCCTCCGGCGCCAAGCTGTCCGCGCACGTATTGGGCGAGCTGGGTGGCCCGGGCCGGGTCGGGCATTTGTTCCATATCGCCACGCCCGGACAGATGGAAAGTCATCTGCTGCCGGTGATTCGCGCCGAGCGCACCGTGTGCTTCGCGCTCACCGAACCGGACGCGGGCTCCGATGCCAGCAACCTGAGCACGCGGGCGGTTCGAGATGGCGACCACTACGTGCTCAACGGCCTCAAGCGTTATATCTCCGGGGCGCCCTACGCGGACTTCGCCATCCTGATGGCGGTCACCAACGGGAGCGCCGGGGCCCGGGGCGTGACCGCTTTCCTGGTCGATTTCGACCGCCCCGGGGTCACCGTCAGTTCGGACTACACCCCGATTTCCGGCAAGAACCAGCACGCCGATATCCGCCTGGAGGACGTGCGCATTCCCGCCACCCAGGTGCTCGGCGAGGAAGGACAGGGGTTCCGGCTCGGTATGTCGCGGATCACCGTGAACCGGCTGTTGCATTGCCCGACCATGACCGGTCTGGCGATCCAGTCCCTGGACGCCTCCGCCCGCTACGCCACCCGGCGCCGCCAGTTCGGCCAGCCCATCGCCGGTTTCCAGGCGATCCAGCACACCCTGGCGGACATGGCCACCGAACTGCACGCCGCCCGCTGCCTGATGCTGGACGTGGCGCGCCGCATCGACCGGGGCGAGGACACCCGCGAGGCGTCGGCGATGAGCAAGCTGTTCTGCTCCGAAAAGGCCTTCGCCATCGCCGACCGCGCCATTCAGGTGCACGGCGGCGTGGGCTTGATGCAGGGCAGCACCGTGGAGTGGGTGTTCCGGATGCTACGCATGTATCGGATCGTTACCGGCACCAGCGAGATCCAGCGCAACACCATCGCCAAGGGCTATCTGAAGCGCTACGCCGACGAGGGCCAATCGTCATGAACCGGCCGTTGGCGGGCACCACGGTGGTGGAACTGGCCGGGCTGCTGCCCGGCCCTCACGCCGGCCTGCTGCTGGCGCAGCTGGGCGCCGAGGTGATCAAGGTGGAACGCGCCGACGGCGGCGACGGCACCCGGGCACTGGGTGAGCGCGTTTTCGCCACCTATAACCGGGGCAAACGCTCCATCGCCGTGGACCTTAAAACGGAGCAGGGCGTGGACACCGTGCGTGCCCTGTTCGAGCGGGCCGACGTGGTGCTGGAAGGGTTTCGCCCCGGCGTTGCCGAGCGTCTGGGTATCGGTTGGCCTCAGGCGCGGGCCCTTAACCCGAAGCTGGTGTATTGCTCGATCAGCAGCTTCGGCCAGGATGGCCCTTATCGGGACCGCACCGCCCACGATCTTAACTGCCTGTCCCTGGCCGGCTATTTCGCGGCGCCCTCCCAGGTGGAGGATCGCATCGCCCGGCCCAAGGTGCGGCTGGCCGATTACGCCGCCGCCATGCACGCCACCCTGGGCGTGGTGCAGGCGCTGATGACGGTGCGGCTGGGCGGCAAGGGATGCCATCTGGACGTGGCGATCCAGGAATCGATCAGTGCCTGGTGTTTGCCCCATGCCCTGGCGGTGCGTGATGGCCAGCCCGGCGATATGGAGCACACCGGGGCGGTGATGCCCGATAACGACCTGTTTCGCTGCGCTGATGGATTGTGGCTGAGCCTGGGTATTTTCGAGAACCGCTATTGGGGCCAGCTTGCCGATCTGTTCGGTGATTGCTGCGCGGCGTTACGCGAGCCGGCCCTGCGTCGCAGGGCCGAGCGCATGGCCCGCAAGCGCGAGGTCCATGGTTTGCTGAAGACGCTGTTCGCCGGCCAGCCCCGGGGTCATTGGGCGCGCGCCCTGGATACCACCGATATTCCCTGGGCGCCGGTCTACGAACGGGACCAGGCCCTGGGCGACCCGCAACTGGTTCACCGGCAACTGACCGGGCCGCTGAACGGCGGCGACGGAACGGACCTGCGTCTGCCCATGCTGATCGACGGCCAGGCGCTGTGGTCGCCCCGGCCGGCGCCGGGGCTGGGCGAGCACACCGAGGAGATCCTGGCTGAACTGAATTCGTGAATCCGGCCCGGCGGCGCCGCCAAGCCGTCCTTTGTTACCCGAACCGCTTTCCGCGTGGTGCCCCGATGCGCCGCCCAGGGCAAGTCGTGTTCATAAAACCAAGAACGGAAAAATCTGGAGAGTTAAATGAAAACAAAAATCGTACTGGCGCTGCCGGTTCTCGTTGCCGGCCTGACGCCGATGTGGGCCAGCGCTTTACCAGTGGCGGATGAAAAGCTGGAAATCTACGGCGCGCTGCGTCTGTCCGTGGACTACGCCGATTCGGACCTGGGCGACACACCGGAAAACCCTTCCGCCGGTCTGGTCGACGGCGGCCACAGTGTGTCCACCAACACCTCGCTGATCGGTTTTCGTGGACGTTACGGGCTTGGTGAGGGCTACGACCTGGTCTGGCAACTGGAACAGAACATCGACCCGGACTCACCCCGTGACCGTGGGCTGGGTAATCGGGATACCTTCGCCGGGTTCGATACACCGGCGGGGCTGTTCCGTTTTGGCATCATGGACACGCCCTACAAACGCAACGGTATCGTGCTGAGCCGCTTTACCACCACCGCGGCGGACCCCCAGGCGATTCTGGGTCGCGGCGGCGGCGGCAACCAGCGCCTTAGCCTGCGCGCGGAGAACTCGATTCGCTGGGATCGGAAGTTCCTCGACAAGCGCCTGGCGCTGGCACTGCAATACGGCGCCGGTCAGGAGGATACCGACGGCGTCACCGACAATAATGACTCCAGTATGTGGAGCGGTTCCGTCACCTGGCGGCAGGGCGGCCTGAGCGCCGGGGTAGGGTACTCGGATTGGTCGGAGCTGTACGCCGACGGCGACGTCAGCGGCCTGAATGGCGGCCTCAACTACCGTTTCGGCACGGTCACCGTGGGCGCCGTGTTCGACCGGCTGGAGGCCGACGAGGTGGCATACCTGAACCGGGACGCCTGGGGCGGTTTCGTGACCTGGGATATGCGCCGGGACATCACCCTGGGCGCTCAGTGGATGCATGCCGACGAATCCGACGCCGGTGACGATGAGGCCGATCAATACAGTCTGGTGGGCACCTGGCACGCGGCGCCTGCCCTGGATCTGTACCTGGCGGCCACCACCACGGTGAACCAGGGCGACAGCGGCCTCTACCGCAGCGCGGACTACGCCCACGGCGACCGGGTCAACACGGTGCCCGGCGGTGATCCGAAAGTGCTGTCCCTGGGGATGGCGTTCAAGTTCTGAGTAAACCGATCCGCGACCGGCGTCAGTCGCCGCCGGTCGCGTCGTCCGCCTCTGTCGGCGTGACCCGCAACAGGCGGATGGTGCGGCCGTCGGCGCTCAGCACGGTAAAGCGGAAGCCGCCCATTTCCACCGCTTCTTCCCGTTGCGGCAAGTGGCCGAAGCGCTGCATCACCAGGCCGCCGATGGTGTCGAACTCGTCGTCGCTGAAGCCGGTCTTGAAGTGTTCGTTGAATTCGTCGATCGGGGTCAACGCCTTGACGGTGTAGTCGTCGCCTTCCAGATCCTTGATCAGGTAGTCGTCGTCCTCGATGTCGTGCTCGTCCTCGATTTCCCCGACGATCTGTTCCAGCACGTCCTCGATGGTCACCAGGCCGGCGACGCCGCCGTATTCGTTGACCACGATGGCCATGTGGTTCTTGGTGATGCGGAATTCCCTCAGCAGCGAGTCCAGGCGTTTGGATTCCGGCACCACCATGGCCGAGCGCACATGGTCCTTGATCGAGAAGCGCTCCATTTTCACCGGTTCCAGAATCAGCGCCAGCAGGTCCTTGGCCAGCAGGATACCGATGATTTCGTCCGGGTCCTCGCCGAGCACCGGGAAGCGCGAGTGGGCGCAGTCGATGATGGTGGGCAGGAAGTCGCGCGGGTCGTCGGAGGCGCGGATGCTCACCATCTGGGAGCGGGGAATGAGGATTTCGCGCACCTGCATATCGGAGACGCAGATGGCGCCTTCAATGATGCCCAGGGTGTCGCCGTCGATGATGTCGCCGTCGCGCATGGAGCGCATCAGCGCCAGTAATTCTTCCCGGGAGCCGGGGGTGGAAGTGAAGAACTGGCCGACGCGCTCCAACCAACTTCGGCCAGCGGCGTTATCGGGATAATCGTCCGACATCAGGGGTCGAGCTCCATGATTGCGTTGGAAGTCTGGTACGGGTCCGGGTAGCCCAGCTCGGCGAGGGCGCGGACTTCCAGGGCCTCCATGACCTCCGCGTCGCCATCGTCGATGTGGTCGTAGCCAAGCAGATGCAGAACGCCGTGGGTGACCATATGGGCCCAGTGGGCGTCCAGGGCTTTGTCCTGTTCGGCGGCTTCGCGGCGCACCACCGGGGCGCTGATCACGATGTCGCCAAGCAGTGGGTCGAAGGCGTCCTCGGGAAGGCCTTCGGGTGCCTCAAAGGGAAAGGAAAGCACGTTGGTGGGCTTGTCCTTGCCCCGGAACTCACGGTTGAGGGCGCGGATCTCGTCGTCGTCCACCACTCGCACGGTGATGTCGCCGATCACGCCGCCGGCCACTTCGGTGGCTTTCAGCGCCCAGGTCCGCAAGTCGGATTCGTCGGGGGCGTCCGGGGCGTCGCTGGCCCACTGGACCTCAACGCTGGGTGTCGGTATCCCGCTCATGACGGTCGTAGGCCTCTACTATGCGTTGCACCAGCGGGTGGCGGACCACGTCGCGGCTGTCGAAACGGGTGACGCCGATCTCGGTCTCGCCGTCCAGCACGTCCAGGGCGTTGACCAGCCCGGAGCGCTGATGGCGGGGCAGATCCACCTGGGTCACGTCGCCGGTGATCACCGCCTTGGAACCGAAGCCGATGCGGGTCAGGAACATTTTCATCTGCTCCGGCGTGGTGTTCTGCGCCTCGTCCAGAATCACGAAGCTGTTGTTCAGGGTGCGCCCGCGCATATAGGCCAGCGGCGCCACCTCGATCACCATGCGGTCCATCAGCTTGGCCACCTTCTCGAAGCCGAGCATCTCATAGAGGGCGTCGTAGAGCGGTCGCAGGTAAGGGTCGATTTTCTCCGCCAGGTCGCCGGGCAGAAAGCCCAGCTTCTCGCCGGCTTCCACCGCCGGGCGCACCAGCAGGATGCGCTGCACCTCGGCTTTTTCCAGGGCGTCCACCGCGCAGGCCACCGCCAGCCAGGTCTTGCCGGTGCCGGCCGGGCCGATGCCGAAATTGATGTCGAAGCGGCGCACCTTCTTGACGTATTCCCGCTGATGGCCGCCACGTGGCTTGATGCGCGCGTGCTTGGTGCGGATCACCACCTCGTCGCTGGGGAAGGCCACGGTATTGTCCACCTTTTCCGCCAGCTCGGATTGCTGCAACTGCAGATGCACCATTTCCGGGGTCAGGTCGTCCACCTCGGCGGTCTGCGCGTAAAGATCGTTGAGCACCGTGGAGGCCGCCGCCACCGCCCGGGAATCGCCGGACAGATGGAAGACGTTGCCCCGGTTACGGATCTCGACGCTGAGGCGCTGGGCGATCTGCTTGATGTGCTCGTCCAGGCGCCCGCAGAGGCTGGCCAGACGGCGGGAGTCGTAGGGTTCGAGACTGACTTGCTGAGAAGCGGCTGGTGTGTCCAAAGTCGGGAAAATTGGCCCTTGGGGCTGTTGTGAATGCGTTCAGGATACTCCGAAGCCCTGCTCCGGGAAACCCTCCTGCGCGCACTCTAGCCCGCCCCCGGGGGGTGGGTAAAGGGCCGGCGGGCCGGGTGTTCAGCCGGGCCGCACCCGGGGGCCCAGGTCGCCGTCGCAGGTGACCGTCTGCAGGACCCGGGGCAGCAGGTAGAGGGTGTCGTCCCGGCGCGGCGAGAGCGCCTGCCAGGTGTCCCGGTCCAGTTCCACCTCCAGCACCCGGTCGCCCCAGCCCTGGGGCGTCAGTTCCAGGGTCACGGTGCCGCCGAACACGCTGCGGGCGGTCAGCTTCACCGGCAGGTGGGCGTGCTCGTCCGGGGCCGGGGCCAGGCCCGCCTCGTGGGGGCGCAGATACAGGGTCAGGGCGCCGTCCGGGCAGGCGCCGTGGGTGTCCAGGCGCAGCCGGGCGTCGCCGGCGCGCCAGGTGGTGCCGTCGTAGGTGCCCTCCAGCGCGTTGATATGGCCGAGGAAATCGAACACGAAGCGGCTGGCCGGGTGCTCGTAGACTTCCAGCGGCGAGCCCACCTGCTCCACCCGGCCCTGACTCATCACCACCACCTGGTCGGAGACCTCCATGGCCTCTTCCTGGTCGTGGGTAACGAACAGGCTGGTCACGTCGATCTGCTCGTGCAGGTGGCGCAGCCAGCGGCGCAGTTCCTTGCGCACCTTGGCGTCCAGGGCGCCGAACGGTTCGTCGAGCAGCAGTACCTCGGGTTTCAGCGCCAGGGCCCGGGCCAGGGCGACGCGCTGTTTCTGGCCACCGGACAGTTGCGCCGGGTAGCGGCCGGCCATGGTGTCCATCTGCACCAGTTCCAGCAGCTCGCGGACCCGCGCGCGAATGGCGTCCCGGGGCGGGCGCTCGGCGCGCGGCAGCATACGCAGGCCAAAGGCCACGTTGTCGGCCACGGTCAGATGCCGGAACAGGGCGTACTGCTGGAACACGAAGCCCACCCGGCGGCGGCGCGCGTCCAGGGTGGTGACGTCGCGGTCGTGGAAAAACACCCGGCCCCGGTCCGGGGTTTCCAGGCCGGCGATGATGCGCAGCAAGGTGGTCTTGCCGGACCCGGACGGGCCCAGCAGGCCCACCAGGCCGCCTCGCGCCACGTCCAGGCTGATGTCCTCAAGCGCGGTGAAGGCGCCGAAGGTCTTGCGGATCGATTCGACTCGGATACTCACGGGGTGGTCTCCTGGGCGGCGTCGAGTTTATGGTGCTGGCGCCATTCCAGCACCGTCTTGAGCAGCAGGGTGACCAGGGCCATGGCGGCCAGCAGGCCGGCGGCGGTGAACGCGCCCACGCTGTTGTAGTCCTCGTTGAGCATCTGGATCAGCAGCGGCAGGGTCAGGGTCTCGCCCCGGATCAGCCCGGACACCACGCTCACCGCGCCGAATTCGCCCACCGCCCGGGCGTTGGTCAGCACCACGCCGTAGAGCAGGGCCCAGCGAATCTTGGGCAGTGTCACGTACCAGAAGGTTTGCCAGCCGGAGGCACCCAGCAGCACCGCCGCTTCCTCCTCCTCGGTGCCCTGGGACTGCATCAGTGGAATCAGCACCCGGGCTACATAGGGGCAGGTGACGAACACGGTCACCATGACCATGCCCGGCAGGGCGAACATCAACTGCACGCCCAGGGTGTCGTCCAGCCACTTGCCGAAGGCGCTTTGCCCGCCGTACACCACCAGGTAGCACAGGCCGGCCACCACCGGGGACATGGCGAAGGGGATGTCGATCAGGGTGGTGAGCAGTTTACGGCCACGGAATTCGTAGCGGGTCACGCACCAGGCCAGCAGCACGCCAAACACCAGATTCACCGGCACCGTGATCAGCGCCACCACCAGGGTCAGCTTGATGGCGGCGATCATATCGGTGCTGGTCAGGTTGTCGGCCACCACCGTGGCGCCCTGGGAGAACGCCTGGACGGCGATCAGCACCAGCGGCAGCACCAGCAGCACCACCACGGCGCCCAGGGCGGCCAGAATCAGGGCCCATTGGTGCCAGTATCGAGGCATGCGCGCGCGGCTCCGTATTCGGGGAAAAAAACAGGGCCCCGATTCTATATTCCGGAACGGCAAAATAAAGCGCTGTTTTAGATCCTTTCGGCATCGCGTTAGATCGGCGGCTACCCGGACACCACCTTTTCTTACTTTCGCTTACATCCGTGGCGCCGGCCCGTGGGTATCACCAATGGGACCCAGACGGTCCCGCGCGGGCTCCAGGCCCGACCGATACCGACTCAAGGAGAAAGGCATGAACGCGAAAGGCAAAGGTTTGTGGTGGATTTCGCCGTTGGCGATGGCGGTGGCTCTGGCCGCCTGTGGCGGCGACAGTGACAACGACCGCCCGGCCAGTGGTGATGATGACGATGGCTTCCAGGCCGCGCCCCTGCTGGTGATGCACAACGGTGGCGGCATCGTGGGGCACATCGACCGGCTGGATGGCGACCTGAACGTGGTCGCCTCCTTCAACGCGGACGCCAACGAAGGCATCGCCCTGGATCTGCTGGGCAACCTGTATGCCGCCGATGACAGCGCCGGTGCTCCGAGCCGGCTGCAAGTCCTGCGCATGATCGCCGATCGCCAGGACGGTTCCAGCCCCAACGCCGCTCTGGACCGGGATTTCGAGGCCACCGGCTCGATGACCCTGAAAGGCATCGCCCTTGCCCATGAGGCGGGCCTGGTGATGGCCGCCAACATGGGCGGCAACAGTATCGAGGTGTACGGCACCGCCGCTGGCGCCGGCGCCACGCCGCTGGCCAGCACCGCCCTGTCCGGCAATGCCTGGGACCTGGCCTACGATGAGGCCGCGGACCGGGTGTTCCTGGCCATGACCAACGGTACCGTGATCGTCATCGACGACTATGTGAGCGGTGGTTTCCTGGGCACGCCTTCGCGCACCCTCACCCCGGACAGCGCCGGTGCCGTCTCCAACATTCACGGCATTGCCTACCGGGCCGACACCGATACCCTGGTGATCACCGACGTGGGCGACGTCGGCGTCGCCGATGATGGCCGTCTCTACGTGATCGAAAACGCCGCCAGCGCCGACGGCACCGTGACCCCGTCCCGCACGCTGGCCGGCCCGGCCACCACCCTGGGCAACCCGGTGGATCTGATTCTGGACGGCGACACCGCCTACATCGCGGAGAAATCCAATGACGCGGTGCTGATTTACCGGAACGTCTTCACCGGCGGTTCCGGCGACCTGGCCCCGGATTTCAGCGTGGACAGCGTCAAGCCGGAGTCCCTGGCTTTGCTGGTGGAGCCGGACGAGCGGGCGGATCTGTCCGACATCGACACCACCGGCACCACCTTCACCGGCGTGGCGGTGACCAGCAACCCGCCGGCCGCCCCCACCGACCCGGACGTGGTGATCCTGGACACCGGCCTGACCAGCCAGCAGCGTGGTTTCATCACCGCCCAGGACCGTGAAAGCCTGGCGTTCAACCAGGTGGGCGATGCCTACGTGACCTACGACACCGGCCTGGCCGTGATCAACCGCCTGGCCACCGGCCGTGACGGCGAAACCGCCAGCCCAAGCCGCGATCGCACCATCGAAGGCGCCAACACCGGCCTGTCCGCGCCCAAGGGCTTCGACGTGGCCGACGGCCTTGGCTGGGTGCTGGTCACCGACCAGGGCGACCCGGCGGTGCGGGTGTTCGGCGGCCAGGCCGATGGCGACGTGGCGCCGCTGTTCACGACAACCCTGAGCGTGGCGCCCTGGGATCTGGATTATGACCCGGATGGCGACCGTCTCTATGTGGCCCTCACCGACGGCACCGTGGCGGTGTTCGATGATTACAGCGACACGCGCGGCGCCGCCGGCCCGGACCGCACCATCACCCCCGCCGAGGGCGGCACCGCCTTCGCCGCGCCCACCAATCTGCACGGCATCGTCCATGTGGCCGACAGCGACCAGCTGATCGTCTCCGACGTGGGCAGCGGCGCCAACCCCACCGACGGCAAGCTCTACGTGCTGGACAACGCCGCCAGCGCCGACGGCGTCACCAATGTGTCGGTGCGCATCGACGACAACGACAACAACGCCGTGGGCAACACCTTGCTCGGCAACCCGGTGGACATCGCCTTCGACGGCCAGCATCTGTACGTGGCCGAGAAGTCCCAGGGCAAGGTACTGCGTTTCGACAACATCCTGGACTCCGCCGGCGGTGACGTGGCGCCGTCACTGAGCTACGACCAGGCGTCGCCGGAATCGGTATCGCTGATCGCCGACTATCTGGGCCGCGCGCCGGAGTAAGCGCCGGGCGGGCCGTTTCGGCGGCCCGCTTGGCCCGCGCGTTGACAGTGTCTTCTCGTGCCGGCGGTCAGGATCGCGTGATACACCCCACCGTGATGCTCACGCCCCGGAAGCTGGCCATGGACGACGATCAACAACGGCAACAGGAACAAGGCGACGCCCTGATGCTGGCCTGCGCCGGCGGCGATGGCGCCGCGTTCCAGCGACTTTATTCCATCGAGGCACCGCGCATGCTGGCCCTGGCCCGCCGTTTCACCGGCGAGTCGGCGGCGGCGGAGGACGCGGTGCAGGACACCTTCGTCCAGGTCTGGCGCAACGCCCATCGCTTCCGGCGGGAGCGGGGCAGCGCCCGGGCCTGGCTCTACAGCCTGTTACGCTATCGGCTGATCAATCAACAGCGGCGTGGACGGCCCGCCGATCATCAGGCGTTGCCCGGCGACGACTGGCCGGACCCGGGCCTTTCCCCGGAGCAGTGTTCCCTGGAGGCGGACCGCGACCGGCGGCTGCGGGATTGCCTGCAAGGCTTGCGGGGCGATCGCCGGCGACCGATTCTGATGGCGTTCTATCATGGCTTTACCTATGAGCAGATCGCGGAAAGCCTGGCGGTGCCCCTGGGCACCATCAAAAGCCGGGTGCGATCCGGCTTGAAAGGCCTTCAGGAGTGTCTGCGGCTATGATTCCCCAGGATCAGGAAGAGCGTCGCCTGCTGATCGCCGAGTACGTGCTCGGCCTGCATCGCGGTGAGCGGGCGGTGGAGATCGAGCGCTGGCTGGCGGAGGACGAGGACGCCGGGCGGCTCGCCCGGCACTGGCGTGAGCATTGGCTGGGCGCCGCCGATCTTCTGCCGGCGCGGCGCCCGCCGGCCCGGCTGTGGCGGCGGGTGGCCCGGGAAACCGGCCTGTCCCGGCCCTGGTGGCACGCCGGCTGGGCCAGCGTGTCGGTGTGGCGCACGGTGAGCGCCGCCCTGCTGGTGGCGGTGGTGCTGCTGCTCGGGCCGCTGCGCCAGCCGGCGCCGATCTACACCGTGGTGCTGCAGGCGCCCGGCGAATCGGCCCGCCCGGGCTGGCGGGTGACCGTCTCCGACGGTGGCGATCTGCGGCTCACGCCGCTGGTGGAAGGGCAATACGCCGCGGACCGCAGCGTGCAGTTCTGGACCCTGGAAAACGAAGCCCCGGGGCCCCGCTCGCTGGGCCTGGTGGAGCCGGGCCGGAGTCTGGTGATTCCGGCCAGCCAGGTGGGGAGCGTGGAAAGCGGCCAGTTGTTCGAACTGACCCTGGAACCGCAAGGCGGCTCGCCCAAGGACCGCCCCACCGGGCCGGTGTTGTTCATCGGACGGGCGGTGGAGATATAGAAGATAGCTGCAGCTTGCAGCTTGCATCGCGGCTAAAGCGCTCCTATGTGGATTAGCCGTTGTAGGAGCGGCTTGAGCCGCGATCAGCCCCCCTGCCAGCGCTTGATCAACCGCCCCTGCACCACCTGAATGCCGAACAGCAGCACCAGGGAGGCACCGAGGATCACCGAGGCCAGGGCGCTGGCGGCGGCGAAGTCGTACTCCTCCAGGCGGATGTTCACCAGCAGCGAGATGATCTCGGTCTCGAACGGCATGTTGCCGGCGATAAAGATCACCGCCCCGTACTCGCCCAGGCTGCGGGTAAAGGCGAGGGCGGTGCCGGTGAGCAGCGCCGGCATCAGTTGCGCCAGTACCACCTTGAAGAACGACGCCATCGGCGAGGCGCCGAGGGTGGCGGCGGCTTCCTCCACGTCCGGCGTCAGGTCTTCCAGCACCGGCTGCACCGCGCGCACCACGAACGGCAGGCTGGTGAAGCTCATCGCGATCATGATGCCCAGCGGCGTGTACGCCACCGGGATGCCGATCGCCTCGAACCACTGCCCCAGCCAGCCGTTGGCGGCGAACAGCGCCGACAGGGTCAGGCCGGCAACGGCGGTGGGCAGGGCGAAGGGCAGGTCCACCAGGGCGTCCATGATGCGCCGTCCGGGGAAGCGGTAACGCACCAGCACCCAGGCCAGCAGCATGCCGACCACGGCGTTGATCAGGCTGGCGCCGGCGGCGGCCAGGATGGTCACCTTGAAACTGGCCAGGCTGCGCGGATCGCTGATCACCGACCAGTAGCGGTCCCAGGTCATGTCGCTGACGTGCAGCACCAGCCCGGACAGCGGCACCAGAATCACCAAACACACGAAAAACACGCTCAGCGCGAAGCTGAGCGTGAAGCCGGGCAGAACCGAGTGTCGGGTGCGGAGAACGGCCAACTAGCGCAGACTCCGTGCCTTGGCCTGCAGCTTGTCGAGCTCGCCACCGGAGGCGAAGTGGGTGTCCTGGGCTTCGGCCCAGGAGCCGAAGTAGTCCTCCACCTTGAGCAGCTTCACCGGTGGGAACTGGTCCTCGGTGGCCTTCACCACGTCCGGATGGTGCACCCGGTAGTTGAAGGTGGTGAGCAGCTGCTGGATGTTCTTGCTGTACAGGTATTCCAGGTATTCGGTGGCGACCTCGCGGGTGCCGCGCTTGTCGACCACCTTGTCCACCACGGTGACCGGGAATTCCGCCAGCACGGAGGTCTTGGGCACCACCACCTCGTAGTCACCGGTGCCGTACTGCTTGCGGATGTTGTTCACCTCGGATTCGAAGCTGATCAGCACGTCGCCGATCTCGCGCTCGGCGAAGGTCACGGTGGCGCCGCGACCGCCGGAATCAAACACCGCCACGTTGGCCAGGAAGTGGGCCATGTAGTCGCGGATTTTTGCCTCATCGCCGTCAAAGCGCTCCTCGGCGGCCATCCAGGCGGCCAGGTAGGTGTAGCGACCGTTGCCGGAGGTCTTGGGGTTCGGGAACACCACGTCCACCCCGTCCTTCGCCAGGTCGTCCCAGCCCTGGATGTTCTTGGGGTTGCCCTTGCGCACCAGGAAGGCGGTGGTGGAGTAGTAGGGGCTGGAATTGTTCGGCAGCCGGGTGTTCCAGTCCTCGGGAATCAGGTTGCCCTTGTCGTGCAGCACGTTCACGTCGGTAACCTGGTTGAAGGTCACCACGTCCGCGTCCAGCCCCTGGAGGATGGCGCGGGCCTGCTTGGAGGAACCGGCGTGGGACTGCTTGATGGTGATGTCCTCACCGGTTTTTTCCTTCCAGTGGGCCTGGAACTCGGGGTTGTAGGCCTGGAACAGCTCCCGGGCGATGTCGTAGGAACTGTTGAGGATGGTCTGCTGGGCACCGGCCAGTGAGGCCACTGAAAGCAGAGCGGCGGTCAGCCAAACACGCATTGTCGGGCTCCTTGCGGATGAATTCGGAATTGGCGCTCAGTGTATATAACGGCAGGTTTAAATAAAGCGCCTGCTTAAACGGATTTGGAATTTGGATATGAGCGGCGGACGCTTCGTCATCCGGACGCGTTCGTAGGAGCGACTTTAGTCGCGATGGGTTGTGGCACCAGCGTTGATCGCGACTGAAGTCGCTCCTACAGCCGAGGCGTGCCTTCAGCCCGCTTCGGAAAACGCCTTCAACCCGCCGCGCAGGGAGTTGGGCAGCGCTTCCAGGATCTCCACGTCGACGAAATCGCCGATCAGATCGATGTCGTCGCAGGCGAAGTTCACCACCCGGTTGTTCTCGGTGCGGCCCTTGAGCTGGCCCGGGTCCTTCTTGGAGAAGCCATCCACCAGAATGCGCTGGGTGGTGCCCACCATCTTGCGCGAGATATCCAGGGCGTTCTGCTGGATGCGCTGCTGCAGAATGCGCAGGCGCTCCTTCTTCACGTCCAGGGGCACGTCGTCGGGGAGATCCGCCGCCGGCGTGCCGGGGCGGGCGCTGTAGATGAAGCTGAAGGAGTGGTCGAAGCCGATATCGCCGATCAGGTTCATGGTGGCCTCGAAATCGGCGTCGGTCTCCCCCGGGAAGCCGATGATGAAATCCGAGCTGTAGGAAATGTCCGGGCGGATGCGCCGCAGCTTGCGCAGCTTGGACTTGTACTCCAGCACCGTATGGTTGCGCTTCATCATCGCCAGAATACGGTCGGAACCGGACTGCACCGGCAGGTGCAGGTGGCTGACCAGCTCCGGCACCTCCTCGTAGACCTGGATCAGGGCGTCGGAGAACTCCACCGGATGGCTGGTGGTATAGCGGATGCGGTCGATGCCGTCGATGTCGCGCAGCAGCAGGATCAGGTCGGCCAGATCCAGCACCTCGCCGTTGGCGCCCTGGCCCCGGTAAGCGTTCACGTTCTGGCCCAGCAGGTTGATCTCGCGCACGCCCATGTCGGCCAGGTGGCGCACTTCGTCGAGCACCGGCTGCACCGGGCGGCTCACTTCCTCGCCACGGGTGTAGGGCACCACGCAGAAGGTACAGTACTTGGAGCAGCCTTCCATGATCGAGACGAAGGCGCTGGGGCCGTCCACGCTGGGCTCGGGCAGGTTGTCGAACTTCTCGATCTCCGGGAAGGTCACATCGATGGCCAGCGACCGGGTGGTGGACGCCTGGGTGATCAGACCCGGCAGGCGGTGCAGGGTCTGAGGGCCGAACACCACGTCCACATAGGGCGCGCGTTCGCGGATCGCCTCGCCTTCCTGGCTGGCCACGCAGCCGCCGACGCCGATCACCAGGTCCGGATTGCGGTCCTTCAGGCGCTTCCAGCGGCCCAGCTGATGGAATACCTTCTCCTGGGCTTTTTCGCGGATCGAGCAGGTGTTGAGCAACAACACATCCGCTTCTTCCGGATTGTCGGTGGGCTCCAGGCCGTGGGTCGACTCCAGCAAATCCACCATGCGGGTGGAGTCGTACTCGTTCATCTGGCAGCCGTGGGTCTGGATAAACAGCTTGCGTGCCATGGGGGAGACCGTCGATCGATTGGAAAATGGGCGCCGATTGTACCGCCGGCGAGGGCAAACTGCGAACCCCGACCGTGGCAAAACGCCGCACCGCGCCCCTGGGCGGGGCCCGCCCCGCCGGGGTATCATCCGGCGCCGCCGTCATGATTCCGGAGCCCCCCATGACTTTCCCCCGTGCCCTGGCGGGCCGGCTCGGCCCGCTGGTCCTGTTGCTGGCCCTGGCCGGCTGCGCCGAACCCCGCGAGGAGTTGCCGGTGAACACCCGCCTGGGCGGGGATTTCACCCTCACCGATCATAACGGCGGGGCGTTCCGCCTGGCCGACCAGCGAGGCCGGGTGGTGCTGATGTTCTTCGGCTATACCCATTGCCCCGATATCTGCCCGGCGACCCTGGCGCGGGTCTCCCAGGTGTACCGCAACCTGCGCGACGCCGGTGACGCCGACCGCGTGCAGCCGTTGTTCATCACCTTCGACCCGGCCCGTGATACCCCCGAGCACCTGCGTGAGTACGTGCCCTGGTTCAAGGCCAACGTGATCGGCTTGACCGGCGGCGAGGCGGAGATCCGCGCGGTGGCGGAACAGTATGGGGTGGTGTTCCTGAAATCCGGCGAAGGTGAGCCGGAGTACGACTTCACCCACAGTGACTACGTTTACCTGCTGGACCAGCAGGGGCGGGTGCGCAAGCTGTACCCGTCGGACTTCAATATCGATGAGGTGACCGATGATGTACAAAGCCTTCTTTAACGGCGTGGCGGGTGCCGCCCTGCTGGCCCTGGCGGGCGCCGCGTCCGCCGACGGTGATCTGGTGCTGGAAAAAGCCTGGCTGCGCGCGGTACCGCCAGTATCGCCGACCATGGCCGGTTATTTCACCCTGCGCAACGACGGGGACCGGGCGGTGGAACTCAAGGGCGCCAAAACCGACATCGCCGGCATGGCCATGCTGCACGACACCGAAACCACCGACGATGGCCAGGCGCGCATGGTCCACCTCAGTGGCATCACCCTGGAGCCCGGCGATCAGGCCACGTTCGCGCCGGGCGGCAAGCACCTGATGCTGATGAAGGTCGCCGAGATCCCGGAAGCCGGTGAGCAGGTGGAAATCTGCCTCACCTTCAGCGACCACGACGATCTCTGCGCCGACTTCCCGGTGCTCCGCGACGCGCCCTGAGCTTCGCGATTTCTCTCGGGTTCTTGCCGTTCGCCCGCGGCCACGGTCGCGGGCCTGTATTTCCATTGACCTCGGCGCGCCCGTTCTAAGCATCCCTTACCGCTGACAGCGGCTGTCCATGCATGGCGCGGATGCGCCGCCTACCCGAGGGCCGATGAAAAGCGCCAAGGCGCGCCACCCTGATTGTCAGGTGGTCAAGCGTAGAGGGCGCATCTATGTCATCTGCAAGTCAAACCCACGTTTTAAAGCCGTACAGGGGAAGACCAGGAAGAAGTAGTGATTAAAAATGGCACCGAGGATACGGTAAGGCGGGATGGATAAGCCGTGGTAGGAGATTAAAAAACACCGTGGGGCCTGCTTGCGTTTCCAGCGAGGACCAGGGAGGGCCCCACGGTGTGAAAAGGTTGGGCGGGGGGAGAGGCCCGCCCGAATACTCTCAGCGCATACTTCTTTAGAACGACAGGGCGTAGGTGACGACGAACAGAGTGTCGTCCTTAATGCTGCTATCGCTGGCGGTACACTCACCACTAGCGTTGAAGTTCGTGTCTTCATTGTTGTTGATGGCGCAGTCGTCGGCGCTCACCACTTTGGAAACAGTGAAGCCCAGTTCGTCGGTGAGCGCGTAGCTCAGGTCGACGTGGGTGTAGTTGATGTCGTCGGCGTCAAAATCCCAGGTGCCGATCAGGATGCCGTACTTGTCGTAGGAGTAGCCCACGGTGAAGTACTTGTCCTTGTTGTCGGTGGAGTCGTCGCCACGACCGTAGTCGCCCACGCCGATGTAGGCACCGGCGCTGAAGCCGGCGTAGCCCAGACCCAGTACTACTTCCTGAAGATCGGAATCGGTGTCGTTCGGGTAGTTGTAGTCCACATAGGCGAGGTCATAGCTGAAATCGCCCACGGAGCCCGCGTAACCGGCGTACAGGTCGTATTCGGTGGTTTCGGTTTCAGAGCTTCCCCACACACCGGCGTAGAGGCCGGAAGAGTGCGCGTAATCCAGGCTACCGAATACTTGGGCGCCGCCGTCGGAAATATCCTGACCACGCCAGAAGTACATGTTGGAAACGCCGACGGTGCCGCTCACTTCGGCCGCGGCCATGGACGGAGCGATCAGGCCGGTGGCGGCGGTGGCTGCCACGGTGGCGGCCAAAACGGTCTTTTTCATCCCAGATACGTGTTTCATGTGCAACCCTCTTTGCAAATAACTGTTTTCTGGTTGTGCGCTCCTGGCGCACTGGCCTGGGAGGCTCGACCGGATACAAAGCAGGGAGCGTGCCAAAAATGAAAAATGGCGATGGATCAGTGAGTTGGGAGAGGCAAGGAGAAATCGGAAAGGTAAAATAACGAAAAGTGGCGAGGCGGGATGCTTTGTTCTGGTGCAGTGCACCACGATGGTGCTGCGTGGCGGTGCCTGACGGCGCCGCCACGCTTGAGGGTCAGTTCGGGCACTGCCAGGCCACGGGCACCGCGTCAGCGCGCACGCCATCCTCGCCACGGATTTCGAGACCGCAGTTGCCCGTGTCGGTGCGGGTAAAGTGCGCGCGGTAGCGCTCACCGGGGCGGGCATCGAACTGCGCGGCGACACGGCAGTGGTCGCGGCCGGCGCCTTCACTGCGGCGTTCGTTGTAGACCACGCCCACCCGTGCTTGTTCCGAGGCCTGAATGGCCACCGGTACTTCCTCGGCCTTCTTCATGGTCTTGAACAATTCGTTGAAGGCATTGGTTTCCCAGGGTTTGACGGCCAGGGCCATTTGCGTGTCCTTGAAGCCCTTGCCAGGCACGCACACCACCGGCTGGGCCGCGGCGTCGCCGGTGAAGGTGACGGTGGCGGTATCGGCGCCGGCCGGTTCCTGGTAGCTGAACATCTGGCAGCCGCTGAGCAAGGCCAGCGGCAGCAGGGCGGTGGTTATTCTGATCATGATGGTCCTCCTGAAACGATTGAAACGAGTGTACGGATGCAAGAGGAGGGCCACCAGCGGGTTTATGTAGGGCCACCAGCGGGTTTATCGAGAGCCACCAGCGGCGGGTGCCGGATCAGCCGCCGGCTTCACCGAACCAATGGCGCACCGCGTCGCGGGCCAGGGCCCGGCGACGCGAGCCGGTGGGCAGCCAGTTGCCGGCGTTGGCCGCCAGGGCGATGAGCACGTCGAACAATGGCAGGTGCTGGCGCAGCACCCGATGGTGGCGGTGGCCGATGATGGGGTTGAAGTAGCCGAAGAAGTCCAGCATCTGGCGCGGATTCTTGCGCACCCATAGCCAGGAGCCCATTTCCAGGGTGAAGGGCAGGAACAGGCGCTCCGGGTGGCGCTCGCGGGCGTCGTCGTAAAGGTAATCCCACAGGTCGCCGTGGGTGGTGTAGTTGAGCGACTGCGGTTCGATCAGATAGGGATGGTGATGGGGGTAGGTGTTTTCCAGCACTTGCTTGAGGCGGTACACCTCCGCCAGATGGGCGATGGGCCGGTGGGTGCGCGCGTAGGAGCACCAGATGCGGTCGCGCCGGCCGAAGCCGCTGTGGCAGTCCAGGCTCAGCGACACCGGCGCGTTCATCAGCTTGTCGCGGACCGCGTCCACCAGGGCCTGGGCTTCGGCTTCCATGGGGTCGCCGGCGCGGCCCCGGTACCAGGGTAGAAGGCGGCTGAGGCGCTGGCCGCCGACCAGGAACGAGACCTTGCCGTCGGCGTCCACCGGCGCGTTGCGCATCAGGTCCACGCCATTGGGGTTGCTGCGCGTGCGCCGCCAGATGCCGCCGGGGTTGACCATGGGCATGAACACCAGGCGCACGCTCTCCAGCCGGCGGTGCAGGTGGTCGTCCCATTGCAGGCGGTGAATCAGGCTGTGCAGCAGCGACAGGATCACCTGGGTGCCGATGCGTTCCACGCCGTGCACGCCGCCAAAGAACCCCATCACCGGCGCGCCTGGCGAACGGCTGCCCATTTCGATCACGCGCACCGGCAGCGCAAGATCGCCCAGGGGCACGCTCAGCACCTCGCTGACGCGGAGATGCCGTTCACCGAGCCGGATCAGACTGTCCAGGTGCAGCAGTTCAGGCAGGTGCCGTTGTAGGAGATAGAGACGTTCTTCCATGGAGGGAGCCGCGATCGTTGCAGGCAGTCTAGCGGCGCGGTGTCACGGTTTTATGACAGTGGTTTTATGGCAGAGGTTTTATGACAAGGCGTCGTGCGCCGGCCCTGTCATGCAAGCGTGACCAAATTGTCAGGGCGCTGTCACGGCGGGCGGCCACTCTGCGGGACGAGCCTCGGTCTTTGATGGGTAGCCCCGTGATCCCGGATTCCGCTCCGTCCGTTCCCACCCCGCAAACCGGCGACATCCTGTTGTTCGCCGGGCGCGGCCTGGTCAGCAGCACCATCCGTTTGTTCACGCGCAGCCGCTGGAGCCACATCGGCATGGTGGTGTGTCTGCCCGGCGACGATCGTCCCCTGGTGCTGGAGGCGGTAGGCGCCAGCGAATCGGCGGACCTGCATCTGGGACGGCCGGTGGCCGGCGTGGCGCTGGTGCCGCTGGCGGACAAACTGCGTGACTATCCCGGTGATGTGGTGTTGCGGCACCGCGAGGGCGCCTCCTTGTGCGCGCGCCAGGAAAAGCTGGTGGCGCGGCTGGTGGCCAGGCTGCTGCACCGGCCCTACAAGAACTTCGTGCTGTGTAATGCCCTGGACCTGCTCAGTGGTTTCACCCGGCCGCCGGACCGGCGCGGCTGGTTCTGTTCCGAGCTGGTGGCGGAAATGTACCGGCGTTTGGGCTGGCTGCCCCGGGACATCCGCGTGGCCGGCTTCGTGCCCGGGGATTTCGATTCTCCCCGTTTGCTGTTACGCCAGGGGGCCCTGGGCGAGCCGAGGATTCTCAAAGCCTGGAAGGGAGCTACAACCAGCGCCGCACCCGTTGCCGATAGGATTGCCACTCAGGGCCGAAACGGCGCGCGTGAAACGCTTCTTCCGCCGCGATCACGTGGCTATGCATGACCCACTCCACCAGCACCAGGGTGAGCAGCATGCCCGGGCTGGCCAGGCTCAGGGCACAGGCAAGATGCAGCAGCGCGAACGCCAGATAGATCGGGTTGCGGCTGAAGCGGAACACACCGCTGGTGACCAGCACCCGCGCCGCCCGGTGTGGCATGGCGGTGGTGCGGTGGGCGGCCAGTTGCAACAGGGCGGTGACCACCAGCCCCACGCCGGCGAGAGCAAGCGCCGCGGCCAGCGGCTCGCGGCCGGGCAGCGCCGGCAGCGTCCAGCCCAGGGCCTGGTCGATGCCATAGCCGATCAGCAGGCCGCCCAGATGCAGAAGGGGCGGGGGCATGCGAACCTCGGGATGATCCGGTAACGGGTCGTCGGACATGCTCGTACTCGCTTCGTTGTCAGTGATGAAAAGCTGGGTTATGGTAATTCACATCCCGTTATTGCGGGAGGGATCGCGATCCAAACCGAGCTTGACCAGCCACCGCCGGTAAGCCAAACCACGGCGGCAGAGGCCTGCGTCGCTCTCGCGATCCACCGCCGCAAGCAGGCTCGCGAAACGACGTTCGCCCCGGTCGCCAAACCGCACCGCCAGGTGCAGACCAACAGGGGAAACGCATGGAAAAGCGCGCGGCCACTTTGCACTCCGTCTCCGCAGCATCCAACTCCCACCACGGCAAACCCGACCCCACGCCCAAGACCTACGTCCTCGATACCAATGTGCTGATCCACGATCCCAACTCGTTGCTGAATTTCGAAGAGCACCGGGTAGCGATTCCGATGACCGTTCTGGAGGAACTGGACCGCCTGAAAACCGGTAAATCCCACACCGCCTCGGACTGTCGCGCGGCGATTCGCCAGATCGACCGGGTACTGGGGGCGGCGACCCCGGCGGAGGTGGAGGCCGGCATCCCCATCAACCGGGGCCAGCACCACCAGGGCACGCTGACGGTGCTGATGCCACGCGGCGCCAATGGCGGCGCCGCGCTTCCGGATCATCTGAACGATAACCGCATCATCAATGATGTGATGGCGATGAAGATGGCCGATCCGGACAGCCGCTATGTGTTGGTCACCAAGGACATCAACATGCGCCTCAAGGCGCGTGCCTGTGGTATCGAAGCGGAGGATTACCACAACGACCAACTGGTCTCCGACATCAAGCAACTGACGCGGGGCTATTTTGAAGTGCCCGGCTCGTTCTGGGACAAGGTCACCGAAGTGGAAACCGAGCAGGTCGGCGCCGAGACCCTGCATCATCTTCCCCATGGTCTGGTGGTTGGCGATATCCTCGGCGAGGAGATCTACCCCAATCAGTTCATCCTCGACGAGCAGGGGTTCGTGGGGCGCATCGTCAGCGTCGAGGCGGGCGTGGTGACGCTGCGGCATCACAAGGCGGAAACCCTTATGGAGCAGGAGGCCTGGGGGCTCAAACCGATGAATATCCAGCAGGCGGTGGCGTTGCAGTTGCTGCTTGATCCGGACATTCATCTGGTGACCCTGACCGGCGCCGCCGGCTCCGGCAAGACCATCCTGGCGCTGGCCGCCGCCATCGAGATGACCGTGGAGCAGAAGCGCTTCAACAAAATCATCGCCACCCGCTCCACGCCGCCGCTGGCGGAGGATCACGGTTTCCTGCCCGGCACCGAGGAAGAAAAAATGGACCCCTGGCTGGGGGCCATCAACGACAACATCGAGGCGCTGCACCTAAACGACGAGAACCCCTCCGGCAGCATTCAGTACGTCAAGGAGAAGGCCAACATCCAGTTCAAGGCGCTCAATTACATTCGCGGGCGCAGTTTCCAGAAATCCCTGATCCTGATCGACGAAAGCCAGAACCTGACGCCTCACCAGATGAAGGCGATCATCACCCGGGCCGGGGAGGGCTCCAAGGTGGTGTGTCTCGGTAACCTGGCGCAGATCGACACCCCCTATCTGTCGCCGATCAGTTCCGGGCTGACCTACATGACCGAGCGCTTCAAGAGCTTCGTGCACGGTGGGTCGGTGCAGTTGATGGGCGTGCCCCGGTCGTTGCTGGCGGAGTACGCGGAGACCTGGTTGTAGGCGGTCGCTGGCGGGAGGCGCCTTCCTGGAGGGGGCGCCGTATCGCGACTGAAGTCGCTCCTTGTGTCTCTCCGCAGGGAGATGATTAGCTACCATCCCCTGTCAGCCCGGTGGCAACCCGAGTCGCTCCTGAGGTCCTTGAACCTGTGCCGTAGATCGGACCACCGGGCTGTT